>CAWIJX010000001.1:0-53237 GCA_963836515.1 uncultured Phycisphaerales bacterium
AGTCGATGCGGCGTTGCCGATTGCTCCGGCTCTCACGGCATTTCCGGTGCCATAGGTGTGACTCGGATCATCCGTAATCACGCTCCATGGCGCTCCCGAAGGTGTGGAATATGTCAACCAGCCGACGGGGAGTGTGCTGCCGTTGAAGAACTCGTGCAACCCATCGGGAAAACCCATCGACGCCAACCACACAGTATCAGCTCCGGCGTAGTTGGCCTGATCTTTGGTATACTCCCAACGAACTTTGAAAGTTGCGGCACTATCAGGGTTTGGTGAGTTATCAATGGTTAGTTTCTTTCGCAGATACCCGCTCGCGAAATTGCCGGACGAGACAAAGACCGGCATCCCGAGGCCCCCGCACCCTTAGTGGCGGCGGTCGCGAATGCCTGTGTGACTACCTCATAGGAAGGCCACCCCCAACTGAAGTTGAGCACGTCAGCTCCGTGCCAGCTCGGGGCGCCATTCGAGTCCAGCCCCGCCGCATAGTAGATTGCATCAGCGAGATGCTCGGGGGTCGCATAGTGATCTACGGTTGGGTTGTCCGTGTCTGCGATCTTGAGCGGCATGACCGAGCTTCCATAGGCGACGCCCGCAACGCCCCGCCCGTTGTTGTTACCGACCGCCGCCGCGACGCCAGCGACAGCCGTCCCGTGATTCGCGCCGGCGGTGGATGGGCTCGGATCAGAGGTTCCATCCAAGAAGTCCCAGCCGTGAACGTCGCCCGGATAACTGTTGTTGTCGTCGTCCCCGGTGCTACCAGTGGGTTGACCAGGATTCTGCCAGATCGAGAGGTCGAGATGCGACAGGTCCACACCGTCGTCCATGATTGCTATCACGACGCCGTTCCCTGGCTTCTGGCCCGGATGGGCCGCCGAAAGCAAATCCCAAGCCGCGGGGACGGAAGCATTCGGCATGTTCCATTCATAGGAATAATACGCGTCGTTCGGCGCGGAATCCTCGCGTACCTGAACGTAGGCATTGGGTTCCGCCCATTGGACGCCCGGCAGCGCAGCATACCTTCTGATCGCCGCCAGAGCATCCGGCCCGCGCTCGTCAAGCTTCAGTACGTATTGATTCGTCGATCCCGTCAGGTGGTGCCAGCTTATTACATCTGGACCCACGATACCCTGGATGCTCACCGACCCAAGAGCTACGATGACCTCGTCGGTCACAATCTCCTTGAGGCCCAACTCGCGGTCCAAATACACCGGTACAGCCCACGCTACGCCATCCATGTGCCCCAGTGCGCTCAAGAGCCCCTCGTTTTCGGCCGTCGGCACATCCCGGCTATCGGGCAGCTTTGCCAGAAGTGTGAAGCTCGCGCTGTCGAGGATGGACCCGTCAACAAGGTCGCTGAGTAACCCGCCCGAATTCGCCAGTTCGCCCAACACATGGGCCTTCGAAGCACCGGGCGCAAGGCCAACTGCCACCTCTCCGGCGACGCGCAAGAGCGGCTGAGTGTCCGTAGCGCGCCACGATTGCTCTCCAACGTCGTAGGTCTCTACTGCCTGGGGCTCGGCCTGAATACTTGAGCCCCCGAGCACTTGCACATTGCTCAAGAGGGCGCGCTGTTCCAACGCTTCAGCGACTGATCGAGCGGCGTCGCCCATTACCCGAACTCTTCGCCTGAGCCCACAACTGCCGCCAACTCGCGGCCTACCGCCATTAGCCTTCACCGCCATGACATGTCTCCTTTCCCTATGCGCAGAGGGCGCAGAACATCCCTTCCAGCCTTGAGTTTCCGTCGCAAGGCCTAACGTTGTCGTCAGTTGTTCATCAAACCGCCCGCCCCCGCGATCCCACTCAGGGCCGACGCCTGCGGCGCAGCGTCCAAAGCCCGGCACCAACCAGCGTCACGCCCACGCCTGACGGCTCGGGTAGCACAGTGATCGGCACCGAGATGCTTGATCCGTCGCCGTACAACACGCCCGTCACGTCGTATTGCCCTGGGGGAACGAACTCGCCCGCATTGTCGCGCAGATCCCACGTATACTGCGACTCCCAAACATCTCCCGGACTCAGCACAACCTTGGGTCTGGACATAGCAAACGGGGTCGGCCGCTCCCATATCAGCTGCCCGTCCTGCTGAATTTGTAGGTTCTCCCACGGTTCGCAGTTAAACTGAAACGTTCTTGTCAACTCGCCGATATTGCTTACCCGGTGGACCACGTTTACTTGCTCTCCCCACGAATAGAATGTCTTGTCCGTTCCAATCCGAAACTCCACTGAAGCGAGTTGGTCTTCAACCCACCCGGTAGGGGTGATTCTTATCGGCGAACCGCTGTGATCGATGAACGAATTGGAATTGACGAAGCCGCCTTGAGCCGTCGCATCGCGCACCATCGCCAAGGTCAAGAGCAGTCCTATTATGCGCAAGACAATGCCACAACCGTGTTTGCAACTCGCGACGCGTCGCCTGTTCTGTTCGCACGACCTGCCTCCTTTCGACCTCGCGCACCATCTCCGCGCGAGCTTTCGCCCCGACATAAGGAAAGGTCAAAACAACAGGCCCTTGATTGTGCCGTGCGCGAGCCCGCGCAATTCCTTTTTTCCCTGCCCCGCAGCCGCGCTGGCTTCGCACCCACGCAAAGCCGCCGGGCAAGCCACTGTCTCTTATATCACGGCTTTGCCCCCCCCTGCAAGAGAATATTCTGCAAATTACGCAGGGTAACGCAAATCGCAAATAAATTGATAAATGTAGATGCATTGGGACCGATTCGCTACGCTATCCGGCTTCTCCCGACTCAACTTCGCGCCTTGGCGTCTTGGCGGTTTTACCCCCGCAATTGAAAATCGAAACTCAAAAATCGAAAATCCCCATGCAATGCCCATCTATCTCCTCGCCCCCGACCTGCCCCATCCTTCCGGCGGCCTGCGCGTCCTCTACCGCCACGCCGATATTCTCAATTCGGCCGGCCATTCCGCCTTCATCGTCCACCACGCCGCCGGCTTTCGCCCCAGTTTCTTCGAGCATTCCACGCCCATTCTCTATCCTCCCGTCGACAGTCATAAGCGGCCTAAGCCGGCATAAGCCTTTTTTGCCCCGCCGCCGCTCCCCGGCCTCCGCGCCTCGGCGGTGAATCCCCCGCGCGCTGCGCAAATCGATCACCCCGCCACGCCGAACACCGCGTCTTCCCCCGCAACCACCACAACTCCGTTGCGCGATGTCGCGCCATCCCCCACCGATCGGCGCAACACGCCAGTAGTTGTGGAACCCCAACGAAAGCAGCCATGATCCTCCCCAACCCAATCCTCACCGCCGACTCCGAAACCCCTGAGATATTTGAAATCTGCAATCTGCAATCTGAAATCCCCGCCCCTCCACCCGCCGATGCCTTCGTGTCTCCGCGCCTCAGTGGTGAAGGTGATCGCCTGCCGAACGAACCCACCGATCCCCCCGCCCCAAACCCGCAACCTCCCGCCCCGCCAGAGCTTGCCGATTCCACTCCCTCTGCCGCGCATCCTCCCCTGCGAAACCAAGCCAAACCGGCAGGCCCGCCCACTACAATTGCCATATGCGGCAACCCCCTACATCACCTTCCTCGATTCCACCAGCTCCACCCAATTCCCCGCCGGGTCGGCCAGCACCAGCGATTCCTCCCCCGGCATCAGCCCTTTCTGGCGATCATACACGATCTGCGCCTCGACCAGCTTCAATTCCATTTCCACCAGCGACGGCACGATGATCCGCAGGATACGATAATTCTGGTGCTGCGCCGGCACTCGACCACTTCAAATCTCAGGATGAAGTTGTCCGCCCGATAGGCCGGGAAAACCGACGTCTCCGACCAGAATCCCAGCAGCCCGACGTAGAAATCGTCGAGCTGCCACTCGCATCCGGCCGGCGCGGGCAGCGTCACATCGGCCACCGCCACCAGGCTGACCGGCGGCGGTTCAACCATACGCCAACGCGCATCCTCCGGGATGCTCGCTCCGCTGCCTTCTTCGAGTTCGATCGGCTCGTAACTCATATGCCAACTATATGCAATCCACTGCTCACCGATCACCGATTACCGATCACCTACCCCAGCACTCCGGTTGCGCCAAGGATGAGCCGCAGCGAAAGGCCCACCATGACTACGGCAATCACGGACGCCACAACCACTGGCCGGGGCCGCGGCATCAGCCGGGCTGTCCGCGCCACCAGATATATCCCTGATGCGACGATGACCGCGAAAACCGGCCACCACACGCTGCTGCCCACCAGGAATCGCGAGCCGGCGAAGAACGCCGCGGCCGCCAGCAGCAGGAATCCCATCATCTGCTTGATCAGTTCCGATACCGGCCCGGTTCGCGGGAACTTCCTGGCCACTTCGGGAAACGCGCTGAGCAGGACATACGGCGCGGCCATCCCCACGCCCACCATCAGTATCGCGCTCGTCCCCACAGCCCACGGCTGGGCCGCTGCCCAGATCAGCACCGGCGGAAACATCGGCGCGGTACACGGCGTCGACAGCACGGCCGCCAGAATGCCGAAAAGGAAATTCCCGGTGTAGGTCTCATGCCTGGGCGTGATGCTGTAGACCGCATTGGGCAGCCGGATCGACTGCCCCGCCATCATGCTCAGAGCCAGCGCCACCAGGATCGCCACGATGGTCCAGATGAACCACGCCTTGCCGAAAAGCTGGCCCCATTGCAGCGTATGCAGCACCACGACCAGAAGCGCCAGAATCAGGAACGTGAAGATGATGCCGCCGCTGAACCAGAGCGACAGCAGCACGCTCTTGTGTCTGTCATGCTGGGCCGTCTCGTAGAAGCTCATGATCTTCAACGGCAGCACCGGCAGCACGCAGGGCATGAGGTTGAAGATGATGCCGACGAAAAACGCGAGCGCCAGCACGACGGGCAGCGAGTCGAGGTGAATGATCCAGCCGAACAAGCTCACGGTCAGGCCCCGATCGGCATCGGGATGCGCCAGTGTGTTGACGAGCGTCGCCGCCTGATAGATGCTCGACAGCAGCACCGGCTTCTCGCGGCCGGGGAAGTAGATGGCCGTCAGCGGAATTCCACCGGTTCCGTTGGTGAGCTTGCTCAGCAGGGGATTCGCCGGCGCCGAGTCGTGTGTGACATCGCCTTTGAGGAGCACGACATTGTGCTTCGAACAGCGCGTTGATCACGCCGGGATCGCGAAAGACGGTCCCATCGACGTACTGGCAGTTGACGCACCAGCTTGCGGTGAAGTCCACCAGCGCGATGCGCTTGGCGTTGCGCATCCCGCAGTGCGCCATCACTGTAATCGCGCCAAACCAACCGGCCTGTTGGCGGCGGCTGCGCTGCCGCCGTGGGTCGTGTTGCGGGCCGTGTCGCCGAGGGCTGCGTGGCCGCGGGCTTGTATGCCGCGAATAATTCCGGCCGATGGGCTGACGCTGGCTGGTCCGCCGCCACCACCTTGCTGGCGACCTCAAAGCGCGCCTTGGCCGGGGGAAAACAGCTTCCCTTGTCGTCACACACCTGGTAGTGGACCTCCCCGGCGATCCGCAGATCGCCCGGCGCAGCCTGCTGCGATATTTCCAAGGGCACGTAAACGACCATCCGCCCGGTATACACGCTCAGCTTGCCGAGTCCCTCGTATTCCCTTTCCTCGCCGGGCGGGTAGACCCCGGCTCCAAACTCCACCAGAGCGTTGTCCTCCAATTCCAGTTCCAGTTTGATGTCATCCTTGCCCACCGGCTTGTGCGATTGCGCGTGGTATCCCTTCTCCACATCGATGATCACGGCAAGCAGCACCCGCTGGCCGGGATGAAGGGCGGTGCTGTTCAGAACGGCCGACGCGCTGAGCTTGCCCGCCTGCTGCGGCTGTGCCGATGCCGCGCCGGCCAGTAGAGCCGACAGCACGAGGATGGCCAATCGCCTGACGCTACGACGCATGATGGAGTATAGGATAGCCCGAGTTCGCGTGTATTGACACCTTCTCCCCTTCGCATACTATTTTCGTAGGATTTCTGGAGCTTGAATTGCGTTTATCCAAACGGACTGAATACGGACTGCGTGCGGTTGTTCAACTGGCCCAGCTTTGGCCGCGCAACCATGTGCAGTCCAAGGACCTGGCCGAGCAGGAGCAACTGCCGACCAAGTTTCTCGAGTCCATCCTGCTGGCACTTCGGCGGGGCGGCTTTCTGGAGAGCAAAGTGGGCAGTGGCGGCGGCTATCGCCTGTCGCGTGCGCTGCGCGACATCCGCGTGGGCGAGATCATCCGGCGGCTTGAAGGCCGCCTGACGCTCAAGGAGCCCACCAATCCCGGTGAATCCTCGCCGGGCCATATCGCCGTCCGGCTGATCAATAACAAGCTCACTCAGGCAACCGATGGCGTCCTCGACAAAATGAGCCTGGAGGAGTTGATGGAGCATGTGAATTGCGCTGCCGGGCAGCAGAGCATGTACTACATCTGACATCCGACGGCGTTTGCGGGGATGTCATTGCACATCCCCGTCAACTCCACCATAATCCCGCCCTCCATGCTCGCCGCCTTCGCACATTCTCTGGCCGTCTTCGGCCTGGACCTTCAGCACGTCGAGGGCTGGATGCAGGCTGGCGGATATTTCCTTCTTTTCGGGCTGCTCTTCTCATGCGGCCTTGGTCTGCCGCTCCCGGAAGACATTCCGCTCCTGCTGGCCGGCTTTGCCGTGGCCCAGGGGAAGATGAACATCGTCGTCGCCGGCGCGCTGGCCTGGTCGGGCATCATCGGCGGCGACATCGTCCTCTACCATTTCGGTAAGAAGTACGGCCTGCACATCACCAAGATCCCGTTCATCGGCAAGCACGTCACCGAAAAGCGCATCGCCCGCGCCGAGCACCTCTTCGAGCGCTACGGCGTGTGGGTGGTTGCCGTCGGCCGGCTCTTCGCGGGAATTCGCGGCGCGATGGTCGTGGCCGCCGGCGCAACGCGGTTCAACTTCATGAAGTTCCTCATCGCCGACGGCTTGGCCGCGCTCGTCAGCGGCGGCATGTTCATCGCGCTGGGCTGGTGGGGGGGCAAGAGCATCGGCGACCCGGCGAAGGTGGCGGAGAAGATCGCCCCATACAAACATTGGATCTCACTGGGGATCCTGCTCGTCGCGGTCCTGGTCATCCTCTGGATCTGGTGGCGCAGCGCCACAAGCCCATTGCCGACGACCTGTTGGAGAAGGCCGATGCCGGCCCGATTACACCGCCACCGCAATCTGAAATCTGAAATTTCAAATTTGAGATCACTTCCCCGCGCTCCATCCCCCGTCAATCATCAGGCACGATCCCGTGACAAACGCCGATTCATCCGCCGCCAGATACAGCGCCGCGGCCGCGATCTCCTCGGGCCTGCCCATGCGCTTGAGTAGCTGCGTGCCGGCCATCTCCTCATACGCCTTCTTCGGGTCGGGATACTCCTTCAGCCGCACGGCCACCCACGGCGTCTCGACCCGCCCGGGGCAGATGCAGTTCACGCGCACCTTGCTGTCGGCCAGGTCCAGCGCCATCGACTTGGTCAGCCCCACGACCGCGAATTTCGTCATCGTATAGGCGTAGCGGTCGCGCACGGCCACGACCCCCGCGATGCTGGCCATGTTGATCACCGAGCCCCATTGCCGCTGGATCATCGAAGGCAGGAATGCCTGGCCCATGAAGTGAACGCCCTTGACGTTCACGCGATAGAGCCGATCCAGTTCCTCGCCACTGGTCGTGAGCACGGTCCCCACCGATCCGATCCCCGCATCGTTGACGAGCACGTCGCACCGACTGTGACGCTTGAGCACCGTCTCGGCGGCCGCTCGGCACTCGCCTTCCTCCGCCACGTCCACCTTCAGGAATTCGGCCTTGCCGCCGCCCGCCACGATTTCCTGCGCAACTCGCGACCCGTTCCCGGCATTGCAGTCGGCCAGGTAGACAACCGCGCCGGCCGTCGCGAAAGTCCGTGCAATCGCCTCGCCAATGCCCGATGCCGCGCCCGTGACCACCGCGATCTTGTCCTTCAGGTCAAACATGGCGGAATCATACCGCGCCGCGGTTTGGCCGGCTCGCTTGCGAGCCGGCCACGTCGCGCACTTTCCCGGCAGTCTCCTCCCGTCCGGCGGGCTACAATACACAGGGGTGTGCGTTCTTGACGGAGGTTCTTATGTATCAACTGGAGCTTTCCGATGTGGAGCGGGACCTCATAACCGAGCTGCTGCAGGCTGAGCGCCGCGAGCTGCCTTCGGAGATCCATCACACCGACAGCGCCCGCGTGCGCGGCGAACTGCACGAGCGGCTCGCGGTGGTGGACCATCTCGTCGAGCGGCTGCACGGCGAGACGGCGGCATTGCCGTAGCCTGCCGATCGCGGGCCAGCCGCTCAAGGGGCCAGCTTCCACGCAGCGCACCCAGTTCGACGTACATCGTGTTCTTCGCCGGGTCTTTCAGTGAATCGAGCGTCGGATTACCGTCCCAGATGAAGACCTCGGTGTCGAAGAACAGGTATTGCGGTTCGAGGAACTCGCCGCCGGTCTTCATCTCGGCGACCTTCACGCCGTCGTGATAGAACCAGATCGTGTCCTTGTCCTTCCACCAGGCGCCGTAGACGTGGTAGTCATCGGCCGATCCGGTGGGCATTTTCCATTGCTGGGGCGTGGCGCGGTCGGCCTTCCAGCCGCCGGCGAAGTAGTGCGTGTTCATCAGCATGAGCTGGCCGCGGCGCGGGTCTTTCAGCGGCGCGCCGAGCTGCTCGACAACGTCGATCTCGCTGGACTTGCCTTGGAACCAGAAGGAGGAGGTCATGGAAAGGCGCGAGGCCTTGAAGCGGGCCTGGTAGAAGCCGGGCATCGCCGTTGGCCGGGTGGAGGCGACGCAGGCGGCGTGGACCCAAACATCTTTGCTGATGTCCTTCACGCCCGACATGTCGGAAACGGCGGGCGTGGATTTGAGCTGGAGCATGCCGTCGGCGATGGTGACATTCTCGGGCTTGAAGTGGCTGGGTTCGCGGCCTTGCCAGTTGGGATGGCGGGGAATCCATTTGGCGGGGTTGAGTTTCGTCCCGTCGAATTCGTCGGAAAGCTGCGGGATTGCTTGCCATCGCTGGCCTGGCGGCAAATCGGGAAGGGCGTCGGCGGGACGAGATACTGTGCCGCCGGTGCCCTCACTGGCGGTTGCCAGTTCGGCACCGACAACAGAGCACACGAACGCGGCAGTCACGATGGAGAGGACATTCACGAATGATCGCATGGGTACTCCTTCCACGGGCAAATCAGAATAACCGCCACCCCAGCCGGATTACCAGAGCCAGCGAGACGACGATGACGGCATATCGCACAACCGCCCGGCCGCCGCGGATCGTGGCGTGCGCGCCGAAATATCCGCCGATGAGCTGGCCGGCGGCCATGGGGGCGGCGAGCTTCCACACAATCGCGCCACTCAGTCCGAATGCAACCATCGACGCGAGATTGCTGGCGAAGTTGACGACCTTGGCGTTGGCGCTGGCGGCGTCGAGCGGGTCGTGGAACAGCCAGGTGTAGGCGAGGATGAGGAACGTGCCGGTGCCGGGGCCAAAGAAGCCGTCGTAGAACGCGAGGAAGAACGCAATTGCTGCGGCAATGAAAAAGCTGCGATGGATTGGCGACAGCTCAGCAGCGCCGGGCCGCTGAACGATCATGGCAACGGCGGCGGCGATGAGCAGGGCCATTACCAGAGGAGTGAGACAACTGTTGGGAATCCGTGTGACCGCCCAGACGCCGATTGCTGCGCCGATCAGTGCGGGCACGAACGATCGAGAGCGCGCCGGCGATCGAGCAGTGGCGAATGGGCGAATCGCGCCAGCGACATGCCGGTGCCGAAGACGCCTTGGCCTTTGTTCGTGCCCAGCGCGAGATTGGCGGGGAGATTCCCCAGGAGGATCAGCGACGGCAATGTCAGCAGCCCGCCGCCGCCGGCGATGGCGTCGACGAAGCCGGCGATCAGGCCGACGAAAAACAGGGCGACCAACAGCACGGCGTTCCTCAGCGGACGTTGTATTTCTCCAACGCATCCCGGCGCAGCGTCGAGCCAGCGCCAATCATCTCCGGATGCGCGATGCAGCCGTCCTTCACGACCAGCGGCTCCTCCAGATACGGCGAGAGCCACGGGATGTACTCGAGGATCGTGCAGGCGGGATGGGCGATGGACAGATGGCGCTGGACGGCGGCCATGTCGCCGGCGTGCGGCGAGACGGGCAGGCGGAACGCCAGCGCCAGGTCGGCCACCTGCCACCACTCGGTAATCCCGGCCAGGCGCAGTCACATCCGGCTGAACAAAATGTACAGCGCCGGCTTTGATGAACTCGCGGAAACTGTCCAGCAACCCGAGCTGCTCGCCCAGCGCGATGGGCGTGCCGATCTTGCGGGCGAGCGTCGCGTGGCCCTCGACATCGTCGTACCAGGTCGGCTCCTCGAACCAGTAGAGGTCATAGTCGGCAAATCGCTGGCCAATCCGGCAGGCGGTGGTGAGGTCCCACTTGCCGTTGACATCGACCATGACCTTGATGCGCGGGCCGATGGCCTTGCGCACTGCCTCGATGCGCACGAGGTCGTCGTAGGGGTCGGGGCTGCCGACCTTGATCTTGATGCCGCGGAAGCCTTCCTGCTCGACGAGGCGTTTGCAGTCGTCCACGAGCATTTGCAGCGACCAGTTCAACCAGCCGCCGTCGGTGTTGTAGATCTCGACCTTGCGGGCGGCCGATCCGCCCAGGTATTTCCACAGCGGCAGCCCGGCCGCCTTCGCCTTCAGGTCCCACAGCGCGATATCCACGGCGGCCAGCGCCAGGTGCGTCGTGCCGCTGCGATCGACCCACTGCGCCGGCGGGTAGTACGCGAGCTGCCGCCAGAGCCACTGCACCTCGTGAGGGTCCTTGCCCAGCAGCAGCGGCGCGTGGACATTGGCGATGCAGTCGGTGATGAGACGATCGGTGGGCAGGTGGGCATGCGTGCCGCCAAAGCCATAGCCGGCCAGGCCATTGTCGGTGTGGATGATGACGCCAGGCGCGCCCCAGTGCGTGATCTGGTGAGTGCTGTCGGCGATCTGCTGGCGCGTGACGGGCACGTGCAGGATGAATGTCTCAACGCGAGTGATCTTCATGCGAGCCTCCTTGTGGCGGTGACTGTATCGAAGCGGCCGGGCGGGGGCAATGCGTAGAGCGTGCCGCCCCCGGCCGCGCCGCCTGGCATGGCGGAGTCGTGGTTCGCAACGCCGCCGCCACCTACGCACGATCACTCACGGGAGATCGTCGGCGGCGTTACTGACCGTTTGGCGCGCTCGGGGGAGAGGCGGTCCGCAAGACGCCGCGATGGAGTTCATTGGCTGAATGGAATATGGCGGCGCGGCCTCTTGCGGACCCTGCATGGCTACATGGCTGTTACAGATCTCAGCTCCCGAAAACTACTTCCGTTTCTTCCGTCCCCGTTCAGCGTCCGGCCTTGGTAAGGTCGGCCATATCGCGAATGGTGAAATCATCGGTCTTCCCGGGTCGCAAGCGATGTCTTTCACGGAGCAACGCTGTGACCTCGCTAATGGCCGCTGGCATGTCGTTGGCGGATCTCGCCGCAACGAGAATCTGGTCCACGTTGGTGTATCGCACGGGCAGGGGGGTGCCGGAGGCCTGTGTCACGGGAACGTCGGGGTAGAGCTTAGGCTGGGCGGTGGGGTAAAGCTGATTGAGCAGCGAATTAGCCTGCGTAGAGGCATCAGTGGTGGTGGCGGCAGTCTGGTTGCCGGTGGCCTTGGTGCCGGTGACGCGGTCCTTGATAGTGGTCCAAGGCGCCAGCAGGATATCGTCCTGGTCGGTTCCAAACGCATTGGTGCCCTTCGGTTGAAGGACTCCGATGACCTTGAGGACCACACCCCGTATTCTGATCTCCTTGCCGATGGGAGACTCGCCTTCGTCAAACAGATTCTTCACCAAAGTCTGCCCCAGCAGGCACACCTTGCTGGCATTGCGAACATCACGGTCCTCAAACTCCTCGCCCTGCGCCATGTTGGTCCAGTCGCGCACGTCCAGGAACGCGGGCGTGGTACCGTAGATGGTCATCGGCACCCAGTTGCGGTTGCCGTAGACGACCTGGCGCTGGCCCGCACCACCGGCGCGGCCGCCCGCACGCTGGGGCAGGTTGCGAGGATCGCGTCGGCATCCTGCGGCGTGAGCGTCATGGCGCTGCCCATTCCGGAATTCACGCTGCCGCTCGCGGCTTGGCCGGGCATGACCACCAGGATATTGAGGTCCTTGGCGATCAAGAAGAGGGTGGGCACGTTGAGGCTTGCAGGCGACGATGGTCCAGTCCCAGGCGGCGCTGGTTCGACGGAATCGCTGCGAGCGTTTGTCGTCTGCCTCGTTCCTTGGCCCTTGGGTTTACCGCCGCCCTCCGCGTCTTTGCAACCGCCCACAGCCATGCATGCAATTGCCAACACCATCGTGGTCGGTATCCGTCGCATGCCGTGCCTCCTTCTCCGCTCTTGCGGGCGTGGTTTGGGCCAGGGGTTTCCGCGGCCATTTGTTCAGCGGCCGCTCGACCCGCGGGATAGCATGGCCCCTGAATTGCCCCAGGTCAAGTCACGCAGATGACGCAGATGGCATGTTGGTTGTCGGGCCAGCCGTTGGCGGCCAAACCCGAGAACCATGAAAGCAGACTCCCACAACGTTACCGCAAGGCCCCGGCGGGTGGGTCAACTTGATCCGCAACGCCGCCGCCACACACGCACGATGACTCGCGGGAAACCGTCGGCGGCGTTGCGGACCGTTTGACGCGTCCTATGGCGACAGGGCAGGGGTCGTAAGCCATTCTAAGCGGGGCGGAGGAAGGAGGTCAGGTTCAGGTCAGGTTCACTTTTCCATCGAAGCCTCCGCCGCTGCCGTAGTAGGCGCGACTTACGCGACGGCCGCGCCAATGGCAGCAGCCCGATGTGCCGCAGCGACAGGCCGGATCAACCTCGCAGGCGGAGCCTGTTTCCCGCCCCCGCATCTGGCGATGACCGACGCGGCCGGATCGCAGCCGGCCGATGCCCCGCTCGCTCAGCGCGGCCTTCTCCCTCGCTACCATTCCTCCGGCCGCAGCGCAGTCGTACTTGGGCTCGGACACCACCGTTCCCACCCGCTCCCGGCCGCGCGATGCCTGCCGTTCGTCCAGGCGCAACCCTCAGTCCGCCCTGCGGCGGTGCCAAGATGAATTTGCGGCGGAAGAGGTTCTGCACGGCCAGGCGGTTGATTCGGGTGGGCCAGGTGAAGTCGAACTGCTCGAGGGTCTTGAGCACGGGGAAGCGGGGGGAGCTGCATGCGGCGCTGGCGTGATCGACCGAGGCGCCGTGCGGCCCTCCTGTTTGCTTGCCGCCCGCGCCGACGCTAAACTTCTGATGTCATGGCCACGCTGACGATTCCCATTACCCTCGATCAGATTCGGGAGCTGGCTCGACAGCTTTCTCCGCACGAGCGGCGCGCTGCTGGATGGCCTGCTGGCCGAGCGGTTCGACGCGGTGTTGGCGGAATCGGACCGGCGGCGCGCTGGGCAGCCTGCGGTGACGGACGAGCAAATTCAGGCAGAGGTGGACGCTGTGCGCCGCCAGCGGCGGGAGGACCGGAACCGTGCGGCTGGTGGTTGATACGCCCTGTCGCTCAACTCCCGAAGACCAGAAACCGCTTCGTGGCTTAGTGTCTTCGTGGTTTTGCTTTTCTGACCGGAGCCGGTGCCAAACGTTCCCCGCGGCGCCAGCGTCAGCGCTGCGCAAATGAATGGCCTCTCCCCGAAAAACCCCTCTTCCCCACTCAGAATCGCCACGTCGTTGCGCAATGTCGCGCGCACGATGGACGATTTGCGCAACATCCCGGAGAGGTTGAAGGGCGCACCACCTGCGACTTTCACCGGCCGATGTCACGCCGACGCAGGTGGCCGCCCCGCAAACCAACACCCATGCCTTCCGCCGCCATCCACCATCCGCTCCTCCGGCATCTGCGTTCCGCCACCCCTGCGCCTCGCCATATCAAGATATTGCTCAATGCCGGCAAGAGGTCACTTGGGGGTCACGCTGGCGTCGGTTCGACTCCGCTTCCGCGCTGCTTTGATGTCGCTTTGCTGTCGCTTTCGGTCAGTCTTTCTGGGATGTATCTAAATACGTCGATAACCAATCAACCTATAACCTGCTTGGCGGAATATACTTATGCCCAACCTCATCCGAACAACCCGCCGTCAGAGCGAATTCCCTCGGGCCTTCCGTGCCTCCTTGGTGAAAGCCAGCGCCTGCGGAACGAACCCACCGATCCTCCCGCCTCAATCCCACAACCTCCCATCGCGCCAGACCTTGCAGATTCCACTCCCTCTCCCGCGCGCCTCCCCTGCGAAACGAACCCATCTCTACCCCGCCCGCCGCCACGCCGCGACATTGCTTGTGCAGAACGAACTTCCGTGCGCTGGCAAAGCCGGCGAGATCCCGCCGCCGCCTCGCCGCTCCACCCACTCGCGCACCGAACGAACTTCAATCTGGGCAATCTGCCTGCCCTCACCCCTTGCCCCACCCCTTCGTCGCTTCGTCGAAACGAACTGCCAGATCGGCAGCCCCGCCCACCACAACCGTTACATCCTCAGCGTTCTCTGCGCCTCTGCGGTGCGTCCCGCGGCTCGCTCCACCACCCTTGTCGCCCGGCCGGCACTTCCTATACTTCCCTCTTCCGCCAAGGCACGCACCGGAATTGCGGCCTTAGCGATTTGTGGAGAAACCATGCCAAACGCACATGTTGCTGACGTTGGATTGATCGGGCTGGCCGTCATGGGCCAGAACCTCGTGCTGAATATCGCCGACCACGGCTTCAACGTGGCCGTGTTCAACCGCACGACCAAGACCATGCAGGATTGGATCGAGAAGATCCGCAAGGAAGAGCCGGCCGCGCCGCGCGTGACGGGGTATGCGGAGTTGAAGGATTTCCTGGCGGCCATCAAGCGGCCGCGAAAGGTGCTAATCCTGGTGCAGGCCGCGCGCCGGTGGATGACGTGGTCAAGCAACTTCTCGCGGCCGGCGTGGCCGAGGATGATCTCGTTATCGACTGCGGGAACAGCCAGTGGACGGACACGATTCGGCGCGAGAAGGAATTGGCCGGGAAATGCCGGTTCTTCGGATCGGGCGTGTCGGGAGGCGAACTGGGCGCGCGGTTCGGGCCGTCGCTGATGCCGGGCGGGCATCCGGATTCGTGGCAGCATCTCAAGCCCATCTGGGAGGCCATCGCCGCCAAGGTGGATGCCAAGACAGGCAAGCCGATGGAGACGGCCAAGCCGGGCAAGCCGGTGGTTGGCGGCGTGCCGTGTACGGCGTATCTCGGCCCCAACGGCGCGGGGCATTATGTGAAGATGATTCACAACGGCATCGAGTACATCGACATGCAGCTCATCGGCGAGGCGTACTGGCTGATGGCCAATCTGCTGGGATTGAAGGCGCCGCAGCTTGGGAAGGTGTTTGCCGACTGGAACGGGGGGGACCTGGATTCGTATCTGATCCAGATCACGGCCGACATCCTCCAGCAACTGGATAGCAGGCACCAGGGCGAGTACCTGGTAGACTACATCTTGGATACGGCGGGCCAGAAGGGCACGGGGAAATGGACGGCGACCAATGCGCTGGACATGGGAATCCCGGCCAATGCGATCGCCGAGGCCGTGTTCGCGCGAACGATGTCGGCGATCAAGGAAGAGCGCGTGGCGGCATCGAAGCAGCTTGTCGGGCCCAAGCCGGCGTACAGCGGCGGCCAGCCGGAGCTGATCGCATCGGTGCGCAATGCGCTGTACTGCTCGAAGATCTGCGCCTATGCCCAGGGCTTCCAGCTCATGCGCAAGGCGCAGAAAGAATACAAGTGGAAGCTGAATTTCGCCGAGATCGCGGCCATCTGGCGCGGCGGATGCATCATCCGGGCGCGGTTCCTCCAGAAGATCACCGATGCCTATACGCGCGACGGCGAGCTGGTGAACCTGCTGCTCGATCCGTATTTCAACGATCAGATCAAGAAAGCCCAGGGCAACTGGCGGAAAGTCGTGTCGCTGGCGGCGGGCAACGGCATTCCCGCGCCGGCGTTCATGTCGGCGCTGGCGTACTACGACGGCTATCGCAGCGCGCGGCTGCCGGCAAACCTGCTGCAGGGGCAGCGCGATTATTTCGGGGCGCACACGTACGAGCGCACGGATCGGCCGCGCGGCGAGAAGTTCCACACGGATTGGCCGGAACCAGGAAGGCCGGAGATCAAGGCGAAATAGGGTATAATGGGAGCAGATGACCGCGACATGCGAGACACCCTCGACGCTGGATGAGCCGATGCCGCTTCGGCTGCACCGCTTCAATGTGGACGAGTACCATCGAATGGCGGATGCGGGGGTGTTGGATGAAGATGATCCGGTCGAATTACTCGATGGGCTCATCTTCGTGAAGATGGACTACGGCCCGCCGTACGGCGTGCCGCTGGGCATTCCGCCGGCCATGCTGCTTGGGCCGCGAGACTGGGCCGAATCGCCGCTGCGAAAGTTCACCGTGGCGGAATATCACCAGATGCTCGAAGCGGAAATCATCAGGCCGGGGGTGCGCACGGAACTGGTGGAAGGATGGATCATTGACAAAATGACTCACAAGCCGAAACACGACTCGACGTTGCAGCGGCTGGCCGAGGCGCTGCAATCGCGGCTGGGCACGCAGTGGAAGCTGCGACTGCAGTCGGCCAGCACACTGGACGAAGGCGAGCCGGAGCCCGATTTGGCGGTCGTTCCCGGGCCGGTGGGACGATTTGACCAGCATCATCCGGGTCCATCCGAGTTGGCGCTGGTGGTGGAAGTTTCCGACACAACCTTGCCCTATGACCGCAGCGCCAAGCTGCGCAGCTATGCGCGGAACTACGTGGCGGTGTACTGGATCGTCAACGTCATGGAGGAGCAGATCGAGGTCTACACCGAGCCGAGCGGGCCGACGGATGTGCCGTGCTACGGCAAACAACTGATCCATCGCAGGGGGGCGCAGGTTCCACTGGCGTTGCGCGGTCAGGCTGTCGCGATGATTCCCGTCGAGGAGATACTGCCGGCAACGGCATGAGATAATGAAAGCTTCACCGAATGATCGAGGCTTGGCTTTTGCTTGAAGGAGCCGCCAAGCCGGAGCTTTGCAGTTGACGCACTCAGATCATGCGTTTATCTTTCGCCACGGCTGAGCTTTAGGACAATTCCCGGAAGCAACCAACCGTGCCGAGGCGTGAACAGCGGTGCGGCCAGGCGAGTGTAAGTCTGGCAACAATCGTTTGTTCAGCTTGTATGAATTCGCTGACGGGAGCCGTTGGTCCACGGAGGGTTTCCCTCGCAGCTATCGCGTGTCTCACCCGCGCGTCTTCCAGAGCGCGGCGAGCATCACGCGCCTGCCGAGGCGCGGCATTCCGGGAAGGAGGCGCTACTCACGCCTCCAGGGCTGTGCTCGATCGCCGAAAGACTGGAACGTACAACAATGCCGTTACAACTGGTGTCGGGCAACGCGCCTTCGCGTAAGCGAATAGCGACGGTTTCCCGCCCGCAACATGACACGCCGCAGGATTCCGCGGCCACGGCCGCTCGCGTTGGCGCGCGCGGCAAGTTCTTCCATGTGGGCCAGCAGAAGTGGTATGCGCGGGCTGACGTACGGACCGTTTGCGCCAAACCGCGACGGCGAGTTTCTGCCCGAGCGAGATGCGCTGCTGCGCGATTTTGCCCAGATTCGCCAACTTGGCGGGAACTGCCTGCGGCTCTACCACGTACCGCCGCGATGGCTGCTCGATGAGGCGATGCAGGCCGGGCTGCGCGTGTTCATCGATGTGCCGTGGGAGAAGCACCGCTGCTTTTTCGAGGATTATTCGGCCCAGGAGGATGCGCGGCAGCGCGTGCGAAAGACGGCGCGGCTGCTGGGGAGCCATCCGGCGACATTCGCCATCAGCATCGCCAACGAGGTGCCGCGGGATATCGTGCGGTACTACGGCCAGGGGCGGATCGCGGGATTTCTGGACAACCTGATCGAGATCGTCAAGCAGGAAAGCCCGCAGTGCCTGGCCACTTACACGAATTATCCATCGACGGAATTCCTGGAGCTGGCGCGGCCCGATTTTGCCTGTTTTAACCTGTATCTTCACGATCCGGAGAAGCTGGGGAGCTATCTCGACCGGCTTCAGCATCTCGCGGGCAACACGCCGCTGATCCTGGGCGAATTCGGGGTGGATTCCATGCGCAACGGGCCGGAGCAGCAGGCCCTGATGCTGACTGAACAGGTGCAGCAGGTGTTCCGGCACGGGCTGGCCGGTGGATTCGTCTTTTCACACACCGATGACTGGTTCACCGGCGGCGCAGATCGAGGACTGGGCGTTCGGCATCACAACCCGTAGTCGCGAGCCGAAGCTTTCATCGCACGCCCTGCGGGATGTATGGCGGCGCGTGCCCCGCGTCGTGGAAACGGCGCAGCCGAAGGTCTCGGTGGTCGTGTGCTCTTACAACGGCGCACGCACGCTGGAGGAATGCCTGCGTTCGCTCGGACGGCTGAACTACCCCGATTACGAAGTGGTGCTGGTGGATGATGGTTCGACCGACAGCACGCGCGGGATCGCGGCGCGATTTCCGCAGGTCAAATATATCCACCAGAGCAACCAGGGGCTGAGCGTTGCGCGAAATGTCAGCGCGCAGGCCGCCAGCGGGCAGATCGTCGCATACACCGACTCGGATTGTGTCGTGGATGAGGATTGGCTCCTGTATCTCGTGCAGGCGATGCAGGACCAGAATGTGGACGCCATTGGCGGGCCGAACATCCCGCCGCCGAGCGACGGATGGACGGCCAGGTGCGTCGCCGTATCGCCGGGCGGGCCCAGCCACGTGATGCTGGATGATCGCCGCGCGGAGCACGTGCCGGGATGCAACATGGCGTTTCGGCGCGACCGGCTCATTGCGGCCGGCGGGTTCGATCCGCGGTTCCACGTGGCCGGCGATGATGTCGATATCTGCTGGCGGTTCATGGATGCGGGGCTGAGCATCGGCTATGCGCCGGCGGCGATGGTATGGCACCACCGGCGCAATACGGTGCGGGCGTATTTCCGGCAGCAGGCGGGATACGGCCGGTCGGAGGCCATGCTCCACGTGAAGCATCCCAGCCGGTTCAACAAGCTGGGGTGTGCGCGGTGGAACGGCATCATCTATGGCGAAGGCGCGGTCGGTCTGCCGGTGGTGGAGCCGCAGGTACACCACGGGCGATTCGGCATGGGCCTTTTCCAGATGATCTATCGCCGCAGCGAGTTTGGCCTTTGGGCGTACCCGATGTTGTTGGAGTGGCATGTCCTGGCGCTGTTCGTGATGAGTCTGGCGGTGATCTTCCCGTGGATCGCGCTGGCTGCGGGCGTGATGTGGGCGGCGAGCATTGCGGCGGCCGCGCGGTCAACCTGGCGCATGGCGCTGCCGGCCGGTGCGCCGTGGTGGTCGCGCGGGTTGGTCTTCGCTCTCCATCTCTCCCAGCCGCTCGTGCGCTCCTATCACCGTCACAGATACCGTCTGAGCGGCAAGAAGCTGCCGCACGTGCCCGTGGACAACCGCATGTCGCCGCAGCACGTCCGGCGGCTGTCGCGGCGATGCTGGGACATGTACTGGATCAGCAAAGAAAACCGCGGGCGCGAGGAATTGCTCTCGGCTTTGCAGGATGAGGCCGCCCGGATCGGCTGCGAGGTGGATTTCGAGTCGCAATGGTCAACGTGGGATGCGCTGGTAGGCGGCGACTGGTGGCACGACATCAGCATCCATACCGCGACCGAGGAACTTGGCTGGCCCAGGAAGTTCACGCGGGCGCGATGCCGGCTGCGGTTCACGACGCTGGCGTGGGTGGCAATGACAGCGGTCATGGTTTGGATCATCGCGGCAACGGCGGCCCGCCACTGGTGGGCGGCTGTCCCCGCCGCGTCGGTGGGAGCGTGGCTGCTCTACCAGATGGTGCGCAGCCAGCAGCAGGCGATGCAGGCTATTTCGCGGCTGCTGTGGCGCAGTGGGCATCACGCCAAGCTGGACGATGTTCTGGTGACGGATGCAAGAGGCAGGAGGCGTCACGGCGGCCGATGCCAGCGGGGAAACCGGCGGTGGCAGTCGCAAAAGTACATTTGTAGCACCTAAACGTTTTCGGCAACATAACAATACAACCGGAGCCTTCATCCGCCTGTATCACTGGTGAGATGGTTGCGCGTCATCTGATCGTCAACGCCGACGATTTCGGGCTCAGTGTCGGCGTCAACCGCGGCATCATTCAGGCGCACGAGAAGGGGATCGTCACGAGCGCCAGCCTGATGGTGCGGATGCCCGCGGCCGAGGATGCCGCGCACTATGGACGCAGTCATGCGCAGTTGAGCCTGGGACTGCACCTGGACCTCGGCGAGTGGCAGTGCGTGGACGAGATGTGGACGCCGGTTTACCAGGTGGTGCCGTGGGATGAGCCGCAGGCAATCGAGGCGGAGGTCCAGCGGCAGCTCGACCGCTTCCGTCAGCTTGTCGGGGCCGATCCGACACACCTCGATTCGCATCAGCATTTCCACCGCAAGGGCGCTGGACGCCAGATCGTGGCGGCGATGGCACAGGAGTTGGGCGTGCCCCTGCGTCAGGTGATCGGGGATATCAACTACAGTGGGCACTTCTATGGTCAGACGGCCAGGGGCACCGACGCGGATGAGCGGATTACGTGCGAGGCGCTGATGCGAATCCTCTCAACGCTTCCGAGCGGCGTGACGGAGCTGGCGTGCCACCCGGGACTGGACGATGAGCTTCCGTGCTCCTACAGCAGCCAGCGCGAGGTGGAACTGCGCGTGCTGTGCGATCCGCAGGTGCAGAGAGTGATAGCCGATCAGAAGATCGTTCTGTGGTCCTTCACGGATTATCTGGCGTCGTTTAGAGCCATGAGTGCCATGCCCACGCCGGCCGCGCGAGACGCTCATTCGTCACCGGCGTGAATCGGCCGGCGTGAGCATGGCACTCGACTGGTGAGGCAGATCGCATTTCCAAAATGCCGAAGGCCCGACTACGATAAGCCGCCGTGTCGAGACTGCTCTTCCTGCTGATTTTCGCATTGTGGCTGGTGAGCCTGCAATCAATGATGCCGCCGAGATGAAGCGCGCCGATCACCGCCGCGCTCTTCCTGGGCGGATATGCCGCGCTGCGTGGTGGCCGCAATAACCTGGTCGCGCGTATCAATGAGGCGGCTGGGCGAGTGCGGGCTTCACCGGTGCCTGACGCGGCACAACCGCCTGATCAATCTGGCGCGGATGACGATCCCCATGTGGCTGGCGGTGGGCCTGTTCACGCCGCTCGGCTGGGGCGTGACGGTCATGGACGCGATGATCCCGGTCGCGAAAATCCACCTCGCCCACTGTCCCGCGCTGTGGCTGGTGCTGCCGCCGCTGCTGGTTGGCACGTTACCGGCCGTCCTGGCGTGGATGGGATTGTGGTTTGCGCAATACCCGGCCGACCGCGCCATGCGCGAGCAGGGGCTCATGGATCATCTCACGGCCGATCTGCCGGTTCACGCGCCGCCGAGCCTGCTGCAATACATCTCCGCGAATTTCAGGCTCCAGGTGTTGTTTATCCTGCTGCCGATCCTGCTGATCATCATCCTGCGTGATGCGACGATGCTGGCCGTCCGGGCATCGGGGTGGCGCTTCGCGGCGGCCGCGTCGATCAAGGATTGGATCATGCTGCCATCCGGCATGCTCGTTTTTCTGCTCGCACCGGAGCTGCTGCGGCGCATGCTGAACACCCGGCCGCTGGATGCTTCGCCGCTGCGCCGCCGGCTCGAAGATCTGCCGGCGCAGCGGCCTGCGCTATCGCGAGATCCTCCTGTGGCACACGCAGTACAGCATGGGCAACGCGGCCGTCATGGGCATCATCCCGCAGATGCACTACATCCTGCTGTCGGACCTGCTGCTGGAAACGCTGACGGATTCGCAAATCGAGGCGGTGTTTGCCCACGAGATCGGGCATATCGTCCATCGGCACATGGCGTGGTACGTCGTGTTCTTCGGCGTGATGGCGCTGGCGGCGCTGGGCCCGGGCAGTTTCCTTGAAGACTGGATCTGCCGCATCTTCGGCATCAGCACCACGCAAGGCAGCGCCGTGAGCCAGTCCGAAGCCATTCGCGGCGTGATCTCGGCCGGCATCGCGCTGCTGCTGACGTTCAGCGTGTTCGGCTATATCAGCCGACGTTTCGAGCGGCAGGCGGATGTGTACGCGGCGAGGATGATCGAGACTGACTGGGGCGCCAGGCGCGACGAGCCGGCCAGCGCCGCTCTGGTCGTGGCACAAGCCGTCGGCACTGCGCCGATTACGCATGTGGGGACGTATGGCGCGGGTGTGTTCGCCTCGGCGCTGCACCGCGTGGCGATGATCAACAACATCTCGGTGGAATCTCCGAGCTGGTGCCATGGGAGCATCGCCCGCCGCATGCGCTACCTGGAGCGGCTCAGCGCCGACCCGACGCTGACGGGGAGCTTCGACCGCGACATGTTCCGGCTCTACTTCCTGCTCGTGGCGTCGCTGCTGGTCTGCGGCGCGGTGGCGGCGCTGGCGATTGGCAAAGGGCTGTGAGTTCGCAACGCGCGCCCCAGTCGGCTGAAGGCCGTACTCGTACGAAACTTGCCAGCGGGGCTGGGTCTGGCACAATCACCGCCATGATCCGTACCTCCGTTTTTCTGTATGCGTGCATCACGCTGGGCGTCGCGCAGGCCGCCCAGCAGGACATCCCACATTTGCGGCGGCAGCCAACGACGCAGTTGATCGTGGATGGCAAGCCGTTTCTCATGCTGGCCGGGGAACTGCACAACTCCAGCTCAACCGGCGCCAAGTACATGGAGGCCGCCTGGCCGCGGCTCAAGGCACTGAACCTCAACACCGTCCTGGCGGCGCTGCCCTGGGATGCGATCGAGCCGGAGGAAGGCAAGCTCGACTTCACGATGGTCAACCGGCTCGTGCAGCAAGCGCGACAGTACGACATGAAGCTCGTGCTGCTGTGGTTCGGGAGCTGGAAGAACGGCGTGTCGAGCTACTGCCCGGCGTGGGTGCTCAAGGACACGGTGCGGTTCCCGCGCTCGCAGGGCTCGTCCAATCACAACACCAAGGACATCATCTCGCCCCACAACGAGCACAACATGCAGGCGGATGCCAGGGCCTTCGCTGCCGTCATGCGCCACATCCGGCAGGCCGACCAGTCATCCGGCACGGTCATCATGATGCAGGTAGAGAACGAGGTGGGCATCAAGCCCGAACCGCGCGACCTGTCTCCGGCGGCCGACGAGGCGCGGAAGGCAGCCGTGCCCGAGCGGCTCATGCAGTATCTCGCCGCGCACAAGCAGTCGCTGGTGGCGGAGCTGCGCCAGCGATGGGAGACGACCGGCGCCCGCATGGCCGGCACGTGGGATCAAGTCTTTGGCGAAGGCTCGGCCACCGATGAGGTCTTCTCCGCGTGGCACTATGCGCGATACATGAACTCGGTGGCGAAGGCGGGCAAGGCTGAGTATCCGCTGCCGATGTACGTCAACGCGTGGCTCCGCGGGCCCAACGACAAGATCGGCGTGTACCCCTCGGGCGGGCCGCTGGCTCACGTGATGGACATCTGGCGTGCGGCCGCGCCCGAGATCGACCTGTTTGCGCCCGACATCTACCTGCCGGATTTCAAGGGCGTTTGCGCCGAGTATACACAGGGAGGCAATCCGCTCTTCGTCCCCGAAGCCAGCACCGACAACGCGGCCATTGGGCGGGCATTCTGGGCCATCGGGCATCACAACGCGCTGGGATTCGCTCCGTTTGGCATCGACCACGTCCGGCCCGAGCATCCCCTGGCAGATGGCTATGCGATCCTGCGACAGCTCGCGCCAATGATCGCGGCCGCGGCCGGAACCAACCGCATGGCGGCGGTCTATCAGCAGGACCGCAGCGCGGCGGCGCCCGAGCAGCCGCTACGCGTGGGCGACTACCGTGCCAACGTCCAATTCGCCAAGCGGCTTCCGCGCGACGGCCTGAATCTCGGCTATGGAATCATCATCAACTCCGAGGCCGATACGTTCTTCGTTGCCGGGTATGGCTTGGATGTGAATTTCAGCGCCATGACGAGCGGCCCGAGCAGCACTGGGATCAGCAATGTCGAACTGGGTCATTTTGACGATGGCCGCTGGGTGTGCGACATGAATCTCAATGGCGATGAGACCGGCGCCAACTATCGGCCGAAGCTGCCGGTGAGCGACAATCCGTACATGGAGCCGACGCGGCCGAAAATCCTGAAGATCAGGGTCTATCGGTACGACTGAGCGAGGTTTGACTGAAGCGGAAGCGTCATGCCCGCCCCGGATCGGGGCGGCGCTAACGCTTCCGCTTCAGATGAAGACTGCGGCTACGCGCCCGCCGCCACCGCCGGCAGTTGCGTGAGCGCGCTGTCGATGTCCGCCTGGGGCAGATCGAAGTCCTGCAACTCGCCGGCCAGGTAGGCGTCGTAGGCGCCCAGGTCAAAGTGGCCGTGGCCCGAGAGGTTGAACACGATGCACTTGCTCTGGTTGGTTTGCTTGCACTTCATGGCCTCGTCGATGGCCGCCTTGATCGCGTGGGCGCTCTCGGGCGCGGGGCAGATGCCTTCGGCGCGTGCGAACGTGATGGCCGCCTCGAAAACTTCGTTTTGTCGATAGGCGACGGCCTCGAGAACGCCCATGCTCCGCAGGAGCGAGATGATGGGCGACATGCCATGATAGCGCAAGCCGCCCGCATGAATGCCGGCCGGCACGAACGTGTGGCCCAGCGTGTACATCTTGGCCAGCGGCGCCAGGCCGACAGTGTCGCCCAGATCGTAGGCGTACTTGCCGCGGGTGAGCGACGGGCACGCCGCCGGCTCGACCGCGACCAGGCGCGGGCCGTTGCCTTTGAGAGTCTGCGCGACGAACGGCAGGGCGATGCCGGCGAGGTTCGATCCGCCCCCGGCGCAGCCGATGATCATGTCCGGCTTCTCGCCGGCCATTTCAAGCTGCTTCTGCGTTTCCAGGCCGATCACCGTCTGGTGCATGCACACGTGATTGAGCACGCTGCCCAGAGAATAGTTGGTGTCCTGGCGCGTGGCCGCATCTTCCACGGCCTCGCTGATGGCGATGCCCAGCGAGCCGGAGCAGTTGGGGTCCTTGGCGAGGATCGAGCGGCCAGCGTTGGTATCGGTCAACGGCGAGGCCACGACCGTGGCGCCCCAGAGCTGCATCAGCGAGCGACGATACGGTTTCTGCTGGTAACTGACCTTCACCATGTAGACCTTACATTCCAGGCCGAAGAGGTCACACGCGAATGCGAGGCTGGATCCCCACTGGCCGGCGCCGGTTTCCGTGGCGATGCGTTTCATTCCCGCCTGCTTGTTGTACCAGGCCTGCGCCACCGCCGTGTTGGGCTTGTGCGATCCGGTCGGGCTGACGGATTCGTTCTTGTAATAGATGCGCGCGGGAGTCTTGAGGGCCTCCTCCAGATACTTGGCGCGAACCAACGGCGTCGGGCGCCACATGGCCAGCTTCTCGCGGACGGCATCGGGGATCTCAATCCACCGTTCAGTGGCAACCTCCTGCATGATGAGGCTCATCGGGAAGATGGGCTTCATGTCGTCCGGCCCCAGCGGCTTGCCGGTGCCCGGATGCAGGTGCGGCGGAATCGGCCGCGGCAGATCGGCGGCCACGTTGTACCAGCGCTGCGGAATGTCGCGAGTCGACAGAAGGATACGATGGTCTTGCATGTACTTGCTCCCGGTAAAGGCCCTGTAACCGCAATAAGCTAGCGTGGGCATTTTCGATTTGCAATTTGCGGTGCGGAGAATCAGCCCGCGGGTCGGAGGCGCCGCCAGAGGATGAACCATGTCGCCAGGTGCAGCGCGACAATCGCAAAGAAGACCAGCATGTAGGAACGCTTTCGTCGCTTATGATGAAAAAGGCCCTGCGCTACCAGCGCCGGGCCAGCCGCCGAGCAGTTCCAGCAGATGCAACCTGCGCTCGGGGATGCGCCGGCGACCGTCGATCGCGCGGGATTTGTCGATTCCGTAAGCGATGAGCGTGAGCAGGCTCACGAGTGCGTAGAGTGCGGCTGCGATTGGCATGGCGCTCATCCTTGCTCGTCGTAGATGGTTTGCAGCATGACTTTGATGGACGCCGCCGCTGGAACCGCCAGCAGAATGCCCAGCACGCCGAGGAGCGCGCCGCCGGCCAGCAGCGCGAAGATGATCGCAACCGGGTGGAGGCGCACCGCCCGGCCAAGCACCATCGGCCCGACGAAGTTGTCGATCGTGATGCGTAGAAAAGCCAGGTAGGCGCAGAAACCGGCCAATATCCAGAGATCTCCCCGTGCCAAGGCGATGGTCCCAAGCACGACGCCCGAGATGACCGGCCCGGCGAATGGGACCATTTCGAGGATGCCGACCAACATCGCCAGTAGGGGCGCGGCCGGCCACCGGAGTAGCCCCAGCGCAATCCACGAAACCAGCCAGCCGTAGAGCATGAGGACCAGCAGCCCGCGGACGTAGCGCCGAGGACGGCGTCAATGCGCACGGCGATTAGGCGGGCACGATCGCGACTCGCCGGCGGCACGAGGTTGAGGATGCCTTCGGCGAGGCGCTGGCCGTCAAAGAGGAAGTACGCCAGCAGCACCGCCGTCAGCAGTGCGCCGCCGGCCATGCCCAACGCGGTGCCGGCAAGATGGCCGGCGAAGGACGAGTCGATCGCTGCGCCGCGCGGGCGATCAGGTCATTGGCCAGCCCCTCGGCCGTGAAGCTTCGACCCATGAACGTGAATCGCTCCGCGCCGAAGCACTGGGCAATCAACTGGCGCAGCACTTGCGGAGCGTCGTGCGCCAACTGTGCGAGCTTTGGCGCGATCGAATGGGAGATCCAGAGGAGGACGGCCGCCAGCGTGGCAAGAAAGACGAGATAGACCGCCAGGGCTGAAGCCCATTGCGGCAATGACCATCGCTCGCGCATGAATCGGCGCGCGGGCCGCGCGATGTAAGCCAGCGCTCCGGCAATTACGAATGGAAGCAGGATGCGCGCAGGAGGTAGACCAGTGCCGCGGCGATGAGCGTGCCAACGACGAGGCCGCGCCACGGTTTCCGCGGCGGTTGAATCTCGCAATGCGGCTCCATGAGCTTCAGCTCATCCATCCTGCTCGATTGTCCGTGCGGCCCAGGGCTCGTCAACCGCGGGGAACACGCCCGCGCCAAACTGCCAGATCAACGACTTGCGCGAGATCCAAATGTGGTGGCGCAGGCGCATGAATCGCTCTCTGTGCAGCGCCGGGGTTGTATGCCCAGACCAGGGCGGCCAGGAGGAAGTTCTCAAGGAAATCGTGCCCGCGATGCCAGAAGGTGTCCGGGCACAACGGCGCGGAGAGTTCCATGCCGTAGAGCCCGGCGCGATTCCTCACGCGACGGGTCATGCGATCGACTGTGTCTCGCCTGGTGAAGGAAAACTGTGCGTGAAATGCCTTGGCGTCGGCCAGGCGCGGGTCGATCTGCACGGCCTCGGCGAGGTGACGCATGGTGAGACGCATGCGGCGATCGAAGTCCAGTGCCCATCGCATGCGCGAGCCGCGCGCGGCCATCCGGGGCATGTGCTCGTTCCAGAAATGCAGGTCGCCGACAACATCGCCGGCTCTCACGCGCGTGCCGTCGGTCAGCGCGCACGGCACCCCGGCGCGAACGATGTTGACGCGAAAGAGACACTTCTCGTGCTGGCTGTATTCCCAGATCTGGTCGCGGCGGCGCAGCCAGCCATCGAGCCAGCGCACGGCCGCGCGGAGAGTTTCCGCAATGGCCTGCTCCAAGGTGCGGTGCGACCACGGCTCGAGTCTGCCACTGCGGGTCAGCCGGTAGCGGTGGTTGCGCCAGACGATGCTTTGGCCGAAGAATCCGGCCAGCCAGGTCATAGCGGTCAGCACGTCGCGCAGGGGTAGCCAGACGAGCTGCGCCCAACTCTTCTGGCCGAGGCAGACGATCGCGTGCCAGGCCACGAACCACCGCACGAGCAGTGAGACGATCAGCGCGATCCAGCCGAACGGCCAAAACAATGGGATCGCGGCCATCACCAGCGCCAGTGGCGTGCTCAGGGTAAAGAGCAGCCCGGGATACTTGCGGGGCTCGCAAGCGCAAATGGTGCGCATCCAGCGGACTTCGCGGTTCCACTGTTGCCGGAGAGTCGTCTTGCCCAGGATGATCGGCACGACCAGGCTGGTGAGGTGCGCCTTGAGACCGAGGACATCCTCGATACGCGATGCGAGCTGATAATCGTCGGCGAGATAGTCGGCGGTGGCGCAAAAGCCGCCGATCTCGTCGAGTTCGCGCGACCGCAGGGCCATCATGGCGCCGGGGGCCACGCGATTGCCGGCGAGCTGGGAGGCGAGCACCATCGAAGGGACGAACGTGGTGTCGATGTAGAGGGATTCGAGCTTGGCGGGAAGGCTGGCAGCATCGTCGCCGCGATAGAGGCACGTGACCAGGCCGATCGCGGGATCGCGAAGTGGGGCGATTACCTGCTTGATGCAATCGGGACCGACTCGCACGTCGCTGTCAGTCAGGACGAGCACCTGCCCCTGAGCCTGAAGCGAGAGATGGTGCAGGAGGCTGACCTTGGGATTGGCGCCGATGGATTCGGCGACATGAAGACCGATTCGTCGCTCCGGAAATTCGGCCCGCAATCGCTCGACCAATGCGACGGCAGGATCGGCCGCATCGGCGACGCCGAAGAGGATTTCGTAGTCGGCGTAGTCCTGCCGGCAGAAGCTGGCGAAATTCTCGTAGGCGCCCTGGTCGACGCCCTTGATGGGCTTGAGGACCGACACGCTCGGGCCATGCCGGCCACTCTCGAGTCTGGGCTGGCGCATGAACCGGCGCAGGCACCACCAGGCGATGAGCCAGTACGCCCAGGTCGCCGCGAGCAACGCCAGCAGGGGCAATGACCAGAGCAGGTTCTGCACGCGGGAATCATAACAGACAAGGCGCGGGGACGCCTCTGTCTGAAGCGGAAGCGTCAGCGCCCGCCCTGCCGACGAAGGGCGGGCGCTGACGCTTCCGCTTCAGACATACCAGTCCAACCGGAGAGCGCAATTCCACTCTCTTTGATGGCCTGCTTCAGACGCGGGTTGAGGAGCGTCTGCAGATCCTGAGGGTTGGGCCCAAGCTCATCGAGGCGCGGGCCGGTGGTGGGGTGGAAGTAGATCTCGGCGGATTGCCTGATGCGCGGGAGCAGAGAGAGCACGTAACTCTCGGTCATCCGACCGCTTTGAATCAACCCGAAGCAATGCTCCGTGATGGCGAGGCCGGCATCGCGCACGCGCGGAAGGCATGCACGCGAAAGGGCGCTGAAGATGAGATTCAATGCCCCCCTGGCGCCGCTGCGAGGGCTGACGTTGTCGCGTGGGAGGCGGAAACGTCTAGCGCCGTATCTTCGTGCCAGGGGCAGGACGATCGGGAAAACACTGGGATGTACGTGCATGTGCTGGTGGCCGTCAACGTGCGAGAGAGGCAGGCCGCTGCCGGCGAATGCCTCGAACTGGGCGGCGATCTCTCGTGCAAGCTCGTCGCGGCAGGTTTGGCTGAAGGCGTATTTCAGGCCCAGCGCAGCGGCGGTGTCGGGAAACTGCCCGGTTGAATCGACGAGATGCTGAAGCTGACTGGACGGAAGAACGGGCCTGCCATCGACAGCGACCACGTGAAGGCCGACGGCGAGAGTCGGAGTCTGGCGGGCGATCCGGATGGCTTCCTCGGCCGCATCGCCGCCGATCATGAGACTGGCGCTGGTCAGGATGCCCTGGCGATGGGCGAGAGCCACGGCGGCGTTGATCTCGCTTGATCGGCCGAAATCGTCGGCATTGATGATGAGACGAGGCGAGGGCAAAGTTCACCGCAGAGGCGCAGAGGTCGCCGAGCTTTCTTTGGAGTGCGGGAACTTGTTCCCGCTTTGTTTTGGATACTTGCGCTGGCATCGCAAAACCAAAGCGGCGTTCGATACGACCTAGAGCTCGCGCTAAGAACTACGGGCTGAAGCCCGCACTATGAACAGGTCGGCACTATACCACAACGTCCATCCGCCGGCTAAAATCGTGACTGTGCGCGGCGAGGAGACATTTCCGCAGCGAGGCTCCGATCCGCCATCGGTGCGTCTGGATCTTGCGGCCCTGCCTCCGCCCGTGCGCGATGCGCTGACGCCGGCCGCCGATGTGGCGTTGGCCGAGCGATTCACGCACGATTTGGCGCATAGCCATTATGAGAACTTTTCCGTCGTGACCTTTCTCGTCCCGCGGAAGGTGCGGCAGGATTTCTGCAATATTTATGCCTTCTGCCGGACGGCCGACGATCTGGGCGATGAGCTGGGGAATCGCGAACTAAGTTTGGACTGGCTGACCCGATTGAAACGATTGACTCGGGAGTGTTTCGACGGAAAGGCGGACGTTGCTCTGTTCCAGGCGCTCTCGGCCAGCATCCGTCGCCACGATCTTCAGCCGGGTCCGTTCCTGGACTTGATCGACGCCTTCGAGCAGGACCAGCGCGTAACTCGCTATGCGACGTTCGATCAGGTGGTTGACTACTGCCGGCGCAGCGCCAATCCCGTTGGCCGGCTGGTCCTGCACGTGGCCGGTTATCGCGATGAACAGCGTGCGGCGCTGTCGGACAAGACCTGCACGGCGCTTCAACTCGCCAACTTCTGGCAGGATGTTCGCCGGGACATCGTCGAGCGCGACCGGATTTACATTCCGCGCGACTCGATGGCGCGGTTCGGAGTCGATGAGGCGCAAATCCGCGAATTCCGGTGCGACGACCATTTTCGAGGGTTGATGCGATTCGAGGTCGATCGAACGCAAAAGCTGTTTGATGAAGGCGAGGCGCTTCTGCCGATGCTCAAGGGATGGGCTCGCGGCCAGGTGTCGCTGTTTGGCCAGGGTGGCCAGCTCGTGCTGCAATCAATACGGCGTCAGAACTACAACACGCTGACCCGTCGGCCTCGCCTGAGCAAATGGCAGAAGGTTCGACTCATCATGGGCGCAGTCATGGCGAGATTGGGTCGTGCGATGATCGGAGGCGGCCGATGAGCAAGCGCAACGCCTCGCCGCTGGAGCGGTCGCTGGAGCATTGCGAGCAGCTTACACGCCGGGCTGCCAGGAACTTCTATTACGGACTGAAAGTGCTTCCTCAACCGCGCCGCGGGGCGATGTACGCGATCTATGCGTACATGCGGGCATTGGACGATATCGCCGACGAGCAGGATGGCCGGCCCGAGCAGCAGCGATTGAAGGAACTCGAGCTTTGGCAGAAGCAGACCCACGCGGCATTCGGGGGCGATGTGCCCGATGGGGCGGCAGAGCAGCTTTGGCCGGCGTTCTCGGAGACGGTGCGGAAATACGGGGTGCCGAGGGTCGTGTTTGACGATGCAATTGAAGGCCAGCGGCAGGACCTGCGCCCGGTTCGGTTCGCGACGTTCGACCAGCTACGGGAGTACTGTTATCGCGTGGCGGGCGTCGTGGGGCTGGCGAGCATCTATATCTGGGGTTTCGAGGGCGGAGTCGCGACGGAGCGACTGGCGATTGATCGCGGCATCGCATTTCAGCTCACGAACATCCTGCGCGATCTGCGCGAGGATGCGGCGCGCGGGAGGATCTACCTGCCGCGCGAAGAGATGGCCGCCCATGGCGTGACTGAACACGGCATTTTCAGCGGGCGCGGAGGCGAGCGGTTCGCCTCGCTGATGGAGTTCCAGATCGCGCGAGCGAAGGAGTATTACGAGCGATCCGCGCCACTGGAGCAGCGCATTGAGCCGACGAGCCGGCCGACATTGGCAACGATGACCGACATCTACCACGCGCTGCTGGAGAGGATCGCGGCCGACCCGCTGCGGGTGTTGCGCCAGCGGGTGTCGCTGCCGATGGCGACGAAACTCAAATTCATGTGGAAGGCGATCCGGGCCAAGTGATGGGATCACCGCGCGTCATCGTCATCGGCGGCGGGCTGGCGGGCATGGCGGCCGCAGTCGCGCTGGAGTCGGCCGGCGCCCAGGTCACGCTGATCGAGTTGCGCAAATCGCTGGGCGGCCGGGCCGGCTCGTTCACCGATCCGGCCAGCGGCGAAGACCTGGACAACTGCCAACACGTGCTGCTGGGGTGCTGCACGAACCTGATCGATTTCTACCGCCGCATCGATGCGCTGCGCCTGATCCGCTTTGAGAAGACGGTCCATTTCCGCGATGTCGGCGGGGCGCATTACACCTTCAGCGGGGTCGAGCCGCTGCCGGCGCCCTGCACCTGGCCGGTTCGCTGCTTGGCTTCCGTGCGATCAGCATGGCGCAGCGGCTGTCGCTGGCCGGGGCCATGCTGGCGATGATGCGCATCGGCCGCGCTGAACGGGCCAGTCTGGCCAACGTCACGTTCGGGCAGTGGCTGGCCGAGCATGGCCAATCGCCCGAATCGATCCGTAGGTTCTACGATCCCATCCTCATCAGTGCGCTCAACGAAGAGTCGGCCCGCGCGAGTGCTGCGTATGCGGTGCAGGTGTTCCAGGAAGCGATGATGGTCAACTCGCGTGGGTATTTGCTGGGGCTGCCGACATGCGCGCTGGCGAGGCTGTACGGGAATCCGCCGTGTAGCGATATCCGAACATCCACGCGAGTTGTGAGGCTCACGCGAGTGGCGAATCGAATCACGGGTGTTGAGCTGGCTGATGGCGATCGCCTGGAGGCCGATGCGCTCGTGCTGGCGACAAGCCGGCATTCCGCGCGAAGGCTGCTGGGGGAATGCGGTGATGTGGATGCTCGGCTGGCGCAGTGCGACCAACTCCAAGACGTGCCGATCCTCGGCGCGCATTTGTGGTTTGACCGGCCGGTGTTGGCCGAATCGCACGCCGCGCTGCTCTCGGGCCCGCTTCAATGGCTGTTCCGCAAGAGCGAGGATGGCCGGCAGGTGCTGGGGGTGATCAGCGCAGTGCGCGACTGGGTGGGGTTCGATCGGGAGAAATCCCTCAGCATCTTCGATCGGCAGATCAAGGAGATGCTGCCGTCAGCACGAGGGGCCAGGCTGCTGCGCGGGACGATCATCCTCGAAAGACGCGCCACGTTTTCGCCCGCGCCGGGAAGCGATGCATGGCGCCCGCCGCAGTCGCCTCTTCCCGGTGGTTTGGGGAATCTGTATCTGGCGGGCGACTACACTCAGACGGGCTGGCCAGTCACGATGGAAGGGGCGGTCCGCAGCGGTTATTTGGCGGCCGAGGCGATCCTGCCGGGGCGGCGGTTCCTGGTCGATGACCTGTCGTCGGAGTGGCCGATGCGACTGGCGGAGTCGATTCGCCCCCGAGGCTGAGGTAGAATGAGTCACTGGAGAACGGACATGACCCACAGCGATCTGCTCAGTCGCATCACCGCCGACCCGGGGATCTTCCACGGAAAACCGATCATCCGTGGTCTGCGCATCTCAGTGGAACTCATCCTGAGCCTGCTGACCCAAGGGGTCCGGTGGGAGGAGATACTAGATGACTATCCCGAGCTTGTGCCAGACGACATTCGCGCCTGTCTTGCCTATGCGCACGCGGTGATCGCCGACAACTCAATCGACGTCATCGGAGCCAAGAAATGAGATTCCTCGTCGATCGGTGTGCTGGTCGGCGTCTGGCCGAGTGGCTTCGAGCTCAGGGGCATGATGCGGTTGAGATAAGGACACTCGGTCCCGATCCAGGTGACGAAGCCATTCTGTCAATGTCTGTGCGAGATGACCGAGTGCTTGTCACAATCGACACGGACTTCGGCACCCTCGTTCACGTTCATCATCATCCACACCGGGATCCGCCTGCCGGATGTTCGCGTCGAGGAACGAATACGGCTTGTCGGAGAGATTATCGCACGGTACGCGAAGGAACTCGAACAAGGTGCCATCATCACGGTGCGCGGCGGGCGGGCGCGCATTTCCAGACCGTCACCGCCATAGGAATGGCCCTGAAAGAGCGAGCCGAAGCCTCGCACCGCATCCGGTGCCGCCGCCTGCGCCTTGGCGGGCCATTCCTCATAGAAACGTTCCGCATCATTTGCCATAGGTATTGTCTCCTATGGCGTTGGATGCACGGCGTCGGGTCAGGTTGCAAAAATCACCGGCGGTTTGCGCGGATGCCCGCGATAGCGGCCGTGAACGCAGCCCAATCCGGCTCCTCGGTGAGATGGCACCACGAGAGCCGCAGCGCCTCCGTCGCCCGTTCTTCGCTGAGGCCCATGGCGCGCACCACCCGGCTGCAGACCATGGTGGCCGACGCGCACGCAGCGCCGTGCGAGATGGCGACGATGCCGCGCAGAGCGTCCATGGCCGTCTCGGCATCGATCCCGGGAAAGGACACGTTGATGATATTCGGGATGCCGCGATCCTGCTCGCCAATGAACAGGGGCGACAGCGGCGCGATCGCTTCGAGCAGGCGGTGGCGAAAGAGGCGGCACTTGTCCTGACGTCGGCGATGTTCCAGCATGGCCAGTTCGGCCGCCAGGCCCAATCCGACGATCAGGTGGACGGGCAGCGTGCCCGGGCGCAAGCCGAGTTCCTGCCCGCCGCCGTGCATCAGTGGCTTGAGCGGAGGTCGTTGCCCGTTTCGCTTGCGGGTGATCAGCGCGCCGACACCCTTGGGAGCGTTGATCTTGTGGCCGCTGATGCTGATGAGGTCGATGCGCGGCTCGCGCAACGACTCGAGTTCTTTGCCGAAGCCCTGGGCGGCGTCAACGTGGAAATAAGCCTCGTGCCCGGCCAAAACGTTTGCGATCTCGCGGATGGGCTGAATGATGCCGGTCTCGTTGTTGACGTGCATCACCGAGACGAGCAGCGTGTCGGGCCGCAGCGCGGCCCGGACTATCTGCGGATCGACCCAGCCGCCGGCGGTAGGAGGGATGAGCGTGAGATCGAACCCGTGGCGCGATAGCGCGCCAACCGGCTCCAGCACCGCATTGTGCTCGATCACCGTGCTGGCGATGTGCTTCTTCCCGGCCGCCACGCCATGTTCGGCCAGCCCCAGGATCGCGAGATTGTCGCTCTCCGTCGCGCCGCTGGTGAAGATGACCTCGCCGCGCAAAGCGCCGACAACGGCGGCCACCTGATCGCGGGCTTTCTCGACAGCCCGTCGCGCTCGCGCCATATTCATGGGTCCGGCTGCCCGCATTGCCGAACTCCTCGCCCAGGTAGCGTACGACCGCCTCCATCACACGCGGGTCGATTGGCGTGGTGGCGGCGCAGTCGAGATAGACGGGATTGCGATTCACGGTCTGAGGACGCTCACGGTCGAATGCCGAATGTCGAATGATGAATGTCTAATCAAGCCCGAAATGACGAAATCCAAATGCCGAAAAACCCGAGCGGTTTCGGCATTCGGGCTTCGTCCTTCGTCATTGACTAGACATTCGGCCTTAGGCATTTGTCATTCCCGCTCAAGGCAGTATACGTTTCCCGCCGAATCCCCCAAGACCAGCACGCCCGCGCCGATCGCCACTCCCGCCTCGATGCTCCGGCCGGCCGCGAATTGCCACAGCTTCTCGCCGGTCTTCAGGTCCAAGACGTACAGCTTCTTGTCCTGGCTTGTCACGTAGACCCGGCCGGCGCTGATGACGGCCGGGGCGTCAACGTCGCCGGCCGTGGCGAATTTCCACAGCCCTTTGCCAGTGGCGATGTCGATCGCGTGTACGTTGCGGTCCCGTGCGCCACGACGGCGATCTGGCCGAAAACCGCGGGGGTTGAGTAAACCATGGCCTCGTTTTCCACGCCTTGGTAGACCCACAGGGGTTTCTGGTTTTCGATGTCGATGCAGACAACCCGGCCCTGGTCGGTGCCGATGATCGCGCTCTTGCCGGTCAGCACGGCCGAGCCGGGCGCCACAGCCCCAAGCTCCACCGCAAATTGCTCCTGACCGCTCTTGACGTCGAAGGCGCGAAGATGCGCATCGCAGCCGGAGAAATAGGCCAATCCGTTGCCGATGGCCGGCGCGGCGTTCACGCGATCGCCGGCCTTGGCCTTCCACAGGGCCTTCCCGTCAAGCGACACGCAAAGGATGTCGGATGCGTCGGTGCCGAAAACGACGCGGTCGCTCCAGAGATTGGGGGACGAGTGCATGCCCGCCTCGGCATCGACGGTCCAGACCTTTTTGCCGGTTTCGGCCGAAACGCAGTAGAAGATCCCCGTCATATCGCCCAGCATCACCTTGCCGCCGGTTATCAGCGGCGATGTGGCGAAACCATCATCGGTCCTGAACGTCCATTTCGCCTTGCCAGTCTTGAGGTCGACGGCATGGAGCACGCCGTGGTTGTCGGCGACATAGACCACGCTGCCCGCAATGACGGGTGATGCTTCAAGGCCAGCACGCTCCTCGGGATTGGTCTTGTACGTCCAGCGCAGCTTCATCGGCGGGGGGGCGATGTCGTCGGCCTGGCCGAGCAGCGGGCCGCCGCCCTGAAACGCGGCGATGGGGCGCGTCGAGGGATCGGCCGATGAATAGCCACAGAGAACACAGAGGACACAGAGGCAGACGCAGGGAGGCCCGAAATCCGAAATCCGAAATCCGAGATTCCCTCTGTGCTCTCTGTGCTCTCTGTGGCTATTCTCTCTCATTGTTACTTGCCCGAAATATCAAGGCAGACCAGTTCATCGATGCCCTTGACGTAGAGCTTCCCATTATAGATCGTCGGCGTCGCCCAGATCGGCTGTGCCTCAAAGAGCTGCACCTGGCTGATGAGGTCGCATTTCTCCGGCGTGGCCCGTGTGAGGCTCAGCATGCCGCGCTCGCCCATGCTGATGAGCTTGTCCCCCACGCGGACGATCGAACCGCCGTTCTGAAGCTTCAATTCCTTGGGCCCGGACCATTTCACGTCGCCGGTCGGCCAGGCCATGCACTTGAGCGTGCCCTGATCGTTGCCGTAGAAAACATCGCCATCCATGATCATGGGCTGGAAGTGCGCCTTCATGTTCTTGTTCTCCCAGACCTTTTCAGCGCCCGTGGCCGAGAGCTTGAACATGATGCAACCGTGGTTGTAGTTGCTGCTCAGGAAGAGGTTGCCGTCGCGATAGAGCGGGGTCATCGCGTTGACATCCCAGCTCGTCGTCCACGGATGGCTCCAGAGGGTCTTGAGCGTCTCGGGGTCCATGCCGTAGATGGCCTTGCCGGCGAAGGCGATGAGCTGCTTGGCGCCGCCGACGTCGACGATCGCGATCGTCGCGTAGCTGCACATGCCCTTCTCCGACTGGAGGACAATCTTGCCGGTGGCCTTGTCAGCGGCGATGACCATCGGCCCGCCATTGCCGGCCTGCACGTAGACGCGGTTGTTGTAGAGCAGCGGCGAGGAGGCCAGCCCCCAGGTGATGTTCTTGGCCGCGCACTCCTTGAGCACATTCAGGAACCAGACTTCCTTGCCGTCGGCCAGTTCGCGGCAGACGAGTTGCCCGTTGCCGCCGTAGGTGTAGATCTTGCCATCGGCGATCGTGGGCGTGCCGCGCGTGCCGGGATTGTCGCCCTTGTAGCCATCGTCGTACGACTGCGTCCACAGCACCTTGCCTGTCGCGGCGTCAAAGCAGTTGAGCACGTCCTTCTGCTTGTTCACGAGAGTGAGGAGGTAGACCTTGCCATCGACGGCGACAGGGCTGGAAAAACCGATGCCAACCTTGTCGGCGCGCCAGACCTCCTTGAGTTTATCCGGCCATTTGTCCAGCAGGCCGGTCTCTTTGCTGATGCCATCACCGCGAGATCCCATCCACCTGGGCCAGTCCTCGCCGCGAGCCGCCATGCCGGTCAGGATGATCGCCGCCGCTGCCAGAAGCTTCGTCATGCGCACTGTTGTTTCTCCTGTTGTTCGAGAGGCCGCATTAGAAGCGGGGAGCATATTTTTTTCAACATGGCGGCGTTGTGGACGCCTCGCGCCAATATGGACACGCGGCCCCGTTGCTCCCACAATACCGCCCATGCTGAAACACGTCGCGTCCCTCGTGCTCTTGACGTCGTTGTGCCTCGCCCAGGAGGCTTCGCAGATCCTCTTCGACATGGAGACGGTGCGGCACAAGCCCACCGAAGCCGCCGACAAGAGCGGCAAGAAAGGCCTGTGTGGAACGGCCGAGCTGGTCGATGGCAAGTTTGGCAAGGCCGTGCTGTTCAAATTCAACGAGACGGCCGGGCCCGCCTTCATGGTCGCGCCGGTGCGCGCCGGCGAAGAGTGGAACAAGTCGGCCGGCATCAGCTTCTGGGTGAAGGGCGACGGCTCGGCCAATTGGGGCGGGCTGGAGATGATCGACAAGTCCGACTACAGCTTGCGCTACGGCTATTGCTTCCCCATCGATTCCACCGATTGGAAGAAGATCGTCGTTCCCTGGCGCGACCTCATCCCCGAGTTGGCCGGCCCGCTTGTCGATGCCAAAGGCGGCTTCGCGCCGTCATCATTCGGCAATCTCTGGTTTGGCAAATGGTTCTACTGGCGCGAACACCCGGCCCATTCGTACACGATTGACCAGATCGCGCTGGAGATGAGCATCGACGTGCCGCCCGTGCCGGCGCCAAAGGAGCCCGGCCTGGCGCGGGTCCTGGCCAAACTGAAAGCCAAGCAAGCCATCACCATCGTGACCATGGGCGATTCGCTCACCGACAAGCGACACTGGGCCAATCGCGAACTGCTATGGGCGGAGCTTCTCACGACGCAGCTCAAGGCCAAATATGGCGGCGAGGTGAAGCTCGGTGAATCCCGCCATCGGCGGCACCACACTCTCGCAGAACCTCATCCTCATGCCTCGCTGGCTCGCCGCAGCGCCCTCGCCTGATGTGGTGACCGTCTGGTTTGGCGGCAACGACTGGGACAGCAACGTCCGTGGCCCGCGTTTCAAGGAATACATGCAGTTGGCCGTCGAGCGCATCCGCCGGATGACGCGCGGCAGCGCCGATGTGGTCCTCATGACCACGGCCCCGGGGCATGCGCGATGGGAAACTTACAAGGAACTCGAGCAGGCCGCCCGCGACGTGGCGAAGGAAACCAACTGCACGCTGGTGGACATGGCCGGCGAATTCCGCAAGGCCGGATCGGCCGACGAGGCGCTCAAGCAGACCTACTGGGCGTGGGATAAGGTCCATCTGGGCAAGAAGGGTCACGAGATCACGGCGGCGGCGGTGATGCAAGCCGTCGAATCGGCGGGCGGTCAGTAGTCCGTGGTCGGTTGCTGAAAGGCAAGTAATATGAGCGCAACTTGTCTCCTCGCGGCCATCGCGATCGCCTTCCCGGCGTGCGCGCTGGCGTTGACTGATGAAGAACTGCCCCCTCCTGCGGCGCCGCTTCCGGCCAGGATCGAGTTCGCCGACGGGCCGTTCAAGCCGACCTGGGAATCGCTCACGCAATACCGCTGCCCCGAGTGGTTCCGCGACGCCAAGCTCGGCATCTGGGGCATCATGGGCCCGCAGTCGCTGCCCGAAGCGGGCGACTGGTACGCGCGGCAGATGTATATCGAGGGCCACGAGCAGTACAAGTTCCACGTGCAGCATTTCGGCCACCCGTCGAAGTTCGGCTATAAGGACCTGGCGGCCGCATGGAAGGCCGAGAAGTTCGATCCCGACCGGCTCATGGCGCTCTACAAGAAGGCGGGCGCGAAGTATTTCGTCGTGCTCGCGAATCACCACGACAACTGGGACAACTGGAACTCGAAATACTACCGCTGGAATTCCGTCAACGTCGGACCGAAGAAGGACATCGTCGGCCTGTGGGCGGCCGCCGCCCGCAAAGAGGGCCTGCGCTTCGGTGTCACCGAGCACCTGGCCCGCTCCTATAGCTGGTTCAACACCAACAAGGGCGCGGACAAACAGGGGCGCTGGCGGGGGTGCCTTACGACGGCGACGACCCCAAATACGCCGACCTCTATTTTCCTCCGCACGCCGACACCAGCGCCAGCTATCCCAGGGACCCGCCGGAGTGGTGGACGAGGCAGTGGTTCTACCGCATCCGCGACCTGATCGACTCGTACCAGCCCGACCTGGTCTACACCGATGGCGCGGTGCCCTTTGGCGAGGTCGGCCGCAGTTTGGTGGCGCATTTCTATAACGCGAATCTGAAACGGCACGAGGGCCGGCTTGAAGCCGTTTACAATCTCAAGGACTGGGGCCGCCGCGGCGACACCGGCGAATACGTCGATGGCGTCGGCGTGCAGGATGTCGAACGCGGCGTTCTCGAGAAGATCAAAGACGAGCCGTGGCAGATCGACACGTGCATCGGCGACTGGTTCTACCGTAGCGGCCTCCGCTACAAGCCGGCGCGGATGATCATCTGCATGCTGGCGGATGTTGTCAGCAAGAATGGCAATCTGCTGCTGAACATCCCCCTCAAGCATGACGGCACGATCGACGCTGATGAAGAGAAGGTGCTGGCCGAGATGGCCGCGTGGATCGCGATCAACGGCGAGGCGATCTACGGCACACGCCCATGGCGGACGTTTGGCGAAGGCCCGCACAAGAGCGGCGGCGGGCATTTCAACGAGAAGCTCTTCGGCGAGATGACCGCGCAGGACATCCGCTTCACCACAAAGGGCGATTCCCTCTACGCCATCGCGATGGGCTGGCCGGCGGACGGCAAGATCACAATCCGCTCACTCGCCCGGCTGGGGCAGGTCAATCAGATCACGAGCGTACAACTGCTCGGTCACAGCGGCGAAGTGAGATTCACGCAGGATGAGAGAGGTCTGAGCATCACCCTGCCTGATACGAAGCCCTGTGATCACGCTGTCGCACTCAAGATCGCCGGAGGCATCTGAAGCGGAAGCGTCAGCGCCCGCCCTGTTTGGAGTTCCGCGTTTACGCGGTCTGGAGTGCCGCATTCACGCGGCCGCGCCGACAATCGTCTCGACGCTGGCGATGTGCAGATACGAAATGTACTCCACCTTGTCAGACGGGCGGCCATGAGCGTCCGCATGAACGATCGCCATGGCGCTGCGAGCCAGCATCGCCATTTCGCGGCGACGAATTTCGAATATCCGCCCGTCGCTTGTCCTGATGCGCAGCGACTCAAAGGGGCGCCGGGTCAGCATCGCTCGGAGTGCCTCGAATGTCATCGTTCCTATTGTACGCGCGAGTGCGAACGTGGTCAGCAACTGACCGCTGAGATCATCCGATCCTCTGTATCCCCGGCCGCAGCTTCACAGTCTTTCCTCCAAACACGAAAACCCCATCGACCCCCTCCGGTAGCGCGATCCGTCCGGTGATGCGCTCGCCGTCGTGCGCCAGCTCAGCGCGGATCTCCCCGCGCGGATGCGGCAGCGTGCCTGAGATCCGCCGCAACGGCCCGAGCTGTGGCTGGATTGCGACGCTGGCAAATCCGAAGCTCGCCGGCCGGATCCCCAGCAGCGTCGCGAAAAAGTGGTAGATCGGGTGCGCGCCTGACGTGTGGCAGTCGGACCGGGCGGGTTCGGGCAGCTCGGGGGTCGTGCGGAATCCATTCTTCTCCAGATCGAACCACAGGCCCATCCGCGAGAAGAACGCGTCGATCTCGCCAAGCTGCCGATACGTCTCGAACAGGTAATGTGTGAAGTAGATGGTTGTCCTCTCGAGGTCGGGGTCCTTCATCAGGCCTGGCCGGATCGCCTCGATCTGCTGCTGATCCAGCGCGCCGCTCAGGATGGCCAGGCACTGCGAGTGCTCCGAGAAATACTTGTGCGCCAGATCATCCGAGAAGAGCCGCCGGCCGGGGTCCCAGAACGCCTGCGCCGCGGCCGCGATGCGTCTGGACAGCCGCTGCCAGCGCGTAGCCAGTTCCTCTTCGCCGGCCTGCCGCTCCAGCTCGGCCAGCCGGCCGAGCGTCATCACCAGCAGCCAGTTCATCTGCCCGTTGAAGCCGAATTCCGCCTCGGCCGGCGTGCCCGACTCCGCCCAGCGAGGCACCCAGTCGCAGAAGTTCCATCCATGCGGTGCGCGCAGCAATCCCTGCTCGTTAAGATAGGGCAGCAGCGAGTCGATGATCGCCCGCGCACCCGGCAGCAGGCCCCGCACGTATGCCGGGTCATTCCGCCACATGGCGTAGTCGTGCAGCATGCAGACCCAGAACAGCGAGAACGGCGGGATGAGCTGGAGGATGTGCGATGGATAGCGCGACTGCGTCAGCCCGCTGCCGATGCGCGACTGATTGAACATCCACAGCGCCTTGCGCGGCAGGCGCTCATCGTGCGTCAGGCAATACGTTGTCAGCACCTCGGTCCGCGTGTCGCCGACATACATGAGCTGCTCGTAATACGGGCAGTCCATGTACGTTTCATGTGCGCACATCTGCATTACCCGCAGCGTAGGCGTCAGCACCTTGCCCAGCCGCTCATCGCTGGCCGAGAACGTGCTTTCCATCTCCAGCGGGTAGCGCGTCTCCATCAGCGACAACTCATCGATCGTCAGCGCCTCGTCGGCTGTCTCGACGTACACCTCGATGTACCGGCCCGCCTGCCACCAGAGCACCTCCCACTTTCGCCCGCGCCCGCCGTCGATCCTGAAGGTGTCGGCCGTGCCGACGAAGAACTTGCCCTCGATCTCGCCGCGGTTGCCTTTGCCCTTCGGCAGCGGCCAATGCCATTCCTCGGGTGGCGGAGCGCCGAACAGCGCCTCGGCAAACGCGATGCGAACGCTGCTGCCGCCCCCGCCGCTGGTCCGCAGCACCGGATAGGCGCAATAGTAGTTGTTCAGGTCGATGAGAACCCGCCGGCGCGTATGCGCCGGAATTGCCACACTGCCGCCATCGCCAAGCAGCGCGTTCCACTGTTTCTGCTCGGCGGCGATGCTGGCCGATTCGCTGACGGGAATCGCCGACGGCTCGCCAGGAACATCAGCCACCACGCGCGTTGTGCCGACCGTACGGCGCTGCTCGATCATTCCCGGCAGCATCGCCGGCCGCATCAGATGCGCCAGCGGATGACCGTTGGCCTTGTGGGCATGAATCCCCGGATCGCGCACCACCACCGGCGACCACCCCGCGCCCGCCTTGTCGCTCTCAACGTCCCAATCGAGCTTCTGGCCATCAAGTACGAACCTCGCCCCGACGAACCTGCTGAATCGTCGCAGGACGAAGTCGTAGCCATTGAGTTTCCTGGCCTCCCACGCGGCCATGCCCGTGCTCAGCAGCTCGGTGAACGGCGCCTCGGCCGCCAGGAAGAAACCGGGATAGACCGTCATCTGCGCCACCGGCGCCATTCCGCCCAGCGACCACACCCGCGCCACCAGAACGTGCTCGCCTTTCGCAAGGGGCAGCTCGTAAGATTCGTAGAACCAGTTGTTCCGGTTGCCGCGCTCCGGCCCGCGCCCAATCCGCTGGCCATCGAGGAAGAGCTCGTATCGCTCATCCGCGCTCACATGGATGCGCAGCTCCGCCGCCTCCTGCAACGAGAATGCCTTCCGATATGCCGTGACAAACGGCGGCTCGCCTGTCTTGGCACAGGCGACCCAACTCGCCGGCCAGGCACCGCGGAAGTTGTAGACGTTTCGCTCGGCGGGATCGTCAAACGGCGGCTCGCGTAGCAGGATTCGCATAGGCGTTTGGTAACGTGCTGTGACTCGCAAAGCAAGCATGCTTCACACGCTTCAGGCGATTCAGGGCGCGGAGGCTGGTTTCCGGGCTGCAAGCATCTTCGTCCCCTCGTCGTACAGCCGGCGCACATCCGCGTGGGAGAGAGGGACGTCGAGCACCAGGAATTCGTCGTAGACGAACACATCCTCGTTGCCTTCCAACGCATCGAGTATCACCGGCCAGCAATAGGTGCCGCGATGCTGGAGCTGCTCCGCCTTTAGCCAAAGAACCACCGAGCCGGTGCTTCCCAATCCGGCCTTGGGGGACGTGAAGACAAGCTGGTGCCTCCCCGACCGCAGGCCTTGCCCAAACACACCGGGGGCAAAGAGATGATCGCGGTTCTTCGCGCCGGCCTTCCACTCGGCGTTGCCGGGCGGTTGAGGATCGTCCGCGGTGATTTCCGCGTTCGCGTGGCCGTCGAAGCTGGCGTACAGAATCACCGATCGACCGAAACGCGCCAGGGCCGGATTGTCCTTGCTGCGATCGATCGGCGACGGATCGGCGTCGGCGCCGGCCGAGGCCGGCCACGCGAGGAGCGGGCCGATCAGCCCAAGGGCCCATGTGAGAACCGGCGCGAGCGTCTTCATGGTTTGCCGGCCTCCCGCGGCTGGCCGATGATCCGCAACACCTTGAAGTCGTGCTTCTTGAGTGTGAGCTTCACGGTTCGGTCACCCGTTGTCTCCAGCGCCCCGCCGGTCTCCATGTCCACGGCCGACAGCTTTCCGGACATCCCCAGTCGCCTGGGGTCAAGCGTCACGAGCACCTCGCCGCCGTTGCCATAATCGCAAACCACGATCATCGCGCTTCCTGGTTTCGTGACGATCAGGTGCGAGGCATCGCCGCGCGACAAGGTCGCCGGCAGATCGTCTTGCCAGTAGTTGAACACCCGCGTTGCCTCGCCGCCATAGCCGTACTCAAAGAGGGCCTTGAGCATGTCGTCAATGATCTCGACGTGCGCGAGGGGACGAATCTCATGGATCAGGGTGACTCCCGCGTAAGTGCGATCGATCCACCTGCGCCTGGCCTTGGCCTCTTCGTCCTTGGGCGTGAGGAGTTGCCCCACCAGGTGGAGTGCAAAGGGCACGTTGCCATGCTGCCGGCCGATGCTCTCGGCCCGGATGTAGTCCCGGCTGAAGCGGTCCTGGTAGTCGGCATCGCCCGCGCGGTCTTCCCACGTCAGGTGGCTCCCGGCGATTGAGAGGATCGGGGCGATCGCCGTGTTGGTGATGTGCGGCTGATTGGCCCGGCCGGTGCGGCCCAGCTCGTGGTCGAGCACCGCGGTCCGGCGGATCAGCTCCCGCATGTCCAGCAGCCCCGCCGCCGGCTGAATGGCGCCGTCGGGCATTTCATAGGCCTCGGTGCCGATGACGTCAAAGCAGGACTGGAGGAAGATATCGTCCCAGTAGATATGGTCGACGAACGTTTCGAGCATCCGTCGGTAGTGCCACATCGCATAGTCGCGAAAGCTCTCGCCGGGGTTCAGGTCGTAAGCCACGCCATCGCCGCTGGCCCAGGTCCGCGTGGTGAAGGCGTCGCGGTGCCACTCGTCCAGGAAGGTCTGGCCTTCGGGCGTGTCGAGGCGCACGCCACGGGCATTCGTGTAGGCCAGGAGATCGTGAGTCATGCCGCGGAGGATGTGAAAACCGCAGCGGACGTTGGCCAGCACGGACTCGCGCTCGGCCGGAGTCCGGTTGGGATATCCCGCGACCCATTTGGCGATGAAAGCATCGTCAACTCGCCCCGTGCGTTTCGTTTGGGCGAATTGCTCCCAGATCGAGAAATCCCCGTCGCGCGGGTAGATGTCCAGGCAAGGCGTCAGCGCGCCCCAACTCCAGCACGACCCGTTGAACACGATCCATTTGCCGCCCGGCGGCGGCTTGAGGGCGTAGCTCTCCGACCACATCCGCCAGCCTCTGGGCATCGGCTTGGTCGGGGTGGCCTGCAACCCGATCAGGATTCTTCGCGGCGCGTCGATGGCCACCGGCCGGGCGATCAGCTCGAGCCGCAGCTCCAGGGTGTCTCCCTGGCGGACCAGCGACTGGCAGGGGATTCCAGGGGCGACGGCCCAGCCGCGGTCGTTCTCGCCAAACACCGCGACGCCTCGCTCCTCGCCCCCCAGCCAGATGTACGGCACGTAAGAGCCGATGATCGAGTTGCGCGGGGCCTGGGACCCGTCCCAGATGCGGCCTGCGCCCGCCGGCGTGGCCCCGGCGAAGTTGAAACGCGGGCCGTCCGTGCAGGCATGCATGAGCGGCATGAGCCTGTCGTGAAACGGGATCACGAGCACCAGCCGCTCGATCCGCTCGCCGGACGGTTCGATCCCGAACGCCCATTTCATCATTCCGTCGTAGTCCCATTCGGTCTGGGCGGAGCCGTGGAACGGCCCCGATTCCCATGCTGAATCCATCCGAACCCGAGTGCCCGATCGTTTTGCTCCGGGCAAGGCACGGCCTCGCACGATGCTCGTCCTTCCACCGGCGGTGAGTTCCAGCCGCATCGGGCCGGCCAGGAGCGGGCTGCCGAGGCTTTCGACCTGGTCCCAAAGTCCGATCGTGCCCAGTGTGTGCCTCCGCAGAATGGTCGAAAGCACCTGGCCCTGGACTTCAATCGGCGTGAACGGCTCGACCACCACGTCCGATTTTCCCAGCCGGTTGTGCTCCCAGGCAAAGACGTGCCGCACGAAGGGGTGGACAATCGGCGGGACGGCTGCCCCTTCGAGCGTCAGCACCACCTCGTACTCCCCTTCGCCCAGCGACGGTACATCCCAGAAAACCCGGATTGAAGACGGTCAGCTTCAGTTCCGGCCCGGCTCGGCCGGGAACGGCGAGGTGCCGCATCTGCACGACGGGCGCGGCGGCGTCCCAAGTGACCAGCGGCAGAGTCAACGGCTCCAGATAAGCACCGCCCAGCGGCGACCACTCCGTCTGCGAGGCGATCGGCGTCTGCTGCCAATTGCGGCCGATGCGGACGCCGATTGACTGTCCCGGCGGCAGTGCCGCGAGTCCAAGGTCGGCAAGCGGCAGGGCAACCTCGAAATGCCAGCGGTCGCCCACGATCTTGCTTGCCGTCCGCCAGTGACCGCGCCAAGGGACGGCATTGCCGCCGACAACGTGAAGCATGTCGTGGACGGCGCCGCGCGCATTGATGATGGCGTGGTACAGCCGGCACTTGCCCGGTGGGGCCGCGGGCTCCGGGGCCAACACCAGCTCGATGGAGTCGTCGAGCCAGGTGCGGGCGTTGCGCTCGCCGGGAAGCGGCGCCACCCGCGCCAGGAGCTTTCCGCCCGGCGGGGTCTCGCTTACCACCGCGATGAACAACTCCCTCCCGTCCGATCCGACCCAGAAACTGGCCTCCATCGGTGCCAGCGTGGGGCCCCGGCCAAAGCGTTCCATCCGCGCCGCGCCTGCCCATTCCTCCTCGCCAACGGTGCCGTCGATTACTGGGGCGACTTTGAGAAGCGGCAGCCTCGTCTGCGGCACGCCGCGCTCGCCCGCCAACCCGGGCGCGGCCAGGATGAAGAGGAGCAATGTGGCAAGCCATGGCAATCCAGTGGGAAACACCACATGGTCTCCTTGACTGGCCGAGATGGGCGAACAAAAATCCCCATCCGGCGAGGATGGGGAAAAAGAGCGGGCGATGGGGCTTGAACCCACGAAAAACATGCGAGATTTCCCCGGAAAAACAGCAGTTTCCGAGACTGGCAGGGGGCAAATCGCGGGAGCGCGCAGCGCGATTCGGAGCTTAAGCGCTGGTGAAGGCGTGGCCATCGTTGTCGGCGGAAGTGAAGGCCGGCATCCTGGCGATGGTAAGGGCCGGATGTGCGAACAGCAAGGTTGAACAGTAGAATCCATGCGGGTAGCGCCGGCAGGCGCTCACGCGGCCTGGCGGGCTTACGGCATCACCTACCCCGTGACCCGCTGGCGCCGGCCCGCTTCAGAGTAGGTGGAACATGTCAGAGAAAAGTGATTTGGTAACGGCGATCCGTGCGTACGCCTATCACGCCAGCTTTCTGGCCGGCACTTGGCAGGCGTTGATGGCCGAACATGCGAGGATAGGGACCGGGAAGGGCGTGAGAGACCGGGATGCCGTGGTAGAGCAGCTCCGCCCCGAGTATGGCGATGACGCCGAGGCCGTCCTGTGGCTCGCTGGCCAGGCGCCGACTCCAAACGCATGCTGACGATGGCGGCCCTGCTACTCAGGTTTGCGCACTCCACACGTGCCCTGCGCAGGGTCCGGGAATTGACGGCGGCCATCCTGCCCACACCAGTCGAATTCGGCGACTGGCGGCACAAGCTGTTATGCGACGCCGATGCGCTGGCCGAGAAACTCGGCGTGGGCGACAATGATCGGATTCCGCAAACGCCCGCCTCCGGCTACAACGACATCGTTGCCCGGCTCGAGGAGACGGGCGCCGCGTGGAGAGCCTGCTATCAATCCGACCGACCGGCGCGGTGAGTGACAACGGCGAGGCCCAGGAAGCCGGCGAGATTGAGCCGAAAGCGCCGACGATGCGCGCACGGGGATGGGCACGCCCGCCGAACTCGCGGACGAGTGGGGGCTTGACGGCGAGGCCGTCCGCAAGGTGCTGGGCCGCTGGCGTGAGCAGCATGCGGGCGGCGACGGCTACATAGAGAACGCGGACCCCGGCCAAACGAATCGCGGTTCGTCTATGACCGGGCCGTTGCGATTGACGGACGTTCCAATCCGGCGGCTGCTGCGAATCATCCGCGAGACTGAGGCGGCGGGCGGGCGGCATTCTCAGGCCGCCATCATCCTCGCCGCGAGTCGAGCCCGCTATGCCGGGCAGGGGGCGAATCATTTGCGGCGACACGCCCCTACCCGACCTGCTCACGTTGAAACTCATCCGCGCCCACTATCTGCCGCTGGGCGAGCGGACGATATTCCGCATGATTTCCGCTGGCGACTTCCCCAAGGCGGACGTGAGCGTCGGCGCGAAGATTCGCCTTTGGCGGCGCGTCACGATTGAGGCGTGGATATCCGAGCGGGCCAGCGCAGTGGCGGAAGGGGGCGGCCGATGAGCGATCATGCCGTATGGCCCTCCGTGTCCCGCGACGCCCCGTGTCCCGTCTGCGGCCGCGCCGACCGGTGTCGCGTGGCGGCAGACGGCGGCATGGCATGGTGTGACCGCGAGGCTCACGGCGCGATCCGAGAGAGCGGGGGCGGATGGATACACGCCCTATGCCCCGGCGGCCATGGGCAGGCCCGGCGCACGCCACGCCCGGCCGCCCCGACACGCCCCACCACGTCGTATGCGACGGCGGATGAGGCGATCACGGCTGTGCGACTCGCCATCCGGGGCGGCGCGACGCTGGCCGGACGGTGGACCTACCACCGTGCCGACGGCGCGGAACACATGATTGTGGCGAGATACGACGTGGCCAGCACCCCCCCGACCAAACAGTACCGGCCGATCAATTTAGCCGACGATGGCCGCTGGCGGATCGGCGATCCGACCGCACCCCTGCCCCTCTACCGCCTGCCCGAACTACTCGCATCTACCGCCGACGTTATCTATGTTTGCGAGGGCGAGAAATGCGCGATGCCGCCGCGAACATCGGGCTAGTGGCGACCTGCTCCGCGCATGGTCATCCGCCGCCGCGAAAACCGACTGGACGCCCCTGGCCGGCCGCGATGTGGTTATCATCCCCTATTACGATGCGCCCGGCGAGCGGTACGTGGCCGACGTGTCGCGCATCGTGGCCGCGCTCGACCCGCCGGCGCGTGTGCGGATCGTGCGCCTGCCCGACCTGCCCGACGGTGGGGTATCGTGGACTGGCTGGCCGAGCGCGACGTACAGCGCGGCGATGAGCTGCGCGGGGAGGTGGAGGCGATGGCCGATGCCGCGCCGGTGGAGGCCCCTGTAGACGCGGAGCACGCGCCGAGATTACGCCCGTGGGCGACCTGATCGCCGGATATCGCGAATTGCTACCGCCGATTATAGAGGCGCTGGTGGCTGAACCGAGACGGCGAATCTCGTTGCCGCCAGCAAAATCGGCAAAACGCATTTGGCCATGCAACTGGCCGTGTGCGTCGCCACCGGGGCGGCGCGGCTGGATACGTTCCGATGCGAGGCCGGGCGCGTCCTCTACGTCGATTGCGAACTCCACCCCCAGACATTTGCGCGGCGACTGGCCGGCATCGCCATTGCCATGGGGTGCACTAGCGATGCCCTGGCCGGGCGGCTGGACGCCATGCTCATGCGCGGCCGCCTGCGCGACATCTACGGCCTGATCGGCCTGCTACTACCGCACGCCGGGCGTTACGACCTGATCGTTCTGGACGCGCTCTACAGGTTGATCCCGCCGGGCGTGGATGAGGACTCCAACAGCGAAATGACCCAGGTATACAACGCGGTCGATTCCATGGCGGAGCGCATGAAATCGACTGTACTGATCGTACACCATGCGTCGAAGGGGTATCAGGGGGGCAAATCCGTGGTGGATGTTGGCGCAGGTGCTGGAGCCCGAGAGCCTGCGCGACGGATACGCACATCGTCCTACGCCCGCATGAGACGGACGGCGTGGCCGTGGTGGAGGCGGCATGTCGATCATGGCCATGCCCAGGCCCATGTGCATCCGGTGGACGTACCCGATATGGATGGCCGCCCCGGACTGCGATCCGGCGGACCTGGCCCAGCCCGGCCGACGTTCCCGCGCCGCCGCTGACCCGGCCGAACCGACCGCGCCTCCGGAGCCCGCGTGGACGGCCGAGCGATTCGCCGTGACGTTCCCTGCCGCCGAGCCGCGGGCTAAACTGGCCGTGCTGGCAGCCGCCGAGCAGGCGGGCATGACGGGGCGTATGGCCCGCCAGTTCCTCCCGCTGTCCGAGGTGCAGGGGTATGCCCACCGCTGGGGCGGGGCACCCCGAAGTCGAACTCTTGCTTTTTCGGCGTCGATTCCGCAACCCTTGATAATGGAGCCAACTCCATGAATGATACCTATGTGTGTATGAAACTGCGCCCCCCATACCCCCCGTACGGGCGAAAGACGCCCTACGGGGCTGGGTTGTGCGCGTGAGACCGACACCTACCGCGTCATCCCGATTACTCTCCCGACCATCCCGGCATCGCGCCGCGGATACCGAGACATTCGGGCTGGACCCGATGCGCGAGCGGCTGGGGAGCCCGGCCTGGTTGAGGCGTTCACCCTGACCGGGCCGGGCATCGAGGCGGGCGCGATTGTCGCCATCGGGGAAGCCGGCCGGATCGACTTGGAACGGCGGGCGGCGGGATGGAGGCGCAATCGTGAGCGACAACGAGCCGTTCGTCTGGACCTGCGATTGACGGCCAAGCCTATCCCCGGCGACGCCCCGCCCGGGTCAGACGGGCCGGCGCCGAAATGTCTGCTCAGAAGTTTCGGCATTGCGGGGCGATGGCAGGACGGGGGCGGAGACAGACGCGGTGTGCAGGCAAAATCAAGTGTGGGAACTGCACCCTTGAAAACCGCAGCAGTGATAGCGGAGAAATTAAAGTAGACCCCGCAACAGTTCGGCGAGCCGAGAAGGCATATGAGGCAGTGAAGTCCGCGGGAAAAGAGCAGGCCGTCAAGGACGGAAGGGTCAAGATCATTGATGTGAAGCGGCAGGCCAGTGAACGAGACGGGAGGAGCGGCGTGTCGAGAATGGCAAACTGGCGGAACAACTAGCCATGCGCCGCGTCCAAAGGCTCATGCGAAAAAGGTTGCAGACGGACGACAAGCCGCCTTGAAACAGCACGGGAGGGTTCCGTCAATAATGATGAAACCGACTATCGACGTTCCCGCCCAGGCTGCCAAAGAGGTGAACGTAGGCGAGCGGACTGAGGGCGAACGATGAAAAGACACCTGGTTCAATGCGGATTGTCCGCTGCCCCGCCGCCTGCTATCTCCTACTAAACCTATAGGGAAATAAAGTTAGTCTCGGTTGTGTAGGCCGCCAATGCGGTCAACGGCCCTTTCTTGCCGTGGGAGTACCTCGACGATAACCTATGCTACACACTGGTGTTGCGCTCGCCATCCGCCCTTGACCCGCGATGCAAACGCAGGCCTAACCTCGCGATGCCTTCCTTGTACGTAGTACAGGCAACTGTTTTCGCTGTTTTGGCGCTATGCTTTTGACAACCATGTTTGCGTGTTGGTTCAAGCCGCTGGCGTGGCCGCTGGCGCGTTCGCATCGCGGGACGTGTCAAGAACCACACTACCCGCCCCGTCCGAACGCCTTGGCGTGACGCTGGGCGTGCTGGCGGGCATCGTGGGGTGAAAGTAGGGTAATGGGTATGAGTATGCGGAAGCGAACCATCGTCAACGAGAGACTGGTTAAGAAAGGCGGCGCCATGAAGACCCCACAAACGGCTATGAGTTTTCAGGGCGGTACTCCGCCGTGAAACGTTTCCAGTACCACGGGCCGCCGAAATGCTGTTGATACGGCGTGATGCCAAGCTCGCTCTGGGCGTCGCGTACAACGTGCCAGGAAATCCCGGCATCCGCCGCGGCCTGCTTCACGTCGCTGGATTTCAGCGCGCCGGGTGAACCAGAAACTTGAGCCACTCGACTGCCGCATTGTGCTTGTGAGCCTTTGGCCCCGGGTGCTCTGCCACGTCGGCGCAGGCGTCATCGGCCCGCAGGTCCACTCGCCCGGATTCCCATTGCAGCGCGTCGTTGTCGCCGATGTGATAGGCCAGCCCACCGGGCGACTTGCACAAGTTCATCTTCACCGGCAGCAGAAGCCGGCGGTCGGGGTTGTCGCGATCTTCAGTCACCATCCACACAGCACGCGCGGCCGCTGGAAATGCCAGGTTTCCCGTTGTTCGATAGACAGCCTTGCCGCCGCCCGCCTTGTTGAGATGGCTCACCAGCAACACCGACACGCCATGCTTGCCGGCCATCGCGGCCAGCGGCGCCAGCCAGCGCCTGCATGTTGGCGTTCTTGTGGGAGTCGGTCTTCCCGCAGTACGCCGATACCGGGTCAATGATGACGATTCGCGTTGCCGGCCATGCCCCGGAGCCCGATTTCCAAATTCGAGATCGCGCTCAAGGTTGAACAGGGACAGGGATGGCCTGCCCGTGTCAGGGTCGATATGGGTCACGCCTTCGAGTAGGTGAATGTGCCGCACGTCGGCGGCCGCCGCGTCCGCCCGCGGGCGGATCGTATCATCGTCGCCATCTTCGTCGCTGAGCAGAATCACGTCACCGATCGGCGCGGTGCTCTGATCATCACCGGCCAGGTCAAGCCTCGCGTGACTGCCGCCGCGATGTAGAGACTGAGATAGGATTTCCCCAAGCCAGGGTTGCCGACAACCATCGTCAGCTTGCCCGATCGGAATGCGGTATGGCCAGAGCCATCGCACGGCCTGGGGCTGCACGTCGGAAAGGGTTTTGAAGACCGGCCTGCCGATGATGTCGCTGGCGTTGAGCCACGGCACCGCGTCCGCCAGGGCATCGACTTCGGCCCGGATTTCCCCAGGCGCCTGCACGTCGCGGCCCTCGACAAACTCCACGATATCGCCGCCTTCGGGGAAGCCCCGGCAACAGCACGATCTTGACCTTGGCGGCCGGGTTGATGGCGAAGATGCACCGCGCTACGTCGCGGCCGTAGTGCTCGCCGGGCGGGTCGTTGTCGCGAAGTATCACAACTTCGGAGAATGCGATGCGGTAAAGTTCGTCTCTGCCGCTGAGCCTGAGCCATGCGCTGAGGTGGTTGCCGTCAAACCCAGATCGACAGCGCAGTCTGTCG
>CAWIJX010000002.1:0-58224 GCA_963836515.1 uncultured Phycisphaerales bacterium
CCAAGAACCCCGCAGAATCCCCGGAAAATCCGCAGATTGCAGCGGCGGGCGCACCTAAAGCGTCACCTACACTTTGCCCGCCGGTGTCTGCCGATGCCGACTTGGCGGCCGTGGTGAAGGCGTGGCCGGCGCTGCCTGAGCCGATCAAAGCTGGCATCCTGGCGATGGTGAAGGCGGCCAAATGAACGCAGCGGAATGCTCAGTTTTGCTCAGTTTTTCAAAATGGCAGCTCCGGCCGGTCTTCAGGACCTACTTCGGTTTGACTCGCTCTCCGGGCAAGAAAGCCCCCCGAAAACAACAACGGCCTTGCCGATATTCGGGCTCGGCGTGCGCCACACACCGTGCGCCGTGCGCCACGCACCTGTTGGACATCCAGCCGCTCAGCGGTATGCTCTCTGGCACCCTGGCCATAGGGTGACCAGCACACGGCCCTGCTCAACGGCGCGCCCAAGCAGTGACGGCTCTGGAGTTCCCATGGCATCAATAACGTGTCCCAAGTGCGGCCAGAACCTTCGGTCAAATGCGCGGCACTGCCACCGTTGCGGCGTCGCAACCGGCAGGGGCATCAAGGGTATCCTGAGCCGATTGCCCAGATCAGCGCTGGTCGGTGGCGCCGCCGCGCTGTCCCTATGTCTGGGCATCCTGATCGCGTCGCTATGGCTCAGAGCACATTCACCGGCTGGCCCACAGCAGAACGGCGCACTGCTGCGCAAACTGGCGGCCGTCAAGGCCAAGGCGAATTCTGATCGACAGGAGCTATCCGCACGGGCTGCTGCTGCCGACGCCCGGGCCACCACGGCAGATGCCAAGGCCGCCACAGCAGAACAGCGAGCCAGGTCGCTCACCGCTGATCTGCTGGCGGCCAGGAATGACCTGTTGGCAGCCAAGGCAGCCGTGGCAGCCAGCGCCGATGCTCAAGCGAAGCTTACCGAAGCACAGGGCCGCGCCGATCATGCGGAAGCGCAGGTCAAGAAGCTGAATGAGGAGCTGGCCACGACTCGGGTCGTTGCGTATGCCCCGGCCGACAGCAAGGCGCCGAATCCGGTCTACCGATTCTGGGCGAAGTACAAGGTTGGGTCTACTGCTACCATGAGCGACACGACAACGATAACGCTCGTCGAGCTCACCGCCCAGAAGGCGGTGATTGAATCACGCCGCGACCGAATTGTGACCCAGCCGCCGGTACGATGGCCAATTCCCTCTGAGATCGATGCGGAAAAAGCCAAGAGTGGCGCTGGGTATTTTTCCGACCAGATCCCATGGACCGACGATCAGCAGGGCGATGAGGAAGTAACCGTCCTAGGCAAGGACCTCAAGTGCCACTGGGCCGCGGTGACACGTATCGTCAAGCCGGGCGATCCCCCTATTCGCACCAAGGCTTGGTTCAGCGAAACTGTTCCCGGCGGACTCGTCAGAATCCGGGTAACCAATCTACAGACAGGCATAGCGACGGACACGAACATCACCGGATTCAAGGCGGCGGAGTAGCGGTTCTCCCCTGTGCTTGTAGGCTGGTGAGCATCGGGACGGCCGGGTAGCTCCCGGCCAAGCGGCTCAGGGGCGGGTGGTGTTCTCACCGTCCACCGCCCGTACCTGGCCGGCCCCAAGGAAGACGGTGAGACGTGGCCATTGATTACACTCCGCCGAGCATAGATGACCTGATCGCCAGCGCGGACGAGCTGCGCAACGAAGTCGGCGCCCAATCCGCGTTCTATGCGCCAGGGGTGGACTACACGTTCCAGCGCTGGGGCGTGGAGCAGTTGCCCCAGGAAACCCAAGAGACGATCCGACGATTTCCCAAGACCGCACCGTTGCACATTCTGGCCGCTGCTTTCGACGGGCTGCTGGCCGAGGGGCTGGACGAATACAGCGATGAGGTGGCAAAGGCGATTGTGCTGCTCACAGTCGCTCTCCAGGACAAGGATCTGGACAAGCGCAGTCCTCTGTTTGCTCGATATGGGCCATGGCGAGTCGTGCTGGGTTCTGATCAGCGCGCCAACGTCGGACGGCATCTCCTCGCACGTCGCTGCTGGGGCGCTCCCGACGACCGGCGTTGTGGCCATCCGCCAATTCCGGTGGCACGGTTTCGGCGATGGATGAAGCTGGCCATGCGAGCGTGGCAGGCGCTGCGCCATGGCGCACGTCAAGCCCTCGATCCGCTGGCCATGCCCGCCGTGTCGGCGAACGAGAACCCGGCCAAGGCGCTGAGCAAAGAGGCGAAGGCCTTGGCGGCGCTGGCCGACCATCCCAACTGGACCGATGGGCAGATTGCCCAGGCGGCAGGCTGTGACCGTCGAAGCCTCTACCGAATGAAGAAGTTTGTTGCGGCCAAGGGGATGCTGAAAGACGGCAAGGACCTGATGCCCAAGGGTAGGAAAGACGGGCAGACCGGCGAGGTGGAAGCATGGGACGAAAGCGACGATGACAAGTGACGCCCGATTGTGGCATGTCACTTCTTGTGTCACACCCAAGTAGCGGATTCGCCCGGTAAATCCGGGCGATTCTCATTTGGCAGCGCGACACTCGCGCGACAGTGGCCCATCCGGTGAATGGTCTTAACCGGAGTGTGGCTGATGCCAAATGAGCGACGTGCAAAGGATGACGCCCGCCGGCCAGAGGATTGCCCGGCGGCGTGGTTCGTGATGCTGGAACGCGCCCGGCGCAACAACGATTTCGAGCTTGCGGCGCAGGCGAGGCGGGAGTTGGAGCGGCTGGGGGTGAAGGTGACGTACGCCCAGACCCGGAAGGGGGCGAAGCGTGGCCGCTGAAACACTCACAGCTTACGCCGGACCCCGGCGAGAGGGCGAGGCCGCCCGTGATGTCGGCATGGACCTGGCTGCCCGGCACCAGGTGTGGTTCATCCACCGGGATAGCCTGCGCCTCCTCGACGCCATGATGAGCCGGGAGGACCACACCGCCAGCACCGATGATGCCACCGACGATCTTGGCAACACGTTCGCCGATGGCGGCAAGTGGCGCGGAAGTATCCCCAAGGCACTGGCCGCGGAAGGGCTGATCGCCAAGGCCGGTGTCGGCCCTTCGAATCGGCCGGCGCGACACCGGGGATATGTGACGCGATGGCGGGCGGCGGACCTGGCCGGCATCGACCGCAGACGGGCCGAGCTGCGTCAATGGCTGGCGGAGCATACCTGCCCGGCCAAGCCGGTGGCCCTGACCCTGTTCGATGATTTGGCGGGGGAAAGGACGGTGGATCATGTTGCCTGAGAAGACCCTGAACCGCGCCCAGGATGGGCAGACCATCCCGGCGCTGCTGACGAAGACACTGATCCGCAAGCACTACGTTCCCGCCGGCGAGCGGACCCTCGATCGATGGATCTCGGCGGGCGCGTTTCCCCGGCCGGATATCGCCATGGGCGGCAAGGTGCGCTACTGGAAGCGCGAAACGGTGGAAGCGTGGATCAACGCCGAGGCCGAAAGGAGCAGACCATGAACACCGACCTGCTCGACGCTGCCCTGGCGTTCATCCGGGCCGGCGTGTCGATCATCCCCATCGACCACACCACGAAGCGCCCGGCCATGCGCTTGCTGCCCAAGGCCGAGTACGGCCGGCCGGTGTGGAAGCCCTATGAGCAGGCGATCGCCGACGAAGCAACGGTACGGCGCTGGTTTGCTGCCGGCATCGAAGCGTTTGCCATGGTCGGCGGCAAGGTATCGGGCGGTCTGTTGGTTATCGACTTCGATGTGCCCCGGTTCTATGGCGCCTGGCGGGCTGCCGTTGGTGAGCTGGCCGATGGCCTGCCCATCCAGCAGACCGGGGGAGGCGGCTATCAAGTGCTGGTCCGCTGCTCAAACCCTGGCGGCAATGACAAGCTGGCTTGGGCGCCCGACGAGCAAGAGCAGACCGGGCGAACCATCGCCATCGAGACGCGGGGCGAAGGCGGCTATGCGGTGGTCGCGCCGTCCCTGCATCCGAGCGGCAAGCGGTACGCCGCGCTGCCCGGCCCGGCGCTGGCGAACATCCCCGCCGTGGAGCAGACCCGCGCCGATGCCCTGGTGAACGCGGCCCGCAAGCTGGATGAAGCCCCATGTACCCGGCAGGAACAGGAGCGGGTGGAAGCCGAGGCCCGCCAAGGGCACCAGCGACAACAGGCCGGCATGAACGGGCATGCCAGCGTGATTGACGCCTTCAACGCGGCCCATCCCCTTGAAGCTCTGCTGGAGGCACACGGCTACACCAAGGGCAGCAGCGGGCGCTACATCCGCCCGGGCGGCAAGAGCGAATCGGTGAGCGTGAAGGATGGGCGGAGCTGCCATTGGTCCAGCAACGATCCGCTGAACGACGGGCGCGGCAAGGGCGGCTGCGGCTGCCATGACGCTTTCGACCTGTTCTCGTACTTCGAGCACGGCGGCGACGTGCGCAACGCGGTGAAGGCAGCGGCGGAACTGTTGGGGATGAGGTCCCCCAAGGCCCAGGCGACGGGGAAGGCCAAGCCCGAATCCGCCAAACAGCGGCCCGCCCAGGCGGACATACTGGTTGCGCTCGCCGACGAAGCGGACTTGTTCCATACGCCCGGCGGCAATGACGCTTACGCCACCGTGGCCGTGGGCGACGTGCTGGATACGGCGCGCATCAACGGCAGGCTATTTCGGGGGTGGCTTGCGGGGCGGTTCTATCGTGAGACAGGCAAGACGCCGTGCGCCCAAGCCCTGCAGGATGCGCTTGGCGTGCTGGCTGGGCGGGCGATCTACGAAGGCCCCGAGATCCCTGTTGCCGTGCGAGTTGCCGAGCATGAGGGAACGATCTGGCTGGACCTGGCCGACAGAGCACGGCGGGCGGTACAGGTGAGTGCCACGGGCTGGCGCGTTGTCGATAGCGCATCGTGCCCCGTCCGATTCACCCGGCCGGGCGGTGTGCTGGCCCTGCCTGTGCCCGTGGCCGGCGGCAGTCTTTTGCCGTTGAGGGCGCTGGCGAATCTTCGGGACGGTACTTCCTGGCCGCTGGCTCTTGCCTGGTTGACGGCGGCATTGCGGCCGCAGGGCCCTTATCCGGTGCTGACGCTGGGCGGCGAGCAAGGCTGCGCGAAATCAACGGCGAGCCGCATGTTGCGGGGGCTTGTGGATCCCAACCGTGCCCCGATTCGTGCCGAGCCCCGCGAAGCCCGCGATCTGATGATCGCAGCCCGCAACGGGTGGGTGATTGGGCTGGACAATCTGAGCCATATATGCCCGTGGCTCTCAGATGCGCTCTGCCGACTGTTGACGGGCGGCGGATTCAGTGCGCGGCAACTGTACGAAGATGCAGAAGAGTGCATCTTCGATTCACAGAGGCCCGTGATTCTCAACGGCATCGAAGAGCTTGCGACGCGCCCGGACCTGGCGGACAGGGCGATCGCTCTCACCCTGCCCAGCATCGCCGAAACCGAGCGGCGCCCGGAAGCAGAACTGTGGCCACAGTACGAAGCTGAACGCCCGGCGATGCTGGGGGCGCTATTGGATGCCGTGAGCGCGGGGCTGCGGAATCTGCCGACAACTCGCCTGTCGCCCCTGCCCAGGATGGCCGACTTTGCGATATGGGCGAAGGCGGCCGAGCCGGCGCTGCCTGTGACGGGTGGGGCTGTTCTGAGTGCCTACGCGGGCAATCGCGCAGCATCGGCTGATGTGGCTCTGGAATCGGCGGCGACAGGCCCGGCGCTGCTGGCCCTGATGGAAAGCGAGGTTGCTTGGATTGGCACGGCGGCGGAACTACTGGCCGAGCTGGAGCAACACCACGCTGATGACCGGACCAAGCGGCGGCCCGACTGGCCGAAGACCCCGCAAGCCATGGGCGGGGCGCTGCGGAGGCTGGCCCCCGTGCTGCGTCAGCGCGGGCTGGATGTTACCCCTCTCCCCCGGGCAGGCCACAAGAGGCCACGAACCATCCGCATAGAAAGGAGGGCGGCAACTGCGGCCACTTTGGCCCCAACGGCCCCGACGCCTGAAGATGCTGGGGAAATGGGTGGCCCATGTGTGGCCGATGTGGCCGATGCTCTCCAGGCGGCGGGTCGAGATAGGCCACCCGAAGAACCCACGAAAACAGGCCCGGCGGTGCATGTGGCCGATGTGGCCGATGCTCCCGCCGTCAATTCTGATCTGCCCCAAGGCGATGCCCCGCTGCCCGGTGACCAGGGCGCACGATCCGAGGGCGAGACCAGCCGCAAGTCATCCGAAGGGCCCAAACGCGCCAGCGAGCGGGGCAACGCGGCTGATCCCGCCCACAGGAGGCAGCCATGAAAGCCAATGGGGCGGAAGCTGGGATCGTGGCAGCGCTGGATTCTGACTTACCTGACCCGGCGGTACGGTGACTTCGAGCGCAATGTGCCCGAATGGATGGAGCGCGGGCTCGGTGTGCCGTGGGTCCTCTACGGATGGCCGGCCTCCGATCGGGCGGCCCGGTCCCGTGCCCTGGCAGCGCTGGAGCGGCGGGGATTGGTCATCCGCAGCAGCCTGAAGCATCCGCGGCACTCCGCAGACGAGCCGCGCACACGCACGGGGCTGGTGATCCTGACTCCTGCAGGCCTGAAGCTGGGGAAGAAGCTGCTAAGTAAGGCTAAGCATTCCAAGGCCGGCAGTCGGAGCAGGGGCGGAACCGTTAACAGAGAGGTTCAGAAAAGATGACTTTCCAGCGCGGGCAGTCCGGAGCAGGGGCCAAAGTGTTAACAGGGAACCTGATGAAACCTCATGTTGACGGGCTGGCAGCCGGGCATCAGGAAATCTGCTTGCAATACACCAAGTATGAGGGTATATTCATGACGATGAGCAGCCGAATACCGCTGACCGATCAACTGCGGAAGATCATCAATGAGAGCGGCATGAGCCGCTACGCCATCTGCAAGGCGACGGGGACCGACCAGGGCAGCATGTCGCGGTTCATGGCCGGCAAGAGCTGGCTGTCGAGGCAGTCGATCGACCGGATTGGCGAGTTGCTGGGCCTGAGCATCGTGACGGCAAAGAAAGCCTCCAGGGGCAAAGGACGGTGAACCATGGCGAGTGTCTTCAAGCGCGGCCGGTGGGTGGACGAGAACGGGCGAAAGTGCGCAAGGACACGCCGGGCGCGAAGTGGGTGGAGTCTCGGTTCTGGATGGTGAAGATCTACATCGACGGCAAGCCCAAGCTGGTGAAGGGCTACACCGACAAGCAGGCATCGGAGCAACTGGGCGCGAAGCTGCAGCGCGACAAGGCCCAGGGCGCCCAAGGGCTCGTTGATCCGTACAAGGCGCATTGCGCCCGGCCGCTGGTTGAACACGTCGGCGACTGGATTGCGGAGCTGCGCCAGCTCGGCGCGATGCGGAGTACATCGCCCCGTGCGAGGCGAGGCTGACCCGGCTGGCCAAGGAATGCGATTGGGCTAAGCTGGGCGACATCAGCGCTGACTCGTTCTGCCACTGGCGGGAGACGGCCACCAGCGAAATCGCCAAGAACGCGCTGGACCCCAAGCGGCATCGCCAGCAGCCGATGGGGGCGCGGACGAAGAATCACTACTTTGAGACGCTGCGATCCTTCTGCCGCTGGGCGGTGAAGCGTGGCCGCATGGCCGGCAATCCCGTCAAGAGCGTGGAGAAGGTGGACCAGACGGCTGATGTGCGGCGAGCCCGCCGGGCGCTGTCCGAAGCTGAGCTGGCGAAGCTGCTGGGCGTGATAGCCGAGCGGCATCAACTCGCCTACCGGATCATCCTGGCAACCGGCTTGCGGCGGGATGAGCTTCATCAACTGCTGTGGGGCGACGTGAGGTTGAACGCGCCCATGCCGTTCATCCAGTTGCGGGCCGACACCACGAAGGCCGGCCGGGCGGACGTTGTGCCGATCCGGGCGGACCTCGCCGAGCGGCTGCGGAAAGCCCGCAAGGCCCAAGGCGACCCCGGCGACGATGCAAACGTCTGCCGCATCGTCCCGTCAATGGCGACGCACAAGCGATATCTCGCCCTGGCCGGCATCGCTTACGAGGATGAGGCGGGGCGGCGGGCCGACTTCCATGCTTTGCGTCACACCTACGGCACAATGCTGAGCAAGGCCGGCGTGGCGCCGCGGGTGGCTATGGAGCTGATGAGGCACACCGATCTGAAGTTGACCATGAAGGTCTACACCGACCCGCGCATCTTCGATCTGGCAGGGGCGGTGGAGATGCTGCCGACCTTGCCGGGTGATGAACCCCAGGCCCAGATCGCCGCCGCAACTGGCACCGATGGGGCGGTGCCTGCCGATGCTGGGCGCACCCAAAGCGTCACCTATCCATCGGCCGGATTAGGGGAGTGTTCGGCGGTCATTGGCGAACATGGCCGAGCGGGGCACACGTCGTTAAGTCTTGTGACTGGCGAGAATAGGCAACAAAAATCCCCATCCGGCGGGGATGGGGAAAAAGAGCGGGCGATGGGACTTGAACCCACGACATTCACGTTGGCAACGTGACGCTCTACCACTGAGCTACGCCCGCGAATCGTCATCAAAATATAGTCCACCTCCCGCCCAAATGCAAGTGTCGGGAAGACAGGGTGGGCAAACGTGTTGCGCCAGGTCCTATATTCCCATCATCCCGTAGCCCGCATCGACGTAGATCGTCTGCCCCGCCACGCCGCTGGCCAGGTCGCTCAGCAGATAGACGGCCGAGCGGGCGATATCCTCGCCGTCGATGTTCCGCCGCAGCGCCGACTTACGCTCGCCATGCTCGAGCATCTCGTCGATGCCGCTGATGGCCATCGCGGAAAGCGTGCGCAGCGGCCCCGGCGAGAGGCAGTTCACGCGGATGTTCCTGGCGCCCAGTTCCCAGGCGAGGTATCGCGCCGACGACTCCAACGCCGCTTTGGCCGCGCCCATGACGTTATAGCCGGGCACCGCACGCTCACTGCCCAGATAGGTCAGGGCGATCATCGCGCCGCCGCGTGGCATGATCGCGGCCGCGCCGCGGGCGAGTGCGATCAGGCTGTAGGCGCTGATGTCCATCGCCTGGCGGAACACCTCGCGCGGCGTCTTGAGGAAATGGCCCGGCTGCAGGTAGCGCCGATCGGCGAACGCCAGGGAACGCACCAGGAAATTGATCGTGCCGAACTGGCGGGCGGCGGCCGCGAAGAAATCGTCGATGCTCCGATCTTCCGCCACATCGCACGGATGGAGCCACTCGCCGGCGAAGCCGCCTGTGGAACGATCACGCCGGAATCGCGATCTCGAATGTCGAGCCGGAGCCCGGCTGCGAGCTGGCGAGCAGTTCACCGCCGAGCGTCTTCGCCGCAAACTGCGCGATGCTCAGCCCCAGCCCGATGCCTTTGATCTGAAGGCGGCGCAGGGGGTCGAGCAGTTCGCGCAGCCGTTCGGCCGGGATGCCCGGGCCGTCATCGCTCACCGACAGCACGCATTTCCCATCGCGAGCGACTGCCGTGACGCGCACCATCCGGTCGGCATGCTTGATGGCATTGCCCATCAGGTTTTCGATGGCCAGTCGCACGATCTCCGGGTTGCTGGTCAACGAGGCACCCTTGGCGATGTCGGCCACCACCTGCACGCCTTTCTGGTCGGCGGCGGCCTTGGCGCGATTCACGACATCGTGCAGCAGGGCCGGGAGGTTGACCGCGCGGCGATGCGGCTCGATCTTGCGCGGCGAAGCCGGTCGGCCTGGAGGTGACGCTCCATCATCGCCGCGGCGTCCATGATTGATGTCGCGCATCAACTGCAAGTCGGTCAGGCTCTCGGCGAATTCCGGGCGATTGACCAGCTCGCGCCGCAGCACTTCCACCATCAGGATCACCCCGTTGAGCGTGCCGCGAAGGTCGTGCGACAGATAGGACAGGAACCGGGCCTGCGACTCCGTTGCGACGCGCAGCTCGTGGAGCTGGGCATCGACTGCCCGAAGCAACTGCCGGCCCATTTGCTCATCGAGCCGCGCCAGAAGCGCCGGGCCATGCGAGGCATCGCCGGCCCGGCTTTCATGGAGTTCCTCGATGGCGGACTTGCGCAGCGTCCGGTGAGCGGCGAGCAGCTCGCCGGGGGGCATCGCACCGACGGCGTCTTCAGCGGGCGCGGCGGGATTCGCCGCGGCTGCCAGTACGACCGCCTCGGCGCCGGCGGCCAATATCTCCAGCCGTCCCGCGTCGATGGATGCCGACGCCGCCATGGCCTGGCGCCATCGCCTCAGAATCGACGCGCCGTGGCGCCTGAGCAGATCGGCAACGTTGTCGTCGGCTGCACGGGTTGTCGCGGTCATTGGGGTCATTTCAAACGGTGATATCGGCAAGAGGACAACACTACCGCCGATCATATCCCGCGGAAATGCCGAAAATGCCGCTCATTCCGGCCAATGCCAGAGAATGGACGCCCGGTTGCCCGGTTGCCCACATTGCTCGCACCCCGGCCACTGAGGCGGTAGACTGCGGCCATGGCCGACAGAATCCCGATCATCTTGGACACGGACATTGGCAGCGACATTGATGACGCGGTGGCGCTGGCATACCTGTTGCGGAATCCCCGCTGCGAGCTCGCTGGCGTGACGACAGTCACCGGCGACGTCGCGCAGCGAGCGGCGTGCGCGCAAGTCCTCTGCGACGCGGTGGGGCGTGGCGATGTACCCATCCACTGCGGCGCACGAAACGTCATGGTCATGGGACCGGGGCAGCCCGCGTGCCCGCAGTACGCGGCCATTGCCGATCGGCGCGGCGGCGCGAGTGGGCGGAGAACACGGCCGTAGATTTCCTCCGCAGGACGATTCGCCAGCGGCCGGGCGAGATCACGCTGCTCACGATCGGCCCATTCACGAATATCGGCATCCTCTTCGCGCTGGACCCTGAGATCCCTTCGCTCTTGAAGGGTCTGGTATTCGATGGCAGGCGTTTTCTTCGAGGGCGAGGACAAGCGCGAGTGGAATTGTCTGGTTGACCCGGTTTCCACGGCCATCGTCTACAAGAACGCGCCGAAGCATCACGTGAGTATTGGCCTGGATGTCACGATGAAATGTCAACTGCCGGCGGCCGCGGTGCGAGCCAGGTTCAAGCCCAATCCGTTGGAGATCGTCGCGAAGATGGCCGAAGTGTTCTTCGCAAATGCGCAGACGCTGACGTTTCACGATCCGCTGGCGGCGGCCACGATCTTCCGGCCGGACCTGTGTACGCATGTTGACGGCAACATCAGCGTGTCGATCGACGCCGATGACAAGAAATGCGGTAAGACATTGTTCGCGGCCGAGCAGGGGGGCAGGCACACGGTTGCGAAGGAAGTGAACGCGCCGGCGTTCTTCGAGGAGTATTTCAGCGTGTTTGCGTAGTGCCGCCGGTGTCCTCACTGGCGGGAGGATCGGCGAGGACCGCCAGTGAGGGCACTGGCGGCACAGGAGGCGATATGTGGCGATGCGGATGTTTGCTGATCGCGAGCCTGGCGATGGCCGCCCAGGGGCAATCACTCGACGGCTGGTCGCCGTTCTGGTTGCGCGAAAAGGACGCGGGATCGGCCGTGCTGGAGGCGAATGCCCGCGATGGCAGGGCCGCCGTTCGTGTCGAGCATCGCGGGACTAAGGACTGGTCGCTGGCGCGGCCCAAGCTGCAAGCGGCACCCGGAGATATCCTGGAGATATCCGCCTGGGGCAAGCTGCAATCCGGCAGCGCATCCTTGAGCGTGGTCACGGCCGACGCCGCCGGGAAGACCATCGAGTGGATCTACGGCGAGCGAGCATTCACCATCGGTGACTGGCAGGAGCTGCGTTTCCGCATCATCGTTCCGCGCGGCGCCGCGTCGGTCGTGCCCAGGCTCACTGGCTATGGCCCGGCCGTCATCTCCATCCAGAGTTTCAGCATTGCCAAGAAGGGCAGCATGACCGCCGGCCGCGACCTGGCCCTGACGCTCTTGCTGGAGAACGCGCATCTTTCCGTGACCTTTGACACGGCTAAAGCCACTCTCGCTGTGCTGGACAAGCGCACAAAGCAGACATGGCAGCAGCAATCTCCTTCCGGCGACATCATGATCACCGGCGCAAAGGCCGGCAAACGGATGGAACTCGATCTCGTGCATCTGGCATCGACACTGGAGTTCAAGGCGACGGTCGAACTCGCGGAGGATGCGCCCGAGCTCTTGGTAAGCGTCGCGGGCCAGGGCTCGCTTTCGCGCTCGGTTGCGTTCCCGTCTCCATTCGTCAGCGAAAAGGGCAGCTACCTGGTCGTCCCGATGAACGAGGGAATCTCATATCCGGTGGATGATGCCTCGATCCCGCCGATGCACCTCATCGCATACGGCGGCCACGGCATCTGCATGGGATTCTGGGGCGTCACGGATGACCAGCGCGGGCACATGGCCATCATCGAGACGAGCGATGACTGCTCGATCCGGATCGCCCGGCAGGGCAACTTGCTGTGCATCGGCCCCGAGTGGGACCCGCAGAAGGGACAGTTCGGGTACGAACGCAAGCTCCGCTACGTCTTCTTCGACAAAGGCGGCCATGTCGCCATGTGCAAGCGCTACCGCGAGCACGCGAAGCAGATCGGCCTGCTGCGGACGTTCGACGAGAAGCGCAAGGCCAACCCCAACATCGATCTGCTCATCGGCGCGGTGAACGTCTGGTGCTGGGACAGGGATGCTCTGCCGATCGTGAAGGACCTGCAAGCCGCCGGCATCGACCGCATTCTCTGGAGCAACCGCGCCAATCCTGAAACCATCGCCGCCATGAACCAGCTTGGCGTGCTCACGAGCCGCTATGACATCTATCAGGACGCGATGAATCCGGCCGATTTCCCGCTGCTTCGCTGGAAGCACCCCGACTGGACCAGCGATGCCTGGGCCAACAAGGACCTCATGCTCAATGCCCGCGGCGACTGGATTCGCGGGTGGGAGGTCGAGGGCAAGGATGGCAAGATGTATCCTTGTGGCGTGCTGTGCGATCGCCAGGCGCCGGCCTATGCGCAGCGGCGCATTCCCGAGGAACTCAAGACGCATCCGTATCGCTGCCGTTTCATCGACACGACAACCGCCTCGCCTTGGCGCGAATGCTATGACGAGAAACATCCCTGCACGCGCACCGATAGCCGCAAATTCAAGATGGATCTGCTCAAGTTCGTCTCGCAGGACTGCAAACTGGTGACCGGCTGCGAGACGGGCCACGACGCGGCCGTGCCGTACTGCGACTATTTCGAGGGCATGCTCAGCCTCGGCCCGTATCGCGTGCCGGACTCCGGCCGGGCGATGCAGAAGATCTGGGAGGAGGTTCCGGCCAACGTCGCCAAGTTCCAGGTTGGGTGGCAATATCGCCTGCCGCTGTGGGAACTGGTGTATCACGACTGCGTCGTGGCGCAATGGTACTGGGGTGACTACAACAACAAGCTGCCGGCCCTGTGGGACAAGCGCGACCAGTTCAATGCGCTCTACGGCACACCGCCGATGTTCATGTTCAGCCGCGATCTCTGGCAGAAGAACAACCAGCGGTTCGTGCAGAGCTATCGCGCCACCGCGCCTGTCGCCCGCGCCACCGGCTACAGCGAGATGATCGACCACCGGTTCCTGACGGCCGATCGGTCCGTGCAGCAGACGGTGTTTGCCAACGGTGTGAAGGTGACGGTCAACTTCGGTTCCAACGAATCAGCGCACGTCGAGGGAATCAAGTAAAGCGGCCCACTATCCGCCTACGGCGCAGGCACAAACGTCTGCCTCTCGGAACTGCTCATCACAGCCGCGGGTCCACCGGCTCGCTCTCCATCGCCAAGACGCCGAAGACGCACTCATGCACGCGCCTCAGCGGCTCGCGGCGGACGAACCGTTCGAGGGCCTCGATGCCCAGCGCGAACTCCCGCAGCGCCAGCGAGCGTTTGCCGGCCAGAGCGCGCGATCGCAGTCGCTCCAGGTTCTCCGGCGCATCGTATTCCGGGCCGTAGATGATTCGCAGGTACTCCCTGCCGCGGCACTTGAGCGCTGGCTGTACCAAGCCGCGCTTGCCGCGGACGACAAACTCCAGCGGCTTGACAACCATCCCCTCGCCACCGCGCGCGGTCAGTTCCTGCCACCACTGCACCCCTGCCTCAAGGCTGGCCGGATCGGTCACATCCACGAGCCGATGGGCCGTCGCCATCAGCGGCGAATCAGATGCACCGGTCGCAAGCTTCGCCAGCGTCTGCATGTGCCAGAGGTGGTCCTGTGCTCGTTCAGCGCGATCTTCCGCTCGACCTGCGCCTCCTGGCCGGCGTGGGCTTCCTCCACCTCATCCACATCCTGCTGGTCTTCCTCCAGAAGCTGGGCCATCGCCTGGCGCACGAGATGCCGGCGGTGCTTGAGATATCGCGCGGCGATCTGCTCTCTCTCCGGGTGCGTCGAGAGCCAGGCCTCGCCGTGCCGCAAGAGCTTGGCGACCTCGTCGTCGCCGATCCAGTAGTGCTTGTCGTTGTCGAGCACGGGAACAAGCACATAGAGATGCGTCAGCAGGTCGTGGAGCGTGATCGTATGCGAAAGCCGGACGTTGAAATACGGCCCTTCGCCCCACTCGGGGAACTTCTCATCCAACACGCAGCGGCTTGCCGTCACCGTGTAGCCGAGCGGCTCGAAAAGCTGCCGCAGGAATCCCTCGCCGCCGCGGCAGGGCAGCACACTCAGGCTGGCCGTGAGCGGAATCGGCCTGGTGGCTAGTTCCGGCCGCTCGCGGCTGATGCCGGAGAGCGCGCTGCCGAACACCTGAGAGATCGCCACGCTCAGGAAGGATGAGGCGACGTACGGCCGGTCGTTGACATATTGATCGAGGCTGAAGCCCTCTCCCGGCGGCCCCTTGCGGTTTCGCACGAGTCCCACGGGGTCGATTTCCAGCAGCAAGGCGGCCGTACAGAGCTCGTCGCTGGCCTGCGGGTAGAACACATGTGCGCGGCCAAACGACAGATCGAATGACTGGGATCGCGCGGGGTTCTTGTAGAGCAGGTAACCCAGATCGGTGGCCGGCGGGTGGGTGGTGCTGATCGACAGGAGCATGGCCGCTATCGTATCGCGGTGCGCCGGCCAAGACCAACTCTTGGGCTTGCGGCTGATCGTCAGCTCCCGTCACGGAGCGGTGCTGCCCAATGTCCCGCCAGCGAATATCGAGGCGCTGGCGCTGGCGGCGGTCGAGTAGGTGATCAGTGATCAAGTCATCGAGTAATCGGTGGACACCGGATCACCGATTACCCGATCACCGATCACCGATCACCTCGTCATTCCCCCTTGGCAGATTTGCGCCTTTTCATTAGCCTAGAATCACGTGATCCAACCGCCGCGGGAACCGCGGCTTGGGAGCGGAGGCCTATGCAGAAGATCAATTTCGCCAATCGCGCCAACGCCCAGTACATCGACGATCTCTACCAGCAGTACCAGCGCGACGCGGCATCCGTGCCCGAGGAATGGCAGGCGTTCTTCGCCGGCTTTGAGCTGGCCGGCGGGGCCAGAGCTGCGTTTGCCGCCGGTAAGGGACGCGAAGGTAGCGTGAGTACCTTCACCCTCGGCGTGCAGGCACTGGTTCACGCGTATCGCGAGCTGGGGCATTTTGTTGCCAACCTCGATCCGCTGGGGCACAATCGGCCAAGCCTGCCGCTGCTGGATCTGTCGGAATTCAACATCTCCCCGGCCGATCTCGATCGGCGCGTGGGCACATCCGATTTCCTGGGCAAGACCGACGGCACGCTTCGCGACCTCATCGACAAGCTCCGCGCCACCTACTGCCGCACAATGGGCGTGGAGTATCTGGCCATCTCCGACAAGAACCAGCGCGCCTGGCTTGAGCAGCGCATGGAGCCTGTGTGCAACCAGCCGCCCGTGTCGGCCGACGATGCCAAGGTCATTCTCCAGCAACTGGTCCATGCCCAGGGTTTCGAGGAATACATCCACACCAAATACATTGGGGCCAAGCGATTCAGCCTCGAAGGCGCGGAGTCGTTCATCCCCATGCTCAACGCGTTGATCGAGGATGGCTCGTCGCTGGGCATCGAGCAGTTCGTGTTTGGCATGGCCCATCGTGGCCGGCTGAACACCTTGGCTCACGTGCTGCACAAGCCGTATGAGATCATCCTCGGCGAATTCGAGGGCCACCTGCCACAGCCCGATGAAGGCGACGGAGATGTGAAATATCACCTCGGCTATTCGAGCGACCGCAAGAGCCGGTCCGGCCGGGGTGTTCATCTCAGCCTCAGCTTCAATCCCAGCCACCTGGAGCTGGTGAACCCGGTTGTCGAAGGCATGGTGCGGGCCAAACAGACTCGCTTGGGCGACCTGCAGCGCGGCCGGGTCATTCCGGTCCTGATCCACGGCGATGCATCGTTCACCGGCCAGGGCGTTGTGCTGGAGACGCTGGCACTATCAGAGATGCCGTATTGGCGGACCGGCGGCACGATCCACATCATCATTAACAACCAGATTGGTTTCACGACGATGCCCAAGCAGGGCCGATTCACGCCGTATCCGACCGACGTGGCCAAGACCATCCAGGCGCCGATTTTCCACGTCAATGGCGACGATCCCGATGCGTGCGTCTGGGCAGCGAAGCTGGCCGTGGCGTTCCGGCAGCAGTTCCACTGCGATGTCATGATCGACCTGTTCTGCTATCGCCGCCACGGGCACAACGAAGGCGATGAACCCAGTTTCACCCAGCCACTGATGTACAAGGAGATCACACAGCATCCCCCCGTGCGCGACATCTACCTCAAGCAGCTTGAGCAACAGAGCAAGGTGACGGCCAGCGATTTGCGGGCGATGCAGGCGGAGCTGCGCCAGAGGCTCGACGCGGCCCTTGCCATTGCCCGCGAGCACAAGCCGCGGCAGGCGATGCAGACGCTGGGCGGGCTGTGGACGGGGATGAAGCGCGGCGGCGAGAGCAGGCGCACACGGCCATCAGCCCCGAGATCATCCAGCGCATCGCCGACGGACTCACTCGATTGCCGCAGGGCTTCACACTACATCCCAAACTGCGAAAGCTCCTGCAGAACCGGCTGGAAATGGGCCAGGGGAAGATGCCGGTGGACTGGGGCACGGCCGAGGCGTTGGCCCTCGGCAGCCTGCTACTCGAAGGCACGCCGGTCCGGCTCGTTGGCCAGGACACGCAGCGCGGCACCTTCAGCCATCGCCACGCGTGCCTGCACGATTACGCGACCGGCGCCAAGTATTACCCGCTGGCCAATATCGATCCGCGGCAGGCGCCGATCATCATCGTCAACACGATGCTCTCGGAGCTGGCCGTGCTGGGCTTTGAATACGGCTTCAGCTCGGCCGATCCGCAGAACCTGGTCATGTGGGAGGCGCAGTTCGGCGACTTCATCAACGGCGCCCAGCCGATGATCGACCAGTTCATCGCGGCCGGTGAATCCAAGTGGCAGAAGTTCTGCGGGCTGGTGCTGCTGCTGCCGCATGCCTACGAAGGCCAGGGGCCGGAACACTCGAACGGCTACCTCGATCGATTTCTGTCGCTCTGCGCCAATGGCAACATGCAGGTCTGCGTGCCGAGCCTGCCCTCGCAGTATTTCCACCTGCTGCGGCGGCAGATGCGGCGCAGCTTCCGCAAGCCGCTGATCGTGATGACGCCCAAGAGCCTGTTGCGCAGCGAGGTGAGCAGCTCGAAACTCCAGGAGTTCACAGAGGGCTCTTTACAGACTGTCATCGACGATCCAACCGGCGTGCCGCGCGATCAGGCGCGGCGGCTGATTCTCTGCAGCGGCAAGGTCTATTTCACGCTGCACGCCGCGCGCGAGAAACAGAACATGCGTAACATCGCCATCGTTCGCGTGGAGCAGCTCTATCCGTATCCGCAGAAAGAGCTGCAGGCGATGTTGTCGAAGTATCACCGGGCCGGCGAGGTGGCCTGGGTGCAGGAGGAGCCGCGCAATCGCGGCGCGTGGACGTTCATGGACGAGCGGCTGAGGCAGATTCTGCCCGATGGGCGGGTGTTGACCTATTGCGGCCGACCGCCCAGCGCCAGCCCGGCCACCGGATCGCTCCTGCTGCACCAGCGGCAGGAGCAGGAACTCATCAGCCAGGCCCTGGAATTGACGATGGAGAAAGCAGCGGAGATGGCGCCGGTGCCGTCCCCCAGCCAGGCGGCGCAGAATGCTTCGGTGTCGGATTAGCCGGCTCGCTTGCGAGCCGCTCGGGGGCGACATGGTGTGCGGGTGAAACATGATTGAAGTTCAGATTCCGTCTCTCGGCGAATCAATTACACAGGGCGTACTCATTGCGTGGCACAAGCCCGATGGTGCCACGGTCGGTCTCGACGAGGCCATCTGCGAGCTTGAGACCGACAAGGCCAACGTCGATATCCCGGCGAGGGCGGCCGGCGTGCTTCATCACCTCAAGAAGGAGGGCGAGACGGTGAACGTGGGCGAGGCGATCGCGCGCATCGACGAGAGCGCGGCCATGCCGCCAGTGACGGTGCCGCCAGTGCCCTCACTGGCGGAATCTGTGCCCGTAGCGCAACCCACTCCGCCGGTGGGGGCACCGGCGGCACTTGAAGATCTCAGCCCCGCCGTGCGGTGCCTTGTCGAGGAGCATCACCTCGACCCGAAAACGATCGCTGCCACAGGTCCCGGCGGCCGAGTTACCAAGGAGGATGTCGAGAAACACCTGGCGCAATCCAACACGACTCAACCCGCGCCGTCAGCGCCACCCCGACCCCCAAAGCCGCGTCCAAGCCCGAACCCGGCATCGCCTTTGACGCCGGCGGCGTCGCCCGCGTGCCCATGACCAAGATTCGCCGGCGCATTGCCGAGCGGCTCGTGCAGGCGCAGCAGACCGCCGCCATCCTGACAACGTTCAACGAGATCGACCTGTCGGAGGTCATCAACATTCGCAGCCGCTTCAAGGATCGTTTTCAAGAAGTCCACGGCATCGGCCTGGGTTTCATGAGTTTCTTTGCGCGGGCGGTCGTTCAGGCTCTGCGCGAGGTTCCCGCCGTCAACGCGTTCATCGAAGGCGACAACATCGTCTATCACCACTACGTCAATCTCGCCCTCGCCGTCAGCACCGATCGCGGCCTGGCCATGCCCGTGCTGCGCAACGTGCAGGACATGTCGTTTGCGAAGATCGAGCAGGAGATCAAGCGCGTCGCGTCGGCCGTCCGTGACGGCAAGCTCGGCATCGAGGACCTCTCCGGCGGCACGTTCTCGATCACCAATGGCGGCGTGTTCGGGTCGCTGCTGAGCACGCCCATCCTCACCCCGCCGCAGAGCGGCATCCTCGGCATGCACAACATCCTCAAGCGGCCGGTGGTGATCAACGACAAGATCGAGATCCGGTCGATGATGTACGTCGCGCTCTCATACGATCACCGGCTGGTGGACGGGCGCGAAGCGATTACGTTCCTCGTGCGGGTCAAGCAACTGCTGGAGGATCCGGCGAGGCTGATGCTGGAGATATGAACTGCGTATTGCGTACTGCGTATTGCGTAAAGGTTCGTGCGGATGAGTGAAAGTGCGTTTGATCTTGTGGTGATCGGTGCTGGATGGAAGGGCGATTCAGGTATGAGATTTGAAATCTGAAATCTCAGATCTCAAATCCTCATTCCTCCATCGGCTCTTCCTTCGTCTGCCAACCCTCCACCTTTTCCAGCGCGAAGTCCTTGTCGCCCAGGCCGCTGTTGATCTGGATCCTGGTCAAATCCGTGGTGGTGACACTCTGCGCCCGCTTGTTGTCCGTCTCGATCCGTACGGGGAAGTCCGTCGCCGTATCCACCCAGACGTCGATGCGCCCGAACTTGCGCCGAACTGCGTTCCAGACCTGGGCTTGAGGAGCACATGCACGCTGCCGGCCGGATCCTCCTTGGCCGCCTCGATCTTGCTGGCCTCGAACATCCTCAGCACGTCTTCGCGACTTTGCCCGATCGGCAGCGGAAACGGCCCTTCGCCCAATTTCAGCAGGTTGATCTTCTGCCCGGGCTTGAGCACTTGGCGGTTCACCTGGAGCTTGCGCGAATAATCCCGGTCGATGAGCCACCCCTTGTCCAGCAGGTATTCCTGCTTGAAGTTCTTCACAACGCGGTTGCCCACCTTCTTGGAGTCGAACAGCACGCGGATGCGTCCATCGCCCGCCCCGAGCTGCTGATACCACACCTTACCGCTCAGCATGCTGCGGTCGCCCGCCAGCGCATCCGTCTCGGTCATCGACACATCGGCGGCGAAATCCCTCAGGCCCTGCCCTCGCGCGTGCAGCGCATCGAGGACCTGGTCCAGCGACGAATTCGCATCCAGCTTGCCCGGCGCGGGCGCTTCCGCCATCGCCATTGACCCGAGCCATGCCGCCGCCATGAGCGCGTAGATCTTCATCATGATCCGATTCCTGCAACCGAACTACCAGACTGACACCCCCTGAGCACTGCCGTTAGCCCCGGCAGGTCCGCCACCACCAGTGTCGGCTCGGCCGCGAACGCCCGCGTCCGCCCGTGGCTCACCCAGACAGCCGGCATTCCCGCGGCCAGCGCCGCCTCCACATCGTACTGCCCATCGCCCACCATCCAAGCGTCATTGACGCTTACCGACAGCGTTCGACAGGCATCGAGCAGCGGCGCGGGATCGGGCTTGAACCTGCCGTCATCCCGCGTGATGAGCACATCCATGCGCATGCCGTGCTTGCCCAGTACGATCTCGGCGCATTTCCGGCTGTTGCGCGTGATCAGGGCGGTGCCGATCCGCCGCTCCTTCAACCAATCCAGCAGAGCTTCACACCCCTCGTTCAACTCGCAATTCTCGGCCGCGTGAAGCTCGTGTTGCAGGAGGACCTCTTCCGCCTGCCGCCGCGTCGCGGCATTCATCTCCGCCAGGCTCTCGAGAATCGGCCCTTGGCCGATGCCCATTTCCTGCTTGATCCGCGGGAAATCCAACAGGGGCTTTGTGAGCGTCCCGTCCATGTCAAAGAGGATGGCTTTCGGTAGAATCATCGCCATAGGCGGAGTCGCCGACTCTGCATCGGAAGACAACTTTAGCCACTGCAACCGGATTTTCGATGCCTGAGCAAAATCCACATGTGTTTGTGCCGCGATCCGGAGAGTGCCGCAAGTGCCCTCACTGGCGGTCTTCGGATGGCAGCCCGATGGCCGGATTCCGCCGGTGGGGGCGCCGGCGGCACTTTCTCCTCTGGCCGCTGCTGATGCTTCTCTTCAGCCCTGCCGTGTCTCACGCGGCATGGACCGAAGGCGCCTGGCAGTTCCGCCGGCCGATTGATGTCGACTGGATTCCTGACAAGACCAGCGGCGAGGAGATCACGTACGTCAACTTCTACACGGCCGGCGCTCAGCAGCTCAGCGGAGACAATATCCGCGTCGCCGACGAGAACAACAAGCTCGTGCCCTGTCGCGTGCTCATGATCGGTCCCGGCAACCGCATGCGAGTGCTGTTCGCCCCCACGCGCGGCATCAAGCGGCACTACGTCTATTTTGGCCATCCCAAGCCCCCGGCCATGCCCAGAAACCTCTCGGATCCGCCCATCACCAGCGGCCTTCTCATGGAGATGCGCAAGCTGGAAGGCCCTCTGCCCAACAACCTCCGGCTCATCCAGACGGCGTTCGAGAAGGCCGGCAAAGTGATTGGCCGGACCATGGTCAGCCGCCTCTACATCGGCTTCAACCCGTTCAGCGACAACACCGGCATCATTTCTCGCTACAACGGCACGCTTCAGGCTCCGGTCAACGGCACGTACACCTTTGCCGGCTCGGCCAGCAACCACGGCGCCTGTTCATCGACGGCAAGCCAGTGCTATGGGTGCCAGGCATGGTGCCCGACGTGCGTTTCAACGCCAAAACCGATCTCAAACGCGGGTCCCACGAGATCACCTTTTACCACGTCAACGCGGCCGGCGAGCCAGCGCATCTCGGTCGTCTGGAAGAAGCCGGACACCGAGCACTACGAACTCATCCCGCCCAATGCGTTTGGCGTCATGCCCCACGCCACCGTCGGCGTGCTCGAAGACAAGGACAAGACCTTCGTCGTCAACATGAAGATCGAGTACGTCGGCGAGTATTTCTTCGCCGACCACTACTCCCATCACTACCGATTCACTCTTCAGGGTGCCAAGGCCAGCAATCCCTCGCCGCCGCGCTATGACTGGGATTTCGGCGATGGCCAGACGGCAACCGGGACAACGGTGGATCACGTCTTCCTGACCGACGGCGAGTATGCGATCAAGCTGGCCGGCAAAGCCGGTTTTCAGGCCGACACCAAGACCAACCGCATTGTCGTCAGCCGCCTTCACGAGCAGATCGACAATCCACCGGGCGACGTTGCGTCGGCGCAGGGCAAGATCGTCGCCGGCTACGACCTGGGCAAGATGCCCCCGCGATGGATTCCGTTCGCCACGCAGCTTCTGGAGCGGGCCAAGGAGCACGCGGTGCTCGAAAAGGCCGCGATGAAACTCGCCGTCATGCGCGATGGCGTCGATCCGGGCTTCGGCATGAACACGCTGGCGGCCGCCACTTTCGAGCTCTGCTCCTCCGCGAAATTCGACGCCGCCGCGCGCATCTGGGATGCCGTTCCCCAGGACTCGCCGTTTCAGCCATCCGCGGCGCAACACTATGGTGAGCTGCTCGTCTGGCGACTGGCCGATTTCGAAAAGGCGATCAAAGTGGTCGAGCCGCTGGCCGCCAAAAACCCGCAGAACCGCGCGCTGCAGCGGCTGCTGGCCTATGCCCTGGTGCTGAACCAGAAGCCCGAGGGCGTCAAGATGGTCCGCGCCATGAAGGGCGATGGTCCCGCCGATCGGCAGGCCGCCCTAACCGGCGCTGAGGCCCGCAGCATCGAGTTCTATATCGGCAACGGCGACTGGGAAACCGGCGAGCAGGTCTGGGAGAAATGGGCCCACCAGTTTCCCGCCGATTTTCTGGAGGGCTACGGCGTCCTCCTGCGCACCCGGCTGATGGAAATGGCCAGGGCGCCCGAGGCCGCGGCCAAGGTTGCCGAAGGCTTTGCCAAGGCCGTTCCCAAGTCATCCTACGCGCCGCGCTTGCTCGACCGCGCCAGCAAGCTCCTGGAGAAGACCGATCAGGCCAGGAGCAAGTCGCTTCGCGATTACCTCAAGGAGAAATATCCCGAAGATCCTTTGAGCCAGGACCAGAAATAGCCATCCAGCTTCCACTCCGTGCCCTCCGCGCCTCTGCGGTGAAGTCAGATCAAAACTTGACACCCTGATTTGCCCCTCCCCATAATCCCCCGATGGCCGTGCCGATCGTTCGCATCTTCGACTGCGACAATTACGACGAACAGATCCGCAAGGCCGCGCAGAGCCTCAAGGACGGCGGCGTGGTCCTCCTGCCGACCGAGACCGTCTACGGCGCCGCCGCGCTTGTCAGCCGACCGACTGGCCTGGAGCGACTTCGTCAGCTTTCTCCGCCGGTCACCGATCTGCCGCTGTCCATTCACCTTGCCAGCCCGGAAGAGGCCGCTCGCTATCTGGCGCCGCTCACCGACTTCCAGAAGCGAATCACGAGAAAGCTCTGGCCCGGCCCGGTCGGCATGAGCTTTCAGGTCCCGCCCGATCGACAAGTGCAGGTCGCTGGCGAGTTGGGCGTCGAGGCGAAGCACCTCTACAACCAGGATAGCATTACACTCCGCTGCCCCGATCACGCCGTGGCGACCGATGTCATCCGCCAAGCGGCCGGCCCGGTCGCACTTCGCAAAGCGCCCGGCGATTTCGCCACCCGTCCCGACGATGCCATCACCCAGTGGGGCGAGTCGCTGGACCTGGTCATCGACGCTGGCCCGACGCGATTCTCCAAGCTCTCAACACTGCTGAAGGTCAATGCCGACGGCTACGAGATCGTCCGCGCCGGCGTCTACGACCAACGCATCATCGAGCGGCTGCTTCGCACGACCATCCTCTTCGTCTGCAGCGGCAATACCTGCCGTTCGCCCATGGCCGAGGGCATTGCCCGGCAATTGCTGGCTCGCAAGCTGAATGTCTCGGAAGGCGAGTTGGAGCGCAAGGGCCTCAGCGTGATGTCGGCCGGCAGCTTTGCCATGCCCGGCGCGCGTGCGACGGATGCGGCCGTGCAGGCCCTCAAGCCCATCGGCGTCGATCTCTCGCGACATCGCTCGCGCCCCCTCACGATCGAGCTGGTCCATCAGGCCGACGTTATCTACACCATGAGCCGCACCCATGCCGAGGCCGTCACGGCCCTGGTGCCTGCGGCGGCCGACAGGGTTGCCACGCTGAATCCCGACGGCGACATTGAAGACCCCATCGGCGGCGACCAGGCGCTCTACGAATCGGTTGCCAGGCAGATTCACCAGTTGGTCGAAAAACGCCTGGCCGAGCAACCTCTGCCCTAGCGCGGCCTTCCCGCCCATGCCCCTGCGCTCTATGAAGGGCCCTCATGCGGATTGCCGTTGCTGCCGATCATCGTGGTTTCGACGCCAAGCGCAAGCTCATCAACGTCCTGCGCCAGTGGAACCACGAGGTCGAGGACTTTGGCTGCGACGGTACCTCCAGCGCCACGGATTACCCTGCGAGCGTTCCCACCCGCGTCACGCGCCGCACCACGCGCAGCCCTGACGTTTGGAATCTGAGCTTTGAAATCTGGAATCCGGGATCTGCAGTTCCTACTGCGCCTTCTGCGTGGTCGGCGACTTGGCCACCGGCAGCGGGGTGCCCTCGGCCTCGATCAGCCGCTGCATTCCCGAAAACTGCGGGTGCGGGTTCTCCTGCTGCACGGCCCGGATCTTGTCGCGGAGCCCGTCCAGGCGCGATGCCAGATCGAGCGCCTCATTGCGGAGACGGACGTTTTCGCGTCGCAGGTCGTAGTAGATCGCCGGCGGCTGGAGTTGCACGACCTGGCCGTTGGCCACATATGTCCGATCCGTCATCAACTGCCGCATCGTGATCTCGTTGGCATCGAAGCGCCGCTGGCCATCCGCCAGCCGCTGGGCGACGCGGTCGTAGTCCTGCTGCAGCGCGTTGCGCTTGGCCTTGATCTTCTCCTCGGCCGCCTTCACCTGGTCCATCTGCGCCTGCGTCAGCCACGTCGCGCCCCAGCGATACAGCCCATCCCCCGCCAGGTCCTTCTGCAGCTCGGCATCCTGCTCGATGAAATGCTTCGCGGCCTTCTTGGCCGTGGTCGTATCGCGCTGTGAATCGGTCAGCAGGTTCAGCGCCTCGGCCGTGTTGTCCAGAATCTGCCGGGTCTTGGGCATGGCCAGCATGGCCAGGTCATAGAACGCCAGCGCACCAACGGGCTGCCGCTGGCGCGACATGATCACGCCCAGATTGTTCAGCGTCGGCCCGTGATCGACGAGCAGTTCCTTCACACGCTCGAAGGCCGTTTTCGACTGGGAGATCTGGTCCTGCTTGAAGCTGATCACCCCGCGCAGATACAGCCCCGTCACGCTGTTGGGGTCCGCCGCAAGCATCTCGACTGACGATCACTTCGGCATCGCGAATGCGTCCCTGCTTGAGCTGGTCGCGCACCTGCTCGACGAGCTGCGCGGTCTTCCCGACCAGCGCCGCTCGCTCTTCGGCCGTGACCCACAACGTCCCCACCTTCATCAGCTTCTTCTGGACGCGGTCTTTCCAGGTCGCCAGTTCCTTCTCAGCGTCGGCGGCCGCCTTGGTGCCCTTGTTCTGCTCGATGAACTTCGCGAAATGGTCGGCGATCTGCGCGGCATCGCTCAAGGCGTCGGAGGCGCGGCGCAGCGATGCCAGCTTCTTGTCGGCTTCCTCGGCCGGCGAGAGATTGCTGGTCTTGTCGATGGAAAGCACGCGGTCGTCGTCGATATGACGGACCTTCCCCGCGGCATCGGTGATCGCCCAACCGCCGCTCTCGCGTTTGAGCGTGCCCTCCATCGTCGAGCCGTCGGTCAGGTGCAGAACATCGGCGCTGACCGCGGCGCTGAAGCACAACGCCAGAAGGAATTGCCAATGCCGCATGAATCACCTCGTGGGCTGGTGGCAGGGCTGACGGCGCTGTGGCCGGAAAAGTGGGCATCGGCCGTGCGCACGCATAGCCCCTCTATTAGATAGACAACTCTACCGTCCCCACGGTTGCAGGGAAAATCCGCCGTAGCACAGGCGTCCCGCCTGTGGCCAAACACCTATGCCGCCGGCTCGATCACCGATGTCATCGAACCCGCCGGCAGTTCCATGCGCATGTCCGGGCCAAAGGCATGGATCTGTTCCTGCTTCAACTCGGCATGTTCCTTGGTCGTCGTCAGCAGGATCACCCGCCCGGTCTTGTCCACCTCCTTGGCCATCTGAAAGGCCTTTTCGGTGGAAAAGCCAAACAGCCGGCCCAGCATTTCGATCACGTACTCGTACGTGTGGTCATCGTCGTTGACCAGGACAATGTTGTACGGCGGCAACCGCTGGGGCTGGCTGATTGGCCGGGTCTTGCGCTCGTGTTCACCCTGAGTCTGGACGCCTGTGTCCTTCCTATCGTGTTGTTGAGCCATCGAGAGTCCTCCCGAGCCTCCAACAGACCAGAAGAATGGCGGGAATGCAACGAAAAAAACCGCCGGCGGTCGCTTGATTGCTGTATTTTTGCCTCATGAGTGAGATCAATTACAACCGCCGGCCGACTGGTAACAAATTACAGAAAAGCTACAATCCCGTTGGCTCATCCGGGAAGGAACACAGTGCTCGCAAAAATCCACAGCTACGTCCTCATCGGCATCGACGCGATCCTCTGCGAAGTCGAAGTCGATGTCTCGAAGTCCGGCCAGGAGAAGACCACCATGGTTGGCCTGCCCCAGGCCGCCGTAAAGGAGTCCATCGAGCGCGTCAAACGCGCCATTCTCAACAGCGGCTACCCCTTCGCCGGCCACAATCTCGTCATCAACCTAGCCCCGGCCGACGTGAAGAAGGAAGGCCCCTCGCTCGATCTGCCCATCGGCATCGGCCTGCTGCGCGCTTCCAACTGCATCCAGAACGAGCGGCATAAAGACTACCTCATCGCCGGCGAGCTCGCCCTCGATGGCCGGGTGCGCAAGATCAAGCGGCGCTGCCGCTGGCGCTCCTGGCCAGGGAAAAGAAGATGCGCGGCGTCATCCTGCCCCAGGAGAACTCGCGCGAGGCGGCCGTCGTCGAGGGCATCGAGGTCTACCCCGTCGCCACGCTCGCCCAGGCCGTCGCCTTCCTCAACGAACAGCTTCCGCTCGAGCCGTATCAGCTCGACGGCGAAGTCTATGAAGCATCCAAGCTCGCGCCGCCCCTGGATTTCGTCGATGTCCGCGGCCAGGAGGCTGTCAAGCGCGCCATCACGATTGCTGCTGCAGGAAGTCACAATCTCCTGATGATCGGCCCGCCAGGCACCGGAAAGACCATGCTCGCCCAGCGCATGCCCGGCATCCTCCCGCCGCTCACGCGGCAGGAATCGCTGGAGACGACGCGGATTTATTCAGCCCTGGGCCTGCTCCCCGAAGGCATCGCGCTGATGGACGAGCGCCCCGTGCGCACGCCGCACCATTCCGCGACGGCCCAGGCGCTCATCGGCGGCGGCTCCATCCCACGGCCGGGCGAAGTCTCGCTCGCTCACAACGGCATCCTGTTTCTCGACGAGCTGCCTGAGTTCCCGCGTTACGTGCTGGAGATGCTGCGCCAGCCGCTCGAGGGCGGCGAGGTCACCATCGCCCGCGTCCACGGCTCGCTCAAGTTCCCCGCCCGCTTCATGATGGTCGCCGCGATGAACCCCTCCGCCAGCGGCTATTCCCAGCAGGACCCCGGCCGGCGCGACAAATATCTCGCGAAACTCTCCGGCCCGCTGCTCGACCGCATCGACATCCACGTCGAAGTCCCGGCCGTTCCCTATCGCGAACTCACCAGCCGCAAGGGCGGCACCGACAGCGCCACCATGCGCCAGTCCGTCATCGCCGTGCGCGAACTCCAGCACAAGCGGTTCAAAGGCGCCGGCTACAACGGCTCCATGGACAGCCGCCAGCTCAAGCAGCACTGCGAACTAAGCGAAGGCTGCCTCCTCCTCATGAAACAAGCCATGGACGAACTCGGCCTGAGCGCCCGCGCCTACGACAAGGTCCGCCGCGTCGCCCGCACCATCGGCGACCTCGACGGTGCCGAGCAGATCCAGGAACAACATTTGGCCGAGGCGATTCAGTATCGCCTGCTGGATCGAAAATTCTGAGTTCGTTCGGAGTTCCGCGTTTACGCGGGTCGTTTGGAGTTCCGCGTTTACGCGGTCCTGCGAGGTGACAGCAATGAAAGCACGGCGAAAACAATTTCTTCCGGCCAGGCGAACATTCTGCTGCGCGATCGCTCGGCCTTCCCGCGGGCTACCGGGCACTATTGAACGACCTCAAATTGCGCATCCGCACAGCGCAAGTGCGCGCCGCCCTGGCGGTGAACCGCGAGCTGATCCAACTCTATTGGGAGATCGGACGAGCCATCGCGGGCAAGCAGGAAGACGAGGGCTGGGGCGCCAAGGTCATCGACCGCCTGGCGGCGGACCTCCAGCGCGAGTTTCCGGGTATCGCGGGCTTCTCAAGAACCAACATCTTTCGCATGCGGGCGTTCTACCTCGCATATACGCAGGAATCCGCAATTGTCCCACAAGCTGTGGGACAATTGGCCAAGGCGGGAATTGTCGCACAACCCGTGCGACAACTGGCCGCCGGAATAGTCCCACAGGTTGTGGGACAATTGAGATCGGCAAATGTTGCGCAACCTGCGCGACAATCGCCTGCCGATCGTTCAACTCCACCTGCGCCGATTTCGGAACTGCCCTGGGGCCACAATGTTGTATTGCTGGAAAGCCTGGATGCGCGCGCCGAGCGTCTCTGGTACGCCCACCAGGCCACCGCCCACGGCTGGTCGCGCAGCATGCTCGAGCACTGGATCGACTCCGACCTTTACGCCCGGCAGGGCAAGGCCATCACCAACTTCAGCACAGCGCTTCCGCCGGCGCAGTCCGACCTGGCCCAGCAGATCATCAAAGACCCCTACAACTTCGACTTCCTGACTCTTCATGCTGATGCCGCCGAGCGCGACCTGGAAGACGGCCTGCTGGAGCACATCACGCGCTTCCTGCTGGAACTCGGCGCCGGCTTCGCCTTTGTCGGCCGGCAGGTCCACATCGAGGTGGACGGCCGCGACTTCTACCTCGACCTGCTCTTCTACCACCTGCACCTCCGCTGCTTCATCGTGATCGACCTGAAGACGCGCGAGTTCGATCCGGAGTTCGCCGGCAAGATGAACTTCTACCTCTCGGCCGTTGACGACCGATTCCGCGGTGAACACGACCAACCCAGCATCGGCCTGATCCTCTGCAAGAAACGCAGCCGCGTCATCGCCGAGTACGCCCTGCGGCGTCTGGACCGGCCGGTGGGAGTGGCGCAGTACGCGACGCGGCTGACCGAGCAGCTCCCGCACGAACTGGCCGGGAAGCTGCCGTCGGTGCGGGAGATTGAGGCGGAACTGGCCGAGCCGCCCGCGACGAGGCGCATCCCGCAATCGTTTACCAGAAACAGCAAAAAGGAAAACGGCGTGAGCGCCGGTGGCGGATGTCGCTTGGAGATAGACAGGGGTCGTGTTCTTCGGGAGTGCGGGGTGTTCCGCATTCCGCCACGGCCCCGCAGAACATGTTGCGCGATGCGCAAGCGTGAAAAGGAGCGTGAGGCATGAAACGCCAGAATCTGTGCTGCGCCACTGCTGCGGTGGTGGGCATTGCCCTGTTGGTGGCGCACGGGCCGGCATTGGCCCAGGTAAAGGAAGTGAAACTCGAGGATCGAAAGGTTGAGTACGTATTCTCTTTCGCGTTCGGGAGCAAGGGGAAAGACAACGGGCAGTTCGACACGCCGATGGGTGTCGCTGTCGCGCCGTCCGGCCAGATTCTCGTCGCGGATACCGGCAATGACCGCGTGCAGGTCTTTGCCGGGAGCGGCAAGTTCTTGTCGGCGTTTGGAGGCTCGTTCGCGATCCTGTTGGCCAAAGACGTAGGCAAGGGCGAAGGGAAGTTCTGGTTTCCACAAGGGCTCGCGGTCTCTTCGTCGGGCGAGATTATCGTTGTCGAGGCTCTCAACCATCGCGTACAAGTCTTCGATGGCACAGGCAAGTTCCTCCGTCTGTTTGGCAACCGAGGTCGAGGTAATGGGAACTTCGATGTGCCGAATGGTGTGGCAATTGGCGTGGACAATATCGTCGTTGCTGATGGAAAGAACGGCAGGATTCAAGTTCTTACGAAAGAAGGGAAGTTTGTTGATCAGTTCGGCAACGAAGGGTTCGGTGATGGCCAGTTCTGCATACTGTCTGGCGTCGCGATCACTTCGTCCCAGCAATACGTTGTACTCGACAACGACCGCATTCAAGTATTCGACAAGGCCGGCAAGTTCCAGCGCAAGTTTGGCGGGGGCCTTGACGGCAAGCGCGAGCCATGGGAACCAGGGGGGTCGTTTGCCAATGGTGTTGCCGTTGGCCCATCCGATCGTGTCATTGTGAGCTATATGGGCAAATTCACCGGCATTCGCGTCTTTGACCTTGATGGCACATTACTCGCTGAGTTCGGGAGCAAGGGGGAAGGTAACGGCCAGTTCAACGAGCCAGCTGGCGTTGCGGTAGACGGCGCCGGCAACATCTTCGTGGCCGATAAGGGCAACAACCGTGTCCAGGTGCTAAAGCCGGTCGGCAAAGCCGCTACTCGGTGAGATGGAAGTCGTGTCCGCAACGCCGCCGCCAGACACGCACGATGACTCACGCGAGATCGTTGGCGGCGTTGCGAACCGTTTCGGGCTGTCGGTGAAGAGGTGGTCCGCAAGAGGCCGCAGGGACCGGCTCCGGGATCGAGGATTTGCGGCGCTGCCTCTTGCGGCCCCTACGTCGCTCGGTCGTTGCAGAGTTGAAGAATAGAGACCAAATGCATGTGGCCATGGCGGATGTCCTCGCTCGTTTTGAGGCGTTACACGACGAGAAGGACCGCTTTGACCGAGTACGCAGTCGTGTAGGGTCCGCCACGCCGCCGCCAGACACGCACGATGACTCACGGGAGATCGTCGGCGGCGTTGCGGACCGTTTCGGGCGGTCGGGGAGGAGGCGGTCCGCAAGAGGCCGCAGGACACCGGCTCCGTGATCGCGAATTTGCGGCGCGGCCTCTTGCGGACCCTACGTCGCTGACCCCGCACCCAAGCGGGAAAATAGACACCCGAGATCACGTCGCAGTCCTCGCCTCCTCCGCCGGGCCCACGCCGCTTTTCGTGCGTCCGCGCTGCACGGCGTTGCCCACGCACTCTCGGCAAAGGCGGTTCAAGAGCCACTACCGCCCGGGCGCCATGCCCTCATTGACGAGCTTCGCATATTCCTGGATGAAGTTCGCCCTGGTGAGTTGCCCGGAGCGGACCTTTCGCTCAACCTGATCGAGGATTTCAGAAAAGCGCCGGTCGTCTGCTTGAGTCCGTCTATGTCCCTGGCCAGCGTGTCGTGACCCTCGCCGTCGCCCAGGTACCATTTGCCGTCGGCCGTGGCCAACAGGATCGTCGAGCCGGCGTTGACAATCGCCGCCTCGGCTTTGTCGCCATCTTCGGTGATCTTCACCTTGGTCCGGTCCACTTTGCCTTTCCTGGCGATCTGGGACATCTGAGACCGCAACTCCAACTCCCAGCCCGCCTGGACCCCGATCTGCAGAGTTCTGATCATGTCGGCCTGAGTCCTGCCGATCTTCGCCTGGACCAGGTCGGCGGTGCTTGTGGCCTTGGCACTCAACTGCGCCGCTAATTCCAACTGCATTTTGGCCAACGGAAGATTCGCCGGCGGCTGACACCCCAGCCATGCCTCGGATGGAGCCTTCTGGTCAAGGAGTCTGGCCATGCTCTCCAGCAGGGCCGCGGGGCTGGCTGCGCCCCGGTTGACGATTTCCGGCGCGCAGAATCCAGCCTGATCCGGCCGCGCTGCGGCGCCGGTGTCAGACTTGACCGGTGCCCCGACGTCGGACCGCGTGGCCCCGATCGCCGGGCTGACGAGCCAGCAACCGAGAACCAGACCAGCCAACAGCCTCAAGGTGGCCGAGCAACGGGCGCATGGGCGTGGCGTCATCATGATCGTTCCTTCCGAGTTGTGGGCCCGGCACGCAGCCGCCAGACACGCACGATTACTTACGAGAGATCGTCGGCGGCGTTGCGAACCGTTTCGGGCGGTCGGGGAAGCGGCGATCCGCAAGAGGCCGCGGGGGCCCGGCTCCGGTCTCGCGAATTTGCGGCGCGGCCTCTTGCTGGCCCGGCTCACCGTCCCATCTCCGTGAACACTTCCATCCCGCACAGCGCCGGCGCCGTGCTGGGCTTGATCGGCCGAACCTCCACCTTCAGCTCCGAAGCCGCCTCGATGTCGCGGTATTCGCGGATGAGCAACTTCTCGGCGCCGCCGGCCGCCGCGACGATGTCGAGCCTCTCCTCCACCTTCCGCCCCTGGATCAGCACATCGACGATGTGATCGCCCTTGGCCGCCGGCGCGGGCTCGGCGAAGTACAGTCGCACCGTGTAAGGCTTGGCCTCAGCGCCCTCCAGGTTGACGCCGACGCTGACTGATCGGAGGTTGCGCACCCCTGATGCGGTGAGCCAGGGCATCGGGCCATCGACCGTCAACGAGTGCCGCCGGTAAAACTCGCCGGAACTCATGTTGACGCGCAGGCCAGCGCCTTTGTCGATCCGAGGATGCTCGATCCAGAGCGTGCCGCAATCGTCCAGGTGCGAGCCGGGCGCGCCGAAGTTAACGCCGATGTGGCGCACGCAGTCGATGGGCTCGGTGATGGTGGGAAAACTCGTCCACAGCTCGACTTGGTCGTCGGGAACCAGCCCCAGCGACGCCTGCATCGGATAGCTGCACGTACAGGTGCGCGTGTAGTCGGGTGCGCACAGCACGCCGCCGGCGGCGATCAGATTGTTCGTGCAGCCCGAGCGAAATCCGCCGAGGTTGCCGGTGCCGCCGAGGCGCAGCAGGTCTGCGAAACCCGCCGTGTTGGAGCGGAACGTCAGCAGGTGCGTCGATGCCGACGGCGTGTTGCAGCCATGCCCGCGGCCCCAGGCGAAGTCGCGATGCTCGCGCGTGATGGGATCGATGACGCGGGTCGGCCTGCCCGTGAGCAGATCGAGCGCGCCGCCATCCTTGAGAACCGTGTCGTCCCGGATGATGCTCGGCCCGACGGCCGCGGCATCCTCCCAGAGCGATGTGCCATCGCTTCCCCAGTAGGCGCGCATGCCTTTGGCTTCATCGCCCAGCGTGTCCCTGGTGCGCAGGCCGCTTTCCACGAGCACGTCCCGCGTACAGGAGTAGCTCAGCAATGTGCCGGGCGCATCGTTGCACCTGGCCCAGATTTGGCGGCCCGTGGCCAGATCGAGTGAGAGGAGCACGCTCAGTGGCCGCGGCGCCGACTTGCCGCCGGGGCCGGGTGGCGCGGGGCGGCAGAGCGGATCGACGGCAAAGAGCCAGCCGTTGCCGATGCAAATGCCGTTGTGACGGAATTCCCTTTCCGCCTTGACCGACCAGAGCAGCCGGCCGGAGCGACGGTCCATCACAAAGAGCGTGCGGCTGCCCACGGTGCGGGGGTTCCACTCGGCCGGGCGCACGCCGACGATCGTCTCGGGCTCTTCTTCAGGGTCAGGGATGAGCTGCGTGCGAGCGGCGGCGACGCCCGTGCGCTTCCTGGACCCTATGCCGCCGACGAGATAGTTGCCCGAGACGTTGATGTATCCCCAGAGATCGTCGGGTTTGCCGGCCAGTTCAGGCGGCAGCGGGAACCGCGCCAGTTCCCTGCCGGTGGCGATATCCAGCCGCAGGCACTCTTTCGTGCATGCGACGTAGATGCTGTCGGCTGTCGAGACGAAGTTGCCGCCCGTGCCGTTGGCGCCGGCTTGGTGAACGGTTGTGTTAAAATACCATCCCACTCCGGTAATCGGCTCGTCCCAAAGCACCCGGCCGGAGTAGATGTTGACCGCGCGGATACTGTCGGAGCCTTCGATGATGAGCCGGCCGTCGATGACCTGCGGCCGCGGGCCGTGGCCGTGGCGGGGAAGCTGGTCGGGATCGCCAGGGGCATCAAACCACAGCACGCCCAGCGGCGCCTTGATGAGCGTGTCGCCCGAGCAGCGGGTGTTGGCCGCGTCGGTGTGCTCGTGGGTGGAGTTGCCAGCGCCGCTCAAGCCGCCGACGCGGGCCAGACGAACCAGCCCCTGTGTATCGGAGACGCTCGCGTGGCCGGCCCAGCGGCCAGCGGCGAGCCCCCGCAGCCGGGCGCATCCATCTTCAGCTAACGCCAGGTACGCCTGCCCACGATATGGGTGAAGTGCGCGATAGACCCAGTCAAAGAACGCTTCATCGGCTCTGCACAGCGAACCATCCTCGATAACCAATGCCTCGGCCGAGTAGGGGGGCAACGGCGCCTCTCCGGGTGCGGCGCAGAGAACCGCGATGCTTGACCCATAGACACCTTCACGCTGCAAGCGTGCGCGAAGCTCATCGGCCACCGCCGCCCGCGGCTCCAGGATGACCACCTGCATTTGCCCGCGCCTGGCTAGCTCGCAGGCAAGGTCGGCGCTGGCCGCCGAGACGACGATCGCCAGCCCGCCGGTCGCGCTGCCGTTTCCGAGAACCACCGTCGCGCGGTCGCGCGAGCGCACCGACACGCCGTTGGATGCGGCCGGCTCAGGATGGCCATTGTTGTCGGCCAGGCGATGGGCGGTGGCTGCCTCTGCTCCAAAGCAATACAACTCGCTGTCGGTGACGGCGAACAGTTGGTATGCACCGGCCACGAGGGCCGTCACATTGCCCGTCACCGACGCTTTCCAGACTGGGTCAACCGAATCAAGGCTCGTCGCCAGATCGCACGATGCCACCCACTCTTGCCCGCCAACATAAAGGCTGCGGCCCGCCGCGATGAGCGCCCGAGGGTGCGAGAGCCCCGACGAAGTCATCGCTGGCCGCCATGGCCCGAGGGGATCGCGGGCGTGAATCCCGGACGACAGCGAGATATCGGCAAGACTCGTCCACGCCATCCCGCCGTTCGAGATCACAAATGCCTGATCGCCCACGACGACAGGCAGCGACGGTGTGGGCGCGACCGCGTGGCCATTACCAATGTTCATCGTGGTATGGCCGTTGAAGATCCAGTCGCGGATGATGCTCAGCCGGTTGCCGCCGCCCTTGAAGCCCATGTTGTAATAGAGCAGCTTGCCAGTCTTGAGGTCAAGGCAGGCGGGAGCGGCGCGCCCATTGGGCACGATCAGCCGCCCGCCGGAAATCGCCAGCGGCCCCTGGGTGCGATTCCGCCGAAACTGCCCGATCCATGGGGCTGCCGGATGTAGTCGCTGCCGTCGCCGGAATTCGTCCAGACGATCCGGCCGGTGTTCGCTTCGACGCAATGCACGAACACCCCCATGAAAGGCCAGAGCCCGGCCGCGAAATAGACCTTGCCATCGGCCACCACGGGTCCGCCCCGCACCGGCCAGGTGTCGATGAGCCGGCCGTTGCCCAGGATCAGCCGTGTTCGCGGCGCGCCTTTGATCTTCCAAAGCAGCCGCCCCGTCGAAGCGTCGAGGCAGTAGAGCCACCCGTCATCCGATCCCACGAAAACCCGGCCATCGGCGCCGGCCGGCGGAACGCGAATCGGCCCGCCGGTCACAAACTCCCAGGCGCAGCTTCCATCGGCCGTGCCAAAGGCGACCACGCTGTTGTCGGAACTGGACGTGAGCACAATCCGATCACCGATGACGATCGGCTGATACACGCCATCGCCGCGCACGCGCGGCTGGTCGGGCCAGGCCGCCTTCTGCGGGACGAGCTTGCGCGACCATCGGAGGTGCAGACTCGAAGGCAGCGTCGCAGGGGTGGCCGCGCTGCGCTGCGCATCATATCGCGCCATGGGCCAGTCATCGGCGCCGGCGAAATTGGTGGAGAGAATCGCTGCGAGCAGCGCCAGCGGAAGTGAATGAAGAATCAGAGCAGCCGACCCTTTTCCGTCATTGGTGTGCGATGACGCTGCTGCCATCCAAGTTGCCGCTCCAAGAAGCTATCAACAGATACATGGTGACACACCGGCCGTTGTATGTCTGAAGCGGAAGCGTCAGCGCCCGCTCATGTTGGAGCGGTCGGAGCCGGAGGTTGGCGATTCTTGTGGCGACAATCGGAGATGCTGCTCCACAGATCTACCAGCAGACCGGCACTGCATATGAACACAAGAGCCAAAAGCCGTGGGCCCGTCTTGCCGTCACGCCAGTGCAACAAAATCCCGACGATGGCAACGATAGTAGCGATACGTACGAGGAGGCGAACACTTCCGCGTAACTCTGGCAATCGACTCATGGCTTCTCCACTCGTGCCTCAGAACACGTCGCCCGCTCATTTCGGGCCAGGGCGGGCGCTGATGCTTCCGCTTCAGAAGAAAGTATAGCCCGCCGACCATGGATCGCGAAATGCCAAACAACACGGCCCGGACACTGCGTCCGGGCCGTGTCGCGATTTCCATGAATCCCTTTCAAGCCGGCTGCGCCGCTTGCGGTGCCTTGATCAGCGGCTTGACAATGGCGACCACCGCGTCGAAAGCGGCGGGGTTGACGATAGCCAGCTCGCTGAGCATCTTGCGATTGAGCTCGATGCCCGCTTCGGCGGCCGCCGGGATGAAGCGGTTGTAGCTCACGCCGCGGGCCTTCAGCGCCGCGTTGAGGCGTGAGATCCAGAGGCTGCGGAAACTGCGCTTCTTCTGGCGGCGATCGCGATAGGCGTATACGCCGGCCTTGCGCGTGAACTCAATCGCGACACGGTAAATTGTCCCTGGACCGCCGCGGAAACCCTTGGCGTTGTTCAGGACACGTTTGCGCTTGCGGCTGTGCGTGAAGCCGCCTTTGGTGCGAGGCATGATCGATCCTTTCTGAAAGCTAGAGGCACTCGCCCGGAAATTCCCGGGGGGCTTGGCTTCGCCGGCGACGCGCCAGCGCTTCATTGTTTGTATGCTATGCTTGCGCCGCAGGCTGGGCCTGCTGCTTCGCGGCCCTCTTCAGCGCGACCGCCTTCAGATGCGCGTAGCGCACCGGGTTCTTCTCAGGCACGCCCATGGACCTGCGCAGGTTGCGGGCGATGCCCTCAAACGCGATGGCGGGTCGGCCGAGGTGTCGCTTCTTGTTTCCTGAGCGAGCACTCATCAAATGCGACGTCTTGGCGTGGTGGCGCTTCAACTTGCCAGTCTTGGTGATCTTGAACCGGCTCAACATGCTCTTATTGGGCTTCAACTTGTACGCCATGTCATTTTCCTTATCTGCGCAAGGGCGGGATCTCCGCCGGAAAATCGAAGTCGGGCATCATAACAGGCGGCGGAGCCCGCGTCCATAGCTCTGAGCTGTCTGGTGTCAGTTGGTGATCTGACGAGAGCGAGGCAGCACTGCGGCAGGCAAATCCGGCCCTGGTCAACGCGGCCGCGCCTCGCCACAAAGCGGCAGTCGTACGCATGTGTCTGCAAATTCGTGGGTTACTCGCCATTGGCTCTTTGCCGCAGTCCCTGCCTCTTGCAGGCGTCATTTTTGACTTGTATTCTGACTCTGGCGCTGCATAATTCTGTAACGTTGCGGCATTTGGAGGAGCTTTCACATCCGCAACCGGGCTTTTTCTCGGGCGTGCATCAGATCGTGCGCCATTGACGCTTCAGTACACCGCCAACTCGGCATTCAACGATCTGCTGCGCGACACGAAATACCTGTCCGCCGATGCAGTCGGCGATGGCATGGCCGACCTGCTGGCTGAAGGTGGTTTCCCGGCCGCCGCGCGCACGGCGATCTCGGCCGCGATGTCGCCGATCAACGACCTCGTGCCCACCGCGGCGGCGTTGCCCTCGCGCATCGCCACGGCTTTGGGCATCGCCGTGCCATCCTCAGTGCAAATTCAGTTTGCCACCGCGGCCGATCCTGCGGTCACCGGGCGCAGCCTCCTCGTCGCATTCCCTGGCAGCGGAGCATCAGCGGCTCGGTGCCGCTCAATCTCTCTCTCGGCGACGGCGGCAGTTCGGTGCCGATCAGCTTCAGCGGCAGCGATGGGAACCTGAGCTACTCCGCCAATGCCAATCTCGAGCTGGACTTGTGCTGTATCTCAAGGAACAGGATTCGCGCAGCTTCCCCGGCGTGACCGGCGGCGGGCCATTCAGCCTGCACGTCGATGGCAAGACCGACCCGGATGCCGGGCAGATCGCGCGGGCCATCGTGGATGTCGATGGCACCGTGCAGAACGCCGGCTACAGCATCGCCGGCTCTCCGCCCGCGCTGACTTTCACCACGCCGCTCAGCGGCACCCATGACGTGACGGCCTACTACCCCGGCCCGGGCAATGCATCGCTGTCGCTGCACCTGATCGACGCCACGAGCGATCCGCTGGGGATCATCCCCATCAGCGCCGTTGACTCCGGCACGTTCGCCACGACGCAGAGCGCGCTGCTGGGCGCGGGCTTTTCGATCAGCATGCCCGCGCCGATCTCGACGACGCTGGGCGACCTCCTGGATGTCAGTTTTGATGGCAAGGCCACCGCAAACCTGGACGTCGCCGTCGGCATCGACGAGAAGTCCGGTGACTGGCCGTCCATCAATGGCAATCTGTACGTCGATTGGGGCTTCCACCTTGACCATGACTTCAAGGGCGACACGCCCACCGTCGAGCTGCGCGATGTGACGCTGAACCTGGGCCACGGCCTGAGCCGGATCGTCGGCTCGGTGGTGCAGGACTTCCAGGATTTCATCGCGCCCATCAAGCCGGTGCTGGATTTCCTCGGCGCAAGATCCCCGTCATCTCCGACGTCTCCGAATTCATCGGCAACGGCGAAGTCCACGTCTACGATCTGTTCAACCTCTTCGGCAGCGGCGGCGAGACCGTCAGCGAGATCGTCCGGGTCCTCAGCCGGCTCAACGACATCAGCAATGAGCTGTCGTTGGCTGCCTCCGGCGACGTCATCATCCACTTCGGCACGTTCCACTTCAGCGGCAACCTGCGCAACGACCAGCCCCTCAGCGCGGGCGGCGAGAGCGGCAGACACCGGCACTATCGCCAGCGGCGGCGTTACCTATGGCTTCTGGTCGTTTGAGAACCGGTATCGCCCTCGCCGGAGATATAGTCCACCTTGCCATCGTTGAAGACGGTCGTGCCAAGCTCGAGGATTGGCGCATTCGTGGTCAGGTCGGTGATGCGGGCGTTGTAACCGGCCGCGACGATCCAGCGCGCGGATGTTGGTAAGCGTGGGAATGTCGCCGTCGAAGCTGGTGTGGCCACCGATGACGATGTCGTCGCCGGCCGAGCCATAGAGGGTATCGGTGCCTTTGCCACCGATGAGAATATCCCGGCCATCCCCGCCGGTCAGCAGGTCGTTGCCGCCGTTGCCGACGATCACGCTGGTTCTTCGGCGAGAGTATCGCCTTCGGCGACACGATCGCCGGTGAAAGACACGATGGGTGGTGATGGACTGACTCCGTCACGTGCGCCGGTAGACGAGCTTGCCATCCAGGTAAGTCGCCAGCACACGGCTCTCCGATTCCGATATCTGGATTTGGCACGGATTTCGGGCCTCGGATTTGACCGCATCCGGCCGCCCCGTTACAACAGACCGCGTCATGTCATCCGCCGATCCCAACGCCCCCAAGCTCTCGCTGGAGCAACTTCGCCAGCGCATCGACATCCTTGATGCGCAAATCGTCGAGCTCCTCAACGCCAGGGCGCAGGTCGTCGTAGACGTGGGCAAGCTCAAGCAGGCCAGCAAAGCGCCCATCTACGCGCCCGACCGCGAGAAATTCATCATCGACCGTGTGCGCAAGTTGAACCGGGGACCGCTGCCCGACCGCTGCATCGAGGCCGTTTGGCGCGAGCTGATGAGCGGCTCGTTCGCGCTGGAAAAGCCCCTGCGCATCGGTTTTCTCGGCCCGCCTGGCTCCTTCTCGCACGTGGCGGCGTCACGGAAATTCGGCGGCAGCGTTGAGTACATGCCGCTGCCGGATATCGCGACCGTCTTCGATGAAGTCGTGCGCGGCGCGTCAACCACGGCCTGGTGCCCGTCGAGAACAGCATCGGCGGGGGGGTTGTGGATACGCTCGATGCCTTCCTCGTCAGTTCCGCCAGGATCTGCGCCGAGGTGCAGATCAGCGTCCACCACAATCTGCTGGCCAAGGAACCATGGGAACAGATCAAGCGCATCAGTTCCAAGCCCGAGGTCTTCAGCCAGTGTCGCAACTGGCTGAACAACGTCGCCAAAGGGCGCGACCTCGAAGCGGCGGCCAGCACGAGCAAGGCGGCCGAGATCGCCTCGCGCACGCCGGGCACCGCGGCCATCGGCTCGGAACTGGCCGGCGAAATCTATGACCTGCACGTGCTCTTCGAGAACATCGAGGACAATCCCGATAACGTCACGCGATTCTTCGTCATCGGGCGGGAAGGCGCTCGCAAGAGCGGCGACGACAAGACCGCCATCATGTTCACCACTGCCCACCGCCCCGGTGCATTGGCGGCCGTGCTCGATGTCTTCAAAGACAACGGAATCAACCTGACCGACCTGGAGAAGCGGCCCAGCAAGAAGGTCAACTGGGAGTACTACTTTTTCATCGATGTCCAGGGCCACTGCGACGATGCGATCATCCAGAAGGCCATCGAGCAGGCCAAGCCGCATTGCCTGCAGCTCACCGTGCTCGGAAGCTACCCTCATGCCAGTGAAGTCCTGTAGTCGCACAAAAATCCCGCGAATTTTTCTTCAAATTGCAGACGCCCGGTGGTAAACTGGGGGATATGTAATGCTTGCGCACCGTGGGGTGCGCGGGCGATTGAGGTGGCACGTCTTGGGTATGTGGGCTATGGCGGCCTTGGGCGAACAATCTGGCAATACCGGCGCACGGCATTCCGCGAACGGCGCGCTGCACGCGACGGCGGAGGCGTATCCGCGCTGACCGAGAATTCGCCGGACTTGATCGACCGGTTCGACGCCGATTTCAGGCACGTCTACGTCAACCGCGCCGGCTTGAAGATCCTGGGGTTGCCGCGCGAGGCCGTCATCGGCAGGACCATCCGACAAACCAACCTGCCCGAGCCATGGTGCAGCCTGTGGGAAGAGCGCCTTGCCACCGTGTTCCAGACGGGCCAGCCGCTGGACGTGGAAGACAGTTTTCCCGATGCCACCAGCGGCGATCAGCGATTCTTCTCCTCACGCTGCGTGCCGGAATTCTCGCCCGATGGCGTGGTGGCGACCGTGCTGGTTGTTTCCCGCGACATCACCGATCGCCGTCGTCAGGAGGAGGAACTGCGCCACGCGAAATATGCGGCCGAGACCGCCAATGCGGCCAAGGACCAGTTCCTCGCGGTGCTCTCGCACGAGCTGCGCACGCCGCTCACGCCGGTGCTGCTCAGCGCCTCGGAACTGGAGCGACGTGACGACGTGCCCGCCGACGTGCGCGGCGAGCTGCGCATGATCCACCAGGCCGTCCAGCTCGAGGCGCGGATCATCGACGACCTGCTGGACGTCACCCGTATCGCGCGCGGCAAGATGAAGTTCGACTTCACGCTGGTGGATGTCCACCAGGTCGTGCGCGCGGCCGCCGGCATCTGCTCCGAAGGCAACGGTGCGCCGATCTCGCTGCACCTGCACGGCCGGCGTCATATGGTCTGGGGCGATGCCGCACGCCTCCAGCAGGTTTTCTGGAACCTGCTGAACAACTCGCGCAAGTTTGCTCCGGCCACCGGCAGGATTACTGTACGGTGCGGCAATGCAGGCGATGACAAGGTACGCATCGAGGTCATCGACACGGGCGCGGGCATTCAAGCCTCCGACCTGCCGCGCATCTTCGACGCCTTCGTTCAAGGCGACCTGCCCAGGGTGCGCCAGCATGGCGGGCTGGGGCTGGGGCTTGCGATCTGCAAGACCATCGTGGAGGCGCACCTGGGAAGCATCGGCGCCTACAGCGACGGGCCCGAGCGGGGCGCCATCTTCACGGTCAACCTGCCCGTACACGCGGCCCGTTCGTGCAAGGCCGCCGTGCCGCCCGAGCCGGCGCCGCCACGTATCGTCAAACCGTTGCGAATCCTCGTGGTCGAGGACCACGAGCCCACGCTGCGCGTCCTCGGACAACTGGTGGAGTCGCTCGGGCACTATCCCACGCTGGTCGGCAACGTGCGAGCCGCACTGGAGGCATCAAGCCTCAATGACTTCGATCTGGTCATCAGCGACCTGGGCCTGCCCGACGGCACCGGCCACGACCTGATGCGCGAACTCAAGCACCTCCATGGGCTGAGCGGCATCGCCCTCAGCGGCCATGGCATGGAGGATGATGTGCGGCGCAGCGAGGAAGCGGGTTTTCGCCAGCACCTGACAAAACCGATCGATTTCGAGCAGCTCGAGAATGCCATCGGCCGGGTGAGCGAATAGCGGCTCACTCGCCGCGCACCGGATTTTCCAGCCGGCCGATTCGCTCGATTTCGACGACCACCTGATCGCCGCTCTTGAGAAACACCGGCGGCTTGCGCGCGAACCCCACGCCTTGCGGCGTGCCCGTGAGGATCACGGTGCCGGGGCGGAGCGTCATCGTGCTGGAGAGGCTGGCGATCAGCGCCGGCACATCGAAGATCATGTCGCCGGTGGTCAGGTCCTGCATGATCTGGCCATTGAGCAGCGTGCGGATGCGCAGGTTGTTGGGATTGGGGATCTCATCGGCCGTGACAATAGCCGGGCCCAGCGGGCAGAAGGTATCGAAAGACTTGCCGCGCGCCCATTGCCCGCCGCCAAGGCTCTTCTCGCGCTGCCAGTCGCGCGCCGAAACATCATTGGCGGCCGTGTAGCCGTAGACATGGTTCAGCGCATCGTCGCGCGAGACGTGGCGGGCCGTCTTGCCGATGACCACGGCCAACTCGCACTCGTAATCGACCTCGCGGCTGTTGCGCGGGAGGAGGATCGGATCGAACGGGTTGTTCAGCGTGTTGCTCGATTTGATGAACAGCACGGGATTCTTGGGGAACTCCGCGCCGCTCTCCTTGGCGTGCTCGCGATAATTCAGGCCGATGCAGAGGATGTCCAGCGGAACGAGGGCGCCAGCAGCTTGTCGATGCGGAGTTTCTGGTCGGTGATGCGGTGCGGCCCGAACACGTCGCCATCGATGCGAAGGGCGACGTGCTCGTCAACCTGCTGGCCATAGTGCAGCCGGCCGGACGATTGAAAGCGGACGATGCGCATGGGTCTCCTTGCGAAAGAGCGGGGGGGATTATAACAAATCACTCCGCCACGATCTTCCCGTCCTTCAACAGCAGCACCCGATCCGCCTCGCGCGCCAGTCCCCGGTCGTGCGTGACCATCACCACCGTCTGCCCATGCTCCTGATGCAGCTTCTCCAGCACGTCCATGATCTGCCGGCCGGTTTCGGCGTCGAGATTGCCGGTGGGCTCATCGGCAAAGAGGATCTTCGGGCGGTTCATGAGGCGCGGGCGATGGCCACCCGCTGGCGCTCGCCGCCGGAGAGTTGGTTGGGCCGATGGCGCAGGCGGTGCTCAAGGCTAAGCTGAGTGAGCACTTCCACCGCGCGGCCCCGCAGGTCTTTCTTACGCCGGTGCCATGCGAGCCACGAGTATTGGATCATCGACGGCAGCAGCGTGTTCTCCAGGACCGTCAGCTCCGGCAGCAGGTGGTAGAACTGGAAGACGAATCCGAAATAGAGGTTGCGCAGCCGGCTGCGATCGTTGGCTGACATCGCCTGCACGACATGGCCCTCGTAGCTGATGCTGCCGCTGTCGGCGGCATCCAGCGCCCCCAGCAGGTGCATCAGCGTGCTCTTGCCCGAGCCCGAGCGTCCCTCGATGGCGACAAACTCCCCGGCCCGGATATCCATGCTCACTTGCTTAAGCACCACCACGTTGGCGTCGCCCATGCGGAAGCTCTTGCGCAGATCCTGCGCGAGAGAATCGGCTCAACCACGATCGCCTTCGAACTGTTCGCCGATTCCGTCATAGACTCCGAATCTCAAATCGCAAATCTCAGATTCCAAATCGAAAATCGAAAATCGAAAATCCACCTCACTCCCACCTCAGCGCCTCCACCGGGTGCATCCGCGCCGCCCGCATTGCGGGAATCAGCGCGCCCAGCGTCGATGCCACGACCGCGACGATCATGATGACCGCCGTATCCAGCGGCAACAGCCGGTGGGGGATCTCCTCAAACAGGTAAAGCTCCGGGTTCCACAGCACGATGCCGACCTTGCCCAGCCAGGTATGGAGCTGGTTGATGTTGCGCACCAGCAGCCAACCGCCCAGCAGCCCCATCCCGCTGCCGATCAGGCCGATGGTCAGCCCATAGCCCAGGAAGATTCCCGCCACGCCGCGGGATGTTGCGCCGACGCTCTTGACGATCCCGATGTTGCGCGTCTTCTCCACCACGATCATGTAAAAAATACAGAAAATCAGGAAGATCGCGACGACGCTGATCATCGCGAAGAGGATCGTCACCAGCCCGGTTTCCTTCTCCACCTGCCCCAGGAAGCTCGCATGGACCTGCTCCCAGCTCTGCACGCGATAGGGGAAGAAACTCTCCAGGCGCTGCTCGTACCATCGTTTGTTGGCCAAGGCGCGCTCGTACGCCTGCTTGTCGCCCTTGGCCTTGAATTCGGTGATCTCCCGTTCGTTGCGGGCCGCATCCGCCTTCAGCGCATCGTATTCCGTCTTCTTCACCACGCCGGTTGCGAACGCCACCTCGTTGATGGCCGTCTCAATCCGCCCGCGCAGGCTGAACGCATCCTGGCCGGCCTTCAGGCGGATCTGGATGTCGCTCGTGCGCGGCGGCCGGCCGTCGCTGCCGTCCATCTGCAGGAGCTGCTGCAACGCGTCAAACGGCACATACACCATGTTGGTGTCGAACAGCGAGACGCGCGTGCGGCTGTCGTCGATGATCCAGAAAAACTCCCGCGCGCTGAGATTGGAGATGTCCACCCTCGGGCTGTCCGGATCGATCGGCAGCACACTGACATCCACGAACGCGTCGTAGATCGCCGGAAACCGAAGGACATTCCCGTGATCATCCTTCTTCAGCCCGATCACGCCGTAGCCGACGATGATCCCGCGCCACTTTGTGGCGTCGCCTTTGAACCTGTCCGGGTTGAAATACAGGTGGTCGGGCCAGAGGTCGTAATCGAGCTGCGAGGCGGGCGAGATCGCCTGCACGCCGATCTCATTGTCGGGGCTGACATGCACGTTCTCATCCGCGTCGGCCGTGGCCAACACCGCCGCGTCCAGCAGGTCGCTCGTCTGACGCCTGAGATAATCGCTGGCCATCCCCGTCCCCTGGCCGCCGACCGTGTAGATCGCCGTGTCCGTGACGATCGCATACGCATCCGCGCTGGGGCGAATTGCTGGTGGACTCGTCCTCAGGTATCGAAGCATGCCCGGAAGCTTCTCGTTGGCGCTGCGAAGCTCCGCCACCAGCTTTTTCTCCACCAGCACGCCTTGGACGTTCCCATGGATCTGGTCCGTCCGGCCGATTGCTTCGATGGCGATCTCATCGCCGTTGGTGACGCGCACGTTTCCCGCATCATCAATGGCCGCCTTCACGCTCACGCGCGTCACCTTTCGCAGATAGAGCCGCGCCAGTTGGTTGCCCTGCGATCCGAGCGCGTAGTCGCTGTCAACCGTGACGATGGCGTATTCGGCCGCATCATTGGGGACGGCCGGGCGATGCTGCTTCAGGTACGCCAGAAGCCTTGCTCCCTTGCCGTGTTCTTTCTCAAGCTGCGGCAGGCCGGACTTATCCACCAGCATCCCCCGCAGGTTTCCCTTGATCCGATACAGCGAATCCCGGAACCCATTAACCTTCTGAATATCCGGCGGATAGCCCATGACCTCCACGCCCTTGCGGAACTGATTGCTGACGTTCACCAGCCCAAAGGTGCGGATGATCGGAGCTGCCGACTGAACCTCGGGCATCTCCTCCAGCCGTTTGATCATCTTCCTGGTAATGGGCAAAGCCCGTCACGGATCGGCTGCTGATGACGACATCGCCGGAGAGCCCGTGAAACGAGTCGCGGAACATCCTCAGCCACCCGCCCATCACGCTGCGCACCACCAGCACCATCATCGTGCAGAGCATGACGGCCAGCAGCGCCACCAGGCGATCCGGCGCTTGCGCAGGTACTTGAGGATGAGGAGAACCTTGTACATCGCGTATTGCGTATTACGTATTTCGTATTGCGTATTGCGTAAACGGGTACGCAATACGCAATACGAAATACGCAATAGCTTCACCCTTCCACCGGCTTCATCAGCGGGAACAGAATCACATCGCGAATGCTCTCCGCCCCGGTGAGCGTCATCACGAGCCGGTCGATGCCCAGGCCCATGCCCCCGGCCGGAGGCATCCCGTATTTCAGAGCGGTGACGAAGTCGTGATCGAACTTCTGCTTCTCGGCCTCATCGCCAACCTGGTGCATGAAATGCTTCGCCTGCACATCCGGGTCATTCAACTCGCTATAACCCGGCGAAATCTCCTGCCCGTTGATCGCGAGCTCGTACACATCAGCGAACTGCGGGTCGTCCTTGTTCTCGCGTGCCAGGGGGATGATGACCGATGGGAAGTGCGTCACAAAACACGGGTCGATGAGAGTCGGCTCGATGAGCTTTTCGTAGGTCTCCTGCAACTGCTCGAACGGCGTCCGTTCCAGGACGACATCGCGCACTCCGTGCTCCTTGAGCTTGTCCCACACCTCCGGCCGGGCTTCCTGCAGCTTGCGCCCGTCGAATTTCCACCCCGTTCGCTCTTCCACCAACTCCACCAGCCGAACCCGTCGCCATGGCCGGGTGAGGTTGATGTTCTTCCTGACGTTGCCTTCGGCGTCGCGGTGCCCGATCTCCAGCGTGCCGAAGACCATTTCGGCGACGTGGCAGATCATGCTCTCGACCAGGTCGGCCATCGTTTCCCAGCTTCCGAAGGCCTCGTACGCCTCCAGCATGGTGAACTCGGGGTTGTGGCGCGGGCTGATGCCTTCATTGCGGAAGTTCCGATTGACCTCGAATACCTTGGCGAACCCGCCGACGAGCAGCCGTTTGAGATACAGCTCCGGTGCTATCCTCAGGAATAGCGGGATGTTAAGAGCATTGTGGTGGGTGACGAACGGCCGGGCATTGGCGCCGCCGGCGATGCTCTGCATCATCGGCGTCTCGACCTCAACGAAGCCCCTCTTGCTCATGAAGTTGCGCACCTCTTCGACGATGCGGATGCGCAGTTTCATCATGGCCATGACCTGCGGGTTGGCCCAGAGGTCGACATAGCGCTGGCGATAGCGAAGCTCGACATCCGAAAGGCCTTCCCACTTGGCCGGGGGCGGCAGCAGCGCCTTGGAGGCGATGGCGACTTTCGTGGCCCAGACGGTAATCTCGCCCTTTTGGGTGGTGCCCAAGTGGCCTTCGACGCTGACCCAATCGCCAAGATCAATCAGGTTGCGGACTTGCCAGGCGACGTCATCCAGCCGCTTCTTGTCCAGGGCGATCTGCAAGTCACCGCTCTCGTCGCGCAGCGTCAGAAAGGACAGCTTGCCCATGTCGCGCTTGAGCATCACTCGCCCAGCGCCCGCACGACTGGGCCGCCATCGTGGCCCATCTCGCTCTTGTATGATGACTTGATGGCCGCCAGGCTCCCAAGGCCATCCGTGCGGCCGCCGAAGGGGTCCAGGCCCATCTCGCGAAGCTTCTGGGCCTTGGCGCGGCGTTCCTGCTCATAGAGATTGGACGATTGTTCGGTCATGGGTTTGCGTCGATGATAGTGCCCCCAATCACATTTGCAATTGTGTGCCGGTTGTGTCCGGCGGCCGGTCGAATTGACACTCAAGCACGCGACCGATACAGTTTTTCGGGAAATCCGGCCTAAGGCTGGGAGGTTTTTCATGCAAGAGTATGAGAATTTGAAGAAACTGGTACTTGAAGGTGAAGACAACGTGGCGAAGGCGGAAGGCGGCAACAAGGCCGCCGGCACGCGGGTCCGTAAAAAGATGCAGGAGATCAAGTCGGCGGCGCAGGCCGTTCGCCAGAAGATTCTCGAAGGCCGCGAAGGAGAGGCGCCGCCGGCCAGCGCGCCGCCAGCGCCGCCTGCGCAGGCGTGAGTCGTGCGCTAATTTGGGAAGAGTTTTCCGGGGGCGGGCGCTATGGCGCTCGCCCCCGCTTTGATGACACTCCATGCCGCCACAACTCCTCTTCGATATCACGGGCGTCGATCTCAATGGTGTGCTCTTTGACCAGCAGGCTATTCGGGCCGTCAATCCGCAGCGGGGACACATGGAGATGCTCAATGGCATCACCTGGGTCGATCCGGCCAATGGACGGCTCATTGGGTTCAAAGACGTGCGGCAGGATGAATTCTGGGCGGAAGGCCATATCCCCGGCCGGCCGCTTTTCCCGGGCGTGCTGATGATCGAGGCCGGCGCGCAATTGGCCTCGTTCTATACCCGCCAGTACGTCGGCTGGAAGGGATTCATCGGGTTTGGCGGCGTGGACGGTGTGAAATTCCGCCAGCAGGTTGTGCCAGGCGAGCGGCTTTATGTCCTTGGCCAGAAGCTCTGGGAGCGGCACCGCCGCATCTTCTGCCACGTCCAGGGAATGGTCGGCGGCAACCTGGTCTTCGAGGCATCCATCACGGGAGTGGAATTCTAACTACTTGCCCGCCGTCTGGGTGAGCCGCTCGGGGCAGGCCTCAAGCACTTTCTCCAGGATGGTCCGCCGCAAAGTGGTGTCTTTGTCGAGCGTCAGGTGATTCGCGCCGGGCTTGCAGAGCTCCTTGCCGTCCTCATGCAGATTGACGTTATACAGCTTTCCCGTGCTGCCCGGTTCCTGCTGGAAGGGCATTCCACGGAGAAAGTTGCTGCTCGTGTCCTCCTTCGGCGCCCAGAAGTTGTAGCACACGTCCACGTTCTTGGGCACGACGCTCTGGTCGACGCAGTCGAGCGTCACGATGAGGTTGACCTTGACGCCCGCCGCCTCGAGTTCTCGCGCGATGAGGATGGTGTCATCGCTGCCGGCGGAGTGCGCGACGAGGCACAGCGGCTCGGGGTCTTTCACGCCGCGGTATTTCTCGACCAGGGTCTTGGTAAGCTCCTCGTGCTGTTCGTGCCGGAAGACATACGCGCGCACGCCCGCGTCATTGAGGTCCTTGGCCAGATCATCAATGCCCCAGGAGAACAGCCCGCTCCAGCCGCGGATCAGGTAAACATTTCCCTGCCGCGGCCGATCGGACGCTGTCTGCACGCATGCCGTGTCCTGCGGGAACAGGGCCGACACGCACCCCGAAGTGCCGCAGAGCATGGCCGCCACTGCCAGGCGGCTGATCACCGATCCGACAACCGACACAGCATTCCACATGATTTTTCTGGAGTTGAGCATAGTCCCTCGCTCGTAGCCGCCGCAACGCTGAATCTGGCCGGCCACACACGATGAACCGTCAAAGACATGGCCGGTCTCCTGTCTGCTATCTGGCTAACAAGAACTATGCCACTGATGAGCCACAATGCAAATCCGTTCTGCGGCAAGGCCCGACGGCCTTGGCTAGCACAGCTTGCTTTGATCTTGTCTGCGCCACGACTTACAGTACGTCTGTGCCGCGCCAGACCCGCCATATTCCCGTGCTGTTGAATGCGGTATTTGACGCCCTGCGCCCGAAACCGGGGCAGGTACACGTCAACTGCACCGTCGGATTGGCTGGGCATTCGGCCGAGTTGTTACGACGGATCGCCCCCGGCGGACGACTGATTGGCCTGGACATGGATCCGCGCAACCTCGATATCGCCCGGGAGAGGCTCAAGAGCGTTGGCGGAGATTTCGCGCTGCGCCACAGCAACTTTGCGGCATTGCCGACGGTGCTGATGGCAATGTCGGTGCGGACGGTGAACGGCGTGCTGGCCGACCTCGGCGTGGCCAGCCCCCAGATCGACGATGCCTCTCGCGGTTTTTCATATCGGCAGGATGGGCCATTGGATATGCGCATGGATCCCACTCGCGGGCAGCCGGCCAGCGCGCTGCTGGCGCGCATAAGCCAGCGCGAGCTGGCCGCGGCGCTGCGCGAGCTTGGGGATGAAGAAGATGCCGATGAGATCGCTGCGATCATCGTCGAGCGGCGCCAGCGCCAGCCTATTGTGACGACGCACCAACTCATGGCCATCGTCTGCGAGGCGCGGGACTTCACACTCCAGCGCGCCGCCGGCGCCAAACTCCATCCGGCCGCGCGGACCTTCCAGGCGCTGCGGATGCTGGTCAATCGCGAGCTGCCCAATCTCCAGCGGTTGCTGGCCGTTCTGCCCGAGGTGCTGTGCGCTGGCGGCGTGGCGGCGATCATCAGTTTCCACAGCGGCGAGGACCGGCTCGTGAAGCGGGCATTCAAGGATGGGCTGGAAATGGGGCCGTATCGCGAGATCTCGCCGGAGCCGGTTGTGGCGGATGAGGCGGAGGTGCGGGTCAACCCGCGTTCGCGCTCGGCGAAGCTCCGCTGGGCGAAGCGGGCGTGAGTGTTTGTCAGTGGTCAGTGGTCAGTTGTCCGTTGTCAGTGGTTGGGTCCGTTGTTCCTTGGTCAGTGGGTCCGGCACCGGGAAGTTTGAGGCGTGGGGAAGCTCTCGCAACTGACCAACGGACCATTGACCCGTCCACGGACAACGGACCACGGACCACGGACAACTGACGAGTGTGGCAGATTTCACAGATTGGCTGTTGTAATCTGTGAAATCTGTGTAATCTGTGGATGGGTACTCATATGACACATCGCGATGCGCCTGAACGGACATTGGGGATTTCCCGACGCAGCGTTCTTGCCGGAGCGGCCGCGGGCGCAGCCATCAGCATTGTCCCGCGGCATGTGTTGGGCGCGGGGCAGACGCCGCCGAGCGAGAAGCTCAACATCGGCGTGATCGGCGCGGGCGGGCGCGGCGCGGAGGATCTCGAGCAGCTCAAGAGCGAGAACATCGTGGCGCTGTGCGATGTGGATTGGAACAGGGCGGCCAAGACGTTGAAGCAATTTGACAAGGCCAGCAAACACCGGGATTTCCGCCGGATGCTCGATACGGAGAAATCCATCGACGCCGTTGTTGTGGCCACGCCCGACCACATCCACGCCGTCGCATCCATGGCGGCCATCAAGCTGGGCAAGCATGTCTACTGCGAGAAGCCGCTGACACGCACCGTGTACGAGGCCCGGCGCTGGCCAAGGCCGCCAGGGACAGCAAGGTCGTCACGCAAATGGGCAACCAGGGCATGGCCTTCGAAGGCAACCGGCTCATCAACGAGTGGATCGCCGATGGCGCCATCGGCCCCGTGCGGGAAGTCCACGTTTGGTCCGACCGGCCGACGCACCTGGGAACCAAGAGCCTGTACTGGGCGCAGGCCATCGAGCGGCCGACGAATACGCCGGAGGTTCCGAAGGATCTCGACTGGGACCTATGGCTCGGTCCCGCGCCGTGGCGGCCGTATCATCCGGCGTACGTACCGTTCACCTGGCGCGGCTGGTGGGATTTCGGCTCGGGCGGGCTTGGCGATATGGGGATCCACAACATCGCCCCGGCGTTCTCCGCTATGAAGCTCGGCGCACCGACGAGCGTCTGCGCCAGCTCGACGCCAGTGTTTCCCGAAACGCTTCCCCTGGCCTGCTGCGTTCATTGCGAGTTCCCCGCTCGCGGCGAGATGCCGCCAGTGAAGCTGCACTGGTACGATGGCGGCCTGCTCCCGGCCCGGCCGGAAGAGCTGGAAGATGGGCGGGAGCTGAACAAGGAGGATGGGCTGCTGTTCGTCGGCGAGCGGGGCAAAATCCTCGTCGAAGGCTGGGGCGGCAACAGCCCGCGCCTGATCCCCGAATCGAAAATGCAGGCTTACAAGCGGCCGGCCAAGACGCTGCCGCGCTCCATCGGCCACCACCAGGAGTGGATCGCCGCGTGCAAGGGCCGCGAGGTCGTGCCGCGGTCCAAGTTCGACTTTGCCGGCCCGCTGACGGAGGCGGTGCTGCTGGGGACGATCTGCGTGCGCCTGGGCGGCCGAAAACTGAGCTGGGATGCGGGGAACCTCAGGACGGGCGATGCGGAGGCGGATCGGTATCTGCATTATGAGTATCGGAACGGGTGGACGCTGTGATGGTCTTCCCGACGCACAATCATGGCCCATTTTCCGCCGAAACAAGGCTGCGCAGGGGCAGTAGAGCAATACAGTGATGGTCGTGCTGTGACGGGAGACCGACTTGGCCGCTGCCGTTCCCCGAGAGCTGCGGACAGAGGAGCCGATATGCACAAGATAGCTGTCATCCTTGTTGCGGCCTTCGGTTTGGGAATCTGCCCGGCGGCTGCCCCAACTACACAACCTGCCAGGGAGGCGCCACAGGTCGTCAAGGCGGGTGATACCGTCGCCGTAGTTCAGGACGGGACGCCGCTGAAGATGGGGGCCAAGGTTCTTGCGGAACTCAAGAAGGGAACACAGTTCCGGGTCACCGCCATCAACGGCGATTGGGTCGGCGGAACCGTCGTCGTCGGTGGCAGGGGCGAGCAGGGGTGGGTCAGACGAGCCGATGTGGCTCTGGTGCGGGGTGACGGGACGCCTCGGGAGAGCGAACAAGCTCCTGATATCGAGGACGTGGTCCCCAGTCCGCCCGCGGCGCAACAGGGGGCAACGGGGTTGCTGGACGCGGTGCCGATCCCGGAGAAATACCGTGGCCAGGCCGTGGTCTGGAGGGGCAAGGTGGTATCGGAGGATGAAGTCAGGATCAAGGACAAGGGGGTCAAGCACTACAGCGTCTCGTTCGCCCTGTGCAAGCAGAACAAGGTTGTACTGACCGTGGGGACGCAGGTCGAGGTGCGGGGGAAACTCTCCGGCCGGTGCATTATCGGGAGGGACTTCAAGGCAGGTCAGCTCGTCAACGAATGCTACACCCTGCTCCTGGAGGAGGGCGCCGGGGCAACCGTTGCTCCTGCGAACGATGCCCAAGGAGCGATCACAGACGTGCCAACTCAAATCGTCAGCAACCCGGAACTGCGCCATTGGGGACAGACCCTCGCGTCCCTTCGGGACTTCGCTGCCAAGGGCTTTCCCGGCGCCATCGACATCGCCCAATCGGATTCGCGCGACGCAACACGGCCGGGCCCATCGATTGAATATGTGCTGCGGAAATACGGGAAACCTGACCGAACCGAGGACAAGACGAGCGCGGTTTCCGGAACCACGCGAACATACTACTGGTACGGTCCCATGGCCATCCTGGTATCCAAGACCGACAACAAGATATGGGGCTTCGCGGGAAATCCGCCCGTGCCTGTCGAGACACCCAGACGGTGACCTTCAGGTAGCAAGTCTCGCTGAAAGGGACGAGGCAACGACGCAAAGGTTCAGTTCCCGCGCATGCGCAGCGAGGTGAGTTAATCCCACAGCGCTACCGCCCATGTTTTTCGGCCTTTTGTGCCGATAGATCATCCGTGAGGCGCGGGTGAGTTGACCCGGAGGTCACGGATGACCGTGCAACAGATCCGCGCGTTGAGACCGGCCCTGTCCGGCTACCTGGACGAGTTCGCCGACTGCTTTGTCAGCTTCGACACGCGTTACCATCTCAAGGAATACGTGTCCGGCCAGCTCAGCGATCTGCAACGCAAGAGCGTGCAGCCGATCGCGCGGCTCATGGACGTGCCGCCACGGACCTTGCAGGAATTTCTGTCGCTGGCCGAGTGGGACCACGATCGCCTGCGTGACCGCGTGCAGCAACTGGTCACCCGCGACCACGGCGAGGCGCAGGCCATCGCCATCGTGGACGAGTCGGGCTATCCCAAGAAGGGGCGGAAGACCGCCTGCGTGCAGCGGCAGTATTGCGGGGCCACCGGCAAGAAGGACAACTGCGTGATGGCGGTGCATCTGGCCTACGCCAGCTTCGACGGGCAGTTTCGGGCGATGCTGGACAGCGACCTGTACCTGCCGGAAAAGGGATGGGACGCGCAGCGGCGAAAGGAGGTGGGGATCCCCACCGCGCTGAGCTATCGTCCCAAGCACCTGATCGCGCTGGAGCAGTTGCGGCGGGCCGTGGGCAACGGGATGCATTTCGGGTGGGTGACGGCCGACGAATGGTACGCGGAGAAGCCGGCGTTCATCGAGGGGCTGGAGGAGCTGAAGCTGCGTTTCGTGCTGGAAATCCCGAAGAATCTGATGGGGTGGGTGCGCCAGCCCAGCAGCGTCGACACGCCGCGGGGCGAGGTGCAGAACATGGTGCGCTGGTCGCGGCCGCTGCTGGATCAGGAGTGGGTACCGTATCACATCAAGGACACGGACGCGGGGCCGATGGTCTGGGAAGTTCGCGCGGCGCCATTCTGGATGAAACGGGACGGACGGGTGGTGGGTCCGTACTGGCTGGTGGCGGCGCGGAACGTTCTGGACCGGGATGAGATCAAGTATTTCCTCTCGGATGCGTCGCCGGGGGTGCCGCTGGAGGTGATTCTGCACGTGGCCTTCCACCGGTGGTCGGTGGAGCGGACGCTGGAGGACGAGAAGGACGAACTGGGGCTGGACCATTTCGAGGTGCGGAAATACGTTTCGGTGCTGCGACACCTGCGGATCACGCAGGTCAGCCATTTGTTCCTGGCCCGCCAGACCGAGCGGCTGCGGGAAAAAAAATCCGGAGGTGAACATCTGCCAAATGCGCCAAGCCACCAGCGCGCTGTTGGATGCGCTGACGCTTCACGACGAGGAGGACCGGACGCAGCGCCTGACGCGGATCGCCGCCGAGATCCGGGAGGACCAGCGAAAGAACGCTGCAGCGCGGGCCTCGCACGCCAAGAAGCGTCGGCGGGAACTGGAGGCCATCCGCCTCCCCGTGGAAACGCTCCGCTGCTGTATTCCGCCATGACGGGGTAGCGTTGTGGGATTAAAACGGGAAACGGCTACCGCGGAGCACGTCATGGGCGAAAAATGTCCTCGGTGCGGCCGGGAAACGGCATCCGTTGCTTCCTCGATCTGCCCTGCGTGCATCGCCGGCATGGCGGTTCAGGGCCGCGGTTCACCTCGGGCATCCGCGCCCCGCGAATGCATGCAAGGAGACCAGGTGGAAACAGGGCTTTGCTCGACCTGGCCCTGTTCGCGGCCGCGGCATGGGTAGTCTTGCTGCTGGTTTGGTTTGGCGGAGAGCTTCACGTCCCGCGTCTTGTGGGCCAGACAACCTCGCCAGCCGTTCAGGAGTTGCGAAAGGTGCTCGAGAACGCCGGCGCGGGCAGCCGACGCAGCGCCGCTGAGGCGTTGGGAAAGCTGGGCATGGCAGCCAGGGACGCTGCACCCGACCTGCAAAAGGCCCTGGACGACGAAGACCGGGAGGTGCGACTGGCGTCGCTGCGAGCACTACGGCAAATGAGCCCCTGGTGGAATCAGGCCTCGTGGCTCAGGCGCTCGATCTGCATCGCCCTGGCATGCATTCCGTTTCTGGGTATGGGCGTGTTCTTCCGTCTCAGGAAGAGGGAAAAGAGATGGCATCTTGCGGCCCTCCTGCTTCTGGCGACTGTCGTGTGGCTCTTGATGCTGCAAGTCCCCGTGGAGGTTCGCTCCATAGCGTTGCCTTTCTGGTGTGCCGTACTCCACCTTCTTCCCGCTGTGGTGGGCGCGATCATGTTGCAGGTCGAACTGGCCTCCGGATCCGCCCTGGTCCTTGGCCGGCATGGCGGCGTGTGGCAGGTGTGGCCGGAGCGTTTCGTTCTGGTCGAGGGTTGGCCAGCGTTGCCCGCACTGCGGCGCGTATTGGTCGGCTGAAGACATGAGGCTCAGCGGGGGCGACCGGGCGGGCCACATGATCAGCTTCGTGATCGCCGCCTTTCTTGTCTTCGTTCTTTTCGTAGTGCTGCCTCTCGGGGTTGCGATCATGACTGACATCAAACCGCTCTTCTACTGAGCAGCGATTGAGTCATGGTAAGTTGCGCCAAGTGCCGTGCTCAGCCGTATTTCTTGACGGCCGCGTTGATCGCGCCGGCGGCCTTGGCCAGGTCGTCGGGGACCATGGCCGGCTGGAACTCGATACTGGCGTTGAACGCGAGGAACCAGGGCTCGGCGATGGCCGGGATTTGCGAGGTATCGTGCATGTCGAGGAAGATGAAGCCTGTGCGCTGGCCGTCGGTGGCCGTGAAATAGGCGGCTTCGGGCTTCAAATCGGCGAGGATGGACTGGATGGTCGAGCCCAGTTTTCCGGCCTTGGCGGCCGCGTTGCCGCACTCGACGGGGATGTTTACCTTGAGCATGAACCGCATGGGTTACCTCCGAAAAGGGCCGCTTGCCATTTCGTGCAACGGCACGTGACGCCGATTTGCACGGCAAGACGGGAAGATTGCGTACAATCGTATGACAGCGAAGACCGCGGCGTCAGCGCGTGAAATCCCCCATGACCGTCAGCACATCCTGCGGCTGGCGCGGCAGCAGTTTCAACAGCAGCAGGCCGAGGCAGACGATGAATCCGAAGAGCATGCCGGCCACATGCGCCTCGTACGCCACCGGTTGCGCCGAGCCGCGACGCCACGCTCATCAGCACGTTGTAGAGGAAGAAGATGATGAGCAGGTACATGCTCCGGACCTGCAGCGTGCCAACGCCGATGAAGATGCGGATGTTGGACCGCGGCAGCAGGGCCAGGTAAGCGCCGATTACGGCGCCGACCGCGCCGCTGGCGCCGATCATGGCCTCGCCGCCAACCATGAGAAAGCCGATGGCGGCCGCGATGGCTCCCGCGAGATAGAACGCCAGGTATCCGATCTGGCCGAACCGCTGGTTGATGGGATTGCCGAGGACATAGAGCGCGATCATGTTGAACAGGAGGTGTGGCCAGCTTTCATGGACGAATGCGTAGGAGACGAACCGCCACAGCGTCAGGCGGTGTACATCCATCTCCAGCGGTGGCACGAGTCGGGCGTTCGCGATGGTCGCGAACATCATCGCGACGTTGAGCAGGATGATCGCGCCGTTGCTCCACGGCCAGCGGTTGCCGCCGCACTCGCGGGGAAGGGAGGGCATTACCGTTCGGCGTTCTCCTCGCCATTGCGCAGGACCATGCGGACGCGCCGGCCGCCGTGGGTGTATTCGATCTGGTTCATGTAGGCCTCCATCAGCAGGATGCCCCGCCCGTGCAGCCGATGCAGGTTCTCCGGCGCGGTTGGGTCGGGCACGCATCGCCGGTCAAAGCCCTCGCCCTCATCCTCAACGATGATCTCGGCTTCCTCCGGGGTGATCGACGCCTCGACATGCACGTTCTTCCGGGGGTCGCACTTGTTGCCGTGCTTGATCGCGTTGATCAGCGCCTCATCAAGGGCGAGGTTCAGCGCCACCGCGCATCGGGGCCGTATTGATAGCGATCCGCCTCTCCCAATATCCGCTGCTTTACCTCGCGGATCCTGGACAATTCGGAGGGGATGATGAATCGCAACGCGGTATTCAAGTTCGGCCCATCTGCTCGCCCTGCCATCCCCGGTCACGGCAACTGCGCGTCCTGATCGCTCGAAACCCGTCACGTATCGAAACTCGCCAGCGCCTGCGGCCGGCCTTCGCAGATCCGGAACAGCTTGTTGAGCCGCGTGATCTGGAATACCTCCAGGATCTGGGGCTTGATATTGGCCAGCCGCAACTGCCCGTTGCGCTGCTTGATGCGGTTGTTGATGTTGATGAGCATGCCCAGCGCCGCGGAGGACAGGTGGTCCACGTTGGCAAAATCGAGCAGCAGCTTGGGCTTGTCGCGCATCGGTCAAGGTAATAAGGCCCTGCCCGATCTCGGCGATGTTCAGCTCGTCGAGGATCCGGTTGTCGAGGAACTCGACGACGTTGACATCCTTATGCTGGCCGATCGCCAGCCGCGGGGGTGTTTCGGACATTTCGTTCTCCTGCCGAACTGGTGCGCCAGCGCCGTCTCCAACCGAGCAGCCTCCCGACCGACGTAGACAGTACGAACCGCGTCGGGGGGTGTCAAGGAGATCCCGCTGTTGACGCCCCCGCCCCGACGTTTTAGATTATTGTCATGCCTTGGCGGGCCCGTCACACTCCGGGTGGCCTGATCTACCACATGCTGAATCGCCGCGTCGGCCGGCAGACGCTCTTGCACTTTCCGATCAAGAGCGACATGCACCTCTTGCTGGTCCTGCGCTATGTCGAGCCCAATGCGCTGCGGGTGAAGCTGGTGGATTGCGCCGAGAACTGGCCGTGGTACAGCCTCTGGCGTCTGCAGCAGAATCGCGGGTTGTCGATCCTGAGCGACTGGCCGGTCGATGCCCGGCCGACTGGGTCGAGTACGTCAACGACGAGCTGGATTCGCCGGAAGAGCTCAAGTCAGCGGCCGTGAGCGCGAAACCGCGGCTGCCCCTTCGGCGATGACGAACTGCGCAAGGGCATAGCCCACGTGCCGGGTCTCGATCAAACCCTGCGGCCACGGGGTCGGC
>CAWIJX010000003.1:0-1528297 GCA_963836515.1 uncultured Phycisphaerales bacterium
GTCCAGGCCGAACGCGGCGAAGTTGAGATCGACGACGTCCGACAACAGCAGATTGCCGGTGGACGGCGTGAAGCCGGCGCTGCTGGTGTCGCCGTAGACGCAGTAAAGCAGGCTGCTGTTGCCGGTGGGAGTGTCCCAGGCGAGGTCGATCTCGGAGGCGCTGACAACCGTTGCCGCGACATTGGCCGGGGCATCGGGCACGGTGGCGGCCTGGGTGTAGGCGTAATCCAACGTCCCGTCGTCGCTGTATGCCGCCACGCGGTAGTAGTAGGTCATCCCGGCCGGCAGCGATGTGTCGGAATACGGGCTGGCGGTGATGGTGTCGGGGCAGGCCGTCCAAGTCTCGCCATCATCGCTGCGCCAGAGGTAGAAGCCCGTCTCGTTGTCGGAGTTGTCCGTCCAGACGAGGTCGATCTCGCTGGTGCTGATCGTGGTGGCTTCCAGGTCGCTCGGCGCATCGGGATAGTCGGCCGTGGTGATCGGGCCGGCGATGCTGGACCAGGCGGAACTGGTGAAGCTGTTGTAGGCGCAGACGCGGAAGTAGTAGTCGGTGTCTGGCACGAAGCTGCCGGCCCCGATGAAGCTGACAGTGCCGGTGCCCGTATTGGCCGGGCGCAGGCGGAGCCGTCAGCCGCGAATGGGCTATCGGCCAGGCTCCATTCCAGGACAAAGCCGTCTTCGTTCGTGGCGTTGTCGGCGAAGGCCACATCGGCGTGGTCGCCGGAGTCAATGGCGGACACGACAAGCGTATCGGGAGCGGACGGGACGGCCAGCGTGGTGACCGAGGCCGGCGGGTTGCTCCAGGGCAACTGGCCCGACTCGTTCACGGCCGCGATGCGGAAATAGTACGTCGTGGTGGGCGCGAAGGTGGAGTCCACCCAGGCGGAGGTGTCATCACCGGCGGGCGTGGCGATCTGGCTCCAGGTGGCGCTGTCAGTGCTGGACTGGAGGATGAAACCGGTGACGGCATCCTCGGGCGCAGGCGAATCCCACAGCAGGCTGACGCCGGCGTCGTTGATGGTGTTAACCGTCAGGCCGGAGAGCAGTTGCCGCTGCTCCAGCGACTCGAACACAGCGCGGAGATGGGGCGCTGCTTGTAACGGGACCTGCCCGACGGGTTACCGGCGCGCGCAGCGCCGCCAATTCGAGAATAACGACATGACCGACTCCTTCCCTAAGGGAACCGGCCCGCGGCAGGAGTGAAACCGTTCCCCTGTCTTCGAGCCCACAAGCAATTGAGAACTGACCGAACAACCGGCAGCATAGCCGGGTGCTATTTGTATTGTCAAGCATAATATTCCGTTATACTATAATTGTAGAATTGGGTATATCGAGCGAACGAGCTATCGCGCGGACCCGGATGGCGTGATCGATGCGGATGCCTATTACCGGATGGATGTGGCGTATCGGTTGCAGGGCGATGGGCAGCACAAGGGGTGGGGCAATGGCGATGTGGATTATCTCGGCGGCATCTCGGCCGATGATTTCTATCTGATCGACCGGGCGTATGTGCGGCAGGCGGCGGCGGCGGTGGCGGCCGCCAGTCGGCAGCAGGCGTGGAGCGTGCGGAAGATCGACGATGTGTGGTGATGATCCGGCGGATGACGCAGGTCGCTGTTCGTATCCAGATCACGGCTCGATCGCGGCGCAGATCGGCCGACCGCTGCTTCGTTTGACGTGTCCCCCTTCACAACCGATACTCCCCCTCCGCAAAGGAGATCATGATGCCTCATCGCGTTCTTGCACTCGCCGCCGCCATTGTCCTGGGCGCGGCCATCCCTTCGATCGCACAAACCACTGCCCCGGCCACCAAGCCCGTCGCGCAGGCCACCGCTCCGGCGACGCAGCCGGTGCATATCGCGAAGAAGGGCAAGCTGTCGGTTGAGATTGCCGGCGATGGCACGTTGCAGCCGGCCGAGCCATTTGAGGTGCGGCTCAAGTTCAAGAGCTATGCCGGGCCGCTGACGGTGGTCTCGGCCGCGCAGCATCAGTCCGCCGTCCGCAAGGGCGACGTGCTGCTGGCGTGCGAGAAGACGCAGTACACCTGGGCCATGGAGCAGGCGACCAATGAGCTGGCCCTGGCCCGCGCCAACCAGCAGAAGGCCGTGGCGGACGCGGACGTGGCGGCCAAGTCCGAGGCACTGACGCTGCGCGTCGCCGAGGATGGACTGAAGAATGCCGAGACGTCGCTGAAGTGGTGGAAGGACACCGAGGGGCCGCAGATGCTTCAGCTCGCCGATCTGACCGTTACGCAGTATCGCAACTCCGTGGAGGACCAGGGCGATGAACTCGATCAGCTCAAGAAGATGTACAACAAGGAAGACCTGACGAAAGCGACGGCCGACATCGTCATCAAGCGGGCCCTGCGGCGGTTCGACATCTCCAAGATCCACCTCAAGATGCAGGAGGACCACTGCCGCAAGACCAAGGATGTCGACTACGGCATCGCCAACCAGAGGGTGCTCGACTCTGTCGAAGTTGCCCGGCAGCAGCTCACATCGACGCAGATCGCCCAGGCGCAGTCGACCGTCGCCCGCAAGTCGTCGCTGGCCAATGCCCGAATCGCGGTTGAACAGGCCCAGCGGAAGTTCGAGGAGCTTCAGAGCGACGCGGCGCTGTTGGACATCACCGCGCCGGCCGACGGGATGGTGGTCTATGCCCAGGTGGGCGACTGGCAGGCCGGCGCCCACGGCTACAAGGCTGGCGACAAACCCACTCCGGGCGCGCTGGTGATGCGGCTGTTCACGCCGGGCCGGCTGGTGCTCGAGGCCAACGTTGCCGAGAATCAGGTCCTGTGGATCACGCCTGGCATGAAGGCGACCGTGACGCCCGCCTCGCTGCCGTCGGCCAGTTATGAGGCGACCTGCTCAGCGCCGCTGGCCGGTTTTCGTGGCCAGCCGCCACTGTTCAGCTTGCAGGTGCAGATGTCGCTATCCATGGCCGATGGGCGACTGCTTCCGGGGATGAAGGGGTCGTACAAGATCAAGGCCGGCAGTAGCGAGGAAGCGATCCTCATTCCCCTCAAGGCGGTCACCGCAGGCAAGGTGACGGTGAAGAAGGCCGACGGCGCCACGGAGGAGCGCGCGGTGGCGGTGGGGCGGTCGGATGGCCAATCGGTTGAGATCAACAAGGGCCTGGTTGAGGGCGAGCAGGTGATCGTGAAATGAGATTCTCTTCCGCCATCCGCGTCGCTCGGAGTTTCGTTTGGAGTTCACGCTTTAGCGTGCTTCTTCTACTATCGCTACTTATCCCTGCTTGTACGCGCACCGATCCGTCTCCGATTTCCCCTGCGCATCCATCGACACAACCGGCGGGCGATTCGGCCGATCGGGTCCAATCCTCGATCGATCGCGGAATACGGTTCCTCCTTCAGACGCAGCAGCCCGAGGGGAACTGGGGCACGGGACTGAAGACGCGGGGCTATGAAGTGTATTCGATGGTGCCGGGCACTCACGATGCCCTGCGGGTTGGCACGACCGCGCTGTGCGTAATGGCCCTGCGCGAGGCCGGCGGCCCGAAGGAAGCGTATGACAAAGGCATCGAGTACCTGATCAAGCACGGCGAAGCCCGGCGCGACGATGCCCCGCTGATTTACAATATCTGGGCGCACCTGTATGCGGTGCAGGCGCTGGCCGGCGAGATGAAAGTTCATCCGCGCCCCGAGGTCGCCAAGGCGGCCGCGTGGCACATCGACCGGCTCGGCCGCTATGAGACCTACGTCGGCGGCTGGAACTACTACGACTTCCATGTGGGCACGGAGCATCCGGCCATGGAGCCGACGAGTTTCGGCACGGCGGCCGCGCTGGTGGCTCTGTGGGAGGGCAGGCAGGCCGGGTTCGACGTGCCGCAGCCCATGGTCGAGCGGGCGCTGAAGCGGCTTCGCGAGATGCGCCTGGGGACCGGCGCGTATCTCTATTCGGGCAACCTGAAATGGTATCCCACGGCGTCGGCCAACTGGCTGCGCGGGAGCATCGGCCGGACGCAGGCGTGCAACGACGCCCTGTGGCTTTGGGACTACGGCAAGATCGGCCCGCAGGAAGCGAAGGCCGGGCTCGACGCATTCGTTCAGGAGCACATCTTCATCGAGATGGGCCGCCAGCGGCAGTTCCCCCACGAGGCGTGGTATCAGACGGCGCCGTATTACTATTACTTTGGCCATTACTATGCCTCGCGATTGGTCGAGCGGCTAGGGCCGGAGGCAAAGCGGAGGTATGGCCGGCAGATCACGCAGTGGATTCTGGATGGCCAGGGGTCGGACGGCTCGTGGTGGGACTATCCCATGTGGGACTACGACCGGCCGTATGGGACGGCGTTTGCGGTGATGACGTTGCTGAGGTGCCGGTGATGAATTCAGTCGAGGAACCACGGATAACCACGCGCCTGGCATGCGGAGCTACGACTTCGGCTTCCGCATCTGTCGCGAGCCCGATTCCTTCGTCGCCAACGTCGTCCACGGTGCCGCATACGCCACGATTTGCCCGATCGGCGCGAATCCCGCCTTGCGGTACAGCGCCTGCGCCGGCGTATTGTCGGGCAGGACCGAGAGCATCACGTAACGGAACATCGCCCGGGCGCAGAGTTCGAGGACTCGCGCCATCATCGTCCGGCCGATGCCCTGGTTGCGCAACGCCTTTGCGACGTAGACCGCATCGATCCGGCCGACTTCGCCCATGGCCAGCACGCCGATGATCGCGGCCGGCGCACCATCCTTCATCGCCACGAGCACATCCCACTGCGGGTCGTCCAGGTGCAGCATGGCAGCTTCCACCAGCGTGGGCTCGTTCCACTGGCACGACGATTCCTCTTCGATGGCGCACGTGTTTGTAGGCGGCGCGGGCCGGGATGATCTGCAGGCCGCCAACCTCTTTCAGATCGGCCGGCGCGTGTTCCAGGAGCATCACATCCGCTGGCACGGGGCGATAGCCGAGAGACAGAAGATGGTCGATCATCGGCCGGGTTTGATCTGGCGGTGCGGAGGGGTTCACCGTCCACATCGCGAGCGCAGTCTTGCGGCCGGCATAATGTGACTCAACCAGTTGCAGCGCGTCCGACGCTGCTATTCTGGCCGGGAGCGCGACATCGCGAATGTTGTTGGCGTTGTATACGCCGGGCAGTTCGGGGTTGCTGTAGGCGACGCCGACATCAAGCTGATGCGCCGCGGCCAGATGCCCGACCCAGCGCGACTCGGTCTGGTGATAGAGGCGCAGAAGATCGTCGTTGGATGGCCGGCGGTGCTGGAGGACGGGGAGAGACATTAAGGCATTGTACGCGTGGACGGCAATTGGCGTGTGCTCGGGGGACAAGAATGTCCCCACTCGCACACGCGACGGCAGACAAGAATGTCTGCCCCACCAAATCCACATCAATGTCGGGGCGCCTCATATGACGCCGGATTGCGCAGGATTTCCTGCAACCGCCGGCGAAGCTCGCGGGCGATCGTCGCCGTGCGCAGGATCGATGGCCATCGCCAGGGCCGCGCACTGACGGAGGATCTTCACCGCCAGCCGGCATTCGCCGACCAGTTCATCCTGATCGCCGCCAATCTGCACGAAGCCGGCCGTGATCTTCTTGCACTTGTCGAGGGCGTCCGCGCCGTCATAGTCCACGACGGTCGTGCGAAATTCGTCCACCAGCTTGGCCGCGAATTCCGGCGTCTGGATGTTCTTCTGCCGGCGCACGATGGCCGCGTCGATCCGGCCGATGGTCGTCTGCATTTCGGTGAAGAACTTGTCCAACTCGCCGTGGGCCTTCTTCTGCTCATCGAGATACGCCAGCGTCTGGTGGCCGAAGGTCGCGTAAGCTTCGATCCGGCCGCGGATGTGGCGAATGAATGCCAGCACGTCATCGAGCGCCCTATCGACCTCGGCGTGTTTCTGCTTCTGCTGGCCGGCCGCGTAGATGCCGTTGAGCTTGGTCCGCGTGGCGCACGTGGGGATGCCCTCGGATTTCTTCTTCTGCCCCTCGATATCGAGGATGTATTGGCATGGGCCGACGCCCAGCGTGTCGCGCACGATGTCCGTGAACGTGAACGCCGACAGGGGAGTATCGCTCACGCGGTTGACGGGATAGACGATCGCCGGGCCCTGGAATTTGCCGGGCTTCTTCAGCGGCTGAATGTAGCCCTGGCCGGCCTTGTCGATCCAGCAGGGATACTGGAATGAGCCCAGGACAGTGGTCCATCGCTTGCGGTCGGGCTTCATCCAGTCGGGCGTGCCGTAGGCGTCGGACTGGCCAAACCAATCGTGCCGGATGTAATTGCCATCCGGCCGCTGCGCGAGCATCTCCCACGAGTCGGTCAGGCCATCATCCTGCCGCCAGTCCATGCGCCACTGGGCGGCATAGGGCGCTTTCCAGTCGAGGGGGATGACCTTGTCGGCGTCGGCCTTGGCGACATCGCGCCAGTGCCAGATGCCGGGAGTCTCCATGAGCGCGACGCTGATGGTTCCGTTCTTCCCGTAGGGGATTTCGGAAGCCTGGATCAGGCGATCCTTGCCCTCGCCGCTGGTGATCACCCGCACATCCTCCTGGCGCTGAGTCCACACAGCCATGACGATGGCATCGCCGTTGCCGACCATGTGCAGGAGGAAGTTCTCGCTGGGCAGTTCGGCCCGGGCGACGGGCAGTTCGGCCGCATCCACCGCGATATCGTCCGCAAAGAAATCGGGCAGGATGGCGAATCGGCACGGTGCTGTGACGCGCAGGCCAGTGACATCGCCGCGCGGCTCGGTGCGGATGACAACCTGGCCAACCTGAAGCTCGAATCGCACGGCGGCCTCTTTGCCACCGGGCGTCTTGAGAACGGCATCGAGCGAGCCGGCGCCGGGCGTGTTTTTCGCGACATTAATCGACGCCAGTGAGATCGCGCCATCGCGGGCGAGCGGCGACAGCACGCGCACAGCACCGCTGTATTGGGTCCGCGAGCGTACAACTCAGCGCCCCGACCGCCGCGGCGCAACACAAGCGCAACCCGGCCATTGGCGAGAACGGCATCGCCCTTGAACTGCCGCGAAGTCTCGCCTTCCGGCAGGGCAAGCCAGTTGGCCTTCTTGGCCACGGCTTCGTCGGAGAGCGCCGTCGGCGATGCCGCGCCCGTGTCGAAGATCTCGACGGATGCAGGTACTTCATCGGCCGCGAGGCACGATGCATGGAAAAAAGCAATGATCGAAACCGTAGCAACAGCACGCATCCCAGTGAACACGCCGCACCTCCGCGCGAAAAGTGTCGCGACATTAAACACGCAGCGCCGGCCAAAGACAACTGCGCCGCCAGTGCCCTCACTGGCAGTTCGCGACATTCGCGACACGCAGCCAACCCAGTGGGCGTCTCGACATCGACCTGCCGCTCTCCGAGGTCTATGCAGGGATCGAATTCCCTCCGCCGGAGCCGGGCGAATCACCCGTGCCGTGAACGCCTTCCCCCTTCGCTCAGCTCCACGCAAACGTGATGTCGTTGAGCACCGGCGTTGCATTCGTGCTGGTACTCGTGAATCCCACGTCATATTGCAGGTAGCGACCCGAAGGACTGGCCGCCGCACCGCCGTTGGCAACCGATGCCCAAGGCAACCACGTCGCATCAGGCGTTGCGGTGTTGCCACTTCGCGTGAGCACGGTCATGGTGGTGCCGGCCGGCACGGTCGCGGTCCAGCTTGCCGCGCCCCAGGTTGCCGCGACTCCGGCATCGAACACCGAAGAGGTGAACGTACCGCTTGAGGCATACGCCCCATAGCTGACCCAATCGGCCTGCAGCGGCGCGGCCGGGCGCCGGCAAACTCCGACAGCGCGGCCTTCAGCGCCGTGCCGGCTGGAATGCTCGCCGTGATCGTCGTCTTGAGAACGCCGTCCACGTAGAACTGGAAACCGCCGGTGACCGGCTGGATCAGGTAATCGTGGAACCCGGAAGGAAGTGCGCCGAGGCTGACATCCCTTGTGCTCCCGTTCACGTTCGTTCTCGCATAAAGCGTATTGGTTGTACCGCTCGTGCTGAAGAGTGCCCAGTAGTTGCCAGCGATTGCGCCGAGATCCGTGGCCAGCCCAAAGTGCTGGTACGCCACCGCGGCGAAGGCGATTCGGCCCTCGATCGGCGTCCCAACGGGCACCGCGGCCGACAGGATTTCCTCTCCGCCGACGGACGCGATGGAACTAACGACCGTAGTCGCGGCAGGCCCGCCACCGATCCCGCCCATGACTTGGTCGTCCAGCCGGAGCTGAGGGACGCGCCCGCGAAGTCGTCCAGCGTCTGTCCCAGCCGCACTTCGCCACCGGCGGTGTTGACAACAGCGGTGTTGCTCTGCGTGCCGGCGCTGAAGTCGGCCACGGTTGTCTGGGTCCAATGGTTCGTGGGATTGGATACCGCCCCGCCGAACGCCTGGACCTCGGTGGCAGCGTCATACCAGGAATCGTTGCCGCTCAACGAGTGTACCTGGCCGACCACGCGGAACCCACGCGCCGACACCACCGGCCCGGTGAATGTATATGTCACCCCCGCCGTGGCAGCGAGGTTGTACTGGTACGCCGGGGACACAGACCAGCCGCTGACGGCCGCCCAGGTGGTGCCGTCGGTGGTGACCTGCAGACCGAAGTTCTTGTCGAAGACCCCATCGTAACTGCTGGAGTTGAAGCTGCCGTTGGTGAACGTGACTCTGTTGATGACCTGGGTAGTGGACCAGACAACCCCGGCGGCCTCGTAGGCGTTGACGACATCGTCGGCGCCGCCCGTGAGCACCACATTGGTGACCAGGTTGTTGTCATTGAGCCCCGCGGCCGCCGCCCGGTTGCTGTTGGAAGTGGCGCTGCTCAGGGCGTACCAGCGATAGGCCGTCCCGCTGGGTGCGATGTTGATGTTTGAAGAGACCGTAACCGACGCCGTGGCGTTCAGGCCGCCTGCGGAGGCAGTGACCCTGAATGGCCCGCCAACGACACTGCCGGCCGTGAATCTGCCGGTATTGTCGATCGTGCCTCCACCGCTGACGGCCCACGACACGGGCGCGGCGGCGTACGGATTGCCGAACTGATCGGAAGCGGCGGCGCTGAACTGCAGGCTGCCGTTGGGCACCACGGCGCCGGTGCCGGGGCTGACCGTGAGCGTCGTGGCAACCTGGCCCACGGTGACATCGACATTGCTGGTGACGCTGTTGCCGGCCGGGTCGGTGATGGTGACCTGGAAGCTGTAGCCGCCGGCCCGGAAGAAGCTGGCCGTCACGTTGCTTGCGCTGTTGTTGCCATTGGTACTGAAGGTGACGGGGGCGGGCGGCGTGCCGATGGTTGCCCATGTGTAGGTCAGTGTGCCGGGACTATATTGGCTGGCGCCCAGGACGCTGAGCGACGCCGACATTTGGTTACCGGCCAGCGTGGCGCTGGCGGCACTGGCCACAATTGGCGGAGCCGTGCCGTTGACGGGAACATACTGGAACTGGTCGGCCGTCGAGGCGGCCGAGCCACCAGTGGCGTTGGCGACCGTGACGTCGACGGTGCCGGCGCCCAGGGCCGGGGTGATCGCGGTTATCTTCGTGTCCGAGTTGATGATGAACGAACTGGCGGCCACCCCGCCGAAGAACACCCCTGTGGCGCCGCTGAAGCTGCTGCCGGTGATGGTCACTGCCTGACCGCCACTAGTGAGGCCGCTGATCGGGGTTAGTCGTGTGATATTGGGGGCAGTCGCCGTCGTGAGGGTGAAGATAGTGTGGGCCGGCACGGCGAAGCTGAAGGTATTGTTGGCGATGGCAACATTCCCCTGTTGCTGCTCGTTGAGCGACGCGCTGGTGAAGTACATGTTGAACAGGGAGGCGCTCAGGCCGCCGGTCAGGGTTCCGGTGATGGACTGCGACGAGCTGCCGGTGTTCTCGCCGACGATGGTGATCTGCCCATTGGGATTCCTGAACGCCACCTCAAGCAAGCCGCTGGCATTGGTACTGCTCCCGATCCGTACCGCACCGGGCGCGACGAACTGGAACATCTGGGCGTTGGCGTACAGCCGTGGCGTCGTCCCGTAATCGGACTGGGCCGTGGGGTTGGGCGCCGTCCAGTCGTAGCTGATCAGGCCGTGCGCGCTCCATTTCTGGTAGTACAGGTAGTAGTTATCCACCCCATCCCAGATGATGGCGCCGTTCTCGCCGGCGTTGATGATCTGCATCAGGTTCTGGAAGCTCCCATCCGCCTGGGTCCACAGTTGCGATGCTGTGGCGCGCTGGCCCTGGTCCTCGTTGAAGTAGCTGCCGTCGTACTCGGTGGACAGAATGTGCCGTCCGGGGTAGGTGGTATTGCTCGTGATGGCCGAGTCGGACGCGCTGCTTTGGTACGTATGAAAGCCAAACTGCATCACATGGGGCATCAGGAAGGAGTCGGCCAGCATGGCGGGAACGTAGGAACTTACGGCATTGCTCGTCTGGGTGGCGTCCGGCCCCACCAGGGGAATACTGCCCAGGCCGTACCCCTGCAACTGGGTCTCCAGCGTGTCGAGCATGCGGACGTACTGGGCAGCGCCAACCTGTGGGCCCTGGACGGGGTCGCCAGGGTTGTCGGGTTCGTTCATGGGCGCCAGCGCATCGATGTGGACATGGGCGGTGTTGATGGCGTAATCCATCATGGTCGAGACCATGGTGGCCCAGTCGGCCTCGTGGGTCTGGCCGATGCTCCCCGTTGAGCCACCGGGGTCCGTCATCCAGGCCGGCGCGTCGCTCTGGAGGTTGACCCAGACCGTGGCGCCATGGGCGTTGAGGTAGCCGATCGTGTTCCACAGGTTGGTGAACTTCGTTGAGGTGCCGTAGAGACTGTTGTAGTACGCCCAATTGGGGTTCGACGTGCTGTACGGGCCGGTGTTGGGGTTGGTATCTTCCCAGCCTTGGAGCGGCTCGACGATGACGCGAAAGAGCTTGTAGCCATGATTGAGGAGGATGTCCAGCGAAGGCGCTACCGCGCCGCTGTTCCAGGCTTCCGAGCTCAGGTTGGCGCCGAAGCCGTCGATGGTCTGAAAGCGCTGCGACCCGTCGATGGTCAGCGTGCTGAGCAGGCAACGATCCTCCAGCCGCTCCATGCCGGGGAATGGGCGGCGGCAATGAGTACGCCGCATCCGCTGGTGAAAGTGTCCATCGGCATCGGGGCCGGGCCCGAAGAACCAGGCATGGGTCATATGAGCCTCCTCTTCCACATTGACGCCCGCAGTCCGCGTACCCGCCGCATCGCCAACGCAGCCCTCTTTTCCAATGACGACGAGAGATGTCGTGTGATTGAGGAAGAGTACGGTTGACAGGGCGCTGTCTGTGAGTGTGATCTTGAGCGCACAGGCACGGCGGGCTGGGCCTGTGGCAGCGGCGAATCCAGGTCGCCTGACGCCATGAGTGCGTTCGCTCAGCCAGACAAACCGAAGAGATGGGTGCCGGCAGACGCCGACCAAGCGCGGCCGCCGGGTTGCACCTTCTTTCCCATGGAGCGACGGCAATATGTTGCTTCCATGCCGGCAGGGGAAGGAGCTCGGCAGGTCCTGACGGGTGACAACATGGCCCGTTCGCCTGGCCCGGAAGAGCAGTATTGCCGCCAGCCGTCGTCGTAACCCTTGAGTTCCGCCGGTCGCTGTCGGCCGGCCTGGTCGGCGGGTTACGGTTCAGGGTTCGGGGTTAACACTTCGGGATCCAGGCCGGGATCGTGTAGAATTCGGGCATGGCGAATCCCGAACGATTACCGCCGGAGAAGATGGCCGAGCGCTTTGGCGTGGGAAAGCTGCGGCGTCACCTGTTCATCTGCATCGGCCCGGACTGCACCGACCCCGCCCGGGGCGAAGCGACTTGGGAATATTTGAAGAGGCGGATGAAGCAACTCAACCTGGCCGGCGCGGATGGGCCGTGCTATCGAACCAAGTGCCAGTGCCTGCGCATCTGCATCGATGGGCCGATCTGCGTCGTGTACCCCGAGGGCGCATGGTACCGGAACGTCACACCGGAGAACGCCGAGCGAATCATCCAGGAGCACCTGATCGGCGGGCGGGTGGTGGAGGAGCTGTGTTTTGCGATCAATGCGCTTGGCCAATCCAGCCCTCCAGCACCAGCACCGCGTCCTCCCATCCCTCCGGTGTCGTAAACGCCTCGACGCCCTTGGTTGGCAGGTCGCCGATCGCCTTTGCATCGCCGGTCTTCGGATCGACCCAAAATGCCTTCACCTTGTCGCCGGCCAGTTTGTCCATGTGGATTGAGAAGGATGCCTTGGCGCCCAGGTATGCCATGACCCAGCGACCGTCCTTGTGGCGGGCGGCCAAGTTCAATATCTGTCCGCTCGTGACGCCGCCGCTTGCGAAGATGCTCTGGTCGGGCGTCAGATACCACCACTCCTTGCGCCGTGAAGATCTTTTTCAGGACGCCCAGTTGCGTCGCGCCGGGCGCGTCGAGCGCCTGTTTCCACGTTGGCAACACGCGCCAACTGTCGTTGTGCCCGTAGGTGTGATGCGCGCCGGCCACGTACGAGTACCACGCTTGCCGGCGAATCCAAAGCGGCGTGACGTCGAAGCCGTATTCCGAGCCATGTTCATAGGCCCCTTCCGCCATCACCACCGGCTTGGTGGGTTGCAGGTTGTACTCGTTTGTCACCATCGGATAGATCTGCTCGACCCACTTCCAGGTCTGCATGGCGCTGAAATCCAGCCACGGCTCATCGTGCAGGAAGCCGGCCGGATGGGGCGCCGGGTCGGGCTTGAACGTGACCGGATGGCTCCCGCCGTCGCCGTCGCGCAGGCCGGCCACCAGTTCCCGCAGAACGGGGATGAATTCCGGCTTGGTCTCGGGCGTGCTGGACCAGACGATGTTGGGCGCGTTCTTGTAGCGCTGGCCGATCCACTTGCCCCAGGCGCGGGCGTTGGCGACGGTGATGCACTTGCGGTAGCGCTGGTGATAGACCGTCATCGAGATCGCCAGGTCGTTCTCGCGCGCCATGTCCACGATGGCATCCACGTTCTTGAAGTATGCCTCGTTGGGGGTGAGCGGGTTGTTGTCGATCCACGGCTTCTCGCCATAGACGTTGGCCTTGGTGCCGTCGCCCACGCCCATCAGCATGACCTGCGCGAAGACGAAGCCTTTCTCGTGGGATTTCTCCAGGATCGTCCTGGCATCCTCGCGCTTGTATTCGCGAAAGAGCTGCCATTGCGTCGTGCCCAGCCAGAAGACGGGCGTGCCTTTCTGATCGACGAAGTACCGCTTGTTCTCGCTGACCTTGACAGGGAAGGCGATCTCTCCCGCGAGCGAGATGCCCGTTGCTGTCAACGCGAAAAGGAGCGCCGCCACCGTCATCTGGCTCGTCGTGTTTCCCATGACCAGGTTTCCTCTCTACAGCTTCTTACCATGCTCGCGGCGGGTGGTTGGCTGCCGCCAACGATCTTCCCGGCAACGAGGTACAACGCAGGGATAGCATCATGAACCACTTCCGCATCAACTACGCCGTGCGAGTCGCATTATTGGCCTTCTTTGCCGGGACCGCATTCATGACCACTCAGGCAGACGCACAGCAAGCCGTTGTTCTCCAGGGGCAGCAGATTCGCGTGGAGGCGCGGTTGGGCGAAGCGGGCCTGCGGGAACGATATCTGGCGCTGCGCGGCGGGCAGTGGATCGATGTGGCATTGGCCGACGGACAGAGCGCGGGGGCGATCTCGCTGATTGCGCCGAATGGCAAAGCAATCACGGCGGCCGTGCAATCGGTGCAATTGCAGAAGAATGAACTGGTGGAGGAAGTCACTGCCGGCGCTCACCGGATTACTCGGCGAGTGCGGCTGGATGGACTGTGGGCACGGGTCACCACCCGCATCGAACCGGCGGGACAACTGGAATTGCACGGCTTCATCGACCGCTTTCGCTTTTCGGGGCAGGCCGACTGGTCCTATTCGCCATCGGTGGGCGGGTTCAATCCGGATGCACAGTACAAAGCGCCGCTCATCCTCGTGCAGGCGCGGCGGACGGCGCTCGGCATTGTGCCGGATGTGGCGGCGCTGGATCGGCCGACGCTGGCGCGATGCAATCACTCGCTGGATCTGGACGTGCCGGGAGGACCGACGCTCTCGGTCGGCTTCATTCCCGCGCGCCGGTCATCGCACTCGGTCTACTCCGAGGATTCGCGGCGGACGTGGACCATCGATGTGCCGGTGGAGAATTGCTACTACCTCCTGATCGACGCCGATGCACTGCCGGGGCAGGCCTATCGGCAGGCGGTGCGTTTCCACTGGGACCGTTTCGGCCGGCGCGAGCAGTCACACGCAGCCGAACAACAGGTTGGCACCGACCCGCGCTACCAGCAGTTGGTGCTGTGGGATGACTGGCGGCCGGCCGTGTGGGAAGGCGAGTCGCGCGAAACGTGGTTGACCGTGCCGCTGGCGGATGGATCGACCGGCGGCGGCGCTCGCACCAAACGCTGGGGGCCGGGACCGTCGGTTTATCTCTCCTCCTGGTTCAACACGCTTCGCACCAGTTTCGGCATGGCGCTCTACGCTCGGCGAACCGGCAATCGCGACCTGCTCGACCTGACGCGGCAGACGGTACAACTGGCCGTCAAAGCGCCCGGCCGCGATGGCGCGTTCAAGTGCATCGCGGTGCCGACGGCGAAGGGCACTGTCTGGGCGGCCGGCGACGGCTCGGGCGGGAGCACGGCCGACGGGTTCCTTGGCTATGACATGAGCTGGACCGCGTATTGGCTCCTACGCTGGCGGGAGAGCAAACTGCCCGGCGACGAGTTGATCCTGCCGCGCTGCCGACAGCTCGCGCAGTTTCTGATCGCGCGGCAGTTGCCCGATGGCATGTTGCCGACGCGATTCGCTGAAGACGGCTCCGTGCAGGAAGAGAAATCCCGCACCGTGAAAGCCGAGACTGGGCCGGTTGTGCTCTTCCTGCTGGCGCTTCATGCGCAGGAGCCGGACGCGCGATATCTGGACGCGGCCAAGCGCGGTCTCGCGTACCTGGAGAAAGAGGTCATTCCGTTGCGACAATGGTACGACTACGAGACGTTCTGGAGCTGTAGCCCGCGGAAAATCTCGTTCGACGCCCGCAGCGCCCAGTGGCCGGCCAATAACCTGGCGCTCACGCAGACGGTGGCCGCGTATCTGCTGGCCTCGCGCATCACGCGCGATGAATCGTACCTGGCCAGGGGCGAGTCGCTGCTGGATTATCTGCTGCTCTATCAGCAGTGCTGGACGAACGCAGTAATCGAACAGCTCTCCTGTCCCGCCATGCTGCTGGGTGGCTTCACCACGCAGAACTCGGACGCCGAGTGGTCCGATGCGCGGCAGAGCCAGATCGGCAACATCCTTCTGGACTATTACCGCGTAACGGGCAAGGCCGAATACCTGGAGCGTGGCGTGGCGGCGCTGCGGTCGCAGTTCCCCATCTCGCCGTCGGAGAACTGGGCGCATGAAGGCTACGGCCGCAAGGCCGGCGTCAGCAGCTTTCACTGGGGCACGGGCAGCGGCATGGCCGGCATTGAGATGGAAGAAGAATTCCTGCGCGATGCTATCGTGGACGTGGCGGCGGGGCGCGGCGTGGGATCAAACGGGCTGGACTTGACCGACTGCGCCGTAGCGGAAGGCCGCATCACATTCAACCTTCGCAGTCCCCTGACGTGGCCGCGCAAAGCAACGGTCGTCTTCCGAAACGCAGCGCCGGATGCCAAGTACCGGCTCGTTATCAATGGAGATGAAATCGGCTCGCATACCGGGAAGGAACTGGCGGCAGGCATCGCGATCGCGCCGGCCAGGCGCGGGCGATGAGAGTTCACGAAAGAAACGGAGCGTTCCATGATGAATCGCGGATATTCCCTCATGGCGGTCGTTTGTGCCGTACTCTTGGCTCTGGCGAACAGCCAGTCGGCCGCGCAGCAGCCGGCACCCAAGAAGATGCCCGACAACGTGGAACTGTTGCGCAGTGTTCCTTTCGGCAAAGGCGGCAATCAGACGCTGACGATGCACATCCTTCGTCCCAAGGTATTGCCGAAGGATCCGATGCCGGTGCTCGTCTACATCCATGGCAGCGCCTGGGGAAGAGACAACAAGGACATGGCGATCGCCCGGCTGATCGCCACGGCACAGCAAGGCTATTTTGGCGCAACCATTCAGGTGCGGACGAGTGGCGAGGCGGTCTTTCCGGCCCAGATCGAAGACGCCAAGTGCGCCATTCGCTTCCTGCGCCAAGGCCAAGGAGTATCACCTGGACACCGATCGCATCGGCGTCTGGGGCGAGTCATCGGGCGGGCACCTGGCCTCACTCGTCGGGACCACCGCCGACGTCAAGGAGTTTGAGGGCCAAGGCGGCTGGGGCGAATTCTCCAGCCGGGTCCATGCCGTTTGCGCATGCTGCCCGGCGGTGGATTTCCTGGCGCCCGACTGGCCCGAGCGTCACAACATCGGCCCCAACGGTCCGGCGTTCAAGCTCCTGGGCGGCAACCCGCGAACGGATAAAACTGATTTGGCCAGGAAAGCGTCGCCGCTCACTTACATCACGAAGGACTGTCCGCCGTTCTTCATCATGCACGGCGACAAAGACACGACCGTCCCCTATTCCCAGGGGCAGCGATTGCTGGAGGCGCTGAAGAAGGCGGGCGTGGAGGCCACGTTTTACACCATCAAAGGCGGCGACCACGGCAGCGTACACCAGCACGACAAGACGGTCGTGACCGAGTTCTTCGACAAACAACTCAAACGCAAGGCCGAATAGAGTGCCGCCAGTGCCCTCACTGGCGGAAACGCCAACCGCAACGCTCAACTGCAGCCAACGTGACATCACTTGCCAAAGCAGACCGCGTTCCCATCCTCGAGCGAAAGACAGACCTGCTCACCAGCCACGGCCAGGCCGTCATAGGCCGGCGGCGATGCGAGAGGATACTCGGCCAGCTTCTTCCCATCGTCGAGCGAGACCACCCAAAGGAAGCCTCGAGACTTCTCCTGCTTCGCGTCGCAGATCCGCCCGGCCACCACCAGTCCGTTGGCGCACAAAGCCATCGCCTCGACCTGGCTGTCGCGCGGCATTATCAGTCGCCAGGCATATTCCTCCGGCTTGATTTTCCCCTCGCCAGCGGTCTTTGACTTGGGCACCGCGAAGCACCAGCGGTTGGCCGAGTTCCAGCCGACGAGACACTCGTAGCCGAACAGCGTCGTCTCGTTCCAGGCGAACATCTCCGCCGCCGCCCGGCCAAACCGACGATTCCCCGATCGCCGATTGCCGATGCGCGTCCACGACCCATCGGGCAGGGCTTCCAGCCCGCCACCCGGCCCGCGCTTGCCGGCCCCGTCGAGCGCGCCAGTGCGCGGGTCGATCGTCACGTGATGCCAGGAGAGCTTCCCGTCATTCGCTGTCAGAACGTCGTTCTCGCTGTACGTGCCGACGCCGATGCTCGTGGCCCAGCGGTGCTCGCCGCTGGCGGCGTCGAGCGAGCGCACGGCGATGCCGCCATCCGACTCCGTGGACCGCCCGGCCGATGCGTACACGACATTGTCCTGGACCAGCACCGCGCCCATGGCTGGCCAGACCGATTCCACCTGTCCGAACGCGACCATTCTGCGTTCCCACGGCGCGACGGAAACGCGCCAGGCCAACGATCCATCCCTTGTGCTCAGTGCATGCACCCGGCCATCGTGCGCGCCGAACACGCATTGTCCACCGTGAATGGCCGGCGGGGAATCGACCCGCGCGCCGACGGTTGCCCGCCAATCGACCTTGCCACTGGCAGCATCGATCGCGACCACCTGCCCCAGATCGGCCGCGGCGACGAAGACTTTGCCTTCGGCCACCACCGGCGCGCTCAGCCAGGATGTGAGCCGCGCCCGCCAGGCATCGGCCAGCGGGCCGTTAGCTGGGCGCGCCACTTCGGTTTGCCAGTGGAGCTTCAACTGCGGCGGAAGAGTTGCTTTCGTCGCGCCACTGCGCTGGGCATCGTGGCGGTACATCGGCCAGTCCAGGGGATTTGCGATTTCTGATTTTCGATTTTCGATTTGCGCCGGGCCTTTCTCGATGGGATTGGCCTTGGCGAAGTCGGCTTGCGTGGGCGCCTGCCCGCATGGCCCATACGCCACGAATCCCGGCACTTGACCAGGCAGGCACGTGCAATAGTTCTGCCCCGCGTAGAGCATGCCGTTGGCGGGCGTCGTGCCCATGATGCAGGCCCCGCGCACGGCGTGGGAGCCGATGTAACGGTATTGCTCCGGATGGTCCTTGGAAATGGCCATGTCCCAGAAACTGCTGCCGCGCGAATCGACCAGGTATCGGCTGGTCAGCACGGGCGGACAACAGGGCTTGGCCTCCATCTTAGGCGGCGCCAGTCCCTTCACCTGCCCCGTCAGCGGATCGTATCTCTTCCCATCGCGCCACAGCAGGCCGTCCATCATCGGCGTCCAGAGGATGCCTGGCGATCCCGCCGGCGCGGCGGGGTTGATCTCCCAAAGGAGCTTGCCATCCGCGGCCGAGTGGACCGCGATGACCTTGGCCTTCACGTATGCCAGCACCAGCACGCCACTGCCGGCGCAGTTCAAATGGATGGCCGGGTCGGACCTGAGTTTTTCCGGCCCAATTCGCCAACGCTCGCGACCCGTCTGCAAGTCCGCGGCGAGGATCTGCTGGCCTGTCGGCGGATTGCCCGACTGAAGCAGCATGAACACCGCGCCGTCGGCGGCAACGATCTCCTGGGCCGCCGCAGGCGCGGACCATTTCGTCGCGCCCGTCGCGGCATCGAAAGCCTCCACCGCGCCTTCGGCCGTCTTGACGACCCAATGGTGCGCATAGTCCACCCCATGCCCCGCGTCCTTGGTTTGTTCCTTGTCCTTCCACCCGGCCGCGACCAGCACGCCCTGCGCCAGCAGCAGCCGCTCGGTCATGTACTTCACGGGATACTCAGCGGCGACCTGGCCCGACTCCGCGACCAATGCCACCAGCCGGTCCTTCTTGTAGACGTAAACGCGCTGGCCATCCGTCGCGAGTGGGCCGAAGTTGTAGGTACACACCATGGGCCCCACCACGAGCGGCCCACAGTCAACCGTCCACAGTGGCAGCCCGTTGAACGCATCGCGGGCGACGAGATATTCCTCCCGCCCGTGCTTGAGAAACCCGGCCGGCGCGACGTTCTCCAGCGCCGTGCTGCCGAGCGTGAAAATCCGCCCACCTGCGATGACCCAGGCGCGCGATGAGGAGTACGAATCCACCAGGTTCAGCGGCAGGCCATCGAGCCAGCGCAATCCCAGCGGCATGGCGATCAGCCTGTCGGCGGAGACGCGGTTGCCGTCGGGCCCATGCCGGGGTGCGTCCAGTCATCCATTTCGCTGGGCCGGGCTTTGCGGGTCGCGGTCCAGCGGCCGGCTTGCTTGACACAGATGACGCCGCCGGGAGCGACGATGCGCTGCATCTCCGCCATGGCCAGGCCATGTCGCGACAACGCGTCGAAGTCCTCAATCACGACGAGATTCGCCAGATCGCGCACATAGGGAAGCGGATTGAGCGGGGCTTTCTCCGCGCTGGCCCGTCCCATCAACCCGCGCTCGACAATCGCCTGCCGCGCCCGATCGAGCGAGGCGTCATCCACGGCCAGGCCGTGGACGAGCAGTTGGCCCGCGGCGGCGAGGTCCGCCGTGAGCGCGGCGGATTCCTCCCGGCCACATCCGAGATGGATGCACAGGCCGACCTTTCGCCCGGCCAGCGCCATGATCTGCTCTGCCTGGCTCGCCGCGACGGGAGCCGCAGCGCCGCGCCAGACCGGCGCCGACGCTCAACGCGAGCAACACGAGGAAGAACGGTGGGGCAGACATTCTTATCTGCCGTCGCGAGTTGCGTGCGAGCCGCGCCGACGCCGACAAAGACGACTTGAGCACAGCCACGTCCTCCCGACTGCGATTGAAAACCATAGTCACCTCTTCGCCCCATCCTCGCCTCCCAATGGGAGCACATCCGCCGTAGTCATGTCGAGCCGCAGCGCGTATGGCCGCGAAAGCATGTCCATCGCCCAGACGAGCTTCCGCTTGGGATCATACATGATCCCCAGGCTCGGGTTGAACCGCTCCTTCCCCAGCACATCGGCGCCGCCCAAATGCAGGCCGAACCAGGCGTTCTTGGCGCAATCATAGAAGAGCCAGCGGGATTTGCCGTCGGGGCTTGCCTGCGGCCGCGCTGCGATGAGCACGCCGTCACATGCCGGCAGATACACGGCCTCGCGCGACGAAGCCGCTGCGCCCGACTTGCCGGCTGGATCGAGTAACGTCAGTTCGCCTGTCCCGGCGTTGCAGGCTGTGATGTCGCCCTTGGCGCCGGCCGAGAACAGCAGCAGCCGGTTGCGCTTCGAGTCGTACGCCATGCCCTCGGTGTCCCAGCCAGGTGGCGCCATCTTGCCTTGGATTGGTAGTTTCTCCCAGCCCATCTTGCTGGCGTTCACGCGCCACATTCCTTCGCCGGTTTGTGTCCATGCCACAGTCCCGGCGGGCGTGGACACGCACTTGGTCTCATACAGGTAGATGTCAAAGAAGGCCGGATGGAATGGCGTCGCGAGGTTTGCCTCCCAGTCTCCGACCGAGGGGTCGTACGTGAAGAGATTGCCAGCATCTTTCTGAGCGCACAGCACCAGTCGCCGGAGCGTCGGATCGTACGCGTAACACTTATACGAATGGCACGACATCAGCGGCCGGCCCTGATAGCTGCGGCACATCGGAATGCCGATGCCATTGGGCGCGAAGTTGAGCGTGTGCTCGGGGCGATGGCCGATGAAGTAGCGATTGGCCCGGATGCTGTAGTGGAGCACGTCGTTGCCGTCGTAGGTGGCGTGGCCGCCGCCGAAATGCAGGAGCTGGTCGCGGTCGCTGTCCAGCACGCAGCTTCCCCAGCAGCGGCTCCGGCCATACTCGATCTTCGGCCAGTTTGGCGCTTGCCGCATGACCCATTGGTTGGCCGGCAAATCCGCGAACCATTTCTCTTCGGCAGCCGGATCGGGCGGCGGGGCATTCTTCTCGAACCACTGAGGGTCTTCCGTCGCGATCGGATAGGGCTTTTCCGTCATCGTTCCGACGCCCAACTTGGCTGCCCCCTCGCCGTCAATTCGCGCTGGATCGATTCGCGCGGCGAATGTCGCCACCTCCGATCCAGCCCTGAAGAACGTGAGTACGACATCGTCATCCGTCGCCGCCGCGGGAAGCGGAAACCAGTCCTTCTCGGCGGCGGGCGCGAGGCGGGCTTGGCTCGGCCAGCAAATCCCACCGGTTCTCCGCTGTGTCGTAAGCCCACATCTCGCCGCTGCCTTTGTAGCCGTAGCCGTCAATGATCAGGACCTTCCCGCTCCTGGGCAGATAGACCATTCGGGAGCCGGCGCGGGGTGATGGCGAGAGGACCGGCCGCCGCTGTTCCCAGGTGCGGCTGGCGCAGTCGTAAATCCACGTATCCGCGAGCAGGCGATCGAGGGCATCGCCGCCGAAGAGAACAATCTTTCGGTTCCTGACGTCGTACACCATGCGCGAGTCGGCGCGCGGCGGCGGCTGGACCGACAGCGCCACGACCGCTCGGCCCAGTTCGACAGCCACGGCGTCGGCGGCACGGATGCCCTCGGCCATTGCCTTTCCGTCCAACAGCGGAGTGGCTATCTTCGATTCCGCGATGGCCGCGGCCAACGAGTCGCCCGCCCACCGTAACTGAGTCATCTCGTACCCCTGGGCATCCCGCTCCGTGTTGCGAATCTCTTCAGCAAAATGGCCCATCAGCTCGGCGTGGAACATTGCGCCGCCCCAAATTGTCCTTCGCTTGCTTCGCTTCCTGTTCGCTCTCGGCCAGGTAGAATCGCGCCCGGGCGGCGCCGGCCAGCTTTCGTGCCGCTCGCTGCCACGATTCGGCTTTGGTGCGCAGTTCATTGATCAATGGGCTGCCCAGCTTGAGTTGCCGCCACCTTTCGTTGGCATAGATCCAGCCGCCCTGCCCGCCCATCACTTCTTTGTTCACCGGGTCGTAGCACATCGACCCAAAGAGCATGGCGTCGCGAAACCGCTGCGGATGTTCTGGGGGCGTGGTGACGACCTTCCACGTGCGGCCGGCCAGGTCGTACTCGGCCGTCGAATGGAGCATCGCCCAGTAGCAGACCACCGTGCCCCGATCCTCGTCCAGCGCCCAGTTGCCCCAAGTCCACATTCCGCTGTAGTAGCCGGCCTCCAGGTTGGGTCGCACCGTGCCTTCCTGGTCCTTGAAGACGGAGCCACGGGGAAACGCCGGCGGCTTGATCGGGCCAACCACATCACCCCACACGCCTTGCCTGCCGGGCGGCAGCCGGTTCTCCCAGCGGCCCCTCGCCAGTTCCAGGGACATTTCCGATGCCGATCCAGCCGGAAGATGCCCGCCCACGCAAACGAAGGCCCGCTCGATTGGCGCATAGACCAGCGCAAATGACACTCGCGGGCCTGGACCATGATCGGCAATCTTCACCCAGCCGTTCGGCGGAGCATCCTGCAGGGCCGCAGGCATCGTCGTCTGTGCCAGAACCGCCGCGGCGAGGAGATGGCCCAGCGCAGCGCCCGCAATCACGCGCGGGATCGTTGTCGCGTAAGATGCCATGGCAACACTCTCCTGTGGAGGCCCGCACATTCTCGCCGGCATGCCGCCGTGGCACAACAAGCGAACCGGCCCTTCGTATCAACCATTGAGGTGCGCCGACATGTCCCAATGCTATGGATACTTCGCGGTCTTAGTGCTGCTATTGGCCGTGACGCCTGCAGCGTGGTGCCAGCCTGCAACCCGCTCTACGCAAGGCGTCGAACTCTGGCCGGGCAAGGTCCCCGGCGACGTCGGCATCACTGGCGAGGAGAGATTCTTTCAGCTTCAAATGAACGGCAAGCCCTACGAGGTCGGTGGCAAGCCGACTAATTGGCTCACCAACGTAACCCGGCCGGCCCTGCTCATCTCCCAGCCCCCGAAGGACAAGGCCACTGGCGTGGCCATGCTGATCTGCCCCGGCGGCGGCTACCACAACCTCGGCTGGGATGTCGAAGGCGAGGAAGTGGCCGCGTGGCTCAACTCGATCGGCATCACCGGCATTATTCTCAAGTACCGCTGCCCGCGCCGCCCAGGCGATATCAAAGGCGAGCCGCCGCTCGGGCCGCTCATCGACGCCCAGCGCGCGGTGAGCCTCGTGCGCAACAAGGCCGCAGAGTGGGCAATCGACCCGGCGAAAATCGGCATGATCGGTTTCTCGGCCGGCGGCCACCTCGTCGGGGCAACCGCAACCAATTTCGACCGGCGAGCCTACGAAGCGATTGACAACATCGACAAAGTAAGCTGCCGGCCCGATTTCGGCATCATGCTCTATTCCGGCTATTTCAAGGTGAAGGGTAAGGAAGAGCTTTCGCCGACCATCCACACTCCGGCCGGCATTCCGCCGCTGTTCATGGTCCATGCCACCGACGATCCGATCAGCGAATCGGACAACACCGTCACGATGTACCTGGCCATGAAGCGAGCCGCGCTTCGGCGGAACTGCATATCTACGCGACCGGCGGCCACGGCTTCGCCGTGCGCAAGGTCAATCACCCGGTCGATGGCTGGTCCGAGCGATGTGTCAACTGGCTGCGCGAGCGGGGATTTCTCAAGCCGACGCCAACGCCCAGGGAATAGATTCCACTCGTGGAGATGATCCCATGACACCGTCCCATTCGATGCGTCCGCTCGCAATTGTCCTCGCCATGCTCGCCCTCGTCTTCTGTGCGCGGCGCAGGCCCAGGAGGCCACCATCATCGTCTCCTCCAAGGCCGGCGATCGCCTCACGACCAAGCCGGCCGCGCAGCTTCCAGCCACAAGCCCAGGATGGCGGCGCGGCCTTCCAGATCGACCCGGCCACCAAGCACCAGACCATCGTCGGCTTTGGCGCATCCATCCTCGAAGCCGGCATGATCTGCATCAACAGCCTGCCGGCCGATCAGCAGGAGCAGGTCCTACAGGCGATTTTCGACCCGGACCGCGGCGCGGGCTACAGCGCCATGAAGACAACCATCGCCTGCACCGATTTCATGTCGGCCGGGCCGTGGTATACGTACAACGACACGCCCGACAACATCGCGATGAAGAATTTCAGCATCGAGCGCGACTTGAAACCTGACGGCTCGGCCACCTTCATCAAGCGAGCCCGCAAGTACGGCAACTTCGTGCTCCAGGCGCCGATGGACTATCCGCCCGACTGGATGCTGGCCGAGGTATCCGACCGAAAGAAGCAGGATGTTCAGGAAAAGTGCTTCGACGCCTTGGCCCGGTATTACCTGCGTTACCTCCAGGAATACCAGAAGCAGGGGATCTTCATCGACTACCTGTGTCTGTTCAACGAGCCGGGCATCTACACCAAGATTCCCTACACGAAGATTCGCAACCTGATCAAGAACCACGTCGGCCCGCTGCTGGCCAGGGAAGGCATCAAGACGAAAATCATGCTCAGCGAAGCGGAGAATCGTGGCCGGGCATTCCGGGAATATCCTACGGTGCTGGACGATCCCGAGGCGCGAAATACGTCGCGGCCATGCCATACCACGGCTACGGCGCCCGCGACTACGACAAGATCGCCTCGCTGCACGCCCGCTATCCGGACATGCCGCTGTGGATGACCGAGGTCTGCTATGCCTACCAGGCCGGCACGCCCAAGACGATCAAGCTGCCTCGGCCGGATTTCGAGGATGGCGACTTCTGGGGGCAGATGATCTTCTCGGATCTGGAGGCCGGCGCCGTTGCGTGGATCTACTGGAATATGATCCTCGACGAAACCGGCGGCCCGTGGGCGGTCTCGCCAGTTCACGGCAATCCCGATCCCAACATCCAGCACCCGCTTGTCATCATCAACCGCCAGACCCACGAGGTAATCTACACCGGCGCCCATTATTACCTGGCGCACTTTGCCAAGTTCATCCGCCCCGGCGCGGTGCGGATCGCGACCAAGGGTACGCAAACAGGAGTGCGCTGCATCGCCTTCCAGCGGTCCGATGGACGGCTCGTGGCGCAGTTGATGAACAGTCGCAACGAGGCCATCGCCGCGAGACTGGAAGCACAGGGCCGCTCGCTGAGCCTGAGCCTGCCGGCGCTGTCCATCACAACGGCAATCTGGGAGAAGCGCGCAACCGACAAGGGCTGATGGGCTTACGGCTTAGGGTGGCACGAGCGGCCCTCCGCCGTGCGGGAAAGACCGCGGTCGGGGCGGCACCGCTCCACAACTCGCCACCGAAGATCGGCGCGCCAATACTTGACATTCTTAGAAATCAGAGCAGAATTTGTAGCATGAGCTCGCTTGGTGCCGTCGATAAGTACGACGGCGCTTTGGCTCGGTGTGGGGTTGCGGGTTGCCTAACCTGCATGTTGTTCCCGCATTTCGTCGGCTGTCGGTCTCGTGATTCGGGAGGAGGTCAGCCGTGCGTGCAACTGGACTTGGATGTGGCAGGCGTTGGTTGGTCGATCCATTTCTCTTCGAACTGCTGGAACAGCGGATACTTGCATCGTCGGACACGCTGGTTGCGACCGGCACCATCCAGCTTTGCGATCTCGCGCAGATTCCGAGCGTCCAGCTTTCCTATGACGAGGGATACCGTCTCCACGAGTCTGACCATTCGGTGCCGGGACATAGCCGCCTGGCCACGGACGCCAATGGGACCATGTGGATCCTTGATACGGGAACCAGCGGCCTGCATCGCTGCGCGCCCGATGGGACCAGTCGTGAGCTGGCAGTCCCTGCCGACGGGGACACTGCATGGACCGTCGGACGCGGCGCGGCTTTCGACGCGGCCGATAACCTGTGGTTTGGCGTCGCGGGCGCCGATGGCTGGCACCTGGCTCGCATGAAGCCTGATGAAAGCTTCGAGATCGAGCCCGATGCCCAGTCTGCCGCGATGGGGGAATTTGCAGCGGCTGCCGATGGCAGCGTCTGGTTTACGCGGGATGATGGCACGGTGGGGCGGGTCGATGCCGATGGCCAGGTCAGAAGTTTCAGCGTCCCCGGCCTGGTCGGATTCGTGGGGCTGGCCGGCGGGGCCGACGGGCAGATGTGGTTTGCCGGCTATGCCCAGGACCAGAACATGATCGGGCACATCTCGCCGGATGGCGCGATGGCGACGATCAATGTCACGCCGGTCCAGCGCGATTGCATCAATGACTTCATCGGCGACAACGCCGGCGGCTTCTATCTGGCCATCTCGAACGAGGTGGTGCATCTCGACTCTGCCGGCAACTTCGCCTCGACCTGGTTGGGGGGAATGACGCCAATCGATCTGGCGATGGGGCCGGATGGCAATGTCTGGTTCAGCGACGCGGCGGCGGCGATGAATCCGGTGGTGTGTCTTGGCGGCGGTGGGCAGACGTATCAATATGCGGGGCCGCAGATCTCGGGCTATCTGGACTTCGTCGCATCCGACACCGCCGGCGACCTGTGGTTTGCATCGGCCTCGGGCGGGACGGCCGAGCTGAAAGTCGATGGCGCGCTGCTCGGGCAGTCATTGCGCATCAATGGCGAGCACAAGCGCGCATTCACGCGCACGATTGCATCGTTTGTCGATCAGACCGGAAGCACTGACCCAGCCAACTACCGCGCGAGCATCAACTGGGGCGACGGCCAGGTCTCCGATGGCCGGGTAGTCAGCAATGACCATGGCGGGTTTGATGTGATCGGGAGCTTCACCTATCGCATGGGCTGGCATCAGCCGCTGGTGACGATCAGCGACCTGGCCGGCGGGCGGAGCATCGTGGTGCAAAGCAGCGACTATACGGTGCCGCCGTCGATTGCGGGCAAGGGCGTGGTGATCACCCCGATGGCGGGACGGGTTTTCGAGGGCACGGTGGCGCGGTTCGTCGGCCCGGATATGAGCGACTTGGCCGGGTATACGGCACAGGTTCAATGGGGCGATGGCGAATCGTCGGCCGCGACGCTGGTTTCGGAGAGCGATGACACGGTGGCGGTGGTGGACAGGCATGTGTACGTGAAGCCGGGGCAGTATGACATTTATGTGACGTTGAGTTGGTCTTCATGGAACGGCGCGCCCTGGACCCGCTTCTCTTGCGGCATGCCCATTTCCATCAGCAACGACGCCCGTAGCCGGGCTGTGGTTGCCGAGGGCACGGTGGACGGCACGCTCACCAATGACCCTGCCATCGATGGCATTCCGTTTGACCAGGCACTCGCCCATTTCACCATGGCCGACCCGGATGACGACGCGCGGCACTACCGCGCAACGGTGACTTGGGATGGCGATTACAGCGACAGCGTTGACGCGAAGATCGTTCGCACCGGCAAAGGGACATTCGACGTGTACAGTCGTCATCTATTCATGTATCCCAACCCGCAAGGCGTGCAGGTTCTCGTCTACGATGATCGCCTGCCAACCGGTGATGACACGGTGGCGATAGTAGAAGGCAGCATCTCCGTCAACTCGCACTTGACGGTGACGTCGCTCGATATCACGCCGACTGCGGGCCAGCCGTTTAGCGGGCAGATCGGACACATCGACAGCGTCGGCGCCGGCACGCTCTGGTCGAGCAACTTCCAGGTGACAATCTGCTGGGGTGACGGGATGGATTCTCAGGGAACCGTCGCGCCGGACGCAACAGGTGGTTTTGACGTTTACGGGACTCATACCTTTGCCATCAGCGGTTACCATCAGCACTTGTGGTTCAGTTTCCATGTGAACGAGACTCGCCGGCCGTTGGATAGGTCACTGCCGCAGGGCGAGGTGAGCCGTAACGCCGATGTCTGCGCGGACCTCCACGTGCTGCCCGGCGGCTTTGATGGCTTTGACGTTCGAGTGAAGCCCTCGGCCACCATCCCGTTTGGAGCGTGGTCGTACTGGCAAGCGGGTGATTTCACGCCCATGGACCCCAATGCCGATATGTCGGCCTACTGGGCCGCCGTCACCTGGGATGACGGCAGCACGACGCCGCTGTGGATCTGGAAGGATCGCGAATGCGGTAACATGGGCGCTAGCCTGCTGTTCAACCGGGCGGGAACGCACACCGGCGTGTTGTGGATCTCCGACGGCACGATGACCAAGACCTGCCCGGTGAGCGTGGAGGTCCAGGCTCCGCCGATGGCTGGCGTCGGCTGCATTTACGCGCGGGACAACCATGTATACAAAGGCGAGGAGTGCATGGCATATCTCGGCCAGTTCCTGCCATCGGATGACCAGCTCCACCTGACGCAGGTCTCAGTCAGCATTGACTGGGGTGATAGCACACAATCGGCCGGGATACTCAAGCAGTATGACGATGGGACGATCTGGATTCTCGGTTCGCACGTATATCAGCAGGAGGGAGGGCATCACGCCACGGTCGAGGTCCTGGCGCCCGACCGGCAGAGCGCACAGGCCGACGTTTCGATCTATGTCGCCCTTCGCCCTGTTGGATCGGCCACGGCAGGCAAGATTGCCGCGTGCAAGAGCACGCCCTTCAGCGGTGTCGTCGGCCAATTCGTGCCTTACGACGACAACCTGGACGTGAGCACCCTGACCATCACGATTTCCTGGGGCGATGGCGCCGACTCCACGGGCGTCCTCGTGCCGGGCGATGATGGCGTCTACTGGGTCACAGGCACGCACACCTATCGGCAGGTGTACGACGGGATCGGCCTGACCATCCAGGCGTCGGCGCCCGATCTCGCCAGCACCTCGAGCTGGGACAACCCGCGTTTCGACGTGGGTCTGGATCCCAGTCGCGTGCATGCCAGCGGATGCACGCTGTCCTTCCGGCAGCGCGAGCAGTTCACGACCAAGGTGGCGACATTCACCTCACCGCTGCCTGACACCACCCCCGACATGTACACGGCCCTGATCGAGTGGGGCGATGGGCACAGCAGCGAGGGAACGATCACGGCCGGGTATGACGGCGTTTTCGAAATCGCCGGGACAACGACGTATCACCGCTCCGGATCGTTCGCCGTTCACGTGACCATCACCGGGCCGGGCGGGCCGGACGAAGCCGATTCGCCAATTACCATCGACCGCGATCCCGTGGCCGTCACACCCACACAGCCGGAGATGGAGGGCCTGACCATCGGCGGACAACTCGCGACGTTCATCGACGAAGACGACGCCTACAACAACACGCCGGCCTATTACATCTCGCACGCGGGACTGGTGGACTGGGGCGACGGGAAGATCACGGCCGGCACCGTCGACGTGGCCGATGACGGCTCCTATGTGGTGGATGGCACGCACACATATGCCTCAAGTGGCGACTATACGGTGAGGCTCGTCGTGCGACGCAATACGCAGACGCTCCCGATGAATGCTCCGAGTCGGGGCTATTCGGATCGATACTGGTTTGAGCAGCTATGGGTCGATGGTGTTGATAGGTGCATTGGACAGGCCTGCTGTTTTGACAATTGCAGCGATGGAGCCGCGCTGGTCTTGGCGGAGCAAGCCGCTCTCGACGACTCGTGCTCGGTTTTCCTCTATCGCATCCACGTCGATGGGCAGGCTTGGCAGACACTGCCAACGTCCTCAGTGCCACAGGACGCTGCTGTCCAACCAGGAACGTTTGCGCTAGGCCAGCGGGGTGCCGTCGGCTACATTGTCAAGCCCGGCAGCAGCAAACCGGGCGAGCATCCGACGCCGGCCGACCCCAGTTCCGGCGAGCAGCCGATGCTCGTGTCGTCGGACTCCATCGCGCCCAGGCCGTCCACCGCGCAGGATGGCGCGATCTTCCAGGTTGCCAAACCGGTTCGAGACGTGCTCGCGCCCGACGAAGCGGAGCTGGACATTTTCGCATAGGAATCGCCCCGTCTCGATTTCACAGCGATGCCATCTGAAGCTCGGACTGCAAACCCGGCGGAATCTGCGCCAAGTCCGGCGTGATCCAGTCAGCGCCGGCGCTGCGAAGCGTCTTTTCATCGAAGCTGGTGGTCAAGCCCAGGCATCGCGATCCGGCCGATTTTGCCGCCCTGACGCCGTTGGGGGCATCCTCCACCACGATGCAAAGCTCCGGTGCGACGCCCATGCGCCGGCGGCCGTGAGAAAGACCTGCGGATCGGGCTTCTTCCGCTCGACATCGGAGCCGGTAATGCAGGCGTCGAACATGGAGGGAGGCATGCCGACCTCGCCCAGGTTGCCAGCGACTTTCACCATGTCAGCGCTGCTGGCGACGGCCAGTTTCAGCCCGCGCTGGCGACAGGCCGCGATGAACTGCTTCGCCCCCGGCAGCGGAGTGAGCCGGCCCTTGATGATCTCAAGGTAGATCTTATAGGTCAGGTCCTTATCGGCGGGCATGGCCAGCTTTACGCCGTGTTTCTCGGCCGGGCCGCCCAGGTATCGATCCTCGCCCGCGCCGACAAACGGGATGAAGTCATCTGGATGAACGGTAATGCCGTGCCGCTGAGCGAACATGCGGCACGCGGCCTCGCAGATGAACGGCTCGGAGTCGCAGAGGACCCCATCCATATCGAAAATCACGCCCTGAACCATAGCAGTAGTGTAGTGGCAGCCGCCGCGCCGGCAAGGTGATCGTTGAGACAATCGCAGATCCCCGCTAAGATCCCGCATCTTGGCCCATCACGTAAGCAAACAGCGATTCGGCGAACTCGTGGAGAAGGCGCTGGCCGACCTGCCCGAGCCGTTCGCGGAGCAGTTGGAGGAAGTCAGCATCGAGATCCGCCTGCGCCAAGCGCCAAGGAACTTAAGCGAGCCGGTTTGGACAAGGACGATCTGCTGCTGGGGTTGTACGTCGGCCATCCGCTCACCGAGCGCAGCGTGCTGCATTCGGGAACGCTGCCTGATGTCATCTATATCTTCCAGGAGGATGTCGAGCTGGTCAGCGACAGCGAGGAAGACCTGGTGCGCGAGGTGCGGACAACGGTGCTGCACGAGATCGGCCACCACTTCGGGATGGATGAGGATGAGCTGAATCGGCTGGGATACGGGTGAGGGAAATGCCGAATTCCGAAGGCCGAATGTCGAATCAATGACGAAGGCCCAAATCCCAATGGGCTCACCGTCAGGATGCGGCCTGATAGATCACCGGCCGATATCTTGGTTTGGGGATGGCCTTGCCGAGATCGCGTGCTGTTTCGAGCCAGGCGCGCTTGGCAATCTGCACCTCAGCTAGCGCCTCCTCTGGCGTCTGGCCGAATGCAGAGCAGGTGCGGAGATCGGGGATGTCGGCGATATAGCCGCCATCCTCCTCGCTGTAGAAAATGTTGATGTGGTAGTCTCTCTTCATCACGGGTCCAACTCCAGATTGTAGCGCTCGATGAGATCCAGAAACTGTCGAATCTGGTAAGGCTTCGCCTTTCCTTTGACGTTCTGGAGATTCACGAGCTCTTTGACTCCCCGGTGAACGAAGATCTGATGGCTGCCCGCGGTGCGTGACAGGACAAATCCGAAGGCCTTCACGAGCAAGACCATCTGCCCGAACCGCACATTATTCGGGCTCGCGAGGATCGTGTTGAGCAGCTTACGCCTATGCATGCCCTGTCAACTGGGTGAGCATACCCGCCAGTCCGTCTGATGGCCACACCTTCGACACTCGGCATTGCGCCTCCCTGATCCCCGATCCCTGTACCCGGCACCGCTCGCCTCCATCACCAAAGAAATCTCCCAATTCTTCTACACCGCCTTAGGACTTTTGGCCGATAGACCCAAGTGCGCGGCCAAGTGGCGATCCCAGCACGAGGGCCTCGAGTCGTATATCGTCTACAAACAGTAAACCGACAGCGGCATGGGAGGACCCATGACGGGAAGGACGGATCGCGAAATCCACAGGATATGGGGATTCTATAAGCGTTGGCATTCGCCGGTGTTGCGAAGAGCGCTGATCGAGCACTATGCGCCGCTGCTCAAGGCGCACGCGCGAAGACTGCGCTCGAAACTGCCCAACAGCGTCGAGGTGGATGAGCTGACCAGCGCCGGCACATTCGGACTGATGGCCGCCGTCGAGAGCTACGACCCCGGCCGGGGCATCAAATTCGAGACGTACAGCTCGCGGCGCATCCGCGGCGCGATGCTGGACGAGCTGCGCGCGCTGGACTGGGTGCCGCGGCTGGTGCGGCAGCAATCGCGCCGGCTGAGCGAGACGGCGGTGCAGCTTCGCGTCGAGCGCGGCCAGGCCCCGACGTGGGAGGAAATTGCGCGTCGGCTCAACACGTCGGTGGCGGCGTTTCGCCGGATGTCACAGCAATGCGCGCCGGCCGGCATGTTTTATCTGTCCCAACGGCAGGACCCGGATGGCAACTGGCGCGACAGTCCGCTGGGTACGCTGATCGACCACCGCGCGCCGACCCCGTGCGCGCGGCCCAGCACGAACTGGTCAAGGAATGGGTGACGCGCGGATTGTGTACCGCCCATCGCCTGATCATCGTCCTGTACTACTACGAGGGCATGAAGATGGAGCAGATCGGCCGGACGCTGGGGCTTTCCGAGTCGCGCGTCAGCCAGCTCCACAAACAGATCATTCGCGGCATGAAGGCAAAATTCGCCGACACGCACCTGGCCGAGGAGTTGGCGGCGGATGATGCGTGACCTTGTCAGTAGTCTGTTGTTCGTTGTCAGTTTTGTATCTATCGGCCGGCGATGAACCTATCCATCTCGGCCCGCGCATCGTGATCGCTCATCTGCCGCGGCGGGTGCTTCATCGTATAAGCACAGACCGGCTCGATGGGGCCCGCCAGCTTGCGGTCCAGCGCGACCTTGCAGCAGCGCACCGCATCGACGACCACGCCAGCGCTGTTGGGCGAGTCCTCGACACTCAGCCGCACTTCGACATTCATCGGAATCCCGCCGAAACCCGTCGCCTCGATGCGCAGGAAGCAGACCTTATTGTCCTTGAGGAACGGCACGTAGTCGGCCGGACCGATATGCACCTGCCCCGGCGGCAGCGGCTGGCGAAGCTGCGACTGCACGGCCTCGGTCTTGCTGATCTTCTTGCTGGACAGGCGCTCGCGGCTGAGCATGTTGAGGAAATCGGTGTTGCCGCCGACGTTGAGCTGATACGTTGAATCGACGCGCATGCCGCGCTCTTCCATGAGCCGCACGAGCGTGCGATGGGTGATGGTGGCGCCGACCTGCGCCTTGATGTCATCGCCGATGCATGGCAGGCCGCGCTGGCGGAACTGAGCGGCCCATTTCCCGTCGGACACGATGAACACCGGCACGCAGTTGACCAGGGCCACGCCGGCCTCAAGGCAGGCACGCGCATAAAACTCCGTCGCCTGCTGCGAGCCGACCGGCATGTAATTAACGAGAATCTCGGCCCGGCTCTCGCGCAGCACGCGCACGACATCGATCGGCGGCGCATCAGCCACCTCGAACCGCTCGTGGGCCTCATAGCCGGCCATGTGCGCCGCCACGCCGTCAAGGACTTGGCCCATCTGCACGAGTACGCCGCTGGGCGGCAGATCGCGGCAAATGTCCCTGGTATTATTGGGCGGAGCGAAAATCGCCTGCTCCAGCGCCCGGCCCACCTTACGACGATCGATGTCAAACGCGGCGACGACCTGGATGTCCTCGGCCCGATGGCCGGCGATCTCCGGATGCATCAACCCCACATCGCTACGGTTGCGGCCGTACCAGGCAATGCCCTGCACGAGCGAGCTGGCGCAGTTGCCGACTCCCGCGATAGCCAGGCGGATTCTTCCCATGAGTCTTAGATTACCCCGGAGGGAGGGCGGATGTTGCAGATATTGCATGCTGTGCCGCCAGTGCCCTCACTGGCGGAATTCCAGCGGCGAGACGCCGCTCCCACTTTCCGCCGGTGGGGGCACCGGCGGCACTACACATCAGCAGCGCCAGCATCTCCACGTTGCCCTTCGCGCCTTTGATCGGGCTGCGCGTCAACTGCACCAAATCGAACCCCGCGGCGGCGATATCGCTCTTGACCTGTGCGAGAACGCAGTCGAGGTGCTCTTCGGGCAAGACGCCGCGTCGCAGCAGGATGGCCGGCGCCTCGTAGTGGGGCTTAATTAGGCTTATGATCTTGCCACCCGCCGCGAGCATCCGTCTGGCCGCAGGCAGAATATGTCGTTGGCGTGTCCACGCGACGTCGATGCTCACGAAGGCGACCGGCTCGGGCAGCGTCGCGTGCATGGCGTTGGTTCGTTCCATCACGACCACGCGAGGATCCCGCCGCAGCTTCCACTCCAGTGCGCCATAGCCCGTGTCGATGGCATAGACCCTCGCCGCCCCCCGCTGAAGCAGGCAATCAACGAACCCACCGGCATTGGAGCCCAGATCGGCGCAGATAACGCCCGTGACCTCGACGTTGAACACGCTCAACGCGTGCTCGAGTTTCAACCCGGCTCGGGAGACGAACGGCATGGGAACCTGATATTACCTGGAGCAGACATTCTTGTCTGTCGGTGGGGCAGACATTCTTGTCTGCCAACCCCAGCCCGCTGCACATTTCCCCGCCCATCGCCCGATAATGGAGTATTCGTTCCCGCACGCGGTGGCAGACAGGAATGTCTGCCCCACCGTTCCTCAAGAGGACCTCAGCATGCGCAAGAGATATCTCCTTCCGTTGGCGCTGCTTGCGCTGGCGGGATGCCAGGAAAATGAATCGCCGCCCCGTGCCGCCGCGCCGTCGCTGGCCGGCCCGGTCTATTACGAGCCGGCCAAGCCGCTGCCTGGGGGCGCTACTCGTCGTTACGATTACGAGTATCTGGAGCGATACGAGCGGTACAAAGGCTACACGTACGGCGAGCAGCCGGCCGCCCATCCGCCAGCGCGCAGTCTCCCAGGCAAGAATGCGCCCAAGCCTCAGCCCAATACCAGCAGCGCCGGTACTGTCGCCGTCACCGCCCAGCCGCAGTGGGCGCCTTCCGCCTCGCCCCGGCCATGGAGATGGATCGTCATTCACCACAGTGATACGAGCTGCGGGTCGGCCGCCTCGTTCGACCGCTATCACCGGCTGGTGCGGCATTGGGATGAGCTTGGCTATCACTTCGTGATTGACAACGGTAACGGCGGCGGCGATGGGCTGGTCGAGGTCGGCCCGCGCTGGACCAAGCAGAAATGGGGCGCTCACGCCGGCGTGGCCGAGTTCAACGAGTACGGCATCGGCATCTGCCTGGTGGGCGATTTCAACAAGACCCAACCGACGGCCGCCCAGATGAGATCGCTGGCGCAGCTCTCGGCCTGGCTGATGAAGACGTACCACATTTCCCCCGATCACCTGATCGGCCACCGCGACGCCAAACGAACCGAATGCCCCGGACGGTATATGAACATCGCGGCGGTGCGGCAGTTGGCCGCGGGCATTGCGGGAATCCCGCTGCCTGAGGCGCCGCTGGCTTGCGCGGAACTGATGTACGCAATGTCTGAAGCGGAAGCGTCAGCGCCCCTTCAGAGTCAGGGCAGGCGCTGACGCTTGGCGCTTCAGAAAATCGCGCCCATCAGCCAATTCGCAAAGAGCAGCGCCACCAGCCCATATCCAAGGATGCCGGGAACAAGCCTGCCAAAAACCTGGCGCTCGCGCCGCAGGCACATGAGTCGGTAAGGAAGCTGCGCCAGAATCGCGATGGCCACCAGCCAGCCGAGGTGGTGCATGCGCCACGAGCTGCGCCAGTCGCCGCTCGCCAGCAGCACGATGCTGCGCGTGAGGCCGCAGCCGGGACAGCTCATGTGAAAGAGCAGGCGCGACGGGCACGTGCCGGGAACCAGCGGCCAGCGCAGCCCACGAAAGCCGACGCGATCGGCGCCCCGCACTTCGAGCACGAAGGCGAAGACGACGGCTGCGGCCGAGAGGATCAGCATCTCCAGGTGGTGCCGCCTGAGCGGAAAATGTGCGGTAACTTCAGTCATGCGTGGCTCGACAGCGTCTACTCTCCGCTAAAGCAGATGACTTTCCCCTCCCGGGTGACCACAAGCAGTCGCCGGCCTGCTACAGACATGCCGTTGAATGCCGGAGAACCGTCGATCGGAATCGTGGCTTAGTTCCTGCAATCGTCGCCTTGTCATCCGGTCACCCTCCCCCGTCACCCTTTCGGCCGCGACACAGCCCACCAGAGCCGGGCGAGCGGAATCAGCAGATCCGGGAACGGCGGCAGTGCCAGTTGCTCGGTGCCCGCCGCCCGGCCCGCGAGCACATACCGCCCATCGCGCAGCGCGTAGCCTTCGAGTGTCCGTTGCGGCGGATCGACAATCCAGTAGCACTGCACCCCACCCGCCTCGTACTGCTGAAACTTGTCCCGCCGGTCGATCTGTGTGCTGCTGGGGCTGATGATCTCGACGCACAGGTCGGGCGGGCCCTCCATGGCCTTCTCGCTGATGAGGTGAAGCCGGCTCTTGGCGAAGAAGATGATGTCCGGCCGGCGCACATCGTATTCGCCGAAGATCGTGTCGACATCGCCGAAGACGTGGCCGAGATCGTGGGCGTCCACGTGCTGGGTGAGGATGGTCCTCAGTCGGGTGTCGATGAAGGAATGCTCTGGTGTCGGACTTGGGCTCACGGCCACCTCCCCGTCGACCAGTTCCAGGCGCACGCCGGGCGGGTCCTCTCCGAGTTCGAGGAACTGGCGGGCGGTCATCTTGATCGTGCTGACGGTCATGGTCACCGTGGGATATTGTAGCATCGGCTGCTCGAAATCGCAGCCCGATGTGACGGGAAGTGCCACCGGTGGCCTCACCGGCGGAATCGTCGCGAACCGCCAGTGAGGGCACTGGCGGCACACAAACCCGGCGATTTCGCTTGCCACGGCCATCACTTCCGCTACCCTATATACCGTTGTCTGCCTGATCGCTCTGGGAGGAGCCATGGCCAGGTGCTCGCGAATCCTCCTCGTCATCGTTGCGATGGTTCTGCTGTGCCAACCCACCTACGCCGGCATGCCTGCGCCTTATCGCCTGACCGACATGGGGCGGATGCGCATTGAGACGATCTCGTTCTTCCTTGCGGTCCTGCTCAGTTGCGCGGGCCTGATCCAGTTGCTCTGGAATGGCCTGCGCAAGAGCTTCGCGCGACTGCCGCGGTTGAATTATGCCCGCGCCTGATGCTGGTTGTGCTGTGGGGCCTGCTGTTCACGATCATCCTTCTGATGATCGCCGGCGCGCGAGTTGATGACGCCCGGCGCCTGGGAGCGCGACGGCGCGATTTACCGGCTCAAGGAAGGGGGGAAGTGAGATGACCAAAAGAGCCTGGGCGTGGATCGCCATCGCGCTGGTCGTGTTCGTGTTTATAACCTGCACCACCGGTAGCCCCATCCCTTTGGACCTCCTGGCATATATTGCCGTCGGATGGGCGACGTTTCTCTACCGTGTCGCCCCGCAGGTCCGTTTTCGCTGGGATCTGGCTTTCAGCGGCGTGATCTACGCGGGCATCCTTGTCATCGTCGCTCACTGTTTCCTCCGCTGGCTGCGACGCGAGATGGCCTCCGCATCGTCCCAGCCCTGGCGTTGGCGATGGACACTCAGCGGGTTCGCCATCGCGCTGCTCATGTTCATCGCGGGCACGGCAGCCATTGGCATCGTCCACCAGACCGCATGGATGGTCCGATCGCCGCGTCCGGTCTTCCAATCCGGCGGGGAACGTACCAACCGAATCAAGTGCGCTCGAATCTCCGCCAGATCGGCCAGTTCATGCTCATGTATGCCAAGGAGCATGATGGCCGATATCCCGATGATTTTGATGCGTTGCTCCTGAGCACGCCGGCCACTTCCAACGTTTTCGTCTGCCCATCCAGCAACGACAACAGAGCCATCGGCAATTCCCGACAGGAAGTGCTCGTCAATTTCCACCAACCCAATCACTGCTCCTACACTTATTTCGCCAAGGGACTGACCACAAGCACAGACCCGAGTTGCGTACTCGCAATCGAGCGCCTTGAGAATCACCAGAGCGAAGGCATGAACGTCCTCTTTGCCGACGGCCACGCCGAGTGGCTTGGGCGATCCGAAGCCATGGTACTTCTGGAGAAGCTCCGGGCTCAGCGGCGAGACGCCGCTGCCACTTTGCCGGCCACTCAACCCACTGGCAACTGACAACTGGCAACTACCCGCCCCGTCCTTTAGCATGTCGCGTGCTCGATGAACACTCGTCATGACATGCTCCGCGCCGTCGCCGCCGATCCCAAGATCGACGTTTTGATCATCGGCGGCGGGATCAATGGCATCGGCCTGCTGCGCGAACTGGCGCTGCAGGGGGTGCGATGCCTGCTCATCGACAAGTCCGATTTTGCGGCCGGCGCGAGTTCCAAATCGTCGCGTATGATCCACGGCGGCCTGCGATATCTCGAAAACCGCGAGTTCGCCCTCGTGCGCGAGTCGCTCTACGAGCGCAACCGGCTGCTGGACAACGCCGCCCACTACGTCTCGCCGCTGAAGACAACCATCCCGCTCTATTCGCGCTTCGGCGGGTCTCTCCGCTCGGCACTGATCTTCCTGGGCTTCTCCGTCCGGCCGGGCGAGCGCGGGTCATTCATCACGCGCTTCGGCCTGTGGTTCTACGACTTCGTCACGCGCAAAGACCGTCGCACGCCCACGCACTACCTCACCGGCCGGTCGGAGTCGCTGCGGGAGATACCGGGGCTGAATGATCGAATCGTCGCCACCGCCACCTACTGGGACGCCGCGATCACGCAGGCCGAGCGGCTGTGCATCGAGCTGGTGCGGGATGCGCTCGCGGCCAATCCCGCATGCACCGCGCTGAATTACGTCCAACTCGCCGGCTGCCGCGGCAGTGACATCGAACTGAAGGGCCTGACCACGGGCCAGCAATTCACCGTCAATCCGCGCATTGTCATCAACGCCACCGGCACGTGGGTAGATAAGGCCAATTCGCTGCTTGGGCTGGAGACGCACTTCATGGGCGGCACCAAGGGCTCGCACCTGGTGGTGGATTGCCCGCAGCTCTACGAGGCCCTCGGGGATCGGATGGTTTACTACCAGCACGCCGACGGCCGGGTGTGCATCGTGTTCCGGTTCATGGACAAGGTGGTGATGGGATCGACGGACATCCCCATCGATGATCCGGACAAGGCCGAGTGCGATGAGGCCGAGATCCAGTACATGCTCCAGACGCTGCGCAGCGTGTTCCCCGGCATCGAGATTCGGCGCGACCAGATCATTTTCACTTTCTGTGGCGTTCGGCCGCTGCCGGCCGCCAACACTGCGGTTACGGCCAACATCAGCCGGGGACACACGATCCAGGTGGTTGAGCCGGCAGGCGCTCGCACATTCTCGCTATTCTGCCTTATTGGCGGAAAGTGGACGACGTTTCGCGCCTGGCGGAGCAGACCGCCGACCAGGTCCTGCCGCGCCTGGGCCTCCGCGCAAGACATCGACTCAGAATCTCCCGATCGGCGGCGGCCGGGGTTGCCCGAGGGATGCCGAATCGCGAAAGACTTGGATTGGGCGCGTGGCCCAAGCCACGAATGCGGACGAGCATCGCGTTTCAACTCTCCTCGACCGCTACGGCACATCGGGCGAATCCTATCTCCGCAGCGCCAACGAGGACAACGAATCGCCCCTGCGTAATCTGCCGGATTACAGTGTCGGTGAGATTCGCCGCATCGCGCGGGATGAGCATGTCGTCCATCTTTCGGATATCGTGTATCGTCGCAGCACGATTGGTTTGCTGGGCCAGGCCAGCCCCGACGCACTGCGTGAACTGAGCGATATCGTCGCCGAGATCCTCAGATGGGATCCCGCACGTCGAGACAGCGAAGTTGATCTGGCGCTGACCATAACCAGCGGGCAGCAACTGACAACCGGACCACTGACCAACCACTGACAACGGACCACTGACAACTGACAAGGAGCCACCATGAACGTCTTCATCGCACCCCGCCGTTACGTCCAGGGCCGCGGAATTCTCAAGGACATCGGCAAGCTCCTCTCCGCCATCGGCAAGAAGCCGCTGTTGCTCTGGGATGGCCGGGTGAAGGGCGCTGTCGGCCAGACGGTCCTCGGCAGCCTCAAGGACGCCAAGCTCGATTTCATCGACGTCGACTTCCACGGCGACTCGACCAAGGCCGAAGTCGCCCGCGTCGCGAACCTGGCCCGCGAGCGCCAGGCCGACATCGCCGTCGGCATCGGCGGCGGCAAGACGCTGGACACCGCGAAAGCCGCGGCCGCGTCGGCCGGCATGAAGACCGTCACCGTGCCGACCATCGCCTCCAACGACTCGCCCACCAGTTCCTACACCGTCTGGTATGACGAGCAGGGCAACTGCATGGGCTTTGAGTCGTGGGGCGTCAATCCCGACCTTGTCCTGGTCGATACTCAGGTGATCGCCAACGCGCCCGTGCGAGCATTCGTGGCCGGCATGGGCGATGCGCTGGCGACGTGGTTCGAGGCGGATGCGTGCCACAAGGCCCGCGGTCCGAATCTCGCCGGCGGGCCGGGCCATGCCACGATGGCCTCGCTCGCCATCGCGCGGCTCTGCTACGACACGCTCATGGAGCATGGCGTCAACGCCAAGCGCAACGTCGAGCAGCACGTCGTCACGCCGGCCGTCGAGAAATGCGTCGAGGCGAACGTTCTGCTCTCCGGCCTGGGCTTCGAGAGCTGCGGCTGCGCCACCGCGCACATGGTGGCCAACTGCCTGCCGTCATTCCCCGAATGCCACGGCCTGATGCACGGCGAGGAAGTCGGCTTTGGCCTGGTCACGCAGCTCTGCCTTGACGAAGACGTGCGAGTTGAGGAGATCAACCGCGTGGTCGATTTCCAGATCGCGGTCGGCCTGCCGGTGTGCTTCGCGGATGTGCGGCTGGAAGGCGTAACGCGCGACCGGCTCCGCAAGATCGGCGACATCTGCGCCGGCAAGGGCTCGCTCTGCGAGAACCACCCATTCACCGTGAGCAGCGACATGATCGTCAACGCGATGATCGCGGCCGATGCGCTGGGGAAGGAACGGAAGAAGTTCCCGGTCGATACAGGTCACCGGAAGGCATAGGATACGACGACGCTAGTCACCCGTCAGGCAATAGCCGAGAAGATTGGCGAGTACCTGCGACACCAGATCACTCTGAACCAGCTCGTGGACTGGGCCGAGCAACAGATGATGGAGGGCGAGTTTGATCCCTCCGACGCGCCAACCATACGGGATGTTGTCGCGAGGCTCGGGCTGGCGGATGTGCGCGCCTTTGGCCTGACGTGGGAGGACAGCGAGGCCCTGCTCAAACGTCTGGGATTCGCGGCGAGAGTCGAGATTGGGGCGGTCTGAGCGACTACGCGGTCCCCTGGATTGCCGCGTGTAGATCCTTCAGCGCCGGATAGAGCTTCTGGAACACCTCGAACCGCCGGGCATATTCCGCGTGCAATTTCATGTCCGGCTCGAACACGCGCCCCGGCCGGTCAACGCGGCTGAATGCATCCTCCTCATCGCGATAGAGCTTCACGCCGATGCCTGCGAGGATCGCAGCGCCCAGCGGAGTCGCTTCTTCCACCTGCGGTGTCTCGAACGGTTTGCCGACCATGTCGGCCTTGTTCTGCATCCAGAAGCTGTTGCTCGCGCCGCCGCCGACGGTGACGAATTTGGATGGCTTGGCGCCCAGGCCCTTGTCGATGCCCGCGAGGATCTGCAGGAATTGGTAGTTCAGTCCCTCCACAATCGCCCGAAGCATGTGGCCTTTGCTGACGGTGTTGCGCAGACCTACGAACGCGCCCATGGACTGCGGATCGATAATCGGAATCGTGCTGCCCGAGAAATGCGGCAGGAACATCGCACCGCCGCTCCCGGCCGGCGCGGCCGCCGCGGCGGACATGAGGTAGTCCCAGTCCACTCCGCCTTCCTTCTCCGCGCACCGCGCCTCCTCGTATCCGAAGAGCCGGCGGAACCACTCGAGCATGTCGGCCGCCACGGCCGATCCCATGCCCGCCCACATGCCGCGGGCCACGTGCGAGTCGATCCACCAGCCCATCTGCCGCACCGGCTCGGTGAGCGCGGGGCGGTCGATGGCTGTGACGATGATCTCCCATGTGCCGGCCACGTCGAGAACCACTCCAGGTTTGAATGCCCCGACAGGCAGGCACCCGCAAAGAAAGTCATGCCCGCCCAGCACCACCGGCGTGCCGGCGGCTAGGCCCGTTCGATCAGCCGCCTGCGTGGTCACTTGCCCGACAACCGTGCCACTCGGCTGCGGCTCACAGAGCAGCGATGCGTCGATGCCCGAGAGGCTCAGCAGCTCCGGCGAATACCGGCGCGTCCGCTGGTCCATCAGGAGCGTGTTCGATGCCATGCTGTAATCGGTGCCGCGCCGCCGCTCAGCATGAAATTGATGAAGTCCTCGATCAGCAGCCACTTGTCGGTTTTCGCGAGAATGGCCGGCTCGTGCTCCTTCATCCACAGCAGTCGCAGCGCGGTGTTGATCGCCCAGACGGGGTTGCCGCTGATGGCGAACTGCTTCTCCGCGCCGATGTTCTTGAGCCACCACTGCTGCTGCGGAACGGTTCGCGGGCAATGCCAGCTTATGAACGGGTAGAGCACATTGCCCGCCTTGTCGATGGGCACGCCGTCCATGCCCATGCCGGTGACGGCGAGGCCCTTGATCCGCCGCGCATCACCGATCTGCGTCACGGCCTCGCGGATCGCATCGGCCACACCGCCCCAGATCTGCTCGGGTTTCCAGATGGCCCAGTCGGGATGGGCCGCATCGAGATGAAACAACTCCGTCGGCCGGCTGGCTTTGCCGACAACGTTGCCGTCGAGATCGTAGATGACGGCCTTGAGACTGGTCGAGCCGAGATCGATTCCAAGAACACACGACATACTGACCTCCAGATTGCGAATTGCGGATTGATCCTAATCTGTGTCAATCAGTGTTCATCTGTGGTTCCTCCCACTCACCCGAAGGCGCCGCCTTCAGCCACGTCGCTCAGATTCCCCAGCCGGATCGGGTATCTCCCGTACATCCGAATCGCGTTCCACATCGCCAGGTAATTGCCCGGCTTCACGCCCGAGTGAATGCTGTTGCTGGAGGAGACGATCAACCCGCCGCCCTCGGCCGCCTGGCGGATCACGTCGATCGTCTCCTGCACCACCTGCTTCTCGGTGCCGAAGGTGAGCGTGTGTGCGCAATCGACGTTGCCCTTCAGCGCAATGCGATGCCCGTATTCCTTCTTCATCAGGCCGATGTCCATCTTCGCCGTCGGCTCGATAGGGTCGAGGCAGTCGATGCCCGCATCGAGGATCATGTCCAGCAGCGGCATGATGTCGCCATCGCTATGCTTGATAAACGGCAGTCCCTGCTCGCGGAAACCGGCCGACAGTCGCTTCAGCCCCGGATAGAGAAACTCGCGGAACATCCCCGGTGAGATCATCGGGCCCAGCGCCGAGGCGTAGTCGTCGCCGGTGAAGACAAAGTCCGCGCCGCGCTTGGCGACTTCCTTCGCCATCACCAGGTTGGTTTCCACCGACAGACTGACGAGCTTGCGGATCAACTCCGGCTGCTCGGCGAACGCCATCAGCAGATTCTCGAATCCCATCAGGTTGCGCGGGATCGAGAACACATCGTTGAGGTGTACGCCGATGGCCAGCTTGCCCTTGTATCGCTTGACGATGCGCTCCAGGCTGGAATATCGGCCGGGCGCGAGCAGGTCCGGCGGCTGGTATCGCGCGAAGTCCTCCAGCGAATGGATCGGCCCATCCACCGGCACGCCATGCTCTTCGCCGCTGTCCTCGGAGATCATTCCCCATTCGTTTCGCGTCGTGGTCGGCCCGATCTTTTCCTTCTTGAAATCCGGGCCGGTAAGGATCGCGTCGAGGCCCATGCGCAGGGTGAATTCCTCGAACGTCGAGCCGGGGCAGATGGCATCGCGCACGCGGCGGTCGATGATCCACTCGAAATGGGGAATGCGGTCGGGCTCTTCCCGCCGCAAAACACGCATCACGCGCTGGGCGCTGGTCAACTCGGCCATGGCGACAATAGTACCAGCTTTCCGCGCCGGGGCGAGGCTGCGCCTCCTCCGCGTGGTGATCCGCAAGTTGAGCCACGCGACCCAGCCGTCCGAGCGGTCCACCGGCCAGTCCGACAGCGTCACGGGTTGCTCAGCGTTCTCCCTCGCCCACGCCGAATCCCAGCGCCATCGCTCGGCGCGGGCGGCCGGCTTCGCCCGCTGGGCGTTGGCCTCATTCCAAAAGGGTGTGCCTACGTCGCCGCTTCGCTCGACGCCTGCGCCAGTTGCGGCGGGGTCGCGGGCTTGGCCGTACACATCGCTTCGAAGTAGAGGTGCTTGCTGCCGTCCGCTTCGGTCTTCACCGAGATGCGGATCAGGTCCTTGCCTTTGAAGTTGCCGCGGAGGATCTCCTCGCTGAGCGGGTCTTCCACGTTTTGCTCGATGGCCCGGCGCAGCGGGCGGGCGCCGAAGTCGGTGTTGGTGCCCTTCTCGATGAGGAACTCCTTGGCTTCGGGCAGGCAGGTCGATCTTCAGCCCGTGCTCGATCAGGCGCTTGCATGACCTTGTTTAACTCCAGTTCCACGATGTTCACGAGGTTGGCGCGGCTGAGGCTGCGGAAGACGATCACGTCGTCGAGGCGGTCGATGAACTCGGGCCGGAAGTACCGCTCGATCTCCTTCATCAGCGTGTCTTTCATCTTCTCGTAGGTTTGCTCTTCCTGGGTGCTCTTGCCGCGGCCGGACAGGCCGAACGGCTGCACGCTGCCCTTGATCAGCTCGGCGCCGATGTTGCTGGTCATGATCAGGACCACGTTGCGGAAGTCGACGCTGCCGGCCGAACGAGTCGGTCAGGTGGCCTTCTTCCATGATCTGCAGGAGCATGTTGAACACGTCGGGGTGGGCCTTTTCGATCTCGTCGAGCAGCACGACGCTGTAGGGCCGGCGGCGGATGCGCTCGGTGAGCTGGCCGCCTTCCTCGTAGCCGACGTAGCCCGGCGGCGCGCCGATCAGCCGGCTGACGTTGTGCTTCTCCATGTACTCGGACATGTCGATCTGGATCAGCGCGTCCTCGTCGCCGAACATGAACTCGGCCAGGGCCTTGGAGAGCAGCGTCTTGCCGACGCCGCTGAGGGCCGAGGAAGATGAACGAGCCCATCGGGCGGTGCGGGTCTTTCAGGCCGCTGCGGGCGCGGCGGATGGTCTTGGCGATGGCCTTGATGGCCTCGTCCTGGCAGATGACGCGCTTGTGCAGCTCGTTCTCCAGTTCGAGCAGCCGCTGCGCCTCTTCCTTCTCCAGGCGGGTCAGCGGCACGCCGGTCATCTTGCTGACGACCTCGGCGATGACTTCCTCATCGACCACGCCGTCGACTTCCTTGGCCTGCTCGCGCCACTGCCGCTGCATCTCCTCCTTCTTCTTGCGCAGCGCCTCGGCCTGGTCGCGCAGCTCGGCGGCCCGCTCGTAGTCGGCGTTCTTGACCGCCTCGTCCTTCTCGGATCGAGAGCCGCTCGATCTGCTCCTCGATCTCGGCCAGGTTCGGCGGCTTGGTCATGCTCTTGCAGGCGCATGCGGGCGCCGGCCTCGTCGATCACGTCGATGGCCTTGTCGGGCAGGCAGCGGCCGGTGATGTAGCGGTCGGACAGCTCCACGGCCGATTCCAGCGCCGCGTCGGTGATCTGCACGCGGTGGTGCGCCTCGTAGCGGTCGCGCAGGCCCTTGAGGATGGCGAGCGTCTCTTCCTTGCTGGGCGGGTCGACGATGATGGTCTGGAAGCGCCGCTCCAGCGCCGCGTCCTTCTCGATGTACTTGCGGTATTCGTCGAAGCGTGGTGGCGCCGATGCACTGGATCTCGCCGCGGCTGAGCGCGGGCTTGAGCACGTTGGAGGCGTCGATGGCGCCTTCCGCGCCGCCGGCGCCGACCAGGGTGTGCAGCTCGTCGATGAAGAGGATGACGTTCTTGGCGCGGCGGACCTCGTTCATGACGGCCTTGATGCGCTCCTCGAACTGGCCGCGGTACTTGGTGCCGGCGACCATCATGGCCAGGTCGAGCACGACGATGCGGCGGTCGGTGCAGGATCTCGGGCACGTCGTTGCCGACGATCATCTGGGCCAGGCCCTCGACGATGGCGGTCTTGCCGACGCCGGCCTCGCCCAGCAGCACGGGGTTGTTCTTCTGTGCGGCGGCAGAGGATCTGGATGACGCGCTCGATCTCGTTCTTGCGGCCGATGACCGGGTCGAGCTGGCCTTCGCGGGCCAGTTCGGTGAGGTCGCGGCCGAAGGTGTCCAGCGCGGGCGTCTTGCTCTTGGCCTTCTGGCCGGTCTTTTCGGGGGCATTGGTCTCTTCGTTTTCCACGCCTGCGCCAAGAAGATTGAGGACCTCTTCCCGGACTTCCTCGAGCTTCAGGCCGAGGTTCATCAGCACCTGGGCCGCCACGCCGTCGTGCTCGCGCAGCAGACCCAGCAGAAGGTGCTCCGTGCCGACGTAGTTGTGGTTGAGGTTGCGGGCCTCTTCGATGGCGTATTCGATGACCTTCTTGGCCCGCGGCGTCTGGGGCAGCTTGCCCATGGTGACCATGTCCGGGCCGCTCTTGACGAGCTTCTCGACCTCCAGGCGGACCTTGCGCAGGTCAACATCCAGGTTCTTCAGCACGTTGGCGCCGACGCCGCTGCCTTCCTTGACCAGGCCCAGCAGGATGTGCTCGGTCCCGATGTACTCGTGGTTGAAGCGCTGGGCTTCCTGGTTGGCCAGCGCCATCACCTTGCGAGCCCGATCCGTGAATCGTTCAAACATGTCCATCTCCTGTTGGCCGGCGGTTGGGCCGGCCCCTCATGCGGTGCGCCTCACCATGCCCTTTGGCCCGAGGTTTGATCGCGTCAGGCGAATCATAGTCCTCAAGTGCCGGTAATCAAGAAATCACTGAGACTGCCAGGCCGCGCGTTATTCGCCGACGCATACCGCCACGATACTACGGCAAGATCGGCCTTTCGTGCGAGTGCAAACCACGATCCGCAGGCAACCTATGCGATGAAATCGGCCGATGCGGGGCAGGGCTGAAGGCCCATGTGTACCTGCGGACGACCAACTGTCGCGGCGGCCGGACAGAAGTGTGGGAAATGCCGAATGTCCAGGGGCGAATGTCTAATCAATTTCTAATGCCAAAGGCCGAATGTACGAAGCACTCACGCGGCGAGCATGCCCACGCCGGCCGAATGACGCTGTTGAGCGCAGCGGGGTTGCGCCCGGCCGGCGTGGGCATGGCACTCATGGCACTCATGGCACTCGGATCCAAGTCGGAAGTGTTTCGGCATTCGGCATTCGGGCTTGATTAGACATTCGGATTTCGGCATTAGGCATTCGTTCGCGGTTGTCTCGGGTGCCTGGCGCTGTAGAATCCCTCCACTTGTGCCCCACGCCTACCCACTGCTCCTGGATGTAACCGATCGCCTCATCGTGATCGTTGGCGGCGGGTCGGTTGCCGTCCGCAAGGCAAAGGGGCTGCTTGTCGCAGGGGCAACGCGCATTAACTGCGTGGCGCTGAACTTTGACCCAGACCTGCCCGCCGGGGTGCATCGTATAACTGAGGCGTTTGCGCCGCGCCATCTGACCGGCGCTTCACTGGTTTTCGCCGCGACGGATCGGCCGGATGTGAACGATTCCGTCGTTCGCGAGGCGCACCGGCTTGGGCTGCTGGTCAATCGGGCCGATGTGGATGAAGACGAGCCGGGAGATTTCACCACTCCGGCGGTCTGGCGCGATTCGGCAGTGATGATCACCGTGTCGGCGGCGGGAAGCGCATCGCTGGCCGCGGCGATCCGCGATGATCTGGGCAACAGGATCAACCCCACGCACCTGAGACTCGCCGAGGCGCTGCGGACACTGCGGCCGCTGATTCGCAGTTCGATGGAGGACCCGGTGCGCCGCCGCTCGGCGCTGCGCGACTTGGCCAGTGCGGATGCCATGAACGCGATGGAGCGTGGCGGCTTGGAGGCGCTGCGGCAGTGGCTGCGATCGCGGTATCCTGAGGTATAATCGGCCGAGGCAACGCATAAGGCGACTATGGCACAGCCCACCACAGCCCAGTTGATACTCGTGGCGTTCACGATCCTGATCTTCGTCGCCGGAGGCCTGATGTCGCTGGCGCGGCTGCGACTGGCGGGCAACGATGCGTCTCCCCTGCGTCATTCGCTGCACGCGGGCGCTGCGGCCTGCATGTACGGCGGGCTGGCGTGCGTGGTGGCGGTGCTATTGTGGCATTCGCTGCGCCGGCATTTCCATAATTGCCCGATCGACGACAATTTCGGGGCGCTGATCTGGCTGGCGGCACTGCTGGCGGGGTTTGTCGCCTACACGCAGGGATCGAAGACCCTGGGGGCCGTCGACTGGTTTGTGATGCCGATCGTGGTCGTCCTGCTGATCGCTTCGATCGTCTTTGGGCGGCGCGAGTTTTACAGCTACACCACGTTCGGCAAGGACAGCCTGATTTGGGTCCACTGGTTCACGGCGTACACGGGCGCGGCCGCGTTTGCGGTGGCGGCCGCCGGCGGGGCCATGTACGTGATTTCGGCACGGCGGCTGCGCAGGAAGATGGGTGGGGTCTTTCTCGGCTCCCTGGAGCGATTGGAGCGGCTGATGATGGTCGCGGTCACCTGCGGCTTCGCGCTGCTCACCATCACGCTGGTCACGGGCGTGATCCGAATGCACCGGCGCCTGTCGCACACCAAGCTGCTGCTGGCGGTCCTGTCGTGGCTGGTGTACGCGGTGGTGATGCATTCGCCGATCAACCCGCGGTTTCGCGGCGCCGCGCGGCGCTGCTGAGCATCCTTGGCTTCCTGCTGATGATCGGAACGCTCATTGCCGTGCAGTTTGTCCCCGGAGGCGCACGCTGATGCACCGCCTGGTCCTCACAGGGCTGAATCACACGACAGCGCCGCTGGAGGTGCGCGAAAAGCTGGCGTTCCCCGGTGATCAGCGCAGCGCGTTCCTGACGCTGTTTCACGAGAAACACCCCGAGTCGGAAGCGGTGCTCCTCTCGACGTGCAACCGGATCGAGCTCTATGTTGGCCGGAGCATCCATGGCCACCCGCGCGGCGAAGAGATGATCGAGATGATGGCGGCGTTTCACTCGTTGCCGGGGCCGACCGTGGCGCAGCATTTTTATCGCAAGACCGACCGCGAGGCGGTGACGCACGTTTTTTCCGTCGCCTCATCCCTGGACTCGATGGTGCTGGGTGAGACGCAGATCCTCGGGCAGGTGCGCGAGGCGTACGATTTGGCGTGCGCCGGCGGCACGGCCGGGGCGCTGCTCAACCCGCTGTTCCAGCGCGCCATCTCCGTGGGCAAGCAGGTGATGACGCAGACGAAGCTCTCGGAAGGCCGCGTGAGCGTGGCCAGCGTGGCGGTCGATCATGCGCGGCAGATCTTCGATCATTTTGCCGACAAGACCGTGCTGACCATCGGCGCGGGGAAGATGACCACGCTGGTGATTCAGAACTTCCAGGCGCTGACGCCGGGGAAGCTGCTGATCTGCAACCGCGATCCGCAGAAAGCCGTGGCGCTGGCCGAACGGTTCGGCGGGCAGCAGGTCCCCTACGAATCGCTCGACGATCACATCGTCGCGGCCGACATCGTCATCTCCTTCGACCGGCTCGACCCAGCCGATCATCACGCGCCAGCAGTTCGAGCCGCTGGTGCGCCGGCGGCGGTATCGGCCGATCTTCCTGATCGATATCGCGCTGCCTCGCGACATCGAGAACGAGGTGGGCGAACTGGAGAACGTCTATCTCTACAACATCGACGACTTGCAGAACGTCGTGGCGCAGACGCAGTCGCAACGGGCGACGGCCCAGGAGGCTGCTCGAAAGATCGTCGAGCAGCAGGTCGAGGAATTCGCGGCGTGGAACCGCGCCCGGCAGATCGGGCCGCTGATCGACAGCCTCTACCGCCGCTATCACCAGGTGGCCCAGGATGAGGTCTCGCGAACGCTCAACAAGCTGGGCGGCCTGAGCGAAGATGATCGAAGCCGGCTGGTCGAGCTGGCCCGGCGCATCGTGAACAAGCTTCTGCACGGGCCGGTGCAGCGCCTCGCAGCGCCGATGCGCTGCACGCGCCGACGACATCGTACCTGAATGCGATCGAGCGGCTCTTCCGCGTCGAGGGGGATGAGCCGGCGAACGGGAATCCTGATGAAGCCAAGCCCCAAGCAGACCCGGCGCGAAGCCTTGATGCGCTGGCGTCGGCTGCGCCGTGGTGGAACACGAATGCCGCGATCTGCGCGGCCGGCGCGGCCTTGTTCCTCGGCGCAGTAGCTCTCTATGCGCGCGAATGGACTGCCAATGTGCTCATCTGGATGGCGCTCAACGGCGGCGTGGCGGCGGTGTGGATGGTCAGCGCGGGCGTGCTGGGGTGGGGGATTCTGCTGTGGATGGCAGACAAGAATGTCTGCCCCACCATCACAGGCCAGGGTGCCCCTACAGTGACAGACAAGAATGTCTGCCCCACCATCACAGGCCAGGGTGCTCCTACAGTGGCAGACAGGAATGTCTGCGCCACCGTTCTGCTGCTCGTCACTGCCGTGGCGATGGGGATGGGCATTTTCAGCCTCTATGCGCTGGTGCTGGGAATCCTGGGCTGGCTGAACCGGCCGACCGCAATTCTGCTTCCCATCATCGCCGTGGCGGCCGGCGCGATGCCTGGCGTCGGCCGGTTGCGCAAGAGCGACGCCGAACCGGCATCGCGGCCAACGCGATCGGTGTTGCTCAGATGGCTCCTGTCTCGCGCTGACCACAACTCGCTCATCCTCGCCGCTGTCCCGCTGCTGGCCATCGCCGCAACGGGCGCATCCATCGCGCCAGGGCAGCTCTGGAAACCCTACGACCCGCACCCTTACGACGTGTGGGTTTACCATCTCCAGGTCCCGCGCGAGTGGTATGAGGCCAGGCGCATCTACCCGCTGCACCACAATGTCTACTGCTTCTTCCCGCGCTGGCCGAGATGCAGTACCTGCTGGCGATGCACGTCTGCGGCGGGTCATGGGCCGCGATGTACGTTGCGCAACACACGAGCCTTCTGTTCATGCTGCTGGCCGTCGTGGCGGTGTACGCGACGGTCAAGGACCAGTTGCCGGCCGGTTCGCGGGCGGGCCCCATCTGCGCCGCCGTTGCCGCCGCGTCGGTTCCGTGGCTGGCGATGCTTGGGGCGGTCGCCTACGTCGAGAGCGCGCTGCTGCTGTATACCACCCTGGCCATCGCGTGGATGATGCGCGCGATTCGCGGCGGTTTGCCTTATCGCGACCTGATCGTCGGCGGCGTGCTGGCGGGGTTGGCGTGCGGAGTGAAATACACGGCGGTGCCCACCATCCTGCTGCTCGTGCCGGTGGTCGCTATTGTCGTAATCCTCTTGAATCGCGAATCTCAGATTTCAGATCTCAAATCCCCAATCGAAAATCGAAAATCGAAAATCGAAAATCGAACGCTCCTGCGCCTGGCTGTCTTCATCGCGTGCGGCGCCATCGTCTTCTCGCCCTGGCTGATCCGCAACGCCATCTGGACGGGCAACCCGGTGTTTCCGATGGCCATGCGGCTGCTGGGCCGGGCGCATTTCGACGAGGTGCAGGTGCAGCGGTTTGAGCGAGCGCATAGTGTTCCGCCGGCGCTGGCTCCATTGCGGGCGCGGCTGGGCGCTGCGTGGAAGGGAATCGCCGCTCACTGGCAGTACGGGTTCGTGCTGTTGCCGGCCGGGCTGGCGGCGATGATCTATCTGATCCGGAGTTGGGAGATGCAGTTTCTGCTGCTGCTGTTTGGGCTGGAGCTGCTCTTCTTCCTTTTCTTCACGCACCTTCAGCCGCGGTTCGCGATTCTGCTGGTTCCCATCGCGGCGATTGCCCTGGGCCTGGCCAGCGCACATTTGCCGCGCGTTGGCGCGATCGTCGCGATACTGGGGATCGTCACGGGCGGGGTGGCCCTGCACGGCGCCTTTGCGCCGCAGGCCGAATATGGCCGACTAGGGCTCTTCTGCCTGGACGATTACACCGCGATCAACCCGGCCGTGGAGAAATGCCCCGCGGCGGAATTTGCGCTCATCGGCAACAGCCAGGCGTTCAGCGTGCCGGTGCCGATGTCGCGTCTGCGCTATCGGACGATCTTCGATATCCGCTTCGCGCCGGGGCAGTCACCGCTGGACGCCTGGCTGGGCGAGGACCTCGCCACGTTGAAGAAGAAGTTCGCCGTCAACATCCACCCGGGCGAGCTGACACGACTCGCGGAGCATTATTACGCCGTTCCGACGCTGGCGCCGGATTGGCGCAAGGAGGTACGCCGGGTCTATGGGGATGTCCGGCCGGTCTGGCCGGAGCAACCCACGGGCAATCCGGAGATGCCGATTGTCTTCCCGCCCGCACCCTAGCCGCAAAAAGTCTCTGGTATAGTTCAGCCGGGATGGTAGCATATTGGCATGCGATGGTTGATTCTCATAGCGTTGGTCGTCGCCGCCGGATGCGCCGACGAAAAAGGCCCGACCGCGCGGGAGCGGATGGACGCCGCCCTGAACGATCCCTTCAACTATTCGCCGTTCAAGGATCACAAGAACGATGACATCAGCGGCGGCGGGTTGATGGAGTTCCAGAAAGACGCTTTCAAGAGAGATGTGAACAGTGTTTTCAGCCCCTGAGCATCGATGTGCGATCTTCAACGGCGCTCTCGTCTTGCTGGCCACGGCGGTGATTGGCTGCCAGAGCCGGCCCAAGCCGTTTGAGGATGTGACCGGTCGCTCGCGCAACCAGCCGACGATGACCGAGGCCCAACCGGCCAAGGTGGCGGTGGCGCCAAGGAAGCCGCCTGCTTCCGCGCCAACCTCCGCGACCTTGCCGAAGCCGCCGCCGCGTACGGTCGCGGCCGCGCCCGCGACGCAGCCCACGCTCGCCGTGCCTGAGACGCAGCCCAGCGGTGCTTTTTGCCCATGGCCGGCGGGAACAACATTCCGCTGGCGTTCGGGCTCCGCGGGGATGTGCGCCGGGCATGGTCCATCTCCGTCGCGCGGCGCCCCAGTGGCAACACGCTGGCCTGGCCGACGTACTGGCCGAATGTGGAGCGGTATGTCGAGCGTCCCGACTGGGCTAACGGGGGAGTGGAGCCCTTTGAGTTCCTCGGCAACGTGCTGCTGCTGCCGGTGCGGGTGTTCATGGTGGCGCCGTGGGCGAGGGTGGAGTACGACCCGATGAGCAAGCCGGGGCAGGAAGAGATCGATTATCCCGCAGACCCCGCGACATGGCAGGTCAAGCCGGGGCATGCTGTGGTGAAATAGCCGCTGCGATACACAGCGGACGAGGTCTATGAACATGCGCATGAACCTTCGCACGCTGGGCTGTTGCCTGGTGGTTCTGTCGTTGACGGGGGCAGTTCTCGTGGCCGAAGACGCGGCGGGGAAGAGTACGTGGGCGCAGCGGATGCTGGCGGCCCGCGCCGAGCTTTCGCGGCCGGCGGCCGGAGTGGTGGGGGGCGTGCCCGCGTCGTTCAAGCCCTACACGAGCCCGCGCATCCTGCCCGACTCCGAGCCGCAGCACGTGGTGGTCGATGTCGCCGGCGTGCAGCGGCTGAGTCTCATCGGCATCGTCGAAGAGGGCACCGGCAACTGCCACATCTGGGGCGAGGCCAGACTCATCGCGAAAGACGGCAAGGAAACGCGCCTGGCCGATCTCAAGCCGATCGCCATCAAGGTGGGCTGGGGCCAACTCCTGGTCAACAAGAACTGGAAGGATGCGCCGCTGAAGATCAAGGACAAGACGTTTCAGCATGGCGTCTGGGCCCACGCCGATAGCGAGATCTGCTATGCGCTGGATGGCAAGTACGAGCGGTTCGAGGCATGGTGCGGGCTGGATGACATGCGGCGCGAAGGCGCGGCGCGGTTCAAGGTTATCGCCGGGCAGTCCAACCGGTTTCAGGAGGCGTGGGGCTCGGTGGCGCGATTTCCCGATGCAGTGCCAGTGGATGATGCAGGATACCACGAATCGCGCGGCCGATTGGCTCGGCGCGGGCAGCAGCACCGATATCGAGCGAGCCATCCTGGCGAAGGCTTTTCAGCAGAATATCCCGGCCAGCGGTTCGCTTCGGTGCGCGTTCGATGCGATGGTGAGATCAAATGCGCCATCCAGCGATGCTCGATGGCTGGCGACGTACGAGCTGGCGTGCCGGTGCCGCAGTCTCGCTGGCGTTTTGCGCGAAATCGATCCTGGCTTGGGCGATGTGCGGCGCGGGCTGGAGAAGATGGCGGAGGATCTCGTCAAGTCCGCGGCGCCGGCCGACGATGGCCGGTGGGCTATGCTGGAAGCCAAGGCCGGCAAGTGGCATGGCGTGCGTGCGCCGGTGCAGCCGCCCAACATGGCTACGCTCAAGGCTTCGATTGAGACGCTGGCCAAGCTTTTCGGCGGCCGATTTTCCGGCGGGGCGGACATCCTCAAACAGGTGGCGGAGCGAACGCAACGTTGGGAGCAGGTGCTCTCGGCGATGAAGCAGGCGGATGAATCCGTCGCGCCGCAATTGGCGGGGCTCGACGCCGAATTCCGCGAGCTTCGCAGGTTGCTCCTGCTGGGCATGCGGGGGATGGGCGAGTTCCTCGCCAGTGCTCCCGCCGATATCGAGCGCGACTGGGCGAGCCAATACCAGACGCTTGAATTCGACATTCGGCAGAAAGGCAGCCTGGCCGGCCGGGCCGATCAGACGGCCAATGTGCAGGCGCTCATCGCCGATAGTGATCGCGATCCGGCCGACATCGTGCTGCGGCGCACGGCCGCGTTGCTGGCGGACCTGCAGCGCACCTCGTCGGCGGCGATGGCTGGTTATGAGCCGCAGCTTGCTGAACTGCGGCGGATCGCGACCGAGATGGCGACAACCTGCCCCGATGCGCGATACGTGCTCTTTGTCGAGGCGTGCAAGCTGCGCCGGCAGATTGCTTTCAGCAACCCGCTGTTGAACTTCGACAAGATGCTGTTCATCAAGCGGCATCGCGCGCTCTACGACCACATGTGCGACCAGTTCTACGGCATGGCGCAGCGGCCGGGCGGCGGGCTGTATGTGCTCGACGAATCCCTTTGGCGGGAAACAGGAACTGCGCGACGTGCTCGCGAGTTCCGTCGTCGCCAACGGCCGGCTCAAGGGCCAGAAGATCTGCGGCGGCCCGGATAAGAAATGGAACATCTCCTTCGACGGCGAAGGCAATCTTCACGGCGAAGTCACCGAGGGCGGCTCGTTCCTCTCGCCCAATCTGTCCTACGACGGCAAGAGCATCGTCTTTGCCTACGTCGAATGCAACGGCGACATGCAACATCGCCATCACACCGATCCGACACAGGGGCACTGGGCCGAGGGCCGCTGTTACCACGTCTTCAAGGTCAACGTCGACGGCTTCGAACCTGGAGCAGCTGACCGACGGCACCTGGAACGATTTCGATCCGTGCTGGCTGCCCAACGGTCGCATCGCCTTCATCACCGAGCGCCGCGGCGGCTACCTGCGCTGCGGGCGCGCCTGCCCGACCTACACGCTGTACGACATGGCCGCCGACGGCAGCGACATCACCTGCCTGAGCTTCCACGAGACCAACGAGTGGCAGCCCAGCGTCACCCACGACGGCCGGATCATCTACACGCGGTGGGACTACGTGGATCGCTACGGCTGCACGGCGCATCATCCGTGGATCACCACGCTGGACGGCCGCGACTCGCGGGCGGTGCACGGCAATTTCGCCCCGCGCAACTGCGGCCCGACATGGAGCTGGACGTCCGGGCCATTCCCGGCTCGCCCAAGTTCGTCGCCACGGCCGCCCCGCACCACGGGCAGGCCTACGGCTCGCTGGTGCTGATCGATCCGCGCGTGGCGGACGACGACGCGATGGGGCCGGTGAAGCGGATCACGCCCGAGGTGGGATTCCCCGAGAGCCAGGGCGGCGCGCAGGTCTACGGCACGGCCTGGCCGCTCAGCGAGGACTACTACCTGTGCGTCTACGACTCGAGCATGCAGCCGGGGGCCGGCACGCAGGGCAGCAAGTACGTGCCGGGGAATTACGGCATCTATCTGGTCGATGCCTTCGGCAACAAGGAGCTGATCTATCGCGACGAGCGAATCGCCTGCCTGAGCCCCATGCCGCTGCGTCCGCGTCCCGTGCCGGCCGCGGCGCCGGCGATTGTCACGCCGGCCCGCAACGCACCGGGAACACAGCAGCCCGAGCAGTTCGTGACGGGGCAGAAGCCCGGCGAAGCCACAATCGCGGTCGTCAACGTCTACGACAGCATTCACGCCTGGCCGGCCGGCACGAAGATCAAGGCCCTGCGGGTGTTCCAGGTGCTGCCCATGAGCGTGCCCTCGGGCGGCCCGCCGCACGAGACCGGGCTGCGCGTGAACCTCGCCGGCGACTAGCGTCGTTCCGTGCCGCTACGTGCTGGGCACCGTGCCGGTGGAGGAGGACGGCAGCGCGCACTTCATCGTGCCGGCCAACCGCGAGCTGTTCTTCCAGGCCCTCGACGAGCGCGGCCTGGCGGTCCAGTCCATGCGCTCGGCCACGTATCTGCACGAAGGCGAGCGGCTCGTGTGCCGGGCTGCCACGAGCCGAAGTACCGCACGCCGAGTGTCACCAAGACCACGCCGCTGGCCCTGCAGCGGCAGCCTTCCCGGCCAACGCCCGACGTCGACGGCTCCAACCCTTCAGCTATCCGCGGCTGGTGCAGCCGGTGCTCGACCGTAACTGCGTCCAGTGCCACGCGCAGAACAAGTCCAACCCCAGGGCCATCAATCTCGGCCGCGCAGCCGATCGAGCGCAAGTGGTACGCCTCGTACAACAGCCTCGTGCAGAAGTACGCCTTCCACGACTACGGCGGGAACCTACCGCACGTATCCCGGGCAAGTTCGGCGCGAAGGCCTCCAAGCTTTACGAGATCCTGGAGAAGGGCCACTACGACGTGAAGCTCTCGCAGGAAGACATGCATCGCATCACGCTGTGGCTGGACTGCTGCTCGATGTTCTACGGCGTCTTCGAGAAGGAGGGCGGCGAGGAGCAGTTGCGGGGCGAGATCGCGCGGCCGACGCTGGAGTGATTGAGCCGCGCGTGCGAGAGGAGACACAGAATGAGATGGCTGGTTGAGCTGCGCAAGTGGGGCAGGCGAAGCGGCCAGCGGCATGGCCGGCGAACGATCGCGCCGCGAGCCATCGAGCTCCTGGAGCCGCGCACGCTGCTGAGCGGTTTCGCGATGACGCCGGTGGCTGTCACAGGCGATCCCATCCCCGGCATGCCTGGCGCGACCTTCCAAAACCGCATGACCATGGGCGTATTCGGCATCGGCGATGGCTCCCTTGTGTCGTTCGAAGCCTACGGCAGCGGCGGCGGCCTGCCAAGCAACACCCACGTGGCATTCCTTGGGCAGCCGGGATCGCTAAACGTTGTGTACAAGGGCGGCGATCCAATGCCAGGGACGACTGCTAATTTCGCCGACCCGCCCGCTATCTGGGTCCGGGGGTCGGGCGCCCTGAGTTGTAGTGCGGCCGTCGCGGGGACCTCGGGTCTCTGGGCCGGCATGAACGGCCTCAACTACATCGGCCCGGGCTATGATGCCGCCGTCAGTCCGGCGGGGCAGGTGGCGCATCAAGTGGTCGTAACCGGCGGCGCTGCGATCTACTTCAACAATACGGAGGCCGTCGGCCCGGATAAGCTGCCGCCGGAGGTCGAGAACAACCCCGACCTGTATGATCTCGGCAGTTACAGCATCAGCGCCCCCATGGGCGGAGTGAATGCCAACGGCTACACCGCGGTCTACATCAGCGTTCCAGGCAAGAACTCCGCCGACACCTACAGCGCCATGCGCCTCGTGGGTCCGAACGGATGGGGCCCGGAGGTCCTCCGCTATGACGCCAGCAACTGGTCCAGGGGAAGCCAGGACTTCGCCACGGGCATCAACGACGCCGGCCAGGTGCTCGTCCGCATGGCCATCGACAGCTCGCATTCCAAGTGGGTGATTGCTCAAAATCCCGCTTCGCCGCAGCCCGTCCCCGACTTCGACGGCAATCTTCCCGGCACCTCCCAGTCCAGCAACGTCTATTATGCGGTCCTGGGCGGAGGCGGCGACATTGCGTTTCGGGCCATCCTGAACGGGAGCTACGCCATCTGGGTGGGGCAGCCCGGCGCGATCCAGTTGCTCGCCAAGAAGGGCGACCCGGCGCCCGGCATCCCTGACGCCACGTTCCTGAACATCGGAGGGTGGACCGCGCTCAATGCCCAGGGCACGGTGGCATTCTGGGCCGACGCCGCAACTCCGTCCGGCGGGTATTTCACCGGCCTGTGGGCGGGCACGCCCGGCCATCTGCAGAGAGTCGTCGCCTCAGGCCAGTATGTCAGTGTCGCACCCGGACATACCGTGAAGATCAGCTACGTCAACACGAACGCCGGGTACGCCAGTTCCGGGCTGTCCGGGATGAGCGGCGGAGAGGACGGCCGGTGTACCTACCTCAATGCCCAGGGGCTGCTGGCCTGCGCGGTGGAGTGGATCGGCGCGGACCAGTACGACGACGGAGGCGTGTTTGTCATCGACCTCAATCATCCCGTCGCCGGCACCGCCTCAGTGAGCGGTCGGGTCTGGAACGACGCCGACAAGAACGGCATCGAAGGCGCCACCGAAACCGGCGTCGCCGGAGCGCAGGTCAGTCTGTTTAGCGACAACCAGCAGGTGGGTAGCACTGTCACCACGGACACCGACGGCACGTACTCTTTCAGCGGGCTGGCGGCGGGGGATTACTACATCCAGGTTGCTGCCCCGCCGCTGTACTATTTCACGAAGACGGGCGCGGGAACGGACAGCCACGTGGACCCTGCCACCGGCCAGTCGGCTCCTTTCGCCCTTGCCGATGGCCAGGCCGACACCTCCCTTGACGCCGGAGTGATCCGCGACCAGCCGCCGCAGGGGGCCCTCGGGACCACGAGCATCGACATCGCCAAGCCCGACGTCCCCAAGCCCGACCCCGCGTTGCCAGCGGCTTATTTTGTCAATGTCGTGTACACGGACGACCGCGGCGTGAACGTGGCCTCGCTGGGAAGCAGCTATCTGGACCTGCGCGACAACAGCGGGGACCTGGTTCTTCAAGCGACGTCCGCCCGCGTGATTGATCAAACGAACCCGTGCCGCGTGTATTTCCAATACCTCATGTTGTCGCCAACATGGACGCAGGCCGATCTCAACGACACGCTGTTGGTGACCGTCCAGGGCGGGCCTGTGCTCGATACGGCCAACCAGACCCTGGCCGACAACAAGATCGGCAGCCTGGTCATCGGTCTGTTCAACTCCACGCCGCCGACGATCGAATCCGCCATGATTTCGTCCCTGGTGGTCGGCGCGGCCAATCCTGCTGCCGGACTGACGTTCGAGGTGGACTATCGCGACAACGTGGGCCTGGACCTCAGCTCGCTGGGCGCGTCCAACTTGATCTATCGCCAGCGCGGCGGCAGTGGGGTCATTTCCGCGACCTACGGCGGATCGCAGCCCAACGGCACCGACACATATCAGCGGGCCATGTATAACGTGAGCCCGCCCGGCCCCGCCTTGCAGTGGGACAAGAGCAACGAGGGCATCTACGATCTTCGGTTGGGATCATCGCCCGTACGCAATTGGGCCGGCCTGCCCGTGGCGGCCCTGCCGTATCCGGGCGTCATCACCGTTGACTTCACCCCCCCATCAGTCACCATCACCACGCCCAACGTGAAGGCCGTCGACCACGCTGAGATCGGTCTGACGGTGACGGACCCCTTGTCGGGGTTTGCCGACGGCGCAGCCCTATACGACCTGGAACTCTCGCCGATCCCGGACGTCTTTCAGGCATTCATGGGCCCCGTCAGCGGCAACCTCTTTGCCATGCCCGTCGCTGGGACTAGCACACCTGACGCTTCTGGTAGTTTCGCTGCCGCCTACAGGCTGATAGTGCCCAGCGACGTCTTGCCAGGTGACTACCAGTTGCTCGGCTCGCCGGTGCCTGACAAGGCGGGCAATATTTGGCCGGATGATCACATGATCGGCGTCCTGCACCTGGTCGGAGACCCGCCCCTGGCTGGCAACACCTTAAGCAATGCCGACGCCCTGCGTGATATCTTGAACTTCGCCCCGGGCGTGGGCCCGAACAACACAAACTGCATGGTGGGGACCGAGACACCTGCTGCTGGCGCCGCAGCCCGCGTTCTGAGCGCGGCCGCGGATGCGGCGCTGGCGCCGACGGTCAATGCCCCGAGCGATGCCGCCTTCGACCAGACGTTCAACCTGCCGGCCACGGCGGCGTTTCTCTCTCTGGACTACCGCTTTACGCAGCTTGGGGACGGCGACCGCCTGGTGATCTCGGTGGCCGGGCAGCAGGTCTTTGACTTCCTGGGCACGGACTTTGTCGGCACCGATTTCCGCAGCACCGGGCCGATCGACATCAAGCGATTTGCCGGCAAGCCGGCCAATATCGAGGTGCGCCTGGCGACGACCGGGCAGCCCGATTCCCAGATTCAGGTTGCCAATCTCATGATCAAGGCCGTCACGCCGGATCTGGCGGCCGGCCATCTCAGCGGCGCCCCCAGCGACATCGTGGCGGGCAAGGCCTTTGCCATCACCCGCACCTATGCCGTGTCGGGGTCCAATGTCCAGAACGACTTCACGATCCAATACCGTCTTTCGCGCGACAAGGCGTGGAGCAACGATGACCTGGCGCTGGGGAGCGAAGCGATCCACCCCGCCGCCGGCAAGAGCATCGGGACTCACAGCGGGAAGGCCACATTGAAAGTCCCGGCCGCCGCACAGGGAACCTATTACCTGCTGGCCAGGCTCAACAGCACGTCGTCGGTCTTCGAGTCGAATGACGCCAACAACGTGATCGTGGGCAGTCGGATCACGGTGCTGGCCCCGGCCATCGCCGTGCTGGCGGGAAGCAAGAAGGTGAATATCGCCAATGGGCAAACGGCCCCCATCAACTTCGGCGCGCTGCGGGTTGGCGCCAAGCCGCCGGTCTGGGTCTTCACGGTGAAGAACGCGGGGACGGCGCCGCTGACGCTTGGGCCTGTCCACCTGCCCAAGGGCTACAAGCTGATCGACGCCCTGGCCTCGTCGCTGGCGCCGGGGAAGACGGACACGTTTACCGTGGAGCTTCTTACGACTCACGCCGGCACGTACAGCGGGCGGATCAGCTTCACCACCAACGACGCGGACAAGAACCCGTTCGGCTTCCTGTTGACGGGGAGGGTCATCTGACTCGATGCGGTCCCGCCGCGGGTCAACGCCGGCGGGAACGCAAGCCACGAGGATTTGCCGTCCCGCCAGTTGCCGCCATATCGTATGGTGTTCTCTGGAGCATCCCCATGACGATCCCCACGCTCGAACCCTTCGAGACCCGCCGGCTTCTCAGTGCCTCCTTGCCCACCAACGATGAGCAGCTCTTGCTGGAGTTGATCAACCGCGCCCGGGCCAATCCCACGGCCGAAGCCACGCGGTTTGGCATCGCGCTCAACGAGGGCTTGCCGGCCGGGACGATCTCGACGGCCGCCAAACAGCCGCTGGCGTTCAACACGTTCCTCGTCAACGCCGCGCGCGGCCACACCAGCGATATGCTCACCAACAACTTCTTCGCCCACAACGGCTCCAACGGCAGCACGCCGCAGGACCGCATGGCCGCTTCGGGCTATGCATTCTCCGGCCAGAGCTTTGGCAGCGGCGAGAACATCGCTTACAGGGCGTCTACGACCGTGCTCAATATGGACACGACGACGGCCCAGCTTCACCAGGATCTCTTCGTCGACAGCGGCGTCGCCGGCCGCGGCCACCGCACCAATCTTCTCAACCCGAGTTTCAAGGAAGTCGGCACGGGCGTGCTTTCCGGCCCGTTCACCAGCAGCGGCCAGACGTTCAACGCGGTGATGGCGACCGAGGATTTCGCGTATAATCTGCCCAGCGAGTTCCTCACGGGCGTGGCCTATACCGACGCGGTCGTCCACGACCACTTTTACACGCCTGGCGAGGGGCTGGGCGGCGTCACGATCAAGGCCAAGCGAATCTCGGATAGCGCCGTCTTCTCCACCAAGACCTTCTCCAGCGGCGGCTATACGCTGGCGCTGGACCCCGGCACGTACACCGTGACGGCTTCGGGCAAGGGCTTCGCTCGTACGATCACGTTCGGCAACGTGGTCATCGGCTCGCTGAACGTGAAGCGCGACTTCATCCCCGACAACACGCCGCCAACCGCCAAGGTCAGAACCGCCCCAGGCGTCGCCAAGGCCGGGGGCAAGTTGTACACGTTTACCGTCACCTATTCGGACAACCTGGCGATGAACTCAGCTTCCATCAGCAGCAAGAACATCGTTGTGACCGGCCCGCACGGCTTCAAGCAGAACGCGGCGCTGACGCACATCAGCGTTGGCGGCGGCGGCGCCACCATCGTCGCCACGTACACCATCGTTCCGCCGGGCGGCGCGTGGGACAAGACCGACGATGGGACCTACAGCATCACGTTGCGATCCAGCCAGGTTTCCGATCTGGCCGGGCTGTTCGTTGCGGGCGGGAAGCTGGGGACGTTTGCGGTGACTGTCTGACGCTCTTGGGTGGGCACGCCTTTGCCTGTGGTGCGCATCACATCCGCAAATGCTGGTATCGCTGGCACATAGGTGGTTGGGGGCACGCTGCATTTGTTTGCAATCGAGCGAACTCAACGATAGGATTTCCCTTCAGCGTTGTCTATAGATGTGGCCGGGTGCCTGCTCGGTTCGGGACTGGCCTGTTCTGAGCAAGGCGACAGGGTGTGTGAAGTGGCGTGAGGCCGAGGGACCGCACATGAAGTGCGCAGACGCGATCTGCTTGGCCGGCACACCCGTCGCGGCGGTTCGGGCAAGGGCACCTTCCTCAGGTTCTTGGCTTAAAAACCAGAGTTCCCGCAAGGGAAAAGGAGAGAAGTATGGCGGCTTCGTGGCGCGAGCTTGTGGGCTTGATTCGCAGCCTGGTCGGCAGTGATCGCACAGGGCGGCATACGAAAAAGAAGCACCGCAAGCCCGGTGTGGACGTGTGGCGCCAGCGCGTTCTGGCGGAGGCGATCGAGCCGCGCCTGATGCTCGCAGCCACGGTGCTCCCGGCCGCGGATGCGGCCAGCCGGCTGGACATCCTGGACGCCGCCACCGCAAACTGGATCGTCGGCCCGTTGACCACGCCCTCGATTGCGCAGGATCCGACGAATCCGAGGCACCTCGTCGCCGTCGCGGCTACGGTCACGACATTGGCGCATGCCAACCAGATCGTCCGCAGTGTCTCCAATGACAACGGCGACACGTGGAGCGCGCCCGTGACGGTGCCTTTTATGGCGATGCCTAACGGCGGCGACGCGATGCTGACGGAGACGTCGGTGGCCTTCGACGGCCTGGGAAACTACTATGTCAGCTTCCGCGAGCACTCGGCCGCCAACGATGCCGGCGCGATCATGATCGATAGTTTTCCGGCGGCGGGCGGAGGCGTCAGCCAGAGCCTCTATACCTGGGTCGGGCAGGACCCGGCATACATGCCCTATGTGGCGGCCGACGGCAACCTCGCTCAGTTCACTGATCCCGACGTGAAAGCCGCGGTCCAGACGGATGGATTGATTGGCGCCGGTGGACAGGGCATCGTGTACGTGGCGTTCAGCATTCTGCACGTCGATCCGGTTACCCTGGGGCGGGGGCGGGACCACGAGCAGCAGCGACGTTCGGGTGATGGCCTCTTCCGACGGCGGCGTTACGTTCTCGACGTCGGTTCCATTCAATGACGATGCCGACACGCAGACACAGTGGGACTATGCCGCGCCCCGCATGGTGGTGAGCCAGGGCAGCGCCGACGGCCGCGTGCAGGGCGGTCAGCTCAATCTCGTGTTCAGCAACTACACCAACAGCGCGGTCGAATTCGATCGCATGCAGACAGGCGGCAGTGGCGCGGTCTTCACCGGCGCCGGCGGCGGGATTACCGATGCCAGCCCGCCCTTGCCGCTGAAGCCGGGCCAGGCCGGCCCCAACCCGAGCCGGCCGCAGGGACCGGACATCTACACCATTCCGGGTGTCCTGATCGCCGATCCGAACTTCAATGTCACGGATCTGGATGTGACGCTGAACATCCACGACCTGCAGAGCACGTCGCAGTTGCTCGTCCAGCTTGTGGCGCCCAATGGGCAGATGATCAACCTGGTCGAGAACCGGCTGGACGTCTTCGCGGCAGTGCGCCCGGCGCCAACGGGCCGCTCGGCGTCGCGGGGCAGGACGTGGGCGTTATCGGGGCCTTCAACCTGGGCACTGTCTTCGACGACCAGGCGCATCGTAATATCGACGATCCGTTTGCCGTTGCCCCTTACGTCGCACACTTCCAGCCCGAAACCGGCACGCTGGCCGGGCTGCTGAACTCATTGCGCGTCGCCGGGAAGATCGATGTCACCGGCGATTGGAAGCTCGAGATCACGGACATGGTTTCCGATCACACGCACCAGTTCGGCGTCACGCCGGATCCGACGGCGCCGTTCGTGGTGAACGTGAACATGCCCAATCATGGCTATCACACGGGTGACACTGTTACGATCACCGGCGCCACTCCGGCCCAGTACAACGGCACGTTCGCGATCACGGTCGTTGACCAGAATAACTTCACCTATCCCTTGCCCAACTTCCCCGGCTTTGTGCCCAACGGTCCAGCCGTGGTGAACTGGCCGATCGTGGTGGCGCCGCCCCCGCCGTTCACGGGTACCGCGACCGTTGTTGGCGTGGCGCAGCGAACCAACGACGACAACGTCAAGGCCGTCAACTCGGTCACTCTTTCAGCGCCCAGCAACTTCCTGGCGACCGTTCACCTGGTCAACCATGGCTTCAACGTCGGCGACACGGTCACGATCGCCGGCGCGAATCAGGGGCCCTACAACGGAGCGGTCACGATCGTGAACGTGCTTGGCCCCAATGACTTCCAATACGTCGTTCCCAGCTTCACGATCTTCGTCAGCCCCGCCACCGGCCCGATTACCGTCACCGACTCCGCCAACAACGTACAGAACATCGGGTCCGGCAACATCTCCTGCACCGCTACTTACATGGCGACGGTCAACCTAACCGGTCACGGCTATTCGAGCGGGGACCAGATCCAGATCGCCGGGGCGACCGAGGCCCAGGTCAATGGCGTCTTCACGATCGCCGTCACGGGCGCCGACACCTTCACGTACACGATCAATAATGCGCCGCCGCTGGCGAGCCCCGTTCCCGGCGTTATCACCGCACAGCGCATTGATGGGCCGCTGACCCCTGCCACCGTGGCGGCGACCTCGACGGACTACACCTTCGTCGATGTTGCCAACACCTCGGTCCCGCCGGCAGAGAATCTGCTGAACTGGTCCCTGAACTTCACGTCCAACTGCGTTACGGGCGGCGACTTGACGATCGGTCAGGCTAACGGGGAAACCATCGCCGGCGCCTCCAGCTCGCCCTATCCGACATTGCCGGCGGTCTCGCCCAATGCCGGCGTCGGCCCGGGCATCACCATCGCTTCCGACAACACGCTGGGCGACTTCAGTCCGTACCAGGGGCGGCTCTACGTGGCGTACACCACGCCGAACATGGATATCGCGCTGGCCTATAGCGATCGCGGTGGCGCTGCGAATTCCTGGATCGTCGTGAGTGAGAAGGTCAACGATGACGATGGCACTGTGGACCATTACTCGGGCAACCCGGCGAACGCGCTCGCAGTTCCAGCCTGAAGTTGCCGTCGACAACACCACCGGTACGCTCGTGATGACGTGGTACGACGCGCGCCACGATCCCGCCAATGCCCGTGTGGCCACGTACATCGCCACGAGCATCGACGGTGGCGCCGACTTTGGCCCGCAGACCTACCTGAACCTGCCCAACGACGTGACCGATCAGATCACCCAGGACAACGTTCGACCTTGGGCCGATCCCGTCGAATATTTCCGTCAACGGCGGCGGAGCCAATGCGCTGGGATTCGGCGAGCATCAGGGTCTGTGTGTCTGGGGCGGCGTCGTTCACTCCGTCTTCTCCTCCGACCCCAACGAGAACGTGCTCGGCGTCACGGCGACAACCGCCTACATCGCGGCCGGTCCGAGAGTGATCGACAGCACGATGGGCTCGGTGGGCGATTGGAACAACCAGCTCAATCCGCTGACGGCGAGCGGGCCGGTTCTGCGCCCTTCGACATCCAGTTTGACCGGCCGATCGATCCCGCGATGCTGATCGGCTACAACCCGGCGACGCCGGCGGCGGCCGCGAACGTACATTCTGGTGTATCGTACGCCTGGCGCGGACGGCGGCAGCGCCGGCACCCAACTGGGCGTCCAGACGATTTTGCCGCTGAACCTCCAGACCTGGGGGCCAAGCAACGTCCAAGGCGCGACGTGGTTCCGCGTGTGGCTGGATACGCCCGCCACGGCCGTTGGCACGTATTCCTATTGGATCGGAACGGATGTCCAGGGCGGGCCGAATATCACGGATCGCATCCGCACCGTCGGCCCGCGCATGCTGAACGGCTCGACGCAGATCTACACGGGCAGTTCCAAACCGATCATTCCCACGCCGACGCCCACGACCAGCACCATCACGGTCAGCGGCATCCCGACAGGGCCGAATCCGGCGGCACAGACGCTCAGCGATATCCTGGTGAATGTCTCCATCAGCCATCCCGACCCCAACCGGCTGAGCCTGACGCTCATCGCGCCGGGCAACATACAGATCCCGCTTGTGGCCGCGATCACGGATGGCTACAACCGGCGCAATCTCCTGAATACCGTTTTCTCCGATGACGGCGCTCGGGGGATTGCTTTCGCGACGCCGCCGGCGAGCGGCGAGTATCGTCCCGCCGCCTCGCTGCGGAATCTGCTGTATAACATCAATCCCAATGGTGTGTGGACCCTGCGGATCCAGGACGCCTCCGGCGTCGGCGTTCTGCTTTCATGGTCGCTGGAAATCCAGACTGCGGAAAATACCACGGGAACGGTTGCCGCTCCGATCAAGGGCAACCCCATGGACCAGGACATGGACAGCATCGCCGGCCAGAAGCCCGGCAACGGGCCGGGCGGCGACATCTATGCCGTTCCCACACCGACAGGAGCGACGTGGAACCCGGCCACCAAGGCCTTCGCGCCGCCCTATGACGACAACACGCTGCCGCTCAGCATCACTGGTCCCAAACTGGTGCATCTGCCGTACACCTCGCCGGCGGGGTTGCCGTGGATCGACACGCTGAACGACCCTGTCGTAGGTACGCCGGTGGCCGATCAGCCGGTCGCCAACCTCAACCTCCCGGTGACGGTCGGCAATACAACGACCAACATCATCACCGTCACGGACGGGATGCCGGATGCCGTCGTGAGCAATCTGCAGGTGGGCCTGTCGTTGCTCTATAACGTCGATTCCGACCTGATCATCAGGGTGACGCACAACTACACCGACAGCAATGGCAAGGCGCAGACGGAGATCGTGACGCTGGCCGATCAGGTCGGCGTTGGCTCGGCGAACTTCAACTTCACGGTTTTTGATGATGCGGCCACCACGCCCGTCCGGCTCGGAAACGGTCCTTACAACGGTTCCTACAAGCCCGACGAGCTGGAGCAGGGCAATTCCCTGGCCAATTTCAACGGCGAGCCGCTCAACGGCACGTGGACGCTCACCATTCAGGACGTTGGCACCGCGGTCCCGCCAACGCCGGCGGGAACGCTGCGGGGCTGGTACGTCAATAACGAGGAGGACGTGCGGCTCAATAACAGTGTCAGCGCGGTCAACGTCACGTTCGACCGCGACATGAACGCCAGCACGTTCACCGTGGACAACCTGGTCTCGATGATCGGCCCCAACGGCGCCGCGGGCGTGAACGATTGGCGGCGGTACAACTCGCCGAGCGATCCGGCCCTGATGGTTGGCGGCAGCACGTCTACGTTCCAGCTCAACGTCTTTGACGCCTATACGATCCTGAACGCCGCGGCCAACCAGGACGCTCTGCGCCTCGTGCTGGACATGACCTGCGCGGACGACTCCAAGGTCGGCGTGGTGCTGGTCGCGCCCAATGGCAAGCGACTGAGCTTGCTGGGCATGGGCAGCGCCACCGGCGCCAACTTTCGCAGCACGCTGCTGGCCGACACGTCCACTGTCGCCTTCGCCAACGACGTTGGGCCGTATTCGCGCCCGGCGGCTATCAGCCCACCGGCGGCACGCTCAACAACTTCCTGACACAGGCCCCGGCCGTGTCCAACGTGTACGGGATATGGCAGCTCGAGGTCACTCTGGCCGCAAGTTCGACGCCGGTCACCCTCAACGGCTGGGCGCTGGAAGCCAAGCCCGACCCGTCCAACTTCAGTGTCACCGTCAGCCCGCGGAATGCGGATCCGGCGCATCTGCGCCGTTTCCAGATCACGTTCCCGAGCCAGACGCTCAGCTCGTCCTACAATCTGACGTTCTCCCCCGTCAATCCGTACACGGGCGTGCTCATGACGTCGGCCGCGGGCGACGGCGTTGACACGAATCTCAATGTCGGCATCGATGCCTTCCGCGGCACCGTGCCGAGCACCAGCACGTTTGCCGACAGCGGCGCCGCGGGCGTCACGTGGACGTTCACGCAGAACTCGACGAGTTACGACACGCTCTACGCCTATTACAACGGCGCGGCTGCCGGCACCATCGGCATCTATAGCGCGAGGAACCGTGGCGGCGTTCTGATTGCCACGATCAACGGCATCGACAATACCACCGGGATCGGCATCCACGCCATCGCCAGCGCCAATCTGAACGGCTCGCTGGGCCTGACGGCGCTGCCGGCCCTGGGCGATTTCGACGTCCTGCGCTGGACCGTGCTCACGAAGATCTACAACTCCAGCAATGTGCCGCAGACCATCGGCAGCGCTGCGCCGGCCACGACCACCACCTCGCTGCTGCAAGTGCCCGATGCGCTGATCGTCACCCATATGACGGTGCAGCTCGACATCACGTATCCCAACGACCCCGACTTGCAGGTGGCGCTGGTCTCGCCGAGCGGCAAGACCGTGCCGCTGTTCACGAACGTCGGGGCGGCCGGCTCGCGCGTGAACTTCAGCGGCACGATTCTCGCGGATGACGCCAAGACCTTGATCCAGAACGGCGCTGCGCCGTTCACGGGCAGATATAACCCCGAACAGCCGCTCGATACCAACTTCGGCGGGACCAATGCCCAGGGGTGGTGGAAACTCGTGATCACCACGAGCACCGCGAACCGCCTTGGCACGCTCAACAACTGGTCGCTTTCCTTCGACAAGGCCGTCGCAACCACGGGGCTCGCGGAGCCCGTTGCGGATGGATTCAGCGCGCCGTTCCGCATCTTCACGCAGGATCCGAGCAACGCCCTGGCGCACAGCGCCTGGACGCCGGTGGGCGCGGCCGCGGTCAACGACAATCCCAACAGCAACGCCAATGATCCGTTCACGGGCCGCATCAGCGCGATCGCCGTCGATCCTTCCGATCCTTCGGGCAATACCGTCTTCGTCGGCGGCGCCAGCGGCGGCGTTTGGAAGACCACCAACTTCCTGACCAAGGACCCGATGGGGCCCACGTACGTCGCCCTGAGCGATTTCGGGCCCGATCTGGCCATCAACATCGGCAGCATCGCCATCTTCCCGAGGAACAACGATCCCAATCAATCGATCATCTTCGCCGCCACCGGCGAGGGGCCGCAAGGCACGCCGGGCGTGGGTTTCCTGCGCAGCATGGATGGCGGGCGAACCTGGACGCTGCTGGATTCGATGTCCAACTTCGATGCCTTCGGCAGCCCGCTGCCAGAGTCGGTGCGGCAGCACGAGCTGGTGGGTACGACCGCCTACAAGATCGTGGTCGATCCGCATCCGACGCCGACGGGCGACGTGATTGTTTACGCCGCGCTGTCTGATTCGACCTCAATTGCCAGGGGCGGCATCTGGCGCAGCGTGGACACCGGTCGCACGTGGCAGCAAATGCAGATCGGTCAGGCCACCGATGTGACGCTGGACCTTTCCAGCGGGCCCATCGACGCCGTGAGCAACCCGACGGGCAATATCCAGACGCTCTACAGCGCCCTGCGCGGCCAGGGCGTCTACATCAGCCCCAACAAGGGCAGCGTGTGGAACCAGATCACGGGCAACCTGCTCAACGATCCGATCTTCCGGGACCTTTCCGTCGTCGGCACCCCGCCCATCCCGGTGGCCGCCCCGGCCAACACGCCCGCCGGGAATCAAGGGCGGATTCTGCTGGCCAAACCGGCGCTGGTGAATCCGTCGATCCACGATTTCCGCGACACCCAGTATGCCGGATGGCTCTATGCGCTCGTCGTGACGCCGGGCGGCGTCGGCACAGGCATGCTATACGGCCTGTTCATGACCAAGGATTTCGGGCAGCACTGGACGCGCATCCACATCCCGCTGGACACCAACGATCAGACGGTCGCCGATGACGACGTGTTCAGCGATGCGAACGGCAATGACTGCGCCGGCTTCGCGGTCAACCCAACCAACCCCAATGTCGTCTATCTGGCGGGCACATGGTTCAACGGAGGTGACCGCGTCATTCGCGTCAACACGGAGGGCATGACCGATCCCTACGCGTTCTTCTACGCCGATGACCTCAATGACGGCGGGCAGAACCGCGGCGTGGGCGGCGCGATCACCGGCACGACAGGCGCAGCTTCTACATGACGCCCGGTTACACGCCAACCATGAACCTGCTGCGCAACCCCTCGTCGCCATTCCTGAGCAACTCGGTGCTGTACCTGTCGACCAACAACGGTGGCCAGTTCGTGAACACCGGCGCTCGAGCCAAGGTGTCCGTCTTCAACCTGCTATCGCCGGGCAACTTCACGGCCATCCTGGTGAGCACGACCGATGAGATGACCGGCAACGCCAGGCTGATTCTCGGCGCTGGCACGGGCATATATACGCAGGTCGATGAGAACAGCGTCTTCGATGCCGGCATTGGCACCGCGGTCCCGACCAGCGGTTTCCGCGGCGGCAACTTGCAGATCAACCAGTTCATCTCGGGCGCTGCCCAGCCCAGCGCGGCTGCCGCTCAGGCGGCCGGGGCGCTGTTCTACGGTTCGGGCGACGATTTTGGCGCCATGCGCTCCAGCGCGAATACGCTGAGCAGTGGCGAAATCGCCTGGTCCCAGGATCCGCGCGCCCTCACGCCCACTGTCGGCGACTTCAATAACCTGACGCAGCTTAATCGCGATGTGGCCATTGGCTTTGCGCGAGTCGGCGACGTGGCAACTGACCAGACCGGCACCGGCGCGTTCTATCAATACGTATGGGGCGCGAGGACCGGGACCAACACGGGCTTCTTCCGAGTGACCGGCAGCTATGATCCGACCGGCGGAAGCGATGTGTCGCGAACATTCGGCCTGCTCCAGGCCGGCGACGATCCGGACGCCGGGGTTGGCCAGTGGCCGTCGGGCGACATCACCTTTACGGTCAACCCCATCAATGGCGATCAGGCCGTGATCGGGTCGCAGGCCGGTCGCGTCTTTGCCACGGTCACGCAGGGCATTTATTGGCTGGAGATCGGCAATCCGGCATCGCTGGATTCCACGCAGATTCGCGCGCTGACCTACGGCGCACCGGAGCCCACCGACCCCACCGGGGCCACCAATGACTTCATCTATGCCGGCACGCAGGGAGGCGGTATCTACGTGACCTTCACCGGCGGCGGCGCCGCCGGCAATCAGTGGACGAACCTGTCGGCGGGGCTGGACGGCTCACCGGTGGTTTCGATCATCACCAACCCAACTCGCGGTTCGCACGAGGCGTATGCCGTGACCGCCGGCAATGCCGGCACGCTGCCCCACGTGTATCACATGGTGAACGCACGCGCTGCCAACCCCGTCTGGACCGACATCACCGGCAACCTCAATCAGCTCGATTTCTTTGCCTTCAATGATTTTGCCCTGACCGGCGCGGCGCAGCTCAACCATCACCAGCTCAGCACCGTTGTCGCCGACTGGCGCTACGTGATTCCCAATGCCGGCAATCCCGCGGCAACGCATCCCGCGCTGTACGTGGCCGGCTACGGCGGCGTGTGGCGTTCGCTGGACAACGGGGCCACCTGGACCCTGTTCCCGAGCGTTGGCGTCAACGGGGCACTGCGCCCGGCGGCTTCCTGCCGGACCTGATGGTCAACGATCTCGACGTCTCGCAGGGCAACATCGATCCGACAACCGGCCGCGCCATCCATGCGGTGGGCAACCCCGATACCCTGCTGGCCACCACCTATGGCCGCGGATCGTTCGCCATCCGCCTCTCGCCGGTGATCGTGCCGGGTTCGCTGATTCTCGACCCGGCCGACGACAGCCGGCGCAACGCCAAGGTGCCCAACGACAACATCAGCAACGTGCTGCAGCCCCACTTCACGGGCCTCAGCGAGCAGACCGCCTATGGACAAAAGGTTCGCGTGACGCTCGTCGATGACACGGATGTGAACAACCCGGTCTATATCGGCGGGTTTGATGGCACGTTTGGCGATGCCACCGATATCGCCACGAACTGGACCGACACGGCCGGAAATTTCCGCCTGCAGGTCAATGCGGGCGTGTGGTCCAACAGCGGCGCCAACGATGGCAAGCACGTGATCGGCGTGTACGCGACGGACAACGCCGGCGTGAAGGGAGCGATCGGCACGGTCGTGTACACCCTCGACACGCAGGTCTTGCCGCCGACGCTGATCCTCAACCCCGCGTCGGACAGCGCCGTCGTGGGTGACAATATCACCAACGACAACACGCCCACTGTCAACGGCGCCGTGGAGGCCAACGCCTCCGTGCAGATCCTTGTCAACGGCAAGGCCGCGGGCACGACCCTTGCTGGCGGCACGGGCAATTACACCTTCACTCTCGGCGTGCTGACCGACGGCAAGCACGCCGTGACCGCGATACAGACAGACGTGGCCGGGAATGTCAGCGCCGTCTCCGCGACGCTGAATCTGGTGATCGACACCGTGGTTGCCACCCCGGCCGCCCCGACGCTGACCGTCGCAACCGACAGCGGCATCAAGGGCGACAACATCACCAATTTCAACGCCGCCACCGTGGCGAAGCGGCCCGCGTTTACGGGCACGGTTGAGCCGGGCGCGACGGTCCAGATATTCGTCAACGGGACCGCCGCCGCCAGCGGCGTGGCCGACGCGGTCACCGGCATCTACACGATACCGCTGACCAGCGCCCTGGCCGACGGCACCTGGAGCATCACCGCACGGCAGACCGACGTGGCTGGCAATGTCAGCGCGACGTCGGCCGCCACGGCCGTCCAGATTGACACGGTTGCCCTGGCGCCGACGCCGCCGGACCTCGACGCGTCAACCGACAGCGGCGTCTCGAGCACCGACAACCTGACCAACAGCACCACCTGGCTGCTGCTGGGCACGGTCGAGGCGGGCGCGTCCGTTCAGATCTTCGGCGACGGGTCGGCGCTCGGCTCGCCGGGGACGGCCGATTCCAAAGGCGCATACGCGATTACCGTTCCCGCCCTGACGGATGGCGCGCACAACATTACCGCCGTCCAGACCGACGTGGCGGGCAATGTCAGTGTGGCGTCGGCACCGGCACTGGTGATCACCGAAGACCGGACCAATCCCGCCGTGACAGGCGTGAACAGCAACTTCGTCGCCACGCAAGCGGCAACGGTTGCCGTGGCCCACTACACCGACCTGCACCCGCTGGGCAGCGCCAGCATCAACTGGGGCGACGGCTCAACGTCGCCCGGCACGATCGTGGCCAACCCCGGCGGCGGCTACGACGTCAGGGGTACGCACACCTATTTGCTGTCGGGGCGGTATACGGTAACCGTGATCGTGACGGACGAGGCAAACAACTCCTCCGCCGCGGCCACCAGCACGGCGAAGGTGGTGCCGGGGGTGCTGACCGCGCCGGACCTGGACGCCTCCACCGACAGCGGCATCTCCAACACCGACAATCTCACCAAGAGCCCCACGTGGCTGCTGACCGGCTCGGGCGCCGAGCCCAACATCACCGTCCGGATCTACGCCAATGGCGCGTTGCTTGGCTCGGCGCGGCCGACGCCTCGGGCAACTATGCCGTCACCGTCAACTCCCCGACGGATGGGTCCTACAACGTGACCGCGGTCCAGCTCAGCAGCTTTGGCGATGCGGGCGCGCCGTCGCCGGCGCTGCTCGTGCTCAGCGATAAGACCAACCCCGCGGTGACCGGCATCAACAGCAACTTCGCAGCACCCTTGTCCGCGACCGTCACCGTGGCCCACTACACCGACCTGCACCCGCTGGGCAGCGCCAGCATCGACTGGGGTGACGGTTCGACGTCGCCCGGCACGATCGCGGCCAACCCCGGCGGCGGCTACGACGTCACCGGCACCCACACCTATCCGGTGTCGGGCCGGCCCACCGTGACCACGACCGTCACGGATGCCGCGGGCAATTCGGCCAGCGCCACGAGCACGGCCATCGTTGTGCCGCCGGCGCTGGGCATTCCCGACCTCGATTTCTCCACGGACACCGGCGTCTCCAGCGCGGACAATCTCACCAGGAGCGCCGCGTGGCTGATGACCGGCTCGGGCGCCGAACCCAACATCACCGTGCGCATCTACGCCAACGGCGCCCTGCTTGGCTCGGGCCCGGCCGACGCCGTCGGCAATTATGCCGTCAGCGTTGTCTCGCCCGCGGACGGGACGTACAGCGTCACGGCCGTGCAGGTCAACGGCTCCGGTGACGCCAGCGCCCATCGCCGGGGCTCTTGATTGTCGTTGACAAGACGCCGCCGGCCGCCAGCGGCCTGCCCTTCAGCATGACGGTGTGGACGTTCGCCACCGTGGCCGTCGCGCACTTCACCGATCTGAACCCGCTCGGGACGGCCACGATCGACTGGGGGGATGGCACGACATCGGCGGGCACGATCGTCGCGAACCCCGGCGGCGGGTACGACGTGATGGGCAATCACCGCTACACCAGCGACGGAACCCAGATCGCCACGACAACCATCTATGACGCGGCCGGCAATGCCACGGCCGTGACCAGCAGTGGCGGCGTTGCCGATCTGCCGTTGGTCTTCAACGGCGTCAGCATCATCGCGACGGAGTACCAGCCCTTCACGGACATGGCCGTGGCGATCGCCAGCGGCCCAACCGCCCTGGGTTCGGCGACCGCGGACATTGACTGGGGCGACAATACGGCCCCAACGGCGGGCACTCTCATACTCAACCCCGCCACCGGCGAATACTCGATCGGCGGCAGCCACACGTACACCCAGGAAGGCGCGTATACGCTGAGCGTGACGTTGCACCTGGCCGGTGCCGCCGACAGCACCGTCCACAGCCAGGCCCTCGTTGACGATGCGCCGTTGACACTGCTGTCGCTGTCGGTCGTCGCGCAGGAAGGCATCAGCACGCTGACGGCCTCCTACTTCAATGCCGATCCGACCGAAACGGATCCCAACGACCCCAACAACCTGATCACCGCCAGCATCGCCTGGGGCGACGGCGCCACCACGCTGGGCACGATCACGGCCGACCCGGGCAATCCCGGCGTCTTCAATGTCGTGGGAACCCACAGCTATCTCGACGGACCGCACGCGTATACGGTCGAGCTGAGCCTCAAGGACATTGCCGGGCCGGTCGCCAAGGGAAGCGTGGACGTCAATGTCGCCAACGTGCCCCCAACGACCGATGTGACCGGCCCTGCCCTGGGCGTGGTCAACAGGCCCTACACGATCAGCATTTTGACGGATGATCCGTCGCCCGCGGATCGCGAGGCGGGGTTCTCCTACACCATCAACTGGGGCGACGGCAAGATCAATACGGTCCAGGCCTTGCCCAATAACGGTCTGGGCGCGTCGTTCAGCCATGCGTATGCGGCCACCGGGTCGTTTACGGTGGTGGTGACCGCCAGCGACAAGGACGGCGGCATCGCCGCCGATTCGCTGGACCTGCAGGTCATCAATCCGCCGGTGCTGAAGGGCGTCTCGATCAACGGCGGCCTGAAGCAGCGTTCGCACATCGACAAGATCGCCTTCAAGATCTCGCCGGTCGATGCCTCGCTGACGCTGAGCGACCTCAAGCTGCTGCGTAATTACAGCGCCGTCGTGTCGCTCTCTCGCGCGGTCCTGACGTACGACCCGGCCACCGGCGCGGTCGTGCTCGATCTGACCCGCGTGACGCTGCCCGACGGCGATTACCAGCTCCAGGTTCCTGCCGCGGCCAACACGACCCTGACGGTGAACTTCCACCGGCTGGCCGGCGATGTTCAACGGCAACCGCATGGTCGATGCGGTGGATGAGTCGCTGGTCAATTCGAGCCTCGGCAAGTCCCCCGGGCAGAGTGGCTACAACGCCAACGCCGAGCTCGACATGAAGAAGAAGGTGACGGCCGCTGACCTGGCGATCGTCACGAAGAACATGGGCCACGCGCTCTCCACTCGGTCGACGCTGAGCCTCAACACCGCGACGGCGACCACGACGACGGCGAGCCTGAGCTTCGGCACGCTGGCGAAAGGCGCGGCGGTCCGGCCGATCGACCTGGTCATCCACAACGCCGGCAAGACGGCGATGCGCCTGAAGAACCTGGCGATACCCACGTACTTCAAGGCGCAACTGCTGGACGGCGTCTGGGGCCAGATGACGCTGGATGACATCCTGCTCGCCCCCGGCAAGTCCACGACGATCCGGCTCTACGTCTCCACCACCAAGGCCATGAAGCTCAAATCGCCGCTGGTGTTCTATGACTTCGCCGACGGCACTACGGTGTATCGCAAGGTCGTGGTGACGCTGAACGCGGTCATCAAGTGACGTATTACGGACAGCAGCGTGTCCGCATTGATGCGCCGTGGCCTGCCCCCGACAATGCCCCGCTTTCCCGGACTGGAATCCCGCATGCCCCTCGTAGCCGATCTATCCTCGCGTGGCCTGCTGGCGCAGGCTTCCGACCCGCAGCTCGACGCGCGCCTTGCCGCGCTGGCCGCCCAGCGCCCCATCGCCGCCTATGCCGGATTCGACCCCACTGCCGACTCGCTTCATGTCGGCAACTTCGTCGCCATCCTTGGCCTGATGTACGCCCAGCGCAACGGCATCCGCCCCATCGCCATCGTCGGCGGCGCGACAGGGCTCATCGGCGATCCCTCGGGCAAGAGCAGCGAGCGACAGCTCCAGACCAAGGACACCGTCGCCGCCAACGTGCAGGGCATCCGCAAGATCCTGGAGAAGTTCCTCGACTTCAACGATCCCACGGCGCCCGCCATCATCGTCAACAACCTCGACTGGTTCGGGGCGATGTCGGCCATCGACTTTCTGCGCGATGTGGGCAAGCACTTCCGCGTCGGCTCGATGCTCGCCAAGGACTCCGTCCGCGCCCGCATGGAGACCAGCGAAGAGGGCATGAGCTACACCGAGTTCAGCTATCAGCTCCTCCAGGGCTACGACTTCTTCCGGCTCTACAAGGACCACGGCTGCGTCTTGCAGCTCGGCGGCTCCGACCAGTGGGGCAACATCACGGCCGGGATTGACATCATCCGCAAGCTGGAAGGCGAAAGCCGCGATGTTTTCGGCCTGACCATGCCGCTGATCACCACGTCGAGCGGCGCCAAGTTCGGCAAGAGCGAAGGCAACGCCGTGTGGCTCACGGCCGAGCGGACCAGCGCCTTCGACTTCTACCAGTTCTGGCTGCGCACCGAGGATGCCGACGTGTCGCGATACCTGCGGCTGTTCACGTTTCTGCCGCTGCCCGAGATCGATGCGCTGGTCGCCGAGCATGGCAAGTCGCCGGAAAAGCGGCTGGCGCAGAGGAAGCTGGCCGAGGTGATGACGACCCTTGTTCACGGGTGCGAAGTGACGCAGCAGGCGATTGCGGCCAGCAGAGCGATCTATGCTAGCGGGAACGTGCAGGCCGGTCCGGCTACGGCATCTCGGCATGATCACCGTGGGCATTGGCATAGCTCAGCTTGATGCCCTCACCGCAAGCGGCGTGGCAACAACCGTCGTTGCGCAAGCGCGAGTGGAGGCCGGTTACCCGGTGGTCGATGCCGCTGTCGAAACCGGGTTGGCCAAGAGCAAGAGCGACGCCCGCCGGCTGATCCAGCAGGGCGGGGTGTACGTGAACAACCAAGCGGTGACGGATGTGAACGCGTCGCTCGGCGCTTCGCACCTCATCGACAACGCGGCCATCGTGCTGCGAAGCGGGAAGAAGAATTACAGGTTGGTGAGGGTGGCGTGATAGGATGAACTGATGAGGATTCGAGCCCATTTCGATGGCAAAGTCATCGTGCCCGATGAGCCGGTCAATCTTCCGCCAGGCGTGACGGTGGAAATCACCATCCTCTCTGGAATAGAGCCGCGCCGCGGTTCGCCTGCGGCGGTGCTCCGAGCCCCACGCAAGCCACCGCATTCTGTCGAAAGAGGATACCGCCGAGTTGGAACGAGCGATCGGCAAAGAACGCCCGAAGTGATCAATTCCTCCCTCCCTCCGTCGTCCCCCGCGGTCTCCCCAGCGGGTTCGCCAGAAACCTCATCTGGCATCCCCGGCAGATGCGATACTCGAATCTCCGATGTACCTGGTCTTGCAGCTCCCCGGCCGACATGTGCTCCATCTGCGCAGGAGTCGCTTCATCTCCTCATCGAGATTGAACTGCGCCAGCTCTTCCGATGTGACCGGCGGCATCGACGGATCGGCAAAGACCTCGATGCGCACCACGTGATGGCAATGCGGCGGAATCTCGCGGCCGCAGAGCTGGCAACTGCTCGACTTCGCCATAACGCCTCACTGCCGGCCGATGCCCAGGCCCGCGCCCTTGAGCCAGCCAAGGCTCTTGGCCACCGCATCGAACATGTCCGTCTTGCACGCATCCAGCTCGACGATGAGCCATTCGAGCGTCGCATCCGCCGCCTCGATCGCCGCGCGCACCGGCACCTTCCCATCGCCGACGGCCGTGTGAACGCTTTCGGGGCCGAGATCGCCATCCTTCACGTGCAGCAGCGGAATGCGCTTCGACCACTTTTTCACGACGGCCGGAGTGTCCGCGCCGCCCCTGGAGGACCAGTAGATATCCAGCTCGGACGTGAGCAGGGGGGCGCCGCTCATCATGATCTCGAACGGCGTCCGGCCGCCGAACTGATGGTCGAACTCCCACCAGTGGTTGTGAATCGCCAGCGTCAGGCCAACCGATCGCGCGACGTCGCACGCCTTGGCCAGCTTTTCAGTGCATCGCTTGGCGCCGTCTTCCGTCTTCATGTCATCGGGGCCAAAGCCGCAGACGATGCGCTTGTATCCCAGCGCCGCGGCGATCTCGGCTGTCGTGTGAATATTGTCCGGCGCCGGCAGCGGCGCGAAGCCACTGGGGCTGCGGAGGCCGTGGTCCTTCAGGAACGTCGCCACCTCGCCGACGTTCCTGCCTTCCATGCCGCCCATCTCCACGCCGGCATAGCCCATCTCGGCGATGCGCTTCAGCACGCCGTAGAAGTCTTTCCCCGCCGCGTCCCGCACCGCGTAAACCTGTAGTGCAACTGGTCTGAGCATGCGTGCAGTATGCGCGGGCGGCGCGGTTGCAACAGCGGCTCACGTCGATGCATCGACTCGCCGGTCGCGGTTGCTATACTGCTGCCCGTGCCGCCAGTGCCCTCGCTGGCGGTTCGCTATCGAATTCCGCCAGTGCGGGCACTGGCGGCACCGCACAGCCAACGGAGGAATCATGCGGCTCGCCATCGTGATGTTCCTGGCAATCATCCTGCTTCCCGGCCTGAACAGCCGTGCCCAGCCGACGTCGCCGGCCGCGCAACCATCCTCGCAGCTTCTGTTCACCGAAACCGGTCTCCCGCGCTCGCGAGATTTCTTCCCGCTGGCGGTGTGGCTGCAAGCGCCGGCCAATGCGCCAGGTATCAGGAGATCGGCGTCAACCTTTATGTCGCGCTCTGGCAAGGCCCCACCGAACAGCAGCTTGCCGCGCTGGAGCGGTGCCACATGCCCGTGATCTGCGAGCCCAACGCATTTGGGCTGGCCAACAAGCACCGGCCCATCATTGCCGCGTGGATGCACGGCGACGAGCCGGACAACGCCCAGCCGCTGCCCAAAGGCCAGAAGGGCTGGGGCCCGCCGATTACGCCGCAGACCATCGTCCAGGACTATCAGCGTATTCGCCAGGCCGACCCAAGCCGGCCGGTAATGCTGAATCTCGGCCAGGCTGTCGCGTGGGACAACTGGATCGGCCGCGGCGTGCGCAGCCGCCACCCCGAGGACTATCCCGAATACGCCAAGGGCGGCGACATCGTCTCATTTGACATTTACCCCGTCGTGCATGACAAGGCCGAAGTGGCCGGCAATCTCTGGTTCGTCGGGCACGGAGTGACGCGCCTGCGCAAATGGACCGATGATCGCAAGCCGATCTGGGCCTGCATTGAGACAACGCACATCGACAAGCCCGACGTGCGCCCGACGCCACAGCAGATCCGCTCCGAGGTCTGGATCGCCATCGTCCACGGCGCCCGCGGCCTGATCTATTTCGCGCACGAGTTCAAGCCGAAGTTCGTCGAGGCCGGCCTGCTGGCCTATCCCGATGTGAAAGAAGCGGTCGCGTCGATCAATCGCGAGGTAACAGCTCTGGCGCCGGTGCTCAACAGCGACAGCGTCGAGGGTGTGATAACCGTCAGCAGTTCCGACGCGAGTGTGCCGGTCGATATTCTTGCCAAGAAGCACGGCGGCGCGGGTTATGTCTTCGCTGTTTCAATGGGAAGCGGCCCGACCACGGCCACATTCACCGCCGCATCACTCCAGGCGCGCGCAAGGCGCAGGTCATCGGCGAGAACCGCACGATCGACATCACCGATGGCAAGTGGCAGGACTCGTTCAAGGGATACGAAGTCCACCTCTACAAGATTTCGGATTTCTGAAAGTGCCGCCAGTGCCTTCACTGGCGGTCTGCGGCCGATCCTTCCGCCGGTGAGGGCACCGGCGGCACAGTCTCTCGGAGCTGTCCGCACGCCGCGCCCACATCCGTTCCCCGCGGCCGGCGCGCATGCGATACCACGCCGCTGCCGCAGAGGATCTCCAGGAACCGGCGTACACGGTGAGGCGGCGGCGATTGATAAACGGCCCCGCTCAATCCCGCCCCGATCGGGTTGTAGGGTATCAGGTTCACATCGGCGCGAAATCCGCGCAGCAGATCCGCAAGCTGTCCCGCCTGCTCATCCGAGTCGTTGATCCCATCCAGAAGGCAGTACTCAATTGTGACGATCCGCCCCGTCTTCTGCTCGAAGCGCCGCCCGGCCGCGATGATCTCGGCCACGGGATAGCGCCGGTTCATCGGCACGAGCCGCTGGCGCGTCGGGTCGTCCGGCGCGTGAAGCGAGATCGCCAGGTGAACGTTGAGGTCCGCCTCTGCGAGCTTGTCGATCCCTGGCACGATGCCCACGGTCGAGACCGTGATCTGCCGGCCGCCGAATTCGCCGATCTCGGGAGAGGCGATGCGGCGGATGGCCGCGATGACATTGTCGAGATTCCGCATTGGCTCGCCCATGCCCATGAACACGATGGTCGCCAGCCGCCGCTCGCCAGATGCGGCCAATTCGCGCAGATGCAGGAACTGCTCGACGATCTCGCCGGAGGAGAGGTCGCGCTCCAACCCGCCGCGCGTGCTCGCGCAGAAGTCGCATCGCATGGCGCAGCCGATCTGCGACGAGATGCACCCGGCCGCTCGCTTGCCATCGTGTGCCGGCATCAGCACCGACTCCACCGCACCGCCGCCATCAAACGCGATGAGCAATTTGGTCGTGCCATCCGTTGAGTCGACCCGCTTGGCGATACGCGACTGGCGCAGCGGCAGGTCGTGTCCGAGCCGCGCCATTACCGCCTTGCCCAGTTTCAGGCAGCGTGGATCAATTCGCCCGCCGGCCAGGTAGAACGTGTGCAAGAGCCGCCGGGCGTGCGAAGGCTTCGCGCCCCAATGCTGGAATTGCGCGGCGAGCGCGGGAATGTCGTAGTCGGTCAGAGCGGGCATGCCACACGGATGTTATCGCCACGGGTCGGCGGTAACAAACCTCGCTTCGGACGGAGGGGCACAAGCTTTGCCACCAAGTCATTCCATTGGCCGGCCGCATTCTTTCATCGAGAACTTCGCCTCGACGGCCGGCCCCAGCCAAAGGAGCAACTATGCCCAGGCATCTGACGTTTCTGACCGCAGCCGTCGTCGGTCTCGGCGCGCTGGCTCTCACCGGTTGCGAGCACAAGAAAGGGAGCACGCCCATGGTCAACTCTCCCACGACGCATCCCGGCAGCGCCGGCCAGACCGGGGTCACTGGCCAGACGGGAACCCCTGGCAATGAATATGCCGGCGAAGAGGGCGACGAAGAGATGATGCCTTCGACACAGCCGGCCACGATGCCGTCGCACTAGGCCCTCCTCAAGCGTGATTTTCCCGCCCGCTCGCTGACCGCGCAAGAAAATAGCTCGAAATGCCTCACTTTCCACGCGGAAAGTTGTCTAACATTACATCTATATTAAATGCAAGGAGGCATTTCGAGTGAACCCATCTATACGCCAGCAACTGCAAAACCGCAAGCGTCGCATCCTTCGCCGTCTGGCCAACCGCCAGTGGGAGGAGCAGCTTTCGCCGATGCTGTCGGCCAGCAACATCCACTACGAGCTGTCCGACCGCATCCACGGCCTGGGCTGCGGCGGGATCGGCCTGATCCATCTGCTGGCCCGGCAGACCGGCCTGATCGACGCCATCAACGACTCCCTTCACCTGCTGAAGATCCATCTGCCCTACTGGGAGTCGGACCACGTGCTGAACATCGCCTACAACATTGTGACGGGCGGCGATTGCCTGGAGGATATTGAACTGCGGCGTAACGACGAGGTGTATCTCAACGCCCTGGGGGCCCAGCGCATCCCCGACCCGACAACCGAGAGGGACTTCTGCCGGCGTTTCAGCGAGGCGGATGTGCTGGGGCTGATGGAGACGATCAACGGCGTTCGCGTCAAGACCGTCTGGAAGCAGCAGCCGCCGGAGTTCTTCCAGCGGGCGATCCTGGATGCCGACGGGACGATCGCGCCCACCACCGGCGAGTGCAAGCAGGGGATGGACATCAGCTACGATAACCAGTGGGGCTATCATCCCCTGGTGATCTCGCTGGCCAACACCAAGGAGCCGCTGTACCTGGTCAATCGCAGCGGCAACCGGCCCAGCCACGAGCAGGCCGGTGAGTATTTCGACCGGGCGATCGCCTGGTGCCGCGCGGGAGGATTCGAGAGCGTGCTGCTGCGCGGCGACACCGACTTCTCGCAGACCCGGCGTCTGGATGGATGGAACGATGACGACGTGGAGTTCCTCTTCGGCTTCAACGCCATGCCCAACCTCAAGGAATACGCCAACGGCCTGCCGGAGTCGGCCTGGAAGAGGCTGGAGCGCCCGGCGCGTTACGAGGTCAAGACCGAGCCGCGTCAGCGGCCGGAGAACGTGAAGGAGCAGTTGGTCGTCGAGCGCGAGTACGAGAACATCCGCCTCAAGAGCGAAGATGTGGCGGAGTTCGACTACCGGCCGAGCGAGTGCGAGTATCTCTATCGCATCGTGGTGGTGCGCAAGAACCTGTCGGTGGAGAAAGGGGAACTCGTCTTGTACGACGACATCCGCTACTTCTTCTACATCACCAATCTGCGGGGCGAGTCGGCCGCGGAGATCGTGCTGCTGGCCAACGACCGCTGCGACCAGGAGAACCTGATCGAGCAGCTCAAGAACGGCGTGAAGGCGATGAAGATGCCGGTGGACAATCTCATCAGCAACTGGGCGTACATGGTGATGGCCTCACTGGCATGGACGCTGAAGGCGTGGTGGGGCCTGTGGCTGCCGGTGAAAGCGGGGCGCTGGCAGGAGCGGCACGAGGGCCAGAAGCAGAGCGTGCTGAAGATGGAGTTCAAGCGGTTCGTCAACGCGGTGGTGCGGGTGCCGTGCCAGATCATCCGTCAGGGGCGGAAGATCATCTACCGGCTGCTGGCATGGAACCCGTGGCAGGACGTCATGCTGCGGATGATGGAGGCGTTGCGCCGGCCGATGAACTGCTGAGGCAGCCACCCTGATGTCGGGGTCCGGATGCCCCGATTCGCCGCGGCCGCCGAACGTTGGGAGTAGCAGCAAAAGACACACAAGACGAGAGATGAGCGACCGGCCGGAGCGAAAGCGGCACGGGCGGTTGCTCATGCGCGCGGCGACATTGTCGTGTTGGTCGTCGCGTGCGTCGCAAGAACGCGCGGGGGCTTCGCTTGTTTAAGGGCTAGACGGATATCTCATTCCTCCAGCGTCCCGAATGGCAACTCCGCCGGCATCGGCGCTGGCCGCTCGTAGGGTGCCGTGATCTCGATCGCCTTACCTTTCTCGGATGAATCGAGAAACGCCTGCATGCATTGCAAGACCGCGAACGCCTGCTCGCCATTGCACCGGTATTTTCGGCCGCTGCGCACCGCGTAGCACATGTCGGCCAGACCCACCGCCCGGCCGTAGCCCTTCACAAACGCGTGCGGCACCTCCACCCAATCGGCATCGCTCGGCCGGCGAACATGCACCGGCCCGTCGAAGCCGTTCGGGTCCGGCACACGCAGCGTGCCATCCGTTCCGTAGATCGTGATCGGCTGTTTCCAATCGTGCTGCGCGAAGTGTACCGCGAAGCTCGTGATCATCGTGCCCACGCAGCCGCCGGCAAACTCGACGGTCCCGCAAATGTGGTCGGGCGTGGTCACGGTGATCTTGTTGCCGTACATCGGCCCGGGGTTGCCATCCTTGTCCTTGTGCGTGATGGTGCGCTCGGGGATGGCGATGGAGTTGAAGCCGCTGATGCGATTGATCGGCCCCAGCATGTTCATCAGCGCGGTGAGATAGTACGGGCCCATGTCGAACATCGGCCCGCCGCCGGGCTCGTAATAGAAGGGAGGGTTCGGATGCCACGTCTCGACGCCCCGGCCCATCATGAACGCCGTGAACGCCACCGGCCGGCCGATCATGCCATCGTCGATGGCCTTTCGCGCCGTCTGAATCCCCGCGCCAGAAATGTATCCGGCGCACACCCGATCTTCACGCCCTTCTTCGCGGCCGCCGCGACCATCTTCTTTCCCTCGGCGAAACTGATCCCGAGCGGTTTCTCCGAGATCGTGTGCTTCCGCGCCCTGATCGCCTGCATCGCCACCGGCACATGCGCCTTGGGCCAGGTAAGGTTCAGCACCAACTCAACCGACTTGTCCCTCATCATCTCTTCGGTCGTGCAGATGCGCACGTTACTCAGGCCAAACTCCTTGGCGCGATTCTCGCAGCGATCGCGATACAAGTCGGCCAGCGCCACGACCTCGATGATCGGGAAATTCGGGATCATCTTCAGGTATGCGTGGCTGATGGCGCCGCAACCGACAATGCCAACCTTCACTTTTTCAGGCATAGACAACTTCCTTGTTGGATGAAGAGAAAATGGTGTATCCATTTGCGCGCGGGCTGTCCATACCCATGACCATGCACAATGATCGGCGATCGAAAATCAGTTGCCCTTCGCCCACTTGATCAAAATATCCGCCACTTCCGGCCGGCTGAATTCCATCGGAGGGCGCTGGCCCGCGCGCAGCATGTCGCGCACCTTCGTCCCCGACAGGAATACTTTCGTCTCCGGCCCGTGGGGGCACGTCTTGGCGCTGACCATGCTCTCGCAGGTCTTGCACCAGCTCGAGTGCTCGAACTTCAGCGGCGTTATCGCCAGGTTGCCGGCCGGCAGTTCATCAAAAATCTTCTGCGCATCGTACGTGCCGTAATAATTGCCCACCCCCGCATGGTCCCGGCCGACGATGAAGTGCGTCACCCCGTAGTTCTTGCGGATGATCGAGTGCAAAATCGCCTCGCGCGGGCCGGCGTAGCGCATGGCCAACGGCATCACCGTCAGCATCGTCCGCTGCTTGTTGTAGTATTTCTCGATCAGCGTCTGATAGCATTCCATACGCACGTCGGCCGGGATGTTGTCCGACTTGGTTTCGCCGACCAGCGGATGGATCAGCAACCCATCGGTGATCTCCAGGGCGCACTTGGTGAGATACTCGTGCGCGCGGTGGATCGGATTGCGCGTCTGGAACGCCGAAATCGTCTGCCACCCGCGCCGATCAAATGCCTCGCGTGTCTTCGCCGGCGGCAGGCGGAATTCAGCGAACTCCGGCGCATAGTTCGGGCAGACGACGTCGATCGGCCCGGCCAGGCACCAGTTGCCCTGCTTCTTCACGGCCGCCACGCCGGGATGCGCCTCATCCTCGGTTCGATAGACACTGGGAATCTCGGTTGCCTTGTCGTGGGCGTATTTCTCCTGTACGGTCATAATGCCCAACAGCCGGCCGGCATCATCGCGCAGCGCCAGCTTCTGCCCGACGGTGATGCTCGCGGCGAGCTGGTCCGGCGGACAGAGCGTGACCGGGATCGGCCAGATCGTGCCATGGCTCAGGCGCATGCTCTTGCACACCGACTGAAAATCGGCCGACGACATGAAGCCGACGAGCGGCGAGAAAGCGCCGATAGCGATCATCTCCAGGTCACACTGTTCGCGGGGGGACAGGGTCAAGCTTGCGAGGCGCTCGCCAAGCTTCCTTGCTTCCTCAAGAGCGGGCCCGCTCAGGATTCGGTTAACAAGCTCTCCCCCATGCGGCTGAATTAGAGGCATGACGCTCCTTGTATTTCGATAGAGATAGTGGGGCGAGACTAGCCGATCCACGGGTCGGATGCAACCGGGAATGCGGAATGCCGCTCCGCTGCCACAGCGCCCAGACACATTCTCGGCAGCCGATCAGTGCGATCCCAAAACCACGTAAGTAGTTCTATTGATTCAGTGCTTCCGATCCCAACAACGACCCCCGCTGCTGGGCTGTAAACCAAGAGCAGAGGCGATGCTGGGGGACTCTCTTGCCGGGCAGGTGATTTATGTGCGCAGCGCGGATCGGTGTGACGGCGGCGGCTCTGGTTTTCATGGCGGTCAGTGCGGCCCAGGCGGCCGCCGGTGATGCTGAGTGGCCCGGCTGGCGCGGGCCCAACCATGATGGCAAGTCGCCCGACAAGGGTTTGCTGAAGGAGTGGCCGGCCGAAGGCCCCAAGCTCTTGTGGAAGGTGGACAGCATCGGCGCCGGCTTCTCCAGCGTTGCCGTCGTTGGCGGAAAGGTCTTCATCAGCGGCGATCAGAAGCGCAAACTGATGATCTTCGCGTTCGATCTGGCCGGCAAGCCGCTGTGGCAGGTGGAGCATGGTCCGGGCCGGGGCGGCCCCGATGGCTCGCGCGCCACGCCCATCATCGACGGCGGCAAGCACTATCTTCTGGGTGGCAACGGCCTCGTCGGATGCTACGACGCGCAGACGGGGCAGAAGATCTGGTGGCGCGAAGCCAGAGAATACGGCGGCTCGCCGGGCGGCTGGGGCTATTCCGAGTAGGTGCTGATCCTCGGGAATCTCGCGATTTTCAAGCCCGGCGGCAAGAGCTGCATCGTGGCGCTGGACAAGGCCACGGGCAAGGACGTCTGGACCAGCCGGGGTTTCTCGGCCGGGCCGGAGTACAGCTCGTGCATCGCCTTCACGTACGAGAAAATCCCCATGATCGTCACCGGGACCAATCAGGGCCTGGTGGCCGTCAACTCCGAGACGGGCACCCTGTTGTGGAGCAACAACTTCTCTGCAGGCAACACGGCCAACTGCCCCACCCCAGCGTGCGCCGATGGTCACGTGTTCTGGTCCAACGGCTACGGCAAAGGCGGCATTTGCGTGAAGCTCACGGCCGATGGCAAGGCCGACGAGGCCTATCGGACGAGCGACCTGGAATGCCATCACGGAGGCTACATCATCGACAACGGCTATGTCTACGGCAACCACGGCGGCGGCTGGTCGTGCCTGGAACTGAAGACCGGCAAGAAGATGTGGAATGATCGGGGCGTGGGCAAGGGCTCGCTCTGCTGGGCCGATGGCATGCTCTACCTGTTCAGCGAAAACGCCGGGCAGGCGGCGGTGGCCACTTGCTCGCCGCAGGGCCTGAAGATCACGGGGAAGGTCAAGGTTGCAGGCAACGGCCCGAGCTGGGCCCACCCGGTGGTGATCGGCGGCCGGCTTTACCTGCGATACGATACCAACCTCTACTGCTACGACGTGAAGGCGCCGTGAATGCAGAGCGGTTGTCTTCCTTGTGCCACGGGCGCACCGGCCTGATCGCGTATGAGTGAAGAGAAGTCATAGGCGGCGCCACCAGTTCCTTCATCGCCCCCGGCCGTGCGCCCTTCAGCCGCCCGTCCTGACATCAAAGCAATAGAGTCTTTCGTGATACCGCAGATACATCCGGCCATCGAGGATCACCGGATGTGCCCAGACATCGTTGCGCCGGCCATCGGCGAAGTTGAATCGGCTGACAATCTTGAACGGCTCGCCGGCCGCCCCGACTTTCACCAGCGCCATCACGCCCTGCTGGCTCAGGCAATAGAGATGCCCATCCGCCCAGATGGCCGAGCCCATCGCCAGGTTGCGGGTCTGGCACAGCACCTTGCCGCTGGCCGCATCCACGCATCCCCAGCCGTTGTAGCTGCGATACCAGGAGCCGTAGAGAAACCCATCCACGGCGATGACTCCGCCGTGGCACGTGTCGATGCTCGCGGTCCAGCGTTCGGTCACGCGCACCGCATCGCCGTCGTTCTTCAGCCCCAGCAGCCGGCCGCCGCCGCTGTCGGGCGCGGTCATGAAGATCGCGTTGCGCCAGAGCACCGGCGTCATCGCGATGACGTCATGCACCGTCTTCAGCGGCCGCGTCCAAAGCTGCTTGCCGGTCTCGGCATCCACGCAGAAGATGTGATGGGTCGAGCAGCCGACGACAAGCCGCCGGCCGGCCATCTCGAAGAGGATCGGCGAGGCATAGCTGGGACCATCGGCCTCCACCCAGCCGTCGCGATCGAACATCAGCGGCCCGCTCGACCATACCGTCTGCCCCGTCCTGCGGTCCAGCGCGGCCATGACGGCCTTCTTCCCGCCGGGTGTCACAATCACGCGATCGCCATCGATCAGCAGATTCTCCGCCACCGCCCAAGTGATGTTCCGTCCGTCGAATCGTTCCAGGACATCGGCCGCCCATAGCTCCTTGCCGCTTGCCGCGTCCAGGCACGCCACTCGCCCGTGTGCGTTCATGTTGTAGACCCGGCCATCCTTGAAAGTGCAACTCGCCCGCGCTCCGGGATACGGCCCGCGCCATGACTTGCCATTGGACGATTGCCACTTGGTCTTGCCCGAGATGTCCAGCGCGAAGATGCGCAGGTCCCCGGCGGCATCGCCAGTAATGTAGATCGTCCCGCCTGTGATGATCGGCGACGAATAGCCGGACCCCAGCCCGCCCGCGGTCCAGAGCAGCTTCGGCCCGCCCTCCGGCCAGGCCGTCAGCAGTCCCTTCTCGTCGCAGATCCCATCGCGCCGCACGCCGCGCCACTGCGGCCAGCCATCTTCCTTCAACGCGACGAGCTTCGCCGGGGAATCATCCGCGCCGTCGCGATGGCACAGAGCAAGATCACGAGGTAGCGAAGGTGCCCGAGACTCGACATGCCACCATGTTGCCGCGGACGCGAAAACTGTCAATCGTGCGCGTGGCACGAGCGGCCCTCCGCCGTGCAGGGAACACCGCGGCCGGGGCGGCACGCTCCACCAAGCACAGAGCCATTGCAATCGCCACGGCCCTGGCCGAAAATGCCGGCATGAACCCCTCCAATCATTCCTCCGGCTCATCGCGTCGTGATTTCCTCAAGACCTCGGCCGCTCTCGGCGCCGTCGGCGCCTGGCGGGCATTGCCATTCCCGGCGCGGTTCACGCGGCCGGCAGCGATCTGCTGAAAGTCGGTCTGGTTGGCTGCGGCGGCCGGGGCAGCGGCGCCGCCAGCCAGGCGCTCAAGGCCGACAAAGGCACGGTCCTGGCGGCCGTGGGCGATGCTTTCGCCGATCGCGCCCAGGGCAGCGTCGGCGGGTTCAAGAAGAATTTCGGCGAGCGCGTGACGGCCGATGCCGATCATGTCTTCACCGGCTTCGATGCCTACAAGAAAGTCATCGACTCGGTTGACGTGGTGATCCTGACGACACCGCCGGGTTTCCGGCCGATGCAGCTCAAATACGCCGTCGAGGCCGGCAAGCACATCTTCTGCGAGAAACCCATGGCCGTCGATGCGCCGGGCGTGCGATCGGTCATGCAGACGGTGGAGGAATCGAAGAAGAAGAACATCGCCCTGGTCGCGGGATTCTGCTGGCGCTACAGCTATCCCGAGCGCGCGGTCTTCGAGCAGATTCACGGCGGCGCGGTGGGCGACATCGTCGCGATCTACTCTTCCTACAACACCGGCGGCCTGTGGAACCACGGCCGCAAGCCCGAGTGGTCGGACATGGAATGGCAGGTGCGCAACTGGCTCTATTTCACCTGGCTCTCCGGCGATCACATCGTCGAGCAGGCGGTGCATACCATCGACAAGATGGCCTGGACGATGAAGGATGTCATGCCCATCCGCGCCGTCGGCACCGGCGGCCGGCAGGTGCGCAACGACCCGGCCTATGGCCATATCTATGACCACTTCGCCATTACCTACGAATGGGCCAACGGCACGCGCGGCTTCCTCTATTGCCGCCAGCAGGACAAGACCCAGGGCGACGTGTCGGATCACATCATGGGAACCAAGGCGCAGGCCAACGTGCTGGGCGGGCCTTCGCACACGATTTTCGCCAAGAGTGAGAAAATCTGGCAATACGCGGGCAAGACCAATGACATGTACCAGACCGAGCACGACGAGATGTTCGCATCCATCCGCGCTGGCAAGCCGCTCAACGATGGCGTGCGGATGACCACGAGCACGATGATGGCGATCCTCGGCCGGATGGTGGCCTACACGGGCCAGTCGATCACCTGGGAAAAGGCGCTGGCATCTCAGGAGAACCTCATGCCCGAGAAGCTGGAATTCGGCCCGCTGCCGACTCCGCCGGTGGCGATGCCGGGGCAGACGAAGTTCATATGATGAAGCAGGAATAATGAAACTTGAAGTCACAAATTGTGATTTCAAGTTGGGGCGGCGCTCGCACTGCGCCCTATGCCTTCACCGAGCAAGGCGTCGCAATGCTCTCGGCTGTTCTGCGGTCTCCCACCGCGATTGCTGTGAGCATCGAGATTGCACGGGTCTTCGTCCGTCTGCGCCACATTCTCGCCTCGCACGAGCACCTGGCGCGAAGCTCGATGATCTCGAACGCAAGCTCCTCGACCACGATGAGAAATTCGCGGCCGTCTTCGACGCGATCCGGCAGCTCATGGCCCAGCCGAACGATCCACCCAAGCCGCCCATCGGCTATCTCACCGAAGGCGGTGCGTCAGGAAGATCTGCAACGGACAACTGATCGCTGAGAAGCCATCCTCACTTTCCCGCCGTCGATTTCTCGATCATCTCCTTGAACTTGGCCTCGCTGGCGATGCGCTCGACGTGCCCATCGGCAAAGCCGACGCCGAGGCCTCCCGGCCACTGGTCGTACGCTTCATGGATCACGATCGTCGCCGAAGGGGTCAGCACCTGCGCCATCTTCGCCGCTGGCTTGATGTAGACGTAGCCTTTCTCCTGGCGCTGCGGCTGCTGCGGGTTGACCAGCACCTTCCGCGTCTTGATGTAAGGATCGATGACCGCTTCGAGCGTGTCTGGCCAGGCGTCGTTGTGCTCGATCGAGTAGGCCAGGCAACCCTGCATGAGCTGCCGCATGTTGCTCATCGACATGATGCTCTTGGCCCGCTCGCGGCTCTGGTTGATCAGCGGCACGAGGACTTGCGTGCCCATCGCCTGGACCTGCTGGCTGTCCATCGTCACGACCAGCCGGTTGCCATCCGTCTTCATCGTGATCAGTTCGGAAATCTTCGCGGCCGCCGGGTTCTGTTTGGCGATGGTTAGCAGCGCCGTGGCCACAAGCTGCATCGCCATGGCCGTCTTGGCATCCACCGCCTGGATCGTCAGCGTAGCTGATGCCTTGGGCGGAAGCTGGGCGCTGAACGTGGCGAAATCGATGCTGGCCGACAATCCCGCCGCGGCCAGCGCCACGGCCGGCGGAAGCTGCCCCATGCCCTGGTCCATCAGTTTGCGCGTCTGCTCGTCGAGCAGGATGACGCTGCCAACCGGCGCATCGCCAATGACGTCGAACGCTTCGGCGAGCCTGGGCCGGGCCACGGGCGCGAGGTTCTTCAGGGCCTCGATCTGCGGCTTCTCGCTGACGACAAGGCAGCCGTTGGCCGTCGTGGCCGCCAAATGCTCGTCGAGATGCTGGTTGTCCTTTTCGGGCCCGCGGCGAATGAGCTTCTCGATCTGTTTGGCATCGGCGCCATCCGCGAGTGGGAAGATAAACAACGGCATGTTCTTCGGCGGCATCGGGCTGAGCAGGAAGAGGTCGCGCATGCCGGCCGCCTTCAGCTCGGCGATATAGTCGCGCATCATGCCGGAACGCTGCTTGATCTGCTCCAGCGTCTGCGCCAACTCTTTGTCATCGCCGAGCGTGGGCTTGAGCAGATCGACGATCCATTGCTGGATCGCGTCGACATCCACGCGCGTCAGATCAACGCGGGCGACGATGGCCGTCGTGGCGTCGACGAACGGCTCGACGGGCTTGGCGAGCTTCGCGCCTTCAGCGGCCATCAGCGAGGCCGACAAGAGCGCCAGCGCCACGACCGAGTTGCGAATCCTCATGGGTTTCTCCTATTGGGGTTTGGAGTTGGCCAGCAACTCCTTGAATTTCGCCTCGTCCGCAATCCACTCCACGTGACCATCGGCGAACCCGACGTTGATGCCGCCGGGCCAGCGGTCGAACTTCTCGTAGAGGACCACGGTCTGGGCCGTGTTCTTCAGCTTCGGAACGCTGGCGGCCGGCTTGTTATAGATGTATCCGGCGTCGCGCGGCTCCTTCTTTTCGACGTACTTCGGGTAGAGCACTTCAAGAGAATCGGGAAAGAGCCCTCTGTTCTCGGCCTCATACATGGCCATCCCCAGAAGCAGCACCTTCATGCGCGAAGCAGAGACAATCCTATCCGAGCGGCCTCGCTCGGACCCCTGCGGCTGAGGGGCCGTGCCGGCGCCGCTATCGCCTTGTTTGCTGTTCTTCTTCTCGTTGTTGCAGCCGATCAACAACAGCGACGCAATTGCCAGTGCAATCCAAGTCCTCATGGTTCCTCCAATCTGGTCTGGCACTTTAACCGAAAACGTCGGTTAGTGGGAAGCCGGAAGGTTCATGATCCGCCGCGCGTTGTCGCGGTAGACCTTCCGCAGTACGTCATCCGGCAAGTAAATCCCGTAGATCATCCACTGGCCCTGCCCCGGGACCTCGCCGGGGCCGTAGTGGAAATATTCATCGCGCGTCTCCAGGAATCGATAGTGAATCCGATATGTCTCCGGGGCCACCGTCATGTCCAGCCCGAACAGAATCCGGTCGGCGTAGCGGAGGAAGAAGTCGCGCGCGGAATACGGCTGGCGGCCAAGCTCGGCGATGCGGGCGCTGATGTCGATGTGGAAGTTCGGGCATTCATCCAGGAGCTGGCCGACCCATCGCAGGTTCTCGGCGTATCCGCCGCCATGGGCGCCGATGATGGTCGTGCGCGGATGCCGCCGCACCACGTCGGCAAGCTGCTCGATGACCGTCATGAAACTCGGGAACTGCGGGCCATGGAAATGCCAGTCGGGGTGGCCGCGCAGTTCTTCCCACCGCTCGTTGTGGCAATCCAGCGGATCGAAGAACGCCACGGGATCGGCGATGTGCATGACCACCGGCACGTGCAGCTCGCCGGCCGTCGCCCACACTTCGTCCAGGCGCGGATCGTTGCAGTTGACGAGCCTGCCCCGCGTGTCGCGCGTGGTCAGGCCGAGGCATTTCCACGCCTTGTAGCCTCGCGCCGGCCGCAACACTCTCGCGCAACTGGCGCGCCAGGATCGGGCCGAAATTCTCATCGCGCCCGATCAGGTCGTAATCCGGCGAGGCGAAAACCGTGAATCGCTCGGGATGCGGGCGCTGGTAGCGGTCGAGTTCGCGCTCGAGCTGCTGGCCCCACTGGCCGTCGAGATCGACGATGTGCTCGACGCCGGCTTCGTCCATGGCGGCCAGAAGCTGCTCGATGGGCCGGTCGTACCAGCCGCCGGATGTCGGCGCGCCCGGCAGGAAGAAGCCCAGGTGGTTGTGGGCGTCGATCACCGGGAACTTCGGCCGCCGAAGATCGGTTCGCGGCAGCGTCGCAGCGCAGCGAGGCTTGTATGCTGAAAGAAGCATCTCGTTGGATTCATCGGTCATGGAGGGGATTGTAACGGAACCAGCGTTGGCGTCATGGCCTTGAGCTACCTGCCAGCCAGGAGGGCTGTACAATGGTCGAGGCGGTACAAGCGGCAGGAGGCGCGATATGAGGTCTTGCCCTGACAGTCAGTGCGGTCAACGTGGGTTACGCCGCGCTCCGGCTGCGAGATCAAGGAGGGAAGCCTGAAGATGGCCAGGCGACGTGCATCAATATTCGCTCTCCTGTGCGTGTTCTACGGGCCGGCAGAGCGGCAGGCCCATTCCGCGCCGGATACCACCTTCGCCGACCCGGCGCCGCCGGTCCTGCGCGAGCTGCCGGACGTTGTTTCGCCGGAAGCGTCGGATCACGCCGCGCTGAAATTCCATTCGGCCGCCAGGCCGCTGCCGACCGGCACCGTTACGGTGGACTGGCCGTGTTTTCTCGGCCCGTCGCACAACGTCGTTTCGGCAGAGACGAAGCTCCTTGCCGATTTCCCGGATTCGGGTCCTCCTTTGGTCTGGGAAGTGCGGAAGGGCGACGGATATGCAGCGCCGGCGGTCGTGGCCGGGCGGCTCGTGCTATTTCATCGCGTCGGTGATGAGGAGGTCGTGGAGTGCCTTGAGGCCGAGACCGGCAAGCGCTTCTGGCGGTTCGCCTGTTCCGCGGCCTACGAGGATGGTTACGGCTACTGCAATGGCCCGCGAGCTTCGCCGGTGATCGACGGCGAGCGCATCTTCACCTTCGGCGCCCAGGGCAAGCTGCACTGCCTGAAACTCGCAACCGGGCAAGTCCACTGGAAGCGCGACATCCTGGCCGAGTTTCGCATCCCGCCCAACTTCTTTGGGGTCGGCAGCACGCCTCTGGTCGAAGGTGATTGGCTGATCATCAACATCGGCGCACCCGGCGGCCCGTGCGTGGCGGCCTTCGACAAGCGCACCGGCAAACTGGTCTGGGGCGCATCGCGCGCGATGGGGCGCCAGCTATGCCTCGCCCGTGCCGGCAACCGTGCAGGGGCTGCGCCGCATCTTCGTCTTTGCCGGCGGCAAGAGCGATCCCGCGACAGGCGGATTGCTGTGCATCGATCCCGCCGTCGGGAAAGTCAACTTCGAGTACCCCTGGCGCGGCACCCGCTATGAGTCGGTGAATGCATCAAACCCTGTAGTCATCGGCAACCAGGTTTTCATCTCCGAATGCTACGGCCGGGGCGGCGCGATGCTGGATATACTGCCCGATGGCGGCAGGCTCTCTGCGTCCCTCGCGTGGAAGGATGAGGACTTCGGCACGCATTTCATGACTGCAATTGCCCGGGCCGGCTATCTGTATGGCGTGCATGGCCACGGGCCCACGGATACGCCGCTGGTGTGCGTGGAAATCAAGACCGGAAGAGAAATGTGGCGACACGACCCCGAGTGGCTCGAAAGTGTCGCAGGCCCGCAAGGCTCCCGGCAACGGAGGGCTCGTCTGGCCCGTTGCTCGCTGCTGATGGTCGATGGTCGCTTCTTGTGTCTGGGTGAATATGGGCACCTGGCATGGCTGGACCTCTCGCCGCGAGGCTATCGGGAGTTGTGCCACGCCCGCCTGTTCGAGGCCGGCGAGACCTGGACGTGCCCCATCCTCAGCCGCGGCCTGCTTTACGTCTGCCAGAACGCCCGAGATATCCGAAACGGCCAGCCACCACGTCTGTTGTGCTATGATCTGCGTGCTGCATCCGAGCGATGACGGGGGAATTGGCTTACTGCGGACGAGACAACTCTCGTATAATGCGGGCATGATGAAGACCGGGCTGGTCTGGGCGGCCGTCTTGCTGGCAGTCCCGGGCGGAGTCGCGACGGCCCAAACACCGCCGAACATCTTCGAGAGCCCGATCCGGGCGATGCCAGCAAGCCAGCTTGACAAGATCGCCTTTGCCAGGCTGTCCGCGTTGGGCATCCAGCCCGCACTCTGCTCCGACGCGGTGTTCATCCGGCGTGCCTATCTTGACGTGATCGGCACGCTGCCCACCGCGAAGGAAGCCCGCGAGTTCATCGACGACCCGGACACGAAGCACAAACAGCGTGCATTGATTGACCGCTTGCTGGAGCGGGACGAGTTTGCGGATTACTGGGCGATGAGGTGGAGTAATCTGCTGCGCGTCAAGTCTGAGTTTCCCATCAATCTGTGGCCCAATGCGGTGCAGGCGTATCATCGTTGGATTCGGACCAGCATCAGGGAAAACGTGCCGTATGACCGATTCGTCCGCGAGATGCTCACCGCCAGCGGCAGCAATTTCCGCAAGCCACAGGTCAATTTCTACCGGGCCGTCCAGAGCAAGGACCCGCAGGCGCTGGCACAGGCCGTGGCATTGACCTTCATGGGGACGCGCGCGGAAAAATGGCCGAAGGAGCGTCTGGCCAACATGGCGGTGTTCTTTTCCCGCGTCGGCTACAAGGCCACCGCGGAGTGGAAGGAAGAGATTGTCTTTTTTGATCTCGGCAGGACCACTGCTCCCCCGTCCGCCGTTCTTCCGGACGGGATGACGGTCAAGCTGTCTGCGCGGCAGGATCCGCGCGAGGTGTTTGCCGACTGGCTCATCAGCCCGACGAACGCGTGGTTCACCCGCAACATCGCGAATCGCGCATGGTCGTGGTTTTTGGGCCGGGGGATCATCCATGAGCCGGACGATATTCGCCCAGACAACCCGCCGGTCAATCCCGAACTGCTGGCCCTGCTGGAGCGGGAATTGATTGGGTCGCGATATGACCTGAAGCAGCTTTTTCGGCTGATCCTGAATTCGCAGAGCTATCAGCTTTCATGCCTGCCGGCGGCCGGGCATCCGCAGGGCGAGGCCAATTTCGCTTCCTATCCGGTGCGCCGGTTGGAGGCAGAGTTGCTCGTTGACGCCATCAACCAGGTCACCGGCACAACGGAGAAATACACCAGCCGCATTCCGGAACCATTCACCTTCATCCCCGAGGAAAAGCCTTCGATTGCGCTGGCGGACGGCAGCATCACCAGCCCCTTCCTTGACCTGTTCGGGCACTCCCCGCGCAATACCGGGCTGGAATCGGAACAACGCAATAATCTTCCAACGGCCGCCCAGCAGTTGCATCTCCTGAATTCGAGTCATATCCGGCGCAAGCTGGAGCAGGGGGTCAAGCTTCGCACCTTGCTGCAATCCGGCAGCAAGCCGCGCGAGGTGGTCACGGATCTCTACCTGACGATTCTCTCGCGTTACCCGACCGATGAAGAGGTGCAAATCTTCACGGCGTACAGCCAATCCTCCGAAAGCCGCCAACGTGCCGGTCTGGATCTCGCCTGGGCGTTGATCAACAGCGCGGAGTTCCAGTTCAGGCACTAGAAAGGAAGACCATGAAACAACCTGACAGGCAATTGGGACGTCGAGAATTTCTGAAGAACGTGACGCGAGTTGCGGCAACCGTGGCGGTTTCCGCCGGCATGACCGCGCCGCTCATCGCCCGCGCCGGCGAGGCGGTCCCTCCGCCTGCCTCCAGGATATCCTATTTCTGCAACGGCGAGATCCATGTCAATGAGCTCGGCAAGCCGGAGGGGAAGCCGCTGACAACCGGCCACATGGACTTCAAGCCGTCCTGGTCCAAGACCGGCAACATGCTCGTCTGCTTCCGGCGAACCAAGGACGATCCCGTCACAGTCAACTGGAAGAGCGCGATCTTTGTCATCAACGTGGACGGCACGGGATTTCACCAGCTGAGCGACGGCAACGGCACGGATTTCAATCCCACATGGACGCGGGATGGCCTCAACACGCCCATCTGGAACCGGAAGAACGACAAGACCGGCGGTTTCTGCGTGATGCAGAGCAAGGTGGGCAGTCAAGCCTGGGCAGGAGGTCGCCCTCACCGATGAGAGCTATCACACCTGGGCGCACTCGTGCCTTGCAGACGGCCGGATTCTCGTGAACTCCGCTCACCCGACGCTGGGTTGGGGCGTTTTCTTGATGACCCGCGGGGATGACGGGAAGCCCCTCTACGAACGCGTTCAATGCGAGCTGAACGCAAAGGGCCAGATGCACCGGGCCAGCATCTCTCCCAGCGAGAAGAAAATCTGCTTCGAGTATCTAGCCGGAGCCAAATTCACAGAACCCGGCCACATGCTCTACATCGCGGATTTCGATGCGCAGAAGCGCACGATCACAAACCTCAAGGCGATTGCCAACGAGGCCGGCAAGCCGATCTGGTATGCCTATCCGCGCTGGATCGATGGCGAGTCGGCGGTGGTCTACCACTCCGGCGAAACCGGGAAGAACCAACTCTACGTGTACCGATTGGAGGACGGCTCGACCAGGCGGGTGTCAACGAACGCCGACGCCGACTACCGGTATCCGCATGGCGAAGCGGCCCGTGCTGAAGACCTCGAGGACCGATGAAGACGAAAGAAACTCTCGGACGTCGCGAATTCCTGAAGAAGGCGGCGCAAACCGCCGCCGCCGGCGGCCGTCTGCGAGCGGCATACTTCAGTGCATCCGCGGCCGAGGCCAAGGCACAGAACAGCAATCAGGCTGAGGCACAATCCCCACCCGCACGCTCGGCAAGACCGGCCTGAAACTGCCGATCCTCGGCTACGGCGGCGCCGCCCTGCCCAAGGCATGGCTCAATCCGCTGTCGCAGGAAGATCGCGTGGCCCTGGTCCGTTACGCCTACGACCGGGGCCTGCGCTACTTCGACACGGCTGGCAACTACATGGAAAGCCAGGCGATCCTCGGCGAGGCGCTCAAAGACCGGCGCCGCCAGGTGTGCCTGGTGACGAAAGTCGAGACCACCAAGCCGGAAGAGGTGCGCAAGGCGGTCGAGCGATCCCTTAAAGAGCTCCAGACCGATTATCTGGATATCCTCCTGATCCACGGCACGCCGGGACTTCAGCAGATGAGCGTCGAGCAGGCGATGAAGATCCACGCCGAGCTGGTCAAGCTCCGCGATGAGAAGGTCACCCGGTTCGTCGGGTTCTCCGCGCACGGCTACTTCGACAAGGCGCTGGCCCTGATCAGCGTCGCGGCGGATTCGACCTGTGCATGTTGTCCTACGGCTACATTCCCCGGGGCTACGATCAGGTCTGGACCGCCCGCATGACCACCCTGCGCGATGCCTGCGTGGCCAAAGCCCATGAACTCGGCATGGGCATCGTGGCCATGAAGGTGATCGGCGCCGGCATGCTCGGCGCCTGGTCGGGATACATTGTGCCGGGATTCGACAAGCAACGCCTCAGGCAACTGCCCGCCGCCGCCATTCGCCACGTGCTGCAGGACAAGCGTGTTCATGTCCTGAACATCGGCATGCGCCTGAAGGAGGAAATCGATGCCAACATCAAGATTCTCTCGGGCGAAACTGCCTACACCCCGGAAGACCGGGCCTTGCTGGCGGAGTTCTCGGCCAAGCTGTATGACACCGATGCGATCAAGAAGATGAAAGTGGAATGAGCTGCAAGAGAAAACCAAGGTTTTCCTGGTACAAAATAATGGAATACGTGGCGGAGAGCGTAAAATGACCCGCCGATTTATCACCATGAAAACAGAGATCTCACGACGCGAAGCCATCCGCGGCGCCGTCTTCTGCGCCGCCGGATTGGGTTTGGCCGGAAGCCCCGCGATTCGCGCCTGGGCGGCGACGCCGGCCTCCAGAATGACCGGCAAGGCGAAGTCGGTGATTCAGATCTGGATGTGGGGCGGCCCGCCGCACCTCGATACATTTGATCCGAAGCCGGAGGCTGGCAACGACTACTGCGGGCCGCTGAACCATCCCATCGAGACGAATGTGCCGCGGGATCAGGATTTGCGAGCTGCTGCCGCTGCTGGCCAAACAGGCGGACAAATACTCCATCATCCGCGGCATGACCCATGGCAACAACGCCCACGAGACGGCAACCTACATGGTGCAGACCGGGCGCAAGGCCGGCGAGCGGCTCGTGTATCCTTGCGCCGGATCCGTCGTCTCGCTGTTCAGGGGCTATGACCACGGGTATCAAGGTCGAATCCCGCCCTACATCGTATTGACCGAGCCGCTGGGGCGATTTGACGAGGCGGGATTCCTGGGCACGCGATACAAACCTTTCCTGACGGGCGGCGATCCTTCACAAGCCCGGTTCATGGTGGAAGGCATCGTCGCGGAAGGAATCACGGACAAGCAACAGCGCGACCGGCGCGACCTGCTCAACAAACTGGACAGGCTGCCCCACTCCCTTCCGGAGAATCCGCCATTGCAGGCGCTGATCCGATCGCGGGACCAGGCCTACGACATGATCATCGGCGACGGCGCCAAGGTCTTCGATCTCGCCGACGAAAAAGACGCCCTGCGCAACCGCTACGGCCGCGCTACGCTGGCGGCAGGGGCCCCGGCGGGGACGGTTTCGCCCCGAACCGCGTTTGGGCAGGCATGCCTGGTGGCGCGGCGGCTGGTCGAGCGCGGCGTTCCCTACATCACCATCAACTATCCCGGATGGGATACGCACAAGGACAACTTCGTCGAGATGCAACGCCACCTGCCGGAACTCGACAAAGGCCTGGCGACGTTGATCCAGGATCTGTCGGAGCGGGGCTTGCTCGACAGCACCATCGTCTGGTGGGGCGGCGAATTCGGCCGCACCCCCAAAGTCCAGTGGGAAGCGCCATGGAACGGCGGTCGCGGACATTGGGGCAATGCCTTCTGCCACATGGTGGCCGGCGGCGGATTCAAGGGAGGCCAGGTGGTCGGCGCCACGGACGCCAAGGGCGAAGAGGTGAAGGATCGGCCGGTCCATCCGGGCGATCTCATCGGTACGATATACAAGTTGCTCGGGATTGATCCCGCCGCGAGTCTGCCCAATCCGCAGGGCTTCGATGTCCGCGTCATGCCAACACCGGCGGACGGCGTTCCGGCGAACGGACTCCTGAAGGAAATCATCTAAGATGCGGAGCGACCCATGAAATCCGCCCGATGGTCAATACTGCTGTGGTTGGTGATCGCACCGAACGCCCTGGCGCAGGGCGATCCCCATATCGGTTACGTTTATCCTGCCGGCGGGCGGCGGGGTACGACGTTCCAGGCGACTGTCGGCGGGCGATATCTCAACGCCACCGCCGTCTACTTCTCCGGCGAAGGGGTCAGCGCGAAGATCATCAAGCAGGAACGACAGATCACGCCAGCCGAACAAAAGGAACTGCGCGAGGCACTGGAGCAGGATTCAACAGAAGCGAAAGGAGGGCCAGCGGCTGACGCCGGAGGAGGCGAGGATGGCCGAGGAAATAAGGCAGAAGCTCACCAATTTCGGCAGACGGCTGACCAATCCATCGCTGGGCGAATTCATCACGATCCAGGTCACGGTGACGCCAACCGCCGCGCCGGGCAATCGCGAAATCCGATTGCTGAGTCCTTTCGGGCTGTCGAACCCGCTGGCATTCAACGTGGGTGAGCTGCCGGAACACAGCAAGACGGATTGGAAGGACATTCCCAAGGCGAGAGGCAGCATGGACCCGGAGATCGATCCAAAGCCGCCCGAGAAAGACATCGCCCTACCGATCACCTTGAACGGCCAGATTCCGCCCGGCGGCGTTGACCGGTATCGGTTCCCGGCGAAAGCGGGCCAGAAACTGGTCGTCGTCGTCCGGGCGCGGGAGTTGATCCCGTATATCTCCGACGCCGTTCCCGGCTGGTTCCAGGCCACGGTGACGCTGTACGATGGGAACGGTCGGGAATTGGCCTATACCGACGAGTATCGGTCCCATCTCGACCCGGTGCTCTTCTACAAAGTCAAAGCCGACGGCGACTACGTGCTTGAGATCAAGGACTCGCTCTACCGCGGCCGCGAGGACTTCGTCTATCGCGTGACCATCGGCGAACTGCCGTTCGTCACCGGCGTCTTCCCGCTGGGAGGCAGGATCGGCACGCAAATGACCGTCGCCGTTTCTGGCTGGAATTTGCCGTTCAACCAATTACCACTCGATCTCATGAACACAGCGCCAGGCATCCACCCGCTGGTCAACGAACGGGTTCCCAACCGCGTGGTTGTCTTGGCGGACGCCCTGCCGGAGTGCATGGAGCAGGAACCGAACAACACGCCCGAGGACGCCCAGCCCGTCACTCTACCGATAATCATCAATGGCCGCATCGATCAGCCCGGCGACATGGACGTCTTCCGTTTTGATGGCAAGGCGGGCGAGCACGTCGTTGCGGAAGTCCATGCGCGCCGGCTCGATTCGCCGCTGGACTCCATGCTCATTATCACTGACACCGCCGGCAGGCAGATCGCGTTTAACGATGACCACGAGGACAAAGGCTCGGGATTGAACACGCACCACGCGGATTCCTACTTGGCCATCACGCTTCCCGCGACCGGCCCCTACTTCGTTCACATCGGCGATACGCAGCACGACGGCGGCGCGGCCTACGGCTATCGGCTGCGCATCAGCGCGCCGCGCCCGGATTTCGAGCTGCGAGTCACGCCGTCCGGCCTGAACGTTCGCGGCGGCGCGAGTGTTCCCCTGACCGTCCACGCGCTGCGCAAAGACGGGTTCACCGGCCCCATCGCGTTGAGATTGAAGGATGCGCCCGAGGGCTTTACGTTGACCGCCGCCGAGGTTCCGGAGAAGCAGGACCAGGCGAGATTCACGCTGAATGCCGCGCCATCGTCCATGATGGAACCGTTTACCCTGCACATTGAAGGACACGCGAGCATCCAGGGCCGGGAAGTGGTTCGATCGGCGGTTCCGGCGGACGATATGATGCAAGCCTTCGCCTACCGTCATCTCGTTACCGCCCAGGAACTGAAAGTGGCGGTTTTCGGACGTTTCCGGCCCGGAGATTCCGCGCGGGTCCTCAGCGCCACACCCGTCCGGATTCCTGCCGGCGGCATGGCCCGAATCCGCTTCAAACTGCCGGTCGGCCCGCTCCTGAGCAAAATCGAATTTGAGTTGAGTAAACCGCCCGATGGAATCAGCATCAAGGAAACGTCGCCTTCGGAGATTGTGCTCCAGGCCGACGCCGCCAGAATCAAGCCCGGCGTCAAGGGCAACCTCATCGTCAAGGCTTCCGCGGAACCACCGGCACCACCGGGGAATCAACCGCCGCCGGCGAATCGCCGGCGCATCCCCCTGGGCGCACTGCCGGCCATCCCGTATGAAATCGTGCCGTGATGAAACCCAAGTTGCCTGCGAGCATTCGGCGCGGGTTACGGCACGTTCAATGCGCCAAACTCATGTGCTGCATCGAGCATGGCGATGATGTTCTCCGGCGGGACGTTGGCCTGGATGTTGTGAACCTGGTTGAACACGTAGCCGCCGCCGGCCGAGAACACCTCGATGCGCTGCTTCACGTGTTGCCGGATCTCCTCCGGCCGGCCCTGTCCGAGGATGCTCTGCGTGTCGCATCCGCCGCCCCAGAAGACCAGGCGATCTCCAAATTCTTCCTTGAGCCGGCGGGGATCCATATTAGCCGCCGAAGTCTGCACCGGGTTGAGGATGTCCACGCCGGCCTCAATGAAATGCCCGATGAGGCCATGCACCGACCCGCAGCAGTGTAGAAAGGTCTTCCACCGCGTGTGGGCATGGATCCAGTCGCACAGCTTCTTGTAGTGCGGCTTGATCATCTCGGCCCACAGCTCCGGCCGGATGAACTCGCCGCGCTGCGTGCCGCTGTCGTCGGCCGCGATGCCCCAGGCGAAGGCATAGTCGCCAACGGCCTCGTGGAGTAGTTTCAGGCAGCGGATGCTCGCCTCGACCGACCGGCCCATCATCTCGTGACACGTTTCCTTCTCAGTCATGAGCATCATCATCCACTCATTCGGCAACCCCTGCGTCACGTTGCTGGCGCGGTCGGTAATCAGGCTCAGGCCCAGGAAGCACACGCCAAAGCCCCAGCCCAGGATGGCGTAGTCGGTATCGCGATGGAGCGATCGCCCGTAGTCGCGCAAGATCGCGAGGTGTTCATCGGGGATGTCCGCGATTGGCCGGAACTTCAGCGGGTCGATGCGATCGCCGCAGTTGAACGAGATGTCGTCGAAGTAATGCCCGTTCTTGGGCATCCGAAACGCCGACGGCGAGCCGTCGGCATTCAGCAGCATCCAATTGCCCTCCGCATCTTCGCCGATGCTCGTGCCAGGTGGGAACAGCGCCTCGGTGCCATCGAACAGGCGGCGCGGAATCCACTCGCGCTCCGGCCGCACCATACTCAGCACCATGGAGAGATCCAGCGGCACGACGTTAACGTGAAACCGGCGGAGCACGGCATCCTCGACCGCCGCGATCATGAAACGAGGGTCGATGATCTTCGTTGGGCCGGAAATTCCGAGTCGGCGCTTCAGCTTGTCGTAGGCGATGGCCGCGATTCCCGACGCTTTCATGCCTCCCAGGTCGATGGGCACGCGATCGGGGATCTGATGATTGACGGTCCGCAGGACTCGTTCACGCGATGTCATGTTCTCGCTCCATTTCTCATTTGCCGCCCGATGTCAGCGTACGCAGAACGACCTGCCCAATCGGGTTGGGCGGCGTGGCCGAGAAAGGCAACTGCACAAAGCCCGTGGATCAGAGCCAAGCCGGCCAGGCAGCGCGGGCAGTTCCTGCCAGGAGTGGAGCGGAGGACGGGCGAGTCGTCAAGTGCGGAAACCGGGTCGGCGCGGTTAGCGCAGAAGAACTCATCAAGAATCGCCGGGCTCCGACGAGGCCGTCTCTGGCATATCGCACCATATCGCCACCATATGCACAATTCTTGCTCTTTCTGCTGGACGCTGCCCGCCAACAGCCCATAATGGCGTGCTGCCAGTGATGACCGCGCGAGGGCGCGCGGGCAGCTTCGACGAGGAGGCGCTAGGGCGAGCATCTTTCGTGCGCGTGGGCGAGTTGGCCACCGTCTGGACAGCAAGCCGGGCAATCGGAAGAAACGCCGGTGCGCCGGTATGTGGCCGAGGCGCTTGAGGCTCGGAGGCTGCTGAGCGGCCTGGTTGCGGTCGGTGGCGTCACGGACCCAGTGCCGCCGGTGTTGGAGTCAGCGTCGTTGCCCCAACAATCCAGCGTGAGTGAGATTGCATCGACGCCGACTGCGGCCGCGGATGCCGCTGCGTCCCCGGGTCACGGGGGTCCCGGGGCCGCCCTGGAGTACACGATTTACTGGACCAGAACCAGCCCCGTGGACGCTGACCATCGGCAGCAGTGACAACGCGGACCATGACATGTACCTCGGCCGCGAACTGGACAACCACGGAACGGCGAACTGGCTTGTGCCGGTTAGCGGCAGTCACTACAGCAGCCTGGATTTCACCAACGGCACAATCAACAACTACGCCACCTTTACCATCGCGGACAACAACCCCCTCGCCCAAGTGGGCGCCTGGGATACAGATCCGGGCCACGTCAACACGTTCAGCAATCTTCAGGGGGCGACTTTCACGAAGAACGGCGCAGGTGCGGTCGTGTTCGGTTACCTGGGAAGCGCTGTTGTCTTCAATAACGCTGGCGCTGTCAATGTGAATGCCGGCGGACTGGAACTCGACGGCGGCGGAACCCAAAGCGGTTCATTCATGATTGCCGGCGAGCTCTGGGTGGACGGCGGTCTCACCTTTACCTCGACCAGCAGCATCAGCGGGACTGGCTCGCTGGTCGCCGAGGGCGGGACCACGACGTTTTCGAGCACGGTGGCGGCCAACGGCAACACGCTCCGCATCAATGGCGGCACGGTGAACTTCGCCCAGTTCTCCACGTTCTCGACGTTCGCCGCGCTGGACCTCCGTTCGGCGCGCTCGGCGGGGGCGGATACGTGACCTTCACCGGCGCATCGTCGTGGACCGGCGGCACGATGCAGGACAACGGCAAAACGATCATTGCCGCGGGGGGAACGTTTAACATCGGCGATACCGACAACACGAACCACGATATGTACCTCGGCCGCGAACTGGACAACTACGGGACAACCAACTGGCTCGGCTCGTACAACAGTGTCCCAAGCAGGTCGTATCACAGCAGCCTGGATTTCACCAATGGCACGATCAACAACTACGGCACGCTCACGGCGAACAATGTCGGCTACGCCGAGATGCGCGCCGTGAGCACGGGTGCGGGGCAGAGCAATCAGTTCAACAACACTCAGGGGGCGACCTTCACCAAGACCGGTGCCACACCCGTCGTGTTCGACAACGCGCCGAGTGTCGTTGACTTCACCAACTCGGGCACCGTCAGCGTGCAGATGGGCGCTCTTCAACTCAATCCTCTCACCAACAACGGTGCCATCGCGCTTTACCCCGGCGGCAGGCTCAACATTGCCGGCGACTTCGCGCAGCCGGCGCTGGGAAGCCTGAGCGTGACGGCCGCCTCCGCTACCTCGTTTGGCTTGCTCGCCATTACCGGCAACGCCACGCTCGATGGCACGCTGAATGTGTACGAATCCGACAATTATGTTCCCGCCGTCGGGGATGTGCTGAAGTTCCTGACCTGTGCATCCCGCACGGGCACGTTCCCGACCGTCAACGGCCTGTCCATCGCGCTGTCGGCCGCCCAGATGAACAGCACCATCACGCTGGCGGGCGGCGCGATCAATGGAGGCGTCTGGTCCGGCTCGGGCAGCATCGTGGCCACCGCCCGTGGCGCCCAGCCGTACAACATGCTCGCCGGCGGCGTGGAGGTCGACTGTGCCCTGGACCTGACCGCCAGCAGCGCATCCGTGCATGTGACCGGCGGCCTGACGCTGAACGGGACGGCGACGCTGGGCTACAACGCCTGGGTGTTCTTCGACGGCAGCCAGACGCTGGGCGGCAACGGCAAGGTCGTGTTCACCAACAACAACACGCAGGGCCTCGTGGCCAATGTCATCTCCGGCAGCGGCGCTACCAGCAGCATGTTGACTATCGGGGCCGGCATCACGCTGCACGGCGGCGGCGCCGGCACCTTGCTGGGGTATTCCGCCGTGCTCGGCTCCAGCACCGGCGCCGGCGCGAGCAATGCAACCGACGCATCGGTCGTGCTCCTGGGGACGGTTTCGGCCGACACGTCGGGGATGAACATCATCATCAACCCCAAGGGCGCGGGCACATTCACCAATAATGGGACGATTTCGGCCAGCAACGGCGGCACCTTATATGTCTATGGGACGACTGGGAATCTGGGGACAGCCACGCTGGGCTGGCGATCCTCACAGCTCGCGGTAGTATCCTGCGCCCATGCGATACCAGCGAGTATCGCAACACGATGGCCAGCTTCCTGCACGGACTGTCGGCGCTGTCGCTGTACTGGAACTGGCGTACGTGAACAATCTCGACCGCAAGGAGGCGCGGCAGCTCAAGGTGAGTGGCGACATCAAGTTCGCCGGCCTGCGGAATCCTACGCTGGAGGCCGATCTGCCACTCAGCTTCACATTGCCGGCGGGGGAGACGTGGGTACTGAGGCTGAAGTAGCAAACGTACGAATGGCACAAAGGAGAAGCCCATGTCAATTCCTGTGCTGATGTTGGCGATGGTTATCGCTTCCGCCGCGTTCGCCGCGGAGGCGCCGCCGGTGCGCCGAAGGCTGAGCATCCGTTCGCCGCGCCGAGAGTCACGAGCCTGACGAACCCCGACGTGCATTTCCAGGCGACACAGGCTCATTATGTCCTGCTCGAACGCGGCGATGTGCGGGCCATCGTTGTCGATAACGCCGAGGTGGACGTGCCCGAGTTGCCCGGCCACCGCGCCGGCTACAGCGGCATCGCCGCTTTGACTCACCGGCGCCGCAAGGAGAGCCTGTTCATGCCCGCAGTCGCCGGCCTGAACTTCGAGCACATCCACGACGGGACCGCGGCGAACCTGAAGGAGAGGTTCGAGCCGCGCAAGTTCCCCATGCAGCTTCGAGTCGTCGACGCGCACACCGTCGAGGTCCATCAACCTCCCACGGGAAATTGGAAGCTCGAGAGCTGTGGGCGATATCACCTGCTGGAGGATGGCACGATCGAGTACACGTTCGAGTGTATCCCCCGGGCCGGCGGCTACGGTTACGGCTACATCGGCCTGTTCTGGGCCAGCTATATCCAGCAGCCCGAGCGGAGATCAATCTGCTTCAAAGGCCGCCCTCGCGACGAGGATCGGCCCGCCGGATGGATCGAGGCCACTTCGCCGAGCCACGGTGTGGACAGCACGCACGCGCCCGCTTTGTTCCCCGCGCTGCCCCGCCTCGACGCGGATTTTTCGCTGACACTGGTGAATCATCCGTCCAAATACGCCTACACCGAGCCCTGGTATTTCGGGGTGAGTCACGGCATGGCCTATGTGCAGATGTTCCGCGACCGCGACCATATCTGGTTCGCGCAGTCGCCCACGGGGGGCAGCGGAGTCAATCCGGCCTGGGATTTCCAGTGGTTCATTCACGACTGCCAGGTTGGCGAGGCCTATGGTTTCGTGATGCGAGCGGCCTATCTGCCCTTTGAAAGCCGGGAGCAGATCGAGCGGGACACACGCGGCCATCGCCTGGCCTTGAATCCCAACTGATCGCATGGTCATTTGACGCGGGTTAATCGCCCGCCGTCTCTGGCCGGAGCACCTGCATGCAGCACGCGGACGGCTTGGCGCCGGGCATATCCATGCGCGGCGTCTGCCTGATCAGCGCCGTCGTTGGCTCGAACGTCTTGAGTACGGCCTGGTAATCGGGGTCGTCTTTGGAGACGAAGACGGCCTTGCCACACCGCCCGGTCCCGCCGGCACTCTTGGGCAGTGGCGCCAGCAGGAAGGCGTTGAGCTGGGGCTCTTCGATGCGGAGCCCCAGGGCGTCGCCCTTCCATCCGTCGGTACGCGGGGTCCAGCTCTTGGCCAACTTTGCCTTCTGCTGCTGGTGGCACTCCTGGCAGCGCCGGGCGAAGACATCGTTCATCACCTTCGGCAGCGCCTCGGGGAAGACTTGCCGGCAGGCGGGCAGGTTCGGATGGGCGGTGTCGGCCGTGCCGTAATAGGGCGCGTTCAGGTCGATCCACATCAGGATGCGCCGACGCTCGGAGTCGCCGAGCTTCACGCGGGCCTTGCCCTCGGCGTCGAGATGGCCCGACAGCACGAGCGCCGCCAGTTTGCTGGGATGCGAGCCCCACTTCTTTGGGGTGATCTCCAGAATGTTCCACTCGTGGCCGTTGTACGTGGGGATCCAGTTCACGTAAGCGCTGCCGGTACGGCCCTGGCCGATGTCGGCCAGCATCTCATAGGAGACGTTGAAGCAGTCGGTGCGGTCGCCGGAGAGATCCAGCGTTTTCGGTTCGGTTCGAGGGTTGTGGCACTGCACGCAGTGCTTGTCGAGCACGGGCTGGACGATCGAGCAGTAGTCGAACCCCCGCACGCCCCATTCGGGCGGCCGCAGTTCCTGTGGCTCGCTGGCCACCGACGATGGCTGCACCATCCCGCGCGGACGCTGCCGCCGCGAATCGTGGCAACCGACGCATCCCTGCGTCTCGCCGGGCATGAGGTGGGTGAAACTGCGCATCCGCTGCACGGCGCGGCCTTGCGCATCGAGGGCGATGAAGTAGATCGGCGTACGCGCGGGCACGCGGAAATACGCCGACCCATCGTCGGCCACATCCACGAAGCCCAGCACCTTCTTGGGCACGTAAGTAGCCCCGCACGAGACCAGCACGCGCTGGAACTCGTAGAGCGGGCGATAAATGCCCGGGCTGCTGATCAGCGCGCGAGAGAGCTCCTGCACGACCGCGAGCTGCTTGACCTCGCCGCGCTGCACCTGCGGCTCCAGCCCGTTATAGACATCCTGGAGATAGAGCGTGGCGGAGTTGTCGGCCAATTCCACGGGCGCCAACGGTACGCGGATCGGCGGCGGAATACGGGATCGCATCGGGCGGGGGTTGTAGAAGCCGAGGCCGTCACGCGGGGCAAGCACGATCGCCTGCTCGGTGCGGTCGTAGTCTCGCAGGAGCAGCGTGCCGTCGTGCGACACGAGAAAATATCGCTGGTCCAGCGGGTACGGCGTCTGATACGGCCCGCCCGGCCCGTTGCTGCTGACCGTCACCCCGCGCAGGCGGACCTCCGGCGTGATGTTGCGGATGCCCTCCTGGGCGTTGTCGCCGTAGGTGCGATCAATGATGCCGATGGCGCCGCGGCACGAGCCGTTGTGGCCGGTCATCGTGCAGAGGATCGCGCCGGTGCCGGGGATGGCCTGCGGCTCGATGAACGTGGCGGGGTCCAGCACGCGGTTGCCGAAAAACCCCTGGAGCATGGTGCCGTCGGGGTTGATCGTCCAGAGACTCTGGATGGGAATGGCCGGGCGATCAACGTATTCCCAGCGGCCGTAGATGACCCGCCCGTCGTTGGTCACGGCGGGGGTGAAGTCGTTGAGGTAGTTGGCCGAGATGCGCCGCCGATCCGAGCCGTCGGCGTTCATCGTGTGCAGGATGCCGACGGGCGTGAAGAAGCAGTAGGCGGCCTGGGAAATGCGCGAAGAAAGATAGACGAGCCGGCCATCGGGCAGCCACGCGCCATCATAATTGTGGCCATCGCTGCTGGACGTGAGCTGCCGCAGGCCGGTGCCGTCGATGTTGATCGTGTAGAGCTGGTAGGGCTCATTCGTCCGGCCCTTGCGCCAGCCGAAAACGACGGTCCGGCCATCATGGGACAAGTCGCACGATTGGATCTGGCCATCGGTGGAATCCAGCAGGCGCCTGAGGCTGCCGTCGGCCACGTCAAGGATGAACAGCCCGCCGCCATTGCGCTGGCCCTCGCAGTGGTAGGTGTAGACGTGCGAGGAGTTGATGTGATAACGCTGTATTACCAGGAGCTTAGTGAAGCCCAGCTGCCCCGTCTTGAGCCCGGATGCGAGCTGTGGCGATTCGGGAATCGCGGGTGGCGGGGGCGCCTCGCCACCGCCTCCAGCAAACACCGAGAGTTTCTCCGCCGGGATGAACGCCGGCAGAGCCTTGGCCGGGGGCTTGGTCGCGTAGACCTCGATCTCGGATGCGCCGGGGTTTGGCCCGCCGAAGGAGTTCAAGAACCGGATGGTCAGCTTCCGCGCGCTCATCGGCGCGGGCAGAGAGATCCTTTGCGGGCCATGTCCTGCCCGAAGCGAACCCTTCACGACGACGGTGGCTGCATCATCGAGGCGCAGTTCGTAGTCCTTCCAGTTCTCAGTCCCCACCCAGCCGGTTCGGCCATAGTAGACGACCTCGGCAATCGTTACGGGCTGCGGCCAGGTCAACGTGAACGACACGCCGCCGGGGTGCGAGTTGCCCTTGGCCACCCACGCCCGGCCGAGATCGTCCTGGGCACCCGGGGCGGGAATCTGCCCGTCGCAGGCGAACTTGGCCCCGTATTCGGAGGAGTATTCCGACGACGCCGTCGCCGTGGCCCTGCGGGCGAGATTCTCAGGCAAGGTGGCCGCCGGGTCCGCAGCCCGCACAACGTCCGCCAGCAGTATCGCCAGAAGAACACCAAGGCACGTTCTCATGGGTTTTGCTCCTTCGCACGATTCGGCCCCCCATGCACACACATGCGGGCACGAGTGTACCGCGTTTTCCCGTGATTCCCAAGCCTGATCTCGAAGTGTTGCCTCTTGCGGCCGCATCTCCGCAAGAGCAGGATGACTCCGGCTATTTCGAATCGACCGCTACTTGACCTTCGATGAAACTGGCCGATACCACAAGCTCCGCCAATACGCGTCGTCCGTCGCATACGGGTCGATGTTGCCCGGCAAGTCAGCCGGAAGGATTCCATACCGCTGCATCTCGCGGATGTACGAATCATTCGGCCGGAACCCCGGCATGTCGAATCTCCGGAGCTGCTCCAGCCGCGACCTGGCCTTCTCTATCGCCGCCAGAATCGCAGTGTGGCGTTCCGAAATATCGCCAGGAACGACCTGGCCGTCATCGATGCGGATCCGTCTGCGAAGCCTTGGCGGGGGCTTTGCATTGGGTACAGTAGACGCCAGGCTTGTTGCCAACGCACGCGCAATGGGTCGTTCGCGACGTTCGTTTGCCTGCGTCCGCCGCGAGAGCGGACGCGACGGGAACTTCTGCGGTGCCACAAGGAGCGAATCCATGACGCATCTCCCACGAATGCTGGCGATCGCCACGCTGGTTCTCACGGCCGGACGCGGAATCCGCGCAGAAGAGACCGGGGCTGACCCGAACGGCCGAAAAACGCCGCCACCAATTCGCCTTCGGATCGCCGCCACCACGACTGTTGAGATCGCATTGGCTTGGGACCCGGTGCCGGGCGCAGCGGCTTATATCCTTCAGCGGAGCGCCGCACCGTCGTTCGATCCAGATGGCACGCTCGCTTTCGAGCTTCCGCCGGAGGTGACGGGCTATGGCGACCTGGGGTGCGGGCCGTACGAGGCCAGCCGGTTCGGGCCCGGCCACCACATCAAGGAGTTCGACCGGCGAAACGCCTTTGCGGACGGCCGGAGCGGACGCGCGGGCACGCTGTATTACCGCCTGAAAGTCCGCTTCAAATCCGGCGAGGAACGGACTTCGGAAACGGTGAGCGCTCGCCTGGCCGAGGAGCCGGTCCGCGGTGAAAAGGGCGACCTGTGGGCGGACGTGGTCCTCGGCCAGCCAGACTTCTACAACTACAACTACGGGAAGCTAACGCCGCTGAATGTCAACCTCGCCGGCGGATTGGCCATCGACCGCTCGACGAAGCCCAACCGCGTCTTCATCCTCGACGGCAACAACAATCGGATCCTGGGGCTGGACCATATCGGCATTTCCTCGATCACCGGGAAGCCTGCAACCAGCGAAGAGGACTGCCCGCCGGGAGAATCGCTCAAGCTCATGCCCGGACAAGTCGAGCCCAAGGTCCTGCTCGGCCAGCCCGGTCCGCACACCTCCGCCGCCAACGGCGACGCGACGATGCAGGCTTTTCCCGGCAAAGCACCGGCCAGCCGGTCCTCGCTGGCCATGAGCCGCAGCGGCGCTGTCAGCCCGGGTGAGACGGTCGTGTTCGTGAATCCCGCCGTCGATGCCCAGCACAACCTCTACGTGCCCGACTGCTACAACAACCGGGTGCTGATGTACCTGGATCCGTTCAACCCCAAGAACGGCACAGCGGCGATCGCGGTGTGGGGACAGGGCGGCGACTTCACGACCCACGAGCCGAACAAGGGCGGCGTCGGACCCGGCTCGCTGCGGTTGCGCGACGTCATGGGCATCGATGTGGATGCCAGCGGGGGCCTGTGGGTCACGGACTCGTTCAACAACCGCGTCCTTCGGTTCAGCCGCGATCCCAAGACCGGCATCCCGCGCCAAGAGGCTGATCTGGTCCTGGGCCAGAAGGACTTCCAAAGCACCGCGGGCCGGAAGGGTGATGAACTGGATGGGATGTTCCTGCCGGTTGGCGTGCGTGCGGACAAGGACGGCAACGTCTATGTCCTGGAGTGGAGCGCCGCGGGCAATAACGAACGATCGAGGCTGGTGGTCTACAGCGCCAAGTCCCTGGCCAACGCCGACAAAGCCGGCCGAAAGACCGTCGCCGCCGACCGCATCGTGCTTCCGAAGGCAGGCGACCCGCCAAACCTGCTCTACATGCCCAGCTCGCTGGCGTACGACCCGGTCCGGCATGGCCTGTGGATGCTCAAGGTCAACGGCACGGCGCAGTTCTACGACATCGCGAAAGACCAGATCACGCGGCGCGTGGGGAATGGCCCCGGGCACCTGACCGGCATTGACGTGGATTCGGCGGGAAGTGTTTTCCTGATCGACAACTGGCACCCGGAGACCGTCCGCCGCTACGGCAGGGCCAAGGTGGAGGCTTCCTCACCGGCCAAGCCGGTCCCGTGGGATGCTCACGAGACCGTCTTCTACGCCCGGATCGAGCGCACTCTGGATTCCCTGGCCGGGGTCACCGGCCTCGCAATTCACGGACGGCAGCTTGTCGTGAGCGACAAGTACCGACTGCTATGGTGGAATGACTATCGCGAGGTGGTGAACGGTCCGGCGGTCGGCCGCGCCGCCGACGGTCAGTGGGAGCCCGAGGGCGTCGGCCGCGACCTCGGGGTGGCCTACCCGCGGACCGATGGCAAGGGCCGCCTCTGGATCTCGACGATGCGCCGCGTGCCCGCAATTCCCGGAGACCAGATGTTGGCCCTCCGAGCCTTCCAGGGTGCGCTTCGCCCGGACATGCAGCCCGTCAAGAACGTCTACCTGGGGCGCCTTGAGACCAAGGAGGGCTCGGCCATACAACCGCGGTTCCAGGACTTCATTTACTTCGCCCCGGTCGGCATGGGAGACCGAATCTGGATCGCCGAGGAGAACGGCGGCCGGGTGCTTCGGCTGGTCAACGTGGATGGCGAGGAAGACAAGGCCCGTGGTCCGTATGTGGACGTGGTGCTCGGAAAACCGGACCTTACCTCCCAGGACCTCCGCAAGGACTTGCCGAAAACAGCGGCCGATTCGCTGTGGATCGTCCCCGGTGTACGGGTCGATGCCGATGGCAACGTCTGGGTGCTGGACAAGCCCGCTGGCGACGACGGCATGGGAACGCGCCTGTTGCGCTTCGATGCGAAGGACATTCCCGATCGCCCGCAGCAGACGGTCTTCGGGATCAAGGCGGCGGCGGTCTACGGCACGGGCGGCCGGTTCGATGCTGGGACCGCGAACCGCTCGGGCAGCGCCGCGAACTATGAAAACGGCGCCCATCCGTTCCTTCCGGCCTTCGACGGGCACGGCCGGATGGTCCTCGGCACCAACCCCTACGGCAACTCCCGCTTCGCGCTGGGGTACCTGAACTACCGCGAGAACATCCATCCCCAAATCGCGTTTGGCGATGTAACCGGCTACACCTTCGACGCCATGTTTGACCCGGATGGCAACCTTTACCTCGGGGACTGGAACTGGAACCGGGTGCTGATCTACAAGGCGCCGTTCGAGAGGCTAGAACCGGCCGGGACCGCGACAGCAAACAGCAAGGGGCAATGACAGGTTCGTTGAAGCCAAATGAACGTGCGACCATCGGGGCCGACCTGCGGCGGAGGCGCGGTCGCCAGGGTCAGCGGCTCGCCTCCCGCGGGGCGGCGCGACCACCAGCTTGAACTGTTGCCGAACGGCCACCATTGCACGAGCAGGTCGTCGGGCTGGGGGACGGGCCGGGCATCAGCCGCCCAGGTCAGCTCCACCCGCGCGACCGGCCGGGGCTCTTCCCAGATCAGCCCGCAGAGCACCGGCGCCTTCTTGTGCTTGATGGCGGAGAAGAGAAAGTCTGTCTCGGGCGGGTTCTCGTCAGGCTTACGGTCGCGGCGACACCGCCAAAGCCCACATGAGTTCCTCCTGGAGTCATTGCCTCCATCCGTCCTTCCACGGGTCCAGCCGGGCAAATGTCTCCATCATGTACTGCCGGGTGCCGCTCTGGGCGCCGATGGCGGCCTCGTCGCCGTAGTCGCCCAGGATGAACCCGCCGCTGGGCGTGCCCCAGGCATGCAGCAACTGCTCGGCCTCGCGCTCGATCTCCCGGCGGTCCCCGCGCGGCAGGGTCTTCTGGATGTCGCACAATGTCTCGAAGCAGATTCGACCCGCGAACTGCCGGCCGATCTCTTCGATGCCATTGGTTATCGGCTGCTGCATGTTGATCACGTCCAGCCCCACCTCGATCAGGCCGGGAATGGCCCGGTTGATCTTGCCGCAGGAGTGCATATGCACCGCCCACCCGCAATCATGGATGACCTTGAACAGCGTCTTATAGCGCGGAAGGAAGAACCGCCGCCACAGCTCCGGGGAGATCTGCAGGTCCGTCTCGGTGCCCCAGTCCTCCGTGAAGCCGAAGCCCTGAATCCGGCCGCCGGCTATCCGGTGCATGTTGCGCACGACGGCCAGGTCGTAATCCAGGATGCGGTCGGCCAGCTCATGAATTCGCGGGTCGTCCTCCATCAGGGCGATCATGCAGTTCTCGAAGCCGTGGAGGCTGTGCATGCGCTCCCAGAGGATCATGAAGATGCCCGTGGTCAGGTACTTGTCCCTGCGGCTGGGATCGTCGGCGATTTCCTGGAGCCGCGCGGGAACTTCGGCATAGCGGCGCGGATCGTTGCCGTCCGGCCAGGGAAAGCCGCTCATCTGCGAAAGGTCTTCCAGCGGATGACCCTTGACCTGACCCATGTTGGGGATCTCGGTCTTGTTCCAGCGGCACAGCCACTGATCCACCAGTGGATCATCTCCCGCCTGCGGCGGCCGGATGAGTGTGTGCCCGACGTCCGTGTAGTCGCTGACGTCGCCAAAGCCGTGAATCGGCAGTCGCGGCGGCCTGCGAAACTCGATGGCGCGGGTTACCACTTCGCGGGGAGTCATATGCAATGCATCCTACCCCGGCCGCCGTCCCGGAGCCATCCGTCCACCCGACAACTTACGCACGCCATCTGAATGCGCTTGCGGGGACAGGGGGAGCAGGTACCATCCTGAATCGCCTGCCCGCGAACGCTCGTGGGCAGAAGGGCATTTCCGAACCATGGAACTCGATCACCGTCAGTTCATTCACAGTGCGAAAGGATCGCCGTCATATGAGGTCTACTACGAAACCGGTTGGGGCGTCGGTGCTGCTTGTGTTGGGGCTGGCGGGTGTGTTGGGCAGCGTTTCCACGGCCCTGGGACAGGGCGCCACGCCGGACGCGCTCCTCCAGCAGACCCTCCGCACCGGCGAGGGCACCATTCCCAAGGATGGCGCCGGTGAGCAGTTCGGCTGGGGCGTCGCGTACTATGCCGGCGACTTCGTGCGGGGCTACCAGCGCACGAAGGATGCCGCCTGGCTCGATGCCGCGCAGAAGCTCTCCGAATACTGCCTGGGCAAAATGCGCGCCGGGCCCGACGGGTACAAGGGCTGGGTAGGCGAGGACCAGAGCAGTCGCCGCACCTGGGCGGACACTCACGTCGGCGACGCCATCCTCGTCGCCCCCATGCTGGGCTTCGCCGAAGTGGTCCTGAAGGACCCCGAGCTGAAGAAGAAATACGGCGAGGCCGCCCGGAAGTACGTGGCCGTGGCCAAGCGCGAACTCTTCGAGAAGTGGGACCAGCGCGGCACCTGGAAAGAGGACGGCGTCTGGGGCTGCTACGTCGGCTGGGGCATGATCTGCACGCAGGCCGAGCCGGACACCTGGAAGAAGGATCCCGCCCGCCATCGCCGAGCCGTTCAACAAGAACAACCACATGGGCATCTGCGCCCTGCGGCTCTTCCGCATTACGGGCGAAGAGAAGTATCGCCAGCGCGCCTTTGAGATCTTCGCGTACACCAAGAGCCGCTTCCAATTGGTGGATGACAGCTACTACGTGTGGAACTACTGGGAGCCGTTCGGCCCCGAAAGCGTGGACCTGGCCAAGAACGACACGCGCCTGTGGATGAATGTTCACGGCGGCCGGCCCTACGCGGCCGGCGAGATCGGGCAGATGGTCGAGGCCTACAACACGGGCGTCGTCTTCGACAAGACCGACATCGAGCGGTTCCTCAACACGAACCTCAAGGTCATGTGGAACGGCGACAAGGAGAAGCCCCACTTCAACAACTCCAACTGGCGCCTGCCCATGCCGCCGGGCCCCGACGGCAAGCCGCTGCCCCCGGAGGTGAACAGCGCCGCCGGCCAGGTTTGGACGGGTCTGTCTCAGTTCAGCCAGGACATTCGCGACCTGGCGGGGGCTCGCGGGCGGGGCTCCGCCTCCGATCGGCCGGTGTCCTTCGACCGCCTCTACTGCGCCGAGAAGGATGCCAAGGTCTTCGACTGGCCCTACTACCACAGTTGCAAGAGCCTGACGGTGGCCACGGTCATGCCCAGTGTCGTCAAGAAAGGCACATCGGCCATCATCCTGTGCAAGGCCCGCATCCCGCAGGACCCCTTCGAGGTCGCCCTCTACAGCGGCGACGGCAAGGACAAGGTCCTGGTGATCCACCAAGGCAAGATCGACGGCGGGCTGGACGGGCACGCGGGCATCTTCATCCTCCAGTGGGACCCGGCGTCGGGCAAGGACAAGCCCCTCAAAGGTGCCTATCGCATCCGCTGGACGGGCGTGGACGGCTACCGCGAGTTCCCCATCACCGTGTCGGAATAGGCCGGCAGACTATTGTTTTCCCTTGCGCCTGTACTTCTCAAAGAAGTCGATCGAGAGGTTGAGATACTCCCTGGCGCGGTAATCGTGGCCGTACGTGGGGAAGACGTGCAGGTCCACCACGTATCCCAGTTCTTTCATCCGGGCCGCCACCGCTATTGCGCCCGCCGGCGCGACGACCGGATCGCCGCCGCCCTGAAGGATCATGAGCGGCACGTTCCGGAGCTTCTCGGCCTTCGCGGGGTCGCCCGTGCCGGAGACGCAGCACACCGCCGCGAAGAACTCCGGGTGCTCGCTCGCCAGGGTGTACGTCCCGAAGCCGCCCATCGAGAGGCCCGTGCAGTAGACGCGGTCGGGGTCGATCCTGGGGTACTCCTTCAGGGATAGCTCGAGCAGTTGGAGCACGTCGCCCGCCGGGCGGCCACGGCTGTTCCATCGGGGGCAGACGGCCACGTAGCCGCGCTGGTTGAGCACCTCCAGGATCTTGCCGCCTTCCATGTCGGGGAAGGAATTCTCGTTGCCGCCACCGCCGTGGAGCATGTAGATGAAGGGCGCCTTGTCGGCCTTCGCATAGGCATCGGGGAGAAAGACGCGATAGGGGACGAGCGTGCCGTCGCCTGCCGAGCGGTACGCCCGGCGGATGTCGCCGGCCATCCCTTCGTAGGCGTCCTTGCCGGCCTTGAGATTGGCGATCATCTTCTCGGCCTGATCCGCCGCGCGGCGCATGTCACGGACCAGCGCGTCGGGGTCCAATACGCCCTCCAGTGCGGCCAGGCGTTTCGTGTCCGCACTCGCATCGGCGGTGTCGTTCCCGCCGAACTTCTTAGCATTATCCTCCAGGTACTGGACGATGTGCTGGAGGTCGGGAAGGGTCCGATTCTGCTTGCTTCTCACCTCCAGGTCCGCCGTGAAGCCCTTGATCGCATTCAAACGGTCGGGGAGCACAGAGAGCAGTTTCCCGCAGAGGAACACGTTCTCCTCGATTCGGCAGGGTGGGTCTTTGCAGGATACCGTGAGCTTGTGGGCCCCATCCTCCATGTCGGAAAACCGCATCGGCCGAAGGGTGGGGTCGGAGGTCTTCTGGATCGTCTCCTCGCCTTTGCCGGCCCCCGCCCCCTTCGTCAAGGCCCATGTCAGTTCGTGTTCCGTCTTCCCGGCGAACGAGCGCACAGCCATCCTGAAGCCCGGCTCCACATCCTGCCTGACAGCATTGGCCGGCCGCGCCAGGCCGATGTACCCATCCGGCGCGATTTGTATTCGGCAGCACTGGTTGAGTTCATCCTCGCTGATCTGGAAATCCCTGGCGGCGATGAAGAAGCCGTCGATGGAGGTGTCGCTGCCCTGGGCCAGCGAGGTGAGCTTCAGCGTGTGCTTTCCCTTCTTGAGGTCGCCGACTTCCACCGGGAGGAGCCTGTACTCTTTGGCGAGCATGCCCCAGCCGTTCCAGTCATTCGTCTGGGTAAAGGCGAGTTCCTTCTTCACCTCCCCGCCGGGTCCGAACACGCCGAGTTCGACGGCGGCGGCCTTCTGGTACGGCCGCGCATAGCGGAAGATCACCCGTGCGTCCTTGACGTCGGCGGGAAGGTCGAACTCCCAGGTGACGACGTTGCCCTTCCTGGCCATGTTCTCGCCGTAGAGCACCTTGCCCCCGGAGGCGGGGGCCTTCAGGCCGACGTTCCGCTCCACCCCGTCGGGCGCCGTCTTGTAGTTCTCGCCCTCGATCCAGATCGCCAGAAACATTCCCAAGGCCACTGGTGCCATGATCGGCTCCTTTCCGATACGGAGATCCTGAGCCAGGCACAGGACTCTCTGCCTACTCAAGATGATATCATCAACTGGCCTATCTTCGGTTTAAATCTATGATGGTGAGGCGAGAGGTCCGAGCCGGAGAGGAAACAACGAAAGGCGGGACCCTGGATGAAGGAGAAGACCGTGCGCAGGTATTGGACTGGTCTGTGCTTCTTCTTGTCCTGTGTCTTCATGACGTTATCATGTGAAGTGCTTTCGCAAGCCCTTCGCTGGAGATGGTCATGCTCAAGCTATGTGGGTCGTCCATCGTATTCCTGACACTGCTCTTGGCCCCGGACAAGCAGATCGCGGCCCCGCCGCCTCCACCGCCGTTCATCCCGGCCACCGACCCGGCGCCGCAGGGCGAAGGCGTGAAGTTCATCGACCAGGCCGCCGGCAAACACCCGCGCCTGCTGCTCACCGCGAAGCGCATCGCTCAGGTCAAGGCGCTCTACAACGCCGAAGAAGGCAAGCTCTATCGCGAGCAACTGCTCGGCTACCTGAAGAGCTGCAACATCCCCGTTGACCGTAAAACCTCTCACGCCTGGGGCCAGGAAGTGGGCCTGTTCCAGATGCCCATGCTCGCCCTCCACCACGTCCTCACAGGCGATAAGGACTCGCTGAACAAGTCCGTGGCCTATCTCAAGTGGCTGGCCACCACCGCCAACTGGACCGAAGGCGGCGAGCCGGCCATGCCCGATGCCCCCGACTCCTACGCCAAGACGCTTGAGAAAACCAGGCGGCTGCCGGCCCACGATGAAGACAACAGCGACACCACGGCCTCCTTCACCATGGTCGGCGCCGCCCTCACCTTCGACTGGCTCTACGACGAACTCGATCCCGCTTTTCGCGAGCAGTTCCGCCAGTTCCTCTGGCTCCACGCCCGCGCCATGTACCACGGCGGGCATCGCGGCGGCAACCCCGGCGGAAACTACTGGCGCGGCGTCCCGGCCTACAACCATCGCTGGTACCGCGACTGGGGCCTCACCCTCGCCGCCCTCGCTGCCGCCGAAGGCAAGAGCGACGAGCAATGGCTCCTGGGCGAGATCCAAAAGGAGCTGGCGTTCATGTGCGAATGGCTCCCCGTCGATGGCTCCCAGCACGAAGGCCCTGGCTACGGCTCCAGCGCCGGCGCGCTGGGCATCGCCTTCCAGGCCGCCGACGAATGCCTGGGCACGCGCTATCTTCAATCTCCCTTTTTCCGCAACGCCGGCGCTTATACCCTCCAGGTTTCCGCTCCCGGCATGACCGAGGCCCTCTACTTCGCCGATTGCTTCACGCGAGCTCGCAGCTTCCATCCCTTCTTCCTCAAGACTGCCGCACTCCAGCGCCAGGCCGACGTCGTCAACGGAATCCGCCACGCCATCCAGGTCAACGGCAAGGCCTTCGGTGTCCGCGATTACGCCTGGCTCTCGCTGCTGTGCGATGACCCGTCGATCAAGGATGGCCACTACACCCGCCTGCCCACGACCGTGTTCCTTCCCGACCTCGGCATTGCCATCGTGCGCGAAAACTGGCAGGACCAGGCCGTCGCTGCCATGTTCAAGTGCGGCCCGATGGGTGGCTACAAGTCCAATGCCTGGCGACCCACCGCCAAGGATGAAAGAGGCGCTCTGCCCTATCTCAACGTCGCCCACGACCAGCCCGACGCCAACTCCTTCATCCTTCTGGCCGACGGTGAATACCTGGCCGAAACTGACCGCTATCCCCTCAAACCCGGCAAGCTCTCGACCGGCCACAACACCATCCTCATCAACGGCATCGGCCAGGCGGTCCAGGGCCGCGCAGAAGGGGATGAATGGCAGCAGCCCGGCAGCGGCGACATGACCCAGATGGCCAGGGTAGTCGCCTGGAAAGACGCCGGCGACGTGGTCATCACCGAAGGCGAAGCCGCCGGATCCTACCTTGCCTACACCGATCGCAAGACCGGCAAGGCCCGCCCGCCTCTCGATCGTTTCCGCCGCATCTTCATCTGGGTCAAAGGCTCCTACGTTCTGGTCCTCGACGACATCCGCGCGCCCAAGCCCGTCACCGTCACCTGGCTCATGCAGGGCGGCAAGCTCCAAGCGGTCGACGAAGCGCAAGGACGCTACCAACTCGCCAAGAACAAGGCCCAGTGCGAGTTTCAGCTCTTGGCCGATGCGCCCTTCCAGGTCAAGATCGGCCTCTCCACCGCCAACGATCACAACAAGCTGCTCAACTGGCAGCAACTTCAGGCCAGTCTCGAAACCAGCTCGGTGCGTTTGGCCAGCATCTACGATCCCTGGCGCCGCAAGGACCTGAAGCTCACCCTGACCCCCGACGGTCCGGACAAAGCGACGATCACCGTCGCCGCCGCGGGCATTGCCGACACATGGCAGTGGCAGGCCGCCACCGGCAGGTTTCAGGCCGGCACCCTTCACGGCGTGCGCAAGGGCGGGTTTGATGTGACCGTCGACGCCACGACATCTCCACCACCGGCGCCGTAACGTCGCTCGAACTGATGATAACCGCATTTCGCGAGTTCTACCTGCCTTCGAGCTTTCTGCCGACTTCGCCGGCCAGAGAGTAGAGCTTCTCGCCTTGCTCCTGCCAGCCGGACTGGACGTACCACAGATGGCCGCAAACGATGGCCCAGTCCCACGCGTGCGGGTCGTCAAATTCGAGGCTGGGCCCGACCTGCAGGCGGGCCACGGTTCTGAAGAAGGTCTTCTGACGTTCGACCAGGAGGGCCTCGCACTTGTTGGCCAGGTCGTCGCCGACCTTGGCGGCGAGGGCCTTGTCGAGGAGGGCCTGTTCGATGGCCACGCGGGCCTCGCAGTCCTGGAGCCCTTCGCGGAGGGCCTCGTAGCGGATGGTGGCTATGGTGCCTTCAGCGCCTGGCGCGAGGGCGGCCGAATCGCAGTTGAGGTAGCCCCAGTTGGAGCCGGGGAAGCATCCCACGCACGGGCGATGCGATTGCCCCTGGCGTCCTTGATCACGCCGCCAGGTGTCGCCGCCCAGCCGGCCGATTCCACGCATGTTGCCGAAGATCGCCTGCTCCGGCATGTTGCGCCAACGGCTGGTGGGGTAACCGTCCAGAGGATAACGCTCGAAGAGTGTCTCCAGTCGCGGGAGGTTCCACCCATAACGGCTCTTGAGGTGATCGAATCGATAGCCGAACAGGCTCGCCTGATACCCGTAGTGAGCCAGGCCGTTGTAGAGGCTGGGCCAGGTGTAGTGGCCGGCGTTCACCCACGGCAGGTTGCCGCTGGTTTCCTTGAGGAACTCGACCTGTTCCTTGTAGGCCCAGTTGTCGGTGGTCATGCCGAGCATGAGGGCCTTCTCCAGGCCGCGCTTCCGCATCCGGTCCTTGAGCTGGTCGAAGAGCGGCTTCCACTGGGCCTTGGCGCTCGGGTCGAAGTAGTCGAGCATGGCCACGTTCTGCGTCTTGCCCGTGGCGCGGTCCAGGACGGTGACGAGCGGCGGGGCATGCCTCGTGTCGCGGTACATGCCCAGACGGCCTCCCGCGCCGCCCATGTACCAATCCCAGGCGTTGCAGACGAGGACCTGCGGCTTGCCCATGTGCTTTTCGGCCAGGTCGAGGTATTGGTCCAGAATCGAGAAGTCGTACTCGTAAGTGCCATCGCCTTTCTTGACCCAGCGGACCATGGATTCGTCATTGCCGGCGTTGGACTGGGCGATGAGCGGGGTGAAGAGCACGTGGCTGCCCACCGCGCCGATGTAGTCCATGGAGCGGGCGATAAGTTCCCAGTGCCGGGGGCTCCAAAGCGGGACTTTGTATTCCAGGGAGAGGGTGTCGGGCGACTGGATCAGCTCCACCCAGGTGCGGCGTTGCTGCGGATCGGGAATCGTCCAGTCGTGTACTTTGACAGTCACGGCAACGGGCGTGGGCTTGAGCCCCTCGGCGCTGAGCGTCACCTGGCCGGTGTAGACGCCGGGCCGGGCGTCCCTGGGCACCTTGACTGTCACCCAGATCGGGATGACCGCGCCAAAGACCGGCGCCGGCGCGTCGGCAGCCTTGAGGCAGCGATCGGTGATGGCCTTGCTATAGACGGGGATCTCCTTGGGCGCGGTCTCGTGCAACTCCAGAAACGGGCTGGGAACGGCGGGGTACGGCAGCGCCTCGTTGCAGCCGGGGCTGGTGATGACGACGTTGCCGCCGGGCATGGCGTAGCGGACCTGAACGTCGGCGGCCGGGATCGTCCCGCCTTCGCCCTTGAGGTCGCCGGGCGTTGCGGCCAAGCCGCGAATTGGCTTGTCGCTACCGAGAACCACCTTGCCGGAATACGCCCCATTACGGGCGCCGGCAAGGCGGATGGGGTGGAGCGGCCCCGCCTCGCCCTGGTCCAGGTCAAAGTCGATGGCCAGAGCGTTGCTATTCCACAGCTCGAAGCCGGCCGCGCGCAATGCGCCGGGCACCAGGCCGTCCGCCCCCGCGGCCGTAAGCTGGGCGCGCTTGATCTCGCAGGTGTTCCAGCTCAGGTCCTGGATCCTCGACTTGTTGTGGTTGTCGAGGATGGCCAGTTGCTCGTCCACGACCTTGTGGTACGGCGCGCGGATGAGTTCGATGGCGACCACGTTGAGGCCCGGCTGAAGCGCCTTGGCCGGAACCGCGACGGAGAGCTTCCGCACGCGACCATGGATTCGTTCGAGCACGCCGGCAGGGATTTTGGTCCGCTGCATGGCCTCATCGCCGCGCACGCCGATGAGCTTGCCGTCGGGGGCGACGAAGGCGTCGAGGGGGTACTCCTCGGCCATCGCCGCGCCGGCGGCCAGGTGCTGGCGGGCGATCTCCTGCCCGTTGACATAGACGATGGCCCCGCCGTGGTAGTTCACCGAGATCGTCAGGCCGTTCACCTTCGCCGGGTCGGTAACGGTGAACTTGCCGCGGAGACAGAGCCTCTCCAGGTACGGGCTGCGGATCGCGCGCACGGCGGTGCCGCGGAGCCAATCGCCGTCGTCGAAGCTGGCGTCCTTCCAGTTGGCCGGGGCGGCCGCCGTTTCGGGGGCGATGACCTCGCGGTAGGGCTTGCGGATGCCGTCGGCCCAGTCGAGCTTGCCGCGGTCATCGTAATGGGGGATCGCCCGAAGGCCCCCGTCGGCCTGCATCAGCGGCCCCCGCAGGACGTGGTACATCCGCCAGGCGCTCGTCGTGTCCAGCACGACCGTGCCGCCGGTCGCAGCGCTGGTCGGCTGGCGCGCGACGTGGAACACCACGCCGCGTGAAACACGACAGCCAGAGTGATTGCCGCGAGACAATTCCGGTTGCGCATTCTGTACGGGAACAATGGTCGGGAACAATTGCATTTGGCCGGTTTCATGGGCGAATTGTGGCAGAACGGACCCGCCAGTCAACCGCAGGAGTTGTTGGGGGCAATACGCAAGTTCATCGGGATTTGGGTGGCTTCGAGGTTGTAGCGGTTTCAGCGGTGAGGTGGAGCGTTGACGGGGGTGGCGCTGAAGGCGAATATCGGGGACATGCGATATGGGCATTTCGACGATGCGAAGCGGGAGTACGTGATTGAGAACCCGGACACGCCGGCTTCCTGGGTGAATTACCTTGGCACCAGCGAGTATTGCGGGATCATTTCCAATAACGCGGCCGGGTATGGATTTCACAAGTCGGCCAAGAGCCACCGGCTGATGCGGTTTCGGTTCAACAGCGTGCCGACGGATCGGCCGGGGCGGTATCTGTATATCCGGGATGAGCAGAGCGGGGACTACTGGTCGGCCACCTGGCAGCCGGTGGGCAAGCCACTGGGGAAATACAAGAGCGTGTGCCGGCATGGGCTGGGCTATAGCCGGTTCCTGAGCCGCTATGGCGGGATACGCAGCGACATGCGGGTGTTTGTGCCCATCGGCCGGCCGATCGAGTTCTGGGAGATCGAGCTGGAGAACGCGACCAAGCGGCGGCGGGAGCTGTCGCTGTTCTCTTACGCCGAATGGTGCTTCTGGGACATGAATCAGGACCTCACGAATTTCCAGTACATCCTCTATACGTGCCGGATGGCGTACGCGGATGACACGGTGGATTATTCGATCCGGCTGTGGCCGTTTTCGGAGCCGAAGGGGTTCATGACGTCGATACTGCCGGTGGCCAGTTTCGACACGGATCGGGACGCATTCATGGGGGCGTATCGGCACGAGGGCCAGCCGAAGGCCGTCGAGGCGGGAAAGTGTTTTGGGTCGATCGCCGTGGGCGGGAATCCCTGCGCGGCGATGCAGAACCGGATCGCCCTGGAGCCGGGAGAGAAGAAATGGGCGTTATTCATCGTCGGCGCGGGGGATGCGCAGACGGTGGGGCGGGAGTGCCGCAAGACGTATGCGGATCGGGCGAAGGTGGACGAGGAATTCGCCAGGGTGGGGGAATATTGGCGGGCGCGGCTGGGGAACTACACGTGCAAGACGCCATCGGATGAGGTGAATTCGATGGTGAACGTGTGGAACCAGTATCAATGCCAGACGACGTTCAACTGGTCGCGGTCGGCATCTTTCAACGAGGCGGGCGGGCGGGATGGGCTGGGGTTTCGGGACTCCACGCAGGACACGCTGGGGGTGATGCACGCCGTCCCGGGGCTGGTGAGGAACCGGCTGGTGGACCTGCTCAAGGCGCAGCAACACACCGGATCGGCCATGCATGGAGTGCAGCCGCTGACGTGGAGGCAGGGACCGCACAATATCGAGAAGTGGATATTCAGCGATGACCATCTCTGGCCGACGTTGGCGGTCCCGGCGTATGTGCGGGAGACGGGGGACGTGGCGTTCCTGGAGGAGAACGTGGCGTATGCGGATGAGGGGGAGGCGAGCGTCTACGAGCACTTGAAGATGGCGCTGGAGTTTTCGTGGGCCCAGCGCGGGCCGCACGGCGTGTGCCTGGGGCTGACGGCCGACTGGAACGATTGCCTGAACCTGCGCGGGAAAGGCGAGAGCTTTTTCAGCACGTTCTTATACTACCGCGGGCTGGGGGAGATCATCGAGCTGGCACGGCGGCTGGGGCGGAACGCCGATGCCGGGCATTTCGAGGCGTATCGGCGGGACCTGAAGGAGAGGATCGACGCCCATGCGTGGGATGGGGCGTGGTTCTTGCGGGGGTATCTGGACAACGGGCGGAAGCTGGGCGGAAAGGACAGCGACCAATCGAAGATATTCATCAACAGCCAGACGTGGGCGGTGATCTCGGGGGCGGCGGAGCGCGAGAAGGCGGTGCGGTGCATGGACAGCCTGCACGCGCACCTGGCGACCGAGCATGGGGTGGTGAAGAACTGGCCGGCGTATCGCGAGCACGATCCGCTGGTGGGAGCGATCACGTCATTTCCGGCCGGTTTGAAGGAGAACGCGGGGATATTCTGTCATAGCAACACATGGGCGGTGGTGGCCGAGTGCATGCTGGGCCGGGGCGATGTATCGTGGGGCCACGTATCGGATTCGGGTGAGGAACCCCAAGCACGTGTGCGGAGGGGTGGCGGAGATGAAGGTGGATGGGAAGAACGTGGCGGGAAACATGGCGCCGGTGGCGGCGGTGGGAGCGGGGGTGAAGGTGGAAGTGGTCCTGGGGTGAGCGTGGGCGGGAGAGGCGGAGAAAATAGAACATACCGAAGTGAACTGATTGATGAAAAGGGCAATCAACCGTTCGCATGGAACAGCACACACGACCTGCGCCCGGTGGAGAACCGTTTTCCGCTCGTGCGCCGCAAGCTTCACATTGCCGCAAATGCTAGCGATGCCGAACAGGCGGTAGATGCGATTGTGAAAGCCATCGCTCGATGAGGGGTTCCACAGCATCGCCCCGGCCGGGAGATCCGGCTTCATCGTATCGGGCACTCAGATCATGGATCATGGGTGAGCGGGTGAATTTCGCTCCGTACGGCGCTTGACACTCGGCCAATACCTTGTAAAATCTCCGACTCGTTCGATTTTGGACGCGAGGTGGTTGCGCCCCCAGGAACGGCGAAGGCGCAGCAAGGACAGACGGTTATGACAGGTGATCGGATTCGCATAAGAATGGAAGCCTACGACCACCGGGCGTTGGACGCTTCGGCCAAGGAGATCGTGGAACACGCCAAGCGGACCAACGCGCGAGTTTGCGGGCCCATCCCGATGCCGACCCGCATCGAGCGATACACCGTCCTGCGCAGCCCCCATGTGGACAAGAAATCGCGCGAGCAGTTTGAGATGAGGACTCACAAGCGAGTGATCGATATCTTTGAGCCGACGGCCAGGACTATTGAAGCGCTCAATCGCCTTGTAGTGCCGGCCGGCGTGTTCGTGAAGATCAAGGCGTAGATTTCAGTCGTACATATGCCCCTTGCCTGAAAGGGGCATTTTTGTTGACGGTGCGTGGGGTTCAGCCAAGAACCCGTAAGCCCGAATGGGCCTCGCACCGGTGAATGTGTTTTGTCGCCCGGCGGCGACTTACCTGGAGAGGCACGAGGCACCGCCCATTGGTTTGGCCTCCTCTGCCGAACGAATCATGACCCCAGCACTGCTAGGCAAAAAGCTAGGCATGACACGGGTTTACGACGAGAAGGGCGCTATCGTGCCCGTGACCGTCGTTCAGGCCGGGCCATGCCATGTCACGCAGGTCAAGACGGTCGAGAGCGACGGCTACAATGCCGTGCAGCTCGGTTTTGACGATGTGCGGCCCCGCTACAGCACGATCCCGCTGATCGGGCACTGCTGCCAAGTCGGGCGTGGGTCCGAAGCGCCATTTCCACGAGGTTCGGCTGAAGGACAAGACGACCCTGGCGGCCGGGGCGCTGGTGGATGTGAACGTTTTCAACGGCGTTCAATACGTGGACGTGATCGGCACGAGCAAGGGCAAGGGATTTGCCGGCGTCATGAAGCGATATCATTTTGGCGGCCAGCCGGCGTCGCACGGCACCGAGCGCAAGCACCGTTCGCCGGGCAGCATCGCGTCGCGCGCCACATGGCGTGGCCAGTGCGGCAAGCCCAAGAAGGGCATGCGCATGTCCGGCCACATGGGTGACGACCGCGTCACCACCCGCAACCATCCCCTCGTCAAGATCGACCCCGCCAAAAACCTGCTGCTGATCAAAGGCCCGCTGCCGGGCCCGAACGGCGCGCTGCTGTTCGTGCGCAAGAGCATCACCGCGAAGATCAAGGTTGCCACGGAAGCGACGCCCAAGGGCGGCGATGCGAAGAAGGGCGAGAAGAAGAAGTAGATAGCAGATAGTTGATAGTAGATAGTGAGCCCTGCTACCAACTACCAACTAACGACTATCAACTTGCGAGAACAACATGATTGAGATTCCGATTTACAACCAGGCCGGGCAGGAAGTCGGGAAGTTCCCGGTGGACGAGGCCAAGCTCGGCGGCGAGGTCAATGCCGCGCTGCTCAAGCAGGCGCTGGTGATGTACCACGCCAACCGGCGGCAGGGCACCGTCCGCACGCTGGCGCGCGGCGAGGTGGCCGGCTCGACCCGCAAGATGTTCCGGCAGAAGGGCACCGGCAACGCCCGCACCGGCGGCATCCGCAACCCGATCAAGAAGGGCGGCGGCCATGCCAAGCAGAAGCGCCCCAAGGACTGGCGGCTGGCCCTGCCCAAGAAGGCCCGCCGGGCCGCCCGCAACAGCGCCATCCTGGCCAAGCTGCAGAGCGACGAGATCCGCCTGCTGGACAACATCGCGCTGGAAGAGGCCAAGACCAAGCACGTGGCGAAGATGCTCAAGGCGCTGGGGATCGAGCGCAGCGTGCCTGCTGGCGCTGCCGCAGCACGATGCGACGATCGAGCGGTGTGCCCGCAACCTGGACCGCACGAAGCTCACGACCGTCGCGCAGCTCAATGCGTGGGATATTCTCAATAACCGCACGCTGCTGCTGACGAAGGCCGGCATGGAGCAGATACTGGCATAGGAGCACCGCACCGCAGAAGCCGGTGCGGTTCTTTTTGGCCGCTCCATGCGAGGAAATTGAGGAAGTCATGGACAACACGAACGTCATCATCAAGCCGCTGGTCACCGAGAAGAGCACGCACCAGCAGCACACGCTGAATGCGTACAGCTTCGAGGTCCACCGCGACGCGAACAAGCAGCAGATCCGCGATGCGGTGGAGAAGCTGTATTCGGTGAAGGTGATCGAAGTGCGGACGATGCACCGCAAAGGCAAGCCGCGCCGGTCGCGCTACCGCATGACGACGACGGCGGAGTGGAAGCGCGCCGTGGTCGTGCTGGATGAGAATTCGAGGATCGATCTGTTCTGATGGAAGTTGCCAGTTGCCAGAAGGCAGCCGGCAATCGGTGACTGGCAACTGGCAACTAACAACTGGCAACTGACATGGCCATCAAATTCTATAATCCGACCTCGCCCGGCCGCAGGGCCGGCAGCGTGATCGACTATAAGGCGGAGATCACCAAGACCACGCCGGAAAAGTCGCTGCTTAAGAAGCAGGTCCGCGCCAACGGGCGCAACAACCAGGGCATCATCACGGTCAAGCATCGCGGCGGCGGCAACAAGCGGATGTACCGCGTGATCGATTTCAAGCGGCGCAAGGACGGCGTGCCGGCCAAGGTCGTGGCCATCGAGTATGACCCCAACCGCTCGTGCTTCATCGCGCTGATCCAATACGAGGATGGCGAGAAGTCGTATATCCTGGCGCCCAAGGGCCTGACGGTGGGGCAGTCGGTCATGAACGGCCCGACCGCGCCGCCGGACCTGGGCAACTGCATTCCGCTGGCGAACATCCCGCCGGGGCTGGAAGTCCACAATGTCGAGATGAACCCCGGGCAGGGCGGCAAACTGATCCGCTCGGCCGGCGGGGTGGGTCGGCTCGGCTCGCGCGAAGGCGAGTGGGCCGTGATCATTCTGCCCTCTGGCGAAATGCGCCGGGTGCGCAGCGCCTGCCGGGCGACCATCGGGCAGCTCGGCAACCTCGACTGGATCAACGTGAGCATCGGCAAGGCCGGGCGGCAGCGCCACATGGGCCATCGCCCGCACACGCGGGCCAAGGCCATGAACCCCATCGACCATCCGATGGGCGGCGGCGAGGGCCGGGCCAACGGCGGTCGCCACCCGTGCAGCAGGACCGGCCTGCTGGCCAAGGGCGGCATCACGCGAAACCCGCGGAAGAACAGCGAGAAATTGATCCTGCGGCGGCGCAAGTTCGGGCGGTTCCAGCAGCGGCCGCAGACGGTGAATGTGTGATAAGAGTTGCAAAGGGAGTTGCCAGTTGCCAGTTGCCAGCACGGAAGAATCGACGAGTAACAAGTGAAGTGACTGGCAACTAACAACTGGCAACTGACCGGCAACTGGCAACTAACAACTGGCAACTGTTATGAGCAGAAGCTCGAAAAAAGGTCCTTTCGTGAACGAGAAGCTGTTCCGGAAGGTGTCCAAGCTCAACGAGGCGCATGCCAAGCAGCCCATCAAGACGTGGGCGCGGGCATGCACCATCATCCCGGAATTCGTGGGCCATACCTTTGAGGTCCACAACGGGAACAAGTTCCTGAAGGTGTTCGTGACAGGAGGACATGGTCGGGCACAAGCTGGGCGAATTTTCGCCGACGCGGATTTTCCGCGGTCACAGCGGGCGCAAGGCCCCGGCCGCGCCGGCGCAGCGCCGGCAGCGTAGGGTGGGCACTGCCCACCGCCGCGGCGAACGGCCGCGTGGCGTGCGATGATGTCGAGCGTAGGAGTACACATGGCATTCGTAGCGAAACATCGATTTGCCGCGAATCTCACCCCGCAAGGCGCGGCTGGTGATGGATCTGATCCGCGGCCGGAAGGTCGACGATGCGCTGAATCTTTTGAATTTCAGCAAGAAGCGCGCGGCGATGATGATCGAGAAGGTCGTGCGATCGGCGGTGGCCAACGCCACCGAGCAGGAGGCCGACACCAACGTGCTGTACGTGAGCGAGTGCTGGGTGGATCCAGGCCCGGTCATCAAGCGGTTCCAGCCCAAGGACCGCGGCAAGGCCTATTCGATCCACAAGCCGATGGCCCACCTGGTCGTGTCGCTGGATGAGAAGGGCAAGTAATCTGAACGCGAGGTCCGTATATGGGTCAAAAGGTCAATCCCCTGGGTTTCCGGGTCGGAATCACGGAAGACTGGAAATCCGCTGGTACGCCCGCAAGGAGGCGTATGGCGAGTTTCTCGGCGAGGACTTCCGCATCCGCCGCTACGTCGACCGGAAGCTCAATCGCAAGCCGCCGTTCGCCGCGGTCAGCGATATTCTCATCGAGCGGACGCGCGAGGAAGTGACGCATTACGCTGCGCACCGCGCGGCCGGGCCTGGTCATCGGGCCCAAGGGCGCTGAGGTGGACAAGCTTCGCGAGGAGTTGGAAGACCTGATCAAGCGCAAGGTCGGCCCGATCACGGTGATCGAGATCAAGAACCCCGACCTCAACGCGCAGCTCGTCGGCGAAGCCGTGGCCGAACAGCTTAAGAAGCGAGCCAGCTTCCGCCGCGTGCTCAAGCAGCGCACCGATGCCACGATGGCGGCTGGCGCGAAGGGAATCAAGATTCAGGTGAGCGGCCGGCTCGGCGGGGCGGAAATCGCCCGCAGCGAGCACACAGTGGTGGGCTCGATCCCGCTGACGACGCTCCAGGCCAACGTGGATTACGGCTATGCCATCGCCTTCACGACCTACGGGACGATCGGCATCAAGTGCTGGATCTACCGCGGCATGTATGGCGAGGAAGTGCTGGAGACCGAGCAGAGGCCCGGCGGCGCCCTGCGGCGTGGGCGAAGGTAGTCGGAAATTTGAAATTTGAAATCTGCAATCTGAAATTTGAAATCGAACGAGGTGATTTATGCCCCTGATGCCCAAGCGCGTGAAATTCCGCAAGAGCCAGCGCGGAAAGATGAAAGGCAATGCGACGCGCGGCAACCATGTGAGCTTTGGCGAGTTCGGGCTGCAGGCGATGAAGTCGGCGTGGATCACGGCCAAGCAGATCGAGGCCGGCCGCGTGGCGTGCAGCCACCACCTTCACGGCGAAGGCCGCGTGGTTCATCCGGATCTTCCCGCACAAGCCGGTGTCGGGAAAGCCGCTGGAGACGCGCATGGGCAAAGGCAAGGGCGAGCCGGAATACTGGTGCGCCATTGTGAAGCCCGGGACCATGATGTTCGAGATCGGCGGCGTGGACGAGATCGACGGCCAAGCGGGCGCTGGCTCGCGTGGCCCACAAGATGCCGATCCGGTGCCGGTTCGTGGCGCAGCGCGCGGTGGCGTAGGCGAGCAGTTCCGAGTACCGAGCACCGAGTTCAGAGTGCGAGCAGGATCATGAAGATCAAAGAGATACGCGAGAAGACCAACGACGCGATCCTGGCGGACCTGCAGGAGGCGGAAAAGCACCTGTTCGATCTGCGGACGCAGGCGGTGACGGAGAAGCTGGAGGACCCCAGCCAGCTCGGCAAGACCCGCCGGGCCATCGCGCAGATGAAGACGGTGCTGCGCCAGCGTGAGTTGGAGCAGGCGAAGCAAGCGGCGGCGCCGTCGCCGGCCGCGGGACAGGCGTAGAGGCAAGCATACGAGGAATCGCGGCGGGCAACGCCGCGATGGCCAGCTATGACAGAGACAACCCAGCAGACCCAGAAGCGATCGCAGCTCCGGACCATCGTCGGCGTGGTGGCGTCGGACAAGGCGGACAAGACCATCAAGGTGGTGGTGGCGTATCAGACGCGGCATGCCAAGTACGGCAAGTATCCTCAAGCGGCGAACGGTGCTGCACGCGCACGATGAAAAGAACGAGGCCAGGGAAGGCGACAAGGTGGAGATCGCCGAGTGCCGGCCGCTGAGCAAGACGAAGCACCACCGGCTGATCCGGGTGGTGGAGAAGGCGCCGGAGCGGGCGGTGCAGGTGTCGGCCGAGGAAGTGATGACCGGCAAGGCGCCCGAATAGTTGCCAGTGACCAGTTGCCAGTTGCCAGAAGACGGCAACGGCGGCTGGCATGAACTGGCAACTGGCAACTGACAACTGGCAACTAGGAAACGGCCATGATTCAGCAACAGACGTACGTGGACATAGCCGACAACACCGGCGCAAAGCAGGCGATGTGCATCAAGGTGCTGCGCGGCAGCAGCAGCAAGGGCAAGTTCAAGCGCAAGGTGGCGCACATCGGCGACGTGATCATCTGCGCGGTGAAGAAGGCGCTGCCCACCGGCGAAGTCAAGGATGGCGAGATCGTGCGCTGCGTCGTGGTCCGCACCAAGCAGCCCACGCGGCGGCCCGACGGCAGCTATGTGCGGTTCGACCGCAACGCGGCCGTGATCATCGACAAGGACAACAATCCGCGCGGGACGCGCATCTTCGGCGCGGTGGCCCGCGAGCTGCGCGAGAAGAATTTCATGAAGATCGTCTCGCTGGCGAGCGAAGTGGTGTGAGAACGAGTTGCCAGTTGCCGGTTGCCAGTTGCCAGCAGGGCAGCGGCCAATCGGAGAGACTGGCAACTGACAACTGGTAACTGGTAACTGGTAACTGACAACTGGTAACTGACTATGGCACGGCACATACGAACAGGCGACACGGTGATGGTGACCACGGGACGCGACAAGGGGAAGGTCGGTCGCGTGCTGCGGATCCTGACCGCCAAAGACCGCGTGGTGGTCGAGGGCGTGAACCGCGTGTGGAAACACGTGCGGCCCTCGCAGCGCAATCCGCAGGGCGGCCGGATCCAGAAGAACGCGCCGATCCACATGAGCAACGTCATGCCGGTGGACCCCGGGGCCGGCAACAAACCGACCCGGGTGCGGGTGAAGATGATCGACGGACAGAAGCACCGGGTGGCGACGCGCAGCGGCACGGACCTCGGCCGGATCGGCAAGACCGCGAAGCCCGCGGCGCAGCCGGCGGCATAAGAGCATCAGGCAAGCCGAGCAAGAGAGACGCATATGGCAGAGAACGAACAAGACAACAAGGCCCCGCAGGAAGGCGAGCAGCCCAAGGCGCAGGAGCCGCAGGCTCCCCAGGCGCAGGAACCGCAGGCGCAGGAGCCCAAGGCCAAAGCCCCCAAGGGCGGCGGCGAGGGCAAGGAGAAGAAGGACAAGGGCGGCGGCGAAGGCAAGGGCAAGAAGGACAAAGGCGGCGGCAAGGAAAAGCAGGGCAAGAAGCCCAAGGGCGACGAGAAGGCCGCCGCGCCCGAGGAGCCGCAGCTTCCCGCGCCGCCGCCGCGGCTTTACGAGAAGTTCCGCAAGGACATCGTGCCCGCGCTTCAGCAGAAGTTCGGGTACAAGAACATCCTGGCGGTGCCGCGGCTGGAGAAGATCGTGATCTCCATGGGCCTAGGGCGGTTCGCGACCGCCGGCGGCGATGGCAAGGCCAAGATCGAGATGGCGGAGAAGGAGTTGGTCGACGATCGCCGGCCAGAAGCCCCTTCGGTGCAAGGCCCGCAAGAGCGTCGCGAACTTCAAGGTTCGCGAAGGCATGGAGACGGGCCTGAAGGTGACGTTGCGGGGCGCGCGGATGTACGAGTTCCTCGACCGCATGATCGCGCTGGCGATCCCGCGCGTGAAGGACTTCCGCGGGCTGGACCCCGAAGGCTTCGACAAGAGCGGCAACTTCAACTTCGGGTTCAACGAGCAGACGGTCTTCCCCGAGGTCAATGCGGCCGACGTGCAGTTTCAGCAGGGCATGAACGTGACGATGGTGATGACGGCGCCCAACCCCGAGCAGGGCGCGAGCTGCTCAAGCAGTTCGGGATGCCGTTCCGGGATACCTCCAAGCAGGAAAAGTGACATATGGCGACGAAAGCCTGGGTCAACAAGCAGCAGCGCCGCGAGGCGCTGGTCAAGAAGTACGCCGAACTGCGGCGGCAGCTCAAGAAGGAAAAGAACTACGCGGCGCTGGCGAAGCTCCCGCGCGACGCCAGCCCCACGCGATCGCACAACCGCTGCCAGATCACCGGCCGGTCGCACGGGTTTCTGCGCAAGTTCAAGGTTTCGCGCATCATGTTGCGCGAGCTGTCGGCGGCGGGGCAGATCCCGGGACTGAGGAAGGCGAGCTGGTGAGGAATTTTTGATTTTTGATTTTTGATTTTCGATTGGCGAGCCGGTCGGGAATCGAGTCAAAAACCCAGACGGAAGAAAACAGCGATGAACAATCAAGATCCCATCGCGGACATGCTGACGAGAATCCGCAATGCCAATCGAGTCGGGCGGCGGATGGTGCTGGTGCAGAACAGCAAGATCTGCACGGGCATCGCCAAGGTGCTGAAGGACGAAGGCTACATCGAGGAATTCGATGTGGTCGAGGCCGCCGACCGCCAGGGCCAGATCCGCATCAAGCTCCGCTACGCCAGCAACGGCGAGCAGCATCATCCACGACCTGGCGCGGCAGAGCAAGCCGGGCCGGCGCGTGTACCACAAGATGCAGGCGCTGCCCAAGGTGCTCAACGGCCTGGGCATTGCCGTGGTCAGCACGAGCAAGGGCGTGATGAGCGACCGCCAGGCCCGCGAGCAGAACGTCGGCGGCGAGCTGTTGTGTACGGTAAGCTGAAAGTCAGGTGTATCATGAGTCGCATAGGTAAGAAGCCGGTTCCCGTCGCCCAGGGCGCAAGGTCACCGTGGCCGATCGCCTCGTCAAGTTCGAGGGCCCCAAGGGCAAGCTCGAGCTGACGATCCATCCGGCCATCGACGTCAAGCTCGACGAGGCCAAGAAAGAGATGGTCGTGACCCGGCATGACGACGAGCGCGAAAGCAAGGCGCTGCACGGCCTGACGCGGGCGCTGCTGGCCAACTGCATCGTCGGCGTCACGCAGGGCTACAGGCGATCGTTGGAAATCCAGGGCGTCGGCTACAAGGCCGAGCTCCAGGGCAACAAGCTGGTCCTGTCGGTTGGCTTTGCCAACCAGGTGACCAGGGACGTGCCCAAGGGGCTGGACGTGCAGGTCGAAGGCAGCAAGATCCACGTCGCCGGGCCGGACAAGCAACTCGTGGGCCAGTTCGCGTCGGAAGTCCGCCGCGTGCGCAAGCCCGAGCCTTACAAGGGCAAGGGCATTCGCTACGAAGGCGAGAAGGTGAAGATCAAGCCGGGCAAGGCGGTCACGGGCACCGGCGCGACGAAGTAGGGAATCAACTGGGGCCTCGAACGGAAACCGAGGCCCCCTGGAGTTGACGTTATGGCGGACAAAAACAAGGATAAAGCCAAGCGGCTGCAGCGCCGCAAATGGCACGTTCGTTCGATGGTGTTCGGAACGGCCGAGCGGCCGCGGCTGTCGGTGTATCGCAGCAGCAAGCATATTTCGGCGCAGCTCATCGACGACATCGCCGGCCGGACCCTGGCCGCGGTCACCAGCGCCAGCAAGGAAGTGCGCGGCGAACTGAAGACCGGCGGCAACGTGAAGGCGGCGGCGATGATCGGCAAGGCCATCGCCGAGCGAGGCAAAGCAGCGGGGATCGCGCAAGTGGCGTTCGATCGCGGCGGGCGCGCCTATCATGGCCGGGTCAAGGCGCTGGCGGAAGCGCGCGCAAGGCTGGATTGAAGTTCTAAACGGCTGAGCGGCTCGCAAGCGAGCCGGTTAAACAGAGCGAAGACTATGGCTGAAGAACAGCAGAATCAGGCCCAGGAAGCACCACGGCATCCCGCAGCGACGCAGCCTGTCGAGCAGCCGGCGCCAGCGGCGCCGGCCGCGGAAGCTCCGGCGGCTGCCCCGGCCCCGGCGGCCCATGCCGAACCGGCTCGCCAGCAGCGGCGCGGCGGTGGCGGTGGCGGTCGCGGTGGCTTTGGCGGCGGCGGTTTCGGCGGCGGACGGCCCCAGCGGGGTGGCCGCGGCGGCCCGCGCGGCACCACCACCGAAGAGGAAGGCGGCATCGAATCCTCCGTCGTACGCATCTACCGATGCGCCAAGGTGGTCAAGGGTGGCCGCACGTTCAGTTTCGGCGCGCTGGTGGTTGCCGGCGACCGCCATGGCAGCGTCGGCATCGGCTACGGCAAGGCCAACGAGGTCCCGCCGTCGGTTGAGAAGGCCACCAAGGATGCCCGCAAGGCGATGTTCAAGGTGAACCTCAAGGGCACGACCATTCCGCACGTTGTCAAGGGCACCAGCGGCGCCAGCTCGATTGTGCTCGTGCCGGCACGCCCGGGCACCGGCGTCACCGCGGGCAAGAGCGTCCGCCCCGTGCTCGAGTTGGCGGGCATCACCGACGTGCTATCCAAGGCGTATGGCTCCACGAGCCCCAAGAACCTGGTGAAGGCCACCATCGCGGCGCTGCGATCGCTCCAGAGCAAGGAACAGGTCGAGCAGCCGCGGCGTGACCCTGGCCGCGGGCGCGGGAGAGCTCTCCGGCATTTGAGTTTGACTCGCGGGCGCCGCGGCCGTTCAATGAACGGCTCGCGAGCGAGCCGATTAGGCAGGCATGATATAGATCGAGAAACGGATGAGTCCCATGAGCATGATTCAGGATATCACGGCGCAGGTCCCACGATACAAGAAGCCGCTGCGCAAAGGACGCGGTGAATCGAGCGGCCATGGCAAGACCTCCGGCCGCGGCGGCAAAGGCGCGAGCGCGCGAGGTGGCGGTCCGTACTGGAAGACCGGTCACGAAGGCGGCCAGACTCCCCTCTATCGCCGGCTTCCCACGCGGGGTTTCAGCAACGACCGCTGGGCGCGCGACTGGTACATCGTGAACCTGGGCGAGCTTGAAGCCAAGTTCGCCGATGGGAGCACGGTCGATGCCGCCGCGTTGAAAACGGCCGGGTTGATTCCCGACCTGAAGCTGCCGGTCAAGATTCTTGGCGACGGGCAGTTCACGCGAAAGCTCACAGTGCAGGTGGGCTGGTACAGCAAATCGGCGCTGGCGAAGATCCAGGCGCTGGGCGGAACGGCGCAGAATGCCAAGGGCGAGGCCTTCGCCTTCCCCAAGCCCAGGCCGCGATTCGACCAGGTTGCCAAGGGCGGCAAGGCCGAAAAGGGCGGTGGAAAGAAGAAGGAAAAGCCCGCCGCCGAAGGCGAGGCCAAGAAGCCCGCCGAAGCCCCCGCGGCGGTAGCCCCGGCCGAAAGCAAGCCCGAGCAGCCCCAGGCCTGATTGCGTAGCACAGGCGTCCCGCCTGTGGGATTGCGTCCAGCCTGCCGATATGCGGCGTTAGTCGATCGGGATCGAGGATCAGAAATCGAAGCATCCTATGTTCAAAACTCTGATCAACATCTTCCGAATCCCCGAGCTGCGCAACAAGGTGCTCTTCACCTTGTTCATGCTCGCGATTTATCGGGTCGGCTATCATATCCCCCTCCCCGGCGTCAACCAGGACGCCTTCGCCCGCCTGCAGAACCAGAAGGGCCAGGACGATACTCCCGCCGGCCGGCTCGCCCAGTACGTGGCGCTGTTCTCCGGCGGCAACCTCAGCTCCAGCACGATTTTCGGCCTGGGCATCATGCCCTACATCTCGGCGTCGATCATTTTCCAGCTCCTGGCCACCGTGGTGCCATCGCTCGAAAAGCTTCAGAAGGAAGGCGAGACCGGCCGGCGCAAGATCCAGGAGTGGACGCCGCTACGCCACGGTCCCGCTGTGCATCATCCAGGCGGTTTTCTGGCTGAATTACATGCACGGCGGCGCGAGATCTGGTCCAGGCCCGATACGCGCACACCATGACGTTCTGGATCATGGGCCTGACGGCGCTGACCGCGGGCTGCGTCTTCCTGATGTGGCTCGGCGAGCAGATCGATGAATACGGCCTGGGCAACGGCATCAGCCTGATCATCCTGGCCGGCATCGTGGCGCGCATGCCGCGGGCGGTTTTCGAGCTGATCCAGGGCAGCGAGCTCACGATGACCGCCAGCGAAGGCGACAAGCTCACGATCGGCAAGATGCTGTTCCTGGCCGCCTCGTTCATCTTTGTTGTGGCCGGGTCCATCCTGATCACGCAGGCGCAGCGGCGCATCCCCATCCAGCAGGCCAAGCACACGCGCGGCCGGAAGATCTACGGCGGCCAGCGCCAATACCTGCCCCTGCGCGTCAATCACGGCGGCGTGATGCCGATCATCTTCGCGCAGTCGCTGATGATGTTCCCCGGCATCGTCTTCGGCAAGATCGCCCAGTTCTTCGAGGGCAGCCAGGGCGGCTTCGGACGGTTTGTGCTGTGGCTCAATAGCGAACTGGGGTACGGCCGCCTGCTCTACGTCCTGCTGGAACTGGCGATGATCTACTTCTTTGCCTATTTCTGGACGACGGTGCAGTTCCAGCCCAAGGAAATGGCCAATCAGCTCCGCGACTACGGCAGCTTCATTCCGGGCCTGCGGCCGGGCAAACGAACGGCCGACTACCTGGAAAAGGTGATGATGCGCATCACCTATGTCGGCGCCGCGTTCCTGTGCATCATCGCGGTGGTGCCCACGGCCGTCAGCACGACCCTGGGCATATCCTATGCGATCTCGGCAGTTCCTGGGCGGCACGGGCCTGCTGATCGTGGTGAGCGTGGCGCTGGACATGGTGCAGCGCATCGAGGCCAACCTGCTGATGCGGAACTACGGCGGGTTCCTCAGTGGCCCGGGGAGCAAGGGCAAGCGGATCAAAGGACGGCAATACTGAGATTTGAAATCTGAGATTTGAAATCTGAAATCTGAGATTTGAGATTTGAGATTTGAGATTTGAGATTTGAGATTTGAAGCCCGAACATGCAGATTTTGAAGACCCGCCGCGAGATCGAGATGATGCGACAGGCAGGGCAGCTTGCCCATCGCATCCTGACGCTGATGAGGCAGGCGGCGGTCGTGGGAGTCACGACCAAGAAGCTGGACGAGATCGCCCGCGTCGAGCTCGAGCGGGCCGGCGCGACGTCGCCGTCGAAGAATTTCCCGACGTACAAGCCCGGCGAGGGCTTTCCGGGATACACGTGCATCAGCATCAACCAGGAAGTGGTGCATGGCATCCCCGGGTCGCGCCTGCTGAAGGAAGGCGACGTCGTCAAGATCGACCTGGCCCTGTCGCTCAACGGCTATTGCGCCGACACGGCGACGACGGTCGGGATCGGCACGGTCAGTCCGAAGACGCAGAAGCTGCTGGATGTCACGCGCGAGACGCTGGAACTGGCCATCGCCCAGATCAAGCCGGGCCGCAAGTGGTCGGACATCGCCCGGCTGATCCAGTGGAACATCGAGCGGTACGGCTTCAGCATCGTGCGCGAGTTCGTCGGCCACGGCGTCGGGCGAAGCATGCACGAGGACCCCAAGGTCCCCAACTTCGTGACCCCCGAGCAGCTTCGGGGCGATTTCAAGCTCAAGGTCGGCACGACCATCGCCGTGGAGCCGATGGTGGTGGCCGGCAAGCGCGACGTGGAGATGCTCAAGGACGGCTGGACGATCGTGACGAAGGACGGCCAGCCCGCGGCGCATTTTGAGCACACCGTCGCCGTGAGCGAGTTTGGCGCGGATGTGTTGACGGATGGCCGAACCGGGCCGGCGGCGAGCCAGGGCGCGATGTCCCAGGTGGGCTCATAGGAAGCCCGGCCTTGAGAATCGCCGTAACGCATGATATACTCACCGTTTCGCTATTGCCCAAGCAGGCAGACGAGTGTGCGACTATGAAGGTAAGAACAAGCGTGAAGCGGATTTGCGAGAATTGCAAGATAGTGCGGCGCAAGGGCACCGTGCGCGTCATTTGCAGCAACACCAAGCACAAGCAGCGTCAGCGATAACCCAACGGAGCAACTATGCCGCGTGTAGCAGGCGTTGACATTCCCAACGACAAGCCGATCTGGATCAGCCTGACGTACATCTTTGGCGTCGGCCGGACCAACAGCCGGCAGATTCTCAAGGAGGCCGGCATCGACCCGCAGCGCCGCGCCAAGGACCTGACGGAGGATGAGCTGGCCAAGATCATCGGCCTGATCGACCGCACGTGCCTCGTCGAAGGCGCGCTGCGGCGGCAGCAGCAGCAGAACATCACGCGGCTGCGCGACATCGGCTGCTATCGCGGGGCGCGGCACCGCCGCAGCCTGCCCACGCGCGGGCAGCGCACGCGGTCCAACGCCCGCACGCGCAAGGGCCCGCGCAAGACCGTCGCCGGCAAGAAGGGCGTGAAGGAACTCGGGAAGTAATATTTGAGATTTGAAATTTGAGATCTGAAATTCGAGATCTGAAATTTGAAATTTCAAATCTCAGAAGGCAAAACCATGGCTGAGCAAACACCAACTCCCGCGGCGACCACCGGTGCGGCGCCCGCGCCCGCGGCGGCGGGCGGCGCCAAGGGGCCGGCGAAGGCCGGCGCCAAGAAGAAACTCCGCAAGGGCATCACCCGCGGCATCGCCTACATCAAGTCGACCTTCAACAACACGCTGGTGACCATCACCGACACCAACGGCGAGACCATCTGCTGGGCGTCGGCCGGCACCGTCGGGTTCAAGGGCGGCGCAAGAGCACGCCGTTCGCGGCGGGCCGCGCCGCCGAAGCCTGCGCAGAACGCCCGGAAGATGGGCCTCACGGAAGTTGAGGTCAAGGTCAAGGGCCCCGGCGCCGGCCGCGAGCAGGCCATCATCCAGCTCCAGCACGCGGGGTTGAAGGTCACCGGCATCGAGGACGTGACGCCGCTGCCGCACAACGGCTGCCGGCCGCCGAAGAAGCGAAGAGTGTAAGTGGAATTTTCGATTTTTCATTGGTGATTCTTGATTGCCGGCGCGGCTCGCAAGCGAGCCGGTTAAACGGCGATCTGCCAATCGAAAATTGAAAATCAAAAATCGAAAATCATCGAGGCCTCCCGACGAGGCGGAAGAAAGATGGCCCCTGACGGTTGGGGCGGTAACCTTCTGCAATTCGGTTCGAGGCGAAAGGAGCCGATCATGAGAGTTCGCTGGCGCGGATTGGAATTGCCCGGGCGCGTTGTTCGCGACGAGCAGGTTTCCACCGATACCTACGGAAAGTTCACGGCCGAGCCTTTCGAGCGCGGCTTCGGCACCACCGTCGGCAACAGCCTGCGGCGCATCCTGCTATCGTCGCTGGAAGGCGCCGCCGTCACGACGGTCAAGATCAAGGGCGCCGAGCACGAATTCTCCAGCCTCCCCGGCGTGACGGAGGATGTCACCGACATCATCCTCAACATCAAGAGCCTCATCGTGAAGCTCGACGCCGACGAGGACAAGGAGATGCGCTTCTCGCCAGGAAAGCCGGGCCCATCACCGCGGGCATGATCGACGCCGACCCGGCCATCACGGTGGTCAACAAGGACCTGGTCATCGCGACGCTGACCGAGGACCTGACGCTCGACATGACCCTCAACGTCGGCAAGGGCCGCGGCTACGTCACCGCCGCCGAGCACCTGCGCGACGAGGAGGAGCAGGAGATCGGCATCATCGCCGTCGACAGCATCTACTCGCCGGTCACGCGCGTCCGCTACGCCACCGAAGACGCCCGCGTCGGCCAGAAGACCGACTACGACCGGCTCATCCTGGAAATCTGGACCAACGGCACGATTTCCCCCGAGATGGCGCTGGTCGAGGCCGCCAAGATTCTCCGCAAGCACCTCAACCCCTTCGTGCAGTATTTCGAGCTGGGCAGCGAGACGGCCAGCGACGAAGCGCTGGCGAGCCTGCGCGAGGCCGCGTCGCCGCTCGTCGATCCGGAACTGCAGGCCAAGCTCCTCATGCCCATCCAGGAGCTGGATCTGTCCGTGCGGGCCAACAACTGCCTGGAGTCGGCCAGGATCCAGAACGTGCGCGACCTGGTCAAGAAGACCGACGCCGACCTGCTGAAGGTCCGCAGCTTCGGCAAGACCAGCCTGCGCGAGGTCAAGCGCAAGCTCGCCGACATGGGCCTGAGCCTCGGCATGGATGTCAACAACTTGCAGCCGGCGCCGGCGCCGGCGGCCGCCGGGGCGGAAGAAACCACCGCCGCCGGGTCGCCGCAATCGCAGCCTGACACTGAACCCAACCCGTGAGATGTGAGATTGGTAATCTGAAATCTGAAATCTGAAATCTGAAATCTGAAATTTGGAATCTGAAATCTGAAATTTGGAATTCTGAATTGTTCCCCAGGAGCCAGCCATGCGTCACATGATCCGCGGCCGCCAACTCAGCCGCGACACCGAACATCGCAAGTCGCTTCGGCGAAGCCTCGTGCAGAGTCTTTTTGAGCACGGCATGGTTCGCACCACGCTGCCACGCGCCAAGGAGGTTCGTTCCATGGCCGAGCGGCTCATCACCCTCGCCCGCACCACCGGCGAAAAGTCGCTGGCGGCGCGCCGCCGCGTCATCCAGGTGCTCAACGACCGCCGCCTGGTTGACAAGGACCAGGAGTTCACCGGCAAGACCGTCGTGCAGAAGCTCTTCGAGGAGGTCGCCCCCAAGTTCGTCGGCCGCAACGGCGGCTACACCCGGATCATCAAGCTCAACGAGCATCGGATCGGCGACGGCGGCAATCTCGTGCTGCTCCAGTTGCTCACCGAGGAATCCAAGCCCAAGGGCACGGCCCGCCGCAGCGCCGGCCTGCGCCGCAAGCGCGCCGAGCGCCGGCACAAGTTCGCCGGCCAGGTCCTGAAGAAGAAGGGCGAAGGCGAGCAGCCGGCCGCCGAGGCCCAGCCCGCCGGGGAGCAGCCCGCCGAGCAGAAACCTTCCGAGCAGCAGTCCTGACGCTGCGGTCATTTTGCATTGAAACTCAAGGCCGCGGTCACTCCGACCGCGGCCTTCTTCTTGTCACAACCAAACTCGAGCATGGGCTTTTCCATCGCGGCAGGAGTCGGGTACAATACTACAGGTGTGCGATGGGCAAGAGCCTGACTGTATTGATAATTAGTGGCGATGAAACAGAGGCCCGGCGGCTGGAATGTGCGCTGACGGATGGCGGCCATGAGGTGCGGTCCGAGCGGGCGCAATCCGGGCGAGCTGGCCGAAGCGCTCGGGCGCGGCCCGTGGGATCTGGTCCTTGCCGACAGCGGCGCGGGCGACATCGGGCCCGCGCATGCGCTGCGAATCCTGCGCGAGCGGCGGCTCGATCCTGCTTTCATCGTCATTGCCAGCGCCGACCGCGAGGACATGGCGCTGGCCGCGATGCGCGAGGGCGCGCACGACTACGTGCTCAGGGACGACCTCCGCCGGCTTGTTCCCGCGGTCGATCGCGAGCTGCTGGCGGCATCCGTGCGGCAGGACCGGCGATGCGCCCGGGACGAGCTGCAAACGACGGCGCAGCACGGGGCCATCTCGTCGCAGCGTGCGTCGGAACGGTTCGCGCAGTCAATCCTGGATGCCATTCCCGAGTCTGTTTTCCTCATGAATACCGGGGGCGTCGTCCTTGCCGCCAATGCGACGTATGCCAGGCGCGTGGGCAGGCCATTGGCGGACTGCATCGGCACGAGCACATATGACTTCGTCGGGCCGGCGGTCGCCGCCCGGCGCCGGGAATGGGTGGCGGAGGCGATCCGGACAGGCCAGCCCATCGTTCGCGAGGACCAGAGGGATGGGTGGTGGACCGTTCACAGCATCTACCCCATCCGTGGCGATGGCGGCCGGGTGGAACGCGTGGTGGTGTTCGCGATGGATATCACGGCCTCGCGGGCGACGGAGACGGCGCTGCGCCAAAGCGAGGAGCGATTGCGGGCGATCCTCGATAGCATTCCCGACCCGGCCTGGCTCAAGGATGGGTCATTGCAGTTCCTGGCGGTGAACAAGGCATGGTGCCGGCTCTTTGACCTCAGCGCAGCGCACGCGACGGGCAGGCGCACGGCGGAAATCCTGCCTGGCCCGCTGGCCGAGCGTTTCGAGCGGGAGGATTTGCGGGTTGTCAGCAGCGGTCACGACCTGCTCTACGAGGAACTCGTCCGTGGCGCCGAAAATCGCGACACCTGGTTCGAAACCCACAAGTCGCCGCTGGTGGACGGGGCGGGCAGGATTGTCGGCATCGCGGGCATCGCCCGTGATATCACGAAGCGGAAGGAGACGCTGCAAGCCAGCGAAGAAAGGTTCAGGCGCGTTTTCCAGCACTCAGCGGCGGGCATGGTGCTCGTCTCGCCTGACGCCTGTTTTCTCCAGGCCAACGACGCGTTCTGCCGGATGCTGGGTTACGCCGAATCGGAACTGCTGGGAAAGACGTTCCAGGACGTGACCCTCCCGGAAGACCGGCCCGTTGGCGGCGAACTCACGCGCCGGGCTCTATCCGGTGAGGTGGAAGTGTTTCATCTGGAAAAGCGTTACCTGCGCAAGGATGGCACCGTAATCTGGGGGTTCGTGAGCAGCACGTTGATCCGGGACGGCCAGAACAAGCCACAGCATTTCGTCACGCAAATACTGGACCTGACCGAGCGCAAACGGGCCGAGGAAGCTGTCCGCGCCAGCGAGCGGCGGTTTCGGGAGTTGGCCGATCTCCTGCCCCAGACCATCTTCGAGGCCGACCGCTCGGGCCGGCTGACGTTCGTCAACAAGTATGCCGAGCAGATGTTCGGCTATGAACTGGATGTTCTTCAGAAGGGCCTGAGCATCAGCGACGTGATATTCCCGGAGGATCGAGCGCGAGCCGCCGAGGCCATCGCCGCCATTCTCCAGGGGCGGACGACGAGCGGAAACTCATATACCGCCGTACGCAAGGACGGTACGACGTTCGCGATCATGGCCTACAGCGCCTATCCTTCGCGAGGGAAAAGTAGAGGGGATACGAGGAGTGCTCGTCGATGTCACCGATCGAGTCCGCGCCGAGGAGATTCGGCGGAAGCAGCAGGACGAAATGGCCCACCTGGCGCGCGTGGCGGCGGCCGGCGAGATGGCGACGAGCCTGGCGCATGAGCTGAACCAGCCCCTCGGCGCCATCACGAACTACGCGGGCGTGTGCCTGGATGCCGTCCGGCCGTCCAATCCCCTTGGACCGACCTTCCTTGAGGCCTTGGAGGAGATCAGGAAGGAAGCAGCGAGGGCCAGCGAAATAATCCGCCGGCTGCGCGCGTTCTTGCGTAAGCGGGAGCCACAACGGCAGCCCGTCAACATCAACGAGGTCGTCCGCGAGGCCGCCGATATGCTCGCATTCGATCTGCGACACAATGGCGTACAGGCCCGTTTACAGCTTGCCGAGGGATTGCCGATGATCCGGGTCGATGCAGTGCAGATCCAACAAGTTCTGGTCAATCTGATCCAGAACGGCGTCGATGCCATGGTCGACACGCGCAGCCATGAACGCCGGCTGGCGATCAAGACGGTCGCTGCCGAGAGGGGGGCCGTTCAGGTACACGTTTCCGATAGCGGGTGCGGCATTGCTGAGGACATGTGGACTCGTCTTTTTCAAGGTTTCGCTACGACCAAGCCGAATGGATTGGGTATGGGTCTGGCCATCTGCCGCACCATTGTCGAGGCGCATGGTGGCCGGATCTGGGCCGTCGCCAATCCCGGGCAGGGGGCGACTTTCCGATTTGCTTTGCCGAATGAGTAGAGGATGTGGGCATGGCTATGGAAATGGGCTCAATGGTGGCGGTGGTCGAGGATGATCCGGGCATACGCCGATCTCTGTGCATGGTGATGGAGTCGGCCAATTTGTCCGTTCAAGTATTCGAGTCGGCCGAGGAGTTCCTGGGCTCGGGGGCGGCGGGCCAATCGTTGTGCCTGATACTCGACCTTCGGCTGCCGGGCATGAGCGGCCTGGAATTGCTGGAACAACTCAGGCAACGGCAGGACCTCACGCCGGCGATCATGATCAGCGGCCACGGCGACATTCCCGCCGTAGTGCGCGGCATGAAGCTTGGGGTGGTCGATTTCCTTGAGAAGCCCGTGAATCACGACGTCCTGTTGGGCCGCGTCAGGGCGGTGCTGGCCGCGGAGAGATCGCGCCGGGAGCGGTCCGAGGAAATCCAGCGTCTCCGTGCGCGATTTGCGACCATTACGGATCGGGAGCGGGAAATGCTCGGGTCGCTGGCGGCCGGGAAATCCAGCAAAATGATTGCCGCGGAAACGGGGCTTTCCGTGAAGACAATCGAAAACCATCGCGGCCATCTTCTGGAAAAGACCGGCGCGGAGAACGTGGCGCACCTGGTGACCATGGCCGTGGCCGCGGGGTTGATCTGAGAATATCGCATATCGGACGTACCCGGTGTCGCATTCGCGACGCCGACCCTCCCATGATCGGGGAAACACCTATTCAGGGCCCCCCGGCTGAGGTCCGACCCCTAGAACATCGCTGTGCGCCAAGGTTCAAAAAAAGAGCCCATGGCGCCGACGATGGCGGGGCCTGATGTCGGGCGGTCGGGGCTGACTGCTGGGCAGTAGACGATCACCCCCTGGGGCCATCGCGACGCTGACGGCGCGGCCGTCGGGAATTCAAGGGGTGCGAGTTCGCCGTAAGGAGCACGTTTATGGGCAGTGCAGCGACATTGGATTCGCCGGGGCGGGCAGCGGCCACGCTGGGCGGCAAGTACCTGACCTTTGCGCTGGGCAAAGAGGAGTACGGGCTGGAGATCCTCAAGGTGCGCGAGATTATCGGCTACATGGAGATCACCGCCGTCCCGCGGATGCCCCCGCACGTCAAGGGGGTCATCAACCTTCGGGGGCAGGTGATCGCGGTGGTGGACCTGCGGGCGAAGTTCTGCATGGAGCAGGCCGAGAAATCGGACCAGACCTGCATCATCGTGGTCGAGATCAAGCGCGGCGACCGCAAGCTCTCGACGGGCATCGTCGTCGATCACGTCAGCGAAGTGCTGGACATCCCCGGAGAGAACATCGAGGACCCGCCGGAGTTCGGGTCATCGGTTGACACCGACTTCATCCTGGGGATGGGCAAGATCGGCGATTCGGTCAAGATCCTACTCGACATCGGCCGGGTGCTGGGCGATGACGAGGTGAGCGATCTCGCGCAGATACAGGAGCCGTCCGGCGCCAATTGAGCCGGACGCCACGGCCATGGGGGCAGCGTTGAACACGAACCAGAACGAAACATAAGAAGAAAATGGAGAACAGCCATGATGAATAACATGAAACTGGGAACGAAGATTACACTTGGTTTTGCGAGTCTGATCCTGATTGCGGTGGCCCTGGGCGGATTGGGGACGTGGAGCATGCTGGGAGTCAAACGCGATGCCACTCAGATGGCCGCCGAAAATGTCCCAGCGGTGGGCGTCAATAATGAGATCGAGCGTGATGCGGCGAGAGGCATCCTGGACGTCCGCACCTACGGTCTCACCGAGGAGGCGCGCTACCTGGAGAGCGGTGCAAGAGCATCGCCGAGGCCAGGCAAGGCGCCAAGCAGGCCCGTGAGCTGGCCGCGCGCTCGGCGCACCTCGATGCCCTCAAGCAGGGCGCTGACAAGGCCGACGCGGCCCTCTCGGAATACGAACAGCTTACGACCGAGACCGTCACCCGGACGGATGCCATGGCCAAGGACCGCGTCAAGCTTGACGAATCGGCGCAGCGATACACCAAGGCCTGCTCGGATTACTTCGAGAATGTGCAGAAGCAGATGGACGAGGACATCGCGATCGCCTGCGGGGGCGCCACCGCGGCGACCACGCAGCCGGCCGTCGCCTCGGCAGGAGCCCAGACGCATGAAGCGACCCTCAAGCGCCGCGTGAAGCAGAGCGCGTTGTTGAACGACATGCTGGGCCTGGCCTACCAGGCGCGCCTGAAGGTGTTCAAGGGAATTGCCGCGCGCGACGTGAAGCAGATACAGGAGGCCCAGAAGGTCTTCGATGAAGTGGACAAGAAGGCGGCCGAGGTGCGAAGCATTACGCTCAAGGAAGTGAACTTGCGTCAGCTTGACGACTGCAAGGCCGCCGCCAAGGCATATCAGGACGCTGTGGCCAGCTTCGCGGGCAACTGGACCGCGAGGGACGAAGCCGGGAAGAAACGCCAGGTGGTTGCCGATGGGCTGCTGGCGACGGTGAAAGAGGGCGCCAATCAGGGAATGGGCGAAACCAGCAAGATGGCCGAAAAGGCGGCGGGCTCCCTGTCCATGGCTTCCACCACCATGATTGTGGGGCTTTCGATCGCCGTGGTGATTGGCATCGTCCTCGCGGTGTTCATCACCCGATCGATCACGCGTCCCATCAGTCGGATCGTGGACACACTGTCGGCCGGGGCACAGCAAACGGGTTCGGCGGCAGGTCAGGTCTCGGGAGCCAGCCAGTCGTTGGCGCAGGGCGCCAGTGAGCAGGCTGCGGCGCTCGAGGAGACCACGTCATCGCTCGAAGAGATGAGCAGCATGACCAAGAAGAACGCCGAGACGGCGCAACAGGCGTCGGGGCTGTCGGCAGAAGCCAAGGCGGCCGCCGACAAGGGCAACCAGGCCATGCAGAAGATGGGCACGGCCATCAACGAGATCCAGAAGTCGGCCAGCGAGACGGCCAAGATCATCAAGGTGATCGACGAGATCGCCTTCCAGACGAACCTGCTGGCTCTCAACGCCGCAGTCGAAGCGGCCCGCGCCGGTGAAGCGGGCAAGGGCTTCGCGGTTGTCGCCGAGGAAGTCCGCAACCTCGCCATGCGAAGTGCCGAGGCGGCGAAGAACACCGCGAGCATGATCGAGGAGTCGGTCAACAACGCCAAGAACGGCGTGGCCATCAGCGTGGAAGTCGCCAAGACGCTGGAGGAGATCACCGGCGCTGCCACCAAGGTCAATGCCCTAGTGGGCGAGATCGCCGCCGCGAGCAATGAGCAGGCGCAGGGCATCTCGCAGGTGAACACGGCCGTAGCGCAGATGGACAAGGTCACGCAGAGCAATGCGGCCAACGCCGAGGAATCGGCATCGGCATCCGAGGAGTTGGCGGCCCAGGCCGAGCAGCTCCAGAGCGTGGTTGGCGAGCTCATCGCCATGGTGGCGGGGGCAGGCCACGGGGCGGCTACGAGCACTGGCGCCGCGACTACCCGCGCCGCTTCGCGCAAGCCAACGGCGCACGCGGCCCCTCACGCGAAAGCCTCGGGCAAGGCCGATCCGGCGGCGCTGATCCCGCTGGACGCGCCGGGCGACAAGAAAGGCACGTTCGCCGAGTTCAGCAAAGCGGCTTGAGTTGAGTGACAATCATCCTGGCGGGGCGAGGCATGCGAGGCATGCCTCGCCCCGCCGCTCTTATTGCGCCGGGATAGATCGCCACCTGCGGGGAACGAGCATGCGTACCACGGCACGAAGGCGCATCGCCGGTCGGGTGGCATGCTCACGCCCGGCGCTGGTGATCTTCATTTGCCGCGGGAGTCTGCTCGCCGGGCGTGGGCATGCTGGGCGTACGATGCGCGTCCGATGCGAATCAACGAGCATGCCCACGCCGGCCGATTCAAGTCATTGAGCCCATGAGCGTCTCGCGCGGCCGGCGTGAGCATGCCACCCAACCACGGCACGAAGGCGCATCGCCGAACTTGGCAGAGCAGCGTAGGCTCAGCCCAGCGCTTTGAGCTGCCGTAGGATTTCCAGCACCTCTGGAAGCGGCGTTTGCCAGAGCCACGGTGGCCGGAGGAAGAAGCCCGGGAGCACCGTCGAATCGAATCGGCCCTCTTTCTCGTCGAGTTGTCGATACGCGCCTTCCGCCAGCGCGTAGACCTCCATGTGCCGCGAAGCCGGGTCGATCACCCAGTATTCGCGCACGCCGGCGCGCTCGTACTCGTGATACTTCTCGCGCCAATCTCGCGATTCGCTGTCGGGCGAGACGATCTCGATGATGAGGTCCGGCGCGCCCTCGACGTGGTTCTGCGCAGGATCGATTCGTGGCCCTTGCTCACAATCAGCACATCCGGCGTGCGGCGGCGCCGCTGCTTGCCGAGACGGACCTGGTATTCCGGGCCGAAGACTTCGCCCAATCCACGGCGGTTCACGAAACAGTTTAGAACAGAAATCAGAAACGTGTTCAGCCGAACGTGTCCGATGTTGGCCGGCGACGGCACGATCACCTCCCCATCAACCCACTCGGCCCGACTGTCCTCATCGCACCAGGCGACGAACTCATCCTCGGTCATCCGAAGATTGGGTGACCGCCGGTCGGACAACGCGGGATGGTCGATGTGCAGCGACATTGGAACCTCCACGCGATTGTATCACCGGCTTGAGCGGTGGCAAAACCACCGCCGCGTCCCGTAACACCGACTTGCTGGCCGGCTGCCGCCGGACAGAATGCCGCCGCGTCCGATCGTCATGCTTGAACTCTTGCGCATCAACCAGCCGAGCGGTGCCATCGGTTGGCTTGCGAACCCGCGCCATCGCGCCAAATCCGCGTCAATGGAGCCCACCATGGCCCGCCATCACGGGTTGGCGTTCGATTTGCATGGCTCAGCGTGACATTTTCCGAATAAGGACCACGCCATGCTCGCCATAAGACAGCCCCTCTCGGTTCTCGCTCTGTTTTGCCTGGCCATTCTGCCACTTGAGCTTGCCCGCCGGCCCGCGGCGGGCGCGGCCCAGCCGGGCCATGCTGTCGGTGGGCTGATCGGGGAGAAGTACCAGCAACTGCGCGGCGCCGCTGGCCCGCTGGGCCATCCCACCAGCGACGAAATGGATGCGAAGGAAGGCAAGGGCCGCTACCAGAACTTCGACCACGGCGTCATCGGATGGACACCGTTAACCGGTCCCAAGTCGATGCAGGCGGCCTACGTTCAGAACCAGCAGCTCGTCTTCGAGTGGGGCGACACCTCGCCGTTCAACTACGACTTCTTCCTGGTCCGCTGGGACCTGGATGGCAAGAACATCGGCCAGCAGGAGATCAAGGGCTCGCGCACCGGCGGCCACTGGAGCATTCATCTCGGCACCGCCGGCCGCTATCGCATCGTGGTCGAAGGCGGCGACGGCAATTTCCCGGGCAGCTCCAAGTTCCGCCAGGGCTGGTCCAACCCGCTCTACATCGACTTCGTACCGCCCGGCCCCGATTACTCCTACACGCCCCCGGCCAAGCAGCCGCTGCCCGCCGGCCGGAAAGTCGTCGCCCACATGCCGCAGGGGCTCTACCTGCAGGAGTGGATGCGCCAAGGCGGCCCGGATGGCCCGATGGGCCTGCCGAAGACGGATGTGCAGCCCCACCGCGGCGGCGGCAAGGGCGGCGTGGTGACCTTTGATAACGGGCAGATCGCCTTCTCGCCCGACGTCTGGGAGAATGGCATTCTCGCGGGCTACCAGAGCGGCGACAGCATCACGGTTGACTGGCTGGTCTCCTGGGACGAGCCAAATCCGCCGTCGCATTTCAGCTACGACAAGTTTATCGTGCGCTGGGACTTCAACGGCAAGCACGTCAGCGACGGCGACCAGGTTGACGTCAAGGAAAAGGACGACACGCATCTCCGCTGCCGCGGCAGCTACGGTCTGAAGGCCAACCATGGCCCCGGCGACTACACGATCCTCGTCGAAGGCGCGGATGAGCATACCCTCGGCCATTCCACGGCGCGGCAGGGCTGGATGCACCCCGTCACCGTCCACTTCTCCGCCAAGGATCCCGGCCTGGATCAATTTACCAGCAATGTTAGCCTGCATGGTCTTCACCCCGCGCAGTCGGTGCAGGATGCCAAGGCCAACTTCGACCGCCGGGCCGCCGCCGCCATCCTCGCTAACGCCTGTCAGCCGCTGGAGCACACGATGTACAAGCACGAGGAGGGCTACGCCACCAGCATCCTGGCCATGATGGCTTATCCGGACTATTTCCAGTCCGAGTATCTGCCGGGACGCGACTACAAGGTGCGCGACGAGGTGATCAAGTCGCTGCGCCGGCAGGAATGCGGCTCCAAAGCCGGCACCGACTCCTCGCTGCCCAAGCGAACCGGCGACTACGACGTGGCGATGATGGGACTCGTCGCCGTGCTCTATAAGTATCACCACCTTCTGCCGCCCGACGTGCAGGACCACGTGCTGGGCCTGCTGAACAAGCGCGGGCCGCTTGACGGCGGCGATCTGTCGCCATACTCGGCGCTGCCCATCCCCGAGACCGAAAACCACATCAACATGATCGAGACCTCGCGCTACCTGGCGAACCAGTTGCTGTACATCCGCGAGGGCGACCCCAAGTATGACAATGCCCGCAATGGCATGGACGACTGGTGGCTCCAGCGCCTCCAGCACTTCCTTATGCACGATTTCATCGAGTACAACGCCCGGCCATACCAGGATTACACGATGTCGGCGCTGCTGAACTTGTACACGTTCACCTCGCCGCACAACCCCTCCAGCGCGCGCGTGAAGCTCGCCACTCAGATGGTGCTGGATTACCTGGCCGCCAAGTATGCCGTCTCCAGCAACGACTCGCGCCGCTCGGCCACCTATCGCCGCCACGCCGAAGGCTACAACGACCCCGATTTCCTCGGCGGCCGGATGGACCCGTGGAACTGTTTCTCGATGCAGTACGCCGGCACGACCGAGATGGGCGGATCGGGGGGCGTGCTCCCGGGCAACTTCGCCTGGGAGATGCAATGGGGGAGCCTCAGCGACTACCGCGTGCCCGACAGCATCCTCGACCTCATGATCGAGCGGCATCACCGCGTCTTCTCCCAGCGGTTCCACCACTATGCGGATGAGGCGTACGCATCATCCCTCAGCTACCTCATCGCCTCCGGCGGCCACTATGCCACCTTCGCCTACAAGGCGGCCGGCATCACGGGCAAGCACGACGACATCGGGCTGGCCGTCCCGACGACGTTCATGCCGTCAGGGCAGTTGACCACGCGCGACAACATGATCCGATTCGAGGGCGTCAAGGATGATGACAAACGCTCGAACATGGGCGTCGCCCCGGACTTTGCCTGCGGGATCAACCTGGTCATACCGGCCGTCTATCAGCCGGCCGCGGTTGGCGTCGATGATCACGGGCAACACAAGGCCGGCAACCTGAAGACCGAGCCGTGGACGTTCATCGACCAATCGACCGGGCAGATCGGCCGATACTACACAGCCCCGCCCCCAGGCGGCATCGCACACAACATGCGTGGCGCGACGTCCGACAAGCCCCTGCACATGTCGGCTCATGACGCGCGCGCTGGCGAGGCCAATGCGCCGGCCGGGCCCTCTCCCTACGGCTACTACGTGGCGATCTATCATCGTGGCGGGTTCGGTTTTCTGGAGGCCTACGATACGACCCTTCATCCTGGTCTTTCGTTCAACAGCTTCATGGAGAAGGTGCTCGGGCAGAACTCCAAGCCGTTCAACAATACCGGCCGGAACACCTACACCATGGTCGACGGCCGAAAGGTCGAGTTTGAGATTTCACCCGACAGCCAGGTCTTTCAGCCGGCCGAAAAGCCGTTCTTCGTCCACGGGACCATCCTGAACAGCGGACTGAACACCGGTTACATCACCATCGACAATCCCTCGCTGCACAAACACATCATCCTCGACATGCGCGACTGGAAAGCGCCGAAGCGGGTGGAGAATTGAGGCGACTTGGCCGCCACGAGCACCATGACCTCGCGGCCGGCCATCACATTGGCTCTTTCGCCACCGTCTCATCGTACATCTTCAGCAGCTTGGCCTTGTCGAAGATCATCTCCTGGCGCGTCAGGCCGACGATGTCGTACTCGTGCGTGAGTTCGATGGCATCGACCGGGCAGGCCTCTTCGCACATGCCGCAGTAGATGCAGCGCAGCTCGTCGATGTCGAACTTGACCGGATATTTCTCGCGGTCGGGCCAGGGTGCTTCGCCGGCCTCGATGTGAATGCAATGGGCGGGGCAGGCCGTCGAGCACATGAAGCAGGCAACGCATCGCACGCGGCCCTGCTCATCCTTGTTCAGCCGATGTACGCCGCGATAACTCGGCAGGAGCATGCCGCCCTTTTCAACGGGCACGTTCTCGCGCTTCTCCTCCGGATATTGGATGACGCGATGCTTACCCGTCAGCACCTGGAACATGTGCTTCATGGTCGTGCCCAGGCCGGCCAGTACCTGCGGCAGATAGAACTGGTCGGCCAGGGAGAGCTTGGGTTCTTCGAGGATGAGCAGGTCTTCGTTTTTCATCTCGGATCTCAGATTGCAGATTACAGACGGAACCACAGATGAACACAGATGGACACAGATCAGAGAACTTGCCATTTCACGGTTGTCATCCCCGACTAGATCCTACGCCGGCACTGGCGTTTTCTCGAACCGGCTGCCGAACACTCTGATCCGCCGGTTGGTCGGCGGCGCCGCTGGTAGTACCAGACTGATCAACGCGGTGACGACGGCCAGGACGATGTTCATGGCCAGCAGCACCGCGGCCACTCTACCGCCGATGCGCAGGTGCGCCCGTCCGCTGGCGCCAAAGAGATAGAGGATAATCGCTGTCAGCACCAGGCCGGCCAGCGCCAGCGGGATCATGGTGCGCCAGGCGAGCATCATGAGCTGGTCGAAGCGGAATCGCGGCAGGCTCCAGCGCACCCACATGAACACGATGATGACGGCCAGCACCTTGACGAAATAGACGAAGCAGCGCAGCAGCACGAGGCCGAGGCTCGTGGTGATCGAGGGGTTGACCGGATCGGGGCCATTGAGCCCCCAGAAATGCCAGCCACCGAAGAACAGCGCGACGCACACCGCGCTGGTGGTGATCATGCCGGCGTATTCGGAGAGGAAGAAAAGCGCGAAGCGCATGGAGGAATACTCGGTGTGATAGCCGCCGACGAGTTCCTGCTCGGCCTCGGCCAGATCGAAGGGGGCGCGGTTGGCCTCGGCATGGATGCAGACCAGGAACATCACGAACGCCAGCGGCTGGCAGAAGACGTTCCAGGCGGGGATGACGCCGGCCCAGTAGTGGGCCTGTTTGTTGACGATCTCGCCCAGGTCGAGCGTGCCGGACATGAGGACGATGGTCAGCAGCGACAGGCCGAGCGGTATCTCGTAGGAGATCATCTGGGCGGTGGCGCGCAGGCCGCCGAGGAAGGAGTATTTGTTGTTGGATGCCCAGCCGCCGACGACGATGCCGTAAACGCCCAGCGAGAGGACGGCGATGATGTAGAGCACGCCGATGTTGAGACTGGCGATCTGGAAAGCGTAACGATAGGTGACGGTGACGGTGTTGCCGTTGATCTGGGGCTGGCCGACCATCGTTGCGCCGAGAGGAACGGCCGCGCGGGCCTGTTCGATGTACTGCGCCTCGGTTCCGGCTTGCAGTACGACGGATCGGGAAGACTGAAGCACGCCGCCCCACGGCAGCACCGCGATGGCGACGACCATCACCAGCATCATCATGGCGGGCGCGAGAGTAAACAGGTACTTGTTGACCGTGCCGGGGCGGTAGTCCTCCTTGACGAAGAACTTCAATCCATCGGCCAGCGGCTGCAACAGGCCGCCCGGTCCGACGCGATTGGGCCCGAGGCGATCCTGCACCCACGAGGCGACCTTTCGCTCCAAGAGGATGAGGTAGGCCACCGTGCCGAGAATGACGCCGAAGGACACCAGCGCGATCCAGACCCAGGGCGGAACCATGTGCGGCATAGCGGTGAGTAATCCTACGGCAGCGGCGGGGGAGATGCCAATGGGGGAACGGCGGATGAAGAGGTGAGGGGTGCGGGACAACTTCGGCGGGCAGAGGTCGGGTGGCATGCTCACGCCCGGCGCTGGTGATCTTCATCTGCCGCGGGAGTCTGCTCGCCGGGCGTGGGCATGCTGGGCCTACGAGGCGCGTCCGATGCGAATCAACGAGCATGCCCACGCCGGCCGATTCAAGTCATTGAGCCAATGAGCGTCTCGCGCGGCCGGCGTGAGCATGCCACCCAACAAAATCCCCGCCGCCTAAAGTGTCTGGCACCCGGAGGTGAGATCGCGGATCTCAATTTTCAGATTTCAGATGAGGGGAAGCAGGCTGACGACGGCGTCGGCCAGTTTGGCGCTGGCGAATCGGGCGTTGGCGCCAGGCGGCGGAGCTTCAGCGCCAGCGCCGGGCGGCGAAGCATGGCGGCGCTGAGCTTCATCATCTTTGGCCGGCCGAATTCGTTGACGAAATCGAGAATGGCGGGATCGATCTCGTCGCCTGCACTGTCGCTGATGGCGCGGATGCCGACAAATGCGATGCCCGCCTTGGTTGCGGCGTCGCGGACGATGGCGCTTTCCATGTTGACGGCCAGGGCGCGGGTCTGGCGGAAGAGGTCCTGTTTCTCGCTGGCCGAGCAGATGAGATGGTCTGAAGTGTGAATGGCGCCGATGCGCATGCCGCGCGCGGCGGGGGGGCAGTGGCCGGCGCTGTCGATGACGACATCACCGACGACCAGCGCAGGATCGAGCGCCCCGGCCAGGCCGGCGAGGATCACATGCGAGTATCGCGACAGATCGAGCGAGGACAAGCCCACCGCGCGCATGCCGATGAGTTGCAGCTCGGCCGCCGGCGCCCCCGGCTGGGCCAGCGCGCGCTGGATGGAGACTTGCTCGATACGGACGGCCGTGAGGATGAGGATCCTGCTGCTGATGGAGGAAATCATAGCCGGCCGGGGACATTGACCCAAGCTCGGTCTCGGTATTGAATCTGCGACATGAAGCTCTACAGGACTGATCGCGGCTGGTGGCTCCAAGAGCGGCTCGCAAGCGAGCCGGCCAAACAGGACGCGGCGTTCGTGCTGCTCACGGGTTTCCGTCTGGATGAGTGGCTTGCCGGTGATGCGTCGGCCGAGTACCTGCGGGATATGGCGATGTTGTCGTCGATCCGCCTGAATGAGGTGCCGCAGCCGCAGCTTCCGCTGGAGTCGCAGGAAATCTGGGCGGCGGGCGTGACCTATCTGCGCAGCAAGTCGGCGCGCATGGAAGAGAGCAACTTCAGCGCCAACGCCTACGATCGCGTCTACGAGGCGCCGCGCCCGGAGATATTCTTCAAGGCGACGGCATCGCGTTGCGTCGGCGACGGCCAGCCGCTGCGGCTTCGCGACGACTCCCGATGGATGGTGCCCGAGCCCGAGTTGGCGCTGATCGTGTCGCACACGCAGAAGATCGTGGGCTTCACGATCGGCGATGATCTCTCGTGCCGCGACATCGAAGGCGAGAACCTGCTGTATCTGCCGCAGGCCAAAACCTGGGACGGCTGCTGCGCCCTGGGCCCCTGCATCCTGATCAACGAGCCGCAGGTGGATCTGCTGCGATCCACCATCGACCTGACGATCCGTCGCGCGGGGCACGTGGTGTTCATAGGCAGCACGCCCATCTCGCGCATGAAACGGGCCTTTGGCGATCTGGTGACCTATCTTTTCCGCAACCAGGTGTTTCCGCGCGGGGTGGCGCTGCTGACAGGCACCGGCATTGTGCCGCCGGAGGATTTCACGCTGCAAGCCGACGATGAGATCGTCATGCACGTGGACGAGATCGGCACGCTGACCAACATCGTGCAACGTGTTTGACGGCCGGCGCAGCGGGCTTACAATCGCGCCGATGTCGCGGTATTTTCCCGATCTGAACACGTTTGTCTCGGCGGCCGGCGGCGCCGAATTGATCCCCGTCTATCGCCAGCTTCTGGCGGACCATCTTACGCCGGTGACGGCTTTTGAACTGCTGGGGCGGCACGACCATGCCATGCTGCTGGAGAGCGTGGTCGGCAACGAGAAGATCGGGCGCTACAGCTTTATCGCAACCGCGCCGTCGCTGGTGTATCAAGTCAAGGACGGCCAGGCGATTGTGCAGCATCTCGGCCGCGAGGGCGATCAGACGCGGCGGTTTGCCACGACCGACCCGCTGGCCGATCTGGCGCAGATCATCGTGCGCGGCGCTATCATCGCTCGCCGAATCTGCCCGCGTTTACCGGCGGCCTGGTGGGCTACGTCGGCTACGACACAGTGCGATACTATGAGCCGGAGAAGCTCTCGGCGGCCCCCAAGGATGACCGGAATCTGCCCGATGTGCTCGTCGGCCTTTACGAGCGGCTGGTTATCTTCGATCACGTCGACAAGACCATCAAAGTCGTGGCCAATGCCGACGTGATGCGCGGCGGCCCGGAGGCTGCCTATCGCCAGGCTTGCGACCAGATTGACGACCTGGTGGCGCGGCTCGGGCAGACGCCGCGATCCACACTGGGTGACATCGACACCAGTGGCTCGCCTACCCTGAGCTTCGCCAGCAACTGCACGCGCCAGCAGTTCGAGGCGGCCGTGAGCAAGGGCAAGGAGTACATCCGGGCGGGCGACATCTTTCAGTTTGTCCCGAGCCAGCGCCTGCGCGTCGCCAGCAGCGCCGATCCGTTCAACGTGTATCGCTCGCTGCGCGTGATCAACCCTTCGCCGTTCATGTTCTATCTCAAGACGCCGCCCTGCACGCTCATCGGCGCCAGCCCGGAGATTCTCTGCCAGGTCATCGGCCGGCAGGTTACCAGCCGGCCGCTCGCCGGTACGCGGCGCCGCGGCGCAACGCCGGCCGAGGATGATGCGCTGGAGAAGGAACTGCTGGCCGACCCCAAGGAGCGGGCCGAGCACATCATGCTCGTGGACCTGCATCGCAACGACATCGGCCGGGTGGCGAAGATCGGGTCGGTACAGGTGAGTGACGTGATGAGCGTCGAGCGCTACAGCCACGTCATGCACATTACCACCAACGTGACGGGCACGCTGGAGGATGGCCTGGGGGCGCTGGATGCGCTGCGAGTGTCGCTGCCGGTGGGGACGGTAAGCGGCGCCGCCGAGATCCGCGCCATGCAGATCATCGACGAACTCGAGACGACGCGGCGGGGGCCCTACGGCGGCGCGGCCGGCTATGTCGACTTTGCCGGCAACATGAGTATGTGCATCGCGCTGCGGACGATCGTCTGGCGGCAGGGCGCGTTCGACATCCAGGTGGGCGCGGGGATCGTGGCCGATTCCGTGCCATCGTCGGAATACGAGGAGACGATGAACAAGGCCAAGGCGCTGCTGAAGGCGGTCGAGATCTCGGAAGGGACCCTATGAGTCGCCGCGCAGGTCCTGCTCCTCCGGCGGCCATCTCTCCCTGGCGCCGCCGGCATCGCCGCAAAGGCCTGCTCTATATCTTGCCGGCGCTGCTTCTGTTTGCCGTCATGGTCGCCTACCCCATCGGCCGCTCGCTGTATCTCTCGTTCTTCGACTACTCGATTCTTGAGCCCGATTCCACCCGCTTCGTGGGCCTCGACAACTACACGCACCTCCTGACAGACAAGCAGAACCAAGGCCCGTTCTGGAACACCCTCTACTTCACCGCCATCTTTGTGCCGCCGTTCGTCATCCTGGCGATGCTGATCGCGATGATGCTCAATGGCCTGCGGCGCGGGTCGGTCCTGCTGCGAACCGCCATCTTCACGCCCGTCGTGGTCAGCCTCGCCGTCAGCGCGGTTATGTGGATGCTCTTCTACAATCCCGCCTTCGGATTTGCGCACAAAATGCTGGCGTGGACTATCGGCGCGATCAATCACATCGCCGCATTCTTCGGCCGCGGCCCCGTCGCCGTCGTTCCCGCAGGCGGCGTGCTGGCCGACCCTCACTGGGCCATGCCTGCCATCGCCCTCATGTGCCTTTGGAACGGCATCGGCGTCAACATCATCCTCTTTCTTGTCGGCCTGCAGCGTATCCCCGAAGAACTCTACGAGGCGGCCGTTGTCGATGGCGCCGGCGGTTGGCGGCGATTCTGGCACATCACACTCCCCCAGCTTACGCCCACCGTCTACCTGGTCGTTCTCCTGAGCCTCGTCGGCGCATTCAAGATTTTCGGCCAGCCGTTCATCATGACCGCCGGCGGGCCGGAAGACTCCACGCTGACGTACATCATGCGGCTGTACAACCTCGCGTTCAGGTATGGCCGATTCCAACTCGGTTACGCCTCGGCACTGGCGTACGCCTTGGCGCTGTTCATCTTCGTGATCAGCCTGCTGGTGCGGAAACTGAACCGGCCGGTGGAGTGAGGACCATGCGCATCGAGAGCAAACGCACATCCCTGACCCTCTACGCGATCCTCGGCATAACCGCCCTGCTCAGCCTCCTGCCCTTCGTCTGGATCGTCGCCGGCTCGTTCAAGCCTCACCTGGAAATCCAGCGCGGCAACCTCTGGCCGTGGCAGCGTTACGAGGTCGAGAAACCGGCCGGCCAGCACGTGACCCTCGACAACTATCGCAAGATCTCCGATCGTCTCTCCGGCCTGCCAGCCTACTACTTCAACACGGTCTACCTCACCATCGCCGGCACGATCCTCTCACTGCTTATTGGCTCCTTGGCCGCCTACGGCTTCGCGCATTTCCAGTTCGCCGGCAACAAGCTGCTCTTCACGATGCTCCTGCTGACGATCATGATTCCCGGCGAGGTGATGCTCATCGGCGAGTACGAACTGATGTTCAAGCTGCGCCTCTACGACAAGGTCGCGGGCCTGCTGATCGCCTACACGGCCGGCAACCTGCTGCTGGTGATCTTCATCATGCGCAACGTGTTCCTCTCGATCCCGCAGGAGCTGATCGACGCGGCCATGATCGACGGCGCGGGCACCTGGCGCGTTTTCTGGGAGGTGATGGTCCCCATCGGCCGGAACGGCCTGGCCGCCTGCGCCATCCTCACCGCGCTGGGCATCTGGAACGAGTTCCTCTTCGCCCTCACCTTCACCTCCACCGAATCCGTGCGCACGCTGCCGGTGGGCATCACGCTGCTCAAGGATCAATGGGGCCTGTTCAACAGCGGCGTGCTCTTCGCGACGGTGCTGCTCTCGTTCCTCCCCATCGTGGTCATCTTCATCCTCTTGCAGAAGTACTTCATCCGCGGGCTTTCGGCGGGGGCGCTGAAGGCGTAGATTATCCCGCAATCGAAAATTGAAGGCCGAAAATCGAGAACCACTGATGCTTCGCTGGCTGACCCTCCTCGCCGTTCTCCTCATCGCGCTCGTCAGCGCGATCGAACTCGTCACCGACCGCACGCCCCTCGAACAGGCGAGCCTCGTCCTCGGCCATCGCGCCGGCGCCAATTCAAACCAGAAGGCCGCCACCGTCATCCGCGTCGGCATCGCCTCCTGGCAGATGGATGAATTCCCGTGGGAAGCCACCATGCGCCGCTACGAGCAGGCGCACCCCAACGTTCGCGTCGAGCACAGCATCATCCCCGAGGGCAGCCTCAACAGCATCCTCCTGCTCTGGGCGCTGCAGGGCAAGACCCGCTACGATGTCGTCGTGGCCTGGGCCAACGAGGAGATCCATCCCTTCATCGACTACAATTGGAATACAAGCGACCCGGCCCGCCGCAGCCTCATCATCAACGCCCGCGACTATCTCACGCCAAACCAGCTCGACGCCTTCGCCCCCGCCTTCTTCGGCGGGTGCTCGCGCAAAGACCCGCGCAGCGGCGAGATGAATATCTACGAGATGCCGTGGATGGGCGAGGTGCTGGCCCTCAACTACAACAAGGTCTTCTTCAAGAAATGCGGCATCGGCCGGCCGCCGCAAACATGGGAAGAGGTCGAAGAGGCCTGCCGCAAGCTCAAGGGCCTCACGCATGGCGGCGCGGCCGTCGCGCCCATGGCCATGGTCTTCGCGCAGAACACCTTCTTCGCCCAGAACTGCTATCTGCCTCTGCTGGCATCGTACAAGAACGGCCGCGGCGTCGAGGATGAAAGAGGCCGGATGGATGTCTCCAGCCCGGAAGGTGTCGAGGTCTTCAAGACGCTCAAGCGCTGGCACCAGGCCGGCTACATCAGCCCCAACTGCATGGTCGTCGAGAGCATCGAGCAGGACCTGCGCGTGATGCGCGCCGCCATGTACCCCCACTGGCAGAGCCGCGGCCTCTGGGCCGTCAAGGACCACGGCGACAGCGTCATCGGCATCGCCCCCTCGCCCGGCGCGCAGTCAGCCGGCTCGCTCGTCTGCACCTACGGCTGCATCATCCCCAAATGCTCGCCGGTCATCCGCCAAGGCGTGGACTTCTGCTACGAGACCTTCTGCACCGACACCTACGGCTTCCAGACGGCCGTCGCCAACGGCTGGCCCGACCCCGGCCGCCCCGGCACGCTCAAGGGCGGCGGCAAGATGCCCGTCATGCGCGAAATGTACCGCCGCACCGACCTGCCCGCGGGGATCGTCGAACTGGGCAAGTCCCTCGACAAAGGCTACTCCCTTCCCGACCCCGTCAACTGGGGCCAATGCTCGGAAATCCTCGCCGTCGAGTTCCAGAAATACCTCTCCGGCACGACGCCCACGGCCGAGCAGGCCCTGGATAGCGCCCGGCAGCGCATCTCATCCGAGGTGTACGGCGGCCGATGAAGCCCCTGATTGACCGCAAACCGCCGAACAGACTGCGTCTTTCACGGTAGTAACCTCGGACACATGTGTACCTCAACGCGATTCCAACTGGGCGCCTTGGCGATTCTGCCGCTTCTCTTTGCATGCGCTTCGCTCGAAGCGCAGAGCCTCACCTTCGACGGCTGCCAGTGGATCTGGTGCCAGCCCAAGGATGGCTCCAAGCTCCAGAACTTTCCCGAAGGCACGATCTTCCTTCGCAACAACGGCCTGATCCTGCCCGAGAAAGGCCAGATCAAGTCCGCGCAGGTCATCATCACGGCCGACAATCTCTTCACCCTCTTCATCAACGGCAAGCGCGTCGGCGTGAGCGACTCCAATCCGGATATGTGGCGAGAGCCGCGCCAGTTCGATGTCAAGGAGTCGTTGGTCATTGGCCCCAATCTGTTCGCCGTCGAAGCGGTGAACACAGCCCCCGGTCCGGCTGGCGTGCTCTTCAAGTTTGTCGCACAGCTCACGGATGGTCAGCAGGTGGTGCTCTTCAGCGATGCTACCTGGAAGACGAGCGAAGAAGTCGAGAAGAAATGGGAACTGGCCGCGTTTGACGACCGCAAGTGGCCGGCCGCGATTGTCGTCGGCAAGTATGGCGATGCCCCGTGGGGGAGGTTCGCCGAGGGCTTTGCGCAAGGCAGCGGCAAGGTCAGTGTCCGCGTGCAGCAGGGGGGTAATGTCGTAACCACCGCGCCGGCGGATTATCCCTGGCCGTCGGCCATCATCTTTGTCGGCGATGATTGCAGCCTCTATCGCCCGGAAGGCGGTACCGGCAACAGCCTCGACAGCCTCAGCGTCACTCAGTTCACCGCGCAAGTCGCGATCATTCCCCGAGCACGACCTTCCCTCGCCCATCAAGTTCGGCCACAAGCTCTACGTCATCAGGCCCGCCCAGCCCGGCGTCGATCCCAAGGTCCTCCACGATGCCGGCAAAGGCGCCATCGGCACGCCCGGCGTGTCCTACGACGGGCGCAGCATCTACCTGCCGATGGCGAAAGAAGGAGATGGCTTCTTCCACATCTACCGCCTCTCCGCCGACGGCGGCCAGCCGAAACAACTTACCGACGGGCCGTTCCACGACATCGACCCGGCCGAGTTGCCCGACGGGCGCATCGTCTTCACCTCCACGCGCATCGGCACCTTCGAGGAATATCACAACCCGCCGTCGCGCGCCCTGTTTGTGATGAACGCCGACGGCTCGGATATTCATCCCATCACCAACACCATCATCTTCGACAACGAGCCGCGCGTGATGGCCGATGGCCGGATCATCTTTGTCCGCTCCGATAACTTCTTCGACCGTGGCAAGGTGGAGACATTATTGCACGCCGTCCACCCCGATGGCACCGAGGGCTACACCGAATTTGGCCTTGATGTCGCGCCCGACTATGGCAATCGGCTGCGCGCCTTCTATTGCGGCAGCCCCGCGCCATTGCCTGATGGGCGAGTAGCTTTTGCCTCGGGATCGGGCATCACCGTCGCCCGGCCTGGCAGCGCATCCAAGGACTGGCAGAACCTGCCGGTTGAAGCCGGCGATGTCTCGGCGCTGCCCGATGGCCGGCTGCTCTGCACGATCCCCAAGCACATCATCCGGGAGACCATCATCGGCAAGCAGAAGCGCACCAGCACCGACCTGAGCTATCAGCGAATTTGCGTCGTCGATCCGACCGGGCCGGATCGGCGCCCGATGTTGCTCTACGAGTCGGCCGAAGCGCCGCTGCACTCGCCGGTCTATCTCGGCGAGCGCCCCCGTCCGCCACTGTTGGCTGAGAAGGTCAACCGGAAGAAGGCGGATGACGTTCGCGCCACCGGTGTCCTTTTCTGCCAGGATGCCCGGTTTACGCAGAACACCACCGCGGGTTGGTCGCACGTGCGATCGATCCGCGTGATCGCTGGCAAAGGGCTTAACGTCCGCTCATCTCATTCCTACATCGTCCATGCGGGAAATGAGACGGTGGAGCTTGGCACCGTACCGATCGCGCCCGATGGCTCATTCGCGATCGAAGTGCCGGCCGACACGCCGATCGCATTCCAGGCTGTCGATGCCGAAGGCCGTAGCGAGCTTAACGAGATGTCCTGGATCTATGTTCGCCCCGGCGAGACACGCGGCTGCCTTGGCTGCCACCACACGCGCCAGGCCACGCCGCCCTACGACGCCAAGAAGCCGCAGGCCCTTCACGGCAAGCCCCTCAAGCTCATCGGGCAGGGCCAGCCCCATCGGTTCCGCGGCAACAACCCCGCCGTGACCGGGCTGATGGAGCTTCAGTTTGATCGTTTCCGTGAAGTGGCCGGATTGAACCGCCACAGCGAGACGGCGAATCCTCTCGCCACGGGGCAGCAGGAGGTCGAGGCGCTCGTCGCGCAGCTCAAGGGCGATGATGAGGGCCTCGCAATCTCCGCCGCCCAGCGACTGGGTATCTTCCGCGAACAGGCCGCCGCTCCCGCGCTGGCCGAGTGCCTGCGCGAGAAGAACCGCGAATTGCAGGTTGCCGCGGCCATCGCGCTGGGCTCGTGCGGCACGCGCGAGTCTGTAACACCGCTGTTGAATGCGATGGATTACGCGGAGCCCATCGTGGCACAAGCGGCCGCCATTGCCCTCGAGAACCTCACGGCCCACGCCGAGAACTTCGACCCTTATGCCAGGGCCGATCAGCGCGAAGCGCAGGCGCGAGCCTGGCGCAAATGGTTCGCCGACAAGAACTGGGACACGATCGAACTGGACCTGGTCAGGCGTCTGGATAGCGCCGATCGCGACATCGTCCGCCGCGCCGCCGTGGCGCTCGGTCACACTGGCGGCAATGCTGCACGGGCGGCTCTGCGCGAGTACGTCATTCGACATCGCGAGGACAACCCGTTCCCCGTCTGGATCAAGACTCACCAGTCCGACTCCGTGCAGTTCAATTCCCTCGACAAGGTGAACCCGCGCACGCTCCAGGCGGCCGTGCGCCACTGGGTTACCTGAAGGATACGTCGGCCGTTCCGATGCTCGCCGAGACACTGGCCACCTACGCGCATCATCAGACGGGCAACCTGTTTCTCGCCGAAGCGGCGGCCGAAGCCCTCGGCCGAATCGCCACGCCCGATGCCGAGTCCGCCCTGATTGCCATCTTTCCGACGCTCAGGGACTACCCCGATTTCACCCAGTGGTACGGCGATCACGGCGCGCTGATGGCGTGCCATGCCTCCCCCGTTCACTACTTTATCGTCGAGGCCCTCGACCGGATGGGCTCGACGCGCCGGCCCGATCGTGCCGCACCTGATCCGCTCGGTCCCGACCGATGTCGATCGCGCGCTGTTCCCGTTCAACGATGATTGCGAGGCGCTGGTCGGCCGGGTGATTCGCCGCAGCGGCCGCGAGGCGGCCGTGCTTGAGACCTGCCTTTCCGTCCTGGGTGACAAACAGGCGACGCCTGACAAGGACATCCAGCAGGCCCTGGGCCAGGTGCATGGCGCGTGGGGCGGCCGGCCCGACGCCCAGAACCGCGCCGCCCAGATCATCTCCCTGACCTGCCGCGACCGCGGCTACGAGCCGCGCATTCGTGCTGCCTTCGACGTCTTCCGCCAGAAGCCCAACACCATCAAGCGCGTCTTCGACCACGGCATTCCCGTCGTGCAGACGCTGCCGGCGCGGCACTGGGTGTGCTTCTTCCTCGCCAGGTCCATGGGCAATCTCGCCGATGGCCAGTCGGTCGATTCGCTGATCGCCGCGCTTCAGTCCGCTCCCGAGGCGGCCGACGGCTATCCCGACCCGCTTGGGCCCGGCGTGATCTTCCTCCACAACGACCTCACGCCCTGCTGGCGCGCCGCCTCCGGCTGGGCTCTGGGCCGCATCGGCGAGAAGCGTGCGGTCCCCGAACTGCTCAAGGTGATCGCGGACCTGAAGAACGCCCCCGATACGCGTCACGCGGCCGCCGAGGCCCTTGGGCACATCGCCGACCCGGCCAGCGCCGATGCCATCCGCAAGCTCGCGGCCGACTACCCCGACTTCTCCACGCGCAAGGCGCTGCTCCGCGCGGCGGCGAGCGCGGAGGGATCTCGTCGCGGGCCATGATGCCGCCCGGCGTAGCCGCGTGATCGTCCTGCGGCGATTGCGACACGTGGTGGCGGCTTCCTCCATCCGTGTTGAGCCGCTAGAATATGGGTCGATGAACTGAAAGGACCACGGACATGGCCGTACAAACGCTAAAGTTGGCGGGGAGGCGTTATGTGCTTCTCCTGGAGCGCGAATACCAGCGGTTGCGCCAGCCGAGAGCGCGCGTTTCGACCGAAGATCGGCGAGACGCGGCGGTCTTGCGCCGGCGGCTGGCGGAAATGAAACGCCGGGGGGAGAAGCCGGCGCCCTACGCCCAAGCGCGGCGGGAACTGGGTTTGGCGTGAGCTACTCGATATTCATCTCGTCAGCCGCCAGGAAAGCGATTGGCAAGCTGCCGACTCCGATACGTACGCGTGTGGACCGGGCCATCGTCGCCTTGGGAGAAAATCCACGCCCGCATGGATGCACGAAGTTGGCGGGAACGACCAATGGTTGGCGCATCCGCGTGAGCGACTGGCGTGTTTTGTACACGATCGAGGACGATCGGCTGGTGGTGTTGGTGGTGGAAGTGGGACATCGGGGCGATGTGTATCGCGGGCTCTAGGCGAATCGTCGATTGGCTCCCTGGCCCATCTCCGATTCTTCTGCCACCCATGGGATTCCACAAGGTCCAGCTTGCCCACCTGACCCCCTGCCTTTCATGATCGGACGAGACGGTGGGTTTGCGCAACGGGCGATTCGCTGGGCGACAGTGAAAACGCTGTGGCCACGGCCAGGCGGGTGCGGTATGTTACCGGTGGAGCGTGCCGCCCCGGCCGCGATCACTGTGGGTTTGGTGGCCCGCGGCGGCGAGCGGGGCGGCGGCGGCGGGCAGTGCGTGCTGGCCCGCGATCAGCACGATCTGGCCGGGGCGCTGGTGCGATGCCGCATCGGCCGGACGTACCGGCGGACGGCGTATCATTTGCAGGTTCTGAGCGTCCGCGACGCCGATGGCCGCGAGCAGACGATCCGGGTGACCGATGAGCATCCGCTGCACGGGGCCGGGCGCGCGTGGACCAAGGACCGCGTAAACGCGGAACTCCGAACAGCGCGGAACTCCGGAGCATATCGAATGCCTATGGCCGAGGCATCTCGATGCGCAACAGTGTCACGCGCGCTGAGACGGGGATCTCGACCGACGTGCCGGGCGGCAAATCCGACGTTATCACGTCCGCTCGATCCAGATCGGTATGCCGCGTCAGCCGCGCCGGGGCGGTGGCGAAGGTCAGTTTGCAGGTGATTCCGGCCGGATCTTCCTCCTTCTTCTGCCCATATGGTCGCGAGTGGTCCCACAGCGATTGCGGCAGCCACAGCGCCAGCCAGAACTCGCCGTTGCGCTTCTGGAGCAGGACGTGGCGAACCTTCTCGTCGGACAACGAGTAGTCCAATCTCCCCGGTGCAAATGTCGCTCCGGGGTCGGCCAGCAGCGCCACGAGATGCTGCAACGCCAATCCGGCCGGCTTCTTCGTCACGCCATCGGTGCGCAGCAGGCCGAAGTTTCGCTCGACATCCTTGCGCTCGGGATCGGGCTTGAGGTCCAGCAGCTCATACCAGAATGTTCGCGCCACGCCCTGCTGATAGCAGTTGAGGAAGAGCCGCGGCAGATAGACTCCGACCGCGCCCTCGCTGACAGGCACATGCCCGCCCGTGTGATTGATGGCGTTGGTATAGCCGATCTCGGTGAACATGACCGGCTTCTTCCCGCAGGTCAGCCGCGCAGCCCAGCCCCGATGGCAGATCGGCTTTCATCCAGTTGCAGCCATTCTCGGGCTCCCAGCCGCCGGGATATGGGTGGCCGTTGCCGAAATCCATCGCATCGCTCAGGTCGCCCAGCTTGGCGCCGTAGCCTTGGTCCGTGTACGACAGGCCGATCACCGGCAAGGCTCGCAGGCTCTCATCCGCCTTGACAGTCTTCCAGAGGGCGAGCTGATAGGCGCGGGCATCCTCGGGTTTCCACCGGTTGAGGTTCGCCTCATTGGGGCCTTCGATGGCGTCGATGGCCGGCCGGAGTTTCGCGGCCTGCTCGCTCAACTTTGAAAGGTTGCCGCTGACGATGAACGTCGCCTTGACCCCCGCGGCGGCCAGCTCGCCGTATCGTTCGTAATATTCCTTTCGGGCGTTGTACACCAGGCCGTCGCGCACGTGACGAATGCCCAGGTCCTTCAGCGCGGCCTTGAGCTTCTCAAAGTCCCAGTAGATGGTGTCGGTGTAATGGACGTGAACGTTCACGCCGATGCTGTCCACGAAGTCATCGGCGCGAGTGGCGGGCGTCGGCTCCGCGGCCGTCAGCACGCCGAATCCGAGCAGCGCCGTGGCCGCGATGCAGAGACCGAATACCGGGAGATTACTGGCTGATCTGACATTCATCATCATGCGGCCATGTTACGCCGTTGCGGCCGCGAGAGCCATTGGCCCGACGGAGCATCCATCCCAGCGGCGTAACCGCGTTGACATCGCGGCAGTTATCTTCTACGGTTGCGGCATGTTCCGCCTGACCCGCCACGGCCTGCGCGAGATGATCGTCGGCACCATCGTGCTGGCGCTGCTGGCGGCGGGGCTGGGCTGGATCAAGTGGCCGCTGGGTCTCATCGTTTTGCCCGTCTGGATATGGCTGCTGGCGTTTTTTCGCGATCCCGAGCGGGCGGTGCCGGGCGAGCAGCACCTGATGGTCAGCCCGGCCGATGGCAAGGTCACCGACATCATCCAGATCGAGAATTGCGATCTGGTTGGCGGGCCGGCCGTGCGCGTGGGGATTTTCCTCTCGGTGTTCAATGTTCACGTGAACCGCGCGCCGTGCGACGGCAAAGTGATTTCCGTGGTCTACAAGAAAGGCAAGTTCATCAACGCGATGAGCTCGTCCCACGCCTCGGAACAGAATGAGGCCAACACGGTGGTCCTTGCCGACCCCATGACCTCGCGCCCGATTGCCGCGGTCAAGCAGATAGTGGGCCTGATCGCCCGGCGGATCGTTTGCACCGCATCCCAGGGCGATGTCTTGCAGCGCGGGCAGCGCATCGGGATGATCAAGTTCGGCAGCCGCACCGAACTTTACATCCCCCAGTGGCTCGGGCCGGTGGTGAAGGTGAGCATCGGGCAGAAGGTGCGCGGCGCGATGGATATCATTGCGGTGCTGGGTATGCCCACGGCCGCAGTGCCCGCGGCGGTGAACGCGGACGCGACGGCGCAGGGCAGGTGACGGATGAGCATGACCGAAGAGAGCCGGCAACGAGAGTGGTCACGCGCGCAGCGCCGCGAGCACCGGCGCCGGCGCTTCCGCCGGCACCGGCGTCGCGTGTATATCCGGTCGGTGTATTTCCTGCCGAGCATGGCCACGCTCGGCAACGCCATCTGCGGCTTTGGCGCGATGTACGTGGCCGGGCTGTCGCCGAACCCCGATGCGTCGAGCGCTGATATCCTCACGAAATTCTTCGCGATGCACCATTATGTGGCGGCCGCGTACCTGATCTTTCTGGCGATGTTCTTTGACGGGCTGGATGGCCGGCTGGCCCGATTCACCCGCCACACCACGGATTTCGGCGGCCAACTCGACAGCATGGCCGACGTGATCAGCTTCGGCGTGGCGCCGGCGTTCCTGGCGCTGCAGATGTTTCACGATGAGATCTGCGTGGGACATGCCATACCGGTGATTCTGTCGGCGCGGTGTGGGCGGCGGGCGCGGTCTACGTCTCATGCGCGGCCATCCGTCTGGCGCGGTTTAACGTGAGCAACGAACACGGCGAGCAGCACCACTTCAGCTTTCAGGGGCTGCCCAGTCCCGGCGCCGGCGCCACCGTTGCGGCGTTCGTGCTGTTTCAGCGGGCGCTGCAGGCGCGAGGCGCGGCAAGCCCGTTCTGTGAGGGGTTCGCCTTGGTGGCGCTCTGGGTGATGCCGGTCATCGTGCTGGCCACCGGCCTGCTCATGGTCACGAGCATCCGCTATCCCCACGTGGTCAACCGCTATCTCCGCGGGCGGCAGCCCTTGTGGCGGCTGATCCTCATGCTCGGGATAGTCCTGTTTGTCCTCGTCGCCACGGGCTATGCCTTGGCGATGGGGACTGCCATCTACGCCGCATGGGGCCCGGTGGCGACGATCTACGCGAAATTCAAGCCCAAGCCGCTGGCGCAGCCGAACCCGCCCGCACTGCCGCCGGAGTGATTCTTTTCACCGGCACCGATAGCATCGGCGATACCTGCGCTACAAAACATGAGCGACCCAACCATCATCACCCGTTTTGCCCCTTCTCCGACAGGCTACCTGCACGTCGGCGGTGCGCGCACGGCGCTGTTCAACTGGCTGCTGTCGCGCCACACCGGCGGCAGGTTTCTCCTGCGCATCGAAGACACCGACTTGGAACGCAGCACCGAGCAGGCCACGCGCCAGCTCCTGGACGATCTGCGCTGGCTGGGATTGCACTGGGACAACACCGACCTGGTTTTCCAGTCCAAGCGCACGCGGATCTACAACGCCGTCGTTGATGACCTGATCGGCCGGGGGCTGGCCTATAGGGCTTACGAATCGCGCGAGGAGCTGGATGCGATGCGGCGCGAGGCCGAGAAACAGAAGCGCGTGTTCATCTACCGCCGGCCGCAGCTTACGGATGAGCAGAAGCGACGCCATGAGTCGGAGAACCGGCCGCACGTCGTGCGGTTCGTCATGCCGGTGCGCGACTTCTCATTCCGCGACGTGGTGCTCGGGAAGGACGTCGTGCTCCAGGCCGGCCAGGTGCAGGACTTCGTCATCCGCAAGGAAGATGGCATGCCCACCTACCACTTTGCGGTGGTGGTCGATGATGCCGAGATGGGCATCACGCACATTCTCCGCGGCCAGGAGCACCTGCTCAACACGATCAACCATATCGCGCTGCAAGAGGCGCTGGGATATCCCCGGCCGACGTATGGGCACCTGCCGATCATCCTCAACACCGACGGCAGCAAGATGGGCAAGCGCGACCGCGACAAGAAGATTCGCCACATGGCCAACCTGTGGCTCAAGGGCCACAAGCAGACGGTTGCCGATCTGGCGGCCGCCGCGCTGCTGGATGAGCAGCGAATCGCGGCGTGGCTGGCCGATGACAAGAGCCAGCTCGATATCCCCGAGCACAAGGCGCTGATGCCCGTGATCGGGCTGAAGGAGACGGACCTGCCGGAGATTCTCGTCCACGATTTCCGGCGGAACGGCTACCTGCCCGAGGTGCTGCTGAATTTCCTGGCACTATTGGGCTGGAACCCCGGCGGCGACCTGGAGCACATGAGCGTTGCGGATATGGTAAAGCTCTTCAGCCTGGAGGGTGTCGGCAAGGGCAATGCGAAGTTCAACCGCGAGAAGCTGCTGTCGTTCAATACCGAGGCCTGCGCGGCCGCCAGCGCCCAGCGGCTGGTGACGGCGATGCGCGACTACCTGGCCGCCAATCCCGATTCTCCTCTAAACTCGGCCGACGATGCGACGCTGGCGCGCGTGGTGAAGATCAAGCCGGGGTTTCACATCCTGCGCGAGATCGACGAGCAGTCGCGGTTCTTCTTCATCGCCGACGACGCGATCGAGTACTGCGCCGGATGCGGTGGAGAAGGTGCTGCGAAAGGGCGATGGGCAGGGCGCGAACGTGCTGCGCGAGATGGCGCCGCTGCTCTCGGGCATCGCCGACTGGAAGGCATCGGCGCTTGAGCAGGCTGTGAAGGAATACGGCGATCAGCGACAGCTCGGCCTGGGCAAAGTGGCCCAGCCATTGCGAGTCGCGATCAGCGGAAGCACGATCAGCCCGCCGATCTTCGAGAGCCTCGAGTTTCTGGGAAAAGAGCCGACGGTCAAACGGATCGAGCGGTGCTTGTCATTTGTGCCGCCAGTGCCCTCACTGGCGGAATGATCGGGCACACATGCAGAACCGCCAGTGAGGGCACTGGCGGCACTATCACAGGCTTTGCTTCGTGCTCGGCACGCCGCTGTTGCGCGGATCGGGCGATGCCGCCTGGCGCAGCGCCTTGGCCGTCGCCTTGAAGATCGCCTCGGCAATGTGGTGGTTGTTCTGGCCGTAGGGAACATTCACGTGCAGGTTCATCTTCGCATTGCTGGTCAGGGCGCGGAGGAATTCGCTGACGAGTTCGCTGTCGAACTTGCCGATGCGCGGGCCGGTGAATGAGGCGTTGAACACGAATGCAACGCGCCCCGAGAGGTCCAGCGCGACGTGCGCCAGGCTCTCATCCATCGGCACCAGCGCCCAGCCATAGCGATAGATGCCGCGCTTGTCGCCCAGGGCTTTGTCCAGCGCCTGGCCAATGACAATGCCGGCATCCTCCACGGTGTGATGATCGTCGACATCGAGATCGCCATCGGCGTGGATCGACAGGTCGATCAGGCTGTGCTTGGCCAGCAGTTCCAGCATGTGATCGAAGAAGCCGATGCCGGTCTCGACTTTGGCATCACCGCTGCCGTCGAGGTTGAGGGACACGAGAATTTTGGTCTCGCGCGTCTGTCGGGTGATCTCGGCCACGCGGGGCGCATTGGGTGTGGTCATGGTATTGCCGTCATCTTTCGGAGAGCCGCCAGCAGCGCGTCGTCATCCTCGACCGTGCCGATGCTGATGCGGACCTTGTCGCGCAGGCCGGGCTTGTCGAAATATCGGACCAGAATGCCCTGCTGCTTGAGAGTCAGATAAACACGCCTGCCATCGCCGTCCGGCGGGGCCGCCAGGAGGAAATTGCTCTGGCTGGGCAGCACCGACCAGCTCATCCGGCCGAGTTCCTCGGTCAGCCGGCGGCGCTCGCTCTTGACGTGGTCCCACGTCTTGCGAGCGTATTCCTGATCTTCCAGGGCGGCCGTCGCGAGGATAATGGAGATGGCGTCGCAGTTGTAGCTGTCCTTGACCTTCATCATCTCGCGAATCACCTGTGGCTGGGCGATGGCATAGCCGAAGCGCAGGCCGGCCAGGCAATAGGCCTTGCTGAAGGTGCGACAGATGATGAGATTCGCGTGCTCGGCCACGAGCCGCACGCAGTTGTCGTCGGCGAAATCGGCATAAGCCTCATCGACGAGGACCGGCCCCCTAAACCGCTGCAGGAGCTGCTTGACCCGAGCGGTGGGAACAAACGTGCCGGTGGGTGCGTTGGGGTTGGCGAAAAAGATGGCCTTGGGGCGCTGCGAGAGAAGGGCGTCGATGGGCAGGTCGTAATTGTCTTGCCATGGCACATCGACATAGCGCGACTCGCCGATGTCCGAGAGTACGGGATACAGCGAATAGGTTGGCTCGGGGCAGGCGAGAATGTTGTCGGGGCCGAGAAATGTGCGTGTGATAATGGAGAGAATATCATCCGAACCATTGCCCGCGAGGATGTTGTCGATGGACAGGCCGAGCAGCTTGGCGGCCGCCGCGCGAAACGCATCCGCGGTCGGATTGGGATACCGTCGCAGCATCTCGCCGGTGACGCCATGCAGGGCGGCGAGGACCTTGGGGCTGGGCGGGAAGGGGTTCTCGTTGGTGTTGAGCTTGATGACGCGCTGCCCGATCGCCGGCTGTTCGCCGGGGGTGTAGCCCGTCAGCTTGCGGATGTTGTCGCGCACGTAGTCCAGTGCCATGGCCGGGGATTATAGGGATTGTGGGAGCTTTGTGGAGCATGCACGTGGAGCGAGCCGCCCCCGGCCGCGGTCTTCTGCACGTGGAGCGTGCCGCCCCCGGCCGCGGTCTTCTGCACGTGGAGCGTGCCGCCCTCGGCCGCGGTCTTCTGCACGTGGAGCGAGCCGCCCCCGGCCGCGGTCTTCTGCACGTGGAGCGTGCCGCCCCCGGCCGCGGCCTTCTGCACGTGGAGCGAGCCGCCCCCGGCCGCGGTCTTCTGCACGTGGAGCGTGCCGCCCCCGGCCGCGGCCTTCTGCACGTGGAGCGAGCCGCCCCCGGCCGCGGTCTTCTGCACGTGGAGCGTGCCGCCCCCGGCCGCGGTCTTCTGCACGTGGAGCGAGCCGCCCCCGGCCGCGGTCTTCTGCACGTGGAGCGTGCCGCCCCCGGCCGCGGTCTTCTGCACGTGGAGCGTGCCGCCCCCGGCCGCGGTCTTCTGCACGTGGAGCGAGCCGCCCCCGGCCGCGGTCTTCTGCACGTGGAGCGAGCCGCCCCCGGCCGCGGCCTTCTGCACGTGGAGCGAGCCGCCCTCGGCCGCGGTCTTCTGCACGTGGAGCGTGCCGCCCTCGGCCGCGGCCTTCTGCACGTGGAGCGAGCCGCCCCCGGCCGCGGCCTTCTGCACGTGGAGCGAGCCGCCCCCGGCCGCGGTCTTCTGCACGTGGAGCGTGCCGCCCCCGGCCGCGGTCTTCTGCACGTGGAGCGTGCCGCCCCCGGCCGCGGTCTTCTGCACGTGGAGCGTGCCGCCCCCGGCCGCGGTCTTCTGCACGTGGAGCGAGCCGCCCCCGGCCGCGGTCTTCTGCACGTGGAGCGAGCCGCCCTCGGCCGCGGTCTTCTGCACGTGGAGCGTGCCGCCCCCGGCCGCGGTCTTCTGCACGTGGAGCGTGCCGCCCTCGGCCGCGGTCTTCTGCACGTGGAGCGAGCCGCCCCCGGCCGCGGCCTTCTGCACGTGGAGCGAGCCGCCCCCGGCCGCGGTCTTCTGCACGTGGAGCGTGCCGCCCCCGGCCGCGGTCTTCTGCACGTGGAGCGAGCCGCCCCCGGCCGCGGTCTTCTGCACGTGGAGCGTGCCGCCCCCGGCCGCGGTCTTCTGCACGTGGAGCGTGCCGCCCCCGGCCGCGGTCTTCTGCACGTGGAGCGAGCCGCCCCCGGCCGCGGTCTTCTGCACGTGGAGCGAGCCGCCCCCGGCCGCGGCCTTCTGCACGTGGAGCGTGCCGCCCTCGGCCGCGGTCTTCTGCACGTGGAGCGAGCCGCCCTCGGCCGCGGCCTTCTGCACGTGGAGCGTGCCGCCCCCGGCCGCGGCCTTCTGCACGTGGAGCGTGCCGCCCCCGGCCGCGGTCTTCTGCACGTGGAGCGTGCCGCCCCCGGCCGCGGTCTTCTGCACGTGGAGCGAGCCGCCCTCGGCCGCGGTCTTCTGCACCTGGAGCGAGCCGCCCCCGGCCGCGGCCTTCTGCACGTGGAGCGTGCCGCCCTCGGCCGCGGCCTTCTGCACGTGGAGCGAGCCGCCCCCGGCCGCGGTCTTCTGCACGTGGAGCGTGCCGCCCCCGGCCGCGGTCTTCTGCACGGCGGGGGCCGCTCGTGCCACACTCAGACGCTTTGTGCCGGCGCGGCCAAGCTGGTAATCTCTCTCCCGGGAGCACACTCGTATGAAGCATACCGGATCGATTACACGGCGTCAGTTCTTCAAAGGTTCGGCGGCGCTGCTCGCAGCGCCCATCTTCATCCCGGCCTCGGCGCTCGGAAAAGACGGCCGGCCCTCGCCCAGCGAGCGCATCACGATGGCGTGCATCGGCCTGGGCGGCGAAGGCCTGGGCAAGAACACCCGTGCATTCCTCGGCCAGGGCGATTCCCAGGTGCTGGCCATCTGCGATATCGACCCCATGCGCCTCAACGATGGAAAGAAGATCGTCACCGACCATTACGCCTCGCGCGCGCCCGGCGGCGTCTACAGCGGCTGCATGGCGACGCAGGATTTCCGCGAGATCCTCGCCCGTGCCGACATCGACGCGGTGATGATCTCCACGCCCGACCACTGGCACGTGCCCATGTCGATGATGGCCATCAAGGCTGGCAAGGACGTCATCTGCGAGAAGCCGACGCTGACGATCGCGCAGGGGCGAATAGAGGCGGATACGGTGCGCCGCTACGGCGCGGTGTTTCAGACGTCGACGGAGGACCGCGCCATGCAGTGCCACCATCGCATGGCCGAGTTGGTGCGCAACGGCCGGATCGGCAAGCTGCGGCGAATCCTGGTCGGACTGCCATCGGGTCCAGGCGGGCCAGGCGATCCGACGCCGCAGCCAGTCCCGCCAGGTTTCGATTATGACATGTGGCTGGGCCCAGCCCCATGGGCGCCGTATAACCCCGCGCGCGTCCATTTCAATTTCCGCTGGATCGCCGACTATTCCGGCGGAATGCTCACCGACTGGGGCGCCCACCTGCTCGACACCGCCCAGTGGGGCAACGACACCGAGTGTACCGGCCCGGTGGAGGTCGAAGGCACGGGCAAGCGCCACCTGACCGGGCTGTACGACACCTTCTATGACTTCGAGATCAAATACCGCTACGCCAACGGCGTCGAGATGATCGTGCGCAGCGGCAACGTGTCCCTGAAATTCGAGGGCGCCGACGGCTGGGTCGGCAACAACGGCTGGCTCGGCAAGGTCGAGGCCAGCTCCAACGAAATCCTCAACTCCAAAATCGGGGCGACGGAACTCCATCTGTTCACCTGCCCGGCCGGCGAGCACCGCAATTTCCTCGACTGCGTGAAATCCCGCGAAGACCCCTATTTCCCGGCCGAGATCGGCCACCGCTGCGCCACGGTCATGCACATCGGCAACATCGCCATGACCCTCGGCCGCAAGCTCCGCTGGAACCCCGACAAGGAAGAGTTCGTCAACGACCCCACCGCCAACACCTACCGCTCCCGCGCCATGCGAGAGCCATGGCGACTGTAGTTGCTCTTTCCGAAGCGGAAGCGTCAGCGCCCGCCCCGAATCTCTGAAGCGGAAGCGTCAGCGCCCGCCCCGAATCTCTGAAGCGGAAGCGTCAGCGCCCGCCCCCACCTCTGAAAGCGCCCGCCCCGGATTTCCGAAGCGCCAAGCGTCAGCGCCCGCCCTTCGCGCCCTTTAACCGGCTCGCTCGCGAGCCGCTCTCCTCCGCATTCCGCAATCTCCAATCTCCAATCGCCCTCAAACATCTCCATCTGCCCATCCACCATCCGCGGCAGCACCACCCTCGCCCCTGAGATCTGAGATCTGAAATCTGAGATTTGAGATTTGAGATCTGAGATTCGACATTTCGCCGGTATGTCCGGCCAGCCGCGCCATTGCCTCCTCATTCCCCACCCGCCCCTTCATCCACCGCTCCCGCCAAAACTCCACAATCCCCGCCGTGGTTCGTAGTTCCACCGTTCGTAGTTCCGCGTTTACGCGGTCTGCAGCCTCCCTCCCCGGCACAATCCACTTCGGCCGCTTCTCCATCCCCAGCAGGTACCTCGCCAGGTTCTCAATCAAACTCAGCACATACACCAGCCGCGGCGTCCCGTGCGACAGCAACTCATTCGCCGGCAACTTCAACTCATCCAGCCCATCCCGCAAATGCCTCAGCCGTGGATTCACGCCCTCGCCGAAGACGTAATGCACGCGCTGCCCGCGCTTGGTCTGTGACAGCATCCGCGCCATCGCCTTCATCGTCTCCGGGTTGAACTGATACGTTCCCTTCCCCTCCGTTCGCCCCAGATACGCATATCGCACCTCGCCGCTTCCGCCCCACACCTTCCCGGGTATGACAATCCGGTCATACTGATTCGGCCGCTGGCCATACAGCGACGTCGTCGAGATGAACACCAAATCGACCGGCCGCTGCACCGGCTTCCCCGCCATCGAAGATGCTATGATGCTCCCCGTGGCGCTATACCGACGGTGATACTCTTCGCGCACCTCGGGGCTCGCCATCAGCATCGCGACAAGTTTTCCTCCCAGCAGTTCGTTGTAGGGCGCAATAGCCCCGCAAACCGTCAGGTCAGCGATTGCATTGCCCACCCGGTCCGATTTCACCTTCCGAATGACGCGCGCCAGCGAATCGCGGCGTATCGCAGTCTTGATGAACTCCGCCAGATCGCTGCCCGCCGGCTTCGCCCCCAGCGCCTCAGACAACCGCAGCCGAACTCCCAGCAGCGCGGCCAGTTCCTCTTCCCGCTTCGCTCGGAACAGCGGCGTCTCTGCCTGCTTCCGCCAATAGCCCTCTCCCGCCACACGGGCGGCATTGGAAGCCTTGTAGTCGCTCCCCTGCATGAGCCGATAATGCTCGCGCCGGTGCTCGTCGCTCGCGGCCGACAAAGCCTTGACTAGCACCTCGTTCGGCTGCTTCAGAGCCTGCTTTGTCACCAACGCCTCTCGCATCAGATCGTCTATGTAGACCTCTCCTATCGCCGCATCGACTACCTCCATGATCCAGCCGATGTGTTTCCTGCTCGGCTTCTCCAGGATCTGCTTCCGCACTCGGTCGATGGTCCACCCGATGAATTCATCGCGCACAGTCTGCCCTACCGTCGCGCTGCTGAGCGCGGCCACGCCAACCACCGGGTGTAACGGCGCGGCGGCGTCTCGTACCAAGATCATCATCTCCACGAACTCTCGCGCCGCCTGCTCTCGCCCGTTGCCTGCTGTATCGCATCCCAGCGTCGTGGTATAAAGAGGCGCAGCGCAGAGCAGCAGAGCTACTGCGATGCGACGGACGGATTACATGGCTACGGGCATCGCCTTCATCAAATGGGAGAACTACGCTGGGAGCGACACGATGCAACCGCTCTTCAGCTCGGTCCCGCTCACGTTCAACTCCGACCAGGAAAAGCTCCACGAGCTGCACGCCGGCGACCGATTGTGGCTGGTATCGAGGCACCCGGCAGATCATCAGTATTATTTCGTTGCCATGCTCGTCGTCCGCCATGTGACACTGAATGAACCAGGTGATCCACACGCCCAGTTCGGCAGATATCGCATCGAATGCGATCCTAAACTCAGCATCGATCTGCAGCACCGATTCCCCGCCGAAGGTCTTCTGCGGGTCTTCACATTTAGCACGAACAAACCGGTGAGATACGGTGCCAGCCTGGGACAATCCGTCCAGCGCATCCGAATGCTTTCCGACGCCGACGAGAACATCTTGAACCACGCACTCGCCAGCCTCACATCCGGCCAACACGACTTACTCGACCTTCCCTGCGGGCTGTGGACCAAGTGCGATCGCGTCTTCGCCGACTATTTCCTTGCAGATTGGCAATCCCGGCGCAAGCCCATGGCCTTTCTGCTTTACGACTCACCGCCGATATTGCCGGCCGGCGCGCCGGTGTTTATCCACTCCGACAAGACCCTTCGCGTGCTCGCCGCCTTCAAGGGTAGTCGCTACGTTGCCGGGCACAAGCAGACCGCCACTCCCGACGAGCGGATCGCCCAGCGCGATTGGATCTGGTCTTCGTTCCGGGAGAACACGCTCAACCCGCCGCCCAAGTCAGAGTTCGACCTCTTCTGGGAACGCCAAAACGGGATACGCGCCTTCATGCTCATCGACAACCTGATCGAAGTGCCCGGCGGTCCGCAATTCAAGGACTACGGCCGCGCACTCCAATGGGGATATCCCATGGGCGTGGGCTATCAATACCTCACCCTGTCGCAGAGCCTGCTCCTGCTGAGGACCACGGATCTCGATAGCGAGAACGCACGCCAGTACGAAAGCAGTCTCTGGGCAGATTCGATCTGGATGCTGAACGCAATCCAGCACACCGGCCGGCTGTCAGGCACATCGGCGATCACCTGCGCGCATCTATTGAGGCTTCGAGAATGGCGCGAACTTCTTCCTTGAGAAATCGAGCGTTTGTACGGGAACCTTGATCCCCATTTCCTTGCAGACCTGCTGGGCGTCCGCATGATGTGTCTCAAGAAGCAACAGTCGCTCGTAGACGATGGCCTCCAACACCACCTGAGCGAGCTTGTTGCCGCCTCGCTTGAGTTCCCTATGCAGCCGGACGATCTCGTCTGCGGGTATCCGCCTTTCTCGCCTGTTCAGCCTTGCGCTGAGCTGCACCAGTTGATTCGGTAGGCAGTCATCTCTTGCCTTCAGTTTGGAGAACGTGCCCTCGAGCAAGTCCATCCCTGTTGCGACTGCCACGCGTCTTATCATGGAGGCGGTTGCGAGCCAATGAAGGTCAAACCAGAACCGATTCGCGAACAGCCGAGCCTTGTTGCGCAATTCTGTAGCTTGGTCCTCCGCGGACTGAATGCACACCCGCCCGGTCTTCGATGGTGGTTTGGCTGCGCCAGCCTTAATTGCCGCAAGCGCGCGGTCGGTCGTGTCCGCAATCACGGCATCGAGCTCGTTCAGATGCCCGTAAAGGAAACCCAGTAGCCGACGCCCGAGGCCCACGACGGCCTCCATGACCGCAAGTTTGTCGTCTGCTGGGAGCGACGATGCCCGGTTGCGCAAGACTTGGCCGAGAATTCGCACTGTCCGGATGGCTGCGCGAATGCGATTCAACTGCCGGTGCAGATCGCGGTGCTCGGCGCGCTCCTCCTCGTCCGGCACAGCGCGAACGAGACGCCCATCCTCCGACTGCGGGCCCAATTTTGCCAAGTGCTCGTCCTCCGCCTCCTGCATGAGCTTTCGGTTGATTTCAGGGGGCGTCGGCGGAAGACTGAAGAAGCCGTCAATCCCACCCAGCGCATTCAGCGGGCGTACCTCCTCGTCGATCACAGCCATTGGACTTTCGCTGAAAAGGTCTGAGGCGGCCTGCTTCATCTGCGCCAACACCAACGGATCGTCACTGAGATGCGCGAGGAAGACCAGAATGTTGGCCGACACATCATGATGCAGTCGGCTGCTGATATCTCGCACGATCTCCTTCGCGACGTCCCTGTGGATATTGCGTGACAGCCACCAAGCTACGAAGAAACAGTAAACGTACTTATGTCTGAAAGACAGCTGGTCGCCGTCCAATCTAAGTACTCTGGTTTCCACGAGATCGTCGCGCACCCGTTCATAATCCAGCGGCAGGTCATATTTCTGACAGTGCTGCGCGTGAAAGGCACGCGACTCCTCCGTGTTCAGCGATGGCTTCTGGAGACAGTGCAGGTGATGCGCGAGTTCAGCCAAATACGTGTATTTCCCGCTAATATCCAACTGCTTGAGCTGCGAGCGCGCTAGGGCAACGGTGATCACGGCCTGGTAAAGGTGACCGTAGGATCCGTTGCGGACGGTTGGCGCGTTGGTCGAGTCGGCCTGCTCCAGAATGACGAGCAAGAGCCACGGCGTATGCGGGAGCCCAGCGACCGCCAGAAGAGACTCGACCTTTTCGCAAAAGACGAGCACCTCGGCTCGGAACGATTCTGGGTCAGCCTCGGGTCGTCCCAGCTTCAACCATCGCTCGGCGAGGTCTTCAAGTCGGCGATGCGCAAAGTCACAGATATCGTAGCGTTGGTACGCCAATAGCTCCGAGGCATCGGCCGTTCGCTCGCTCAGCACTTCGAGATAGAAGTCATCGCTCGCAATAAGCACCACCTGCCCAAATCGCCCGGATATGCACCTAAGGAATCGCGCCCGTGCCGCGCGAGACTCGGGGCCGTCCTGCAAGTCGTCGATAATCAGCGCCTTCCTATCGATTGGCAGTTGCTCATGTTCCGCTGGTGTCATAGCCTCGTATTGCTGGCGCACTGCTTTCTCCAGCACCCGACGCGTTCCATCGTCACTCCCGCTTCTGCCGAGGTCGCTCCCCTTTAGCAGCAGCGGCACTTTGCCGGCTCTGTGCAGATCCGCGAAGATCCGCTTGCCTACGGTGCTCTTGCCGGATTTGTCGCCACCGACGATCAGCGCGCGCGGTTGCACTGACAACTCACCGAAAACCCGGTCACTCCGGACGCGCTCAGTCACCTGGCTGTGCTTGCCGTTGACGCTTCCGCTGGCGATGGCAACCAATTTCCGCAGGTCTGGATATGCAAACAAGTGAGAAAGTCTAAGCTCAGGCTCTCGGGGATGGTTCAACGGGTCTTCGAATTCATCCAGCGATTCCTCAAACGCACGCAGGAGGCGAAGCCCCAGATCGGCGCGTCGCTGATTGCAGCAAACCTTTTCGTCACTAACAGTCGCCTCGAAATGGTCGCCCGCCCATCGCATGCATTTGGTGGTTCGGCGTTGGCTCGCGAAGTCAATGCTAACCGTATTGAAAGAGCAAGAGTCCGGATGCTCCACGTCCTGCAACACGCCCCCCTCGAGGTACTCGAGATCGGGGCCGCCGAACACCTCACGCTTACTCGCCTCGCTCTCATGATCATGCCCCGTTAGCACGAGGTCGCTATTTGATTCAATCTTGTCGCGGAGTTCGCGGCGTACATCGGGCATCAGGAACCAATGCAGAGGATGGTGTAGGACGGCTACGGCGTAATCCGCAGTGGGAGCCAGCGGGGGTTGAAAAGCCGAGATCGGGAATCGCAAATCCTCCCGCTCGTGCAGAACAGACGACCAAGCCGAGTTTAGCAGATGAAACCGTATCCGGTGCTGGTCCATAACAAGGTCCCAGTACCGACAAAACGGCTGATCTGGGGACAAGAATGCGCTTTCCCGGCAGACATCCGACGCGAAGTTGAAGAAGGCCCGTTGGGGGTCTAGTAGAACTCGCAGAAACGACGCAGCTGGAAGATCACGCGTGAGGCGAGCGCGCAGTAGTTCGCGGGCCTGCTGATCCTCAGCGGTCAGATCGCAATCGTGATTGCCGGGTACTACAACGATGCGAGCTACGATGTTCTCGAAGCGGTCGTCGAGCGATTTCTTCAGGCGAGCCAATAGGCCGCGAGCAATGGTGAACTGCTCGGGCTTCCCGCCGAATGCCGCGTCCCCGCAGAGAACGATGGCGCACGCGCCAGTCTCGTCATCAATCTCCGCTGCGACACACCTGCAGAGCGCATCCCACCGTTCGCAGATCACATCGCGTACCTGCACATGCAAATCACTCAATTGAACAATCAGCAGCTTCATTTCGCGGCTCCCTTGGTGTTGAGCGCGCCATCGCGGGCTGCGTATGATCGCACGCTCCCCTGCAAACCCATTATTATGCCAGTGCCGTACCGCGCGTGTCAATAATTGCGGAGATTATCGACAGGTGGCAAGCAGCCCGAGTCGCTCGACAAGATAGCAAGGCGGCTCTCCCTGAACGCGAAGCGTCAAAGGGTTAGGCTGATCCAGTGGCAGTGAGAATGATCAGCAAGCACTGACGGGCAGGAGCTATCCGGCAGCGACCGTCTTGTCCTGAACGGCCACCCGGCAATCCGGCCGAATGTCTCCTACACCAGCCGAAGCATCGTGCCCATCCACCCGGAGATACCGCGACCGCTTCAGATCGCCCCACACCCGATACGCCCCATATCGAGACCCCGGCGCATTCCGCGTCTTCGCCCGCACCACCAACTCCGCGGCCAGCACATATCGCCCCTCGCCATTCCGCGTGAACGCCCACACCGAATCCCCCACCTCCACATGATGCAGCACGGCGCTGCCCTCACTTCAGGTGGTACCCCGCCCCGAAATCCAGGTCGCGCCTGTAATTATCCGGCCGCCAGAAATACAGCAGCGCCACGACGGCCATCATATCCCAATCGCAAAAGAAGACACATGCGGTGCCACCGCCGCCACACACTCTCCGTCGGCAACAGCCCCTCACGCGCGCTGCGCAAATCGACCACCCCGCCCCGCCAAATCCCTCGCTTTCCCGCGAAAAACCCCGCCACCGTTGCGCCATGCTGCGCGGCCGAACCGATTTGCGCAACACCCGCGGATAGATTGAAGGGCGCGCCACCCGCGACTCTCACCGGCCGACGTCACGCCGGCGCAGGTGGCCACCGCTCAACCAAGGAGCACCCATGCCTTCCGCACTATCGGCCATCCGCTATCTGCTATCCACTGGCAACTGGCAACTCGGAACTGGCAACCAGCCACTGGCAACTCGCCGCTCCATGGGTGTCGCTTCCTGTCACTTCCGCGTCGTTTGGTGGTCGGTGCCGCGCCGGTTCCATGTCGGTTCCATGTCGGTTTATGTCACTTTTTCCAGGACGCATCTAAATAACTGAATGTAACGTCGATCCTTAACCAGCTTACCGGAGAACACTTATGCCCGACCTGCCCGGAATAACCCTCCCACAGAGTGAATTTTTCGCCCCTTCTGTCACAATCCTGCCGGACTGAACCCCAACGAAAGGAACCCATGATCCCCAACCCAATCCTCACCGCCGACTCCGAAATCCTTCAATCCGAATCCTCCGATCCGCAATCCGCAATCCGCAATCTCCAGCCCCCTCCGCGTCTCCGCGCCACCGTCGTGAGCCTTCCCCAATCGAAAATCGAAATTCAAAAATCGAAAATCTCCCGAACGAACCCACCGATCCCCCCGCCCCAAGCCCACAACCTCCTGCCGCGCCAGAGCTTGCGGATTCCACTCCCTCTCCCGCGCGCCCTCCCCTGCGAAACAAAGCCACTGCCATCCCGCCCGCCGCCACCCGCGGCTTTCACCGGCCGATGTCACTGGCAACTCGCAACTCGCAACTGGCAACTCTCCCCTTCCGACAACACCGCCCATCCCCATCGTGTAATGCACATAAGGCCATCGCCCCAACACAAGGACATCCGATGCGAACATTCCGCTCAACCTGTGCTCTCCTGGCAATCTCGGCGACATCGCTCCTGGCCGCCGATCCGAAACCCTCCGCGCCCGATGTGAAGGTCGAGGCCATGCTCAAAGCCATCAAGGTCCTCCCCGACAAGGCCCCCGACTGCTCCACGCTCAAGAGCATCGCCGAGAGCGTCACGCGCGGCTGCAAGACCAACGACGAGAAGGCCATCGCCATCTACAACTTCATGCATGCTGTCGCACTATCACCGCCAGTATCCTAGCGAGCCGGGCGGCGTGCCGGTGCTCAAGGAGATCAACACCTACGGCTGGAGCCTGTGCGGCGGCCTGCATTCCGAGCAGTCGGCGCTGTGGCGCGAACTGGGCTGGGAGTGGCGATTCGTCGGCTGGGACGGCCACACCACCGTCGAGGCCAAGTATGACGGCCGGTGGCACTACCTCGATGTGTTCCTCAAGTTCTACGCCTGGATGCCCGACCCGAACGCGCCCGGCGGCCGGACCATCGCCGGCGAGGATGACCTGAACGGCAATGCCCAGGCGCTCATCAACGACGTGTTCTTCCTGGATAAGGGCCGCAACGCCGTCTACACGAAGGACAACCAGTTCGAGATGATCGGCGATAAGGCCAACTGGATGGCGCCGGCGTTCCTGACCTGCGGCGACACGATCGAGGGCGTCATCGGCGGGCTCAAGACGCACAAGCGCGGCGGTCCCGATCCAGGCTGGGCGGGCATCAACCACGCCACCGGCAATTACTCGGCCGATGTCGGCCTTGCACCGGGTTATTCGCTGACCAACACCTGGGACGCCGCTGGCCGAGGATGGTTGGTACTGGGCCGGCAACAAGATCGCCCCGAAGCACACCTGCGGCAACAAAGACCTGCGCAACGACCCCGGCTTCGGCATGGTCCTGGAGCCGTATTTCCAGCATGTCCGCAGTTTCTGCAACGGCACGCTGACTTTCGCGCCGGATTTCGCCAGCGATGCGATGCTCAAGTCGTTCGTGGCCAAGGAGAACGTCAAGTTCGAGAACGGCTCGCTCGTGCCGGCGCAGGCGGGCACGCCGGCCAGCGTGACGGTGCTGCTCCAGTCGCCGTACATCATGACCAAGGCGACGGGCGTCGCCGACGGCGCGGACTCGCTGGAGATCTCGATCGATGGCGGCAAGACATTCAAGCCGGCCGAGCTCAAGGATTTCACCGCGGCCGTCAAAGGGCAGGTAATCGCGCTGGCGCAAGATCGGCTTCAAGTCGGCGCTTAAGTCGCTGAAGCTGGAGATGCTCGTGCAGAACAACCCCGGCGCGCTGCCGTATCTCTCGCCGGGCAAGAACGTGATTACGGTCTCCGCGGCCGAAGCCGCCGCTCTGGGCGAGAACAAGCTCGTCGTGACATACGCCTACGCCCCCGGCTATCGCAGCAAGTCGCCCGAGCAGTTGTGCAACGAGGGCAAGGAGATCGCCAAGCAGCACAACGCCGTCTGGGCCGAGTCGCCGACGGTCGTGCAGAAGGTCTTCGCGGCCAAGGACCTGCCGGCCAAGTTCGACATCGATATCCCCACGCCCAAGGACAAGTATCCCGTCTACCCGCGCATGATCTTCGTTCGCCGGGAAGTGATTGCGCCCAATGCCAAGCCCCTGCCTCTGCCGGCCAATGCCCAGGAAGCCAAGGTCGGGCCGAACGACGAACTGAAAACGCTGCCCAATCCGTTCCTGATGGGCACCCAACTGCCGCCCCCGCGGATTGTTCGCGCGACGAAGACGATGACCATCGAGCTGAAGGGCGGGCATTTCGTGACCAAGGCCGGCGAGCTACCGACCACCGACTTCATCAAGTGGCCGAAGAACGCGCAGGAAAAGGTCGAGCCGATGGTTTACCTGATCGGCGGCGAACTGAAGGGCCTGCCCGCGCTGAAGGATCTCTCGGCCGCGCGGCTGGTTTTCCCGGCCATTCGCGCGCACTCGGATGCGCCGACGAAAGTGGGCGTCGTCGAACTGAAAGCGCCCTTCGAGGCCGGGCAGAAATATGACTTCGCCAGGCTGGGCGACGTGATCGCGACGGTCGTCGTGCCCAAGCTGGCCAAGGATGCGCCCGACTGGAACCCGCCCAGGGAATTCAAGATTGATGTGACGCGACTGATCCGCTCCATCGTCAGCGGCGATGCGAAATTCAACGGCCTCGCCCTGCGCATCGTGCCCGATCGCGGCCTCGATGAGGGTTGGACCGTGCGCATTCACCTGCCGAAACAACCCAAGGTCTACCTTGAGTTGGATACGTATGCGGAATAGTCAGTAGTCCGTGGTCCGTTGTCCGTGGTTGGGTCCAATAGTCAATGGTCAGTAGGACAGCACCGCATGCCACTGACAACCGGACCACTGACCGACCACTGACTACGGACCACTGACAACTGACGATCTCACACATCGCACGCCTTCACCGCCTGGATCAGCGCCTTGATCGGATCGCCCTTGGGCCCGTATTCGTGCGAGACATAGCCCTTGTAGCCGGTGGCGACGATGGCGCGCATCAGGGCCGGGTAGTAGATCTCCTGGTTCTCATCCAGCTCATTTCGTCCGGGAACTCCGGCCGTGTGGTAGTGGCCGATGTAGTCCTTGAACTCCCTGATCGTGGCGATCATGTCGCCTTCCATGATCTGCATGTGGTAGATGTCGTAGAGCAGCTTGAATCGCTCGCTGCCGACGCCCTTGCAGACCTGCACGCCCCACGGCGTGTGGTCGCACTGATAGTCCGGGTGGTTGTGCTTGGAGTTGAGCAGCTCCATCACCATGGTGACCTTCTTCTCTTCGGCATAGCCGGCCACCTGTTTCAACCCTTCGACGCAGACCTTGATGCCTTCCTCATCCGAGACGCCTTCCTTGTCATCCTTGCCCTTGTGTCGATTGCCCGAGAACGTGATGACGGTGCCCCAGCCGGCCTCGCTGACGCGGTCGATGTTCTTCTTCATGTCATCGATGAGCTTGGCGTGGTTCTCCTTGCGGTTCCAGCCCGAGCCGATGCTCGCCGCGCCGCTGCAGAGCGACGCCACCAGGTTGTACTTCTTGAGCGTCGGCCAGTCGTTGGGGCCGGTAAAGTCCATGCTCTTCATGCCCATCTTGGAGATGAGCTGGCATTTCTCCTCCAGCGGCATGCGCAACCCACAGCCACAGATGCCCTGGTTGATCCGGCCATTGACCGCGACCTTCTCGATCTTGTCGAGGTTGACGACCAGCGGCGGCGGGGCTGGGTTGGCTGCGGCGAGCGCCACGGCCGGCAACGCGGCGGCCGCCGCGCCGACGATCGCGCCTTTGAGGGCGGAGCGCCGGGAGAGTTGCAGGTTATCCATGGATGAAGTGTTGAGTGCGGTCATGCTGAACTCCGGGACTGAGATGGCAGTGAGCTTAACGAGTGGGAGTGTGTGCCGCCAGTGCCCTCACTGGCGGACCCAAGTGGCGGAGTGGCAGCGGCGTCCCGCCGCTGGTTCTTCCGCCGGTGAGGGCACCGGCGGCACTTCACTCCGCGATTTCCCCCGGACCGCTGCCATCGGGCAGGCGCCACGGAACCGCTCCGTATTTCGCCAGATGATCCTCCATCGCCTTCTTGAGCTGCGCCAGGATCTCTGGCTGCTGGCCGGCAACGTTGGTCTTCTCCTGCGGATCATCGCGCAGGTTGAAGAGCTGCCACGGCTCGGTGGACTTGTTCTGCAGCAGTTTCCAGTCGCCGCGGCGAAGGGCATAGAAGGTCTTGCCGGCGAAGCCGCCGCCTTCCAGCGCGCACCCAGACGAGGTCGCGATCTTCCGGCGGCTGAGTCTTGCCCATCAGCGTCGGCAGGAGCGTGCGGGCGTTGATCTCCTTCGGTGCGGCCGCGCCGGCGGCGTCGCAGGCCGTGGCGAACATGTCCATCGAGAGCCCGACGCGGTCGGTCTGCGAGCCGGGCGCGATCCTGCCCGGCCAAACGGCGCACGCCGGAACGCGAATGCCTCCTTCGAACATCGTCCCCTTGCCGGCGCGGAGGTTTCCGCACGTGCCGCCAGCCGCGAGGTCGCCGCCGTTGTCGCTCATGAAGATGACCAGGGTGTTCTCGGCGCGGCCGGATTCCCTGAGCGCGGCGAGAACCCGGCCGATGCCATCGTCGAGATGCTCGATGAGGGCCGCGATCTTCGCTCGTTTCTCCGGCACATTGGGGTGGGCGGCCTTGTACTTCGCGAGCCACTGCGGCGGCGGCTGGATCGGCGTATGCGGCGCGTTGTAGGCCAGGTAGAGGAAGAACGGCGCGGGGTCCTTGTACTGGCGAATCCACTGGCCGGCCCACTCGGTGAAGAGATCGGTTGCGTGGCCGGGCGGATCGATCACCTCATCGTTGAATCGCATGTAGTTCTGGCCCTCGCGGCGATGCGTGAGATAGTCATCCATCATGTCGCCGAGGAATCCGTGGAAATGCTCAAAGCCCCGCAGGTTCGGCAGATTTGGCGGCCCGAGGCCCAGGTGCCACTTGCCGACCATGGCGGTGTGATAGCCCTGCTCCTTGAGGACGGCCGGAAGCAACTTCGCGTCGGGGCGGAGATAGCCCCAGGAGTCTTTCGAGTGCGTGCGGATCACGCCGGGAACGCCGACGGCGTCGGGATAGCAGCCGGTGAGCAGCGCCGCGCGCGTGGGGGAGCACACCGGCGAGTTGGCGTAGAAGTGCGTGAATCGCATGCCGGCCGCGGCGAGGGCGTCGATGTTCGGGGTGCTGAGGTCCTTGGCGCCGTGGCAGCTCAGGTCGCCGTAGCCGAGGTCGTTGACGAGGATGATGAGGATGTTGGGGCGGTCGGCGGGTTCGGCCGCGCCCGCGAGGTGCTGTAGTGCGATAGCACCGGCGGCCGCGCCAGTGAGATGCAGAAAACCGCGGCGGGAGAAGGAGGGCATGGGAGAGTTTGTAGTCCCGGCCGGGTCTTGCATCAAGGTTGAGTGCCATGCCCACGCCGGCCGCGAGAGATCTCATTTCTGGACAAACCGCGATCGGCCGGCGTGGGCATGCGCATAAGTCGCGATCGCGCAGCATGCCCACGCCCGGCGAGCAGGCCCCCACGGCAAACGATCATCACTGGCGCCGGGCGTGAGCATGCCACCCAGGAATCGCAGGTCACGAGGCGGCTTTAGCCAGCAGGCGGTCGCGCGCCCGGAGGAATTCGTCTTCGGTGAGGATGCCCTGGCGGCGCAGGACGTCGAGATTCTCGATCTGCACCAGCACTTGGCGCGGCACGGTCGGGGCGCGCGTGACGCCCTTCGGCTTGGCTTGAGGCGCGGGCCGAGGCGGAGGTGCGGGAGGGGGCTTCTTCTGAGGCGCTGCGGGCTTCGGTGGCGCGGGGATCGGATCGGGCTCGCCTTTCTGCTCGCGCACGTAGGCGCCGTGCATCAGGTTCCGCAGGCACATGAGGAGCACCTCGGCTTCGAGGTACGCCTCGGGTGGCCGGAAATACAGCGTCTTGTCATCGACGATACGCAGCGATCCCGGCGCGCCGGCCAGCGCCTTCTGAACACGCTGGGCGTCGCGCAGCTTGATCACGACATCGGGCTCGTGCTTGATGATAGATTCGACTCCGTAATGCCCGGCCAGCAGCCGCAGTTCCGTCAGCGCCACCAGCACGTTGGCCTGCCGCGGCGGGTCGCCATAGGCATCCTTGAGGTCCTGCATCAGCTCGTGGAGCATCTCCAGGCTCGAGCATCGCGTCAGCCGGCGATAGGCATCAAGCCGCTGGCGGTCGCCGGGAATGTAGGTCTTGGGGATGAACGCGCTCAGGCCGATTTCCACGTGCGCTTCGGGCCGCTGCGGCTTGGGCTCGTTCTTGAGCTGGCGCGTCGCATCCTCCAAAAGCTGGCAATACATCTCGTAGCCGACCGCCGCGATGTGGCCGGACTGTTCGCCGCCCAGGATGTTGCCAGCGCCGCGGATCTCGAGGTCGCGCATGGCGATCTTGAACCCTGCGCCCAGGTGCGAGTATTCCTCGATGGCCTTCAGCCGCTTGGCGGCCACCGGCGTAACCGGCCGGTCCGGCGGGAGCAGCAGGTAGCAGTACGCCCGGTGCTTCCACCGGCCGACGCGACCGCGAAGCTGGTGCAGCTCGCTCAGGCCGAATCGATCGGCGTGGTTGATGAAGATGGTGTTGACGTTGGGAATGTCCAGGCCGGATTCGATGATGGTCGTACACACGAGGATGTCCGCCTCGTGGCGCACGAACTTCACCATGACATCCTCAAGCTGGTGTTCGGCCATCTGGCCGTGGCCGATGATGATGCGCGCGTCGGGGACGAGCTGATGAATCACATCCGCAATCTCGGTGATGTTGTAGACGCGGTTGTGAACGAAATAGACCTGGCCATCGCGGGTGAGTTCGCGCAGGATCGCCTGCTTGATGCGCTCCTTGTCGAACGGCATGATCTCGGTCACGACCGATCGGCGGTCCTGCGGCGCGGTTGTCAGCGAGCTGATGTCGCGCAATCCCAGCAAACCCATGTGCAGCGTGCGCGGGATGGGCGTGGCCGACATGGTGAGCACATCCACCATCGTCCGCATCTGCTTGAGTCGTTCCTTATGCGTGACGCCGAATCGCTGCTCCTCATCCACCACGACCAGCCCCAGGTCGGAGAACTTCACATCCTGGCTCAGCAGCCGGTGGGTGCCGATGACGATGTCCACCTGCCCGGCCGTCAGCCGCTTGATGACATCCTTCTGCTGCTTGCCGCTCTTGAAGCGGCTGAGCGATTCGACGATGAAGGGATAGCTGGCCATGCGCTCGCGGAATGAGCGGTAGTGCTGCTCGGCCAGCACCGTCGTTGGCACGAGGATGGCGACCTGCTTGCCATATTCAATCGCCTTGAACGCCGCGCGCATCGCCAGCTCCGTCTTGCCGTAGCCCACGTCGCCGCAGAGGAGCCGGTCCATCGGCCGCGTCTTCTGCATGTCCTGCTTGATGTCTTCCGCGCCCTGGATCTGGTCGACGGTGGGCTCGTAGGGGAATTCGGCCTCGAATTCCTTCTGCCACTCGGTGTCGGGCGGATACGCCACGCCCGGCTGCGCCTGGCGCGACGCCTGGATTTCCAGCAGTTCGGCGGCCATGTCCATGACCGCCTCGGAGACCTTGGCCTTCTCCTTTTCCCACGCGCCGCTGCCGAGGCGCGACAGCCGCGGATGCCCGTGGAACCCGCCGACGTACTTCTGGATCAGGTTGATGCGGCTGGCCGGCACGTGCAGCGCGGCATTGTCGGCGAATCGTAGCGTCAAATATTCCTCACTGCGGCCATCCTTGCTCACCGTCTGCATGCCCGAAAACTTGGCGATGCCGTGCGCGACATGGACGACATAGTCGCCGACCTTCAGATCGAGAAATGAATCGACGGGCCGCGAGGCGATGACCTTCTTCACGCGCCGCCGCTGCTCGTAACGATGGAAGAGCTCGTGATGGCCAAAGATAGCGAGCGGACGCGTTGCGTATTGCGTATTGCGTATTGCGTATTGCGTATTGCGTATTGCGTATTGCGTATTCTCCCCTGATCCCTGATCCCCGATCCCTGATCCCTCTCCTTCGCTCTCTTCCCATACAAACCCCCGATGCAGATACCCGATCGGGATATCGATCTTCTCCCGCAATCCCGGCTGATTCTGATCCAGCAGTTCACAGAAGCGATGCTTCTCGCCGAGATTCTCGCAGAACACCGTCACGTCGTGCGTGCCGGCCAGTTCCGCCAGGTCCTTGATTGCTTTCTCCGCTTCGGTCTCGAATCGCTGCAGCGAGCGGATCGGCAGGCTGAACTGTGGCACATTCTGGCCCTCGAGGAAGCTGGGCATCGTCACCGTGCCCTGCTCGAACTGGCTTAGCTCCAGCCGCGTGAACTGCGACATTTGCCGCAGCAGGGCGGCCAGCGGATAGATGCCCTTCACCTCCGGCAACCGGTCAAAATAGCTCTTGGACTGTTCGCCGATTTCCAGCGGCGCCCACAGGACGACGATCGTGTCGGGCGGCAGGTAGTTGAAGAAGTGCGTTGAGTCACCGGTCTCGGGAAGCTCGCCCTTGAGGTCGGTCAGCCGTACCGAGTCCAGGACTTTCTTCGAGCCGAGCGAGTCCAGATCGAAGACTCGGATGGATTCGACGCTATCGCCGAAGAAGTCGATGCGAACGGTCAGGCCAACCTGTTCGCCGGCCTCTTCAAAATCGCCGGGGATGTAGACATCGACAATGCCGCCGCGCACCGCGAAATCGCCGGGCACCTCCACCTGGTCGAGGCGGTTGTAGCCGTGCTCGGCCAGCCAGACGATCAGCTTCTCCGGCTCCAGGTTCTGCCCGGTGCGCAGCGTCCAGATGAGCTGGGTGACCTGCTGGGCCGAGGGTACGGACTGCATGAGGGCCTGGATGGGAGCGACGATAAGAGGGGGCGGGTCGGATTTCGGATTTCGGATTTCGGATTTCAGATTTCCCCCTTCGTCGCTCTTGCCCGCCATCGCCAGCTTGCTGATCAGCGCCAGCCGATTCGCCGCCTGCTCCTCGCTGACCTGACCCAGCGTGCCCATAAGTTCCAGCGCCGAGCACATCGGGCCGGCGGCCGTGGAAGAGCTCCATGTCGTCGGCCAGGTCATCGGCTTCATCGAGATGGCCGCACACAACGAGTAGCGGGCGGTGCAGTTCGCGCTCGACAGCGCCGGTGACGGCGGCAACGCTGCTGCCCCAGAGCCCCGAGGCGCTGGCGGCCGGGTGAGTGCGCAGTACACCCGCGAGTTCCTTCAGTGGCGCGCGCAGCGACAAGCCGCCCGACAGCGGCGGGAGTAGGGCCTTGCATGTTGACGGTATGTTAGAAGGTGTTGCCGCGTGGGTAAAGTATCTGAAGCGGAAGCGTCAGCGCCCGCTCTGGACCCGGGCGGGCGCTCACGCTTCCGCTTCAATTACTTCACATGAATATCCGCCTGATGTCCTGGAATGTCACCAGCACGAACACGCTGAGGATGATCGCCAGCCCGACGAACTGCGCGATCGCCTGCATGCGCGGCGAAAGCGGCCGTCCCGCGATCTTTTCGATAATCAGGAACAGGAACAGCCCGCCATCCACGATGGGGATCGGCAGGAAGTTCACCACCGCCAGGTTCGCGCTGATCATCGCGAGGAACCACACCAGCCAGTCCCATCCGAGGAAGGCGAAGTGGGAGCCGGCGTAGACGATCCCGATCGGCCCCATGAAATTGCTCGCGCTCACGTCGCCCTGAGTGAGCCGGCGGAGCGTCACGTAGAACTGCAGGAGAAGGTCGCGCGTCTCGCGCACGCCCCAAATGGTGGCGACGATCGGATTGGAGGTCTTGCGCACCTCGATGCGCTCGTGCAACAGACCGTGCAGGTTGTGATCGTAAAGAACATTGGCGATGGTTGTCTTTTCGCCCGATGAAAGGGAGAGCATCTGGGTCGATGGCTGGCCGGTGGGCTGGCCGTTGGCATCCAGCGCCGCCAGCGTCATCCTGGCCGAATCGCCCGCGGCTTTGAGCTGCTCGCGCACGTCGAACCAGGTTTGGACGGGTTGATCGTTGATCTTGAGGATCAGGCTCCCGGCGGCGATGCCGGCCCTGTGGGCGGCCGACTCAACCTTCGCGCCCGTGGCCGGGTCCCTCACGTCCTTGAGCACCGCCCCGATGACCGGGCGCTCGATGTCGTAGTTCGGCATGATGCCCAGGCCCCGCTTCGTGCCGGCGAGGGGATCGCGAATGGGCATGTTCGGCACGAGGCCGGTGATGCGCTGCCGGGCGAGCTTCCCCTGGTCGTCGCGCCGCTCGACCTCCATGTCAACCTGCTGCTTCTTGTCGCCGGCATCGTTGATCAGCTCGATGAGCCGGTCGCGCGAGACGCTCGCCTGCCGCTCGCCGTTGATAAAGAGAGATGCGATGACATCGCCGGGCTTGAGCGTGTCCTTGAGCTTTGACTTGCTGAGCACCCGGTCGATCACCGGCCGGGGCTGCATCCCCGCGATGTTGAACCTGTCGGCGAAGAAGAACGCGAAGGTGAGCCGGGCGGTTACGTCACGGTCCTTGCCGTCGCTGTCGCGCACGCGCAGCGCCAGCGGCCGGCCCTTGGACTCCTGCATGATCTGGAAAAACCTGCCGTAGTCCCGGACGCCGACGGGCTGACCATTGACCTGCACGATCGTGTCGCCCGGAAGGATCTGGGTCTTGGGATCGAGCGGCGAGCCATCTTCGTTCATCGGCTTGGGGCCGTTGATCGGTTCCAGGCCGCGCAGCTCGATGATGGGCCCGATTCCCAGTGCGTAAAAAGAAGTGGACTTGTCGGTGGGCTTGCGAGGGTAAACGGTCTTGTTCAGCTCCCGCCCATCGCGATCGATCGTGGTGGGAATCGGATCGCCGCCGTGGACGAGCGCGATGCCCAGTTGAAGCTGCGTGAAGGCGTTCTCCGATTCGCCATTGAAGGTCTTGAATCGGTCGCCGACCTCAAGGCCGGCAAGCTGCGCCGGCGAGTTGGTCTGCATGCTGCCGACGCTGGGCGGAGAGACGCGATGCCCGATCAGCAGGTACAGGCCGATGAAGAACAGCGTCGCGAGCACGACATTCATCACCACGCCCGCCGACACGACCACCATGCGCGCGCCGATCGACTTGCGGTTGTACGACCGCGGATCGTCCGAGCGGGCGTTGGGATTCATGTCGTCCTGGCCGAGCATCTTCACGTAGCCGCCCAGCGGCATCCAGTTGATGCGATATTCCGTCTCGCCATACCGGCTCATGTCCGCGCCGCTCTTCTCCAGCTCCTCGAGCTTGATCCGGCTGGAGCCGCGGGTGAAGCCCAGGCCCTTGCGCCAGGACACCAGCGCATGGCCGAAGCCGATGGCAAACTGCTCGACTTTGATGCCCACCCATTTGGCGGCGAGGAAGTGGCCCAGCTCGTGGAAGAAGACCACAAAACCGAAACCCAGAACCAAAGCTGAAATCGCCAGGATGTTATTCAGGAGTTCCATCGTGTGTTACTTATTCTGGCCGCCAGAGGCGCCTTTGCCGACCATCGACGCGACGGCCTGCCGCGCCCATCGGTCGGCTTCCATCAGATCTTCCAACGTCGGCTCACTGCGAAGCCGATGCGTGCCAATTGTACTCTCAACCAGCCGCGGAATCTCAGCGAAGCGGATTCGGCCCGCCACGAAAGCCTCTACGGCCGCCTCGTTCGCCGCGTTCAAAACAGCGCCGGCGGTCCCGCCTTTTCGTGCCACGTCGTATGCAAGCCGCAGCGATGGGAAACGGTCCAGGTCCGGCCGCTCGAAGTTCAGCGTGAACGGATTGCCGATGTCGAGCTTCTTTGTAACCCCACCCAGCCGCTGCGGATACGTCAGCGCATATTGGATGGGCGTGCGCATATCCGGCGGAGAAAGCTGAGCGATGACCGACCCGTCAACGAACTCAACCATGGAATGGATGATCGACTCGGGGTGAATCACCACCTGCACCTTTTCCGGCGGAATGTCGAACAACCAGCACGCCTCGATGATCTCCAGGGCCTTGTTGAACATCGTGGCCGAGTCGATGGTGATCTTGTTGCCCATCCGCCAAGTGGGGTGATTGAGGGCGTCCTTGAGCGTCGCCCGCTCGATTTGCTCGCGCGTGGCCGAACGGAACGGCCCGCCGCTGGCCGTGAGGATCAGCCGAGCGACCTCGGCAGCTTTCCCGCATTGTCTTGCCTGGAAAATGGCGGAATGCTCGGAATCGACAGGCAGAATCTCCAGCATTGCGCCGGCGGGCTTCGGGGATGATCAAGGAGCCGGCGACGACCAGCGCCTCTTTGCTCGCCAGCGCCAGGCGCTTGCTCGCCTTTACCGCCGCCAGAACGGCCGGCAGCGACGCCGCGCCGACGATGGCAACGAGCACGATGTCCACATCATCGCGCTGAACCATCTCCGATAAGCCATCGACGCCCTGGTACACCGCGCTGCCGGCGTCGCGAATGGCGGAGATAACACCTTCGGGAGCGCTGTCGGTCAGGGCAACCGCGGCGGGATGATAGCGGCGAACTTGCTCCAGAAGCTCGGCCGTTCGCCGGTGCGCGCTCAAAGCGATGGCTTGATAGGGCTTGCCGAGGTGTTCAATGACATCGAGCGCGCTGGTGCCGATGGAGCCTGTGGAGCCGAGGATGGCGACGCGCTTATTCAGAGGGCCGTCATGGTAATCGGCGGGCGGGGATTTGCAATGTGAAGCTTGGTAAGCCGAAAGCGCTTGGCATTCACTGTTTGGTCTGTTCGCGCGCCCAATCGCGAAAAGCCTTGACGGCCTGCGCATGCCCTTTGCCCATTGCCATCTTCAGGTAACGGTTGAAAACTACCATCGGCAGATCGGGAAAAGCCAGGCTGTGATCGGCCGCGATGTACGTGCCCTCGGAGGTGCGATGCAGCGGCGTCAGCCGCTTGCCGTCGTAACGCCAGACTTCGCGAATTCCCATCGCGGCGTAGATCGGCTCGCGATCGATCAACGACCCAGAGATGTCAACGTCGATCGCGAGGTCCGGAGGCAGGTATTTGTTGAGATTCAGTTCTCCTCGCGAAAGTGGCGGCGTCGGTGTGTGGACGTAATACGATTCATCCGGCTCCAAGCCCTTGCGCAGCGATTTGCGGCGACAGGTGATCGATCCCTTCGGTGAAATGGGGATATCCGCCTCCAGAGCGTACGTGTCGATGAGACGAGCGATGGTTGCCTTGGCCGTCTGATGCATAACATCGCCAACAGCCCGTAGCTCCATCCTTCCATCGTCATATGTGACGTGAGTGTGCCAGCCCCCCGCGTCAAGTTCGCGGAGGGTATGGTCGTAGTAATCCCAACTGACATCCTCCAGCACGAAGGATCGTGGCGCTTCTCCTGATGCCATCAGATCACCTCGATGAAATCATACCCGACGGCAGCCCGGCACCGAGAGAGTGGCAAGAACTCATTGAGCCGGCTTGGCCAGTCGCGCCTCGATTCCCAGGCGGTCGATGCCGTCATCCATCTCATAGACGATGAGGGCTTGACCATCCGGGCCGGTGCAGATGGCGGGATGACGCACGGTGAGATTCCCTGCGCCGCTGGCGACGGCAACCGTCGTCGGCGGCTCGTTCACAAACTGCCCGCGGCGGTAATCGAACCGCGCGGCCGCAATGATCCAGGAGATGTCGGCCGGCTTGTTTCGCGCACGCCAGGCGTAATCCGTCACGACCAGCGCATCGCGCCGAAACGCGCGACGCTGGTGTGCCAGAACGCGAAGTGGCCTTTGCCCTGCTGGTAATCCGTGCCGGCGCCGGCCAGCATCTTCTGCAAGTCCAGCATCAGTGGCGAGGTGGGGACATCGGGCTTGCTGTCCAGGCGCACGGGAACGACGTCGCGCGGCATGGCCGCTGGCGAGAGCCGGGCGGCCGCCAGGCGCGGCGTGGGGCTCCAGCCGGAAATCCACTGGTCGAATGCGATGAGCCAGCCGCCGGCGATGTCGCAGCAGGCGACGATCGTCTTGGGCTCGCCCGAGAGCTTCGCCGGGGGCGCGATCAGTGACAGGTCTGCGGGATTCAGCGCCACCGCGTAGCCCACGGTCTGATTGGCATGGACATCACGCAGGTACGTGACCAGGCACATCTTGCCATCCGAGCAGATGCTCGGCGCAAATCGCGACTGGAGCGACTGCCACCAATTGTGCTCATTGCTGAGCCAGGTCTGTGTCGTTGGCCGGACCTTGGCGATGCTCGCGTCGCTCTCGGCGTCGATCGCCTTCCCGTCGGCATCGAGCACTTTGCCTTCGGGCGAAACGCGCGTGCCGTACAGGCCATACACCGGATAATCCCGCGCATCCATCCAGACCACGATGAAGTTCCCACCCGCGAACGTGACCGCCGGCCGCGCCTGGTTCCCGCTGTGCTTGCAAATGACGAAACCGTCGCTGTCCAGCACCCTCCCATCCTCGCCTACGCGCGCGCCGTAGATGTCGTAGTCGCGCCCATTGCGCAGATCCTGCCAGACAACCAGAAAATTCGTGCCGTCAAACGCGATGGCAGGATACTCCTGAAGATCGGGCGCGGAGCAGACGAGGATGCCGTTGGGATCGAGCCCTTGCCGGTCTGTGCATCAATGCGGGCGCAATAGATGTCGGCCGTGGGCTTGTCTGGCTGGCGCGAACCCATCGCACCAGGCCACCAGATAAACGCTCTTGCCAAAGGCGACGGCCGGCTGGCGCTGGATGCGCTTGCCCTCGCGCACGCATGTCGGCGCAACGGGCACCGGCGCTTGCAGTTCAATCGCGGCGTTTGCGAGAACCGGCAGGATCAGTGGTAGAAGGAGCCATCGTGTGTGCATGGTCAATCCTCCCTCGCGAATGTGAATCGGACCACCCATCCGCCCCAGCCGTAGTCGCCCGTGAAGAGATAGAGCCGTCCCTGCGAATCGAGGCACTGGATCGCGGCCATGCTCGTCCACCGCGGATCGCGGCCGCCGGTCTTCGCCTTCTTATCAAATGGCCGGAAGATGCCGTCGCGATTGAGGCTCATGACTTTGCCGTCCTTGATCCGTCGCGGCACGCTCTCATCGCCACCGCAGGTGTAGATGACGGATGCATCGGGCCTGTAGCCCACCAGCACGGTATGGAAGCCGCTCTCCAGGAGCGTCGGGCCGTCGAGGCCCTGCTCGGTGCGCCGGATTCCGGCGAATCGCTCGGCCTTGCCCGTCTTCGTATCAAAGCGGTAGATGTCCGGCCCGCCGCCGGGCATCCAGTAGAACATGCCATCAGGCGTGATGTGCGAACCGCCGACGTGCCAGTCGTGGATCGATGCCCGCTCGCCGAGGTCGGCTTTGAGCTGTTTCACATCGGCCAGGCATGTCGCCTGATCGCCCTTGATCTGATAGATGCCGCCCCAGTTGGCGAAGTAGATCGTGCCGTCGGGCGTGAGCGCGAATCGCGATGAGCAGCCGAATTTCATCGCGGTGGCCGGGATGCTCTGGCCTTTGGTGGGCATCTGCGAACCGCCGCCGGCGATGGTCCGCACGTTCCACGTGGCATCCGAATTGCGCGTGAGCCTGCGCAGCCGGCCAACCAGCGCCTCCGAGACGTAGATATTGCCGTCCTTGTCGCAGGCGACGCTCGCATCGCTATAGCTGCCCACGCCGAAGTCGAACTGCGCCTGATCGGCCGGGCCGTCGCGCCACCGCGCGAGCCATCGCCGGCGAGAATGCGCGCCTGGCCGTTGCGGATGCGGAAGATCAGGCAGTTGTTGACGTCGAGCTGGTAATAGTCGCCGTTGGGGGAGATGGCCCCGGTCATCTCGCCGTCCCAGCTCTTGAGCGCCTCCAACTGCGGCCCGCCCAGGCCATCCGCCAGGCTGGCGCGGAGGAATGCGAAATGCTCGCAGCCCGCAACCCGGCCGGCGGGCGGCGGATCGGCAAGGGCAGCGGCTACACTCAGAGCCCACAGCAGAGCGATCAACCGATGCATACGACCTCCTGTGCGCGATAGTGCTGAGCCGCGCATGGCGCATCAGAATGATGCGCGAGTCTTCGGGTGCAAGCAAGTCGGGGGCTGCCGGGGATGATGCTGGAGCGGCCGGCCCTGAGGGCGGGCACCCGGCCGGCGAGAGAAGAAATGGGTTCGTTTCGCAGGGGAGAGTGCGCGGGAGAGGGAGTGGAATCTGTAAGCTCTGGCGCGACGGGAGATTGTGCGTTTGGGGCGGGGGGATCGGTGGGTTCGTTTGGAGAGTTCGTCTTTCGCACGGGCAACTGCGTCGTGGCGAGGCGGCGACGGAGGGATTGGCCAAGTTGAAGTTCGTTTCGCAGAAGCGACGGAGCGACGAAGGGCAATGCGGGGTGTTGCGCAGATTCGTGAGCTGCGCGAAAAAGCACTCTGGCGAGGGGTGGCTGCGGGGCGTGCGGCATAAGTGCCGTTCGGTGCGAGGGTTGAGGATCTGGTCGTATTGACGCACGTAGATTTGTTGCGAAAAAACCGACCCAAAGTGACCCCAAACCGACCCCAAACTTACCCTGGCGTGACCAAAAGTGACCCCGAAATGACCCTGGCGTGACCGAAAGTGACCCCGAATTAACGGTGAGATTGAGATTCGGTATACGTTGGCAGTGGGCGCGCAGGGCGGGCCGGATGGAACCGCGTCGGTTCTCGGGGGCGGTGGCATAGGTGCTCCTTCTCTTTGCGGGGCGCGGCCATCGGCCGCCAGCACGGTGCTGGCCGACAGATCCGTGGCGGCGCGCCCCTCAATATTACCGGGGGCGTTGCGCGAGTTGGGCGCGAAAGGCGCAACGGCGCAGCGCGCCTGCGTGTTTTCCCGGGAAAAAGGGGTGATTTGGGTGATCGGGATGGTCAATTTGCGCAGCGCGCCACCCTAACAGGCGTGTACACGAGGCAAGCTGCGCCTGATCGAAGAGAACTATGCCGCTCTGCGCGGACGGCGCGGCGTCTTGGGGTGAAGGGCTCGCCGCGGCCGATGGGCTCACGGAGGGAATAGCAGTAACATGCCAATAGCAGACTTGACCTTCTTCTGCCCTCTGAAAAAACTGTACTCATGTACTCATCCCCTTGGCCATCCCCTTTTCCTTGGCCAGCGGAAGAGGAAGGTGCTGACCTTGACGGCGGGCTTGCGCCAGGCGTCATATTTCGGGAGGCTCTTCTGCCAGAGCCAGACCATCGCCTCCTGTACGATCTCCTGGACGTGGTCATCATCCATGAAGCTCTGGACGCGCTTGCGGACAAGCTGATAGAGCATGTCCTCAACGCCGACCATGACGCCGGAGACCTTCTCGGCGATCTCCTTACGTTCGGCAGCATTGCGAGCCCGAAACGGGAATCTACGCCCCTTTTTGGCACAGCCCATTGATACTCCTGTAGGCGGCCGGCGGGTGTGTCAACTGGAACGTGCTCGCCCTTCAAATAAAGCCGGCCTTCTGGTCGTCCCAATTGATCGGGCGACGCCCTCTTCGGTTTTCATCCCTACTGGACGTTTCTCCGCGCGGGGTTTGATCCCGCCGGCCGCCCCTGGCGGATGTCGAACGTGGCGGCCGACCCGCAGTAGGGGCATGCCGTCTCGTGATCGTTGGCCGTGCGGAACATGCGCCGGCAGCCTTTCTGGAGGCATTGCCGGACCTGTTCGACGACGCCCGTAGCCCGCTCAAATTGTGCTGGAAGACGCGACATTTTCATTGCCTCCTGCTGATGATACAGGCGGCAAACCTCCGGATTCACACGAGTCAGATCTTCTGCCCCACGCGAGCCGACGTGAATCCGCGAACTGTGGCGAGAGGGCGGGCGGGTTGTTCCACTAATGGAAGCGCTACGCGGGAACATACCCGCCTCCCGAGCGTCAAATGGATGCGCTCCCAACCCGAGCCGGAGGAGATTGACGATGAGAAAGACGAGGCTGATCGCAGCCGCCGCGCTGTGGCTTTTGGCAGCGTTCCTGGCAGTCGCGGCCGTGCCGGCCACGAAACCGGCGACAGACTTTCCCACGTCACAATCTCAGCCCACAACTCGTCCCGCGCCGCCGCCCGATTTCGTGCCGATGGACATCAAGCTGCCGAGGCCGCGATACTATGTGGGTCCGCCGCCGCCCGGCTACACGCGATTGCCACCGGAGGTCGTGAAGGCATGGAAGCCCCGTCCGGTTTTCCTCGTGCCGCCGGGCACGGTCAACCTCGCGCTGAACCGGCCGGTCAGCAGTTCGGACAAAGAACCGGTGATCGGCACCCTGGATCAGATCACCGATGGCGATAAGCGGGACGACGAGGGAAGTTGGGTAGAGCTTCAGTCGGGATTGCAGTGGGTCCAGATCGACCTCGGACGTGTGTGCGACATCCACGGCATCTGCATGTGGCACAAATGGGACGGTCCTTGGGTGTACCACGACGTGGTCGTCATGATCTCCAATGACTCGGAGTTTGCAGACGGGGTCAAGACGGTGTTCAACAACGATCGAGACAACAGCGCGCGGCTGGGGAAGGGCGAAGACCCTGAATACGTCGATTGCTTCCAGGGCTGGCTGATCGACACGCGGGGGCCGACGTTTGCGGGCGTGCGGGGGCGCTACGTGCGGTGCTACAGCAACGGTAACAACAGCGATGCGGGCAACCGTTACACTGAGATTGAGGTCTACGGGAAGGCGGAGAAGTGACAGGAGCTTTGAATACGAAGCGACGACCTTCCGTCTGCGAAATAGACGAACGACAATTGGCATTCCGAGGACCACAACATGTGTAAGCGCCTTACATTTGATTTTCAGGCTGTCGGCTGCTGGACAAGGACTGCGCCGATAGTCCTAGTTCTCGTGCTGTTGAATGCCACGTTATGCGCGGCGGCGCCTGCCCAAGGTGAGGACAGAGCGGGAATGCACCGCACTTACGTCATTGAGCGGCTCGTAAAAAGCCTGCCGGCAGCGCCCGCAGGCGCTGTAGTGATGTTCCAAACCGACACGCATACGGGACTGAAAGTGGAGGGAGGCGTCGTCACGAAGAAAGAGGTGGCCGCTGCCGACACAATCCTGGTGGTGGAGCCATGGCCCAGCGTGCTAAAGATGAGAGGCACCTTCTCTCTGCTCAAAATGACGTATGGCGAGGCTAGCGCGCTCCCGGCCCTTGAGCATGTGGCCGTCGATGTGAGAGTTGAGCCGCGCTGGATGGGTGATGCGGCCTTTCGGCGGCTGAAGGATCTCGTGCCGACCAACTGGAATGACGTGGGCCCCCGGTATCTAATCCTGTTGTCCTCTCCCCCGTTGCCAGCGCCAGGGGTGAAGACGGAGCCCCCGGCCAACAAAACGACATCAGCGCCTTCGGTGCCCTCGATTCCGGAATGCACATTCATCGGGCCGATTGGCAAGGACGAGGTGGAACAAGTGTTGCAGGTGATCCAGTTCATACGGGAGCATCCGCAGGCAACAATCGGCGATGGCAAGGGCCTCCTTCAGCGTGACGGTGCCTGGTTCCGCGCACTCGGGCAGTTCTACTTGCGGGCTGCTGGGGCCAAGGACGGCACATTTGCCCCGCAGGCGCGGTAAGATGTCGCCATGCGTCGCCTGCTCCGCTGGGCGGTCAACCTCCTCTGCCTCCTGTCGCTGCTGCTGTGCTTGGCGACGGTCGGGCTGTGGGTGCGGAGCCACTGGATTTGCGACCTCGTCTGCCACAGTGTAGCGGGACGCTCGGCTACATGGATACAATCTGTTCACGGCCGCCTGCACGTTGTCACCACGTTCGACAACTTCATGTACAGCGAAACCTGGTACAAGACGGGGGCCATTTCCCGGCAGACTTCCTGGAATGGCCTGCTGGGCGGCTATCCGGCGCACCCTGAGTGGCACTTCGGCTTCATCTATCAGACCTACTCGGAGCGTTGCCTTGCCCCCAGGTTTGCAAGGCAGACGATCCACACGACTCGAAACCGACTTGTTGTAATTCCCTACTGGGTGCCGGCTGCACTATTCGCCCTCCTCCCCGCCGTCTGGCTCCGTCGCCATTTCGGCCTCCGGCATCGTGCTCGCCGCCTGCGCCTCGGCCTCTGCCTTATCTGCGGCTACGATCTCCGCGCCACGCCGGAACGCTGCCCGGAGTGCGGAACCCCTGTGCCCAACGGCCACGTTGCGAGGCTTACCCCATGACACGCCGCATCCTCGCCGCTTTCTCGATCGTTTCTCTGCTGCTCTGCTTCGCCACGACGGCACTGTGGGTTAGAAGTTACTGGGTTTCGGATTATCTGCTCTGGCGCTCGCACGGCTGGGCGTCCCGCTATATCGCCGCACACAGAGGTTCGCTCGATATGATGCGTGCCCAGAGCGTCCCTGATGAGTTCCAACTCGGCCACGTTCCGATAGCCAGGGCACACTCGCCGCATTGGTCGGCGGTTTCGCCGCAGTTCAGCGCCCTGGGATTCGCCTGCTACGCCGATCCAGACATCCACCACGGCGTCATAGATCACCTCGGACAGCGGCCGATCCCCCTCACGGAGGCAATAGTCCCAATCTGGCCGTTCGTGCTGCTGATGATGGTCCTGCCCGGAGTTTGGCTTCGTCGCATCTGCTCTCACCGCCGCCGCGTTCGCCTCGGGCTCTGCCTCACCTGCGGCTACGATCTTCGCGCCACGCCGGAGCGATGCCCGGAGTGCGGCACGGTGGTTGTGTCGCCTCTGCCGGGCAAGCCAAGCTAAAACAAGAACATCGCCTGGGAGGAACGATGGCGCTCGTCAAGTGCGACATGATGATCGCGGCGGTCGTGTTGACCGCCGTGCGCAAATTGCGCACTTCGTGCGTTCTAGCCCTGGAGGTAGACGGCGGTGCGGCGGATCACGAGGGTCATGCGCCGGCCCCCGCGCGTGCAGGCGATGTAGAGATCGTACTCGGTGCGTTCCTTGAGCGGGGTGCTGGCCGGGATGATGCCGACATAGTTGCCGCTGGACGCGGCCGTGTAGAAGAACGGGATGCCATCGGCGACGACCTGGCCGCTGCGAGTCTGGAGCGTGCCCACCAGGACAGCGTCGTCCACCCAGGACCCGTCCACGTCCTTGAGGCCCGTCACCGTCACCTGGGTGTCGGTCGCGACATAGAACCCATCGGCGGCTTTGCTCATGATCTCCCCCTCAAATCAGGATCGCGTCCACGCTGAACATGCTGTCGCTGGAGACTTCCTGGAAGCTGAGCGTGAAGTTGGTCAACCCCCCATCCTGTGACATCGTCGGCGCGGTCGCCGCTGACACGAAATCCATCGGCATGCTCGCTGCGTCCGCCGCTCGAGTTTCGGGATTACGCGGCGGTGCCCGCTACCGCAGACCGCGTAAACGCGGGCCGCATGGCAACCGAGCGGCTCGCAAGCGAGCCGGTTAAACTCTTCCAGGCGGAATCCCTTTGACTCGGTCGCCTGATGCCACGATAATCAATGAAGATGGCCGCCAGAGCCCGCACAACCCCTTCCATGGCCTCCTCCCCGGTAGGCAAGACCAAGCGGCGCACGCCCAGGGCGGCCAAACCCAAGGTCGGTGCCGGCCTGCCGCGCAAAGCGCTGGATTTCTTAGTTTCGCGCAGTCCAACACCGGCGATCTTCGACAATGCGCCGGACCATCCCCCCTTCCAATTGGAAGACCAATAGGCCATGTTCCAACCGTCCTATCGTCACGGCCGGTTGATCTGGGCCCATCTCCGCAGCAGCCAGACGGGCAAGCGTCAAGCGCATCCCGCGATCATTCTCGACCGCACCAGCGACATCATTCAGCCCGAGCATTTCGACCCGCGCCGGGGCGATAATATGGTCTGCGTGGTTGGTGTCAGCACCAAGTACAGCGCTCACGATCTGCCCTTCATTCGTCTCCCGTTCTCGCCGAGAGGGCATGCCACCACGAAGCTACGGCAGGACTGCGCAGCGATTATCGGGTGGTATCATCGGATATTCATTCCCGACGACGTGATCGGCTTTGGCGGCGACGTGCCCGCGCGGCAGATGGTCCAGATCGACCGTGCCGTATACGAGGACCTAGTCAGGAATTTGGCGCACGGATTTGATGATCTGCGTGCGGTCTTGCAGCACGTGCTGGGCTTGGGATGAGTAACCTCTCCCGGCGAATCGGCGCTCGCCGCGCACGATCAGTTAAATCGTTATCTTCACCTTCAATCTGCCCAGCATCTCGCGCAGCTCGGTGAACGTCTCCGGCGAGAAGAAGCTCGGCCAGACCGTATTCATGTTTCGGCAATAGTCGAACAGCTCGCTGTCCATGTAGATGCTGCGGATTTGCTCGGGCCGGCCGGGGGATCGGATTCGCAGAGAAGCGGTAGGGGGGGCCGGGAACGTGGCGATGCCACTGGCGGGCACATCGACGGTGTTGAGCTCCGTGTCAGCATCGATCACGGTGACTTGGGCGGACAGAGGATTGCCTTTGCCATCGACTAGCGTCAGCGCCACATTGGCGATCGCCGGCTTGGGACGCTGGTAATGCGCCGGCAGGAAATACACCGGCGAAGCCACGGCCAGTTCATAGACGCCCGGCTGCCAGCGCGCGCTGGACCGCTCGCGGCAGGTGGACAACACGCGCACGGCATACCACGCGAACTCGCCATCGCCGATCTCGGTGGCCGTCTTCCAGTCGCGCAGGTTCTGCCCGTGCAGGTCCCACGCGCGGACGACCTCGCCGTTGCGCACGATCTGCACCGACAGCAGCGTCTCGCCCGGCAGCGGCGACGACCAGGCGCGGATCGACGCCTTGCGCATCTTCCCGTCGGCCGGGAATTCCGCGCCGCTGTCCTGGCCATCGACATCGAACAGCACAAACGGCCCCGATGACGCCACGCACGCGCCCTTGCGGATGCCATCGGCGATCTTGTCCCAGGAGAACTCGCCGCTGATCTTCGTATACGTCCTGAACCGGCCAACGCCCCGCTCCGCGCCGAGGTTACCATCGCTGTTGCCCGTGCCCGGCACCTTATATCCCATGTTTAGCAGATTCCACCAAAGCCGCTCGCTCTCGAAGAACAGGATCGGCGCATCGTTGAGGATGTCGATGCTGTCGTAGCCAGCACCCGCGACAAAATCGAACGGCAGCTCGCTGGCCCAGTTCGAGACGAAGTTTCCCTTGTTGAACCAGAACCGCATCGGATGAGCACAACCGACCACCGCGCCTTGGCGATGAATCTCCTGAATGATGCGAAAGTTCGGGCCGGTGTGAAAAAACTCCCAGCCCTTGGAGATGTCCTTGAGCCCCACCGGGCAGCCATGCCCGTAGCAGTGTAGATTGCCCTTCTCGCCGCCATCATCCTCGCTCATGTAGCACTTGGGCGTTTCCGTGTTCCACCCCACCACGACGTGCTTCGTGGTCGCCTCACGGGCCATCTTGTTCAGCTCTTCGGCCGACAGCCATTTGAACGTCGGCTCCCAGGCGTCGGCGAGCTGGATGTAATCCAGGCCATCGCCCGCGGCGATGCGCGCCATCGTGAAAGTCGGCCGGCTTGTCTTTCTTTCCGTGGAGCACGTGCATGTGGCTTTCGCCACAGAACCATCCCTGGGACTTGGCATCGAACCGGCGATGCAGCGTAATCTCTTTGGTGACCGTGCCTTCGAGAATGACCGGCATTTCCACGGCGTCATGGTCAAACCCATGACGCACCAGCAGCATTGCGCTGCCGCCGGCCATGTTGATGTCGATGGTCCCGGTGTCGCTCCAGAACCGTTCGACCTTCCATGCGGTGCGCCAAAGTTCGGCCCGGAATGGCATCGCGGCGCCGTTCTCGTCGCGCACTGACAATTGTAGTATCGCGAACGCGGACATGGTGGTTGGCTGCGGTTGACCGAGGGCTGGCAGCGCCAATGCGCCGGCCGCCCACGCCAGTAAGATGAGCTTTATCATGGTGATATTGACCGCCAAGAGCAATACGCCGCCCTCTCGCCGCCGTTGGAAGTTCGTAGGGGCGGCTTTAGCCGCCGGGAACGGCTCCAGCGGCGGCTAAAGCCGCCCCTACAACTCAAATGCGATTGCCCTCGGCACCCCTGGCACAATTTCCACTTTTTTATTGCAGAGCTTTGGATTTCTGGTACAGTGTTCTTGCATCAGGGCGCTTTGCATCGAGTACACGTCGCGTTTGCTACGACGAATGGAATTAAAGGTAAGGACGGATGAGACGGCGGCCGCTTGGATAGTCGCACGGCTGCCTTGAATTTGCCCTCCAAAGCCGGGACTGACTCTCACGCCCGCAGTCCCGGCTTAACTTTTGCGCACAACGCGAGCCAATCCACCGTCCCGATGGCGGATTCGATGGCTGGCGAAATCGGATGCGTGCTTGGCGCCTGCGGCAGAGGCGCATCCGGCACGATACAGAGGATCGGTGTCTTGCCCCACTTTTCGATGGCCCGCGGGCTGGTTTCCTCGGCCAGCGGCGGCGTGTCCGTCGGGTAGCGGTTTATCACCACCCCCGCGATGCTGACCCCGCGCAGCGCAGCGCGGCCAGCGTCAGGAGCGTGTGGTTGATCGTTCCCAGTCCCGGGCGCAGAACCACGATGGCCGGTAGGTCCAGCCATTCGGCGATATCCAGAAACGTATGCTTCTCGTCGATGGGGACCATCACCCCGCCGATGCCCTCGACGATGAATACGTCGCTTTCCTCGGCCATCAGCGAGATCGAGCGGTCGATGCTGTCCCATTCCACCGGCTGCTTGGCCCGCTGCGCCGCAACCGCGGGCGCCAGCGGCTCCAGGTATCGCTGCGGGCAGATCAGGTCCAGCGGATAGCGCGTATCGGCGCAGTGGGCGAGGAATTCGGCATCCTCGCTGACCAGCCCCTCGCGCCGCCGAACGCATCCCGTGGCCACGGGCTTGAGCACGGCCACGCGCTGGCCGTCTTTGTGCAGCCACTGGCCAATCGCGCCGGCGATGACGGTCTTGCCAACGCCAGTGTCGGTGCCGGTGATAAGCAGGCCGGGAAGAGGGATCGGCTGGAGCATTGCAGGATATTAGAGCAGATTTGCCTTTGAGAACACCCGCCAGCGTGATGTATACTAATCGCACGAGAAGGCGCAAGTCATGATGAGGTGAGTGCCATGAGTGCCATGCCCACGCCGGCCGCAACGGACGTCACAATGCGAGTGGGCCCGATCGGCCGGCGTGGGCATGCGAGTTCGGCACTGGACGCCCGCATGCCCTGCTTTTGCCGTCTCCATCCGGGGTGACCATGAGACTTCGCCCGCTTCATCCGATCGCGCTCCTGCTGCTGGGATTCTCCACAACCGCCATCGCCGCCGAGCAGCGCTTCATCGATCGCAAGCTCTACACCATCGCGATTCCGGGGCTGCAAGGCCGCCCGGCGTTGCAGGACTGCATTCCCGCCGTCGATGCAGGGCAATTGTTCCTACAGGATGGTTTGAGGGTCTACGGATTTGAGCTGCAATCCGCAAAACCGATCAAAGGGTGGAGAGAAAGCTCCCCCGATTCCGGCTGCTTTGCTCTGGCGGAGATCAAAGGCGATCCCGATCTGAAGGGATGGGCGATGCGGCGCCTGCATGCGCTGGCGATCTCGGCCGATTCCGTCCTTGCCGTGCTTGGCGAGTTTTGGACCGGCGCACGGCGAAGCCCGCTGTCAACTTGAGCAGCCGGCTCGTGTGTCTCGACCGCGCGACAGGAAAGCAGCGATGGTCGGCTTGGGCGAAGCTGCCCGGCGATATCGGCGACGGCGCGGAGATGCTGGGAGGGGTCATACTTGTCGGCGACACTGTCTGCGTCGCGCTCGTTGTTCAGGAGAGCGAGGACTGCTATCTGGCTGGCTTCGAGCAGCGCAGCGGCAAGCAGAAATGGTGCGTGCGGATCAACGAGGGCAAGGCCGATCGAATGCGCATCCGTGTCAATGAGCCCGCGCCAGACCCGGCATTTCTGCTGGCGCACGATGGGCGGGCGGTTGCGGTCAGCAACTACGGCACCGTTTCAGCCGTCGATCCAGCGGACGGAAAGGTCGTATGGTCCATTGCCTATGACCGGCTGCCGGAGTTGAAGGCGACTCGCGCCTGGCGGCTTGGTGGTCGCGTTATCAGGACGCGGTTGGGACTGGGCAGCGCCATCATCGTCGATGGTGATCTACTGGTTGTGCCGGCCGATTCTGACGAGCTGCTGCGAATCGATCCGAAGACCGGAAAAGTCCTCAGTCGGATGGCGAGCAAAATCCCCTACGCGGGGGACCGGCAACTGGCAATTCGATCATTCCTGGGAATTGTTGATGACAAGCTCTTCTTTACAGGTTCCCTTGAGCCACAGTCGTCGGGCGCCTTTGGCGTGATCGGAAAACAATCGCCGTCGCACGATCAATTCCGAGGTGGCGATCTGCTTTATGGGCTGCCTGGACCTTATACAGCGCAGCCGTGTCTGGGCCGCGACCGCGCTTATCTGCCCATCAATGACAGCATCTGCGGCTATAGCATGGAGCGCAACCGGATAATCAGCCGACATCACGCCGAATCGAAGCCCTGCGGCAAACTCGTTCTTTCGGACGGGTACCTGGTCATTCCCACGGATGCCGGCGTTGACGTTTACATCGAATGACGCCCCGTTCGGAGTTCCGCGTCCCGCTCGGAGTTCCGCGTTTCAGAAGGTCGGCAGCGAGTACAAGACCAAGGAATTACACCTGCATCGCATCCCGTGGCCGACGGAGGCGATGCAGGAGCTTGGCGAGATCAATGTGACCATGCGCGTCACGCTTTCATACTTCATCGAGCCAAGCCCGGGAATACGTCAGCCAACTCCAACGAAATCGGCAATCGCCCACCGTGGACATGCTGCTCCGCGTCTGCGCAATGCTCAAGGTGTCTGCGTCTCGGCTGATCGCGAAGGTCGAGAAGGCTGGCCCAGGGAATCGGCCATCGGCGGAGGGGGCCTCCCTCAGCCGCCTCAGCCACCACAGGTAAAGGTGGCGCGCGCCGGATGTCGCCGGCGCTGCGATTGGCCGGACTATCTTCGGTCGGTTATCATGTCAGACGGGCGTAGCGCCCATGAGATGGAGGCTGGCATGGCCACGGCCGAACAACTCAAGGCCCTGATCAGGAGCCAGAACCGCCAGCATCCCTTGATCGAGCCGGTATTGGCGGCCGCCGATACGCAGGCGGTGCAAGCCGCATGGGTTGTTGCCCCATCGCATTTCTCAAACGCGTGTTCATAATCCGGTCGTTGCCATGTAATCCATGCTTGCCTGCCTTTCGTAACGGAGTACGAACGATGATCGACAATGAAAAAGAGCGATCGCAACATCTTGATGGTTCAGCAAGCCGCAGCTCAAGAAGGTCAGGGGCGAGTCTTGCCACGAAGCCGAAAAGACAAGGGGCTCGCGTCGCTGCGAACGAAGCGGCGAAGAAGAACGATCTGATGCTGCGGCTCGCAACGGCATGCCGATTCTGGGAATCCGGCGAATACAGGCGGGCCGCAGACGCCTTTCGCGAAGTATTCGAAGTGGAACACGACGATCCATACTTTTCCCGCTATTGGTTGGCGTCATGTTTGTTCCACTTGGGATCGTACGACGAACTTGACAAGCTGCTGCAACAGCGGGATGACCATTCCGGTGTCTGGCGGTTTGCTCAGGCGCTCGAGGCCTTTCGCCTGCACGGCGACACCGAGGATGCCCAGCGCATACTGGTCGAGGCCAACCACTTGGAACCGGGGTTTGAACACTACCTGCTGCGGGACAAGGTCTTGGAAGCCAACCGCGAGGTGCGGTTCGACGCGGGTCACGCCGAACGGGCATTTAGCTGTGCCCGCCTGTTCTTGCCGGCGTGGCGCGGGGTGCCAGGCGCCGCAGCGTGGGTCCGGCGGGTCCTCAAAGTCCCGCCCACCGGTGCCGATGCGGACGATGTGCCGCGCTTGTTTCCGCGGGACGAACTGCGGGCATTGCCGTTGCGTCGCGAGACCTGGCAAGTCGGTCTGATGGCGCGTCCCGACGAGCCACACGACGAACCACACGGCGAACATGCGCCCATGTGGTTGTTCGGCGTGGCCAACGTCGGCGGTCAGGAGATCCGGGCGATGACCGTAATCGACCAGCCGCTGACTGAAACCGTCGTCTGGAACCGGATGATTCAGTCTTTTCTCAATCCGATGGACGGCAACCCGGCGCGGCCATCCACGTTGGTGGTGTGCCGCCGTGAATTTCGTGACGCCTGGGAACCGTTGCTCTCGGAAATCGGGGTCCGCTGCCGATACGAAAACGATCCCCAGCCGGTTGGTCAGTTGCTGGAAGGGATGAGCCTCGCGATCGAAAAGCATGCATTGCCACCAGCCGAAGGCCTCGACATCCGCGAGTTTCCGCAATCCGATGCGGTCTGGCAGGCAGACTTCATCCGCTCGCCGGCGTGGGTTATGAACGAAAAGGAAGGATCGTACCGGCCGTGGTCGGTGCTCGTGCTGGACAAGTCCCGGTCGATCGCCTTAACGACATCCCATACGCCGGGCGATCCCGTACCGGAGATGCTGCTGGAGTTTCTCGTCCGCACGATGGCCCGGCCAGGCGGTGAATCGGCGCAACGGCCCCGGCTGGTCGAGGTTTCCGATTCGGACTGCTACGACCACTTGCGGCCGCGGCTGGAGGCGGCCGGCGTTGCCTGCCGGCTGGTTGATGAATTGAGCGAGCTGGACGATTTCTGTCTGCGTTTGGCGAGGAGCTTTGACGGGTCGGAGAAGTGTGCGCTGGCCGACGGACAAGACGTGACGCGTGCGCACATGGAATCGTTCTACGAAGCGGCGGAGTATTATTTCCGGAAGGCCCCGTGGAGTCGCGTGCCGGGCGAGGTGCCGATCGCAATCCGCTGCAACGATCCATCCATGGGCACACGATTTGCGATTGTGCTGGGGCGGACCGGCGTTCAATTGGGATTGTGCATCTACGACAACTGGGAGATAACGCGAGCGATGCTCGGCGGGTATGCCACGCCCGACGAGAATCGTGCATTGGCTGTTTGCTACGACAAAGCGCCGGTCATGTCGGCCGTCGATCTGCAATTGATCGACCGTCTCGGCTGGCCAATCGCTACGCCGGAAGCGTGGCCGGCGGTGATGCGGCTCGAGGCGCACCGCACGCCGCGTTCAGCCAGCGCGGAGGAATTGGTGTTTCTGGATGCCTGCCTGCGCACATTCCCGATTTCATCAAGGCGAAAGCAACCTCGCACACCCGGCAAGTGGACACCGGCACGCGCCGGGTTGAATTGCACCTGGCGTGGGATAGGCCGGCGCTGGGGTGACCCCAAGAAGACCGGGATCTTTACACCGCAGTACGATATTGGAAGTGCAGTTCCCGCACGTTACATAAGTCAGATCCTCACTGCCCCAGAAGTCGACGGCGGCTCACCGCGTGACCGCGCACCGCGCCGCCTCGCGGCGGAAATGGCGGTCCTCGCACGCTGAATATGTGCCGGGTGAGTTGGGGCCGGGCCTTGCTTGGGGCGACGGTCTCCCGGAACATGCAGTTGATGGCACAGGCGTTGGAAAGGAAACCACTGATCGTGCAGGGCGACCTTACCCTGCTCCTGGAGGTCGACAGCCCGGCCTACGGCGAGGCCCGTGATCGGTTGGTGCGGTTTGCCGAGTTGGTCAAATCGCCGGAGCACATCCATACCTATCGAATCACGCCGCTTTCGATCTGGAACGCATCACGGCCGTGCGGCAGTGGATCGCGGAGATCCTCGACAAGACCAGCCTGCAACAAGATCAGATCGGCGAGTACACGGGCACGCTCAAGCAAGTGCGGCCGGTGACGGCCACGACGTGGACCAGATCGGGCAGGTTGCCCAGCGGCTGGGAGCGCCGTTGCTGACCGGCTCAACCTCCCAGCGCAAGCGGGATGCGGTATACGCTGAGTTCAAGGCCGGACGGTTGAAGGTGCTGGCCGTCTCAAAGGTCGCCAACTTCTCGCTGGATCTTCCCGATGCGGCGCTGGCCATTCAGATTTCCGGCACGTTCGGCTCGCGGCAAGAGGAAGCTCAGCGACTCGGGCGCATTCTGCGGCCCAAAGGCGGCGAGAACCAGGCCCACTTCTACACGCTGGTTTCGCGCGACACCGTGGAGCAGGACTATGCGATGAAGCGACAACTCTTCCTCTGTGAGCAGGGGTACGAGTACCGAATCGTGGATGGCGCGCAGTTGTGAGCGGCTGCCGTGCTTCATTGATTTGTTCGTGAACGTGGTCCTGGCGGATGGCGACTACGCGGCCCGGCTCGTGCGCCACTACACGTTGGTCAAGAAGGCGATTGACGACCCTGGCCATCCGATCCACCAGAGAATTCCGCCGGAGATGCCCGTTCGATTGCCAGCAGCCCACCGCCTGGGCCTTCCGCCGCCGCGGCGGGGGTTTCGAGAAGCAGAAGAAATACGATCGCGTCACTGAGGCGGTGCCCCTGGTCCGTCGAAACATGGAGCGGGCGGGCTTGCATGACCTGCTGGCGGTGCTCCGGCTGGTCAACGCGGGGAAAGTGGCGATCACTGACAAGAACCGCTGGCCCACGCCGTCGTCGCTGAAGCAGATCACGGCGGTGCTGGATGGCGGTGACTTCTACCATGACGAGAATACGGAGGCCGACAAGAGCAAGCAGCCATGGGAGGTGGAAGACAAACCTGGCCCGATCCGCGCCTTCGCTTGGCCGATGCTCCTCCAGGCCGGAAAACTGGCGCAGGTTCGGGCGCCCGGCTGGAGCTGACCAAGGCCGGCAAGACCGCCCTGACTGCCCCGCCGCACGAAACTCTGGCGGGGCATGGGCTGGTGGGGGGCTCCGAATCCGGTGACACGCTATGGCCTATCGAGGCGCAGGCGTACGCTTCTGCCTTCGACAACGACCTGTTTCTCCATCGCTTCTCCGCCGGGCCAGCGCCACTTGAGGGTCAGCGTTCCCTTCTCGGACATGCCAAAGAACGCGCCCGGGTTGCCGGCGGACACGGTCCATGCTCCGAGCATTCGCTTGTTCTGGTCAATGGCGGTGACCACCACCGGCCCGGCGTACGGGCTGGCGGCCGAAAGGGTTGCGATGACCGCGAGGGGCGTTTCCTCAACCTGCCTGGGGATAAGCCACAGATCGCCACTATTCAACACGATGAACATGTCCATCGCGTTGTGGCTGGTGAAATCGGCCACGCACCCGGCCTGCTGGCCCTCGGCGGCCTGTGGCAGCATCTCCTGGAGTTGCGATTCCATCTTGCGGGCCAGGCCGAAGCAGCGGAACCCGCGATTGAAGAACACCTGCGGCGCCATTCCCGCGTCGTAGGCAACGAAGATGTCCTGCCGGCCGTCGTTGTTGATGTCGATGGTCTGGCAATTGATCCCGCCCGGCTTGCTGATGTACTCGAATGAGCCGGATCGCGGCAGCGTGTTGATGAAGTTACCTTGTCCGAGGTTCTGATAGAGGCAGGGCATGCCCTCGGCCGAGACGACCAGGATATCGGGCAGGCCGTCGTGGTCCCAGTCGCCCAGGCAAGCGCCATATCGCCCCTGGCCGAAAGCGGCTTTGTTCCTGACGGGCGGAGCGAACGATCCCGGGCCAGTGCCTTTGTAGAACAAGCCGCCCTTGGAGCAGAGCTGGACGACATCGGGAAGGGAATCGCCATCGAAGTCGGTGATCAGGCATCGCCCGGCATCGCCGACGTCCTTGGCCGGGAAATCGCCGGTGGCCAGGGGCTTGGCCTCGGCGGAGCCATCTTCCTTGATGATCAGGATCACCGGCGTGGCTTTCGTCCCGACGAGCAGGCCAGCCTTGCCGTTCTGGCTGGTGTCGAGGATGGATAGCGAGACGCATCCACCCTTCAGCGCATCGCCGGCCTTGACATCAACCGGGGCAAACGTGCCGTCGGCCTTCTGCCAGTGGATGCGAAGCTGCTGGCCATCCCAACTCGCCAGGTCGAGCCTGCCGTCGTGGTTGAAATCGCCCCATGCAAAGACCGAGGACTTGGACTGGAGGGCCAGCCTGGCCGTCACGTCTTCCATCGCCTTGCCGTTCCAGCGGAAGACTTGATTGCCGGCGGCCGATGCCAGAAACGCGGCGAGCTTCCCATCCCCCGCGAGATCCACCGCTGCGACCATGTTGATCTTGCGCTCTGTCTTGCCGACGCGGAGCTTCTGGCCCCAATCGACCCTCTCCGCCACCGGCACCTCGGCGTTGGGATCGGTCAGGATGTAGTTGACGCAGCGAACCAGCATGTCCGTGCTTCCGGAGAACGTGCCGAGCATCTTCTCGTCGATCTTCACCATCTCCCAGACCTTGTTTTCGGCCGGCTCCATGATCGACCATTTTCCGCCGTGATGGAGAAGCCCCACGGGCTTGTCGGCCGAAGGCTCCATGCCCGTGCCTTCGGCCTGGTACTTGCCGGAAAAGAGCAGGGCCTGGCGCTCGCCGTCAGCGATCACGCCCATGACCACCTTGCCCTGCGCCTGCATGGGCTCGGGCATGGCCAGAAGATCGAAGGTGACCTCCTTGTCCGGGCATGTGCCTTTCAATACCTTTGTGACGGTCGCCGTGGCTTTGCCTTTGGCATCGGCACCCTTGAATTCCAGCAGCAGAATCAGGTCCGAGTCGCGCTCCAGGTCCTTGGGTGTGAACTTGTCGTTGATGTAGCCCAGCGTCGTTACGCTGAAAGCGGCAATGAGCGCAAGCGCGGACGAAAGTACGCATCGGTTGTTCATAATCACTTCGCTCCCAGTCTTTTCTCCACCTCGCCGGCGAGGGCGAACAGCTCCAGCGTGCGCTGCTGGCGGCCCGAAGCGAGGAACCAGTGGCTGCCGCCGACGTTGGAGCCGCCGCGCCAGGACGAGGCCATGTAGGATGGCCCCCACTTGGCTTCCGGATAGTTGTAGAAGAGTTGCAGGTCGCTGAGGCTCAGCCACATGGTGAGGTGTCGGTTCTGCAGATACTCTTCGCATCGGCGGGCCAGATCCGCGCCGAGTTTGGCCGACAGGGCTCCATCGCCGAGGGCCCGCTCGATGGCGATGCGGGCCTCGCATTCCTGTACACCGTCGCGGTAGGCCTCCATCTCGTCGGTTGCCGCTGGGCCATCCGGTCCTGGAGCCAGGAGGGCTTCGGGGATGAACAGGTTGCGCCAGGTACTCTCTATATAGCGATCGTGGGAGCGCCCGACGCGCTTGCCGTTCTTGTTCTTCAGCACCCTCCAGTAATCGGCCCCGAGACGCCCGTTGCCGCGCTGCGAGCCGGTGATGGCGGTCTCGGCCAGTTGCTTCCAGTAGACGTTGGTCGAGGGCTCCCGGGAAAAGCGGTCGAACTGGGCGACGAGATCCGGCGCGACCAGCCGCGATGGCTCTTGAGGCCGCCTTCGTAGCCCTTGCCGCGATCGGCGTTGTCGTCGGAGAAGGTGACGGCCCAAACGCGGGCCTGGTAGCCGATGGGGGAGATGCCGTGCATCAGCTTGTTCTCGGGAATCATCATCCGCCCGAAGTTCGCGCCGAAGCCTTCGTGGGACTGGACGACCCACGGCAGGCCGCCGGTGATGTCCTTGAAAAACACATGCTCGGCCTTGCTGGCCCAGGCGTCGCTCTGAAGGCCCAGCATCAGTCTGTCGTGCAGGGCTCGCTTCTGCATCCGCGCCTGGAGCTGCTCAAACAGCGGCTGCCACAGCGGCTTGCTGGCCGCGGGATCGAAGTGCGCCGGCAGCGTGATCAACTCCGTCTTGCCTGTCGCGGGGTCGAGCACGGTAACCATCGGCCCGCGCCCCAGCGAGCCGGATGTCTTCTGCACGTGCTCGGCGAGTTGCTGCTGTCGCGAGCCTGGTTTGGCTTCGGTGACATCGGACGCGGGAATCATGTAAACATCCCACGCCACGAGGATCACCAGTTTGGGCCTGCCCATGTTCTTCTCGGCCACGTCCAGGTATCGCTCCATGATCGAGAAGTCGTAGTCGTACTTGTCGCCCTTCTTCAGCCAGCGCACCATCGACTGTTCGTTGCCGAGGTTGGTGTGAGCGATCAGCGGGATGTACAGCGTGCGGCTGCCCGTCTCGCCGATGAGCCTGAAGGACTGGGCGATGAGTTCCCAATGCTTCTCCGACCACAGTGGCACGTTGTATTCCAACGCCAGTGTGTCGGGGCACTGGATCATGTCTACCCAGGTGCCCAAGTCCTGCGTGTCGGGCAGCGACCAGTCGGCCACGTGAAGCTCGATGGGGACCTGCACCGTACTCTGCCCATCAGCCTGCACTGTCAGGCTGCCGACATATGTTCCGGCCGAGGCGCTGGCAGGCACCTTGACGGTGATCCAGATCGGGACAACAGCTCCGCCGACGGGCTTGATCTCAGACGCATCCGGGCGGATTGCCGGCCGGTAATCATCGGAGACCTTGGCCGATACCGGGAACTCGGCCAGCGCCGTCTCGGCCAGCGCGCCAAGACGCTGGGTTTGGAGCGGGTAAGGCGAGGGCAGTCTGCGATTGCCGGCGTTGACCTGTTGGTATTCACCCCAGGGCACGCCATAGCGGAGGCGCACGTTGGCGGCGGGGATGACTCCGCCGGGGCATTTGAGATCGTCCGAGATCGCCTTCAGGCCGCGGATGGGCTTGGAATCGCCAACGACGATTTTCCCGGTGAACGCGCCGTTGCGCGCGCCGGCGATCACGACGGGGCCGATCGGCTCGGCTTCGTCGCCGAAGTCCGCGTCGAGGTCAACGGCGAGCGCGTCCGCGTTCCAGACCTGGAACCGGTTGGGGCGCACGGTATGCGGCGCCAAGCCAGAGGCGCCATCGGCGATCAGCTTCACGCTGAGTATCTGACAGGAGTTCTCCTCATAGACGTTGTCGGCCGTGCGAGTGGGATATGGCGCTCGGATGACCTCCAGGCTGACGACGTTGAGGCCCTTTCTCAGTAGCTCTGGCGAGATGGCGAAGTCGGTGAGGCTGCGGTGTGCGCCGGCGGGGCTTTCTGCCAGAGGCTGACCCTGCGCGATGTGCTCTGCGGCGCACTTCCTTGCCGTTGACGTAGACAATGAGGCCGCCGCGGTAGCCGACGGAGAGCGCCAACTCGCGAACCGACGCGGGATCGCTGACGTTGAACTTGCCGCGCAGGCAGACTCGGGCCAGCATGGCCGATTTGCACGCCAGCGTCACCGGCCCACGGTCCCAGCCGCGGTCATTGAAATCCGGATTCATCCAGTCCGGCGCTGGACCGGGAGTCTTCTGGTTCAGCCAGGCGTATTTCAGTGCGATGCTGTCGCCGGAGGCAAGCACGGGGGGCTCGATGGTGCAGTGGAAGCGCCAGATTCCGTAGGTATTCAGGACCATGACTTTCGCGGGCGCCGACGCCGGCGGCTTCTGCTCGGCGCTGCCCTGCTGGGCCGCGGCCACGAATCCGGTCAGTATGGCGCAGACCACCACAGCCGATAGCCGCCAGAACCTTGCATGCATGAGCAGTGCCTTTCTGTTCACTGTACCGGAGCGTTACCGGATTGTGGCCGCGAGGCGACTAGGCTCCGGAGGTCGGTACGCGTAGGGCACGGGGCTGTGCCGCATCGCGAAATGCCTGCGGCTGGACCATGCGATGTGTGCAGACGGGCCGGGGGCATACTACAACCACTCGATCCGTGGAGTCGGCGGGTAGCTGAGCAGGCTCCATGGCACGGCCGATGATTCCATCAAGGCTGCGTCTCGCAGAGCAGTCCTCTCGTCAGTCGAACAGCGATGGTACAGCCTGCCCCTTCTTGTTCCCGTTGCCACGCACACCCACGAAGTCACCCATCGGTTGGCGACCGTGGGTCAGCCGCTTGAGCGTTGCGTCAATGGCGGCCTGGCTGCTGTCGATACCGACGAATCGCCGCCCGAGTGATCGTGCCGCTTCCAGCGTCGTACCTGAGCCGCAGAAGCAGTCCAGCACCCAGTCTCCCGCATTGGTTGTTGCTGCTACGATCCGTCGAAGCAGCTCGAAGTTCTTCTCGGTGGGATAGCCCGTGATCTCGATGTTCTGGTTGTGCGCGTCCTTGAAATCCAGCCATATGTCCTGTACGGGGATACCATGGCTCTGGTCGTAAAATACTTTGCGGCGAGGGTTGCCATTGGGCGACCAGTAGATCTCGCCCGCACGATCCATTTCATCAAGTTTCGTCGGAGGGTACTGCCAATGTTTGCCCGGCGGCGGGAGTTTTCCGCGCCACGCCGTGCCGGTTGCTCCACGTCGTACGCCTGGCGCATGAACCGGCACGCGTTTGTAGCGCCGTACAGTGCCCTTGTCCACGTACGGGTATTCTTCCCCAATTCGCTGTTCGCTCCATGCTTCGTGAGGCCGGTGCCAGACGAAGGTATCTCCCTTGGAGTAGAAGAGGATATGGTCGGAGATGTTCCCGAAGGTGCGCCGTGTGTAGTTCTTGGTGTTGCACTTCTTCCGCGTGATGAAATTGCGGAAATTCTCACGTCCGAAGACTTCGTCCATGATGACTTTGGCCTCAAAAACCATGTTCTGATCCAGGTGAACGAAGATCGTTCCGTCGCTGGCCATGAGTTCGCGCAGCACGATGAGCCGGCGGCGAAGAAACTCAATGTACGCAGCGCCGTCCAAGGTATCGTCATAGGCATGGTTCACGTCTCGATCCACAAATCTGGACGCAGTGGCGTATGGTGGATCAATGTAAACGCACCGCACCTGGCCTCGCACTGTCGTATCGCCAAGCAAGTGGAGCAAGATCGGCAGATTGTCTCCCTGATACAGGCGGTCGTCTGGCGAACCGCAGTTGAGTTGCTGGCCCGGGTTGCCGTTCAACGAGAGCACCTGCGAACAGCTCATCTTCCCGGCATACATCAGCTCGTAAGCTGCTCGACGCTGCTTTTGTTTGGACGGGATACCGGTTGCCATCGTCAATGCTCCAGCCAATCTTCTGTGAGGCGTTCAGGAACCATGCGCAGCGTCACGACGCGGACTCGGCCCTTGCCAAGCTCCTCCAGGCGGGCATAGTCACGCCACATCGACCCGAGCAAGAGGCCTGGACCGTCGTTGAGAAACACAACCTTGACCCGGTGCAGCTCGCGAGCCGAAGTGTAGGCGAGGATCTCTGTAGCGCAATCGCGATATCCGCCGGTCCGGTCATCCTCTTGTGCGCCGCCGCGATCGCCATCGTACCGAGCGAAACCGACCGCCAGCACCTCATCGCCTTTGCGGATCACGAAGTCCACCGGGCGATCGGACTTGGTGTAGTCCGGCCAGACCGTTTCCATACGGATGTCCTGTCCGGCTCGCTCAGGGCCCGTAATGTGGTAGTCGGGCGATTGCCGCCGGATCATGGCAAAGAACCGCTCGGTGAGATCATAACCCTTCCTGCCGCGGTCTTTGTATTCCCAAAGCAGTGCGCACAGCGCTTCGTCCGGAATCGGGCGAGACGAGAACGCCTTCTGCACTTCCGCGATCTTGCGGAACTCTCCGGCGAATCGTTCGCAAATGCTCTTGGCCTGCCGCTTGCGCCGGAGCATTTCGACGCTTAGCGACGGACAAACGTATTTCCGGAACACCCGGGCAAGCTGCACGCGAATCCAACCCTCGTTCACATCGCAAATGGCCATGAACAGCGATACTGAGGACTCGGAACCTCTCACCAACTGGCCGAAGAGCACAAGGACCGGCTTGTACAACTCGCACGCATGCGGGAGAATATCCGGATAGTATTCCCCTGTCGCCAACGTGATCCAGTGGGATGCGTCGGGCCAATAATCGGAAAACGTCTTCTGGGTAGCGGCCAAAGCTGTGTCCTTTTTCGGCTCGGCGGCATAAGCGAATGAAACCGCGAGTACAGGAATGCATGCTACCCGCGAACCTCTTCGGTGGAAAGCACTGCTGGCCGGGATGGCTCGATGCGAGCCCATCTTGAGTCGCCAGCCGTTCGCCGTCAACACGACGTGTTCACCGGTCGTATCTCTGGGAGCCACATGGTCATAATCTGCCGCACCGGGCGTCGGATGGCGCAGGGGGTCAGACAAAGGAGCAGCATGGCCAGGACAGCGGCTTTTCTATGGGTCTTGCTGGTTGCTGCCGGCGCATCCTGGGCGATCATCAATCCGAATTTTACCCCGCGGCACCTTGTCGATCAGTCGGAGATCGTCGCGACGGCGATGGTCAGCGCGGGCGGCAACAGCAGCGAGTGGAAGCTCGCGCCCGCCGAGCAGATCAAGGGCAAATTGGATGCCGCGCAGGTGCTGGACCTGAGCAAGTGCAACGCCGATCAGGTGAAGGATGTGCAAGAGAAGCTCTCGGCCAGCGGCAAGGAGCCGGCCGTCGTGTTCATCGGGACCAAGGATCAGGTGAAAGAGATCTTCCTGCACGTATCCGGCGCCTGGCTCGCGGGCAAGTTGGCCGGTGGCGATCGCTGGGAAATCGCGGGCTTCGCAGCGCAAATGTCGGGCACTTTCGCCGGCGGGACCGACATGCTCGGCGCATGAGCAAGTGCCTGGCCAACAGCCGCGATGCCGATGTCCCCGTGACGGCGGGAGTGAAGTGGTCGGAGAACTGCATCGTCGGCAAAGTTGACCCGCGTTCATCTCTGGCGGCCATCGAATACGGCAAGCCAGGGGCGATCGCTCTCTTCGTGGCCAGTGCCTCGGGCGACAGGCTCTTTGTGGCCAAAGAAAAAGAAACGGCGTTTGACGAGGTCACGGCGGCGGCGAAGCTCACCAGCAAGAGCGTCAAGTCTACCTTCATGGATATTGATGGAGATGGCGTTGCGGACCTGGTGAGTTTTGATGGTAGCGCGATTACGCTCTGGCTCGGCGGGAAGCAGTTCAAGTCGGCCGGTGATCAGTGGTCCCACAAGACCGAGAATTGCATCGACCTGGCGCCTTGCTCGCTGGATGGGCGCGCGGCAGTGCTCGTGAGCACGCAGTCGGCGCCGTTCCTGCTTGTGGCGGAGCAGAAGGGATGGCGCAAGGTCGATCTACCGCCCTTCGAGGGAAGTCTCGGGCAGGTTTCACCGTGCATCGTGGCCGATCTGGACAACGACGGTTTCGCGGATGTGCTTCAGGTGGGCGAGAGCGGCGGGGCTTTGTGGAGAGGCAAGGCAGGCGGCTTTGACAAGCCTGCAAAGTCGCCCGTGTGCAGTGGCGGCGGGATGGCCAAGGCGGCCGTGGCCGATTTCAACGAGGATGGTTTCCTCGACATCCTTCTGGCGGGGCCGGTGAAGAACACGCTCTGGGAGAACGATGGCAAGGCCGGTTTCGCCGAGGTGCTGCGCTACAGCGGCTCGATGAGCTACAAGTGCCCGACGAATGCTTCGGATGTGAAAGCGATGGACCTGAATCACGATGGCCGGGCGGACTTGTGCTTTGTGTATGCGGGCGGCGATCTGCTGTATCACTTCAACCGCGGCTTTCGCTGCATGGGCGAGGAGGGCGAAGTGCGGCTGATGGGCATCGAGGTTGAGCCCGGGAAGGGCCGGCCGGGGCTGCTGACGCTGGCTGTTGGCGATTTCAACGGCGACAACTCGGCCGACCTGGCGGTGCTGCAGACCGATGGGACGCTGCGCGTCTACTTCAACGACAGGCTCGACATGCCCGCCCTGATGCTCCGCCTGCCCAAAGGCGCTGCGGGGCCGGTGACGGCGAGCTGCTGGATGGAAGAGCCCTATCCGGCATGCACCGGCGTGGCGGCCGTCGCGGGGCATGCGCCGGGCACTTACATGCCGGTGCGATACCAAGGCAGCGTGACAGTGAAATATCGCTTTCCGGGGAAGGCGGCGGTGAGCAGGAAGATCAAGGTCGAGGACCACACGACGGAGCTGATCCTCGGCCCCGACGGGAATTGATGACTACAAGCTGACGCTTGCACTTCGAACCGCTTTGCGACATGAATCCGGCGCGTAAGATCATGGGCATCCATGACCTCCCACCCCTTCACATCGCATGCGCCGATGATCGCCGCATCCATTCTCTCCGGCGTTTTGCCAAACTCGCCGCCGAGATGCACGAGGTCCTGTCGGCCGGCGCCGACTTCATCCACCTGGACATTATGGATGGGCATTTCGCCCCCAACATCTCTTTCGGCCCGCCGGTCATCCGCTCGATCCGCCCCTCGACCCCCGCGTATTTCGACGCCCACCTCATGATCACCGACCCGCTGCGTTACGCGCCGCCGATGGTCCAGGCCGGCGCGAACAACGTCAACTTCCACGTCGAACTATTCGACGACCCGGCCAAGACCGCGCGCGAGCTGCGCAAACTCGGGTGCAACGTCGGCATTACCCTCAATCCCGAGACGCCTGTCGAGAAGGTCTACCCCGCCCTCGACGATGTGGACATGGTGCTCGTCATGAGCGTCCACCCCGGATTCTCCGGCCAGAAGTTCATCCCCGATGTCCTGCCCAAGCTGCGCGAGTTGCGCAAGCGCATCCGGCCCGACCAGCGCCTTGAGATCGATGGCGGCATGAGCCGCGACACGATCCGCTCCGCGCACGATGCCGGCGCTGATTGGTTCGTCGTCGCCAGCGCCATCTTCGATGCACCCGACCGCGCCGCGGCCATCGCCGAACTGCGCGAACGCCTGGGATGAAGGCCACTCGTCCGTTGTCCGTGGACGGGTCAATGGTCCCTTGGTCAGTTGCAAGAGCCTCCCCAAGTCTTGATTCCCAGTGGCGCATCCACTGACCAACGGACAACGGACCCAACCACTGACAACGAACAACGGACCATTGACAAATCCAGGCTACTTCGCCGGGATGATCTCGATGGCGTTGATCACGGTGTTCTGCGTCACGGTGCGAACTTGATGTCGAGCTTCCCATCCTTCACGTCCACCTTCACCGTCTTCACCAGCGCCTTGCGCAGGCCACCCGACTCGGCGAATACGTCAAGCTTGTCGATCTTCGTTCCTTCCACGTCCACGTTGAAGACGCGCATGCCTTTGTCGGTGATCTCATCGAAGGTCTCGCAGAAATGCAGCTTCACCGTGTAGGCGCCATTGGGTACTGGCCGGGAGAACGCCGTCATCCCGTAACGCTCGGTGCGGTAGATTTCCGGCATTTGCGTGTTGGCGATGGCGACGTTACCACGAGCGACGGTCATGCCGCCGGTGAAGCCCTGGTCCTTGAGCCACTTGTTGCCCTGCGCGTCGGTGACGGGCTGGGTGGTGCCGGCCTTGACGCGAATCGCGGCCGAAACACCCGGCTGCGCGGCCGGCTGGTTGCCTTGCTGAACCTGGCACCCGGTCAGATAAATCGACAGGGAGAAGACTGCTACGGTTGTCAGGCGGTTGAACATTGGTTCCTCGCTTTCCTTGAGATGTTGTGACCCACGAAGACGAGGGGAATGTAACGCGCGAGACGCGACCGTGCAAATGGCCAGGTGGCACAGGTCAGGTGGCACGAGCAGCCCGCGTCGTGCGAGGATGATCGCGGCCGGGGCGGCACGCTCCACACGCGAGGATGATCGCGGCCGGGGCGGCACGCTCCACACGCGCAGATGATCGCGGCCGGGGCGGCACGCTCCACACGCGCAGATGATCGCGGCCGGGGCGGCACGCTCCACACGCGCAGATGATCGCGGCCGGGGCGGCACGCTCGACCCACGTCAGCTCTGCACGAACTTCACCGGCGTCCCCGCTTTGATCATGTTGCCCAGTCGGGTTGCATCCCAGTTGGTCAGGCGGAAGCATCCGTGCGAGCCGGTCTTGCCGATCAACTCGGGGTTGGGCGTGCCGTGGATGCCGTAGCCGCGGAGGCTCAGCGCGATCCAGCAGACGCCCACCGGGTTCTTCGGCCCCGGTGGAATCAGCAGCGTCTCCCTGACGGTCTTCACTTCGGGCCACATGGCCGGATCGAACTGGTAGGTGGGATTGTGCGTGACGCCCACGACGTGCGCGTCGGTCTTGGGGCGTTTTTCGGACTTGGCCGCGATGCTGCAATGGAACAGCGCCACCGCGTGCCCGTCGGCGGACACGCGCGGATCATCTTGCTGGCCATGTCGATCTCGAGACGCACGGCCTTGGCCACTGCGCCGCTCTCCACCGCCGGCACGTTGAGCGTATCGCCGGCTTTCAGCTTCGACACATTGACCTTCGGATTAAGCGATGCCAGCAGCGCTTGCGAGCAATGGTGCTTCTCCGCCACGGCTTCCAGCAGGCTGCTGTAGCCCAGGTACTGCATCTTGGCCTTGGCGTGCCAGTCCTTCGGCGTGGGAATGACCTTGTCCGCGTCGGCCTGCAGGACCGTGTATGAAGTCACCGGATTCGCGGGAAGCTTCAGAGCGGCGGCCGTGGCGTTGTCCAGCGAGCCCGTCACCGGAAGGCTCCGCGCCTGCTGAAACGCGGATCGCGGCGGTGGTCTTTGCGCCGGGTTTGCCATTGATCAGCCCCGGCGAGAAGCCTTCGCGATCCAGCGCGATCTGCAACGCCAGGTTCTTCTGGAGCGCCGGTGGCGCGTCTGCAGCGGCAAGCGTGGCCAGCAGCAGGCCCAAGGAGAGACTGTATCGCCGCATGGCCATTCGATGTCGCTGTTATCGGTCCTTTGCCGGCCGGGCCTTGAACCGCGCGAGCGCCGCATGACGATGCGCGTTCTATCTGAAGCGGAAGCGTCAGCGCCCGCCCAGGGCCTGCGGTGCGAGAGTCTACTGACACAGGACGGTCCCCGGCGAGAACGAAGCGTCAGCGCCCGCCCCGGACCGCGGCGAAGGGCGGGCGCTGACGCTTCCGCTTCAGACACTGCACTGTAGAATGCCGCTCTCCATAACCAGGAAAGGAAGTATGCTCTTCACCCAACTGCCGGTCTACCCCGAGCTCCAGGCCCATTATCAGGAGGTCAAAGGCAAGCACATGCGTGAGTGGTTCGAGAAAGAGCCGAAGCGATTTGAGGATTTTTCGGTGAAGTTCGAGGACATCCTCCTCGATTTCTCCAAGAACCGCATCACCAAGGAGACGCTCGACCTCCTGCTCAAGCTTCCCGAGCAGGCCCACCTGCGGGAGCGCCGCGAGGCCATGTTCGCGGGCGAGAAGATCAACACCACCGAGGATCGTGCCGTTCTGCATGTCGCGCTGCGATCGGCCGAGAACGACCATCGGTTCGGGGCCATCGGCGAGGATGTGCATCGGGTCCTCAAGCAGATGCGCGCGTTCTGCCGGCAAATCTGGACCGGGCAGTGGACCGGCTACAGCGGCAAGCCCATCAAAGACATCGTGAACATCGGCATCGGCGGCTCCGATCTCGGCCCGGTCATGGTGACGGAGGCGCTCAAGCCTTACTGCAAGCGAGACATGGGCATCCATTTTGTCTCCAACGTCGACGGCACTCACATCGCCGAGACGCTGCGAAAGTGCGATCCGCAGACGACGCTCTTCATCGTAGCCTCCAAGACGTTTACGACCCAGGAGACGATCACCAACGCCACGACTGCCAGACAGTGGCTGCTGGCGGCCGCGAAAACTCCCGAAGCCGTCGGGCGCCATTTCGTCGCCCTCTCAACCAACGCGCAGCGAGGTGCAGCGATTCGGCATCAGCACCGATTACATGTTCGAGTTCTGGGACTGGGTCGGCGGGCGATATTCGCTGTGGTCGGCCATCGGGCTGTCGATCATGCTCGCCATCGGCGAGGAGGAGTTCGATCAGCTCCTGGCGGGCGCCTGCGCCATGGACGAGCATTTCCTCACGACCGAGTTTCGCAAGAACCTTCCTGTGATCCTGGCCGTGCTGGGCATCTGGTACAACAACTTTTTCGGCTGTGAGTCGTACGCGGTCCTGCCTTACGACCAATACATGCACCGCTTCCCGGCGTATCTCCAGCAGGGCGACATGGAGAGCAACGGCAAGTCGATCTCGCTCGAAGGCAAGAGCATCGAATACCAGACCGGCCCGATCATCTGGGGCGAGCCCGGCACCAACGGCCAGCATGCCTTCTATCAGCTCATTCATCAGGGCAGGAAGCTGATTCCGTGCGATTTCCTGGCGCCGATCCGCTCGCATAATCCCATGGGCGATCATCATGCCATTCTGCTGTCGAATTTCTTTGCCCAAACCGAGGCCCTGATGCTCGGCAGGACGCGCGAGGAGGCCGCCGAGGATCCCGCGCCAAAGGGGACCGCCCAGGACGTGTGGAAGCGATCGCTGGCGCATCGCGTTTTTGAGGGCAATCGCCCATCCAACTCGATCTTTTTCAAGCAGCTCACGCCGCGCACCCTTGGCAGCCTCATCGCCATGTACGAGCACAAGATCTTCGTGCAGGGCGTGATCTGGGACATCAACTCCTTCGATCAGTTTGGCGTGGAACTGGGCAAGAAGCTGGCCAAGGGCATCCTGCCGCAGGTTACCGGCGCCAAGCCCATACAGAACCCGGACGGCTCGACGAATGGGCTGATCCGTTATTACCGCGAGAACCGCTGATGCGCCGGGCAGTGACGGCGCCGCCGATGCGCGCCAGGGGTCACATAGCCCCATTGCCGGCCGCTATTTCCGCGCACGCCGTGCAACTTTTCCTCGTCTGTGGCGTCATCTATAAGGCAGACGGGCTCAACATTGACACCCCTTCTGCCGAGTGATACAAACGACCCGCCGGGCTCTGCCGGGCAGGGGACGCGAGTGGTCCTTTGCGCGAGCCGGTTGGTCAAGAGCGGCGTGAAAGAAGTTAGCGGGTTGCACTCTATCCAGAACCAGCACGAGGCCACTTTCATCGGATTTCCGGGAAGGTCCTGGTGCCGAGGAGGACTCCAATGATCTCGCAGCGCGGTAGGAAGGTTGTTGGTTCCGCTTCGCGGGCCACCCTCGAGCGTCTTGAAGATCGGCAGATGCTGACAACGTTTGTGGGCGGTGAGACCTTCGAGTTCGACCAGTGGAACGAGGCGACCGGCACGACGCAGCGTATCCGCGCGGAATTCGTCGGCAACCATCTCACGGCGGAAGTCGTGGGTGGCTATGTCAACGATACGAACACCCTCTCCTTTATGGAGATCCCCGGCATCATTACGCAGAGCCCGATTGGCCGAACCGGTGTCACCATTTCCGGCGGGCCCAGCGGAGGCGTCGGCATCCAGGATATCGGCCCCGACAATACCATCGGCGACACCCTGGCGGGTGGCAACGTGTTCGCCGCCACCAACCTGCTCAACTTCATGGGCTTGGCGAGCAACCAGATCACCGGCAACAGCTACGCCGTGAACGTCATGGATATCACGCTGATGCCCGGCGCTCAAGCCCAGAAGCACGTGCAGCTCGTGCAGATCAACAACACCAACGGCCTGGCCACGGTGCTCTACGATCTCGAGAACGATCCGGCCATGCCGCACGACCCGAATTCGGGTCAGGGGGCGGCGCCGTTCAACATTCCGATCTGCACGGCGCAGCGCGTCACCGCCGCGGATTATTCCAACGGCGAATTGTGGTTTGTGATGGTGGACAACACGCCGGCGCAGGTTCCGATAGGGCAGCCGGTTGTGCCGGGCGTGGACGTCCCGCGGCTGTATCGCGTGGACCCTGCGACGGGCAACCTTGCCAACGTGCAGGGCGATTTCCAGACCAATGCCGGCGCGAATCCCGCGGAGATTCCGTCCATCGCCTTCCGGCCGGGCGGCGGGCTCACAGCGCTAACCATCCGCAACAACCAAACATTTCTTGAGGACATCAACCCGAACAACACGAACAATATTTTCGGCGCGGTTCGCGTGACGATGGGCGGGGCCGACGTCACCACGATCACCGGCATCGCGTACGTTCCCTACGATCCGGGCTATGTCTATGGCATCACCAGTGATCCGGCGGGCTCGCACGTGGTCAAGATCAACCCGGCGACGGGCGTGGTCACCATCCTCAGCGACATCCCGGTTGGGTTCCAGGGCCTGACGTACAATCCGAGGCTCGTGGACCCGTTCCGTAATCAGCTCGGCGCCCTCATCGGGACGAACACGATCACCGACCACCTGGCGTACCTGAACACGCTGCCCGTCAAGGGCCAGATGATCTTCAATATCGGCGTAACCGAGTCCGATGCCAATTCGCAGATCATCATCTCGCGCGTGACGGTCCCCAATGCGAACGACCCGCTCAACCTGCAGGGGCTCATGACTCCGTTCCAGGGGAACACTAACGACAACCTGACGGCGGGCGGGCGCGGCGTGCAGGTCTGGGATGCCCAGACCGGGCTGCCCTTCAGTGTCAGTGGCGATGACGGCACGGGCTATGTCTATATTGGCCAGCGGAATCGCGTTGCGGTGCCGGGTTCCGACGTGCGATATATGCCGATCACGTCGGGCCCACTGGCGCAGCCGTACAACAGCCTGGGTGTGCCCATCGGCGGGCAGCTTGATGCAGGGCTGAATGTCAGCACGAATCTCGAAACATCACTCTTGCAGGCATGGCAGGGCGGCGCGTTCACGCCCGACATGAGTCTCTGGCAGAACAACGTGGACGATATCGTCGGCATGTCGGTGGATGCCGCGGGCACGGTGTACGTGGTGAACCACGTGCCGGCCGTTGGCGATTCCATCTCGACGTGGGACGGCACGCGCGATCCAAACAGCGGTCAGATGATCACCAGTGCGCCGCTGCCTCTGCTGCTGAACGCGACGCAGATCACGGACGTGGCGGCGATGGACTGGGGCGATCCGGATGGCTCGGGCGATTCGTTGTTCATCGCCTACGGCGGCAATCACCTGGGGTTGGTTGATCCGACCAACGGCGCCGTCACCGACCTGGGATCGCTGGGCACCGGTGCTGTAACGGCGATGGCGTTCAACGGACAGGATCTGTACGTTTTGGACAACACCGGCGAGCTGTTCGTGGTCAACGTGGATACGATTCTGTTGCCTCATATAGCGAACCTGACGGACGTGGGGCAGTTGACCGATCCGAACTATCCGGTCATCGACATCACGTCGATGGATTTTGACGGTAAGGGCCAGTTGATCGGCGCCGATACGCGCAACGGCCGGCTGGTGAACATCGATCCGACGAGCGGCGCGGTGGCGGGGTTGGTCAACACGCCGCAGGGCTCGCTGCGAGCGACGGTTGGCGCGATCTCCTACGATCCGCTGAACAAGCGTTTTCTCGCGGCCGACAACGACACGGGCGCGTTGATCCTGCCGCCCGGACAGGGCGACGATCAGCTTGAGTCGGCGTCGCTGTACATGCTGCGTGGCTGGACGACGGCCTCGGCGGCCCCGCAGGACATGGATAAGTTCATGCTTGCCGGCACGGTGACCGGGCAGGTGCATGTCACCGGCTCGATGAACATGTTCTACAGCGGCTGGCTGCTGACGGGCGCGACGGACGGGCAGGAGTTGCTGGACCCGAATATCCCGGGGAACTTCAGCGTTGGCGGCGAGTTGCGCGATCTGATCACCCGCAGTTCCATCGGCACCCTGGACGACACCCTGTGGGACGCGTCGCACTACACCACCGGCTTCGACCTCAATGTCGGCGGGCGCATTGGCGAGGTCACCACGTATCACGACTACATGGGCAACCTGACCGTCGGCAACGATGCGACAACATTGCCCGCGGGCACGACGCAGACGGAGATCGAGAACCGCGACACCGCGCCCAATCCGGATTCGCTGTTCGCCAGCGGCTTGCTGTGTGATCAGAATGCCGGTGGGCTCTACAACAACGACACGTTCAACACGGCCCAGAATCTGGGTTCGATCAACAGCACCGATCCCGATCTGGGGAACAACTCGCTGCAGGTCGAAGGTTACCTCTACCCGTGGGCGCCGGCCAACGACTTCCTGGACTACTACAGTGTCGCCCTGATGGCGGGGCAGACGATTACCGTGCAGCTTTTGCCGACGGCGCCGCAGTCGCTGCACATGATCAACGTGGGGGTGTTCGATCCGGATGGCCGCGAAGTGGCAACCGACATCATGGATCAGGATACGAACCAGTACTGGCATGCTCCGTTCCAGGTGACCATCGACCGGCCGGGCATGTGGCGCTTTGCCGTGGCGATGACGAACAATGGCGATTTCGGTGGCGGGCAGTTCACCAACGCGCCCTACGGCGACAACTTCGGCGGCACGCTCGTTCAACATGACGTTCCCGTACGAATTGCGCGTCAGTGGCGTGGGCGATTTGGCGTTCGGCGCGGTTCACGCTGTTCAGCGCGCGGCAGCGGGCGGGGCCGGCGCTGCCGGGGGGGCCATCGGCGGCAACATTTTCGATGGCCGGGCCAGTGGCACTCAGATCTACGTGGCGCAGGGCAATGCCGGTGGGTTGCTGGCGGACAATCAGCTCTGCGCCATGAACCTGGTGTACCACATCGATCCGGTGTTTGGGCTGACGCCGGGCGTGGGGCAGAGCTCGTATGGCACTGCCTATCCGGGCGGCCCGCATGCCGCGATTGTGTGGCCAACCTACGACATCGAACAGGGCGATTTCCGCGTCATCCAGGCCGGCCAGATCGGTCGTTGGGGAGCCGCGGCCGACCTTGGCCCGGACTTCGTCACTTTCAACGGTAATGTCGGGCTGGTGTCGGCGACCGGCGTCTTTGCCGCGGCCGGTGGCGGCGGAGGTGGCGGCGCAGCGGGTCGAGCGGGCGGAAATCTGTTGTTGAACGACGACATCCTGATGGCCGGCACGCCGCCGGTTTCCGACCATGATCCGGCGGGCGTGGCTCGCGAGGTGGCGGACACGGGCAGCTACCAGGTGATCAACGCCTACGGGAACCTGATCGGCGGCATCATGACCGACCAGGCCATTGGCACGGTCAGTGCCGGGAACATTCTGGGCGGGTTCTTCGTGGCCAACGCCGACGAAACCAATGACGACGGGACCATCGACCTGATCGACACCCCGGGCGATCTGGGGACGGTCCTGGGTGGCGGTCCGGCGATCATCACGGGGCCGGGCGGCGATGTCCGCTACGTCCACGTGGGCGGGCAGGTCTATCGCGACAAATACTTCGGCGTCGGCGGCCCTGTGGACGAGATCAACTTCCAGGCGGGCGAGAGCGTCTACATCAACGACAACTCCGGTGCCCAGGTTACCATAAGCCCGGGCCCTGCCGTGGCCGGCGTGGCCGCGCCGGCAACCGCGATTGCGCGGCTGCGTCTCTACGGCATCCGGGGCAGCGGCGGCTCGGCGATCGTCAACATCGAGGCCGAGGGCAGCCTGACCCTGCGCGGCACGTCGCAGGGCGGCGCGGCTGCGGAGATCGGCTCGATCCTGCTCGATGGCCCCGGCACGCCCCTGACCGCCGGCGCCAGCGGGCTGACAATGGCCGCCAATGGCCCACCGCTGTTCCTGAGCGTCGGCGGCACGGCCCCCGTCGACATCCTGGATCTCCAGGGCTCGCACTTTACGAACATCACCAACAACACGCCCAATGGCGAGATCGTCAATATCACCGCGTCGTCCATCGGCTATGTCAGCTCCTATAACATCGGAGTTGCGACGGCCCAGGCAACCCCCGCCGCCGTGATCCCGATGGCGGCTCGCATCTACCAGGGCAACAACCCCGATGGCTCGCCGATGGAGCACGTTTACCCCTTCGATCAGCAGCGCACCGCGGTTGTGACGGGCGATCTGCTGCTGGCCCGCGCCAGCGGGTCGATCGGCAACATCGACGTCGATCCGGCAATGGCCGGCCAGCTCGGCTGGGGCGGCGGCGGCGGCACGATTCAGCAGATTGTCGCCAACGCGGACGGCAAAGCCGCGCCGGGCGTCTTCGAGGGCATCACCGCGCCCATCGTCGCCAGCGGCAACATCAACAATGTCGCCATTGGCATGGGAATCACCAACAGCGGCAATGGCAATCTCGCCGCCAGCGGCATCTTCGCGGGCGGCCAGATCGGCTACATCACCGGCACGAACGCCGATATCCGCGGGAGCATCGTCTCCCTGGCGACGGCGACGGCGGGCGCGGCCGGCGCGGCGCAATATGCCATCAACCGCATTCAGCTCCACAACGGCTCGATCATCAACGCCAATATCCAGGCCTGGGGCGGCGGCACGTTCGACGACAGCCGCGAGTTCTACGGCGGGTTCCCCCCGGCCATCGGCACGGGCCCGATCACCAATCCCCCGCTCGGGATCAACAGCATCTTTGTCGATGGGACGCCGAACCGGCCTGCCAGCAACGGCGGAATCATCGGGGCGCAGATCGCCGCACCGAACATTGGCACGATCCGCGCCAGCAACAGCTTCGGCATCATCAACAGCACGATCCAGATCTACCGGACCAACGGCGTGCTCCAGACGTTGCAGGCCGATGGATATGGCCTGCGCGACGTAGACATCATCGCTGGCGCTTCGGTCGGCAAGGTGATCGTCACGGGCAATGGCAAGAATCTCCCGGCCAACCAGTGGGAGTCGTCGGTGCGCACCAGCGAGAAGGTCGGCATCAACGGGTTCAATCCCGCGACGGGCTTCTGGCCCAACCGCGGCACCGACATCCACATGTATCTGCAGACGGGCCCGGACAGCCCCACCAACGCCATGACCATCGACGGCAACCTGCCGGCGACGCAGTATCTTACGGGCACCGGCGGCGTGACGAAGTCCGGCGTGATCGCCGGCTGCACCATCCGCGCCAACTACAACACCGACCTGATCCAGGCGTGGCGGATCGAATGGTCCAACCGCACCAGCGTCAACCCCAACCGTCCGGACTATTTCGATGCCGGCCGCTACACGCCCAACAAGGCCTACATGTGCAGCGACTTCGACGTCGCCAACCGGATCAAGCAGCTCATTACCACTGAAGACACGCGCGACATGCAGATCACGACGGGCTCGATCTGGCAGATGAACATCGGCCGCGATTCGTACAGCGCCAACATCACGGTCGCGGGCATCTTCTCGTCGCTGCGCATCGGGCGCGACTACATCGGCGTCACGCCCGACGATGTCATCCAGGCCGTCGGCGCCAACGGCGAGATCAGCTCGATCTTCATCAACCGCAACATGGGCGGCGTGATCAAGGCCAAGCGCAAGATCGGGACGGTAACGGTGCGCGGCAAGTGGCTGCCCAATGGCGCGATCTACCAGAACAACAAGAAGATCTACCCGTGATTGTCCCGGACAGCTTCAAAAACCCCGCGAGGAGCCGGTAAGGCTCCTCGCGTTCTTGTACGTCTTGCCATTCCCTCCCGCCGCGGTAGAGTCATACCCCATGGAAGGATCACCCACCTCTCGTCGTGATCTTCTCAAAGGCGCTGCGCTGGTCGCCGGCTCGGCGATCATCTTCGGTTGCGTGACCGGCGCGGTCCAGACATCCAACCAATCTGAGAAAGGAAAACCCATGGCCAAAATCTCGATCGGCGTCAACATGGAATTCGTCCGCCACGACAACAAGGACTTCGAGTGGGGCGTCGCCAAGGCCGCCGAACTCGGATTCGAGTATTGCGAGCCGATGGTCCACTGGGGGCGCGAGCTGCTCAGCGAGGCCGGCTATTTCCACAGCGTTTCCATGCTCGACGATCCCTATCGCATCAAGCGCACGGCGCAGAAGGCCGGCATCAAGCTCTCCGGCCTCTCGTCGCATTGCCCGATCATCAAGCCCGAGATCGGCGTGGAATATCTCAAGCAGGCCGCCCGATTTGCCTTCGAGTGCGGCGCGCCGGTCATCAATACCGATGAAGGCCCCAAGCCCAAGTGGACCACCGAAGAGGAAGATTACGTGCTGATGAAGTACACGCTCACCGAGGTCGCTGCCGTCGCCGAGCCGCGCGGCATCAAGATCGGCATCGAGCCCCATCAGCAGTACACCAAGCTCCCCGCGGGCCTGGATCGCATCAGCAAGCTCGTCGCCAGCCCGGCCATCGGCATCAACTTCGACACCGGCAACAGCTACCTGGCCGGCCAGGACCCCTACAAGTGGCTGGAGTCCGTGATCGAGCGCTGCGTTCACATTCACGCCAAGGACATCTCCATCCAGCAAAGCGAGAGCGAGCGCGGCAAGGTGACCGGCACGCCCGTCGGCTGCGCCTGCGGCGACGGGGTAATCGACTGGAAACGCGTCATCGGCATCTGCCGCAAGTGCCCGCGCGACCTGGTGTTCTCTGTCGAGTGCGGCACCATCGAGCAGGCCAGGCGCAGCATCGCGCATCTCAAGCCGCTGGTGGCGTGATATGGAGGATGCCATGAATCGTCGCGACTTTCTCATCACTGGCGCAACTCTCGCCGCAGCCGTTGGCGCGCCCGGCGTTTTCGCACAGACCGCCGCGCCTGCCACGCGCAGCGCGAATAGTCGGCTGGGCGTCGGTTTCATCGGCGTCGGCGGCCGCGCCGCGCCCACCTCCAGGCCGTCAACTGGCTCAAGACCCAGAAGAAGCTGAACATCGACATCGTCGCCGTCTGCGATGTCTACCGGCCGCGCCTGGACGCGGCCGCCAAGAACACCGGCGCCAAGGCCTACAGCGACCATCGGGACCTGCTGAAGGACCCCAACGTCAACATCGTCGTCATCGCCACGCCCGACCATCATCATCCCTACCAGACGGCCGACGCCGCCCGGGCTGGCAAGCACATCTACTGCGAAAAGCCCTTCACCCATTGGCGCCAGTTCGACGCCATGAAGCAGGCCGTCGCCCAGGTGAAGCAGGCGAAGGTCGTCTTCCAGCTCGGCAGCCAGGGCATGTCCGATGGCGCCTGGCACGAGGCCCGCAAGCTAATTGGGCAGGGCGTCATCGGCCGGCCGATCCACGCGGAGTGCGGCATGTTCCGCGACAGCGACTGGGGCGAGCGCGGCATGCCGATTGACAACAAGAGCGCCAAACCCGGCCCCGACCTCAACTGGGAGGCATTCCTGGGCGACGCCCCCAAGCGCGAGTTCGATGTCTCCCGCTTCTTCCGCTGGCGGCTTTACGAGGACTACTCCGGCGGGCCGGTCACGGATGTCTATCCCCACAGCATGACGCCCGTTGCGTTCATGATGTCGGCCGGTTTCCCCGCGTTCGTCGTCGGCTCCGGCGGCGTGTTCCGCTGGCCCGAGCGCGACGTGCCCGACAGCTTCAATCTCCTGGCCGATTACCCGCAGAAGATGACCATCTGCGTCCTCGGCACGTTCGGCAGCGGCTACAACGGCGGCGATGGCATGCGCGGCTCGGGGTCGCGCAGCCCGGTCGTCCGCGGGTGGGACGGCTCGCTGATCTTCCGCGGCAACCAGATTCTCGTAGTCGACAGCAATGGCAAGGAGAAATCCAGGTTCCCCATCCCCTTCGGCGAGAACTTCATCGCCCACTGGGAAAACTTCATCGACTGCATCCAGAACAACACGCCCGAGAAGACATTCAGCCCCATCGACCTGGCCTATCAGGTGCAGACGACTCTCATCATGTCCATGTGGAGCCTGAAGCAGCGCAAGGTCGCCAAATGGGATGCGGATGCGCAGCAGATCGTGATGGGGTAAGGTTCGTCAGTAGTCAGTGGTCCGTTGTCCGTGGACGGGTCAATGGTCCGTTGGTCAGTTGCGGGAGCTTCGTCCTGCGGTGGCGCATCTACTGACCAAGGGACAACGGACCCAACCACTGACAACGGACAACTGACCACTGACGGGAATTTCCTCTCCCCGCGCACCGCGCTCTGCCGATGAATTATCAGACTCATCGGACGGCTACCCTTATGCCTCAGTTTTCCACCACCCGCGCCTGCGTCGTCATCCTCATCATCGGGGGCCTTCTCTCGGCCCTCGTCGGCCGCGTCGCTTATCTCCAGACCTATGGCCGCCAGAGCTACGTCCGTGCGGCCGAGCGCCAGCAGCACACCGGCATCCCCATCCAGGCCCGCCGCGGCTCGATCTTCGACCGCAACGGCCACGAGATGGCCGGCACCATCCAGACCCTCGCCGTCTACCTCGACCCCAAGTTCATGCTGGAGCAGTACCAGACCGGCAAACGAAATCTCAACCAGATGGATCAGGACCTGACGAAGCTCGCCACGATCATCGACTGCGACGCCGACAAGCTCACCGCGGTCATCTGCGAGAACGTTGCCGAGCGATATATCCGCATTGCCGAGAACCAGACCGACCAGGCCGCCCGGGAGATCGCCAAGCTCAACATCCCCGGCGCCGGCGTCGAGCCCATGTGCGTGCGGTTCTACCCAATGGGCTCCCTGGCCGCGCATATCATCGGCTCCTGCGATAAGTTCGGCGAAGGCCAGGAGGGCTTGGAGTTCAGGTATCAGAAGGTCCTAGCCGGGCGCAACGGCTATCGTCGCATCGAGAAGGATGCCCGCCGGCGTCCCATCGGCATCGACGCCGAGGACTACAGCCCCGCGACGCATGGCCAGAACATCGTCCTCACGATCGACGCGGCCATTCAGATGATGGCCGAAGAGGAGTTGTCGGCCGCGTGCAAGCAGTTCAAGGCGCGGCGAGGCGAAGTCGTCATCATCGATCCGCGCACGGGCGAGATCCTGGCCCTGGCCAACTGGCCGGGCTATGACCCGCAGAACCGCGGCGCGACCAGCATGGAGGCACACCTCGACCGCGCGATCGTCGTTCCCTACGAGCCGGGCTCGACGCTCAAGCCGTTCATCATGGGCCCGGCCCTCGCCTGGCACATCACCCGCATCAACGAGATGTGGCAGATCCCCGGCATCACCTGGGTCACATCCTACGGCCGACACGTCAGTGACGTTCACCACTACGGCCCGCTCTGCACGTGGGATGTGCCTCGTGAAGTCATCCAACATCGGCATGTCGATGCTCGGCGGCCGGATGGGCAACGTCAATCTCCACAAAGCCCTGACTGCCTTTGGCTTCGGCCAGCACACCGGTATCGAACTGCCGGGTGAAGACCAGGGCCTGGTGCGGCCTTTGCGCAAGTGGGGCCGCTCCAGCACCGAGTCCGTGGCGCAAGGCTATGAAATGATGGTGACGCCGCTGCAGCTCGCCCGGGCGTTCTGCGTCTTCGCCAACGGCGGGCACCTCATCAAGCCCTGCCTGATCAAGGGCCGGCTGGCGGCCGATGGCAAGGTGGCCGAGCAATACCCCGCCGCGCGGCTCGAAACCTGCCCGCAGGTCATTGATGAGCCCAGCGCCAATCTCATGCGGCAGATCATGAGCGACGTGCTCGTCCGCGGCACGGCCACCAAGGCCCGCAGCAAATACTGGAACCTCTTCGGCAAGACCGGCACGTCGCACATCAGTCGCAATGGCCACTACGTCTCGAACCTGTTCAACAGCAGCTTCATGTGCGGCGGCCCGCTGGAGCATCCGCGCGTCGTCGTGACCATGATTATCCACGAGCCCGATCGCAGCCTCGGCCACTATGGCGGCACGGTGTCCGCCCCGGCCGCCGGGCGACTGCTGGAGCGCACGCTGGCGTATCTTCAGGAACCACCCAGCCCGCCCCTCGCGCCGCCGCCGGCCAATGTCATCCCCGTCCTGTACAACTTCCGCGCCAATCTCTACGGCGAGAATCACGAAACCGTGGCTGAGCGGTGATCGGTGGAGCGAGCCGCCCCGGCCGCGTTTTGTGGAGCGAGCCGCCCCGGCCGCGTTTTGTGGAGCGAGCCGCCCCCGGCCGCGTTCTGTGGAGCGAGCCGCCCCGGCCGCGTTCTGTGGAGCGAGCCGCCCCCGGCCGCGTTTTGTGGAGCGAGCCGCCCCGGCCGCGTTTTGTGGAGCGAGCCGCCCCGGCCGCGTTTTGTGGAGCGAGCCGCCCCGGCCGCGTTTTGTGGAGCGAGCCGCCCCCGGCCGCGTTTTGTGGAGCGAGCCGCCCCGGCCGCGGTCTTCTCCCGCACGGCGGGGGCCGCTCGTGCCACCTGCGCAAAAAAGGCCGCGGCCTTTCGGCCGCGGTAATCAATCAGCATTCGCCTGATCGATCAAAGAAAAACACTTCAATGGGGCCGCAGTCTCTGGACCGCGGAAGTGCTTGGATTATACACTGACCCACGTGACTTTGACCAGTAGTAGCATCCTCTCCCATTCGCCATTCTTCGCCGCGGTCGAGGGCGCCAGTCGGGAGCGGTTGGTGGGCATGGGCGCGATCCGACGATATCCGCGCGGCAAGATGGTCTTCCGCGACGGCGAGCCCTGTCCCGGGGTGTTCATCGTCGGCACGGGGCTCGTGCGCGTGTACAAGAGCGCGCCCAACGGCAAGGAGCACGTGCTGCACCTGGTCGGCCCCGGCGACACCTTCGCCGAGGTGGCGGCCATCGGCGGCTTCGCCTGCCCGGCCAACGCCGAGGCGCTGGAAGCCACGATCTGCCTGCTGCTCCCGGCCAGGCAGTTCGGCGAGGCGCTGCGGCAGGATCATCAGCTCTGTCTGGACCTGATGGCGAGCATGGCCCGATGGGTGCGGCGGTTGGTGGGGCAGGTCGAGGACATCGCGCTGCGCGACGCGGCGGGGCGGGTGGCGCGGTATCTGGCCAAGATGGCCGACCCCAATAGCGGCGCGGTGCGGCTGCCGAGCCTCAAGCGGCATCTCGCCAGCCACCTGAACCTGACCAGCGAAACGCTTTCGCGAACGCTACGGCGCCTGGCCGAGACGGGGCTGATCTCATCCGATGAAGAGGGGCTGACTGTGCTGGATCGCCCGGGGCTGGAGGAAATCGCCGAGGGGTATTTCCCGGAGATTTGAGCAAGGGATCACTTCAGCCGCTGGTCGAACCGGAAGGGCTGCGGCTTGCCGATGTCTACGTTGGCGAAGTCGTTTGATCCATTTGCGCTTCATCTGCGTCTTTCCGTGTTCATCCGTGTTCATCTGTGGTTCCATCCGCAAATTCCCTTGACACGACGTAACTTTGTATGGTAAAGTATATTCAATGGACCTCCGCGACGCCATGACCCAAATCTCCGAGATCCGCCAGCGCATGGTGCGCTCGCAGGTCTTTCGTGGCTATCGCTCGGCCACCGTCGCTCTCATGGGCGTCCTGGCCCTCGTCGCGGCCGCGTTCCAGGATCGCTGCATTCCCCGCGGGCATGTCTTCGCCTTTGTGACCTACTGGAGCATCATCGCCGCGATGTGCATGATCGCCTCGGGCGTGGAACTGCTGGTGCGGTATCACCGCACCGGCTCGTCATTGCAGCGTAACCTGACCGTCCTGGCCATCACCCAGTTCCTTCCCGCCATCCTGGCCGGCGCGGGCATCGCCGGCATTCTCATGCGCATGGCGCCACAGGCCGCGTGGATGCTCCCCGGTCTCTGGGCGATCCTCCTCGCCATGGGCATCTTTGCCTCGCGGCACGTGCTGTCTCAGGCGATGGCCTGGCCGGCGGCGTATCACCTGCTCGCGGGGCTCGTGTGCCTCTCGCTGGGCGATGGCGCGTATGCGCTGCATCCCTGGCAGATGGGCCTTGCCTTTGGGCCGGGTGAGTTGCTCACCGCCGCTTTTCTTCGCTGGACCGTGGAGAACGATCATGCCTCGGAAGAATGAAGCCAAAATCCCCGGCCGGTTCACCTACGACCGACTCGACCGCGTCATCCACGAGAAGGCGCGACTCAGCATCATCTCGTCTCTCGCGGCCAACCCGCAGGGCCTGCTCTTCGGCAACCTGAAGGAACTCTGCGGCCTGACGGATGGCAACCTCAGCCGGCACCTTCAGGTCCTGCAAGATGCGTCGCTGGTGGAGGTCTGGAAAGGCTTCAAGAAGAACCGGCCGCAGACGCTCTGCCGCCTCACCAAGACCGGCCGATCGCGCTTCGCCCAGTACATCCACGTCCTGGAGCAGGTCGTGGCCGATGCGGCCGCCGCCCAGGAGGAGGCGCAGCGCCGCCGCGCGACTTTCCCCAGGGACTCGAACCGGCATGAGGGGGATTTCTTTGGCGACTTACACTTTGCAATACAAAGTAATCTGCATGGAAAAGGAGACGCCATGAATGATCTGCATCTGCCCCGCGAGTTTCGCGACCCGCCGCGACTCGATCCGGCATTCGATCCCGATTCCGTCGCGCTGCGCCACGCGCTGCTGATCAACCCGTTCTACCGCAAAGACCCCCGGACGAGTTTCGGCCGGCACGCGCTTACGCCGTCGCTGGCTCTGACCAGCATCGCGGCCGCCACGCCCGCCAACTGGCGCGTGCGCTACTGGGATGAGAACCTGTTCCAGGGGTCGCCGCCGTGCGAGCCATTTCCGCAGGTCGTCGGCATCACGGTGCATCTGACATTTGCCCGCCGCGCCTATGAGCTGGCGCGTTGGTATCGTCAGCGCGGCGCCATCGTCATTCTCGGCGGCCTGCACATCGCTTCCTGTCCCGATGAGGCGGCCGCACACGCCGATGCCATCGCCATCGGCGACGGCGTGCCGGTCTGGCCGAGAATCCTCAGGGACATCGAAGCCGGGCAACTCCGGGGGATCTATCGCGCCGACTACGACGCCACCTATGACCTCGCGCCAGTTCCACGCCGGGAGATTCTCCCGCGCGGCAGCTTTCTGACCACCACCAGCATCAACGCCACGCGCGGCTGCCACAACCGCTGCGCGTTCTGCTATCTCTCCACGGCCGGGGTCCGCCAGCCGTACTCTGTTCGCACTGTCGAGAGCGTGGCGGCGGAGATTCGCGATCAGCAGGAGCCCTACGTCGTCTTCACCGACAACAATCTCGGCTCCGATCGCCGGTATCTGCGGCGGCTGTGCCGGGTGCTGCGCGAGCTGCGGATCATCTGGTCGGCCGCGGTTTCCATCGATGTGACGGATGAGCCGTCGCTGGTGCGCGACATGGCGCTGGCCGGTTGCACAGGCGTGTTCATCGGGTTCGAGTCGCTTAACGATCAGAACCTGGTCGATGCCCGCAAGCGCACGCCGCCATCGCAGGACTATGCCCGCCGCGTGGGCCTCTTTCACGACAACGGCATCCAGGTCAACGGCAGCTTCGTGCTGGGCTTGGACCATGATCGGAAAGACATCTTTGCCCGCACCGTCGACTGGATCGAAACCAACCGCCTCGAATGCGCAACGTTTCACATCCTCACGCCTTATCCTGGCACGCCGCTGTTTCGTCAGTTGCAGCAACAGGGCCGGCTTCTGCACACCGACTGGGATCTCTACGACACGGCCCACGCCGTCTTCCGCCCCGTGTACATGAGCCCGCGGGAGTTGGAGGCCGGATACGCCTGGTGCTATCGCCAGCTCTTCTCGCATGCCTCCATCTGGCGCCGCCGGCCGGCGGGATTGGCGCGGCCGCTTCATATCTGGCCATGTCGTATCTGTACAAGCGATGCAACAGCCTCTGGCGGTTCCTCATCAGATACCAGCTCGTCAGCGCTGTCTGGCGGCCGCTGGTCGAGTGGTCGCGCTGGCGGCACCTCGCGCTGCGGCGAAAACTTGAGCAAGCCAAGGTCATCGAGCAGAAACGGACCAGAGCTCTGGCGGCGAGCATGTGGTTTGCCGATCGCGATGTCGGTAGACTCCGTGCATGAGATCGACCCGCGCACCGGCGTACGCAGTGCTGTCGCTGCTGCTCCTTCCGCTCCAGATCTTCGCCGCTCCCGCCACTCAAGGCGTGACGCTACACCTGAAAGACGCCTCGCCCCAGTCCGCCTTCAGGGATCTTGGCCGCCAGGCCGGGTGCGTCTTCGTCGTCAATCCCGCGGACATCTGGGCCCAGTCGCTCCCCGCCCTGACGCTCGACATCGACGCCGAGCCGTTCTGGTCGGCCGCGAAACAGCTCTGCGCCAAGAGCGGCCTCTATCCATTTTACCTGGAGCGACGCCGCATTACCCTTATCCAGTCGGGCAAGGGCTGGATGGATGGGCCTACGCTGGTGAGCAGTGGTTTCCTCGTTCTGGCCAGCCAGGCCACGCGCATCAACACCGTGCGCTTCGGCCGGCCCGAACAACTGCATCACGAGCTTACCGTCACGCTCTCGTTCCTTCCCGATCCATCCCTGCGCGTCCTGCGCGGCAACAGAGTTCCGCGCATCGAGCAGGCCGCCGACGAATCCGGCCAGGCACTGCCCACAGCGCTTCCATCCGGCGATGGACTCTCCCAGGGTGGTCCCTTCGCCTGGAATCTTGAAGTCAAGTTCCCCGCGGCCGCGGCCGCTAAGCGCATCTCGCGACTGAAGGGCTCCGCCCGATTTTCCGTCGCCACCTCCTTTGACAAGTGGGAGGTCCCCGACATTCTCGCGGCCGCCAACGTTTCGCGCACCGTCGGCAAGGGCACACTCACCATCATGCAGGCCACCAAGCTCGGCAACCGCGCCCCCGAAACCTATGACGTGCGCATCTCCGTCAGCCCCGCGCGAGGCCGACATCCTTCACCCATCCTGCATCGACCTGCTGGATGAAAACGGCACGCGCCTGTCACTGCGCGGCTGGACGAAGATCACCGACAAGCCCGGCGAATACCTCTATCAGTTCACCGCCTCTCCCGAGGACCAGGGCCCGCAGCCCGGCAAACCGGCCAAACTCGTCTGGGAAATCCCCTCGGCCATGGATGAGGTGATGGTCCCATTCGACTTCACCAACCTGCCTTTGCCGTAGCCTTTCTGAAGCGGAAGCGTCAGCGCCCGCCCCCATCTGAGATTTGACATTTGAAATCTGAAATCTGAAATCTGAAATCCGAAGTCTGAAATTCGATACTCCTCCGCGTTCGGAGTTCCGCGTTTACGCGGTCCCCAGCCGCGTAGCGGCGTCAGACGATAGCCCACGTCGTCAGACGTGGGAACGCGCCAGCGTCGTTTCCATGCCCGCCGTAACTCCATCCACCAGGCGTATTTACGCAGACCGCTTCAAGCCAGAGCCTCCCGAATTCCGCACCAAAAGCGTACGCCAACGCATCTACACGCAAGAAATATTGACGAATTCTCTTGCCCCCCCCCCAAGAAGAGGTAGGCTGGTTGTTGTATTGGTTCCTGCAATCGGGTTTGCCAGGGGCTCGTCGGGTCGTATGATGCGGGCTCCTCTTGGCATACGGCGATCAGGCAAGCGCGCGGGAGGCATCATGAGGAATAGGGATTGGAGCGTGAAGAGCCGTGGCGGCAGGGCAGCGCGCGCCGTGAGATACGCGCTCGAGGTTCTGGAGGGCCGCGTGCTGCTGGCGGGAGCGCTGACCATAGCGGATACGTCGATGGCGGAGGGCAACAGTGGCCAGAGCGACATGGTGTTCACCCTCACGCGCACGGGGGCTTTGACCAGCGCGCTCGACATCGGCTACCAGACGATTGACGGAACAGCGGTTGCGGGAACCGACTACGTGGCCAAGACCGGCACAGCGCAATTTGCGCCACTTTGGCGACGACAACCATCGCCGTTGCGGTCAACGGCGACGCGCTTTATGAATACGATGAGTCATTTTCGGTCGCGCTGAACACTTTTTCGGGACTGAAGAACACCAACTCAGGATTCCCACTGCGAGGCGGCGTCAGCGGGGGCGTATTCCTAAACACACCGCGTGCTGTGGCTGTCGGGGACTTCAACAATGACGGCAAGACGGACGTGGCCATCGCCTGTGTGACTGCCTTTAACCAGGTTTGGGTGTTCATGAACACGACGCCGGCGGGCACCCTCATGCCAACCTTCAGTTCCGGCACCATTTTTTCAACAGGCTCGTACCCCATCGCGGTCGCCGTGGCGGATTTCGACGGCGATGGAAAGCCAGACTTGGTGGTGGCCGACCGAGACGCAGCCAGTGTATCGATCTTGCGCAACACAACGGCAAACGGCGCGACGACCCCCAGTTTCGCGGCAAAGCTCGACCTCACGGTCAGCAGCAACCCGTTCGGCGTAACCGTCAGCGATTTCAACAAGGATGGAAAGCCCGACTTGGTCGTTGGCAACACTAATCTGAATGCGAATGTGATTTCAGTGCTCCTCAACACCACGACCGCCGGATCCGGCACAATCACCTTCTCATCCAAGCAGGATTTTGGGACCGGCCTGTTGCCGCGCTCGGTCGGGGTTGGCGACTTCGATGCCGATGGAAAGATGGATCTGGCCGTGGGCAATGACGGCTCCGGTTCGATCTCTGTGCTCTTGAATACGACGCCGAACGGCGCTGGCACAGCCACCTTCTCGCCCAAACAGGATTTCGTGTGCGGCGGTGAACCGTATGCGGTTGCCGTCGCCGATTACAATGGCGACAGCAAACCCGATCTGGCGATCGCCGATTGGACTGGCAATGCCGTTTCAGTCATCCTGAACACCACTGTGGGCACAGGCGCGGTAACCTTCACGCCCAAGCAGGCCTTTGCGACAGGTAGCAGCCCGTATTGCGTTGCGGCAGGCGATTTCAACAACGACGGCAGGCCCGACCTAGCCACGGCCAATGAGGCGGGCACGGTCTCGGTTCTGCTGAACACGACGCCCACTGGCGCTGGCACGCCCAGCTTCGCCGGCGCATCCGACTACTCAGCAAACTCCGGCGCGACATCCACCAGATGGGTGGCCATCGGCGACTTCAACTCGGACGGCAACGCCGACCTGGCTGCGGCGAACTACGCCTCGGGCACCGCCGTCGTGTTTCCGAACTGCGCTGTTGCCACCGGAACGATCCTTAACGATGATCCAACGCCCACCGTGCAGTTTACGGCGGCCAGCCAGAGGCGCCTGAGAGCGTTGGCACCATGATGATCACGGCGCAGTTGTCCGCGGTTTCCGGCGTGCCGACGACAGTCCCGTTCACCGTCGGGGGCACGGCGACGGGCGGCGGCGTGGACTACACGATCACCGCCAGCCCGATCGTGATCCCGGCCGGCTCGCTGATGGCGACGATCAGTATCACGGTGGTGAACGACGCCGTGGCCGAGCCGGACGAGACGATCATCGTCACGATGGGCACGCCCACTAACGCCGTTCTCGGCCCGACCAGCACGTACACGGCCACCATCTGGGACAACGATGTGAGCATCGCCTCCACATTGCTGGCCGAGGGCAACTCGGGAACGGCTGACATGCGCTTTACTGTGACTCGGCTGGGCACAGGCGCGCCACTGAGCATCAATTACGCCACGCACGATCAGACAGCACTCGCAGACGCGGATTATCTCTCGACAAGCGGCACGGTGAGTTTCGCGCCGGGGCAGGCGACGGCCACGATCACGGTGCCTGTCATCGGCAACATGCTGTCCCAGCCGAATCGGGTGCTTGCCATAACCGCCTGGGATCCGCAGGATGGCAGCATCAGCTTCGCCACGGGGCAGACCTTCGCGACCGGCGCCAGCCCATATGCCGTCACCGTGGGCGATTTCAATGGCGATGGCCTGCCCGACCTGGCGCTTGCCAACTACAGCTCCAATACGATCTCGGTATTGCTCAACACGACTCCCACCGGCGCAATCACGCCCAGCTTCGCCGCCCAAGCGACCTTCGCCGTGGGGTCGTATCCCTATTCCCTGGCCGTTGGCGATTTCAACGGCGATGGCCGGCCGGACCTCGCCGTCGCCAACAGCTCCGGCAATACGGTGTCGGTGCTTCTGAATACAACCGCGCCAGGTGCGGCGACGGCCAGTTTCGCGGCCCAGCAGACCTTCGCCACCGGCACCAGCCCCCGATCCGTGGCGGCCGGCGACTTTAACGGCGATGGCAAGCTCGATCTGGCAGTGGCAAACTACAGTTCCAACACCGTGTCGGTGCTGCTGAACACGACGGCCTTGGGAGCGCCCAGCGCGAGCTTCGCCGCACACAAGGCTTTCACAACCGGCAGCGGCCCGACCTCTGTTGCCGTGGCCGATGTGAATACGGACGGCCGCGCCGATCTGGCCGTGGCCAACGTCGGTTCCTACACCGTTTCTGTCCTGCTGAACACGACGGCCGCCGGCGCGGCGACGGCGAGCTTTGCCGCCCAGCAGGCTTTCACCGTCGGGATCAGCCCCAATTGCGTGGCCACCGGCGATGTCGATGGAGATGGCCGGCCGGACATCGCCGTAGCCAACTACGGCGCGAATACGATTTCGGTCTTGATGAACACGACAGCCACCGGAGCGGCCAGCGCCACGTTCGCCGCGCAGGCCACATTCGCCACGGGAAGCGGCCCACGCGCCGTGTCGCTGGCGGATGTCAACGGCGATGGCCGGCCCGATCTGGCCGTCGCGAACGCCACCTCCAACACGGTATCCGTGCTGCTGAACACGATGCCGGCGGGTTCGTCCACGCCGGCTTTCGCCGCCCAGTATACTTTGGCGACCGGCAGCGCCCCGCGATCTGTAGCGACTGCCGACTATAACGCCGATGGCCGGCCGGATATGGCGTTGGGCAATAGTGGCGCGAGCACAGTGACGGTGCTGCTCAATACGTATGGCGCATCGGCGTTCGGCACGATCGTCGATGACGATGTCACCCCAACTCCGGCCAGCTACTACGCTCGGCAAGATACCGCGCACGCGAACATCGAAATGTCGTTGACGCCCGATTTCACCGGCGCGGCAATCCTCACCCAGCCTCTCGCCACCCTTCGCGCCATCCGAATACCCGGCAGTTCCGGTGAAGACACCCTGACCCTCGATTTCACCAACGGCAATCCGATTCCCTCCACCGGCCTGACATTCGACGCTGGGGATGGTAGCGACGAACTCATCCTGAAGAACCTCACTGCTGGCGACGATCTGAGCGTCGGGCCGTCGCAGGTTCTCTTCGGCACAACGCCCATCTCCCTGACCGATGTGGAGAAAATCCAGCTTGGGGTGCCCGGCAGTGATCTGGTGCTCGGCTCGCTGACACTCAACGCCGATGCCGAGTTGCCCCCCGGCGCGGGCATCGCCCTGCGCACATCCAGCCTCGCCATCGCCGATGGCGCAACTCTCGACTTGGCCGACAACGTACTGATCGTCGATTGCGCCGATCAACCGGCCGCCGAATCCGCCCTGGCCACGATCAACGCTAAAATCACCGCCGCCCGCAATGACAGCGCTGGCCTCTGGCAAGGCAAGGGCCTCACCAGCAGCGCGGCGCGCGATGATCTGAGCGCCATCCACGGCCTGGCCGCGATCATCAACAACGAAGCCGGCGTCAAGCTCGTCAACCAAGTCGGCTCGCAGCATCCCGGCCTCTACAGCGTCATCGTCAAGTACGCCCTCAACGGCGACTCCGACCTCAACGGCCGCCTCGATGCCGATGACTACTTCCGCATGGATGTCGCCTACCGCCTCCAATCCGACGGCAACCACTCCGGCTATCGCAACGGCGACATCGACTATCAAAGCGGAATCTCCGCCGACAACTTCTACCTCATCGACCAGGCCTTCATCCGGCAGCCCGCCCCGCCGGCCGCCGGCGCGACTTCCGCGGCCAGGTCCGACGCTGCCAATCTGCTGGCCGAGCAGTTCCCAACCACCGACATCCTCAGTTGATCCGGAAAGAACATATCCACGGATTTCGCAGATTACACAGATCAATCTCCGCCAATCTGTGTAATCTGTGGATCCTCTCCGCCGGCCGCAGCAATCCCCGCGTCCCTGGCTCTGGCCTCTCGCGCCTGCGCAGACTGACCACCCCAACCCGCCAGATCACTCTTCTTCCCGCGAAAACGCAAGCGGTGTTGCGCGATGTCGCGCCAGCCGCACCCATCTGCGCAACAGCCCGGTAGATGTGGAACCCCAACGAAAGGAACCATGATCCTCCCCAACCCAATCCTCACCGCCGATTCCGAAACCCCCGGCCCTCAATCCGAAATCTCCCATCCGACCTCTGACTCCGCCAATCCGCAATCCGACCCCTCCGTGTCTCCGTGCCTCCGTGGTGAAGCTGATCCGAACGAACCCACCGATCCCCCCGCCCCAGACCCACAACCTCCCGTCGCACCAGAGCTTGCGGATTCCACTCCCTCTCCCGCGCACTCTCCCCTGCGAAACGAACCCATCCACCGTAGATCGAGATTCCAATCTCGAGTTGGCACGCCCGACGCAATACGCAATACGCAGTACGCGATACGTATCCCGCTTGACATCACCAGCCGCGAGCAATCATCATGCACGCCATGAGCACCGCCATCGTCCTCCAGCACGTGCCGCACGAAGGCCCGGGCAGGATCGTGCCGATCCTCCGTGACTATGGCATTCCCGTTCAGATCCGCCACCTGTACAAGGGCGATGAGGTGCCCGGCGATCTCGATGAAGTCCGCCTCCTCATCGTCATGGGCGGGCCGATGGGCGTCGCCGACATTGGCCAGGACAAGTATCCGTTCCTCAACGACGAAGTCGCCCTGATCAAGCAAGTGATAGCGGCCGATCTGCCGATGCTCGGCATCTGCCTCGGCGCAACTTCTCGCCCACGCGGCCGGCGCCAAGGTCTACCCCAACGTCAAAGCCGGCGATCCACCCACGCCCGCGCCGGAAATTGGCTGGGGCCCGGTGACTTTCCCATTCCCCGGCGGCACTGAGCCGATTGTCATGGGCCTCATGGACGGCGCCAAGATGTTCCACTGGCACTTCGACACATTCGACCTGCCGAAGCTGCCCCCTTCTCCGCCTCCGCCGCCGGGCACGCCGCCCGGCCCTCCGCCTCCCACGGGCAACTCGCTGCTCTCCTCGACGCGGACGTGCAAGAACCAGGCGTATCGTTTCAAGAACCGCCTCTTTGGATTTCAGTATCATTTTGAGATGGACCGCGACGGCATCGAGGCAATGCTGACCCACGCGCGCGAGGACTGGCTGAAGGTCTTGGGCAACGATGGCGATGCGCGCGTTCGCAAGGATACGGAAAAGTTCTACGGGCAATACGAGCGGTTGGGCAACCGGATCATCAGGAACTTCGTCGAGTTCCTGAAGCCCTGATCCCCGATCCCTGCACCCTATGTTTCGCACGATCCGCAAATGGCTTCTCAACCCCGACGGGCCCTATGTGCACCCGTGGGGTCTTGCCACGCCCGTGCTCGTGCTGATCGTCTGTCTGCCGTTGCTCAAGCCCCTGCGCCATCCGATGGATTTCACCGAAGACGAGCGAGAGCGGTTCGCCCTGGTCGAATCCATCGTCGAGCACCGCTCAATGCACGTTGGCGAAACCTCTTTCTATGCGCCGAGCGCGATTCGGGCCTAAGGCCGCAAAGTTCCGTCGTGCCACGGTTCCCCCCGTGATGTCGGCCATGCTCGCCGGACCCTATTGGATCATGCACCGCGTGGGGCTCACGTTCGATTCCAACATCGCGTGGGCGACGTATATCCTGACCGTGCTGGGGGTCACGCTTCCCGTGGCCCTGGCCGGCGGTGTCGTCTATCGCATGGGGCGACTGCTCGAGTTGCGCCGGAACTGGCGCACGCTCCTGGCGCTGACGTGCATCTTCGGCACCGGCCTGATTGCGTATTGCACCATGCTCAACCCGCACGCACCCGCGGAGGCGCTCGTGCTGGCGGCCGCGGGCTCGCTGTTTCACGGCGCCATCACGCGCCACCAGGGCCGCGCGGCCGGCTGGCTCGCGCTGGCGGGTCTCTCGGCGTCCTTCGCGGCCGTGATCGATCCGGGGGCGATTGTCTTCCTGGTGCTTCTCGTCGGCGTGATCTTCGCTCTCCGGCGGCCGATGGCGTCGCGCTCGGCGGCCTCGGGTGGTATCTGCTCGGCGCAGTGCCGCCGATCGTGTTGCACATGCTGCTGATGACGATCCCGGCCGCCGACGAAACACCGTCGCTGCAGCCCGCCATCGCCAACGCCGCAACCGCGTTGCCGGATGTCGAATCCGCCGACGAGGACAACCCCTTCCTCCGTCAGCCCACTCGTTTCGGCCGGCTCATGAATGTCCTGCTCGGCGCCCACGGCATCTTCAGCCACTTTCCCATCGTCGCCATGGGGTTGGCCGGAGCAGTGGTGGTTATCCACGGCCACTGGCCAGCCGCCACCAAAGCCCTGGCCGCGGTTACGCTCGCTGCCGCCCTGTGGCTCGTGATCTCCTGCCTCGCGCCGGATGTGAACTGGGAACAGCCGATGCTCTCGGCCAAATGGTTCGTCATCTTCCTTCCACTGCTGATGTTCTGGAGTGGCGTGTGGCTGGCCAGGCGTCATCACGCGGCCACATGGAGCGTCCTTGGGGTACTGCTGGCCTTCAGCATCACCATCGGCATCATCGGCGCCGCCTCGCCCATGAATAAGGGTCGCGCTGGCGAATACACCCCGTACACGGCCCTGAAGCAGCCGGCGAAGGTGCCGACCAGATAGGAGGCTCTCATGAGACACTGCCCGCGGACCGCAATGCTCGTCCTCGTCGCTACGGCCACCGCACTCGTGCCAACTCAGACTCGCGCCGCCGGGCCGGTTACCGCCGACATCACCGCCGCCGCGTTCGGCGACATCTACGACATGAGCGACGGCGCCAAGCCCATCCAGAAGGGCGGCGGCTATAACGACATCGTCTCGGGAGATACCTGGTACAGCACCTGGGCCGCCGACGACACCGCGTTCCTGATCCACGACGATGGCCTCGGGTTCAACAACATCGGCGGCCTCTACGCGCGCCATCGCCTCTGCCGCCTCGAAGGCGATCCCAACGCATCGACCGGCGGCTTTCGCGGCGTCAACCTCAATCCCGGCCTCCTCGGCAACACCATCCCGAATCATGTCGCCACGCCGGAATGGCGCATCGGCTACTCATCGTCCATCCATGAACAGGACGGCATCCTCTACGAGATCAGGCACAACTGGAGCAAGGATGCCAGTCTCTGGCCGCCGATCGATTCCAGCATCATCAAGTCAGCCGACGGCGGGAAGACATGGATCAACCACCTTGGCCAGACCAACGCCGCGCTGCCCGACAAAGACCATGCGATGTTCCCCGCTCTGCCGTGGTCGTGGCTTACCTTCATCCAGTACGGCAAGGGCGGCCGGGTTCCCAATGCCGACAAGGCCACGGAATATGTCTACCTCACCGCGGCCGGAGGCCACCTGGCCAGAGTACACCGCAGCAAACTGCCCGATCTGAACAAGGCCGACTACCAGTACTACCGAGGCGATGGCGTCGATGGCCTGCTCGATTCGAGCTGGTCCAAATCACCGGCCGACGGCAAGCCCGTGCTCTTTGCCGGCGATCCCGACGCGGGCAAGACCCAGGCCGGCGCGGGGGATGGCTTCAGCAACGTCGTCTACAACTTTGCCCTCAATCGCTACGTCGCTACAGGCTGGTCCGCCTATTTCAAGCCGGGCGAAGGTGGCCACGAAACCGGCAAAGCCCGGTTCCTCATCTACACCGCCGAGCATCCATGGGGGCCGTGGCGGCGGGTCCTCCGTTACGGCATCTGGGGCCGCGCCGGATGGAATTTCCTGCTGTGTAACAAATTCACCACTCCCGATGGCCTGAAGATGTGGTACGTCTTCTGCGGCGAATACAAGGGTGACACGTGGAACTACGGCCTGCAGTATATGCCGCTGTATCTCTCGACCGGCGCGGTTGACAAGTATGAAGCTGAGAACGCATCGCTGACCGGCGCCAGCGTCGCATCCGTCTATCCGTCATTCTCGGGCTCCGGTTATGTCACCGGCTTTGCCAAGCTCGGCGACCGGATTGCATTCGCCGTGGACAATGTCAGCGACGCTGGCTGGCACATCGTCCGAATCCGCTATACCTCATCTCAGGCCAACGGCAATACGCTGAGCGTCTATGTGAATGGCCGAAAAGCCAGGCGCGTGAAGCTCTCGCTGAACAACAGCGACTGCAAGCCGCGCGAAAACTGGACCGATCGCAGCGACATCTACTACCTCAGGCACGGTGCCAATACGATCGAGATCCGGCAGGATGAAGGCGATACCGCCACGGGCGTCATGATCGACTACATCGCCGTGTCCCGCGAGAGAACTTGCGACGAGGGCAAGAACGTCGCCGTCGAGGCTACTGTCGCCGCCAGCTCCGGCGACCCCGCCGGCGCGATCAAGGGCTGTGTTGATGGCGTACGCGAGTGGACCGCCACAGGCACGGCCGGCCAGTGGATCAGGCTCGACTGGGCCGCGCCGCAGACCATTCACAAAGTCCTCCTCTACGACATTGCCAGCATGAAGGACCAGGTTCTCGCGGGCACGCTCTCCTTCAGCGATGGCTCGTCAGTGTCCGTGGGCAGGCTGCAGAACGACGGCCAGGCAGGCACGCTGGTCACCTTTCCCTCAAAGACGATTCGCTGGGTGAAGTTCACGATCGATGCCGTTCGCCCGGGTTCGGAGAAGGCCGGCCTTGGCGAAATGCAGGTCTTTGCAGAGGTCCGCCAGCAATGAGCAGCTACACGATCGGGGTGTCCCGAGCGCTGCTTATCGTACGACACTAAGACAGGTTTGCGACATGACCGCACGGGAAAGCCTTATTCTGCGGTGTCTTGAAATGGGTAGGGCCGGAGTTGAACCGGCGACACATGGATTTTCAGTCCATTGCTCTACCAACTGAGCTACCTACCCGTAGCTGTCGAGTGCGGCATTCTAGCGCCGCTCGTTTCGTTTGCAAGTCGCGCGCATTGGCCGCTGGCGTTTTTGCCTCGCCTTTGTCAGAATATGCCTTTGGCTTTACCCGGGGTAGCCCATGGCGAGCATCGAGCAGTACGACCTGGACAACCTGACCATCCTCAAGCTCCGCGGCAGCCTGACCAGCGACGGGCTCGATCAGATTGAGAAGCCCTTTGAGGCCGCCACGCACCGCGCCGGCGCCGCGCGTGGTCGTCGACCTCACCAACGTCAACATCGTCACCACGCCCGTCCTCTCCATGTTCATCGCCGCCGCCAGCGCGGCCAAGGAGCAGGGCGGCCACATTATCTTCACCGAGTCACCTCCGCCGGTGCGCGACATCCTGCGCCGCCTGCGTCTTACGTCGGTGCTCCGGACTGTCCAGGGCCTGCAGGAGGCGATCAAGCAGGTGCGCGCCTGAATGGCCGTCCTCCGTCCGGTAACCATCATGGCCGTCTCCAGCGCCAGTGGCCGCCAAATCGCCACACAATCCACCGCCAACAAAGCTGCAAAAGCCATCCGCCTTGTCTGCCGATACTCCTAACGAGGAAGATTGGAGGGCTCGTGGAAGGCATTCAAATCGGCCAATTACTGGTCCAGCAGGGCGTGCTCACGCCAAAACAGGTCGAGCACGTCCTTCGCGTGCAGCGGGCTTCGCACCGCCCCTTCGGCGATCTGGCCGAGCGGCTTTTCGGCGTCAGCCCCGAGGCCATCGAAGACGCCTGGGTCCAGCAATACGTGCGATCCAGCGGCATCATCGACCTGAGCGAGCAGCAGATCGACATCGAATGCCTGCGCACGATCAACCGGCGCCAGGCGTGGCAGTTTCACATGCTGCCGATCGGCCGGGACCTGCGGTGCGTGAGCATCGCCACCGATGCGCGGAACCTGATTCGCGCGGTGAACTTCTCATCGCACCGCCTGGACGAGCCGATCTGCTTTCTGATCGCGCAGCGGCAACAGCTTCGTGAATTCCTGATGAAGCACTATCCCGTGCCACAGTACATGGCCGAGTTTGCCGAAAATCTGTAGGGGCGAACGACAAACCTATCCCCCCGCGTCTCGCTGGTGCCACCCACCCCCAGCGGGACGCATTTTTTTCGGCCGCGGCGTCCAGGCTTGTCCTGGCAGGCGGCGAAGCGTCGGGCACCGATGCGTCCGATCTGGCTTCGTTTCGCAGGGGAGTGTGCGCGAGAGAGGGAGCGGAATCTGCAAGCTCTAGCGCGGCGGGACGTTGTGAGGCCGAGGCGGGGGGATCGGTGGGTTCGTTCCGCGGGGGCTGGCGATTTTTGATTTTTGATTTTCGATCGGGGATTCCGATTGCGAATTGCGGTCGCAGATCTCGGATTGAGGATTGGTGACTGAAGATTCGGGATTTCGGTTTCGGAGTCGGCGGTGAGGATGGGGTTGGGGAGGATCATATGGTCCCTTTCGTTGGGGGTTCGACAGCTACTGTCGAGGGGCGGCCATCGGCGCCGGCCAGACGCTGGCCGGTGCAGCGTGCGTGGGGAGGCTCCTCTGCATTTGCCGGCGGCGCCTGCGCGAATCGGGCGCGATTTGGGCAACAGCGCGCAACGGACGGGCGATTCTTCGCGTGCAGGAAGGGATTTGGCGGGGCGGGGTGAGTTGACCTGCGCAGCACGGCAAGGACTCACCGCGGAGGCGCCGAGGACGCTGAGGGGATGCGAGATTAGGCCCAGACGGGTTCGATTTTTGTCGGGCTCCACGGCTGCCGGGGCTTGGCGGCGGGTGGGTTGCCAAGAACGCTTCTGCCTGTTCCGGTTTTAGGAGGGGTGGAGGATCTCTCGCCACATGTGTAGCGTGTCGGATCGCTCGATCTCGGGCGTGTGGTTCTGGCGGACATGATTTTCGATTTTCGATTTTCAATTGGAAGAGCCCTGTCCGATGCGTGCGGCGCACTGGCCGGCGAGTTGCATGTGGCGTGCGAGGCAGTGTTTACAATCTTTGCTGCAAACCGAAAGAAAAGATGCACATTTGTTGTTGACATCACAACGGGGGGGGGGGGTATACTACAGTATGCTTGATGGCCGAATATGGTAGGACGGGAGACGCGGCAAGGGCCGCTGGGATGGAAAAAGACGATGCGCGGGCTCGCCGCGCGGCACAATCAAGGGCCTTTCGGTTCGACCTTTCCTTATGCTGGGCGGCAGTTCGCCAGGATGCCGTCGCCACATGTGGCGATGGCGGGAGGTGAAACATGTTGGCGCGGATGCGTTGGCTGTGGGTGATTGCAGTTGGATGCGGTCTGGTCTGTGCTGTAGCGGCCGAAGCGGCCATATCGTTTCAGGGGCTGGGGGATCTGCCAGGCGGAATGGATTTGAGCCAGGCCACGGGCGTGTCGAGCGACGGCTCGGTGGTCGTCGGTTTCAGCAGCATCAATGTGTGGCAGCCTACGCCGGGCGAACTGCCGACCGTGTATTGCACAGCATTTCGATGGACGAGACAGGCGGGATTGGCCGGCATGGATAATTTCCCAGGCGGGTGGCCGCCGCCGTTGCAGTTTTTGGGTACGGGAGCCTATGGCGGGTACGCATACGCGGCGTCGGCAGACGGCTCGGTGATAGTGGGCGAATCGCTTCAACACCCGTTTATGTGGACGGCCGCTGGCGGTATGGTGGACATGGGACGGCTGTCGCCGACGGACACACAGGGAAAGGCAGTCGCGGTGTCTGCCAATGGGAGCGTGGTGGTCGGCACGAGCGGATCGAAGCTCTTTCGCTGGACCGCTGCGACCGGCATGATCGATCTGGGAGACTGGGGCGGCAGCGAGTCTCAGGCGATCTCCGCGGATGGAAGGGTGGTTGCTTTCGATCGTGGCGGGAAGCTGTATCGGTGGACCGAACAGCGCGGTACAGACCTGCTTGCGGATCTGGGGGGCGATGGGTTTAGTGTCACGGGCGCTTCCGCCGACGGAGCCGTGATTGTCGGGAACGGCAGGGACTCTCATGGTATGTCGGCGGCGTATCGGTGGACACAAGAGACGGGGCTCACGTGGTTGTCGTTCCCGTTTCCGGATAACGTGCATTACAGCCACGCGTACGCTGTTTCGCCCGACGGACAGATGGTTGTTGGCAGCTACTCCGGAGGTGGCGCTTTCATTTGGGATGAGGCAGATGGCGCTCGAAACCTTGCGACGGTCCTTGGCGATCTAGGCGCTGATGTGGGCGGCTGGTGGTTGAAAGAGGCCAGGGGCATTTCCGCGGATGGGCTGACCATCGTGGGGAACGGGACGTCACCATCGAATCATGCGGAGGCTTGGGTAGTCACCATCCCAGAGCCGGGATTGCTAGGCACCGGGATGGGCGTTTCGATCCTCCTCGGTCTGCGCAGATTGGGTCGTCGGACCTCTGTTGGTCGGCGAATCTGATGGAAGGAGCAAATCATGTTGCGTTTGAACCAGGCGCGTCGTAGCGCGGAGCGCGTCGTCGCCGCTTGCTGCCGGGGTGCTTGTGCGGGACTGACCGGGGGGCACCCGCTGGTTGAGGCGCTGGAGCCGCGCAGGTTGCTCACGGCAGCGATGACGCCGCAGGAGATGGCGGAACGCGGGCTGTCGCTGATGGATTGGCAGGGACAGGAAATAACGGTGAAGACGGACGAATGGTTGGTGCGGTTGAAACCATCGGACGGGAACGGACCGGGCGATGCGGCTTCCATCATCGAGGGCTCGGTCTGCGGTGCGCGGACAGAGAAAGTGCTGGCCCAGGATTTGGCTCTGGTTCGTCTGCGTCCCGGCATGGGATACGATAGCCTGGCGCTTCGCTGGATGCGCGGGGTGTTCGGATCGGCTGAGCCGAACCAAGTGGGGTTTTTCGACGCAACGCTGCCGAATGACGCCGGCTTTGCCGAGCAATGGGCTCTGAATAACACCGGACAAGAGATCCAAGGCACATATGGCACCGCCGGCGCCGACATCGATGCCCCGGAAGCATGGGACACTACGACGGGGTTGTCGGATATCGTGGTAGCGGTGATCGATACCGGCGTGGACTACAACCATGAAGACCTGGCAGACAGGATCGATTCCGAACACTGGCACGACTTCGGCGGGCAGGGCGACGACGACCCGATGGATGACGGTTGGCATGGAACGCACGTGGCGGGCATAATTGGCGCACATGGAGATAACAAGATTGGGGTAACGGGGGTCAACTGGGATGTGACGCTGCTGCCGCTCAAGATCAGCGACAGCGGTTATATCACTGTGGACGCGGCGTTTGCCGCGCTGAACTATTGCGTCGCCCTTCGGCAGGACGGCGTTAACATCCGCGTGGCGAACATGAGTTGGGGGTTTCCGGCTTTCTCAAAGGAGCTGTATGCCGCAGTTGAAGCGTGCGGGGAGGCAGGGATTCTGTGTGTGGCGGCCGCGGGAAACTTCGACATAAATATCGACGAAAACCCGAGATACCCTGCGGCCTTCGACCTTCCGAATGTCATAACCGTCGCGGCGACAGACAACAACGACGGGCTTTGGTCTCTGAGCGACGTTGGTCCGACGAGCGTCCACCTGGGCGCGCCGGGGTGAGCATATTGAGCACCACGCCGGGCGACGATTACGATTATTCCGATGGGACCTCGATGGCGGCTCCCCTGGTCTCGGGCGTGGCGGCGCTGGCGTTCGCCGTCGATCCGGATGCGGACTGGCAGACGGTGAAGAACGCGATCCTGAGCGGCGTGGATCCTGTGAACGATTTGAAGGGAGAGTGCGTTACAGGCGGACGGCTGAACGCGAACAACGCGGTCAACGCGATGTCGAGCGGGACGGTGAGCGTGTTTGGCGACATTAACGGTTCGGACACCAACGACGTGATCGAAGTGCGATTGAATCCGCTGGACTCCAGCGAGTTGCAGGTTGTGTTCCACGAGGGCGTGAATGAGACTGTATGGTACAGGGGCGCCGTGTCCAGCATTCCCGGTGTCGTGGTGTACGGGCTGTACGGGAACGATGAGATCACGGTGGACTCGGCGGTGACCGTGCCAGTGACCCTTCGCGGTGGCGATGGGGACGACACGTTGTGCGGAGGCGGGGCGGGGATAGTGATGTCGGGCGGCGGCGGCGACAACTCACTGGTGGGCACGAGCGGCAACGACACGCTCTGGGGTGGCACCGGCGACGACACACTTGTGGGCGGCGGCGGCGATGACTGGATGAATGGCGGGCCGCACGACAACTCCATGCTCGGCGGGAGTGGTAACGACACCCTCGAAGGTGGATTCCACGAAATTGATACTCTTTGGACATCCGACAGCAGTGATTTCTTGGATGGCGGAGCCGGGGACAACTTGCTCGTCGGCGGGATGGGGAACAACACGCTGTTCGGCGGCGCGGGCGATGATTGCATCCTTGGCGGAAACGGAGACAACCTGCTGGTCGGCGGGACAGGCACAGAACACGATGTCGGGCGGGGACGGAGTGGACGAGGTGAGTTATGAGGATCGGACGGCGATGCACCCGGTGAGCATCATACTGGGCGGGACGGCAATGGGAGAGCAGAACGAATGCGACGTTGTGCTGGACGCGGAGCAATATCGCGGCGGCCTGGGGAGCGATACGCTCGAGGGCACCGCCGGCGCGGACTACCTGCTCGGCGGCGGCGGGAATGACCTGCTCTATGGATATGGCGACGGCGACACGCTGATGGGGGAGGCAGGCAACGACACGCTTGAGGGCGGAGATGGGTACGACTCATTGGCTGGCGGCGACGGAGACGATTCCCTGCACGGGGGCAGCGGCAGCGACAGCCTGGATGGCGGCGCGGGCAACGACACAGCGGATTATTCCGATGACTCGTCGGGATCGCTGGTACTTGATCTGTCGGCTAATACGCCCTTCGCCTGGGGCGATTCGTGGGAACCGATAACGGGGATAGAAACTGTCATCGGGAGCAGCGGTCCGGACACGATCACCGGCGACGCCAAGGCCAACCTGCTGATTGGGAACGGGGGCGATGACTGTCTGCTTGGCGGCGATGGGAATGACACGCTGATCGGCGGCGCGGGGAACGATATGCTCATCGGAGGAAGCGGCGTCAACACGGCGGATTACTCGGAGCATAGCGCGGCGGTAAATGTGGACCTGTCGGCCGGGACAATGGGCAGCGGCAGCGAGACTGACACGCTGATCAGCATCGAGAACGCCGTAGGCGGGACCGGGGCGGACACGCTGAGCGGAACCAGTGGCCCGAACCTGCTCGTTGGCAATGCGGGTGATGACGTGATTCTTGGGGGCGCGGGAGACGACACGATTCTGCCGGGCACCGGGGCGGACACCGTGGACGGCGGCGATGGAACGGATACCCTGGATTATTCCAGCGACACAGCCGGGGTCGTGGTGGACCTGAATGACGGCAACTTCGAGAATGTGATTGGCGGAAGCGGAAACGACGCGCTCACAGGGACGGATGGCGCGAACGTGCTGATCGGCAACGGCGGGAACGACACGATTTATGGCGGCGACGGAGCGGATGCCATCAATGGCGGGACAGGCAGCAACTACCTCGACGGCGGGGCGGGGAACGACACGATCGGGTGCGGGGAGGATTCGATGTTCGGCGGCAACGGCGATACGGTCAGCGGCGGGGATGGCGATGACGTAATCTGGTCCTCGTACGGGCATGCCACGATCTCCGGAGGAAGCGGGGCCGACGCGATCTCGGCCGGTGGGGGCGATAACTCCATGAGCGGCGGCGACAACAACGACACAATCACGGGCGGCTCGGGCGACAACACGATCTACGGCGGGGATGGCGACAACTCGCTCAGCGCGGGCGACGGAGACAACTACCTGGATGGCGGGGCCGGCGCGGACACCATCAGCGCCGGCTCGGGCAGCGACACCATCTACGGCGGCGACAACGGCAACCTCATCAACGACAGCGGCGGGCAGACCGCGTACATCGACGCGGGGGCGGGCGATGACACCGTCTCGTCTTCGGCCGGCCAGGAGACGATTCTGGGCGGCTATGGCGGAGATGGAAACGACACGCTCCTGGGCGGCGACAACAACGATTCGCTGGTCGGCGGCAGCGGTAGCGATTACCTGGACGGCGGCAGCGGCGACGATGTCATCGACGCCGTTGACAACAGCTACGACGTGGACACGCTGATTGCCACGAGCGGCACGGATACGCTGAGTTACGATGATGGGGTGGATCAGGTGTACACGTGAAGCCGAGCGGGCAGGCCTCATGCGATTTCCGCCTGCGTCGGCCGGAGCCAGGCGGCGCCTGGCAAACTGGCGCCATGGGGCGCCCGCGAGTTCGCCGGCCGCTCTCAATATTTGAACTCGATGCCAGTCCCGCCCCAGACCGTGTCTTCCGCGCAGGTCGCTGCTGATGCCGTTGGTGTAGTTGAGATATCCGTTGACGGTCCATTGGCCGAACCGCTGCGGGATGTTCAGCAGCTTGTTGAGGCTGTATTTGCCGGTGAGACCGATCTGGTAATGCTGGAAGCCGGTGTCCTCGCCGGTCGGCCCGGCGAAATATCCATGCGCAATCACATAGGCGATGGATGCGTTGGGCGTCAGCGTGATGCCGGTGCCTTCGATGACGAAGTCGTGGGAAACGCCGAACTCGATGTACCAGCCGTTGTACAGGTCGTAGTCGTACGCGGCGTAGATGTACGGCGAAAGCAGCGGCTGATCGCGGTTGAGCAGCGCCTTGTCGTCCAGGGTGATCTTGAACCACACCTCGCTGGTGTTGAACTCGCGGCGATCGGGGAATTCGTAGATGTTGTCGCCGACTTCGAAGAGCAGCGGCCGCAGATACCAGTTGGCCCCGAAGAACGGCCGGACTTCCTGGAAATTCGACACGGGGTCCGAATCGAGCACGTTGGCGAAGATTCCGAGGAACGGGTGGGGCAGCTTGCCGAGGTTGAACTCCATCCGGCCGTCAAACTGGAAATTGGCGCGGTCGGTTGTTGCATTATGGCTGACATCGCTGATGAAGTCGCTGCGGTTGATGCCGCGGTAGATGTAGCTGCTGAAGTAATCGACCTTCATGTCGAGGTTGATGCCGCCGGCGTTCACGCCCTGGTTCTCAGGCTGCGCCGTCGGAAGCGCATAGACGCTCGGCGGCTGGCCCTGGGGCTCCAGGGTGAGCTTGAGCGGAGTCGTCTCGGTCGTTGCGTTGTCGGCGAACTCGGTTGCGTGCTGTGCCAACGCGCTCGATACAAAAAAAGCCATCGCTGCCGTGAGCGACCACATCCTGAGACCCATGAATGCTCCTTCCCTGCGTAGTTGAGGAAAAATGTATCGGCGCGTGGGGCAAATGTCACGTTGGCCCGAATCCGGTCCATTCTTGCATGGCGCGCCCCCCTGCTAAATTCGCATGACGAGCATCATCTCAGGAGCTTCGCATGCATCGACTTATCGCTGCCTTCATCCTCGCCGGGCTCTGCTATCTGGCGGCGGGGTGTAAGCCCGAATCCGGCAAGGCGCCCGCCACCCCGTCGCCATCCACGGCGACGGCCAGGGACAAAGACAAGGACAAGGACATCGTGATTGGCCACTTCGGCTCGGTTACTGGCGGCACCGCGACATTCGGCATTTCCACCGACGAAGGCATTCGGCTGGCCGCGGGCCAGATCAATGCCCAGGGCGGCGTGCTGGGGCGCAAGGTCAGGATCGTCACGTCCGACGACCAGTCCAAGCCCGAGGAAGCCGTCACCGCCGTGCAGAAACTCATCAACCAGGACCACGTCGTGGCGCTGCTCGGCGAGGTGGCCAGTTCGCGCTCGCTGGCGGCCGCGCCGATCGCACAGCGGCAGCACATCCCGATGCTCTCGCCGGCCAGCACCAATCCGCGCGTCACGCAGGTGGGCGACTACATCTTCCGCGCCTGCTTCATCGATCCGTTCCAGGGCGCTGCCATGGCGAACTATGCGCTCAACGAGTTGAAATTGAAGCGGTTCGCGGTGCTCTTCGATGTCAAGAACGACTACAGCGTCGGGCTGCGGGAGTTCTTCATCAACACGGTCAAGAAGGCGGGCGGCCAGATCGTCGGCGATGAGAGCTATGGGGAAGGCGACATCGACTTCAAAGCACAGCTCACCAAGCTGAAGGCCGCCGACCCGCAGGCCATCTACGTGCCGGGCTACTACACGGAGGTCGGGCTGATCTGTCGCCAGGCGAAGGAACTGGGGATCGGCGCGCCGCTGATGGGCGGCGATGGATGGGACAGCGACAAGACATTTGCCATCGGCGGCGACGCGGTCAACGGCTGCTATTTCAGCAACCACTACTCCGCCGACGAGGACCGGCCGGAGGTCAAGCAGTTTGTGTCAGCGTACAGGGAGAAATACAACGGCAAAGTCCCGGACGCGATGGCGATCCTCGGTTATGATGCGATGCGGCTCATGGCCGATGCCATGGAGCGAGCGGGTTCGACGAAGGGCAAAGCGGTGCGTGATGCACTGGCGGCCACGAAGAACTTCCCCGGCGCCAGCGGCACGATCACGATGGACAAGGACCGCAACGCTCAGAAGCCGATCGTGATCCTGAAGATCGAGAACGGCAAGTTCCGGTTTATGGCGAGCGTGAAACCCGATTGAGCGGCGGACGGGGCTCCTCCGCCGGTCGCCCGTGCCCCCATGCAGGAATTCCTCCAGCAGATCATCAACGGCCTGTCGTTCGGCGCGATCTACGCACTGATCGCCGTGGGCTATACCATGGTCTACGGCGTCCTGCGCCTGATCAACTTCGCGCACGGCGACGTCTTCATGATGGGGGCGATGCTCGCGCTGATTGCGGCCACGCAGTGGTTCGCCATCCCGCTGAACCCACCCTGGGTGCATGTCTGGCAACTGGCGCTGCTGGGGCTGCTGGCATTGAGCGCGATCACCGCCGGCGGCTGGTGGGCGGCCAGGCGCAGCGGTCGCCGCCGCGTCGAGCGATGGACGCGCTCGCTGGCGCTGGCGTGTCTGGTCTTGCTGGCCGGGGGCGCTGTGGCGTACATGGCGCGGCCGCTCTTTCGGGTCGGCGCCTCGCCCAGTTGGCTCAGTTTCGCCGGAGTGCTGATCGCCAGCATGGCCATGTGCGGCGCGCTGGGGTTTGTCATCGAGAGGATCGCCTATCGGCCGCTGCGCAACCAGCCGCGAATCGCCTCGCTGATCACCGCGATCGGCGTCTCCATGTTCCTCGAGTTCGGCGGCCAGTGGGCCTTCGGCGCCAGCCCGCAGGCTTTCCCGACGCGGATCATGCCGCCGCTCATGCCCGGCTCGCCCCAGCGCCCCGTGACGTTCACCGGCATCGCTGCGCGCCCTCGGACCGAAGCTGCGCCGTCCTCTACCTGGGCAATCGCGCGGTCCTGGGCGGCCGGCTTCAGGCCGACTGCACGATCAAGGGCGGCGTGTCGATCAGCGCGGTGGACCTGTTGATCTTCCTCATCACCGCCGTCCTGATGCTGCTGCTCTGGTGGATCGTCATGAAGACGCGCACCGGCATGGCGCTGTGCGCGGTGTCGTTCCGTTTCGACACGGCCTCGCTGATGGGAATCAACGTCAACCGGATCATCAGCTTCACGTTCGTGCTCGGCTCGGCGCTGGCGGCCGTCGCGGGCGTGCTGGTTTCCATCCGCTCGCCCAAGGTCGATCCGTTGATGGGCCTGATGCCGGGAATCAAGGCGTTCGTGGCCGCGGTGCTCGGCGGAATCGGCAACGTGCCGGGCGCGGTGCTGGGCGGATTTGTGCTGGGAATCACGGAGGTGCTTGTCGCCACGCAGGGATCGCAATATCGCGACGGCGTTGCGTTCGTGATTCTCATCCTCGTGCTGCTGATCAAGCCGGCCGGACTCATGGGACAGAATGTGGTGGAAAAGGTCTAGCACGCTCTTCGGCGCGGACAACGGCCGGCTGCCGCCGTGGCTGATCATGCTGCGCGCCAACATCCTGTTGCCGATCCTGATCGCCCTGCTCTGGCCGATCGGCCGGATCGTCGAATGGTCGCCGTACCCCGCGATGAACGACTACTTTGCGCGAGTGGTGCTGATGATCGGAATCAGCGTGATTCTCGCGGTCAGCCTCCAGCTCATCAACGGCATCGCGGGACAGTTCTCGCTCGGGCACGCGGGGTTCATGGCGGTGGGCGCCTACGCCGCCGGGTATGCGACAGCGACCTTCACGCCGGATTTCGCCAGCGACCCGACGGCGGCGGATCCGACGACGGTGCTGCTGTTCTACCTGTCGCTGCTCATCGTGCTCGCAGTGGCGGCCGGAATTCTCATGCTGCTGTTCACCGCGATACGGCGATCGCGGCGGCTTTACGTGTGGCTTCCATACATTCTGGCGACGTTGGTTGTGGCATGGTTCATCGCCGACATCAAGCTCGCCCAAGACGCGGCACGCACGCCGCCGTATTGCTGCTTCTCCCGGATCATCGCCGGCATCGGCCGGTTATTCAGCTTTCTGGTGACGCTGTCGCAGCGTGTCGGCCCGGCATTGAGCCATCACATCCCCCTTGGCATCCGGACGCCGCTCACGCTGATCGTGGCGATGCTTGGCGGCGGCGTGATCGCCGCGCTGGCGGGGCTGATGATCGGCCTGCCCACTCTGCGTCTTCGCGGCGACTACCTGGCGATCGCGACACTGGGCTTCGCCGAGATCATCCGCGTGGCCGTGACCACCACGCAGTCGCTGGGGCAGGCCAGGGGCATGTCCGTTCCCGTCTATCGAATCCAGCCCGATGCCGAGGATGGAATCGCCGGCCAGCGCATCTTCCCGTGGATCTACACGGCGATGCTCATCACGATCGTCGCGGTCTGGCGGCTGGCGCACTCATCGAAGGGACGCGCCCTGCGCACCGTCCGCGAGGATGAGATCGCGGCCGCATCGATGGGCATCGACACGACCCATCACAAGGTGCTGGCGTTCGTCTTCGGCGCGTTCTTCGCGGGAGTGGCCGGGGCGTCTGATGCGCACTTCGACGGCTACCTGCACCCCAATTCCTTCGGCATCATGAAGAGCATCGAGCTCGTGGTCATGGTGACGCTCGGAGGCATGGGGAGCATCAGCGGCGCCATCCTCGCGGCCATCATCCTCACGTGGCTGCCTGAGTTCCTGCGAAGCCCCGCGGACTGGATCGCTTTTTTCCTGCGGCCATTCGGCGTGCAATCCTCGGATGCACTGAACCTGCCCAAATGGCTGCTGGACGTTTTCGCCACCGTCGGCAATAACCGGATGGTGTTCTACTCCGCACTGCTGATCGTCATGATGCTGCTGCGGCCGCGCGGACTGCTCGGCGGCTACGAACTCTGGCGGCGTCGCCGCATGGCCATCCCACCGCGGGAATCCAGCGAAGCGGGAGGGGCGCCATGATCGGCCGAGCCACTCGCGCCGCCGCCGTAGTCCGGCCCATGCTCAATGTGGCCGGCCTTTCGCGAAACTTCGGCGGCCTCGCCGCGTTGAGCAACTTCTCATTTTCGCTCGACCCCGGCGATCTCTTCGGCCTGATCGGCCCCAACGGCGCGGGGAAGACCACGGTCTTCAATCTCGTCACCGGTGTCTATGCGCCTTCGGCCGGGCAAATCCGGCTCAATGGCCGGCGGATCGATGGCGAGTCGTCCGTGGCCATCAACCACGCCGGGATTGCGCGGACGTTTCAGAATATCCGGCTCTTCGGCGGCATGAGCGTGCTGGACAACGTGATGGTCGGGTTCAACAAGTCGGCCGAGCACGGCCTGCTGGGCGCGCTCTGTCACAGCCCCCGATCGGTCCGCGAGAGCCGGCGCTTTCATGCCGAGGCCATGGAGCTGCTGGCGACTTTCAGACTGGCCGACGATGCGGACCGCGCGGCCAGGAACCTCCCGTATGGCGATCAGCGGCGGCTGGAGATCGCGCGTGCCCTGGCTACGCGGCCGAAGATCCTCCTGCTGGACGAGCCGGCGGCGGGCATGAACCCGCAGGAGAAGATGGAACTGATGGAGCTGATCCGCTTCATCCGCGACCGTTTCAACGTCGGCATCTGGCTCATCGAGCACGATATGCGGCTTGTGATGACGATCTGCCAGCGCATTACGGTGCTGGACCATGGCGAGACAATCGCCGTTGGCACGCCCGCCGAAGTCCAGGCGGATGCCGGTGTGATCAAGGCGTATCTTGGAGAACCCGTATAGCCACTGCCATGCTGCTGTCCATCTCCAATCTTCACGTCTCCTACGGCATGATCGCCGCGCTGCAGGGTGTGTCGCTACGGATCGAGCCGGGGGAGATCGTCGCGCTGATCGGGGCCAACGGAGCGGGCAAGACCACCCTTCTGCGGACGATCAGCGGGCTGATCAAGCCCCGCAGTGGGAGCATTGAGTGGCACGGAAGTCAGAGCTCAGATCTCAAATTTCAAATTTCAGATTTCAGATCGCAAATTGCAGATCTCAAATCCGAAATCCCGGCTCCGCCATCTGAAATTGGAAATCTGAAATCTGAAATTCCTGATCGGAAATCCGCAATCCGCAATCCGCAATCCGTAATCTCATCTCTCAAGCCTCACCAGATCGTCCGTCTTGGCGTCTGTCACGTGCCCGAGGGCCGCCAGGTCTTCGCCAATCTCAGCGTTCGCGAAAACCTGATGCTCGGCGCCTACCAGGAGAGCTCGCACAAGGTGATCCACTCGCGTATGGATCACGTCTGCTCGCTATTTCCCGTGCTCGCCGAGCGCCGCAATCAGTCGGCCGGCACGCTCTCCGGCGGCGAGCAGCAGCAGCTCGCGATTGGCCGGGCGCTGATGTCCAGCCCCAAGCTCCTGCTGCTGGACGAACCCTCGCTGGGTCTGGCGCCGTTGGTCGTCCGGAAGATCTTCCAGATCATCCAGGAGATTAACTCGCGCGGAACCACCATCTTCCTGGTCGAGCAGAATGCCCACATGGCGCTCAACGTCGCCCATCGGGGCTACGTGCTTCAGACCGGACAGATCATCCTGACCGACGCTGCTGCGAGGCTCTTGCAGCACCCGGATGTAAAGAAAGCCTACCTGGGCGGGTGATTGTCGTGCCGCCCGTGCCCTCACCGGCGGAATCACGGCGCCTGTCGAGGACCGCCAGTGAGGGCACTGGCGGCACGCTCATTGGCGGCACGCTCATCTTGTTGAGTTGGCCCGCTTCGATTAACGTAATGCACCGACAGGAGTTGCTTTCTATGATCCATGGCGTTGCAGCACCCGCCGCGCCGGGAAAATGCACGTCCGTTGCCGCGCTGAGCGCCATCTTTGTGGTTCTGCTCGCCGGATGTGGCGTCGGACCCACCTGGCTCAAGCCCGACCAGCAGACCGTCATCGACCGCCGGGACGTTGAGTATCCCGCCGGCGCCGAGTTGAAGCCCTATATCACCGGCCTGACGGCCCCGACCGCCATCGCGTTCGACAGCAACGGCTCATTGCTCATCGCCGAGGGCGGCATGGGCGACTACGAGCCTCGCGTCATCGGCTACAAGCCCGACGGCACATCGTTCCAGGTTTATCCCGGAGGCAAGCGCCTGCTGGCCAAGATTGGCCGGAGAATCGGGCAGATCGTCGGCGTCGAGGGTTTTCGCATCTACGGTCCGATTGGCGGCATGATCGCCGCCAACGGCAAGGTCTACGTATCGCACCGCGACGAGCAAGGCCACGGCGCAGTGACTGCCTTCGACTACGAAGGCAACCCCAAGACGATCGTTGCCGATCTGCCGGCCGAAGGCGATTACGGGGTTACGGATATCGCCATCGCCCCCAATGGCCGGCTGTATTTCGGTGCCGGCACTGCAACCAACAGCGGCGTCGTGGGCTTGGACAACATGCCCTGGCTGCGGAAGCATCGCGATGTCTGCGACAAGAGCTGGGGCGACCTGTATCTGCTCGGCCGGCGCTTCGACAGCCCCAACCCCTTTGCCGGCCTGTTCGGCGGAATTGATCTGGCGGTCACGGCGCCGTTCCTGCCCTTTGGCATGAGCAGTGAGACGCACATCCTCCGCGCCTCCAACGGCAAGCCCAACGGCGCCATCTATTCAGTCGACCCCAATGGCGGCGACCTCCGCGTCGAAGCCCACGGCATCCGTTATCCGATGGGCCTGGCCTTCAGCGAGCCCGGCGCGCTCTATGTCACGAACCAGGGCATGAAACTGCGCGGCACACGTCCGGTCAAGGACGATCCCGACGTGATGCTCCGGATGGTGCATGGCCAGTGGTATGGCTGGCCGGATTTCAGCGCGAATCTGCTGCCGATCCGCGACGCGCGGTTTCAGCCGCCGGTGGAGTTGATCGTCAAGAGCGGCTATCGCAACCTGTCATTTCTGATCGATCAAGAGGCCAGCGGCCTCGCTTCACCGAATCAGTCGAGCAATCTGGTGGCGGCGGAGTTTCGCCCGCTGGCCGGGGCGGCGAAATTCGACTTCGCCCCCGGATCGGGGCCATTCAGCCGGCTGCGACAGGCGGGCAATGTCGCCATCGTGGCGCTCATGGGCGATCGCGCGCCGCTCGACACTTCCGACCGGCCGCTGGTCGGTCACATCGGCTATCGCGTTGTTCAGGTCAACGTCAACGAGCGACAGGTCAAGGACTTCATCCGCAATACGTTCGAGGGCCCGGCCAGCGTGAATAAAGACAAGGCGGGACTCGAGCGCCCGATCGACGTCAAATTCGGCCCGGACGGCGCGCTCTACATCCTCGATCTCGGCAAGATGGACATCAAGGAGGGCCGCGAGCGCGTATACAGCGGCACGGGGCGGGTCTTCAAGCTCGTGGGCGTCAAGTAAGCTTCGCCGCTACTTCATCTGCGAATAGCCTGTCGGCGCCATGTACGTCAACTTCACGCCATCGGGCGCAGTCAATGATCCGCCGGCCTTGTCCTCGGATGCCTTCTTGGCCGCCACCCACGCGGGATCGGCGCGGAAGTTCTTCCACGACTCGGCGGCTGCCTCGGGGCTCTTGTGGGCGACGATATAGACCAGCGTGTCATCAGCGCCCTGGCTCTTGTCGGCGGGGGTCCAGTAGCCGATGCTGGTAATGCCGTGCTTCTCGAACAGCGCCAGCGTGTGGTCGCGGAATCGCGCCAGCAGGTTGGGCAGCTTGCCCTCGCTGGCCTTATAGATGCGCAGCTCAAAAGTGCGCGGGCTGCTGGTAATGATGCTCTTCACCGCAGGCGAGAAATCGGTGGGCTTGAGCAGAGTCGATTCCATCTTGGCCACCAGCTTGCCGTCTTTCTCGGACTCGGCGACGACGGCCTTCCATTCGGGGTCGGGCCAGAATTCCTTCCAGGCCTTCTCGCGCACGTCGCGGTCGGGGTAGGCCAGGATATAGATCAGCTTGTTATCGGGGTTTTCGACGGGGATCCAGTAGCCGATGTTGGTCATCCCGTGCTTCTCGAAGATCTTGCAGGTGTGGTCGCGAAAGCGCGCCGAGGGCATCGAGCTTGCCCGGCGCGGCGTAGTAGATGCGCATCTCGAAAAGCGCGCCTCGACGGGCGCTGCAGCGTCGGCGGCAAAGGCCAACCCGGCGGAGAACAGCGGTACGGCGAGGCAGAGAAGCTGAAGTTTCATCATGAGTTCCTTCCTTCGTAGATTGCTAATAACGCTATCGTGGAGGCGGCTTGGCAGCAAGCCGCCCACGAAATAACGGGCGGGGATTCGCTTGTTCATGGGCTAGGACTCCCTGCCAAGAGCCGGTATGTTATCGGGAATGCTGGGCTCGTGCCGTATGCATCGGCCGGCGATGGATGCCGACCAGCTTCGCTGAATATTGTTGTTTCGGGTGACGAGGATTTGCCATGCGCGGTCTGCGATGCGTTGGTGTCTTGGGCGCTGTTTGGGCTCTGTTCGACTGGCTCCATTTCGCTCGGGGCCGAGAAACAGCCGGTTCCCCTGACCGTCAGTCTTCCCGCCGAAATCGCGATCGAAAACGGTGGCAAACTGCATACGCAGGTGGCGCTGACCAACCCGTCAGATAAAGAGCTGTCAGCCGAGGTGGAATTCCTGGTGCAGCAGGACGCATCGCTGTACTCCAAATCCGCGCCGCGCGCGTTGTATGGCAACGATATCGCGGCGGGCGCGGAGCTGGGGCGGCGACGAGCGGCAGCCCAATGTCGAGAGCAACGACATGTGGGGCAGGTCCAATGGCAAGCTGCGCAGCATCAGCGCCATGACGGCCGGCCGGCCGTGGAACACGTTCGGAACGACCTGGCGCAAGCAGACCGAAGCCTTTGGCTACATCGACCTGGGCAAGGTTGCCACCGTCGTTCACATGACCTACGACCCCAGCGACGCCGGCATGGCCCGGAAGATCGATTTTGCCTCCAGCAGCGATGGCCAGCAGTACACGCCCGTCGAGGGGCTCAAGGGCATCGACATCCATGGGAAAACCGAGCCCGTGGAGATCGATGTCCCCAAGCCCTTTGCGGCCCGCTTCATTCGGATGCGCCTCAACAACGACGGCGGCGAACCGGTCAACGCCTTCCGCTATCCGCGGCAGTTTCATGTCTACGCCGGCGCGACCGAGGACACATGGGCATTCCCGCAGGTTGGCGCTGTGGTGCAGCAGGGCAAGCTGACGCGGGCGATCCCGGCCAAGGGATCGAGCACCATCGACATGGGCGATGGCCGGGCTCTGCCGGCCGGCGCGTATCTGGTGGCGGTGCGGACCAGGGCGGGCGGAGTGACGCAGATGCGATACGGGCACATATTCGTGATGCCCACGGCGATGGCCAGGATCAGCCCCCAGTCCCCCTTTGGCATCAATGCCACTGACCCCAAGCACATTGCGACACTGAAACTCGCGGGCAACGCGTCGGTTCATTATGAGAACCTCCGCTGGTCCGCCGTCTCACCGGCTGCCGGCGTCTACAAGTTCGACGCAAACGAGCAAAGCGGAATGAACCAGGACAGCGTTCTCCGCGCCTTCCACGAGGCTGGCCTGCCGGTGTTGCCATGTCTCGCGGGCACGCCGGCGTATCTGCGCCCCACCACCCGGCCGCAAGGTGATCCTGATTCGACGCCGCCGACGGATTTCAGCAAGTATGGCGAGTTCGTCTTCCAGACGGTGGCTCGCTACGGCGGTCAGAAGCATCCGGCCGAAGAACTGCTGACGGCGGACAAGGTCTCGGGCCTGGGCTATGCCGATGCGTACGAGCTCTGGAATGAGCCCAACCCCGACGCCCACGGAGCATCGAAGTGGAAAGGGTCGCTGGACGACTACTACAAACTCTTTCGCATCGGCGCCGAATTGGCGAAGAGGGCCGACCCGGCCGTGAAGATCGCCAACGGCGGATGGTGGGGTGTTGAGATTCCCGTCATGGAAACCATGCGGACGTTCAAGTATCCCGATGGCAAGTGCCCGCTGGACTTCACGGACATCCTGAGCGTCCATCACTTCTCATCGCTGGGCGACATCGGTTCCGCGTATGGCATCGAGCCGGAACTGGCCACGGTGTACGACCTGTGCCACCATCACGAGGGCGTGCCCTATGAGCGGACCATCGAGGATGACCTGCGGGCCTTGGTGGCCTGGCGCGATGTGAACAAGCCGATCATGCCGATCTGGTTGACCGAAGCCGGCTTCGATCGCGGCAGCGTGAGCGAAAACCTGCAGGCCTGCTGGCTCCCGCGCGGGGTCATGATGGCGCTGGCCGCGGGCATCGACAGGGTCCAGTTGCATCGCGACAAGGACTCGGGCGCGGGCCTGATCCGCAACGATCAGATGCTCAGTCCCGCATGGTTTACTTACGCGACGATGGTTCGCCAACTCGACGGCGTGACCGGCCGGGCGCTGCGCCTGCCGGCCGATGACGACAATGTCCGCGCCTACCTGTGGAAGCGCGGCGACAAAGCCATCCTGACCGCCTGGACCATCAAGGGCGCTGGCCAACTCAAGGCCCCCCTCGGCCCCTGCACGCTCACCGACGCCTTTGGCGCCTCGCGGCCGGCGGACATCCGCCAGGAGTTGCGCTTAGCGAGTTCCCAGTCTACCTTAGCGATTTCGGCGATACGTCGGCCGTGAAGGCCATTGAGGAACAAGCGAGGAACCTGGCCGAGAAAGAGCAGCGCCGGCTGGAGCGGCAATGCAAGCTGCAGGCCTACCTCTTCCGGTTTGGCCTGAAGGGTCGCGAAGCGTATATCCGCGTCGGCACGATCCGCAGATTCACGCCGATCCTGGCGGCGGACCTGTACGATGCGTCCAAAGAGTGCGGCTTTGAGACCAAAGGCCTGGTGGATCAGCAGGTCCCGTGGTTCCAGAACCCCATCACGGATACCGAGGTTCGGGGCACGCCCGGAACGCGCTTCACGTTCAAGGCCAAGCCGGGCGAATACGTGCTTCGGCTGTGCGCCGGCACCGGCCAGCCAGGCAACGTCAAGCTCCTCGGGCTCATTGGCGGCGATCAAGCCCTGCAAGTCCCGACCGATGGGCTGATCGCCACCACGACGGTGAAGATTGGCGAGAAGCCCGTGACCCTGGAAATGTCTTCCGCCGCCAACCTGGTGTGGATGTCGGTCATTGAAGTTGACGACCGGTGACGGCAGGCAAACTACTCTCTTGCCGTTCGTCGTCCTTGGGCAGATTCGGCCACCAGGTCATCCCCAGCAATGCCGTCAGTGCCAGCACGATGACTCCTGCGATCGCCGCCGCTTTCATCCGGTGCGTGATCAGCAGGACCGGCGCGGTGTAGAGCGCCGCCAGCCAGGGAACCGCGATGCACACGTTGAGCAGATCGATGCCGAAAGGCTCCTTGCGGAAGGTCGGATCGTCGCGCCGCACCAGCGCTGCGACTCGTCTCCACGCGCCGGCTGGCTGAACGTCGCGGTAGAATCGCTTAAGCGTTTCATCGTCGGTATCCGGCGTGAGCAGCGCGACGATGATTGCGATCAGCATGACGCTCAATGCGACGATGGGCATGGTGACGTAGATCGGCGCGACGAGGATCTTGTTGGCTTGGAGGATCGCCTGCACCAGCGAGAGCACCATGCCGCTGGCCGTCGCGGCAAAGTAGCCCCAGCCGTTGAGCCGTGCCCAGTACCAGCGGAGCACATTCGGCAGAAGAACGCCGACGGCAAGCGTGCCCATGATCCACGTGAACATCGTGTTGATCGACCCTGCCAGCAGCGAGATGGCGATGCCCACCAGGATGAAGAAGACCGATGCGCCGTAGCTGGCGTAGACAAGCTGTTTGTCGGTGGCCTTGGGATGGATGTAGCGCTGGTAGACATCCTTCACGAGATAGCTCGCGCCCCCGTTCACCATGGCGCTGAACGTGCCCATGAACGCGGAGATCAGCGCGGCCAGTGCGATGCCGCGCAGGCCGGGCGGCAGGGCCTTGGAAATGACGATCGGCAGCACCTTCTCCGGGTCCTTGGAAATCCGCGTGAGGAGTTGCGGCTCGCCAGCGAAGCCGACGATGCCCATCACGGCAATCCCGGCCGCCATGGGGAATCGCACGGTGTGGAAGACGCCCCAGAGCATGCCGGTGAGGGAAGCCTGCCGCGCATTCTTCACGGCCAGGAACTTCTGGAAATCGTAGAGCTGTTCCGGGCCGCTGGAGCACAGCAGAAGACCCTTGCAAACGTACGTGATGACCACCGCGCCGAACATGTAGTACATCGGCTCGCCGGCCAGCGAATACACCGATCCCGCCGGAACCGCGCGATCCAGTTTCCACACGGGCCAGAGGCTGTACCAGTCGGCCGGCGGCGGGGCGGCCAAGTTGGTGGTGCGAAACGCCTGGTAACCGAGATAGGCGATCATCAGTGCCCCGATGGTCAGAATGATCGTCTGGAAGAACTCCACGAGCGTTAACCCGCGGAATCCGCCGACAACGACGTACAGGCCGGTGATGCCGATGATGAGCACGGCGCAGAGCTTTTCGTTCTTGATCGGGAGGAATTCTGCGCCGAACTTGCCCATGCCGACGGCCGTGTAGCCAAGGAATGCGGAGATGGTGACGATGGCGTAGATGGTATACGAGAGCCGCGCCAAGTCGCCCTGCCGGCCCGAGCCGAATCGCTTGACCATCCACTCGGCCCCGGTGAGCACGCCACTGCGCCGGATCCACTTGCCCATGTAGGCCATGTTGAAGCCGGCGATGATGAAGCCCCAGACGAACTGGATCCACATGCCGCGCAGGCCGAGCATCACCAGCAGCGAGACGATCCACATCGTGCCGGTGATGTCGAAGTAGGAGCTGGACCCGGACATCGCCAGCATCCACCAGGGCATTTGGCGGTTGCCGAGAAAATACGATTCCAGCCCCGCGGCCGACTTTCGCTTGACGATGAAACCGATGGCGATGACGGCCGCGAGATAAACGCCGATGATAATGCCGTCCCACGGGCTGAAGTTGGGCATGGGACGATAGGGTACAGGGAGGAGGGAGCGGGGTACAGGGCTGCGAAGAGCCGCGAGCTTATGCTTCCGCCCGCGATTTCACCTGCTCGAAAAGCTCGCGCGTGCCGTGCTGATCGCACCATTGGCGGATGTACGGCAGATCCAACGCGTCGCCCTGCACGGCGATGACGTTCTCGACATCCTCGACATCCTTGCGCCCATTGCCGCCCTTGGACCAGCGGAGCTTGGTGATGATGACATCCTCGGCAGTGGGGACGAAGATCGTGTGGCCGGCAAGTCCAGCTTGTTTCCGGCGGGAAAATCGCCGCTGGTCGTGAGGGTCGGGAGAGAGTTCGAAGAGCGTGATCTGGAACATTGATCCAACATGCGTGAGAGTGTGGCGCCATGTGCCGGCCAAGAGCTTGGGGCCGAGTTCGAAGTCGGACCCGAGTGATCGCACCACGTCAGAAATCGAGTGATCGCCAGTCTGTAGAATAAGATCGGCATCCCAAGTCGATCCGAAGACTCCGTAGATATTCCCGGAGAACCGCTTGCCGAGCATGTAGGGGGTGCCGGCCCGCTCGACGGCGGCGATCACGGTCAGAATGATGTCATTGGCGATGCTCAACTGCGATTCTCCAGCCGGCGGGCGATCTCCAGGCGCTGTCGCAATAGGGCCGAGACTCTTTGCTCATCAGCGCCTGGATACTGAATGCGGATACCCGCGATCATGCGTTCGACGACGGCATCGAACAACTCGCCGCCGGCAAGCAGCTTCTGCTCTGGCGTCATCCGGCGCCGGCTTCGATCTTGTCGCGGCGGAGCTGATCGATAAGTTCCTGCGTGGGGGCCATGGCGAACTCCGGTCTCGCTCCCTGAATTATACAGACCTGTTGCGGCGGTCGCGACGCCACTTCAGCGGACAAGACTTACCCGCAGTCTCCCATCGAGGCACCCGTCCTCACATCACTTCGGCTCCAGCCCCGCGACCCACGCCGTGCCGCGTCGGTAGAGGTCCTGCACGCCGTCGAACTTGAGGGCTTTCACATCGTGACCGAGGACGTTGTGGCACACCCGGCCTTTGCCGTAGTTGAGCACGAACACCATCGGGTAATCCTTCTTGTCCACCTTTGACGTGGCCGAGGCGATGATGTGCATCGGCGTGTCGCCGGCCAGGCACGTGTAAAGCTCGTCGTCGGTATCGAAGTCTTTCATGCCCTTGGTAATCGCGTGGTCGCCGTCGGTGATGTGGACGCTGAAGGGGCCGCGCGGGTCGTGGGGGCGGAGCTTGGGGTCGTAGACTCGGCCGGCGATTTTGACGAATTCGCCCCAGCCCTGGAAAGCGCCGCAGGCGAAGTGGACGAGCACGAGGCCCTTGCCGCTGTCGACGAACTTGCGGAGGTTTTCGCGGGCGGCGTCGCCGGGGTCGGGCGATTGCCAGTTCATGTAGTTGAGGACCATGGCGTCGTAGTTGTGCAGGTCGGGCGAGGCGAGGAACTTGGGATCGGGTTGGACATCGGCCAGCATGCGCGGGTCTTTCTCGATGACCTCCTTGAGGAATGGCGCGGTCTGCCGCCAGGGATGGCCGGGATATTCCATGCCGGTGAGGATGAGGATGCGCTTTCCGCCGGGGGGAAGGGGGCGGGTGGTGGGCGAAAGTGGCAGCGGCGTCTCGCCGCTGGGATTCACCGCCAGTAAGTGTACTGGCGGCACGGCGGCCATGCATGAGATTGCCATGCTCGCCAGAGCTAGCGTCATTTCCATGAGGTGTTTCATATGAACCCTTCGTATCAGAGGCTATCGAGTTAGACTCAAGCCCACAGCCTTATTACCTCCGGAAGGAGGGATCGTTTGCCGCTTACGGTTCGCCGATGCAATAGGTGTACAGCTCGGCGCGGTGATAGATGCGCGTGCCATCGAAGAACGGTGTGGCCAGCGTACATTCCTGGTGGGGGTTGTCCCAGTGCTTGGGGTCCCACGGTTGAACGATCTGCTCGATGGAGTTGCGGGCCACCACCTTGGGCTGGGGGCCGGGCTCCATCACCAGCGTGTTGCCGCGGTTGTCCATCACGAACAAGTGCTTGCCGGCCAGCGTGGGGCTGGAGCAGGAGCCGACGATGTAGCCGCCGTGTTTGCCCGACTTGTAGATGTCCACGTCCAAGTCGAGCACCTTGTCATAGACGATCTTGCCGGCGCTCACGTCTACGATCACCATCCGACCCTGGTTGCTCAGGCAATACGCCAGGCCATCGAGGTACAGCGGCGACGCCACCCAGAAGTTCTTCTCGTTGTTCCATCGCCACTCCTCTGTCTCAATCGGGAATTGCAGCAGCCCCGCGCGGCTGATCTTCAGCGAACCCGCGCCGCCGACCTGCCACTTGAGCCAGAACAACCGCCCGGCCGAATCGAGCCAGTACGCGGCATCCTCGTGCGTGACCGGCGTGGCGAAGTCGGACATCACCATGGCGTGCTCGTCGCGAAAGCCGAGGTCACTTCCATCCGCCGGGCGGATGAAATGCTGCTTGGCCAGGAGATATGTCATCTCGCCCGAGCAGAACGACATGATCGAAGGATCCGGGTCGCCGCCATCGTATTGCTGGCTCCATCGCACCTGGCCGGTGTTCTTATCCAGGGCATTCACCGTGCCCTTGAGGCAGTAGATGAACAGGTCGCCCACGAGCTTCGGCGAGCAGCCGTTGCCGTGCTCGCCCATGTTGGCGGCCGTCATCGTCTCCAGGCGCATCCACTTGCGGTTGCCGTCCAGGTCGTAGCAGCCGACAACGCCCATGCAGGAGACGAAATAGATGTTCTTGCCATCGCTGCACGGCGTGGACCCGGTGTACCCGGACCACTTGCCGCGCCACAGTTCGGGCGGGACCTTGTATTGCCGGCCGATCTTGGCGGCCAGATCGTTGAGCTGCTTTTCGACGGCCAGCTTGCGCAGGAGCAGTTCCTTGGGATCGGCGGGCGCCGCGTAGATCGCAGCGTTCACGCGATCGAGTTCCTTGGCCGCCGCCTGCACGTCGGGCCACAGTGGGCCCTTGCGATCCTCCTCGGAAATCACCTCGTGCGGCCCGTGGGCGCGCACCCACAGCACCTTGCCGGTCTTCTTGTCCATGCAGAGCGGGTCATATGGCTCGCTCCGGATGAAGAGCTTCTCGCCAACCACGATCAGCGAGCCGAAACTGTAGCAGGGCATCCGCACCTGCCAGGCGATGCCCTTGGTCTCGCCCTTGGCGTTCTTGGACCAGGTGAGCGGCGGCTGGGCGGCGGGGAAATGCCCCAAGCCATCGCCACGCCAGCCGACGTAGAAGGTGTTGTCTTCTGCGCCGAGCGCCACCGTGGCCGCGAGCAGTACGAACGACATCGCAAAACGGTGACAATGCATGAAACCGCTCCTCTGAATTGACATCCACGAAACCATCGGCGTGTTCATTTCCCGCCGATGATCCCGAGCCTCACGTCCGGCACCTCGCCCTGCGGATAAGCTTTCATGCGAATCGCCGGGCTGTCGGCGTGTACGCGCAAGTCCCGCGTGGCCAGGTCCGCAAAACCAGGGTCGGCCAGCACGCTGCCCTGCTCCAGCTTCAATTCACGCTGCACCTGGTCCAGCGTCTCGTACTGCCGATGGATTGCCCACGTTGTTCCCCAGTTGAACAGCCCCTGTGCGGCGGCCGCATAGTAGACGTTTTCGCCGTGGTTCAGCGCCAGCTTCTCCAGCGTCAGGCTCGCCGGCTGGTCGTGGCGATCCTTGGCCGCATAGTCGCGAGCCATGTCCTGTGCCGGCTGGGCGGGCTTCTCGCGCGTGGCCGGCTTCATGCCCGCCGGCCAATGCCGCCCATCACGCACATCGAACCATCCCCAGCACTGGGCGTCGCGGTTATAGGCCAGCACGTTGTTGCGCACGATCTGGTCGTGATTCCAAACCGCCACTGCCGCGCCGCGCTGGCCGTCGATAAGCGGCGTGGAGCGAGTCTGCTCGCGATAGTTGAAGCCTTCCTTGTTGCCGACGAGCAGATTACGCTCGATGCGGCAGTTGGGCGAGCTGGACAGCGCAATTCCCGAGGATGCGCCCACGCGCCGCCGCCTGCATCGAATCCGTTGCCGATGATCACGTTGTCGTGCGCGTGCAGGCCGAAGCTGATCTCGTAGAAGATCCCCGCCTCTTCGTTGTCGGCGATGAGGCAATTGCGGACGGTGGCGTTCTCATTGCCGATGTCGAACCAGATGCCGTTGCCGCGGTTTTCGACGGACCGGCTGTGGTCGATGACCACGCCGCGGCTGAGACAGATCTTCAGGGCGCCGGCCTCCCAGCCGCGGTCCCAGCCTTTGGTGTTGTTGCCGCGGATCGTGCAGTGGTCGATCAGCAGGTTGTGCGCCGCTCGCGCCAAGACCTATCTGCCCGTTGTATTGGATGGTGCAGCGGCGGATGGTCGCGCTGGTGGCTTGGTCCAGCGACAGACCGCCGCCATTGGCATATTCGATGACGCAGTCGGAAAGGACGTTGTTCGCGCCGCTGATCTGCACGGCGCCGTGTTGCGCCATGCTGGCGGCGTAACGGAAACGCAGGCCGCGCAGTTGAATGTGCGAGCCCCTGTTTTGCCAGATGGTCTGGCGCACGGAAGCTTCGATGGGCGGAGCGTGTTTGCTCAGGTCGGCGTTGTTGGCGGTCCACACGTATAGCCGCTTGCCTTCCAGGTCGGCGAAGAACGTGCCCCGGCCGAGCTTGTCGCGCCCGAGCACCTGACGAAGTAGATAGTGCCCGGCGAACACCTGCTCGCATCGCCCGATCAGCAGGTGGTAGTCATCGGCGGGATGAGTGTTGGTGGGATTCCATGTGATGAACCGGTGCGGCCAGGGCGTGCTGCAGATCTGCTGCGTCGGGTCTTCGCGCTTCCAGTCGGTCAGCAGATCGGCCCCGGTCACCACCACATGCTCGGCCGGCGCCGCCTCGAAGGTGATTGGCTGCTCGGCCGTCCCGCTGGCTTCCACAACGATGGCTTCGCGATAGGTGCCGCTGTGGATGATGACGCGATCGCCGGCCACCCGGCCGCGTGCGGCGTCGGAGATGGTTCGGGTTTGATCTTCCGCGGCGATGCCTGGCAATGGGCGTGGCGAGACGTGGACGACCTTCGAATGGGCGATCGTTCCCATCAGCGTCGATAGCGCAATTACTCCGACGATGGCTCCTCTTGCTGTCATGCTTCGCATCATACTCAAGAATGGGTGGCATGCTCACGCCCGGCGCTGTCAACGCTGTTTTGCCGCGGAAGCCTGCTCGCCGGGCGTGGGCATGCGGGGCGTGCGTTGCGCGTCCAACGCGCATGCCCACGCCGGCCGAATGCAGTTTCTCCGGCAAATGAGGATCTCTCGCGGCCGGCGTGAGCATGCCACCCAACCACGCTTGCCTGCTGCTGTGGTATCAACTTCGGCGGAGAAGCACGCGATGGGCCGCATTCTCGACAGCATTCTGGCGATGACGATTCTGATAGGGGCGATCGCGGCGTGCGAGTCACGCGCGGCCAATGCGACGACCCGTGATTCACGGACGGGTGCGTATGCCGTCGTGTTCACCGAACGCGCGGCCGCCAGTGACATCGAAGCGATGGGCCGGCGGCTGGGGTGGACCGCGCGGAGCATCGAGAAGAGCGGCCAGGAGCGCGACTACGACCTGGCCAAGGAGTCATTCGAGGTGTGCGTGCCGGAGTCGTACCACGGCGATGTGGGTTGGGGGCTCTTCGTATATGTCAGTCCCGGCGCATCGGGCAGCGTGCCGCCAGCGTGGCGGGGCGTCCTGGAGAAGCACAAGCTCATCTGGGTTGCGCCCAACCGGGCGGGCAACGAGCGCGCGGTGTGGTGCCGCGTGGGACTGGCGATCAATGCGGCCGTCAACATGCGCAAGCGGTACAAGGTTGACGAGGATCGCGTGTACATCGGCGGCGTTTCCGGCGGCGGTCGTATCGCCTCGATGGCGGGCGTGTGCTACCCGGACCTGTTCTGCGGCGCATATCCGATGATCGGCTGCAACTTCTACCGCACGTTGCCCTCGGTTGAGCAGGCCGGGCGCGTGTTTCGACAGACCTTCACGCTGCCGCCCGCGCACCTGATGGAATGGGCGAAGAAGAGAAGCCGGCTTGTGCTGCTCACGGGGCAGAGCGATCCCAACCGCGAGCAGACGAAGGTGAATTCCGAGGCGTTCAAGAAGGACGGATTCCAGCACGTGCGCTACATTGAAGTTCCCGGGATGGGGCATCAGGCTCCGGATGCGGAGTGGTTCGAGAAGGGGATCGAGGCGTTGGAATTGCCAGCCAAGCCAGGAGACGGGCGATGAGACATTCCTTGGCACTGATCGTGTTCGTATTCGCAGACATCGCGTCCACAGCCGATGCCCCGCGCTGGGATTCATGGACTGGGCCCACAGCTATATTACCGCCGGAAGGGGGGATCGTTTCGTGTGCAGGGAACCACAGGTTCGTCCCGTAAATGCGCATGTCTCGATAGTGGCGGGGCGGCGGAGTGCATGGACAGGGGGTTTGTCCTCCCGGATCGGCATGACATCAAGGAGCGATGCGGATATGCCGATGCGACCTGTAGCATTTGTAGTGACCGTCATGGTTGCTGGCGTGGCCGGCACGGCCCCGCCAGGACGAGCGCGGAGCGTGTGATTCCGCTGGAGCCCAGAGCGATCGGCCAGGTTCCGGTGCGACGGGGCCACGAAGCGAGACGATACGCAGCGGCAGCGCCGGCCGTTCGGCACGGCATTGCGACGGGATTTGAAATGGCTCCCTGGAAACTGAAACCACTCTGGCTCACGAAGACGTCAGCGGCGCTGCTGTTGGCCATTCTGGTCGCCGGGGCGCTGTCGGCGTGGTGGACGGCCTGCGCGGGCCGACCGCGAGATGTGCGCCGACCTGCTCCAGCAGGCGCGACTCGCGGCGGAGTTGAATCTCGAGTGCATCCGGGCGCTCTCGGGCACGGCGGCCGACCTGGACAAGCCCGAGTACCAGCGGCTCAAGGGGCAGCTCGCCGCATTCCGTTTGGCCAACCCACAATGCCGGTTTGTCTATCTCATGGGCCGCAAGGCCGATGGCGTCGTCTTCTTCTTCGTGGACAGCGAGCCGGCCAGCTCCAAGGACTACTCCCCGCCCGGGCAGGTCTATGACGAGGCGCCGGAGGGATGCCGCCGCGTCTTCGCCACGCGGACCAGGACCGTCGCAGGGCCATACACCGACCGCTGGGGCAAGTGGGTCTCGGCGCTGGTCCCGATCTTTGATCCGCAAACGGTCATAGACGGCATGGCGACCGCGGATGAAGCCCATGCGATGGCGCTCAGGGCCGTGGATTTCTACCGGAAGAACGGCCGGGAACAGCTCCTGAAGGAAATCAACAATCCGCAGGGACAATTTCACAAGAGCGATCTCTACGCCTTCGTCTTCGACCGCAACATGACCTATCTGGCCCATCCGGTCAACCCGGAACGCATCGGGCAGAACTGGATTGACAGGAAGGACTGGGCCGGCGGCAAGTATTACCGCCGGGAAATTCAGGAAGTCGCCCGGTCCAAAGGCCACGGCTGGGTGGAATATGAAATTGAGAACTTTTCCACCGGACAACTGGACCACAAGACCACCTATGTCGAGGCCGTGGACGACTTGATCGTCTGTTCCGGCGCGTATCGGGGCGATGGCCGAATTCTCGCGGTGTTGGGCATGGACATCGACGCTCGCGACTGGAAGTGGATGCTCGCTCGCGCCGCGCTGCCGCCGGCGCTGCTCGCGCTGGCGCTGGCCGCGATTCTGTTGACGGGCTCGGCGCTGTTGGCGAGGCGATCCCGCCTCGCCGGTGCGGCGCCGCACTGGATGCGGCATCTCGAACCGACTCTGGCTGTCGCGGTTGGAGGGGCCCTGACCCTGTTCGCCGCGTGGATGGCCCACGATGGCGAGACCCATGATTGCGACAAGGCCTTTGCGCAACTGGGGGCAAGCCGGACAGCGGCGATCGCCGACACACTGCACGAAGTCCGCGACACCGAACTGGAGGCTTTGGCTCGCTTCTGCGAGCACGGCGACGTGGTGATCCCAGACGAGTTCTGGACGTTCGTTCCATGTCTGACGAAGAATCCGACGGTCCAGGCATGGGCATGGATTCCGGCCGTCCCCGCTGCCGACAAGGCCCGCTTCGAAGAGCAGGCCCGTGCCGCGGGTCTGACGGGCTTTGAGATCTGGCAGAAGGACGCGCAAGGGAACCGGATTCCGGCCTCTGGACGCGCGGTGTACTATCCGATCTTCCTCGCGGCGCCTCTGGCCGCCAACAAGCGCGCCTTGGGCTACGACGTCGGCTCGGAACCGGCTCGCCGCGCGGCGATGGAGACAGCGGCGCGCACCGGCCTGCCCACCGGCACCGACCCTGTCGCCATGGTGCATGAGATGGGCACTCAGAAAGCAATGGTGGTCTGTCGAGCCGTCTTCGGCAGCGCCGATCCCAATCGCCCGCGCGGCTTCGCCGTGGCGGTGCTGCGAATGGGAACGCTGCTGAGGAGCGCGGCTTCGGACAACTCGATGCCCATGCATCTCTCCCTTCTGCGCCAGGACGCAGCGCCCGAGTCGCTCGCCGCCTCCTGGGGCGCCGACGCCCCCCCGAAGACGCGGCTTTCCGTGACGCGCCCCGTCTTTACGTTCGGCAGAGTCTTCGCCGTGACAGCCTACGCGGGCCCGGAGTTCATAAGCCTGTACCCGTTGAGGGAGGGCTGGCTGGCCGCCCTGACGGGGATGGTGCTTACCACGGCGATTGCCATGGTGATCAACGTGGTTCTGCGCCGCGCGAAAGGCTGGAGCAACTGGTGATCGAGCGGACGAAGAGCGCTCCGCGAGAGCAAGGAGCACCTGTCGGCCACGCTGCGCTCGATAGGCGACGGCGTGATCGCCACGGACGCCGCCGGCCAGGTCACGAACCTCAACGCCGTGGCCGAGACGCTCACCGGGTGGAGTTCGGACGAGGCCCGCGGCCGGCCCATTGCCGAGGTCTTCCGCATTGTCCACGCCGAGACCGGGCAGGAGGCCGAGATCCCGGTCGGCCGCTCCGTGCGCGAAGACCGCATTATCGGTCTGGCCAACCATACCGCGCTCATCGCGCACGACGGCACGGAGCGCCAGATCGCCGACAGTTGCGCGCCCATCCACGACGCCGCGGGAGTCGCCATCGGGGCCGTACTCGTCTTCCGCGATGTTACTGAAGAATATCGTCAGCGCGAGCAACTGCGGAAGAGCGAGGAGAAACTCGATTTGGCGCTGAGGTCAGCGCATATGGGCGCGTGGCAATGGGATGTCGCCGCCGACAAACGCACTTTTGACGATCAGGTGTGCCATCTGCTGGGGCTGGACCCGGCGACGTTCGGCGGCACGGCCGCTGAGTTCCTGGCCTCGGTACACCCGGACAACCGGGAAAAGCTTACGGCGGCCCTGGCCCGGACTGTTTCGCATGACCTGCCGTACGACCCGGAATATCGCGCCGTCTGGCCGGACGGGAGCATCCACCATGTCAGCGCCCGCGGCCGACTTGCCCGTGACGAAGCGGGTCGGCCGTTAACACTGAACGGCATCATCTGCGACATCACGGAGCGCAAGCAGATGGAGGAAGAACTCCGCACGGCCGCCCGAACCGACAAGCTCACCGGCCTGCCCAATCGCTCGCTATTCTGCGACCGCCTGCAACAGGCCGTCCTGCGCACCAAGCGGCTCGCGGACTACCGTTTTGCCGTGCTATTCCTGGATCTCGACCGGTTCAAGACCATCAACGACAGCCTGGGCCACGCCGTCGGCGATCTGCTGCTGCAGGCGATTGGTCAGCGTTTGCGCAAGGCGCTGCGTTGCGGCGATTCGGTCAGCCGCCAGGGCTTCGCCGCGCGGTTCGGGGGCGATGAGTTCGTGGTGCTCCTGGATGGCATCGCAAGCCCCGGCGACGCCGGGGTTGTGGCCGAACGTTTGCTGCAGGCATTCTCCGGCTCGTTCCAGCTTCGCGAACACGAGGTTTGCTGCACGGCCAGCATCGGGGGCGTCACCAGCGACATCTCCGCCGACAGCGCCGACGACGTGCTGCGCGACGCCGACACCGCCATGTACGAGGCCAAGCTGGCCGGCAAGGGCCAATACGTGGTGTTCGACGTCTCGATGCGCCAGCGGGCCCAGAACCGCCTGAACCTGGAGATCGATCTGCGCAAGGCCGTCGAGGCTGGCGAGTTGTTCCTGATGTACCAGCCGATTGTCTGTCTTCAGACCGGTGAGATCGAGAGCTTCGAGGCCCTCCTCCGGTGGCAACACCCCGTGCGTGGCATCATCTCGCCCGGCGAGTTCATTCCCATCGCGGAGGACACCGGCTTGATCCTTCCCCTCGGCGAGTGGGTCTTGCGCGAGGCGTGCGGGCAGTTCGCCCGGTGGCGGGTGAGCATGGGAGATGCCGCACCGCGCAAGATCAGCGTCAACCTGTCCCGCAAACAACTGGTGCTGCCGGGCCTGCCCGGAATGATCAAACGCATTCTGGAACAAGCCGGCATGATGCCAGACTGCCTGCATCTGGAGGTCACCGAGAGCGCCGTGATGACCGATGCCGCGGCGGCGACCCGGATGCTGCGGGCGATCCGGGCCATCGGGGTCAGGTTGGACATGGATGACTTCGGGACGGGCCATTCCTCGCTGGCCTGCCTGCACGAGTTTCCGCTTGATGTGCTGAAGATCGACCGGTCCTTCATCGCCAACGTCGACCGCGGGCGGGATTTCGCGGCGCTGGTCCATGCCGTGGCGCAACTCGCCCGCAACCTGAACATCAGCGTCGTGGCCGAAGGCATCGAAACGCCGCAGCAGGCGCTGATGCTCCAGTCGCTGGAGTGCGAGTTCGGGCAGGGATATCTGTTCAGCAAGCCCTTGATGGCCGATCAAGTGGCTCAGTTCAGGGTCCGACGGGGGGTATTGCCCGGCCAGGAGACCGGACTTTGTGCCGTCGGGCCGGCAGCCACAATGGCTGCTTCGTGATAGATGCCCCCTGGCCACGCGGTACTGGCAGCGTGGTATCTCCTTCGGCAGATGAGATATTCCTATGCTGCGACAGGTTTGGTGCTGGGCAGCGCGCTGCTCTCGCTTCTGCTCGCAAGCATCGTACACGCGGCCGAAGGTGGATCGTCGGCAGCATCGCAGCAGGCTGCGCCCCGCTGGGATGCGCGCGGACCGGGGCTCGTGCCGTGGCAGGCGATCGCGTGTGTGGATGTGAGTTCCGATGGCGGCCGAATTGCGGTGGGGGCGACGGCGCTGCCGGGCGATCCGAATGTGTTTCTGTTCGACGGGCAGGGAAAGCTGCTGGGCCAGTTCACGGCCCGCGTGCGCGGGCCGGAGCAGGTGGTGCTGGCCGAGGGAGGACGCGCCGTGCTGGCGCTGTACGGCACGCCAAGGGGAACCGCTGGCGATCGGCCGGTGATCTGGCGATTTGCCCTTGATGGTTTGGCGCCGCGGACGATTGAAGATCTCTCGCGCAGCAGCGAGTGGTTCTTCCATTACGGCGAGCATTCCAATCACCTGGGCGTGTTCCTCTTCTCCGATGGTGAGCGCGCGATCATCGTCGGCGGGGGGCAGGTGACATGGAATCCGTTCGACCCCAAGCCGCTTCGCTGGGGCGGGCCATCCTCAATGACCACGGCGGCGGCGGTGAGTTCGAGCGGAATCGTCATCATGGGCTGTGCCGCGCCAGCGCCGGAGCCGTCGGCCGAGCAGCGGAAACCACCGGGGAATCTCTATGTTCTTCAGCCAGGCTCGAACGTCCCGCTGTGGGCCCGGCCGGTCAATACCGATGTCGATCCAGCGCCGGCGATGGAGAAGGGAGTCTACGGCCCGCCCGCGCCGGAGTATCATGACGTGAAAGTCTACGCGCCGCTGGCAGTGGCCATCGACGCGCAGGGCCGGCGTATCGCGGTGGCGGATTACCAGGGGTGGGAACGCCGATTCGCCGCCCAGGGAATCCGCCGCGAAGAGAGCTACGGCGTTCGGTTCATGCCCGCGCGTCCGGCGGTCAGCGTCTACGATCGGCAGGGCAAGCTGGTGAAGCGATGGGAGCCTGCGATATTCCGCTCGCCGTTCTGGTGCGATCTGGCGTTTTCCGCGGACGGGACGAGGCTGGAAGTTACGCCGCGATTATGGCCCTGCAGGGGGTTGGCGGGGCGCGGCGTGTTGCCAACCGATGAGGATGCGCGCACGCGATATGTGCTGGATGTCGCGACGGGGCAGGTTCAGGCTGATCCCGCAGCGCCGCCGGGTCTCGTGCGCCCGCTGGCGGATGGCCGGCGGCTCGTCTGCGAGCAGAGCATCGTGCGCATGCTCGATGCGGCAGGGAAGCTGCTGTGGGAGCGCGATCTGAAGGCGCTGGTCAAAAGTCTGCCCGCGCCGAAGAATGCCAAGGTGCGCGAGATCGCCCCCGGTATCTGGACCTCGGGCGGCGGCAGCACCCACAGCGATCTCGGCGGGCAATATGTGATCCAGGCGCCGCAGGGCCTCATCCTCGTCGACCCCAACGCCGGCCTGTCGTTCGCGCAATACTGGGCGCGGATCGTGGCGCGGGACTCGATCCGTATCAGATCCGCTATGTGCCGCTGACCCACGAGCATGGTGACCATGCTCCCGGAGCTTACCTGTGGCGCTGCATCACGGGGCGCAGGTTGTCGCCGGTGCTGAGGCTGCCTACACGCTCCAGCATCACATTCCCACCGGCACCGGCTATGGCTTTCATCCACCTCAGCCGATCGACATCGTTGTGAGTCAGGACCAGGAACTGGATCTGGCCGGACTGAAAGTCCGCGCGATTCGCCTGCCGGGGCACACCTATGGCTCGATGGGCTGGGCGTTCGAGAAGGATGGCAAGCGATGGATTTCCATCGGCGATCTGATCATGCCCGGCGGCGTGCTGGGGTATTCGGGGAGCATCAACTTCAGCGCGACCGATGCGCTGGCGAGCCTGCGGAAGCTCGACGCGCTGAAGCCCGACGGCATTCTGCCGGGACACGGTCCGATCGGCGATCCGACGCCTTATCTCAAAGGCATCGAGGTGGGCCAGGCCACCGGGTGGGGCAGGACGAAGCCCGAGAAGCCCGATCCGCTCTACGGCTTTGAGCGGCGCGACTATCTCGTCGCCGGCTGGCTCGAGCCGATCCAGGCGGCGGCGTTTGGAGATATCGACCACGATGGCCGGCCGGATGTGGCGCTGCTCGTCACCAGCCCCAAGGGCATGGCGATGAAGATTCTACTTGAACAAGGGCGGCCGGTTCGATGAGAAGCCGGATGTTGTCATCGATCTGCCACAGCTTGAGAGTGGCTTCAAGCTGCGCTTGTGCGATCTCAATGGCGATGGCATCGCCGATTTCCTGGCGACGAGCGAGTCGACCGCCGTGTTGCTGGTCTCGCAGCAGGGCAAGCTCGAATACCGCGCCCAGACGATTCAGACGACGCGGGTGGCCAACATCGCCTGCGGCGACTTCACCGGCCGCGGGCGGATCGACTGCATCCTCGGCGGGCGATTCATCAACAATTTCCAGGTTCTCACGCAAGCGCCCGATGGCCAGTTCCGCCCTGGGCGCCAGTACACGACCGGTAGCCTGTACTTCGACATGGAATGTGTGGATGTGAATGGCGACGGCCGGCCGGACGTCCTGCTGTCCAATGGTGACATTTTCCTCCGACGTCCCGACGGCGCTCTCCCTGATGCGCCGAGCCTGCAACTGCGCCGGCCGGGGACGGGATGGACCTACATGGCCGTCGGCGATTTCAACGGCGACAAGCGGCCGGATGTGCTGCTGCTTTCGCAATCGCCCGATGGAGAGAAGGTGGCGCGGCTTGGCGTGTTCTATAACACGGGAGATGCTGCGAAGCCCTTCACGGTTGAGCCGAGCGCCGTGATGGATTTGCCGCTGGAACGCGGGCTGCTGCGCGATGGCCCGACCGTCGGCGACTTCAACGGCGATGGGGTGGCCGATGTGGTTCTCGCCGGCGGCCAGAGCCGCGAGGCCATCATCCTGCTCGGCGAAGCGGGCCTCGGGTTGGACCTGAAGCGGAAGGTCGTTGTGCCGTTGGACTTCTCACTGCACCACGACACGAAGCTTGGTCTGGCCGACTTCACCGGCGACGGCAAGGCCGATCTGGCGGCGTTCGGCACATCGACCACCGGCGCGGCGGGGGTGTACATTCGGCGACAGTAGACAGTGCCGCCAGTGCCCTCACTGGCGGAATTGAGCGGGCCACAGAAGCAACCACCGGTGAGGGCACCGGCGGCACGAACCATGGCTCCGAACACACACATCTCGCGATTCGCTTTCGGCTTGGTGGCGATACTCCTGTGTGCTTTGCACGCGCTCTGCGAATCGCCGGCGACACAACCGGCCATGCGCGAGGTTCGCGTTGACCCGGCCGATGGCGCTGGACAACTCCAGGACGCGATCGATCGTATGGCTGCTGCCGGCGGTGGCACGGTGAAGATCGGGCCGGGTCGATGCGTGTTGCGCGGGCCGCTGTTCCTGCGCAGTCACGTTCGGGTCATTGGTGTTGCCGGTAAAACCATCCTGGCAAGCTCTGAAGGAGCGACATCGCGGCTCGCCAAAGATGCGGGGGCGGGCACGCGGGAGATCGTGCTGGACGATGCAACCGCATGTCGCGTGGGCGATGGCGTGGCAATCCGGGATGAGCGTTCGCCGGCCGCTTTTTCCGTGACGACGGCCACACTGACGGAGGAGATTGGGCCGAAGGCATTCCGGCTGTCCGTGCCGCTCGTGCATGACTATACGGTGGCGCGAAAGGCGACCGTGGTGCGGGCGTTCCCGGTCGTTGCGGGCTGGAATATCAAGGATGCACTCGTGGAAGGCCTCACCATCGAAGGCAACAGCGAGAAGGCCGAGAGCATCGACGGCTGCCGCGGCGCGGGCATCTACCTTTACGCCTGCGAAGGCGTGACGATCCGCAGCTGCACGGTGCGCAACTACCGGGGCGACGGCATCAGTTTCCAATGGGCCTCGACCAACGTGACGGTCGAAGACTGCCTGGTCGAGAAGTGTTTGGTCTTCGGGCTGCACCCGGGAAGCGACTCGCACCACTGCATCGTCCGCCGCAACCGCTCGGCGAATAACGGCGGGCCGGGGCTGTTCGTCTGCGAGAGCGTCAAGCACGTGCTCTTCGAGAAGAACGAGCTACTCAGCAACCGCGGGCCGGGCATTTCGATAGGTTGCCGGGACACGGACGACCTTTTTCGCGAGAACCGGATCACCGGCAACAGTGGCGCCGGCGTTCTCTTTCGCGATGACGGCGGCGAAGAGAAGGGCGCGCACCGGAATGTCTTTGAAAGGAATACGGTGCTGGACAACGGCGCTGCATTGGGCGATGGCGATCGGCCGGCGAGCATCACGATCCTCGGTGTCCACCACGGCCTGGTTTTTCGGGAGAACACGCTGGGTTACAGCGATCCGAAGCGCGGCGGGGTCGGCATTCTCGTGATCGACGGCCCGCGCGATTTCACCAGCGAGGCGAATCGGTTTGTGAATATCGAGGCAGAGATCCATGGGCCAGCCACGACGCCATCAACGCAGCCGAAATGATTGACCACAAAGGCACGGAGGCGCGAAGAAGAGCAAATTCCGCTTCGTGTCTTCGCGCCTTCGTGGTGAGAATTCGCTGCAACGATCAGATTGGCAACTCGGCCAGGTCGGTCGCTTCAAGCTCGACGGTCCTGGAATCGATCTGTTTTCGGCCGGGCTGCTCGGCGCCGGCGGGGATGGGATCGTAGTAGCGGATTTCGAGACGGTAGGGGGGTGGCAGGCTCACGGGTTGGATGGCCGCGCGATTCCGGCAGGCCTCCGCGGCCCGCTGGCGAAGCTGGCGGCACGCCTCGTCATGCGAGAGATGCTTGGCCGCCTCCACGCCTTGGCCTTGTTTCACGGCCACGCCCGTGATCTGAGGCACCCACGAGCGGGCCTCGAGGACCGTCTTGTTGTCGCCGGAGATGAAGATGACGGGGATTCCGCGGCTGCCGGCCAGCAGAGTGAGCGCGCCGAACTCGCCGACGAAGTATCCGTTGAGCCGGTAGTAAGCGATTTTGCGGGATGAATACGTGTGGGCGAGCGGCGCCAGCGCCGTCCCCGCCATGGCATGCTGGCCGACGAAGAAGATCGCTGTGTAGCTGCCGGGCGTGAGGGTCTTGCGCGGCCTTTCCTCCCTGAGATAGCGCGCCTTGGGATGCACCTTGTCCTTCACAAGGCCGCCGGGGCCGTGGCCGTCCCAGACGTCGATTATGGCAGTGGGCTCGGCGTCGAAAATGCCGCTGACCGTCGCGTTGACTTCATCCGTGAGCAATTCCCTGGCCTGGTCTTGCGCCGGACCCGGTTCGCGCGTCTGAATCCAGTGGTTGACGCCGGCACAGCCTTCCAGGTCGGTGATCATGAGGAACCGCGCGCTGGGAGCGGTCGCGGAGGGCGGCGAATCCGCGGCCATTGCCGCGGATATTCCGAGGGTCACGAGAAGCGCAATTCCGGCGATGAAGGAGGTCATGCTCTCTGTGTACCGATAGCCGGGCGATTCGGCAAGTGGTTCAGTTGAATGCCATGCTCACGCCGGCCGCGAGAGATGTTACTTGCTGAGCGAGATGGATCGACCGGCGTGGGCATGCTCGTGGATCGGCGCACGAGCAGCATGCCCACGCCCGGCGAGCAGGCTCTCGCAGCAAAGGAACATCACCAGCGCCGGGCGTGACGGTGCGGCAAAAAATCGGATTCCGCAAAAAACACCCGCATTCCCGAGCTGGAATCGCAGGTTGCGCGGTCGAAAACGGATTTGTTGCCGGGCCGCCGGGCGTGAGCATGGCACCGAACCCAGGTTCGTCGGAGCATCCGTTCACGGTAACCCCGGCCCGCCGACGGTCGATGCCGCGTCGCCCGCAGCGCACTTCCACGACCAATCCTCGCTGAAGCCGTTGCCTTTGACATTGACCATCGCTTCGTTTTCGCTCAGCCATTGTGCCGTCACGACGATCTCACGGTTCCACGCATCCAGGACGCTCGCCAGCCGCCAGGTCGGCGCGCTCGTCGAAAGCTGAAGCTGACGCAGCCCCATCGATTTGCCGTGGTTGTCGGCCGTCGATTCGCCGAGCCTGGCATTCTGTTGCCCGATCGCTGGCGAAGATGAGGTCGCAACCGGCCGGCGCGTTCTTCAGCCGATATTGCAGCGGCTTGACCTGCTCCACGCCCCTGCCCTGCACGAGCCACGCGAAGCGGCTTTCCTTGCCGGCGCGGATGTCGTCCAGCAGCAGGATGTACTTGCCATTGACCCAGATGGCCGTGCGGCGGAATCGCCGCAGGTCGGGATATGCCCCGCCCGCCTCGCCTTCGATCATGACCACGTTGCCGGCATCCTTGAAGGCGGCGATCCGGGCGAGCCTGGTCATGTCCTGGTCCTTGCCCTTCAGCGGCTGGGTCCATCCCTGGCCTTCGCCTTTCTGGCCCTCGCCATTGACCAGAAGCGTATTGTGCGAGCTGGTCACCTTGTGCGTCGAATAACGGTCATCGTCGGCCAGCAGCGCGCCATCGGCATACAGGATGAACATGTTGGCATCGGGATCATCGTGGGCGACGTTGACATATGCGTAATTGTTGGAGTTGCGATATTCGTTCAGCTTCAGTCCGCCGTAGGGCGCGCACTTGAACATGAAGCCGACGTTCTTGGCGTCCCACCCGTCGCGGACCGTCAGCATCCCCAGGTCCGGGTAGTAACCGGTCTTCGGCAACTTCCGGATGTCGCCCTTCAGCGATGGATCGAACCACACCAGCGAGAACCAGCCGTACATGAACGCATCCGCATCCGCCCGGGCAAATTCCAGCAGACCGGCCTGCGCATCGCCGAGCTTGTGTCGGGCGGTGCAGCGGTAGTTGTAGTTGTTGATGAAGCCGGTGCCGGCGCTGTCGCCGTAGTGGAAGGCATCCTTCAGCCCCGGCAGGAGCGTGTGCATGCGGAACATCGGGGTGTTCTTGAAGAAATCGTGGGCGAGCAGGTCGGTCCCCAGGCACCGATCGGCCGCGTCAAACGCCAGCACCAGGTAGGGCGCGCCGAACACCAGATACGATGACGATTCGTGGCTCGACCCATCCGGCGGCAGCCAGGCATGCAGGAACTGAAGCTCCTTCAGCGTCTGCTCGAGCATCCACTGGTCGGCCAAGCCTTCCTCGGCCACCGCGAGCATGCACAGCGCCAACCCCGCGTCGCGATGCCAGCGATGGTTGTTCTGCGGGTCGTTCTGCCAATAGTGCGTGCCGGCCGCCTTCATCAGATGGCCGCGGTAGTACATGCGCCGGGCCTGCTCCAGGAGCTTCTTGCGAAAGGCATCGCGGAGGGCGGGATCGAGCTGGTCGTAGAGGCAGTCATAGGCGATGGCCGCTCCGACCATGATGTTGGCCGCCCCCATGCCGCTGTCCTGTTCCTCGCCTTCTTCCCAGTGGGGCAATTCTAGGAATCGCTTGAGGAACCCCTGGGCCGAATCAAGGCTCTTGCGCTCGCCTGTGATGGCGTAGTGCAGCGCTACCGTCGGCAATCGCCACATGCCTTGTCGCTGGGCATCGGTGGCGTCGGTGAGGAATTTCGTTTCGGCCGGCGGCTTGCTGGCCGGCAGATACCTCATGAGCTGATCGAAGAACTGCTTGCCATCGCCTTGCGCCAGCTTCCTGATCCGCTGCGGTTCATCGGCCGTGAACAGCAGTCGCGGATGTTTCCCGCGCACGGCGTCGACCAGTTTCACCTGCTTCTGGGGCTGGGGGTCGGTCGCGGGCACAACGTCGGGCGGCGGTGGGGGTGGAGCCGGCTTGGCCTTCACCGGCCCGCCGAGTTCGTAGGCGATCTTGCCGATCCAGATCGTCTGTTCGTTGCCCTTGCCGCCGTCACCGAAGATCGCCAGGCCGCAGAATCCGTCAATCTTCGTCTTGTTCCAGTCGAAGCGAGCCTTCTTCTTATCATCGAGCGCGATCGAGAGGCCCTTGTCGGCGTCGAAGGCGAACGCCCACTTATGCCAGCCCTCTTGCCGATCTAGGGCCGAATATTGCACGTCGAACCACGACTTCTGATCGGAATCGGATGTGGCGTAGGTTGTGGCGCCGCCCAGGTAGGGCGCGTAGATCGGCCCGATCACCAGCACCCGGCCACTGCTGGTCAACAGTCCCCAGCGCGGCCCGGTTCGGCGGGCCTTGGGATCGGTGGGCTTGGTCAGGTCGTCGTAGACCCACATCGACACGGCGCCCGAGCCGTCGGCGTCGCGCAGCTTGACGATGGCCTTGGCGCCGGCGGCCACCTTCAGCGCCGCCGAAGTGTCGTCCGGCGACTTGCGTGTCGGATCGGGCGCTGCATCGCCGGTAATCTGCCATGGGGGCAGCGGCTGAGCTGATGCCAGATTCACTGCTAACCCCACAAACGCAGCGAAGAACGAAAGTCGCATGGGAACTCCTGTTGGCAAACCGAGCTTCAGTCTATCACAACAGCGCCAGGACGCGGCTGGGCCCGCCCGTGCAGCCGGCGATCTTGGGGCTGCCGACTACGATGATCGCGCCCTTGGGCGGAAGCTGGCCGAGATTGGCGAGATTCTCCAGCCCCCATTTGTGGTGGCCGAGCCAGTAATGGTGGACCGGGAAGTCGCCTGCGGCTGCCGCGTCGAGGTTCAACGTGTCGGTAGCGATTCCCCGGACATGTCGCTCCTGCTGAAGGAACTGGACTGCCTCAAGATGAAAACCGGGGTGATGGTATCCGCCACGGTCATCCTGGCCGAAGAACTTGCGAGCGTCGCCCACGCGGGCATCCCATCCGCTGAAGAGGGCCACCACCGAACCACTGGCGATGGGACCGTGCTTTCTCTCCCAAGCCTTGAGGTCATCAACCGTCAACTGGGCATCGGGATTGGCGGCGGCGCGGTCGCGGATATCCACGACGGCCAGCGGTCCAACCAACTGCTCGGCCGGGATTCGATCGGCGCTTTCGAGGTCCGTGCAGTGCAGCGGCGCGTCGAGGTGCGTGCCGATGTGCTCGATCAAATGCCAGCGGTAGACGTTCCACGTGTCCTTCCCCAGCTTGTTGACCTGCTCCATCGCGAAGGGCTTGTCCCAGCCCATGGGGAATTGCGGGCTGAGCGTGTGGGTGAGGTCCACCACGCGCTGGAACGAATAGCGCTGGGGCAACTCGTCCGCCTTGGCTGCCGAGCAGGAAGCCGCCGCCACGGCCGACACGCCCAGTGATTTCAGCATCGACCGCCTGGAGACCGCATCGGCAAGCTTGATCGTGCATGCTGGCAAACACATGGTGCTAATCCTTCCTCACGGCGTCTGCGATTCGTTTCAACTGGGCCAGGCCGAAATCCTTGAGCAGTCCTGTCCTGGGATCGAAGGGCCAGTCCAGGGTACACACGCCGCCCTGGCTGTTGCAGGTCTTGATCCAGTCGATCAGCTCCTGGTCCGTGAACTGATTGGCATCGCCCATCCCGTGGTAGACATTTCCGCAGTAAATCTTTCCGTGCCAGAGGATCCTGCCCTGCGCCGGCCGAAGTTGGGGCGTCAGGCGCTTCAGATCCTGCTTGCTCCAGGTATCGCCGCCGGTGTAGTCATCAACGCCTTTGCAGACGCACGCTTGCTCGTTGTGGCCGTAGCTGAACGCGATGACGGCTCGCGGATTGGCGGAGCGGACGATTGTGCTGATGGTCTGCCAGTCGTCCGGCGCGTCCGTATACGTATTGGGTTCCATGCCGTCGAACCACCATCCGGCGATCCTGTCGCCATAGCGATCCGCGTACTCCTTGAGCACGGTCAGACGCCGCTTGCGGCATTCGGCGCTGCCGGCGCTTTCTCGTTCAAGCCGCCGCGGCCGCCATCCCTCAAGCCCTCGGACACCTTGGATTCTCTCATGTAGCCGTTCAGCCCGGCGAAGTAGCAGATGAGTTTGACGCCCTTGGCGTTGAGCGCATTGGCCAGATCCAGGATCAGGTCCCGGCGCGAGCACTTCTCGCCCGGGGCGTAGCCGGTGTAATCACTGAACGCCTTGTTCGGTGCGCAGGGCCAGGCGAAATAGTGGTCGTCGAGGCAGAAGACCACCCAGCCCACTTTCGCGTCGGCCAGTTGCCGGGCGAATCCGTTGACGTCGAAGCCGTTGACAAACTGGTTCCACTGCTGCGCCGTCATCTGCGAGGGAGTGGGAAACTGTGGCTTGGTGGCAACCGAATAGCCAAGGAGGATGCGGTATTGATAGTGCAGGAAGATGCCGTAGCGGGCCTTGGTCATCCAGGCGGTATTGCCTTCCTCGGCTTGCGTGACGGCCCCGGTTGTGCCCAGCGCGAGCAAAATGCAGAGAGCGGTGCGTGCGTGTTTCATGTTAGTTCACCTTCGAGATCCTGATGACGAACGCATGGGCACAGGGCAGCCGGTTCGGCGACAACGTCGGCCCTTCGACAACAATGCCGGTCCCGACCATCTTCCACGAGAGTTTCCTCGGCAATCCGAGCATTGTCACGCTCGCATCCGCCGTCGGATGGATGTCCTTGAGCGTGACCTGCCCCGCCGGCCACCACGGCAGGATCGCATAGACTGTATCATCCTTGGCCGTGAAGAACGCCTCGACCACCGCGGCCGCGCCGCCCGACCGGGCCGTCAGCGCGGCGATGTCGTAGTTCACGCGCCACTCCTGGTTGTACTGAATTTGCGGCCTCTCCCCTGCGCCCACTGGCAGGCTTGCCGCCAGGGCTGCGTGCCGTAGATTGCTTCGCCGTTCACCTTCAACCAGTCACCAATCTCCGTCAGCCGCTCTTCCTCGATGACGGGAATCCTCCCATCCGCGGTCGGCCCACAATTCAGCAGCAGATTGCCGCCGCGGCTGACAGTGTCCGCCAGCGTCAGGATCAACTCGCGGGCCGAGTAGTAGTTGCTTAGCGCGTGCTCGCGGTTGTGGACCCAGTCGTACCAGAGCGGCCGGTCCTGCGCATCGTACGTCCGAGGCCGGGTGAGCGTGCGGTTCTCTTCCCAGGCATGCCGTCCGTCGCTCATGCCGGCGGTGAACTCGGTCGTATAGAAGCCGCCATGCCTGTGACGGCAGCCCTGGCCCCAGCGGTCATCTATCACGATCTGCGGGACGGGCGAATCGTTGAACAGCCACGCGAGAAAATCCCGGCTCTTCCACAGGCTTTCCGGCCCATCCCATTCGCCGTCGGCCCAGAGCACATCCGGCTTGTAGCGAGCGATCATGCCCCGAAGTTGTGGCTGCATATGCTCATTGACGAAGCGCGGCCGGTCTTTCAGCCAGATGGGGTTGAACCACTCATAGAACGAGTAGTAGAGCCCCATCTTCATTCCGCCGGCGCACGGCGTCGGTGAGGTTGCCCACGAGATCTCGCTTGGGCCCGATGTCCATCGCGTTCCACGGCCGGCCCCAGCTCCGCGTCGCTTCGGCGCTGGGCCAGAGACAGAAGCCATCATGATGCTTGGCCGTAAGGACGACATATCTGGCGCCGGAACGTGCGAAGAGATCGGCCCACCGGTCGGGATCGAACGCCTCGGCCTTGAACATCGGCGCGAAGTCGGGGAACTGGAAATCCGCGCCATAGGTTCGCCGGTGAAAGTCCCACAGGCCCACGTATTCCTCGGCGATGTCGTTGCCGGCTGGCCGCGGCCCGGCGGATTCCAGTTGGCGGCTCTTGAGCAGGTTGGGCCAGTAGAACGACGAGTGCTTGCCCCACGACGGCACCGATGCCAACGTCCAATGAATGTAGACACCGAACTTGGCGCTGCGCCACCACGGCGCGATGGGGTGCCGATCGAGCGATTCCCATGTCGGCTCGTACCGAGGCGATACTTCTTCCGCCAGCGTGACTGTGGCCGGGCCGCCGTCCATGAGGCCGATGACGATTGACCAGCACAGCAGTCTAGATTCAGGCGTCTTCATCGCGGCCTCCTTCGTGGGCCTCTTCGCTCACCACCGGCTTTGTCGCGTCGATTCGCAGCCAGCAGACCGTGCCCACGACGAACACGGCGGCGAAAATGAGGAAGTCCACGTGATATCCGGCCAACTCGCCGGCCGCCTTGTCTGCGGCTGAGAGCCCCTGTAGCGGCAGCCCCAGTTTGGCGGCATGAGCGGCCAGGGACCGTTGAACGACGAAACCCGTCGCCCAGTTGGCGAAGACGCCGCCGACGGCGCCGATCATGTTCATCGCGCCGGCGACGATGGCGGCGTAACGCCGGCCGATGTCCTGGCAGACCGCCCAGGACGGCCCCATCGTCAGGTCCGTAAAGAAGCCGGAGAGAGAGATCGCCACGAAGAACCAGAATGCGCTGGGCATGAACGGACAGATGAGGAAGCAGATTACCGTCATGCCGTGGCCGAACACGCCGAATACGCGCCGGCCGGCGCGGCGGTTGCCCGTCCGGCGCACAAACCAGTCGGTTAACAGCCCGCCGATGAGGCAGCCGAGTGCGCCCATCCACAGTGGGCCGCCCTTGTAGATGGCCCCGAGCGTGCTGGCGGCCTTTACGCCGTAGTGGTCTTCGAGAAAGCTGGGCAAGTAGGTGAGGTAGAACGCCCAGCCGTAGGACTGGCAGGCGTACATCAGGCAGAGGGTCCACAGGTTTCCGCTGGCCAGGAGCGATGACCACGGGACGAAAGGGGTCAGGGGTCTTTTGTGCGAAGCACCCTCCGAGGGGACGAAAGGGGTCAGGAGCCTTTTGTGCGAAGCACCCTCCGGGCCGTTCCGGCAAAAGGCTCCTGACCCCTTTCCGCGGATCAGATCCAGCTCGGCGCGGTTGACCCTGTGATTCTCCTCAGGCCGGTTACGGAAGAAGATCGCGAAGATGATGCACCACGCGACGCCGATCACCCCGAAGACCCAGAAGACGGCGCGCCAGTGAAGAGGCGGCCGCAGGGATCCGATCCCCTCGACGAGCACCACCCACACCAGCGGCGTCAGGCCGCCCATCAGCCGACCGCACATCCACACCGCGCCTTGGGAAAACCCGCGCTGCCGCAGGGGGAACCAGTTGTGCAGCGCCCGCGTGATGTTGGGATACGCTCCGGCTTCGCCCATTCCAAAGAGGAACCGCACGACGATCAACACCGCCAGCGGAGCGATCGTCACCGTGCCGACGTGGAAAGAGCCGAAGACCCGGCCGCCGATGGACAGCCCGATCAGGCCGGTTAACGCCGTGAACGCCGACCACCAGAGCACGATGCGGATCAGCACCCGGCGCGGCCCGAACACATCGCCCAGCCACCCGCTGGGAATCTCGCACATCGCGTAGGCCATGGTGAACGCGGCGAACACCCAGTTGAGATCGGCCACGCTGCCGAGGCCCAGATCGTGGACAAACGCCTTCGCCGATGAACCCATGCAGGCGCGGTCGAGATAGGTGATCATCGACAGCGCGCACGCCAGTCCCAGCACGCCATAGCGGATGCGCGTGGGAGTCTGCGATGAGGTTGTGGATTCGAGGTGCGTGGCGGCCATGGTATTCGCGGCAGGTTACTGATGCCAGTCAACCGCTGCACTGGCATTCTTCATTGAAAAACCGCCATTGAATGACGGATTTTCAAGGATAGAATCCCGTCATGATCCAGCGCTCTCGTGCGGAAAACTCGGTTCGCCAGAGCTTGGCGGCCAATCCGATAACAGCCGTCCTCGGCCCTCGCCAATGCGGAAAGACTACGTTGGCTCACATTGTTGCAGATCGCGATGGCGGGGCTGCCTACTTCGACTTGGAGAATCCCCGCGACAGAGCCCGCCTCGCCGCCCCGCTGACCGAACTTGAACGTCTGCGCGGCCTGGTCGTGCTCGACGAGATCCAGCAGTCACCCGAGCTGTTTCCCCTGCTGAGAGTTCTGTCAGATCGCCCCGAGCTTCCGGCCCGTTTTCTGATCCTTGGCAGCGCATCGCCTCAACTGGTACGCGGCGTATCCGAATCCCTGGCGGGCCGAGTGGGTTTCGTCGATCTCGGCGGCTTTCAACTGGATGAGGTCGGCCCAGAAAACTGGCGGCGGCTTTGGCTGCGCGGCGGCTTCCCACGGTCATATCTCGCCGCGGATGAGCCCGCCAGCTTTGCCTGGCGCGATGCCTTCGCTCGCACCTTCCTCGAACGCGACATTCCACAACTGGGCATCGGCATTTCTCCAGCCACCCTCCGCCGATTCTGGACGATGATCGCCCATTATCACGGCCAGATCTGGAATGCCGCCGAGTTCGCGAGATCTCTGGGCAGTTCCGAATCGACGGCTCGGCGATACCTGGATCTCCTGTCCAGCGCGTACATGGTCCGCGCGCTGGGGCCGTGGCACGAAAACCTCAAGAAGCGCCAGGTGAAGTCTCCGAAGATCTACCTGCGCGACAGCGGCCTGCTCCACCTCCTCTTGAATATCCCTGATGAGCCCACGCTGCTGGGCCACACCAAGTGCGGCGCGTCCTTCGAAGGCTTCGTTATTGAGCAGATCCTCGGGATGGTCCCGGTGCGCGATGCCCACTACTGGGCCACCTATTCCGGCGCCGAGCTCGACCTGCTCCTCCACCATGGCGGACGGCGCATCGGTTTCGAGATCAAGCTCGCCGATGCTCCCACGATGACCAAGTCACTGCGGGCGGCCGTCGAGGATCTGCGCCTCGACCACGTCTATGTGGTCTACCCCGGCGACCAACGCTACGGGCTGGCCGATGCCGTGGAAGCCTGCCCGGTCAAGGCGATTGCCCCGGCACTGTTGCAACTGTGATGGACGAATCATGGCGGGGCCTCGCCGCCAGACGCTGCTGTTGTGGTGCGCGTGAGGGGAAACCAGTTGTGCAGCGCCCGCGTGATATTCGGATAAGCCCCGGGCTCGCCCATCCCAAAGAGGAATCGCACCACGATCAGCACAGCCAGCGGCGTGACCGCCATCGCGCCGAACCGAAAATCCCCGAAAACCCGGCCGCCGATCGACAGCCCGATCAGTCCCGTCAACGCTGTGAATGCCGACCACCAGTTGTCGCATCCTGCCTCCATCTCGGGGCCTAGCTTTCTGTAGGCCATTCTCACACAGGCGTTTGTGACACCTGATGTACAACCAAAATGCGGTCATTCTGCATGCCCCGTTTTTTATGCCGGTGTTCGGAAAGGACATCACACTTCCGCCACTGATGATCTTTGGGTAGGATCGAGGCTGAGAAAGCTGGCGTATGGCATATGAACGAGAAGAAATACGGTCTGCGGAAGAACGCTACCCAGATTTGTTTGCGTTCATAGATGCGGCGAACGACTATTTCTCGAATGTCATTGACAGTGGTGCGTTGCCCATTCCCGAGAGCCACCTGCAAGTTGTGCGTATCTGCGCCGTGATACGTGCATACAACCTATTGAAGTCGATCCGCCAGCTTCTCGCCGCGGACCATTGGGAAAACGCGGCAATCCTGATGCGATCCCTCTTCGAGTTGGTCTTGAACATTGAAGAGGTCGAGCGCAATCCGGTGAAAGCCGAAGAGCAGGCGGAGCGATTCGTCCGCTTCGAGACATTGCAGCGATATCGTCGCCTCAGATCCGGATCCGATTACGACGTGAGGACTAACCGCAGAAGCACGCATGACCCACAATTGATCGCAATAGAGAAAGCCATTGTGCAGTTTTGTGGCGAATGGGCGGAGAAACGCAAGGACGGCACAGTCAAATGGAAGACCAGCTGGTGTGGCAAGACCGTCAAGCAACTCTGCGAGGCGAGCGGGTCATCTGTGCGAATCGGTCAATACGAGATCGTCTATGCGTTCGCGTCCGACATGGCGCACAGTAGTCCTTGTAGCGTCCTGTCTACGTGGCAACAACAGAACAATATCGACTGGAAGGCATTTTTTGCTCAAAATGACGAATCGGAGCGACGTCAAGCACTAAATGTCATGTCGTTATCAATAGCATTTGCATGCGAAATAGTAGGCATCACCGGGTTCGTAAACGGTGCGTTTGATCCAGTGAAAATGCTACAGGTAACCCGTAAGCTCTACGAGCTAAACGGTGCGAAGCCACCTCCGCTCCACCCCAGTGTCGAAGCCATGCTGCAGCAATCGGTGAATCAGAGCATAGCCGCAGCGGCCGAAGGCACATTGGATAGCTCTAGCAGAAGGGACGTAGTCATGGAAGCAGCCAGTGAGCACCGCTACAACCGCCTGACCTGGGAACAGATGAACGACGCGATCGCCGCCCAGAAGGTGGTCATCCTGCCGGTCGGATCGACCGAGCAGCATGGGCCGCACCTTCCGCTGGATGTCGATGCGTTTCTGGTGGAATCGGTGTGCCTCGAACTCGGCCGTGCGCGCCCGATCGCGTGCTCGTGCTGCCGACCGTCTCCTTCGGCCTCAACCGGCACCACATCGACTTTCCCGGCACGATCCACATCGAGCCCGAGGCATTCATCGCGTTCTGCCTCTGCATCACCAAGAGCGTCGCGTATCACGGATTCGAGAAGATCCTGATCGTCAACGGCCACGGATCCAACACGCCGCTGGCGGATTTGGTCGCGCAAGACCGTGCTGGAGACCAAGTCTCTCTGCGCCGCGATGAACTATTACAGCCTTGGCGTGGAGGCCTTCAATCGCGTGCGTCAGACGCCGGTGATGGCGCACGCAGATGAGTTCGAGACGTCGCTCTACCTGCACCTTGCGCCCGATCGCGTGCGGATGGACAAGGCCGTTGCAGGCAACGATGTGGTCGGAAAGTACATGAGCTCGGACAGCATCTTCCCGCACGTGCGTTTCAGCGATTACTGGGGGCGCTGGACCAGGACCGGCGTCCACGGCGATCCGACGAAGGCGACGGCCGAGAAAGGCAAGATCATTTGGGAAGCTGTGCTGGCCGGCATGATCGAGGTGGTCGATGAGTTCCGCGCCTGGCCCATCGCCGAGCGCAGCGACCAGCACAAGCTGCCGGTGCAATCACAAATCCAGTGGTGACGACATGAAGATACGCGAGATTCGAGCGGCCGGCCTGCGCGGCGCAACGCCGGAGGGCGGATGGGATGCGGAGCTGCGCCCCGACAACTGCGTACACACGCTGATCGCCGTGATTACCGACGATGGAGCGTTCGGGCTGGGCAGCGTCTTCACGACCGATCGCCTGGTTCGCTCGGCGTTGGCGCTGCTGGAGCCGCTGTATCGCGGCGAGAATGCGCTGGAGCCGCAGCGCGTCAGCGAAAAGCTCCATCAGAACACGTTCTGGCTTGGCCGGGGCGGCTCCGTAACCCACACCATCAGTGGCATCGACATCGCGCTGTGGGATTTGCTGGGCAAGGCCGTTGGGCAACCGGTGGGGCGGCTATTGGGTGGCCGATACCGCGATCGCGTCCGGCCATACGCATCGCTGCTGATCGAAGAACCGGCGAAGTTGGCCAATCACCTGACGGCACTGAAGCACCAGGGTTTCCGGGCATTCAAGATCGGCTGGGGCAGTTTTGGCCGGCGCGGCGATGCGCTCGATGAGGCGGTCGTGCGCGCTGCTCGCGATGCGATCGGCGCCGATGCGCTGCTGATGGTCGATGCCGGCGGCAGCGATGCGTTCTGGAAACACGGCTACAAATGGGCGCTGCGCACGGCGGAGATGCTGGCGGACTTCGACGTCACCTGGTTCGAGGAGCCGCTCAAGCCCGACGCCTTGAATGACTACGTCGAGCTGCGGCGACGCTCGCCCGTGCCGATTGCCGGCGGCGAAGTGCTGACGCGCCGGCAGAGCTTCCAGCCCTGGCTGGAGGCCGGCGCATTTCGACGTGGTGCAGCCCGATGTGACCAAGGTGGGGGGGATCAGCGAGGAGCGTCGCATTGCCTGGATGGCCGAGGACCACGGCGTGCGATTCGTCCCCCATGGTTGGAACACGGCGGTGGGGCTGGCCGCCGATCTGCAGATCGTCTCGGCGTTTCCCGACACCGAATTGGTTGAATATCTGACCGGCTCGCCGTATGTTGACCAGATCGCGGCAGGGGGGTGGAAGCTCGACGCGGACGGCATGCTGGCGATTCCCGAAAAGCCCGGGCTGGGCCTGACACTGGACATGGATGCGGTGGCTCGATTTACCCAGGGAGAAAGGTTGCTGCCATGAAGATCTCGCGAAGAACCATGCTCGCCGGGGCGGCCGGAGCAACGGCCGCCGCCGCAGTCTTGCCTCAATATCTGGCCGAGGCGGCGGAAGCGCCGATGAGGGGCTCGGTCAGATTCGCGCCTGGGACGTTCACACCCACCTGCTGGCCTTCAAAGGTACTCCATCCCAGCGCATCGCGGCCATGCTGAAGTTCGCCGACCGCGTAGCCATCGAGCGCGTTGTCGTTCATCTCGGCTGCAAGCTCATCGACCAGCCGACGCCGGATGAATTTCGCCAGCTCAATGACGATACTCTGGCCGCGATGGCGTACGCGCCGCAGCGCGTGATGGGGTTCGTCTACCTGAACCCCCGGCACGGCCGCGAGTGTCTGGACGAAATGAACCGCTGCGTGCGCGACGGCCCGATGATCGGCATCAAGCTGTTGACGGCCATCGCGTGCAGCCGGCCGGAGCTGGACCCCATCGCCACGCGCGCTGGCGAGCTGGGCGTGCCGATCCTGCAACACACCTTCTGGCACGCGGGTGGAAACGGGCCCGATGAGTTGACGCCGGCCGACATGGCCGCGCTGGCGGCGCGACATCCGAACGTGTCGTTTATCTGCGCTCACTCAGGCGCGGATTGGGAGCGCGGGTTTCGGGCACTGCGACCACACAAGAGCGTGCGGGCGGAGATCAGCGGTTCCGATCCGACGGCCGGGATGGTGGAGATGGCCGTGCGCGAGCTGGGGGCCAATCGCGTGGTGTATGGCAGCGATGCCGGCGGCCGGAGCTTCGCCTCGCAATTGGCGAAGGTGTATGGCGCCGACATTCCCTTGGCATCCAAGCGGCTGATCCTGCGTGAGAACCTGCGCGGCCTGCTAGCACCCGCCCTGAGCGCGAAGGGAGCAAAACCATGATCGTCGATGTCAATGCAAACCTCTCCCGCTGGCCGTTCCGCCGGCTGCCCTGTGACGAGCCGGCGAAGCTGGTGGAAACGCTCCGTGGCGGGGGGGTTACCCAGGCGTGGACCGGCACGCTGGATGGCCTGTTCCATCGCGATTTGGGCAGCGCCAACGCGCGCCTGGCGGACGAGTGCCGGCGTTACGGCGGCCTGTTGATTCCGTTCGGGTGCGTCAACCCCATGCTGCCCGACTGGCGTGAAGACCTGCGCCGCTGCCGTCAGGATCACAACATGCCGGGCATTCGGCTGCATCCCAACTATCATGGCTATCGCCTGGACGATGCGCTCTTCGCCGACGTGCTCAAGGAAGCCGCGCGGGAAGGGCTGATCGTGCAGCTTGCGCTGCGCATGGATGACGTGCGCGTGCAGCATCCCCTGGGCCGGGTTCCCGATGTCGATTCCGCGCCGTTGCCTGCCGTGTTGGCGGCGGGCGCATCCGCCGCTGGTGGTCCTCAATGCCAAGCGCACCGATCCCCTGCAGAAACTGTCGGCCGCACCGCGCGTGTACTTCGACTGCGCCATGTGCGAGGGCGTGGGAGGCATTGCCGTGCTGATCGAGACAGTCTCGGCCGAGCGAGTGCTGTTCGGATCTCACCTGCCTCTGTTCCCGTTGGAGTCATCGCTGCTGAAGCTCCGCGAGTCGGACCTGGCCGACGCGCAGGCCGAAGCCCTCCGGCAGGGGAATGCGCGGCGGTTGCTCGGGCCCGGCAAATGAACGGCAGCGGCAGAGGCTCAGTCAGCCCCAATCACCGCCGGCACATACGGGCTCAGTTGAATGGTCTTGCCGCGGACGTCCACGTTTACCTGCCGATCCGCTTCCACGACCGCGATCTTCCCCTCGCGAAGCTGGACCACAAAACGGCAGGGCGCGGCGAAGGTGACATCAGGCTTGCCATCGCCATCAATGTCAACGCCGATGCCCTCTCCGCCGGCCGACGTGCAACCCACATATAGCGTCCCCCGGACGGCACAGAGCTTCGACTCAAATCCATCCTGCGTCACGCGAAAGCTCTCCCTTACCTTCGCGGCCGGCGGATCATTCGGGCTGCGCGGGCACACAAAGGTGTGGTTGATGCCTCCAACCGCCATGGCGCGGACCGGCGCAGCCACCCGTACGTGCTGCGAATGGGATCATCATCGGTTGACACGCGCGTCCCGGGATCGACGCCAGGAAGCTCTGTTCGTCACCAGCCTCCGCGTAAGCGGTGGACGCCGCCGCATCCGAGATCCTGGCCTTCAGCGGCAGCCCATCATTCTCGAGCACCGGCCAGGTCACGGCGAATTCCTTGGCGTCATCCGACCGTAGAGTCGCCAGCACGCCATCGGGCGTAAGCACGAAGTCATGCCGGAACGATGGGCCAGGTGCCTTGATCGGCCTGTAGTCGATCGCGCAGCGCACCAACAGTGGATGCGCGAACTGGACGCTGAAATGCCCGCGGTAACGCTGCGGCACATCGGCCAGGCGCACCCAGTTGCCATCCTCCAGCCACGTCGGCGCAAAGCTGACGCCCCGGCCGGTCTTGCCATCGCGGATGCCGTCGGAGGGCCCGAGGCGGGTGTCCCAGTTGACTCGCCCGATCCGCTCCACGCCCAGCGCCGTCCAGTATTGGTCGTATACCTTCTGCGTGTCGCCGCGCAGCGCCGCGAAAAACTGCATGCCGCCGGCGTTGGCCACGGCGCTGGCGAACTTGCCGTCGGTGGCAAAGGCGTAGCCGCCGATCTCCACCGGGGCGGGCTGCTCGGGGATATCCGTTGCGCGCGCCAGGTACGCCTCGGCCAGGTGCAGCATTACCGCGCCGCTGTAATTCCCGTAGTTGCTGGCCGGCTGATAGCCAACGCGGTCGGCCGGATCGAAGCGGTTCTTGGTGATGAAGTATGAGCCCGCCCACGCGCCATCGGCACGCCGCCAGCGGCCGATGCTCTGGAAGCTCAGCATGGCCGCGTGGCGATACTGGCCGGCCAGCCGCTGGTCGCCACCGCGTGCAGCTCGCTCGGCCATCACGTCGAAGCAGAGCTGATACAGCACGTCGTTGAACACGTGATCGTCGGTGCGGCCATTGGGCGGGCACTGCCCCGACGGGTCCTGCAACAGCAGGGAAACCGCCGTGCCGCGCTCCACGAGCCTCTGAATCTCCTGGCCGGACTTGCCGTTGTAGCCCTGCGCGATCAGCCCCAGCAGGTTTCCCCGGCCGACCGCCTCCACCGCATGAGATTCCGGATCGGTCTGGTGGTCCTGATACAAACTCCACTTGTCCGGGCCGATGCGCTGTTGTTGCGTGGCGTTGTGCCAGGCATCCTCGATGAACGAGATGGCCTTGTCGCGCTCGGCCAGGCCAAGTTTCGACCGCATCCACTGGCCGCGCATGGCGTAGGTCCGCCAGTTGTTGTTGGGCCCGCGGACCAGTTGCTCGATCGGCGTGCCCATGTGCTGCCGCCACAACGCCATCTTCTCGGCCTGCACGTGGCCCTCGTATAGCTCCAACGCGCCGGTCAGCGATGGGATGAAGAACTCGCCATGCTGATCGGGAATGCCGACGCTGCCTTTGGCGAAGCACGCCGTGGCATGGTCCATCGCGCGGATGCCGGCCGGCAGCAGGTCCTGGGCCCGGCCCGCGTGAACCAAGGCGCCAACCGCAAACGCAAAATACGGTGTGGAATACTGGTGTTCGCGATGCAGGAACGGATCGATCACCGCGCCGCGGGCATCCTGATGCTGGATCGTGAATCGGCAGAGACCCTCGATGGCATCCAGGCAGGCATCGCGCGGGATGTTCAGTGGCTTCCATGGGCGGGCGGTCAGATGGAATGCCAGGCGCGGCAAACTCTCCGGCAGGTCCTGGGCCAGAGCCCACCCGACGCTGGTTATCACGATCAGGACGAATGCTGCCGCTCTCATTGCATCAGGCTCCCATGCCCATCATACCGGCGGCCGGCCTGGCGCAGAAGAAGATGGAGTCCTTCTGTCGATGGCTGTCGTGACCGGCCGGGTGTAAGATCGCATTCAGGAGCGCATCTACATGAGCACCGCTATTCTTGCGATCCTGTTCCTCCTCTCCGCGGCCCTGTCAATGGCCATCGCCGACGAGGGCAAGCCCGCGCCCAGCAACGTCCCCGCAGCGCCCTTCGGTGCCCTATGATGACTTTTCAGCAGTCGTCGCGGCCAGCGAAGATGTTGCGTTTTCGGCCGAGAAACGCGATATTCCCGCAGAATCGCCGATCAGCCCCCGTGACGGAACGGCAGACGTGGCGGACTTAAAATCCGCTGGCCCGTACGGGCCGTGTGAGTTCGACTCTCACCGGGGGCAGTGCCATTCTTGCTCGCACGCCGGATCGGACGTCACCGCGGTCGTTGGCCTTCGGGTGAATCGGCACGGCGCTGCCCCCGCCGCCGTTGGTGTTGCATCGGACCATCGTGCCGTCAGCGGTGGAACGCGGCGCCGGAAACCTACGCGCCTGCGCCGCTCCGTAACTCCTTCCTTGCCGCCGCCACAATTCGCTCAATCTCCCGGTCCACCTCGCGCGCCAGCGGCTCAACCGCATGCTCCGCCAGGACGCGATCCTTCCTTTGCCGACATCGCTGTTCCATGCTGCTCGCGCCGCCATCGAGCCACGCCTGAAAATACTGATGATCCAGGAGCTGCGGCACCCAGAGTTCCTGTCGGAAATGGGCTACCGTGTGCTCGCTGTCGATGAGCGTGCCGCCGGGGCCGACCTGCTCCAGCGCTTCCAGCCCCATCGCTTCATCCGAGAAATCCAGCGCCCGCATCGTGCTCTCGACGTACCCGATGACCTCATCCTGCAAGACGAGCATGTCCAGCGAGCTGGCCTGGTCGGCGCCGCAGATGCCCATGTGACCGAAAATGTCAGCGCCGGCGGCCGCGCCGGCCGCGAGCGTCACGCCTGCCTCCAGCCCCGCTTGGGCGTCGGGGCGCTTGGCATCCGTCAGGCCGACGTTGATGTAGACCGGCAGGCCATAATGCTTGCCCAGCTCCGTCATGGCCACGCCGAAGATCGCCTCTTCCGGGCCGGCGAAGATCAACTGCGTTGTCCGCATGTCGAACGCATGAGGGATGCCGCCGTAGCAGACCGGCATGCCCGGGCGGATGATCTGAGTCATCACTAGTCCGGCCAGGATTTCCGCATTCTCCTGGGCCATTGTGCCGGCGATGGAGCACGGCGATGACAGGCCCATCTGAGCCATCGGCCCGATCGGCACCGGCAGGTTCAGCCGCGCCGTCTCGTAGAGCAGATCGATGCCGTTGCGGGGAAAACGCAGGGGGCTGATCGGCTCAAGGAAAGGATAGCACACGGGATATCGCGTGGCCGCCTCCACGCCGCCGCGCAGCGCGATCATCATCTCGACGATGAACCTGGCCGAGGCGCGATCGTGAAACCAGAACGTGATCGGCTTGCTGGTGTTGCGAAGCTGCGTCGCCATGACCTCGACGCAGCGGTATTCGGCCGGCAATTCGTGGGGATCGGCCATCGCGCCCACGATGTTGATGTGAGTCATGGCGTCGGCGAAACGCGAGGCCGTCGCCACATCCTGCAGCGTCGCGTACCGGCGCGGACCGCCCAGTTGATCGAGGAAGAACGCCTCGCCCGCGACGCTGTTGTAGTTGCGCGCGCCCTGCCCGAAAGCGGCCGACCTCGAGAGATCGCGACCGTAGATGGTGAACTGCTTGCCGGCCTGCGCAACCGATCGCATGACCAGGTCTTCGCCCATGCGCACCCGCTGCTGCTCGCGATCGACCGTGGCGCCGGCGCCGGCAAGCCGATGCAGCATGTCCTCATGCGGAACGAGAACGCCGATGCGCGAAAGAATGGCCATGGACGCATCGTGGATGCGCTGAATCTGGTCCTGGGAGAGCATGCGGGTGAACATTGGAATCCTCCCGAGTGTCTGCCGCGCGGCCGCTATGGCCCCGCGGGCTTTACTGGGGCCGGGCTGGAGGAAGGAGAACCCGCCGTGGCTTGGCGGCGCACGGCCTCCAACTGGCGGGAGCGCGCTTCCGCGGCGGCGTTGGGGTCAAACTCCACATCGCGGCCGAGTGCATGCTGGAGCTCGGCTTTCGCTGCGGAGCGAACGAGCGGATCGTCAAATTCCAGGCAATCCAGCAAAAACCAGGGACTCTTCCGGGCTGCGGCCGCATTGGCAAAGCGGCGATCATCGTGCGCCTGGATGAACTGCCGGACGCGCGACCGCTGCTCCGGGCCAACCGACGCTACGTCGAGTCGCAGTGCCGCCAGAACTCCGGCATCGCCCAGCTTTTCCAGTTCAGCGCTGGCGCAATCACGAGCCTTGGGCGACGGCGAGTCAAACGCCGGCAGGAGCCGCCTGATGCGAGTTGCCGTTATGGGATTGGCCGGAAGCTCGCCGAAGATTCGATAGACCTCGCCCGATCGCAGGATCAGCGGATCGGCGCCGAGCAACCGCGTGAGCATGGGCCGGACATACTTGTGCGTCTCGACTGGGGCCTGCACGCACAGCTCGCCAAAGCTGCCGGCGACAGCGCTGAACTGCTGCATGCCGCCAGCGTGGCGAATCACGAGAGTGGCGCGGCCCTGGCCAAGGGACAGCGACACAAAATACGAATCTCTGCCGCCTCCCTGGCCGGTCAAGGTGGTGTTCGGGCTGTTGGCGCCGAGGGTGATCGACCATATCCCCCCCTTGGCCGACTCATCAAAGTCATAGCGCGTGATTGCGCAATGCTCCCACTGGCGGGCCATGGCCACATTGAGAGTATTGCTGTAGCTAAGAACATATGTGGCAGGGCTGCCCTCAATCTCGATGCGATAATTGCCGGGCTTCCTGGCCGCAGACTGAAACTCCGCCCGCGCTTCGCCATCCACCAGCGAGAACCTGACGATGTCCTCCATCTTGTACTTGCCGCCCGCCGGATAGATGTTGACCTGGTTCCTCATCGCCGCCGCGGGATCGGCAATATTCGCCGCCCGAACAAGCCTCGCCGGCTGGGTCGCCGGCGCCTGCGCGAAACACGCGGCCGCCAGCAGCAGGATGGGAACGAGCTTCGTCATGGGCTGCATCAGGATACAGCGGAATGTCCGCGGTAGCCATCCTCTTGCGTACTGCGGCTTGCGTACCGCGTCGCAATACGCAATACGCAATACGCTATTGCATTGTCACCGCCTCTCTGGGACGATTTTCGCAACTCCAGCCGGACGTTTATGACCTCAGCAACATCCGCATCCCGTCGCGATTTGCTCAAGGCGGCCGCGCTCGCTGTCGTATCGGCCGCGGTTGCCCGGGGCCAGGGCGGCACAACCAAACCTATGAACAACATCAAACTTGGCATCTTCACCAGCGTCTACGCCAAACTTCCACTGGCCGAGGCGGCGCGGCGCATCAAAGCCGACGGCTTCTGCACCGTCGTCACCGATTTCGTCTTCGCCGATGTGCAATTCGACCCGTTCAAGCCGGATTGGCCGGCCGCGAAAAAGGTGATCGACGCGCTGAAGGCGCAGGACATCAGGATCGTCGGCCTGCACGGCTACTACAACGTGGTCGATCCCAATGCCGATCACCGCAAACATGGCGAGGCGCGCATGCAGGTGATGATCGAGAACCACGAGCGCCTGGGGTGCAACAACATTTCGACCGAGACCGGCACGCTCAACAAGCAGTCCGAATGGGCCGACTCGCCCGAGAACGCCACGGAGGAAGCCTACGCGGCCTGCCGCGACACGCTGGCCAAGACGGTCAAGTCGGCCGAGAAGGCCGGCGCCATCATCTCCATCGAGACGTATTGGAAGAACATCATCAGCTCCATCGAGCGGACCGTGCGGCTGTTTGCGGACATCCCATCTCCATCGCTGAAGCTCGTGATGGACCCGTGCAACTACTATCGCAAGGCCGACCTCCCGCGCATGCAGCCGATCCTGAAAGAGATGTTCGCCAAGCTCGCCGACCGCATCATCATCGCCCACGCCAAAGACGTGAAGGCCGCCGCTGGCGACAACACCGATCTTCCGGCCGCCGGTCGCGGCGTGATGGACTACGACCTTTTCCTGCGGCTGCTCAAGGACCTCGGCCGCGACATGCCGCTGCTCATCGAGCACCTGACGCTGGACGATGTCCCGCGCGCCCGGGACTACGTCCTGTCGCACATGGGGTGACGTCTATCTGAAGCGGAAGCGTCAGCGCCCGCCCCGGCGAAGGGCGGGCGCTAACGCTTCCGCTTCAGACGGTCCACTGCTATTTACCACAAACCTGTGCCGTGGTAGGCTAAGCTCATGCTTAAGGGACAACTTCTTCATCCGCAGATCACGATGGCCCTTGCCAAGGCCGGCCACGGCAGCAAGGTCCTCATCTCCGACGGCAATTACCCGCACTGGACGGCGCGGGCCCAACGCCGAGGTGGTCTACCTGAACCTCGCCCCCGGGCTGGTCAACTGCACCGATGCGCTCAAGGCAGTCCTGTCGGCCATCCAGGTCGAGGCCGGCGAGGTCATGCAGTATGCCACGACCGGTCCCAACGCCCTGAAGGAAGATCCGGGCATCTGGAACGAATTCCGCCAGATCCTCCACGGCGCCGGCGCCGACATCGAACTGCAGAAGATCGAGCGGTTCAAGTTCTACGAGGTGGCCGCCCAGCCCAACGTCTGCCTCACCATCGCCACCGGCGAGCAGCGGATCTACGCGAATCTGCTGCTGACCATCGGCGTGGTGAAGCCGAAGGCGTAGACGTGCCGCCAGTGCCCTCACTGGCGGAATCCACCGGGTCCGCAACGCCGCCGCCACTCACACGGGATGAGTCGCGCGGGATTGTCGGCGGCGTTGCGGGCCGTTCGCCCTGATGAAGGTTTGCTCCGAGTTGAGGCCGTCACGCCGCCTCGTTCGTGGACCGTGCCGCTTGGGCGATGTGAGTCATCGCGTCGCCTGCGCCGCAAACAGGGCCACGTCGGCAGCAACAGGTTCCGATTGAACGGTGACAACGTCGGCGTCCTGCGCCTGAACGGCCTCTCTGAACTCTTGGCGTGCTTCGTCCAACCATCCGTTCCTGAAATACCGCTCGTGTTGGTAAAGCGCCAGCACGTCGCCGCGCTCTAGAGCCCGAAATATCCGCTTGACCTCCGGCATTGTCACATGCTCCCATTCGTGGTTCTGTCGCTTGATGCCTGTATCCGGATCGAGGAGGACGAGGAGTGATCTCTCTTTGTACTGCTTGATCCGATCCTCGATGGCCGCGAAATATTCGCGGCGGCTGTCTTCACACGTGCGCACGAGCTGAATGACCGCGTGGAATCCCACGGCGGCGGCCGCCGTGACGATGCCAATCAGGATCGCCAGGAAAAGCAGGAAACTCTCTTCGCTGAAACCAAGGGGCGCCGGGAGCCTGCCGCCTATCACGCGGAATCTCGCTCCCATTGGCGCCAGCCGACGAAGCATACGGATGAGGATGATCGGCGATGGCCTGGAAGGGAATATTAGCAGTGCCGCCGGTGCCCTCACCGGCGGTCTGCCTGCCGAACCGAAGACCGCCAGTGAGGGCATTGGCGGGGCACTGGCGGCACGTCACCCCGGTGCCATCTTCATCCCGCACTGGCAGACGAAGGGCCGAAGCTGGTGGGGGCGGATCGGCGAAGGCTTGGTCACCTCGATGGCACATCCGCAGCGCGGGCAGGTGAAGGTGTCGTGAGCCTGCGTGGCTGCCGCGGCCGGAACGTCAACGCTGTTCTCGTCGGCATCGGTGACTTCGGCGCGGCGATCAAGTGCGAGATTCAGCAGCTTGTCGGCCAGCGCGTTCTTGTCCCGCATGTTGTGCTCGTAGGTAACCTCATCGAACTGCCTTGCCAGGCGTTGCGCTTCTTCGTACAGCGGGCGCAGGTCGGGGTGCTTGACGCGGTATTCGCCGCGCATCTGCTTGATGACCAGTTCGCTGTCGCCGCGCACGGCCACGCGGCGAGCGCCAGTTCCGCAGCGCGCCCAAGCCCGAAAACCAGCGCCTGGTATTCGGCGACATTGTTGGTGGCGCGGCCGATGCACCGGCCAATCGTCACCAGCGGCGTACCGTCGGCAGCGCGCAGCACGACGCCAATGCCGGCGGGCCCCGGATTGCCCCGGCTGCCGCCGTCGAATTCCAGCGTGATGAGTTCGTCCTTCATGGAGGCCTATTGGCCGGGCGTTGGCGCCGGGGCGCCGGATCGGTCGGCGCAGCTTCGGCAGACTCCTGTGGCTCGGCCGCATCCGCTTCCAGGCCAGCGCTGATCGAGCGGCTGATGTCGGCCGCCGAGCTCTGGCGACCGACGTGGGCGGCCACGGCGGGCCCGCCCTTGGCTTGTGGCTCCCTAAGCTCGCGCTCCCGGCGTTCCCTGGGCTTGTGAACCGCCAGTTCAATGGGCAGGTCGGCGGGGATGAACAGCAGCCTGCGGCAGTTCGGGCAAACCACGGGGTCGTTGCGCGAGTGAAGCCGGTTGTAGATGTCGACCACCAGCGACATGTTGCACGCCGTGCAGACGTACTCCTCGCGCCGGCGATCGGGCTTGGAGATGGCCGACATCGCTTCGCCCTCGTAGCGATCCGAGAGGCGCTCGAAGATCTCCCGTGCCTTGGGCGGCACGGCCTTGAGCGCCTCGTCCCTGGCCGGCCGGGCCACCTCAACCTGTTCCTGAAGCTGGGAGAGCGTGCCGGCAAGTTGTTGTCGAGTCTCTTCGAGCTTCTTCTGCTCGCCGTGCAGTTGCGCGGAAAGCGTGCTCACCTCCGCCTGCGCCTTCTCCACCTGCTCCATGCTCTTGAGCAGTTCGTCCTCCGCCTTGCCCTTGTCGATCTTCTCGGTGTTGATCTCAGTCAGGAAGGCCTGGTACTGCTTGTAATTGCTGTTCTGCTGCTGCTCTCGAAGCCGCTCGATCTTGGCGTCGCGCGACGTGATATCCAGGTCGAGTTCGCCCGCGCGCGCCTGCTGTTCTCGAAGCTGCGACTGGGCGAGCTTGAGCCTTTCCGAGACGTCGCGCACCCGGCGCTCGTGGGATCGCACGGATTCAGACGCACTATCGAGATGGCCCTGCGCCTGCGCAGGGCCCGTTCGGCGTGATATAACTTGACCAAAGCTAAGTTGGCCGGACCCATTCATGACCTCCATCTACGAATCATTCCATTATGCTCATTGGCGGGCGGATGGAAAGCCCTCTTTTCGGCGGGCCGCCGTATTGTTGCCCAGTCCGGCCTGGAAATAGAGACGGGAGCCCCTGGATTTGGGCTCCCGCCGGTCAGCTATCACACAATACGACCGAAGACCGCGATTGGCGGCAGTTCGTTGTTTTTGCTAGGTTTATGGCCGGCAGAGTACGAGCCCCTCGCCTGCCAGTTTTGCAGCCGGTGCCGTCATGGCAGATTCTCCGCCCATTCTCGCGATCATCGGCCCGACCGCCTCGGGGAAATCCGATCTGGCGATGGCGGTGGCCCATCGCACCGGCGCGCAGATCCTCAGCGTTGACTCGATGCAGGTCTACCAGGGCATGGACATCGGCACGGCCAAGCCCACGGCGGCCGAGCGACAGGCGGTGCCGCATCACCTGATCGACATCGTGCCGCCATCGCAGTCGTTCACGGTGGCGCGGTTCGTGGAGATGTCCGACCGCGTAATCGCCGAAGCCCGCGCGAATCACATGCCCCTCATCGCCACCGGCGGCACGCCGCTGTATTTCAAGTCGCTGTTTGAGGGCCTGTTCGATGGTCCCAGCGCCGATGCGTCGTTGCGCAGCCGGCTCAAGGAGATGAGCAACGACCATCTGCACCGCTGGCTGCGCGAGGTGGACTCTGCGGCGGCCGCGCGGATTCATATCAACGACACCAAACGCCTGGTGCGCGCGCTCGAAGTCTACGAGCTGACCGGCCGGCCGATCTCGTCATTCCAGACGGATTGGGAATCCGCCACAGTGCGCCACGAGGCCGCCTGGGTGGGATTGCTCTGGGATCGCGAAGAACTGAACCGGCGGATCAACGTGCGCGTGAAAGCGATGCTGGCGGCCGGCTGGCTCGAAGAGACTCGCGGCCTGCTCGATCGATTCGGCGGGCTTTCCCCCACGGCCGTCGAGGCCACGGGCTATCACGAGCTCATCGAGCACCTTCGCGGCCGGCTGTCGCTGGACGATGCCATTGAGAGAATCAAGATCGCCACGCGCAGCTTGCGCGAAAACAGATGAAGTGGTTCAAGCGGTTCCCTGGCGTGCAGTGGTTGGCGGGGGGGATGGCGATAGAGGAGAAGCTGGCGAGCACACTGAAGTGGTGGCGAGGCTGAGGCCATCAGTCTTCACGACATCACGCCGGACGCAGTCGAACGCGCCATGGCGAAACAATCGCGAGCCGTCCGGGGAGTCTCGCCAGCACGTCCTTTCGTGCGCGGAACATCTCGATCATATGGAGAATGAATGACGCTGTGGCGTCTTCCGGGACCTCCAGCACCACGATTCCTTGATACTCGTCGGGAGGATAATTCCGGATGTCTGCGAAGCCAAAGTCACCCGTCATCACGCCAAATCCGCTGGACTTGGCGTGAGCAGCGATGTCCACATCTTCGGCACGGCCCAGCCCGATATCGCGCACGTCAATGCCCAAATGACCGTCTTGCGCAAGGAGTTCAGGGATGCCCCGCGGCAAGTCAGCGTCGATCAGAAACCGCATGGCGTGACCTATCCGGGCAGTGGGTGGAACTCTTCCCGCTCCACAAGCCCATTCGCGAATCGCAGCGCCGCCTGCACATCCTCCGCCGTGACCCCGTATGCCTCCTGAACCTCACGCGAGCTCATGCCTCCGGCCAATCCGCCGATGATCCTGGCAACGGGAACGCGAGTCCCCCGAATGACAGGTTTGCCGTGCTGGATTTTGGGATCGATTACAATTCGTTCTTCATTGCGCTCGGTCATCGTCGCCTCTGCTGGGGCATTCTAGTCTTCGCTCTCCAATATCGCCATGAACGCCTCCTGCGGGATATCCACCGATCCCACGCGCTTCATGCGCTTCTTGCCTTCCTTCTGTTTTTCCAGCAGCTTTCGCTTTCGCGTGACGTCGCCGCCGTAGCACTTGGCGGTCACGTTCTTCCCCACCGACTTGATCGTCTCGCGCGCGATGATCTTGCCGCCGATGGCCGCCTGAAGCGGAATCTCGAAGAGGTGCCGCGAAATTTCCTGTTTCAGCCGGATCAGCAGCTTCCGCCCGCGCTGCTCGGCCTTGTCCTTGTGGACGATGACCGACAGCGCATCGACCCGGTCGGCGTTGACCAGGATGTCCATCTTCACCAGGTCGCCCGAGCGGAAGCCGATCAGGTCGTAGTCCATCGTGCCGTAACCGCGCGTGGCGCTCTTGAGCCGGTCGTAGAAATCGTAGATCACCTCGGCCAGCGGAATCTCGTATTGCAGGATGAGCCGGGTGGCCGCGATGTACTCGGTCTTCTTATAGATGCCGCGGCGGTCTTCGCAGAGCTTCATCATTGCCCCAACACTGTCGGACGGCACGATCAGGTCGAGTCGGATATAGGGCTCGCGGATTTCCTCCACATGCGTGAGGTCGGGCATGTCACTGGGGGCGTCGATCCTCCGAGTCGTGCCGTCGGTCATCAGGATTTCGTACGTCACCGTCGGCGCTGTCTGCACAACCTCCACCTGGAACTCGCGCTCCAGCCGCTCCTGGATGATCTCCATGTGCAACAGGCCGAGGAACCCGCAGCGGAAACCGAACCCAAGCGCATCGGATGATTCCGGCGTGAATGTGAAGCTTGAGTCGTTGAGCTGGAGCTTTTCCATCGCGTCGCGCAGCTCCTCGTATTGCGTCTTGCCGGCCGGGTAGAAGTCGCAGTAGACCATCTGCTGGATCGGCCGGTAGCCGGGCAGGGCCTGCTGGGCGGGGTGATCCTGATCGGTGACGGTGTCGCCGACGCGCACGTCGTGCAGGTCCTTGATCGAGGCCACGAAGAAACCGACCTCGCCGGTGCCGATGCGCTCAACCTGCGTCGGCCGCGGCGTGAGCTTCCCCAGATCGGTCACCTGGTAATCGCGATCCGTCCCCATGAGATGGATCTTCTGCCCCTTGGCCAGCGCGCCGTCGATGACGCGCACGTAGGCGATCACGCCCCGATAGTCATCGTAGAGGCTGTCGAAGATCAGCGCGCGCGTCGGCAGATCGGCCTTGCCGCGCGGGGCGGGCAGGCGATCGCAGAGCTTGTCGATCAGCTCGTCAATTCCCTGTCCTGTCTTGGCCGACACGAGGATACATTCCTCGGCCCGGAAACCCAGCACGCGCTCGATCTCTTCCGCGACCTCAACCGGCCGGGCTGAGGCGAGATCGATCTTGTTGATGACCGGGATGATCTCCAGCCCCGCCTCGATGGCGGCATAGGCATTGGCGACAGTCTGCGCCTCGACCCCCTGCGTCGCGTCCACCACCAGGATCGCGCCTTCGCAGGCTTGCAGGGCCTTCTGCACCTCGTAATGGAAATCGACATGCCCGGGCGTATCGATGAAGTTCAGCATGAACTTCTCGCCGTTGTGGTCGCGAAAGACGGTCACGGCCGACGCCTTGATGGTGATGCCGCGCTCGCGTTCCAGGTCCATGTCGTCGAGAATCTGCTCTTTGGCCTCGCGTTCGGTGATGGCGCCGTGCGCATCAGCAGGCGGTCGGAGAGCGTGCTCTTGCCATGGTCAATGTGGGCGATGATCGAGAAATTCCGTATCTGCATGACTACCGGGTAATTCGGCCCAGGGTAAAACGATCATTGTACGGCGGAGATGCGGCCGCGACAAATGGGGGGCGAATGGTGGTATAATTCCAGCATGAAGCAGTTCACGGCCATCATCCACCGGGGCGAACCCAATGAGGGAGGCTTCTGGGCCACTTGCCTTGAGGTGCCAGGGGCCAACGGCCAGGGCGAAACCAGGGAGCAATGCCTCCGCAATCTGAGCCAAGCCATTCAACTGATGCTGGAAACTGAACGGGAAGAAGCTCTCCGCCTCGATCCCAATGCGGAAACAACAGAGTTGATTGTCGGATGAATCGCCGCGCATTGTTGAGCCATCTTCAGTTCCACGGTTGCGTGCTCGTCCGCGAGGGTGCCAGTCACTCGATCTGGTGTAATCCCCGGACTGTCCGCAAAGAGGCAATCCCTCGACACAACGAGATCAAGAAGCACCTCGCCCGGTCGATATGCCGGAATCTGTCGGTACCCGTTCCGCCTGGTGACTGAGGCGGAAGAACACCACGCGCCGGGGCTTGCAGCGCACGCCCTGCGCGGCGGTAGTCTAGTGCATGAGCACATCCGATCCTCATTCGCGTCGTGATTTCCTGAAAACTTCGGCCGGGGCGGCCGGCGCGGCATTGGCGGGCCTCGCCATTCCCGCCGTGCATGCGGCCGAGAGCAGCGCCATCCGCCTGGCGCTGATCGGGTGCGGCCCGCGCGGCAGCGGCGCGGTCGTGGATGCGTTCTCGACCAGCGGCGGGCCGCTGCAGCTCTACGCCATGGCCGACCTGTTCGAGGATCGCCTTAAGGGCAAGTTGGCGAGCCTGCAAACGCGCTACAAGGACAAGGTCGAGGTTGCCGACGACCGATGCTTCGTCGGGTTCGACGCCTACAAGAAGGCCATCGACTCCCTCCGCAAGGGCGACGTGGCGATGCTGACCACTCCGGCGGCCTTCCGGCCGGCGCACTTCGAATACGCCGTGGCCAAAGGCGTGAACGTCTTCATGGAAAAATCCTTCGCTGTCGATGCCCCGGCCGTGCGGCGCATGATGAAGTCAGTCGAAATCTCCGAGCAGAAGGGGCTCAAAGTCGCCGCCGGCTTCATGTGGCGGCACTCCAAGGCGCGGCAGGAGGTCATCCAGCGGATTCACGATGGCGCCATCGGCGACGTGCATACGCTGCGAATCTACCGCGTCCACGGCCCGCACCATTGCCCGCCCAAGCCGGCCGGCGCCAACGAGCTGGTCTTCCAGATCCAGCATCCCTTCAGCTTCAACTGGCTGACCGGCGGGTTCTTCATCGACTGGCACTGTCACAACGTCGATGTGGCCTGCTGGGCCAAAGGCGCGTGGCCCGTCTCGGCGCAGGGCATGGGCGGGCGGTGCTATGCTCAGGCCGGGAACCTCTTCGATCATTATTCGGTTGAGTTCACCTTCCCCGACGGCGCGAAACTCTTCGCGTTCTCGCGCCACATGGAGCATTGCTGGAACACGTATTCTGATTACGCCCACGGTTCCAAGGGGTCGGCGATGATCATGGCCGACCTGTCCAACCCCGCCGCGCATCTACAAGAGCCAGAAGATGGTGGCCGAGGAAGTCGCCTGGAAATTCGAGGGCAACGAGCCCAACCCTTATCAACAGGAATGGCAGGTCCTGCTGGATGCGATTCGCAACGACAAGCCGCACAACGAATCGCGTCGCGCGGCCGAGGCGGATCTGGCCGCGCTCATGGGCCGCATGGCCGCTCACACCGGCGCGTACATCACGTGGGATGCGGCGATGAAGTCCGATTTCCAGTTCGTCACCGACATCGACAATATGACCTACGACTCCCCGGCCCCGCTCCAGGCTGGCCCGGACGGGATCTACGCGCCGCCTCTGCCGGGCGTGACCAAGGAATGCTGAAGTGCCGCCAGTGCCCTCACTGGCGGGTATCGACAGCCACTATGCCGAGCGCTCCCTCCTCAACACCCGCACGAGCTGCCCATCAAGCCTGGGCATCACGCACTCCAGTGGCGTGCGGCGCCAGCGAATCGCGATCGCGACGGTCCAGACGACAAGCACTCCCGCCGCGAGAATGTTCTGCCACGCGTCAAACTCCCAGGCGTTGGCAAACGTGATGCTCCAATCGGAGAAGGGCGCAGGTATTGGATCGGCCAGAGCGGACCGGACCCGAAGTAATCCATGACAAGGTGGAGATGCGCCAGCAGCAGATACAACAGGAACGCGCGCGTTCGCGGTGGCGAGAAGATTGCCAGCAACAACGCCACGATCACGCCGGCGAGCAGATTGTGCGTGATCAGATGGTGGTAGTCCTGGTACGCATTCCGGCCGAAGACGATCGCCAGGCCGTCAAGGTCGGCCGCGCCGGCCGCGATCATCGCCAGCGCCCGCTGCCGCGGCGTGACGGCGATGAGATTGCCAACGCACCAGCCGGAGAGAATGTGGGTCTGGATATGCATCTCATTGACATTGTGCCAGTTAACCGGCTCGCTTGCGAGCCGTTCTCGTTCGTCCCCGATCCCACCGCGCTGGTGCCGAGCACTTCAGCGCGTTACAAGCTATGCATGAGGCGATCAGCGATCCATTGCATCGGGGTTATCACCGCGCTGGCCATCGCCGCTCGTGCCGCCGAATCCGGCCAGGAGACGATCCGCAAGTACGCCGAGATGGAACGGCAGGTCGCCAAGCTCTTCTTCGATAAGAACTACGAGGAAGCGCTGGCCGAGTGCCGCGAGATGACGGAACTGATGCCCAGGGAATCCGGGCCGCATTACAACATCGCCTGCGCCTATGCACGGCTCGGCAAGAACGCCGAGGCGATGACAGCGCTCGGCAGGGCGACGGAACTGGGATACAACGACCCATCGCACATGCGCGAGGACGACGACCTCGCGGCCCTGCGCCCTGATGCGAAATTCGCCGACCTGCTGGCCAAGGCGCGCGAGAATGAGAGGAAGGGGCCGTATGAAAAGGGCAAAGACATCGCCGGCGTGAAGATGATCGAGGACTTTCCCGAAGGCGGCCTGCGATACCGTCTGCGCCTCGGCATGACCGCGTCGAAACAGCGACCGCACCGCCTCGTTGTGTGGCTCCATCCCAGCGGCGGCTCGATGAATTCAGTCGTCGAGACCATGTCGCCGAAGCTGGCCGAACACGGCTATGCGCTGGTGGTCTTCACGCAGAAACAATGGATGGGCTGGACTGGCCCCGAGGCGCAGCGGCTGATCGACAAGACTCTGCCGGAACTGGCCAAGGTGGAGGGCCTGGATGCGCGCCGCCCGATCCTTCTGGGCTTCAGCGCGGGCGGCCAGATCGCGCTGCAACTCTGGAAATCCTCGCCACAGCGGTTCGGCGGGCTGGTGCTCGACGCGGCGTACCCGATCAACATGGCCCAATCGCGCCCCGGAAAGATGGCGGTGCTAGGCCCGCCGCCCGATGCCGGTCAAACCCCAATCTACGTCATCGTCGGCGAGAAGGACCAGAACGGCGCCGGCTGGGGAGTCTGGAAGAATGCGGCCGGTCCGTGGCTGAAAGCCGGCGTGCCCCTGCGCATCAGGCATGTGCCCGAGAAGGGCCACCAGTGGCTCTTCGGCCCGGCCGAAACGGCCGATCTCCTGGCATGGCTTGACGACCTGGCCGCAGGCAAGCTGCCGAAGGATGTGGCGACGACACAACCTCTCTGAGATTTGGAATTCGAAATTTGAGATTTGAAATCTGAGATCCGCCTGCTATTCCTTCTTCCGCCCGAACTCGTGGATCGTCTGGCCGTCAACATCAATATATCGCACGTCCGCCTTTTCCGGCCCGATCTGCAAGTGAACGAAGCCGTTGACGCCCTTGGCGAATGCTGGCCGGTCAACTCGCGCGGGCTGACGCGCCGCCTTGCCGCCTGCGCCGCTGACGATGAAGCTCGTGGAGTAGCCGGGGATTTCCAAATGCTGAAGGTCGTGGTCGTGGCCGGCGATGTAGAAGTCGATCTTGTGCTCTTTGACCAGCGGCGCCCATTCCTTCTGGAGATCCTCGTTATCGCCATGCATGCCGTTGCTGAAGATGGGGTGATGCGCAACAATAATGGTCCATGCCGCATGAGGCTTGGCCAGTTCCCGTTTGAGCCAGTCGTTCTGCGTCGGCCACTCGCCCGTCTTGAGCAACTCCTCGCGATCGTTGTCGAGCATGAAGATGGTGACCAGCGGCTGCTTTTCGGGCATCTCGACGCGATACCATTTCGACGGGTATTTCCAGCGGGATTTCGGGTTGAGCCGGGAATAGCCAAGCTCGGCATCGAGATTACCGGCGTTCCAGTAATCCCAGTTCCCCGCGATGACATAGAACGGCACGTTCAGCCGTTTGCCGTCGTACATCTCCTCGAAAAGGCGTTTGAAGGCGGGATCGGCCGGGCCGCTCAGCGCGATGGAGAAGTTGTCGCCGACGAAGAGGACTGCGCTCAGAGGCACGCGATTCTTCTCGACATAGCCGGCCATGGCGTCGGCGACGGACTTCTGCGTTTCGTAATGCCCGAAATCGCCCGTCGCCAAAAGGTCGATCTGCGGCGCGGGTTGGGTAGCCGGCTGTGCGGCGGCCGCGGCGCAGAGCAGCAGGAAGAGGATCGCGGCTACAATCGTTCGCATGTGAATGGGTAGTCAGCGGCGCGGCGCTTGTTTAACCGGCTCGCTTGCGAGCCGCTCGCGAAGTGGCAGCGGCGTCCCGCCGCTGTTTCGGCGAAACAGAACCGAGACGGCTCTGCCACAACCAATACCTCACTCCCCGATGATCTTCACGAGCACACGCTTGTTGCGCTGCCCGTCAAACTCGCCATAGAAGATCTGCTCCCACGGGCCGAAGTCAAGCTTCCCATTGGTGATTGCCACAACGACCTCGCGGCCCATGATCTGGCGCTTCATGTGGGCATCGGCATTGTCCTCGCCGGTTCGGTTGTGGTGATAAACATTGGGATCGGGATTGAACGGGGCGAGTTTCTCCACCCACTGCGCGAAATCCTCGTGCAGGCCACGTTCGTTGTCGTTGATGAAAACGGACGCGGTTATGTGCATCGAATTGCAGAGCAGAATCCCCTCCTTCACGCCGCTCTTGCGCACGGCCTGCTCCACCTGGGGCGTGATGTTGACGAAGGCGATCCGCGTGGGCGTATTGAGCGTGATATAGTCGGTGTGGGATTTCATGGCGCGCATTATAGGGGGTTGGCTCGCCGATTCGCGCATTTTCCGCGGCGGGTGTTAACATGATGCGCATGGCCAGCGATTCGCCCACCCCGCAGCCGGCCCCGCGCGAGATCAACATCCGCGTGCAGGAGATCAACCAGCTCTTCAATACGATGGATCCTTCGCCATTTCACGAGAAGGACCTGGATGACAACGCCGACGAGTACATCGTGAGTTCGGCCGAGGAGTTTCACATCCGCGAACCGCTGGCGTTGATCGTTCATCTGGGCCAGGCGCCGCAGGGCCCGGACCCGCAGCCGATGCTCGAAGAGGCCGTCCACAATCATTACTCGGCCCGGGCAGCGATCAGCCGGCTGGAGTTTCGACGGCTGATGCGGGATGGTCGGCGCAGCCTCTTGATCGGGTTCGCGTTCCTGTGCCTCTGCCTGGGCATCGGGCAGCTCGTCGTCCGGCCGGACGTGGGCACGTTCCGGCAGATTCTCGGCGAGGGCCTGACCATCGCCGGCTGGGTGGCCATGTGGCGGCCATTTGAGATCTACCTCTATGACTGGTGGCCCGAACGGCGGCGCATGCGCCTTTTTCGCAAAATGAGCGAAATGCCAGTGAGGGTGCTCCAGCAGCAGGCGACGGTGCGTGCAACCTGATTCCGGTCAAATCGCTCCCCGTGATCAGGAGACAACGCCCATTCCCAGATCCACGGCGCGGGCGGTACAAGAACGTCATGAAGAACGACGTCATCCGCATCGGACAACTGGGGATCAAGTTCCTGCTCGAAGCCGCCGACACGAACGGTTCCGTGGCCATGTTTGAGTTTGCGGTTCCGGCCGGCGCCAAGGTCCCGGTGCCCCATTCGCACCAGCACTACGATGAGACCGTTTACGGAATTGAGGGCGTGCTCACTTTCACGCTGGATGGAAAGACAGTGCGCATTGGCCCGGGCGAATCCTGCTTCATCCCACGCGGCGCGGTTCATGGCTTTGACAACCTGGAACAATCGGATGCGAAAGCACTGGCGGTGGTCACTCCCGCTCTGATCGGCCCCGATTTCTTCAAGGAGAGTGCGGCCATTGTAAACGCGGGCGGTCCGCCCGACGTTGCGAAGCTGAAGGCTGTTCTGGCCAGGCACGGGCTTGTCGCTGCCGCTATGCCGCAGAGGTCACAACGCGATGGAACACAATGACGTTTGATGTCGGTCATGTGGCCCCGGGTTGTCCGAGGACTCCTTTGCCTCTATATTCGCGCCTATGAGCTACACCGCTGCCGAGAACCGTTACGACATCGCCCCGAAAACCTGGTTTCGCCGCTGCGGCCGATCGGGCCTGCTCCTGCCGGCCATCAGCCTTGGCTGCTGGCACAATTTCGGCGGCGCTGGCACCGACGCATCCCACCACGAGGTGGAAGCCTCCTTTCACGAAAACTGCCAGCGCATGCTCTTCACGGCCTTCGACCTGGGCATCACGCACTTCGACCTGGCCAACAATTACGGTCCGCCGCCGGGAGCGGCCGAGGAGCGCGTCGGTCGGATTCTGCGGGATGATTTCGCGGCGTACCGCGACGAGCTGATCATCTCGACCAAGGCCGGCTATCGCATGTGGCCCGGCCCGTATGGCGAGTGGGGCTCGCGCAAGTACCTGCTGGCCAGCCTCGACGCATCGCTGCGGCGGCTGAAGCTAGATTACGTGGACATCTTCTACAGCCACCGCCCCGATCCAAATACGCCACTGGAGGAGACGCTGGGCGCGCTGGATCAGGCCGTGAAGTCCGGCAAGGCGATCTACGCCGGCATCTCCAGCTATCGCGGCGCGATGACCGCCGAGGCGATGCTCGTCTGCGAGCGGCACGGCTTGGCCCGGCCGATCATCCATCAGCCATCGTATAGCATGCTGGACCGATGGATCGAACCCGATCTGTTGCCCGTCACCGAGCGGCTGGGCCTGGGCATCATCGCCTTCTGCCCGCTGGCGCAGGGCATGCTGACCGACAAATACCTCAAGGGCATTCCAAGAGATTCCCGCGCTGGCACGGCCACCGGATTCCTCCGGCCCAACCAGGTCACCGACAACAAGGTGGCCAAAGTCCGCAAGCTCAATGACCTCGCCAAGGTGCGCGGGCAGTCGCTGGCGCAACTGGCGCTGACGTGGGTGCTGCGTCACGCTGCCGTGACCTCAGCGCTCATCGGCGCCAGCCGGCCCGAGCAGATCAAGGAGAACGTGGCGGCCGCCAACGCCGCGCCCTTCAGCGAGGAAGAACTCAAGACCATCGACGGCATTCTCAGGTGATGACTCGTCTGTCTGAAGCGGAAGCGTCAGCGCCCGCTCTGCATGCGAGGGGTGGGTGCCCAATCTTCCGGCCGGTCGCGGGAGGCATGCGTGTAGCTCGACATTCCAATGTCGAGCCGGCTGCCTCGACATTGGAATGTCGAGCTACACCATGAGTGCCATGCCCACGGCCGGCGCTAACGGTCTCCGCTCGGCCGCAAGAACAACATCGCCGGGCCTGGGCATGCGGGCGTCCACCGCGCCTCCAACGCGCATGCCCACGCCGGCCGATGAAGCACACTCGCTCAGTGACGTCCATTGCGGCCGGCGTGGACATGGCGCTCAGCTCATGCCAACTCGCACCCACCCACGTGGTTGCGCTCTGCTCGGAGAAATGGGCACACCCATCCCGGCCGGGCATCCCGGGCGGGTGCTGACGCTTCCGCTTCAGACGCTTCCGCGTACGTCCGCGGCATGGTCGAGGATCTGCTCCCGGCTGATTCCCGCCTCGGCGTACATGGCGAAGATATTCTCAGGCGGCGTCTCCGGCGGGATCGTGTGCGAGGCCGCAAGAATGTAGCCTCCGCCATCGCTGGTCATCGCGTCGATGAGCTGGCGCGTCGCCCGGCGAACGTCATCGCGTGTACCATTCGGCAGCAGGTCCTGCGTGTCCACGCCGCCCATGAACGTCAGCGCCGATCCGAATTCGCGTTTGAGCTGCATCGCATCCATGCCGGGGCAGTTGCACTGGATGGGATTGAGCACGTCGAGGCCCATGTCGATCAGGTCCGGGATGATCGGCCGCAGCGCCCCGCAGCAGTGATAGGCGACCGGCAGGTCATGCGACTTGCCGACGTCGAAGGCGCGCTTCAGATGCGGCTTGATGAGCTGTCGCCAGCAGTCGGCGCTCATCATCAGCGACCGCTGGCTGGCGATGTCATCGCCCGCCCAGAGCCAGTCGAGCGGAAATCGGTTGCACGCCTCCCTCGCCAGCGCCACCGCGAAATCGCCGCAGCGGCTAAACATCTCAAAGGCCAGCTCGGTGTCGGAGGCCATGTCCAGCAGCGCCTGCTCCATTCCGCGCAGCCGCCAGTACATCTCGAAGACATTGGGCGAGATGTCGCAGCCGATGAAGTATTGATCCGCCATCGGCAGCAGCGGCTCCATCCGGCCAAGAAGCTGCTCAAGGTGGTCGTAGGGGAACTGATACGCGAGCAGTTGCTCGCGCGATGCAGCCGCCAGCGGAAACCGGTCGATCTGGTTATACGGTCCCTGCTTGATCCAGCGTATGCCCCAGAAATCCTCGTGAGTCTCGCCATCATGCTCGTGGACGATGCCCTCCATGGCGTAGTTGTTGTTGACCCAGGTCATGCGCACGTCGTTGCCCATGACTGTGGCGACGTGCTCCGGCGGTATTTCCAGCAGGCCGGCCAGCATCTTCGTGGTCTGCGGATGAAACCACATGAAGATCGGGATCCGGTCGGCCGGCTCGCGCCGCAGGGCCGCATGGACGCGCTGTTTAGGAGTCATCGCTCGCCCTCAGTTGGTCTTCGGATAATACATGTTGACTGGCCGTTTCGCATACGCCTCAAACGCTGCGCACGACGTTGCTCTTGCGGCAGACTTCCGTCGGCGAGGCGCGCGTAGACAGATCGGCCGCTGTAGTAATGGTGGTGCATGCCGAACTGATCGAAGATGCGCAGAAAGTCATTCATGAGCAGCGTCTGCGCCTCCGAGTCGAATGTCGCCGGGGTGAAGTCACCATATTCACCGCAGTGCATGCATACTCCGTGCTTGATTTGGAAGAGAATCGCTGGCAGCCACATCTGGTAGATGCTGCGGATGTCGCGGTCGGCGGTTGGCCAGCGGTCGGTTAACTTGTTCAGGCGGAAGTTGTAGTCGTGGAAGCTGTAGACGGTGAGCGGATCGCCGGTGGGCTCGACCAGCTCGAGCTGCTGGATCGCGCCCCAGGCCTGGCATGGCTCGATATAGCACAGGTGCGTCTTGTCGATGGCGCGCATGCGCCGGGTCAGCTCCTTCATCGCCGGGTTGTATCTCGCGGCCTGATGATCGAACGGCTCGTTGACCAGGTCATAGGCGACATCGTGGAACGGCCGGCCGCCGATCTGCCGCGCGATCTTCTCGTGATGCGCGTAGACACGAGCCATGAAGCTGTCATAATCGTTCTGGACGACCTTTCGATCCAGCCCGAGCGTCTGGTCGATGTTGTTCATGTAGTTCAGGCCGGCCGCGTTGCAGAAGTCGGTCATGATCTGCACTGCGCGTGCGCTTCTCATTGGGCCCGAACATCCAGTTCGGCGGGATATCCTCGCAGAAATTGTGCTGCGGCCGATAGGAGTTCGCGCCGGTGCTCTTGATCAGCTCGACCTCGCGCTTGTTGCCGGGCACGCCGGTGTCGCTGCCGGCGAACATCCAGCTCGTGAATCCGATAAGCCGGGGATATGGCTCGATGGGATAGCTGTAGCTGATCCGGTCGCCCCTGATGCCCTGGTAGGGGGCGAGCATCCCGCCATCCTGCAACACCTCGGGATTCTGATCGAGCTTCAGACCGCGGAACTTCTGGGTGACGGCGTAGGCACACAGCGCCGGCAGGGGGGTGATCTTCAGCGGCGTCGTCTTCCAGTCATCCTGTGTTTCAACGTAATCATAAACATAGGCGTGCGAGAGCACCGGGCCGGCGGGAATCTTGTCGATCGAGATATTCCGCCAATCCTCGCCTTTCTTCGCCACGCGCGTGATGCACATGAAATTCACCGGCACGGCCAGCGCGGCCTGCGACCAGAACGTGATTGGCTTGACCAGCGCGCTCTGATCGGCGAGGGGATCGGGCGCGGCCGCCTTGACCCACGGGCGCACGGTGATGACCCGGTCGCCGCGATTGTTGAGGCGGATGGTCAGAACGCCCGGCGCCGTGGTGATGCTCTCCGCTGCATGCTGAAACACCAGGAGAATCGGCCGGGCAGCGCTGGCGGCCGACTCGGCCGTCAGCCAGACCAGTGCCCAGTTCCCCAATCCTGCGGCTTTCCGATTGCCCGCTTCAATGGCGAATCGCCCACTGCCGGGAACAAAGACGCGCGCTGTCCCGCCGTGATGAATCTGAATCGTGTTGGTGGTCGGTGTGAGAATCACGCACGGTGAGAGCGGCGTCGCCAGCACCTCCACCGGCGGCGCCTGCCGGGCCGACTGATCATCCAGGGCCGGGCACGACGCCTCGACGGTTCCGAGCAGGCCGCGCTTTGCGCCCTGGCCGACGATGCGAAAAGCGAGGCAGTTCTCGCCGAAGGCAACCTGCCTGGATTCAAGCTTGTAGACGACTCTTCCGCCCTCCACCTTTCCGAGGCTGGTAAGCTCCTGGTCATTCAGCCAGAACCGCGCCTCGCCGGCAATGGGCACCGACAGCACCACGGGATTTCCGGCCCATTCGGATGGGATGTCCATCCGCGCCCGATACCACGCCGGCCCGCTGTAATCGGCGAATCGCTTGTCGTCCGTCCAACTGCGCGTCGCCTCGATCTTCGGCCACTGGTTCTCGATGTTGAAGCCGATGCTGAAACGAAGCTCCTTCTCGCCCTCGTTCTTGGGATCGGTGCTGAAGAGCCACTGCCGCGGGCCGCTGATCTTCGTCGGGCCGGTGACGGGATTGACACGGATGCCCCAACGTGAGATGTCGCTGTCGGTGAGCTGAGCATGATCGACCCAGCCGAGGCGATCGTAGCGAGATTCGTTCAGGTGCGGCAGGGGATGGCCGATCTGCTTCTCCATCTCCGCGCGAATGGCGGGCATCTTCGTGTCGGCGGGATCGACGCGGGCGGGCCAAGGACCGGCGAAAGCGCGCGATACGAGCGTCAACGCCTTGGCTTCATCCCCGGCCGCGAGCCGCCGCGACAGCCGATTGGCTTGATCTCTCATGAGGTCAAGCCGCCGCAGAAGCAGATCGAGCTGACGTGTATATTCCACAGTCCCCATGTTGCCGGCGGACAATTTCCACAGTGCCGCCAAGTCGGCTGTAAACCTGTCGCATGACACGAAGAGCTGGCCTAGCGTTTCCCAACTTGCGGTCTCGACCCGAGCGACGCCACCCCAGACCCGCGCCTGTCCTGCGTCGATATAGATGCCCTTGGCAAGCAGCGTACAACGCTCCCAAAGCTCCACAAATCCGCGGTTGAGGCGGTCGTGCGTGGCTTTGAAATGCGCCGCGGATAGAAAATCTTGCGCGGGCGGCTGGAGATCGCGAGACGAACCGCCCGTAACAGGAACATCCGCAGCACGCACGGGCGCGGATGCACCGCGGTATCCGAGCTTCATGACCTCGTGGTCCTCGATCATCGTCGTCGGCGGCAGCTTCGTCACTGTCCAGGTGCCTGATGTGGCCGGCCCATCAAGCTCTTTTCCGGCCGCATGAATGACGCCATCCATGACAAACCCCTCCTTCGGCGCGCTCACCGCCAGCACATGTTCGCCCGGCGTCAGCACATCGCTCAGATCCACCCCATGCACGCGACTCCGGTCTGCTTTCTCGGCCGGCACACTATTCTTCTTATCCTCCGCCCGCGGCGACCAGGAGTAGCAGAGTCTGCCATCAACATAGACGTACACGTACCCGGCTGTCCGCAGCAGGAACGTCGCCCGATCGGCGTCCTTGGGCATGTCAATCTCGGTCCGATAGACATACGGTGTCTCGGCGACGGTGAACCAGTAGAGCGCCTCAGGCTTAAACGTCTGCTCCTGCCCCGGCGGGAAATCCGGCGTGATCCATTTGGCTGCCTGCGCCGGTGAAGACCCAACCAGCGCGATCACGCAACCCATCAACACCGCGACTGCGAACCGTTTCATCTGAGATCCTCCTGCGTGCCATCGTACCACGCCAAAATGCCAACTGAAACAGAGGTCGGGTGAAACAGAGGTCGGGCACCCCAGAGGTCGCTTCGTTGCGAAGACGCGGGCGAGCGGCGAGCGACCCGCCGCTTGCCTGTAGTATCTCTGGAAGATACTATATCCATGTGAGCAGGCACGACCGGATTCTCGACGCGATCTTCGCCGACCCGGTGCGCGCCAATGTCAACTGGTCCGACATTGAATCGCTGCTTGCTTTTCTGGGAGCCGAGATCAGCCAAGGTGCCGGCTCTCGGGTGCGGATCGCACTCAACGGCGTGAGGGCCGTGTTTCATCGCCCTCATCCGCAGAAGGAAACAAACAAAGGCGCAATCAAGTCCATGCGGCGGTTCCTGACCGAAGCAGGAGTTCGACCATGATGCATTACAAAGGCTATCTTGGCAAAGTCGAGTTCGATGCGGACGCGAAGCTTCTTCACGGCGAGGTCATGGGCATTCGCGACGTGGTGACGTTTGAAGGCCAGTCAGTGAGCGAGGTCGAGAAGGCCTTCCACGAGTCGGTCGATGACTACCTCGATTTCTGCAGGAAGCGAGGCGAGCGGCCGGAGAAGCCGTTCTCCGGCCAGTTTGTTCTGCGGCTAAACCCGGAGCTTCATCGCCGGCTGAACATGCTGGCGCAGGCATCGGGCAAGAGCCTGAATAGCTTTGTGGTCGACTGCCTCGGACAACAGGCCCATGCCGCGCCTGGCGCTGGTGGGAGGAAGCCGCGCGTTCGGAAAAGTGCATAGATCGTGGGTGGCATGCTCACGCCGGCCGCGCGCGACGTTCATTTGCTCGCGGACTCTAATTCGGCCGGCGTGGGCATGCTCGTTCGATGCTCGCGCGACACCCAGCATGCCCACGCCCGGCGAGTAGACTCCCGCTGCAAATCGGCATCACTCGCGCCGGGCGTGAGCATGCCACCCAAATCAACAACTACGCCTTCACTCTCGCCGTCTCTCCTCCCATCGCCCCCCATTCCTCGAACCTCCTCACCAGTTCCGGCGTCACCGATCTCGGCGTGTCGGCCACGACATCCTCGATGATCGCGTTATCGATCTCGCCTTCCTGCCCCGTCGCGACCGATCGCAGGAACGGAACTGTCGCCGAGCGGTCGCAGATGTACTTGATATCGGCGCCGCTGTAGCCGTCGAGCTTGCGCCAGGCCGTCCAGATCGACATCGCCGGCCACCGGGCGCTTGCCCAGGTAGATCTCCAGCATCTTGCGCCGCGCCGGCAAGTCAGGCAGGGGGATGTAGACCTTCTCATCAAACCGGCCGGGGCGCATGACGGCCGGGTCGAGCTGCCATGGCACGTTGGTCGCGCCCATGAAGAGCACCGGCTGCTCGTTCTTCTTGTCGAAGCCTTCCATGCCCTGGAGGATCTGCGGCACCACGCGCTGCATCACGCTGCTGCCCTCGTCGCGCCGTGCGGGCACCAGCGCCTCGATCTCGTCGATGAAGATGATGCTGCGTTTCTCGGCCTTGGCCGCGTCGAAGAGCTTCTTGATATTCTGCTCGGCCTCGCCCACCCATTTGCTGAGGATGTCGGCCGGCGAAACCGTGAAGAATGTCGCGTCGATCTCGCCGGCCGTCGCCTTGGCGAGCATCGTCTTGCCCGTGCCCGGCGGGCCATAGAGCAGCACGCCGCCGCCGGCTTTCACGCCGAATCGCTTGGCCAGTTCCGGGTGCTCGAAGGGATAGACCATCTTCAGGCGAATGTCTTCCTTCACGCCTTCCAAACCCGCGACATCGGCGAACTTGATGCTGGGCTTCTCCTTGACGATCCACTGGTCCGCGCCCTTGGTTCCTTCGCCCTCGGCCGACTGCTCAGCAGAAGATCCGGATGAGGAAGTCTGCCGCGAGATCGACGGCCGTTTGCGGTTTTCCTTCTTGGCCTGGTCGCAGTCTCGCGCCAGCTCAAGCAACCGCGCGGCAATGTCTCGCCGGCCCTGCCCAAGCTCCTCGCCCTGTGCATCCTTTGCGAGCACGGTCATCGCCCGCGCCGCCTCCAGCAGATAGATGCGGGCCGAATCCCACTGGCCGGCGCCGAGCGTCGAGGCCCTTCTGGCGATAGCGCTCAAACGTCTCCCAGGTAATCTCCGACATGCGATGGATTCTACGGCAGGGGGTGAGCAGTGGATAGGCCCGCACCGCCAGCCGCGCCGCCAGGCGGTGGCGTATCGTCCGCTATTCCGCGTGGATCAGGTGATAGACGTACGCATCCACCAGCGCCTGCCAGCTTGCGTCGATGATGTTCTCGCTCACGCCGATCGTGCCGAAGACCTCGCGCTTGCCGTCAGGCCCCTGGCGGCGGAACGCCGTCACAACGCGGACGCTGGCCGACGTGCCGTCGCGCGAGTTGATCACGCGAACCTTGTAGTCGTTGAGGTTGACCTTTTCGATGGCCGGATAATGCGGCATCAGCGCCTTGCGGAGCGCGCCGTCGAGCGCGGCGACGGGACCATCGCCTTCGGCGACGCGGTGCTCCACATTCTCGCCCACGCGAAGTTTCACCGTCGCCTCGGCGATGGGCACGTTGCCGTTGAATTTCAGGACCACGATGCGGTAGTGCTCCATCGTAAAGAAGTCCTTGCAGCGGCCGAGTTCGCGCCGCACCAGCAGCTCAAAGCTGGCGTCGGCCGCTTCAAACTGATAGCCGGTGTTTTCCAGGTCCTGCACCTTGCGAAGGACCTTGCGCAGGGTGGCCTTGTCGTTCTCGATGTCGAATTTCCGGCCGGCTTTCGTGGCGATATTGCTCAAGCCGGACAGCTCACTGATGAGGATCTTGCGCGTATTGCCGACGCTCTCAGGCGCGACGTGCTCGTAAGTGCTCACATCCTTCTGCACGGCGTGGACGTGCATGCCGCCCTTGTGCGCGAAGGCGCTGGTGCCCACGTAGGGCTGCGCAGGCGCGAAGTTGAGGTTGGCGATCTCGTAAATGAAGCGGCTGGTCTCGGTGAGGTGTTTGAGCGTGCCGGGACGCAGGCATTCGAGGTGGCACTTGAGCTGTAGGTTGGCGATGAACGGGATCAGGTCCATGTTGCCGCAGCGCTCGCCCACGCCGTTGATCGTGCCCTGGGCGTGATCGGCGCCGGCGGCAATCGCGGCCATGCCGTTGGCCACGGCCAGCGCCGTGTCATTGTGGGTGTGGATGCCCAGGCGGGCGCTCGTCTGGCCTTTGACCGCCGCGACGGCCTGCGCAATCCAGTCCGGCAGGCTGCCGCCGTTGGTGTCGCACAGCACGAGCACCGACGCGCCCGCCTCCTGGGCGGCCAGCAGCGTGCGCATGGCGTACTCGGGATTGCTGCGATACGCATCGAAGAAATGCTCGGCGTCATAGACCACCTGCCGGCCGGCATCGTGCATGAGCCGCACCGAGTCGGCGATCATGGCGAGGTTTTCCTCAAGCGACACACCCAGGATATTCTTCACCTGGAACTCGATCGACTTGCCGACGAGCGTGACCACGGGCGTTTCGGCCGCGAGCAGCGCCTGCATGCCCGGATCGGCATCGGCCTTGACACCGCGCCGGCGGGTCATGCCGAAAGCGGCGACCTTGGCGTGCTTGAAGTTCAGGTCGCGCACGTCGCGGAAGAACGCCTCGTCTTTGGGATTGGACAGGGGGAATCCGCCTTCGATGTAGTCCACGCCAAGCTCGTCCAGTTTCTGGGCGATCTGGAGCTTGTCTTGCAGAGATAGGTTGAAGCCTTCGCCCTGCGTTCCGTCGCGGAGGGTGGTATCGTAGATTTCGATGCGTCGCGCGGTGTTCATGGCGGTCCTTGGCAAATCCCAAACGCAAAACGCCCTGCCAGGCCAAGCAGGGCGTCAATTCCATCAGGCAAACGACCAGCCCTACCCGCCATGAAAGGCGGTAATGATGGCGGCCGGAATAATGGCGAGAGTGGCCATCTGAACAAGCACTATACCTGCTCGCGCCCGGAGGTCAAATGCCCAAAGTACCTCGCGAGATGCGAGATGCGGTCAAGCTTGAGGCCTACCGTCCATCGATCATCCAGACGATCCCGTTACCGCCGCCATGCCACTGCCGCCCAAGCGACTGTCGGCGAAGCCATTGGCAGTAGGGCTCATCGCCTTGAGGGAAATGAACCAGCACCGGTCGGCCCGTCTTCCGCAGTTCGGCTGTGATCGCGGCAAACCGATCCGCATCGGCGTCGCCGTAGCAATCGTGCAGGGCCTTCCGCCGCCGACGGTACTCCTCAGCCGAATAGCCCTTCACATCCACCGCCATTTGCTCGATCCACATGCCATAGCCGTAGATGAGGTGATGGGGATCAGGCTCCTGGGACAGGTACAGCGACCGCTGCGTCAGCACGGCCAGTGGAAGCAGCGTCGGCTCGGCCACGACAACGGCGCTGTTCGGCGAACGACGCCGCACGGCGCTGATCCAGCCGCGGTCCTCCCGGATTTCCAGGCCGAATCGCGACTCGTCAAGATGCAGCGGCGGGACCCGGGTGTCCCGGAATACCCATGGGAAAATGATGGCGCTGCTCGCCGCGATCATCGCCACGCCGCCTGTCACGGCCGCCCAGCGGCATCGCTCGATCCAGCCATCAATCCGGTGCGCTACGAGCGGCATGAGGCACAATCCCGCGACGTAGAGCAGCTTGTACTGGACCTGCATCGCAAGCCGCACGAAGGGCAGCAGCAATATCAAGGACAGCGAGCACGCCAGCAGCACCAGCAGTGGCTTGTGACCCTCCCGCCACGCGGCCGAGCCGCGGGCCAGGCCAGCAGCAGCCACAGCCCCATCGCGTGAGCGTCGGTGATGATGCCCCGCGCCATGCTTTCCGCGTCGGGACGCACAAGGACAGATTGGGTGCGATCGCGGCCCAGAAATCGCAGGTAGATCAGCACGAGTATGCCGGCGGCGGCGAAGAGCATCGCCATCGGCCAGCGATGCCGCTGCAGCGGAATCGTACACGGCGTGCCGGGACTGGCCCTCAGCGCCACGAGCAGGGTCGCCGACAATCGCGCTGCTGGCGGGAACAGCAGCGGATAGCACAGTCCCGTCGCGGCCAGCAGCGATGGCAGCAATGCCCACGTGCGTCGGGCCTCCTGTTGCCAACTCGCGACGATCGCATAGATCATGGCCGCCACCAGACCGATGGCGATTACCATGCAATCGAAGAACCCGTGTTTCTGCAGCAGACAGGCCACGCGCCTGTCGCCGCACAGCCCACGCAGCATCCTCCCCGGTGCATAGGGTGCCAGGATTTCCGACAGCAATACCCCGCTGATGAGAGTCCCGGCCAATACGAGCCCGGCCGTGATCGGCGCCGTCGCCGGATGCCGTGGCCGCAACTGCTGGATCGTGGCCGTTACCAGGATGAACAGCGCCGCCGCCATCAGCACATTTAAGACGGGAAACGCCAAGGTTGGCGAAACATCCGCCATCTGCGCGATTGCCGTCACCTGCACGTGGCCCAGCCAGCCGTAATTCAGCCGCACGCCGGCCAGGTCCATTTCCTCGGGAACCCGCGGCAGGCGCCGACCTGGTAGCACGCCGTCATCTGCATCATGTTGTGCGCCGTAGATGCGACAGTGAGGCTGGCGGACCCACGTGAAGATCAGCGGCGCCAGCAGCGCCGCCAGCACGGCGATCGAGATTGCCTGATGCGCGAGGGGCTTGCGTTCGATGGGCGTCTTGTGTCGTCGAAAAAGAACGGCCGCGCTCGCCGCCATCAGATTCGCCAGCGCCATGGCTATTGCGCTCTGCGCGAATGCCACCCCCAGACAGCTCATCGCGACGATTTCCACCGCCAAGACGCCCGGCGAAAGGCAGAGGGCGATGGCTGCCTTCACTCGCCGCGGAAAGCCCCGGTCGCACAATCCGAGCGCCGCCCACGCGCCGGGCGTGATTGCGAGCGTCGAAGCCAGCAACAAACGCAGCGTTGCCATGCCGTGCGTCCTATCGCAGCAGTTTTGCCACGTCAAACGACGCGGCCGCCAGGACCAGCCCCGAAAGCAGGGCCACGGCCCAGCTTTCGCGATCGCGCAGCGCGAATATCAGTGGATCCGCATCCAAATGTCGCCGGTTGGCGATGAACCACAGCCGCGTTACCCAGTACATCAGCAGCGGACACAGCAACCACAGCACGTCGGGTGTCGCATACAGCAGCCGCACATCCGGGCTGCAGATGTACAGCACCAGCACCATGATCGCCAGATAGCCGCTCGCCGGCCCCACGATCCGCAGGATGTGCAGATCGCTCCGCAGATACCCCCGGCCGGGCACGGCCCGCACTCCCTCGCGGCGCAGGTGCGCAACCTCCGTGAATCGCTTGGCAAAGGCGAGACTGATGAAGAAGAACATCGCGAACGCCAGCAACCAATGCGATACCGTCGTCCCCGTTGCCGCCCCGCCTGCCGTGATGCGGATCGCATACAGTGCCGCCAGCGCCAGCACATCCGCGATCAGCCGCGGCTTGAGATACAGCGTGTAAGCGCTCGCCAGACCCGCATAGACGAGCAGCCACACGACGAAGTGCGCCCCCAACAGCACGGCCCCCAGCGCCATCGATCCCGCAAAGCACGCGATGGCCAGCACGATGCCCTGCGGAATCGTCATCTCGCCCGACGCCAGCGGCCGGCTCTTGTTGATCGGGTGGCGGCGGTCGGCGGCCAGGTCCGTGAGGTCGTTGAAAAGGTAGATGCACGAGGCCATCAGGCCGAACGCCAGAAACCCCCACAGCCCGTGCAGCGCCACGCCCGGCCGCGTCATGGTGTGGCCGGCGATGGCCGGCGCGAATACCAGCATGTTCTTGGGCCACTGGTGCAGCCGCATCGCACGCGGCGCCAGCCACGCCAGCCTCGGCCGCTGGCCCGAATCCACAGAGAGATCGCACGGTTTTGCCCGGTCGCCCAAGTATGCACCTTACAGCCAGCAAGCCGTCTTGATGATAAGGCCGTGCGCGACAACGCTCAAGCAGCAGGTGCCGAAAATGGTTGAGTCTTGGCGGCCCGCCGTAGCACAGGCGTCCCGCCTGTGTTGCCGTGTCTTGCCAGCCACGGGCGAGGCGCCTGTGCTACCATGGGAATATTGCCAGAAGAACGAATTACATCCGTTGAGCCGAGACGCGGCGTCCTGGTCCGGATTGCGCAGGCAGGATGCCCGCAACACCATCGCGCAGCGGGCGGACTCGGCAATCTGCGGAAAATCCGGTATCGGTGTGCCGCAAGGGTGGCTAGACTAGAACGGATGCAAGACGCCGTAGCGCCCGATACTGAAAGCGGGGCGGGGTTCGAGCCGCCGACCGTGCGGCAGTTCACCGTCTTCATGGACAACCGGGTGGGGCGGCTTCAGGCACTCGTGAGGGCGTACGAAGAGGCCGAAGGGCGAATCCTGTCCCTGTCGATCCACAACTCGGTGGACACGGCGCTGATCCGGCTGATCTGCTCGGATGCGGACCTGGCCCGCGACATCCTTCGCAAGCACAACTTCGCGTTCGCCGCACAGGACGTGCTTGTCGTCGAGCTCCCCAAGGGCAACCGCCAGCCGCTGACCTCGATTTGTGCGGCGCTGCTCGCCGGCGAACTGAGCATCCACTATGCGCACTCGCTCATGGTTGCGGGGGGTGGGCCGGCGCTGGCGCTGTACGTGGATGATCCCACGTTGGGTGCGCAGCTCCTGATCAAGAAGGGATTCACGCTTATTGGCGAGAGCGATCTCCGCAAATAGAAACCACGGATGAACACGGATGAAGCGGCCGTTACTTGTCGGCCGGCTTGGCCGGGGGCGGCGCCGGGAAGAAATCCTCGTCGAACTTCGGATCGGCGCGTTTCTTCATGTCATCGTACATCTGCTCGAATTTGTCCTGGCGAATCTGGTCGGCGATGACTTCCTTGACCTGGTCCAGCGCCGGGGTCTCCTTCTTGAGCACCTGAATGATGTGGTAGCCGAATTCCGTCTTGACGGGCTGGCTGATTTCGTTGACGGGCAGCGTGAAGGCAACCTTCTCGAATTCAGGGACCATGACGCCGTGCCCGAACGGTTTGAGCGCGCCGCCGTCCACCTTGGAGGGGTCGGCCGATTCGACCTTGGCGACGGCCGCGAAGTCCTCGCCCTTGTCCACGATGCGGGCGCGGATGGCGTCGGCCTTGCTCTTGGCCTCGGCGTCCCTGGCCTTCTGCTGCTCTTCGGTGAGGTTATCGTCGCTGGCCGTGCTGATGAGGATGTGGCGCGGTCAGTTTGTCGAACTTGCTCTTGTTCTCGTCATAGAACTTCTGAATTTCCTGGTCGTTGACGAGCTGCGGGGAGAGCTGCTGCATCAACAGGCCGACGAGAAGATTGTCGCGCATGACCGCGATCTGCTGTTGATAGCGGGAGGTCTCGTCCAGTTTCTGCATGCGGGCCTCGTTGGCCAGCAGCTTCAGTCGCACGAATTCCTCGGCGAGGCCGCGCTTGCCGGGGCCCTTGGCGGTGGCCTGCACTTCCGGCGGAAGCACCGACACGAAATTGTAGAAATCACCGGCGGTGAGCTTCATGTCGCCCACGGTGATAACGACCTTGCCGGGATCCGCCGGCACTGCGCTTGCGGCGGCCGCGGGTTCCGACTTGTTGTTGACCTGCTGGGCCACGAGGGTCACGCCCAGCACCAGGGAAGAGGCCGCCAGGGCCATCAAGCTCATTGTGCTCTTTGTCAAGATACCTGCTCCTTTATTAAGCGGCGACAATGTAACCAAAGCCAATTGCGGACGAAAGCTCAACCGCAATGACAACTGCGCCGTCTCGTCATCCAGGACGTTCAGGATTAGCCCCAGTGGCATCCTGCCCAACGATCCCAGAGAGAGACACGCCAGATCCCGACGGGTTAGACGCGTGGTGCGCCCGGGCCGCCGCTATCCGACGGGGCAGTAAGGATAGCGAGTGCGACGGAAAATGAAAGGCGATGCGCCAGCGATGCGCCACGAACTGCTGTGTGCCACTGACACGATGCGCTGCAGGCAACTGACGGCCTCTGCCCGCGCATGAAAGAGGCCCATCCGAACCGGATGGGCCTCTTCTGGTCGTGCATCTGTCAAACTTGCCGGATCAAGGCCACTTGCTGGGGATCATCACCGCGTCGGCCGGATAGGCCGGGTCGGGGTAGTTGTTCGCGTCGTTCGACGCGGGAGTATTCTGACCAATCGTGCCGCCGGCAGGCGTCACGGTTGCAGCTCTCCAGAAGATGCAGTCGCCCTGGTCGCCGTAGAACGTGGTGCCGGACCACTCAGCGTGGCCATCAGCGAAGAGGATGTTCTGGCCTTCCATCTGGTGGTTCTTGCTGTTGAGCGTGCGCTGTACGCTCTGCGCGGCAGTGGACGTGGCGCCGGGAAGGGCGCCGAAGTTGTTGTCGCAGCGATCGGCGACTATCGCGAGGGTCGGCGGAGCGCTGGTGGTCCAGGCATAGCCCGCCGTGACGCCGAGGGTGCTCCGCGGATACGGATTGGAGATGGAATAGCTCAGGTTGTTCCCGCCAGTGAAGTTGTAACGATCCTTGGCCGAGGCGTTGTTCAGCGTGTCCTTGTCCTGGTTGGACGATGGACAGACGAACACGTCGGGGGTGGCCGCAGTCTCACGGCACAGCAGGAACAAGGCAACCATGGGGTTGTTCTTATTCAGATTGGCAAACAGCAGTCCCACGGCACTGCCGTTGAGATCCACCGTGGTGTTGCCCGGCTGCGTCGGATCATACGGCCCGCGGGGCCACTTCTCGCCATTGTCCTTGGCGTACATGACCATGAACTGGCCGATCTGGCGGATGTTGCTGGCGCACTTGATGCGATTGGCGCGCTCCTTGGCCATGTTCAACGCGGGGAGCAAGATCGAGATTAGCAACGCAATGATACCGATGACAACCAGAAGTTCGACGAGGGTAAAGCCCCTCGTCCTGCGACAATTCAGATGCGTCATATGACGCTCCTTTCGGGAATGCGTCGGGGGACAGTCTGGTCGAAATCGACGAACGGTATGGATGGATGATTGCCGTGTTTCAGCAAGTCGTTGCTGGATCGTCGATTACAACCGGAATCCCGCGACATCGAGCCTGCCCGGCGAACATCGCCGGGCTTGATCAAACGTTTAGGTGCCTGCGGCACTTCTCACGCTTAATACAAGTATAACGACAGCGGCAAGGCGAGGTCAAGGACAATATCCCCATTAACTGCCCTGGTCGCCGTACATTATCAGATACTCTCATGCTGGTGTCATGTTGCCGGGGCATCAGGCACGTTGGTTCTTGTCAGCAAGCCGCGTTTCTTCAGTGCCTTGAGCCGTTCCAGGACCGTACGCGGCACGAGCGCCTCGAGCTTGGACAGGTCGGCCCCGAGCGCCACAGCCTGGCGAATGAGGCTGCTGCTGGTCAGGGCGTGCTGGTCACCCGTCATGATGAAGACGGTTTCGATGCCGCCGACCGCCCGGTTGGCCAGCGCGAGCTGGAATTCGTAGTGCAGGTCGCTCACGTCGCGGATGCCGCGCAACAGCGCAATCGCGCCGACTGATCGCACAAAATCCACCGTCAGACCTTCATACTTGGCCACGCGCGCTCCCGGAGTTTCGCGCAGCAACTCGGTGATCATCTCGACTCGCTCATCGACGGGAAAGAACTCCCGCTTCTCGGGATTGATGCCGACTGCCACGATCAAATCGTCGAAAAGCGGCACGGCGCGTCGAATGACGTCCAGATGGCCGTTGGTGATGGGATCGAACTGACCCGGAAAGACGCAGATACGTGGAACCCTGGACATTGGGTGTTTCAGCTTAGCTTCGACAGGTCGGTCGTACCAGTGCCAAAACACCAATGCGAATTTGGTTGTTGCGAAATCGGATGCCGGACTGTTGAAATTTGCCGGCCGGGCCCTAACCTCTTTCCCATGCTGCAAAGGGTCGTGAGTGACAGCGGCGTGATCTTCTATGTGTCGGCGGCACTGCGCAAGGCGCGGCGCCGCACGCGTTCACCACGCGGATAGGCGGGGTAAGCGGCGGCAGCTTCCGCTCGCTCAACCTGGGCAATCCCCAAGGCGCCGTGCAGGATGATCCGGCGGCCATTGGGGAGAACTACCGGCGGTTGCTTGAGGCGATCGATTGCGAGCGCCGGCCCATTCGCCGGGTGCATCAGGTGCATGGCGCGCGGGTGGTAATTGTCTCTGGCAATGCGCCGTTGGGCGAAGAGCAGGCGGATGCGCTGGTGAGCGACGATCCGGCATCGCTGGTCAGTGTGCGGGTGGCCGATTGCGTCCCCGTCCTGCTGGCCAGCGTGAGCGGAAGATGGGTGGCGGCCGTTCACGCAGGATGGCGCAGCGTGGTTGCGGGGGTCATTGGCGTGGCGGCGGGGGAGCTGAAAGAGAAGGCAGGCGAAGCCCTTGTGGCTGCGATCGGCCCGTGCATCGGCGTTGATGCGTTCGAAGTCGGGCCGGAGGTGCTGGCGGAGTTTCGCCGGGTCTTCGGCGTCGATGCTCCAGTTCGGCCGGGCACGAACGGCAAAGGGTACGTCGATCTCCGCGAGGCGGTGCGGATGCAACTTCGGTCGGCCGGCGTGGACCGGATCGACTGCACGGATCGCTGCACGTTCCGCGACGCCGATGAGTTCTATTCTCACCGGCGCGACGGCGGGGTGACGGGGCGAATGGCGGCCGTGATCGGGCCGTCCATCTGAAGCGGAAGCGTCAGCGCCCGCTCTGTGCCGGGGCGGGCGCTGACGCTTCCGCTTCAGACGCTACACTGATCGCGCACGGATTTGATGATGAAGACCGCATACGAGAAACCTCGGAGCATCCGCCTGGTTGCCATCGACCTGGACGGCACGCTCCTGAACGATGGCAAGGCGATTGCGCCCGAGACGGCGGATGCGCTGCGATCGGCCGCGGCGCACGGGGTGAAGATCGTGATCGCCTCGGCCCGGCCGCCGCGGAGCGTACGCGGTTTCCACAAGCTCCTTGGGCTGGACACGCTTCAGATCAACTACAACGGCGCGCTGATCTGGGATGAAGCGGCGAGACGGCCATTTTTTCACTGCCCGATGAGCGGCGAGCTGGCCGCTCGCATCATCGAGCGGGCCCGCGACATGTACGATGAGGTGCTGGTGAGCTGCGAAATCCTGGACCGCTGGTGTACCGACCGGTTCGACCAGACCTATACGACCGAGACGGGGCGCATCTTCAAGCCCGACGTGATCGCGCCGCTGGAGAGCTTTGTCAATCAGCCGATCACGAAGCTCATGCTGCTCGGCGAGCCGCGGCTGGTGCTGCGGCTGGAGAATGTCCTGCTGGCCGATTTTGCCGGCGATGCGGCGATCATCCGCTCCGACAGCGAGTTGCTTCAGATCATGAACCGCCGGGCCAGCAAGGCGGCCGCGCTGCGGCGGGTGGCGCGGCACTATGGCATCGCAATGGACCAGGTGATGGCGATCGGCGATGCGGCCAACGACGTGCCGATGCTTGATGTGGCCGGCGTGGCCGTGGCGATGGGCAATGCGCCCGATGCGGTCAAGGAGGTCGCGGACTGGGTCGCGCCATCGAACAATGATCAGGGCGTGCGGGCGGCGATGGAAAGGTACGTGCTGGCGAGCTGAGAAGTCGATTGGCGAGAGCGGTCACGAGGGTGGCTTCGCGAGCCGGACCCCGGGATAGGCGAGAATCCTGCTATCGGCCGTGAGCAATTCGCAGCCCATGATGCGGGCGGTGGCAACGATGATGCGGTCGGCTGGGTCCCTATGAAACGTACTCGGCAGATAATTGGCTTCTATGGCTATCTCTGGCGTGAGTTCGAGTAGCTGCACACCCGGGTAGCCTAGCGCTGCGGCAAACCAATCCGCAACCGGAACCGTCAGGTCGAGCCGCGAACTTGCGGTGAGTTGTGCAATCTCCCAGCAGGAGATAGCGCTGACACCGACGCCATCGGGCTCATGCTGTCGGATGCACTCGCGCATCCATGGCTTCAACTCGGGCGCCGCATGCACCCACCACACCCAGATGTGGGTATCGATGACGATCATCTGTTCGCCTCCCACTCTTCCGGATCGATCGCGGGAGCGAAGGGATCATCATAGCGCACCGGCGTGCCGTGAAGCGGGTATGGCGATTTGCCCGGCTTTGCCTCGTTGCGGGCGATGACGAACACCTCCACACGATCTCCGGCACGTAGTGGAAGGCCATCAACGTGTAACTCACCATCTCGCTGGACGACCATCTCGCGAACGTGCGCATAGGGCATAATGCACTCCTTTGACCGCAACCTATTCTAGACGCTTCGTGATCGCGAAGGCTCCTTGCACTGGGCCAAACATCGGCGGAAGCCCGCGACGAAATGCGCTCGCCAGTTTCCTAACGGAAACGGTAGCGGATCATCGTGAAGAACGCGAACGCCGGCCGTCCGCAATTCCTCATACCAGCTCAAATTCATCGGCACTAGCTCCGGCAGCACCATGCCCGTCCTCAACCCTTCGTCGCGGGCTCGGCCTCAACCGTATTCGCCGTCTCCTCCACCACCTTCTCCAGCACCCTGTCCGTCGTAATCCCCTCCGCTTCGCCTTCGAAGTTCAGGATGACGCGATGCCGCATGGCCGGCACCACCGCGTCCTTGATGTCGTTGAAGCTCACGTGAAACCGGCCGTCCAGCAGCGCCCTCACCTTGGCGGCCAGAGTGATCGCCTGCGCGGCGCGCGGGCTGGCGCCGACGCGCAGGAACTGGTTCACCATGCCCACCGCGAACTCCCCCTGCGGGTGCGTGGCCAGCACGAGGCGGATTGCATAATCCTGCACGTGCGGCGCGATGATGACGTGGCGCACGAGGTCCTGGTGTTCGAGGATCTTCGGCCCATCGAGCACCGATTGCGTGGCGGCTTTGTATCCGGTGGTCGTGCGGTCGAGGATAGCCTTGAGTTCCTGCCGGTTGGAGTATTTCACCAGCAGCTTGAAGAAGAAACGGTCGAGCTGGGCCTCGGGCAGGGGGTAGGTGCCTTCCTGCTCCAGCGGATTCTGCGTGGCCATCACGAAGAACGGCTCCTCCAGCTTGCGCATCTGGCCGCCGGCCGTCACCTGCAATTCCTGCATCGCCTCCAGCAGCGCGCTCTGCGTCTTGGGCGTGGCGCGGTTGATTTCGTCGGCCAGCACGATCTGCGCGAAGATCGGGCCGTGGACGAACGTGAAGGCGCGGCGGCCCTTCTCATCCTCCATGATGACGTTGGTGCCGATGACGTCGGCCGGCATCAGATCGGGCGTGAACTGGATGCGGCTGAACTTGAGGTTCAGCGCCGCCGCCAGCGTGCGGATCAGCGCGGTCTTGCCCAGCCCCGGCACGCCTTCGAGCAGCGCGTGGCCGCCGACGAAGAGGCACGTGAGCACGCCATCGACGATCTCCTCGTGGCCGACGATGGTCTTGCCGATCTCGGCCTGCACCGCGCGGTAGTCCTTGCGGAACGTGTCGCATCGTGCCTGAAGCTGGGGGTCGATTCCGGGTATCGCTGCCTGCGCCATGTCATCTCCTCTTGGTGTCAAGCCGTTCGTCGGCTCTGTTTCTTAAGTCGGACTGCCGCGAGAATGTCGCCCTGCGATGTCGATCGCCGCTCGCAGATCACGGTCGATCCGGGCGTAAATTCCCATCTTTCGGTTGAGGGATCGTAATCCTGCCCTGGCTCGATGTACCAGGTCCGCCCATCCAGCCGCTGAGCCTTGACGGGCCGCCACACGTCGATGCCTTCGCCAAGAAGGCTAACGTAGATCGTGTCAGCCATAGATGTATCCTTCGCCGCCGACATGAAATATCTCGCCGGTGGCATTGTCCACAACAACGGACTTGCCGGTCACCGGGTGGACGTACCTGGTTGCCGGCCCGTTCTTGCCTACTGCTGCGATGCCGGGCGTCAGCATTGCTTCACGTATCTGCTGGTCCGTCCAACCGCGCCGCGCCATCTGCTTGCGTATTTTAGCTTCATTATTGAAGCGCAGCGGTTCTGGTGGCTGCTCAGTCATCTATTGGTCTCCCCGCTGCTTCTTCTCGATTTCTTCCTGCGCGCGACGCTTGGCCGCGAAAAGGCCGCCCAGTCCCGCCGCGCCCTTCGGTCGCGGTTCCTTGGCGCAGAAGGAATCGGCCTATCCGTCGCCCCGCCAACGAGCTTGCTGATGTCGCCCTCGATCGCGCTCTTCGCTTCAAATCGCGCTGTCGGCTGGAGCGGGGCTGCGGGAGCGGCCGCATCGGCCGACACCGTTACCTCGCCCCCGCGCGTCCTCGTCTCAGTGACGTCCTCGCGCACTTTTCGCAGCGCCTCCAGCGTTGGCGCAGGATTCCACCTTTCGCGCCAATGTAAACTGCCTCACGCGATGCGCCACAGCGCCCAGTAGCACCTTGGTCGATTGCCAGTCCCAGGCAATCCGGCGGATGGCCACATCGACCAGCACCAGCGCCAGCAGCAGCGGCAACAGGATATCCCAAATCGGCAGCGGCGCAGCGCGTCGTTCCAGATTCTCCCGGCTGAAGAGATCAGCGCCCTGCATGTCAAACGTGCCCAGCACCCGGCCGCGCGTTCGCGTCGCGATCTCCTCCATCAGCAGGTCGTTGCTCGCCAGCTCCCGAAATTCCGGCGAGCCGCTCACCGCCACGCCCGACACCAACCAGCCGCTCTGCGGCTTGCGCCTGCGCCGGAGGAATATTGCATCGCCACCACATAGTTGCCTTCCTTGGGCGTGGGGAAATCGGCCGTGTACGTGCCGGGGCCCGTCTGCACGAGCCGAAGCTCCTGCTGCTGGCCGTCGGGATCGACCACGGTGCCGGCAATGCTCAGGAAATCAGTGAAGCCTTCCTTGCCGCTGACGGCCTCGACGGACACCGCCGATCGCTCGCCGCGCCGCTCGGTGCCGACCATGAAATCCTGCGACATCGGCGGCCGCTGCACCCCGCGCACCACCTGCGAGAAGAGCTTCCCATATTGCGGCGCGAATCCACCGCTAAGCCATGCCTCGTCCCAGATGGCCGCCGCATCGCTGGCAAAGGCCGCGGTCTTGCCCAATCCCGCCTGCCAGTGTGCCAGCAGCGGATCGGCCTTTTCCTTGAGGCTGGCCATGAGCGGCACGCTGATGCCGGCCGCGTTCTTCTTCTGACAGAGCACCATGCCGTAGATCGGCGGCGGGTCGTCGATACCCTTGATCATGTCGCTGCTGCGGTCGGTGACGGCCACCATGATCGGCGGCTGCCGGCTCTGTTGCAGCAGCGTCCGCCGCACGACGGCCGCCTCCTTCACGAAGATCTGCGGGAGCTGCGAGAGGTTGTTCTCGATCGGCCCATATGACCGGCCGCCGGTGGCGTCGGCGATGTCCTTCATGGCCGTGGAGATGATGCCGCCGTGAGTCGAAACGCTGACCGTCGAGATCGAGATCGACGGCTTGGCGTTGCAGTATTCGTCGATCAGTTTCTGCTGCGGCTTGGCGGGATCGCCATCGCTGATGATGATGACGTGCTTCTGCGCAGCGTCTGACCTGAGCAGAGAGGGCTGCCCGGAGCCGGCGCCATGCAGCGCCAGGGTCAGGCAATCGTCAAAGCTCATCATGTCGCCCGGCGTCATGGCCTTGATCGCGCGGATGACGCCGCTGCCGTCGAGCTTGGGGCTGAGCGGGTAATCCCAGGAGCTTCCGCCCGCGCCCATGCCCCCGCCTCGGCCCTGGCGGTTCCAGTTATAGCTGATCACGCCGATGTCATCCTGGCCCGAAAGCGTCTCGACCGCCTTGATGGCGCACTGCTCGCCCCAGTAATTCCCCTGGGGCATTTCGCAGCTATGAATCACCAGCACCAGCGCACCCTTGGGCAGTTGCCGCTGCGCGGGGATATCGAAATCCACCGGCATCACCTGCTCGATTTTCGAGCCCTGCCACCCGCCAGCGCCGAAGGAATCCGGGCCGCCGATCATGATCAGCCCGCCGCCGAAGTCATGCACGTAGCTCGCCAGCAGCGCATCCTGCCGGTCGTTCAGCCCCGCCGCCGACGTGGGCGTGCGCCAGTGCGGCACGTTGTTGAGAATGATGGCGTCGTAATCCTGAAGCCGTGCCAGATCCTCGGGCACCTGGCGCGGTTCGATCACCTCGACATTGATCTTCTGCTCGCGCAGCGCCTTGGCGAGGACATCGCCCGATCCCTGGACGCTGTTGTCGACATAGAGCACGCGACCCTGTCCCTGCACGAATGTGAACGCGCTGCCGTTGTTGTTCTCGGGGATGGTATCGCCGGGTTTGGATCGGCCGGCGAGAATGTCCTCGCGCGTGTTGATGACGTCCGGCTCGAAGTGCGCGACGAAGCACCGCACGCCGCGCGCCTTCGAGCGCCGGCACCGGAAACCGCTCGACGTGCTTACGCGGCTCGATCTGTCCGTTCGGATCGACCGGGGCGGGCGGAATGGTGATCGACCGCTTCTCCAGCACCTTGTCGTCGCCTTCCTTGAGCGTGAGCGTGCCGGAGACCGGCTTGGTGTTGGTCGAAAGAAGGCTGACGAACACGTCGAAGGCATCCGACTCGCGCTTCCACGACGGCGCGACCACGCGCTCCACCATCACCTCGTTCTGCACGCGATAGCTCAGCCGCATCACATCGATGGGCACTCTCTGCGCCACAGCCGCCGACAGCGCCGTCTCCAGGTCGCCGGCCGTCTGGTTCCCATCCGTGATCAGCAGGATGCGGTGCATCGTATCCGGCGTAAACGTGGCCAGCGCGCTCTGAATGGCCGAGGCGATATCGGTGGCATTGCCCGGCTCGCCGCGCAGGGTCTTGGAGCTCAGATCGAGCCACGTGTTGGGGAGCGAGTCGATCTGGGCCGAGCCGGAAAAGCTGATCACGCCGATGCGGTCATCCTTGCGCTTGTGCGGCGACTGGCACGCCGACTTGAGATAGTCGTCAACGGAATCATCGAGGTTCTTGCCGGGATAGCCGCGATAGAGCTGCTCGGCCGAGCGGCTGGTGTCGCGCAGCACCATCACCTCGACATTCTTGAGCTGCCTCTCCCATCGCGCCCCGGCGAGAATCAACACCAGCAGCAACATCACGAGCAGTCGCGCGCCGATGGCCGTCCATCGCTTGGTGCCCGTCATGGCGGCCAGCAACCATATCCCCAGCAGCAGCACGGGCGCGGCCAGGCCGGCGAAGAGCAACAGCGCCTTCCACCAGGGCATGTACTCGAGCACCAGGCCCCAGGCCAGCAGCGGATGGAGATTGCCGGACCCCGCGAAACCCATGCGCTGGCATTATACGGAATCTGGCGATGAGGGATAGGCGCGGGCGCAGCCGCGTAGCGGCGCAAGAGGATAGCCCACTTTGGTTTGGATGTCCTACGCCGCCCCCTTCAGCTTGCTCTGCTCCCGCTGGCGCAGCACTGCTTCGGCCAGGTAATAGTCCACCAGCCGATCGATCTCCACCGTCTCGCCTTCGCCCGTCTGAATCGCGCGGCGATCCGTGCCGAAGAACGCATGGGGATCCTCCGGATGCTCCTTGCCGCGTAGCAGCGAAGACCGCGACACCGCAACCACCGCGCCGTCGTGCAGATACAACGGCTCGAGGTCCTGCCGGCGATGGATGCTGCCGGCCTGCAGCGCCACCACACGCTCGCCTTCGAGCCTGGCCATCCATGCGGGGTGCCATTTGCCGACGGGGCAGAAACTGCGCACCGAATCGCAGCCGCTGCTTTGCAACAGCGCCACGGCGCGATCGATCACACCCTCGCCGCGCACGGGAACGTTCCCGTAAAGACACGCGATGGCATCGGCGCGGAAAAACCCGCTCGATTCGACCGTCTCCATCGCGTGCAACAGAACATCCTGAACCGAAGCATCGCTGGTAGCCAGGCACTCGGGGCGCATGACCGTCCGCAGGTTGGCATCAATGGCGAGCTTGAGCACCTCGGGCGAGTCGGACGAGACAACCGTCTGAGTCAACAGGCGCGAGGCCCGCGCATGTTCGAAGGTGTAGTTGATGACTGGCCGGCCCAACAGTGGCAGCAGGTGCTTGTTCTTCAGGCCCTGGCTGCCGGCACGCGCGAGGATCACACCGAGGACGTTCATAGATCTCCCATCTACTGGAGCTCACGGCCGATGCCATTCACGACAACTTGCGCACAGCGCATGAATCTCGCACGAACCGTATCGCCGCCGCTCGGCCAGGGCGGCCCACACATCTGCCACGCGGTCCTTCGCCAGATTCCCAAGCGGATGCAGCCCCATCACATCCTGTTCGCACAAGACGATCCGGCCATCCGACAGAATCGAAAGCCGCGATGCCAGCCGCCGGCATGGCACGCGCTTCGGCGGCGACATGTCGGCCACGGCGGCGGACGGGATCTGCCCCGCATAATCGCTCGGGCCGACAATGGCCGCGCAGCCGATCAGCCGAAGCCAGTGGTCGTACCACTGCTCCATTTCATGCAGATTTTCCAGGCACTTGTGGAAGATCGGCACCACCAGCGGCACGAGCCGCCCCCGCTGCTTTCGCAGCGACAGGAACTGGCCGATGTTGTCCATCACCTGATCGAAGCCATCTGTGCCCATCACCGCTCTGTACGTCTCGGCTGTCGTGGCCGGGAGGTACACGCAGATTACATCCACCGGCAGATCGACCAGCGTGGAAAGCTCGGAGTCGCCAAGCCCGATCAGGTCCGTCTGAATCTGGATGGCGACGATGCCACTCGCCTGAGCTTCTTCTACAATTCCACTAACCGCTGGCGAAAGGAGCGGATCGCCCACTCCACCCAGCGTCAGGCGCACATCATCCATGGACACGAGCTGCCGGAACAGGTCTCGCGCCGTGTTCAGCGTCATCTCGGGTCGGTTGATCGCCCGATGGGTGGCCGGCGAAAAAATCGGCGCAGTGCGCCGGGCCGTATTGATCTCCAGCACAATATCGCGAGGCAAGGGGTCGGGTCCGGCATCCGCCAGCCGCGCCACGAGCTGCTCGGCCTCGGTGTGTAGAAGCTGGCCATTGAGGCTGGTGGTCGCGCCCTCGATGCGATAAATCTGCCGGTGCGAGTCGAGCGTGAAGTGATGCGCCGTCCGCGCGATGCTCGCAGGCACCGGCGCGCACGGCTCGTTGCCGATGGGATCGCGCCCCGGCATGTCCGGGTGATAGCTGAGCAACTGGCCGATCCACGCCTTGGCCTCGGCGATGCGGTCGAGCGTCGCAGCGCGCAGCAGCACGCCGCCCAGCCCCGGCGCGGCCAGCGTGAAGCAGTAATGAATGCCCTCGTGCTTTCGCGCGTGCTGGATCATGCTCGAGAGAATGGCCGGATCGACCAGCCCGGCATCGCAATCCACCAGCATCACCGCATCGCTCTTGAGCTGGCGCGCGATCTCGCCCATCCACGTCGGATGAAACCCGCCGTCGAAGCACGATGACTGCATCAGCCCGCCGCGCCATCCGCCGGCCCATCGCTGCGCGGCGTTGACGGCATCCATCAGGGGCATGGCGCATCGCGGGCCCTTGGCCAGGATGAACGCCTTGGCTTCGCCGGCCAGCGGCTTGATCTGCGGAAGCTGGTCCTCCCAGCAGAGCAGCGCGATGTTGGACAGCTCCGCGCAGCGGCGCAACCGTCGCAGCGTCCACGCCAGCACCGGCTCGCCGCGAAATAGCCGCTGGCTGGCCGGCGCGGGCGAGCCGTGGTGCAAAAGCGAGATGATCGCCGTGACGTTCTTCATATCGCGAGCTTCTCAATAACGCTGCTTATGAGCTGTTCGAACTGCCCGGCGGCTTCGATGATGCCCTGGACATTGGCCATGTCTCGCTCAATCTGCCGCCGCTGCCGCTCGGTGCCGGTGGCCCGGGAGGCGTGGAGCAGGCGGTCATTGCGGAATCGTACGAGCTGCGTGCGCTGCGTGAGCTGCGTGACCAGGTCGTAGCAATTGTCGAGCTCGCGCATGCGAGCGCGGTGTACATCAATTCGCGCGATCAGCCGATTGACGCGGCCCTGGTCCTCAAGGCAGGTGCGCACCTCCTCCAACAGCGGCAGCGTCTCATGCCCGATCTGCTGAATCTGCCGCGACTCATCGAGACGGCGGCGCAGACATTCCACCGCGCCCCACAGCAATATCTGAGTCTGAAGCGGAAGCGTCAGCGCCCGCCCCATTCCCCGGCGACCGTGGCAGCGCCGTCCGACAGAACTGCCTCAGCGCATCGGCCAGATTCATCGGTGTCGCGCCGCGTTTCATCACTCCGCCTTCCGTGGCGTCGATCACGCGAGCCCGCGTCGCCGCGAAGTCCCGCTCAAACTGCTGCAAGTACGCCGCCAGCCGTTCCTCGGTATACATCGGCCGGCCTTGCCAGTCCTCGACCTTCCGCAGGATCGGCCGCTCACGCACGATCTGCTCCCACTGCTTCATCTCGACCGTGCAGAACCACCCCAGTTCCGGCCGCCAGACATCCTCGTAGCTCGTGCCCGGCGCATAACACAGCCCCTCGCCAAAGCCCAAATCCTGGCCGACGAAGATCACCGGGTCGCACCCCAGGTGCTCGGCCAGATAAAACGCCAGGTGCGCCACGGTCGCGCCCGCGCGGAGTGTGCCCTTGCCGGGCTGCATCTCCATCAGCAGTTTCTCGGCGAAATCGTTGCCGATCATCGTGATCGGCCCGGGATAAAGCTCCAGCACGCTGGCGGCCGCCTTGGGCTCGGCCACGAGATGGCAGCGCATCGATCGCGGGAGCTTCTCGAAAAACCGCGTGCAGATCTCGTGATAGTCGAGGCTCGTCACGTAATCCGGCTCGATGCCCATCTCCAGCAGCGGCTGCAACATCGTTTGCACGGCGATGATCACCGCTTTGCCGGCCGCGTCTTTCAGCAGGTGCTTGTTCTTCCGCAGCGACGGCCCGGCCGAGACGATGATCGCCGGCCTGCCCGCGTGCCGGTCCTTGATCTGGTTGATGTTACCTGTCGTGACATACCAGCCCAGGTTTTGTGCGATGTTCTCGCAGGTCCTGCGGCTGTTGAGCACGAGCGTGTTGAGACTCGTGCGGCAGTAGGCCACGAACTCGGTCATCCACGTCTGCGCCTGGCGGTGAAACTCCGCGTGGAGCTGCATGCTCGGGCCATGCGGAATGAACGAAAAGCCCACCGCGAACAGGCCCTGCTGCGCGTTGAGCCGGATCATCAGCCGCCCGCGGTCCAGGTGCGTCAGCAGCAGCACCCGGCCGCTGCGAATCATCTCGCTGTAATCGCGATGCTCCAAGGCCGTGCGGATCAGCCGCAGATCAGGTTCGAAGACGAGGATGAGCGATTCGTCGGACGCCTGCTGGAACAGCGCCTCGACGTGATAGCCCAGTCCAAGGCCCAGCACGCCGAAGACAATCTTGCCGTCCAGCGGCGAAGCCTCGATGAGCCGTTTGGCTTCGTCCAGCGGGTTGTAGCGGCTGTGCAGGTGGATGCGGTGGCCGTCGGCCGTCGGGAGCGATACCGTCGGCGCTGCTGTCCGCGTGGGCTCGACGGGATAGGCTTCCTTGTCGAGCAGGTTCTCCAGCTCCGCCGCCAGTGCCGGATCGGTCGCCCACAGCGCGGCCATGTTCGCCAACAGGGGCGCGTCCTCCGGCAGGACGAGGTGGGTGGATGTGTGGAGGCTTGCGGTCATGCGTGCAAAACCGGATGATAGCGCCTCCAGCGCCGAACACAGGCGGCTGCGAAAGCGGGCATCCGATGTCGTAGTTATCGGACCCCATCGCACCAAAGGTTTAGTCGAAGCATGACCTGGCTCTACGAAATTCCGTGGTGGGTGCCGGCAGCCCTGGGGCTCTTCGGGATCGTCCTGTTCTGGACCGCCCACAATGGCGCCAACCAACGCCTGCGACTGGCGGGCATGGCCGTCGTCGCCGTGGCGATCGCCCTGGGGATGCTGAGCTACTTCCTGCTCTCCGATGCCGACCAGGCCATCTGCTGTACGCGCCAGCTTGTGCGGGCGGTTGAGAAGCGCGACCGGGAGACCATGAGGCGGCTGCTGCACCACGACATCGTGGTCGTCGGCATGTATACGGGGCGCGACGATGTGATCGACAAAGGCCTGGCCGCGGTGGACTATGCCGGCATCCGCAGCATCAGCATCGCCGAGCTGCGCGCAGGAAGGACCCCGAGGACCCGATTGTCAGCGTTGATATGCGCGTGCGGGTGATGGGCACGGATATCGACTGGCAGTTGATCTGGCTGCGGACCGACAATGCGTGGGTGCTCAAGCGAGCGGAAGTGCTCTCGGAGCACCGGACCGGGTGGAAGCTTCCCGAGTTTTCCAGATGGCTGCCCAATAGGAGATAACCATGAGGCTGCTGCTTGCGACGATCATCATTCTTCTGCTGGGGGGCATGGCGTGCGACAAGACAATCCGGGAGGTGCGCGCCCCGGCCGCCGGCGTAATCGAGCGATTGCGGCAGGTGGCCGCCAGTGGAGCGGCACACGCCGCGCCGGTATGATGCCGCCACCCGGAGGCACATGAGCACGATGTCTTTGCAGGCTGAGGCGGTGCGGCAGTTGGTCCAGCGTCTGCCCGAACAGGCCGGCGGCTTTGATGGGAGCCAGTTCCCATTGCCGGTGACCAGCGCGATCATGGGCGGGGCGCGCCTGGATCTGGCGGCCCTGCGGCGGGAGTTGGAGTCGCGCTCTCGGGCGATGTGAAGCATCTCCTCGATCCGCTCTTGGTGGCGGCCGAGGCGGTGGAGTCGGTCATGCCGGATCGGCAGCAGCGATTCCTCACCGATGCCGACGTTCGCTCGCGGGTGTTCATGGGCAGCAAGTGGATGGCCGGCTGGGCGCTGGTGCTCGGGGAGCGCAATCGGCCGGCGATCGTTGGGCGGTTGCGGGAGCGCGGGTTCATGTGTTTCGTGGACGCCTCCGGCATCGAGCAGACGACGTTCATCGGCAACCGCGAGACTTCGCCGATCTATTTCTTGCAACTGATGGTGCGCTACGGGCTGGTCTGGGGCAGGATCGCGCCGGGCAATGCGCACGAGATGGGGCACTTCCTGGAGAAGGACATGCCCGGGCTGCTCATCATCACCGAGGACCTGCCGCCGCTGAAATACCTGGTGGCGCTGGGGCTGATGAAGCTGGGGGCGCCGGCCGTGGTGCCCTCGACGTTTCCGTTCCCCTACGGCAACCGCGTGGTGGCCGATACGCCCGATGAGGTCGTGGATCGCGGCAGCCGCTTTGAGAACCTGCGGGCCCGGTTTTACAAGGACCAGGTGATCACGCTGCCTTCGTACTGCAATCCGGCCAATGCCGGGGAGAAGTTCGCGGTGGCCGGGCGCGCTGGCGGCACGGCCAACTCGTTCTTCTGTGTTCGGCCGGGCAAGGTGGCGGAGGCGAAGAGGAGCGTTGTGGGCTGCGGCGGGCAGGATGTGGGCATTTTGGTCGAGGTGGCGGAGCAAGGCTTTACGGATGATGTGGCGCTGACGGTGGAGCGAGAGGCCATCAAGGCGATCGGTTTTCTGCCGGGTGTGCGCGGCTACGAGAGGGAGGGCAGTCTGTTCATCGAGTCGGCCGAAGGAGTGGAGATCAACTGGGAGCAGGTGGCGGAGGTGGTGGCGGCGCAGGTGCGGCTGCATTACCCTCGCATCGAACACATCGCTGTCCGCGTGATCCTGGACGACGGGCAGTGCGCCGAGCTGGCGCCCGTTGTGCGGGAATACAAACGGCAGCGCCAGGCGATGGTCGATGGCATGAGCGAGGAGACGGCCGAACAATTCGTGGCTTGCACGGAGTGCCGCCCGTTCTCGCTGGTACACACCTGCATCGTGACGCCGGATCGGACGCCGATGTGCGCGGCGCGGACGTATGCCTCGATCAAGGCGGCCGCCCTGTTTGGCTGCAGCGGCGATCCCTTCAAGCGCCGCGGCGATGAGAACCTGGCGATGCGGGCGGTGTTTGCTCGCGGGGCGATCATCGATGCGATCCGCGGCGAGTACGAGGGTGCCAACCGGATGTACCGCGAACTGACGCAAGGGAAGCTGGACCGCGTCTTCCTGCACTCGGTGCGGGGCTTCCCGCACACCTCGTGCGGATGTTTCCAGGCGCTGGCCTTCTGGATCGAAGAGGTGCAGGGCCTGGGTGTGATGGGACGTGGCTCCAAGGCGACAGCGCCCAACGGCGCAACCTGGGACATTCTGGCCAACCGGGCCGGGGGCAAGCAGAGCGATGGCATCATGGGCGTGTCGGTGGGGTACATCCGCTCCCGCCACTTCCTCAAGGGAGACGGCGGCATCGCCAACGTGGTGTGGGTGGACAGCGAGTTGCTGGCGAAGATCCGCGATACGATCCCGGCCGGGCAACGCATCGCCACAGAGAAGGATGCGTCAACGATAGAGCATTTGCGGGTCTTTGTGCGGCGCCCGGAATGACCCGGCCTGCGTCAGATGGGTCGGATGACACTTGACAAGCTCAGCAGTCCCGTCTACATTGTATACTTAATTGATCGGAAACTAGGAAATGTGCATGGAATTTAGGAGCTTGCTCATCCAGATTGTCGCGATGTAACAAGCACCTTCACGAATCGAGGAGATCAATGTCTCAAACCAATCGTCAACCCGGACTTGGCACTCTCGCTCTTCACGCGGGCCAAACTCCCGACCCCGCCACCAACGCGCGGGCCGTGCCCATTTACGCCACCACCAGCTATGTCTTCAACGACACCGAGCACGCCGCCAACCTCTTCGCGCTGAAGGAATTCGGCAACATCTACACGCGGCTGATGAACCCGACCAACGATGTGCTGGAAAAGCGTCTGGCCGCGCTCGACGGCGGGGCGGCCGCGCTGGTTTTCTCCTCCGGCCAAGCCGCTATTACTGGTGCGCTGCTGACCATCGTCCATGCCGGCCAGAACTTTATCTCCTCCACTAGCCTCTATGGCGGCACATGGACGCTCTTCACGCAAACTCTCAAGAAGCTTGGCATCGAGGTGCGCTTCTTCGACCCCGACCATCCCGAGCAGATCGCCAAGCTGGCCGACAAGAACACCCGCGCTGTCTACCTCGAAAGCATCGGCAACCCGAAGAATGACGTGCCCGACTACAAGGCCCTCGCCGACGCCGCCCACAAACAGGGCCTGCCCGTGATCTGTGACAGCACCGTCACGACGCCCTATCTGCTTCGTCCTATCGAGCATGGCATCGACATCGTCGTCTATTCCACGACCAAGTTCATCGGCGGCCACGGCGTACATATCGGCGGCGCGATCGTCGATAGCGGCCGATTCCCGTGGGCCGAGAATCCCGACAAGTGGCCCGAGTTCACCGCGCCCGACCCGGCCTATCACGGCGTCGTCTTCACCGAAGCCCTCAAGCCGATCGGCAACATCGCCTACATCATCCACATCCGTACGCACTGGCTCCGCGACACCGGTGGCTGCCAGAGCCCGTTTGCTTCGTTTCTCTTCCTGCTTGGCCTGGAAACGCTCCACCTGCGCATGCAGCGCCACAGCGAGAACGCGCTGAAGGTCGCCAAGTGGCTGCAGAAACACCCGGCGGTTGAGTGGGTCAACTATCCCGGCCTCGAAGGCCACAAGCACTATGCCAACGGCCGCAAATACCTGCCCAACGGCGCCGGCGCGATCATGGGCTTCGGCATCCGCGGCGGCAAGCCCAACGCCATCAAGTTCATCAACAGCGTGAAGCTCGCCAGCCACCTCGCCAATGTCGGCGATGCCAAGACCCTCGTGATCCATCCCGCCTCGACCACACATTCGCAGCTCACGCCCGAGGAGCAGGCCGAGACCGGCGTGAATCCCGAATACATCCGCCTCTCCATCGGCATCGAGGATGTCGAGGACATCCTCGCCGATCTGGATCAGGCTCTGAAGGCTTCGCAGGGCTGATTCAAAGTGCCGCCGGTGAGTGTACTGGCGGCACTCACAGCATCACTTTTTCACTCTCCGTCCCGGCGAAGTCTTGTGTTATAGTACCTAACTTTGCATGGCCGACGTGCGCATGGACAACTTCATCGCCGCGATTCTCGAAGGCGATTGTGCCGCCTCGGTCTCGCAGGCCGAGCATCTTCAAGAATCCGGCGTAGCCTGCGAGGAGATCGTCAGGCACGGCATCGAAGCCGCCATGTCTACGCTGGATGCCAAGTGTACGCTCGAGCAGTTCAATCTCCTGGAGATCATGCTGGCCGGCCGGGCCGTGATGGAGGTGATGAAGCTCCTCTATGCCGCGGGAACCCAGCCTCCCGGCGCCAGGGGCACGGTTATCGTTGCGGCGCTGGAGGGCGATGTTCACGACCTCGGCAAGAACATCCTCAGGATGGTCCTGATCGCCAATGGCTATCGTGTGGTGGACTGCGGCAAGGACTGCCCCGTCAGCAAGCTGATCGACGTTGTGGCGAAAGAGCGGCCGCTGGCCATTGGCATCAGCGGCCTGATCACCTCGATCATCCCACAGGTGAGACTGGTAAAGGATGAACTCGCCCGGCGCGGCTTGCAGAGCATCAAGGTGCTGGCCGGCGGCGCAGCGCTGAAACAGTCCTCGCCAGACAAGCTCAACGTTGATTTCGTCGCCGAATCCGCGTTCGACTGCCTCCGCTATCTCCGCGAAGTGACGGAGGGCGGCAAATGACCAGCCTCCAGCGCGTCGCCGCCGCCGTGCGATTTGAGGCGACCGACCGGCCGCCTGTCATCGCACAGGTCTTTGGCCACGCCGCGACGCTCGCCGGCGTTCCTCTGGTTGAGTACGTGCGCCATGGCGAGACACTTGCCTGCTGCCAGCTTGATGCGCGGAACCGCTATGGCTACGACGCCGTATTTGCCGTAATGGATGCGAACGTGGAGGCTGAGGGCGCGGGCGCGGTATTGCGCTACCGCGACAATCAGTATCCGAGCATCGAGCGGCATGCGCTGGCCCGCGCGGATGATTGCGATCAACTGAGCCTCCCCGATGCACATGGCGCAGGACGGATGCCGGAGATGCTCAAAGCCCTGAGCATTCTCAGGGGAGAACTCGGGGATGAGGCGCTCGTCGTCGGCTGTGTTCTTGGCCCCTTCACGCTCACGGCGCAACTCCTTGGCCTGGAGGCTGCGCTTTACCTGGCGGCGGATGATCCCCAGCGGCTCGATCATTTGATGGATTTCGCGACCGAGATCATCATCAGTTTCGGGCGGGCTCAGCTTCAATCAGGCGCTCACCTGCCAATGGTTTTTGATCCGTGCGCTTCGCCGGCCGTCATACCGCCGGCGTTTTTTCGCGAGTTGGAGCTGCCGCGCCTCCGGCGCGTCTTCCAGGCCTTGGCGGAGGCCGGGGCGCTTGCCAACTGGCTGCACATTGCCGGTCCGGTCGCCCCGATCCTGCGCTACTATGCCGATGCCGGGGTGCAGATCGCCAACTTCGATTACAGTGTCAGCGCGGCCGACGCCGCCAGCGCACTGCCACGCACGTGCCTCGACGGCAACATCAAGTCGCTGGCCTTTGTCGAAGAAGGCCCGGATCGGATCGCGGAGCAGGCGGCCAGCTTGCTGCGCGCATTTCGCGAACGCGGAGGCTTTGTTCTTTCGTCGGGCTGCGAGATTCCGCCGGAATCCAACCCGGACAACGTTGTCGCCATGGTCCACGCCGGGTGCGCCGTGGGCAATGTGGTGAATCATGCCTAGAGTGACCGTCATCACCGGCGATGCCGTGCGCGAGACAGCCGCGCCACATGGCGCCTCGCTGCGCGAAGTGCTCGATGCTGTGCAGCGCTCGCCCGGTGCGATGGGGATGCCGCGGGAACGGCGCCTGCGGCCTGTGCCTCGTCAAGGTCGAAGCCGGCCGGGTCAATGACCCAACCCACAATGAACGGCTCCTTCTCTCGCCCGAGCAGCTCCAAGGCAACATCCGTTTGGCGTGTCAATTGGTGGTCGAGGCCGATCTGCGCATCCGGATTGTCAATCCGCTCTCGATGCCGGACTGGCGAGACCTGCCGCCGGGTCCGTGCTCCGTCGCGCTCGCGGCCGAGTCGCCATCGCAGGCCGAGGCTCGCGCTACGGCAAACGAATACGCTCTGGCCGTCGATCTGGGAACCACGCACATCAGCCTTTCCCTTTGGCACCTGCAGCGCGGACGCCGGCTATGCGGGCGCATCGGGCGGAATCCGCAATCCTGCTATGGCTCGGACGTGATGACCCGGCTCATCGCCGCCGCCGAATCGCCGAGCCAGGCGCGGCGGATCGCCGGGTTGCCCATCGACGCCATTCGCGAGGCGCTGCTCGACATGTGCTCGCGCGAGGGCGTCTACCCGCGGCAGGTCACTCGCGTTGCCATCGTTGGCAACACCGCCATGCTCGCGCTGCTGACCGAGGCCGATCCACGCATCTTGCTGAATCCCCGTTCCTGGACCCGGCCGATCGACTGCCCTTCGGATCATCGGCAGAGGTGGCTCAGCGCGATGGGAATCCATCCCGAGGCGGCCGTGGAGGTCGTCGCGCCGCTGGCTGGCTTCGTCGGTTCCGACTTGCTGGCGGGAGTGCTGGTCACCGATCTGACTCGCGCTCCCGGCTCGCTGCTGATTGACTTCGGGACCAATTCCGAGCTGGCCCTATGGGACGGCGAGAAGCTGCGGGTGACCTCCGCCGCCGGCGGGCCGGCATTTGAGGCCGGCGCCAGCCGTTGCGGCATGCCCGCCGAACCGGGCGCCATCTTCCGCGTGGCGCGACGCGCGATTCCGCCGAGCTTCGGCTGGACGTCATCGGCGACGCTGCGCCCAAGGGCCTCTGCGGCTCGGGCCTCGTCGATCTCATTGCGGTCCTCCGCCGCGAAGGGAGTTTGACGGCCACCGGCAAGCTCGCGAGAATCCATGATCCGGAGGGATTCCTCGTGCAGCGCAACGGCTCGGCAATTCGTCTGACCCACGCCGACATCGACACGTTCCAGCGTGCCAAATCGGCCATTGGCGTCGGCATCAGCAAGCTCCTCGCGGCGGCCGGACTGAGCGGCGCCGACCTGGGCCGCGTCTGCGTGTGCGGCGTTTTCGGCCAGCACCTCAACATCGGCAGTGCCCAGCTTATCGGGCTTCTGCCCACTATCGCGCATGATCGAATTGAGCTCTGCGGCAATACGGCGCTGGCCGGCTGCGAACGCCTGCTCGTTGGCAGTGCGGGCTTCAGCCCGTCGTTGGTAGTGCGGGCGTCAGCCCGTAGCTCGCACCCGCTGGACGAGCTTCGCAACCGCGCCGAGGTTCTGAATCTCTCCCAGGCCGATGATTTCGAGTCGCTTTTCCTGGAGAACCTGTATCTCCAACCACTGCGGGAGGATCGAGCGTCCTCGTCACAGCTCGCAAGCGAGCCGGATAAACTGCTGGAGGGGCGCCCATGATGAGCGATCTCCAACAGCGCACGCCCGACATGTTCGAGGCATTCATCAAGTCGGCCCAGTACTTCGTGCGCCTCAACACTCAGCAGGATATCTGGGAACATCTGGGAAGATTCCTGATCACCTATTTTCCGGCCGAGTGGGTCGCCTTTGTCGAGCGCGATACCGCCAACGCGCTCTCGATTCTCCACGGCACCGCCGGATTTGGCCTGCCGGGCGCATCCTCACGGAGACCGTGCGAAAGCTCATCGACGACGTGCTCGACAGCGGCTTTCTGGCCTTGCAGGTCATCTCCGCTCCGGCCTCGGCGATGACCGCCTTCATCCCCATTGTCGAGGAATACCGCCCGACGACCGTCATGCTGATCGGCCACAAGAGCGCTGATCCGCTGTCCAAAGACCTGCTCAACATCTACCTCGCCCTGGCCGGTCTGGCCGGCACGACTTGCGAGCGCCTGCGCAACGAGCGCGAACTCAACCGCCACCGCGCCCATCTCGAGGAACTGGTCCGGGACCGCACCGCGGACGTGCAGGCCGCCAAGGCCGCGCTGGAGCAGGCCAATGCCGCCAAGGACCAGTTTATCGCGGCGTTGTCGCACGAGCTGCGCACGCCGCTGACGCCGGTGCTGGCGGCCGCCAGCTCGGTCCTCAAGGATGTGCGCCTGCCCGAGGACATCCGCGAGGATGTCGAGATGGTCCATCGCAATGTCGCCCTGGAGGTGGCGCTGATCGACGACCTGCTGGACGTCACGCGCATCGCGGCCGGAAAGCTCGTCCTGGACAAGCGCCCGGTCGATGTTGCCCAGGTGCTTCGCGGCGCAGCGAGCATCTGCTCGGTGGACCTCGATGGCCGCTCGCAAACGCTCACCATTGAGACTCCGGGCGAGCCCTATCCCATGCTGGCCGATGCCGCCCGCCTGCACCAGGTCTTCTGGAACCTCATCAAGAACGCGCTGAAATTCACGCCGCAGGGCGGCCGCATCGGCATCCAGGCCTCGGCCGAAGAGAACATCCTGCGCGTTGAGGTTCGCGACAGCGGCGTGGGGATCGATCCCGAAATCCTCCCGAAGCTCTTCAATCGCTTTGAGCAGGGGCACGGCGCCACGACCCGCCAGTTCGGCGGCCTGGGGCTGGGGCTGGCCATCGCCAAGGCCGTTGTCGAGGCGCACGCCGGCCGGATCACTGCCGCCAGCGAAGGCAGGAACAAGGGCTCGACGTTCTCGGTGGAGCTGCCCATCGGCAACTGCACCTTGCCCGAACCCCGGCACGTCGAGACTCCTCCGGCGGCCGAGGGCCAGCTCATCCCGCCGCTTCGCATCCTCCTGGTCGAGGACCACGCCGATACCGCCAAGCTCATGGCGCGGCTGCTGGCGGCCGACGGGCACCAGGTGACCCGTGCCGACTGCGTCGAGGCGGCGCTGGCGGCCGCCTGGTGTGGTCGCTTCGACCTGCTCATCAGCGACCTGGGCCTGCCCGACGGGACCGGCCATGATCTCCTGCGGCAACTGGCCGCCCTCGGCAAGCCCATCACAGCCATCGCCCTGAGCGGCTACGGCGCGGCCGCCGACCTGCAGAAGAGCCGCGAGGCCGGGTTCGTCGAGCACCTCGTCAAGCCACTGGATTTTTCAGCACTGCACGCCGCGCTGGTGCGCGTCGGCCGGGCGCAGACGGCCCAGGGGTAAGGCGTGAGCCTCATTTCGCAGGTAGGTGCGACCCTCGCCATCACCCGGGTGTCCAGCGTCCTTTCTCGCGCCGCCGCTCCGCACTATCATCCCCGCCATGTCCACGCGAATAACCATCGCCTTCATCCTCCTGACCACATTCTCCTCAGCCCATGGCCAGGATGCCGTCCCGCTTCTCCTGCCCAAGGAGGCCAGCTTCGGATGGACCTTTGACAATGGCCGGGAATTTCCCGGCGCTACCGGGTCGCTCGCCATTGACTCCACGGTGAAGCGCGAGAACCGCGACACGCTCCAGCTCTCCGGCGACTTTACCAAGGGCGGCAACTACGTGCAGGCCGGCCGGCAGTTCCCACCCACCGACATCCGCGAGCTTTCGATGTGGGTGCGCGACGCCGACCTGCAGCGCCTCACTGTCCGCATCATCGACTCGACCGGCCAATGCCACCAGATCGACCTCAAGGCGCAACTGTCGCCCGACTGGCAGCAGATCGTCTTCCCCCTGGAACGCTTCTTCGCCCGCAAGGGCATGTCCGATGCCGTCACCAGCGTTGTCCGCTACGAGTTCTGGGGCGGCGCCAAAGACGGCCTTTGGCACGGCCCGGCCAAGGCGATCTACATCCTGATCGGCAAGACGCAGGAAGCCAAGACGCGCACTCTCTGGCTTAGCGATGTGGTCATTCTTCCCAAGTTGGCCGCCTCCGCTGCGGTGGCCGATGTCAAAACCACTCTCCGTCTGGATGAGTTTCCCGATGATGAAGTTGACTGGGGCTTCAGCCTTGGCGGCGAGGTTCCCGGCGCGAAGGGATCGCTAACACTCGTGAAGGACCAGCCGGAGAAGGGCCAGTCATGCCTCAAGGTCTCCGGTGATTTCACGAATGGCGGCGCTTACGTGGCCGCCATCAAGGACCTCAAGTCGCTGGAGGCCCGCGATATCGAGGCCATCCGCCTGCGAGCCCGCAGCGACAATGCGTCTTCCATCACAGTGCAATTGGTCGATGGCACTGGCCAGTGCCATCAGAAGAAGGGTATCGAGATCATCGCGGACGGCCAGTGGCACGAACTCGTTCTCAAGCCCAGCGACATCGCCGGCGGCGAGCATTGGGCCGGCGCGAATGACGGCAAGTGGCACGCCCCGGCCGGCCATATGGCCATCAACGTCACGGCAGGCTCCGACCCGAAGAAACAGCCGATCGTCTATCTGGGCGACATCCGCGCCGACGCCATCGTCGCTGCGGCCGTCCAGCCCTCATCCTACCAGGAGGATTTCGAAATCATCCGATCAGCTTCCGGCCGGCTGGAAGGTCGAGGGCAGCGTCGCCATCGACTCGAAGAACGCCTTCAAAGGTACGCGTTCGCTGCGCCTCGATCGCCCGGCCGACAGCGTCAACAAGCCTGCCAGCGCCGTCAGCCCGACCTTCAGAGTCGCGCCCGGCACGTGGGAGATCAGCGTCGCGTGCGGCAGCGATCTCAAGAGCCCCGACAACTCCTACAACGGCATCGTTCGCTTGGAATGCCTCAGCGCGGCCGGCCAGGTGCTGGAGGGCGCCGACATCGGCGAGTTGTACGGCAAGCAGGCATGGCGATTGTGTACCAAGCGAGTCGAGCTTCCCAAAGGCGCGGCTTCGGCGCAATTCGCGATCCATATCAACAAGGCAAGCGGTCAGTTCTCCGTCGATCATCTCTCGGCCGCCCGCATCGCCGAGGTCGCGCGGGCCGATCGCCGCATCTCGCGCATCCTCTTCGCCACCGCGCAAATGGGCAACATGCTCTATCCCGAGGACAAGCGGGTCGTGAACATCACTGTCGAAGCCACCAAGCCGCTCAATGCCAACCAGCGCGAGCTGACGTATGTGCTTCGCGATTACTGGGGCGCTGAATATTCCCAGCCCGCAAAGGTGACGCTGCAGCGCACCGGCAAGTCCGGCAGCACAATCCTCTATACGGCGTCAGTCGATCTCGCCGAAGTCGCACTCGATATCGGCAAGTATTACGAGCTTCACGCCGAGATTCCCCAGGATGGCGCTGAGCCCTTCCACAACTACACCTCTCTGGCCATTCTCCCCAAGGCCGAGACCAAGAAGTATCGCCCCGATCAGATCCCCTTCACCACGCGAAGCTGGGACAACCGCATCCGCGAATACTTCGATCTCTCCGATCGCATCGGCCTGCGCATCGCCGGCATCTGGGGCGGCTGGTCGGCCGATGCGCCCTACAAGCCCAACGCGCCCAGCATCGACAACGCCGCGCACCTGGACATGGGCGTCCTCACCGGCACGCCGGCGCACGCCATCGAGTATCGCGAGCGCGGCTATGAGAAGTACGATGAGAAAGCGCTGCGAGAGGGCGTCCGCAACTGGATAGCGACCTTCGGCAAGCACCGCCCGCTGATCATCAATCTCGGCAACGAGCCTCACGGCACCGGCGAGCAGGTCAAGATGAATGTCCGGGCCTATCGCGCGCTTTACGACGAGATCAAGAAGACCGCCCCGACCATCTTCGTCGTCGGCACGTCCGTCGGCCCGGAAGAGGAATATTTCCAGGCCGGCTTCCAGGATGCCTGCGACGCCTATGACTTTCACATCTACGAGGACAGCCGCGACGTGCGCAAGGCCTTCGCGAAGTATCGCGAGCTGTTCAAGAAATACGGCGGCGAGAAGCCGATCTGGTCCACCGAACTCGGCCTCAACAGCCAGGGCATGACCCGCCACGTCGTCGCGCAGGAAGTCGTCCGCAAGCTCTCCGTTTTCTTCGCCTCCGGCGGCCAGAACGTGTCGTGGTTCGGAATCATGTACCCCGACGGCGACGGCAAGCTCTCCGGCAGTTCCGGCGAGGCCCACAATGTCTTCGACTGCCGCTACAACCGCTATTGCCCGAAGCTCGACGCCATCGCCTATTACAACATGGTCAATGGGATTTGCATCAAGAAATTCATCGGCGAGAAGGAATACGAAGGCGGCGTCCACGCCTTCCTCTTCCGCGACAAGGACAACCGCTGCCTGCAAGTTCTCTGGAAAGACAAGGGCCGGGCGGATGCCCTCGTGCCACTGCCGAGTGTTGGCAAGGTCAACGTGATTCGCATCAATGGCAGTCGCAGCGAACTCGACGCCAGCGGTGGGGGCCTCACATTGGGCGTCGATGAAGACCCGCTCCTGCTCCTCTACGAACAGCCCGATGGGAAACTGGCCGATGCTCTATCCGCGCCGGCCGCGACGATTAGCTCGCTTCCGCAGGCCATCGTCAATGGCGAGACGTCCACTCTTACGCTCGCCCTTCGCGGCATCTCAGCCGACGCCGTCTCCCTGAAGACTCCTCCCTCATGGAACTCGACGCGCACCGCCTCGGGCAACGATGCCGTCAGCTTCACGCTCACTCCGCCTCAGTCAACATTCGCGCGCGAAGCCAACCTCATCGTGCGCCTAAAGGACAGCGCCGGCCGCGACTCCGGCGAAATTGCAGCGCGCATCCCCGTCGCCGGCCGGCTCGGCCTGCGACTGCTTCCCGAACCAGCGGCCGCCAACAAGCCCGCCGGCATCAAGCTCATCCTCAAGAACAACTCTGCCGCCAAGCAGGACATCACCTGGCGGCTCTCGCTGGTCCAGGAAATCCCCATGGCCGAAGGCAAGTTCGCCAACCCGACCCAGCCCACCGCCTACTTCGCCGAATCCGCAGAAGGCGCCAAGGCCATCGACGCCAGCGCCTCGGCCGCCATCGTCGTTCCCCTGGCCAATCTCAAGCCCCTGACCGTCTATCGCGTGAGAGCCGTCATCACCGATGCTTCCGGCCGAAGCACAACCCGCGAGCGATTCATGGCCGGCTTCATCGCCATTCCCAAAGCCACCGCCGCCATCAAGCTCGATGGCAAGCTCGACGAGGCCGACTGGAAGCGCAGCCCGATCCTGCCGATCAACGAAGCCCGTCAGGTGCGCGCGATCAATGCGCAGGCCGCGCCATGGAAAGGCCCGGCCGATCTCTCGGCCAATATGCAGTATCTCTGGGATGAGAAATACCTGTATGTCGGCGTCGCCGTCACGGATGATGTCTTCTCCAATCCCAAGCAGGATGACTCGCTCTGGGCCGGCGACAGCCTGCAATTCCTCGTCAACCCCGCGCGCGAACTGGCCGAAAAGCCCGGCAAATATGACTATGTGGTTGGCGTCGGCCGCAAGGGCCCGCAGGCGTGGTGCGTCTCTCGGCCAATGCTGCCGCGCCCGTCGGCGAGGCCAAGGAGATCATCGTCTCCGCCACCCGGGCCACCGACGGCACCGGCGGCATCACCTACAAGTTCGCCATCCCGTGGTCGCGCCTCGCCCCGTTCACACCCGCGCCCGGCGCGAACCTCGGCATCTCCCTGATCCTCAACGAAGACAACGGCCAGGGCCGCCATGGATTCATGGGCTGGTTCGGCAACCCGCATGAGAAGCAGATCAATTTCGTGGGCAACCTGATCCTGAGCGAATAGTGCCGCCGGTGCCCTCACCGGCGGTCTTCGGCTCGGCATTATGCGGTTGGTTTTTCCGCCAGTGGGGGCACTGGCGGCACCTTCACGGCCCGCACCGCCATGAACAGCGGAATCTCCTTGCGAGCCACATTCTCCGCAGCCGCGCGGGCCGCTTGTGCTGGTCTTGTGGCTCGTCCATTCCTCCAGCGCATCCACCAGCAGTCCCGCTTCGCGCAGCGCCTTTACATACGCTGCGATCGGTCGGTGAAAACTCCATGTGTACTGCCCCGTCTTCTGACCCGGATGCGTGAAGATCGGCTCGCGTCTCGGCAGCAGGTATCGGTCAACTCGCCGGAACTGCACCTTCTTCTGCTCGTCCCAGCCCCAGAACGTGTACTTCGGCCCGCGAAAGCACGGATGATTGATGACCAGCACGAGCCGGCCGCCGCTGTTGAGCGCGCTGCTGATTCCCGCAAAAACCGGCGAGAGCTTGTCCATATTCTGAATGGCCAGGATGCAGGCGATCGCGTCGAAGCCCACGAGCTTCAGCTCCTGGAGGTCGCGCGCATCCGCGACAAAATACTGGATGCCGGCATCGCCGCGTTCCCGCGCGAGCTTGATGAGCGGAAGGGCCGCGTCGACGCCCGTCACCTTCGCGCCCTGCTGGTGCAGCAGTCGCGCAAATGCCCCTTGGCCGCACGCCACATCCAGCACGCGCTGCCCCGGCTTGATTTCCAGAAGCCGCAGCGTGTTGGGATACACCAGCTCGCGCTGATACTCGCTTCCTTCCTCGCCGACGAGTTGGTCGTACCACCCGGCCACTTCGCCCCAGTGGGTGTCTTTGCGCTTCTCGGGCGGTCCTTTGCGATTGGCATGTTGATCGGCCATGGTTGTTCAGCTCAGCATCTTCTGGATTTCGGGAGGCGGCGGCACTTCATACGCCGTGCGCTTGCCCGTCTTGGGATGATCGAATGCCAGTCGCGTCGCGCACAGCAGCAGCGGGCCGCGCTCGCCCTTCCGGCCATACACGGTATCGCCGATGATCGGATGCCCCAGTTCGCTCATGTGCGCCCGGATCTGATGCTTTCGGCCGGTTCGCAGCGTGATCCGCAATAGTGCGCATGTGCCCACCGGCCTGACCACCTCGTAGTCGGTGACGGCGCGCTGGCCCTTCTTTGGATTGCCCGTCGGCCGCATTGAGCCGTCGGTCAGTTCCACCAGGCGGTTGTCAACGCAACCCGACTGTTGGCGCGGATGCCCATGCACCACCGCCGTGTAGATCCGCTCGACGGTGTGGTGAAAGAACTGGTGCTTGAGATTTTCGTAGGCTTCGTTGTTCTTCGAGAACACCAGGAGCCCGGCCGCATCGCGATCGAGCCGGTGGATGACTCCCGCCCGCGCCTTGGGCTGGCGGTCGGCCAGGTAGTCGCGAATGATCGCTATCGCCGTTTCGCGGCGCTCGCGCTCGACGGTGCTGGTCAGCAGCCCAGCCGGCTTGTAGACGACGAGAATCTCATCGTCTTCATGAATGATCGTCAGCGGGTCGATGGTCGCCAGCGGCTGCACTGGCCGGCCACCCACCTCGACGCGGTCGGCCTGGACGATCTCCTGTTTCAGGCTCCGCGCACGCTGGCCGTTTACGCTGACGCGGCCCTGCGCCAGCATGTCGCGCAGCGTCTGCCGCTTGGCTTGGGGATAGGCGGCGATGAGCCAGTCGAGGAGGAGCATGCGAAAGAAGAGAAACCACAGATGAACACGGATTCACACAGATGCAAATTGCAGATTTCAAATCTCGGATTTCAAATTGCGGGTACAGCCCTCGCGTTCTCCAGAAAACGCAGCGCTCGATACTGCACACCCGGGTTGCCCGACAGGTCGTCGTGCGTCCCGACGAACTGCCGGAACATCCCAATGAGGATGTCGATCTCGCTGGTCACGCTGCGGCGGGCGCGTGGAGCGGGAACTGCTGGCTGGCCAGAACTCTTCCTTGGGGTAGTCCACGGCGCTGTACAGATCCATCTCCTGTTCGACGGGGATGAAACTCTCGCCATTGCCGTGGATCACGAGCACCGGGCGCGGCCAGATCTGCCGGGCAAAATCGGCCGGCGAGAAACTGCTCAGGTTCGCCCCCGCGTGCAGGCTCGCGATCGGCAGGGCGACATTCTCCATCAGCCACGGCAGCGGCCAGTAGAACATCCGCCGGGCATTGCCCTGTACCAGCGTGTCAAATCGCGCGTAGGGTTGATAGAGCACCAGCCCGTCGATCTTCTGGCCATCGGCTTCATCGGCGGCCGCCGCCAGCAGCGCCGCCGCGCCGGTGTTGACGCCCAGGCCGAAGATTCGCTGCGCAGATCCGGGTGCTCCTGCCGCAGCCAGCGCACGGCCGCCAGCACATCCAGCCGCTCACGGTCGCCATATGTGATGAGATTGCCCTCGCTCTGCCCATGCCCGCGGAAGTCGAAGAGCAGCACGTTGAACCCGCGCCGCACCAACAGCCACGCCAGTCCCACCTGCCGCTCCTTGCACGAGCCCACGCCGTGACAGATGATGACGACCGCGTTGCCGTTCTCGTTCTCCTCGTGGTCGGTGCCGCCAGTGCCCCCACTGGCGGTCTGGTTGGGCGTCGCATCCGCCAGTGAGGGCACTGGCGGCACAATCCACCATCCCGCCAGGTTGAATCCGTCGGCGGTTCGAAACCACGCCTCTGAGCAGTTCAGGTTCAGCGGCGGCCGGGAAAGGAGAGCGGTGCCGCTTGCCAGCGGATAGTGCCCGGTGGCCGGCTGTAGCAACAGGGCTTTCGGCCGGTAAACCAGCAGAAGCGACAGGCCGTAGGAGACCGCGATGGCCAGCAGCACTGCCGACTGGGCCAGGGCGGAAACGAGCGCCCGCAGCCGGGCGGGCGTGCGTGGCCGGCCGTGCCGGTCCAGCGGCACGCGGACGAGGCGGTAGACGGCGGCCCGCATTGTCCATCCCAGCCACTTGAGCATACAGATCGCCGCCACCAGCACATAGACCAGTTTCGCGCCTTCATGTGGCGTGATCGTCCCGCCCATGAGCTTCGAGTTGAGCACGATCAACCCGCTCCCGACGGCCAGGCCGAAGACCAACGTGAAAATCGTCGAGACCATGACGCCCGCGTGCCCGCACGCGTACTGCCGGATGGCCCACAACACCGTCAGCGGCGGCGCTGCCGCGTAGAGGCCGACGAGGAGGTAATAGCCGTAGTGATACATGGCTCTGTCTGCTCTGAAAATCCTACGCGGCCTTCGCCTCGAGCGTCACGGTAAACCCGAGCTTCTCGAGCCGTTTAACCAATTGTCTGGTCAGGCGTTGCGGCCTGAGCCGCTCGAACCAGTCGCCGCCCAGTTCCTGCCAGTGTACGCGCTCGCCCAAGATATGGTACACCCCTTTGAGGATGCTGTGGCCCACGGCCAGCAGCGCCCGCTTCTTGCCCCGGTGCCCCACCAGCCGGTGGTACTGGGCCGCCAGGTAAGTGCCCTTGCTGTGGCTGGCCGCCCAGCCCGCCTGCACCAGCGCCGAACGCAGCCACCGGTTGGCCGGGTTCGTCCGGGTGTTGCGACGTTTGCCGGCGCTCTCGTCGCTCCGCGGGCACATCCCGGCCCACGAGCACAGGTGGTCGGCCGAGGGAAACGGCTTCATGTCCGGCCCCACCTCCGCCAGGATGCACTGCGCCACCCGCCGGTCCACGCCGGGGATCTCATCCAGCAGGTCGATCAGCGGCTCCAGCGACACCATCTGCTCGTCGATCCGCTGCTGCAACCGCTCGAGGATCGTCTCCAGCCCCTCCAACTGGTCCATCAGCAGCCGCAGCAGGAAACGGTGCTTCTCCTGCACCTGTCCCTCCAACGCCGCCTCCAACGCCGCCGTCTTCTTCTTCAGCACCCCCCGCGCCAGACTCGCCAGCGTCTGCGGGTCGCTGATCCCCGCGATCATCGCCTCGATCATCGACCGCCCGCTGGCGCCCAGCACGTCCGTGGCCACGCTCGACAGCTTGATGTTCGCGTCCTGCAGCACCTTGTGGATCCGGTTGGCCACCTGCGTCGCCTGCGCCGTCACCTGCGTCCGCTGCCGCGTCAGCTCCTGCCACTCCCGCCGCCCCGGCGGCGGCACGTGGCTGCTGTTCAGCAGTCCGTATTGCAGCAACTGCGCGATCCACTGACTGTCTTGGATGTCGGTCTTGCGCCCGGCACGTTCTTCATGTGCCGGGCATTGACCAGCAGCAGCTTGAAATGGCCCTCCAGGATGTTCCAGATCGGCCGCCAGAACACCCCCGTGCTCTCCATGGCCACGTGGGTCACCCCCAGCCTCTTCAGCCAGTCGCGCAACGCCCGCAAGGCGCCGGTGGTGGTCCCGAAACTGGCCAGCACGTCGCGCGCCTTCCTGTCGCGGCCGATCAGCCACGCACACGCCTGGACCGTCATCTTGTGGACATCCAGGCCCGCACACCGAGCAACGATCACGTCCATGACGGACCTCCTTTCAAAAGGGAGGCCGCGACAGAACACGCCGCACGGAGTACAATCTGCTCTGCGTGCTCCCGAGCCGGCCAGGCGGCCGGTCGGGGCGACAATTCGGGGTTCGTGGCGACGTCCGGGCCAGACTGAAGCGCGAGCTCGTCGGCATCACAGAAAAAACGACCTCGTCCGCGCGGCGCTCCGACCCCACAGCGTAGCCGCCACGGCCCCGATTTTCATGCTTCGCGGGTGTCGCGAAGCGACATGGGGGACTGAAGCGGAAGCGTCAGCGCCCGCCCTGACAGGGCGGGCGCTGACGCTTCCGCTTCAGATATCCCTATTCTTCTTTGGCCGCCGCCGGCTTGAATGCCTTCTTCTCCAGGCTGACCGTCACCGTCTTCTTCCCTTCATCCTTCCCAATGCGGATGCCGCCCAGCTCCGGCTCCCACTTGAGCTTGCCCACTGTCTGGTCGTACTGGGGCTTGCTGGTGAACCGCTCACGTCGCAGCACCTTGTTCTGCTGGGCGATCTTCTCCCAGCCGCCATGCTGGTTCTTGAAATACCACAGCTCGACGCGCCAGATGATCTCGCCGCCCTTGTCGCTGTGGAACTCCTTGTCGCGGATCAGCTCGGCCAGCAGTGTCGCACGCTCGTGCGTGCCGTTCAGCCTCAGGAGATTTCGCTTGTTTTCAAACCCCTCGTGGCCGAAGTACATCTCGGTGATCTGCTTGTAGTCATCCTCATCCAGCGGTTCCTTGCCCTTGGCCGGTTCGAGGTCGTACCAGCCCATGTCCACGCCTTGGAGGATCGAGCCGTCCACCAGTGTAACTTGGATATCATAAGCCGTGTCGGGCAGCAGATTGGCAAATGTAATCGTGTTTTCGTCGCAAGTGCCTTTGGTGCTTAACTTAAGCGATCGCGCCTCCGCGATTGCGGCTGAAGCCTTCAGCGCAGGCGGGAGTTGCACAACGAGTGTCGGCGCCTGTGCCGCCGCAATCGCCTCGCCCGCACGTAAGAGCAGCAGGCACAATGATATTACAACGACGGACACTCGCATCAACATAAGCCACCTCGCACATCCCCAACATTTCCAGCGTACAGCAGTATACTACAGACTGGAAAATGGGACCTATTCGTCCTATTATGCCGATCTCAGGCCGAGGGGCCTGAGGGTACTTGCTGGGGGGATGTTTCTTTTTTTGGGAGCCAGTTATGCCGGCCCAGGTCGATAAGGAAAAGTGCAACGGTTGCGGTGATTGCGTCGAGGCTTGCCCCTCCAACTCCATCCAGATGGTCGAGGAAAAGGCCGAGATCAACAAGGACGAGTGCATTGACTGCGGCGCCTGCGTTGACGCGTGCAGCACGCAATCAATGAAGATGGCCGACTAACAGCGCCTCCTGTGAGTGCGGCTCACGCGCCTCCATTGCGCGCTGAGCCGGTTGCGGCCGAATTCCAACCAGCCAGCCCTGCCCGTTGGACCTTGCGCCGGCGCGGAGCGTGAGCCATGTCTGTCTGCGTCGCTGCTCTCCCCGAGCGCGCGGTGGATTGCGCGGTGCGCCTATCCTGCGCGCAGGCCATGCTCGGCGCCATCTACGGCGCTTCCACCGGTGGCATGTTCCTCATCGGTTATGCGCTGAAGCTCCAGGCCAGCCACCTGCAAATCGGCCTGATGAGCACCATCCCCATGCTCTGCGTCGTGGCGCAACTGGCCGCGGCTGCCATGGTCGAGCGCGGCACCAGCCGGCGCAAGCTCACCCTCTGGGCTGCGCTGTCCAACGTGCTCGGTTGGGTGATGGTCATCCTCATTCCGTATGCGCTCCCCGAAGCCGCGCAGCAACTGCGGATCGGCATGCTCATCGCCACCATCACGCTGGTGACGCTCTTCGGGCATCTCAGCAACAATGCGCGGGCGAGCTGGGTGGGCGACCTCATTCCCGATAGCCGGCGGGGCAGGTTCTTTGGCCATCTCACGCTCTACGGCGGGCTGATCGGCACGCTCTTCGCCGTCATCGAAGGGCTGTTCCTGGACTGGACCAAGGTGATGGGCATCGGCGCATTCGGCTGCCTTTTCGGCTTCGGGATGCTCTTCGGGTTTGCCAATGCCATCCTCTTTGTGCCGCAGCCGGATGTGCCGCTGGCGCGAGAGGAGCATGCGGCCGTGCCGTTCGGCGCGATGGTGCGCGCGACCTTCAGCAACCGCGAGATGAGGAGGCTGCTGATCTACGACACGCTCCGCTGGGGCTCGACCATCGCCGCGCCGTTCTACAACACTTATATGCTCGAAAAGCTCAACATGCCTTTTCTTGGCGTGGGCCTCGTGAACGCCGCCGTCATCCTGACAATGCTCATCAGCGGCCCATTCTGGGGCAGGATGGTCGGGCGGTACGGCTGCCGGCCGGTGCTCATCGCATGCACGTTCTTTGTCGCGCCGGTACCGTGGCTTTGGATCTGGATGACCAGGCCGGCGCTGGTCTATTGGGTGGTTGGACCGGTGAACCTCATCCAGGGCTTTGCGGTTGGCGGCATCTCCGTCGGCATTCAGACGCTTATGTACAAGGTGATGCCGCCGGCCGGCCGGTCGGTGCAGTTCGCGATCTACTCGATGATCGTCATCCTGTTCTCGGCCGCCATGCCCGCGGTGGGGGGGATGCTGCCTCAATGGCTGCACGCCATGGGAAATGCCATCGCCGGCCCGCAGTGGCTGCGCTCGATGCTGCTGGCGGCCGATCTTCGCTGGACGTTCTACGTGGCGAGCTTCTTCTTCGTCGCCTCGGCGATCGCCGCGCGATTCATCCGCGAGCGCGGCTCGCGGCGGACGGGGCAGATGCTGCGCGAACTGCCGGGGCACGTTTATGCCGGTGGGGTTGAGGCGTAAAGGCAACCGGGCGGGCATTACCGCCCGATGCAATACAGTGCCTTCTCCGACCGGATGAACAGCCGGCCCTGCGATACCGCGATCGATGCCATGCATTTGCCGCCGTCGATGCTGTTCTTCGCGATCTGCTTGAACTGCGGCCCCGCCTCGATGATCGTAGCTTGGCCATCATCCGACAGGAAATACAGCCGGCCCTCGGCCAGGATTGGCGAGGCGGAATAACTGCCGGGCAGCCGCTGTTTCCAGATGATCTCGCCGGTTTCGGCGTTCAGACACATGGCGAAGCCCGTTTCCTTTATCGTGAACAGGTGGGGCTTGGCGTAGACGAACGAGGCCAGCATCGGCATCTGCTCCGGCTGCTCCCAGACGACTTTCGCTTCCTGACCGGCCCGGCCGGGGCGGGCGGCGCGGATGGCGGGCTTATAGGAGCCGGGGGCCGAGTAGACCAGGTCGTCGCCGATCACGATCGAGGGCACGCAGGGCTCACCGAAACTGGGGACGCTCCACAGCCGCTCGCCGGTGGCCGGATCGTGGCCCTGGATCACGTCGCCGGCCGCGCTGATGAGCTGCGGCTTGCCGGCGACGATCATGATGTTGGGCGTTGAATGGGCGATGCGCGACATGCCGCGCTGGCCGCGCCATTTCTCTTTGCCGGTCTTCTTGTCCACGGCCAGGATGTAGCTCTTGTCCCAGGGAACCTGCCAGCCGAGGCGCTCCTGGCTCATGTCGGTGGTCGATGCGTTCGACGGGGAGGATCAGCAGGCCCTCGTAAAGGATGGGCGAGACACCCATCCCGTGGCGGCTGTAATACTGCACGTCGCGGTTGGTCCAGGCGGCGTTGCCGTCGAAGTCGAGCGCGGCGATGCTGCCGTCGCAGAAGACGGCGTAGACGAGCTGGCCGTCGGTGCAGGGCGTGGCCGTCGCGCCGGTGTTGAGGCGCTCCTTGCGCTTGATGACCTGCTGAAAGACCTCCTTGTCCCAGAGGATCTTGCCGGTCTTGCGGTCGAGGCACATGACATGGCAGGAGGTCTCCTTGCTCAAGGCGGTGGTGACAAAGACGCGATCGCCCCAGACGATGGGCGAGGACCAGCTCACGCCGTCGATTGGCGTCTTCCAGGCGACGTTCTCGGTCTCCGACCACTTGAGAGGCAGCCCGGTCTCGGTCGAGACGCCCTGGCCGGTCGGCCCGCGGAACCGCGGCCAGTTCTCGGCGAAGAGGGGAACGGCCCAGAGGATTGCGATGCCCGTCGATGCGATGCGTGCGAAGTATGTCATGTCGCCGCGAGAATATACCGGCAGCCCGGCGAAATGCACGAGGATGGGCATGCCGATTCCCCCTTCGGTTGCGCATCCGCACCGCTCCTCTGCCCTCCAATCCCTCTTCGACTCGTCCAACTCCGACTTCCCCCAGTCCTTACGGTTCTACGCAAGCCATGACCGTTGCGCGCTGTTGCGCCGCGAAACTCCATCCGCGCAACATCCCCGGATCTATGAGTGCCGCATCAATCTCGCCGTGCGTCGCGGCGACGGCCACACTCTCTGCTCTCTGCTCTCCACTATCCGCTACTCCCATGAACCCCGACATCGAAAAAGCCATCGCCCAGGCCTGGGCCAAAGTCGAACCCATCCTGCGAACCAATCCCGACGAGCTGGCCGCCCGCCGCGCCCGCCGCCGCACGCGCCTCCTCCAGACGCCGCCGCGCGCCTGGTGCCTGGCCGTCCGCGCCAACGACACCCGCCTGACTCCCTGGCGCATCCCCATGGTCCCCGACCATCCCGTCTGGTGGGATGCCGAGAATCACCTGTATCGCCGCCAGGAACACCAGGTCATCCTCGAAGCCCGCGACCTCGCCTGGCTCTGCCGCCCCGTCTCCGTCGCCTGGCCCGGCCAGACCCCGCAGGAGATCGCCCGCAACCTCGGCGCCCCCGTCGATATGGTCCACCGCGCCATGAAACACGGCCAATTCTCCATCCGCACCAGCCAGGGCATCCGCGGCCGCAAAATCACCATCCTCTACACCAAATCCATGCTCGATCCGGCCGGCATCCTCATGGACCGCATCGACGACCCCGCCTGGTGTACCATGTTCCGCCACGTCTCCGACCACATCCCCGATGACTTCTCCCAGTCCATCCTCCGCCGCCCCATCTACCGCAAGACCGGCACCGGCTATCACTTCGTCGGCTGGTTCTGGATCTGCCCCGCCTGTGGCCGGCTCGCCCACCGCATCTACTGCCCCATCCCCGGCCCGGTCGCGCCGTTCGTGAAGGTCAACCCACCGGGCACGCCTGACGCCTGGATCCCCCTGCCCGTAAGCTTCGCCTGCAAGAACTGCCACCGCGTCCACGACTACGGCCGCCTCGACTGCAACGGATGGAACGAACTCATCGCCCACCTCACCGGCGGCCTTCTCTACGGCCACGAAGTCCCGCGCCCCGCCTGGTATCCCACCCGCCGCAAACACAACAAATTCCTCCACCGCACCCGCTCCCCTCGCCACGCCCAGATCACCCGCTTCCTCCTCGACACCGACCTCACCCACCTCCAGATCGCCCGTCGCCTCGGCATGTCCCACAGCCACGTCCGCACCTGGGCCTCCAATATCTACCGCCGCCACGGCGTCCACACCCGCCAGGCCCTCCGCAACGTCCTCGCCCCCCAGCCCCAGCTCCACCAGTCCAAAGCCGCCGGCTGACTTTTGGAGTGCGGCGATTTATCGCCGCTTTGTTTTTCGATACCCGCGCGACCACCGCATCCGGTGAGTGCCATGCCCACGCCGGCCGCGCCAGACGCTCATTCGCTGATCACGCTGATTCGCCCGGCGTGGGCATGTTCCTCCGATGCTCGTCGTTCGTAGTGCGCAGCTTTAGCCCCTCTCCGCCTTCAATCCGCCCCCAATCGCTGGAATGCCAACCGCATCCGCGTTAATCTACTCGCCGACACCCACGTGGGCTTGGCAAAGGGAATGCCGTGAAGCAAGTCGTCCTCGAGAATCCCGTCATCAACTCGCCCTTCGCCGAGCCGCAGCGGCATTTCAGGTTCGACGATGATGGGATCGTGGAGATTCGCGATCCATGGGACGCCAGGAAAACGATCAGGGCGTTTCTAGCGGAAAGGATGGAATCATGAGTGAAGACCTGCCGCCCGATTCGCAGGGCAAGATCATCGTGTTCGGCGCGAGGCAAATCCGCCGGGCCTGGCATGACAACCAGTGGTACTTTTCGATGGTGGACATCATCGCCGCGCTGACCGACTGCGTCAACACCGAATCCGCCTTCCGCATCATCCAATCCATCCCCAGCCCCAAGGCCGAACCCTTCAAGCGCTGGCTGGCCAAGGTCGGCTACCAGCGCATGCAGGAGATCGAGAACCCCGAGCTGGCCCAGCAGCGGATGCGCCAGCTTTACAAGGAGAAAGGCTATCCCGACAACTCGATCGAGAATCGCGTACGCGGCATCGCCGTCCGCGATGAACTCACGGCCGAATGGCAGCAACGCGGCGTGAAGGAGCAGGGGGAGTTTGCCATCCTCACGGGCGAGATATCCAAGGAAGGTCGTCACGCCTGGGAATTTCCTCGTGGACAAGCCCAAGCCATCCCTGCCGGCGCCTCAAGAAGACGAGGGGGAGGCATGAGCAAACTCAGGTTCGATGAGATCGGTGATCTACGTTGTGCAGCCCAGTACATCGGTTGTCGAACGCCGCGTTTTGATGACCACAGATCCTGGCGATCTGGTGTTTGATCCGACGTGCGGCAGCGGCACCCGCGCCCATGCCTCACCGGATACACCAGCGTATGCCCGGCCCGCCGCGCCATCGCCTCCACATTCTCAAGGCGCCCCTTCATCCACCGCTCCCGCCAGAACTCCACGATCCCCGCCGTGCCGCGTTTCGTTCGGAGTTCCGCCGTTCGGAGTTCCGCGTTTACGCGGTCTGCCCCCGCTCAATCCCCTCCCCCGCGAGCCGCTCTCCCCTCGAACTCCCCGGCACGATCCACTTCGGCCGCTTCTCCGTAGCAGCCACGAGCAACTCCATGTTCGGGTCATTCGCTTTTCCATAGGCCCCTGTCTGAATTCACTCGTCAGGCAATATCCATCGCTTGCGCGGCACCTTGCTCGACGGAAATTCTCTTGACACTGAGGGCTCGCTGCCGATAGTTTGGTAACTGTTCGCAAAGGAACTGCATGACGATAGCTTTGCCAGTCCTTGCTGAAGCGACAAGAAACTCCGGCGCGAGCCCCTTCCCAACGGCGCATCGGGGCCGCTTCATCAAGCAATTCCAGGGACCGGAAGACGATTCGGGCATCGTGTGCTTCAAGTTCTGGCAGCTCGTGCATGCATCTGGATGCCCGTTTTCCTGCGCCTACTGCTTTCTGCAGACCACGACGTTCTTCCGCTTCCATCGCGATGCGCTCAGCGGACTGATATACGAGAATTGGCGGGACATGCTGAAAGAGGTTCAAAACTGGCTTCAGGCCTCAACGCCTCGAATGATGATCGTGGGCGAGTTGCAGGATGGTTTGGCCTTCGAGAACGCCTACGCGGCGGTGACAGGCAGATCGCTCGCCGAGCACTTGGTGCCTCTGTTCGCTGCCCAGGAACGCCACAAGCTCATCTTCCTGACGAAGAGCACACTCACTCAACGCGCCATGAGACTGGCGCCGACGCCGCAGGTCGTGTTCTCGTGGTCGGTCAACGCGGAGTATGCCGCTCGCCGATGGGAATTGGGCGCTCCTCCGCCCTCTCGCCGGTTCGCGGCTGCGATGCGCATGAAACAGGCAGGCTGGTCGGTGCGGGTGCGATTGGACCCGATGATTCCCTATGCTGAGGGCGAGGATCGCTGGCAGGATGGATATGCGGAGGCGGTGAGTCGCATCAATGCATTGCGCCCCGAGATGGTGACAATCGGCGCCCTCAGGGCCAGTACCATGGGCTTGGCGTCGGCGGCGAAGAAGAACGGACGCCCCGCGGCCCTGTTCGGCTATCTGTCGGAGAAGGACCCCTCGGGCTTCAAGTACCGGCTGCCGTTCGGGACGCAGGTGGACATGTACCGGTTCGTGCTGGATCAACTGGATCGCCAGCATATCACCCCGGCGCTCTGCAAGGAGGATCTGTCCGTCTGGAGAGAAGCCGGCTTGGCATTCAAAGGATGCCATTGCCTGCTCCAGGGGACCGCCGTTCCGGACGAGATCGTGTCAACAGAAAGCTATGCGCGGACTAATGGGATATGAGGATGAACATGGGGAAGGACAACGACAGAAAGCATTTCGAAGATTAGGGCCTGCAAAATAATAAACTGGACAATTGTTGATACACTCGCCGGTGCCTTCCCGATCTTGGATAGATGCAGGATGCACGAGCGATCGAACGGATTCGTCGGATGTACTGTACACTCGCGCCGGAGATGGACGAACGGATGCGAAGACAATGGGCAGCGGCCGAAGCGCGGGAGCTGGGCTGGGGTGGCGTCACCCGCGTAGCCCACGCCAGCGGATTGTCACGCACGACGATCACGGCTGGCCTGCATGAACTGGAGCTGCCGGCCTCCGTTCGTCAAGCCGAAGCGATGCGGGTACGTCGGCCTGGCGGGGGCCGCCGGCCGCTGTCGCAGACGGACCGGGACCTGATCGCTGCGTTGGAATTGCTGATTGACCCGGCCACGCGGGGCGATCCCGAATCGCCGCTGCGCTGGACGTGCAAGAGCACGCGGCGTCTGGCCGATGAGCTGACCCGCCAACGCCACCGGTCAGCGCCCAACCGTCGCGACTTTGCTGCGCCAGGCCGGCTACAGCCTTCAGGCCAACTCCAAAACCCGCGAAGGCGCCGGCCACCCGGACCGCAACGCCCAGTTCCAGTACATCAACAACACGGTTGGGCACTTCCTGGCTGGCAACCAGCCGGCGATCTCGGTAGACACGAAAAAGAAGGAATTGGTGGGAGATTTCAAGAATGCTGGACGGGAATGGCATCCGCAGGGCCAGCCCGAGCCCGTCCGCGTTCATGACTTTCTGGACCCGACGCTGGGCAAGGCCATTCCCTACGGCGTCTATGACATCCTCAACAACCAGGGGTGGGTGAGTGTGGGCATCGACCACGACACGGCGCAGTTTGCGGCCAACAGCATCCGGCGATGGTGGCGGGAGATGGGCAGCCGCCGCTTCCCGCGCCACGCAACTGCTGATCACGGCCGACGGGGGCGGCAGCAACAGTTCCCGCAGCCGATTGTGGAAGATGGCCTTGCAGCAGTTGGCCGATGATCTGGGACTGCGGCTGAAGGTCTGCCATTTCCCGCCCGGCACCAGCAAATGGAACAAGATCGAACATCGGCTCTTCAGCTTCATTACGCAGAACTGGCGGGGCCGGCCGTTGGTGAGCCATCAGGCCATCGTCAGCCTGATCGCTGGGACCAGGACGAGGTCGGGCCTGGTCGTCAAAGCGGCGCTGGATACCAATCAGTACGAAACCCATATGAAAGTGACCGACGAGGAACTGTCCCGGCTCAAGCTCAAGCCGGAACGATTCCACGGAGAATGGAACTACCAAGTCACACCACGACCGTGAATTTGTTCAGTTTATTTCTTTGCAGGCCCTTACCGCAAGCAGACGCAGGTGAAGCACGAGATTCTCGCCGCATACCTGCCAGCATACTTCCACATCTTAAAGGCAAGACATAGGAATCTGCTTTACATCGACGGATTCGCAGGCCGCGGCACGTACACAAAGGCTGATATCGGCGAGACAGTGGATGGCTCGCCGCTAAGAGCGATGAAACTCATCGCCGAAACCAAGGATTTCGCCGAGACGGTTTCCACCATCTTCATCGAATCGGACGATGTGCTCTACCAACACCTTGAGAAGGCGGTGAATGAGTTCTGCAGAACACACCCGAATATCCGCAAGCCGATGTGCATGCTCGGCAGATTCGCCGATCGCATTGGTGACGTGATGAAAGAGGTCCAGGGGAACCTGGCACCGGCATTTCTATTCGTCAACCCGTGCGGTGTAAGCGGCACGAGCTTCAAAACGATCCGTGACGTGATGGGCTGTGATAAGTGCGAAGCGTTCATCTTTTTCAACATCGACGGCGTGCGTCGGATCGCCGGCCTCGACTCCCTCAGCAGCGTCCTCGTGGACCTTCTGGGGTCACAAGCGCGCGGAAGCTGTGTACGCCGAACTGCGGGTGACGAGCGATGTTGCCCAGCGAGAGCATCTGATCCTGTCGCATTTCCGCAAGGCGATAAAGGCAGACATCGGCGCGGCCTACACGGTTGCATTCCGTGTCGAGCATGAGCAGCGAGCGAACACGAGCCATTATCTCATCCATGCAACCAAGCATCCACTCGGCTTCAAGATTATGAAGGATGTCATGTGGCGGCGTGGCCAAGCCGAGGACCAAGCGGGAGGCCTCGAGTTAGCGCAGGCAAGCCGCACCAACTTCATTCCGCTATTCGACTTCCGCGGAGATGAACTGAAGCGAGACATCCTTGCGGAGCTTGCCCGAGGTGCGCTGAAGGTGGCGGTGTTCTGCGACAACTGGGTCCGCCGGCCGGATGACATGCTCTGCGAAACGGCGTATAAGCAGGCTCTGCTCGAACTCGAGGCAGCGGGAGCGATTGAGGTATTCGGTAAGGACGGCGCCAACCCAACTCCCGCGATTGCACGCCCCAAGCGCAACGGAAACCCAACCCTCGCGAATGACTACTGCGTACGACTTGGCAAGAAGGGCGCTCGCCATTAGGACCCGCCAAGGCTTGCGGACCTACGGTGGACGCGTGGACGCATTGCTACCGAGCACGGCGAAAGCCTAAGCCTCGCGCGATATGCGATATGCCGTACGGATCAGGAGATGACGGGGCACTTGCGAGGAATTGCGCAGATGCGCGCACATGGCCCAGTTGGTCGAGTGCCAGCCGCAAGAGCAAATGGCGTAGACGACCGCGCGTTGTCGCCATCCAGTTGCCGATTGCGCATGCGCGACAATCCTCGGCGGCATTCGCTTGCACGAACCGCGTCCAGAGCTCTGTGCCGCAGTACGTTGGCAGCAGGGAACTCAAATTACAGCAGGTGCCGGCAAATAGATCTGGAATTGCAGCGGCATCCTCGGCCCAGGCGGGAGCGTGCGGCAACCCTGTCGTCGCGAACTCTAGATCTGCCGGATTCCGCCAGTGCGTCAAGCCAAAGGAGAGGTAGGACGAGAGACGTGCGAACTGCTCTCGCCGATCGAATGTCTCGAGCGTCTCGTCCCTGTCGCTTATCCAGAGCGACCTCTGATCTTCCCGGCGAAAGCCCGCTGTTAGCATCGTGAGCAGACTCGAAAGCCTCAACATCTTTTCGATGGTGCCGTGCCGTGTTCCCGCCGGGAAACAATCCGGCAATGAATCGGCAAGTGCAGTAGCCCCGCCTTCCACGAAGCTCTCTATGCGCGCATCCATGAGAAACGTGATCGCGTTGCCCCTGATCATGCTCGCAGCATCCAGGAACGGAAGGACGCTCGCCACCGCACCGGCTCCCTTAACTGTTTGAAGGAAATGCGACGATTGTCTGGTAGCCAACGGTTACGGAATGCCCGACGAACAGGCTCCCACTTGTCCATCTCAGTGTAGCTGGTAACCAAGAACGAGTATGCCTCATGGGAGGCACCTTTGTGCTGACCAGAGTAGTCACTCACCGTGACCATCGCACCTTCTGTTACTGGTTCCAGCAAACCCGGATAGCGCCAATCAAGCAACGCTAGGCATTCGCTGAGGTCGAAAACAAAGCCAGCTTTCTGATCCTGAATTCTTCTCCAGGTTGGCATGAACGTACTCCAGATAATGTCATGGTACAGGCAGGCTGAAAATGTGGAAGCAGGCGGCCCTGCTGAAACGGGCGCGACGCTGGATAACGAGCAAACTCCACGGTTCGCCGTATTGGCCTCCGTCGCGCGGCAGAAGCCGACCCGCCGGGGCAAGGGCACCGCCGGCAACCGTAGCCGTCATTCATCGGGAGGCATTTGCCGCCAAATGCCCATTCACCCTCAACCCCTCCCGATGCGTCCTGAAATCAAACGCCATATCCCCGAAATCCAGCGGGCTATCCGTCCGATGCACCGCCCGGTGATGGTTCGAGCACAGCAGCACGAGGTTCATCAGAGCATCTTCTCTACCCCGGCTCAGCCACACGATATGATGCGCCTCGCAGATCGAATCGCCAGCACCGAAATCCAGGTCGCGCCTGTAATTGTCCGGCCGCCAGTAATACAGCAGCGCCATGCCAGCCATGATAGTGTCCGCTCTCGCAACTGGCCAAGGAACCATGGACCCGTCCACGGACAACTGACCACCGACAACGCACGGCATCCCCCTCACCAGAAAGGTCTTCGTGCCTTCGCGTCTTCGTGTTCTTACCATCTGCTACGGCTGCGTCGTCGGCGCCGCTCGCCGCCCCGTGCGCGTTGACTCGAACGCCTTGCGATACGCCTCGGCCGCGTGCGCCCAGTCGGCCGAGTGCTCGTGTACGAGCCCAAGTTGATACCACGCCTCGGCCGGCTGAGGGTTCAGCTTCACCGCCTCCTCCAGCGTCCGGCGGGCATCCTCCCACTTGCCAAGCTGGATCAGCGACTCGCCGCGCAGCATGTTGAGATGGGAGGCCGGGATGGCCGATGCGTCGATCTTCTCAATCGCCTTCATCGCGCCGTCGGCATCTCCGAGCATCAGCATGGCCCGCACGAGCGTCAATTGGAGCTGCGGCGAATGCGGGTGAAGCTTCAGGCCCTCCGTCAGCTCCACCCGTGCCTGCTCCACCAGCCCCTTGTCCATCAGTCGCTGCGCCACCTGGAAATGCCGGTCGGCGATTTGCTCGGGGCTGTCGGCCACCACGTCGTGATTGTGCAGCCGCTGGTCCAATCCCGCCTTGTCGATGCGCTTGGTTGCGAACGCCAGGTAGCTGTCCAGGTCCTTATCGTAGTTCTTGGGCAGGCCGGCCAGATGCGCGATCACCTGCCCCGACTCATCCAGCAGCACCGTCGTCGGCCAGACGCGCACCGACAGCTTCCCCGAAAGCGCATACTCCGAATCGAGAATGACCCGCCATGTGGAAGCCGCAACGTCGGGCCCCGGCTTGGCATTGCCGCTGAAGATCACCGTGCGCTCGACGGGGGAGTCCTTGACGACGGCCTGCGCATCCTTCAAAGCCTGGGCGCTTTGGGCCTGCTCGGGCATGAGGAACAGCAGAATCGTGGGCTTATCACCCGGGATGCGCATTGCAGCGCCGCTGGCATCCTTGCCCGACCATTCCACCTTGGCGGAATCGGCCAGCGCGGACGACAGACCCAGCGTGCAGATCAGGCAGGCAACGATATGGACAGCGTGTTTCAACATGATGAATTCGCAAACCTAAGAAACCACGGATGGACACAGATGAGCACAGATTGAGCCCAAACGGCCCGCGAGCGGGCCGGTTAACCACCATTCCATTCGTGTTGATCTGTGTTCATTCTGTGGTTCCATTTCCGTCACGGCTTGGCCACCGCGGCGCACTGCGGCACGTTGTTCTGCACCGGCTTGTCCCGGTCGTAGCCGTATTCCTCGTGACAGCCCGGCTTGCAGCTTCCGCCGGTTGGCGTCTGCTTGAAGCCGATGGGCATCTCCCATTTCCCGAACGGGGTCGTTTCGCGCAGGTGCATCGGGAGCGTGCTCGTGTGCGTCTCGTGGCATGCGCGGCAGTTGCGGCCCTTGTCAGGCTTGTTCACGTGCGCGAAATGCAGGTTTTCCTGGCCATTGCGGAACTTCGTCAGACCCTTGGCATCCTTCAGGAGCACAAGCTGCTTGTCGTGACACGAGAAGCACAGGCCATATTTCTCGATGTCAAACGGCTGATAGAATGCCTCAGGATAAGTCTTGCTCAGCAGCTGCGGATACTGGCTGCCGTGGGGGCTGTGACAGCCGGAGCAATCTCCGTCGCGGATCGGCCCGTGCTTGTTCTGGCTGGGATCGGCCACGGCAGCCAGCGAGGCCACGACGCGGTCCTTGCCCACCTCGATCTTCTTGTCGTGACAGCTCAGGCAGGCTTTGGCTGACTCGGCCTTCATCAGCTTCGCCAAGTCGCTGCCGTGCGGCGTGTGGCAATTGAGGCACGCATCACCCGTGACGGTGGCCGAGTGCTTGACCGCCGCCGTGGTGATCAATTTCTGGATCGGCTCATGACAGCCGATGCAAAGTTGCGCCGGCTCATTCTTGAGCTGCATCTTGTAGTTGGATGCGTGGGTCTCGTGGCACTGCTGGCAGTCGCCGGTGACCGGCTTGTGGACGACCTTGACCGTGCCGAGCTGCGTTTTCATCTGGTCGTGACAGCTCAGGCAAAGCTCGCGCCCCTGCATCGCCACCAGCTTGGGATACTTGGACTTGTGGGCGCTGTGGCAGGCGGCGCAGCTTCCCGAGGCCACGGGGCCGTGCAGGTGATTGCGGTCCTTGGTCACGTTCTCATGGCAGCTCGTGCAGAGCGCGGCCAGGTTGTCCTTGCGGAGCAGCGTGCGGGTCGAGCCGCCGTGGGGATTGTGGCATGAGAGGCAATCGCCATCGGCGAAGGGCTTGTGGACAACCGTGCCCGTCTCGCCGCCCCCGCCGATGTGGCAGAAATTGCACAGCGCCTGCTTCTGCTCGCGCAGCTTGAAGGTGTGGGCCTTCTCGTCTGCGTATACGTGGCAGCCATCGCAAGCGCCGACGGCGTTGGGCCCGTGCAGGACCTTGTAGTTGCGCTGGGCGGCGTGGCAGTTGCCGCTGGTGCAGTTCTTCACGCGAGTATCGGGGCGGGCTACGGCGGCGGCCGGTTGCGTGGACTGACCCAGCGCCGGCAGCACGATGGCCGCGGCCGCGAGAAGCAGCAGGAGGGGCAGTGTTCCCCATCCCGATCTTGTCTTGACGCTCATGTCGGCTCCACTCATTGCCTTGAGGCGTTGGCGGGCGCGGGATTGCCCTGGGTCAGCGACTGGATGGCCACCAGCTTCTGCTGGGCCTCCAGAAGCAGCTTCTGCGTGTAGCGAGGGTTGTGCGCGCCCCAGCTCCCATCGAGGCGCACCAGGTCCAGAATCCCGCGTGCCTGGGCCACCAGCGGCTTGGCGCTGGCCGGCAGCGAGGCGGTATCTGAGGGCAGCAGTTTGGCCACCGCGTCGTACTGGTCATGCGCATTCTTCTGCCACAGCGGCACGAGACGCTCGCCAAGGCCCGGCTGATGGCAGTTATCGCACGCCTTGGCCGATGCCGCCGCCACCGTCGCGCCGGTCTGCGCCTTGGCCTTCAGCGGGCGGTCCTGGACATGGCACGCCGTGCAGGCGACATGCGCCAGGAACATCGGGCTGACCGCCGCCGGGTCCGCCGGCTGGTGCGGGGTCAGTTCCACGCGCTTGTAGGTCATCTGCTGAATCTCGTGCTGCTTGTGGTGACAGCTCTGGCACTGGATCTGGGCGAGCTGCATCGACTGCGCCGATGGCCCGTGCCGAAGTACCCCATGACAACTGAAACACTCAACCTTGTGCCGGCCATTGGAGTGTACGTGGTGCATGTCCTTCGTGCTCGTGGCCCGCTCCATGCCAAAATCGTGGCAACTGAAGCACATGTCATTGTCCATCTTGCGCAGCGCGCTGGTGACGCCGCGGTGGCACGATTCGCACGCCGCGCCATAGGCCAGGTAATCCGAGTGCAGGACCTTCAGGCCCTGGTACTCGATCTCCTTCTTGGGCGCATCGTGGCAGGATTTGCACTGGTTGGGAGGAAGCTTGTCATGCGACGCCGGCTCGGTGGTGGGGAATTCATCGCCCGGCAGGTCGGCCGACGTCGCGGTCTTGATCCCGGTCAGCCGCACCACGGGCTCGCTGGAGCCCGGCGTCATAAGGTGACACGTGATACAGACGTTGGTGTTGACTTCAAAGTGCTTGGACCCACTGACGTGCGAATGGCAGGATGTGCAGTGCAGGTTGAGGCCGATGTATTCCAGGTCCAGGTGCTTGGCGTGGTTGAAGAAGAACTTGCCCTCGCGCCGGGAGATGTTGCGGACCTTGCCGATGTCGTGGCAGCCCGATCGCGTGCAGGAAAAATCGCTGACGGCCGCCGAGGGTTTGGTCGAGGTGCGATTGAGCAGATCGTCGACGACCTGCCCGGCGCCGTTGAGCTTGGCCGAGATGAAATTCGTCGGCCCCGGAGGAATGTGGCAGCTCACGCACTCGACTTTGCTGTGGCTGCCCGTCTTCCAGCTCGCGTAATAGCTGTTCATTATGTGGCAGCTATTACAAAACCAGCTTTGGCTGGTCAGTTCGACGCTGACGACGGGCATGATGACGAACATGACGACGCCGAGGGTGATCCAGCGGCGGCGACGGGTAGAGAGCAACCATGAAAACGGCGGACGCACGCACAACTCCCTGGGCCGTGAAAGTCAAAGCCCTATAAAAGGGAGAAGGCAAGCGGTGTGCCGAAGAAACCCAAGTGTAATTGGCTATGGCAGCTAGAGTTGTGAATCGAACTTCTCAGGGATTGGAATTGCCGCCTTGGGCGCTTCCCGAAGACGGGAGCGATTTGCGTCGCCGCCGGCAGGCTCATGTTCGAGGAAGGTGTGCTTGTAGTAGACCAGTAATGCCGCGAATGAGAGCAGCAGCAACACGGCCAGCGCTCCCACGACCGTCTGCTGGCGCTGGGTCTGGCGAAGCCGCTCGACAAGCTCGAAGGTTGCCGTGGTCCGGTCCACGGTGGCCTGGATCTCGCCGGCGAAGTTGTTGATCTCGCGCATGTTGAAGCTGTGGAATATCTGCCGCAACTGCGAGCGGGCTTCCTTGGCGTGATGGTGCAGCTTTTCGAGCTCAAGGTTGCGATAGCCCCATGATTCCAGCTTGGCATAACGCTCGCCGGATTCCTTGATCTGTTTTTCGGTGTCGATCAGCATGGCCTGGATGCGCGCCACGGCCTGCATGGTCGCCGAGCGATGACAGGGGCTGCATCGGCCGCGCTCGCTCCGGTCGCGCGTGTCGATGATGGCCGCGCTGGCCGGCGTGATCTTGTGCGAGCCCTGGCCGTCGCGCGTCATTTGCGCATGGCAATAGAGGCAGGTGGGGTCGCCGAATTCGCCATGCGGGCTGCCCAAATGCTGTTCTTTGATCTTCGCGTGACACTTGCCGCAGAAATAGGAGACGCTGCGCCCGTGCGCCGCCGACACGAACTCCTTCTGCTGGAAGAGCAGGAGGAACTCGGGGTTGCGATCGAGGTGCGCCGCTTTCTTGAATGCCTCGTCGGAGTCGTACTGCTCGCGGCGAACGGCCGCGTTGCCGCCGTGGCATCCGTCGCAGGTCACGCCGGCCTTGAAATGCACGCTGTGCTTCCACTCCAACTCGACGATCTGGCTGGATCGTCCGGGCACGTCGCGGTGACAGTTGATGCAGGCGTTGGCCGCGAAGGGATCGCCGCCGGCCGGCGCGCGTTCGGCGGCTAGGCCATCGCTCATGAAAGCGAGAACGGCAGTAAGCGCGAGGGCGATTCTCATGGCGGGCCCTCCTGTGACTTGCCGGAGTCCTCCCCTTCACCCATGACGCGGCGGATCGCACGGCGTTCCTGCGCGACCAGCAGGTAGAACACGATCAGGGCGGCAGTGATGAGGATGAAGATCATCGGGTGCTCGCGGAAATACTCGCCGAAGGGGATCAATTCCGGGTCGGCCGCCAGCGACGAGAGAAGCCACGCGGGCAGGAGGCAGACGACGAGGGCGCCGGCCATCTGATATTGCCGGCGGAGCAGACCCAGCAAGATGCCCAGAGCGATCACGGCCAGGGGCAGCTTGAAGAGGTGATGAATGCCGGACCGCGCCACGGGGGCTTCCTCTCCGCTGCGTTCGGGCCAGCCGCCCCAGATCGTCAGGATCAGGAACGTCGCCAGGCAGGCCGTCACGACCACGCGATAGGCCGGGTTGGGGCGCTGGTTGGCCTTCCGGCAATACCAGAACGGCAACAGGACGAGCGGCGCGATAAACACGCCCTGGCTGAGCACGCCGAGCGTCTTGCCGCTGATGCCGAGCAGTTCGGTGGGCATGAGGCGGAGGTATTGGTAGACGGAGAGGAAGTACCACTCGGGCTTGATGCCGACGGGGGTGGCTGCGCGGGTTGGCCGGCTCCTCCGGGTGCTCGATGCCGTGGATGCCGACGCTCTCCAGCAGCACCGGCAGGATGGCCAGGAACATGATGACCGCCAGGGTGCAGAGCACGGCGACGACCATCTTGGCGATCTCGTTGGGGAAGAACGGCTCAAGTTGCTCGGGCGTGTATTGATCTCGGTAGTTGACGGACATAGGGCCTCGTCAGTGGTCAGTGGTCAGTGGTCAGTGGTCAGTTGTCCGTAGTCAGTGGTCAGCCGCAGCAACTGACCACTGACAACTGACAACTGACTAGAGTGGCCTCGATATTCCTGTGCGGCGGATCATCGCGAAGTGCATTCCCATGAACGCGCTGACGACGGCGGGCATGATCCATATGTGCAGCGAGAAGAAGAAGCCCAGCGTGTCGCCGGAGATGGCCTTGCCGCGCCGCACCCATTCCACGATGTGCGAGCCGACGACGGGGACAGCGCCGGGGATTTCGGTTCCGACCTTGGCGCCCCAGTAGGAGAGCTGGGTCCAGGGCAGGAGGTAGCCGGTGAACGCCATGACGGTGGTCAGCAGCGCCAGCACGACGCCGCTGATCCAGTGCAGCTCGCGCGGCTTGCGGTAGATCTTGTAATACGCGATCCGCAACATGTGTGCGAAGACCAGCGCGATCATGAGGTTGGCGCCGACGCTGTGAATGCGCTGCACGAGCCATCCCATGGAGACGTTGGATTTCACGAAGGTGACGCTGTCCCATGCGGAGTTGGGATCGGGCTTGTAATACATCAGCAGCAGCATGCCGGTGAATACCTGCACCATGAACACCAGCAGCGACAGGCCGCCGAAGCACGCGGCAAAACCGAGCGTTCGCGGCACCTGTTTTTTGGTGACGTTCTTCTCGATGAGCGGCGTGATATGGTAGCGCTCGTCGAGCCAGTCGTAGGTGCCCTGGATCAATCGCATAAAGGCTCCTCAGGTGACGATGATCTTGCCGTCCTTCTGCTCGAAGTCGATCTTCTGCAGCGGTGCGCTGACCGGCCCGCGCATGGCCTCGCCCTTGTCGTTGAACACCGCGCCATGGCAGGGGCAGTGGAACTCCAGCTTGCCGGTGTCCCAGATGACATTGCACCCGAGGTGCGGGCAGGAGGCGCTGAACACGCGCGGTTTGTCCTGGCCCATGAGCACGATCAACTGCTGGCCGCGGAACTCGACGTATTGCGCCTGGCCGACGGCGAGTTGCGCCGTCGGGATCTCCAGCGGCTTGTTGGCGCCGACTTTCTCCGGGCGCGCCATGAACGAGACCACCGGATAGCCGACCATGGCGGCCGATACCACCGACAGCCCGCCGATGCACTTGCGGCAGAAGCTGCGGCGCGAATCGTTCTGCTCATCATGCTCGCTCATGATGCATCACTCCTGTTCGCTTCGTTCCAGAAGCAGTTGGGCGGCCTTCTTGAAGCTGGCCGCGGCATCCTCGGTCTTGCCGCGCTGCTCGGCGACGAGGCCCAGCAGGAAATGCGCCCGCGGCTGCGACGGGTTCTGCGCCAGGATGTCGCGCGCGATCCGGTCGGCGAAGTCGAGTTCCTTGCCGCCGCGCAGGGTCTGCACGAAGGCGAGGCCCAGCAGCGCCTGCGTCGACGAAGGCTGTTGCGCCAGGACCGAGCGGAACTCGCGCTCGGCCTCCGGCAGCCGGCGCCGGCGCAGCAGAAGCTGGCCATATTCCAGATGCGCCGGGAGGTGGTTGGGATCCATCGCCAGAGCCTCGGCGTATTTCTCGCTGGCCAGGTCGTCCAGCCCGCGCCGCGCAACTGTCGCGCCAGCATGGCCACCCGAGCGGCCTGCACGTCGGCGGCCGGGGCCGTCGTGGGCGGCGGGTTGAGCGAACGCTCGAAGCTCTGCAGGGACAGCTTGCCCGACGCCAGGAGGATGGAATCGGTCAACACGTCGGCGAATCGTCCCGAGAGGCCGGCGATGGCATGCACGACGTGCCCCTCGCTGTCGATGACCACGGCGCTGGGCATGACGGCAACCTGGTACGCGCCGAACGCCAGCCTATCCGGGTCGCGAAGCACCATCGCTGGAAGGCGGTCGGCCGGGATCGCCGCAAGGTCCTCCGCCTTGGGCGCCTGGCTCACGATGAGGAGCGTCTGCACTTTGTTGCTGCCGAGCCGCTCATCTTTCATGGCATCGGCGGCGGCGCGACACGCTTGCAGCGTCTTGTCGTGGTAGATCTCCCCGAAGATGACCACCACGGGCTTGCCCCGCAGATCGCGCAGCGAGACCTTTTTGCCCACCGTGTCCTGGAGCGAGAACTCCGGCGCGTCGTCTCCGCGTTTGAGGTGTGTCACGCCCGAGGCGCACTCCCAGCCGAGCAGCAGGATCAAGACACCCAAGGCGGCGCAGATTGTTCGCCGCCAGCGCGGCGGATCATTTCGCGGCGGCATGCGTCGTCTCCCGTGTGGTTGGGCCAAGCTTGGCATCCGGGCCGTGGTCGTACGTGACCTGCTTGTGGCATCCCGGCGAGCAGGTCCCGCCCGTGGGTGTCTGCTGGTAGTTGATTTCCAGCATCCAGCCCTTGGCGCCGAACGGCACTGCCTCGCGGATATGGAATGGCCGCTGCGAGGCATGAACCTCGTGGCATGCCCGGCAAGTCCGGCCCTTTTCCTGGTTCACGTGGACCCAGTGCAGGTTCAGATTGCCGTTACGGAACCGGGTCAGGCCCGTGCCTTCCTGTTTCAGCACCAGGTCCGGTATGTGGCATTTGAAGCAAAGCTGGTATTGCTCAATCTTGAACGAGGCATAGAACTGCGGCGGGTAGTCCGCGGCCAGCAGCCGGAACCGCTCGCTGGCGTGCGGCTGGTGGCATGCCGTGCAATCGCCCTCGCGGATGGGCCCGTGGTGCTGGGGGTTGTCTTTCAGCAGCGCCGCCATGTCCGGCAAACTCGTGCCATCCGCCGCCTTCAAGGGCCTGTCATGACAGGCAAGGCATGACTGCGGCTGCGTTACCTTCTGAAGCTTCGGCAGGGCTGAGAAGTGGGGCGCGTGACACGTGGTACACCCGGCTGGCTGCGTCGCGGCGCCGTGAACCACGTGGCTGGCGGCCAGCGTCTTGGCCATTTCCTTGTGGCACGAGAAGCATAATTCCGGCGCGCTCTGGCGAAGCTGATACTTGGCGTCCGACGCATGTGCGTCGTGGCACCCCGTGCAATTGTCCTTCATCGGCGGATGGATGTGCCGGGCCTGCTCGCCCTTGGGAAGCATCTCCGCGTGGCACGTCTGGCACAGCCGCTCGGGTGCCTCGACCAGCAATTTTGGCTGCCATGAGGAATGCGGATCGTGGCAGAGGATGCACGCGCCGGCCGCCACCGGGCCGTGAACGAACTTCTTCTCCAGCGTCTGCTTGTGGCAGGAAAGACACAATCCGCGCGTGGGATCGGCGCGGAGCATGGCGCGACGGTCCGAGCCGTGCGGGTCGTGGCAGCCGGTGCAGCGGCCCTGTTTCACCGGTGTGTGTACGACGGTGCGATGCTGGAGAGTGTGGCAGTCGCCGCAGAGCTGGCCCTCGGGCGATGCGTACTTGAACCGGTGCTCGCGCGGCTCGAGATAGACGTGACACGCCTGACACTTCTTCTGCGCGGCCGGTCCGTGCATGACTTTGTACGAGACGATGTTGCTGTGGCATGCGTCGTTGGTACACGCTTCGGTGACGGTTGTGGGCCTGCCGACGGAACCGGGAATGGTAGTGGGGGCGCTGCGCGACGGCGGCGCGGCCGCAAATGCGACGGCGAGGGCGACCACGCTGCTGCCAAGCCCAAAGACTAAACGCATGCGAAGCTCCGGCGGACGGACGAACTTATTCGGACCAAAAGCATCCGGCATGCCACGCCGGAAAGCCGTTATTCGGACGTGGAAAATCAATTCGCTTCTCAGGCTTTGGAAAATGCCCGCGGATTACTTCCCGCTGGTGGGAGGATTGTCCGCCTGAAACGGCGCGGCGGGCGGTATTCCCATCGGAAGAAGCCGCACGCTGAACGTCGTGCCCTGCCCAGGCCGGCTTTCCACCACGATCTCGCCGCCGTGCTGCCGCACCAGGCTGTAGCTGATCGACAGTCCCAGCCCCGTGCCTTTGCCCATCGGCTTGGTCGTGAAGAATGGCTCAAAGAGCCGGCGGCGATGCTGAGGCGAGATTCCGTGACCGTTATCACTGACCTCGATGATGCACCATCCATCGCGATGCGCTGCGCGAATTCCCAGTCGCGGGTGCTGCGCCTCTTCCATCGCATCCAGCGCATTGGCGAGCAGGTTGATGACGACCTGCTGGATCGATTCGCCCAGGACGCGCACGGGCGGCATGTTCGCGTCGAAGCTCCGCTCGATCTGCGCGTTCTTCAGCCGCGGATCGAACCGGATCACGTCCAGCGCCTTCTCGATGACGTCCCGCAGGTCAACCTCCTGCATGTCTCCCTGCCCCGGGTGGGCGAACTCGGTCATGCGCCGGACGATCTCATTGACCCGCGCGACCTGCTCGCGCAGAGTCGCGACCGTATCCGGCCGGAGCTTTTCCGGCCGCCGTTCGATGAGCTGCAGCAGGCTGTCCATGCTCGCCAGCGGATTGGCGATCTCATGGGCCACGCCCGCCGCCATTCGCCCCGCCGTGACCATTTTCTCGTGCTGGATCAAGCCCTGCTGCTGAAGCTGGAGCCGCCGCGACATGTGGCGGATTCGGCGGTTCTGCCGCAGCACGCGCCGCCGCTGCGCTCGCAGCCCCCGGCTCATGCTGTTGGCCAGCCAGACCGTCATGAGCAGCATCAATGCCCACCCCGCAAGCTGTACCCATTCGTGCCGGGCTGCCGGGAAAGAGCGCGTCACCCACAGTCCCACGGCCACCATGGTCATCGCCACGCCCGCGCCCGCATAGGCCATCTGCCGGGGAAGCAGCAGGCTGCCGAAGACCATGTGAAATACATAGAAGCCCAGCAGGGGGCTGTTCACCGCGCCGGTCATCAACACCAGCAGCGTCAGGCAAGCCAGGTCGAGCAGAAGCTGCGCCCATGCCTGAACCAGCAGCGGCCCGCCGTGGCTCACAACCTCCGCCGACCGGCGCATCGCCAGCCACAATGCCAAGTTGTACAGCAGAATGCCCCCGCCCACCGCCGCGATGCCCCAGCCGTGGGTGTACCAGTGCAGCCACCGGCCATCCGCGAGCGCGCCCAGCAGGACGGCCGCTCCGGCGATCCAGCGCAGGCGCACGAAGCGCCCGAGCTGCGAAAGCAGCGGCCGCAGGCTATTCTTGGGTGTGCCAAGGCTCATAGGGCCGGGTCCGGCTTGGGAAGCTGCGGCGCGTCCTCCTCTTCGGTCGACCGCGCCAAATCAAGCATCTTCACTCCTGCCGCGTAATCCGTCAAAACAATCCGCCTCACGTGCTTGAGCGATTCGACCGTGCGCGTCATGCGCCGAGGCTCTCGTGGATCTGGCGGGCGCATTTCTCGATGCGGGCATTGCCGCCCGCCTGGCGGTTGAGCAACTCCGATTGCAGCTCGATGATCGCGATGGCGGTGTTCAGCTCGTGGTTGAGCGTCAGGGCGACCTGGCCCAGCGTTTCCAGCTTGCGCTGCTCGTTGGCCTGGAGCTGCGTTGCCAGGCGGTTGTAGGAGTTGGCCAGCTCGTCAAACTCGTCCTTCTGGTCGAGTTGCACCCGATAGCCGAAGTTCTCCTGTCCGAGCTGCCGGGTGGCCTCGACCAGCTTCTCCACGGGTCGGAGCACGACCGACGCCATTCGAAGCAGCGCGACGATGGACAGGTTGATCACGAGAAGGAAGACAATCGTCAGCCCCAGCACCAGCCATCGGAACCGGACCGTCAGCGCATCCTGCTCGGCCAGCCCGTGCTCGCGCACCTGCTTGTTGAGCGTGAGAATGTCCTGCCGCAGTCCGATGGCGGCGCTGAGCGCCCTCTCGCGATGCTGGGCGGCAAAGCGCGGGTCCTGCGCCGTCGCCAGCGCCGTCACCTCCTGGCTGAAGAGCGGCAGGCCCTTGTGAATGCCGTCCACCACCGCCTGGCTCTCGGGCAGCTCGGCCACGTAGGATCGCTCCACGCGCGCGAGCTGCCGCTGCATCGCTTCCACCGCGTCGAGGAACGAGTCGAGGTGCCGCGAATGTCCCACCGCCAGCTCGTAGAGCTCGATCTCCACCAGCGAAATCGTGGTCCCCAGGTCGTTGGCCTCGTCGATCACCGTCCACGCTTCATCGTTAATGTGACGCAAGTCCGAGAGAATGCCCTGGAGCATCCAGATCGCGCCGATGGCGGTGGCCACCAGCAGGATGATCAGCGAGCCGAAGATGAGCAGCAGTTTCTTGCGCAGCATCAGGGCACCGTCAGTTGGGAGGCGGGCGACGTGGGCCGGCTCGTGGTCCGCGACGCGGGCATCCGCCGCGGCGGCGGCCCGTCGATGCCCACTTCCTTCCAGGCATCGCCGACCCTGTCCAGCATGTCGTAGATCGCCGCGTACTCCTCTTTCCTGCAGGGGATGAACCGCACCGCGTTGATCCGCGCCAAGGCGCTGCGGCCGTCGCGGTGATTGTGCATGCCACGCAGCGCATCGAAAAGCCCCGGGCCAATCTCGCCATAGATCTCCCGGCGCACGACCACGCCGCTGTTCGGCACCGCTTTGCTGGTGAGCAGCCGCTGGAACTTCACTCCAGGATGCGCTCGCTCCCACGCGTCGAGCCGCAAGTCCTTGACGGCTCCCACTTCGACGGCGCCGGACACGACCGCCTCGATGATCTCATCGTGCGTGCCCATCCATACCATCTGCGGGCCGCCGCTCCGCCCGATGCCGAATCGCGACAGCTCGGCGAGAGGCGTGAGCGCTCCGGCGTACGTGGCGCGCAGCATGCCAACGGTCTGGTTGCGGATCTCCCCGAGGTTGCGCAGGGATGAGTCCGGCCGAACGAACAACACGCCGCAATAGCGGCTGATGCTGCCCGGCAATTCGGGTCTGGCAATGACGCGGGCGCCGTGGCGTTCCATGGCCAGCACGGCGACCAGCGACCCGAGAAACGCCACATCCACCTCGCGCTCCTCGAAATCCTTCAGCACCGCCTCGTAGGTATTCAGCATGACGATCTTCACGGGACGGCCCATGGCACGAGAGAGATATGCCGCCAGTTCGCCGTACGAACGGCGCATTGCCAGGGGCTCGTATTCGGGAACGAGCCCGAGGCGGATTGGAGAACCGCTTGCGATGGCCTGGGTACTGGCACTGGAGCCGCCGTGCGGCTTCTCCTGGCGGTTGAAAAACGGCATGAACAGCAACGCGATGGCAAAAGCCACCGGCGCCAATACGAGCATGATCCGGCCGCTCTTCATAATCCCGCAGAGGACGCTGCCCCGAACCTGGGCCTATCATAGTACAAACTGCGGGCCAGTGCGCCCTGGCCGCCTTGCCGTGCTACAATCTGCGGTTGTCGGAGCGGATACCCGAATGACACGGGCAACCATGGGCAGTAGAAGCGACCGCGATCTCAAGACCCTGGCGATGTTCATCCGCATCTACTGCAAGCACAAACACGCCGACGCGCAAAAAGCCCCCGTGGCGCTGAAAACGCATGACGTGCAGGCGATTACGGGCCGCCCGGTTGTCCTGTGCCGCGACTGCGCCAAGCTCCTGGCCCATGCCTTTTACAAACGCTCCGTCTGTCCCATGAATCCAAAGCCCGCCTGCAAGCACTGCCCCAACCACTGCTATCACCCCGCGTACCGGGCCAGGATCCGGCAGGTTATGAAATATTCCGGCCGGCGACTGGTGCTCACGGGCCGATTGGATTATCTGTTTCATTTGCTGTTTTGAGGCGGTTGAGAGGGCAGGATTTCTCAGGTTCGGGAAGGTTGCGGCGTTGGGACCAAAGCGGCCTCGATCCGTGCGGAATGCGATTGGCATGGGGGTTGATTCGACAAAGACGAGGTTTGCTGCATGACAAGACCGGCTCCCGCCCACGCGGCCACGCAACAGGCTCTTTCCGTCCCGGCGCTGCGGCTCTTGTTCTGGGAATCGACTGCGGGCTGCAATCTTGCCTGCGTTCATTGCCGGCGTCTGGACGTGGCCCGCGACACCGCTCGCGACGACCTGTCCACGGACGAGGCGATGACTCTCATCCGCTCCCTTCCGGAGACGGGCCGGCCCATTGTCGTCTTCTCGGGCGGCGAGCCGCTCATGCGCCCCGATCTGTTTGACCTTGCCGCCGAGGCTGCGCGACTGTCCCTGCCCACTGCGCTGGCCACCAACGGCACGATCATGGACGAGCACGTGGCGCAGCGCATCGTCGATGTGGGCTTCCGGCGCGTGTCGGTCAGCTTCGATGGCCCCGACGCCAAAACGCACGACAACTTCCGCGGGATCGACGGGGCGTTCGAGTCATCCGTCCGCGGCGTGCAGTTGCTGCGCGAGCGCGGGATGTCCGTCCAGATCAACTGCACCGTCGCCAAGCACAATCACACGCGGCTGGACGAGATCTACAAGCTGGCGATGGACCTGGGCGCGGATGCGCTGCACATTTTCATGCTGGTGCCGGTTGGCTGCGGCATGTCGCTCAAGGAAGAGGTGATGCTCAGCCCCGTTGAATACGAGAAGGCGCTCAACTGGATCTACGACCGGAGCCTCGAAGGCAAGCTGCACCTGAAGGCCACTTGCGCTCCGCACTATTTCCGCGTCCTGCGTCAGCGAGCCAAGGCCGATGGCCGGGCGATGCCGGCCAGCGCGCATCCACATCGGAGCATGGGGCATCCGGGCGGGCATCCCGGCGGCGCGGATATGAGCGCGATGACCAAGGGGTGTCTGGCTGGGCAAGCAGTGTGCTTCGTTTCGCACACCGGCGAAGTCTTCCCCTGCGGCTATCTGCCGGTCAGCTCGGGCAACATCCGCAAGATCCCCTTCCCGACGATCTGGCGCGAGAGCCAGGTCTTCCGCGACCTGCGCGATGATTCGCAACTCGCGGGCAAATGCGGCTGCTGCGAGTTCAAGAAAGTCTGCATGGGCTGCCGGGCGCGCGCCTACGCCATGACCGGCGATTATCTGGCCGAAGAGCCCAACTGCGGGTTTGTGCCGACACGGATGCGGGTAGATGAGAAGGTGAAGGGGTGATGAGGTGATGAGGTGAGGGGTCCGCCAGTGAGGGCACTGGCGGGGCACTGGCGGCACGGCATCCCATTGCCTTTCCAGCCTTCTCCCGCTATCAACGGTTCCCATGATCCGCATCACCTCCATTGTTTTTGCCATTGCCGCTCTCTCATGCCTCTCGCCTGCCGCCGATGAAAAGCCCGCCGGCCACGAGTTCGCATGCGCCGACTATTCCGCGGGCAAGGTCTTCTTCGTCGGCAGAGATGGCCAGATTACCTGGGAATACAAAGCGCCCTCCTGCAACGAGCTGTGGGTGCTTCCCAATGGCAATATCCTCTTCACGACCGGCCACGGCGTACTCGAAGTGAGCCGAGACAAACAGGTGGTCTTCAAATACGAGTCGAAGAGCGAGATCTACGCCTGCCAGCGCCTGCCCAACGGCAACACGTTCGTTGGCGAGTGTACGACCGGGCGGCTGCTGGAGATCGAGCCGGCCGGCAAGATCGTCAAGGACATCCAGCTTCTACCCGAGGGCAAGGACGGCGGCCACGCGTTCATGCGCAATGCCCGCGTGCTGGCCAACGGCGGTTATCTTGTCGCGCATTACGGATTGGGCTTCGTCCGGGAGTACGACCCGCAAGGCAAGCAGGTGGCCGAGTTCAAGGCTCCCGGCGGGCCGCACAGCGTTATTCGCCTGCCCAATGGCAATACGCTCATCGCCGTCGGCGACGGCAAGCGGGATGCGAAGGTCTTCGAGGTCGACAAGGCCGGAGCGGTTGTGTGGGAGATTTCCAACAAGGACCTGAGCGGCGAGCCGCTGAAGTTCATGACCGGGCTGCATCGTCTCGCGAATGGCAACACGGTTTTCACGAACTGGCTGGGCCACGGCAATCTCGGCAAGGCGCCGCATATCTTCGAGGTCACGCCCGACAAGAAGGTGGTCTGGACCTACGAGAACCACAAGGACATGAAGACGATCTCGACGGTGCAGATTCTCGACACGCCGGCGGATTGCGTGAGGGGAGAGGTTCTACACTGAGATGGCGCGCTGCACTCGCTCGCGTATGATCTGCCAGTCTTGGTCCGTCAGGCGGCCGATGACACGAACCGCTGCGCGAGTCGTCATTCCGAAATAAGATCGAAAGGCAGACGCCGCGTGCAGGCCTACCGCAGCCCAGTCGGTCAAAACGTGATCGAGAGGTGTCTTGGCTGATGCCAGGTTGGTCGTTAGCACGCCCAGGATTAAATCGGGTCGGTGCTTGTGATATTCGTCGCTGGACAGAACCACCGCCGGCCTTCGCTTGATGCCCGTCGCACCGGGAAAGTCCACCGTTACTACGTCGCCTGGCCTGATCACGTCACTTCTCCTCTCCTGAAGGTGCGCCTTCCCAAGTCGCTCGCGTGAAATCGGCTACGTCTTCTTCGTTCCACTCCTCGCGGTAGTCCGCGACAGCCCGTGGGGGAATATCGTTGAGGATCAGCGTCGCAAGGCGCAGGCGGTCTGCGGCGGACATGGGCTTGATCATCTGCTCATAGACGTCTGAGAGGGTCATGCCCGAATTATACCATGGATAAGGGGCGCACTCCTACGCCAGCAGCCGATCCCGCCGGAACAGCGTCCGAGCCACCGCCACGCAGATGGCCGCGGGCACAATCAATGCAGAGATCAGCAATCCATACTGCGCGGCGAACGGTAGCTTCAGCCAGGCGCTTATCGCTTCGCCGGCCGCGTTGCCAATGGCCGTGTGCCGGAAGAGCAGCGGCAGCCCATAGGCGCCGCCGAAGATCGCCACAAAGATCACCGCCCCGAATACCTGGCTGGCGCCTTTGAGGGTCTCGGCCTTGGCTGACACCGCCGCGGCGAGGGCGACCAGGATGATCTGCAGCAGCAGCGTTACGGGCACGCTCAACACCAGCACATGGAAAGGCACGCTGATCGGCACGTGCGCCAGCAGATCGCCCGACACGAACGGGGCGATCGCCATCGGCGCGGCCAACAGCACGTAGCCGATCAGCACGGAGGGAAGCAGCACGCTCACGCACTTGATCAAAAAGAGCTTGGTGTCGGGCACCGGCGATGCGAGCAGGATCTCCAGCGTTCCGGCATCCTTCTCGCCCGCGAAACTCGCCAGCGCCGCGGTCATCAGGTATCCTAGCGAGAAGAACACGCCGACCCCGACGCCCAACAGGATGGCGCACCACCGCCAGATCAGCACCGTCTGCCGCATTGCGGCGGCGACCAGGACCTCGGGCGTCGATGGCGTGGGGGCTGACTGGGTTGCTGGCGCGGCCCGCGTCGTCGCCCCCGGGATCGGCGAGTGGCGGATGCCGTGCGCGAGTTGCGTGCCCGCCACCGCAGTCGCCACGACCATTCCGATTGCCGACACTGCGATGCCCAGCAACTGGTGCTTCTCGCGCAGCGTCGTGCGCATCTCCTTGACGGTCATTGCCCGCAGCAGTGGCCACCATTTCATGCCGCCACCTCCTCGCCCTCGCCCACTACGTGGCGGTAGAGGCTCCGCAAATCGCGGCCCTCGGTCACAGCCTGCACAATGCCCGCGCCGGCCGCCACGAGCTGCGCACGATACGCGGCGTGACGTCATCGGCCGCCGTTGAGAGGGTCATCCGCAGCAACTTGCCTTCATCCTCGACGCGCTCGACTCCCGCTACCTGACGCACAATTTCGACGAACCCCTCCGCGTCGCCGTTCAACTCGATTCGATACCGCCGATCCGCCCCGCTGAGCTGGTTCAGCGTCCCTTCGGCCAGCAATCGCCTCTTCAGAATCCCAACCCGGCCGCACAATCGCTCGACTTCCTCCAGGTGGTGCGAGCAGATGATGACGCTCACCTTCCGCTCGGTGGCCAGCGATTTGAGCAGCGACCAGACGGTTTCGGAGATGGCCGGGTCGAGCCCCGCCGTGGGCTCATCCAGCAGCAGGATGCGCGGCTCGTGGAGCAGTGACCGCACCAGGTGAAACTTCCGCCGCATGCCCTTGGAGAATGTCTTCAGGCGATCCTTGGCGCGATCCGCCAGCCCCAGCCGCGCCAGCAATTCCTCACTGCGCCGCCGGACGACGCTGCGCTCGAGCCCATACAGCGCACCGTAATAGTCGAGCTCTTCCAGCAGCGACAGGTTCTTGTGGTCGCCCGCATCTTCCGGCACCAGCCCGATCAGCGCTCGGGCTTCGTCGGGGCGCTCGGCCAATGGAATGCCATCGATCCATGCGTTCCCACTTGTCGGCCGGATGAGGCCGCAGAGCATCCGCACGGTCGTGGTCTTCCCCGCGCCATTGGGTCCAAGCAGGCCGAAGATCTCGCCCGCCTCTACGGTGAGATCCAGCGCCTCGACAGCCGTCACGCTTCCGCGCCGCGAGCGGTATATCTTCCCCAGTCCTCGCGCCTGGATCATCGGACCGGCCATGCGGAGAATGATACCTGCGAATGGAAAAGCGTACAGGGACAAGGGGTACAGAAACAACATCGCCCGCGCTGGCCACCGATTGTACCTCGCGGGCCGCGGAGATACGAATGACCATCCGACCTGCCTGAACCGTCCTCACTTCACCGCCCACAAATACCGCTGCGACGCCACGTACACCACGCCATTGGCGACGATCGGCGTGCTGTACACTGGCGAGCCGAGCCGCACTTTGCTGATGATCTTGATCTCCTTGCCCGCCGCCATGATGAAGAACTCCTTCTGGTTGCCCCAGTACAGCTTTCCATCGGCCACCAGCGGGCCACCCCACGCCTCGGCGCCGCTGTCAAAGACCCAATACGGCTTGCCCGTCTCGGCATCGAGGCAGTGCAGTTTGCCCGCGATGTCCGGAATGTAAACCAGTCCATCCGCCACTGCAGCCGTGGCGATCGTCCGGTCCAGCGCATCGTACGTCCAGATGCAGCCCGTTTTGGTGATGTCGCCGGTCTTCGTCGCGTCGATGCAGTGTATCATCCCCCGCCCGCGGCCGTGCGCCGGGTCCTGGCCGATGGCCACGTAGATTCGCCCGTTGACGAACACTGGCGTGGCGATCACGTCGCTGGGGCCCACATACGCGCCGTCGTTCTTGTTGGGGCTGGTGCGCTTGCGCTTGTCGCCCGACATGTAGTGCATGGGTTTGCCGTCGCGAAAGCGATATTCCGGCGGGTTGCAGTCGTACTTCCAGACTTCCTTCAGATCGGCCGGCTTCTCCGGCACGCTCTCCAGTGCCTCAAACGCATAACAGAATCCATCGCCGCCGCCGAGGAAGATGAGATTCCTGTCGCCGACCCGGCCGAGCGAGGGCGAGCACCATTGCGCATGGAACTGCCGCCGGCTCAGGCCGATATCCTCCCGCGCCACCATCCGGCCCGTGCGCTTGTCCACGGCGATGAACGCGGGCGCATCCGGCGCGGGGATTTTCTCATGCGTGACATCGACGCCGTTGGACGTGCTCAGATAGAGCACATCGCCGTGGATCAGGATCGAGCAGCTTGCCGCATCGTGTGGCATCACGCCCAGGTCCTTGATGAGGTCGAGCTTCCAGATGATGTCGGCATCGCTGTCTTTCAGCTTCACGGGCGGCTTGTTCGGCCCGGCCATGTACCGGCCTTCGTCGGTGAACGGCCCGCGATTGCCGCCGCTCTGGCCATGGACATCCAGGCAAACGACCTCCGCCGCGCTCGTCACCACATACACGCGATCCCCATCGACCGTGGGCGAGGAGCAAGTCCCCAGGTGTTGCTGCGAGAAGTGAAATTCCTTGGCCAGGGCCGTTCGATGCGGCGTCACAAGCTGCCAGAGCAGCTTGCCGGTGGCCTCGTCAAAGCACTTGACCATACCGCCCTTGGATCGCTCGAAGCGCTTATCTTCGTCGATCGTCTGATCATCGGTCCCCACAAACACCCGGCCGCCGGCGACGGTCGGATTGCCGTAGGCCGCGTAGCCCAGTCGCGCAACCCACTTCACGTTCTTCGCGGTGGCGACATCGACATCCACGCCCGGCTTGCGCAGCCCCGGCTCGAACGAATCGGCCAGGCCTTTCTCATCCGACACCAGGTTGCGATTGTCCGTGCCGCCCCATTGGGGCCAGTCGCCAGCACGTGCCGCACGCGACTGAAATGCAAGGATGACCGTGGTGGTGATCAACAGCCGAAGTGCGTTCATGCGCGTGCTCCGCAATCCCCCCCCGACATTGTCAGTACGCCCGCCATACTGGGCTGTTGGCCGATTGCACGCCGCGCCCGTCCGCCATAAACTCCCCGCCATGATCAAGATCATCCTCCTCTCGTGCCTCCTCACGCTCGTGTTGTCGATCATCGCTAGGGCCGCAGATCAGCGGCCGGTGCTCAACCTCTGGCCGGGCGTCGCGCCGGGCGAGAAGGGTGATATCCCGGAAGAGACGCTTACGCCGGCCAAGAACGCGGCCGACTGCGACCGCATCGCCAATGTCTCCAAACCCACGATCACGCTCTACAAGCCCGACAAAGAGAAGGATACCGGCGCGGCCATCGTCATCTGCCCCGGCGGCGGATACTCGATTCTCGCCATCGAGCACGAGGGTGAGGCGGTTGCGAAATGGGCCAACAACATCGGTGTGACCGGGATTCTCCTGAAGTATCGCGTGCCCGTGCGCAAGGGCCTGCCGCGCCACCTTCCTCCGCTTCAGGATGCGCAGCGAGCGATTCGACTCGCCCGCGCCAACGCTAAGGAATGGAGGATCGACCCCAAGCGCATCGGCATTCTGGGATTCTCGGCCGGCGGGCATCTGTCGGCCATGGCTTCCACTAATTACGGCAAGAATTCCTACGAGGCGATCGACAACACCGACAAGCTCGATTGTCGGCCGGATTTCACCGTGCTGATCTATCCGGCGTACCTGGTCGAGAAGGATGGCTCGCTGTCGAAGGACCTGCCCATTGATGCGAAGACTCCGCCGGCATTTCTCGAGCAGGCCAGCGATGATGGGATCAATTGCGAGAACGCCGTGGCGTATTTCCTGGCGCTGAAGAAGAACAAGATCGCGGCCGATCTGCACATCTACGCCCACGGCGGGCACGGCTACGGCATGCGCCCAGCGCCGGGCCGGCCGGGAGTTGGCCGCAGCGCTGCGAGGAATGGCTGAAGGCGACGGGGTGGCTGGCGCCGCGGAAGGCGAACTGATAATCAGAACTCGGCATTCCCCGGCGTGCGCGGGAACGGGATGACATCGCGGATGTTGGCCACGCCCGTCGCATAGAGGATCGTCCGCTCGAAGCCCAGACCGAAACCCGCGTGCGGGACCGTCCCGTATCGCCGCAGGTCGCGATACCACCAGTAGGCCTTCTTGTCGAGCTTCATCTCATCCAGGCGCGCATCCAGCACGTCGAGCCGCTCCTCACGCTGCGAACCGCCGATGATCTCGCCGATCCCCGGCGCTAACACGTCCATGGCGGCCACGGTCGTGCCGTCGTCGTTCATCCGCATGTAGAACGGCTTGATCTGCTTGGGATAGTTCATGACGACGACCGGCCGGCCGACGTATTCCTCGGTGAGATATCGCTCGTGCTCGGTCTGAAGGTCCACGCCCCATTTGACGGGGAACTCGAATTTCTTGCCGGATTTCTCCAGCGCCGCGATGGCGTCGGTGTAGGTCATCCGCTCGAAGCTGGAGTCGATGAACTTCTGCACGCGGTCGATGCAGGTCTTGTCAACGCGCTCGGCGAAGAACTTCATATCATCCGGCCGCTCGGCCAGCACGGCCCTGAAGATGTACTTGAGGAAATCCTCGGCCAGGTCGGCGTCGGCCTTCAGATCGGCGAAAGCGATCTCCGGCTCGATCATCCAGAACTCGGCCAGGTGGCGCGGCGTGCTGCTGTTCTCGGCGCGGAAGGTCGGCCCGAACGTGTAGACCTTGCTCATGGCCATGCAGTAGGTCTCGACATCGAGCTGGCCGGAAACGGTGAGGAATGCCGGGCGCGTGAAAAAGTCCTTGCTGAAGTCGAGGCTCTTGCTGTCGGGGGTCTTGGGGGCATTGGGGAGATTGCACAGGTCGAGCGTCGAGACGCGGAACATGGCGCCAGCGCCCTCGCAATCGCTGGCGGTGATGATCGGCGTGTGGATCCAGAAGAATCCGCGCTCGTGGAAGTAGCGGTGGATGGCCATCGCCAGCGTGTGGCGGACGCGCGTGATGGCGCCGAAGGTGTTGGTCCGGACACGCAGGTGGGCCTGCTCGCGAAGATACTCGAATGTGTGGTGCTTGGGTTGGATGGGATAGGTGTCGGGATCGTCAACCCAGCCGACCACCTTGAGCTCGGCCGCCTGGATCTCGACCGACTGGCCCTTGCCCTGCGAAGCCACGAGTGTGCCGGTGGCGATGACCGAGCAGCCGGCCGTGATGTGCAGGACATCATTGGCGTAGTTGCTCAGCGTGCTGGGGGCGACGACCTGGATCGTGTCGAAGCACGAGCCGTCGTGGATGGCCAGGAACGACACGCCGGCCTTGGAGTCGCGGCGGGTGCGGACCCAGCCCTGGATGGTGACGGTGTTGTTGACCGGAACGCGGCCGTGGATGATGTCGGTAATGGAGCTGGCGGGCATGTGCCAAGTATAGCACATCACGTTGGCCTTGCGTGGTATCATACTGGCCATGGGAATGCGAGCGGTGTGGCTGACTGTGTGGGCGCTCGGTTTGCTCTGTGGTGGTGCTCTCGCTGCGGACGGGCCGATCAGGATTGAGGTCGTGCCGATCATCTTTCCCGATTTGCCGCAGCTTTCGGAACAGGCGATGGGCCGGGTGTTGGCGCAGGTGAAGCTCATCATGAAAGAGGTATGCGGAGTTGACGTTAACCTTGCGGTCTCTGCCCGGCGCGATGCGCATGAGTTCATCGCGGAGCAGCAGCGCCGGATTGCGCCATACAACGTGCCGGTGCCATCTTTGCGCGATGTGCTGGTCGATTCGGAGAGTCGATGCCGAAGAGCCCTGCGCGAGCAGGGGCAGAGGCCGATCGACCTGGACTTGGTACGCGGGCTCTTGCAGACGCAGGAGGCACTGCAGGTCAAGGACCGGAAGACGGCCGAGGAGATGCTGATTCAGCACCATGTCGCGGGCATTGCGCGCATTCGAAAACTGAAGCGGACTGACGGCAAGCCGCTGGTTGACCTGCGCTTCTTCAATGAGTACTCGGCGTCGCGATGGGGGTTCTGGCTGCACAGCATGGACTGGAGCGATGGGTATACGCTCTACATCACGAACGGTCTCCTGATCGACGATGTGCTCGACTGGCCGGAATCGCTTGCGGCGAATGCCCTCATCAATGGCTGGGGATTGCCCGCCTCGCGCACTGCGATCGTCGGCTATCACGCAGTCCTCGCCGATGAGCTGCGTGCGGGTAGCAATCACCTTCCGGTGCTGAGCGAGGATGAGAAAGAGAAGGCCACCGCTTATATCGCGGCGAAGCTGCTCGAGGCCGTGTTCAGAGACTGCAACGTAAGCCTTCGAGCGGATGGTGGCCTGCCCCGGCCGATCTGGGGGCTGAAAAGCAAAGAGGAATTTCTTCGATCTTGATCGGATGAAGTTGCCGGCGAAATTGCCGGCGGGGACGATGCGGGCGTCGCTATACGGGAAGATCCTTTTTCGCATGCAAATCTTCCGTGCGCAGGAAAAGTGGGACAAGATCATCGAAGAGGCGGCGAGGGCCAAGGGGCTCTCCGAAGAGCAGATGGGTGCGATCGAGCAGTATGTTCGGCTGGCGCAGAGAAACGGCGTTCACTGAAGGGGTCTTCCATAATCAAGGCGTTTCCATCGCCAGGGAAAGCCGTTCATTGCTGAGTCCGCACGCACGCGGAAGAGCACCGACCGGACTCAGCCTTGCTGCGCGGCCTGGTTGTTCCTGACGATTCCATTTGCGCCGACCGGCCCCATCCATTCCACGTTATTGCTTGTCATGCGCGACAGGACAATCAGGCGCTCGCCCTGGACCGCCGACCTCGCAAGCAGCCGCGCAAGCAGGCCGAAGCGTGAGCGCCAGTGCGGTTTCGTTCGGTCGGTATCGTGGATGTGGCTGGATGGCATGTAGCTTGCGACGCCAGCCAGATGCCGTCGGGAAACAAATGACGCAATACGCAAGGCGACAGTCAGGCCGCTTGATCCCGCAGGTTGAGATCCTCGGCGCCGCGGTGAGCGTGGAAGTCGATGGCTCGCTGCTGGAACCCTTGGATTGAAATCCAGGAGCCATTCGAGAGGTGACAATTCGCGACATGGACAGTCTGCGCCGCGGAGCGCGCGGCCCACGGGGGCGGAGCCTGCGCCCATTGGCGGCCTTGAGTTCACTGGAACACTATGAAACCACTTCGCCCATCCATCCAGGACATGCAGCGTCTGCGGGATAATGTCGTTGTGCCGGGTGACCTGCGTGCCACTGAACCCATTGACCAGTCAGGGAGACAGAATATGCCAGTTGAGCAAATTGTGATGAAAGTCGTGAAAGACGCGGAGACACCCGCCGATACCGCCCCCACGCCAGGCCGCGTCAGACGCCGCTACCTGCAATGGAAGATCGCGATCGAATGGGTGGTTGCGCTGGTCCTGCTGATCGCGCATTCGCCGATCATCGCCTTCATGGCGCTGCTCGCCAAGCTCTCATCGCCGGGTCCGGCGTTCTACAAACAGACGCGCAGCGGTCTTGGCGGCCGGCCGTTCTCGATGCTGAAGATCCGGACCATGCGGAATAACTGCGAGGCGGGCACCGGCGCCGTCTGGTCGGGAAATGGCGATCCGAGGGTGACGCGGCTGGGTCGCTTCCTGCGCGAAACGCACTTGGATGAGCTGCCGCAGCTCTGGAACGTCCTGCGGGGAGAAATGGCGTTGATCGGTCCTCGGCCGGAGCGTCCGGAGCTCGTCGCCAAGATCGAGCAGGCCATCCCGCAGTATCGCCAGCGGCTTGCCGTGCGGCCGGGGATGACCGGCCTGGCCCAGGTCCAGCGGCCGGCCGACGTTGACCTCGAAGACGTCCAGCAAAAGCTGGCTTACGACCTTTGTTACATACGGCGTCTGAGCCTGTGGCTGGATATGCGGATTGTGGTCTGCACCGTCTTCCACCTTACCGGGCTGACGCTGAACGCTTTTGGCAAGCTGTTCGTGAAGTCGTATGGCGACGATGCGGAGCGCGACGTGAAGGATTTGATCATTTTGACCGGCCGCGCAGCAGCAGATGACCGTGGCATAGAACGCTGGCCGCCATGGCGGCCAGGGGGCAACGTCCGTTGGAGATCGAGATGAATGAACCGCAAAACAGTAATGCGGGCAGGAGCACGGGATCGGTGATCACGGTGCAGGCGGAGCGGACCGATCCATATCGTACGGCCCATCGCGCGCTGCGCGGCCGCTATCGCTTTTCGATCGCGGCCGGCGTGCTGTGCGCAGCGTTCGGGACATGGCTGGGGTATCGCGCCACCGTTCCACTCTACCGTAGCGAAGGGCTGATCCGCATTGCCTACACGCTGCCGCCGGTGCTGCAGCAGACGGACCAGAATGGTCCCATTGCCATGTTCGAGGCATTCCTCCGGGCGCAGCAGGCCGTGCTGACCAGCCAGCGCACCATCGGGCTGGCGATGCAGAGCCCGTCCTGGAAAGCGGCAGGTGGGGGCGACTCGCCGGAGGCGGCGCAGCGGCTTGCCGCAGACCTGAAGATCGAGCACCCGGCCGACACGGAGTATCTGCGTGTCTCCATGACCAGCAAGGACCCGTCGGTGGCGGCGGCCGCCGTCAGTTCCGTCATCGACGCCTACACGGCTGCGTACAACGGCCGCGACACTCAGGCCGAGCGGCAGAGGCTCGAAGCCCTGATGGATCGGCGTCGCGAGTTGGAGTCGCAGCTCGCACAGACACAGGCGGAAATCGCCAAGGCCGGCGGCGGGGGCGCCGATGTGCAGGCGCCTACGAGAGCGCCGTGCATCAGGTGGCCGACCTCAAAGGCAAGCTTAACGACGTGGAGATCGCGCTTGCAGGCAGCCAGCGGCTGGCGGATGTGTCGGCGACTCAGCCCGCGATGGTACGGAACTGGCGGCACGTGCCGACGCTCGATGAGATCGGCGCCGTCGACCCCACCATGCGCGAGTATCTGCTGGGGCGTGCCAGGGCCAAGGATGCCCTCAAGCAGGCTGAGGCCACGTACGGCGTGCAACATCCGCAGCTCTCGGTGCTGCGTAAGACCTTCGAGATCGCCGAGGCGCGGGCCGCGACGTACGGCGATGAGTATCGCGCCTTGCACCCGAATGGGATTTCCATGCCGGAAATGGCGACAAACAGGCCCGGCATCATGGGCGCCAGCGTGGAGTCCCTGCAGGCCGAAAAGGTTGCGCTGCAGTCGTTGATCGACCGCGCCGAGGCGGACGTGTCCACCCTGAGCACGCAGCGGCAGCAGATCGAACGGCTCAACGCCAGCGCGGAGAAGACCAAGACGGAGCTGGGCGAGCTGCGCCGGCGGATCACCGGCCTGGAGATTGAGTCCACGGCGGGCAGCCGCCTGGACATCATCAGCCGGGGCGAGGTGCCCATTGCGCCGGTTCGCGACTTGAGGATGGCCGCGGCGGGGCTGGGCGGCGCGGCGGGCGGGTTGTTCCCGCTGGCCCTCGCGCTGCTCTTTGGGCTGGCGAGCCGTCGCTATCGCTTCTCCGACGACGCCGAAGGCGTCGGACGGACAGCGTCCCTTCTTGGCGTCTTGCCCGAGGTGCCGCGCGGCAGGAGCGGTTTGACCCTGGCGGCGGATGCCGCACGCTGCATGCACCAGATTCGAGTGATGCTCCAGGTGGGCCTCGACGCTCGCGGGCATCGCGTGTACATGACGAGCAGCGCCTCGGCCGAAGCCGGCAAGACAAGCCTGACGATTGGTCTGGGCATGTCCTTCGCGGCGGCGGGCTTTCGAACGTTGATCATCGACGCCGACCCCATGGGCCACGGTCTCACGCGCAGCCTCGGCGCGGAGAACGCCGGCGGCATGCACGAGGTCCTCAAAGGCGCCCGGCTTCAGGAACATGTTCGCTCGGCCCGGCACGGACTTCATTACCTGCCCGCAGGGAATGCCGATACGGCGGTGGCCTGGACGGTCACGCCATCGGCCATCCGCGCGCTGCTGGCCGAAGCGCGAAAGCATTACGACATCACGCTGATCGACACGGGCCCCGTGCTCGGAAGCGTCGAGCCGACGGCGATCGCGCCGGAAGTGGATGGGATCGTGTTTGTGATTACGCGGGGCGAGCGCCGGCCGATGGTGGAGAAGTCGGTGCGGCACCTGGAGTCGGTGGGCGGCAGGATGGCAGGGGTTGTGTTCAACCGCGTGTCCCTGGGGGACATGAGGCACTCAAGCTATTCATCGTCACGCAGCTCGTCTTCGACTTCATCGTCGGCTGGCAGGATCACGCCGGTCAGGGAAGGCGATGAACTGCCCGTGGCGATGGGCCCAATGATGCGGTCGGTGGCCCGGTTCATGCGGTTGGAGCAGGAGCAATAGAAGCGTAGTTCCACGTAGCGAAGGCCGGAATCTCATGAGCATGCAGATTGCAATCGACAGCGAAGCGGAGACTGCTGTCTTCGAGAGCGCCAAGGTCGCGCCCGAGGCGGGCGAAGTGGTGAGTATCCGTCCGCCAAAGAGGTGGATGGCCATTGACCTGCGCGAGCTGTGGCGTTTCCGCGAACTGGTGTTCTTCCTGACCTGGCGCGACGTCAAGGTGCGCTATAAACAGACGGCGTTGGGCGCTGCCTGGGCCGTGCTGCAGCCGCTGATGTGGATGATCGTGTTTACCGTTTTCCTGGGCCGGCTGGCCAAGGTGCCGGCTGGGGTGCTGCCGTATCCGGTGTTCGTCTACCTCGGCGTGCTGCCGTGGACGTTCTTCTCGACCAGCGTGAGCAGCGCCGGCCAGAGCGTCGTGGGCTCCGAGCGGCTGATTACCAAGGTCTACTTCCCGCGGCTGGCGATACCAATGGCGGCGGTGGGGGCGGCCATCCTCGACTTCCTGATCGCCTTCGGCATGCTCCTCGTGCTGATGCTCTGGTACGGTATCGCGCCGAGCTGGCAGATCGTGATGGCGCCGGTGTTCTTCGGCCTGATCCTGCTGCTGGCCCTGGGGATGGGCACGCTACTCGCGGCATTGAACGTGACTTATCGCGATTTCCGCTATGTCATCCCATTCCTTATGCAGGTGTGGATGTTCGCCACGCCGACCGTGTACATGCAGCCAGACGCGGCCGCCGGCGGCCGGGCGCATGCCTGGTTGGCGGCCAACCCCATGACCTGGCTGGTCGCCGCGTTTCGCGCGGCGTGCGCCGGCGGGGCCATCCCTTGGAAAGAGGTCGGCATGTCGGCCGCATTTGCGCTGGTGATCCTGATCGCGGGGGCGTTGTATTTCCGGCGTACGGAGCAGGCATTCGCCGACACGATCTGAATCTTCATCTGAAGCGTCAGCGCCCGCTGAGGGCGGGCGCTGACGCTTCCGCTTCAGACACATAATCACATGCTCCAACTGGAAATCCTATTCTGGACACTCGCCGCGACTGTTGCGTACAGCTACGCGCTCTATCCATTGCTGCTGACCGCGATCCGCGCATGCGGGCGACCCCGGCGCATCATCGGCCCCGTGCGCGAGGCGGTGTCGGTCGTTCTTGCCGCGCACAACGAAGCGTCGAACATCCAGCGGCGCGTGCGCGAGCTGAGCAAGCTGGCCAGCGAGATCGATCAGCGCAGCGAGGTGATCGTCGTCTGCGATGGATCGACGGATGACACGGCGCGCCTCGCGCGTTCGGCCGGGCGCATGCCCTGCGCGTGATCGAATCTGCTCAAGAGGGCAAGGCCGCGGCAATCAGTCGCGGATGCGCCGTCGCCAGGAACGGCTTCGTCGTCTTCGCAGATGCGCGCAAAGATGGGCGCCGGATGCCATTGAGAAGCTGCTGGATAACTTCGCCGATCCCTCGGTCGGCGCGGTGAGTGGCGATCTGGTGCTGGAAACCGCGGCGGGAGTCATGGGCGGGCTGGGGCTCTATTGGCGATATGAGAAATGGCTTCGTCGGCTTGAAAGCGACGTGGCGTTGGCGGTAGGAGCAACCGGCGCGATCAGCGCCGTGCGCCGTGAACTATTCCGGCCGATTCCACGCGGAACGGTCCTGGACGATGTCTACTGGCCGCTGCGGGTCGCGATGCAGGGCGCGCGTGTCGTACACGACAGTCGGGCTGTGGCGTATGACCGGTTACCCCAGAAACCGCGCGACGAGTTCCGGCGGAAGATGCGGACACTCTGCGGCAATTTCCAGTTGCTGGCACGGCTGCCGGAGGCGCTGCTGCCCTGGCGCAATCCGCTGTGGTTGCAGTTCATCTCGCACAAGGTGCTGAGGCTGCTGGTCCCGTGGTGCCTGCTCGCGATGTTGCTGGCCAGCGCGGTGCTCCAGCGGCCGATCTACCGGGTGGCGATGTTGACGCAAGCAGGTTTCTACACGGCCGGCCTGCTGGGTATCTGGTGGGGCGGGCGATCGCGTATCCTGTCCGCGGCGGCGTCGTTCATCGTGCTCAATGCGGCGGCGTGGCTGGCGTTTTGGGTGTGGATCATGGGACGCGCCGGCGCCACATGGAAGAAGGTCTCATATCAACAGGTCAGCATCGGTGTTCGTACCGCATCGCAGGCAATCAGTAGTCACTAAAGAGAGAGCGGCTCGCAAGCGAGCCGGTTATGGAGCTTTATGTCTTTGCAGTCGAGAGTCGAGTCCAAACAGGCGACCGTTGGCGTCATTGGCCTTGGGTACGTGGGGCTGCCCCTGCTGCACGCGTTTCACCGCGCCGGCTTTCCTGTGATCGGCTTTGACGTGGACCCTGCCAAGATCGCCAGTCTTAGCCGCGGCGAGAACTACCTCAAGCATCTGGGCGCGACCATGGTGGCCGAGATGAAGGCCGCCGGACGCTTCGACGCCACGAGCGACCTTTCGCGGCTGGGCGCGGCGGATGCGATCATCGTCTGCGTCCCGACCCCGCTGGGCAGGCACTTGGAGCCGGACGTGACCTTCATCGAGCGAGCGGCCGACGACATCGCCAGGGTCCTGCGCCCGCAGCAGCTCATTGTGCTCGAATCGAGCACGTATCCCGGCACCACACGCGAGATCATGCTCACGCGGTTTGAGCAGAAGGGACTGCGATGTGGCAAGGACTTCTATCTGGCGTTTTCGCCGGAGCGCGAGGATCCCGGCCGACGCGACTACAACACGCGGACGATCCCCAAGCTGGTAGGGGGGATCGATCCCGAGTCGACACGCCTCGCCGTGGCGCTGTATCGCCAGGCGATCGAGCAGATTATCCCGGTATCCAGCGCGGAAGTGGCGGAGGCCGCCAAGCTCCTGGAAAACATCTACCGCGCCGTGAACATCGCGCTGGTCAACGAAATGAAGATGGTGCTGACGGCGTTGAATGTTGATGTCTGGGAGGTCATCAACGCCGCGTCCACCAAGCCGTTCGGCTTCCAGGCGTTCTATCCCGGGCCGGGGCTTGGCGGGCACTGCATCCCCATCGACCCGTTCTACCTCACGTGGAAGGCGCGCGAGATCGGCATGCGCACGCGGTTCATCGAGCTGGCCGGCGAGATCAACCACAACATGCCGAACTACGTCGTGGGCCGCGTGGGGCTGGCGCTGAACGATCGCGGCAAGACGGTCAAGGGCAGCCGGATCCTCGTGCTGGGGCTGGCATACAAGCCGGACATCGACGACGTACGCGAGAGCCCGAGCTTTGAGCTCATTGAGAAGCTGCAGGCCCTGGGGGCGCAGGTGGACTACAACGACCCGCTGGTGCCGTGTACGCACCTCATGCGACACCACGACCTGCAGATGAAGAGCGTGCCGCTGACGGCCGAGAACCTGCGCAGATACGACTGCGTGTTGATTGCGACGCACCACTCCACGTACGACTGGCAGATGGTCGCCGACAACGCCGCCCTGATCGTCGATACGCGCAACACGCTGCGCGACATTCGCGGCCGACGTGACCATATCGTCAGTGCCTGAAGCGACGCAGACAGATTGCATTCTGGTGGCAACACTTTGCCGCGCTGGTGTGGCCTGGGAGATGGGCGCAATCTGGCCACGGCGCGGCGAGCGGGCGTTCTTGTCTGTCGCGACTGGAGACAGTTTGACGGACCGACTGGCGAACTCAACCATTCGTGAAGATCATCGCATTGGCATCTCTGCATGCTAATCCCCAAGGGGTGGGACCGACTGACGAGCGGCCACAGGAATGGGTACACCGATTGCTCGGTGTGCTCCTGTGCTCCTCTTAACGGGGGGCTCGCCTCGGCGACCAGGCCGGCTATCCGAGGTTGCATGACCAAAGCAGACTGATACGGATCGAAATGTGCGCCCGCCTGCGTGCAGTTGACGGGGGCGGAGTCTTGCTACGGGACCAAGCTGATGGAAAGAACTCGTTTGAACGTGGGAGATGCCGATGTCCGCTGTTGACGTGGTCATTCCATGCTATAAGTACGGCCGATACCTGCGTGGTTGCGTCCAGAGCGTGCTCCATCAAGAGGGCGTGGACGTTCGGGCTCTGATCATAGACAACTGCTCGCCGGACGATACCGCCGAGATTGCCCAGGGGCTTGTGGCGGAGGATCGGCGGGTCCAGTTCACGCGGCACGCGATCAACCGCGGACACATCGCCACGTATAACGAGGGGCTGTTGGAATGGGCCAGCGCCGAGTACTGCCTGCTGCTGTCGGCCGACGATCTGCTGACGCCCGGCGCCCTGGGCCGCGTGGCGAAAGTGATGGATGCCCAGCCTGAGATCGGCATGACCTTCGGCCGGGCGTACGTCACGGAGCACCCCGAACACATTATCCATAACGATCCGGCGAGTTGGCACTGCGAGGTGCTTGAGGGTGCCGAATACATCCGACGAAGTTGCCAGACGGCCGAAAACCTCGTGCCCACTCCGACGGCCGTCTTGCGCACGTCGCTGCAGCACGGGATCGGCGGCTACCGCACTGATCTCCCCCATGCCGGTGACATGGAAATGTGGCTGCGATGCGCAGCCCACGGAGCGATTGGGATTTTCGACTGCTACCAGGCGTACTATCGCACCCATCCGAGCAGCATGTCATGCGACTACTACGCCGGCGCCGGCAACCTGCAACAGCAGCGAGCCGTCTTCCAGATCATTTTCGACATGTACGGCGACCGCATCCCGTCCGCCGATCGGCTGCGTGCGGCCGTCATGGACGTTCTTGCGGCAAAGGCGCATAGGCAAGCTTCCGTCGCGTTTGAGAGATCCAACGAATCGCTCTGTCGCCAGTTCATGCGCTTTGCGCGGGAAACGAGCCCCGCGCTGTGCCACGGCCGCGCATGGCGAAAGCTCCGGCTGAAACTTCTGCTGGGACAACGAGCATCCAACCTGCTGCGGCGTGTTGTGCGCCCCGTTCGGGATGCGGCTTCTGCTGTCGTTGCAAGATGAACCCCCTCGTATCCATCATCATCCCGTGCTATGGCCAGGCGCAGTTTCTTCCATGGGCCATCGAAAGCGCCTTGGCCCAGTCCTATCCCGCGATCGAGACGATCGTCATCAACGACGGCTCGCCCGATCAGACGGAGACAGTGGCGCAGCGCTACAGCGGCCGGATTCTGTACCATTGGCAGCACAACCAGGGCCTGTCGGCCGCCCGCAACACGGGCATCGCCCGCGCTTCCGGCAAGTACGTTCTCTGCCTCGATGCCGATGACCGTCTGCACAACGATGCCATCGCCTGGCTTATGGGTGCCGCCGCCGGCCGTGACAACGTGCTCTGCGTGATGGGCGCGCGGGGCTTTGAGCGCGACGACTGTCTGGAAGGCGGGAAAGAGTGGCTGCCCTCGTGCGATCGCGCGCGGGCGCCGATCTGCTCGTGCGTAACTTCGGCCCGCCGAACATGGTGCTGGGATCGCGGCCGATGCTGGCGGAAATCGGCGGCTTCGACGTGCGCATGAGGGCGTGTGAAGACTGGGACGCGTGGCTGCGCCTCGTGTTCTCGGCGCCCGCGTCGTGCCGGTCTTCCGAGTTGGCGCGTTCTATCGCCAGCATCGCACCTCGATGAGCCGCAACGGCCTGCTGATGGCGCAGTGGCAGGCCGATGTGCTGAGCCGAACGCTACATCGCATTACCGGAGACCCCGAACTGCTCGCCGGCCTCGGAGCCGATGGCCCCGAGATCGTCTCGCTCGTGCGTCGGCGATTGGAACAGGAGCTGTTCAACGCCGGATATCTGCTTCGTCAGCAGGGGGACTACGCCTCGGCAATGCGGCACTATTGGAAATCGCTCTTGGCGGGCAGAACGCACCTTCCGTCGTTGCTGGGAATGCTCAAGCTCCTGCCGCATCGGCTGCTTCGCCAACTGCACGTGATCGAACCTGGTCTCGGATAGGCGCATTTCAGATGACCCATGCCAGCCAGAGCAATTCGTCGGACACGCTCGTAAGCGTCATCATCCCCGTGCATAACCGCGTCGTGTTCCTGCACCAGGCGATTGCGTCCGTTCTGGAGCAGACACATCCGCGCGTCGAGGCCATCGTGGTTGACGACGGTTCGGAGATTGATCCAGGCCCGGTGATCTACCCCTTCGGTCCGCGCGTGCGTCTGCTGCGTAAGCGCAACGGCGGCCTGGCCTCCGCTCGCAATCACGGAATCGCCAACGCTGCCGGCGAGTATCTTCTATTGCTCGACGACGATGATTTCCTGGAGAGGTCGGCGATCGCGGATCTGCTGTCCGCGCTGGCGACAACTCCCAATGCGGTCTGGGCCGCTGGCCGCTATCAATATGTCGATGAGCGCGGGCGGGCGCTTCGCGAGCACCGCTGCCAGTTCGAGTCGGGCGATGTCTATCGCCGGATGATCCACAACAATCTGATGGGCGCGCCGTCCGTCGTGCTCGCATCGACGGACGTGGTTCGCCGGCTCGGCGGCTTCGACGAAAGCCCCTGCTACCACATGGCGGAGGACTATGACCTGTGGCTGAGGCTGGCCCGGCATTCTCCCCTGGCGGCCACGCAGCGCAAAGTGAGCAACTACCGCCTCCATGGCGCACAGTTCACGCAAACGCAGAGATCACGCCACGGCGAGGCGGTGCTGGCCGTTCTGCGAAAGCACCAGCTCATGTCCGACGCGGGATATCGGGACGACTTTCGGCAGTCCATCGCGCGCAAGCACCTCAGCCTGGGCGACACTCTGTATTTGGCTGGCCGCTCCGCCGAAGCCCGCACCCAGTGGCACATCGCGGCCGAGGCCAGGTGCGTCAATCCGTGGCGCTTGCGATGGCGAAGGATGAAGAGTCACCTGCCTGCCGGCTTGTTGGGCATGTTGCGATGTGGCGCCCAGTGGTGCCGTGAAGCGATGAGATCTCGCACCGTCCTCACCACGACCAAACCCCGAGAGGCGCATTCCGCGTGAGCATGCTTGCCAACAACCCGGCTCTCTTCGCAGCCGACGAAGCGCCGGCGACCCCAGGTTCCGGGCCGGCCTGGGCGGTGTTTCTTCTCCTGAACGCCACGCTGTTTCTGCGCCCCGCGGAGATCGTTCCGCAACTGGAAGACCTGCCCATCTACGAGGTCACCATCCTCCTGTGCCTGGCGCTGTCACTCCCGATGGTGCTCAGGAAACTGAGCCTTCGCGCTCTGGCCGCCAATCCCATTACCCTGTGTGTATTCGGGATGGTGCCGGCCGTGGCGCTGTCGCTCGTGGCGCGGGGCGATAGCTGGAATGCCAGGCAATTTGGCATGGAGATGGCCAAAGTCGCGATCTACTACCTGTTGCTGGTGTCAATCGTGGACACTCCGCGGCGGCTTCGGCAGTTCCTGCTCAGCATCGGCATCTATGCCCTGCTGCTCAATATGCTCGCGATGTTGAGCTACTACCGCATCGTTGACCTCCCCACGATCGTCCCGATGCGGGAACTGCAGTCGAGTATTGATCCGACCACCGGCATACGCGTCACCGAGATCAGTCTTCGCCTCCAGGCCGCCGGAATCTACGGCAACCCCAACGATCTGGGTCGCCTCATTGTGATCGGAATCACGATCTGCCTGTATGCAGTGGCCGTCAAGGTCCGCTGGCTGGCTCGGTTGTCGTGGCTCTTTCCACTGGCTGCCCTGCCTTACGTGCTTGAGGCGGCTCGATCCGGTGACAGTCAAATGACGCTTGTCGCGGGCGTAGTCATCCTGCTGTTGGTGACGGGCACTCTGATGGCCCTCTCGGCCGTGTCGCCGCCGTTCTCGTGGCTGGTACGCGGAGTGTGGGTCATCCCTCTGTTCATCTTTGCCTATGCTCTGAAACTCACCTACTCCCGCGGCGCCCTGCTGGCGCTGATGGCGGCCATGGTCGCGCTGCTGCACGCCCGGTACGGGACAAAGAAGGGGACTGTCGCGCTTCTGATCTTCCTGCCGGTACTCGCCTTCTTCAGCGGGCGGCAGATTGACATCGACACGCAGAAGGGCACGGGGCAATCCCGAATCCAGCTCTGGAGCAATGGCCTGGTTGCGATGCGCTCTTCGCCTGTCGTTGGCATCGGGACCGATCGATATTTCCGTACCGCCAGCAACCACGCTCACAACTCGTTCATCGAGGCCTTTGTCGAAACGGGCCTCGTCGGCGGCACGTTCTTCACGAGCGCATTTGCCCTGGCCGCGTTCGGCCTGTATCGGCTGAAACGCAACGAGCTCCGAACTGCTGATCCCGAGCTGTGGCGCATGTGGCCCTATGTCATCGCACTGGTGGTTGGGAGTATCGTTGGCCAGTTCTCATCCTCACGCGAGTACTCCCAGCCGACCTACATGATCCTCGGCATCGCGACCGTCTTTCTGTCGTTGGCCGCGACGCGACTGCCGGCCTCCGAGATGCGATTCTCGCCCAAGCTGGCACTTCGTTTGATCGCCGTCAGTCTGTGTACGCTGGCCGTGCTCCATCTATACACCAAGTTCAACGCGCACTTCTGATGAACTCCGTAGCAATCGAGTACACCATGCCACGAGCTGCCGTAAGCGTCATCATTCCCACCTACAATCGCGCCGATCTGGTCTGCGATGCGATCGACAGCGTGCTGGCCCAGACGCTCGCGCCCGCGCAGATCATCGTGGTTGACGATGGCTCGGCCGACAATACGGCGGATCGGGTGCTCGCGTATGGCGACAAGGCGATTTATCGCAGTCAACCCAATGCCGGAGTATCCGCAGCGCGCAACCACGGAATGCGGCTTGCGACCGAACCAGTCATGGCCTTCCTCGACGCCGATGATGTCTGGCACCCGCGCAAGCTGGAACTACAGATGCGGTGCATGCAGCGGGACCCGGCGCTCGGCCTCACGGCCACGCAGAGCTTCGACTGGCCGATCGCGACATTCCCGCCGGTCCCCGATGATGCGGCGACTCCAGTGATGCCGGTGACATGGGGACAATTGGCCGTCAAGACACTCATCCTGACGTCCACCGTGCTGGTACGTCGCGAGGTAGTCCAGCGCGTCGGGGAATTTGACACCAATCTGCAGGTGTCGGAGGACCGGGAGTGGTTTCTGAGAATTGCTGAGGCAGCTCCGATCGCCATGCTGGGCCTGCCGCTGTGTGGCTATCGCGACACGCCCGGCAGCCTGTGCAAACGCGTCGACCTGCGCGAGCACGCCATGCGCGAGGTTCTGCGGCGGCTGGACGCCAGGCGCGCCTGGGGCGGGCGATGGCTGCTGCGCCGCAAGGCGTACAGCTTCATGCATCTTGCTTGCTCCGATGTCCAGGCCCGCGCCGGCAACCATCTCGGCGGCCGCGCTAGCCGTGATGAAAGCGATGGCGTCGTATCCCCTTCCATACCGGCGTGCCGAGGTGACGGTGCCGCTCGAGCGTCCCCGGCGCATGGCCGTGAATCTGCTCCGCCTGTTGCGCCTGAAGAGCCCCGATGCCGGGCCGCGCAGGCGGGCGGCTCCGATCATCAATGCCCTTCGTCGCCTCTGCCCCGACGTGCCCGAGTCCTCACCGATCAGATGAGAATATCCAGAACAATACCGTGTTCCTCAAGCCAGGCCAGCGACGCAGCGCCGCTGCATGTCGTCCACATCGTGCTGTCGCTCGGTGTCGGCGGGCTGGAGCGCAACGTCGTCAACCAGGTTCGCGAGGGGCAGAAGCTCGGCCAGCGCGTGTCGGTGGTCTGCCTCGATGGGCCGGGAGTTCTCGCCTCGCGGGTGATCGACCTGGGCGCGACGCTGGTGGCGCTGAACCGCAAGCCGGGGTTGCGGCCAAGCCTGGTCCTGCGGGTGCGCCGCGTGCTGCGGGAACTGCGGCCGGACGTGGTGCATACCCATCAACTGGCCACTCTGTTATACGGAGGCGCCGCCGCACGGTTGTTGGGCGTCCCGGCCATCCTGTACACCGGACATACCCGCGCGGACTATGTCATGGGGCTCCGCAAACGGATGCTGGGGCGGATCGCGTCAGGCTTCTGCGACCGGTTCTATTGCCTGACGGCGGACATGGCCGGCCTGGTCCGTGCCGCCGGCATCGTTCCCGAGCACAAGACCCGGGTCATCCAGAACGGCATCGACGCGGTCAGTTTCACCGAGCAAGCCTACGACTCGGCAGCCGTGCGGCAATCGCTGGGGGTGCCGCTCGATGCCATCTTGATCGGCACGGTTGGGCGGCTCACTGCCGTCAAACGCCAGGATGTGCTCATCCGCGCCTTCGCTTGCCTGCGCCAGCGGGCCCCTGGCGCTCACCTGCTGCTCGTGGGAGATGGGCCTTCGCTAAACGAGCTGCGCGAACTGGCCGCGCGGCTTGGCGTGGGCGAGGCCGTGCATTTCGCCGGCTCTCGGCCGCACAGCGGCCCCTACCTCCGGGCCATGGACGTGTTCGCGCTCACCAGCGAATCCGAGGGGATGCCCCAGGCGGTGCTGGAGGCTTCGGTCATGGGCCTGCCCGTGGTTGCCTCACGCGTCGGCGGCCTGCCTGAGGTCATCGTGGATGGCGCCAGCGGCATCCTGTTCGAGTCCGGCGACGAGGCGGCGCTGGCGGCCGTCCTGGCGGATCTGATCGCCGACCCGGCGCGAAGGCGCCAACTGGCGCTGCGGCAAAGGTGCGCGTGGAATCGCGGTTCAGCGTGGCCCGAATGGCCCTGGAGTACCACCAGGATGCCCGCGAACTGGTCGAGATGCGCGCGAGGGACAGGGGAACTGCGGGCGGTCTACTGGTTGCCAAGGAGGAACGATGACCCTGCGACGTGTTGCCCGCGACATGCTGGCGGCCACGCCGCTGCCGGAAGTTCTGCTGCGCCACCGCGCCAAGCATTGCGTGACCGTGCTCGGGTATCACCGCATCATGGCCCCGCCGCCGAAGGACTACCCCTTCAACGAGAGAGTCTTCAGCGCCACGCCCGAGGAGTTCGCCCGCGAGCTCAAATACCTCCGAACCCACTTGGACGTGATCTCGATAGCCGGGATGCTCGAAGGCCTGCGCGATCCGTCGCGACTGCCAGCGCGAGCGGCAGTGATCACCTTCGACGACGGGTACTTCGACAACCACGACTACGCGCTTCCCCTCCTGCGGGAGGCAGGGCTGCCGGCGTGTTTCTTCGTCTGCACCGGCTTGATCGGCACCCGGCAACTGCCCTGGCAGGAAGCGTTCAACCTGCTGCCTCAAGCTCTCCTGCTCCAAGCGAATCGAATCCCCCTTCGGCGGCGATGACCCGCCATATGAATTGGATGAGCCGAATCGGGCGCGCTTGATCGAGCGATTCCGGCGGCACATGCGCGCGGTGCCGTGGTCGCATGTGCCGGGCTATGTGCAGGGTCTCCGTCAGGCGACGTCGGTCAACCCCGAAGAGCACCTGGTCAGACCGCTGTTCATGTCTTGGGACGATGTGCCGCCAACTCGCGGCGGCCGGGATGGAGATTGGCGGGCACACGCGCAGCCACCCCGTGCTTTCGCGCATCGACGACGACGCGGTGCTCGATCATGAGGTGGCGGGGTGCTACGAGGATCTTCGGCGCATGCTGGGTGTCGTGCCTCTGGCCTTCGCCTACCCGTTCGGCGAGTTGGAGCACATGTCCGAGCAGGCCGATGCCGCCATTGCCCGAGCGGGCTTCGAGATCTCCTTCTCGTTCGTTCACGGCTTTGCGCCGCGGGAGGGGTCGGCCAGGCGCCGGCTACCGCGGATCCACGCCAGTCACGGGGACGACTATCAGGCCTTTCGCATGCAAATGGCGACCGCTCCGGACCTGGCCGGAAGAAAGGGAGAAACGCAATGGATGACAGCCAGCGCAACGTGATCTTCTGGAGCGGCGTGCTCATGACGCCCTCGGAAACTTTCATCCGTGCCCAGGCCCGGGCCATGCGGCGATTCACCCCCCATTTCGCCGGGGTGCGGTTTTACGGTCCGGGGTCGTTCCTTGCCAGGGAGGAGTGTACGCTCCTCAACGGGGGCGGCCTCGCCGGACGGCTGGGGGAGACGATCTTCAAGGCGACGGGGGCCGCGCCAGGCTTCTGCCGCCGGCTTGCCCGGCTGCGGCCCGGCTTGCTGCACGCGCACCACGGCGTCAACGGCGCGCTCGCCTTGCCGCTGGCCAGCGCGCTGCGCGTTCCGCTGGTGGTCACCTTCTATGGGCGGGATGCCACAGTCGAGTGGTCCTCCCAGCGGTTCTCCCTGACGCAGCAACTGTTCCGCTGGCGGACGCCGCGGCTTCAGCGCGAAACCGCGCTGTTTATCGCGGTGTCCGGCTTCATCAAGCGCAAGCTCGTCGAGCGAGGCTATCCGGCGGACAAGATCATCGTCCACTACTACGGGGTGGACACGAGCGAGTTCCGGGCCGATCCCGCCGTTCCGCGCGAGCCGGTCGTGCTGTTCGTGGGCCGACTCGATGAAAAGAAGGGGTGCCAATACCTGATCCGTGCCATGGAGCGCGTGCAGGCGGTCTTGCCGCGGTGGCAACTGGTCCTGATCGGCGACGGGCCGCTGATGGCCGACCTGAAAGCCCAAGCCGCCAGCGTGTTGCGGCGCTGCACGTTCCTGGGCCTGCAGCCTCCCGGCATCGTCCGCCAATGGATGAACCGGGCGTCCCTCCTGGTGGCGCCCAGCGTCACCGCGGCCTCCGGTGACTCCGAGGGGCTCCCGACCGTCATCGTGGAAGCCCAGGCCATGGGCTTGCCCGTGGTCGCCACCGATCATGCCGGGATCAACGAGGCCATCGCTCAGGGAGAAACCGGCCTGATGGCGCCCGAGCGGGATGAGGCCCGGCTGGCCGAGCACATCCTGCGGTTGTGCTCGGACCCGGCCCTGTGGCGCCAGATCAGCGCCCATGCTCGCCTCCAGGTGGAGCGCAGATTCGACCTGCGCGACCAGACCGCGGCGATGGAGGGCCTCTATGCCGACCTGATCGGCCGCAGCCGGGCTGCCCGATTCTTCCAGGTTGATCGCATTGCCGGTGCCATCGCCGCGGGGAGCCAGACAAGCTTCGCAAGCCGCGACATGGTGAAAGGACTCTCTTGAGAAAGCGTGCAGTGATGACTGAGGCTACCATGCAGCATTCGCCCATCCATGTTGGTTCGGCGGGATCAGACGAGGCCCGCCCGCCACATCCAGCGATCGAGGGCATGAGCGGGCAGAACGTCGTCTGTTTCGCCAAGGACTGGGACGAGGATCCCACCAGCAACAACCACATCATGCGGCTCTTGGCGCGGCGTAATCTGGTGTTGTGGGTCAACTCAATCGCCACTCGCACGCCTGATTTCAGCGACACTCGCGACCTGGGAAAGATGCTCAGGAAGCTGATGGGCTTTGTGCGCGGGCCGAAGAGCGTCTCGGAAGGACTGTGGGTTTACACGCCGGTGATCCTGCCGTTCCCCCACAGCCGACTGGCCACGTTCGTTAACACATGGATCCTCGTGGTGTCGCTGGCCATCATTCGGCGCCGATTGGGCATGGACGAGTTCCAGTTGTGGGTGTTCCTGCCAACCGCGGCCGAGTACGCGGGAAAACTCGGCGAGTCGCTGCTGGTCTACTACATTACGGATGAGTGGTCGAAGTTCGGATACGTGAACGGATCGGGCGTTGCCCGCAATGACGCACTGCTGTGCCGGAAGGCGGATGTCGTATTTGCGACGGCGACATTGCTCTGCCAGCGGCGACGCGCCCTGCGCGAAGGGATCCACCTGGCGCTGCACGGGGTGGATCACCAGCACTTCCGCAAAGCGCTGGCGGAGGAGACGCCCGTTCCGCCCGACGTTCGAGATTGCAGGGGCCCGGTGCTCGGCTTTTTCGGGCTCATCCACGAGTGGATCGACCTGGGGCTCATCGAGTATCTGGCGGCCCGTCACCCCGAATGGACGATCGTGATGATCGGCAAGGTCTCGGTCAACAACTCGCGCCTGAGCAAGTACCCCAACGTTCGCTTCCTGGGGCGCAAGGAGTATGTCAACCTGCCGGGCTACTGCAAGGCCTTCAGCGTGGGGCTCATTCCGTTTGCCATCAACGAGCTGACCCTGAACGTGAACCCGATCAAACTGCGGGAGTACCTGAGCGCGGGGCTGCCCGTGGTGTTCAACCGCGCTTCCCGAGGTGAAGCATTACGCCAGGGACTGCTTCGTCGCCGAAAGCCGCGAGGCATTCGAAGCGGCGGTGATCCAGGCCATTGAACAGGACAGTCCCCGCGCCCGGCGGCGTCGCAGCGAGGCCATGCAGGCGGAGACCTGGGAACACAAGGTCGCCCAACTGGGCGCCCATGTGATGAGGGTGCGGGTGCGCCGGCCACGCCGTCTTGAGCATCACGGGGAGGCCATACGCAACAAGGAGTTCAGAGCAAATGAAAATCCTCGCCGTAGTCGGGGCGCGTCCCAACTTCATGAAGATCGCGCCGATCATGTGGGAAATACGGCGCCGAGGGAACATCGAGGCGTGCCTCGTCCACACGGGGCAGCACTATGACCGGCAGATGTCGGAGCTCTTCTTCGAGCAGTTGCACATCCCCCGGCCGGATGTCGATCTAGGCGTCGGATCGGGATCGCACGCCGTGCAGACCGCCGGGGTGATGAAGCGAATCGAGCCCGTCATTGCCGAACACCGGCCGGACCTGCTCGTGGTGGTGGGGGACGTGAACTCCACGATTGCCGCGGCCATGACGGCGGCGAAGATGCAGATTCCCGTGGCTCACGTCGAGGCCGGGCTGCGCAGCTTCGATCGGACCATGCCCGAGGAGATCAACCGCGTGCTTACGGACGCGATCAGCCGCTGGCTCTTTGTCAGCGAGCAGAGCGGCGTGAGGAATCTGCGCAATGAAGGCGTCGCGGACGAGCGCGTCTTCTTCGTTGGCAACGTCATGATCGACACGCTCCTGGCGATGCGACAGCGTTTCGAGCAGTCGCCCATCTTGCGGCAACTCGAGGTGGGCGAAGGTGGCTATGCGCTGGCAACATTACACCGCCCGTCCAATGTTGACGATCCGACGATACTGGCGGGATTGCTTGGGGTGCTGACGCGGCTCGGCGAGGACATACCCGTCGTGTTTCCGGTCCATCCCCGGACCCGTGCTGCCATCGCGGGCCGGGGCATTGTGCCGAGAAATGTGCGCCTCACCGATCCGTTGGGATACCTGGACTTCATGAAACTGGTGGCGCATGCGCGGCTGGTCCTGACCGATTCGGGCGGGATTCAGGAAGAGACGACGGTGCTCGGCGTGCCATGCCTGACTTTGAGGAAGAACACCGAGCGGCCGGCCACGGTCGAGCAGGGGACGAATCTGCTGGTCGGGCAGGATCCCGCGACAATCCTGACGGCGGCGCGGAAAGTGCTGTCAACAAGGACAACAAAGGACCGGAATGTGCCCGATCTTTGGGATGGCCGCACGGCCGGACGGATTCTGGACGTGCTCTGTGTGGCCACGGCCGGCGAGTCGGTGCGTGTAAAGGCGTGCGCATGATGATCATGAAGCGACAAGTAGCGAAAGACCGAGAAGCGTTTGCGCCCGCGGCCGTGGGCGTTCGTCGCAGCATCGACTCATTCACGGCCCTGATGTACCACAACATCTGGGCGGATTATCGGCCCTACGGCGAACTGAGCCCCGCGTCAACCGCATACTTTGTCGGACGGACGGCGTTCGCCCAGCAGATGCAGGAGCTGGACGAGGTGGGCGCATCGTGCATGCGGTGGGAGGACCTCGTCGCGTTCTACGGCTATGGGTTCGATGGCCGCGGCCACGTGGCCCAGGCCGATCGCTACCCCGTGCTCCTGACGTTCGACGACGGCTGGAGCGGCGCAGTGGAGATTGGGGGCCCGATCCTGGCGCACCATCAGCGGCAGGCGGTGATCTTCATCACAGGCGATCTCCTGGACCGCCCGCACTTCCTGTCGCGCAGCGCCGTGTCGAAGCTCGACCGGCGGACGTTTGTTGTCGGATCACACTCGAATACGCACTGCATGTTGAGCCTGCTGGATGAGCGGTCCATACGCTCCGAGTTGTCGGATTCCAAGCGGCTGCTTGAGGACTTGATGGGCTACGAGATTGACTCGCTGTCGGTCCCCAACGGTGCGGTGGACGATCGCGTCCGCCGGATCGCATCCGAGTGCGGCTACCGCTATGTGTTCGATTCGGAGATCCGCGTCAACCGCAGCATCGGCGATCCCCTGGCCATCGGCCGCATTCCCATCAGGCTCAACACCCCGTTGGAGGCCGTTCGCCGCTATGCCCGCCAGCGGGTGGTGCGCGAGTGGGCGCGCCACCAGGTGCTCTCGGCCGGCCGGCAGATCCTGGGTCTCACGCGATATGATCGGTGGCGTCGGCGCCTGCTGGGCGAATAGGGCCGACGGAATCGGGTCCGAGCAATCAGCGCAACGAGAAGGGCGGCCCATCCGGGCCGCCCTTTCTGTTGTCTGACAGGCCGATCCGGCTCATGCCGCGGTGAACAGCACATCCACCCAGTAATTGCTTGCCAGGTAGCTGCTGGTCGGGAACATGCTCGTGCTCCCATAGCCGTACACGCCAGTGAGGGCGGTCAGGTGCCCGCTGACAAAGGGACTGGTGAAGTAGTTTTGATTGTAGGAGTAGTTTCCGACGTTGGTGTGGTAGGACACCGTGTAGACGGTGCCCGCAGTGATGTATACCGGGCTGGCGAAGGTGACCGTCTGCCATCCGCTGGCGGACTCGGCGGTGAAAGTGGCCGACGCCAGAAGCTTGCCGCTGGAGTCCCATAGGTTCGCCACGTGCGTGCCGGTGTTGGTCGATGCCTTGTAAAATCGGACGCCGGTGATGTATCCGTTCACATCCGACTTGAACTGAAGGCCCAACTCAACCGCCGACTTGTCGGAGGTGGCCGTATTGCTCGGCGTCGGAGTTGTCCAGATGCTGGCGACGGTGGCGGACAAGGTCGTTGCGCTGGCGCTGTTGGAGTACGCCGAGGCGCCGGCCGAGTTGTACGCCCGCACGCGGTAGCTGTAGGCCGTGCCCGCCGTCAGCCCCGTGTTGATGTAGCTCGTGGCGCCAGCGGCCACAGAGGCAATCTGGGTGAACGCGCCGCCCGCGGTCGATCGCTCGATGTAGAAGCCGGTCTCGTTGATGGAGTTATCGGTCCACTTCACTGTCACCTGGGTGGTGGAGTTGGCCGTGGCCGTCAGGGCGCTCGGCGCGGCCGGAGCGGTGATCGTCGGGGCAGCCGTCGTGAAGTTCACGTCCACCCAGTAGTTGGTGTTGTTGAAGCTGGAAGTCGGGAACGCACCGTTGGTGTAGGTGTAGACGCTGTTGGTTGCCGTTAGTGCGCCGCTGCTGTAGGCCCCGCCACTGAAGTATGCGCCGGTCGCCGAATAGCCGCCGGCGGGGGCGTAGTACGATGCCACGTAGGTTGTGTTGGCGGCGATGGCCACGGGCGTCGCGAAGGTGACCTGTTGCCAGCCGGAGGCTGTCTCGCCGGTGAAGGTGGCGGTCGCCAGAAGAGCGCCGGTGCCGTTCCAGAGATGCCCGACGTGGGTGCCGGTGTTGCCCGAGCCCTTGTAGAAGCGCAGGCCGGTGATGTAGCCGGCGGTGGTCGAACTGAACTTGACGCCGAGTTCGACGGCAGTGTCCTTCACCGACGCGATGGCCGGTGTGGAGGAACTGCTCCAGATGCTCTGGTTGATCACGCCCGCCATGGTGCTCGCCGTCGCGACGTTCGAGTAGGCGGAGTTGCCCCCGCTGTTGTACGCGTACACGCGATAGCTGTACTGGGTGGCGGCGGCAAGGCCGGAGTCGCTATAAGACGTGGCGCCCGCGCCCAGGGTTGCGACCAGAGCATATGCCCCGGTGCCCGTGGCCCGTTCCAGCTTGTAGCCGGTCTCGTTGGTGGAGTTGTCGGTCCACGCGAGGCTAATCTGGCTGGTGGATGTCGCGGTGGCGGCAAGGGCTGTCGGCGCTGCGGGAACGACCGGTGTGGGCACCGGCGTCGTGACGCTGCCGGCGCACGAGGTCGAGTCGCCCGCTGAGTTGTAGGCGCACACCTCGTAGGTGTACTGCGTGCCCGCGGCCGCCGTCGTGTCGATGAAACTGGTGGCGCCAGCGCCCAGCGTCGACAGGAGGGTGAAGGCGCCGGTGGTGCCAACCGCGCGGGCCACCTTGTAGCCTGTTTCATTCGTCGCATTGTCGGTCCAAGAGAGGTTCACCTGGGTCGGCGATGCCGCCGTTGCGGTCAATGCGGTCGGTGCCGCGGGCACGGTCGGCGTGACCACGGGTGTCGTGACGCTGCCGGCGCACGAGGTCGAGTCGCCAGCGGAGTTGTAGGCGCAGATGTTGTATGTGTACTGTGTGCCGGCCGCCACGCCCGTGTCGACGTAGCTCGTGGCCCCCGCGCCAGGCTCGCCACGAGGGCGAATGTCCCGGTAGTGCCGACCGCGCGTGCCACTTTGAACCCCGTTTCATTGGTCGCATTGTCCGTCCAGGACAGATTTACCTGGCTCGGCGATGTCGCCGTGGCAACAAGGCCGGTGGGCGCTGCCGGCACCATCACCGTGGTTCCGCTGGCGTATTCGTCCGCTCCGATGTCGTAGCCGTTGCCCTGGGGCCGCGCATCGCCCTCGAAGTCGGTGGCTGGTGCAGCCTGCCCCGCCAGGCTGGCGAGTCCCTTGTCGATGCCGGGGCTGCCGGCAGCAAGGTGATAGTTGGCGGCGGCATATCCGGCGAACCACTGTGTCGAGGCAGTCAGCGAGTGCGCATCCTGCCCGGTGTTCGCCTGCCACTGCGACATGCTCTCGAGCGTCGGCCCGGTGTAGCTCTGGCTGAACGAGCCGGTGATCGCGTTATAGTCGCTCTTGAAGCTCGTCGGCAGCGTTCCGGCCGTCCCGATCGGTCCGCCGCTGGACCCGCCCATCAGGACGTTGTTGAAGATGGTGACATTGACATTGTTGCCACTTGTCACCTCGATGCCCCACTGCCCGGAGGAGGCGTCAAGGGTGTTGTTGACGATCTCGACGTCGTGGCACGCGGGCGTGGGGTTCTGATTGGTGTTCTGCAACACAATGCCGTGCCGGGCGTTGCCGTATACCACGTTGTTCTCAATGGTGGTGAAGCTGGCGCCGGTGATGTCAAAGCCGCTCAGGTTGTTGCCATAGACGATGTTCCCATCGATCACGCCGTTGGTGTTGATGGTATTGCCGCCGTCCAGCACGTTGGTGTGGATGCCGTCCCAGGCGTTGTTGTAGGAGATGTTGTCGCGGATGACAAAGCCGTTGGTGCCGTTCACGTAAATGCCGTGCTGATCGGTGGCATCGTGGGTGCGGTTGCCCTGGACGAGCAGACCGTCGGCCAGCGAAGCAAAGATCCCTGTGAACCCGCCGCTGGTTTGATTCTCGAGAATCTGGCAGTTGGGGCTGTTGGCGACGCGGATATTGGCCTTCTGCGAGGCTCCGCCGCCGGCGACATTGAACCCCTTGATGACGTACCATCCCTTGGTGCTTTCGATGTTGATGTCGGCGTACTGGTTGTGGTTCGTCGGGATCGAGTTGACGGTGACGCCGGATGTGCGGTAATCGCCGGTGTTGGCGATGAAGGTGATGGGCGCGGCCGATGTTCCGCCATAAGTTGATCCGAGCAAATCCATGCCCACGTAGGTGCCGGGGCGAACGATGACGGTGTCGCCCGCAATCGCGGTGTTGGCCGCCTTTTGCAGCGTGGCAAAAGGAGCCGTGGTGCTCCCGGCCGCACTGTCGCTGCCCGAGTTGGACACATAGTACGTGCTCAGATGAGTGCGCGATTCGAGCGACTCCAGCATTGCTGACGCCATTCGAGCGCGCGCTTTACGGTCGTTGCGCCCGGTGAAAATCCCGTGCATAGCAGCTCCTTTGCACTTGCCCTAGGGGGATCAGCCGCGATGCGCCGGTGGCAAGCCCATTGTCCCGGCGCGCCTGCAAGGAAAAGCAGGCGACTGATCGTTACACCTCACTGGCGGGAGCTTGCGGCGATGTCGCCGCCCATTCTAACCCCGCACCAGCGTTGACCCCCTTACCGCATACACCATGCATCCTTCCCCGTCGTTCGTTGCCGTTGCGGCAACACCAAAGCGCAGAGCTGCATCCCACTATGTGTACTATGGGCCTGGGAAGAACTGGTGACTGTTCGCGACGGCATGCCACGCGCGTGGACGCGAACAGGTCCGTCTTTCCGGCCGGGCTATAGCTGCCCTGGCACGAGCAGACTGGTTGTAAGGGTATGCGTGACAGCCCATGCCACGCACCATAACACCGCCGCCCGATATAGCAGGGGGGCAGAAGAGGGTCAAGCGAATTGTCCCGCTTTCCCGACCGCTAAAGGGTGGTCCCCAAGCGGGCTCAGCATTGCAAGCTGCGTATGCGCAAGAGACTGGACCCTGCAAGCAGCCAATCGTGCGATGTGAAAAAAAATCAACGCGGCGAGCTGAGGCAACTATACAGCCCAACGAAATATGCCGCGAGTTCTCGTTGCCGTAACCTTCCAACAATAAGACTGTGGCGATCCTCACCGATACGTCGCATCAGGCAAACACCGCGGCCGGGCTGGAGCGTGTCGTGGACGCGAAAACGGTGGTGCTGGTGTTGCCGAGAAGCACTGCATTGCCCGCAACACTGCCGGCGGAAGTCGTCCCAATCGATGCGATGCCGACAGAGAATGTGGTTGCGGATGTGCCGGAGGACGGGGTTATCGTGGCGGTCGAGAGGCTCGTCGCGGCATTCAGGGATGCCGTGGTCCCCGCCGTCTGTGCCGCGGGCGCGGCGGCAGCGACCCCGGCGGTGGCGCCGGGCGTGAACACCACATCCACCCAGTAGTTCGTCGCCTGGTACGTGTTCGTCGGAAATGCGCTGGCCCCGTAGACATAGACGCCGTTGCCACCCACGATGCTGCTGGCCGGCGCGTGCAGCGGGGCGTTGTCGGCGCCGGTGGCGAAGTAGTTATTGTTCGCGGAGTAGCGGCCGACAGCCGTGTGATACGACGCCACGTAGACCGTATTGGCCGTGATTGCCACGGGGCTGGCGAAGGTCACCTGCTGCCACCCGCTGGCGGTCTCGCCGGAGAATGTCGCGGTGGCAAGCAGTTGACCGGCGCTGGTCCATAGCTTGCCGGTGTGCGTGCCGGTGTTGCTGCTGCCCTTATAGAAGCGGATGCCGCTGATGGAGCCGCTGACGTCGGACTGGAACTTCACACCCAGTTCCACGGCATTGGGATCGTTGACCGTCACAGTTGCCGGCGTCGCCGTGCTGGCAAAGATGCTGTAGGTGGTCAGGCTGGGGCTGGCGGTCGTGAATGACCAGGTTACCGCGGCCGTCATCGTGTGGCCGCTGGAATCCGTCGCGCCACCCACGGTTGCGGTGTACGTCACCGAGTTGGACAGCGCGCTGGTCGGTGTGAAAGTGAAGGTGTGGGTGGTGTCGTTGTAGGTGCCCGCGCCTGCAACCACGTTGCCACTGGAATCCTTGAGCGAGAATACAATGCTGCTGCCAACGACGGATTCGTTGAACGTCGCGCTGATCGTCGTATTCGTCGCCACATTCGTGGCGCTGGGAGCGGGGCTCTCGCTGGTCACAGTCGGCGTGATGGCGCCTGCGCAAAGACCACATCGACCCAGTAATTGGTCGATTGGTAGCTGTTCGTTGGAAACGCGCTGTTGGCGCTGTAGATGTAGACGCCATCCCCGCCGGCCGCGCTGTTGGACAGGGCGTGCAGCGGCGCGTTGTCCACTCCGCTCGTCGCGAAGTAGCTGCCATTGGCCGAGTAATTGCCGGTGTTCGTGTGGTACGACGCGACGTATGTCGTACCGGCGGTGACTGCGACGGGCGTCGAGAAGAGGACCTGCTGCCAGCCGCTGGCGCTCTCGCCGGTGAAGGTGGCCGTGGCCAGGAGCTGGCCGCTGCTGGTCCAGAGTTCGCCCGTATGGGTGCCCGTGTTCGTCGAGCCCTTGTAGAAGCGAATCCCGTCAATGAAACCGTTCACGTCCGAAGTGAACTTCACGCCGAGTTCGACGGCGTTGGGATCGTTCACCGACGCGGTGCCGGGCGTGGCCGTGCTGGTCCAGATGGTGTAGGTCGTCTGGTTCTGGCTGGCCGTGGTGAATGACCAGCTCATTGGCGCCGTCATCGTGTGGCCAGTGGAATCCGTTGCGCCGCTCACCGTCGCGGTGTAGGCGATCGAGTTGGACAGCGCGTTCGTGGGCGTGAATGTGAACGTGTGCGTGGTGTCGTTGTACGCGCCCGTGCCCGCGATCAGGTTGCCGCCGGCATCCTTGAGCGTAAAGGCGATGCTGCTGGCCACGACCGATTCGTTGAACGTGGCGATCACGGTCGTATTGGTCGGGGTGTTGGTGGCACTTGGTGCCGGACTCTCGCTGGTGACCGTAGGCGTGAGCGTGCCCGTGGGCGAGAACAGGACGTCTACATAGTAGTTGGTCGACTGGAACGTGCTCGTCGGGAATGCGGAGCTGGCGCTGTAGATGTACACGCCATTACCGCCGGCCGCGGTGTTCGACAATGCATGCAGGGGGCCGTTGTTGCCGGCCACGCCGTCAAAGTAGTTCAAGTCCGAGGCATAGAAGCCGGTGTTGGTGTGGTAGGATGCCACGTACACCGTGTTGGGCTGGATCTGAACAGGGGTTGAGAAGAGCACGGTCTGCCACCCGCTGGCGCTCTCCGCGGTGAACGTGGCCGTCGCCAGGAGCTGGCCGCTGCTGCTCCACAGTTCTCCAGTGTGCGTGCCGGTGTTCAGGCTTCCCTTGTAGAAGCGAACTCCGTCCACCAGGCCGGTGACATCCGACTTGAACTTCACGCCCACTTCGACGGCGCTGGGATCGGCCGTTGATTGGTCGGTGGGAAGCGTTGTGTTGCTCCAGATGCTGATGCCGCTGGGCCCCGCAACGTTGACGCTGACGCCCGCCGATGGCGTCTGCAGATTGCCGCTGTCATCAACGGCCCGGGTCTTGATCATTGCGCTTTCGCCCGATCCTGGCACCCATGTGTAGCTCCAACTGTTGGTCCCCTGCGCTGGCTCCCAGGTCACACCGCCATCGGTCGAGACCTCGATACCCGCCACCACGCCTCCGCCGGTGTCGGCTGCGGTTCCCGTGATCGTCACGGCATGGCCAATCTGAAGCTGTGTGCCGGCCGTTGGCGAAGTGATTGTTGACGTTGGTGCAATCGTGTCGGTTGACGCCGTCGCCGCAATCAATCCGGTCTGCAGGGTTGCGGGCTGCACGTGCATGTCCGCCAGCAGGTTCACGGTCGCCTGCTGCATGTCAACGACCGGCGTCGAGGCGGCAACATCGTGTGTACCATCCAGCCCCCACGACCATTGGACGGTTCCCGCCGCGAACACCAGTGCCCCACTTGAGGCCCGGTAGAGCGTGAGGCTGTGCGTGGCGGTGCCCGCCGCGACCGTGTTTCCGAAGTTGACGAACTTTTGTGTCGCATTCACGGTCGTTGCCGACATGTCGAACAGGCCGGCCGGCCGGAAGCCGTTGGCCACGTCTTCATCCCATTCGTACCCCAGGACGTTCGTGCCAAGCGTCGCCACCTGGCTGCCGGTCAGCGAGGCGACGCTTGTGTTCCGCCAGAATCGCAACTTAGCGTCGCTCGCCGGTACGGTGATCGCGCTCCCAATGTCGCTGGTTCCGCGGTTGACGGTGAACAGCGTGCCGCTTAGCGCGTTTTGCGGCTGGCCGCCATCGGCAGGCGGGCTGAACCGCGGGTCCTCCCATGCGCCGGTCCATGTCGGCGGATCCTGCGGGTCCGTGACTGCGTTGGAGTGCGTCTCCTTATAGCAGACGAGGGTGCGGTAAGCTGTGTTCGAGCCGTCAATACTGTTCTGCCAGCGCGTCTTCCAGAAGATTTCGTTGCCGCTGAAGAAAGCCAGGTTCACGCCCGCATCGCGCGCCGCCTGGACATTTGCACGCTGTTGACCCGACCAATACTCGTCATGCCCCACCGACATATATATCTTGTGATTCTGGATCAGCGATCCGTAGCGAGCTGCATCCACCCCGGTGAAGTAGCTCACGTCGTAGCCGTTGTGCTCCAGCCAGCGCACCATCGGGTACTCGGCATTGAAGAACCAGTCGTGAGCATCGTCGGTGCGCGTGTTGAACGGCCGGTTGTAGCTCACCATCGTGGCCGCCTGGCTGTTGGTTGATTTCGAAGTCGTACAGAGACTTGCCTCCCCAGTCGTTGTACGCCTGCCACGTTGTATCGGAAGTCTGGAAGAGGATGTCCGAGTGGCCCGCGTCGTTCCGAATGATGAAGACGATATGGCTGGCGCCGCCGGTGTCGTTGCGGATGACCTTGGCGAAATAGACGCCGCTGGTGGCATCCGTGGGCACGGCCCACGATGCCGTTACCGACCAGTTGCCGCAGTTGACCAGGCCGGTCGTTGCATCGCTCAGCGGCGCTGGCTGGTTGACGTCCAGCGTTTGAGTCGATGCGATGCTCGTCACCAACCTCGCGCCGTTTCCCTGATACCAGCCCATCCGGTAGATGTCGATGTGATAGGGCGCGACGGCCGTGTCATTGATCTTGAAGCTGACGGTCTGCCCCTGGTTGACGCTGATGTCCGTCGCGAATCCCTGGATGCTGGAATCTCCGGCTCCGCTGATATCCCACTGGCTTTGCGGTGCGCCCGGCAGCGCGTTCTCCTGCGCGATGGTCAGGAGAGTGAGCAAAAGGCGCGACTCCAGCGGCTCGAGCGACATCCGCATCGCTCGGCTTGCCGCAGTTGAGTTCGCCCGTCGTTGACGCAAGCCGACTGAGTGCATGGTTCTCCCATTGGCGTTAGGGACATCGCGGGCGATTCGCCAGTCTCCCGCGGGGGAACTGGCGGCCGCCCTGTCTGTTCCGAAGCAACGGGCAGGCCCGCACACCTGGGCTTGCGTGCTATACTGGTACAATTGACAGATAGTTGTTCCACCTGCTTCACGCGACGGGGATGATCGCTCGCCATGCATCGCCCAAATTGATGTGCCCGGCCGGCTCGTAGCGACATTGCTGAACTCGCTCGTCGCATCGGTTGCGACGAGTTGGCTGGACAGTGCGACACCGCCGGCGGCCGGCTGCTCTCTCCCCCCACGGCTCACACGTGAATGTCGCGGCCTTACAGCCAATCCGAGCAATTGGAATGGGCTTTGCCCTGCATTGCTTGAGTTCCTCTGCCTTCCAACGTGAGGATTGTTTATGGAGAAGATTGCCGTCGGCATCATTGGCGCGGGATACTGGGGCCCCAACCTGGTCCGGAACTTCTCATCGTGCCCCGCCACGCAGGTGCTGGCGGTCTGCGACCAGAATCCAACGCGGCTGGAAGCAATTGGCAAGACCAACAGCCAGATGAAGCTGGTGCCATCGGTTGACGACCTGCTGTCCTTTCCGATCCAGGCCGTCGCCATCGCCACGCCCGTCTCGACGCATTTCGCCCTCGCCTCGCGATGCCTCCAGGCGGGCATGCACGTGATGGTGGAAAAGCCCCTGAGCGCCACCGCCGCCGAGGCCGAGGCGCTGGTGGACATCGCCGCCCGAGCCAGGCGCACGCTCATGGTTGACCACACCTATCTCTTCAGCAACTCCATTCGCCTGATGAAGCAGGTGCTCGACAGCGGCGAGCTGGGCGAGCTGTATTACATCGACAGCATTCGCATCAACCTCGGCCTGTTCCATCGCGACGTGAACGTCATCTGGGACCTGGCGCCCCACGACCTGGCCATCATGGATTACCTGCTGGGCACCACCGCCCGCAGCATCTCCGCCTGGGGCTGCGCCCATGCCGACCCCGCCATCGAGGACATCGCCTACGTCAACGTCGATCTGGGGGATCGCCTGATGGCCAATTTCCACCTCAACTGGCTCTCGCCTGTGAAGGTGCGACAGATGATCCTCGCGGGCTCGCGCAAGAGCCTCATCTTCAACGAACTCAACAGCGTCGAGCCCGTGAAGATCTACGATTCGGGCATCGACGTGGGCGAGAACCTGGAGGAAAGGACTCGCCTGATGGTCAACTATCGAACCGGCGACGTGCGCAGCCCGCACGTCGATCCGGGCGAACCCCTTCAGGCCGCCGTGCGGCATTTCGCCCAGTGCATCTGCGAAGGTCAGACGCCGCTGAGCGACGGGGCCATGGGCCTGCGCGTCGTGCGCCTGCTCGAAGCGGCCACCCGCAGCGTCAAAGCGCAGGGAGGACGAGTGGTTCTATCCAACGGAGCTTCCATCAATGCACATGTTCATCTCAGAGACGAGCAGCCCCCCGGAATTCTCCAGGGTTGCGCCGGACGTGATTCTCGGAAACAACGTGAAGATCCACGGGTTCGTGAACCTGTACGGGTGCCGGATCGGCGATGACACGCGCGTTCGCGCATTCGTCGAGATCCAGAAGGGCGTGTCGATCGGCCGGCGCTGCAAGGTCTCCAGCCACACCTTTATCTGCGAGGGCGTGAGCATCGAGGATGAGGTGTTCGTCGGACATGGCGTCATGTTCATCAACGACCTCGACCCGCGTGCTGCCGTGGATGGCCGGCCCATGACCGAGGCTGATTGGCACCTTTCGCCGACGCGCGTCTGCCGCGGCGCTTCGATCGGCAGCGGCGCGGTCATTCTCGGCGGCATCACCATCGGCCCGGGCGCGCTTGTTCGCGCGGGGGCCGTCGTCACCCGCGACGTCGCCGCCGGCGCTGTCGTCGTGGGCGTTCCCGCCCGCTTCGCCCGCCAACGCGATACGCAAGGAGTTCTCGCATGACCACGCTTGCTGAGATCCTCACCGCCCCTCCATCCGCCCCTGTCGCGCCGCCCAGGGTGCGCGTTCCCATGGCCGATCTGCGGGCGCAACTGGCGCAGATCCACGATGAAGTGCTCGCCGCCATGGCGCAGGTCGTCGAGAGCACGGCCTACGTCCTCGGGCCCGCCGTCGCGCAGTTTGAGGAAGACTTCGCGCGATACGTCGGCGTCAAGCACTGTGTCGGCGTCAACAGCGGCACATCGGCGCTGCACCTGGCGCTGATCTGCGCCGGCGTCCAGCCGCGCGACGAGGTCATCACCGTTCCCATGACCTTTATCGCGACCTCCTGGGCCATCAGCTACATCGGCGCTCGCCCCGTCTACGTCGATGTCGATCCGATGACATGCACGATGGACGTGGAGCAGGTCGAACGCGCCATCACCAGCAAGACCCGCGCAATCCTGCCCGTACATCTTTACGGCCAGCCCGCCGACATGGAGCCGCTACTCGACATCGGCCGGCGCCATGGCATCCCCGTCATCGAGGATGCGGCGCAGGCACATGGCGCCATGTACCGCGGCCAGCGCGCCGGCAGCATGGGCCTTTGCGGCTGCTTCAGCTTCTACCCCGGCAAGAATCTCGGGGCCTATGGCGAAGGCGGCGCTGTCGTGACGAACGACGATGCCATCGCCGCGCGATGTCGCAGCTTGCGTGATCACGCCCAGGCGCATCGCTACCACCATGTCGAAATCGGGTTCAACTATCGCATGGACGGCGTGCAGGGCGCGGTGCTGGGCGTCAAGCTGCGCTACCTCGAACAATGGACCCGCGCACGCTGCCGCCTGGCCGACCGATATTCCCAGGGACTGGCGGGCCTGCCGCTGCGACTGCCCACGCGCGGCCAGCAGCGCCGGCACGTGTGGCATCTCTATGTCGTCCGCCACGGCGAGCGCGACCGCATCCGCGAGCAACTCGAAAGCAGCGGCATCCAGACCGGCCTGCACTATCCGGTGCCGCTGCACCTCCAGGCGGCCTATCGCCACCTTGGATACCACGACGGCGACTTCCCCATCACCGAGCGCATTGCCCGCGAATGCTTCACGCTGCCGCTCTATGCCGAGATGACCGAGGAGCAGCAGGACATGGTGATTGACGCGCTGAAAGAGACCCTCGAAGGGGGCAACTGACATGGCCAACACTCTCCAGGGAGCGACAGTCCTCGTCACCGGCGGCGCCGGCCTGATCGGCTCGCACATCGTTGACCAGCTTGTCGAGGCTGGCGCCGGCGAAATCCGCGTGCTGGACAACTTGGTCCGCGGCCGTCGGGACAACCTCGCCTCCGCCATGGCCCGCCACCCCATTACCTTCATCGAAGGCGATGTACGTGACCAGGCCCAGGTTCAGCAGGCCGTTGACGGCTGCGATGTCGTCTTCCACGAGGCCGCCATCCGCATCACGCTTTGCGCCGAACGCCCGCGTGATTGCATGGAGGTGCTCGTCGGCGGAACGTTCAACGTGTTTGAGGCCGCAGTCGCCGCGCGCGTGCGAAAAGTCGTCTACGCCTCTTCCGCCTCCGTCTATGGCGCGGCCGATGTCTTCCCAACCGATGAGAAGCACCATCCCTACAACAACCGCACGCTCTACGGCGCCGCCAAGGCCATGGACGAAGGCATCGCGCGCAGTTTCCATGCGATGTATGGCCTGCCCAGCGTGGGCCTGCGCTACTTCAACGTCTATGGCCCGCGCATGGACGTCACCGGGGCCTACACCGAGGTCTTCATCCGGTGGCTCGACTGCGTCGAACGTGGCACGCCGCCGCAGATTCACGGCGACGGCGGCGCGTCCATGGACTTTGTCTATGCCGAGGATGTCGCCCGCGCCAACATCCTCGCGGCCGTCTCCGACCGGGTCGATGACGTTTACAACGTCGCCAGCGGAACGGAGACATCGCTCACCGAGCTCTGGGCCGCCATGCAGAACGTCACCGGCGCCTTCCATCTCTCGCCGGAGTTTCATCCGCCGCGCAACGTCAATCCCGTGCCTCGTCGGCTGGCCGACATCCGGCGCGCCGAGGAGGACCTTGGCTTTGAATCGCAGGTCTCATTGGAAGAGGGGCTGCGAAGGCTCATCTCCTGGCGCAATGCAACTCTCGAAAAGCCGCAGGAGGTCCTCACGCCATGAATCGGCCTTCGACCCTGATCCCTGTTGCCAAGCCTCTGCTCGGCGAGGAAGAAGCCGCCGCGGCACGCGAGGCGATTCTGTCTGGCTGGGTCACCCAGGGACCGCAGGTGGCTGCGTTCGAGCTCGAATTTGCCGAATATGTTGCCGCGCCGTTTGCCTGCGCTGTATCAAGCTGCACCACCGCGCTACATCTGGCGCTGTACGCGCTGGGCGTTGGCCCCGGCCACGAGGTTGTCACTGTCAGCCATTCCTTCATCGCCACCGCCAACGCCGTGCGCTACTGCGGCGCTACGCCGGTCTTTGTCGATATCGACCCGCGCACATTCAACATCGATCCGAAGCTGATCGAGGCGGCCATCACGCCGCGCACCAAGGCGATTCTCGCCGTTCATCAGATCGGCCTGCCCTGCGATCTCCCGGCCATCCTTGCAATCGCCCGCCGGCATAGGCTCGTCGTGGTGGAAGACGCCGCCTGCGCGATCGGCAGCGAGATCCGCCTGGGCGGCGCTGGGAGCGCATTGGCCGGCCGCACGGCGATGTCGCGTGCTTCTCGTTCCACCCGCGCAAGCTCCTCACCACCGGCGACGGCGGGATGCTCACCACGCGCGACCCGGAGCTCGATGCCAGGTTCCGCCTGCTGCGCCAGCATTCCATGAGCGTCTCCGACACCGCCCGCCATTCGGCCAAGACGGTGATCTTTGAGGACTATCCCGAAGTCGGTTTCAACTACCGCATGACCGATATCCAGGCGGCCGTCGGGCGCGTGCAGTTGAAACGCCTGCCTGATTTGCTGGCCCGGCGCGTCGAGCTGGCGCGCCGGTATTCCCAGGAATTGCGCGATGTCCCCGGCCTTCAACCGCCTCTGGTTCCCGAGATCACCCGGCCGAATTTCCAGTCGTATGCAGTCCGCGTTCGGCGCGATTTCCCCTTGATGCGCGACCAGCTCATGCAGGCGCTGCTGGAACGCAACATCAGCACCCGGCGCGGCATCATGAATGCCCATCAGGAGCCCGCATATGCCTCGACGCACCCCGCTGCGCTGCCGCATTCCGAATCCGCGCGACTCGGTCATCCTGCTGCCGCTGTTTCCCGCGATGACGGACAACGAGCATCGCTACATCATCGAGCAGTTGCGCGGCCTGGCCCGAGGCAGCAAGCCATGACCCACGACCTTGTCATCATCGGCACCGGTGGCAGCGCCTACGATGTCCTGGACATCGTCGAGGCCATCAACGCCGCCGCGCCGACTTGGCGCGTCGCTGGGTTCCTCGACGATGGCCGCCTTGCCGGATCGCAGCACCTTGGCTATCCGATTCTCGGCCCGCTCGGCGCCGCCGCCCGGCTGGAGGGAGTCTGCTTCATCAATGTCATCGGTAGCGATCGCAGCTATCGCCAGCGGCCCGGCATCATCGCATCCACCGGCCTGCCGGCGCGCCGCTTTGCCACCCTGGTTCATCCGGCCGCCGCGGTGTCATCCCGCGCGCGGCTCGGCCACGGTGTGTATGTAAACCATGGCGTCACCATCGCCGGCGGCGTGACCGTTGGCGATCACGTTTCCATTTGCCCCGGCGGCATCGTCGGCCACGACAGCGTCATCGATGACTTGGCCATTCTCGCGCCGGGCGCGGTGGTGAGCGGGTTCGTACATGTTGGCCGGGCGTCCTACATCGGCGCTCGCTCGGTCATTCGCCAGCACGTGAACGTGGCGCAGAGGCGCTCGTCGGCATGGGCGCGGTCGTGCTTAACGACGTGGAATCGCAAAGCATCGTCGTCGGATGTCCCGCTCGCCCGCTGGTTCAATCGTCGCCGCACGCCACCGCCGTGGAATCGGCATAACTATGAAGCCTGCCATCTCGGTTGATAATCTCTCCAAACGCTACACCATCGGCGCCTCGCAGCGGGGCGAGTACGGCACACTGCGCGAAAGCCTGATGCGCGCCGTGACCGCCCCCTTACGCAAAGTGCGATCGATCTGCCAGCATGTGGCCAGCGCGTGGCGCAGCCCGGCCGAACCCGGCGGCTGCGGCCCCGACGAGATCTGGGCGCTGAAGGATATCTCCTTCGACGTTCGCCCTGGCGAAGTGCTCGGCGTGATCGGCCACAACGGCGCCGGCAAGTCAACGCTGCTCAAGATCCTCAGCCGCATTACGCCGCCCAGCGGGGGGCATGCCGATCTTTACGGCAGGGTTGGCAGCCTTCTCGAAGTCGGCACGGGATTTCATCCCGAGCTGACCGGCCGGGAGAACATCTACCTCAACGGCGCGATCCTTGGCATGCCGCGCCGCGAGATCGCGCGAAGTTCGACGATATCGTCGCGTTTGCCGAGATCGATCGCTTCCTCGATACTCCCGTTAAGCGCTATTCCAGCGGCATGTACATGCGCCTCGCGTTTGCCGTGGCGTCGCACCTGGAGCCGGAGATTCTGGTGGTCGATGAAGTGCTCGCCGTGGGCGATGCGGCGTTTCAGAAGAAGTGCCTCGGCCGGATGGACCAGGTGAGCCGCGACGGGCGCACGGTGCTCTTCGTCAGCCACAACATGGCGGCCATCAAGTCGCTCTGCAAGCGCGTCATCCTGATCGACAAGGGCCGCCTTGCGGCCGATGGCCCCGTGGACGATATCGTCAACCGCCACCTGGCCGCGGGCAGCAACCGGCGCACCGGCGACATCCCGGAGGATGCGCCGCGCAGACCAACGGCCAGGCCTCCTTCCGCAGCGTTCGCCTGCTTGACGAGGACGGCCAGCCGACATCGCAGGTGTATTTCGGCCAGCCGGTGCGCATCGCCTTCACCTGTGACCTGCTGGAAGACATCGAGGAAGGACACTTCGAGGTCAGCATCAGCATGCTCGACGGCACGCAGATCACCTACACCACCACGCTCGACGGCACGGGCATGCCCTGCGCCTGCGCCGGGGTAAGCATGAGGTGACGGCCGAGATCGACACGGTCCTGTTGCCGAGGACGTACGCGATCGACCTGGGCGTGCATCATCACGATGGCACGACGGCGGACTATGTGCAGCGCGCGCTGGATTTCACGGTGCTGCGGGTGGCCAGCGCGGGCGGGGATCATTACCGCTGGCCGCGTGTACGGGGGTTTGTGCGAGCACCGGCGCGATGGATCATGTCGAGCAGATAGGGCGCCCTGGAATCTTTGCCGGGCTGGTTGAATGCGGTAGAATGGGCAGTTGGTCAACGAAGAGGATATATCATGCGAAGTTTCACGGCCGTAGTGGAACGGGATGCTGAAACTGGTTTGTACGTGGGATATGTTCCAGGATTTGCGGGCGCTCATTCGCAGGGGGCTACGCTGGATGAGCTTCGTGACAACCTTGGCGAGGTCATTTCCATGCTGTTGGAGGATGATCTTACCAAGCCGGAGGAGAGCTTTGTGGGAACGCAGACGATTCACGTGGATTGAACATGCCCAGGCCGCCGATCCTGAAACCGCGTGAGGTGATCGGGCTTCTGATGGACCTTGGATTCGTGGAGGTCCGGCAGAAGGGGTCGCATCGGCAGTTTCGGCATGCCGATGGGAGGGCGACAACGGTGCCATGCCATGCGGGCCGGGATATCTCACCTATTCTCTTAAGGCAGATCGCCAAGGATATCGGGCTGACGTGGGAGGAACTGGTGGAAAGACACTGATGCGGATTCATCTCTTTCGTGACAGGAACTTCCGCAATTCCGCCAGCGTCAGGCAGTTGATGACGTTCCCCGCTGTCGCCCAGGCGCGGCGGGCGACGCCGAGGCCGAAGGTCATCTGCGACAGCTCGTCTGTGCTATGAGCATCGGTGTTGATGGAGAGCATTACGCCTGCATCAATGGCGCTGCGAGAATGGAGTTCGTCGAGGTCGAGCCGCGGATAGCCGGAGTTGATTTCCATCGCCGTGCCGCACTTGGCCGCGGATTGCAGCAGGGTGGCGAAATCCAGCGGCAGGCCCTCGCGGCCGTTGATCAGCCGGCCGGTGGGGTGGCCGATCACGTGGACGTAGCGGTTCTCGATGGCGCGAAGAAGGCGGTCGGTGGCCTTGCGTTCGTCCTGCTTGAGCGCGAAATGGGGGCTGGCGATGACGATGTCGAGTTCCTTGAGGACATCATCCTCATAGTCGAGGCGGCCGTCGGCCATGATGTCGACCTCGCTGCCGGCCAGGAGAGTGATACCTTTGAGCTTGTCGGAGATCTTGTGAATCTGCTCGACGTGCTTGAGGAGGCGCTTGACATCCAGGCCGTTGGCGATGACCTGGCTCCTGGAGTGGTCTGTGATGGCGAGAAATTCGTAGCCGAGCGCTTTGGCCGCTTCGGCCATTTCCTCGATGCTGGCCTTGCCATCGGACGCGGTGGTGTGAGCGTGGAGATCGCCGCGCAGGTCGGCGCGGGTGATGATCTTCGGGAGTTTGCCGCCCAGGGCTGCATCGACCTCGCCGCGGTCTTCGCGCATTTCGGGGTCGATGAAGGGCAGGCCGAGTTTTTCGTAGATTTCTTCTTCGGTGCGGCTGGCGAGGGGCTTGATGGGCGGGGCTTCGCTGGTTTTCTTGGGTGATTTTTCGTAGTTGTCGAGTTTGTAGAGGCCCCATTCGTTGAGGGTCATGCCTTTCTTCTGCGCCAGGCCGCGGATGCGGACGTTGTGGTCCTTCGAGCCGGTGAAGTACATCAGGGCAGCGCCGAAGTGGTCGGCCGTCAGGACACGCAGATCGACCTGCAGGCCCGAGCCGGTGACAATGCTGGCCTTGGTGGGGCCGTGGCCGAGGACGCGCTCGCCCGGAAATTTGGTGAAGGCTTCGATAACGGCGGCCGCGGCCGATTCATCCTTGACGCAGCAGAGCAGGTCGACATCGCCGATGGTCTCGCGCATACGGCGGAGGCTGCCGGCGATCTCGGCGCGCGTGACTTGCGGAAGCTCGCGCAGTCGCGCGACGAGTTCCTGGGCGACGGGGAGGACTTCGCCGATGCCGCGCCGGCCGCCGGCCTTGGCGCGGTTGAGCAGGCCGTGGCGGATGCCGGCCAGCTTCTTCTCGCCGATGCCCTTGAGGTCGAGCAGCGAGCCGTCGTCGATGGCCGTCATGAGTTGATCGGCGTTGGTGATGTGGCGCTGGGTCCAGAAGAGCGAGATGGTCTTTGGCCCGAGGCCCTCGACGTCCAGCAGCGGGAGCAGACCGGGCGGCACGCTCTGCTCGATGGTTTCGAGGTCGGTGCTGTGGCCGGTGTTTACGCATTCCTCGATGATGCGGGCGCTGTGTTCGCCGATGCCTTCGATCTCCTGGAGCGTGTTCTCTTGGGCGCATTTCCTGAGGTCAAGGGGCGTGTCCTTGAGAATGCGGCTGACCTTGCGGAAGGCGAGCACGCGGAAGGTGTTTTCGCCGCGGATGTCCATCAGGTTGGCGATGCGGGCGAAGACGTCGGAGATCTGGTCATTGAGAGGCATGACAAGATTATACACCGCATGGTCAGTTGTCCGTGGTCGGTCGTTGGTCAGTTGTCACTGGTCAGTTGTGCGGCGGGCAACGGGCAATGACAAGGCCGGGCGGGCGGCGCGACTGCGGCGCAGGGAGAAGGGCGGGCGCTGACGCTTCCGCTTCAGAAGGAAGGTTCAGCGAAGCGTGATTGCGAATTTCTCGGCGATGCGGCGGATGAAAGGGCGGTGTCTTTCGGGCGAGGCGGCCAGCCAGTCGGAGAGGTATTGCCTGAACGTGCGCTGGCGCTGCGTGGCCGACGTGTTAAGCGTGGCGACGGCGGCCCATTGCTCGGGCTGCTCCTCGAAGAGCGGCAGGAGGGCGACGGCGACGATGGTGTTCTTTTCGCGCAGGCACGGGTCTTTGCGCAGGTCCTTCTCGTTCTCGAGATACCAGCGCGCGAGCGTCATGCGTTCGGGAAGCTGGCCCTTGGCGATGCGATCGGCCGCGTAGTCGCGCAGCGCCTTGGAATAGCTGCTCCAGTTGGGGTAGGGGGGGCTGGTCTGCCACGTCTCGGACATCTTCCTCAGCGCGAAGATCGACGCCATCTCGCAGAGCGATTCCTCGAACCATTTGTTGGAAGGCTCATCCTCGACGGTGCCGCAGAGGATGTGACAGAACTCGTGCGCGAACTGATAGGAATACTGCAACCAGAAGGTCTTGCCGGTGGCGAGGCGGACGTTGAACTCGCCGTTGGGGCCGCGGCGATACAACACGATCGGGCCACCCTGCGGCTCGACCAGGACGGGCGCGAGCTTCTTGTCGGGGAAATAGACCCAGAGCGTGCTCGCGGCCGAGTTCAGCACCTTCTTCACATCCGCCAGTTGCGCATCCCATTGGGACTTGGGATTCGGCCGGATGTCCAACGGCTGGGTCGTGGGCGCGGCTGCGGCGCAGCAAGTTGCCAGTGCCAGCAGCAGGCCGGCGCAGAGAGAAACCAAGATGGAATTTGCCGATCCCGCGCATGTTTGCCCTTTGCCGAAACTACTCACCACGAAGAACCTTTGTCAGTGGTCAGTTGTCCATGGTCAGTAGTTGGGTCCGTGGTCCCCTAGTCAGTAGGTCCACCGTTGCAGTCTGCGTCGTCGAGTTTTCACAACTGACCAGCGGACCATTGACCCATCCACGGACAACGGACAACGGACCACGGACAACTGACGATCACCAGAAACGTCTTCGTGACCTCGTGTGTTCGTGGTTAATCTACATCACAGCGAAAGCAGATACTCCACCAGGTCGTCGATCTGTTCCCTGGTCAGGTGCTTGGTCTTGCCGTGTTCGTCCTTGGGATTGAATTTCGTGAAGATCTCCTGCAGCGTGGCGGCCCGGCCATCGTGCATGTACGGCGCAGAGCGCCAGAGCTCGACCAGCGGCGGCGTTACAAACGAATCCTCGCCCTTGTGGTCCAGGGGTCCCTGCGTGCCGACGTTGAGGCGCTCGCCGTTGGTCAACAACGCGCCCTTGTGGCAATGGGCGCAGGCGGTCGCCTGGTCCTCGAAAATCACCTTGCCGCGCTTGGCCTTTTCGGAAAGCTGGCCATTCACCAGGTACGGGCTCTTCTCTTCCGTCAGCGAGCGGATGTAGGCCTGCACGCACTTGGCATCCTCCTGCGCCGGCTGATACGCGGCGAAGCGGAAGCCCGCCATGGCGGCCGTCTCCATGGTGTCGCGCACGCCCAGCCACATCATCGGCGGGGTGCGATCCGCGTACAGCAGCGACTTGGCGTTCTTCGGGTTGCCGATGCCGTCGTTGGGCAGGTCCCAGTTCATCCCATCGACCCGGCCCTCGTTGGGGTGGCACGTAGCGCAGCTCAGCCAGTGCTGGAAGCTGTAGGTCGCATCGTGGAAGATGCGCTCGCCATTGCGCGTGTCGTCGGCCTCGGGCTGATTGCCCAGCGAGATCGTCGCCGTGACCTTGCACTCGGCCGGATCGACCAGCAAGACATTGCCGGTGTAGTACATGCCGATGGCCAGCGTCGTGCCGTCGGGGCTCAGGCTGATCCCGCGCGGAGCTTTGCCCGGCAGTGGGGTGCGCGTCATGAGATTGGCTACGTATAGAGCGGAGAGGTCGTTCACCAGATCCGCGCGTTTGCTCGGATCGGCCTTGATCTCCTGCCAGATTGTCGCCTGGGAATAGACTTTCTTGGGCTGTTTGTCGGGCGCCGGCTGTGTCGCCGGCGGGGTGGCATCAGCGCCGAGGTTTCGCAGCAGGCCGACAACGTCAACCTTGGCCAGGTGGTGTATGCCCGCCAGCGTGATCCACATCGTGTTGCCGTCCTTGGAGAGCGCCATGCCCCAGGGATCGGCCGCGCCTTCCGCGAGATTGTCCAGCAGAAGAGTCGCGAAGAGCTTGCGCGCCTTGAGATCAATGATGCTCAGGGCGTTGGTGTTGACCCAGCCGCGCTCGAGCTGCGTCGCGGGCAGTGTTGTCCGGCCGACCGTGTGGACGGCATACGCCCACTTGCCATCGGGGGAGACGGCCGTGTAGCGAATGCTCGCGGTGTTGGGCGGAAGCGGGATGTTGGCCGCGCACTCCATCTTGTCGATGTCGATGATGCTCACGGCGGCGGTGATCGTTGGCTCGGAAGCCGCGCCGGCCGGGATCAGGTTGCTTACTACCGCCATGGATTCATCGGGCGCAACCGCGATATAGAACGGCTCGCGCACGACCGGCACGCGCTTCTTCTCCTTGCCGCTGGTCAGGTCGATCAGCGAGACATCGTTCATCGGGCCGTTGGCGACGAGGAGAACCTGCTTCTTGTTGGCCACGGCGACGCCGGTGGGATAGAAGCCGACGGGCATCTTGCGGGCGATCTTGGCGTCGGCCGCGGAGATCTGCGCGACGCAGGCATTCTGGTAGTCAACGGCGAAGACGCTTGCCGAATCCGCCGACCACGCCAGGCCGCCGGGCTTGGTCAGCGGCGCGCTGGCTCGCACCTTGCCGCTGGCCTTGTCGATCAGGGCAACCGCCCCGGCCGTGCGGTCGGACACCGCGATGGTCTTGCCATCGGGGGAAAACAGCACGTCGTAAGGCGAGTGATAGGTTGGCCGGGCTGCCGCCGCGGCCGGCGCGGCGTTCTGCGCGGATACGCCATGCAAGCCGACCAGCGCCGCTGCGCCCAGAGACAACGTGATCCATGTGACAAGTCCGGTGATTTTCTTGCGCATGCCCAGTAATCCTGCTTGAGACCGTTGGAGATTAAACCACGTCTAACCTTGCAGTACCAGTCCCGTGCAACGCCGTTGTGGAGTGTGCCGCCTCGGCCGCGATCTTCTTCGCACGGCAGGGGCCGCTCGTGCCACGGTGGAGCGTGCCGCCTCGGCCGCGATCTTCCGCACGGCGGGGGCCGCACGTGCCACGGTGGAGTGTGCCGCCTCGGCCGCGATCTTCCGCACGGCGGGGGCCGCACGTGCCACGGTGGAGTGTGCCGCCCCGGCCGCGATCTTCTGCACGGCGGGGGCCGCTCGTGCCACGGTGGAGCGTGCCGCCCCGGCCGCGATCTTCCGCACGGCGGGGGCCGCACGTGCCACGGCGGAGCGAGCCGCCCTCGGCCGCGATCTTCCGCACGGCGGGGGCCGCTCGTGCCACGGTGGAGCGTGCCGCCTCGGCCGCGATCTTCCGCACGGCGGGGGCCGCACGTGCCACGGTGGAGTGTGCCGCCCCGGCCGCGATCTTCCGCACGGCGGGGGCCGCACGTGCCACGGTGGAGTGTGCCGCCCCGGCCGCGATCTTCCGCACGGCGGGGGCCGCACGTGCCACGGCGGAGCGAGCCGCCCTCGGCCGCGATCTTCCGCACGGCGGGGGCCGCTCGTGCCACGGTGGAGCGTGCCGCCCCGGCCGCGATCTTCTTCGCACGGCGGGGGCCGCTCGTGCCACGGTGGAGCGTGCCGCCTCGGCCGCGATCTTCCGCACGGCGGGGGCCGCTCGTGCCACGGTGGAGCGTGCCGCCCCGGCCGCGATCTTCTGCACGGCGGGGGCCGCTCGTGCCACGGTGGAGTGTGCCGCCCCGGCCGCGATCTTCTGCACGGCGGGGGCCGCTCGTGCCACGGTGGAGCGAGCCGCCCTCGGCCGCGATCTTCTTCGCACGGCGGGGGCCGCTCGTGCCACGGTGGAGCGTGCCGCCCCGGCCGCGATCTTCTTCGCACGGCGGGGGCCGCTCGTGCCACTTGCCAGGTCGCAGTGCCTGCAACACTTCGCAGCACTTTCCGGTATAATCAGGAGCATTCAAAGAATGAGGAGATGAACATGATTCGAATCTCGCGCAGGGGCTTTCTGGCTTCTTCGGCCGCGGCGGCCGCCACGCTGATGGTCAACCGCTCCGTTTTCGGCGCCAACGACGATGTGCGCCTGGCCGTTGTCGGCGTTCGCGGTCGCGGCAGCAACCACATCAAGGAATGCGGGGCCGTGCCGGGCGTGCGCATCGTCGCGCTGTGCGATCCCGACCAGCGCGTGCTGGACCAGCAGGCGAAGAACATGAAGCAGGATGTCACGAAGTACACGGACATCCGCAAGCTCATCGAGGACAAGGGCGTCGATGGCGTTGTCGTCGCCACGCCCAATCACTGGCACGTTCTGGCCACCATCTGGGCGTGCCAGGCTGGCAAGGATGTCTACGTCGAGAAACCGGTCTCGCACAATATCTGGGAAGGCCGCAAGGCCGTCGAAGCGGCGCGCAAGTACAACCGGATTGTGCAGGCCGGCACGCAGTCGCGCTCGGACAAGGGCTTGGGGCGGGCCATCGAGTTCATCCGCTCCGGGGAGGTCGGCAAGCTGATCTGCGCGCGCAGCTTCTGCTACAAGCGGCGCGAGACTATTGGCAAGGTGACGCAGCCGACGCCCATCCCCGAGTGGATCGACTACGACCTGTGGTGCGGGCCGGCGCCAAAGGGCCGCTGATGCGCAAGAACCTGCACTACGATTGGCACTGGGTCTGGCCCACCGGCAATGGCGACCTGGGAAATCAGAGCATCCACGAGGTCAACATGTGCCGCTGGGCGATTGGCCAGACCAACCTCGCGCCGCGTGTCATCAGCGTGGGCGGGCGCGTCGGCTACGACAACGACGGCGAAACGCCCAATACGCAGCTCTCATTCTACGATTACCGGCCGGTCCCGATTATCAACGAGGTGCGCGGGCTGCCGCGTAAGACGAAGGACACGGTGATGGACCACTACCGGGGCATCCGCATCGGCGTCGTCTTCCAGTGCGAGGGCGGCTATTACGCCGGCGGCGGCAGCGGCGGCTGGGTCTACGACAAAGATGACAAGAAGATCAAGCAGTTCGTGCAGGATGGCGCGGGCGACCATCAGAAGAACTTTGTCGATGCCATGCGCAGCCGGAAGGTCTCCGATCAGCATGCCGACATCGAGCAGGGGCACCTGTCCAGCGCGCTGTGCCACATGGCCAACATCTCCTATCGCGTCGGCGCAGAAGCCGGTGGAGGAGATCGCCGAGACGTTCAAGGGCAATACCGCGGTGCTGGACAGTTTGGAGCGGATGAAGCAGCACCTCGCGGCCAATGAAGTTGACCTGCTCAAGAAGCCGCTGGCTCTCGGAGCGGCGCTGGAGATGGACAGCTCGATCGAGCGGTTCACCGGGCCGATGGCGGAGGCGGCCAACAAGCTCATTGGGCGCGAGTATCGCGCACCGTATGTGGTGCCGGAGAAGGTGTGATCGCGATCCCTGTTTCGTGGGCACTTATGCGGTGAACCCCAAAGGCGCGAGATCGGATGCCTGCGCCGGCTCGTCCACGCTCGAGAGGATTTGATTGATCGTTTCTAACGATGCGCTGCGCGGAGAAGTAATCTCAATGCCAATCGGGCGGCCGTCTGCCGCATAATCCACGATCATGCCGCCGTCACACTTTACGGTGCGAGCGCTGAAATCGCCCGGCCTGCGCGGCAGATAAAGGTAGGCCGCGAGAGGTCTGCCGTGGCGGAATGTGATCTCAAGATAGGATCGCTTCATAGAGACACCTCTGGCTCCACTTTGTATGCCGTTATTGCCATTAGCAGTTGCTCGTCCGGAAGCGGCTCGACAATAACTTCCCACGCATCGTCGCGCCAGCGAGTCTCGACGACCCAGCGGCCGGGTTCGTAGTCCGGGTGGAACCCGGTGGCGCTCTCCATCATCTCGCGGAGGTCTGTCTCACCGAACTGCCTGTCCTTCATGCGCTTGGCCAGATGGGGAGAACCCACGTCGAGTTCCCACGACTACCACTCAGGCCATTCTATGGCACCAGCAACCATAACTATATGCCAGTAGGCGGCGTTCAGTCCTTGATGTCCTGCGGCTTGACGCCCTTCTTGTGCTTGCCGCCGCCGATCGGCGTTGGCTCATATTTGCCCACGATGTCAACCTTGGCTTTCGCCGGAATCTGGTCCTCCATCCCCATGCACCAGTAGCAAGCATTGACCATCAGCCGGCGGAAGCCGTCGCTCAGAAAATCGCCGCTGTGGCCCATGGTGGTGGTGAAGATGCGAGCGGGCTTGCCTTCGCTGCCAGTCCAGGTCTTCGTCCATGCGACGGGCAGCGGCTTCTTGGCCGTGTTCACGGCGTCGGTGGGGTTCATGCCGACGAGCACCTCGCCCATGATGATCGGCTTGCAGTCGCCTTCCAGCGTGGTGAGTGTGTAGACATCCGAAGGTCCCCAGATGTCCTCGCAGCCGCGGACGATGGGACTGTCCTTGGCGCCGTCGGCGATCACGCCGCGCGTGCTCTCCTTCTGATGGGCACCATAGTGGTTGACCCATGTCTCGCCGAAGACCTGCCGGCCGAAGCCGCCCTTGGGGTCGCGCGAGTTGTAGCTCCACTTGCCGTAAGGGCCGCTCTTGTGCTTGTCGAAGTTGAACGGATGCGTGTTGGTGCGCAGGCCGATCATGGGCTTGCCGCTGTTGGCGTAGTCCATGATCAGCTTCATCTGGTCATCGGGCAGGTCGCGGAAGCGCAGGAACATCACCAGCAGGTCGGCCGACTTGAGCGCATCGAGGCCGGGAATGTTGTCCTGGGTCGCCGGGTCGATCTCGCCGGTGGCGGGGTTGATGGCGAATAGCACCGTACACTTGAAGCCGTGGTGCGTGGCGAGGATTTTCGCCATCTGCGGGATGAGTTCCTCGGAGCGATATTCATCATCGCCGGCGATGAGCACGACGTGCTTGCCCTTGCCGGGGCCTTCCTTGCCTTCCAGGACGATCCACGGATCGTCGGCCATGACCGATGCGACGATCCCAAGCAGCGACGCGACGAGGACGCTGAGTGTCAGGCTATGCATGCGGGTAAGGTATAGCCCGGTTGGCCGGCGGTAAAGAGTCTGGTGTGCCGCCAGTGCCCTCAGCCCTGCTGCTTCGCTGAAAGATGTTCCTTGATCGCCCGTGTTGTGATATGATACTCAGCCTGTGTCTCGTCATCTCTCAGCCGAAAGCGAGGCCAAGCTATGAATCGACTGAAATGCCCGATCGTGGTCGTTCTTGCAGTTGCGTTCGCCGCATCAGGCCTCGTGCTCGTCAAACCTGTTCTCGCCCAACCGGTTGCGCCTGACCAGGGCACGTACGTTCCGCGGACCATGGAGCAGCTCCAGCAACTCGCGGCTCCCGTGGCGCTCTACCCCGACGCCATCCTCGCCCAACTCTTGGTCGCCTGTACCTACCCCGACAACGTCGTCGCGGCCGCGCAGTGGCTGGCCGCGGGGAACAATCCCCAGGGCATCGACGACCAGAACTGGGATCTCAGCGTCCAGGGCGTTGCCCGCTACCCGGGCACCCTCAATTACATGGCGAACAACGTCGATTGGATGAACAATCTCGGCGACGCGTTCGTGAATCAGCAGAGCAACGTCATGTCGGCCGTCCAGATACTCCGCGCCGAGGCCAACGCGGCGGGTAATCTCATCACCAACGACCAGCAGCGCATCGAGGTGCAGGGGGACATTATTGCCATCATTCCGGCCAACCCCGACTTCATCTATGTACCCATATACGACCCGCGGCTCGTGTTTGTGCGCCGCTATTCCGTCGGTGCCGTCTTCACGCCGTTGATCACCTTCGGCGTCGCCATCCGGGTGGGCCCGTGGCTGCACCACGACTGTGATTGGCACGATCGCTCCATCTACATCGGCACGTGGGGCCGGGAACGCCCCTGGTGGAATCCCGGAACGCACCGCTACATCGACGTCCGGCCAGGGGTCTCGACGCGCGTGACCAATATCCGAGACACCAGCCTCAGGAACGTGCAGCCTGGACCGTGGCAGCGCGACGCTCGCAGGCCCGTGCCCCGGCCGGTGAGGTCCTCGGCCGATCGTGCGCCCAACGTCCGCTCCGGAACCGGTTACGTTTCCCACCCCGCGGACGATTCCCCGAGAAAAGTCGCCCTGCCCACTCATGGCGGGACCATCGTCTCCAAGGAAAGCGATCGCGGCAGGCAAAGCCTGGAAACCGCCGGCCTGCGCCCGACACCACACCCCGCGGTCGGCCCCGCCGTTCGGCCTGACGTCCATCCCGCGCCCCGCGTCACTCCGCAACCGAAGACCATCACCCATCCCGTGCCGCCTTCGCCCGCGGCCCGGTCGAGCGCACCGGTCCGCGGCGGCGCCGTGGTCGGCTACCAGAAGTCCGACGCTGCCGCCCAATCTGCCAGCCGTGGCGTGGCCAGCCGCAATGCAATGCCCGAGCCCCATACGCCCAAGCCTCCCGATCGGCGCTGATCCGCCGAAACGACTGAGATGATTCTTCTGGAACTTGACCGGTAGAACTGCTTCAGGAGACCGCCATGAATATCTGCACTCTTCGCAATCATGTATTAGTGGCCGTGACCGTGATCAGCCTGATGGCCCTGGCCGGATGTGCCGGCCAGCCGGACAGCGAAGGCGACGTGCGTTTGTCGCAGGAAAAACCCGGCGTGCCCGAGTTGGGGCAGAAGCTATTCGCTTCACCGGAGGAAGCCGCCGGCGTGCTCAAGGATGCCATGCTGACGAGGGATCGCCGCCTGCTCATCGCCATCTTCGGGCCCGAGGGCAAACAGTTTGTCCTGACGGGCGATCGCGTCGAGGAAAACGCCGACATGGAGGCCTTCGGGAAGCACATGTCGGAATACCTGCTTGTCGACCGCCAGAGCCCCGACAAGGCGGTGCTGCACATGGGCCAGGAGAACTGGCCCTTCCCCATCCCCGTCGTGAAAAGCGGGAGCCAGTGGTTCTTCGACACCGCCGCCGGCAAACAGGAACTGCTCAACCGCCGCATCGGCGAGAATGAGCTGGGCGCCATCGCCGTCTGCCGGGCCCATGTCCTGGCGCAGAAGGAATACGCCAGCAAGGATCGGAGTGGCGACGGCATCAGCCAGTACGCCCAGCATTTCATGAGCACCGAGGGCAAGAAGGATGGTCTCTACTGGCCTGCGGCCGCGGGCGAGGAACTCAGCCCGATGGGTCCCTTGGTGGCGGCGGCGCGCGAGGAAGGCTATATCAAGGAGCCCCGCATCCCCGGCAAGCTCCGGCCGTACCACGGCTATTACTTCCATATCCTCACCGCCCAGGGCGACGCTGCGCCCGGCGGCCGGATGAGCTACATCGTCGAGGGCCGGATGACCAAGGGCTTTGCCGTGGTCGCCAGCCCGAGTTCCTGGGGCTCTTCGGGGGTTATGACTTTCATCGTCAACCAGGCTGGCAAGGTCTGCCAGAAGAACCTCGGCGAAAATACCCGCGAACTGGTCAAGGCGATGACGGAGTACAGCCCGGACAGCACGTGGGTGGAGGTGAAGGACTGATAGGGATGTGCCGCGGAGTTGCGGCGCGCGCCGCGACATTCGGCTATGGTGATCGCGTGATTCGGAGATAAATCGTGAGACAACCGGGCATGGGATGCGTGGCGGTGGTTCTTTGTTGCGCCGATGGCGAATGCGGCCAGCGCGCAGGGGCGGCGGTCGGGTCTGGGGTTCTGAGCTCTCCTTGACTGATGTATACGCTGTGCTATACTAGACCCATGCCAAGCGAGCAGCGGTTCGCGGTGGTGAGGAAGGCGCTGGAGGCCAAAGGCTACCGGCTGGACCGCATCAGCGTAAAGGCCCTCAGCGCTTGAGCGGCTTTTCAGAGCCCGACAAATGCACTCATGCCCCCTGCCGGAAATGTCGTCTTGTCTGAAGCCACCCCGCGACAGAGTGCGTCCATTTTCCGGGCTGCGTGCGCTGCGGCACGCCTTGGCTGAGGCCTGCGCTGTGAACCCGTCATTTCCCCGCCTCGACGCGAAGCGATAGAACCGCTTTCCCCATGGCACCGAAATCGCCATCAATGTGGATCGCCGCAACTCCTGCGCCCGACGGCTCGACGCTCAGGGCCAGCTCTTTCCTCTCGCCGCCTGCCATCTCGATTTCGCCGGGCAGCTCCGCCTTCCATCCCGTGGAACACTGGACGCGGATGGTTCCCTTGGCCGGTTGCTCCGAGAAGTTGTAGGCGAAAACCGGGATCGTCTCCTTGCCGGTGATCCGGTAGGCCGACTTGTTCACATCGGTTTTGGTCTTTGGCAGCACCGCTTGGAGCACGATCGGCGATGGCTTGCCTTCCTTCATCGGCGGCATCGTGGGCGCGGGATCGATGTTCCAGGACGATCCAGACGGGAGAAGCGCGTAGGTCGGCCGCTTCGTGATCGTCATCGCCGCCGCGCCATCAATCAATCGCCCGAGGTGGTCGTACGCGGCCAAAGGCGCACCGGGCAACGTAATCGCCTGCTCCGCCCCATTGCTCCAGGCCACGAGCACATCGCGCTCGATTCCATCCGGCCGGGCGCAGAAGACGAATGCATGCAGCGGCGATTTGACATCATCGCTCTTCAGTCTCCCCACCGGTCTTGCATCCGCCAGCAGCCGCCCCACAGCCGCGAGCGCCAGATAGGCCGGCCGGGGCGTCAGGTCCTTGTGGATGACGCCGAACTGCGTCTGGCCCTCGATGTAGTGCGGCAGCAGGAAATAGAAGCACGCCTGCGGGCCTTCGTGCAGCGAAGCGGCGAACACCATCGGCACCCGCTGCGCCTGCACGCGCAAATCCTCGTCCGTTGGCTCCGCCAAGTCCTTGTCACCCGACCACTTCACCGGCATCGAGAATTCGCTCACCCACATCGGCCGGCCGGCGCAGATCCGCCGGAACGAGCCGTACCAGCCGGGATATTGATCGGCATTGATGTAGTGGTGCAGGTTGCAGGTGTCGAAATACGGCCATGCTTCGTTGGCGTCGAGGTCGTCCAGCGTCGCCGGCCGGTTGATGGCGAATACATTCAGACACGCGATCACGTCGGGGTTGTCGGCCTTCAGCCCCAGGTAGCTCGCCTTCTGCAGCGATGCCATCTCGGCGCCGGTGTGCCCGCCGAACATGTCGATGTCGGCCTCGTTCCAAGGCTCGAATGCCAGCACATGGCCCTTCCAACGCCTGGCCATCTCGCGATGGAAGCGATAGGCGTCGCGCAAGTCGGGCGGGAATCGCTTGTGATCGGGATTGGCCCAGCCGGCCGAGCTGTGATTCACCTGGAGCACGCGCAGGCCGGCCGAAGATTGCGCGGCGGCGGATGCATCGTAGCGGGTTGTGAGCGGCGCGAAATGGTCCTTCTTCGGCTCGACCTCGCCCCAACTCAACCGATCGCGCACGTGGTTCGTGCCGGCCAGTTTGCACAGGCTGGCGACGGCCGGCATCTGCGGCGCCTTGTAGAACCACGCCATCGCGACGTCCACGCCGATGGGTGAGGTGGGCGGCGTCGGCGCCGTCAGCGGCGCGAGCACGGCGGCCATAGCGCGCGTCGTCGCGCCCTTGCGGCGAAGTTCGTAGTAGCCGACGGGAAGTTTCCCAAGCGCGGCGCTGCCATCGGTCGACTGGCCATTTCCCACGGATTTGCCATCGTAGTCGATTGCCTCCCAGCCTGTGCCGTCGCCGGCAGGAAGAGGAACGACGACATCCTCGCCGGAGAGGAAGACGTTGCCGGGATGGCCGGGTAATGGGCGGGTTGTCGGCTGAGCGAATACTGATGATATGATGAACGTGAGGATGCATGCGAAGAGGTTTCTCATGAGCCGCATGCGAACATGATGGTTTGCATCGGCGCGGCTGTCAAAGGGTCGGTTCGTGGCACGGGCTTCCGTCGCTTCCAGCCTGCGTCATTGCCGGCCACAGGCGGGACGCCTGTGCTACGACGCGCTCTCGATCCAGCCGCCGCCGAGCATCGCATCGCCGTCATAGACGACGGCCGCCTGGCCCGGCGTGATCGCCAGTTGCGGCTCGTCGAACCGCAGCGTGAACTCATCGTCGGCCGTGATGCTTACGGTGGCCTGCTGGGGGAGATGGTTGTAGCGGATCTTAGCGCTACACCGCATCGTGCCGGCCGCCAGCACGCGGTTGCCGTGCCAGTTGACCTGCCGCGCCACGAGCGTTCGCTTGAGCAGTTCGTCCCGCTCGCCGAGCACAACGCGGTTGCGATGCGCATCGATATCGACGACGTACATCGGGTGGCCCATCGCGATGCCAAGGCCCTTGCGCTGGCCGATGGTGAAATGCTGATGGCCCTCGTGTCGCCCGACGACCCGGCCGGCCGTATCGACCACGTCGCCGCCGGCGAACGAATCCGGTGAGATGCGCTGCACTGTTGCGGCATAGTCCTGATCCGGCACGAAGCAGATCTCCTGCGAGTCGGGCTTGTCGTAGACGGGCAGCTTCAGTTCCTCGGCCAGCGCGCGCACGGCCGGCTTTTCGTAGTCGCCGATGGGCAGGAGCATGCGTTGGAGCATCGGCCGGCGGATGCCGAAGAGCACGTAGCTCTGGTCCTTGCGATGATCGAGCGAGCGGAGGATCGCGGGCTGGCTCGTGGCGGCATCGACGCCGATCCGGGCGTAGTGGCCGGTGGCGATGTAATCCGCGCCGACCGCTTCGGCGTAGCTGGCCAGCTTGCCGAACTTCAGCCAGTCGTTGCAGCGCACGCAAGGGTTGGGCGTGCGGCCCCGGTTGTACTCGGCGACGAAGTAGTCGATGATCCGGCCAAAATCCTCGTGGAAATTCAGCACATACAACGGGATGCCCAGCACGCCGGCCACGCGGCGGGCATCGGCGGCGTCGAGAACCGAGCAGCATCCGTGATGGTTGCCTGTATCACACGACTCCTCGGCGTTTGGCGGGGTGCCCAGGCGCATGAACACGCCGATCACCTCGTAGCCCTGGCGCAGGAGCAGCGCGGCGGCCACGGAGCTGTCAACTCCGCCGCTCATCGCCACGACGACCTTGCCTCGAACGGCCATGCGCCCTAGAGCAGCGCCCCGGCAGCGTTCGTCAAATCCGCTGGAATCCGTACTCTTACTTAACAAGCGAAAGCAAGGAAAAAATCGAACTCGGCCGGAACATACCCCCAGTTGACACCGTCTGTGTTATAGTATTCGTGGAGGAACATGGGGCACGGTGAGCTTAGCGCGGTTAAAGTGCGCAGGAACTATTGTCGGAATTCCTTGAAACGGGCCGGCAGGCGCCGTTCGAGGAGATTGTGCGCCGATATGCGGGGATGGTTTTCCACACCTGTTACCAAGTCACCCACAACGCCCACGACGCCGAAGACGCCACGCAGGCGGTCTTCCTCACATTGGCGGTGCAAAGCAAGACGCGTAAAGAGATTAAGTGCGTCGGCCCCTGGCTGCAGCAAGTGGCTTTCCGCCTTGCTCTGGACCTGCGAAAGAGCCAGAAGCGGCGCACGGCGCGCGAAGAACGACACTTTGATGCTTATGGGAAAGGCTTTGCCCCCGAGAGCTCACAGTATGCCCACGACCAGGAAACGCGCAGAATCATCAGCGAAGAGCTGAACCAGTTGCCCAGTAAGTATCGTTTGCCGCTGGTCTTGCATTATTACGGCGGGCTCAGCCGCGACGAGATGGCCAGGGAACTCAAGTGCAAGCCCAGCACGTTGGGCGTGAGGCTCTTCAGGGCTCGTGAAATGCTTGGCAACCGACTGGCCGAGCGCGGGCTGGCGCTGGGCGGAGGCGTGCTGGCCGTGGCGGTTGCAAGTGCTGTCCACTGCGCTATTTCCAATTCCATGATGGCCAGCACCAGTTGCGCCGCCACAGCCATGGCGGGGCATGGCGTGATGTCGGTGGGAATGGTCTCGGCGAATGTGATGTCCATGGTGCGCACGGCCGGCCGGGCCATGGTGCTGGCCAAGTGCAAGGAAGTGGCCGTGCTGCTGCTCATTGCAGGCACCGCACTGGCTGCGGGAGCCCAGGTCGTGGCGAGAGTGTATCCATCGAAGCTCATCAGACTGCCCGCGGTCGAGCAGATTCGCGAGCATCTCAATGTGCCCTCGCCGCTGCCGGTGCCGAAGCTGGAGTCGCATGTTTCAGCCGTCCCCGATCCAGCGCTGATTCTGCCTGCGTCGCCGCTTGTGTTCGCGCCGCATTCCATTCCGGAAAATCTGAACTTGGCGCAGATGGTCCTCAAGCCGGTTGGCGAGTCGGCGTTCCTGCAATCGCTGCCGCTTTCGCTGAATAGCGCGAGCAACCTCACATCCTCCGCGATCGCGTCGGCGACTCTCATCCGCACACCCGATCTGGTCTATGTTGCACCGTTATCTCTGGCCAGGAACGCGACGACGCCATCGTGGGGTGGTTCGTGGACGTTGTCTTCGGCGAGCGATGACTCGTTCCCGAAACAGGCATCGCTCCTGACCTCGGTGATGGGCGCGGGTCTCGGTGCCGGCTCCCTATCAACTCCGCTGGCGCAGGCGAATCTGGCCCGGCCGGTCGGGCCGCTGCCTCTGCAGAACCTGGTCTTGGCGCCGGTGCCCAATGGGACTCGGCCAAGCCCGCTGCCTTTGACGTCGCCCTTGGTGGATGCGATGAATCGGGCGCTGGCGACATCGGTGCGCCCGGCAACTGTGGGTGGGGCAACGTGGACAACCAGCGCCAATATGCTGCAAGGATACGGTCGTCCACCCATTACCGGCACGCTGGACAACAGCGGGCAGGTCGTGGCCGATGGCCGGGGCACGGATCGGACCCTGGATCTGTCGCAGGTCCGGGCGATCCGCAACAGCACCGAGAACGATCCCACGGGCGGCACCAACGGCTGGTATGCGGAAAATCACGGCAGCCTGGCGATGCGCACGGCACCGGCGGCCGCAGTGCCCGCCCAAGTGTGGGGCGAGGATCCCGCTGATCCGACGCTGGATCTTGTCAACAGCGTTCGAGTATCGGCCGTGCAGGGGGCCATACAGCCGCTGGAATTGACGCTGCTCTCGCCCGACCGCGCGGACGTTCCGCCGCTGGCGGGCGACCACGTGATGCTCGGAGTATGGAACAGCGATCAGCCACTGACGGACGTGAGCCTGGCGATCCGCTACGACAGCGTGGCGGCCGCCGCGCTGGGGAAGAACGAGGCGGACCTCCATCTGTGGGCCTACAACGGGCAGTGGCTGCCGATCGAAGGCCCGGACCTGAGCATCGACACGAGCACCCATGTCATCAGCGGGGACGCGAGCCAACTGACTTACTTTGCCGTCTCGACACCGGAGCCGGGCTCGCTGCTGATGATCGGCGCGGCGATGCTCATGCTGGCGCGGAGACGGCGGTAGACGGCGGACTTCGCAATGCGTGCCTCGATCATCTTCTCTCCTCTCTGTGTCCTCTGTGTTCTCTGTGGCTATCCCGTCCTGGCCGCCGAACCGGCGCTGGCGGACAGGGAGTGGAAGATCGACGGCGCCGTGCGCAAGGCGATGATCTATGCGCCGCCCGACGCCACGAAGACCGATACGCCGCTCCTGTTCGCATTTCACGGCCACGGCGGCACGATGCTGCATGCCGCGCGCACGTTCGCCTATCACAAGCACTGGCCCGAGGCGATGGTCGTTTACATGCAGGGGCTGCCCACGCCGGGCGCGATCACCGATCCCGATGGCAAGCTGCCCGGCTGGCAGAAGGCCGTCGGCGATCAGGGCGACCGCGATCTGAAGTTTTTCGACGAGGTGCTGGCATCGATGAAGAAGGAGTACAAGGTCGACGAGAAGCGCATCTTCGTGACCGGCCACTCCAACGGCGGCGCGTTCACGTACCTGCTGTGGGCGGCGCGGGGCGAAACCTTCGCGGCGGTTGCGCCATCGGCCGCGGTATTCGGCCGAGGCTTGCGCGACCTCAAGCCCAAGCCCGCCTTACACGTGGCCGGCGAGAAGGACCAGCTCGTGTCGTATGCGTTTCAGAGCCGGATGATGCAGGCGGTGCGCAGGCTCAATGCGTGCGATGCCGAGGGCGTGGAGTGGGCCAAGTCGGGCACGCTGGTGGGCACGCTGTACCCATCGAAAACGGGCACGCCATTCGTGTCACTGATCTACCCCGGGACGCACACGTTCCCGGCCGAGGCGCCGGAGTTGATCGTGAGGTTCTTCAAGGAGAACGGGCGCAAGTGATTTGTGCTGCCAGTGCTCTCACTGGCGGTCCCCCAGGTGTTCGCGGTAGCTCACGCGACGCCCCGTCATGCGGCGGGCTGCCCGGCCTTGAAACGACGTAGAGCGAGGGCGCCGAGTGCAACAAGCACTGCGATCGATCCCGCTACCGGCGCCGTGAGGATTGGCGCTGATTCTAGCGGCATGCCCCCAATGCCTTTGGGTAATAACAGCGCCTCCGTCGGATTCCAGGTGGAGCGAGCATAGAGCAGGCCGAGCAATGCGCCGATGACGAATATGACAGCGAGAGCCGCCGCCCAGACCGCGCCATTGTGCCGCCCGACGAGATGAACGGCCGCCACGGCACCTACCGCAACGAGCACACCGCACAGCATGAATGCGGTGGTAAATTGCAACAATTGCAGATACGGTTCGGTCACCTCGTACACGACAAGCTGCGAGCCACGGGACAGGAAACGGAGCAGCGGCTCATAAGCCGCTTGGGCAACGCCCCAACCGGACGCGGCCCCGGAAGCCACGGCCGCTATCCACCATGGCCAGCCGCAGCGCCTTGAGACTGGGGTGGCGTAGTCGAGAACAGGCATTTCACCTCCTGCAGCAGAAGGGCAAGACGTAAGTATAGCACACGTCGCGGGCCTTCGCGATTCAGTTGTTTCGGCTTGCCGATCTTCCGCGGGTGTCGAAGACAAAGCTGAAACAAGTTTCAGCACTCCAAAGTCCCGCCCTACTCCAGTGCATCGCACACTCGGTTGCACAGCAACCGCTGACTCAGGTTCTCGCGCATCACCTGTCGCGCGGTCGCACCCATCCTGGTGAGCTCGCCAGAATCCATCGACGACAATCTCCGGATGACAGCCTTCATCCCTTCGACATCGCCATGCTCCACCTGCACGCCAAACGCATGCGCATCCAGCAGGTCGGTGATGTGGGAGGGCCGCGGGCCGAGGAAGAGGATCGGCCGGGCCACCGCCATCGCGCCGTAGATCTTGCAGGGGTGGATGATGCCGATCATGCGGTTGTCGATGGTGACCAGGTGAACGTCGGCCGCCGAGAGCGAGTATTTCAGGTCGGCCAGCGGCTGGTAGGGAAGGCTGAGCATGTTGTGCATGCCGTGATCGCGGATGGTCGCCTCGACTTCCTTTTTGCGCACGCCGTCGCCGATGAAGACGAACGCCAGGCGCGGATCGTCCTTGAAAGTCACGGCCGCGCGGAGGAATGTTTCCAGCGGGAGCGCGATGCCGTGGTTGCCGCTGTACATGAACACAAATTTCCCATCCAGGCCATGGCGATGGCGGAAGGGGTTCTGCTCGTGCGGCACCGGCTCGATGTGCTCTTCATGCGCCCAGGGCGGGATGACGACCATCTTGCCCCGCACGTTGAGCTTGCTCAGCATCGTCCTTTGCATGAAGCGGTCGAGAACGATGACGCGCGAAGCATCGCGCATCACCATCGCGTTGAGCCGGTTCATCAGGCGCGCGGGCAGCGAATCGGGGGCGATCTTGCCCAGCGCGATGAGCTGGTCGGGGTTGATGTCCATCACCCAGTACTTCAGCGGTACCCAGCGGAAGAGCTGGATGACCAGCGCGGCGACGATGCACATTGGCGGCGATGTGCTTACCACCAGCGCGTCGAGGCTGGCCATGGTCAGCCCGCGCAGGATGCACTGGACCATGAACAGGGCCGCGGCCGCCGCCCGCAGAAGCAGGCCCTTCTTGCCGAAGGATGAGAGCGGCAGCCGGATGATCTCGACGCCGTTCATCACCTCACGCGGCTTGTAACGGATGGCCGGGTCGTTGTAGCCGCGCGCGGATGTCAGCACGACCACCCGCCATCCGCGCCGCACCATTTCGGCGGTCGCGTCGGCCATCTGCTGGCCCACAGCGCCGGGGTCAGGCGGGTAGACCTGCGTCAGGATGAGCATCGTCGGCCTGTGCTGGATACGGGCCAAGATCGACTCCCTGGATCAGGCGTGCGCGGGGATTCTGCGCGACTCGCTCGCAGGCAGAATGCCCGCATCGGAGAGCTCATACTCGGGCCAGTTCCGAACCGTCGGCACGACCCCGGCGATGGTGGTGAACTTAAACGTCTTCAGAATCCGCCGGAGCTTCTCCTCGGTCTTGTCGAGATTCACGTAATACTTGAATCGCTTGAACCCGCGCAGATTCATCCGCGGCTGGTCCGGGTTGATCTCACGCGGGTGGATGTAGGACATCGCGGGGCGGCCCTGCCGGTGGTTCTGCCGATAGCCGGCCTTAACCAGCCAGAGCGGGAAGAGCCGCAGATATCCGCCGCCGGAGAAGGGAATCGTGCCGCCAGAGCAGGCGCATGACGGATACGGGAAAACACCGGACGTCGCCCTCATGGGTGTGCAGCAGGAACGGATCGCGCACGAAGCCCGCCACGCCGCCGTGGTCGCGCTTGGCCGGCACGATCAAGACATCCACGTCGATACCGTGGCGGCGCAGGATGGGGTAGGCCCAGAAGCACTGGGGCTTCATGGAGAAGCCCGGAGCGCGAAACGCCGTCACGGGTTGGCCGGAGATATCGCGCAGGATCTTCAGGCACTTGGCGATGTCGTGCTCGAAATCCTCGGGCGTTTGCGTGTAGATGAGCTTGTGCCAGTGGCCGTGGCAACCGATTTCGTGCCCGGCATCGGCCAGCCGCTTGATGAGCTGCGGGTAGCGCTCGGCGGCCCAGCCAAGGGTCAGAAAGGTCCCTCGCACGCGAGCTTCATCGAGGAGGCGCATGAGGCGTTCGGTGTCGCTCACCACATGGACGGGCGCATCGGCCCACCGCGCCGGGTCCGAGAAATCGGTCTCGACGCCGCAGACGTGAAACCATTCTTCCAGATCGACACAGAAGGCGTTCAGCGGCGGCTGATCGGGCATGGCGGTCATTCCTTGGCATCCGGCCTGGGGAATCGCTTCACGACCCTGGCCGGGTTTCCCGCGACCATGGTGTAAGGCGGGACGTCGCCGACCACCACGGAGCCCGATGCGACGACCGCCGCCTCGCCCACGGTCACGCCGGGCATGATCGTCGAGTTCACGCCGATGAAGCAGTGGTCCATGAGTCTCACGGGCCTGAACGTCGCGGGCATGATGCCGGTATCGCGAAGGTATTGGCTGGCCTTGATGTGCGTCATGATCACGCAATTGACGGTGATGCGCACGTCGTTACCGACGGTGATCAGCTCGGGATAGGCCGTCTCGAGCACCGCGGACGGGTCGATGAAGCAGTCGGCGCCGACTTTCACGCCGCGCCAGCGGTGGATGGTGTTGATGATCCCTCGCGGCGCCACGCGCGCCATCAGGCCGAGAACCCAGTTGCGCCAGACGTAGTTGAACATCAGCCAGACAATGCCGCGGCCACGTTCGCTGGCGCTGGCCTTGATGTCGCCGAGGATTCCGCGTTTCTTCCACTTGGTCTGTCGGATGCGCGCGGCAAGCTGGGCCTCGGTCTCGGCGGCGGCGAGCTGTTGCTTGGCGGGCCTGGGCTTGGGCGGCTGGTCGGAGGCCACCAGTTCTTCCAAATATTTGATGACGTCGGACTCGCGCACCAGCCGTAGCCCGCGGCCGGCGAAAACGCCGGCATCGACGTTGTGCTGGTCCATCAGGCGCTGGGCCTTGAGCGAGATCGCCACGTGCGGCGCGCCGTTGTCTCCGGGCGGCGGCTCCGCCGGCTTGCTCTGTTCGCTCGGTTCGATCGGCGCCGGCAGAATCCGCCCGATCAGCTCGCCCACCGGAACTTCCGCGCTCTCGGGGAAAATCACCTCGACATAACCATCGCGGTCGGCCTCGATTTCCAACGCGGCCTTGGACGTCTCCAGGATAGCCACCACGTCCCCCGCCTGCACCTTTTCCCCGGGTCGGCGCGTCCACCGCTGGATCGTGACGAGGTCGTCGTTCACGGTCTCGCGGGGAACGCGAAGCTCACCCACGTTGTCAGTTGACAAGCTCACGCAGGACCTCCTTGGCTGCCAGAATGATCGCATCCGCACCCGGCAGACACAACTGTTCGAGCGGCCTGGCGGCAGGTATCGGCATCGTTGCACACGTTACCCGCCGGCACGCCACATTCAAGTGCGCCAGTTTCTCCGCGACCTTGGCCACAATCTCGCTGCTCAGCGAGGCAAAGCCGCTGCCCTCCTCAACCACCAGCAGCCGCCGAGTCGCCTGGAGGCTCTCCGTCAGAACGTCCACATCGAAGGGGTACAGCCGCGTCGGCAGGAACAGGTCCGCCGCAACCTCCTCCTCCTCAAACAATCTCAGGACCGCCGCCTCGGCCTCCAGTGACATCCCGCCGATCGCAACGACGGTTAGCTCCGGCGGAATCTGCGGCCGAACCGCAGCCGTCGGGAATGCCTCGTTGCTGAAGCTCAGCGAAAACCCCGCCGGCGCTTCGTCACTGCACGTCTGGCCGTAGAGCATCTTGTTCTCAACCACCAGCGTCGGCCGGTCAATGCCATCCATCAACTTGCGGTAGAGCATGGCCGGGCTGTAGCGATGATGCAGGCAAAGGACCTGCGTGCCTGGCACGCCCAGAAAGTGCTTCTCCAGGCTCTGGCTGTGCGTGGCCCCATAGCCGCGCCGCCCGCCCATCGGAGTACGCAACACCAGCGGCACTGTGACCCGGTCGTTGAACATGAAGCGAAATTTGGCGGCGTGATTGATCCACTGGTCCGCCGCCAGCGCGAGAAAGTCGCCAAACATGATCTCGACGATCGGCTTCATCCCCGCCAGCGCCAGACCGTTGCCCAGGCCGGCCATCGCCGCCTCGCTGATGGGCATGTTGCGCACGCGGCCGGGGAATTCGGCCGAAAGCCCCGCGGTGCATTTGAAGGCGCCGCCATAGGGTGATTCGATGTCCTCGCCCAGCAATATCACCTGCGGATGCTGCGCCAGCGCTTCGTGCAGGCCGCGCCGCACCGACTGCACGATCTTCTCGCGCGAAGGAGAGGGATTTCCACTCATATTCCCGCGGCTCTGTGGCGGCGCCGGGCAGATCCAATGTGCCGAAAGACGCTGCCTCGGCTGCCGCGACGGCTTCGTCCACGGCGCGCTGAGCTTCCTGCTGCATGGCCTGCCAGCGCGGATCGCCGCCGAATTCCCTGCCCATTGCTTCGAGCGGATCGATCCGCCGATGGTGCTCGACATAATCGGCCGGGCGGTTGTCGTCGCCCTTGGAGTGGGCCATGAGCCGGAACGTGTTGACTCGCACGAACATGGGCCGGCTGGTCTGCCGTATGCGATCGACAGCGCTCTGCATCACGTCGAAAAGGCGCGGCCAATCCCATGTGTCCGCCTGCGCGGTCTCGATGCCGAACGCCGCCGCACGGCGCAGATGTCTCCGGCCAGCGTTTGTGTCTGCGATGTTGATTGTGCGAACAGATTGTTCTCGCAGACGACCAGCAGCGGGACCTGCTGTTTCGATGCGATGTTCATCGCCTCATAGAGCACGCCTTCGCCGAGCGTTCCGTCGCCGATGAAGACGACGCAGATTCCCCGCTCGCCGGCCGAAATCGTCTGCGCCATCGCCAGTCCGGTCGCTACGGGTGTCATGCCGCCTTGGATTCCGTTGGAGAAGAACCGACCTTCGTGCAGATGCTGCGAGCCGCCCCGGCCGGCGGCACACGCCCGTCGACTTGCCCATGACTTCGGCGATCAGTCCGGCCACATCGCCGGTGCGCGCCAGAAAATGTCCGTGGCCGCGATGATTGGAAACGACGTAATCCTGGGGCAGCAGCGCCTTGGCGACGGCCACGCCGACGAATTCCTGACCGATGCACGTGTGAACGGTCCCGAAGAGCTTGCCCTCGGCGAAGAGCCCAAGCAGCCGCTGCTCTGTCGTGCGGATCAAGATCGCCTGGCCGATTTCGGCGCAAAGCGGTCCAGCGCGCCGGCAACAATGGCCGGCGTGCGCCTGATCCAGACGTACTCAACCGAGGGCGCCATTCTAATTCCTTCGAGGCCGTCTCTCATTTCTGCCCGACCCGCCCGGTCTCATTTGCCCATCGCCTATTATCAAACGCGCGGCGAGGCCGTCAAGCTCGACTGCTTCTCGTACCAGTCGATGGTCTTCTTCAGTCCTTCCTCCAGGCTGGCGCTCGCAGTGAAGCCAATCTCATTCTGGGCCCGAGTAACATCGAGGCAACGCCGGGGCTGGCCATCGGGCTTGCTCGCGTCCCAGACGATCTTTCCCGAAAACCCGGTCAGTTTCGCCACCAGCCCGATCAACTCGAGGATGGTGATCTCCCGGCCACTGCCGAGGTTCATCGGCTCCGGCGAGTTGTACTTCTCCATCGCGTCGGCAAACGCCCGGGCGCAATCCTCGACATAGAGGAATTCGCGACTGGCCGAACCCGTGCCCCAGGCGACGAGTTGCTTGTCGCCCGCCCGCCGGGCTTCCACGCACTTGCGGATCAGCGCCGGAATCACGTGGCTGGCGGCGGGGTCGAAATTGTCGCCGGGGCCATATAGATTGACTGGCAACAGGTAAATGGCATTGAGCCCATATTGCTTTCGATACGCCTGGCACATCACCAGCAGCGATTTCTTGGCGATGCCGTAGGGGGCATTGGTCTCCTCGGGATAGCCGTTCCAAAGCTCTTCTTCCCGGAAGGGTACGGCCGTGAACTTGGGATAAGCGCAGATCGTGCCGGCCTGGACGAACTTCCTCACGCCGTGTTGCCGCGCGCCTTCGATCATGTGCATGCCCATGGCCAGGTTCGCGTAGAAGAACCGGCCGGGGTTTTCGCGATTGGCGCCGATGCCGCCGACCTCGGCCGCCAGGTGTATGACGATGGCGGGCCGGACCTGTTCGTAGAGGCGCTGCACGTCGGCCTGGCGCGTCAGGTCGAAATCGCGCCGGTGAGCCACGATGATATTGGCGTACCCGCGCCGGTGCAGTTCCTCGACGACGAATCTGCCGAGAAAGCCTGCGCCGCCGGTGACCAGCAGGCGATCCGAGGCGCCGAGGCCGCAATCTGAACCGCCGGCTCTCATTGGCGCGCCACCGCCTGTCCGGCCAGGGCCCGCTGCCCGTTGACGGGCGCCATCTTCTCCAGCGCTGCCGCGTTCTGGGCCAGGACCCGCTCGCGCTGCGCGAGCTTCCAGTCCTCCTCGACCATGATGCGCACCAGGTCCTTGAACAGGACGCGCGGCTTCCATCCCAGCTTCTGCCGGGCCTTGCTGGCATCACCCAAGAGCAGGTCGACCTCGGTCGGGCGCAGATAGCGCGCGTCGGTCTCGACGTACTTGCGCCAATCCAGGCCGAGGTAATCGAAAACTTCCTGGAGGAACTCGCGCACGCTGTGCGTCTCGCCGGTGGCGATCACGTAATCGTCGGGCTGGTCCTGCTGGAGCATCAGCCACATCGCCTCGACATAATCGCCGGCAAAGCCCCAGTCGCGCTTGGCGTCGAGGTTTCCCAGGAAGAGTTTATCTTGAAGCCCTTCGGCGATGCGGGTCGCCGCGCGCGTGATCTTCCGCGTCACGAACGTCTCGCCTCGCCGAGGGCTTTCGTGGTTGAAAAGAATGCCGTTGCAGCCGAAGAGCCCGTAGGCCTCGCGATAGTTCACTGTCTGCCAATAGGAATAGCACTTGGCGCAGGCATAGGGGCTGCGCGGGTGGAAGGGCGTCTTCTCGGTCTGCGGCGACTCGGCAACCTTGCCGAACATCTCGCTGCTGGAGGCCTGATAGAATCGCGTCGGCAGCCCCGTGTCGCGGATGGCTTCCAGCAGGTTCATCGTCCCCAGGCCATCGACCAGCGACGTGTAGACGGGCTGGTCGAAGCTGACGCGGACGTGCGATTGCGCGGCGAGGTTGTACACCTCGTGCGGCTGCACGCGGGTGAGGATTTCCCGCAGCCCCGTGCCATCGACCAGATCGCCGAAGTGCAGGAACAACCGGGCTTCGGGATCGTGCGGGTCGCGGTAGAGGTGCTCGATCCTGTCGGTGTTGAAACTGCTGCTGCGCCGGACGATGCCGTGGACGATGTAGCCCTTGCCCAGGAGCAGTTCCGCCAGGTATGAGCCGTCCTGGCCGGTGATCCCCGTGATGAGAGCCCGCTTTTGTGCTGGGTTGTTCATAGCTTGTTAATCGCCAAGAGCTTGCGATCCCTACTGCCTAGATCGGCAAGCCTGTGCCGGTCCTTGATCGCCTCTCTGTGCTACGGCCAGCCAATGCCAGCGGTTTTGCCGAAATTTCTGTACAGCCTCAGGCTGTTTGGTCGTATAATAGGAATGTACTCACCGGGATCGTGAGGTGCCAATGAGAGCTTCATTACTGGCCGCGTCGATCGTGCTTCTGCTGTCGCCATCCACATGGGCACAGGTTCCCTGGGTCAACCAGGGCGGCGTCGTTGCGTACGAACCAATCGTCGATACGGTCACCAGTGGCAGCCAGGTTCTGTGGGGACCGACTGTGTCGGCCGACCGAAAATACGTGACGTTATCGGGCTCAGCGCAGCTCAGCCAGTTGATTTCGATGCAGAACTTTGCCGTGGCGCAGGTGACGAACGCGCCGGGTTTTGTCGGAGGCGCCGCTCCGGCCCCCGCGGTGCCAGGCAGCACGGCGGCGGACGTCAACATCTCCGCTCCGGTGCGGATCCAAAGCCCGCGAGCGCACGCGGTGCTCCACCAGGTGGGGATGATCTACCTTGGGGAGTGAGCGACCTTACCGCCGCTTGACCGGCGTGTCGCTCGAGTAAAGGTCCAGGTAAAAGTACAGCAGCGTCTTGTGCCCCACGTCGCGCGTGCGCGACAACCTGAACTTGAATTTCTCGAAGAGCCTCACGGCCGGATCGCGCTCGATGAACGTGTCGAGCTTGACGCGCAGGTGGCTCATTTCCTTGCAGTGTTTGATGGCCGCCTCCAGCAGGGCCGAACCGATGCCGCGTCGCCGATGGTCAGGCCGGACGCGCAGCCGCCGAATCTCGCCTTCGCCCTTCTCGTGCTGCTGGACGCCGATCATGCCGACCACTTCGCTCTGGTCATTCTCGGCCACCCAGAAGTGCCCGCCCGCATCCATGTAGGCGGCCTGGATGTCGTCCATGTCCAGCGCCGTGTCATTCTGCGGCGTCTGCCCCGGCAGCCGCGCCTCGTGGTACAACCGTCGGCACACCGCGGCGTCGTGCGGGCGGAAACTGCGAATCTTCGCCGGGATGGGTTTGCCGTGGCTCACGTACCACTATTCTAGCAAGTGCCGGGTCAATCACATAGCGGGTTTTTCGGACAAGTCGGTCTCGATATTCAGGAACTCCACCGTGTCGGCGGCGCTGTCGAGCATCGCCACCGTCTTGGGGTTGGCCCGGTGCATGGCGCCGGGGTTGATAATGTGGATGCGTCCCGCTCGCCCATCGAGCCGGACATGCGTATGCCCCAGCAGCAGATAATCGTCCTGTTGCTCAACGATCACTCGGTGTCTCACCCGGGCATCGTCGCCATGCATCACCGCAACTTGCCTGCCATCGAGCTGCAGCCGGCCGAACGAGCCCAGGCATTTGACCTGCAACCTCTCGGCGTATTGTTCGAGCGTGAATCGGTCGAAGTCGCCATTGCCCCACACCAGCGCCGATGGGATTCCCGCCATGTGATCGACGACCGCCAGGGAGCCCACGTCGCCGCAGTGAACCAGGAACTGCATCCCGCGCCGCCCCAGGATCGTCACGGCCCGGCGCATGAGGTCGGCCTTGCCGTGCGTGTCGCTGACGATGCCGATGAGCATGATGCGCATTATACCCTTGGGCGTGCCGCCCTCACCTGGAGGGCGCAGCAGCGAGCGGTTGAAAATCATTGCGCTCGGCTCGACAATGTTTGCCCACATGGACGTGCTGCTTCCGCTGGCCCTGAGCAATGACAAGATGAGCTGGGTCGTCTACATGCTCGGCGCCATCACCGTCGTGTATATCGTCGTCCGGCCGATGATGCGGCGGAAGAAGGACCCGCTGGCAACGCTGCCGTCCCTGGGAGTCGCTCAGCAGCGCCATGTCGAGCGCGAGATGCAGAACCTGCTGGTGGAGATGTCCGAGATGGCCCGGCAGATCACGGCGCAGCTCGATACTCGCGCGGCAAAGTTGGAGGCGCTTCTTCGGGAAGCCGATCAGAAGATCGAACAACTGCGTTGCGCGGGCGACACCCAGACCCAGGCAAACGGCTCGCAAGGGGACAGGAATGGCGCCGCTCGCACGCGGGGGCAAGAAGGGGGGTCTGCCCCGCCGTGCCTCGGCGGCAACCGCTGCAGAGCCGTCCCGGCAGACCGCCGATGAGGGCGCCGGCGGCACTGCAGGCGCCGGCGGCGCGAGCGATACGGCCGACGATGGGCGTCATGTTGAGATTTATCGGCGGGCCGATGCCGGCGAATCGCCGCTCGAGATCGCCCGCCAGCTCGATCGCCCGAGCGGCGAGATCGAGCTCATCCTGGCTCTTCGGCCAAAATGAGGCGGCTTCTCCGGCGGGGGCGCCTTGCCCTACCCTTCCTTTCTCCGCGCATGTCCGGTAAAAAGCACGGGTGGACATGCTGTGGAAGATCCTCGCCACGCTGGCCTTGGTGGCGCTGAACGCATTCTTCGTTGCCGCCGAGTTTGCCGCCGTCGAAGCCCGCACATCCCGCCTCGAACTGGACGCGCACGAGAGTCTGCTGTCCCGACTTGCCCTTGCCATCAAGTGCCGACTTCGACCTGTTTCTGTCCGCATGCCAGCTTGGCGTCACCATCGCCAGCCTCGGCCTGGGCGTCGTCATCGAGCCCGCGGTGGCCGGTGTTCTGGGGCCTCTGCTGGGCCTGCTTCACGTCGCGCCCCACTGGATCCATGGGATCGCTTTCGGCATTTCGTTTGCCATCAGCACATCCCTGCACATCGTCATTGGCGAGCAGGCCCCCAAGAACTGGGCCCTGGCCAACGCCGACCGCGTGCTGCCGGCGTTGGCGCTGCCGTTGACTGCTTTCACCTATCTCTTCTACCCGTTCATCTGGGTGCTCAATTGGGCGACGCACGGCGTCCTCCGGCTGACGGGCGTACATCTGGAGCACAGCCTGCATGCGGGCATGCCCCACACGGCCGAAGAGCTGCGACTGCTGCTCACCCAGTCGATCCAGAGCGGCGCCATCGCCAAGGGCAGCGGACAGATTCTCACGAGCGCCTTTGAGTTCGGCGACCTGAAGGTCCGCCAGATCATGACCCCGCGCACCCAGGTGGATTGCCTCACCACCGATCAGCCGATCGGCGAATTGCTGCGCACCATCCAGAACAGCGCGTACACGCGGCTTCCGCTGTGCGAGGGCGACATCGACCACGTCATCGGCCTGGTCCACATGAAGGACCTGTTCAACCATCTCAAGCTCATCCCCGGCCGGCTGCGCTTCGTCGACAGCGGCTCGCCGGACGCCGAGCCGATCGCCATCGCCGACGGCCTGCCCGGATCGGCCGTCCACGTCATCGGTTCGGGCGACATCGACCTCAAACAGATCCGCCGCGACGTGCTGTTTGTTCCCGAGCTGCTGCCCGTTCCCAAGCTGCTGCGGCAGTTCCAGACCAGCCGGGTCCACATGGCGATCGTCGTCGATGAATACGGCGCCACGCGCGGCATCGTCACGCTGGAGGATGTCCTGGAGGAACTGGTGGGCGAGATCGAGGATGAGTTCGACACCAGCACCCAGCCCAGCTTCATCTCCGAAGGCGAAAACTACCGCGTCAGCGGGCTGTTTCCCATCCACGAGCTGCGCGACCGCCTCAATCTCGGTCACCTGGAAACCGGCGATGTCGACACGCTCAACGGCTATATCATCCAGCAACTTGGCCGCTGGCCCCGCGCGGGCGACAGCGTGCCTCTGGGCGATTACGTTGCCCGCGTCATCTCGGTCTCGCAGAAGCGCATCGGCCAAGTGCTCATCACGCCGGCCACGCAAAAAGTCGCCAAGGGCGACGGGGCCGGGGCGGTGTGAAATCTCTGAAGCGCCAAGCGTCAGCGCCCGCCCCGCAGTCCCGGGGCGGGCGCTGACGCTTCCGCTTCAGATTTGAATGCCGTCGATCGAAAATCGAAAATCGAAAATTCCTTCTAATTGACACCCTCCCGCGCCTCCTTGAGAATACCGGCGAGGAGATCCACATGTCCGACTGGTTTATCGCTCGCGCCGGCAACAAGGTTGGCCCGCTCAACGACCAGGCCGTCCAGCAGATGCTGCAGACCGGCCACATCGACCGCAACGACATGGTCTGGAAGGAAGGCATGCCCCAGTGGGTGCCGGCCGCCACGGTGTTCAGCTTCGGCCCGCCGCCACCGCCCGCTGCGCCCGGCATTCCGCCGGGCTACGTTGCGCCGGGGCAGCCGGTCTACTACACCCAGCCCGCCGCCCAGGGCAGCGACTGGCTCACGACTTTGCTGCTCTGCCTTTTCATAGGCGGTTTCGGCGCCCATCGTTTCTACACGGGCCACACGGGCATCGGCGTCGTGCAGTTGTTCACACTTGGAGGCTGCGGTATCTGGGCGCTGATCGATCTCATCATGATCCTCACCGGCTCGTATCGCGATATCAACGGGTATCCTCTTGTGAAACGATAAGCTTCGCATGAGCAGCATACCGCAGCCTGAGAAGCCTGATCGACCATCGCGCGTCGGCCGGAAAGCTGGCGGAGTTGAGGTCGGAGCTTGTGCGGCTTCCGAAAGAGACTGGCGCATTGCCGGGTCAGATGCCGCGGTGATCACACGCGACGAACTTGGGGAAGATGGTCGAAATGCTTATCGCGAGCGTAGAGTGTCAGCCCGTGTTGGAGCACGACAGCCGCAAGCCACATGTCATTTGTCGGGATCGGCGTCCCTTGCCGGCGCAGGTGCTGGTAAACCAAAGCATACTGCACCGTAGTCTGCTCATCCGGGTAAAGAGTAACCACGTCATCTCGCTGCAGAAAACGCTGTAATGCCTGCTCGTTTGCCTGTCCACGATGTCCCATGGCAAACCCTGCACGCAGCTCGGCGATGGTAATGAAGGGCATGACCAGTTGCTCAGCGGCGTCTTCCAGGAATTGCACTACTTCCGGCACCGCATTGGCCAGATCGCTGTAGCGGTTTGTGTCGAGCGCGATTCTCATTTCCAGAGCTCCGCGTCAACCTGATCCTGGTCGCGCAACGCGGCTTCCACTGCCGGATCGTGAATCCACGTTCCCGCGATATCACTCAAGTCTCTGCGCTTTTTCCGGTTCCCAGATATGCTCGTTGCCTGCTTCAGCACCTCCAGCGCGACTTCGCTCACGCTCTTTCCCTCGGCCTCGGCGCGGGCTTTCAGCGCTTCATCCACCTCTTTGGGAACGTCACGGATAGTGTAGTGCATACCTATATTCTACGCAGCCAGTGCCGCCGTCACAAACTCGGCGAGCCCTGTCCTATTCGCCCATCCAGTTCCAACTCTCCCGCGATCCCCTGCATCGCCGCCAGCACATTCCCCACATGCTCCCACAACTCCAGCTTCCCCTCGAAGCACGCGCGGCTGAACTCCGCCGTGGCCGACTCAACCTGCGAGCGGTCCACGCCGGCCGCGAACGCCTTTTCCTTCCACTTCTTCTTGACCGACTTGACCTCCACTTCGCGGATGTCCTTGCTCGGCCGGACCAGCGCCATGGCGATGACCAGCCCCGTGATCTCGTCGCACGCGCTCAGGGCGTAATCCATCGCACTGGCCGGCCGAACGCCCGTTCCCTCGGGATTGTGCGACAGGATCGCCGTCACGACCTGCTCGTCCACGCCTTTCTCGCGCAGGATCGCAGCGCCCTTGGCCGGATGGTCCGTCAGCGTCGGATGCACTTCCCAGTCGAAATCGTGCAGCAGGCCGGCCAATGCCCACCGCTCGGCATCGCCACCAAGACGCGGCGCGTAGAATCGCATCGCGGCCTCGACGGCGAGCATGTGCCGGCGCAGGCCGGTGTCCTTCACGTATTCGCAGAGCAATTGCCAGGCCGATGCGCGATCCATCGTGTCTCCGTCTCTCTTTCTGAAGCGGAAGCGTCAGCGCCCGCCTTGCGTGGCGGGTTGGGGCGGCGCTGACGCTTCCGCTTCAGATCTCAATCATACCCTCGCGCTCGCCCACTGCACACAACGTCATGCCTGGCCCGCTGTAGCGCGAGTGAAGCTGCCCCGGAGGACAAGGCCATGACGCTCACTTCCCGCTGCATGTGCATCGCGATTCTGTTCATCGGTTCCGCTCGCTGCATTGGCGCTGAACGAAGCTATCGCCTCAAGGATGTCGATCTCAAGCAGCCTGTCATCTGGTCCTCCACCTGCGAGGGTGCTGATGGGTTTGCTCTCGCTTTCGGTGGGATGGACCAGAAGGCGACCGATGGTAATCCCCACACGCGCATTCGCGAGAATGGGGCGTGGAGGAGCATCGTAGACGATCTTCGCGCGGCCAACGCTCTGCAAAAGCTCTCCGACAAGGCCCGTGCGGCCGCCGAAATGCAGAAACTGCTGCTTGCGCGGTCGCGGTGGCTCTATCTCGAAGGCAAGACCCCTGCTGAACAGCAGCGGCTGATCAAGGAGGAACTCGCGCCGATGCGACATCGCGTACTGGATGCATTGGGCGGACTGCTGCGCGATCTGCGCAATGACCAGTCGACCCTCGCGGCCAATCGCCTTGAGAAACTGATGGCCGGCATACCGGCGACGCTGACGGTCGATGCGGCTGCCATCAACGCCATGCTGGGCGCGCAACTGGAGATCGAAAAGACCGCCGAGATGCTCGATGCCGAGCCGCCGCCGCGTGCCCTCTCGCCCATCGCCTACGATCCCGCCGGCAAGCTCTTCTACATCTTCGGCGGCGATCATCTGGACTATCTCACCAACGATCTCTGGACGTTCGACCCCGCAAAGAGGAAGTGGATGCAGCGGCAGGTGGCCATGGCGCCGCCGCCACGGGCCAACCACACGCTCACCATCGAAAACGGCAACCTGCTCGTCAGCGGCGGATACAGGTACACATCCAACACGGACTATTGCGGAGGGCAGTACGCCGACCTCGCCGCCGGTGCATGGACCTACGACATCGCCGCCAACGCGTGGGGCGGCGGCAATCTCATCCCGAGCGACACGCGCGTCTACCGCACCGGCCCGTTCGATCCAGCGTTTTTTCTCGATCCCCCGCCCGAAGCCGCCGCATTTGCGGATGTGCTCAAGCAGTTGCCGCCCAACACCTGGGTCAGTACCAAGCCTCCCAAGCTGCCCCGTCTCAACCGCGACTGGGGCTCGGCCGTCCTCGATGTCGATCGCGACCTCATTCTGCGCTGGAGCGGCGGCCATTCCGCCCACGGCGGCACCGACGTCCTGCAATACCACATTGCCAGTAATCGATGGGAACTGCCGTGCTTCGTCGAGTTCCCGCTGGGCCAGCTCTACTCAAACACCTCCTACCCCGCGGGCGTCAGTTTCAACCGCCGCGCCTGGATCACGGGGCATACCTACCAGAGCTACGGCTACGACCCCATCGCCCACAAGATGCTGTTTCTCGGCCAGACGCGCGACTGCTTCGTCTATGACCCGCAGGCCGCGGAATGGACTGGAACGCTGCCCAAGCCCAGGGAACTGGCGTATGACAGTTGCTACTACACGATCACCCTCTGCCCCACGCCGCAGGGCCTTCATGCGTGGACTCAGAGCGGTAAGGTCTGCCGTTTCCTGGCGGACAAGATGCAGTGGGAAGCGCTGGCCATTACCGGTGAGAAACTGCCCGGGTCGGTGGTGGACAATTCCACCTTGACCTATGACTCGAAGCGTAATCGACTGCTGTTCCTGCGGAAAGAGTACGGCGACAAGGCCCGGTATGACGGCAGGCTCCACGCGCTGAACCTCGATTCCCTGACGGTCGAAGCTCTTTCGCCGCGCGGCTTGGCCGCCGCCGTGGCCGTCCCGTATCTCTGCCAAGTGCGCTATGACGGCGAGAACGATCTCCTGCTGGTGGGCGGGTTGCTGCCCGCGGATGCGGGTGGGATTCGCCGCACCCCCGCCTATGACTGCGCCGGCAATCGCTGGATTTCCCTGAATATCGGCGGCGCCGACCCAAGCGGCAAACAGGGCCGAAACGTCTCGCTTGGCATGATGTACGACGCCAAGCGGAAACTCTTCTGGGCCGTCAACACCAACAGCAATGTCTACGTTCTGCGGCTCGACATCAGGACGGCCGATCCAAGAGATCTGCCGCAATGAATGGCGCCAATGCGACCGTGGCGAGGGCGCGCCGCACGCGGTGGGCGGTGCCCACCCCGGCGGGCCCTCGGTGGGCGGTGCCCACCCTACTCCAGCGGCAGGACCCAGATGTTGCGGAAGCACACCGGATTGCCGTGATCCTGGAAATAGAATGTCCCGACCTTCGCGTCGTTGTGCATCTCGACGTTGTCGTGGATCTTGATGCCGTTGTGGATGACGGTGATCTTTGGCTTGCCAGTGGGCTTGCCATCCTTCATCTGCACGCGGTATTCGATGTCGTACGTCTGCCATTGCAGTGGCGGGGCGGAGGCCAGGGGGAACTCGTCGAACGCATCGACCTCTTTCCAGCGATACAGGCCGCCGCAGGCGCCGCCGGTGTAGGTGGTCATGCCGAAAGAATCGAGCACCTGGATTTCCTCGCCGTTGGTCTGATAGCAGCCGCTGTTGGCGCGGCCCTGGCCGTTGGCCTCGGGCATGAGCGGGCAGCGGAACTCGACGTGCGTCTTGTAGCTGCCCGCGAAGGTGCGCTTCGAGTTCATGCCGCCCTTGGGCACCTGGATTGCGCCATCCTCGACGACCTTCCACTCCTGTTCCTTGCCGTTCACCGGCTTGCAGGTCATCTCATCGAAGTTCTTGCCGTCGAGCAGCACGATGGCGCCGGCAGGCGGCTTGGCGCCCATGGTGGGCGATTCGCGGACGATGCGCTTCATCTCGAAGGTGCCATCCGCGCCGCAAGTGCCCTTGACAGCGGCGTCGGCATAGGCGCCGGACCAGGCGGCATCGCCGGACTTGCCGGTGAAATTGACGGCATCGCCGTCGGTCTTGCCGTTCAGCTCGATCTTGTTGACCTTGCCATCCGCGAGGTTTTCACGGATGTAGATCTTGTAGTTGCCCTTGCCAACGGCGACAACGCGCACCTCAAACTTGTGATCGCCCTGCGACTTGTAGGCGCCTTCGTAGAGCCCCTGGACGAGTTCGGGCTTCGGCGCGTCGGCCAACGCGAAGCTGGCGGCAGCCACGCACGACAAAACGAATGCGGATAGACGGTTCATGCTCAAGCCTCCGGTAGAGTTCTGTGATTGATACCACGCGGGGATGGAAGGGTTGAGCGAGACAAGATGAACGCGCCTCACTGAAATGGCAGGGCTTCTCTTGAGCACTTGACCGGCATGGCATTTGCCGATACGACTTGGTGATCGGCCCTTCGCGCAGAGGGCGTTGTATCGAGCGCGTTGGAACGCGAGCGCTTGCGAGAAAGGCGGCACGGACATGGCTGCTGGGCAATTCTCTCCCTTCCGGCCGGGAAGGCTGTCGCGGCAGGGACGGCATTTCACGATCGAACAGGCGAACCGTTCGCTGCCGCTGGTGCGGCGGATCGTGCGCGACATCGTCAATGCGCACGAGCGAGCGATGCAGCTCCAGGGGCGGCTTGAGGAGCTGACGGCCAATCAGTCAACGTCGCCTTTGCAGGCGCAGTTGGACGAGGCGATGGAGCAACTCCAGGCGTACGTGAGTGAGCTGAACGACGTGGGCGTCGAGTTGAAGGATTACGAGGCGGGGCTGATCGACTTTCTGGCCCGGCACCAGGGGCGCGATGTGTACCTGTGCTGGCGGCTGGGCGAGGAAACGATCGCGTACTGGCACGAGCTGCACGCGGGGTTCGCGGGGCGGCAGCCGATCTCGACCATGCCATGATTCGTGATTTGTGCCGCCAGTGCCCTCACTGGCGGAATGGACACCGCGAAAACTGCCCGTCAAGGCACGAGCGGCACTCAGACATTCTGCCCTTTGCCGCTCTCGGCGCTGCGGTAGATCGCGTGCAGCATCTCCATCAGCGTCACGCCTTCTGGCCCGCCCATCAGCGGCATGGCCTTCCCCAGGATGCACTCGCGGAAATGCCGCATCATCGCCGCATGCCCAACGAGCTTGGGTGGCTTGAGCGGATTCTGCTTGCACTGGCCATCGCCTTGGAACTGCGTCAGCAGCATCGCGCCCTGCGGCGTGTGTACCTCGATTGCGCCCGCTGAGCCGTAGATGCGGCAGACCGTGCCGTTCTGGTGGGGGGGCTGATTGATGGCCCAGCTTGCGGCCAGTTCCAGCGACTTGCCCCCTTCAAACTTGACCAGCGCGAACGCGGCATCCTCGACATCGCAGACCGAGCCGGCCCGCAATTGCTGGCCAAAGCGCGACTGCGTGATGCCGAAGGCGCTTGTGGGCTTGGGATTGCCGAGCAGGTGCCAGCCGATGTCGAGCATGGCCGATCCAATGTCCATGAGGGCGCCGCCGCCCGACTGGGATTTCTGCGTGAACCATCCCGTGCCCAGGGGGATGCCGCGCATGCGCGTCCAGACGCAACGGGCATGATAGGCATCGCCGATGAAGCCCTTCTGGATCGCGGCCCTGGCGGCCTGCTCGTGTCCGCCGAATCGCCGCTGATAGCCATAGAGAAGGACCTTCCCCGCTTTCTTCGCCGCCGCGTCCATGCGCCGGGCCTCGGACGGATTGAGGGCGGGTGGCCGCTCGCAGAGCACGTGCTTGCCGGCTTTCAGCGCGGCCAGCACCATCGGCCCGTGCTGGTAGTTCGGCACGCAAATGCTGACGGCGTCGATGTGAACGTCCTTCAGGAGGTCCGCGCCATCGGCATATTCGCGGGCGATCTGGAATTCGGCCATCATGGCCTTGCGCCGCTGCGGAATGAGATCGGCGACGGCAGCGAGTTTGTACCCGCCGGCGGCCTGATACCCGCGCGCATGGGCGCTGCCCGGCCAGCCCCCCCGATAATGCCAACCTTGACGATTTCGGCCATGTCGCTCCTTCGATGGTCGATGGTGCGATCTTACTCATTTTCCTGCGCTGATCGCGCCGACGGCCTGCGCCATGTCTTTGTGGGCCTTGTCCACGTCCTTCTGCGCCTGATCGAGCGACTTGATCAGTTCCTCGCTCTCACGCTGGAGCTGCTCGAGGCGGCTTTCCAGCCGCGTGCGCGACGTCTGCTGCTCGCCCCTCATCAGCTTGCCCAGACCATCGGTAGTCTTGGCCTGCTCGGCGGCGTTGCGGTCGATGTCGGCGTGTTTCTGCTGGAGCTGACGCTCCTGCTCGGCGAACTTGTCCTTGATGGCCGAGGCCTTGGTTAGGGCATCGCGCACGTCGTTGGGCAGGTCGGCATTCCTGGCCAGTGATTGCACCGTCTCGACGTCGGCCGTGACGAGATCGATGCTCTCGGTCTCCGTGGTCTGCTCGCGGACAACCATGGCCATGCGCTTGCCGGCCGGCGCCGTCATGCGAAAGCGGTAGAGGTTCTCGGTGGTCTGCATCGTCTCCGCCGGCTCCACAAGTTTCCAACCGCGGCGGATAGGGTGCTCGATGATCAGGGATCGCGGCTGGCCATCCTCATTCTCGACGAGGTATCGCTTGGCGTAGACATGATTACGGGCCAACTGCATGACGCCCTTTTCGATCTTCGCGTCCTTGATGCTTGTGGTGTAGGACTCGCGGGTGGCGTCCATCAACACAGGCAGGTCGATGCCCCAGGTCACCAGCCCGTCGCGCCCGGGGGCGAGATTCTCAAGGACGGCGTCGCCTGCGAAGTCGCCGTCGTCGAGCACCGCTAGCGGCCCTTGCAGCAGGTAGTGCTTGGTCGTATTGCGGATGCGCGCGCCCTGCAGAGGATTCCGGGCGAGCAGCTTCTCGTTGTAGACAATCACGCGCTCGACCGTTATGCCGTTGGTCAGCACCGGCGCCGACACCGATGCACTACGCGGGACGGAGATCTTGCGGATGTCATAGCGGAAGGCCTGGCGCGGATCGCCGAGGTCGGCGCCGCCGATGTCGCCGCCGTCGCCAGACTTGAGGGAATCACGGTTGCCAGGAGGATCCAAGTCACGGTCGAGGGCCTGGCGCGAAGGGATGGGCGCGGCCGCCGCAGCGATTCGCCGGCTGTTACGCCGGCGCCGCCGGCTGCCTTGTTGACCGCGCTGGAGTCCAGCGTCGCACCGTCGGCGAGCACGAGCGGCCGGCCGCTGAGCAGGCTCAGGCGCACATCCTTCCAGTCGTATTCGGTTTCGTTGACAACTTTGGCCCATGCCTGAAGCGCAGGCCTGTCAACGAGCATCAGCCGATAGCTGGTCTTCCAAGGCTGAGCATCGAGCGTGTAACCGATAGTGACCTGGCGCTCGCCTTTGCCCTTGATCTGCACGGTGATGATCGACGGGCCTTTGGGCTGCTCCTCATCGTCGGCATGCGAGTCATCATTATCCAACGTCTTGTCACCGAAGGCGACGGAGTTTTGGGTCTTCGATTTGTTGCCATTGCGAGGACGCACCACCACGGCGGGCTGGGCGTCGCTCGCGTCGCGCACGATGAGGCTCTTGAGCACGCCGTTTAGCTGGCCATCTTTGAACTGGAGCTCAATCGCGGCGTCATCCTTGACCGTGCCCTCGTGCTCAATGTAGGCCGCGCCGCCCGCATAGAGCGTGACACTGCTCACCGGCAGGTCGCAGCCTTTTCCGCGGGCCAGAGAGCCCCGCGGCTTGCCGAAGCCGCCATTGGGGCCAGCGCAGGAACCCAGGGCGGCGACCAGCACGATCATCAACACTCGGCGCACACTTATCCACGCGGCCATCACGCCTCCGGTAGCACAGGGGCTATGCCTGTACCTTTACTACTACCCCAAAGCAGCTTGCTCGTGTTACTTCTTGTCCCAGCCGCGCTCCTTGATCAGCTTGTCCATCTCGGCCTTGGGCGCGAATGTGGGCGCGATGATCTTCTGCCGGATCAGGTATCCGAAGGCGCTGTTCACTCGCTTCACGTCATCCTTCTTCGACTCGATCTTGCCGGCCGGGAGCTGCTTGACGCCATCGATGAACGCCGTCGCCATCTGCTCCACTTTCTGCATTGTCGCATCGTCCTTTTCGTAGCAGATCGACTCCGCCAGACGCAGCATCTCGGGAACCGGATCCGCGTCGGACTTGAGCTTGGCCGCATCGTCGCGAAGGCTCGCGGCAATCTCCTTGCGCTTGGCCACCGTGGCTTCGGTCGTCAGATAGCCGTTGGTGCCGCCTTCCACCGCGCGCGGCGGCAGCGGCCGATACCACACGTTGCGGAAGCGCACCGGATTGCCGTGGTCCTGGAACCGCAGCGCGCTCTTCTCGGGCATGGCGCCGGGCTTCGAGCGGCCCATGTGGCCGGTACCGCCCTCGAGCTGCGTGTGGTCCTGCACCAGCACGCCATTGACGAACACCGTCACGTAGCCGCTGTCCACCGGCTTGCCATCCTTGTAGATGGCACGGCGGAAGACGATGTCGATGTTCTGGAACTCGCCCGGCGGCCGCAGCGCGTTGGCCATCGGCGGGTTGACGCCATACACCGCCGCCGCGAAACCGTCGGCATAAGTGGGATTGTTATAGTTATCCAGGACCTGAATCTCGACGCCCATGATGAAGATTCCGCTGTTGCCGCGGCCCTGGCTGTCGCCCTGCACCTTGATCGGCGCGGCCCATTCCACGTGCAACTGGCAGTCGCCGAACTTCTCTTTCGAGCGGACATACCCCGAGCCGGGGACGCATTCCATGGCGCCGTTCTTCACGACCCACTTGGTCGGCTCGGAGCCGTTCTTGTCGGCTTCCCAGTTGGAGAGGGTTGCTTCAGTTCCATCGAAGAGCACGACCGCGTCTGATGGCGGCTTGCCCGGCTGTTCCTGCGTGCTGGGCGTGCCCGCCGTCACCACCGGCGGCTGCGGCCGGTTCTGATCGTGGACCGCCCAGGGATGATGCTCATCCGGCGGATCGCCATAGAACGGCGAGCCGGTGGAACCAGCGCCGCTGGCGAATTGTGCGAGGGAAAGAACGGCGCACACCGAGGCGAGACCCATCACGCGTTTCATAAGAGCCTTCCTGCTATGAAGTTCATCTTCCGCCACGGATGTCGTGGGGATGCTGGCCCATCTTTTAAGGATACGACGAATGCAATGCAAGGGGAGGCCGCCGGATTGTGGGACAGGGGGATTGGTCGAATGAGCGGTGGGCGAGTATGCTTGGGATGAGGTGCATGATGACAGTCGCGACGATCTCGCACGTTGTGATCGATGACAAGGGCGTCCCGCGACTTGCGGGACGACGCACGCGCGTAATCGACATCGTGCTCGACCAGAAGGCATATGGATTCACGCCGGCGCAGATCCAGGAGCAGCATCCCCATCTGAGCATGGCGCAGATCCACGCCGCGCTGGCGTATTACTACGACCAGCAGGCAGAACTGGATGCTGACATCGACCGTCGTGACAAGGAAGTTCAGGCGATGCGCGCCGCGGCAGAAACGCCGGAGTTCGTCAAGCGGCTGCGCCGGGCGCGGGGCCTGGAATGAGCGTTCATCTATACATGGATGAGCATGTGCGTTCGGCCATTACCTTGGGGCTTCGCCGACGCGGCGCCGACGTTCTCTCGGTTCAGGCAGACGATGTGATGGACCGCGTGATCTATCTGCCGATGTAGTGCGACTACGCAGGCAGCTTGTACGGCGCCCGATACTGATAGCTCAGCAGCTTGTTCGCCGCCTCGCTATTCGTGAATCGCTCCGACTTCGCATCCCAGTCCAGCATGCTGCGCGTCTTGTGGGCGATGTTGCCGATGAGCGCGGCGCTGGTCGTGCGGTGGCCAAATTCCAGCGAGCAACTGCATTCCTTGCGGCTCTTCACGCAATCGAGGAAGTTGCGCGTGGTCGGCATCGGCGATCTTGCCTGACTTCTTCTGCGGCTCGATCTGCCGCTTGGAATCCGACCGGTAGGCCTTTCCGGCCGGCCGGTCCAGCGGGTTCTGTACGGGGAATTCCATCTGTGTGACGTTATCCGGAACGATCTCGTAGCCGCCCGTGGCGAAATACAGCGTGCCCTTGGTTCCGCGGAACTCGATCTCGCAGGGTTTGGCCGCGCCGGGCGCGGCGCTGGCGTTGTATTGCACGAAGCTCACCAGCGTGTCGCCGGGATAGTGCCACAGCACTTCCATGGTGTCAGGGATCTCGCGATTGTCGTAGTTACCGAACTTGCCGCCCATGGCCACGACGGAGAGCGGCGCCGTCTGCCCCAGCACCAGTGAATCTCGGCCAGGTAATGCACGCCGAAATTCGTGACCTGCCCGCCGGAATAGTCGTAGAACCAGCGGAACCGATAGAAGGAGCGGTTCTTGTTGTAGGTTCGGAGCGGCGCGGGCCCGCACCAGGCATCCCAATCCAGCTCCTTTGGCGGCTGGCCATCCACCGGCGAGCCGATGCCATTGGGCCATTCGTTCTGGACGTGGAAGCACCGCACGGCTGTCACCTTGCCGATCGCGCCGCCGCGCACGAGTTCGGCGGCCTCGCGGCAGTGCTCGCTGCTCATACGCTGGATGCCCACCTGCACGATGCGCTTGGTCTGAGCGGCGATATCGACCATGCGCCGGCCTTCGGCCACACACAAAGTCAGGGGCTTCTCGACGTAGACATCCTTGCCGGCCTGACACGCATGGATCGTCTGCAGCGCATGCCAATGATCGGGCGTGATGATGGCGACAGCGTCCAGATCCTTGCGATCCAGCAGCTTGCGGTAATCCTTGAACTGCTCGGGCTTCGTGCCGATCTTCTCTGACGCGAAATCGAGATACGGCTGGTACAGGTCGCAGATGGCGACAACCTCGGCGTCTTTGTGTTGAAGGAAAGCATCCAGCACCTGGTCGCCGCGATTGCCCAGCCCGATGAAACCGACCTTGGTTCGCTCATTGGCCCCGTAGACGCGCGAGGTGCTCAGCGCCGTGGCCATCGACGCGGCCACCACACCCTTGTTGAACTGCCGCCGGGTTATCCTGCTCATGATCTCTCCTGAAATGACCATCGGATTATCCACGAATCGATCAACGATAGCTACCCGCTCCGGACGACGCGGTTGAACCCCGCAACCCTTGCACTTTCAACCTCGATGATACCGCGAGTTCGCCGGATCCCTGCTTGCCCCACGCGAGTAATCCTATATCATCGCGCAAGAGTCAGCGAGGTCAGCGAAATGGTGGGCGAGTACGCCCACCCAACACCGGAGTTTTTCGATGCATCTAGGTAAGCGCGTGCGGCTCAACCGCATTTTCTCGCATCCGTCCGGCCGGATTTGTTCCGTGGCCGTCGATCATTGGCTGGGCTATTCCGAGGGCATGCCGCCCGGCCTGCGCCACATCGGCAAGACGCTCGCCGCCGTCATGCAGGGCCGCCCCGACGCCATCACCATCCACAAAGGCATGGCCGCCGCGCTGTGGGAACCCTATGCGGGCCAGGCGCCTCTCATCATCCAGGGCAGCGCGATCCGGCCGGATGACATCGCACGCGAGCAGGTGGCCACGCCCGAGGATGCCGTGCGCTCGGCGCGGATGCGTTCGCCATTGCGGCCTTCGTGCGCGGCCCGACCGAGGCGTATTACCTGCGCGTGGTCGCCGACGCCGTCCGTGCGGCCGAGGCGTTCGAGATTCCGGTGATCTGCCACATCTATCCGCGCGTCTTCAAGGATGCTCCGAAGATCTCCTTTGCGCCGAGGATATCGCCTGGGCCGCGCAATGCGCGGTTGAAGCCGGCGCTGATGTTGTGAAGACGCCTTATTGCGGCGATGTCCGCGCTCACGCCCAGATTGTCGCGGACTGTCCCGTGCCGCTGGTGGCGGCCGGCGGGCCTCAGTGCGGGACATTGGAGGAGGCGCTGCAGACGATGGCCAGCGCGGTCGAGGCGGGGGTCCGCGGCGCGACCATTGGCCGGAATATCTGGGGCGTCGAGCACGTGCAGGCGGCGCTGGTGGCGTTCAAGGCGGTGATCCACGATCGCAAGGCCCCGCGCGACGCGATGCGCATTGCGGGACTTTAGCCGGCTCGCTTGCGAGCCGTGTTTCCGGTCGAGACCAAGCGGCTCGCAAGCGAGCCGGTTAAGAATGCCTATGACCAAGCGCTGGGATATCCTCGGACTGGGTTGTGCGGCCGTGGACGATCTGCTCTACGTCCCCGAATTCCCGCCTCCCGATGCCAAGGTCCGCGTGGACAAGAGCCAGCGCCAGTGCGGCGGCCTCGGCGCAACGTCGCTGGTCGCCGCGGCACGGCTTGGCTCGCGATGCGCTTATGCCAGTATTCTCGGGGAGGATGAGCTCTCGCGATTCGTCGAGAGCACGCTGGAGCGTGAAGGGATCGACACAAGCATCGTTGTCCGCCGATCCGATGGCCAGCCGATCCACTCCGTCATCATCGTGGATGGCACGCGGCACACCCGCAATATCTTCTACGAAATCGCCGGGCGAACCGGCGCGGATGACGATCTGCCTTCGGCCGACGCCGTGCGCGATGCCCGCGTGCTCTTCGTCGATCACTACGGCATGGCCGGCAACATCCGCCTGGCCCGCGCTGCGCGGCAGGGGGGTGTCGGCATCGTCGCGGATATCGAGCACGACGATGTGCCCCGGTTTGACGAACTGCTGGCGCTGGTCGATCACCTCATCCTCTCCCTTGACTTTGCCGCCAGGATTACCGGCGCTGCCGATGCCGCCGATGCCGCATCACGGCTCTGGCGAAGCGACCGCCAAGCCGTTGTCGTCACTTGCGGCGCGAATGGTTGTTGGTATGTCGGAAAAGACGACGACGCCCGGCCGCGCCACTTCCCCGCGTTCCGTGTACAGACCGTTGACACCACCGGCTGCGGCGACGTCTTCCACGGTGCGTACGCGTGTGCCCTGGCGCAGGGCATGAGCATGCCCGACCGCATTCGCTTCGCCTCGGCCGCCGCCGCCATCAAGGCCACGCAGCCTGGCGGCCAGCGCGGCATACCGAACCGCGCTGCGGTTGACGCGTTCCTGAAAATCGAAAATCCCCCTCATACTCCGTTGGCTTCCCGAAATGCCTTCTGATACCGATATGACCGGAAGGCGATCAGCGGGCCATCCCTTCCGCGCCGAAGGCAAGCGCCGTAATGATGCTCGGCGCAATGGGGCACTTCGACGGCGATGCCGGCCGCGCCGGTGCGTTGATCGTTGATCACGCGCATCTTCTCGTGCCGAACCGCCGGCTTGCCGCACACGCAGCATCCCGATGGCATCACCGGGCTGTTGGGCAAGGCCGCCTCGAAGATCGCCTCGGCCGCGATGCGGTCGTCGGCCGTCTCCCAGAGCAGGCCATCGGTGCCCTCGAGATATCGCAGGCATTTTTCGCAGCGCACGCCGTCATTCCGGCCGGACGACAGGGCCGCAATGCGCTCGCCGCAACGCGGGCATGCCGAGCACGAGCTGCGGCTCACTGCGCAGCGCAGCAGCGCGAAGACACCGTAGAGCACCGATGCGGCGCACAGGACCATCAGGCCAATGAGAAACGCGGAATACAGCCCCGTCTCCGCCAGGCCCGTGACGACCGAGTAGAGCAGCACCACGCCCGCCGCGCCGGCCGTTCCCACGGCGATGGCGGCAATAACGAAGCCCAGCGTTCGCGGCCACGAACGGTGGATGGATTGACGTGAAATCACCATGAGCCACCCGGCCCAAACCAGTAGCCGTCTCCTCCCCGGAGCCTCAGTTGCGCGCCCGGTTGGCCCGGCCATTCACAGCGCCGCCTCGATCATCTCGGCCAGCTCGAAAAAGTCCTTCGACCGCATCGAGATCTTGAACCCCAGCATATGCGGCTGTCCGAGCGTGGCGGCCACCAGGATTGCGCCATCGCCATCGGGCGCGATCCTGCAGAATCGCGGGATCGTGATCTCCATGCCGCCCGCCTGGCCCTTGGTCACCGCGAAGGCGTTGGCCTTCTTGAGCAGGGCCTTGTTGGCGTTGAGCCGCTCGCAGGCGGCCGGATCGCCGGAGAACGGCGAGTTGCTGAACGTCTTGGGGTCGTCCAGCGTGACCTCGCCGGCGACCTTCTTGTTCAGGCGGGCCGAATAGAGCAGGGTGCCCGCGTGGCAACCGATGCCCTGGCGGTTCATCCGCACCTCGACCTTGGCGGTGCGCGGCGCGTTGACGTTGAATGTGAGGGTGAACAGCGGCACCTCGGAGGAGCCGAAGAACTTGCCGATCGCCTCCTTCAGCACGGTGCCGACGGTGGTCTTGTTGGCATCCGCCGTCTCCACCTCGTACGGCACGGGCGTGGTGGCGCCCAGCTCCCTGCGGAGCAGGTCCTCGACCTTTGGGGCAACTTTTTCCGGCTGTTGACTGCTGTACGCAAGCGTGTTCATGGCGGCCTTTCGGAAAGAGAGAAATGCAATCAGTAAGGTAGCGACATGGACGCCGAACGGCAACGGTCTTTCCCGGCGCCGATCTTTCGATCTTCGGCTCGCGATTCGTTCCGCTCGCGATTCAGGTTGCCGACTCGCCGTCCGCCGCTGTACCATCTTCCCCCGCCCCAGACTACACTACCGCCCATTAACCGCTTCCGACCCATCCTTCCCCCTCTGCTCTTCGCTATCTGGTGTCTGCTATCCGCTATTCGCTCTCTCGAAGGTGCCGACATGCTCCAGGATATCCAGCTCTCCCGCTCCCCCGACCGCATCGTCCTGGCCAACTCCGCCGTGCGCCTCGAATTCGCCGCATCCGACGGCCGGTGGCTCTCGCTCCATCTCGTGGGCCTCGACGATGACCTCATTGCCCCGCGCAATCCGGCGGCCGACTTCCAGATCGATGGCCAGTGGATGATCGACAAGCGCGGCGCTACGCTCCTGCGCCACGAGTTGCTCATCGCCAATGACCACGCCTCGGCCACGCTGCGGCTGATTCTCAAGGTCCAGGACGAGTTTGAGTTCCATACCGATTACACGCTCTATCCCGGCCGATCATCCTTCGATCGGTCGGCCAGTTTGCACCGGCTCGGTGGCGAAAAGCCCCTCAAGCTCGGAGGCTTCCTCTTTCGTGTTCCGCGAGCCTGCGTCGCCGCGCCGGCCGACTGCACGATCCAGGCGCCGGGGCCGTTCTGGCCCGGCCGGTTTCTTCGCATCGGCACGCCGTACACGTCGCTGAATGGCACGATGCACCTGCACAGCGCCCCGAGGCAGGGTTCGGCATCCTCGCCATCAACAATCCTCGTCAGAACATCACACTCGCAAGCTGGATGTGTACCGGCGGCGAAGTTACTTATCACACATCGGTCGTGAACGAGGAGGGACGGCTGACACTCGCCCATCTCGACGAGCGGACCTATTGGCTCAAGCCCGGCATGGCCGTCGAATCCGATACCCACCACGTCGAGCTGGTCCACGGTGGGCTGCGAGAAGCACTCGCCGCGTATCGGCAGATGGCCCAGCGCACCATGCCGCTGCAGGTCAATCCGCCGGCATGGACACGGCAGGCGATCATCCTCGAAGCCTATCCGCAGTATTACAAAGACGGCTTTCGTGGCCTGACCGCGCGCCTGCCGTTCTATCGCGAGGTCGGTTTCAACACGATCTACCTCATGCCGCACTGGCTGGGCGGCTACTCGCCCATCGATCTGTATCAGGTGAATCCCAAGCTCGGCACGCAGGAGGACCTGCAAGGCATGGTCCGCAAGGCCCACGAGCTGGGGATGAAGGTGCTCTTCGACATGGTGATCCACGGCTTCAATGAGAAGTCGCCGGTCGTGCAGCAGCGGCCGGAGATCTTTGTGCATGATGAGGCCGGCCAGCCGGCGCGGCATCCGACGTGGAAGAGCATCACCACGGACTGGGCCAGCCCGGCCTATCAGCAGTACATGGTCGATCTGGTCCTGCACGACCTGAGGACCTACGACATCGATGGCTATCGCGTGGATGCGGCCACCTACAAAGGCCCCAACTGGGACCCGCGCCTGGCGTATCCCGCCTATCGCAGCGGATCGGCCGCGCCTGAGCTGATTGGCAAGATGCTCTCCGCGATGCGCCACAGCAAGAGCGACGCCACGATGCTCAGCGAAGTCTTTGGCCCGCTGTTTTACAGCGTGTGCGATCTGGTGCATGACAACCAGACCGAATCGCCGCAGTTCTTCATCGAGCAAATGGACAAGGGGCTGCTGACAGCCGCCCATTACAGGGATCACATGGCGGCCGTTCTCGACGCACTTCCGCCCGGCGCAACCCGCGTCATGTTCGCGCGCAACCACGACACATCGTGGTTCTATCACTTCAACGGCTACAGCAATCGGTTCCTCGCCCTCGACGCCGTGCATGTGCTCTTCGCCGTACCCGAAGCCTTCAGCGGCGATCCGGGGCACAAGCCGAATCCCGACGATGACCCGGCGGTGTGGGAGTTCTACCGCAAGCTCTTCGCCCTGCGGAAGCAGTTCCCCGCCCTGGCCACCGGCCAGGTGCTGCTGCATGAGGTGCAGTGCGATAATCCGAACGTCTTCGCAGGCGTTCGACAGCTCGAAGGCAAGCGAGTCATTGGCATCGTGTCATTCAGCGATGTGCCGGAGCGCGTGACGCTGCGTATCGACAAAGCCAGCTCAGCCCATTTGCTCGACGCCATCACCGGCGAGAAGACCGAGCTGAAGGCTGCCGATGGCGAGCTGCGCATCGAGGTGAAGCCCTGGCAGATTCTGGCCGGTCCCATCGATTGACCAACCGTGCTAGAATGAGTGATGTCTGAAGCGGAAGCGTCAGCGCCCGCTCCGGCAGGGCGGGCGATGACGCTTCCGCTTCAGACATGCAACAACTGGCAAACGGACAACTGACCATCTACTGACCACTGACCACGGACAACTGACGACATGTCTGAAAAACTCATCATCATCGGTTCTGGCCCCGCCGCGTGGACGTGCGCTCTTTACGCCGCCCGGGCCAATCTCAAGCCTCTGGTCTACGAAGGCGCGATCTCCGAGGAAAACCGCCTGCGCGGCACGCTGCCGCTGGGGCAGCTCAACCTCACCACCGAGGTCGAGAACTTCCCGGGCTTTCCCAAGGGCATTTCCGGCCCCGAACTGATGGTTCAGATGCGCGAGCAGGCCGTCCGGTTCGAAACTCGCATCGTTACCGAGGACATCCTGAGTGTGGACCTGTCCCGCCGGCCATTCGTCCTCAAGGACTCGGCCGGCGCCCAGGCGGAAGCGTATGCCGTCGTGATTGCCACCGGCGCCAGCGCCAATTATCTCGGGCTGGAGTCCGAGGGCCGGTTCAAGAACCGCGGCGTGTCGGCCTGCGCCGTGTGCGATGGCGCGCTGCCGCGTTTCCGCAAGCAGCCACTGGTGGTCGTCGGCGGCGGCGACAGTGCGGCCGAGGAGGCCACGTATCTGACCAAGTTCGCCAGTGCGGTACACCTGGTGCATCGCCGCGACAAGCTCCGCGCCAGCGCCACCATGGCCAGGCGACTGCTGGAGAATCCCAAGGTCACGCCCGTCTGGTTTTCCACCGTCACCGAGGTCCTGGGCGACGATGAGAAGGGCATGACCGGCGTGCGCGTGGAGGATGTGCGCAGCGGCCAGCAGCGCATCATCGACTCGCCCGGGCTGTTCGTCGCCATCGGCCACACGCCCAATACGAAGTTCCTGAATGGCCAGGTGGCGTGCGACGAGCACGGGTATATCGTGCTGCCCCAGCCGTTCCGAACCTACACCAGCGTTGATGGCGTTTTCGCGGCCGGCGATGTGGCCGATCACACCTATCGACAGGCGATCACGGCCGCGGGCATGGGCTGCAAGGCGGCGCTGGATGCCGAGCGATGGCTGGCGGAGAAGGGCTTCCATTGACCGACTGATGTGTGAAGCGGAAGCGTCAGCGCCCGCCCCGGCCGAGGCTGGCGCTGACGCTTCCGCTTCAGACACACAGACGCGACGTCATGACCGACCTGCGTTACACCTATCCCCGCTCCCATCGCCTGCGAACCCGCGCGGAGTTCTCGCGCGTGTTCGACGCCCGCGTGCGCGCCTCCAATGGTCCCCTGACCGTGTACGCGATCCCGAACGACGTGTTGCACCCGCGCCTTGGCATCGCTCTGACACGGAAGGTCGGCAACGCCGTCCGCCGCAATCGCATCAAGCGGCTTTTGCGGGAGACGTTCCGTGTGCATCAACACGATCTGCCACGGGCCTACGACTTCGTGGTTGCCGTCCGGCCGCACGTGCCAATAACGCTTGATGAATACCAGCGGATCATCCCCGGGCTGATGAATCGGCTCGATGAAGCGTGGCAGAAACGATCCATGAATTCGTAACCTACAATCCTCGCAGATGCGCTGGCTGCTGATCCATCTCGTCCTTCTCTACCGCGCGACGCTGGGTCCGGTGTTCGGTGGCCAATGCCGCTATACCCCGACGTGCAGCCAGTACGCCCTCGACGCCCTGTACAAATATGGCGCAATCAGAGGAAGCTGGAAGACCCTCAAGCGCATCTGCCGCTGCCATCCCTGGGGCGGCCAGGGCTACGACCCCGCCTGATTCCTGAGCAGGCGGGAGAGCTTGCGGAAGCGTTTCTCGATCCGCTGACGCAGGGCGGCGTGGCCGGGTTCATAGCGGTGACCCGTTCGCGCGACTTCCACGAAGAGCTTCACCATCGCTTTCCAGTCCTTGACATCCACGTACTCCGGGCCGATGCGCTTTCGGGCACGGTCCATGTTGTGATAGTTGCCCAACGCCACGCAGATGGATGATGCCCGATATCCGTAGGCGCCGTAGACCGTCGCCTCGCACGTGCCGCCCGGCATCAGCGCCCGCTGAAACAGGAACGACTTGTCGCGCTTCGCCAGCGCCTCGGCCTGCTGCGTGAGGAAGTACGTCAGCGACGAGTCGAAGACACTGGTCTTGTCGCCCACGCGAATGATCGTGCCCTTGCCCTGCGGCGCATACGGTTGCATCGCCGACGTCTCGATGGCGATGATAAGGTCGCTCTTGCGCAAGAGCTTCGGCCGCACGCAGGCCGCGATCGCGCCGATGAACCCCTCTTCCTCCGCCCGCGTCAGCAGCACCGCCACCGGCGAACGAGGCGGATTGTCGTGAAGCTCGTGGATCATCGTCAGTGCCGCGGCCGCACCGGCCACGTCATCGCACGCGCGGGCGTAAAAGATGCCTTTGTGAACCTGCCCCTCGCCCTGATCGAACATGCCGATGGAACCGGCCGGAACTGCGCCACCGATAACCGCCCGCACCAGCGATGCGCAGCCCCGCATCATCCGGCTGTACCGCCACCACCCGGCCGCGCACCTCGTGATCGCCGTCGAAGAACACCACCTTCGTGCCCTTCACGAAATCGGCATGCACCGATCCGCGGAAATCCGCCTCGACCGTGCGGGCGTCGAGCATGCGCCGGGCGATCATCCCCGGATGATCCATATGTGCGCCGAAGACCCATCGCGGCAGGCCTTTCTTCTTTCCGGGCAGCGTGATGAGAAGATTGCCATCCTCATCGCGCGACAGCTTCAGCCACCGATGCTCGCGCACGAACTGCTCGACGTAGCGAACCACGCGACCTTCGGCGAAGGGGGCGGTGGGCAGCGAACACACCTCATGGAGGATACGCATGGGCCTATTGTAGCTCAGAACGCTTCCGCTCCCCCCGCGTGGTTCTCAAACCGCGTCGATTTCGGCACGAACGTCAGCTTGATTGTCCCTGTCGGCCCGTTGCGCTGCTTGGCGACGATGATCTCGGCGAGGTTGTCGAGCTGCGGGTCCTTCTCCGACATGCGGTAATAGTCCTCCCGGTGCAGCAGCATGACGACGTCGGCATCCTGCTCGATGGAACCGGATTCGCGCAGGTCGCTCATGCGCGGCCGGTGCCCGTCGCGGCCTTCCGACGCGCGGTTGAGCTGCGACAGCGCGATCACGGGTATCGACAGCTCGCGCGCCACCGCCTTCACCCCGCGGGAAATCTCCGTGATCTGCTGCTGGCGGTTCTCCGGCCCCGGGCAATCCATGAGCTGCATGTAGTCGATGACGATGCACTGGATCTTTTCCTTCATCGACAGCCGGCGGGCCTTGGCGCGCAGCTCCAGCGGCGTGAGGCCCGGCGAATCGTTGACGAAGATCGGCGCGTTGGCAAGCTGTCCCACGACGGTCGCCAGATGCCGGTATTCCTCGGAATTGAGCATGCCGCGGCGCAGCTTGTGGGCATCGACGCTGCCCCGGCTGCAGAGCATGCGCTGCGCCAACTGCTGCTTGCTCATTTCCAGCGAGAAGATGGCGCAGGGCACGCCGCGCTCGGCGGCGATGCCTTCGACCAGGTTCATGGCGAGCGCTGTTTTCCCCATGCTCGGACGCGCCGCCAGCACGATCATCTCGCCCTTCTGCAGGCCGTTGAGTATGTCGTCGAGGTCGAAGAAGCCGGTCTCCAGGCCGCGCTGGCCTTTGTTCTCGATCATCTCGAAGACCTCGTGCAGCACCGTCTCCAGCGGGACCGCGCCGGCGCCGACTTTCTTCTCGGCGATGGCGAAGATGCGTTTCTCGGCGCGGTCCACCACCACGTCGGCCGCCTCGTGCGGCGACTGGGCGTCGCGAAGGATGTCGTTGCCGGCCCCGATGAGCTGCCGCAGCAGCGATTTCTCGCGGACGATCTGGGCGTATTGCAGCCCGTGGGCGGCCGACGGCACGGCCGAGAGGATCTTTGCCAGGTAAGGCATCCCGCCGATCTCGTCGAGCAACTGGCGGTGCGCCAGCTCGTCGCGCAGGATGACCGCATCGATCGGCTTGTTCTGCTCGTAGAGCTTCACCAGGATGTCGAAGATCACCTGGTTGTCGGCCTGGAAAAATGCATCGCGGTCGATGACCTGGACGACCTGACCGAAGATGTCGCGGTCGAGCATCATCGACGCCAGCAGGCACATCTCGGCTTCGAGTGAATGGGGCGGCAGGCGATCGAACTGAGCGGCGGCCGTCGAATCCATTAGCTGGCTCATCTGGCTCCTTCCAAGGTCATCTTAACCGGGTCGCTCGCGAGCCGCTACGTCCACCGCACATACGGCGCATGCGCACGCCGGCCGATCAGCATTTCTGAGCGATGAAAACCTTTCGCGGCCAGCGTGAGCATGCCACCCCGATCATGCTACGCGGATGCGAGGTGATCCCCGAATAACCGCATAGCGCGCGACGATTTCTCCACTGTCTTTCCACATGGTCAGCGCAGACAAAGACCGGCGCGAGCCTCGCTCGCGCCGGTCGATTTCGCGATCGTCAGTTTCTCACGCCTGCGGCTCCTGCTTCTCTTCCTTCTTGTGCTTGGCGTCAATGCGCTGCTCGGCCCGCGTCCTTGCCTTGGGCTTGGCGGGCGGTTCCTCGGCCTTGGCGGCCGGTGCGGGCGCTTCGGTTGCTTGCTGCAGCGCTGCCGCGTCGGCCGCGGCCTTTTGTGCCGCGCCAATCAGCGCCTTGCTCTCGGCGTCGGGCGCGATCCAGACCTTCAGGTCCTGCGCCAGGTCCTCGGCGAACTTCACCCGCACCATGTACGTCTCGATCCGGTCGAGCCGGCCGGGCAGGTTGATGTCGTCGGGGTTGATGTTGAAGCCCTGGCCCTGCAGGGCCTTGGAGATGTCGGTGGCCGTCACCGAGCCGAACAGGTGCCCCTGCTCGTTGGCCTTGCGCTCCATCGTGACCTCCACGCCGGCGAGCTGCTTGAGCAGGCGCTCCTGATCGGCACGGCGCTCGCGCTCCATCCGCTCGATCTCCTGGCGGCGGGCCTCGACCTTCTTGACGTTATTGGGGGTCGGCTCGACGGCCATGTGCTGCGGCAGCAGGTAATTCCGCGCAAACCCGCGGACACTTCCACCACATCGCCAACGCGGCCGACGTGCTTCACGGACTCTCTCAGCAGAACTTTCACACGGGGCATGATTTGTCCTCGTTCGTTGTCAGTTGTTCGTTGTCAGTTGTTCGTTGCCAGTGGTCAGTTGCCAGCGGCTAGAACGGGATATCGTCTTCCTTGAAATGCTCTTCCTCGGCAATGGGCGGCGCGGCGTTGGCTGGCGGCGCGGAATTCTGTGCGGCGGGACGGCGCACGGGGGCGGCGGGAGCATCATCGGCCGGGGCGGCGCCGGCATCACCCGGCGCGGCATTTGGGTCTCGGCTTCCCAACAACTGGAAATTATCGATGACGATTCTGTGCTTGCTTCGCTTGCCACCGCCTTGCTTGTCTTCCCACGTGTCGAACTTCAGGCGGCCTTCGATCAGCAATGGCCGGCCTTTTCGGCAATACTGGTTGATCACTTCCGCCTGCTTGCCGAACGCGGAGCAATCGATGAACATCACCTCTTCGCGATCCTCGCCCTGGGCGGTCTTGTAGCGGTGGTTCACTGCCAGCCCGATCTCCACCACCGATGTCTGGCTCGGCAGCACCCGCAGTTGCGGGTCGCGCGTCAGGTTGCCCATCAGGATCACTTTGTTGAAGTTCGCCATGATTCACCCCGGAAGTTAAGAGAACTGAGATCTCAAATCTCCAATTTCAAATCGCAAATCGGCAATCGAAAATCCGCTCATTGCTTCTCCGCCGCGCCGGCTTCCGCGGGCTCCTCGCGGCGACGCGGGGGCCGCGGGCCACGATCGCGGTCGCCGCCCATGTCGCCGATCGGCGGGCGGTCCCATGATGGCCGCTCCGGCCGCTCTTCGCGGATGATCGGCTGCGGCTCGACGGCCGCCATCTCCTTCTCGTTGAGATGGTCGGCCTTGGTCACCAGCACGCGCAGGATCTCCTCGCTGAGCTTCACGTCGCGCTCCATGCTCGGGATCGCGGTGCCGGGGCGCGGAAGAACGCGATGATGTACGTGCCGCGCTTCTGGCCTTCCACTTCGTAGGCCAGCTTCCGCTCGTCCCATTTCTTGATCACGATGATCTGCCCGCCGTGCTTCTCGATCACGCCGCGGCAGAGGCCCAGCGCCTTCTCGGGCTCCGCCGTGCCGATGGGGCCCAGCAGAAACATCGCCTCGTATTGTTGCTGTTCTTGCGCCATGTTCTTTCTCAGTCCTTTCGTTCTGTGTCGTCCGGTGCATTGTACAGGCTCATGGCCTGGTCGATGCCTTTCTCCAGCCACGTCAGGATCGCCGACGCGGCCTTGTCGATCGCGGGCGCCAGCGCCTTCCGCTGCGCCTCGGTGAACCGTCCCAGGACGTAATCACGTCCCGGGATCATCGGCGGCGGCGCGTCGATCCCCAGCCTCAGCCGGGGATACTTGCTGGTCCCCAGCAGTTGCTGGATGTCGCGCAGGCCGTTGTGCCCGCCGTCGCTGCCGCTGGCGCGAATCCGTATCCGTCCGGCCGGCAACGCCATGTCATCCAGCACCACCATCAGGTCGGCCGACGTAAGCTGATAGAAAGCCTTCGCCGACTGCACGCTGCGGCCGCTCAGATTCATGTACGTCACCGGCTTGAGCAGCACGAGCTTCTCGCTCGCTCCCCCCGACAGGTTCGCCAGGCCGTCGAGCATCAAGCCTTCGAAGTTCTGCCGCGCCAGCCGCTCGTAATCGTCGCTCCGGGCAATCCAGCCCAGCCGCACGGCCAGGGCGTCCAGCGCCTCGAATCCGATGTTGTGCCGGGTGCCAACATATTGACGCCCGGGATTTCCAAGGCCAACGACGAGTTTCATGGTGTCTCGCCAGTGGTCAGTAGTCCGTTGTCAGTAGCTGGGTCAGTGGTCCGTTGGTCCGTTGTGAAAAGCCACGCAGCCAACAACTGACCAATGACTAATGGACCCGACAACTGACCACGGACATCCTACTTCTTCTCCTTCTCCGCCGCAGGCGCCGCTGCCTTGGCCGCACCGGGCTTGGCGCCTTCCGCCGCCTCGGCTTCCTCGCCTTCCTCGGCCGGCTTGCGACCGATGACTTCGGGCTCGGCCGCACCCTCTTCGGTCGTGGGCGTCGGGAGCACCTCTTCCTTGATCTCGCGCACCATCGCGACGATCAATTCGCCATCCTGCAGCACCTTGACGCCCGCGGGCAGCACCAGGTCCTTGATGTGCAGGACCTCGTCCAGCTTCATCTCCGCGACGTTGTGCCGGATGTGCTCGGGAATCTCCAGCACCAGGCACTCGATTTCCAGCGACGCGATGATCTGCTGCAGCACGCCGCCTTCCTCTTCGCCCTTGGGCTTGCCTTTCAGCTCGATCGGCACCGTGACCTTCACGCGCTCGTCCATGCGAACGCGCGTGAAGTCAACATGGATGACGTTGGTGCCCAGGTGATCGTACTGCACATCTTTCAACAGCACTTTCTCGCTCTTGCCATCCACCGCCAGGTCAAAGACATGCGCACCCTTGTCCAGATGATGGACCAGGGCGACTCCGGGCAGCTTCACCGGAACCACGGCCTCCTTGTGGCCATAGATCACGCCGGGGATCAGCCCCGAATCGCGCAACTTCTTATTCGCCCGCGAGCCTATCTCGCTCCTCGGTTTCGCTTCCAACTGTGCCAACGGTACTGCCATATGTGCTCCAGTATCTTGATCTGAAATTTGAAATCTGAGATTTCAAGCTTCAACACTTCAATTGCTCGGCTCACCGCCGAATATCGCGCTGACCGACTCGTTGTGATGAATGCGATGGATCGCCTCGCCCAGCAGGTCGGCGATGCTCAGCACGACCAGCCGGTCCTTGATCGCATCGGCCCGGTTGCCGATCGGGATCGTATCCGCCACCGCCAGCTTCGTGAACGGGCAATTCGCCAGCCGTTCCATCGCCGGCGGCGCGAACACCGCGTGCGTCGCCGCCATGTAGATGTCCTTGGCGCCGTGCTGCCGCAGAATCTTCACCGCCTCCGTCACCGTGCCGGCCGTCGTGATCATGTCATCCACCATGATGACCGTCTTGCCCGCCACCTCGCCGATGACATGTACGGCCTGCGTCTCCGAGCCGCTCTTTCGACGCTTGTCGATGATGCAGATCTCGCCGCCCAGGACATTGGCGTAGTGCTGGGCGCGCTTCACGTTGCCGACATCCGGCGAGACGAACACGTAGTTGCTCAGGTTCAGGCTGCGGAACCACTTCACGAACACCGGCACCGCGTGCAGATGATCCAGTGGAACATCGAAGAACCCCTGCACCTGTGCGGCGTGCAGGTCGATGCCCACCACGCGATCAGCGCCGGCGCGCTCGATGAGGTTGGCGAACAGCTTGGCCGTGATCGGCACGCGCCCGGTGTCCTTGCGGTCCTGCCGGGCATAGCCGAAGTAGGGGATCACGGCCGTGATGCGCTGGCGCTGGCCCGGCGCAGGGCGTCGATCCAGATGAACAGCTCGCAGTAATGCGCGTTCACCGGGTGCGACGTCGGCTGCACGATGAAGCAGTCGCGCCCGCGCACGTCCTCGTCCACGCGCACGATCACCTCGCCGTCGGGAAACAGCTCGGTGCGCCCGCGGCCCATCGGAAGCTGCAAGTAGTCGCAGATTCTCTGGGCCAACACCGGGTTGGCCCGGCCCGTGAACACCTTCAGTTTGTCCGCGTCACAGTGAGACATTTGTTTATTTTCAATTTTCGATTTTCGATTGTCGCAATCCGTGTTCATCCGTGTTCATCTGTGGTTCCTCTCAATCGAAAATCACAAATCGAAAATCTCCTTCGTCACCGTCGTGCCTTCCGGCACGATGCCTTCGCGCGGCACCATCGCGAACGGGCCGATCACGCAATCGGCCCCGATGTTGGCGTCGCGCCCGATGAAACTGAACGGCTGGACTATCGTGTCCGGCCCGATCGACACTCCATCCTCAATGTACGTGTTGGCCGCGCTGGGGATGCCCACGCCGCCGTCGCGGTGCTGCCGCTGGATCCGCTCCTGCATCACCGCGTCGGCCAGCGAAAGCTCCTGCCGCGAATTGGGCGCCGCCACGTCTTCCTGCGCCAGCGCCTGCACCGCCAGCACGCGCTTTCCGGCCCGTTTGAGGTGGCCGAAAATATCGGTCAGGTAATACTCGCCCTTCTTGTTATCGTTCTTGAGCTGGTGTACCGCCCAGATCAGCTCCTGCACGTTCACGCAGTAGTAGCTGGGGAACACCTCGTGAATCTCGCGCTGCTCGCTCGTGCAGTCAACCTGCTCGACGATATCGACGAAATCGCCGCGCCTATCCCGCAGCACCCGGCCGTAGCCGGTCGGATCATCCACCACGCACGTGCCAAGCGTGGCCGCGGCGTGATCCAGCTTGTGCGATTCGTGCAGTGTGTGCAGCACCTCGGCCCGCACCAGCGGCAGGTCGCCCGTCAGGATCAACACGTCGCCGTGGACCTGCCTGAGCTGCTCTTCGCAGCAGCGGGCGGCGTGGCCGGTGCCAAGCTGCTCCGTCTGCTCGACAAAGTGAATGCGCTTGTCCTGGCCGAATTCGCCGATGATCTCGTCCTTGCCGTACCCCACCACGATGAACACGCGCGAGCACCCCGCGCCAAAGCACGCCCGCAGGATGTACTCCAGCATCGGCCGGCCGCACACTTCCATCAGTGGCTTGGGCCGCCTGGTCTTCATCCGCGTGCTCTTGCCTGCGGCGAGAATGATTGCGCTGAGCGACATCGAAAGCCGTTCGGAGTTCACGCTTTAGCGTGCGGGTGCAACCGAGCAAGGATGTGACCGCTCGCGGTGCGACATCCTCTTGAGGGCCCACGCCGGTCAAAAACCGCGATCCGGCCTGGCTCGTCTACCTTGGTGGCTCGCGCCACCCCTCTCGACGAACGCCCTGAAACAGAGGGATCGAATATCGTAAGGATGGCCCGCTGGTTGTCAAGTGAGCCGCTGCAGTTGCTGCGATGAGGGGTCTAGCGCGCATTTCTGGCACTTTTGGTACAAGAGAGGGTGATGGGGGTAATTTCACGGAGGATTGCATGCGATTTGAGAACGACGAGGAACGTCTGGTGGCCGAACAGGCCTTGCTGAACTATCGCGAACTGAAACAGGTGATGCGGAATGCTCCGCATGGCCGGGGGATGGCGGTGCTGGAGCAGGCCGTGCGAGAGAAAGGGTTCGAGCAAATGCGGAAAACGCTCAGCCTGCTGGTCAGCGCCCACGATGAGGCGCAAAAAAAGGGGTAAACAGCCGGCCGTGTTCCTGTGGGGCCAAGGCCTACTTTAAGGGCCTGTCGAAGAAGACGCTGCTGACCGTGGTGGGCGAGTTCGAGGTGAGCCGGCGGTACTACGCCTGCGGCAAGTGCCACGAGAATGTCCTGCCGTTCGATCAGTGGTCGGGTTTGGTCGGCAGCGGGATGGCGACGCCGGCGGCCCGGCGGATGCTGGCGTTGGCGGGGATGAGTTGGTCGTTTGACACCGCCGCCGAGCGTCTGGAAGAGTTGTGCTTACTGAAGGTCAGCAACGACACCATCCGGCGGGTCAGCGAGGAGGAGGGCCAAGCGGCGCAGCGGTGGATCGCCAAGTCCGATTGCCCGGCCGAGTTGTTCGAGCAGGCCTGTGGCGATCAGGAGTTCTACACCGACGGGGTGACCGTCAACACCACCGAAGGATGGCGTGACCTTCGGCTGAACGTGATGGGCAAGCGGGAGGCTGGCTTGCCGGCGACGCCCGAGCAATGGAAGGATCGGGTGCTGCCCGAGCCGAGCGTGCGGATCGCCTGGGCGTCGATGGCGGCCTGCGAGCAGCAGGGCCAGGCGTGGAGACGCATGAGCCGCAAGCTGGGGGTGATCGACGATGAAAACTTGAGCGTGCTGGCCGACGGAGCGAAGTGGATCTGGGATCAGGCCGGGCATTGCTGGAAGAAAGCCCAGTGGGTGCTGGACGTGTTCCACGTGAGCCAGCACATCCATGGCTGCGGCAAAGCGTTGTTCGGAGAAAAGAGCCCGCAGGCCCGGCCCTGGTCGCAGGCCCAACTGCAAAGCTTGATCGAACTGGGGCCGGTGCAGTACGTCAAAGACCTCAGGGATCTCAGAGCCCTGCCGACGGCGGAGGAGAAGGTCAAAGCCATCGACTCGCTGCTGGGCTATCTGGAGCCGAACCTGGATAGCCTCTGGTATCGCCAGCGTCTGGCCGATGGCCGCCCGATCGGCTCGGGGCTGATCGAAGGCGCCAACAAGACGATCGTCAGCAACCGCCTGAAACTCAACAGCGCCCGCTGGACCCCGAGGCATGCCGAAGCGATGGCGGCGCTACGATGCCTGGACTACAGCGGGCTATGGTCCGACTTCTGGGCTGATCAGGCAGCCTAAAGTGCCGGAAACGTGAGTTAGACCCCTGCGATGATCGCGATGATCTGACCCTTTGCTTGTGGGCGGATTGTACCCGCCGGGCGGGTGCGCCGCACAAGTCGCGGCGCCGAGAACGATTGATTCGTTGTGACCGGGCGGCTTCGGCGTGTCTGCGGACCACTGTGCGCTCCGGCGCGTTACGTTACATCTTGTTCGCCGTCGCGATTGCGGCTTGGCAGGGCGCAACGTAACCTCTGGCCCAGTTGACCAGCACGCTGGAAACACATAGAGAGAAACACATGTCCAAGGCACCATCGATCTGTTTCACGCTCGTTCTTGGAGCCTTTCTGGCCACCGCGACACAGGCCGCCGCGCCCAAATTGCCCGCCGTCCTCTTTGCCGGCTCCGAGGGCGGCGGATGTGGCTATGAGCAGGCCAATCGCCTGGCCCAGGCGGGCTTCGTCCTGCGGGCCGAGAATGCCCATCCGCTTACCTGGGATCGCCTCAAGAACTACAACGTCGTCGTCAGCGGGTTGGGGATGGCCAACGCCGATATGTCGCTGGGCCGCACCCAGCAGACCATCGACGCCCTGAACCGCTATCTTCAGGCCGGCGGCGGCGTGCTCGTGTTCGGGTCCTTTGGCCAGGCCAATGTTGCCAAGCCGCCACAGGATGCCTTCCTGAAACCCATCGGGCTGACGGCACTGTTCGACGAGATGCCCGACGATCCGAAAACCGCCGCCACCGCGACGGCCTGGAAGATTCGCTTCGCTCCCGCCAACGCCATCACCGAGTCGCCTGTGACCGCGGATGTCAAGACGCTATGGTATCCCGTGCCGCGCGATCGCATCGGCGCGCAGAACCACACCATCTCATTCGTGGCCGACTCGTCCTGGCAGGTCCTCATCCGCGGCTCCGAGTCGTCGCTCACCCGCAAAGGCGCGTTGCAGGATTCCAGCCCCAGCCAGCCCGGCACCTACAAGGATCGCGTGCCGTTGGCGGCCATCCGCCAGGTCGGCAAGGGGCGGATCATGTATCTGGGCATCACCCAGGAATATCTCGTCGGCGTCTACGCCAACAGCACGCTCGAAGGCATCGTCCTGGATCGCGGGCTGAATCAAACCCCTTCGCACGGCTATACCCTGCTGGCGAACGGCCTGCGCTGGCTGGCCGAGCCCTCGCTGGCCGACGGGCAGCTCGGCGGCGCGGCAATGCAAGCCTCGCTGCTGGACAACCCCAACAAGGTCCGCGTCGGCCGCCCCTATGCCTGGCCGGCGCAGATCAACTTCCCCGCCATCGAGCCGGCCCTCCCCGGCCTGATCGGCGCGCGCACGAGCTACTCCAGCGGCAAGGCCACTGCCGACCAATGGGCCGACAAGGCCAAGGCCGCCGGGCTGGCGTGGATCGTCTTTCTCGAAGACTTCACGAAGCTCTCTGCGGAGGACTTCCAGAAGCTCAAGGCCGACTGCGCCAGGCTCTCCTCCGCCGATTTCGCCGCCATTCCCGGCCTCGCCATCGATGACGAGGTGGGCAACCACTACTTCTACTGCAACAGCTCCTGCCCTTACCCCGAACGCAAATTCCTCACCGAGAACGGCAAGGCATTCCGCTCGCGCAATACCCAGATCAAACCCAAGGACCCCTACATCCCCGGCCAACTCGCCATGACCACCCTCGACTTCGCCTATTCCAACTCCAGCTTCAAGCTGACGGCGGGCAACTCGCAGCGCTACATCCTCAACATCGACGGCAAGTCCTCCGCCTGTTTCAGCGGCCAGCTCGAAGGCAAACTGGTCTCCAGCCTGCCCATCGCCGTCTCGAACCTGAACGATCGCTGGTCCGCCTGCCTCTATGACCGCATTCTCAAGCGGTCGCGTCCCATCGGCGTCTTCCGAGGGTCGTGCCTGGGCCACCATCACCCTGCCCGACCGCGCCGACGTGTTCGTCGGCCATCCCGTCCTGGTCGATCAGCCCGAGTTGTTCGTCCAACTCACGCAGTGCGGCGACAACAGTTGGACTTTGGAGATCCACAACCCCGCCGATGCCCCGGCCACCACCCGCATCCGCCCCAACCCCGCCTTCGACCCGCTGAGGGCCAAGGCTTTCCCCGCCGATCCCATGACCATCCCCGCCGGGCAGTCGATACTCAGGAAGATCCAATGAGTCGTGAAGTTACCGCAAGCCTTGAAACCAGGACCGTCACCTGAGTCGCTTCGCCTCAAACTTCTCCCCATTCAGCGCCTTCTTCACCAGTTCTCCCCAGAACGGCGTCGGCGTGTATTTCCAGTCGAGGATCACACGCGGTGTCGCGCCGGGGTGAAAGCTCCATCCCGTCCAGTGTAGCTTGTGCTGCTGGACGATCCCCAGAAAGTCCGTACCCCAGCCGACGGGCTCCTCGTGCTTTTCCGGCGGGATGAACGGCATGGGCTTGGGCTCGCCGCCGCATTCGCCGATGAAGATGGGGTGCTTTTCGGCGACGGCGAGGAACTTGCCGCGCCAGTCGCTCTTCCACGGATAGACGTGGCTCGAATAGACGATCCCATTGCCCTCGCGATCCTCCAGCGCAAAGCCCGTGAGGATTCCCGACAGGTCGTAGCCCCAATCCAATCCGCCGGCGATCACGACGTTCTTGGCTTCCGTGGCGCGGATCGCGTCGATCAGCTTCTGCATCCCGACCGACTCGAATCCCGGGGCTGTGAGATTGTTCTCCGCCACCACGCCGGTGGCCGGCTGCTTCTTGTCGGTCACGCGCCCGCCGTTGCGCCAGACCTCCCACGAGATATCGTGAGGCTCGTTGAACAGCTCGAAGATGACGGCCGGATTGTTCCTGTAATGCCCGGCGATGTCCTTCCAGAATCCCGCATGATTGGCGGTCGGCGCACGGAATTGGTGCAGGTCGATGACCAGGTACGCCCCGCGCCCGGCCGTCAGATTCACCGCATCGCTGATGGTCTTGCGATAGCTCTCTCCCTCGTCCTTCTGCCCCTCCCAGCCAAACCAGTAGGTCTCCTTCACCGGCAGGCGGATGACGTTCGCCTTCCATTGGTCGATGGCCACCTCGACGGATTTCAGGATGTTCTCGCCCTTGGCCGACCATTCCAGGCTCGGAATGGCCAGCCCCTGCAGCCACACCGCGTTTCCGTCGGCCGTTTGCAACTGATTTCCCACCACGCGCAGCGACTTGGGCATCTTCTCCGGCGCCGGCGCTTGCACATTGCCCGTCACCGCCTCCGTCGCCCACGGCAGAACCGCTCTCTTCATGGCCGCGATCTTCTTCGCATCCGTGATCGGCACCAGAACAATGTCATCCAGATCGAGCTGCCCCCGGCCACCGCGAACAGCGCCGGCATGATCTCCAGCTTCGTCGCCCCCTGCGGCGCCGCGAACTCGATGCTCCGCGTTTCCCATCCTTTGGAGCTGCCCCGGAAGTTCGGATGCTGCGGGCCGGGCTTGAGCTTGTTCCCGGCCGAATCCTTGAAGTCCACGATGATCCGCCCATCGTGCCAGCTCTCCTTCCCCGGCTTGAGGTCGGTGTACCGCACGCGGAACCGCAGCTCATATCCCGCGATCTCCGCCCGAACGTCGATCACTCGATAGACGATCAACGTCTTCCCTGGCCCGGCCGCGCGCAGCCGCAGAAAATGATTGCCATCCTCCGCCTCCCACGTCGCGCCCTCTGGCATCGGCCAGTCATCAGGCTTTCCGGCCTGTTTCGTGGCCGACTCGAAATCGCCGTTGGACAGAAGCGACGGCGCTTCAGCCGCGCCGTTCCGATCACCATCAACAGGATCACCGCCGCCCATCGCGCAACAGACGCTTTCATGTTCACCTCGGAATCTGGCCTGGAAAAGCTATCAGGCGGGCACGATATCAAGGCGACGCCTGCCTGCTTTTTGCCTGACGCCATTTGACAGAGCATTCCTCGTAAAGCGCGGCCCAGCCGCGTCGCGCCTGCTCGTCTTTCCAGTACGCTGCCTGCTCGGCCAGCCACCTGGCCGTGCCGATCTGCTTACGCCGCCGAAGATTCTCGATGCAGACGCCGTGGGTCCGCCAGATGGGATCGAAGGCGAACTGGATCAGTTTCGTGCAGGGCAGCTCGGCGCAGTCGGCACAACTCTCGATCTTGCGCGACGCGGCGCAGTGCGCGGTCGCGCACTGCGCCGCGTGCGCCTGGCCGGCGCACCTTCCGCAATCGCAGCCGCATCCGTGGCATTCGCCGCTCTGATGGTCGGCGCAGATGCCGCAATACAGCCCGCATGCAGGCGCCAGTTTTCCTCCGGGCTTTCCGGCCGCCTTGGTTGCGCCCGGCTCTTCCTGGCTTGATGCGTTCTGTCCGCCGATGGCCAGCGATGCTGCCCCGGCGATTCCGGTCTTGAGAATCTCTCTGCGGTTCATGTGGCCCTTTCCTCAAAATCTACCGCAGCCATTGTAATCGGCCGCAACGCTGAGCACGATAGCCGCGCGAAGCTGGCCTGAAGCTTGTAACCCGCGAGTTCTTCTGGAAAGATATGCCCGGAGGTCGAGCGGCACTGCCGCCGGGTCATTGATGGGCGCCCATGATGAGCATTACCGGCTCCGCGTGGCCATGGAGGCCAACGCCTTGGCATATCGCTCGGCCGTTGGTGCCAGGCGCGAGGAGAGTGCTGGGATTACGTGGTCCTCACCGCCGCCAATGAGAAACAGGCCGAGCGCTATCGGGAGGAACTGGCGGTGCGCCACCGCTCCACGGGCCCGTCCGGAGCGTTCTTTCCGGCCATCCAGAAGAGCGTTGTCGTGGCCGATCCGCCCGGCCGTGCGCCGGCAGCGGCGGAGCGACCCTAGCCGCGCTGCGATATCTTGCTCGCCAGTTCGCGCTGTGCGAGGAGGACTTTCAGCGTCTGCGAATCCTCCTCATCCACAGCGGCGGCGCAAGCCAGCGGCTGCCCGCGTACTCGGCGCTGGGGAAGATCTTCGCCGTTGCCGCTCCTGCGGCCGGATGGCCAGATCTCAACTCTGTTCGACCACCTCTACGTGACGCTGGCGGGACTGCCGCAGCGACTGGGGCCGGGGATGCTCATCGTCGCGGGCGACGTTTTCCTGGTGGTGGACCATCGCGAAGTCTCATCCCCACTCGCGGGCGTGACGGCGCTGAGCATGCGCGTGGATGCATCCATCGGCCAGGAGCACGGCGTGTTCCTCGTCGATGAACACCGGCGGATTTACCGGACCATGCAGAAAGCATCGCCATCCGCGCTCCGCGAGGCCGGCGCGGTCGACGCAAGCGGCCGGGTATTCATTGACAGCGGCCTGCTGTTCTTTGATGCGCCTCGAACCGCGCAGATGTCCCGGCTGGCTGGCGGCAATAGGAAAGGCCTGCACGAGCGGTGTTCGCGGCCGATCGATCTCTACGACGACGTAACGGCCGCGCTGGCGTCCGCGACTGACCACGATGAGTACCTGTCGGATCGGGCGACTGCGACAGTGCGGCGCGGGCTTTGGCGCAGTCTGCACGGCGTGAGCTTCAATGCGATGGAACTGGGCGGCGAGTTCCTTCACCTCGGGACAACGCAGCAGTTCCGCGATGCGATGGTCGGGCGGCATGCGTCGCCCGCGGCCGAGCTGTTCCAACAGGACATCCTGCGCATAGCGAGTGGAGCATGCCACCGGAGGGCGGCTCTCGTGTGTACCATAGTGCGCTGCTGGCCAATGGAGAGAAGGCCGGAACCATCGGCGCCGGCAGTGTCATCGAGCACAGCATCCTGGGCTCGGGCACGAAGATCGGCCGCGGCTGTGTCGTGAGCCAGGCGCTGGCGGTCAGGAATCCCCTGCGCCTGACCGACAACCTGCTGTTCTTTCAGGTGCCGCTGTGCGGGCGCGATGGCGTGATTCGCTACGCCCAGGTGCTCTGCGGCGTGGAGGATGATTTCAAAGGCAGATACGACGGCGGTCAGTGCGTCTATCTCAATAGTAGCATTGACGAGTGGATGCATCGCCACGGTGTCACAGCGCGTGATCTCTGGGCTGCAACGCCGGCGGACCAGCGCACGCTCTGGACGGCGCGGCTGTTCCTGGCGACGGAAGATCGCGACCAGGCGACGCTTGCGACGTGGATGGCTGGCGCTCGCAGTGGGCCTGCGGCGGCCATCCGGCAATGGCGCCGCTCGCCGCGGTATTCCATGGCGATGCTGCTGGATCAGGCCGATCCGGCGTCGCTCATCGAGCACCGCGAGATCGTCGCGGCACACCTTCAGACGAAGTTATTCCTGCGGTCGATCGAGCTGGGCGAGGACCGACCGATGGACACGTTCATCGGGCACTATGGCTCGATGGCGGCCTATGAATCATCGCTGTGGCTGCTGGCGGAGTTCTCGCGGCCGGCGGCGCAGGACTGGCGGACAGCGCTACGGCAGGCGAGGGCGCGGTGGTCGATGGCGCAGCTCTTTCAACGGCCGGAGCGCATTGCGCCTGGCGATGTTCTCGTCGCCATCGAGAGCGCCATGGCCGGCGCATTCGCGAAGATTGCCGAGGCCAGCGAGATTGGCATGCGCGACGTTCGCGCAGGACCAGGTGGCGCCGCTGACGATCCGCCCGGGTCAGCGAATTGAGGCGGCCAGCCCCGTTCGGCTGGATCTGAGCGGCGGCTGGACTGACTCGCCGCCGTACTGCTACGAGCGAGGCGGGCACGTCGTGAACCTCGCCATCGACCTGGACGGCCAGCCGCCCGTGCGAGCGATGGTGCGCACTCTTTGTGAGCCGATCGTCGTGCTGGAGAGCAACGATCTGGCCCGGCACCTGGAGTTACGCGGCGTGATGCCGTCGCGGGAGCAGCATGATGTGCGCGATCCGTTCGCGCTGCACAAGGTGGCGCTGGAAATGGTTGGGCTCCTGCCGCCTGCGGGAGCGGATGTCGGACGCTTCCTGCGCGAGCTGGGGGGCGGCTTCATCGTGTCCACGGAATGCCGGGTGCCCAAAGGCTCGGGACTGGGCACCAGCAGCATCCTGGGCGCCACATTGCTGGCGGCGCTGCACGAACTCGCCGGCTCGCCGCGCACTCACGAGCAGCTCATTGCCGAGACGCTGCTGCTGGAACAGCGCCTGGGCACCGGCGGCGGCTGGCAGGACCAGGTCGGCGGGATCATCGGCGGTATCAAGTCCACGGTCACCGAGCCAGGGTTTCCCCAACAGCCGGCCATCGAGCGCCTCGCGTGGGACAATGCGGCGTATCGCGAGTTGGAGCAGCGGTTGGTTGTCTACTACTCCGGCCAGCAGCGACTGGCGCGCGACATTCTCCGGCGTGTGATGGGCCGATGGCTGGCGCGGGAGCCCGCGGCACTTGAGACGATGCAGGAGCTGAGGCGATCCGCCGCCGCTCTCCGCACTGCGCTGGTGAAGATGCGCTGGCCGGCCGTGGCGGGGGAAATCACACGGTACTGGGGAATGAAGAAACAGCTCTATCCCGGCAGCACCACGCCGACCATCGACGTGCTGCTGCTGGAGTTGCGCGAGCACTATCTGGCGGCGGGGCTGGCTGGCGCCGGCGGAGGAGGCTTTGCGTATTTCCTGTGCCGCGGCGCTGCGCAGGCCGCTCGGCTTCGCGAGGCGCTGGCGGCGCATTCAGCCAGACCCGGTTGGCTGGGGAGCGTCTTTGACACGCGGATCAACCGGCAGGGGCTGGTGGTACGCCGGAGCTAGCGCCGCCTACGCGTCGACGTACACCGTCTTGGTCTGGCTGTAGAAGTCCAGGGCGCTGCCGCCCATCTCGCGGTAGCCGCTGCTGCTGTCTTTCATTCCGCCGAATGGCACCTGCAATTCCAGACCGGCGGTGGGGGAGTTGACATGCACCACGCCCGCCTGAATCCGGCGGATGAAGTCGAGGCTGCCGGAAATGCTGCGCGTGGAAATGGCGGCCGAGAGCCCGTACTCGACATCGTTGGCCAGTGCGATCGCCTCGTCGATGTCTTTGGCCTTCATGACGCATAGCACTGGCCCGAAGATCTCCTCCCTGGCGATGCGCATCGTTGGCTGCACGTCGACGAAAACGGCCGGTGACATGTACCAACCCTCGTTGTAGATGCCGCCGGTGAGGCGCTGGCCGCCGACGATGAGCTTGGCGCCATCGACCTGGCCCACGCGCACATAGTCGAGGATCGAGCGGATCTGCGACTCGCACACGACCGGCCCGACTTGGGTCTTCTCATCCAGCCCATCGCCGACGCGCAGCTCACTCGTGCGCTGGGCCAGCTTCTCCACGAATGCGTCGTAGACCCCCGCCAGCACGATCGCTCGCGATGCCGCCGTGCATTTGTGACCGGCCGACCAGAACGCGCCGGCGATGACATCGCCCACCGCGCGATCCAGGCCGGCATCTTCCATGACGATGTGCGGGTTCTTTCCGCCCATCTCCAGGCCGATGCGGATCAGCCGGCCGGCGCACTTCTTCATGATCGATTGCCCGATGGCCAGCGATCCGGTGAACGAGATGCCGCGGATACGATGGTCGAGTACCAGTGCATCGCCCACCTCGCCGCCGCTGCCGGTGACGAGATTGAACACGCCCGGCGGCAGTTGCGCGTCGTGAAGGCATTCGGCGAAGATGGCGGCCGAAGTCGGCGCCAGCGATGCCGGCTTGAGCACGACCGTGTTCCCGCAGAGCAGCGCCGGCGCGGCCTTCCACACCGGAATGGCGGATGGGAAATTCCAGGGTGTGATTAGCCCCACCACACCCAGCGGCGAGCGCAGCGTGTAGAGCAATCGCCCGGGGACGGTGCTGGGAATGGTTTGGCCATTGAGGCAGTATCCCTGGGCGGCGTAATACTCCAGCAGGGCGATGCTGCGGTTGACCTCGCCGCGGGCCTCGGAGATTGGCTTGCCTTCCTCGCGCGTCAGCGTTGTGGCCGCTTCATCGCGGCGCTTCGCCAGTGCCTGCCCGGCCCGCCGCAGACAAGCGCCGCGCTGGGGTGGAGGCATTGAGGCCCACGCATCCTGCGCCTTGGCCGCCGCGTCGATGGCCGCGATCGCATCCTCGCCGCCCGATGCCTGAAACTCGGCGACAACCTGCTGCCGATGCGCGGGATTGCGCACCTCAAACGTCTTGCGCGTTGAGGCGTGGCGCCACTCGCCGTTGATGTAGTTGGCGTACGTCTTGTTCACGTGGCTGTTCTCCGATAGATGTCTGAAGCGCGAAGCGTTAGCGCCCGCCCCGGTGGAGCGGCGCTGACGCTTGGCGCTTCAGACATACTTACTTGATCTTCGCGGCGACCTCGCACGGGCCTGCCTTATCCAGCGAGAACGTTGTGTTGCCCGATGGCGCGGTCGCGGAATAATCGCCGAGATAGCCGCGGAATTCGATCCGACCGTTGGCGTCGGTGGTCGCCTTCGCCTCGCCCGTCCACCACTGTCCCTTCACCAGCTTCATCAGTGCCTCGTAGGCCGGCTTGGGCGACATGTCCTTCTTCACCAAACCCGACGGCGCGCCCATCCACGCGTGATCGTCGCTGAAGTCCCACCACGTGATGGCGTGGACGGCCGGGTGCGAGAAGAGGATCGTATAGAACTCCGCAACCTGCTCGGCCTGACGCTTCTCGCCTTCCTCGGTGCTGATCCAGTCTCTCAGAGCCGGCGCATTCCAGGGGATGTTCTTGGGCTTATCGCCCGAAATGATGGTCAGCTCGGTGAAGTTCAGCGGCTTGCCGAATTTCGCGAAGCGCTCGCAGACTTCCCATGCCTTGCCCGCGCCCCAGTAACCGCCATGCATGTGCGACTGGATGCCGATCACGTCAATAGGCACGCCGGCCGCCAGGCAGTCGGCGATGAGCTTCTCATACTTGGGCGATGTGTCGAAGTCGTTGAGAAGCAGCGTGGCCTTGGGATTGGCGGCGCGGGCGGCGGCGAATGTGCCGCTTGATCAGCTCGACATTGCCGCCCATCTTCGGCGCACATCGCGGGGATGGGGCTGTTCTCGCCTTTGAAATTCGGCATTACCACCGCCTCGTTGACAACATCCCAGGTGTCGATCAGTCCCGTGAACGTCGTCACCTCCCGCGTGATCCGGCCAAGCTGCAGCTTCTCCAGGTCGTCGAGCGACTTGGCCTGCGACCACCGCGGCGGCACCTGGTGCCAGCAGAGCGGATGGCCCTTGATGCGAATGCCGTTGGCGCGGCACCACTCGGCCATCATTTTCAGCTTCGCTTCGCCGGGCTTGCCCTCGACCGGCTCGTAGCCGCCCCAGTAGAACGGCAGCGTGGCGAAGTTCAGTAGCTCCGCGAATCGCTTCCGGTAATCCTGCTGGCCCTGGGTGCTCTCGCCCGTGTTGATGCGGAAGGCGTTGCATCCGAAGAGGAACTTGTGCCTCGTCTGGCGCACAACGACGGCCGTATTGGCCAGGGGCTGGCCATCGGCGCTCGTGAGCGTCAGCGTGGCCTGGGCCGTGCGGTGTTCGAGGATGCGGCGGTTGATTGCCTCGGCGGTGAGCTGATCGCTCTTGCCGCTCTCCGCGGCAGCGCACAAGCTGCCAGCCATCAACAGAAACGCTACGGAAGGGGGAATGAATTCTCTCACGGATACTCCCATCGTTGGTCCACGTGCAATCGCCGTTTGTCTGAAGCGCCAAGCGTTGGCGCCCGCCCAAGACCTGAGCGGGCGCTGACGCTACCGCTTCAGACATCACCAATCCAGTTTACCGATGGGAAGCGTAAAAAGAAAAAGGCCGCGACCGTTGCTTTGGTAATCAAGGGGTGGCCACGAAGGGCCATCTCGTGAGCTTGTTAAGCAGGTCGCTGGCCACTTTCATTATCGACCGCCCGCCCTGCGATCTTGAGGTTTATGCACGAAATCCGCGATCGGCGTCGTCTTTCTTTTGTGCAGGCGCGTGGCCATAATGCCCGCACCGCATCCGTGAGGAGTCTACATGCGCAGCTTGTTTCGATGGGTCCGCCGTCTGGGCGGCGTATTTCGTTCGTGGTTGGCCGGCAAACCGGCACGGCCAGCGCCGTGGCGCCGGGTCATGATGGACGGGCTGGAGTCGCGCGAGTTTCTGTCGGTCGCCATCAATGACATCAGCGTCGTCGAAGGCAACTCGGGCGCGACGCAGGCCGTGTTCACCATCTCGATGGACTCCCTCAGCATCACACCCATCGCCGTCCATTACGTCACTGTGGACGGCACCGCCAAGGCCGGGACAGACTACCAGGCTGTCGGCGGCTCGATCATCTTCTATCCCGGCATGCGCTCGGCCGATGTCCAGGTCCCGATCATCCCCGACACCACCCCGGAGCCCAACAAGACGTTTACGATGCAAATCAGCAGCCCCACTGGCGTGGATTTCACGCAGGCCATCGGGACCTGCACCATCATTGATGACGATCGCAACCTCGTGACGCTCACGGTCCCCGACGCCAAGGCCTCCGAGACGAACGCGGATCCCGGCGTCTTCCGCATTGCGCCACCGGCAGCACCGCGGCCGCCCTGCGCGTCTTGTATTCGGTGAGCGGTACGGCAAAGAACGTCGTCGATTACCAGCGCATCGCCGGATCGGCCTTGATCCCGGCCGGCAAGTCGTCGGTCGATATCACCATCAAGCCCATTCCCGACACGGTGGCCGATCCCGACAAGACGGTGGTGTTGCGCCTCAGCGCCAACCCGATATACGATATCGGCAAGCCGTACTTCGGCACGGTCACCATCAGCGATGCCCCGGCCAATCCGCCGATTGCGCGGCTGACCGCTGCGCCGCTGACCGCCGCCGGCGGCACCTTCTACAGCTTCCAGGTAAAGTACACCGACGATGGCGCCATGGATCGAAGCAGCGTGGCGTCGGGCAATCTGAACGTCACCGGCCCCAACGGCTACGCGCAGAATGCGCAGCTCGTCGCCACCGTGCTGTCGCAGAACAAGAAAGCGATCCTGGCGACGTATCGGATTCCCGCGCCGGGTGGCCTGTGGGACCCTTCCGACAACGGGACGTACGTGGTTCTCATGGTCGCCAACCAGGTAAAGGATGCGGCCGGCAATGCGGTCGTGGCCGGCGGCATTGGCGATATCCAGGTCAACGTCGCCTGAGCGATGATGGTCAGCTTGGCGGCAGGGCCTGCGAAGTCGCCGCACTGGCGGCCGCGCAAGCGCGCTTGGACTGAGCGGGGGCCTTGGCGGCCGGCTTTTCCCGGTTCTTCTGCTCGCCCCGCGCCATGGCGATCACGCCGGTGCGCACCAACTCCTCGATGCCATGGGGCTTGAGCAGCTCCATGCACGCCTCCAGCTTTTCCTCGGTACCGGCCAGCTCCACCATCAGGCTGTCGCGCGCGACATCCACCACGTGCCCGCGGAACAGCGAGACGATCTCGATGACCTCGCTGCGTTTTTCCGGCCCGGCGTTGACCGTCAATAGCAGCAGGTCGCGCTCGACATAGGATGTGCCGGTGAAGTCGCGGATCTTCACCACCTCCACGAGCTTGCCAAGCTGCTTGCGCACCTGCTCCAGGGTGTTGTCGTCGGCCGTTACGACGATCGTCATGCGCGAGAGGTCGGGATTCTCCGTGCGCCCGACCACGAGCGAATCAATATTGAACCCGCGCGCGAGAACATGCCGGCAACCCGCGCCAGCACGCCCGGCTCATTCATGACCAACGCTGAAATCACATGACGCATAGCACTCCTGAAAACCGGTCCGGTATTCTAGATGACAGGGCGAGGGGGTGACAAGGATCACTCATACCTCAGCACCGAATGCAGCGCGAGCGGCGCGATTTTCTCCCGGCCGCTCAGCGTGGACAGCTCGATCAGCACGGCCACGCCGACGATCTGGCCGCCGAGCTGCCGGACCATGTCGCAGCACGCCTTCATCGTTCCGCCCGTCGCCAGCACGTCGTCGCACACCAGGACGCGCTGGCCCTTCTTTACCGTGTCCGAGTGCATCTGGAGCGTGTCCTGGCCGTATTCCAGGTCATAGGTCGTGCTCACGCACTTGTGCGGGAGCTTGCCCGCCTTGCGAACGAGCCCGAAGCCGGCCGAAAGGCAGCACGCGACGGCTGTCCCGAAGATGAAGCCGCGGCTCTCCGCGCCGATCACCATGTCGATGTGCTTGCCGCGAAACGGGTTGGCCAGCAGCTCGATGGACAGCGCCAGGCCCGACGGATCGCAGAGCAGGGGGGTGATGTCGCGGAAGAGGATGCCTCTTTTGGGGAAATCAGGCACATCGCGGATCAACGACTTGAGGTGAGAGACAGGGTCGGTCATTCGAGATATGCTAAACGAGGCTTCGGCGAATGCAACGTGAGTAAGCCAGTTGTCCGTGGTCAGTTGCCAGTTGCGAGAGGAACACATGCGATGGATCTCGGCTGCGGTGTTGATTGGGTTTGCCGGGTGTACGGAAGCGGGCTTGGCCGCGGCGCCGGCGACAGCCCCTTCCGTGGCATTTGTGGAAGATGGGAAGGGCTACCGATTCGATACGGGCGCGTTGCGCGGCATATTGCGCAGGGATGGCAAGTCCCTCGGAGTCACGCCTCTCTTCGAGGCATCGTCAGGTCTGAATCTGGCCGGCCCGTACGGGATCTTCTCGCACTATCGCCTGCTCGACGCCGAGCATCGCTATGGCACGGCGGGATGGGATTGGAAGAGCACGTCGAGTCTGCTGCCCGATGGCGCCGTCCAGGTTAACTGGACGGCCGACAGCGATCATCCGTTTGATCTGGCGGCGCGTTACCGATGGAAGAAGCCCAATGTCCTGGACCTCACAACCACCGTAACCGCGCGTCAGGATCTCAAGCGATTCGAGGTGTTCCTGGCATCCTACCTGCCGCCTTTCGATCAGTCGCTGGTGTATTCCAAGGACGGATACGGGCTGAAGCCCGCACTGCGAACAAACGGCGATTGGCAGATGTTCCCGCGCGATGCTCAGGCCGAGCGGACCATTGGCGATGGCCGGTGGAAGCGCCCGCCCAATCCCGTGGACTGGAAGATCCTGCCGGCGCTGGCTGCGCCGCTGGCCATTCGGCGCGATGCGAAGAGCGGACTCGCGGCGGTAATTATGGCCCGCCCGCAGGATTGCTTTGCCATTGCCACGCCGTACGGCGAGGAGGCCCATCGGTCGCTGTATCTGTGCCTGTTTGGGCGCGATCTCACAAACGGCGAAACCGCAACGGCGCCCACGCGGTTGATCATCGGCAAGGACATCAACGACAGCCGGGCCATCGAACTGTATGAGGAGTTTCGGAGGGAGGAACCACAGACGAACACGGATGAACACTGATAGCAGGCGCAGATTTGGATCTCAGATCTCAGATTTCAAATAACAGATATCAAATCAGATGATCCGTGTGCATCCGTGTTAATCTGTGGTTTCATTCCCGTCGTCAAGCCTTCAGGAACATCGCGTCGCGCAGCTTCCGCAGCGCCTCGTGCTCGATCTGCCTCACGCGCTTGCGCGTCAGGCCGATGCGCTGGCCGATCTGCTTGAGCGTCATGGGGTCTTCCCCGCCCAGCCCGTATCGAAGCCGCAGGATCGTCGCTTCGCGATCGTCGATCTCGCCGAGAAGATCCAGCAGGTGCCGGATATTGTCGCCCTCGAGCACGGCCATGTCCGGCGATGGCGTGTTCATGTCCATCACCAGGTCGTTGATGGTCAGCTCGCCGTCGGCGCTGCCTGATTGCGTCGGCGTGTTCACCGCGCGGATGGCCTTGCGGATGATCTTGAGCTTCTTCGGCGACATCTTCATGTTGGCCGAGAGTTCTTCGATGCTGGGCATTCGCCCCAGCCGCTCTTCGAGCTCGCGCAGTGCCTGCCTCATCTTGGCCATCATCTCGACCATGTACGCCGGGATGTGTATCGGCTGCACGCTGTTGATCAGCGCGCGTTTGATGGCCTGCTTGATCCACCACGATGCGTAGGTGGAGAATCGCGTTCCATTTTCCGGGTCGAATCCTTCGACGGCCTTGAGCAGTCCGATATTCCCCTCCTCGATCAGGTCGGGCAGCGACAGCCCGCGGTTGACGTAATGTTTGGCGAGGTTGACCACGAGCCGCAAGTTGGAGCGGACCATGATCTCGCGTGCTTCGGGGTCGTTGAATTCGATGATCCGGCGGGCGAGCTCTCGTTCCTGTTGGGCGCTCAGCAGAGGCGATTCGTTGATCTGCCTGAGGTAGAGCTGCAGGCCGGATTGTACGGCGGCTGATGCCATTTATTTTCCCCGTCCACAACGTTGTACGTGCCTGCTGACGTGCCCGTTCGTTGGTGCCGGGCAGCGGCCAGTGGGCCCTCTCGCCGCCGCAGGCAGACACGAGTAGCCGGACGCGGCGACGCAGATGCGCTGTCCAAACTGTATCGGCTTGGCAGTCGCGCAACTTTCGTTGCAGTAAAACCGCGGGTACGCAAAACGACCTCATGCCCTCGCGAACCCGACGTGTGGCCGATAGTGTGCCGAGCCGTCTCATCAATGTCAAGAAGACATCTTCTCAGTGATGTGGGTTGCGGCCCGGCCACAGTACCTGCTTCGGCACGCCCTTAACGCACTTCGATTGTCGCGCGAGCACATTTGCACAAGGCAACGTGAGAGACAGATGAATGGTTTCCGGCGTGGCCCGGTTCGCTTCACCAAAGCCACGTCCCTGCCATACTCTACAATACGCGAGCGGCCGTTTTTATTTCCAACTTCCCCCGGTTGCACGCCATCAGGAGCCAGTCGTGGCCGTGGCCGCTTCCAGAAGAAAGGAGTTTGGCATGTCACGCATCGACGATCCGCGGCAACAGGGCGAGCAGTCCGGGGCTGTGGGACAGACGATCCGCCAGAAGGGCGCGGAACTCCGCGGCGCTGCGCACGAACGACTTGATAGCATCAAGGAATCGGCGCAGCAATATTACGAGCATGGCCGCGGTAAGAGAGGCAGAATGGAGGGGATATGACGCCGGATACGCCGAAACTTGCCCTTATCGGCAGATTGGCTTGAGAGACTTTAATTTTTCCTTTGGCGCGAGCGATAACCGGAGGTAGTCTGTGGCATCGCCGCAGCCGATTCGCGAGCGTCCGCGATCGATGCTCTTACCGGACATCAAGGTGTAATATGATGCCAATCGTGCGTTTGGTCCTGCGGCTGGCGTTTTGCGCGATGGCCGTGCGCCGTGTGGAGCGCAGGGCACGCCGGACACGGGTGCGGCCGATAACCAGCGCACGCGCATTGCGCTGCCCGAGGTCCGCATGCGCAAGCTGCACCTCGTGCGGCCGGACCTCATCCCCTATCCCATGGCGTACGAGATTGTCTGCTGAGACATCCGATACGCACGCCGTCAAGTCAAGCCTGTTAACTCAAGCTTTCGCCTGCGCTGGCTGGCTGCTCATTGCGATTTCGGCCAGCGCATCGGTTGCATAGTTCACATCCTGCGACGTGAGGAATGGCCCGAAGCTGAATCGCGTTGTCCCGCCGAATGCCGTGGTGCCAAACGCCTGATGCGCCAGCGGCGCACAGTGGATTCCCGGCCGGGTCAGGATGCCGTAGTGGCTTTCGAGAATACCGGCCAGCTCCGCGGGCTCGTAGCCGTCGATGCGCACCGAGAAGACCGCACATTGATTGATGACGCCCTGCGGCCCATAGAGCGTAAGCCCTGGCAGATTGTCGATGCCTTCGAGAAACGTTGCCACGAGTTCGCGATCATGCGCGGCCAGTTTCTCCATCCCCTGGTCGAGGATCCACTTCAGTCCCGCGGACAGGGCGGCGATGCCGATGGCATTGTGACTTCCCGACTCGTAGCGGTCGGGCATGAAATCGGGCTGCCGATCGTCTTCGCTGACCGAGCCCGTGCCGCCTTCCCTGATCGGGCCGAGGATCTTCTCAATGCCTGGCCGGACATACAGGAACCCCGTTCCAAGCGGTCCGAGGAGTCCCTTGTGTCCCGGCGCTGCCAGCAGATCGATCAGATCGGCCTGGACGTCGATGGGCAGGTGTCCGGCCGATTGCGCGGCATCCACGATGTAAGGAATGTCGCGCTCGCGGGCGATCCGGCCGATCTCGCGGATATTCTGCACCGTCCCGCTGACGTTGCTGGCGTGGGTGACGATGATCATGCGCGTATCGGGCTGGATGGTGCGCTGGATGTCGGCCGGGTCGACCAAGCCAGTGCGCGGGTCGATACGCACGCGCGTCTGGGTGATCCAGCCGCGGTCGGCCAGTGCGTTCAGCGGCCGCAGGACCGAGTTGTGGTCGATGGCGCTGCAGATGGCGTGGCCGCCGCGCCGCGGGTCGATCAGTCCCTTGATGGCGAGGTTCAGGGCGTCGGAGCAGTTGTGCGTGAAGATGAAGTGCTCAGGCTGCTCGCCGTTGAACAGGCGGCAAAGGCGCCGCCGGCACTCGGCGATGATCTGTCCCGTCTCGATGGCTTCGTGGTAGGCGCCGCGGCCGGCGCTGGCCCCGATGCTCGTGGTGTAGCGCACCATGGCGTCCAGGACCGCGCGCGGCTTGGGAAAACTGGTGGCGGCATTATCCATGTAAAGCCGCCGAGGCTTGTTGGAAACATCACTCATTTGGCGCCCAGCAGGTGCTCGACGACCATGCGCTCGAGGCCTTCGTAGTCCCGGGCCTTGATGAACTCGGCTTCCGCCCTTCTGTCAAAGCTTCGCACCTTCTCCACGAGCAGCTCAAAGAACCGCTTGCTGTTGGAGAGGTGCGTGGTGTTCTTTTCCAGCTTCTGCGTGCGCATCGTCTTCACATCCAGGCCGATGAACGCGCCGGTCTCGGCATAGCCGGCCTCTTCCAGCACGCGCACCTGGTTCCACGCCTCGCGGAGATTGGCCGCGCCGAAATTCTTGTCCTCGTCGAATTTCAGGCCGTTCTGATCGTTGAGATGGACGCTCCACAGCTTCTTGTGGAAGAGCGCGAAAGCCATCTCATCGGATGGGTCGAGACCCGCTAGCTTGGCATGCGCCGTCTCGATCAGGCCACCGACGCGAGTCGGATCGTCGGAGCGGTAGGCCATCGCGATGGCGTGGCCGATCGTCGGGATGTACGCGTTGTCCATCGGCTCGTTGGGCTTGGGCTCGATGGCGATGCGGATCTTCTTGTTCTGAGCCAGCATCTTGTTAATGGCCAGCATCAGCCATTCGTGCGCCTGACGGGCGTTCTTGGACTCGCGGATGTAGGTGCCCTCGCGCCAGCCACAGGACCATGAGATCGCATCCCAGGGCCGCGGCGATGTCCACGGCCAGCACCGAACGGTCGATGGCGTATTGGCGGCAGGCGGGATCGTTGGCGGTGTACGCGCCGTCGATCGTCTTGGGATGCTCCCAGAGCCGCGGCGCGACGAACTCGGGTATCAGGCCTTCATCCTTGAGCAGCTTGCCCAATTCGGTGGCCTGCTTGAGGGTCACGGCGGCGGGCTGCTTGTCCAGGTCGGGGACGGCATCATCATCGTGGAACTGCACGCCTTCAAATCCGAGCTTCTTGTACAGCTTGAGCTTCTGGGCGAACGTCAGTGGCTCGCGGACGGTCGGGCCGAAGGGATCGCCGCCCTCGTGAATGTTCCACGGGCCGAACGAAAACCGGTACTGCCTGGACTTGGCCATGAATAGTCTCCTTCAAAACGGATTGCGAATGAACGGGAAAAGTCTACCGGGGGGCGATGCCGATGCAAGCGGCGCGTCCTTGTCAGTAGTCCGTTGTTCGCGTTAATATCCGCTCTGGCGGCGGCGCGCGTAGGGGTGCTCGTGCGAGCGGCGCGTCTTGAAGCTCCGTGTGGGGTCGTGCTTGCGAATCCAAGGAAGGAACGACTTCAGCGGCGGCGCGGTTCGGAGCAAATGAGCTTGTGCAGTGGGGCCCGGTTTCCGCGCAAGCTATGCGGCGCTCTTTTCCGAAGCCGGCCAGCGAACACAACGTGCGGTGTTGCCGCCGGTGCGTTTGGCCTGATACATCAGATCGTCGGCGGCCGAGATAAGCGTGTCGAGAGGAACGTCGGCCCGGAGAGCCGGCATCCAGACCAGTCCCGCGCTGAGCGTGCAACGGTGATTCCGGTTGCCAGGGCCGGCCACGTCTTGCGAGGCGGCGCCGGCGAGAATCCGGTTCACGATCTGGGCCGCGTGCTGCTCGGCGCAATCGGCGATGAGGATGACGAATTCGTCGCCGCCAAAGCGGCCCACCAAATCGGTGGGCGCAGGCTCTGGAGCATCTCGTTGTGCCGCCATCTTCAGGACGGCGTCCCCGCAGGGGTGGCCAGCGGCGTCGTTCAGCTTCTTGAAATTGTCGAGGTCGAAATACGCCAGACCGAAGCTCATCTTGTACCGCTCGCAACGAGCCAGCAGGTCCAGGGCCTGTTTGAAGAAGCCGTCGCGGTTATACACGTGCGTAAGCGGATCGCGCAGGGCGGTCTGCTCGAGCTGCTGGTGCTGCTCGATCAACTGGTGGACCTCTTTGCCGGCGCTGGCGGCCTGCTGCATGAGCTCCTGCACCGTTCCCACCAGGCGCGTGGTCGTGTCGGCGATTTCACGCGTGGCATGCACCAGGAGATCGGCGAGTCTGAGCTCGGGCGCGTCGCCCTGCTCGAAATAGCGGTAAATGTGCTGGAACTCGGCATCGACCTTGCGGGTGAACTGCTCTGGAGTCAACTTGTTGCCGCAGTTGCTTACGATAAACTGGCGCGCTTCCTCGGCATCATGCGAGTTCCAGAGGCCGACCATGTGTGGAAAGAGGCCGGCCAGGTACGTGGCGTCCGCCACGGCCGGTTTGCCGACGAACTCCCGCAGGCTGGGGTGGTTGTGGTGAAACGCGACGGCATCCACGAACAGGTCCGGCAGTTCCAGTTTTTGCGCGACGCCGCGGGCCAGTTCCGCGTGATCCAGCCGGAAGAGGGCCCGCTCCTTCGTGAGACGGGTGCGCCAATCGATGGAGGCATCCTGCAGGATCGGCATCATGTCCTGCCGCGAAGTGGCGTACATGACCGGCAGGGCGAAATCCTGGAACAGCCCCGTCGCGAAGGCTTCATCCGCGGCCTTGTCATCCTGCAGCAACGCGAACTCGCGGGCGGCGACCGCTTTGCACAGGGAAGCCGCCCAGAACATGCGCGATTCTTCGGGGTTGAGGCGCAGCTCGTTGTGCAGTCCCGCAACGCAGTAGCTGATGGCGAGCGTGCGAACCGTGCCGAGTCCCAGAAGATTGACGGCGACCTGGACCCTGGTGACCTTGTTGCGCACGCCAAACCACGAGGAGTTGGCCAGGCTCAGGAGCTTGCTGCTGAGGGAGCTGTCCGAGCCGATGATCCTGGCATAGTCGGCCGGGTCGGCCTCGGGGTCCCTGCCGAGTTCCATGAACTTCATGGCCACCGCGACGGTGGTGGGCAGGTAGGACATGCCCTCGATGCGGGTGCGCACCTGCTGCTCGAGATCCGTTGTGGCCGGAATCTCACCCATGGCCCCTTTTGGTCCCGGGATGCTGCTCATACTGGCTCTCCACTGCTGCTGGTTTATCGGTCGTCTCTGGATGATCTGGATCGCGGTGGAACACGCGACCCTTGCATGCATCGGATCGGGCGGCGGGCCCCTTGAGTGGAAACCCCAGCCAGCAATGTAGAAGTTTGTGTGACGGATTGCCGATGATGAAACACAGAATGGGATGACCAGGGCCTTACCGCCGAAGGCCGGGGTTCGATATGCAGGGGTATGATGTGAACGGGTCGGCAAGTTCAACTGCACGGGTGCTTCTGGTTGGTGACGAGGATGCCGCCGTGCGCGCCGCGACCGTGCTGGCATCCCAGCCGTGGGCCATGACCATCGCCCATTTGCGGCACGAGGCCATGCACCACATCCGCGATCAGGAGCGCGTGGACCTGGTGCTGCTCGTGCCGGGCGCGGCCCTGGATCCCTACACCGAGCTCTGCCGCGCGATCAAATTCGACAGCCGCAGCAGCCACGTGCCGGTGATCGTCATACTCCCCGCGGACCATGCGGGCCGAAGCCGGGAGGTGCTGGAAGCGGGCGCCGACGACTGCATCCAGGACACGGCCGACGAGCGCGAGGTCATCCTGCGACTGATGCGAGTCATCCGCGCCAAGCAGGCCACGGATTCCCTGGAGGATGCGACGACGGTCATCACCGCGCTGGCCAACTCCATCGAAGGCAAGGACCGCTATACCTGCGGGCACGTCGAGCGGGTGGCGGCGTACAGCGTGGCCATCGGCCGGCGGCTCGGAGTGAATGCGGAGGAGCTGGTCGCGCTGCGGATCGGCGGAGTGGTGCATGATATCGGCAAGGTGGGCGTGCCCGACCCGATCCTGAACAAGCCGGGGAAACTCACGGAGGACGAGATGGCGATCATGCGGCGCCATCCCGTGATCGGACACGACATTCTCAAGCCCCTGAGGACTTTCCGCGAGGTGCTGCCGATCGTGCGCCGGCACCACGAAAAGCCCAACGGCAAGGGCTATCCCGACGGCCTGGCCGGCGAGCAGCTCCCGCTCCTGCCGCGGATTGCGGCCGTCGCCGACGTCTTCGATGCGATTGCGACGGATCGTCCGTATCGTCCGGCTTTCCCGATCCCCAAGTGCCGCGACATGCTGTTGCAGAGCGCGGACCACGGCGAATTGGACATCATCCCCGTCAAGGTGCTGCTGGAGATCATCGCGAGCGGCACCCAGACGATGGCGGCGTAGGTGCCGCCAGTGTCCTCACTGGCGGTCCCGCCGATAGGGGCACGTAGGGGCGCCGGCGGTACTATCGCTGGGCCGGATTCGTCGAGATCTTCACGTCGGTCAGCAGCGGGCCGCGTCCTTCGGGATCCACCAGTTCAAAGAAGAAGCCCCAGTCGCCAGTGTCCTGCTCGATCTTCAGCAGCACCTCGTTCCAGCCGCTCATGAGGTAGGCGGGCACGCGGTACTGGCCGCGCTGGGCCGCCTCGTGCTGGTGAGACCAGTGGACGAGCCTGTGGTTGAGCCACAGTTTGCTGCCGTCGGAGGCGCCGATTTCGATCATTGCCGGCCGGCCCTTCTCGCTGTAGACCCAGCACAGCGCATACGCGATCGCCCCTTGGTTGGGGGAGATGTTGCTTGCCAGGTCAATCCATTCCACGCGGGACTTGAGCAACTTCCAGCGGATCGTGTCGGTCATGCCGCGGTAATTCGTGTCGAGCCGGATGCGCTCGGCCTCGGGCGCAAAGGTCGTGTCCAGACCGCGATGATCGGCATTGGGGAAGGGGCCCAGGATCTGCCAATCACGCAGGAACTGCCGCTGGGGATAGCCGAACGCGCGCCGGTACGCATACCGCGTGCGCAGCGGAATCTTGCACTCATCGATGATCCCATCGACGTAACCGGTGGAGTTGGCCTGCTGCGTCGCCCTGGCAAGCTCCAGCACGTCCCCCAGCACCTGCGGCGCGCGTGGGTGGGCCGGGTGCATCTTCAGGAACCACTTGCACCGCTGCAGTTTTCCGGATGCATCGAGTTCCATGGCAACGAGCCGACGGAGATAGTCGATCGCAACATCGGCGTCGCCCAGCGCGGTGATCCCCTGCTCGAGGGCCGCCATGGCCGCAACGGGGTCGACGACCGACTCGGCCGGGCGGATCAATAGGTGCGCCGTCATGGGATTCTTGAGGCTAAAGACCGAATGCCAGGCCGGCTCATCATCCGTCACCGGTGCGATGTAAGCGTGGGCCTTGCCGCCCGGGGCTGGGGCGTCGATCCATTCCCAGAACCCCGATGTCACGCCTTGCGGTGTCTGATCGGCAATAAGAACGTGCTCTTTGCCATCGATGACGATGCCGGTGCGGCCCCAGAGCGTGCGCTGCCCGCCGATTTGCCCGAAGAGCATTCCACAGATCGGCCGGTCGTGCAGGCCAAGCCAGATCAGGGGAAGACGCAGTTCCTGCCATTGGCCGGCCTTGGGCAATTGCCCGATGAGACGACGGGCGGATGTGAACGGCGCACCCGACCATTCTGCCAGGTATTGCCCCCAGGAGACGCGGTGCTCCCAGCCCTCGCCGTCATTGACCTGGAGCATGAGCATGCGCGGCGGCCTGGCGGGATCGAGATGCACGCGCTGCGAGATATAGGCATGCGCGATGGTCGAGTAGCGGCGGCGAACGGTTTCGCCGATGCCGGCCTGCTCGGCGGCGGCCAGCACGGCCGCGGTTGGATCATCATCCACCGAGACGCGCAGCCGCTGGTCCATCAGTTCCATGGCCAGCAGGGCCCCGGCGTCACCTGGTTTGCCGGCGAGATAGGCGCGGTAGAAATCGGCGGCCGCCTGAGGCGTGCGCGAAACGCCGGCGCTGCACGAGCAACTGACGCGACTCAGGCAGCGCAGGCAATTGCCGTGCGATGTCAACGGCGATCCGCTCTTGTTTGACGGAGAGCGGGTAGAGCTCGATGAGTTGCCGCGGCATCTGCGGGTTGGCGCGCACCGGGCCCAGACGCGCCAGACACTCAGCCGGGCCGGCGCTGCGCGATGACCAGCAGGACACGGCCAGGCCCATGTGACGCCAGCGATCATTGCCGTCGCAGCTTGCGATGTCAGCCAGCGCCAGAACGACGCGGGCGACGTGGCGCGAGCTGGCCAGGTCATGCTGGAAATCAGCGTTGACGGATGGCATGACGCGCCCCGAGAGGTTCTCGATGACGGGGCGGCCGCGTGCATCGACGCCGATGCCAAGCTGGTACGAGTCTTTGTTGGTCGTTACGGCGACTTCAATCCATTCGCCGCCGCCGTAGGCGCCGCGCCCTGCCGGGCGCCAGGGCATCGCTTTGCCACGAGATGTCGAGGTAGAGACGGTCGGCATCGTGAGTGACGCGGAGTTTGCCGCCGGCCGGGCCGGACATGGCGATGGCCGGAGGCAGGGACTGTGGCGTGGACGGCTGAGTGGCCGCGGCAGCGGTCTGTTCCTGACGGTAGCAGAGATGGCTGGCCGGCGCCGGCGCAGCGCCGTCGGCGGCAAAAGCCTGGATGGCGCGCGAGCCAGTGACGATCAATGTGCCGCCGGCCCGGATGACCTGCGAGCAATCGGCATCCGAAATCTCGGCCGCGGACTGGGCCAGGACCTGACCGGACACGTGGCAGCCGCTGGCTACGTCGAACGCATCAATGCGGAAATCGCCGCCGGATCGCCACTGCGCACCTTGCCGCCCGTTGGTTGCGGACAGCACGCACATGGTGCCGCCCTGCTCGAAGCAGTCGACGATCCGCGTCTGCGCATCGACACCCTGGATTACGGGCAGCGTGTACTGCATCGACGTCTTGCCCGTAGGCAGGTCGATTACAGTCAGCGTGCGGTCCAGGGTGTGATAGAAGCGGTCCCCCCGCAGCAGGCCGGCGCCCGGCGCGAGAGGCGATAGGCGGGGTTGTCACGGCTGTAGATCCATGTCCACTCTCCGCGGCGCTCCGTCCAGGTGCGCAGGGCGCACCATCTTCCGCAGAGCGCGATTTCCCGGACCTCGCCGCGATAGAGGGATGCGGTCTCGGTGCGGGCAATGACGGGGGATTCCTTCTGCTGCGCCAGCGTGAACCAGGTCAGCGTGCCACTTTCGGAGATACACACCCCCTCCAATGCGTCCATGGCGATGCGGAGTCCCTTCTTGCCGATGCCGCCGAGCGGCCGCCCGCTGAGGATGGCGCCATCGGCGGGGCGGCAGACCAACTGCGCGAGATCGCCCTCGTTGAAATCGCGGCCGACAATGTGGACGCTGGGGCCTTCGGCGACAATCTCAAACAGCTCGCCCAAGCGATTGCCCTCACCGGCGGCCTCGCCGCTGCGGCGCCAGAGGATCGCCCCGGTCTCCAGGTCGATGCCGGCGGTGCGCGGCTGGCGGTAGACCACGCGCTGTCCGACGACGAGGTAGTTGCCGGCGATCGCCGATCGCTCGACGGCGAACGGCATGTCGCAATGCCAGCGGAGCGCGCCGGAGGATGGTTCGAGGCAATCGATGCAGTTGTAATAGAGCAAGACGAGCGATTCAGCGGTGGCACGGAAGTCACGCAGGCCAGGCCGGACCGTGCGGCGCCATCGGACCGCGCCGGACGGATCGAGGCAGGCCAACTGGTCGGACCAGGCGGCGAGAATCCGGCCGGGGTCGGCGCCCTGGGCGGGCAACGCGAGCATGCGCGCCGCCGGGGCATCGATGCTCCAGATCTCGCGCAGCGGGAGTTTCAGTTCCTTGGCCGGCGGCGCGCGGGGTGTGGAAGGAGTGTTCGTCCAGCGGTCGGTGATAAGGTAGATCGCGGACGCACCCGGGCAGAAGGCCCTCACGGTGTCCTGCGTTGCCCAGGAGCGCTGTTCCAGGGTGGCGCCGCTCGCGGCGTCGATGCGCCGAAGCTGCGCCCCGGTGTTGACCAGCACCTGTCCCGCGACGACCTGCGCGGAGACGATCTCCTCGGCGAAGCATCGCTGCCAGCGGATCGCGCCCGTCGCCGCGTCGATGGCATGGATGCGCGGGCCCTCTTTCAGAACCAGCATCTCGCCCGCGACGCCAGCGGCCTCCTGCGATTCGTAGAAGGGGCGGTCCCAAAGCAATCGTCCCGTTTGCCGGTCGAGGGCGAAGACGCCATACCGGTCGCGCGGGATGAAGATAACCGCATCGCCGATGACCAGGGGCGAGCCGCCCCGGCGCGAGAAGATCTGCATCGAATCGTGATCGACCATCGCCCGCGGATAACCGGCCGCCCACTCGATAGCGCCATCGCGCGCATCGAATCGCGCAATAACGCCGGCGTCGGTGCAGCAGAAGACCGCGCCGCGATCGACTGTGACGCTGCTGCCATGGCGAGAGAAGTCGACTCGCGCGGGCTCCTTCTGTTCCGAGCCAGCGCCCACCGCGAGCGGCAGCGGTGCTTCCGCAAGCCGGGTGACGGAGATGGTCACGCCGCTCGCGGCATCGAGGCAGACGAGGGCGACCGAGCGGTCGCTCTGGGCCAGATAGTAGACCCGTCCCTCGGCGACGGTCGGGTCACCCATCGGCAGAAAGCCGGCCAACTCCGCGGCACCCTCGCTGGACCAGATGAATCGCCCGGTATCCAACTCGAAAGCGGCGATGCCCGTGGCATGGCGGCCGGAGGAATCGCAGCCCCAGCGTGCATAGACGCGCCCGTCGCAGATCTGCGGCTTGATGCTGCCGGGCAGCGAGAAGGGCGAGTTGGGTGGCGCTGCGCCAGCTTCACTCAACGGCGGCGATTGGATCCACAGCAGGCGCAATGAACCGGCGTCCAGGCACGCCAGGTTGTTAAAGCCAGCCAGCAGAACCCGGTCGCCATTTATCTGCATGGAAGGCCCGGTCCATGAAAGGCGGCAGGCGATCTCCGGGGGTATCTGTCGCAACAGCGCTGCCGGCCAGGTCGCGAAGGCGCTGCACTTGACCTCGCGAAGCTGGGTTGCGGCCGGCGATGGGAGGATTTGAGCGGGAAGGCTGCACTGCGCCATGGCCAGACCGGCCTGCGCCCGGCGGCAGAGCTCAGCATCGGCTGAGTGCGAGAGCACGTCCTGGAAACAGCGAATCGCCAGCGATTCTTGGCCATGCCGCAACAGGCGCTGGCCGGCTTCGAGCAGCGCAGCGCCGCCCGCGGCGCTATGCGGAAAGCAACGATAGGTCACCAGAAGTCGCGAGATGGTCGCGCGATCGGGAGCATATGGGCTGACGTCGCCGGGCACGGGGTCGGGGATCTCCGTGGCCGGGATGGCGGCGCTGCGAGTCTGCTCGGATTGCCGAACCGCCGCCAGCGCATCCGGGGCAAGTTTGGAGGCGTGGCGATCGAGGGCCGACCAAAGCGAGGCGTAACGTCCCTCTTCCGCCGGAACGACATTCTGCCCGGCCGGATCTTCCTCGATCAGGGAAACGATCTCGGCCAGGGCCTCGGCCGGGGCTCGACGCTGCAGGACCGACCACTTGAGGGTCAACGACTCATCGCCGGCGAAGCGGCTGGGAGGCAGTTGCCGCTCCGCAAGGCTGCCGATGCGCTGGCGCAGCTCGCGGTCATCCTCTTCCGCCGACAGGGCGCGCAGCCGCGCCAATCCCTCGTCCAAATGTCCCGCGGCGAGGTAGAGGCTGGCTTCCTCGCTGCGCCAGAGATCGATGGGCCCGGTGAGATGATGCCACGCTTCGAGCGCATCGGCGGCTTCCTGAAAACGCCCGGTGCGGCGACGCGCGATGGCCATGATCTTCCAGAGATCGAGGATGATGTTCTCGCCTTCGTCGATCTGGCCCAGGTCCTTCAGCGCCAGGATGCGGCGAGCGGCATACTCCGCGCCTTCCGTCGAGTACTCGTAGCCGTGCAGCATCGCCCAGAGCGTATCGATGGCCGTTGGCGTCCGTCCCGGCGAGGCCTCAACGGCCTTGATATAATAGCCGTTGGCGGCGCCCCAGTAACCCAGGGACCGCAGGTTGTTCGCGATGTCGTGCCAGGCTTCGACATGCCGCTCGGGCAGCTTCGGGAAGTGCTGCACCATGGCCTCGCGCAAGGCGATGATCCGAACTTGCAGGTGCTGCTGGCCATCTTTGCGGCCCTGAAGGTCCTTCTTCCAATGATCGACGTTGAGGGCGTAGGTCTTCTGCCAGTCGTCGGTCCACTGGATCGGCAGGTCGCGGTCCTCGGCCCAGCGGTCATCAAGCCGCCAATAGCGTTCCGTGGTGTCGCGGGCAACATTGCGGCCAGCGCCGGCAAACTTGCCCGCCTGGGCCATGGAGGCGCTCAATGCGACCGCGATTGACAAAGTCCAGATTCTCATGTCTACAGCAGATACGCGAGCCCTCAGGAGTCGTTGTAGGGTGGGCACCGCCCACCGATCTGACGCCCCCCCCGCCAACCGCGGCGCTAACGCGCCGCGCGGTATTCCTCTGCCCATCGGACAAGCAGGTCCGTCAACCGCCGGCGCAGCGGTTCGTCGCCGGCCTTCATGGAGAACCCGACTGTCCAATCCTGCCCGCCCGGCAGCAGCGTCACTTCCTCAGCGCCCTCCTTGCCGCGGGAATGAAGCAGGAGATCGTCCCTGGGTGGCGGTGGATGCTTCCACCACTGATTCACCGGACCCACGGCAAGGAACATATGCGCCTTGTCCACGGTGAACGGCGCGCCCTCAAAGACGCGCTTGCGCACGGCGCCCTCGTTGTCAACCCGGTCGTACATCAGCCAGTGGCTCAGGACGAAGACCGTCGCCTCGCCCGCCGGGGCAATGTCATGGTCCGCCAGATAGCGCAGGATGCCGCGAAGCGGCGGCTGCGGCAGGGGGGCGGCGGATGTTGTCGGCGTGAGGCGCGCGATCGGCAGGGCAGAGCACGAGGGTGGGCTCTTGCTGCAGCCCGAGCCAAGCAGCAGCAGAAGCACGAGTGGACAAAAAAGGGTGCGCATGGGTGTGTAACCGCCGATTGCCTACTTCTTCTCGACGATCCAGATGTTTTGGAACCGCACGGGGTGGCCATGGTCCTGGAGGTAGATCGAAGCCGCCTCGGGGCCTTCTTTGCCCGGGGCTGCGGTCGTCGCATGGTCAACCTCGATATTGTCGTGAATCAACACGCCGTTGTGCTTCACGGTCATGCGAGCGTTCTTGGTCTTTTTCCCGCCATCGTACTGGGCGGCCGTGAAGTCGATGTCGTAGGTCTGCCACGACAGCGGCGGATAGCACATCTCCACCAGCGGCGCCCGACCGAGTAGATGCCGCCGCATTCGTTGTCCTTGGACGGCAGCCCGAAGGAATCGAGAATCTGTACCTCGTAGCGGCTCTGCATATAGCAGCCGCTGTTGGCGCGGCCCTGCCCGCGGCCCTTGGGCTCGAAGGGCAGGATGAACTCCAGGTGCAGCGTGCAGCTCTGGAGCTTGCGCTTGCTGAACACGCCATGGACCAGCAGGCCATCCTGCACGACCTCGCCTTTGCCGCCTTGCTTGGTCCATTCCTCGTCGCCGTTTTTGCCATCGAAGAGGACGATGCCGCCTTCCGGCGCCTTGCGCCGACCGTCGGGCTCTTGCGGATCACGCGCGCGATGGCGCCGAGTTCCTTGCCGGCGGTGTCGGAAAGACTCATCGACGCATCCTTGATCTTCGCCTGCCACGACGCCGACTTGAACGCGGTCGTGCCGTCGGCCGTCTGCCCGTCCGCTTGTTCGGGCTTATCCTTCTTGTCCCAGCCGTCGCCGGGCAGGCCGCCCGGGAAGAAGACTGCGCGGAACTTGTGATCGCCCAGCGCGATAACCTGCACACCGATCTTCGCCTTTCCGGCCGCGGCGTTGACCTCGCCCGTGTATTCGCCCTGGACCGCGAAATCAGGATCGTTGGTGGTGGGCTGCGCTTTGGCGGCCAAAGCCACCGCCAGAAGCCCCATGCCGAAACTGAGCAGATAAGCGAGAGGTTTTGTCATGTCATCTCCTGTTGATCGTGAGTGTCGTCTACTTCCCGTAACAATACAACTTCGCGCCGGTGCGCACGAGAATCCGCCCCTGCGCTGCCACAACTGAGCCGCGGGCCTGGCCATCGCTGCCGAGCGCGATCTTCGAGAGAATCTTCGGCTCGGTCGCCGAGAGCACCCACACATCGCCCGCTTCGTTCATGACGTAGATTTTGCCATCCGCGCCGGTAGGGGAGGTGCGCAGGACCGATTTGCTGTCGATCGGCTGGAACCACTTGCGCTCGCCGGTGGCCGGATCGAGGCAGTTCAGGCCTTTCTTGAAATCGCCGTCGAGGATGTACAGGTTGCTCTGGTAATAGAGCGCCGAGCAGGTATCGCTGGTGACCAGCTTGTTCTGCCAGGCGATATGGGTGGCCGTAACGTCGCCGCTGCCGCCCGGGCGGATGGCGAAGGCGTAACCGCTGTTCTTGGGTGACGTGGCGATGACGAGGTCGCCCGCGATGCAGACCGATGGCACGAGCCGCCAGTGAGTCACCTTCTGCGGGTTCCACCCGCCGCAGCGCCAGAGCTCCGCGCCGGTCTGGGGATCATGCGCTGTGACGCAGTCGCCGCCGATGACCATGATCTCGGTGCGGTCCTTGCCTTCGCGCGGGATGGGCGTCGCATAGGATTCATGCGACTCGGCCTTGGCGTCGGTGGGGCGAATCTGCTTCCAGAGGTCCTTGCCAGTCTCGGGATCGATGGCCAGCAGATACGACGGAGCGGTCTTCTCGCCGCCTTTGGCCCCGTTCCAGTTGCCGACGCTTACATCGCGGTGGAGGACGGGGATGTAGAGCTTGTCCTTGTACAGCAGGCCCGTCGAGCCATAGAGCCAGAGCATGTTGAAGGCGCCGTGGTCCTTGGAAATGCCGCGCGACCAGAGCGGCTTGCCCTCGAGATCGAACGCCGCCAGGTCGCCCGTGCCGTAGTAGAAGATGACCTTCTTCCCGTCGGTGATGGGCGAGGGACTGCTCAGGTCATTCTGGCCGTTCTTCTGTGCGCCGATGCCGCTGACCTGCTTCCAGAGGCACTTGCCGTCGGCGAGGCTGAAGCACTGCCCGACAAGCTCCTTGCTTTTGTTGTCGATGGAGCTGACGAAGATGCGCTCGCCGAAGACGACCGGCGTGCTGTTGCCGTGGCCGGGAAGCTTGACCGCCCACTTCTGGGTGTTGCTCAGGTCTTCAGGCAGATTGGTCTCGGTGGTGGAGCCGTTGAGGAACGGGCCGCGCCACTGCGGCCAGTTCTCGGCCTGCGCGAAAGGAGCGAGCGTGGCCAGAAGGCACAGAGTCTTCATCGTGATCTTCATATCTGGCCAGTTATACACGTCATAAGCCCAACTGTTACGATTGAGTGGCATGCCCACGCCCGGCGCTAGTGACGTTACTTTGCCATGGGGCCGGATCGCCGGGCGTGGGCATGTGCGACGTCCGCGCGCGTCCGACGAGCATGCCCACGCCGGCCGATCCGGACTGCCCGAGCGAATCGAGGTCTCTCGCGGCCGGCGTGAGCATGGCACTCATGGCACGTGACCAAGCCAACGATTCGGCCGTACAGCAGGTATACTCTGACAACGATGACCCGAGTGATACTGGCCGTGCTTATGCTTTCGTGCGCCGCCTACGGCGAGGATTGGCCCATGTGGGGGCGCGATCCATCGCGCAACATGGTCAGCACGGAGAAAGGGCTGCCGGCCACCTTCATCCCGGCCAAGGTCAAGGAGGACGGGCAGGTCGATCTCTCCGGCACCAGGAACATCAAGTGGGCCGCACGCATCGGCACCCAGAGCTATGGCAACGTGACCATCGGCGCGGGAAGGTGTTCATCGGCACGAACAACGAGAACCCCCGCGATCCCAAGTATGTCGGCGATTACGGCATCGTCCTGTGCCTCGACGAAGCCACCGGAAAGCTCATCTGGCAGCTCGCAGTGCCCAAACTCGCGGCCGGGCCAAAGTGCGATTACGAGAAGATCGGCATTTGCTCTTCGCCGGCCGTTGACGGCGATTGCGTGTATGTCGTGACGACGCGTTGCGAAGTGCTCTGCCTGAATATCAACGGCCTGGCTAACGGCAATCACGGGCCCTTCAAGGACGAGGCGCAATATGTGGCGGGGCCTGGCCGGCCGCCCATTGAGCTTGGGCCGACCGACGCCGACATCCTCTGGCGCTACGACATGCGCGATGAGCTCGGCGTACACCCACACCAGGCCACAAGTAGCTCGGCCCTGGTGGCGGGGGATCGGCTCTATGTGACGACATCCAACGGCAAGGATGCCAATCAGAAATACATCCCCGCTCCGAATGCCCCGGCGCTCATCTGCCTGGACAAGAAGACGGGCAAGTTGCTCGGCCAGGAGAAGAGCGGCATCAGCCGCCGGACGTTCCTGTGTAACTGGTCCTCACCGGCGCTAGCGAGTCTTGCCGGCAAGGAGCAGATCATCTTCGGCGCTGACGATGGCTTCTGTTACGGTCTTGAGCCTATCCCCCAGGATGGTGTCCTGCGCAAATCTGGCGCTTTGACTGCAACCCGCCACACCGCCGTATGAAGGATGGCAAGCCGATCAAATTCGGCAGCGTGCGCGGGCCCAGTGGCGTTCTCGCGACGCCGGTATTTCACGGTAATCGGGTCTATGTCGCCGTCGGGCAGGATCCCGAGAAGGGCAGCGGCGACGGCGATGGCTGCCTGAACTGCATCGACCCGACCAAGACCGGCGACATCAGCCAGAGCGGCCTCGTGTGGCGTGTGGAGCAGTTTGAGCGATCGCTATCGACGGTGGCGGTCGCCGACGGCCTGCTCTATACCTGCGACTTTTCCGGCATGGTCTACTGCATCAATGCGGCTAGCGGAAAGGTCTGCTGGAAGCACGATACGCAGGGCCAAATCTGGGGCTCGCCACTGCTTGCCGATGGCAAGCTCTATGTCGGCAACGAAGCGGGCGTTCTGACCGTGCTGACCGCGGCCAGGGAGGAGAAGGTGCTGGCGAAGATCAATATGGACGGGGCGATCTATTCCTCGCCGGTGGCCGCCAACGGCGTGCTCTATGTCAGCACCGACAAATACCTCTACGCGATCAGGTGATATGAAGGCACTACTGTTCATCTTGGGCTGGGCCGTGGCGTGCTGCGGGCTGGAGTCGACACCGCCGGCCAGCGCGCCCGCTCGCTATTTCAACGATTTCGAGAAATTGCCGGAGGGTAAACTTCCGCCCGAAATGCTGGTGCTGACGGAGGGCAATCCCGTGATTGTCAGCGAGGGCGGGAACAAGTTCCTGCGGCTGCCATCGGATCCCATCGAACCGTACGGCGTGCTGCTCGGCCCGGAGAACGCCAACAGCATCTGCACGCGCGTCCGAGGCGAAACGACGGGCCGGCGATTCCCCGAGTTCTCCATCGGGCTGCGCGGCGCCGGCGGATATTTCCTGAGACTGATGCCGGCGGCCGGCGAGTTGCAGTTGATCAGCGACGATGAGGTGGTGGCGGCAGCGCCCTGTGCCTGGACCAGCGGCGCATGGACGATGATGAAGCTGGAGCTTCGAGCGGCGGAGGGCGGAAAATGGGTGCTGCGGGGCAAGACATGGAAGCAGGGCGAATCCGAACCAGCCAATTGGATGGTAAACTGGCAAGAGACAGAGAAGCTGGCGACGGGGCGGGCCTCGCTCAATGCAACGCCCTATTCCGAAAAGCCGGTGGATTTCGACGATGTAGAGATTTGCAATTAACCCAAACTTGAGTGTACGATGCGGCGAGGGAAGGTGAAACTCATGAAACGCATCTCGCTCACGGAGTTGAGGAACAAGGCAGCCGAGTATTTCGATGAGGTCGAGGCCGGGGCGGCATTTGAAGTCTGCAAGCGCGGCAAGCCCATCGCCCATATTCGCCCCGTGGTTCCCGCAGCCTATGCCCCCTGGCTCGATGGACCCAAGAAAAGGAAGAAGAAGCACCGAACCGGCAAGCGCCGCTGAGACTCCAGTCGCCGCGCGACAATATGCGCCCTTTTTGTGGTTTTCTTTGACTATTGCCAAACATCGGGTAGTTTTCAATTGCTGAATGATCGGAGGGCGATGTCGCTTGGGCGTGAGAGTAATCAGTCTGCGCGGAGAGAGGCTTTGTCCTCAGGCGCCGACTTTATAGCGCAACTCCTTGAACCGCGGATACTTCTGGATTCCGTGGCTGCGGGGGCAGTGTCTCTGTCTCAAGCGGGCTTCGTGAAGATCAACTGGCACGGAAACGCCGTCTATGCCAAGCCCAACACCTGGCTCCTGCACATTGGCGGCATGAAGGGCACGCCCGCAGGCCAGTTGCGGCTGATTAACCGCAAGCTCGATGCGCTTCGCAGCAATGCCACCGCGACCGATTATCTTGGCGCAAATGGCGTCTTTCTGATCAAGGCGAAGGGGCGGACCTATAAGCAACTCTTCTCGTCGATCCGGAAGGTTCGCGGCTTTGAATACTTGGAGCCCGACTTCGCCATCACCACAACCGCCATTCCCAACGATCCGGCCTTTGCTCTGCAATGGGCGCTACAGAACACAACTACCCCGGGCGCGGACATCAACGCCACGCAGGCCTGGGACATCACGCAGGGCAGTAGCGACGTGGTCGTGGCCGTGATTGACACGGGCGTCAACTACAACCATCCCGACCTGAAGAACAACATCTGGCAGAACCCGCTGGAAATCCCCGGCGACGGCATCGATAACGACCACAACGGGTTCATCGACGACGTGCATGGCTGGGACTTCTATAACAAAGATAACGATCCCATGGACAACTATGGCCACGGAACGCACGTGGCCGGGATCATCGCGGCCGAAGGGAACAACGGCATCGGCGTCGCGGGGGTGAACTGGCACGTGAAGATCCTGCCGCTCAAATTCCTTGGCAGCGATGGCTCTGGCGACGTGCGCGGCGCGGTGGCGGCACTCAACTACTGCGTCATGCTGCGGCAGCGCGGCGTGAATATCCGCGTGACCAGCAATAGCTGGGGCGATTTCGAGTACTCGCAGTCGCTGTACGACGCCATCGCGGCCAACGAGCAGGCCGGCATTCTGTTCATCGCGGCCGCTGGCAACAACGCCAGCAACAACGATACATCGCCCTTCTATCCGGCCAGCTACAACCTGCCAAACATCATCTCGGTTGCGGCAACCGACAACAGGGACCAGCCGGCGTACTTCACGAACTATGGCGCCAACAGCGTCGATCTGGCCGCGCCGGGCGTATCGATCTACAGCACGTATCCCGGTGGGATGTACGCGACGATGAGCGGCACGTCGATGGCCACTCCCTTCGTGAGCGGCGTTGCGGCCCTGGCCCTGTCGATCAGCCCGCCGGATGTGTCCTACCAGACCATCCGCGACGCGATCTTCAATGGCGGCAACCTGCTGCCTTCGATGGCGGGGAAGCTCGTCACCGGCCGGCGGCTGGATGCGTTCGGGACGCTGATGCAGCTACCCATGCGCGCGGTCGGAATGGACCCGGCCGCGGGAACCCTCATCCAGGCGTTGCAGCAGGATTTCACGGTCCACTTCAGCCATCCCGTGAACGCCGCCGGGGTCCTCCCGGGCGGATTTTCCGTGAACTCCGTTCCTGCCGATACGGCAACGGTCAATGGCCATGACGTCACGTATCACTACAACACCAGCCCGATCTCGGCCGAGGGCCTTCAGACGGTGAGCCTGGCCGCGGGCAGCGTCACGCGATCGGCGGACACCGCGCCGGTTGGCGCATTCAGTTCGACTTTCCGCTATGACAGCCTGGTGCCGGCGGTGGCGCTGGCGTCGCCGGCCGCCGGCGCAGTTGTCGGCCCGCCGGTGACGTTCATCGACCTGCATTTCAACGAGGATATCTCCACCGCTTCCGTTGGCGTGGATGATCTGTCGGTGACCGGCGCGACCGTTGTCAGTGCGACGCCGATGGGCAGCGACTGGGCCCGCTACATGTTGAGCGGGGTCGGCTTCGACACGCGCATCAGCTACCAGTTGCTGGCCGGCGCGATCACCGACCCGCAGGGCAACCCCTGCAACGCCTACAGTGCGACATTCGACATCGACGTGAGCACCTTTGCCTGGCCGGCCGGGTTCTCCAGGGCGCTGCCCGGCGGCTCGCTGCTCTACACATCCCAGATCGCTGGCCTGATCAATTTCGCCGGTGATATCGACCAGTACACGTTGAACCTCAACGCCGGGCAGGGGCTGTCGCTGATCGCAACGGTCGATCCGTCCGTGCGGGCCTCGCTGACCGTCCTGGATCCTTCCGGGCATCAGATCGGCGCGACCATCGCCGCCGCGCCGGGAACGCCGCCGGTCCTGTCGAATGTGCCAATCGCGGCTGCGGGTGTATACACGATCGCCATCAGCAGCACGAACACCGGGACTGGCGCTTACACGCTGCGCGCCGATCTGAATGGCGTCGTATCACCGGAAACATACGGCATGGCTAGCGACAACGATCCTCTCCATGCCCAGAGCCTGGACGGAGCGTTTACGGTCCTGCCCGGAGGCGGGGACCGGGCGGCGGTATCGGGACGGATCGACCTGCCCCAAGGGACTCTCCCGGTCGAGGTCGAGCCCAACGACAGCATGGGCAATGCGAACATCGCATCCTACAACTTCGCGCCCTCGACGGCCAGCCTCTATCAACTGGGGATCAAGGGAAATCTCGAAGTCGCGGGAGACTCGGATTACATCAACATCGGCACGCTGCGCGTCGGCGACGTGCTAACGATCAGCGAATCGGGTTTGAGCACCCAGCGCGGCACGCTGAGCGATCCGTATCTGATGCTCTATCGCGGCGCGCCGGCCAGCCCAATCCTCGTGGCCGAGGATGATGACTCGGGACCGCGCGGCAACCCGAACATGGGCGCTGACTCGCTGCTATGGCGAATTCCCATCACGACGCAGGACACGTATTACGTTCGCGGGCGGGCCTATTCGACGGAGACCGGAACGTACGACCTGGGGCTCTGGCTGGAGCCCGGCAGCACGCCGCCTCTGACCGGCGGGACTTTCACCACGGAGACCGAGAGCAACGACACGGCGGCAACGGCCAACGACGCCTCGAACTCCTGGCGGCAGGTGAACTGGGTTTCGACCACGACCGGAGTGCTCAGCTCGACCAGCGACCAGGACTACTATGCCTTCCGATTCACGGCCGGCGATCTTGTCTCGTTCTATGCCCGGGCCACATCGGCGGTCGGCACCGCATCGGCCTTGATGGATTCCTCGGGCAACATCATCGCCAGCGAAAACGGCCTGAGCTGGGGCACGGGCGGCGACTCGCCGATCTACTCGTACCTGATCCCGGCGACCGGCACGTACTACTACAGCGTTCACTCCCGCAACATGACCGGGTCGTACGTCGTGAGCGCCTATCTCTCGACGACTACGCCGCCGCCCGCGCCGACGGACGTGCCCGACTATTACTCGGTATCGCTCAGCGCCGGACAGGCGCTGGACCTGGCGCTGAAGACGGCCACCGGCGGCCGGATTGGCATGACGATCACCGATGCGCTGGGCAACACACTGGCGACGGCTGCACCGGCGCCCTCGGTCGATCAGGCCGTTACCGGCTTCGTTGCCCCGACGGCGGGCGCGTACTACGCACGGATCGTCGGCGACCGCAATCTCGACTATACCCTGACGGCGAGCCGAGACCTGAGTTTCAACGACACCGCCAACACCACCAGCGACGCCGCGCAGGACATATCGCTCACCGGCCGTGCCCTCGGTTGGCTTGGCGATGAGCGGTGGTACTCGTTCTCCGCTTCGCAGGGCGACATTGTGCAGGTGCAGACCTTTACGCCCGGCGAAGGAGCAGGGCAGTTTGGCAATAACCTCGACCCGGCAGCCGATTTGTTCGGGCCGGATGGCTCGCTGGTCCGGTCGGATGACAATTCCGCGCCGGATGGGCGCAACGCGCTCATGACAGTGACTGCGCCCGCCTCGGGTGTCTATCGCATTCGTCTGCACCCCGCCAACGGCGCGGGAGAGTACGAGCTGGCCGTCACTGATTTCACCTCGGGACTCGACGGCTCTGGCGAGGATGATACCTTCACGCTTCACCTTGTGTCGGGCGGGTCGCTCCTCCAGATCGACCGCACGCAAGGAGGCATCGCGATCGCGCCGCTGCTTCTGCCGGTGGGGCTGCTCTCCCAACTCAGTTTCGCTGGGCGGGGCGGCGATGACCAGCTCACGGTTGACCTCACCGGCGGCAATCCCATTCCTGCCGGTGGATTGTTGTTTAACGGGGACTCAGGGAACGACAGTCTCCACGTCGTCGGCGCGGGCAGCGGCGATGCATCATACATGCCCGACGGCATCACCAGCGGCAATGGCCGCATCGCAATTGCGGGGCGCGGCATCGATTTCAGCGGAGTCGAGAATCCGGTCTTCAGCGGCCTCGATTCGCTGGATCTCATCATGCCCGCTGGCGACGACCAGCTCACGCTCTCGACGCCATCAAGCGGGGTCGGCCGCGTTACCGGCACCAGCGGCGGAACAGGCATCGGCCTGGTCGATTTCTTCAACACGCGCACGCTCATCCTCGACACGGGAAGCAACGAGATGGTTCCCGGCAACGATGTCGTCACGGTGGGCGCCGATGGCGTCGGCGCGGCTGGATTGCAGCAGGTTCAGCTCCTCGCGGGCGTCGGCAGCAAGCAGTTCATCATGAACGGCGGCAACGTGAACCTGCTGGCCATCGGCCCGGTGGGGGGCCAGAATCTGGCCGTTTCCTTGAGCGGCGCGGCGGTGCTGGGCCTTCCCACGGGGCAGCACCTGGTCGGCCTGAGCATCTCCGGAAGCGCGCGGGTGAACGTCGTCGGCGGCGCCTCGAAGGTCCTGTGGCTGGATGGCCTGGACATCCAGAACATTGGCCGCCTCGACTTGGCCGGCAACGACCTGGTGATCTCGAGCAACTCGGCCAGCGATCTCCTAAAGACGATTGACGGCCTGCTCTATACCGGGCGCGACAGTGGCGCGTGGGATGGGCCGGGCATCATGACTTCAGTGTCCACGCCGTACATGGGCCTCGCGGCCATTGTCAACGACAACGGCAGCGGGCCCATCCGGCCGGTGTTCGATGGCCTGGCTCCGGGTCGCAATGCAGTCCTCATCAAGTACACATGGAATGGCGATGCCGATCTGAGCGGCCACATCGATGCGTTTGACTACTTCCAAGCCGATCGAGGATACCGGCTGCAGGATCCCAACAACTGCTTTGGCTATTACAATGGCGACATCAACTATGATGGCAAGGTCAACGCGGACAACCTCGCCCTGATCGACCAGGCGTTCATGCACCAGAGCTGACCGGGTCGTCACTGCCACTGCGGCCGGTTCCCGTGCAGGGCGCTCTGAGGAGACACGGGGCAGCCCGCGCGGAGCGCGTGGTAGATCTCGCGGTGGCGGTTGTGATACTGCCGCGTCGACTCGAATCGGAACTCCTCCTGCAACTGCGCCGTGGTGATCGTCGGATCCACCGGCTCGACGACGCTGTGGCGCAGCCCGGCTCGCTGACGCGCACCGCCACGCGATCGCCATACTTGGCCCTGATCTGGTCGGCGATCTTCCCGTTCCAGTCCCAGTGATAGACGAGGTAGTCCAGGTTGACATTGCGCGAGATCACCGAGGTGCTGGAGTCCGTCTGATGCAGGACCGCGCCACAGGGGTCGATGATCCGGCTGTGGCCGGCGCGGGTGGAGGAGACGACCCAGTAGTGGTGGATATATGCATAGGCCCAGAGCGGAAATCCGCCGTCGTAGGCACTGGGCCAGAGAACCATCCGCGCCTTTCTGCTCCAGCGCGACCCAATTCTCGGGGAACCCCGCATCAAAGCAGATCTGGATGCCGATACGCCCGAAATCCAGGTCGAACGTTCGCGCCTCGTCGCCGGGGGTGATGCCATCCTCCAGCGATGTGTAGTCGAACGCGGTGTTCACGGGGCAGAGCTTGTCGTAGATGCCCGCGACCTGGCCGGCCCGATCAAGAATGACGGCCGAGTTGTAGATCTTCCCGCCGCTGTGACGATTGACGGGGCAGACCACGTAACAACGATTCTCTCGCCCGTCTGGCCGCCGCGTCGGTACTCGGCCCGGGGACAGTCTCGGCCTTTTCGCTCAGCGGGCCCGTCACGCCCTGGTTCGTGAACGCTTCAGGGAGGCACACCAGATCGGGCTTGAGCCGCACGGCCTCGTCCAGCAGGCCCATGATGTACTCACGGTTCGCGGCAAGCGTGTTCTCAAACTGCCCGTTCTGGGCGACGGTGGCGATCCTGGCTACGGTGGGCATATGAAGTTCATCCTCATTCGTCAGATGTCCCGCCTCATCCTACCGCCAGATCCGCATCCTTTGTGCTCGTCGCCATCCACCACAGGATCAGCAGCGGGCCAATGCGCCCAGAAGCATGCCGACGGCCATGATGTCCGAGCCCGGCATGACGAGGTGCGTGCGATCATCGAAGCTCAGCCCGACATTGCTCACGGCGCTGACCGTGTCGAACATCAGGCGATTGGATTCCCGCGCCTGCTCCGGCACGAGCCACACCAGCAGCAAAAAGATGATCACGCACAGCAGCAGGTAGCTGACCAGCCACACGGTCGCGATGCCGAACGGCCGGCCCGGCGCTTCGCCACGAATCGTCCGGCCGATGCCGCGCCCAAGCTCCACGATTGTGGTTGTCTTCAAACCGCCGCCGGTGCTGGCCGAACTGGCGCCGATCATCATCAGCAGCATCATGACCCAGGGCATGCCGCGCGGTAGGTCGGTCACGCTGGAACTGTCGAACGCCATGCCCAGCGCGCGGCTGTTGATGGCGGCCACCGACGTCGATCCCAGGAAATTCCGCGCCGGGGCAATCTGGCTGTAGTCAATCGCCGTGAGCCATCGGCTCAGCAGAAGCAGGCCGAAACCGGCCAAGTATAGCGCGGCGGTCATGCAGAGGACGGTTCGAGCGTGGCGCGAGAGCGATCCTCGGCCACGGATGAGGTCGAATATCTCCATCAGCACAGGCAGACCAAGCCCGCCGAGGATGGAGAGCGGCATCAGCACCAGCCATGTCTGCCATGACAGCGCGCCCGGCGCCTTGCCGAAAAACAGACCGCTATTGCCGAAGGCGCTGGCCGAGAGCATGAAAGCATCGGGGCCGTTCGCCAGGAGCGGCAGGGCCCCGAGGATCGTGAAAGCGAAGAAAACAAGCACCGCGCCGAGCACGACCTGCTTGTCGGAATAGGGCAGGCGGATGATGCGGGCGACGGCCATGCCGCCCAGCGCCATCGCGAAAATGGCGCCGGCCGCCGTCAGGATGAAGATGGTCAGCTTCGGCACGGGCGGATAAGTATCGACGCTGGTGATTGCCTGAAACCCGGTGAGCGTCAGGGCGTTGACCGCCTGGAAGTGCAGGCGGTCCTGCGTGATCGTGTTTCCCGTTGTCCGGCCGACGTTGAGCGTCAGTGTCGCCAGGGGGATCAGAAGCAGATAGACACAGAGGCTCCAGATCAGGACATTGGTCAAATCCCATCGCCTGGGATCGGGGACGACCTGAACGGGCAACGGCGCCGTCCGTGTCGGCGGCTGAGGCGATTGTCTCTTTTTTCGGTCTCTGGCGGACACGGTGTTGCTCGTTGTTCGGGTGGTACCAGCGGTGCGCAACGGTGGGCAGTGCCCACCCTACTTTCCGTAGACGGCCTTATCGTCGAATGCCTTGGCGGCAATGATCTTCCACTGCGTGCCCCGCGGATCGTACTGCCGGAAGAAGCAGCTTCGATATCCCTCGTGACAGGCGGCGACGATCTGCTCGCACTTGAAGAGAATGACGTCGCGATCGCAGTCGGTGAAGATTTCCTTGACAAGCTGGAAATGCCCGCTGGTTTCGCCTTTCAGGGCCAGGCGGCCACGGCTGCGGCTATAGGTGTGGATCTTGCCGGTGGCCAGCGTCTTCTCCAGGGCTTCGCGGTTGGCCCAGGCCATCATGAGGATCTGCCCATTGACAATGTCCTGGACGATGATGGGGATGAGGCCGGCGGAGTCGAACTTGAGTTGGTCCAGTTGCTCTTTCATGCCCTGTTTTTCGTTGGGCGCGGGCGGATTGTCAACCTCAGTAGCACAGGCGTCCCGCCTGTGTCTGTCGCAGAACACAGGCGGGACGCCTGTGCTACATGCCTGTAACTTCAGCACCAGACGGGTGTATGCCCAATGTTTTGACAATACTGCCGCGTCCGGCGGGCGATATTCGATGAAAAAAGGCCATTCCCGATATGGCACCATTCTTGTACAAGTCACCGTCGATGATTTGCTGGAGGTATGTCATGTTTGAGCTTCGGTCTCGAGGAAAAGTCGAGTCCGGAGCGAGTCGATTCGCTCCGGACATCCCCCACGAGTTCCTGCGCCTGCCCCAGGGCCTCCAGCAGCCGATCGATCGCCGCCTGGGATATTTCGGCCAGGGCCGGTTCGTGTTCTTCTACTACGAGCCGCGCGGCGACGAGGTCATGTGGAACGACGGGCGAACGTACGGCTTCGGCACCGGCGGCTGGGAGATGTTCCACCAGGACATCGCCCCGCTGGCCGAGCAGCACGGCATGAACGTCGGCGTGTCGGGCCGGCGCGCCGAGCACGCGCTCGTGCTGGACCGCGAGAGACGGGAGGCGTACCTGGCCGAGCGCGAAGCTGCCGAGGAGTTCGTCCAGCAGCAGGGTTAGTCGGGAGGTGGCACGAGCGGCCCCCGCCGCGCAGATCGCGGCCGAGGGCGGCACGCGCCACGATCTTTGCGGTGTCTCCCCGCTTGCGGTTATAGTTTGCATCATGGCACTGCAAGTCGGGAGGTGGCACGAGCGGCCCCCGCCGTGCAGATCGCGGCCGAGGGCGGCACGCGCCACGATCTTTGCGGTGTCTCCCCGCTTGCGGTTATAGTTTGCATCATGGCACTGCAAGTCGGGAGGTGGCACGAGCGGCCCCCGCCGTGCAGATCGCGGCCGAGGGCGGCACGCGCCACGATCTTTGCGGTGTCTCCCCGCTTGCGGTTATAGTCTGCACCATGGCAACGCAAGTCGGAATCGTCGGCCTGCCGCTTGTCGGCAAGACCACCATCTTCAACGCCCTCACCGCCGCCGGCGCTGAGGCCACGGCCTACAGCAAGGCCAGCACCAAGCCCAACATCGGCATCGCCAAGATTCCCGATGAACGGCTGAAGACGATCAACCAGTTCATCACCACCGACCGCATCGTGCCGGCCACCATCCAGGTGGTCGATGTTGCCGGCTTGGTGCGCGGCGCCAGCACCGGCCATGGCCTGGGCAACAAGTTCCTGGCGCACATCCGCGACATGGATGCCATCCTGCACGTGGTGAGGTGCTTTGAATCGGCCGAGGTGATGCACGTCGAGGAGACGATCGACCCGGTGCGCGACATCGACTCGGTCGAGACCGAGTTGATCCTGGCCGACCTGGAGGTGGTTTCCGGCGCGATGGACAAGGCCGAGCGGGCGGCGCGGTGGCGACAAGGAAGCCATCATGCGCGTGGAGGTGCTCAAGAAGTGCTACGCCCAGCTCAATGAAAGCCGCCCGGTGCGCGAGCTGACGTTCTATCCTGAGCAATGGAAGAGCGTGCGCAGCTTCGGGATGATCACGGCCAAGAAGACGCTCTTCGTCGCCAATGTCGGCGAAGAGGACATCGCCGGCGCCAGCGATATGGTGAAGAAGATCCGCGAGAGGGCGGCCGCCGAGGGCGCGCCCGCCATCGCCATCTGCGGCAAGCTCGAGGCCGAGATCGCCGAGCTCGGCGAGCAGGACCGCACCGAGATGCTCTCCGGCATGGGCCTGAAAGAGCCGGCGCTGGCCGTTCTGGCGCCGAGGCATATAAGCTGCTGGGGCTGCACAGCTTCTTCACGGCCGGGCCGATGGAGATCAAGGCTTGGACGATCCCCATCGGCGCCACCGCGCCCAGGCGGCCGGCGCCATCCACAGCGACTTTGAGCGCGGCTTCATCCGGGCGGAGATCTATTCCCTGGCCGACCTGGTGCAGTTCAAGACGGAGGCCGATATCAAGCACCACGGCAAGCTACGGGTCGAAGGCAAGAGCTACGTCGTGAAGGACGGGGATATCGCGCACTTCCTGTTCAATGTATAGTCGGGAGGGTCGCTTTTTGGGTGGCATGCCCACGCCCGGCGAGCAGACCTCCGCTGCAAACGAGCATCATAGCGCCGGGCGTGAGCATGCCACCCGGTTCGTCTTCAACTGCGCCTCCACTATCGCGAGCACCTTCTCCACGCCCAATTCCGACAGGCAGCGGCAGTCGCGGCAGCGCCGGGAGTAGCAGGGGCTGCACGCGATGTCTGAGCGAACCACGGAGTCAAGCCGGCGATACGGTCCGGTGAGCACGGGATTAGTCGGGCCGAAGATCGCAACCAGGGGTCGATTCAGCGCGGCAGCGATGTGCATCGGCCCGGAATCGTTTGCCACCACCAGATCAGCGCGATCCAGCAGAGCGACAAGTTGTGGGAGCGTCGTCTTGCCCGCGAGGTTGATGGCGTGTGGGATCCGCATGGCCAGATCGGCGATTTCCGGCCCGCCCGCGATGACGCTGGCGAGCCGGTAGCGTTTGTCGAGCTCGGTGGCGAGCTGGGCAAAGTGCTCGACGGGCCACCGCTTGGTCAGCCAGTTGGCGCCGGGCAGGTGTACGGCGAACCGCTGCACGCCGCCAAGAGCCGTGCCTATGTGCTGGCGATCGGCGGGTGTCACCGGGAAGGGATACTCCAGCGGCGATGTGGGGCACCCCAAGGCCTGCACGATCGTCAGGTAGCGGTCGATGGCGTGCTGAGCGATGGGTTTCACCGCGATGCGGTCGGTGTAGAACAGCCACGCGAATTCGCGGGCGGCTCGGAAGCCGACTCGCACCGCCGCGCGCGTCTGCCAGGTCATCCAGCCGCTGCGGAAGAGGCCCTGGAAGTCGATGACCAGGTCGAACTGTCGCCGGCGAAGATCACGCTTGAACCGGATCAGGTCAAGTCCGGCGGCCGGATTCCGCCAGGCGGTGCCGAGGCGGCGGCGGTCGAAGACGATAACTTCATCCAGGCCGCTCATGCCCTCCAGCAGGCCGACGCACGCCGGCGCGACGATCCAACTAATGTGCGCCTCGGGCCAACGGCGGCGCAATAGCGGAACCACCGGCATGGCGTGCGTGACATCGCCCAGCGAGCTGGGCTTGATGATGAGAATTCGACCCGGTGGCGTCGCGAACGCAAGCTCCTTCATGCCGGCCCCCTTTGTGTGAGCTTCGGGATCGAGCGAAGAATTCGCTGAATTCGGCGATGCGTGGCGAAAGGCGCATAGCCGCCGATGAGTGATAGGGCATCATCCAGATTGAAGCCGGGCGACTCGGCAAGGCTGCGCAATAGCCGCCGAATGCCGCCGCCCTGGTTGAGCGGGCGAACGCTATCGACATCAATGAGCATGGGAAGCAGGCCAAGCACTTCATCGCGGCGGACCATCCAGTTGGTGGCCTTGGAGTCATAGAGATAGAGTCCCGACTGCTCGAGTTCGCGCAGAGTTGTCCGCAGCGCCCCAGCAGCTCTCGGAAGTCGCAGACGCCCAGGCTGCGCTGGCGGTTGATGGCATCGAGTGTCTGGCCGGCAATGCGCTCCACGATGAGAATCGACTCAATCGCGTAGCCGCACCGCCGGCGCTCCATCATCAGCAGCGGCCAAGCCGTCGGGATGTTGCGGACGATGAGCTGCCAGGCTCGCCTCCATGCGCGGCGGGCGCGTGCCCCGGCCGATCTCGTTGATATAGCGATACCAGTGGCGGCGGCGCGGGCGCTTCACCACGATGTCGATCGGCCGGCCACCAAGCACAATCTGGCCCGCCAGCACATCGCCGCTACGGCTATGTTTGAGCACCTCGAACTGCCCGCCGTCGATCTGCTCCAGCAGGCGGGGCCAGGCTTCCTCCCAGTCGGTTTGCCGGATGTCGGATCGGCTGAGCGGCGACCATCGGTGGGGGAACTTGGCATGTCTGAAAAAGTGCCCGCGCCACGGGCCGATGGCGAGATGGCCGAAATAGCGGTCGTTCTTGAAGGCGCGCGTCAGCAATCGCCGCCAGATTCGGCCGGCCAGGCCATTGCGGCGGGGCACATCGGTCCTCTTTGGCCCGAGGCTTCGCCAGGCGCGCAGCAGGTCGGTGCGCGTGGCATACGGCCGAGCGCTCATGGCAAGAAGCTCGACATCGCCCATCAGCAGGCCCTTGCGATGCACGGCGTAGCCATCGAGCAGATAGAGCTGGCCATCCTTCAGGAGGATGTTGCCCAAGTGCAGGTCGTCGTGGCCGAGGCCGGCCTGGCCGAGTTTGCGAAGCAGATCGATGAGCTGCCGGCCGAGCTCGTGCCGATTTTCGGGGTCCCGGCCATCGATCTCGCACTGGTTGAGATAGCGATCCAACTGGATCGAGGGCTCAAGGCCCTCGCTGATGACGGCGTCGCCGCGGGCATTGCCGAGGTGGAAGCCAATCAGCGTGGCCACGGCGCGCGGCGACGGAATCCGGGCCTTTTGAAGCCATTGAAGGCGATGGAATTCACGAAGGGCCGGGCTGCCGCGCAATTTGCGGCGGAACCACTCGCGCCAGCCGCCTTCGGGATAGAACTTCAGATAATAAGGCTTGCCGTTCCACTCGAATCGCCAGACCTGTCGATAGGCGCGGTCCTTGACGAGCTGCCCGCGTTGCGGGAGGTCGCGCAGGAGCATTTCCAGGTCTTCCTGAAGCACGGCGAGAGGTTATAGCAGACGGTGGGAAGTTGCCAGAGAAGTGCCGCCGGTGCCCTCACCGGCGGAAGCTGCTGGATTCCGCCGGTGAGGGCACCGGCGGCACTCATGGCGGTGGGGCGAAGCGCGGGCTGTTCCAGAGCCGCCAGCCGATCCATGTCCACATGATCGTCAGGCCGCCGCCCAGCGCGATCAGAACCCACCCGATGGGCTGCTGGGTCTCGGCGAAAGCCAGCAGCCGCTGCTGTTGAATCTGTCGCTTGATCAGGGCCTGCGCGGATAGCGCCCGCACAAGCTCGTCCTCCGAGGCCTCCGTTGTGGCTGGCATCGTGTGGGGTGGAGGTAAAGCGAACGCGGGGAGCGGCCGAATGCTCGCCCTGATCTCGCCTGGGCGGCGCACGATGCGCCCGCCCATCCAGATCAGCAGCCCGGCCTGCGCCAGCAGCATCACCCACGTCGCCACAAGAAGCATGCGTGCCCGGGTCATCCGCATGGTTGGCCGATGGCTGGTCAATTCTCGGGTTGAATCTCGATCTTGGGCGCGACTTCGATTTTGAGGTGATCGATCCTCAGTTGCCCGCCGTTGAGATTGCCGGCGTGCTTCTCGTAGAGCTTGAAAGCCTCGGGGTCATTCTTCTTCAGCTCATCGGCGTTCTTGGCCTTGTATTCCTTCGTCACTTCCTTGCCGTTGACCATGTCGGTGACGCTCATGGTCAGGCCGTCGTTGCCCTCGTCGATGACGATCTTCCGGCCGTTCTCATTGAGCTCGAAGTGGCGATGGTTGTTGTTGATGACCACGACCTGCTGCTCGAAGACGCCATTGGCGCCGACGGCGCCGCCGCCTTGGATCTGGATGCGAACCTGCCCGTTGGCGAACGGCTGAATGCCCATATTGCGATTGTTCACGGCCGTCTGGTCGGGCTTGCGCAGCGCGGGGTCGAGGTCCTTGACCAGCTCCGAGGCGCGGGCCTGGATCTCCGGGTCGGGGTTCTTCATCGCCTCGCGCAAAGCGGGAAGTGCGGACTTGCCCATGGCGCGAATCTGCTGGGCGGCGCGCTGGCGGTCCTTCACATCGTCGGCCCCGAGCTGGCGGATCAGCGCATTGAGGTCCGAAGGCTGGGTCGAAGGCGCCGTGGTTGGGGCCGCTGGCGGCGCCGGGATGGGCGCCAACTGCGCCGCTGCCCATGCGGATGCCAGAACCGAAACCAGAAGCCCCGCGAGAGATGCGCGTATGGTCATGGCCGTTTCCTTTCTTATACCACTGTAATCACCCGCGAGCCGGGGGCAAGTTGCACCCGTGCGAACGGGCGGCTATTGTGCCGGGCATATTCTGCCAGGAGTGACCCATGCCGATCCGCGTACTGGTGTGGAACGAAGGCCGCCACGAGAAGACGAATGCGGAGGTGGCGAAAGTCTACCCGAAGGGAATTCACGGCGCGATCGCCGCCTTTCTGGCCCGTTCGCCAGATATTCTCGCCGGCACGGCCACGCTGGATGAGAGCGAGCACGGATGCACGGAGGCGCGGTTGCGCGAAACAGACGTGCTGGTCTGGTGGGCTCACATGGCGAACGCTGAGGTGGCCGACGCGGTGGTGGATAGGATTCAGGCCCGCGTGCTGGAAGGCATGGGGCTGATCGTGCTGCACAGCGCACATGCCTCGAAGATTTTCCGGCGGCTGCTGGGGACCTCGTGCAACCTCAAGTGGCGCGAAGCGGCCGAGCGTGAGGTGCTGTGGGTGACCCGCCCGGGGCATCCGATCGCGCGCGATATCGACGACCATTTCATCCTCCCGCGCGAGGAAATGTACGGCGAGTATTTCGACGTCCCCGAGCCCATGGAGACGGTCTTCATCAGCAGCTTCGCTGGCGGCGAGGTGTTTCGCAGCGGGATCACCTATCAGCGCGGCGCGGGGCGAATCTTCTATTTCCGGCCGGGACATGAGATGTACCCGACCTATCACGATCGCAACGTGCTCAAGGTCATCGAGAATGCGGTGAGATGGTGCGCGCCGACACCGCCGGCCAAGGCCGTCGAATACGGCAACCGGAAGATGGGGTGGATTGATGGCTGAACACCGCCCAACGGCAGCGGGAATTGACCCGGCCCCCCGGCCGTATATCCTATCCGCAGGAGATGATGTCATGGTTTCTCTGAGCGCCGAAACGCAGAGGCTGATTGAGCAGCGCATGAAAGAAACCGGCGTCAGCACGCCTGACGAGTTGGTGCAGGTTGCCCTGCAGACGCTCCACCAGGTGAGGGGCGAGGATTTCGGCGATCTGGACGGGGAAACGCAAGCTGCCATCGAAGAGGGGCTCGCCCAGGCCGACCGCGGTGAAACCCGGCCATGGGAAGAGGTGCGAGAGGAACTCCGCGCACGGTTCATCAAGAGGTGAGCCGCCATGCCCGATCGCTATCGCGTCAGAATCACACGCCGCGCGTCCGACGATCTGATCGGGATTTGCACGTACATCGAGCGGGATTCGCCGCAAAACGCGGCGTCGGTCGCGCAGGAGCTTCTGGATGCGATCGATTCCTTGTCGCTTTTTCCCTATCGCTACAGGGTCCATGAGAACCGGAAAGATCCCGCCAAAACAGTACACGCGATGCCAGTCCCGCCTTTCATGGTCTACTACCGCGTGGTGGTCCCGCACGATCTGGTTGAGGTAATCGCGGTGCGACATGGCCGGCGGCGACAACCCCGGCGGTTCCGATGACGGCGCCGCGGTGCATGCCCGGCGTATCGCCCGCGATTCGAGCCATCTCCCATTCTCTTGCGCGCGTTGCGGAGGTTGCGTTGCGGGCCCACACGACTACCGTATATTGACTGTTGCGCGGCGATGGACGATGGACAGTCGTCCCGTGGATGTAGATCGCTGCAGACATCGTATCAGGAGGCACGCACAATGGACCCGGTATTCACCATTCAATGGCCTGAGTTCCTGCTCGCCAATCGCCTCACGAAGTTGTTGCCCAAATCGGAAGGCTATTCGGTATTCATACCGACTTCACGGCAACAAAAGGGGATTGATCTCGCAGTCATTCGGAAGCAATCAAACACTGAATCTCGAGTCGCTACGTTCCAGGTCAAAGCATCACGGACGTTTTCGCTTGGACCACCCAAGCGTGAATCGACGAAGCGTTTTCGCTTCTTCACATTGTTCAACCGCTTTGATGTTCCCGATGAAGCCGACTTCTTTCTCCTATTCGCTATGTACGCGCCTGACGCTGGCAGAACAAAGCCGGTCAATGCCCCTTGGTACAAGGACTGCACGCTGTTGTTCACGCTCGATGAAATGAAGAGTTTCATGGCGTGCTGTCTGACGGTCTGCGGCACGAGAGACAAGATGTTTGGCTTCGGTTTCGATGACGAGCAGAAGGTCGTTCAAGTTCGCGGGGACAAGGAGCGATGTCAGCGCGATTATACGGACCACCTTCTCAGGACACGTACTACGGGGAGCAGTATTTGTTGGACACTGTCAATGCGATAAGAACGTACGGCAGCCGGATCGCGATGAACAAGATGTCCAACGTTTACCGCTCCCATTAGTATGTCCTCGGTGAAAGAGAAGCTTGGTGTGTAGCCATCGTGGCGGAGGCGGGTCTCCGGATTCGACATCCCGTGCCTCCTCCGGGGAGTCTGAATCGCGAACTGCGCCCTCGGGCGGAAAGAACTGCAAAGAAGATGGCGCGAAGTAAGCTCGCGGATGAAGGCTCGCAACAGACGTACCTATCCTGCCTATCGCCTTTTCCGAGGCTACATCTCGCGCCTGATGAATTCCGCATACTCCGGATGTACCGAAACCAACTGCATCTGACGCCAGGGGTATTGGTCCATCAACTGGATCGCCTCTTCAAAGGTGTCTACAGGCGGACGTTCCTTGACCAGATCGGTTTGATCATCCTCGTCAAAGAAATCTGCCATCGCTGATTCGTTAGTGTTCAGAGCAAATTTCCAAGCCCCATTTGGAGCGCGGAACCGCTGGATGCGCAGAGAACCGCCTGCACATCCAACTTCAAGGACCACTTCCTGAGAGTCGATTTCAGCATCACCCATTTCTTCATTGTCCACCAAAGCGCGTCCCAAGTCCATGAACCAGGCCGAGGTGAGGCGGCGCGACAATACAGATGTTGGCAAAGAGACCAGGACTCACTCCATCGCTCCGATTCACGGCGCCGATTCGAGCAGCATCGCCGCGCCGGGCTTCCACGTGAGCTTCCCGCCGCCCGTGATCGCGATCTCCTCGCGCCCGCCGTTGCTCTCCACGATGAGGCGGACGTTGTCGCCGTTGTGCTGAACCGTCGGCCAAGCCGGTTGAATACGGCAACCGGAAGATGGGGTGGATTTAGCCGGCTCGGTTTGATGCCGACCGGCTAAAGCCCGCACTACGAACAACGACCTGAAGGTCGCACTACGAACCCAGCAGCCGCGCTACCTCTTGGCAATCCTTATCCCCCCGGCCAGAGAGATTCACGACGATGATCTGCTCGCGATCCATCGTGGGGGCGATCTTCATCACGTGCGCAATCGCGTGAGCGCTCTCCAGCGCTGGCAGAATCCCCTCCAGCCGCGCCAGCATCTCAAACGCCTCCAGTGATTCCTTGTCAGTAATAGAAACGTAATGTACCCGGCCGGTGTCCTTCCAGTACGAGTGCTCCGGCCCGACGCCGGGATAATCCAGCCCGGCCGAGACGGAATGCACATCGGCGGTCTGGCCATCGTCATTCTGCAAGACATAGGATAGCGCGCCATGGAGCACGCCCGGCTTGCCGTGGCAGAGGGTGGCGGCGTGCTGGCCGAGTGCGGAGCCGCGGCCGCCGGCCTCAACGCCGATGAGCTTGACGCGCGTGTCCTCGACGAACGGATAGAAGATGCCGGCCGCGTTGGAGCCGCCGCCGACGCACGCGACGATCACATCCGGCAGCCGGCCGCAGAGCTGCATCGACTGCTCTCGCACCTCATCGCCGATAACCCGCTGGAAATCCCGTACCATCATGGGGAATGGATGCGGGCCGGCGACAGTCCCCAGGACATAATGCGTATCGTTGACGGACCCCATCCAGTCGCGCATGGCCTCGTTGAGGGCATCCTTGAGCGTCTTCAACCCGCTGCTGACCTCGATGACGCGGGCGCCCATGAGCTTCATGCGAAAGACATTGAGGCTCTGCCGGCGGACATCCTCCGCGCCCATGTACACATCACATTTGAAGTCGAAGAGTGCGGCCACCGTGGCCGTCGCGACGCCGTGCTGGCCAGCGCCCGTCTCGGCGATGACCCGCTTCTTGCCCATGCGCTTGGTGAGCAGGGCCTGGCCGATGGTGCTGTTGATCTTGTGAGCGCCGGTGTGGTTGAGGTCCTCGCGTTTGAGGTAGATGCGAGCGCCGCCGAGCTTTTCGGTTAGCCGTCGAGCGAAGTAGAGCCGGCTGGGCCGGCCGACAAAGTCGCGGAGATAGCCCTGGAACTCGGCCTGGAAGGCCGGATCGTTGCGGGCCTTGGCGTATTCGGCCTCAAGCTGCTGGAGCGCGTAGACGAGGGTTTCGGGAACGAAGACGCCGCCGTAGGGGCCGAAATGGCCACGGGAATCGGGAACGGCCAGGGAGGCTTTAGGTGCGGTCATGAGCATCGGGCTAATTTAGATCGTCTGGGGAGTGGGGTCCAGAGGGCCGGCTAGACGTAGAGCCGGTGCGCCCGGATGTACTCCACCACCGTTGGCGGCGTGAGAAAGTCGATCGGGCGGCCAGCACGAACACGGCCGCGGATTTGACTGGCGCTGATCTCCACGAGCGGCGTCTGCACCACGTTCTCCTTCAGCTTGCGGTAGGGGGGTGGCAGCGCATCCCAATCCAGCTCCCATCCCGGCCGGGCCATGATGACGAAGTTGACCTCCTGTATGAGCTGGTCCGCATCCTTCCATTGTGGCAGGATTTGGACCATGTCTGCCCCGATTAGCCAGTTTACCTCCGGACAGCCCCGCGCTTTCAGCTCGCGCCGTGGCGATAGTGTAACTGGCCCCGCTGCGACGTATTTCGACATCATCCACGTCAAATAGTCCAGTTTGCACGCCCGCCGCCAGCCAGCACATGGCCAGCCGATGCTCTGCCGCCGCAAAATCCGCTGAAGTCGGCTTATGGGGCGGCTGGGCAGCGGGGATGAGGACGACCCGGTCGAAGCCAGCAATCTCGGCGGCCGCACGGGCAGTAATCAAATGCCCGTGGTGAATCGGGTTGAAGCTGCCGCCGAAGCAAAGGGGCCTCATATATGGATTTATACCCGGCCCAAAGCAAAAGCCCAACAGGTTTCGGCAGCCGTGCGGCTCCAGGTGAGCCAGATTGGCAGTGCCTTAGTTGAGACTGAAATGCAAAATCCCATCGGCCGATGGAATAAAACCCGATTCGGGGCGAGTTATAAGGGGTGTCGAAGCTGCGGCGATGGAACGCCCCTTGCTACAAGGGAATTCCGAAGCCAGATTTTGCCTGTTCATTGAGCACCACGCAAGCCGAAGATAGGCAGAAGTTTGCGCTTAGGGCGAACGGATGTGTATAAGATATCGTACTATGACGGTACGATATTCCGGCCCGAATGAATAGTCCAGCCGGCAGAAGAGTTAATAGTTATTGGAAGGGAGGCCACCCATGGCCACCATGACCACAACCCGCCAGCGTAGTGCCGCCAGCCGCGTTCCCCGCGCACTGCGCGAGCAGGTGGAGCGCCTGCTGGCCGAGAACTACGACTACATCGACTCGACGGTGTTCCGCCGTCGCAACGTCCAGGCCGAGCTGTTCACCGAAGATGCCGTCCCCGAGCTGCCCAACACGAGCTGGTATCAGCCCACGGCCGAGGACCTGGAAAACGAGATCGCCAAGTCGCCCAAGCTGATGAAGGCCGATGAAGAGCGGCTGATGTTCCTGCGCTTCAACTTCGCCAAGAAGCACTTGTGCAACCTGCAGCGCAAGATCGCCCGCGAGGAACTGACCCGCGAGCTGGCCGACGAAGTGCTCGTGTGGCACCGCCGCTTCGAGCACTTCCGCGAATACCTCACCCGCACCAACCTGGCGCTGGTGCTGGCGATGGCCAAGCGCACGCGGCTGGGCCAGGTCGATTTCGCCGAGATCGTCAGCGAGGGCAACATGGCCCTGCTGCGAGCGGTGAACAAGTTCAACGCCGACCGCGGCTTCAAGTTCTCGACCTATGCCTGCCGCGCGATCCTCAAGGCCTTCAGCCGCACGGCCATGAAGGCGTCGCGGCACCGCACGCGTTTCCCGGTGGAGTTCGAGCCGGACCTGGAGAAGAGCGACTGGTCGGATCGCCGCCGCGAGACGGTTGAAGAGGAGTGCATCGACGAGCTGAAGAACATCGTGGATCGCAACCTGGCCGACCTGACCAACGTTGAAGAGACGGTCATCCGCCGCCGCTTCAACTGGCAGGAGCAGGCCGAGTCGCCGCTCACGCTGGAAGAGGTCGGCAAGATCATCGGCGTGACCAAGGAGCGCGTCCGTCAGATCCAGAACAAGGCACTTGCGAAGATCAAGCAGGTGATGGAAGACGGAGTCTTGCGGACGCGAGCCGTGGCCGAAGATCAGGCGGCCGACCCCGCCCAGGAGCCCGTGCAGGCGGCTTGACAGTATCGGCTGTTGTAATGAGCGGAGCACCGAGTTGGTGCTCCGCTTTTTCATGCGCAGGTGGAGCGTGCCGCCCCCGCCCGCGATGTGTCGCATGCACGGCGGAGGGCCGCTCGTGCCACACACCGCAAAGCCATATCCCGCCTATGGCATAAGACACACAAAATGCCGATAATCGTTCCGTTGCGGTTACGCGACGAGGGAAGGACAATGAGCAAATTACCCGTCAGACCTCCGAAAACGACGGCTATCGTCAAGCGCGTGGCAGGGCTCTCGCCATCGCTCCTGGCCGACGTGCGCACATTGATCGACCGTGCGCGCACGCAGGTCGCGGCGGCGGTCAACTCGGAACTCGTCCTGCTCTACTGGCACATCGGCACGCGCATCCGTCAGGACATCCTCCACGAGCGGCGGGCGGAATACGGCCAGCGGATATTGCACGCCCTGAGTGCAAGATTGACCACCGATTACGGCAGGGGTTTCACCGCCGCCAATCTATTCCACATGCTTCACTTCGCCGAGGTATTCCCTGATGAGCAGATTGTCTACGCACTGCGTAGACAATTGAGCTGGACCCACCTCCGCCAGATCATCTACCTCCCTGACCCTCTTCAGCGCGAGTTCTACACGCAAATGTGCCGCGTCGAGCGATGGAGCACCCGCACGCTGGACGGGAAAATCCGGGGCATGCTCTACGAGCGCACGGGCATCAGCCGCCAGCCGGCAGCACTGGCCCGAAAGGAATTGGCCGCCCTGCGCGAACAGGACCGCATGACCCCCGACCTCGTCTTCCGTGATCCCTACGTGCTGGACTTCCTCGGCTTGGCCGACACCTACAACGAGAAGGACCTGGAGGCGGCCATCCTGCGCGAGTTGGAGCGGTTCCTCCTTGAACTCGGGACCGACTTCACCTTCGTCGCTCGTCAGAAACGGATCACGGTCGATGCCGAGGACTACTATCTCGATCTGCTGTTCTACCATCGCCGGCTCCGGCGGCTGATCGCCATCGACCTGAAGCTGGGCCGCTTCCAGGCCGCCGACAAGGGGCAGATGGAACTCTATCTGCAATGGCTCGACACGTATGAGCGGCAAGCCGGCGAGGAATCGCCCATCGGCCTGATTCTCTGCGCGGGCAAGTCGGCCGAACACGTGGAGCTGTTGAAACTGGAGCACAGCGGCATCCGCGTGGCCGAGTACATGACCGAACTTCCGCCCCGGCACGTGCTCGAACGGAAGCTGCACCAGGCGATCCAGGCGGCTCGGCATCGGCTTGAGGGGCGGGGCGGATGAGTGTCGTCACGGGCGTGCCCCATTTGCGGCTTCGCGCCCTTCCTCTGCGAGATGCCGCTGCCGCTGAAGTAACTGATGACGGCGTTTGACATCTTTGACATCTCCTTGCCCGCTGCGCGGGGTGGTGGTACGATTGCACCCAATCTGGCACAGTCTGGGCTGTGGGTCATTTGAATGTGGTGATGCAGCGATGAGCACAGGAAAAGACGGTGCGGGCAATACCTATTTCGAGGTCGGCAACGTGCGCATTACATGCGTTGAGAAGACCTTCAACGGCAAGCCCGGCTTGCGCATCCAAGCGTATCAAACTAACGGTCGGCTCAATACGGGTCCGGAACTGCCAATCGCAACCAAGACGACCCGATTCCCATTGTTGCGGGCGATCGTGGAAGCCACGGAGTTGATTGGCAAGGGATACGGTTTTGAGGGTGAGGAATAGGCCATGAAGAACCTCTTTGCGCTGTCGATCATCGCCGCGTTGCTTCTGCTGGGTGGTTGTGAGCGATCCTCACGCGATCAGGCAGCGTCTGATCCAGCTACCGCTTCGGAGGAGGAGATCATCAGGTACGGGCTGGGCGATGACCAAATCGACCATATGAGTCGGTTGAAGCAGGCCGACTACGTCGCATACAAGAAGGCGATCGACCTTACGAGGAAAGGCTTGGTGATGCGTGGCGTGAAGTCCCTCCAGCAATATGCGAAGGACCGAGAGAAAGCGAAGACCGATACCGCTGCGTGGCAGAAGTACGAGGACCAAATCGAAGCAGACCGCACCGCTGCAATCAACCTGGCGGAGAAAGAGAATGCTGGCAAGATCAAGGCCGTCGAGGACAGGATCAATGCGGACGACAAGCTCTCACTCAACGAGAGGATCGACGCCCGCGCGGCGGCACGCCAAAAGCTTGAGGCGGAGCTTCAGGAACGGCTCAAGGCCATAGACGCCGCCCGCGATGAAAAGGCCAAGGCTTTCCAAGCGAAGAAATAGAACGACGGAGTGGAAGAGATGAGAGGAGCTGGAAAGGCGTACGCTTCTGCTACGCGCGTGGCTTCTCCGTCTCATTCAATTCCCGGCAGCGGGCCCGCGAGCTTCTCGAATTCATCCAGCGCCGAGCGGTCGCCGGAGAGCACGAGGTCCACATCGCGCCGCAGCGATGGCAGGCGCGTGTCGATGAACCGCCGGGCCACGGCTTTCTTCCGATCGCTCTTGGCCGCCTGCGCCAAGAACAGATGGCCGACGAGCACCGAGATGGCGCTGTCCACCAGCCGCCGGCCGTGAAGGCTGGTGTATTCCTGGCCCTTCTCCTTGGCGAAAGCGACCGCCTTCATGAGCGTCTGCCTGCCCTCGACCAGCCTGGCCTTCAGCGATGCCAGCAGGTCATCCGTGTAGTTGACCCGCTCGAACTCGTCCATGCGCTTCTCAAACGCCCCGGCGCAGACGCCGCCGACGGCCGCCACGACCTGTAACTGCGAAGTGCCCTCGTAGATCGTGGTGATCCGCGCATCGCGCAGGTGGCGCTCGACGGGGTAGTCCTTCATGTAGCCCGAGCCGCCCAGGACCTGGATGGCATCGGTGGCCACCTCGACGCACATTTCCGACGCGTAGTATTTGCTCATCGGCGTGAGCATGCCATTGAGCCGCTTTAGCGAGCGGCTCATTTCCTTGCGTTTCTTGGCCTCGGCCGGATCCTTGGGCGGATTGAACTCCAGCACGCGGAGGTTGTTGAGCTCCAGGTCGCAGACGCGCGAGGTCTCATAGGTCAGCGCCCGCGCGGCCTCCAGGTGGACGCGCATGTCGGTGACCATCTCGGCGACGGCCGGGAGTTTCTCGATGGCCACGCCGAACTGCTTGCGGGTGTGTGCATAGCGGCGGGCGACGCGATAGGCGGCCTCGGCGATGCCCAGCGACTGGGCCGCGATCCCGACGCGAGCGCCGTTCATGAGGCTGAAGACGTAGCGGATAAGGCCGAGCTGGCGCTCGCCAATCAGCTTGGCTGGCGCATCGTCATAGACCATCTCGCACGTCGGCGAGCCGTGAATCCCCAGCTTCTCTTCCAGATGCCGAATGCGAATCCGGTCGGATCGCTCGGCCAGGAAAAGCGACAATCCCCGGCCATCCTTGATCTCCGGCTCCGACCGCGCCAGCGTCAGCAGGATCTCGCCGCAGCCGTTGGTGATGAACCGCTTGACGCCGTTGAGCCGCCACTGGCCATCCTGGTCCTGCCAGGCGCGCAGCGAAACGGCCTGCAAGTCCGATCCGGCATCCGGCTCGGTCAGCACCATCGCGCCGGTGAGCTGGCCTTTGGCGAAGCGCGGCAGGTACTCATCGCGGATCGGGTCGTCGGCGAAGGCGTAGATCGTCTCGGCGATCCCTTGCAGGCCAAAGAGGTTCATCAGCGATGCATCGGCCCGGCTGATCATCTCGATGGCCATCGTGTAAATGATGCTGGGGCAATTCAGGCCGCCGTACTTGCGCGGCAACGTGAAGCCCATCAGATCGGCCTGCGCCAGCACGTCGAGGTTCTTCTTCACCAGCGGATTGAGCGTGACGGTGCCATCGGCGTTGAGCGTGTTGCCCTCGTGGTCCACCTGCGCAGGCGCGGGCGCCACGTGCTCGCCGGCCACCTCGCCCGTGATCGTGAGGATGCGCCGGTAGTTGTCGATGACGTCGGCCGCGTTCTGCGGGGCATAGCCCGAGTCATCCAAGGCGGTGAAGTTGTCCTCCTGCACATTGGCGATCTCGGCGAGATCGATGTGGTTGAAGAGGAACTGGATGTCGTCGTTGTCGGTGAAGTAGTTAGGCATTGTCAGTAGTCCGTGGTCAGTGGTTGGGTCAGTGGTCCGGTGGTCAGTTGTCGGGCGATTCCGGGTCGTCGCGGTGGGTGCGTCTTGTTCCGATGGAGTTCAGATAGGCGTTCAACATGGGGGCGAACTCATCCATCATGGGTTTTAGCCGTGCAACCTGCTCGTCATCTACCAGCTTGCGGCGGTAGGCCCGCCGCAGAAAGTGCTTTGCTTCGTGAAGCGAGCCGCGAGCGATTCGCACGAACCGTCTATTCTCCCGGTACGACCCGCGGCCGCTGCCTTCGGCGATGTTGGCGCCGATACTATCGGCGGCGTCAACCAACTGCTCGCCGACCGTAGCCTTCGCGAACGACTCCCACTTGACTGCCATGTCCCAGATCTCGTCGGCGATCTTCTCGGCCAGCCGGTACACCCGCAGATCTTCAAATGATGTTCGAGCCATAGCTACACTCCTCAGGGACTGCGAACCACAGCTACTGACTACCGGACCAATGACCCAACCACTGACCACGGACAACTGACCACTGGCTATCCTCGCTCCTTAATCGCCTTGATCATCATCGGGACGATCTTGTTCATATCCCCGACAATCCCGTAATGCGCCACGCCGAAGATCGGCGCTTCCTTGTCCCAGTTGATGGCGATGATCTTGGCGCTTTCCTCCATGCCGGCCCGGTGCTGCACCGCGCCGCTGATGCCGCAGGCGATGTATAGGGCGGGGCGGACCGTCGTTCCGGTCTGGCCGACCTGGTGCTCCTTGCCGATGAACCCGCTGTCAACGGCCGCTCGGCTCGCGCCGACCGCGCCGCCCAGCGCCCGGCCAGGTCGTGGATCAACCGGAAATTGTCCTTCGATCCCACGCCGCCGCCGCCGGCCACGATGATGCGCGCGGCCTTGAGGTTGACCTTGCGCTCCTCGCGGTGAATCTCGATCACCTTCAGCGCCTGTTCGAAGTCGTTGAACTCGATCTTCTCGTCGATGATCTGCCCCTTGCGGCCAGCATCGCCCTCGCTCATCCGCATCACGCCTTCGCGAACCGTCGCCATCTGCGGCCAGCGGTCGAAGTTGATGATCGTCGCGATGATGTTCCCGCCGAAGGCCGGCCGGATCTGCAGCAGGAGGTTCTTGTATTCACTCTTGGTCTTGGGGTCGGTGTAGTCGCCGATCTGCAGATCGGTGCAGTCGGCCGTCAGGCCCGCGCGCATCTCGGATGCGATCCGCGGCGCCAGGTCGCGCCCCAGCGGCGTCGCGCCATACATCACGATCTGCGGCCGGTGCTTGCTGATGAGCTGGCACATCACCCGCGCATAGGGCAGCGTGCGATAGTGCTCCAGCCGCGTGTCGTGGACGTTGTACACCTTGTCCACGCCATGCGCGATCAGCCGATACGACAGCTCGCGCACGTTCCAGCCGGCCAGGACCGCGCCGACCTTCACGCCAAGCTGGTCGGCAAGCTGCCTCGCCTTGCCGCACAGCTCCAGCGACGTGTCGCTCAGGTGCTCATCTTCCTGTTCGGCGAAGAGCCAAACGTCACCTTTCGGGTTGGGTTCAATCATAGCAGACGTCCGTGGTCAGTGGTTGGGTCAGTAGTCCTTTGGTCAGTGGCGTGCGAAACTGTCCGTGGTCCGTAGTCCGTCGTCCATAGTTGGTTCCTTCGTCCGTTAGTCTGTGCCGGCCACTGTCGTTGGTCGGTGGCGGTGCCGGTCAGAACAACTGACTACCGGACCAAGGACCCGACCACTGACCACTGACTACGGACCACTGACTAGCCTATCGTGTGATCCACGATCAGTTCATGGATCATCTTGCGCACGCCGTCTTCCGTCGCGGGCATTTCCGTGTAGCCTTCCTTGGTCAGCACGATCGACTGCACGCGATGGACTTTCGTCGGCGAGCCGCTCATGCCGCACCACTGCATGTCGGCGCGGATGTCGTCGAGGTTCCAGTGCTCGATCAGCATGCCCGACATCTTGAGCTGCTCGATGCGCCGGCACTGCTCGGCCTCTTTCGCCTTGTCGTCGGCCGTTGGCATCGTCTTGGCGATCTCCGCGCCACCTCGATGGCGCTGCGCGACCGCTTGTACTGCATCACGCGCTTGGCCGCGGCCGGGCGGGTTTCGTTGGCGGTGTCGAGCACGGTGATGAGAATCGGCAGTCGCGCTTCGACAATCTCCCAACCATTGCCGACGTTTCTTCGCACGCGGATGGTGTGCCCCGACAGATCGACCAGCCGCTCGAAATACGTCACCTGCGGAATGCCCAGTTTCTCGGCCAACTGCGGGCCAACCTGCGCAGTGTCGCCGTCGATGGCCTGCCGGCCGCAGAAGACGATGTCGTATTTGGCGATCTTCCTCACGGCCTGCGAGAGGATATAGCTCGTGGCCAGCGTATCGGATGCCGCGGCTCGCCGATCCGAAAGCAGGATGGCGCGGTCGGCCCCGCGATAGCGGCACTCGCGCAGGACTTCGCATGCCGCCGGCGGCCCCATGGTGAGCGCGGTGACAGTCCCACCAAACTGGTCGCGAATCTGCAGCGCTGATTCCAGCGCGTGAAGGTCGTCGGGGTTGAACACGGCCGGCAACGCCGCGCGATTCACCGTTCCGTCGGCCTTCATCGCTTCGCCGGTGATGTTGGCGGTATCCGGCACCTGTTTCACGCAAACAATGCTGTCATAGGGCAAGGTGTACTCCATTCTGCAACCCGGCCAATGGGAGGAGGGGAGGGGAGTCACCCGCCTGCCCACGTCCGCAAGAAACGGGGGCAGCGCCCCACGCCGGGGGTGGTGCCCCGGTTGCCGGAGAATGCAAGGTGCGGATAGTTACCCGCGGCGGGCGCTTTCGTCAAGCAAATCGCTACTGTTTCAGCCTCATATCCTTGAACTGGACCTTCATCGCCGGGCCCGGGTGAAGCTGCAGCGTGATGAACCCCGCGGGGATGGCGCGTTTGTCGTGATCGATAAGCTGGCACATGAGCTCGCCGTTGATCTTGAGCGTGACTTCCGGGCCGCGCACGATGATCACGTACTCGTTCCAGTCGTTGGCCTTGATGACCTTGGCCAGGTCGGCGGCCGACTTGGCCAGCGGCGTCACGGTCTTCTTGCCGGTCGCGTCATACTCGACTTTCTGGCCGCGATTGGCGATGGTCGTGGCGCGCAGGCCGCATTCGTAGATGGTTCCCGTGTAGGCGTTGCCGGCGTCCATGTCGGCCTGATAGCCCTGCACGTCGAAGTTGGGCAGTTCGTTGCTGCGGATGTTGATGCCCGAGTTTCCGCCGATCATCTTGAACTTGGCGCGCAGCTCAAAGTCGGCCGGCTTGGCGCCGCGATAGAACAGGTAGGTCGGCGCCTTGAGGGGCTTTTCCTTGGTAGTGATGCCGGTGAGGCAGCCGTCCTCGACCGACCACCAGCCGGCCGCGCCCTCCCAGCCGGTCAGGTCCTTGCCGTTGAAGATGCTCTTGAAGCCGTCTTCATCCTGCGCCGCGCGGGAAGGGCCGCGATCAGAGCTACCAGCGCCGCGAAGTATGTGATTCGAGTGAACATAGGTGTATGTGAATGACGGGCATGATAGATGAAGGACGGGCGGATGGAAAGGGCAGAAGGGCACTCGCAGAAGGGCACTCGGCCATATGCCTTTGCTGGCCGCATTGGTGTAGAATACAGGAAGACCATGACCTTCCACGGGATCAAGTTCGATGAGACTGCCTTGACGGATCTCTGTCGGCGCCACCGTGTGCGGCAGCTCGCGCTCTATGGGTCCATTCTGCGCGACGATTTCCGCCCCGACAGCGACGTGGACGTCTTGGTGGAGTTTGACCCTGACGCCCACGCAAGCCTGCTAGTCCCTCCTCAAGCGTGATTTTCCCGCCCGCTCGCTGATCGCGCAAGAAAATAGCTCGAAATGCCTCACTTTCCACGCGGAAAGCTGTCTGCATAGTACAAGTCTATTAAATGCAAGGAGGCATTTCGAGTGAACCCATCTATACGCCAGCAACTGCAAAACCGCAAGCGTCGCATCCTTCGCCGTCTGGCCAACCGCCAGTGGGAGGAGCAGCTTGCGCCGATGCTGTCGGCCAGCAACATCCACTACGAGCTGTCCGACCGCATCCACGGACTGGACTGCGGCGGCATCGGCCTGATCCATCTGCTGGCCCGGCAGACCGGCCTGATCGACGCCATCAACGACTCCCTTCACCTGCTGAAGATCCATCTGCCCTACTGGGAGTCGGACCACGTGCTGAACATCGCCTACAACATTGTGACGGGCGGCGATTGCCTGGAGGATATTGAACTGCGGCGTAACGACGAGGTGTATCTCAACGCTCTGGGGGCCCAGCGCATCCCCGACCCGACGACCGAGAGGGACTTCTGCCGGCGTTTCAGCGAGGCGGATGTGCTGGGGCTGATGGAGACGATCAACGGCGTTCGCGTCAAGACCGTCTGGAAGCAGCAGCCGCCGGAGTTCTTCCAGCGGGCGATCCTGGATGCCGACGGGACGATCGCGCCCACCACCGGCGAGTGCAAGCAGGGGATGGACATCAGCTACGATAACCAGTGGGGCTATCATCCCCTGGTGATCTCGCTGGCCAACACCAAGGAGCCGCTGTACCTGGTCAATCGCAGCGGCAACCGGCCCAGCCACGAGCAGGCCGGTGAGTATTTCGACCGGGCGATCGCCTGGTGCCGCGCGGGAGGATTCGAGAGCGTGCTGCTGCGCGGCGACACCGACTTCTCGCAGACCCGGCGTCTGGATGGATGGAACGATGACGACGTGGAGTTCCTCTTCGGCTTCAACGCCATGCCCAACCTCAAGGAATACGCCAACGGCCTGCCGGAGTCGGCCTGGAAGAGGCTGGAGCGCCCGGCGCGTTACGAGGTCAAGACCGAGCCGCGTCAGCGGCCGGAGAACGTGAAGGAGCAGTTGGTCGTCGAGCGCGAGTACGAGAACATCCGCCTCAAGAGCGAAGATGTGGCGGAGTTCGACTACCGGCCGAGCGAGTGCGAGTATCTCTATCGCATCGTGGTGGTGCGCAAGAACCTGTCGGTGGAGAAAGGGGAACTCGTCTTGTACGACAACATCCGCTACTTCTTCTACATCACCAATCTGCGGGGCGAGTCGGCCGCGGAGATCGTGCTGCTGGCCAACGACCGCTGCGATCAGGAGAACCTGATCGAGCAGCTCAAGAACGGCGTGAAGGCGATGAAGATGCCGGTGGACAATCTCATCAGCAACTGGGCGTACATGGTGATGGCCTCACTGGCATGGACGCTGAAGGCGTGGTGGGGCCTGTGGCTGCCGGTGAAAGCGGGGCGCTGGCAGGAGCGGCACGAGGGCCAGAAGCAGAGCGTGCTGAAGATGGAGTTCAAGCGGTTCGTCAACGCGGTGGTGCGGGTGCCGTGCCAGATCATCCGTCAGGGGCGGAAGATCATCTACCGGCTGCTGGCCTGGAACCCGTGGCAGGACGTCATGCTGCGGATGGTGGAGGCGTTACGGCGGCCGATGCGCTGCTGAGCGGACCCCAGGATGTCGGGGTCTGGATGCCCCGATTCGCCGCGGCCGCCGAACGTTGGGAGTAGCAGCAAAAGACACACAAGACGAGAGATGAGCGACCGGCCGGAGCGAAAGCGGCACGGGCGGTTGCTCATGCGCGCGGCGACATTGTCGTGTTGGTCGTCGCGTGCGTCGCAAGAACGCGCGGGGGCTTCGCTTGTTTAAGGGCTAGACCTGGGGGGAATGCTGATGGAGCTCAGGGAAATGCTCGGGTGCGAGGTCAACCTGCGAACGCCGCAAGACCTCTCCCGGTATTTCCGCGACGAGGTGTCGAGGCAGGCGAGGGTGCTGTATGCCGCCTGAACTTCGTGATCGACATCTGCACTGTCTGAAGCGGAAGCGTTAGCGCCCGCCCTGCACCGGGGCGGGCGCTAACGCTTCCGCTTCAGATGCAGTCTCGCTGATGCAGGGGTCCACGACCGTCGCTGCGCGTCAGCGAGTACGCTGGCGTAGCTTGGCGCGGTTGCGGCCGACGGCGGGGCCGCGCGGCGCCGCTCGTGGAATTCCTCCGCCCGGCCGTCCTGGCTGAGATATGCCGCGCGAACCTGCAGCACCGCCTCCAGACCGCCGCGGTTCCAGAACTGCTCGCTGCCCTTCACGCGGTGGTTGATCTGCTTGATCAGTGACTCCACCGGCACGCTACTCACCGGCAGGCCCATCCGCCGGTAGCGGGGGTAGTCCATCCGCTCTCGGTTCCGCTCCACATACGCCAAGGCCAACTCCGCCACGCGACAACGATCCCCGGCCGACGAATCGCCCCGCAAACGCTTGGCCTGCTCACGCAGGGCATCGATCACCGCCTGCACCTTTCCGCCCCACGCATCCCGCAGCATCTGCTCATACAGGTTCCACGCCGCCCTGGGATTCTTGACCAATGCCAGCCGCGCCGCCGCGTACAGATGCACCAGCAGGTGCAGGAAGTCCAGAATGTGCAGCCAGCCCGGAAAGTGCATCTGGCCCAGCGGCTCGATCCAGTTTCCCCCGTCGCCCATCACCGCCCGCTTCTTGGCCGCGTACATCTTCCGCTGCCGGCATCCAACATCACCACCACCACCACCGCCACCGCCGGCGGCTGCTTGTACGCCGAACGCAATTTCCCCACCTGCATCGCCGCCGAGGCCACATCCCGCAATGCGGCCCGTTCCTGGCCCAGCCGCTCGGTCAGACGTTCCACATGGCGGGCGCTGATCGAACACTCGGCCAGCCGCTCCAGCGTTTGGGCCCCCATCTCAAACGACCGGGTGTTGCCCCCGGCATACTCGATCTTCTTCAACAGGCCCGGACTATGGCCTTCGCCCCCCAGCTTCCAACGCTCATCCGCGGGGGAAAAAGACCCGCCGGCACGGCGGGCATCGGCGGGCGGCCCGCTCGAACTCCACGGCTCCTCGTCGCGTCTGCACCTGGCGTTTCTCCAGTTCCACCTCCTCCGGCGATTGGCAAGGCACCGGCCCGCCACAGATGGGACAGTCCACTTCTTCACCGGGATCGGCCGCCTCGTCGGCCGCCAGAATGTTCTTCCAGCAGCCGCCGGGTCAGGGCATCGCCCAACTCACAGGCTCGGTTCTCGCGCTCTTCAAACGTCACCAGGCCGTTTTGCCCGTCAGACCCCAGCATCCCGTCGAAGGCCTTGCCGGCCTCCTCCAAGAAATCCTGCCGCCGTGCTTTGAGTTCTTTTGCCGTGATTCGAGGCATGATTGATCCTCCATGATCGAGTTCCCGGGGAATCCATTCCCCATCCTTCTTATCGGCAAAATCGGGCCTGCAACGACGGTCGTGGACCCAATCAGTTGACTCCGGCGGCTTTTCTAAGAAAATCCCACCCGCTTGGACGATAGTTACCGAATAGTCCTTAACTGAGGGAAACCATGTCAGCACTCAAGTACGCGAAACTGGTGGCGATTTTTGGCCTGATCGGACTGCTGTTTGGCTGCGGCACGGGCGGGGTCGACTTTGACAACCAGGGAGCCCCGGCCAGCACCGGCTTCTTCACCAAGCAGTTCCAGTTTGAAGGCTCCACGAAGAACTACACGGTCTTTGTTCCCCAGAACTACAACCCGGGTAACCGCTATCCCGTGATCGTGTTCCTGCACGGCGTGATGGAGGGCGGGTTCGACGGGCGCAAGTGCGTGACGGTCGGGCTCGGCGTGGAGATCCAGAAGCGCCGCGGCGATTTCCCCTTCATCGCGGTGTTCCCGCAGTCGGGCAGCGACTGGGTGAGCGAAGAGCACCAGCGCCAGGCCATTGCGACGCTTGACCAGGTGTTGAAGGACTACCCCGCGGCCGATCCCGATCGCGTCTTCCTCACCGGCCTCTCCAACGGCGGCGACGGCACGTGGTTCATCGGGGCCAACTACGCCAACCGTTTCGCCGCCATCGCGCCGATGTGCAGTTCAGTCAACTATGACGATGCGCCGCGGCTCACCAAGATGCCGATCTGGGCGTTCCACAACAGCGTCGATCCGTTCCGCGACTGCGGCCGGGCGGAAGAAATGGTCAAGAAGATCAGCGATCTCGGCGGCAATGCCCGCTTCACCAAGTACGACGAGATGGGCCACGACTGCTGGAGCCGCGCCTATGGCGAGGGCGAGGTCTTTACGTGGATGCTGGGCCTGAGGCGAGCCGGGGCCGCAGCGCCGGCCACGAACAAGTAACACGCACTGAGAGGGATTCGGATAGGATTGATCGGCCGGAGAGCTCGCGCTCTCCGGCCTTGTTGTTGGACGTGTTGTTGGACGCGTGGACACTGACATGGTGAACTGCTACCATTGCATCGCGCAGGAAAACTCGCGCTGCGACAAAGTCAGGTCCAGGCCAGGAGTCTGTGATGCTCGTCAGGCTGTTCGGAAGCAACTTCCGCTCGCTTAGGGACAAGTTTGAGATGTCCATGGTCGCTGCCGACCTGAAGCGAGAGGAGGACTGTGATCGCGGGATCATTGATGTCCAGCTTGCTGGTGCGGATGAGCCACTCAAACTTCTGCGCACCGCCGCCATCTACGGCCACAACGGGTCCGGCAAGTCAAACGTGCTGCTGGCCGCAAGAGAACTCCGCGGGCTGGTGGAAAACTCCAGTGCGCGGAGTAAGCCGGGCGCGAAGATTTCTCCTTACGCGCCGTTCCTGCTCGACAGCACCACGCGCAAAGCGCCGGTTAGCCTTGGGTGCGAGGTCGTTCACGGCGACAGGCTTCTGAGATATGAGATCGGCTTCCGCGCCAAGGCCATTGAGCGAGAGATACTGACGGTTCTCGGCGAAAATGAGACTGTGCTCATCGACCGCCGGGCTTCGGGGCAGGTCCGGGGCGACTTGATCGCCAGCAGCGAGGCAAATCAGCTTTATGTGAAGGAGATGCAGCCCAACGTGCTGGTGCTGTCCAAGCTGGCCCAGCATGGGCCCGCCCAAGGTGGCGACTCCGCTCAGCCGTACTTCAGCGCGATTCTGGATGCCACCCGATACAAGGATTACTCGGGCGCTGCCACAATGCCGGAACGAGACATTGACCGGGGCGGTCACCGGTTCGCGAATGATGCGGAGTATCGCGATTGGATCATGCGAAACCTGATGGTGACGGCCGATGTCGGCATCTGCGATGTCGAGCTTCGCCGTGAGGATTACCCGGACTTCATAAAGAGAGTCGCGTCCAGTCTGCCTGAAAAGCAGGTGGTGATTTCGTTCGTGCATCGGGGCGCGACGAGCCAGCCCATCGATCTCTTTGACGAATCCGCCGGCACAAAGAAGCTCTTCAATGTCGCGGGTGACTGGTGGACGCTGGCGCACGAGCCTGTCACGCTCTTTGCCGACGAGCTTGCGGCCAGTCTCCATCCTCGATTGCTCGATGCACTGATCCGGGCCGTCAACAACGCCCCGCCGGATCGCGTGCGCTCACAACTCATCTTCGCCACCCACGAAACGGGTCTCCTGGAAGGTCATGACGGACAGGCACCGGCCCTGCGCCGCGATCAGGTCTACTTCACGAAGAAAGATGAGGCAGGCGTATCGGAGTTGTACTCACTGGCAGAGTTCAAGGAGGATGCCCGCCCCGTGCATAATCTACGCAAGCGATACCTGTCGGGTCTCTTTGGGGCCATCCCTCTCGTGGAGAAGCTCTCGCTATGACCAAGGGCGGCAAACCCCAGTCGAAGAAAGTACAAGCGCTGCTTGAGCAGATGCGGCGGCGAACGGGTCGGCAGAACTACCCAAACGGTTTCTGATTGTCTGTGAAGATGATCAATCCGCGCCCCACTATTTCGATGCCTTCAAACGGCATTTCAGTCTCTCGTCCGCTTCCGTTGAGGTCGTTGGCGGCGGCGGCCACACACAACCTCTGCAGGTCGTCCAGCGAGCGGTGGAGCGCAAGAAGGCCGCGGCGAGCCCGGACAGCGGCACAGAGCCGTTCGATGAGGTGTGGTGCATCATCGACGGTGATTATGGGAGCAAGATCGGCAATGCGCGAGCAAAGGCCAGCGCGAACACGGTTGAACTGGGCATTTCCACGCCGTGTTTCGAATATTGGGTCCTGCTGCACTTCGAGGAGAGCACTGCGCTGGCCAAGAACTGCGATGCGGTCGTCCGATTGCTGAAGGACCGCCATGTGCCCGGCTACGAGAAGGGATCCTGCGACTTCGATCCTATCGTGAAGCATGTGCGCAAGGCATCGGCGCGAGCGGAGCGGCTGCGTAAGCTGCGCCTCGAATCCGTTCCGCTGCCGGAAAAACACAATCCGTGCAGCGAAGTCTACAAGCTCGTCACCAGAATCCTCGTATTGTGATCCGTTGCCCTCACCGCGTCATCCACAGATAGGCCGATACGCTCGCGCTCACCAGCACCAATCCCATCGCCAGAGCCGACCAGAACGACAGGCCCCACCGCTGCGACATCGCCATGGGGATGAAGAACGGCAAGCCCAGCGGGATCAGCATCAGGGTCTGGCGCGAGAGGTGCGCAATCGGCGCGATTTCGCGGTCGCGCAGGTACATCACCACAAAGACGGCCGGGATGACGATGGGGAGCGTGAGGACCATCGCGCCGAGGCGCGGAAACCGCCGCGCGATCTCCGCGACGGCGACAACGATGAAACCCGCGCCCAGTCCTCTCAGCAGAAAAGCCCACATGTGGCGTGAGCATGCGCGGCGCCGCGGGCCGTCAACACCCCGGGCGTCAACAGACCCTGCGGCGGCGACTACAGAGTGTTGCCGATTTTGACGCCCAGTGTGCCTTGAAGCCGAGGAGAAACATGGGCTTTGCCAGGTTCGCGCCGCACGCCATCATCATCGTAAGCTTATCCAGGTGAGCGTGGCGCTGGGCACGGGTTTCTGCCTCGGCTTTCTGACGGTGCTGTTCCGCGGGATGTATGCCGCGTACAGCACGCCGGCGCCGCAGCCCGAGCTGACGCCGGCCGCCAAATAGCCGCAGACAATTCGAGGAGATTCTGAACATGTCCATGCTCAACACAGCGATTCTCCGCGGTGATTTGGATGGCGTGCTGAAGACGGTACAATAGGCAACGACTCAGGAGCGTCCATGCACAAGCCGCCTGCTCAGGCCAAAGAGAAATCCAGCAGTAATGCCTTGCTCATCGGCGGCGGCATTGCCATCATCGTGATGGCTATTGTCGCAATCATCCTTCTCAACCGGTCGGGGCCCAAGGCGGGCCCCGTGAGCAAGGCCTATTACAGCGAGGATGACGGCAAGACCTATTTCGCCGAGTCGATCGACCGTATCCCCGGTGCGTTCAACGGCCCGGTCGGCAATGTCGCCGTGACCGCCGTGGTCCTGCGATATTCCGGCGAGGCGCCGTACGTGGGCTGGCTGGAATCGTACACGCAGCGCGGCCAGAAACTGCTGGCGGACCATTACAGCGATCCCGCGAAACGAGGCACGCCCCCGCCATATACGGCGGCGCTGGACAACGAGAAACTGGTGAAGAAGCCGGGGCAGAGCGGCACGTGGATCGGCAAGAACGACCCGCGATTCTGGCAGGTCCAGGATATGCCGCGGAAGAACGGCGAAATCCCCACCAGGCTCATGCCCTAGATCATCAGGGCAGAGATATCGTGGCCTCGGGTAAGGAGGGGGTGGTGTGGAGGGGCGGATCGAGGCATTCGACGGCGGGCACGAGAGGCATGGCCGGAACGGGGCTGCTCGGACCAGGCGGAAGCGTGGCCCGCGACGGAGGCGTTGCGGTCGGTCCAATCGCCTGTTGGGGATGATGACTTGCGGGCGCCACCTGCCTTTCCGCCGGGAATCGTGGCCAGTCTGTTGAGATCGACCCTTTCCGCCACGTCCGTCACGCGCTCAAGGGCCGGACCTGATAGGTCCACCGGAACGGCTTGGCCATCGTCTGGTTGAAGTACTCGATGAACGCCAGGACACGCCGCCGCAACTCGTCGATGGATTGGAAGCTGCCCCGGCGCAGCAGCCGGCGTGCCAGGATGCTGAACCAGATCTCGATCTGGTTGAGCCACGAAGCGTGCCGTGGCGTGTACAGGAACCGGATGCGATGGCTGGGGTCTTCCAGGAACGCTCGCCGGCTCTTCAGGTCCTTGAGCAGGCCCGACTCGCCCTTGACGCCCAGTTCCACCCCCAGTCCACACAACTCGTCCACCAGCCTCACCAACGTCTCGGATTGGTGCGTGTTGAGCTGGTCCAGCACGATGATCCACGCTGCCTGGGGGTCGCTGGCCACCGTCTGGGCCACATGCGCGGCAAAGTCTTCCTCGTGCCGCGTCAACGCCACCGTTGGACAGATTACCTTCCCCGTGGCCACTTCCAGGTTGGCCGTCAGCATCAGCGTCCCGTGCCGAACGTAATTGGCCTCCTGACGCTCCACCTGTCCCGGCCTCATCGGCAGCGTGGGCACCGCGCGTTCCAGGGCCTGCATCCCGGTCTTCTCATCCACGCTGATAAGGTGCGTGCCCAGCTCGTGCAACTCGATGGCCGAGCCGTAGGCCGCGCACACCGCCCCCGACCGCGCCGCAAACTCCTCGGGATGCTGCCGGTCGGGACTGTTCAGCCAATACCGCATCTTGTGCGGCCGCAGGTCCGCCTCCTTTTAAAAAACGCCCCACCTGCCGGGGCGAGATCGACGGCACGATCCCCCGTTTGGCCGCCTCGTCGGCCAACTCCCGGTTCGTCCAGTTCGTCACCGGCCGGCCGCTGTCCGACGGCTTCTCGCAGGCCAACGCCATGATCTGGCAGTACTGCTCGGGCGTGAACTTGCCCGGACACCCACAGCGATACCCGTCCGAGAGCGTCTGCCCGATCTTCCGGGCCAAGGCCGCCTCATCCCACTGGGCAACGTCCGCTCCCCAAGCCTGCTGGGCCGCCCTGTAGCGGGCTCGCCAGTGTCGGACCAGTTCGCGGGAGCACCCCACCCGAAGGGCGATCCCCACCGAGCCCAGACCCTCGCCGGCCGCCAAGATCACGCGAGCCCGCGTGGCCACCGCCTGCGGACAGGTCTTCCGCCGGACCAGGCTCTCAAGAATGCAACGCTGTGCTTGCGGTAGAACCAACGCGTGGCTGTTCAAGTCTTCCGTGACCATCGCATCTCCTTGTCATCCGTGACTTCATGGAGATCGGCATCACTCGGCATGATACTTCAGCCGCGATGATCTAGCCCCGGCGCAATCCGAGATCCGTGATCTGAGTCCTGCCGCCTACGGTTGCAGGCCCCGCGTGAAATTCACGGCCTGCAAGCCTCCGGGCAGCCGGATGGTTTCGCAGTGCCCGTCGCAGAAAACGACGTTCATGCGCCCGCCATGCCGCGTCATGTCGAAGTTCTTGTAATCGCCCTGATGGGCGTTGTAGTAGTCGTAGAGGCTCCAGTTCCACTGGTTGTCCTCGGGAACGGTCAACCATCCACCGACCACGTTTCCGCGGGGGAGCCCGTCGCCGAAGAGGAACGTCTTGGCCGCGTCGCGCACCTTCGCCATGTTGCCCTGCGGCGTAAGGCCCTTGCCGGCCTCGCGCCGGCCCAGTAGCGCCTCGTTGAAGATATAGCTGCACCACTCCAGCGGCGCCGACCAACCATCGCTGCCCTGTTGGGTAAGGCCCTGGTAGATCCCTTCGTGGCCCGGGCACTGGAACAGCTTGCGGTAGTCGTCGCGGTTCATGTCGGTTTGCATGTTCGTCCGGTCGCTCAGCGGCACCTTCCGCGCCAGGTATGTCGCTATGGCCACCGTGAGGGGCACTGGCCGCAGATCGGTACCATCGGTGTAGTAGGCGTACTTCTTCTGGCTGGCATCATCCAGTCCGGTTGGGTTGCAGACGCCGCCGGTCAGATTCCACTCCAGTCCCGCGATGGGGAAGAAACCGCGATGATCGTTTCCGAACATTTGACAGGCCTGGGACATGTTCCGGGCCGTGTTCATGCACTTCACGATCACCGCCTGCGCCGTGCGGCGTTGAGCGCCGGCAGGAGAATCGAGATCAGCAGCGCGATGATGCCGATCACCACCAGAAGCTCAACCAACGTGAATGCGCGCCGACGCTGCATGGTCAACTCCAAAAAAAGGTGCCCGACGTGAGCTATGATTGCATGTTACGTCGGTCGGGCGGACTGTTCAATCGGAATTCCGTACACGGATGGGTGAGGCTTCCGCGGCCCTGTACAGCCGTGGCACGTTTGCCTTATGATTTGACCCAATACCAGGAAACGAGGAAACCCCTATGAGCAAATCCAGTCAGATTCTGAACATCGGCATTGTCGGCTGCGGCGCGATTGGTCAGCGGCGTCACATTCCCGAGGTGGCGCAGAACCCCAAAGCCAAGCTCGTTGCGCTATGCGACGTGGTCGCCAGGCGCGGAACAACAGGCGAAGAAATTCGGGGGCAAGCCTTACTCGGATTTCGAGGCGTTCCTGAAGCACAAGCCCATGGACGCGGTGATCATCGGCGTGCCGAATTACCTGCACGCCCCCATGACGCTGGCCGCGCTCAAGGCCGGCAAGCACGTGCTGGTTGAGAAGCCCATGGCCACCACGCGCGAAGAAGCTCACTCGATGATCGACGCGGCGAAGAAGGCCGGCAAGTTCCTCATGGTCGGCCAGAACCAGCGGCTGATGCGCCCGCACGTCAAGGCCAGGGAGCTTCTTTCGTCGGGCAAACTGGGCAAGGTCATCAGCTTCCGCACGGCCTTCAAGCACGGCGGCCCGGAGCACTGGTCGGTGGACAACCACCAGGGCACTTGGTTCTTCCAGAAGGACAAGGCCATCATGGGCGTCTGCGGCGATCTGGGCATTCACAAGGCCGACCTCATGCGCTATCTGCTGGGCGAGGAGATCGTCGAGGTCGCGGCGATGATCGAGACGCTGAACAAGACATACGCCGACGGCCGGCCGATCAACGTGGATGACAACGCCATGCTGCTGGTGAAGACCAGGGGCGGCGTGATGGGCTCGATCATCATCTCGTGGAGCAACTATGGCGAGCCGGAGGCGAACTATACGCTGATCTACTGCGAGAACGCGGTGATGATGCTGGCGACCGACCCGGACTACGGCGTGATCGTCCGCTATAAGAACGGCGACCAGGAGCTGCACAAGGTCGGCGCCATCGCCACCAACGAGAAGCAGGTCAGCTCGGGCGTCTCGGACATGTTCGTCGATTCGATCCTGGCCGGCACCGAGCCGCCCATCAACGGGATGGAAGGCTACAAGAGCATGGACGTGATTCTGACGGCGTTCGAGGCCAGCGCTTCGGGGAAGACGCTGGCAGTGAAGGGATGAGTGTCGCCAGTGCCCTCAGGTGCCACTGGCGGTCTCCATCACAACCTCGCCAGCCAATCCCGGATCAGCCGGGTGATGGCGAAGAGGAACTGGGCGGCCTTCGGGTTGGGCCCCGGGTTGTTCTGCGGCCCGGTCTGAATGGTGTCGTCGCCATCGCCGTCGCTGTAGACGACGACAGGCGTCGACAAACCCGTCGCGCGAACCGTGTCGGCGCCCTGCTGGGTGTAGATGACGATGCGGCTCGTGGGGTTGAAGGTGCCGTACGACCGCGAGTTCACCGTGACATCCACGCCGCGCTGACATCCCTGATTGCGCACGGTGATCGTGTCGTTGCCGCTCGTCCCGCCGATTACCAACGCTGTCTGGCCCGGGTTGGCAGGGTCGCTCTGCATCTGTACATCGAGGATGTTCACGGCGATCGACGCTGTACCGATGCCGCCGTTGCTGTCGCTGATCGTCAGGTGGACAGTGTACTGGCCGCTGGCCGCAAACACATGGGTGGGCGAGAGCGCGCCGACCACGTTGGCATCCAGAAGCGGCTGTCGGCCGTCGCCGAAGTTCCAGAGGATCTGGTAGCTCTCGCTCGCTCCCGGATCCGTGAACGAGCCCGCGAACGCCAACGTCTGGCCGCGCACGCCGGTGGCCGGGCCGATCAGGCGCGGCGTGGGCGCGACATTCCGCACGTTGACAAGCATGGTATCGCTGCCGGTGTCCTGGCCATCGGAGACGCTGTAGGTGACGGTGTAGACGCCGACGGTGTTTGCCGCGAAGGCAATGCTCGGGTCCTGGCCCGTGGCCACGGTATTGCCCTTGCCATCGACCACCAGCCAGCTCATGGTATACGTCTCGCCCACGCCGGGATCGGCGTAAGTGCCGGAGACGACCACCTGCGTGCCCTCGTTGACCGTCTGGTCCGGCCCGGCATTGACGGTCGGCGCGACATTGCGGACGGTGACGAGCATGGTATCGCTGCCGGTGGCCTGGCCATCGGAGACGCTGTAGGTGACGGTGTAGACGCCGACGGTGTTTGCCGCGAAGGCAATGCTCTGGTCCTGGCCCGTGGCCACGGTATTGCCCTTGCCATCGACCACCAGCCAGCTCATGGCATACGTCTCGCCCACGCCGGGATCGGTGAAGGTGCCGGAGACGACCACTTGTGCGCCCTCGTTGACCGTCTGATCCGGCCCGGCATCCACCGTCGGCGCAACGTTGGCAACGGTCACGGTCGTCTGAACTATGGACTGCGCGCCTGCGTTGTCGGTGACGCGCAGCGCAATGGTCCTGGTAGCCGGCCCATCAATATTGGCGGCCGAGAACGTCGGGCTGGCCCCGGTGGCATCAACGTCGAAGTTGACGCCATCGTAGTTCAGGTCCCACTCGTAGCTGACGATCGCGCCATCAGGATCGGTGGACTGTGCCGCCGACAGCGCGACGCTGCCTCCCTCATCGACGGCATACGATCCGCCCGCATTGGCCACCGGCGGCAGATTCGGCTGCGCCGTGCGATACCAGAGCGTTGCGAAATCGTAGTTGCCGCCCGGTGTGCCCGCGTAACCCGCTACCGCGAGCATGCCGCTGGCATCGAGGGCCATTCCAGCCGCGGCCTGATCGGGCCGGCCGAAATCCACTGTCAGCCTGCCGCCGGTCTCGAAGGATGGGTCGAGTGTCCCGCCGGCATCGAACTGCGCCAGTGCGAACTCGGTTGCCGCCCCTTTGGTCGCCTCGCCGGCCAGCAGTATCTTCCCATCCGGCCGGACGGCGATGGCACTGGCTGAATCCGCTCCGCGGGCGAAGTCAACGCGGCGCACGCCGCCATTGCCGAAACTGCCATCGAGCGTGCCGTCGGACAGATACCGCGCGACCAGGAAGTCGCCGCCCGCCCGCCCGGCGATGACGATGTCATTGCCGGCCAGTGCCACGGCATTCGCCGCGTCATCGGTGAAACCCAGATCCGTGCTTACCAGGCCCTGATTGCCGAAAGTGCTGTCCAATGTGCCGTCGGCGTTGTAGCGAGCCAGTGCCAGATCGGTGGGGGAATTGCCCTGGGCGTCCGGCGGCAGTGACCAATTCTCGACCTTTCCCGCAAGCACGATACGACCATCGCTTTGCAGCGCGATGCCATATGCCCCGGAGGCGCCGGCCGGGAAATTCGTTGTCGTATAGCCGGTCCCTGCGAAGCTGTAATCCAGCCAGCCGTCAGGAGTATAGCGGGCGATGGCGAAGCACTGCCGGCCGCCGACCGTGCCCGTTCCTGCCACGACGATGTTGCCATCGCTCTGAACGGCGATCGCTGAGGCCTGGTCAGCACCTTTGCTGCCCATATCGAGTCGGGTGAAACCTCCCTGGCCGAAATTCGCATCGAGAGTGCCATCGCTGTTGTACCGGGCCAGGGCGAAGTCCAGGTGGCGCGAATAGCGGCCGGAATAGGTGATTACCTGGCCTGCGACGAGGATGCCCCCCTGGGCGTCGATGGCGATGGCCGATGCCGCATCCCCCGAGGAGCCCAGGTCGGTGACGACCATGCCGCCGGTGCCGAAAGAGTCGTCCAGTGAACCGTCGGCGTTGTACCGCGCCAGGGCGATGTCCTGGTTCATAAAATCGGCCGCGACGGTGCCGGCAACAACCGTTTTGCCGTCGCTCTGCATGAGGACCGCTGCGCCCCAATTGGCTCCCGGCGTGATGCTTGTGAGGGCCGTACCGGCGAGACCTGGCGTGAGCCCGCTCAACAGGCATCGAGGTTCCAGCATGTCGAGCTGGCAGGCGATGCCGAGCTTTCGTTGGGATTTCCTGGGACGGCGCGGAGATAGGGTGGCTGGACGGGTCGTTGCGGTGGTGGGATTCATGTGTTGCCGCCTCCAAGGCGCCGGCTCCTGGCAAACGGCCGGCACAACAAACGTCAACCCTTCCTTGCGCAACTCGGCGGCTGACCACGACGCTAAAGTCTACGTACGATAAAAATCGTCGTCGTGCCAAATGTGCTTTATTCGGAACGGGAGTCTGTCTGACGCTTCCGCTTCAGACAATCGAGATCAGAATTCCCCGCCAGCCTTCACGATCAGTGTGGTTGCGCGCCAGCCGGCCGGTGATCTCGATGAGCACGTGGCCGTTGTCCAGGCGCACGACTTTTTCGATGAGCTTTCCTTCGACAGTCGCAACCACCTTGCCCGCGGGCAGGCCGGCGATGTCGAGGACCGGGTCCATCACCGAGATTCCCCGCGGATTGACCTGAATCTCCAGCCGCGGCGATGTGGCGACGATGTGATAGACGCCTTCGGTCTCGACGTACCCATCGTTATTCTCATCGCCCGGCAGGTTGCGCAGGAGCTTGCCCGTTTCCTCGGGCAGCGTCACTTCGGCCGGCTGCGCGTGCGACTGTTCCAGGAGTTGGCGCGGCTGGCCCACGGCATCGAATCGCCCATCGACAAACCGCCGCCCGTCCGCGTAGATGATCTGCTTCTTTTCCTTGCCTTCGGAGGTGAATATCGCGCGGATGCAGTTGGCCTCGGCCAGCCGCCAGCCCTGGCTCGACGCCTCGGGCGTGCGCAGGGCGATGCGGAAGCTCATCGGGCGCGCGACGACATACTGGAACCCGCGCTCGCGAAGAGAGAAGTCCTTCTGGTCCACGATGATCTCGTTCTTCTCCATCTCGACAACGTCGTCGCACCAGATCGGCGCGATCGATCCGCTGCCGAAGGTAAACCGCAGCGTCCCCACCTCCGCAGGCCGCTGGCCATCCAGAACGGCCGCGATATCCAGCATCACCGGCGTCCACTTTCCCTCCGGCAGCTCCACCGTGTAGGTTACCGGCGCAATCCCGGCCGCTTCGTATGTCGCGGTCATCCGCTGCGGCTGAGCGGCGTAGAAGTACGCGCCGAGGAGAGTCCATCGATCCGGCCAGTCGCGCCCACTGTGCAGCGACGAGAGCTTGATGCTCAGCGATCGCGTGCCCAGTGGCAGCGTCAGGCTGTGCGAACCGGTGTGCGGCGCAGGATGGATCGATTCTGCCTTCCGCGCTGTCGGCCCGCGCAAAGACGGCGTCGGCCTCCTGCTCGAACGCAAGGAGCGTGAAGAAGGGATACTTGCTGAGCTGCGCCTCGGTGCGCAACAGTTGCAGGCCCAGCGGTTCGCCGCCCGCCAGCGGAGCGGGGGCCTGCTGCTGAGGCGCGCACGCGGCCAGAACGAATGCTGTCCCGATGATGCCAAAGAGATGACGGTGCGACATAGCCACCGGGAATTTATCCCAAAGCGGCGCGGGATGATAGACTACGAGGCGATGAATGACCGTGAGAGGCATCTCGCCACGCTGCTCTTTCAAAAGCCCGATCGCGTGCCGTTCTCTCCCGGCGGCGGCCGCAAGTCGACGCTCGAAGCCTGGCATCGGCAGGGGCTGCCGCCGGACGTGCGCGACTATCACGCGCATGTGCGCAAGCTGATCGGCATCGAACCGAAGGTGGCGCACGACTGGTGCGATATCGGCGTGGATTTTCGGATGATCCCGCAGTTCCAGGAGAAGATCATCGAGCGCCATCCTGCGCCGGCCGGCAGCAGCGCACCGGGCAGCCTGGTTGTGCAGGACTGGAAGGGGAACATCTGCGAGATCTCGGATGAATATGACGTGACGTATCTGCGCAACCCCATCGACTTCGTTACGCGCAGATGGATCAAGTGCCCGGTCGAGTCGCGGGCGGAGTGGGAGGCGATGAAGAGTCGCTACGGCGTCGATGACCCGAAGCGTTTCGCGGGCGATATTCTCGATCGGGCGCGCCGGCTTTCGGATCGCCAATTCTACTCCACCGTCAGCTTCTCCGGGCCGTTCTGGCAACTCCGCGAATGGCTCGGCTTCGAGAACCTCTGCATGCTGCTGCTGGACGATCCGGGCTTTGCGCAGGAGATGATCGACTTCTGGCGCGAGTTCATCGCGGCCGTGCTCGATCGCATGTTCCGCCATTACGTTCCCGACTGCGTGCTGGTCAACGAGGACATGGCCTACAAGGAAAAGCCGATGATCGGGCCGGGCATGGCGCGGCAGTTCCTCCTGCCGTGCTGGCGGCACTGGGGCCGGCAGTGCAAGGCCGCGGGCGTGCCGATCTACAACGTCGATTCCGATGGCCACGTTGGGCAGCTCATCCCCGTGTGGATCGAGGCCGGCTTCAACTGCAATTGCCCGCAGGAAGTGGCGGCCGGGAATGACCTGCCGGCGTACCGGCGGCGGTTCGGGACGAAGATGGCGTACGAGGGAGGCGTGGACAAGCGCGCCATGGCGGCCGGCGGAGCAACCCTGCGAAACGAGATCAACCGCCTCAAGCCGGTGATCGACGCCGGGGGGTATGTGCCGAGTTGCGATCATGGGATTCCCGCGGATGTGTCGTGGCCTAATTTCGTGGAGTATTGCCGGATGTTGGCGGAGGCGACGGGGTGGGGTTGAGGCGGAGCGAGTGTGGACCACGAATACACGAAGAGGATTCGCGGATGGATGCGGGCGAGCACAGATGTAGAGCCAGCCGGAGTTCGTTTTGCACAAGAGGACGAATCGACAGAGCGGCGTGGGCGCGGGTTGAGACGGATGTAGAGGCCGAGTGGGTTCGTTTCGCAATCTGGCACGAAGAAGTCGAGACGCGGATACAGGCGCAGATCGATGCGGTTGGGCACAGAAGTAGAGGCCGGGTGGGTTCGTTTCGCAATCTGGCACGAAGCCGCGGAGATGCGGATACGGCCGGAGATCGATGCGGTTGGGCACAGACGTGGAGGCCCGGTGGGTTCGTTTCGCAGAAGCGACGGAGCGACGGAGGGGCGGCTTGCCCAAAGTGAAGTTCGATCTGCAGAAGCGATGGAGGGACGCGGCGACGAAGCGACGTAGGGGTGGGGCGATGGAGAAGTTCGTTTTTACGGATTCGACGGGGCGATGGAGTTGTTGCGGCGATGGTGCGCATGGGTTCTCCTGTGGAGAGGCCGACGACGCCGCGCCGGCCGAACGTCGGGCGGTGGGACGCGGATGGCGGGGCCTCCTTTATGCGCTGGAGTTGCGCAAATCGGTTCGGCGGCGCGCAGCATGGCGCAACGCGTCTGGCGGATTGTCGGGGGAAAAGGAGCGATCTGGCGGATTGGGGCGGTCGATCTGCGCAGCGCGTGTGGGAGGGGCTGTTGCTGGCGGGGAATGTGTGGCGGCGGCGGATGTGTCTTCCATTGCGATTGGGATATGATGGCCGGCGTGGCGCTGCTGTATTACTGGCGGTGAGGACAGTCACAGGCGCGACCTGGATTTCGGGGCGGGGTATCACCTGAAGTGAGGGCAGCGCCGTGCTGCATCATGTGGATGCGGGGGGATTCGGTGTGGGCGTTCACGCGGAATGGCGAGGGACGATATGTGCTGGCCTTACGTCCCCTTTAAGCTCCTTCCCCCTTAGGCTCCCTCAACAGCGCACGACGACCTAAGTGAACTGAACCCAACTCATGGCGACGAACTCCACGTCGTCCTCCCACGCCCAGAGTTCCAGGGACTTCTCCAAGGATGCTTTGGCGGCATCAAACGCAATTTGCGGGTCGCAGTCGTGCGAAGGCGGGGCACTGGACTCGGCAGCGGGCGCGTCGACGGCCACCCGAGCCGCGTGGTCGTCAATGGAGCCGTCGGAGCTGACGAACACGGGATGGAAGTGGAAGAGGCATTCGTCGCCGTCCTCGCGCGTGATGCGCTGGCGGACGATGAAGATGAACAGGTGCCCTTGCCTCCCGCGCAGCTCCTTTGATTCGACCCGACGTGCGGCGGCCAGGCCGCCGAAGTCGTATGAGCCGACGTAGCCGAGCATGGCGTCAATGAAGGGATGGCCCAGGGCCAGAAAGTCGGCGTCGTTTCGGCGGATGGCCAACTCGCGGTCGAACGTAGCCGTGCGAAATCGGTCCTTAAGCTCGTAGGGCTTGAGCACGTCCGGGGTGAGGAACTCGAGGAACTCATCCTTCTGCTGAAGGACACGGCGATGTTTGCCCAGGAATCGCTCGGTAAAGTGCCGGAGGTCGTTGAGGGTCAGGTCCGCCTTCAGTTCGCTGCGATAGTGATCGAACGAGTAGCTGGAGACATCCCTGAAGAGGCTGCGGGTGGCGATCTCGTAGGCGCCTGCGCCCGTGCGACGGCCTGGTCGATCTCTTTCTGGGTCTGCCTGTTGAGGTCGCCCTCGACCATCGCTCGCTGGTAGATGCGGGTGGGGTCGATCTCGCTTTCGAGCTGCCCATTGAGGGTCCCCATGATGTCTTCGGGGTCCTCGCCGGTGACCTGGGCAATCGCCTGGGCGGCGTGGCGCAGGCGGCCTTCGAAATAGAGTTGGACGGTGTCCTCGATGGTTCCGCGGTTGAAGAAGTTGTAGACCTGCACAACCAGCTTCTGGCCGAAGCGGTAGACGCGCCCGATGCGCTGCTCCACGCGCATGGGGTTCCACGGCAGGTCGTAGTTGACGCAGATATGGCAGAACTGGAGGTTGATTCCCTCGCCGCCGGCCTCAGTGGAGACGAGGAATCGCACCTTGGGATGATCGCGGAACAGGCGCTGGCTGGTGCGCTTGGTGGTGGGCGCGAGGGTCGCGCCTTGCGCGGCGAACGGAGCCCAGATGGATTCGATATCCTGCTCGGCCTCTTCCCTGCGGTCCAGTTTCATGCCGCCGTGAATCACGACGGTGCTGCCCTTGCCGTATTTGCCTTCCAACTCGCGGACGAGGTATTGCTGGGTTTCACGGTACTCGGTAAAGATCAAGACCTTCTCTTCGGGGCCGCGGGGCGACTTTCGCGACGTGATCGATCAGCTTCAACAGCTCATCCGTCTTCTTGTCGCGCTTCACCCGCATCGCCAGGACCTCTTCGAGCGTCTTGATCTCATGCTCAAGGATCTCGTCCTCACTCAGCAGGACCTGTTGTTCCTCGTTCTCGCCTTCGTATCGCTCATCGCGGAAGAGTTCCTCTTCTTCCTCGGTCACCGGCGGAATCGCAACCAATTCTCCGTTGAGGCGTTGGAGGCGCTTACCGAGAGCGGAGCGGATGGCGGCGGTGGATGAGGCGTTGAGCTTCTGGAAGGTGGTCAGCAGGAAACCGGCCGCCCGGCGCTGCATCGGCTCGTTGATGCGCTCCAGCATCTGATAGCCGTCGCGGATGTAGGCAGCGACGGCCTTGTAGAATCTCTCCTCATCGCCGTACATCCTAAAGGGCATGCGGTGGGTCTGACGGCCCTTGAAGACCTTGCGGCCTTCGGCGTCGGTGACATCTTGCTTGGGTGTGCGAATGATGAGGTCGGTGAAGCTGCGCCCGCCGCCGGAGGCGCCGGAAAACAGGCTCTTGTCCTCAAGGGCGGAAAAGTCAACGAATTCCTCGAGCAGCAGAACGAGGTTCTTGAAACGGCTGTGGTTCTCCTCACCCTGATGGGGCGTGGCTGTGAGCAGCAGCAGGGCATCGCAATAGTCGTGTCCGCGAAGCTCCTCGGCCAGCTTGTAGTTCTGGGTTTTCTCGGCCTTGCCCGAGCCGTAGTTGAGGGCCGAAAGGCGGTGGGCTTCGTCGAAGATGATGAGGTCCCACTTGCGGTTCTCCAGCAGGATGCGCTTGTGCTCCGGGCGCTTCAGCATGTTGAGCGACGCGATGGCGCGGGCCTTGTAGCCCCAAATGAGGGGGTTGACGGCCCAGAAATCGCGGCCGAAGATCTCGAAGATCGTGTCGAACTTGTCCTTCATTTCCTCCTGCCATTGCGTGGTGAGTCCGGCCGGCGTGATGATGAGTGTGCGTTTTGCCTGGCCGCGCTGTTCCATGGCCTGCCAGATCATGCCCGCCTCGATGGTCTTGCCCAACCCGACCTCGTCGGCCAGGAGGAAGCGGCGTTTCTCGGCCGAGATGACGCGATGGGCGGCGAAAATCTGGTGGGGGAGGATTTCCGTGCGGGCGTTGGAGAGCTGCCCGCCTTTGTTGGCCGTGAGGAAGCGGGCGGCCAGCATCTTCAGCTCGAACCGCCAGGGGTCTTCCCATTGGCCGCGGACGGCGCGGTCGAGAGGGGTGTGGACGATCTGAATCTCATTGAGGGCGAGAATCTTGTTCTCCGACCGGTACGGCGGAGACATGAAGACCGACGGATTGAATTCGACTTTGGCATAGCCGTTCTTCACCTTCTGGGTGCGGCCGATGCCGTAGGGCTTGTAAAGTTCGATGGTGGAGCGGACGAGGGTGCCGTGGGGATGCTTCTGCTCATCCCAAATGCCTGGTGATGATGTGGGTGTCTCCGTGCTCACTCTTGCGCCATTGTGACAGGTCAGCCCCCTCGCGCAAACGCAACCGGGCCACAGAATCCTGAGCGACAGCTACTGATCAGCGTCCTCGACCTCCGTACAGCCCGCCGGCTCTGAACATCGACGGTACTCCTGAAGCTCGCGATAGTACGATAGGATGTCGCGCAGTTCGCGTCCCTTCAGCTTCCAAAGTGGCGCGACCGCATCAGCTAGTTCCATTTCCATTTTGCCGAACTGATCGAGGTGAGCCCCGGACCGCGCGGCCTCATGGAACCACATTGAGAGCTCCACCACTCGCTGGTGAATCTCGTTGGACTCATCGAAGGCGGGCAAATGAACGCGGGACACATCCGTAGGGAAGTACCGCTGTGTCTGAACGCCAACGGATGCACTATAGAGTGCCGCACGCGCCGGAGGGGAGTTCAACACCCCTGCCACGAAAAAGGCCTCCTGTTGAGTTCTTGCAGTCATGAACAAGACGGTATGATCGGGAATGACCGGCTTGCCTCGTGTCCATCAACTGGTTGAGGTCCGACCACTGCGCACTGAAAGACCTCTGACAGATCCTTGAACGCGATCTTGTATGGCTCCAGCGAATAGTTGCCGACGTTGCCGACAACGTAGAACTCGGGACGGCTCTTATGCAGTTGCCGATAGCCGCTACGGGCTCGGAGCTGCTTCTCAAACTGCTTAAGGAATTCGTAGGTATGGCCAAACTGCCTCTTCATCATCGCAACGCTAACGGGCTGGCCGAAATCATCGCGCGTATGCGGGACCAGAATTAGCGCGCTCGGCTCCGCCTTCCAAGCCAGCAGGTCACGCCCGCGAAGCAGCGGATAGAGAAAGTCGGTCTCCACCCGTCCAGCATGGGTCTCGACCTTCGTACGCCCGACATCCCCCATGTTCTGGACCATCGCCTCTTTCTTCCAGGAACCCGTGCTCTGGACCCAGAAGACACCGTTCAACCACGTGCATGACCCGGCGAAGGTACGATCCATGATGCCAGGCGAACGGTCCGCAACCACTCGTCGGAGCGGCCCGAACGCGGTCGTTGGCGCAGTCAACCAGGTGCTCTCGCGATGGCTTGGCTCGACAGGCGCAGCGTCCCAATCCTGCACACGCACATTCTCCACCACGTCGTCGAGTGGCGCTCCCATGTCGGATGGCCTAGGCCCTATCGGGAGCCAAAACTTGTAGGCGACGGGGTACTCGGTCGCTGCGCCCTTGGCCGCGATCATGACCGCTGTCCGGTTTACTGCGCCCTCGAACGGCAGTATCAACGACATATCGGACACACCAGTGACCGCAAATGGTGCGTCGCTAGCCAGGCGGAAGCGTCGGAATCCATCGTTCGCGCCGCTCTTGAACACCGTCTGTGTTATCACGAACCCGAGCTTCGCCTCTTGGTTGCCATAGTAGTCCAGGCTCGCGTAGACAAACAGAGCAGACAGCTCCTTCTTCACGTTGCCAAGACGGCCGCCGGCTGACCCGCGTTCTCTGAGCCGGTAATGATCCCAGAGCGGCAGCGTGCTGTCACAATAGGCCTTCGGAAGGCTTTCCCAGTTCACCCAAGGCGGGTTGCCAGCGATGAAATCAACACGCCCGACGAAGAGCGGGGCGAAAGAATTCTTGATGATCCTCGCCCAGACACCATTCTTGTTCGCCTTATCCAGCTTCACCAACTCTCTGTACAGGTCAACGTGCAATGATTGAGCGGTGATGGCGAGTCCATCGTCACGACATCGCTGGATGAATTCTTGTGGCGCGCACCCATTACGAACACAGAATTCCAGTTGCTCGGCGTACTTGGCCACGTCCTCGCGATTTCTGGCGATTTCTGTGGGGATGACAAATCGCGCGGCCGACGTCTTCAGTTCCTTGGCGGAGTCTGTCGATCCCGCGAAAAGCCCACCGTAGGAGGAGGGCGTGAGAATCGAGTCGCAGAGGTAGACGGGAATCTCCACCTTGTCAACATGGGTAACCAAGTCGCGAATGGCGATGAGGTAATTCGTGCGGGCGGCCATCACCGCGAGAGGGTTCAGGTCAAACCCGATCACGTTGGCCAGGATCTTCTTGCACAGCTCACCTTCGTCGTACGGGCATCTTTCGCGGTTGGCCTCGTACCAGGAGCGGATGCGGTTGATGGCCATGACGAGGAAGGTCCCGGAGCCGCAGGCGGGGTCGAGGACGCGTTTGTCGGGGTCGCCGGCATAGCCAAGCTCGTTGAGGACGTGCTCGGCCAGCCAGTCGGGGGTGTAGTATTCGCCGAGGTCGTGCCGGACGGACCTGGGGAAAAGCTGCTGGTAGAGCTTTTTGAGAAAATCGCGAGCTTCCTGCGGATCTTCGGCCAGAGTGCCCGGGTTGTAGTGGTCCAGCCGAGTGCCCAAGGCGCGAATCACGCCTTCAATCCCCTCAGACCATGCGGGCAGGTACCACGCGAAGAGGTCCCCCTCGAGGAAGTTGGTGATCCCAAGGTGTCGGAAGACTCCCCCGGCCTCGAGTTCAGAAAGCGCCTCCTTCAGTTTCGAAGCGCTGGTCGCGGCGATGATCCTGCCGATTTGCGAGGGAAGGCGGTGAAAATGTGAGATGATCTCACTGGCCAGGAGCTTCATGAACAGGGCGTAGTAGGTGTGGACGGCGAAGAGGAGTTCGGCGGGCTTGAGGTCCTTTCCGGAGACGCCGTAAAAGTCGGCCAGCTTCCTCATCTTGTCGGAGGGGTTGTCCACGTCGTAGCCGCAGACTTCGCCGAAGAGGATTTTCCACTGGTTGAAGAACGTCTGGGCCTTGGGGCTCGCAGCGGAAGAGATAGCTTCGTAGAGCACGGGGATGCCGGTTCTCGCAACTGAGCCTTCCTCACTGCCGAAGTCGGCCGCGAGGTAATCAGGATCGAAACGCCGCCCGCTCTCGCCGAGATTGAACAGGGCCCAGAGGAACCGCTCGGCCGAGTGCTTGTTGATTTCGACGGGGTCCTGGACCTGCCACCTGTTGTCGTAGAAGCGAACGAAGATGAAATGGAGGCCATCGCAGCCGACTCCGAAGAGGGTGTTGAGGGTCTCCTTGCTGCGAAGGTCGTAGAAACGAGCCTTGATCTGCTCGACAACTTTCCTGGCACCGGGAGCATTGGCGCGGGACCAATGCGGGTGGCCGGGTTAGAAGGGTTCTTATATTCGATGATGACGCGGTTGTAGACGGAATCGACGCGGCCGCTGGCGACGGTGAACTCGTGTTTGCCTTTGAGTTCGACGCCGGCTTCTTTCTTCAGGAAAGCGAGCTGGTTTTCGACCTCGATTCGGATTTCTTCTTCCTTGTCGGCCAAGGCCGCGGCGGCCCTGATCTGGCGGGCGAATTCTTCGGCCTTGCTGGCGATCAGTTCATCGAGCGATGCTGCTTTGGCCACGTGTCCTCCTGCCCGAATTTCTGTATGCGCAGGCTCTTGCCCCGCCCCGGGGCTACGAGCTTGGGCGACAGTATACCGCGTCCGGTCCATGTCCACACGCGCCAGCGATGTCGCCAGACAGCGCCCGCTCAGGCGCGGGGCGGGGTATCTGCTGGGGAGTGAGAAGCGCCCGAAGTGGATTGTGCCGGGGAGGGAGGGCGGGAGGCAGGCAGATTTCAGATTTCAGATTTCAGATTTCAGATTTCAAATCGCAGATTCCAAATTTCAAAGGTCTAAGCTCGGACTGCGGGTCGGATCAGCGGCGGGACGTCCCGAACCGCGTAAACGCGGAACTCCGAACGACGAGCCGGGGCGGGCGCTGACGCTTCCGGTTCAGACATGCGCGGCCAGTCATTGCCCGCCTAGCGCCGTCTTCACCTGCTCCAGGAGCGCGATGGACTCATCCAGCCGCAGCGCAGCGACCGTTTCCTTCAACTTGGTGAGCTGCCCCTGGAGGCGATCCACCGCCGCCTTCAGGTTCCTGTGAAAATCAGTGCAACGCGGGCTGTTCGGAATGACCGTCGGCTTGCTGTCCCTGCCCACGGGCATGCCGGGGTTGCGCGGCATGGTGCGGCCGCCCAGTGCCGGGTCGCCGGGGGCGGCCCTGTCCTCGGCTTGGCTTCCAGCGTACCGCCGCACTCGGGGCACGTGCGCGTGGCCGCATCGGTCGCGGCCTTGTCCATCCTCGTCACGGATGCCTGCTTGTCGGTCTGCTCCTTCTTCAGCATGGCCAGGCGCGCCTTCACATCCGCCAGGAGTTGCTCGCGCGTCATGTTCCTGGCGACGGCTTCGGGCCTCAGCGCGGCCTCGACGCCGCCGTCACGCTCGGTGAGCCCGGTGGCGACTGCCTGTGGCGTGACGCGGTACATCTTATCGCCAATGATCACGCGAAGACGCAGGCCCGCCAGCGCCCGGGAGATGGCCTGCGGCCAGAGCACCTTCTTGGTGGCGCTGGTGACCACGGGAATGGGAGTGGCGAACTTCACCTCGTACTTGTAGCTGGCCGAGGGGGTGTCAAACGCCGGCACGGCATCGTAGACGATCAGTGACGCGCCCTCGGTGGCGCTGTCCACCTCGACGTATTTCATCGCATTGCTTCCCTGGGCGTTGATGAGCAGCGTCATCTTCAGCGCCGACCCCGAGCCGCCCGACGGCATCGCATCCTGAGCGCATTCGCACGAGAGCTTGACCATCGATGCGAGGTTGCCGGCCGCCGAGGCGGAAGGCGATGTGGTCGGAGGCGCCTTGGGCTCGACGACGGCGGGCGTCGCCGGCGCGACCACGGGCGTCGCGGGTGCGTCGGGTGCGACCGGCGCGGTTGTCGGCGTCTGCCGGACCTCGGCAATCACCGATTTGGGAAACGTGATCCGGCTGCCATTGGCTTTCACCAGGATGTACGTGTCGCCATCCTGGGTGACCTGCCCCTCGTATTCGGTGCCGCTGGTCGTCACCAGGACATCGCCGCTACACAGCGTCGCCCATGCGATCAGGCCGACGACCACGGAAAGCGCAACGGATTTCAATGCCGACATATCTGCTCCTCACATGAGACCGCCGCAGCCCATCATAGTGCCGCGCCGATTTCTGGCAATGCTCCGGCAGCCGTGCCGCCAGCGCCCTCACTGGCGTCATTCTCCCGGGCCGGGCGCCTTTGGCCGGTGGGGCAGACGTTCCTGTCTGTCACGAGCGGGCGAGTGCCGGACATTCCTGTCCGGCCGAAGCCGCTCGCCAATCGGAGGCAGACAAGAATGTCTGCCCCACCGGAATGCGTCTACCGCATCGGCCACACAAACCCGCCGGCTTCCCGCGCTTTGATCAGCGCCTGCCGGATGGGCGCGGCCGTGTCTTTCTCATCGATCTGGCGCGAGTTGGGTTGCAGCAGGTTCTCTGGCGTGAGGTAAACCCCGCCGGCCGCCACGCTGCCGCTACGGATGCAGACGATGCTCTCGGCCGTCCTGGGCGCTGAAACCGTGCCGGTGCCGTACGTCCCGGTCATGGCCCACGACAAATCCCATCCGATCCTGGCATCAAGCCGATCGTGCCGGATCAGCCCGGCCAGCAGGCACATGTCCGAGGCATTCTGCAGGTCGGCCAGCGCCGGGATGGCCGCGCACAGACTGCTCATATGTTGCGTGAATTGCCGCGCGAATGCCATCGCCTTCTCGGTGGCGCCGCGCTCGTCAAACTGCGTTGCGCCGGCCTTGAGGCACAGGCGCTGGCCGCGGATGGCGAAGACCGTGGCATCGCGCGAGACCAGCAGCGGCTCGTAAGAGACCTCGAACCAGAAGCGGTTCCCGGCCGCACGCGAGTTGTCGATGGCGTGGCCAACGCCGCTGACCGGCGAGCTATCGACGCCCAGCGAGAGCCGCTTGAGTTTGTAGTCGGCCGCGAGGCACACCATGGCGAGGCGGCTGTCCATGGGCGCGCCGGAGACCGTGACCTGCTGTGGCCCGATCGCCTGGGCGACGGCGTCGATGATCTGGTCGTGCGGCGCCGCGGTCAGTTGTCGGACGGCGGCGGCGGCGCGGTCCATCGCACCGGGCGGCGGATCGAGCGAGCAGCCGATGGCGGGGGCACGACCATCCTTCGCCAGGCGCAAGGCGACGATGAGATCCTCAAACTGTAGCGCCGGCCGGCCGGTTCGCTTGCCAAGGGCGCACAGGGCATTGCTGGTGTCGAGTGTTTCGGCGGGACCGGCAATGACCAGGTCCTTCTCGTCCGCGAGGAGGATCACATATCGCAGTTGGACGATTCCGCCGAGGTAGCGGATCTCATCGGGCAGGGACTTTCCGGCGGCCGAAAGCTCCTTCGCTTTGGCCATCGCGCCAGGCAGCGATACGAATGTGAGCTTCTCGTCCTTTCCCGTATTTCGCGCCAGCGCGCTGATCCGGCTGAGCTGGGCTTTGGAGTCGGCCTCGCGAAATCGCAGCACGCCCTGCGGATCGACCCAGACGCCACCGAATGTGGGCGTGGGGTTCTGCGCCCCGCCCAATCGCCCCCAATAAGCGCCGCCAGAAGCAGTGGAATGAGCCGTCGCATCGCACCAAGGTAGCTTGGCGTGGCGCGCCCGGCAACGAAAATCCGGCCGTGGATGATTTGTCTGAAGCGCCAAGCGTCAGCGCCCGCTCAGGATAAGAGCGGGCGCTGACGCTTCCGCTTCAGACAGAAGGACGGGCGCTGACGCTTCCGCTTCAGACACCGCACTGTATCATCCACCCGATGAAAGCGGCTTTCATCGGCGGCGGCGCCTTGCGGCTCATGGGCATTTTGCGCGGGGCGATGGCCGTTCCGGGCATCTTCGATCGGGGCGAGATCAGCCTGTATGACCTGAATCGCGCCCGCGCCGAGGCGATGGGCGCATGCTCATGAAGACGCCTGAGTTCGCGAAGGCACGTTGCCGCATCACCTGGCCGGCCACGCTCGATCGGGCGATTGACGGCGCGGACGCCGTGGGCATCATCCTCATGGCCGGCTCGCAGCGAAGCTTCGCGTTGGGCGATCGCGTGAGCGTGCAGCACGGGTTCATGGGCTCGGACAATGTCTCGCCCAACGGGGCGATGCTGGCGCTCAAAGGCGCGCCGATTATCTTGAACGCCGCGCGGAAGATGCAGCGTTACTGCCCGCGCGCCTGGCTGATCGACTTCGCCAATCCCGTGGCCGTTCACAGTGCGCTGGTCAACAACCACACCGGCATCAAGGCCATGGGGGTCTGCCAGGGCTACACCAATCACCAGTGGGACCTGTCGCGGCTGCTTGGCCGGGATTTGCAGGACCCGCGCTTCAAGGTGACGGTTGCCGGCATCAACCATCTCAGCTTCATCCTGCGCGGATCCCTTGTTGGGCAGGATCTATTCGAACTCCTCGACGAGAACCTCGGGCGCAACTGGCGGCCGGTGAAACTGAGCGATCGTTGGCGCGGGGCGATGCGGCGAAACATCTGCGCGGGGCTGAAGAAGCTCGTGCAGATCTACCGCGAGCTGGGCGTGCTGATCTTCTCCACCGAAGGCGATGGCATGTTTCATCTCTTCTACGAGGAGGGTATGGAGAGGCTTCGGAGCCGGCCCGTACCGAGCGTGGCGCAGATCGAGCGCGGCTTGCGTCAGGCACAACAGAACCGCCGTCGGGCCGACGAGGATTTCCGCTCGCACCTCGATCGCGAGCTGGATGCCGGCTTCTGGAACAGCCCCAGGCTCGATGGCGTCTTCCGTCGCGAAGACAACGACATTTTCGTGCAGGCGCTCAAGGGCATCGCGGGCGTGGCGACCGTGGAGGTTGTCACCAGCCGGCCCAACCGCGGCGCTGTCGCCGGTTTCCCCGATCACACGGTGCTGGAATATTCGCAACAGATCGCCGGCCAGGAGATCCGTCCTGCTGCGAGCCTTCACGTTCCGGATGCGGTGCGCGGGTTGATCGACGGCTTGGCGACTCACCAGACGATGCTGGCCGCCGCCATCGCGGCCGCCGACCCGCGACTTCTGCGTCAGGCACTGCTGGCATACCCCGTACGGCCGTATTCGCGGGCGCTGGAGCGGCTGAACCGCGACTTGTTGCGTCTGAATGAAGATGAAATTCCGCGCGTCTTTCGCGGCGCGATGTGACGCTTGGCGCTTCAGACACGGATGCCTTGCGCGGCTCGGCTGGCCGGCAGCGACCTTAAACGTGCTTGCTTCAACGCAGTAGCAGAAGGGCTGGCGCATATCCGCGCCAGGCGCGGCGGCGTTCTGGACATTTTCCGGCTTTGTCTGACAATACCGCGTCGGTTGACGCACCTTCTTTTTTCGGAGCATTCGATGAGTCATCTCAGTCGTCGTCGTTTCATGCAGGGAGTTGGCACGGTTGCGGGCGCGATGTTCGCCGGGCCGTACCTGCTTCGTGCTGCGGATGTCGGTAAAAAGCTGAACATAGCGTTTGTCGGCACGGGCGGGCAGGCCGGCGCGCACATCGGCCTGGCCAAGACCGAAAACTGCGTCGCCTATTGCGACGTGGACAAGGGCCGCTGGGACGCCATCGCCAAGATGGCGCCGAATGCCAAGTCGTATACCGACTATCGCAAGATGCTCGATGCCCACGAGAAGGAGATCGACGCGGTCATCGTGACCACCCCGGATCACAACCACGCGCCGGCATCCATTCGCGCCATTCTCGCCGGCAAGCACTGCCACACCGAAAAGCCGCTGACCTGGTCGGTCCACGAGGCCCGCGCGCTGGCCGAAGCAACGGCCAAGATGAAGGTCGCCACCCAGATGGGCAACATGGGCCACGCCAACGAAGGCAATCGCCTCGTCGTCGAGTGGGTGCGAAGCGGGCTTCTGGGCGACATCAAGGAAGTCCACACGTGGACCAATCGGCCGATCTGGCCGCAGGGCGTCGCCAAGCGCCCGCCCACCAAGCCGGTTCCGGCCAATCTCGACTGGGATAGCTGGATCGGCCCGGCGCCGTTCCGCGAATATCACGACGGGCTGCACAGCTTTGCCTGGCGCGGCTGGTTTGATTTCGGCTGCGGCGCCGTCGGCGACATGGGCTGCCACACTTGGGATTGCGTCTTCTGGGCCATGGATCCCGATTACCCGAGCACTGTTGAGCTGATGAAGATCGAAGGCCGCAACGCCGAGACGTTCCCCAAAAGCTGCCTCTTCAAATGGGAATTCCCCGCCAAGGGCAATCGGCCTGCTTTCACCGCGTTCTGGTCCGAGGGCGGCGTCAAGCCCCCGATCCCCGAGGAGATCCTCAACGATCCCACGCGCACCAAGAAGGAACTGCCCGGCAGCGGTTCGCTGTTCATCGGCACCAAGGGCAAGATGCTGGTCGAGGGCGACTATGCCGACAGCCCGCGGCTCATCCCTGAATCGTTCATGAAGGAAGCCAAACGCCCGGAGAAGAGCATCCCGCGATCGCCGGGGCACAAACAGGAGTGGCTGATGGCCTGCCGCGGCGAGAAGCCCTGGGATTTCCCCGGCTCGAATTTCGCCAAGTACGCCGGGCCGCTCACGGAGGTGATGCTCCTGGGCGCCATCACGCAGCGCATCGGCGAAGTCGGCTTCAAGGTCGAGTGCGACCCCGTTGCCCGCACCATCAAGACCAAGGAAGCGCTCGCCTTCGCCCAGCGCACGCCGCGACCAGGCTGGGACTTTGGCCAGTAACGATGAACCGTTTGGAGTGCGGGAACTCGTTCCCGCTTTGTCTTTCGATGCCGCAACGGCGATCGATGCTCGCGCGACTATCGAAAATAAAGCGGTGATAAATCACCGCACTCCAAAATGTGAGATTTGAAGTTCGAGATTTCGAAATCTGAACCCTGGAGACAACATGAGTCACATCAGTCGTCGTCGTTTCATGCGAAATGTCGCCACCGTTGCCGGCGCGACATTCGCAGCGCCTTACATCCTGAGTGCCGGCGAGCCGAACAAGAAGCTCGCCTTCGCATTCATCGGCACCGGCGGGCGCGGCGGGCGCACACCGGCCTGGCCAACAACAAGGATTCCGTCTGCATCGCCTACTGCGACGTGGACAAGAAGGCCTGGGGCAACTGCGCCAAGATGTACCCCAACGCCCAGGCCTACACCGACTACCGCAAGATGCTCGAGAAGCACGAGAAGGAGATCGATGCGGTCACCGCCGGCATCCCCGATCACAACCACGCGCCGCATCGATGATGGCCATCAAGATGGGCAAGCACGTCTATTGCGAGAAGCCGTTGACGTGGTCGGTCAATGAGGCCCGCGCCCTGGCCGTCGCCACCGAGCAGAAGAAGGTTGCCACGCAGATGGGCAATCAGGGGCACTCCAACGAAGGCAATCGCCTGGTGGTCGAGTGGATCCGCGCCGGCGCGGTCGGCGATGTGAAGGAAGTGCATACGTGGACCAACCGGCCGATCTGGCCGCAGGGCATCGAGAACCGCCCGCCCACCGAGCCGGTGCCCGAGACGCTCGACTGGGATAGCTGGATCGGCCCGGCGCCGTTCCGCGAGTTCCACAAGGGCCTGCACGGCTTCGCCTGGCGCGGCTGGTTCGACTTTGGCTGCGGCGCCATCGGCGACATGGGCTGCCACACGTGGGATTGCGTGTTCTGGGCGATGGACCCGGACTATCCCACCAGCGTCGAGCTGATCAAGATCGTCGGCAAGACCAAGGAGACCTGGCCGAAGCAGAGCATCACGAAGTGGGAATATCCCGCCAAGGGCAGCCGCCCGGCGTTCGCCGCCTTCTGGTACGAGGGCGGGCTCAAGCCGCCGGTGCCCGAGGAAATCCTCAACGACCCCACACGCACGAAGAAACAGCTCCCCGGCAGCGCCTCGCTGTTCATTGGCACCAAGGGCAAGATGCTCGTCGAGGGCGATTATGGCGAGAGCCCGCGGATCATCCCCGAGGCGGCGATGAAGGAATTCAAGCGCCCGGAGAAGACCATCCCGCGCTCGCCGCATGGTCACCATGGCGACTGGATCGCCGCCTGCCGCGGCGAGAAGCCATGGGATTTCCCTGGCTCGAATTTCGCGAAGTATGCCGGCCCGCTGACGGAGAACATGCTGCTGGGCGGCATCGCCATCAAGATCGGCGAGGAAGGCTACAAGTTCCAGTGCGATCCGGTGGCGCAAGATTATCACGCCGCGAGCCCTGGAACTGGCCGATCGCAAGCCGCGCGACGGCTGGGATTTCGGGCAGAATAACGTCTGATGGGACAACTCAACGTTTGCCAGCCGGCCGCTCGCGTGCCTCACCCGATGAGGCACACGCGCGGCCGGCTTGCTTTGAAATCTGAAATCTGAAATCTGAGATCTCAGATTTCAGATTTCAGATCTCAGATTTCAGATCCGAGATCCTGTCCGCACTTCACGCTCCGGCATGCTCGAACATCCCGGCCGCCGCCTGCGCGATTTCTTCACGGCCCAGATCCTTCTTGCGGGAAGCCAGCGACCACTCGTGGCCGAAGGGATCTTTCAGCTTGCCGTAGCGGTCGCCCCAGAACATGTCGCGCGGCGGCATGATGGACTGCGCCCGGCTTTCACCGCGCGGTCGAACGCCGCATCGACATCCGGAACGTACAGGTGCAGCATGGCGGTCGTGTTGCCGACACTCTGAGGGCCGAGGCATCCCATCTCGGGAAACTCGTCGCTCAGCATGACGATGGAGTCGCCGATCTTTACCTCCGCGTGCATGACGCGCTTGCCGTCGGGGCCGGCCATTCGTCCCAGATCCTGAGCGCCGAACGCGCGATTGTAGAACTCAATGGCTCGATCGGCGTCTCGAACGCGCAGACAGGGAGTGACGGTGTGATATCCGGACGGGATTGGGCTAGGCATGAGGAGCCTCCAGGAAGTTCATAGGCGCCCTGTCACGCAATTTCGAATAGGCAGTGCATGGTGCGCGCGATATACTATCACAGAGGCGAAAAATGGACGAGCGGCGGATTCTTGATCGCATCACTGTAAACCCGGAGATTTTCGGCGGCAAGCCGATCATTCGCGGTCGGCGGCTGGCCGTGGAACATGTGCTGGGGATGCTTGCGGCCGGCGATAGCGTTGAGACGATCCTGAGCGGGTATCCCTGGCTGGAACGCGAAGATGTGCTGGCTTGCCTGGCATATGCGCGGCGCATCATCGGGCATGAGCGCATCGAACCGCTGAAGATCGAAACCCCGGTATGAAGCTGCTTCTGGATAGCTGCGTCTGGGGTGGTGCTCGTGAGCCGCTGAAGCAGGCGGGCCACGATGTCGTCTGGGCAGGCGACTGGCCGAAAGATCCGGGCGATGCTGAGATCCTGGCGCGGGCACACGCCGAAGAGCGGGTGGTCGTGACGCTCGACAAGGACTTCGGCGAACTGGCCGTCTTTCGTGGAATGCCACACCACGGCATCCTGCGCCTTGTGGGCATCTCTGCTTTGCAGCAGGGCTGGGTGTGCCTTACGGTGCTGTCGCTTCACGGGCAAGAGCTCGCGGCGGGCGCGATCATCACTGCCGAGCCGACACGGCTGCGGATTCGGTGCCGGGGTGACGCAGCCCGCAGCCGAGATTCGCGATCGCTGCGCGCTCCTATTCCAGATTCAGCCACCTCAGCTCCTTCGCCGTCAGCTCCACATCCAGCGCCGCGAAACTCGTGCGCGTCTCCCACAGATATCGCGGGCCGATCAGCGGGAACGTCGGGAACGGCTGGCACAGCACATACGCCAGCGCGATGTTGATCGGCAGCACGCCTTTCTTGGCCGCCAGTTCCTTCGCTCGTTCGAGCCGCCTGAAATTGTCCTCGCTGTACCAGCAGCGCACCATGTCCACATCGTCCTTCTTGTCGGGCGCGGCCTTGCCTTCGAGGAAGAATCCGCGCGCCTGGCTGCTCCACGGCATCAGCGGAAGCTGCGTGTGCTTGAAGAACCGCCGCGACGGCGCATCGGAGCTGTGCAGGCATCCGGCCCAGACCGAATCGGCCATCTGCGCCAGGCTGAAATTGTTGCTGACGGCCGAGAATCCCTGCAAGGCTTTGCGCTTGGCGTACGCCTGTGCTTTGCGGATTCGCCCGATGGTCCAGTTGGACCCGCCGAACGCCTTGATCCGGCCGGCCTTCACGTGCTCGTTGAGCACATCGATGAACTCGCCCACCGGAATCTCGGGATTGTCGCGGTGCATGAAGTAGATATCGAGGTAATCCATCTTCAGCCGGTCGAGGCTCTGCATGAGCTGGCGGGTGAGCGCTTCGGGGTTGCAGTCGGGCGTGTGCGCGCCCTTGTCGATGATGACGACCTTGTCGCGCAGATTCGCGCCTTGACCCACTGGCCGAGGCTGCGCTCGCAGTTGCCGCCGCCATAGATGTGGGCCGTGTCGAAGCAGTTGCCGCCGCGCTCGAAGAAGTCATCCCACATGACCGCGCAATGTGGCAGGAACGTGAAGTTGTCCACGCCCATCACCAGGCGCGATACCGGCTTGGCAACGTGCTCGATCTGGCCGTACTTCATCTTCGTCGGCTCTTTCACGGCCAGCGGCCGGCCGGTGATCGTCGCGATGCCTTCCGGCTTCTCGGCGTCATAGACGAAGCCGAAGCTCTGGCGCCACAGGTCGAGCGTGCGCATGTTCCCGAGCGTGTCGTCCCAGCTCATGGCCGGTGAGGGCGCCTGGCGCCGCTCGATATTTTCCGCGACGGTATCGGCCTCCATCGCATAGAGGTAGTCGCTGGTCTCGATGACGATCTCCTCCGGCTGATTCTGACCTTTGCCGTGTACGACGAGCTTCACCGCGCCGCCTTCGCGCGCGGGGATCCACGCCGAGGGGATGATGATGCTCCCCTCCGTGCCAGAGATGCGCACCGAGTTGTCCTGGTTGACCGACACACCGGCGGCCAACTGCGCCACGATATCGCCGGGGAACCGCAGCACGGCGGCCGCCCATTCATCGGTGCCGCACTGGCCCAGATGTCCGACGCCTTTCACGTCGATCGGCTCGGCAAAATCCTTGCCTATCGCCGCGCCGGCGATGAGGCGAGAAATGGATGTGCAGTAGCAGCCGACATCGAGGATTCCGCCACCGCCAAGACTATTGCTGAAAAGCCGGCCATCGGCGCTAAAGCCCGCATGGAAGCTGAACGTCGCCTGGATCATGCGCACATCGCCGATCGCCTTGGCGCGGATCAACTCCACGAGCTTCTTGATCTGCGGATGGCAGCGGTACATGAACGCTTCCATCAGGAAGACATCGTTGGCCCGCGCCGCCTCGACGATGGCCATCGCCTGTGCGTGATTCAGGCCGATGGGCTTCTCGCAGAGGATGTGCTTCTTGGCTTCGGCGGCTTTGATGGCCCACTCGGCATGGAGGGGATGCGGCGTGGCGATGTAGACGGCCTGCACGTCGGCATCGGCCAGCAGCGCCTCGTAGCTGCCGTAGGCCCGCGGGACGCCCAGCTCGGTCGCGAATGCCTGTGCCTTCTCCTGCGAGCGGCTGGCGACGGCCGCGAGCTTGCCGTACTTGGATTTGGCGACGCCTTTGGCGAATGTCCTGGCAATCGCGCCCGTGGCGAGAATGCCCCAGTTCAGGGTTGAGGTCATTGTTCGTAGTCCTTTGAGTGAAAGAGGGGATGATACTGTTACGCGGCAGGGGGGCAAGGCCGGCAGTGGGCGTTCGTAGAGCGAGCCGCCCCGGCCGCGGCTTTCGCGACCGCCCCGGCCACGAGGTCGGCGCCAACGCGCCGCTGTCGAGCAGCTTGGAGATGGCGCCCTCGATCCAGCTACTTCCGAAACCGCCGGTCCAGCCTGTCGAAAAGTTCCTTCATCGGCAGGGAAAATCCCGGCAGTACGCCTTCGCCTGTGAGAGAGTCGGCAATGTCAATATGACGCGAGTGTTGCGGCGACGTGTAGATCTCGGCCGTGCGCGTATCCGGGTCCACGATCCAGACCACTTCCGTGCCGGCGGCGAAATACTCGCGGATTTTGCGCGACATCTCGCGGGGAGTGTTGCTCTCGCTGAGGACTTCCACGGCCAGAGTCGGCGCGATGGCGGGCACGGGCTGATTGGGGATCTTGGCGTCGGATGGACCGCGGCGGATAAACGCGACGTCGGGAATGCGAATGAGTTGGGGGCGGAGCTTCATCATGCCGTCGGCGCCAACGACCGAGCCCAGGTCGCGCGGTAGTTCGAATTCCTGCAACCTGAACAGTATCCATGCCGCCAGGAACGATTCCCGCAAGCCCATCGGTTTCTCCACCAGGACCCCGTCCACCAGTTCGAAGAGCCGGTCGTGATGATCGTCGAGCCTGAGCACATCCGCCTCGCTGGCGGGGTATGGCCGCAAGAGCACCCGATGAGGCGGGATGTCGCCCAGATCGTGCAGCAGGTCGGCCATGGTCGGCGCGGGCTGCGTGTCGATATCGGCCGTGGTCATATGCTCATTATATCACGTCGGCGCTAAGCGGGGAGATGAACGAGCGCATTACCGTCCCGGCGGCAGGATGAGCGGGATTTGCCGCCGGCCGTGCTTGCGGTAGCCACGAAAATGGGCGTCGATGGCAAAGACGATCGAATCGTCGTTTAGTTCCGCCATCCGGACGAGGCAGCCGTCGGCGAGTGACATCGGCAGGTCGGCGTACTTGCGGACGAGGGCGCCAACGGTGGATCGATCGCTTATGAGATCGAAGGTGACCGCCAGGCCTCTATCTCGCCAAAGTACGTTGAGCCCGAAACGCCTACTTCTCGAACTGCCGGTCCAGCTCGTCGAAAAGGTCCTTCAGCGACAACGAAAAACCGGGCAGTGCGGGCTCGCCCGGGAGAGCGCCCCCGATGTCAATCCGGCGTGAGTCTTGCGGCGCCGCGAAGATGTCAGCCGTGCGCGCGTCGGGATCGATGACCCAGACCAGCTCGGTGCCGGCCGCGAAGTACTCGCCGATCTTTCGCCTGATCTCGCGAGGGGTGTTGCTGTCGCTCAGAACTTCCACCGCCAATGTCGGGGCGATTGCGGGCACGGGCTTATTGGGGATCTTGGGCCCGGAAGCACGCACCCGGATATACGCCACGTCGGGAATACGGATGAGCTGCGGACGCAGTTTCATCATCCCGTCAGCACCCGAAACTGCCCCGAGCCGACGCGGCAGTACGAATTCCTGTAATCTGAAGGCAATCAGCAGCGCAAGAATTGATTCCCGCAAGCCCATTGGTTTCTCCACCAGGACCCCGTCCACCAGTTCGCAAAGCCGGTCTTCGTGAGCATCCAGCCATAGCACATCCGCCTCGGTGGCGGGGTATGGCCGCATGAGCACCCGATCAGGGGGGATATCGCCGAGGTCGTGCAGCAGAGTGGCCACGGTCGATGTGGGCACCGATTGGATGGTGGCTGCGGTCATATGGTCATTATACCGCCTCTTCGCGGAGCTGGGTCAGGAGGCGGCGTCCTTTTTGCGGCAGCCTGTAAGGCGGGTACTCGCCCACCGTTTGGTGCGGGCAGGGCAGCGAGGTGGGCAGTGCCCACCCTACCATCCGAACACCTGCAACCTGTTGTTTCCTGAATCCACGACGACGACACGCCCGCGTTTGTCGACGGCGACGGCCCAGGGGTACGCCACCTGCCCCGGCTCCCGGCCGCTTTCTCCCCACGTCGCGAGGCCCTTGCCCGTGTTCTTGTCGATGAGCTGCACGCGGTTGTTGCCGAACTCGGCGACGACGAGGTTGCCTTTGGCGTCGGCGGCCAGGCCGTAGGGGAAGCGCAATTGGCCCAGCCCCGATCCGAGGCCGCAGAGCGTGCGTACAAATGTGCCATCCGTCCCGAAGACGACGATGCGGTGATTGGCGGCGTCGGTGACGTAGAGCAAATCGCCTTCGATGAGCATGGACTGCGGCCGGGAAAACTCGCCATTTCCGTTGCCAAACCGGCCGATGGTACGGAGCACGCGCTTGGTCCGCGGTTCGAAGACCTGGATGCGGTCGTTGTCGCCGTACTCGCTGACGTAGATGTTGCCCTGGGCGTCGAAGGCAACATCGGTGGGGTAGATGAACTGGCCGGGACCTTTGCCTTCGCTGCCAATTTGGTCGAGCAGCTTGCCGTCGGGCGAGTAGACCAGCACGCGGCCGTAATGCGTGTCGGCGACGTAGAGGTTGCCATCGGGGCCGACGCTCATGCCGACGGGCTTGCCGCGCTCCCAGGCGGGCGTCTGCCACATGCGCACGAACTGGCCCTTGCTGTCGAGCCGCTGGATGCGCGCGGTGCGGTCGCAGACGAAGAAGCAGTCGTCTTTCTCGCTATAGGTGATGACGCGCGGATAGATCAACTGCCCCGGGCCTGGGCCAAGCTCGCACCAGACCGCCTTGGGCTTTTTCGGATCGTCACAACCAACCAGAGCGGTTGCGATCAAGAACAGCCCGACCGCGCTTCCTCCCCTGATCCCTGATCCCTGAACCCTGAACCCTCTCCGAAACATCCACCCGAACGCCATCGCGACCATCCCCAGCGCAGCCGCCATCCCCATCAGCAGGAGCGTTCCCTCAAGCATCGGGTCGTAGCGCAGCATGTGGACCCATTCCATGAGCCGCGGCGTGAGCAGTTGCGGCTTGGGCGGGTGGATCAGCAATGTCGCGGGTATCTCCGTCAGGCAGAGGAGCATGACCAACGCGGCGGCGGCCATGAGCATGGGCCAGATGATTGGCAGGACGATGCGCGTGGCCAATTGCCACGGGCCGGCGCCATCGACCGCGGCGTTCTCGCGAAGTTCGCGAAGGGAATGCGACCAGGCAACGCGGCCGACCATCAGGGCCACCCAGCCGAAGCGGCCGAGGAGGGCGATCAGCATGATGGGCATGCCGTTGTAGACCCATTGGAGCGGAGGCGCGGGTCGGTTGTAGATGCGGATGCTGGCGATGGCCAGCAGCTCGCCGCCGATCAGGAAGAGCGAGAGCCCGATGGGCAGCAGCCAGGGTGCGCGGCAGGCGCTGCCAAGGATGCCGATGAGCATCGCGGCGGCCGCGGTGAGTGCGGCGCATTGCAGCGATCCGAGCACGGCCGGCTGAAGCTCGAGCCAGGCGCGCATCACAAAGCCGTGGCCGTCGGAGTCAATCTGCCAGCGCTGCGGCGAGATCGACAGCACCATCGCGGCCGTCGGCAGGGCAAGCGTCACGAGAGTGACGAGCAGCGTCAGCAGAATCGGAATCGCGCCCGCGTTGAGGATTTTCGGCCAGTTTCTCTCGCCCATTTGAACCGTTGCCCCGCCCCTGAGCAGGCGAGCGGAGAGGAGCGCCAGGATCGCCGTGACGATCAGAAGCGGCAGCGCCGTCGCCAATGCGGCGGCCGTGCGCCGGCCTTGCTCATTGTCGGCCCCGCCGGTGCCGCCAACGGCGCCGGCGATGGCGGCCGGGTTTTCCGAGAAGGCGCCCGTCTCGAACACTGTCCGAATCTCGGTGGCCACGACACTGATGCCGCTGCGCTCATAGACGGCGAACTCCTGGCACGCCAGCACGAAGCTCATCGCGCACGACGCGACCATGGCCGGCAGGAGCATGCGATACGTGATCCGCCAAAGCCCGCCGTCGAGCATGGCCTGTTCCTGGATGTGCGAGTCGCTGAGGCGCAGCCAGATGCCCATGGCGATGGCCGGCAATGCCCAGAGCCAGCTCGCGAGCGTCCAGATGCAGCGGAGAATGTCGCCCCACTCGGCCGGCTCGAAGGCGATGCCGATTAGGCGGAAGAACTGGAGCCAGCCGCAGGTATAGCTGATGGAAGGCATCACCAGCGCCAGCGGAAGAACGACGGTGATGAGTCGCGCCAGCACGCCGCGGCCGCGGCCGATGACCAGCGCGGCCGGGATCGCGATGAGCGTGGCGAGCAGCGCGGCCGCGCCATTGTAGAGGACGGTTCGCGCCAGAATGGCCATGTGCAATGAGCCAGGGCGAAGCTGGGCGAGCATCCCGGGATATCGGATGAGCTGAATTGCCATCCACGAGAGAGGCAGGATGCAGCAGATGGCGAAGATCAGCCAGAGGACGCCGGCCGCCAGAGGCGATCGCGTGGCGGCGAGGTTGTGAGATCGGCCCCTCAAGTCGATGGCTCCATGGCCCAGAGTCCCAGCTTCTTCTTGCGGGCCTGGCGCTCGGCTTGCGAGAAGACCATCGAATACGGATGCCGGAACGATGGATCGGCCGCCGCGAGCCCACGCTGGATCAGGTCGAGATTCAGCAACTCATCCTGAATGTAGACGTACGCCACTAGGCGGCCTTGCCGATCGCGCGTCCGCATCGGCTCCAGGCGCAGTGTCACCGGCTGGCGGGCGATGCGCGACTGAAGATACTCCTGGGCTTCGGGCAACAGGCGCGACGGCATCGCAAGTCCCAGCAGGTGAACCGGCCGGCCATCCACGATCATCGCACCATCCGGTGCGATCTTCTGCACGCTCACGACGCGCTGGTCGAATCGCCCCATATCATCGCCGCCGTAGGCCAGCAGGTGCAGGTGGTCGAGAAGGGTGAGCAGGGCTACAGCGCCGGCGGCCGACCATCCGGCGAGGCGAAGCCATCGCCGCCGCCGGAGCAATCTCGCCTGCGGTGAATCGGCCGGCCGTGTTGGGGGTGATGCGTGATTCGTATTGCGTATTGCGTATTGCGTCAAACGCATGCGGTCTCTTACGCAATACGCAGTACGCAATACGGGATTATTTGGCCTTATGCAGCTCAAATGCGTCATGCACGACCTGCAGCGCCCTGGCGCCGTCGTCCTTGCCGATGATGCAGCTTATCTTGATCTCACTGGTCGTGATGTTCTGGATGTTGACTTTGGCGTCGGCCAGGGCCTTGAACATCTTCTGGGCGACGCCGGTGTGGACGCGCATGCCCACGCCGACGACGCTCACCTTGGCGAGGTCGCCCTGGTAGGTGGCCTGAGCCGTCTCGCCGAGTTCCTTGACAATACGCTCGACGACCGACTTGATGTCGGCCAGGTCGCCATGCTCGACGGTGAAGCTGATGTTGGCCGTGTTGTCATCCATGACGTTCTGGATGATGTCATCGACGACGATGTTGGCCGAGGCGATGTCGCCGAAGATCCTGGCGGCGATGCCGGGGCGGTCGGGCACGCCTTTGATGGTGACGCGGATGAGGTTCTTCTTGAGGGCGGCGCCGCTCACAACGATATGTTCCATGTTCGGTGTCTCCGCGACGATCCAGGTGCCCTCGTGGTCGTTCTGGCTGTTGCGCACGTGGATCGGGACGTTGTATTTCTTGGCGAACTCGACGGCCCGGGTCTGCAAGACGCTGGCGCCCAGGCCCGAGAGTTCGAGCATCTCCTCGTAGCTGATCCGGTCGATCTTGCGGGCATTGGGCACGAGGCGCGGATCGGCCGTGTAGATGCCGTCCACGTCGGTGTAATTCTCGCACACGTCGGCCTTGAGCACGGCGCCCAGCGCCACGAGCGTGGCGTTGCTGCCGCCCCGGCCAAGCGTCGTGTAGTCGCCCTCGGGGGTGACGCCCTGGAAGCCGGCCACGATCACGATCACGCCGCGCTCGAGCTGCTCGAAAATGCGGTGCTTGTTGATCGACTGGATGCGCGCCTTGCTGAACGAGGCGTCGGTCAGCAGGCCGATCTGCCCGCCGGTGAAACTGATGGCGTGCTCGCCCTGGGCGCAGATGGCCATGGCCATGAGGGCGATGGTGATCTGCTCGCCGGTGACGAGGAGCTGATCCATCTCGCGCTTGGGCGGCTGGATCTGGTTGCCGTTGAACTTGCAGACCTTGCCGGCCAGCTCGATCAGGTCGTCGGTGGTGTCGCCCATGGCGGACACGACGACGGCGACCTGATTGCCTTTGCGTTTGGCGGCGATGGCTCGCGCGGCGGCCTTGTGGATGCGCTCGGCATCGGCCACGCTCGTCCCGCCGAATTTCTGCACGATGAGTCCCATATATGCTTCCGCTCCATGCGACAGAAGGCAGGTATTATAAGGGTCCGGGGGCCGGGGTCTAGGGTCGGGGGGAATGCGCAATGCGGGGTGTAGCGGGGCAGGCTGCCAAAATGGCAGTTCGTTTTGAAGAAGCGACGAAGCGACGGAAGGCCGCACGGGAACCACAGATGGACACAGATGAGCACGGATGTAGAGGGGCTGGGAAGGTAATCGGACGAGTGCCGCCAGGTCAATCAGCAGTGGCCCGTTTTCCATTCCTTGACGCTCTGGTTTATTTGCGCAATAATTCCACGCGGTGGAAGCATACCGCTGGAACGCATGGAACATCGAGCACATTGCCGAGCACGGCATATCGCCGCATGAGGCGGAATATGTAATCGATCACGCGGTTCGGGCGTGGCCAGAGGATACGGGCGAGGACCGCTATGGCGTCTTTGGCATCGGGCCCGACGGTACGTACCTTCACGTCGGGTTCATATACAGCCCGCCGGGAGTCGTTTACGTCATCCATGCGCGGCCGATGACCGAAGCGGAGAAACGGCGATACCGCCGGAGGAAGCGATGAAGAAACAAGACAGATGGTGCGCCTACCGGCGTCCCGACGGGAGCGTCGATTTTGATGCCCTGCCGGACGACTTGAAGCAGGTGTTTGCCGCTGAAGGCGAGCGATCCCGAGGCCGTCCATTGACTGCGGCCAAACGCCGTGAATTCGAAGCCTGGCGCCGACGCTCGGTTGGCCGGCCACGCGTGGGCGAGGGTTGCCAACGATGGAACGTCTCGCTCGAAAAGGGTTTTGCGCCGACTGGCCGCCTACGCCAAGGCGCACGGCATGACACGGTCCCGGGCGCTGGCCGAAGGGGCGAAACTGCTGCTTTCGCGGGTGGCATAGTCCGTGGGCAACTGCGGGCGCTTGCGGCCCGTTGGGCAGCCAGGGGAGAAGAGATCAGAGCGATCAGCCGGACTCGTGTTCGCTGTTGCGTAGCGCATCGAGCATCGCCTGTCCGTACATCCGCGCTCTATTCGGTCCCATGCCTTTGATCATCTGCAATGCTTCGAGCGTGGCCGGGGCGGCGCGGGCGATGAGCTTCAGGGCGCGGTCGTGGCAGATGCAGTAGGCCGGGAGTTGGCTCGCTTGGGCGAGCCCCAAACGCACGGCGCGCAGCCGCTGAAATCGCTCCTCGGCGTCGGCATCGAGCGGAGGCTCGTCCTCGACCGGCGCGAGCCGCGGCGCGAAGGTTGCAGAGTTGCTGCGCCGGCTGCCGCCCGATGAGGACGGCCAGGATGGCCGGCGGCGGCTGCTGGCCTTTCATGACGGCGATTCCGGCGGGGGTCAGCTCCACCACCGGGCGGAACTTCGTCCCCTCCGGGTCGCGCTGGATGGCCAGGCCGGCTTCCATCAGTTGGTGCAGCATCGCGATGATCCGCTTGGCGGGGTACACACGCAGCAGGCCGTAGACTGACAGGTTGGCGAAGCCCCAGGCGCAGGATCTTTTCGTTCTGGGCGGCCGCGAGGACCTCGGCCACCAGGCCCACGCCGAACTGCCCGCGCGTACAAACGCGGGCGATGCCCGAGAGGAGCTTGCGGACGAGGAGCGTCACTTCCTCCGGCACGACAACATCCGGCGAGGCACCGTGCTGCGACGATGGCCGGCCGCGGCAGCAGACGTCGCATTGGCAGTCGGCGGCGCGCGTCTCGTCGCCGAAGTAGTCGAGGATCATCTGCCGTCGGCAACGGTGGGTGCGGGCATACTGGATGACCAGTTCGAGCTTCTCGCGGGCGTGCTCCTGCAGGGCCTCGATGCGCGGGCGTTGGCTCTCGTCGGCCGTCTCGCCGAGCTTGTCGATGAAGAACTGCTGGACGTAGCGGTCCTGGTAGGTGAACAGGAGGATGCAGCGCGCGGGCAGGCCGTCGCGCCCGGCGCGGCCGGCCTCCTGGTAGTAGGCCTCCAGCGTACCGGGGATGTTGTAGTGGATCACGAAACGCACATCGGGCTTGTTGATGCCCATGCCGAAAGCGTTGGTGGCCACCGCCACGGCGCGGGGCCTGCCCATGAACTGCTCCTGATTGGCCACGCGCGCCTCCGGCGTCATGCCGGCGTGATAGGCGAAAATCGGCCGGCCGGACAGTGATTCCCGCAGCATCGCCGTCAGCTCATCGACCGCATCGCGCGTGGAGCAATAGACGATCCCCGATCCCGTCTCCTCGCTCAGGAGTTGCACGAGCTGCGGGTCCTTCTCGCGGGCGTTGGCGATGATCTTCGACTCGTAGCGCAGGTTGGGGCGATCAAAGCCGGTGACGTAGACGCGCGGCTCGCGCAGGCCAAGCTGGTGGAGGATGTCCTGGCGCACATCCGCGGTGGCCGTGGCCGTCAGGGCGATCGTGGGAGGTGAGCCAAGGAGCTTGCGCACCTCATCGAGCCTGGCATACTCCGGGCGAAAATCGTGGCCCCACTGGCTGATGCAGTGGGCTTCGTCGATGGCGAACAGCCGCACCTTGAGCTTGCCCATAAGCTCCTGAAAGGCCGGCGAGAAGAATCGCTCGGGAGCGACGTAGAGCAGACCGCCGGAGCCGCGCTCCAGGTCGTCCATCGCTTCGCGCTGCATCGAGGCGCTGAGGCTGCTGTTGATGAGGGCGCAGGCGATGCCCTGATCGCGAAGCTGCTGCACCTGGTCCTGCATGAGCGAGATCAGCGGCGAGACGACGATGCTCAGCCCGCCCCCGATGGCCGCCGGAAGCTGATAGCACAGGCTCTTGCCGGCACCGGTGGGCATGACGCACAGGACATCGCGCCCGGCGAGAACATCCTCGATCACCTCGCGCTGGGCGGGGCGGAAGTCGTTCAGGCCAAAGGTGTTTTGCAGGTGGTCCCGCAGGTCGGGCATGGCGCGGGATTATACAGGCGGGCGGGGGCGCGATACACGTTGCCGCGCGCGAAGTCGTGGGGGGCGTGCCCGTTTTTCCGGGCAAGGCGCAATTGCCCTGGCCAGAGGATACGAGCGAGGACCGCTATCGCGTCACCGCTCCTCATGGGCGCCGGGGACCGGCCGGTCGGCGCGTTTCCGCCCGCCGAAATCCTCCATCGCCTCCGGCACGGCCTGTCCGACACTCGCGCCGCGCGCCCCTGTGCCGTCAGGCGCAGATCGCCGATGGCCGGATTGATGAACCAGCCCTCCAGGTTACCGACGATGTTGCCGCGCGATTCCACGGCCGACGGGAGATCGACCTTGCCATGCACGAGGTTGTTGATGCAGCGCCCGCCGGCAAAGCCGTGGTCGACGTTGATCGTCCGCGCGTAGTCGAAATGCGTTGCCCAGACGCTGTTGCCGGCCACCAGCGTGTCCACCGTCTGGGCCATTTCGATGGCCATGTTCACCCCGCCCACGATGACGTTGTTGCGGACGATGCCCGCGGTCATGTGCGGCCCGTCGCCCGAGGGGTTGCCGAAGCAGATGCCGCGGTCGCAGTTGACGATGAGGTTGCGCTCGGCGACAACGTGATCGGAACCGACCCAGATGAAGATGGCGCCGCGCCCGCCGCCGTTATGGCCGCGGATGCCGATGAAGGCGTTGTCGGCGATGGTCCAATCGCGCAGGCCCATCATGTCGATTCCGCCGATGTAGTCGCCGTCGAACGTGTCGTCGGTGAAGGTCTTGGGGTGGTCGTCGATGAACAGGCAGTGGCGCACCTCGCCGCCGCGCGGGCGGATCTTCTCGACGACCTCGGGCGGGTTGAGTTGGTTGGCTTTGTCCTGGATGCGGCGCGGGTGCGTACCTTTCAGGCCGCGCACCCAGCAGTTGTGGAACTTGACGTTGTAGACCTTGGGCCGCTGGACGTTGGAGTCGCCGTAGAGAAAGACGCCATATCGCTTGCAGTTGCGAACCGCCAGGTCGGCGATGAGGACATCGCTGGCGCCGCGGATGCTGACGAGCCGGCCCCATTGCGTGCCGCCGTCGAGGATGACCTTTTCGCGGTCGCCGCTCTCGCCGCGCAGGCAAAGGCCGTTGGCGGCGATGCACAGCTTGTCCATCGGCAGGTTGTACACGCCGTCGGCCAGGAGGACCGTCGTATTCGGCGCGGACGAGTTGATGGCGGCGATCAACTCGTCGGCGGTGTGTACGCGGCGGACCCTCTCTTGCGATAGAGGCAGACGCGCCGGCGTGGGGAGCAATCGGAGCACGGCTTGGACATCGGGATTTTCCGCGGCGGGCATGGTCGGGGCCTCCAGGGTCAGCAGGGCGATGAAAATGGCGACGCGAGGGATCAAGGAATCGTGCTCGGGTAGTTCATGTCTGCGCCTTCCAGTCTCATGCCCGTGTGTTCTGCGGGGCGACAGACCGCGTAAACGCGGAACTCCGAACGGCTGGCCTCATGCCCGTGTGCATTGCGCAGCGGCAGGCATGATCCTATCCTGCCCTGATTAGATTACGGCAGCGCCCCGGCCTGTTCCAGTGTCACGTTGCTCTGTTTGCTGTTGCGCCCCTGGTGGCGGAGGATCTCGAACAGCAGGTCGGCCTTCTTCGCGGGTTCAACGGCCGCTGTGAACTGCACGGTCTGATAATCGTGCAGCGTCGGCTTGAGCTGGCTGCGGAAGATGACGTGGCCGGAGAATGTGCGGCGGATCTCCAGGTCGATGGGCTTGGCCGTGTAGTTGCGGATACGCTGCGTGTAGACCTCGTGGTCATCCCAGCCGACGACGGAGGAGTTGATCTCGATGTCCGCGCCGCCACCGACGCGGCGGAAGACGTTGACGCCATTCAGTTGCAGCCAGATCTCGTCGCGCGATGCCTTGAGCTTGACCAGTTCGAAGATGACGTTGGGATCAACGCCGAGGTTCAGCTCGATCTTGTCGCCGATGGGGATGTATTTGACGCTCTGCGCCGCCAGGAACGACAGCCCGTCCCGGCCGTTGTCGCGGAAGGTGCGCACCACGCCGTCGGGCAGCGGCGTGGTGCCGAGCTTGCATTCCTTGTCGTTGGTCAGCAGGTACATGCGGACGAGCTGATCGCCATACTCGGCCGGGCGGTAGCGATACTGAATCTTCAGCGGGACCGTGGCTGGCTCGATGGAGCGCAGGCGCTTGCTCCAGCCGCTCGGGATCGTCTCGGTGCCCTCGATGGTGTAGATGAAGTATTCGGAGAGGCCTTCCTTCACAATCTGCTTCGGAGCGGAGGCCGGTCGAGTCGCGGCGTATTTTGCGTCGCCAGAGAAGGCTCCCTTGGCGACCTCGAGTTTCAGGCTGTGATACCTGTCCTCCTCAAGACTCTTCAGGACGGGCACCGGGAGGCGTGTTAGCTGCGCAATCTTCTCGACCAGGTTGATCGTCCCCACCACCAGCCGCACCTGCGCATCCTCGTACTCCTCGCCGGAGTTATTGAACACGCGCACGAATCCCTCGAACCCGACCGCCTTCTCCTCCTTGTCGGCCACGAGCGTGTAGTCGGCCTTCCAGGTGATGCCGGACGTAAAGTACGTGATCTGGATCGTGGCCTCCCCGTCGACATCGCTGTTGACGTTCCAATAGAGCAGTTGTGGCTTGTCGTGAGGGAAGGTGGTATCCAGCACATCTAGCTTGTCGGCGCTGGTGAGGAACCTCAGCTCGACGGATGTGGGGTCGATCAGCGTGTTGGCCCACGAGAACTGAAGCGGGTTCACGCCTTTCTTGAACGTGACGGTGCGCGTTTCGCGCACGAGCGTCAGGTCTTCGCTGTTGTAGATCGTGAGCTGGACCGTGTTGCGCTTCGGCACGGTGGAGAGATCGACGTTGCGGGCGGCAGCACGCTCGACGGCCACGGCAGCCAGGCACAATCCAAGGGCAAAGAGAGTTCTGGCGGTTGATCTCACGGTTTCGGCCGGTCCTTTCCGTGCCGCTGTCTGCGGCGCAGATCAGGGGCACCCTACCCGCGGTTGGATGCCCGAGTTGCCGAATTGTTCCCGCGGATTCGGCGGAGCGCATGGGCAGATCAATTTGACCGTACCTTTCCGCCGATGTATAGTCGTAGCGATGAATCGGAATGCCTTGACTACGACAACGCCCACGACGACGGCCCGCGCCGCCGGGTGGTAAGCGATCGTCCTCAATTTGCGACAACCTTCCGCCCGGTACACGTGACCGGGCGGCTTTGTTTACTGGTTTGTGTGAAGCGGAAGCGTTAGCGCCCGCTCAGCCTTGGAGCGGGCGCTGACGCTTCCGCTTCAGAAAGTCTCTACTCGGAACTCACATGGCCGCGATCAAACTCCCCGATGGAAGCGTGAAAGACCTGCCCGATGGAAGCAGCGTGCAGCAGCTTGCCGAGTCGATCGGGCGGCGGCTGGCGCAGGCTGCCGTGGCCGCCAAAGTCGATGGCAAGCTCGTCGATCTGTCTCACGAGCTCACGGGCGAGCATGCGGTGCAGGTCCTAACCGACCGCGACCCGGACGCCCTCTTTGTCATGCGCCACAGCCTGGCGCACGTGATGGCCCAGGCCATGCGGCATCTCTATGGCGGCGATGTGCAGTACACGATCGGGCCCGTCGTGGAGAACGGCTTCTACTATGACTTCAAGCTGCCCAAGCCCGTCTCGGTCGAGGATCTGCCGAAGATCGAGGCCGAGATGAAGAAGATCGTCGACGCCGACCTGCCCTTCCAGCGCGAGGACGTGCCGGCCGGCGAAGCGCGCGACGCCTGCGCGGCGAGAACCAGAAGTTCAAGGATGAGATCATCGAGGAGCTTGAGAAGGCCGGCGAGAAGACCGTCTCGCTCTACCGGCAGGGCGATTTCCTGGACCTGTGCCGCGGCCCGCATATTCCGTCCACCGGCAGGATCAAGGCGTTCAAGCTCCAGTCCATTGCCGGCGCCTATTGGCGCGGCGATGCCGCGCGCGACCAGCTCACCCGCATCTATGGCGTCGCCTTCTTCGACAAGAAGCAGCTTGAGGACTATCTCAAGATGCTCGAAGAAGCCAAGAAACGCGACCACCGCGTGCTCGGCCCGCAGCTTGGGCTGTTCACCATCGACGATGCGGTCGGCCAGGGGCTGGTGCTCTGGAAGCCCAAGGGCGCCATCGTCCGCCAGGAGTTGCAGAATTTCATCTCGGAGCACTTGCGCCGGCAGGGCTACAGCCAGGTCTTCACCCCGCACATCGGCCGGCTGGGCCTGTACAAGACCTCCGGCCACTACCCCTATTACCGCGAGAGCCAGTTCCCGCCGCTGGTGGATCGCGAGCTGATCGACCAGCTCGCGCACGAAAAGTGTACCTGCGCCGATCTGTCCAACCGCATGGAGAAGGGCGAGGTCGATGGCTATCTGCTCAAGCCGATGAACTGCCCGCATCACATCCGCATCTTCGCCTCGGAGCAGCGCAGCTATAAGGAGATGCCAGTGCGGCTGGCCGAATTCGGCACGGTCTATCGCTGGGAAAAGTCCGGCGAGCTGGGCGGCATGACCCGCGTGCGCGGCTTCACCCAGGATGATGCGCACCTGTTCGTCATGGAAGAGCAGCTTCCGGCCGAAGTGCTGGGTTGCCTGGAGCTCGTCAAGATCATATTGGGTACGCTGGGCATGAAGGATTACCGCGTGCGCGTGGGTTTGCGCGACCCGGACAGCGCCAAGTACGTTGGTCTGCCCGAGCAGTGGGACAAAGCCGAGAAAGCCTGCAAGGACGCCGCGGCGACATTGGGCGTACACTTCACGCTCGAACCCGGCGAGGCCGCGTTTTACGGGCCGAAGATCGACTTCGTGGTGAAGGATGTGCTCGGCCGCGAATGGCAGCTTGGCACCGTGCAGGTCGACTACCAGCTTCCGCAGCGATTCGACCTGTCCTACATCGGCCCGGACAACAGGCCGCATCGGCCGGTGATGATCCACCGCGCGCCCTTTGGCAGCATGGAGCGGTTCGTCGGCGTGCTGATCGAGCATTTTGCCGGCGCGTTCCCGCTGTGGCTGGCTCCGGTGCAGGTGGCGGTGCTGAGCATCTCCGAAAAGACCAACGCCTACGCGGCCGAGGTGCTCGAAGCGCTGAAGCAGGCTGGCCTTCGTGTCGAGGCGAACCTGGGCTCGGAGAAGATCGGCGCGAAGATCCGCGATGCGTCGATGAACAAGGTGCCGTACATGCTGGTGCTGGGGGAGAAGGAAATGCAGGCCCGGATGGTGGCCGTGCGGCACCGCACCGCCGGCGATCAGGGCCAGGCGCCGCTGGATCAGTTCGTCGCGCGCGTCAAGGACGAGGTCGCGACGCGCAAGGCATGAAACGGATAGCGTCACGCCCCCACGCGTTGCCGTATGTAATCCGCCCGGGCTGCGCCGCTCGTCGCCCTCGACCTTCTTGCCGAGAATCTTCTGCAGATGAGCCGGTTGCGTCAGCAGAAACAGCTCGTTGAGCGTGCGTATGTCGATGCCCTTCACCCGGCCGAGGTTCACGCCCATGCGCACGTGGCTGAGCAGGAACAGCGTCTCTTCGCTCGTCAGCAGCCGCGCCGACCGGAGCAGCCCCAGTGCCCGCCCAACCTTGTCGTCCAGCGCAATCGCCCGCTCGCTCACCAGCGTGCGCCGCGCGTGCTGCTCATAATCGATGATCTTGGGAATGACGTGCAGGCGGAAATCGCTGATGGTTTCCTCTTCGCTCTTGCCCAGCGTCGTCTGGTTGCTGATCTGGTAGAAATCGCCGGTGGCCTCGGTGCCTTCGCCATAGAGCCCGCGGACGGCCAGGCGCATCTCCTTGGCGGCGCGGAAGACCTTCTCGATCTCGCCGGTGAACTTCAGTGCCGGCAGGTGCAGCATCACGCTGACGCGAATGCCCGTGCCGACGTTGGTGGGGCAGGCGGTGAGATAGCCGAATCGCGGATGAAACGCGAAATCGATCTTTGACTCGATGGCGTCGTCGATGGCGTTGATCTGCTCCCAGGCCTCGTCGAGCTGAAGCCCGCTGCGAAGCACCTGGATGCGCAGGTGGTCCTCTTCATTGACCATGATCGAGACGCTCTCATCCTCGCCAATGGCGACCCCCGCGCCCCGTCAGCATTGGCGTGGGGCTTGCTGATGAGGTGCCGCTCGACCAGCAGGGCCCGATCCAGCTCGGGGGCCTGATCGAGATCGACGTAGAGCATAGGCTGGCTGGAGATGCCGCCGTTGAGGACGGTCTCACGCAGCCGGTTCTCCAGCGCCTGCCGCTGGTGGCGGCTGGCGCGGCTGAGGAAGGGATAGCCCGCCACGTTGCGCGCCAGGCGGATGCGCGAGGAGATCACGATCTCGCACATCGGACCGCTTCCGCGGAGCCACTCGCCGGCACGACTCGTCAAATCGCTTAGTTTCATGTTGGTTAGCCAAATCAGGCCCCCTCGGCCTCGCGAATCTGATCGCGGAGCTTGGCGGCCCGCTCATAGTCTTCGAGCTCGACCGCCTTGGCCAGTTCCCGGCGAAGCTTGTTCAGGTCAACCATCTTCTTCTTGGGGCGGGCCGCCGCACCGGCGGCCCCGGCGCGCGTCGGGACCTTGCCGACGTGGTGCGTCGCGCCCTCGTGCGCCCGTTGTAGCAGCGGAGTGAGGTCTTTCTCGAATGCTTCGTAATCATGCTCGCAGCCAAACAGCCCCTGCTGGCGGAACTCGGCCCAGGTGATGCCGCAGTGCTCGCAGGAGACGTTCATCTCCTTTTGCAGGCCCGAGTGGGCCATGACGAACTGCGTCAGCAGCTCGTTGATCGGCTGGTGGCCCTTGACCAGCGCGGGCACGCCCTCGCTCTGGGCGGCGCACTGCTCGCAGAGATGTTTTTCAATCTTCTTGCCGTTACAGATTTCGGTCAGGTGGACCGTGGCGGCTTTATTGCAGTTGTCACACTTCATAAAAACACCCGCGGGGGGGGTTGGACCCGCTGCTAATGGTATTTCTCGGCAAACCGAGCGTCAATGCGGCAGTGTATTTGCGTCGGGGATTGTCCGAAGCGTCAGCGCCTGCCCTGACTCGGGGCGGGCGCTGACGCTTCCGCTTCAGACAGTCATGGGCGGTAGATGGCCGAGTTGCTGTCCGTCTCCCACACCTCCACGCTCACCAGCGCCACGCGCGAAGGCAGCGCCAGCCGCTCGGCGATATGCAATGCAACATTCTCGGCCGAAGGGTTCCGGCCCGCAAACGCCGTCGCGGTATTGAGGCTCCGGCTGCTCAGCGGTGCCATGATTTCATCCAGGAGGCGCTCCAACTCGGAGAAATCCATCACCACGCCAATCGGGTCCAACTGACTCGCTGCCAAGGTGACGCAGACGCGCCACAGGTGCTCGTGCAAAGGTTCGAGCTGGCCATCGTACATGCGGAGTTGATGCGACGCCGTGAAGGTGCGAGTGGTGGTGATCTCGAACGGCATGGGCCAAGGGTAGGCCGGCGAGTCGAGGCAGGCAACAGGAGGCATGGTGGAGCGTGCCGCCCCGGCCGCGGTCGTCTCCGCACGGCGGGGGCCGCTCGTGCCACATGCGTCTCCGCACGGCGGGGGCCGCTCGTGCCACATGCGTCTCCGCACGGCGGGGGCCGCTCGTGCCACATGCCGCGGTCGTCTCCGCACGGCGGGGGCCGCTCGTGCCACATGCCGCGGTCGGCTCCGCACGGCGGGGGCCGCTCGTGCCACATGCGTCTCCGCACGGCGGGGGCCGCTCGTGCCACATGCGTCTCCGCACGGCGGGGGCCGCTCGTGCCACATGCGTCTCCGCACGGCGGGGGCCGCTCGTGCCACATGCCGCGGTCGGCTCCGCACGGCGGGGGCCGCTCGTGCCACATGCGTCTCCGCACGGCGGGGGCCGCTCGTGCCACATGCCGCGGTCGGCTCCGCACGGCGGGGGCCGCTCGTGCCACATGCCGCGGTCGGCTCCGCACGGCGGGGGCCGCTCGTGCCACATGCCGCGGTCGGCTCCGCACGGCGGGGCCGCTCGTGCCACATGCCGCGGTCGTCTCCGCACGGCGGGGCCGCTCGTGCCACCCAGCCCGCGCGGGTAAGATGCCGCCTCGTTAACTGCCATGATTGATCCGCATTCCATTCTCGACTGCAACCCCGATGCGCTGGACATTCAGACCCGCGCCGCCGGCCCATCCGGCGGCACTGCCCCTCACGGCCGACGATCTCCTGGCCCGGCCATCCGGCGACCTCTTCGGAATGACGCAGGACGCTGGCATGGGCTGGAATGCCCGCGAGATTGGCCGCAAGGAGTTCCTTATCCTCAGCACCTCCGGCGGTATGCAGGCGCCCGATGGCTCACCGATTGCCCTGGGCTATCACACCGGGCATTGGGAACTTTCGCTGCTGGTGAAGGCGGCCGCCGGTGAGCTGCGCGAACTGGGAGCGATTCCGTTCGCCGGGTTCTGCACCGATCCGTGCGATGGCCGAACGCAGGGCACGACCGGCATGATGGACAGCCTTGCCTATCGCAACGACGCCGCCATCGTGCTGCGCCGGCTGATCCGCTCGTTGCCGACGCGGCGCGGCGTGATGGGCATCGCCACGTGCGACAAGGGCCTGCCCGCGATGATGATGGCGCTGGCGGCCATGGGTGATCTGCCGTGCATACTCGTTCCCGGCGGCGTCACGCTGCCGCCGACTCAAGGCGAGGATGCGGGGAAGGTGCAGACCCTCGGCGCTCGCTTCGCGCACGGATTGCTCACGCTTGCGGAGGCCTCGCAACTCGGCTGCCGCGCCTGCGCGTCGCCCGGCGGCGGGTGTCAGTTTCTCGGCACGGCCGCCACGGCGCAGGTGGTCGGCGAGGCGCTGGGCCTGTCGCTGCCTCATTCGGCGCTTGCGCCGTCGGGTCAGAAGATCTGGCTCGATCTGGCCGTGCGATCATCGCGGGCGCTGCTGCAACTGGAGCAACGCGGAATCGGCGTGCGCCAAATCGTCACGCCGCAGTCGATACACAATGCCATGGTCGTCCATGCCGCCTTCGGCGGATCGACCAATCTCCTGCTGCATCTTCCCGCGATCGCGCACGCGGCAGGGCTGCCCCGGCCAACCGTCGATGACTGGATCAACGTCAACCGGCAGGTGCCCCGGCTCGTCGATGCCCTGCCCAACGGCCCGGTGGGGCATCCAACCGTGCGTGTCTTCCTGGCTGGCGGCGTGCCCGAAGTCATGCTCCATCTTCGCCGCCTGGGCTTGCTCGATCTGGATTGCCTGTCGTGCAGTGGATTGACGCTAAGCCATGTCCTCGACTGGTGGGAATCATCATCCCAGCGCCAGGCCTTGCGCCGGCTGATCCAAGATCGCGACGGCATCGATCCCGATGACGTCATCATGAGCCCCGATCAAGCCAGGGCGCGTGGCCTGACGAGCACCGTCACCTTCGCGCGCGGCAACCTGCGCCCGAGGGCGCCGTGATCAAGAGCACCGCCATCGACCCGAGCGTGATCGGCGCCGACGGCGTGTTTCGCATGACCGGCCCGGCGCGCGTCTTCACCACCGAGCGCGGCGCGATCGCGGCCATCAAGGAAAATCGCATCCGGCCCAACGATGTGGTCGTCCTGATCTGTCGCGGGCCGATGGGCGCGGGGATGGAAGAGGTGTTTCAGATCACCAGCGCGCTGCGGCACCTGCCGTTCGGCAAGCACGTCGCGGTGTTGACGGATGCGCGGTTCTCCGGTGTGTCGACAGGCGCATGTATCGGCCACGTCGGCCCGGAGGCGCTGGCCGGCGGGCCGATCGGCAAGGTGCTGGACGACGACATGATCGAGATCGTGATCGACCCGCTGCGGCTTGAGGGAAGCGTGAATCTCGTGGGCGGCGGCGGCCAAGTGGTCGGTGTGGACGAGGGTCCGAAAATCCTCGCCTCGCGCCAACCTCGCGCGGATCTCGCGCCCGACCCCGACTTGCCCGCCGACACGCACCTCTGGGCGCTTCTTCAGGCCCTTGGCGGAGGCACCTGGGGTGGATGCGTTTACGATCCCGATTCGCTGGCTAAGCGGTTGTCGAGATAGTGTCCTTGTGCCGGCGGATTTCTTCCGCCAGGCGGTCGGCCACGATATCCAGGGCCGCGCGATGCTCCTGTGCCGGCGCCTCGGCCACCAGCGTGCCCGTCGGCAGCCGCAGCACCGCATGCGCTGAATAGCCCAGATCCTGCCGCTGGACGGTCAGGTGCAGATGACGCTGGTCGTCCGGAAAATGCACGAGCAGGCGTTCAAGCCGCGCCCGCTTGCGATCCCAGTATTCGCCGATGTCTTTCTTGATGCCGTTGGAACAATCGCGAAAGATGACATGCTCTGCCATAGGCGTCTCCATACGCGGCCCATGAATTATGATCCCTTTCGTATACTAGGCGCGGCTCCGGCACAGGGGCAACGACATTTCTGAGTGCCATGCCCACGCCGGCGTGAGCATGGCACTCGACACATGAGCGGTACGCGCACTGAGGGTAGCCTTGACAACACCCTCAACCGCGACGAACAAAGACCACCATGAGCGACAACCATGCGCAGGCAAGACAACTCGTGTTTCAGACGGACTTCACCGGCGAGGAATTCGCCCAGCGCCGGGCCAGGGTGATCGAGCGGATGAACGGCGGCACCGCCCTGCTGGCCGGCACCGCCCGTGGCCGGGTTCGACGCGTTCCGCCAGACCAACGAGTTCTACTACCTCTGCGGCGTCGAGGTGCCGTCGGCGTATCTGCTCATCGACGGCGCGCCGCGGCACACCACGCTGTATCTGCTCCCGCGCGATGAGCGGCATGAACGCAGCGAAGGACCGGTGCTCTGCTGCGAGGACGTCAACGCGGCGCGGCGGCTGGCCGGGGTGGACGATGTCCGGCCGGTCTCCTCGTTGCCGCAGGACCTGAAGGGACAGAAGCTCGTTCACCTGCTGCATTCGCCGGCCGAGGGGGGACGTACCTGCCGCGACACGCTCCTGGCGGCGCAGAAGAGCGTCAACGCCGATCCGATGAACGGCCGGCCATCACCCGAGGCTCATCTCCGGCGACGGGTCCTCGAAATCTGCCCGGATGCGCAGGTTCGCGATCTCAGCCCCATCCTCGATGAGCTGCGCCTGGTCAAGAGCGAGGCCGAAATCGCCGTCATGCGCCGGGCCGGCCAGCTCAGCGCGCAGGCGGTCGTCGAGGCCATGCGGGCAACGCGCCCAGGGATGAAGGAATACCAGCTCGGCGCGATTGCCGACAAAGTATATGGCTGGGGCGGAGCCAGGGGCATCGGCTATCGCGCCATCATCGCCAGTGCGGAGAGTATCTGGCTCGGGCACTATTGGCGCAACGACCGCACCATGAACCGCGGAGACGTGGTGCTGATGGACTATGCGCCGGACGTGGGCAATTACACCAGCGACATCGGGCGGATCTGGCCGGTGGGCGCTCCATATCCACCGCTGATGCGCGAGCTTTACGGGTTCGTCGTGAAGTACCACAAGGCGGCGCTCTCGCGCATCCGCGCGGGCATTATGGCGGAGCAAGTCCTCAGCGAGGCGGCCGCCGACATGCGGAGGATCGTGGACACGACGCGCTGGAGCAAGCCGATCTACGAAGCGGCCGCTCGGAAGATGCTCGATTTCAAGGGGCACCTCTCGCACCCCGTCGGCATGGCCGTACACGATGTGGGCAACTACTTTGCGTCGTCGCTCAAAGCCGGGACGGTCTTCGCGGTCAACCCGCAGATGTGGGTGCCCGAGGAGAAGCTCTACGTTCGATGCGAGGACACCATCGTCGTGCGCCAGAGCGGAATCGAGAACCTCACGAGCGAAGCGCCGCTGGAGCTGGAGGCGGTGGAAAAGCTGATGGGCCCATAGTGCCGCCGGCGCCCTCGCCGGCGGAATCCGCATCCGCCAGTGAGGGCACTGACGGCACTTGGGCGCACAAGACCTGCTCTGCGCGGTATGATCTGGTGAGCAAGGAGACAGGGATGAAGCTTGGCAAATGGATCTCTTCGTTCATCACTGCGGTTGCGGGAGCGGCGCTGGCACAGGCGCCGGCCTCGCAGCCCACCACCCAGCCCGCACCGCCGACTTTTCGCGAGCAGATCGAGGCCGACTGGATAACCCAGGCCAAGGTCAACGGCGGCGGCAGACAGACCCCGACCGTGCAGCCGAAAACCACGGAAGACGCGGCCGGCGCCGTCGATGGCATCAAGAACGGCAAGTGGGGCTTCCATACCAACACCAGTAATACCGTGAACTGGTGGCAGGTGGACCTGGGCGGCGTCGTCCCGATCGCACGCGTCGTCGTCTACAATCGTTGCGAGATTCCTCAAAATGCGGCCAACCTGTCGCTGCTCCTGTCGAACGACGGCAAGGAATGGTGTGAGGCGTACCGGCACAATGGCCAGCCTTTCCTGGGGTACGCAGACAACAAGCCGCTGGTCATCGAGCTGGATGGCGGCGCAGGACGATTCGTGCGGATCGCGGTTCCCGGTGACAGGTATCTGCACCTCGACGAGGTGGAGGTCCACGGCGGCGAGAACCCCGAGAAGAACATCGCGCTGCACAGGCCCGCGGACCAGAGCAGCGTCAGTCAGTGGTCGGTGAAACACGTTCCGGGCCAACCGGAACCGGAGCGCCCTCTGCCCATCGCGCAAACACTGGAGCATGGCCGCGACCTGATCGCCAGCTTCCGCCAGCACAACTGGCCGGTCGGCGATTGCGCTCAGACGCTGGACCGAATCGCGGCTGCGTGCAGAGGCTTGGCTCCCGGGAATTCGCCACGACACCGCGAGCTTTATCTCCAGGCTCGGGCCGCCATCCGCAAGCTGGCATTCACCAATCCGCTGCTGGATTTCGATTCTCTCGTATTCGTGAAGCGTGCCCCCGGCGTCTACAGCCACATGTCCGACCAGTATTACAGTTGGTGGTCCCGGCCAGGCGGCGGCGTGTACATCCTCGAAGGCATCAAGAGCGCCGAACCGCGCGTGCGCTGCCTGACGGGCCAGTTCGCCGCCGGCAGTTTCCTCTCACCCGATCTTTCCTTCGATGGAAAGAAGATTCTCTTCGCCTACTGCCGGTATTACGACGGCCGGCAGGGCCTGGGGAATAAGGTCGAACAAGCTCGCGCAGCCGGAAGACAGCTTCTATCACGTCTTCGAGATGAACGTCGATGGCGGTGAACTGCGGCAGATTACCTTCGGGCGATATGACGACATGTTCCCGCGGTATCTGCCGAGCGGCCAAATCCTGTTTCTCTCGACGCGTCGTGGCCAGCACTTCCAGTGCAGCAAACAGGCCGTGCAGGCCAGCCTCGCGGGAACGCTGCCCGACAGCTACGTTCGCTGTGGCGGCGGCGCCTCCCGGCCGGTGGCGCTGTACACGATGCACGTCATGGACGCGGATGGGAGCAACCTGCGCCCCAACTCCGCCTTCGAGAGTTTCGAGTGGGATCCCAATGTCTCGGACGATGGCCGAATCCTCTATTCGCGGTGGGACTATGTCGATCGGTTCAACGGGCCGTACATGAAGCTCTGGGCCACGGGACCGGATGGCACCAATCCGATCATCCTCTATGGCCCATATGCGCAACCCACAGTCCATCTTCGAGGCGCGGAGCATCCCCGGCTCGCGGCAGATTCTCGCGACGGCCTCCGCGCATCATTCCATCACCGGCGGCAGTCTCGTGCTGATCGACCCGGCCGTCGGCGTGCGCGATGATGAGCGGCCAATCACACGCCTCACGCCGGAAGTCTGCTTCCCCGAGACCGAAGGCTGGCCGATCACCTACTACGTGAATCCCTGGCCGATCTCGGAAGACTATTACCTGACCGGCTGGAGCCCCATCGGCCTGAACAGCGAAGGCGGCAAGAATGCCACCAATGGCGTCGGCATCTATCTCTACGACCGATTCGGCAACCTGGAGCTGATCCATCGCGGCCCGGACATTTCCAGCATGTACCCAATTCCGTTGCGCAGCGAACCCGCCCGCCGGTGGTCGCATCGACGGTCGATTTTGATGGCCCGCAAGAAGGCACGTTCTTCCTGCAGAATATCTACGACGGGCTCGATGGCGTAACTCGGGGATCGATCAAGCGGCTGCGGATCGTCGGCATGCCGGCCAAGACCCAGCCGGACATGAACCAGCCGCTCATCGGCGTGACGACGGAAGACCCCGGCAAGTGCGTGCTGGGGAGCGTGCCGGTGGAGGCGGATGGCTCAGCGCATTTCCGCGTTCCGTCTGGCGTGGCCGTCTTCTTCCAGGCGCTCGACGACCGCGGCCGGGCCGTGCAGACGATGCGCAGCCTCACCTACGTTCAACCGGGCCAAACACTCTCCTGCATCGGATGCCACGAGAGCCGGACGCGCACGCCGCCATCGCGCGAGCTTTCTATGGCGTCGAGGCGCGCGCCATCGAAGCTCACGCCGTCGCCAAGCGGCTCCTGGCCACTACGCTTCGATGAACTCGTGCAGCCGGTGCTGGATAAGCATTGCACGGCATGCCATCGCGCCGATGGCCCCGACCCCGGGGCGGCCAAGCTCGCGCTGACGGCCGAAAAGGCGTGGGAAAACATGGTCAATTATGGCAAACCGAGCCTGTCGGACACGGTGAAACGGCCACACGATGAGGGCCGATCAATACCGCACGCGGGGCCATCCCACACCAGCGCTTTGTTGATGCTGCTTGAGAAGAAGGATGGACACTACAAGGTGCAGCTCAGCGGCGACAACTATGAGCGGCTGGTGACGTGGATGGACACGTACGCCCAGGCGCGGGATCGTTCAGTCCCGAGCAGGAGCAGGAATTGCGGCAGTTCCGGGCGAAGGTGGCGCAGATGATGGAGAGGTGAGGCGGAGGCGCAGGATCGCGCTTATTGAGTTCCGGCGGGCGGTCGGAAATCGCGAATCGGATGCATTTCCAGAGATCGCTCACGAACGTACATCAGCGCGTATTGGCCCCCGCCGAAGTTGAAGACATCAACGCGCTCACCGTTCTTGCGATAGGAGCAGACGAATTCGACCTCTTTCGCCACGTACATGCCCGGCTCGGGCCACTTGCCAGTCCTCTCCTTATGCACGTGGTATATGTCGACGAAACTGGCAGTGGAGTAGATCGCGTGCGGCACGTTCCAGTGTTTCTCAAAGCTCCCGCGAAGCCAGAACGCGGCGGCCACGAGGGCCGCAAGCACGAGAAGGGCAGCCAACAGCCATGGCACGAATCGCCGGAAACCGGTGGTTTGAGACTGCATGGCGGACCACCTCCAATGTGCTCGCGAATTCATCAAACAGTGTGCTTCGCACTGAGGTCAGCAACGATCTGCACAACGCGCCGAGCCACGCTGATTGCCAGCTTCGCATCATCCTCGTGGGCAACGTGCCCCTCGTGGATGATCTTGTTTCGGCAGTCATAGCTCGCGGAGAGCTGACGCCAGAAGTCGTTGGGCTCGTGAAAGAGCGATCGCCCGCCCAGCAGGCGCAGGCCGGTCGTCATCTTGTGGCGCAGCCCGAAATCCAGGCCTTTGAGGAACTCCCTCGCCTCGGACCACTCGGTCGCGAGCTGGGCATCCACCATCTGTTTGAACTTGCGCACGAACGTTGAGTCGATCGCTCCCCAGGACAGCAGCACCGCCTCACGGAATCGGCCGGTGTTCAGAGCATGGTCGGCATCGAGAAGGTTCAGTTGAGCGACCTCGGGATCGCTTCTGCCCGCCAAGCCTGCACGAAGCGCGGCTCCGAACGTCGCGAGACTTTCACTGGGCGGCCGCTGTGGCGCAGAGGCCTCGTATTCCAGGAGCGCCTTGGTCCCCCACGGTTCGTCGGTGTCGTCAATGGTGAACCTGAAAGGACTGACCTGGGCTCGCGTCAGTTCCAACACCTCGGCCTCGCCGGTAGTTACACGATACCAGCGGAGCAGATGATTCACGCGGCGCAGCAGCCGGGTGCTCTCGCTGACACGGAGCTTCGTCGTGTCGTCGGCTTCCGGATCGGCCGACGTAGGGAACAGGCCGAAGGCAATGGTACGGGCCGCTTGCGTCTCAACAGCGATCTCAGACAAATGGACGGATCCGCCCTCCGCAGGAGTGGGGTACTCGCCCGCGGGAAGTACCAGCAGATACGGCAAGTGAATGGTGATGCGAACCCGGACCATCCTCACCTGTCCGCAAGGAGGACTCTCAGTTTCCCCTTGAATCCGTGAGCTTCGGCGTACTTCTCCAGCACACTCCAATACCGATCGGTGACCTCGTCCGGCTTCAGGCCCGTGGGAAAGTTGACGTGGGCGACGAGCTGGCCATTCTGCACGAACAGATGCGCGACGACCTGCCCGGTCTCGCTATGAAAGGTCAAGTGATACTTGCCATACACCTCAACCGGATCATCGGCAAACGCTGTGTTTCGCTCAAAAGGCATCGATCACCTCGCAATATTCTACCCTCGACTCTGCCGATTGCCACAGGCTCATCCTCCCGCCACCGGCGACATGATCGTCAGCACATCTCCCTCGCGCAGGCTTCGATCCGGCCGCGCCTGCTCATCTCCTACAAACAGCAGGATCGCCGGATGTGGCCGGCCATCACTGGTGAAGAGCATGCTGCGTAGCGCCTCGCCGTGTGTCTGCGCCAGTTGCGACAGAACAGCGGAGACATCGGATGACGGCGCGATGGCGATTTCCTCGGCGGCGATACCCGCGGCCGATTTCACCTGCGCGTGATATTCAACCTTGATCTGCATGGTGAAGGATACGGGCTAAAGCCCGCACTACGAACGACTGACCAGTTCATCGACCTCGGCCTCGCGGATGGCGCCATTTTCCAGCACCAGCACGCAGTCGGCAAGGCGCCGCGCCTCGGCGAGGTTGTGGGTCACGTGCAACGTCGTCACGCCGGTGTGGCGGCGGACGGAGCGCAGCAGATCGTACATCTCTTCGCGCGTCTGATCGTCCAGCGCGCTGAGCGGCTCATCCAGCAGCAGCACGCCCGGCCGGCTGGCCAGGGCCCGGCCCAGCGCCACGCGCTGCGCCTCGCCGCCGCTCAGGCCGGCCGGATGGCGGGCGAGCAGATGGCGAATCCCCAGCAGGTCGGCCAGTTCGCAGACGCGGCTGCTGATCTCGGCAATGCTCTGTTTGCGCACGTGAAGCGAAAAGGCGAGGTTGTCGCCGACCGTCATCGTGCTGAAGAGCGCCCGGTCCTGCGGGACATAACCCACGCCGCGGTTGCCGGGCGCGAAGTCGGTTACGTCCCGCTGCGTGAGAATGACCCGCCCGGATTCGAGTTTCTTCAGCCCGCAGATGCACTCCAGCAGCGTGGTCTTCCCCGTGCCGGTGCGGCCCATCAGTACGGCGTACGCGCCACCGCCCACGGAGAAGCTCACGTCGCGCAGCGAGAAATCGCCGGCATAGACGCTCAGATCGCTCACGCGGATCATGCCACGCCCCTCCCCATGCTCGATTCGGCCCCCGAGAGCCGCACGAGAATCAGCACCAGCACGGCCGCGATGATCATCAGCAGCGATACGGCGATGGCGGCCTCCAGCTTTCCGATGGTCAACTCCAAAAAAACGCTGGTGGACAGCACCTCGGTGCGGCGGCGCGTGGCGCCGGCGAAGACGAGGATCGGCCCGAATTCGCCCAACGCCCGCGCCCAGGCCAGCGTGCCGGCCGCCAGCATGCCGCGCCGGGCCTCGGGAAGCACCACCATCCAGAACGCCTCGTTGCGCGTGCAGCCCAGCGTCATGGCCACCTGCTCGCTGCGCGGGCTGATCTGGTCGAAGGTCACTTTCATCGTCCGCACTGCGAAGGCGCAGGCCACCGCGAATTGGGCAATGATGACGCTGCCGGCCGTGTAGGCAATGCCGGTGCGGCCGCCATGGATCAGCGCATCACGAAGGTATTCGCTGCCGTGCGTGCGCCAGAACAGCCAAAGCCCGCCAGCCAGCGATGCCGCCCACGCGGCGGCGTAGATCACGCGCCGGCGCCAGATCACCGTGTGCGACGCCACCCCGCCAGCTCGCAGCGCACTCTGCACAATCAGCGCCAGGATCACCGCGCCGGCTACAGGGACGACGCCCCACGCGATGATCCCGGCCATCTTGAGCGACATCGGCGGAAGCGTTATCTGGATAGGCTTGCAGAGAATGAGCAGGCTCAGCCCGATGACCAGCGGCGGGAGCACAATGGGAATGTCGAGGATGGCGTCGACGAACACCTTCGTAAGCCAGAGCGCAGACCGCCGGATTCGTGCGCCGCGCGTCGCCGTCCGTTTCCCGCCCGAATATCGCCCCGCGCGACATGAGATACCCCAGAGGCACAGCCACCCACAGCGACAGGATCGCCGTGATGCTGCACGAGATCAGGCTGAGTTTGATGGAGTAGCGGATATCCTCGCTGGCCAGTGCGGCCAGCAGGTGATACCGCGACGTGTACGCCAAATCGGCCCCGACCATCGCGACAATGAACAGCACGTAGAGCCCGCCGATGATGCCGAGCGCTGCATAGAAGAGCCGGTCCGAGCCGGCCCGGCGGGCATGCTGCAATGGGAGTGGCGCGGTTGGGTCATCGATCCTCCCCCGGCACCAGCCATCGGAAGCCGACGCCCTCGAATCGCTTCTTCGACTCGGCGGAGCGGATCGCGTCGAGAAGCCGGCCGGCAAGCTGCTTGGACTTTGACTCGCGCCCCACGGCATACGGCTGGACCGTGTGCGCAGCGCGGAAGTCCAGATCAACCGTCTGAAGATTGCCCGCGGCGGCCGCATTGCTGATATACGCGAGCACCGCATCCAGCGCGCAGCGCGAAGCTCGGTGATGAGCAAATCGCCAGTCGGGAATCGCGCCTTCACGTTCTTAGTAACAATGTCATAGCAGCCGGCTTCGGTCAGCAGGTCCCTGGTCATCGCGCCGAGGACCGACTGCTGCTCATTGCCGACGCCGACGCGCAGGCCGGGTTTGCCGAGGTCCTGAAGGGTTGTGATGCCAAGCGGGTTACCTTTTCTCACCACGATCATGATGCGGTTAGCGGAGATGTTGACCGGCGTGAGGAACAGGTCGGTGACCTTGTCCATGAACGAGCGGTTGCATGAGAAATACGCATCCGGGCGCTCGCCCTGCTTGATCTGGCCCACCAGAATGCCGCAGCCGTTGTAGATGCGCGAGATCCTCACGCCTTCGCGCTTCTCAAAATTGCGCAGCGTCTGCTCGATCGCGGGCCGGAGCATGGCGCCGCTGAACAGGTACAGCTCGGGCGTGAACGCCCATTCATCGCCTTCGACAGGCTCGAAGAATTCCGCCGCGAAATATCGCATACCCTTGTCGCTGGCCGCGAGGTATCGCGCGAAGCGCAGGGCGGCCGTCGGCTGCTTGCTGCTCTTGAGCACGGCAATGGGAATGCTCGCCGCGACACCCTCGAATTCCTTCAACTGAACCGCTTCCAGCGCCGGCATTCGGCGCACCAGGGCGTCCCAGACAAAGCCCGCATCGACCGTGCCGACCTTGATGTCGTTGGCGACATCGTTCACGGTGACCTTGTTTACCGCCACGTGTTTCCTGACCGCCTCCCACTGCCCGCGCGCGTGAGGATCTCGCGGGCAACCTTGCCGATGGCCGCCGCATCCGGATCGGCCTGGGACATGCGGGCATCGCTCGCCAGCAGGTCCTCCAAGCTGTGGATACCCTTGGGATTGCCTTTGCGAACGCCCAGCACCGGCCGCATTTTCGCGATGGGGATGACCTCGTCGATCATGTTGCGCCGATGCGCATCCTTGAGATAGCTGTTGTCGGCGGGAAGAAACAGATCGCCCGCCTTGCTGCGGTCGGCTTCGTCGAGAATCGTCGCCGAGCCTTGATATCGCACCTGCACCGGCACGCCGTACTGCACCTCATATTCCCGCGCGATCTTCTCCACCGGCCGGCGAATGCCCGCGGCGCAGTAGAGGAAGATCGGCGTGCCCTGCCCCTCGCCGCCGGCCGGGCCCGGCCAAGCCAATAGCGCAACCAGAGTCCCCAGCACCAGCACCGATGCCAGAAACGACAGCCACACGCCATTGACGCGACGGTAGATCATTGCCCGATGGGGATCTCAGGGATCTTCGGCTCCTTGCACTTGGCATCGTCCAGCAGCGCCTCCCAGTCGGCCGCCAGCAGCAGGTTGACGCCCGGGTTCATCTCCTTGACCTGGCAGGAGCAGGCGCCCGTGAGGAAGGCCCCGGCGCTGCCGATGGCCTCGGCACAGATGTCCTTGCCGCTCAGCACGCCCAGCGCCCTCCCCCGGCCAAAAACTGGCACCACAACCGGTTTGTCGGCCGGCAGCGCCTTCTGCGTATTCGTCAGCATCGCGATGAAGAGCTTCTCCTTCTCATCGGTACGAGAGATGGACATCTGCGACAAAATCAGTTTCAGCGGCAGAGGCGAGCGAAGCGCCGGCCCCTGAACATCGGGATCGTCCGGATCGACTTTGGGCAGTTCCAGCACCTTCTCCAACCTCGCCAGTTCTTTCTTGAGAAGCGCGGCGACCGCATCGTCCGCTTCCTTACGCCCGCTTTCGATGATGATCCACACCACCGACTCTCCCTTGAGCAGGCGCGAGGCGAGCTTGCGGCGAGCGGGCGAGTCGATCAAGGACTTGAGCTGCGGGCTGGAAAGCGGTCCCTCCCACGCCACCGGCGCATCGGCCGGCGTATCCGGATATCTCAGCACCACATACGGCAGCACCGCCGTCTTTCGGGTGCTCCAAACTCCTGCCGCGGTCTCGTCCATCTTGGCCGCCACATCCACGGCGTTCACGGTGAAATTCGCCATAACCTCTGGCGATTCCGAGGCTTTCTTCAGCGCATCGACCGTGGCCTGCTGGGCCTTGCCGAGCGGCCCCTGGTGAAATATCAGCAGTTCATACGGATCGACCGGCCACCGTTCCAGCGCATAGCGGAACACCGGAATGGTGCATGCCGGTGCGCCCGCGGCCGACAGCAAGCAGGCCAGGAAACCCGCCCAGGCGACAATTATGAGCTTGGCCATGGTCAAACCTCAGGGTTGCCGTGTACAATAATCGCGCATGTCGTAAGTTCCAGATTGTAGGGCTTTTGGAAAGGCAGGGAAGCATGTTTGTCAAGGCACAGTCCAAACAGTGCTTCGGTGACCAGCGGCAGCCCTATGTCAACGTTGACCAGATCGTCGCCGCGGATGTCGGGCATGATGCGAGCCTGATCAACGTCAAACTCTCGGATGGCACCGAGATGAGCGTGATGGGCGAGGATGCGAAAAAGCTCCTGGTGTATCTCCAGGAGCATGAGCTGCGGTAAAGCTCTTGTCGGCCACGGCCTCATACGCCGTATCGCTTTAATGGTCACTCTGCCATCCAGACGTTTCGCGTCGGGCTGACATCGAGGATCAAGTCGGTGGCGGGTTCCTCGGCGGCGATAGGGCGCGTGCCCCAGATTGATGCGGCCGCACCGCCTGGAGATGCGGCCGACTGAATCACCTTGGCGTTAGCGAACGGAACCGCTGGTCTTGGAGGCGCGGCCTGTCTCACCGGCGTGGCCCTAGCCAAAGCCTCCGGGGCTGGTTCGACCCCGGCAGCCAACAGGCCGGCCTGTGCACAAACGCGCGGTCGATCAGGTAATAGTCATCGGCCGTGATCGACCCGCCGTAATCGAAGTCGCCGTGGAAATAGCCACGGAATGACGGATCGCCCTGCAGCCGATAGCCCTGGTCGATCTGGAAATAATCGTCGGCGTTGACCAATCCATCGAGGTTGGCATCGCCGTTGCAGGTGTACTTGACAACGATATCGTCGGGCCCCAATGACTGGCCGTCCAGTTCGGTCCGCACCGGCACCAGCGGCGCCACCTCGTTGACGATGGCCGCGAGCCCGGTGACGCCGGACAGATCGCCCGCCGCGCTGCTGCTGGTGATGCCGCGGCCGCTCCACGTGCCGCCGCTCCGGCCCGTGGCGATCCACCCGTTCAGCTCGGTCAGCTTGTCCCATTTGCCAAGAGAGCTGCTGTCCACGATCAAGTCGCCCGTCGCCAGATCCAGCAACCCGTTGTCGAGAATGGACACGCTCCGTGCCCGCACAAACTCGCCGGCCCCGCCAGTCAGCTTCACCTGGGCCGAACTGCCATCAATCGTGGCGGATGCCAGCCGCGCGGAAGTGGCAATGTTGACGGTCGATGCGCCCTCGACCGTGAGGTCCACGGCGGCCGTGATCGTCGGAGATGCGGACGACCACTGCAGATGCCCGCTGGAGATCAGGACGTCCGCGACGGCCGGCGCCGCGGCGAACACCAGGCTGCTGGTGGCGCCGCCGCCGTCGAGATCGAGTTGGCCCACATTGGCGGTGCTGATGCGTGCCGTGCCGACGAGGACCCCCGCGCCATCAAGAAGAACGCCGCCGGTCGGAGCGATGAGATGCAGGACATTGCCCGGGTTGCCGCCGCTGAAGCTGACGCCGCCAGCGGGAATCGGCGATCCCGCGGTGAAATCGACGCTGAGAGTGCTGGCCGCAGCCCCTTCGAAGACCAGTGTGCTGGTTGACGCAAGAGGCATGGTGTAGGCGGGTGCGCCGCCAGGGCCGGTGATCAGCGCCAAGGCGCCGCCGGCATCGCGCGCCAGCGTGTATTCCTGTCCCGCGCCCGTAATCCGAACACGCGGCTGCACGGTGACGACCAGGGCGTCAGCGCCGATCCCGCCGTGGCCGTCGTTGACCGTCAGGGTGACGGTATAGGTCCCCGGCGACGTATACGTCGTGCTCAGGCTAAGCGTTTTGTCCGCGTTGGGAATCAAAGGCAGCGGTCCTTTGCCATCTCCATAATCCACGTTGGCCGTCCACGTCTCCAGACCCGGGTCCGAAAACGAGCCCGATGCCTGGAAGAGGCCCAGCGGCACGCTGATATCCGGGCCGGCGGCGACCGTCGGCGCGACGTTGTTCACCGTGATGGTGGTGCTGTACTGGGTGTAGGCGCTGTCCTTGTCAAATATCCGGGCGTACACCGTGTAGGTCCCGTTGACGCCGAACGTGAACGGGGCGCTGGAGGAAGTCCCGGCCGCCGCGTACGTTGTCGCCAGGTTCAGCGTGCTCTGGGCGAAGCTGTAGTGAAAACCGGCCTTGGTGTCTGCGCTGCTGGGATCGTAGGCGTTGGCGAGGCCGACTGTGACGGCGGAGCCTTCGTTGACCGGACCGTTGTTGCTGATCGTCGCCGTGGGAGCGACGCTGGCAACCGTGATGTTCGCAGTGAACTGCGCGAAGCCGCCATAGGCGTCGGCCACCCGGCCGAGCATCAACTGCGTGCCCGGACCGTCGAAATACGATCCGGGAATGGCGGCCGATGCGCTGGCGCTGTTGAGAACTTCAAACACCCCGTCGTTGTTGAAGTCGTAGGAGTAGTAATAGGCGATGGTGCTCTGATTGCCGGCCGCCAGGTCCGCCTGACCGGAGAAACTGAGCGACAGGCCGCTGCCGCCTTCGGTGGCGGCAGCGGGGCCGCTCATGCTCGCGGTGGGCGCGGGCCGGCCCGTGGCCGTGGCCGCCACCTGCCACGACGCTGTCCCACGCAGCCCCTGGCTATCGGTGATCGTGAAGAGGACGTTGTAGTCGCCATTTCTCGCGAAATTGTGGCTGAGCGTGAAAGTCTTGTCGGCGTTGAGCGTTGCCGCCAGAGGAAGGCCATCGCCCCAGTCCACCGTCGCCGTCCAACTATCCCCCGCATCCGCATCGGCGAACGAGCCGGCGACACGCAGCACGCCGCCCTGGATGATCGTGCCCGAGGCGGGGTTGGCCGTGATCACCGGGGCCAGGGCCTCCACGTTTTCCTGACCCGGTGTCCCGCCGGCGCGGCTGGCCATCCAGTTGGTCCCGATGTTGCCGTAGGCGCCGGGCACCCGCCGCTGCAGGCTGGAGCCGTTACCATCGGCCTGGACAGTCCAGTTCCCGTTGGTGTCGTAATTCACATGGTCCACAACCACGTACGGAGCGGCCGGGCCGCCGGGGCCGGGCTTGCTGAGCTCCAGCGTTTCGCCACCGTCGTTGAGCACCTTGCTGTAGGGACCAAAAATCGGCACCGACGCGATGATCCCATGTACTGAGCGGAACGTCGCGGGGCTGTTGGGCACCACCAGCGCCAATCCGCCAGCAGCGATGGAAGCTCCGGCGGGGAACGCGAAGTCGATCCCATCCGTGAATTTCCATGCACTCACGCCGTCGTTCAAAGAGACCGCGCTGCCGCTGATGTTCTTGAGTTCGATGAACTCATCGCCGCCGTTGCGGGGGTGGTACATGATCTCGTTGATCACGATGGGCCCGACCAGTGGCGGGCCATTGGACGCGCCGAGCGTGGGGCTCATGGCCGTGAAGTCGGCATCGCCTGTCGGTTTGACGTAGCGCCCGAAACTCACGCCGGGATCCGATGCCGTGAAGTTCACGGAATCGCGATAGCCGCCAACTCCGCCCGCGCCGTCCGACGAGGACAGGTACAACTTCCCTCCGTTGGCGGCCGACAATGTGAACGCGCCCCCGAAATCCGCCGGCTGCGTGAATGTCACAAACCCGCCCTGCGGCACGATCGTTCCCGCCGGCAGGGCCCACTTCATCAGGTCGGCCGTCGTCGCGCTGGAATCGCTCAGGAACCAGCCACTGACGTCGATGTCGGCGGAGGTGGTGTTGGCCAACTCGATCCACGGGGTGCCCGAAGTCGGGTTGGTCATCACCTCGTTGATGACCACCGAGTTATTGTTCAACAGGCCCACGTCGGCGGCGCCGGGGTTCCCGCCCCGCTGTTGACTCGCGCGCCAGCCGTCCTTGCCGCTCAGCGTGTCCTGATCCGCATTGGGATCGAGCGCCACCAGCGAATAGCCGTTGCCGTCGGTTGACGGATACCACCCGTCCTGGTATGAGAACTCCTCGATCTCCTGCCCCGCGGCGGTATCGACGTGAATCTTCTCGCCGCCGTGGGCGAGTTGCCCGCTGAACACGCCGGCGGTCCGGATCGACGTCCCGTAGAGCGACTGGAAAGCGGCCTGATTGGCCACGATCACCACGCGCTCCCCGGTGCGCAAAGGCGGTGACATGGTGGCGAATACGAAGTCGCCGACGCCGCGAACCACGATGCCGGCGGGATCCAGCGCTGGCGCCGGTATTCTGAAACTCGATGAACTGGAAATCGTCGGTCTTGTAGCCGCTGCCGGTTGGTTTGAGCGGATGGTACATCACCTCCGTAATCCGCAGCGCCGGAGGGGCATCGCAGTAGAACTGCGTCTCGGTCAGCGCGCTCCAGACGCCGTTCTTCAGGACGCGCGCGATGAGGTGGGGGCTGCCGCTGAGCGTGACGGGGCCGGCGTAGGTCAGCGCCGAGGGCGACAGCGTCGGCGTGCCGCTCTGCCACAGCAGCGGATCGGTGCCATTCAGCGTGTAATAGAGGATCCCGGCGCTCGGGTTGGTCAGGGTCAGCGGGAATCCCGTTGCGACCACGCCGCCGAACTGGCTGGGCTCCGGCGCATCGACGTTGGGGTAGAGGTTGTTGTTCCTGTACGTCTGCAGCACCGTGCCCGTCCGGAACGGGAAATATTGCGTCAGGAGCCGGCTGTCCTCGGGGAGGGCGGTGTTCTCCCGCGTGTAGAGCGTGGTGGCCGGGTAGCTCACGGAAACGTCGCGCCGATAATCGCCCCATCGCGCTGATTCGGCCACCAGCGCGCTGTCCACCTTGTCCATCTCCTGCTTGTAGAGCGACGCGGCCGCCGACGGCGTCAGCGCACCGTTGTTGAAGAAGAATTTGTGAACGCGATCCGCCCAAAGCTGCCGGAACTGGGCGTTGTCCCGGAGTCTCTGGAAGAGATAGCTGGGAACATAACTGAGCGTGCCGTAGCTGCCCGTTCCCCAGTTGAAGTCGCTCACGCCCTCCAGCGTCCGCTCGTTGTCCCAGTTCACGAACTTGAAGCCGCCCATGTTGTCGTTGGCCACGCCATCGAGCCGCGACTGGCGGATTGCGACCCAGTTGTGCTGGTCCCAGTCTCCATCCGATCCGTAGTATTTCAGGATCATGTAGTTGAACGAAGTCCGGGATATCCAGGAACTTACCGAAGGCCTGATAGGCGGCATCCGACCCCAGCCCCGCCTGCGCCATGGAAAACATCGTGTTCCAGGCGGTCATGTTGCCATCGGCGGCATGCAACCCGCCGTTGTCCGACATCTTGATGGCGTCGTAGTCGTCCTTATTGCCGCCGAGGTAACTGGCCGCGAACGAGGCGCCGGGCATCTCGCTGGCGTTGTAGACGCCCCAGTAGAGGCCGTTGATATAGAGATTGACGTAGGTCTCGTGCCGCGCCAGATCGCCCATGGCGAGCTGCGTGTCGACGTTCCACTGGTCCTGGATATAGGTGCCATGCCCGCGCTGCGTGCCGTCCATGTGCAGCCAGGTGTTGTTGTAGCGGGCGTTCAGCACCAGCGTGTCAAAATTGCTGGCGGCATCCGGTCCGAACAGGGGATAATTCAGGTTGCCGTCGTTGGGGTCATCGAACGAAATCGTGAACGAATGCTTGGGCGTCTTATACGCGTAGCGGCTGCCGCCACCGTGAATGTGGGCCAATGCATTGATCTGGAACCCGCCACCCCCTTCGGGGTTCATCAGTTCCAGCGAGGCCGCTCTCTCCCAGAGTTTCGTCGTCGCGCTGTTGGCATCCACGGCCGTCGGATTCGTATAGATCCCCTTGATGCCGTTGGTGCCGCTGGGCCCGTTGCCGAACAAGTCGTCCACGTTCATCACCAGCGACATCGTCGGCAGCGACCTGAGGTCATCAATGATCTCCTGGCTGTACGTCGGATCGCTGACAATCTGCGAATCCATCTCGTAGTCCGCGCCCTGCGCCGGCCTGAGCCGAGTCGCCCGGCGCCGGGGCGACGTTTCCGCTCTGGTCGATCCATTGCGTCGGAAAGCCGGAGGGGCTGTTGCTCTGATGGATTACGTCGTGCAGGAAGACATACGTCTCCGTATCCGGCAGGCTGGGAACGTATCCCGCAAGGAACGCCGCAGGCGCAGAGTCGTGGTCGTCGTGATGTGAATCGGCCCGGTGTAGACATTGCCCGTCGTGGCCGTTGGTATCCGTCCGTCCGTGGTGTAGCGGATTTGCGCCCTGGCGTGGCGGTCGTGATCGTCACGTCAAAAGGGGCGTCGAAGAAGCCCCGGTCGATGCTGATCTTGGTGTCGGCCACCAGTCCCAGCGACCCGGCGACGTTCATGGCGCTGGGCGTCGCGCGGTGAAATACTGCGGTGTCCCCAGCGTCACCGTCGTGCCGCTCAAATCGGGCAGGATCAGGAAGTCGCTGTCGCTGGCCGTCAGGTTCATCCCCTGGATCGCCAGCACGTTGGCGCCCGGCTGCAGCGCGCTGACATAGGCCGTGATATCGATGCTCTCGTACACCAGCGCCTGTGCCACAGGGTGCTCCGCGGTCGCCTGCGAGTTCCAGGCCGACGTCGCCGGCGCGTTGCGGCTCGCCACCTGCACGCCGTTGAGATACGCCACGAACCCGTCGTCGTATTTCATCTTCAATATCAGCGACGTGAGGGCGCTCGGATCGGCCACGTTGAACGGAATCCGGAGGTACGCCGACGAGTTGACGCCGTGCATCACATCGTACACATCGGTGCTGATCAGCGCGCCATAGTTGGCCGTGCCGGTCCCGGGTGGAATGGTGTTGCTGGAGAGATACACGTCCGCCGCATAGGTGCCGGAGGTGCTGCTGTTGCTGCCCTCCGCCGTCACGTAGTAGTACCCCGTGCTCGGGATGACGAAGGCATAGACCGAGGCATCGTGGATGGGGTCGAAACTCGTCCCGTCGTCCGCCGCGATCACCTTCGTTCCGGTCGAATCGTACAACGTGGCCTTCAGGTCCACGCTCGACGTCGTGTGGAGACCGACCGTCACCAGGTCGCCGCTGGTGAACTTGTACCGGAAGAAGTCGGCGTTGTTCGCCGGCGAAATCGCGGCCGTCGTGTGCGACTGATACTGCACTGCGCGCCAACTCGTCGAAAAGTCGTTGGCTGTCGCCGCGGTGTTGTTCGATTCCAGCTCATTGCCGCCGTTGTAGATGCTGCCTGTCGTGGGCCTCGGAAGCGTGTTGTCCTCCAGCCAGATGCCGACTCGATATGGGTGCGCGTTGCCGCTGGGGACGCCGGGGTTCTTCGCATGCACGTAATACGTATCATCCGCCGTGCCCGCGGGTATCGTAAACTGGTAGATCAACGCGTCAGTCCCGCTACGGGGGTTCGGATCGCTGGCCATCAGCGTCGGGTTGTTGACGTTCCCGTTGGTCCGGTACAACTCCACCGCCATGTGGTCCAGCGCGCCGGGCTGCTGACCGTCGTGGCGTCGCTGATCGTGATCCTGTCCCCCGCCTGCAGATTGCCGATCTTGAACCAGTCCTCCGAAGTCCCGAAGTTGCCCAGGATCGACATCTGATACAAGTTGCCTGTGTACGTCGCGAAGTTGTAATCGGCGACGTTGGCGGTCGACCACGTATCGTTCGGCTCAACTTCGCCGGGCAACGTCTGATTCGTCGGGCGGTCAAACCCGATCCCCGTCGCCGCCGGCGGCCAGGACGAGTTGTCGAATGTGCTGCTCGTCCATGCCGTCGTGCCCGGGTTCGAGCTGGTCGGAATCAGCATCTCGGCATCGTCGCCGGTCGTGGTCATCGTCGTCGCCGCGCTGCTCCACGGCCCCAGGCCATAGGATATGTCCGCCAACTGCTCGGGATACGGCGCGTATTGCGACACGACAGTCGTGTTATCCGGCTTCACCAACTGCAACGTCGCTCCGCCGGCGTTGAGCACGAAATTCGTGTGCATCTCCCCCAGATAGACCGTGTTCTTCCCCGACGCGAACACGACCACGAAGCCGTTCCCCGCCACGTTCGTCGGGTTCGGGAAAACCCAATCCGCCGGTGTCCCATCGTCATACTTCAGGTGATAACCCCCCAGATTGACGCTCGTCGCCGGATTCGGATTCGCAATCTCAATCCAGTCCGAATGGTCGCCGTACTTGTCCGTCAGCCCCGTCTGGTTCTTGGCCATGAACTCGTTGATGATCGGCTCCATCGCCGTCAGCAACCGCCGCATCTCCAGCGGCTCGATTGCCGGCGACGAGAGAGCCCGCCTCCGCTGCGGGCTCCACCGGGCAAGCAGCCTCCGCAATCGTGCCATTGTCCTTGAGCCAGCCATAGCGATCGGTGATGACGGACAAGAAAGAAGAAAGAGAGGCCGAGTTCCCTCAAGTCTAGAGATGCGCAGATGCCAGCGGGCGGGTCCAGACGACACCCTCAGCCCGCGCAGCTATTCCAAGCCATTGTTAAATATACGTGAAATTCGGCCAAAGCCAAGAAGAATCGTCGAAATCGCTACGATCGTCGGAAACGCTGCCGAACGAGGTCCTTGCTCGCTCCGACTCTCAAGCGTGACCGAAGCCGCCAACACCTCGATTCGGCGGCGGTTCGATGAACCGCATGCGGGTGCGCGCCCAACTCCGCGTGGATAGGCGCCCGGTCATTTTGAGGTGGCGACAAACTGGAACGGGCGCCGACCAGTGACTCCATCGGCCGGTCGTGTCTTTCATGCGCACGCGGACGCGGTAGGTGCGGCCAGGTTTGACGGCGGAGGCAGGGATCGTGACCTCCGCGGCGGGGTTGCGAATCTCCTCGCCTTCCCAGGTCGGGGTGATCTCGTAGAGGCGGGGAATGCGCTGGTTGGTCCGATGCGCATTGTCGGGCGTGATCTCGGCGATGCGCCACCGCGCCGCGGCAAAAGGGTTCTGGCCTTTGTATGGCGATGCTTTGAAACGCAAGGCGTCGGCGCGATAAGACATGGCGGCCACATAGGTTGCAGTCGGCGTGGCGGGGATCGCCGGATCGTTGAGCAGCGTGGAATCGACCCAGGTTCCGCGGGAGATGACGTAGTCGCGCATGAGCTGCACCATGCCCGGGAAGCTCTTGTTGGCGGCCGCTTGATAGAACAGGCCCTGGCCGGCGTTGCCGCCGATGGCCATCGCGGGATGAAAATCCCACTTGCGGCGATCGGCCTCGGCGGGCGATGGGCCGCCCAGCGGCTCGCCGATCATCGGAGCGTACTCGTCGATCATGGCCCCGACCTGCTCGGCGTTGAACAGCAGGTTGCGAATCTCCCGCAGGCGGTTCTGGTATTCGACCTGAAAGGCGGGCCGGGTCAGGACTCGCGACTTGAAGGGTTCCTCGCCGTTGCCGTACATGTGGTCGGCCCAGGTCAGGTCGATGTCCCAGGGGATGACCGTCCACTGGCCCGTCCTGGGGTTGCGGTAGTAGTCGTAGTTCTTGCCTTCGCCGATGTCGTAGTGGTGAATGCACTCCAGCACGGCGCGATAGCTGTAGTAGGTCGGAAGGTCCAGGTTCTTTTGCCACCACTCGTCGGTTTGGTTGCCGCCGTAGTCCGCCATGAACTTGTTCAGGTCGGATTTGTCCTTGGGCTGGTCGGGCCCCTGGTGGCTGAGTTCTCCGCCGCCGCCGGCCATCTTGAAGAGGTTGCCGTCGGGCAGGCCATGCGACTTGAGGAATCGCCCGTCTTCGTTCTCAATGGCCAGGTAAAGGCCCCAGAAATCGCCTTGGTACTGGTCGGGCGGGCCCTCGTCGGCCTCGTCGATGATGCGCAGTTGCAGCCAGAACGTGTTGGGGGCCGGCACGCCGGCGAGAGTGAAGAGCCGGAAACCAAGCGTCTCGCACATGCCCTGCTCGCCGCGCCGGCCGTACTGCCCCTGGTCGATGAGCGAGCGCAGGTTGAGCTTCTTCCAGGCGTGGGCGTAGCTTCGGCCGAAATCATCCTTGGCGTCGAGCGCCTTGCCGCTGGGGCCAAAGTCGAACTTCCACATGTTCTTGCCGAGGGCATAGCGCCAAGTGCCGCCGCGCGCGCGGTATCGGATGTGGTCGTAGACGACGCCGTCGAAGATGATGGTCCCGGTGTACTTGTATTCCTTGCCGCCGGACTGCTCCTTCCAGATGGCATTCTCGATCGAGGTCTTCTTCCCCAGCAGGTGATAAGCCTGCACCCGCGACATGAACTGGGCGGGAAAGACGGCCGGCGCGGCCAGGCGCGGGTCGTTGCTCTTGGGATTGATCGCCGCCCGCCAGGCGGGAATGCCGTCGTAGACGAAATATGCGAAGTTATGTGGCGGATGGGCCGGATCGGGGGCGCACAGCGCTGAGCGGTGGCGTCAAAGGCAATGATGCGATACCGGATCAGCCGGCGGTGCTTCTGCAGTTGACCCGGCAGGAGAACGGTGTACGCGATGGAGTCCTTGGTACTGGCCGTCTGCTGCATGGGAACAGAGGCCCAGTTGGCAGCATAGCCCGCGTCTTTGAGCTCGACATAGCTGCCGGGGTTGACGATCTGGTATTCGATGGCGACCTTGGACAGACCGGGGCGCAGATAGGCGGTGATGCGAACCGGCTGGCCGGCCTTGGGCTGTTGAGGCGTATTCGTGACGTTGACCAGCCACTGCTCAGGGCGGGTCGTGGGGGCGGCCGCCGCGCACAAGAACAACAGGCTGATGGCCAATACAGCATGGCGCATGAGCGGGGTTTTTCGCAGAAGGGGATTCGCTTGGCAAGACGCTCGCGGAGTCTTCGGCCGAAAACGAGAAGCGCGGCACGCCGGCTGCGCGCTTCCAACCCGCAGGGATTCTACAGCCCGGGCTGATTTGTCGGTTCCGGCCAGGTCAAGCGCCGGCCGTCTGCTCGCGCCAGCTCTGCAGGACGCGCATGTAGTTGGCGCGCTCGAAGGCGTGCGGATCGGGGCAGCGCACCAGGCTCATGCTGCCCTGCATCAGGCGCACGGCCGTGTATTCCTTCTCTTCCATCCACTGCTGCATTTGCTTGAGAATGGTGCCGAGATATCTCGGGCCATGCTCCAGCAGCGCGGAGACGACCTGCACGGCCCGCGCCCCGGCCATGATCGCCTTGATAGCGTCCTGGCCGCTGTGAACGCCGCCGCTGCACGCGAGGCTGGCCTGCACGTGCGGCGAAACGATCGCCAGCCAGCGCAGCCGCAGCAGAAGCTCGCTGGGGTCGGAGAGCTGGAGCTTGGGCACGGCTTCCAGCAGTTCCAGATCGATGTCGGGCTGGTAGAAGCGGTTGAACAGCACGATGCCGTCGATGCCGAGCTGGTCGAGCTGGCAGCAGAGGTTGGTGATGGAAGAGAAGAACGGCGAGAGCTTCACCGCCAGCGGGATCGAGATCGACTGCTTGACGTTGCGCGCCACGTCGAGCATGCGCTGCTCAAGGGCGGCGGCCGTCTCCACGGGGTCGGTGGCGACGTGGTAGACGTTGAGTTCCAGGGCATCGGCGCCGGCCTGGGCGATCTGCTTGGCGTACTCGGTCCAGCCGCCGAGCGTGCTGCCGTTGAGCGAGGCGATGACGGGGATCGACACCGACCTCTTGATCTTGCGGATGTGCTCCAGGTATTCATCAGGGCCGAAGGCGAACTCGCGCGTGCTGGGGAAATACGACAGCGCCTCGGAGACCGAATCGCTGTAGATCTCCATGTGGTAGATGCTGTTGAGCTGCTCGCCCATGATCTGCTCTTCGAAGAGCGAGTGCATGACGATGGCCGCCGCGCCGGCGTCCTCGAGCTTCTTTACGTTGTCGAGGTTATCGACAAGGGGCGAAGCGCCGGGCATCAGGGGATTGCTCAGTCGCAGGCCGAGATAGTTGGTTGAGAGGTCCATGGGGCTCCTGGTTATGGATTGCGAAATGCGGATTGCGGATTTCCGAACGCAAATTTCAGATTTCAGATTTCAAAATCTCAGGACTGCGGGCCGCGGATTGCGAAATTGGCATTTCGCAATCCGCATTCCGCAATTCGTCTACTCCTTCTCGCCGCCGTTGCCGTTTCCGTTGCCGGGCTTGGCGACGGCCATCTTGGCCATCTGCTCGTAGAGGGCGAAGCGGGCGTCGGAATGCACCTGGGCCGATTTCATGAGCTTCTGGAAGCGGTCGCTGTCCATCTGCTCGACCATGCGGAAGCGGGTTTCGTTCTTGACGAAATCCATCAGCGGCGACTTGGGCGCGTTGCAGTCGAGCTGCAGCGGATTCTCGCCGGCCGCGGCGCGGCGCGGATCGTAGCGGTAGATCGGCCAGTAGCCGCTCTCGATGGCGATCCGCTGCTGCTCGGAGCCCATGGCCAGGTCGTAGCCGTGCGCGATGCAGTGGCTGTAGGCGATGATGAGCGAAGGCCCATCGTAGCTCTCGGCCTCGACGAAGGCCTTGACGGTCTGCACGTCCTTGGCCGCGAAGGCGACCTTGGCGACGTAGATATTGCCGTAGGCGATGGCCATCAGGCCCAGGTCCTTCTTGGGTGACGACTTGCCGGCCGACGCGAACTTGGCGGCGGCGCCGATGGGCGTGCTCTTGGACGCCTGGCCGCCGGTGTTCGAGTAGACCTCGGTATCCATGACCAGCACGTTGACATTCCGGCCGGACGCCAGGACATGGTCCAGGCCGCCGTAGCCGATGTCGTACGCCCAGCCGTCGCCGCCGAGAATCCAGACGCTCTTCTTGACAAGGTAGTCGGCCAGGAGCAACAGCCATGAGGACTGCGGGGTCTTGATGGTGGCCAGCCGGGTCTTGAGTAGGGCGACGCGCTGGCGCTGCGCGGCGATGCCGGCCTCATTGGTCTGGTCGGCATTGACCAGGTCGGTCACGAGCGACTCGCCGATCTGCGCGGCGAGCTGCTTGAGCAGTTCTTTCGCCTGCTCGTTGTGCTTGTCGATGGCCAGGCGCATGCCCATGCCGAATTCGGCGTTGTCTTCGAAGAGCGAGTTGGCCCAGGCCGGCCCGCGGCCATCGGCGTTCGTGCAATATGGCGTCGTCGGCAGGTTGCCGCCATAGATCGACGAGCAGCCGGTGGCGTTGGCGATGACCGAGCGGTCGCCGAAGAGCTGGCTGAGCAGCTTGACATAGGGTGTCTCGCCGCAGCCGGCGCAGGCGCCGGAGAACTCAAAGAGCGGCTCGAGGAACTGGCTGCCCTTGACGTCGAGCTTGAGCTTGCTGCGGTCCACCTGCGGCAGATCGAGGAAGAAGTCCCAGCACGCCCGTTCGCTCTCGCGCAGCGAAAGCTGCGGCGTCATGTTGATGGCCTTGCTCTTGGGATTGGTCTTGTCCTTCGACGGGCAGACCGTGACGCACAGCCGGCATCCGGTGCAATCCTCGGGCGCCACCTGAATCGTGAACTTCATGCCCTTGAAGTCCTGGCCCTTGTAGTCAGCGCTCTTGAAGGTCGCGGGCGCCGGCGAGCTTGCCCGGCTCGTAGACCTTGGCGCGGATGGATGCGTGCGGGCAGGCCATGGCGCACTTGTTGCACTGGATGCAGATGGCCGGGTTCCAGACCGGGATGTCCTGGGCGATATTGCGCTTCTCCCACTTGGTCGTCCCCACGGGGAACGTGCCGTCCGGCTCAAAGGCGCTGACGGGCAGCAGATCGCCCTTGTTGGCCATGATCATCGCCGTGACGTTCCGCACGTAATCGGGGGCTTCCGGCGACACGGTCGGCGGCATGACGTATTTCGAATCGGCCTTGCCGCCGATCTTGACCTCGTGCAGGTGCTCCAGCGTGCCGTCAACGGCGGCGAAGTTCTTCTTGACGACTTCCTCGCCCTTCTTGCCATAGGTCTTCTTGATGGCCTTCTTGATCTGGGCAATGGCCTCTTCGCGCGGCAGCACGCCCGAGATGGCGAAGAAGCACGTCTGCATGATCGTGTTGATGCGCACGCCCATGCCCATCTCGCGGGCGACCTTGTATGCGTCGATGGTGTAGACCTTCAGCTTTTTGGCCAGGATCTGCTCCTGAACCTCGCGCGGGAAATGGTCCCACGCCGCGTCGGCCGCGTAAGGCGAGTTCACCAGGAACACCGCGCCCGGCGCGGCATAGCCCAGCACGTCGTATTTTTCGAGGAACGTGAACTGGTGCGCCGCGACGAACTGGGCGGCGTTGATCAGGTAGGTCGAGCGGATCGGCCGCGGGCCAAATCGCAGGTGCGAGATGGTGATCGCGCCGGATTTCTTGGAGTCGTAGACGAAATAGCCCTGGGCGTAGTTGTCGGTTTCTTCGCCGATGATCTTGATGGAGTTCTTGTTGGCGCCCACGGTGCCATCCGCGCCGAGGCCGAAGAACACGGCCCGCACGACTTCCTTGCCTTCGATGTGGAGGTTCTCGTCATACGGAAGCGACAAATGCGTGACATCGTCGTTGATGCCGATGGTGAACATCTGGCGCGGCTTGGGCTTGGCTATTTCATCGAAGATCGCTTTCACCATGGCAGGGGTGAATTCCTTGCTCGCCAGGGCATAGCGGCCCGAGACCACCAGCGGCAGTCTGGCGAAGGGTGAGATGCCCATCGCCTGCGCCCGGGCCAGCGCGGCTACGATATCCATGTACAGCGGATCGCCGTGCGCGCCCGGTTCCTTGGTGCGGTCGAGAACGGCGATGGTCTTGACCGTCGTCGGCAGGGCCTTCACGAAGCTCTCGATGCTGAACGGGCGGAACAGCCGGACCTTGAGCAGGCCGACCTTCTCGCCGTGCGCCGTGAGATACTCGATGGTTTCATGGGCGGCCTCAGCGCCGCTGCCCATCATCACGATGACGCGATCGGCCTGCGGGTCGCCGACATAATCGAAGAGGTGGTACTTGCGGCCGGTGATGGCGGCGAACTCGTCCATCACCTGCTGGACGATGCCGGGGCAGGCGTCGTAGAACTTGTTGCACGCCTCGCGGGCCTGGAAGAAGACATCGGGGTTCTGGGCGGTGCCGCGGATGACCGGATGATCGGGGCTGAGGGCGCGCTGACGGATCGCGGTGATGGTCTCGTCGGGGATGAGCTTGTGCAGGTCCTCATCGTTTAGCAGTTCGATCTTGCTGACTTCGTGCGATGTGCGGAAGCCATCGAAGAAGTGGAGGAACGGAATGCGGCTGCGGAGGGTGCTGGCATGGGCGATGGCCGCCAGGTCGTGTACCTCCTGGACGGAGTTGGAGCACATCATGGCAAAGCCGGTCTGGCGGCAGGCCATGACATCGCCGTGGTCGCCGAAGATCGACAGGCCGTGGGCGGCCAGCGTGCGGGCCGTCACGTGCATCGCAAACGGCAGCAGTTCGCCGGCGATCTTGTACATGTTGGGGATCATCAGCAGCAGGCCCTGCGAGGCGGTGAATGTCGTCACCAGCGCCCCGGCCTGAAGCGCGCCGTGGACAGCGCCGGCCGCCCCGCCTTCGCTCTGCATCTCGGTGACCTGGGGGATGGTGCCCCAGATGTTCTTCTTGTTCATGGCCGACCACTCATCCGAAAACTCGCCCATGGGCGAAGACGGGGTGATCGGGTAGATCGCGATAACTTCGCTGACGCGATGGGCTACCGAGGCGGCAGCCTCGTTGCCATCCAACGTGATAATTCGGCGCTCGGACATGGCTAGTGCCTTCCTCTCAGTGAAATCTTTCACGAGTTACAGTTAGTTTGCGCGGGGTTGGTTAGAGCCCGCTCCTACAGACCCGTCATAATAGGACAAACGCATCCTGTTCACAATGCCCGGCCGCAGTTCAATTGAGGTGCGACCAAATCTCAGAAGATGACGGTCAAGCGAATCGGTGCCGGATCACGTTTTCCTGCGGGCTTGGATGTATACTTGCAGGCATGGGTGGTTCCGCGGAGCTTACCGGGCAAGAGTGGCGGCTCTTTCATGCCGTCCTGCTCAACGTCGCGGTTCTGGTCTGCGCCTGGCGTTTCGCACGCCGGCACAGCCAGGGCGATGCGCTGGCGGCTGCGCCCTGGACGCTGCTGATCTGGCTGCTTGTCGCCTACCTGTCCGTAAGCGCGCAGCGCTGCTGGGAATCCTCAACCGCTGGACAATATCGGCCGCCGCCGTGCTGATGTCGGCCGGGCTCTGGTGGGCGGCATCGGGCAGCCCTCTTCAAGTGCCGCCCGCCGAAAAGATCGCGCAACGTCATCGGCGATCACCAGCAGCGAGTTCGCCCAGTCTCACCGTCGATGATTACATCGCCTGGGGCGCGAGCCTCTTTCTTGGCGGCTACCTGGCATGCGTGCTCTGGAGCCAGTGGCGCGCCCCGCCGCTCGGCGATGACGGGCTGATGTATCACCTGCCCGCGGCCGTTCGGTGGCTGCGCCGGCCGGTTCGTGCTGCACGAGGTGTGGTTTCTCAATCCGGCCGCCACCTACAGCCCGCTGCTCGGATCGACCATGGCGGCGTGGTGGATGGCGCCGATGGGAAACGACCTGCTGGCCAAGTTCGTGCAGGCGCCGGCGCTGGTCCTGGTGTTCTTCGCGCTGCTCCGGCTTGGCCGAATCCTGGGCGCGCGGGCCGGCGTCGCGGCGCTGCTGGCGCTGACGGCCGTGCTGTCCAAGCCCTTCATCCGGCAGGTCCTGGTTGTGAAAGATGATCTGTACCTGACCGGGTTATTCCTGATGGCCCTCATCGCCCTGAGCGACAGTCTACTGCGTTCAAAACTCGGCCCTTGGAGGCTGGGCATCGCCATGGGCCTGTTTCTCGCGACCAAGGTCACGGCGTTGATGGCGCTGCCGATGCTCCTGCTGGCGGTCAACGCGCCACTGCGCGGGATGGAGATGGAGGCAGTGGTGTGCGGCCATCGGCACAGCGGCCGCGCTGGCGGGGCCATGGTACGCGCATGATGTCTGGCTCACGGGTAATCCCCTGTATCCGGCCGACATCTCGATCGCCGGCCTCCATCTACATGGCCTGTTCAAGATGGCGCGAAGCCTCGGCCTGCGGACAACCGCGGGAATTTGGGACATCGTGTCGCATTCGCACTTCAGCATGGCGACGTGGATGCTGGTCACGTTGTTGGCCATCTGGGTCGGCGCTGCAGCCCGGAACTGGCGGCGATTCCTGTTTCAGCCGCTGATGCGCGGCGTGATCGTCGGCCCAATCATCGGCGTCGCGATCTACCTGGCGTGGTGCCAGTTTCCGGAGGTGCGCTATCTCGACCCGACACTTGCACTGCTGTTTGCGGCCGGCGCCGCGTTGATTGCCGTGCCGCCAGTGCCCCCACTGGCGGGTCTTCGCCCCCGCAGTTCCGCCGGCGCCGTGCCGCCAGTGCCCCCACTGGCGGATCTTCGCCCCCGCAGTTCCGCCGGTAAGGGCGCCGGCGGCACAAGGGTCACCGCCAGCACTCTTGCGGCCGCCGCGTTCGCGCTGGTTGCCGTCTTCATCCTGCCCACCTATGAGGACGCGGCTCTTCTCGCGGCCGGCGCCGCTGTGGCGATGATCGGGCTGCTGTCGCTGTGGGCTGGCCAGCGATGGCCCGCACCCACGCGCCGCATCACAGCCACTGCCGGCGCGTGCGCCGCGATGGCGCTTCTGGCCATGGTGTACGTCAACGCCAACTGGGCATCGACGGAGTACACCTATCGCACCGAGGACGTCTGGGACGAGGCGTATCCCGAGCTGGCCGAAGCGTGGGCCTACGTCCGCCGGAAGACGCGTGGCGGCAGCACCATCGCGTATACCAACACATGCCTGGTGTATCCGCTCTTCGGCTTCGATTGGGGCCACGACGTCATCTACGCGCCCGTTCGACGCGGCATCACGACGCTTCAGGACTTGCCCAAGGTCGATCAGCCCGTCCCGGGTGAAGCAATGGTGGAGCTGGTCGTCGCGCCGCTGATGCAGCACGCCGATCGCGACATCTGGCTGGCGAACCTGAGACGCGCGCGGGCCGACTACCTGTTCATCGCCAAGCAGTCACGGGGCCTGCTCGCTGTCGAACTGCAATTCGCCGAGCAGGAGCCGCGGCGATTCAAGAAGGTCTTCGACAATCGGCTCGCTGCCGTGTATGAGATTAACAACCGATAGGAGTAACCATGTCAACACTTCGCGCTGGCCTGTTGCTGTCACTGATCTGCTCACTTGCACACGCCCAGAACCAATGGGTGAATATCTCTGATCCGCTCGTCAAGAAGATCGCCGACGAGGGGCGGAAGATCGCCTGGCCGGGGCAGACGGCGGGAGTGACGGTCGATCGCACCACCGGCGATGTCTACATGATCGTTCCCGGCGAGGGGATCTGGAAAAGCTCGGATCGCGGCGCAACGTTCACCCGCGCTGACGCTGGCCAGATCGGCGGCCGGTGCGAAACGGGATACACGCTCAACTTCGATCCCGCCGGCAAGCGCCTGGCGTGTTTTATGCTGGATGGCAAATGTGCCATGACGCTGGACGCCGGCAAGACCTGGCAGCCCTTCGCGGGCATGGGGCGCAACTGGGACTACGCCGCCGTCAACTGGACCGATCCGCAGGCCAAGGCCATCTTCGCCGCCCGTCACGAGAGCGGCGGCGAGATGTACCTGAGCGCCGACGCCGGGAAATCGTGGAAGCAGATCGGCAAGGACCTCAAGTTCGCGGCCGTCGGGGTCTTCGATGAAAAGACGCTGGCCACCACCAAGGGCGATGGCATTCTCCGCAGCGCCGATGGCGGCGCGACCTGGACAAAAGTCTCCGACATGCAGCCCGTCGGCCGGGTCGCACTGCCTTTCAATGGCGTGACGTACTGGCTCGCCAAGGAAGGTCTGATCATCACCAAGGACAAAGGCGCGACGTGGGAAAAGCTGGGAAGCGCGGTGGATGCGAGCTGGGGCCCGATGTTCGGCAAGGATGAGAAGCAGATCGTCGTGGCCGGAAAGAAAGGCGTCTATGAGACCAAGGACGCGGGCCAGAACTGGAACTTGGTCGCCCCCCTGCCACCGGCGAAGGACTTCGTGTCCAACATGCCGGGGTGGTTCCTGAATCTCGCATGGGACCCGACGGGCGACGTCTTCTATGCCTCGCGCATGGGCCAGCCGACGTTCAAGTTCGAGCGGAAGCCGTGAGCGGAGGTTCGTTCGTGCATTAACGCATGCGGTTCTTCTGCCCGGGAATCTCCCGACTTCCCCCATAAACCCTGGCCGCCCCGCGCCCAGCGTCGGGCCGGGCGGAGCCATGCTTGCAAAACCGGCCGTGAAAGCTAGATTGCGGCCGAAAGGAAGCCGACTTCATCGCGGACGGCGATGCGATCGTCGAGCTCATGGAGATGAAGTAGCTGTTCAACTGGCTGCTCGGAACTCGGTACTCATACTCGGAACTCGGTACTCGGAACCATTACCCGGACTCAACCCATGCCCATGAAGAAGTTCATCAACCAGAGCGAGAACATCGTCAAGGAGTTGCTCGAGGGCTTTGTCCTCGCCAACGCCGGCAAGGTCAAGCTCGTTGGCAGCAACCTCGTGGTCCGCACGAAGGAGAAGCCCAAGGACAAGGTCGCCCTGGTCACCCTCGGCGGCAGCGGCCATGAGCCGGCCCTGAGCGGCTTTGTCGGCCCGGGCATGCTCGACATCAGCGTCCCCGGCGAGATCTTCGCCGCCCCCGGCCCACCCCGCGTCATCGAGGCCCTGCGCCTGGCCAACCGTCCCGCCGGCGTCCTTTTCATCGTGCTCAATCATGCCGGCGATGTCATGACGGCCAACATCGTCATGGACATGGTCAAGAAGGAAAAGCTCAACGTGAAGATGGTCCTCACGCAGGAGGACATCTCCGGCGGCCCGCGCGGCAAGGAAGGCAGCGATCGCCGCGGCCTGACCGGTTGCCTGGCCGTCATCAAGGTTGCCGGCGCGGCCGCCGAGCAGGGCAAGAGCCTCGACGAGGTCCTCGCCATCGCCCAGCGCATGGAGAATAATCTCGCCACGCTCGCCGTCGCCGTCAGCGGGGCGACGCACCCGGCCACCGGCCAGGTCATCGCCGAACTCCCGGCCGATGAGATGGTTGTCGGCATGGGCCAGCACGGCGAGGCCGGCCAGGGCGCCCAGAAGATGGCGTCGGCCGACAGGACTGCCGAAGTCATGCTCCCGATGCTGCTGGAAGACATCAGGGCCAAGGCCGGCGACGAGCTGCTGGTGATCATCAACGGCGTGGGCAGCACGACCCTCATGGAGCAGTACATTGTCCTGCGCCGGGTCAACCAGCTCCTCAATGAGCGAAAGATCAAGATGGCCCGCGCCCTGTGCGGCGAATTCCTCACTGTGCAGGAGATGGGCGGTTTCCAGATGATCGTCGGCCGGCTGGACAAGCAGCTCCTGGCGCTGTGGGATGCGGAGTGTGATAGCCCTGCGATTACCGTGAGATGAGGCATATTTCGTATTGCGAACTGCGTATTGCGTATTACGTAAGTCGCAGGCCAAAACGCAATACGAAATACGCAATACGAAATACGCAATGACGATCGGTTACTCCCAACTCGTCTCGATGTTCCATCGCACCGCCTCCCTCATCCGCGCCAACGTCGATCTGCTGACCAGGCTCGACTCGGTTGGCGGCGATGGCGATCACGGCACGACCATGCTGCGCGGCATGGAGATCGTCGAGAAATCCATCGCCGCCTGCGGTTCGGGCAAGATCAAGGACCTGCTCGAAGCTGTCGGCTGGGGCCTGATGGGCGTTGACGGCGGCGCGACCGGCCCGCTGCTGGGAACGTTTTTCGGTGGCATGGCCGACGCGGCGGATGGCGCGATTGACTTGGATTCGGCCGCACTCGCCAGCGCGCTGGAAAGCGGCCTGGCGAAACTTCAGAAGATGAGCAAGGCCAAGGTTGGCGACAAGACGATGATGGATGCGCTGATTCCCGCCGTTGCCGCGGCCAGACAGGCGGCCGCATCCGGCGACGCTTTGGCCGTCCTCCGCGCCGCTCAGGAAGCCGCCGCCACCGGCGCCGAATCGACCACAAGACTCCAGGCGCGGTTTGGCCGGGCCCGCAATATCGGCCCCAAAAGCATCGGCTCGCCCGACGCCGGCGCGACTTCGATTTCATTGATTTTCAAGGGCTTTTTGGAAGGTGCGAATACTCATGGCTGAAGCAACAAAGAGCGAATTGTCGGAGAAAAAGGATTTCGCGGTCGGCACGCCGTTCGCCACGCCGGGATTTTTCCTGCGCGGCTCGGCCCACCTCGACTGGGGCATGAAGAATCGCCTGAGCCGGATCTTCAACCCCAAGACCGGCCGGACCGTGATGCTGGCGTTCGACCACGGCTACATCATGGGCCCGACATCGGGCATCGAGCGCATGGACCTGAGCATCCCGCCGCTCGCGCAGTACGTGGACTGTCTGATGTGTACGCGCGGCGCCCTGCGCTCCTGCATCGGGCCCGAGGTCAACAAGCCCGTCGTCATGCGCTGCTCGACCGGCGCGACGATCCTCAAGGAGCTGAGCAACGAGGTCATCGGCGTCAATGTCGAGGATGCCATCCGCCTCAACGCCTCCGCCATCACCACGCAGGTCTACATCGGCGGCCCGTTTGAGAAGGAGAGCCTCGACAATCTCGGCAAGCTCATCAACGAGGGCAACCGCTACGGCATCCCGACGCTCGGCGTGACGGCCGTCGGCAAGGAACTTGTGCGCGACTCGCGCTACCTGGGCCTGGCCTGCCGCGTGTGCGCCGAGCTGGGCGCGCACTTCATCAAGACCTACTACTGCGAGCCGGGCTTCGCCGAGGTCGTCGCCGGCACGCCGGTGCCGATCGTGATTGCTGGCGGCAAGAAGCTCCCCGAGCTGGATGCGCTGAAGATGGCGTACAAAGCCATCGACCAGGGCGCGGCCGGCGTCGACATGGGCCGCAACATCTTCCTGGCCGGCGACCCCGTCGCCATGGTGCAGGCGGTCCACGCGGTCGTTCACAAGCTGGAAAAGCCGGAAAAGGCGTACGACATGTACAGGAGCCTGATGAAGAAGTAGATAGCAGATAGTGGATAGTAGGTAGCGGTGTGGCCGCTGGCAACTGGCAACTAACAACTGGCAACTTTCGATCACAGGAGCACCCCATGAGCAAGTTTTCCCGGCGTAAGATGGTCGGCACAACCCTGGCCGGCGGCGCGGCGTCGCTGCTGGTGCGGGCCGGCAGTCTTCACGCGGCTGACGCCCCCAAAACGGAGATTCCCGTGTTGAAGAACGAGGACTTCTACAAGGATGGCAAGTTTGACGCGGCGGCCGCCAAGCAGGCCTATTACGATATGATGAAGCGGTTCGGGTATCCGATCCCCGATCGCCTCAAGACCGATGATTTCTGGGCCCTGGATTTCGCCCTGGGCAAGTTCGTCGAGGCCGGCATGGCCGGGATCTTCTGGGTCAACAACAAGGAGCACAACTATTTCGGCCACGAGATTTACCTGCTCCCCGGCCAGGCCATTCCCGAGCACAAGCACGTCAAGACCGATGTGCCGTGCAAGATGGAAGGCTGGCAGCCGCGCTACGGCGTGATCACGATTTTCGGCGAAGAGGGCACGCCGGTGGCCGACATCAAGGACAAGATGCCCGCCGCCACGCACGCGCCTTTCACCAACTGCAAGCACTGTGAAATCCTCAAGTGCGGCGAAGTGAAGGGCCTCAACAAGCCCGAGGAGTGGCACTTCATGCGTGCCGGCCCGGAGGGCGCCATCGTCACCGAATACGCGACGTACCACGACGGCGCCGGATTGCGCTTTGCCAACCCCGGCGTCAAACTCTGATGTAGGGTGGGCACCGCCCACCTGGGGCCCACCTGAGTGGGCACCGCCCACCTTGCGTAGGCGCCGCTCACGGCTTGCGCGGCGACGGTTTAGCCTGGTCCTGCTCGCGGCGGCGGTCGATGGCTGCTTTGGCTGGGGCAGACAACGATTCGTACGCCTCGCGCAACTTCGCCGCATCGGCCTTGGCCGACAGGGCATTGGCCTGCATGCCAACGGCGAAAAGCATTCCCAGCACGGCCGGGCCCATATCGCCGTTGTCCGCCAGGTCGCGCGATACCTGGTCAAACACCTTGGCGCCGAACTGGCCGGCCTGCGCGCGTTTGTCCAGACACCCCGCCTGCTCCTGCATGGCGACTCCCAGTTCCGCCGGAGACAGCGAGTTCAGCCGCGTCAGCGAAGCGTTGATCGTCGCCATTCTCTTGCGGATCGCGGTTCGGGTCGGGCTCTCGCGCTTGTATTGATTGAGATTGGCCTGCTCGCTTTTCAGTTGTGCCAGCACGGGCTTGACCTGCGCGGCGATAGTCATCGAGGACCTTCAGGTCGGCGACGGTGAATCCCGCCGAATTGGCCGTTGCCGAGCTGGCATCGGCGCGTGGAGCATTCGGCGAACCCCCGCGCCGGGTCTGTTCCTGGGCGGCGAGCGTCCTGATGGCGTCGGTCTGGGACCTTGAGAGCCTCCGCAGCGCATCGGCGCTGGTGCCCTTGACCGCGCTGGCCAGTTCGTCGCTGGCCATCTTGCTCATTCTGGGGGAATCGTCAGTGCGCGAGAGGCTGGCCAGGCACGAAAACGAGGCCTGATCGCCGCGCTTGCGGGCAATCTCCCCGATGCCGGCGCAGGCCTGGTAGCGCACCGCGAGTTCCTGTGCCGACGCCGCGGCGATGGAGGCGAGCTGGTAGACGGACATCGCCGTGCCCATGTTGCCAATCGCCTTGACGGCGGCCATTCGGAGGTCGATGGAAGGATCGGTCAGGGCCTCGCAGAGGACGTCGAGGAAGCGGTCATCCTGGAACTGGCCGATCTGTCGGGCGGCCGCGATCCGCGCCTGCTCGTCGGCGTTCGTGCGGAGGTCGCCCATCAGTTGCGCCTCGACGGCCGAGAATGGGCGGGTTGTCTGGGCTTGGGCCGAGGCGGCGGCGACGGCCACGAGAAACCAACTCATCATACGATGAACGCACATGATGCTCTCCTTCCACTGGCGGACGGTTCAAGGGTTGGATGCTATCTCACGAACGCCTACGAGGCCAATTCTCAGCATTGGAGATATGGATTGTACTAAGACTAAGCTGGTTGCCGATGGTGGCGCTGTTTCCGCCAGTGAGGGCACTGGCGGCACCCGGTCAGCGGGCCCGCAGTTGCAGGTACCACACCAGCAGCCGCTTGGCGTCGGCATTGTCGATGGCCTTGCGAACGGCGGCCCTGTCGGCGTCGGTCATATCTTTGCCGAAACCTTCGAGAATCAGGTTGCCGACGATCTGGATGGTTGCCTCGGCCACGACGAACGGCTGGTTGAGTATGGCGTTGGTGTACAGGACCCGCACCGCATACGGATTCCCGGTCTCATCGCACAGGATCGCCAGGTCGGTCACGCCATCGTCGCCCCACTTGTACCGATAGACGAGGGCGAAGTCATTGGGCTCGTTTTGCACGTTGCGAGTGCCCGTGAGCGTGTGGCCGTGATAGGCGGTGCCCATGTGCAGGAACAGCAGCACGTCCACGCCCACCGTCTTGGTTGACAGGATGCGATGGGCCCGATCAATGGCCGTTTGCGGGGCCTCTGCCCATGCGGTCAACGGGGCGAGCACCAGCAGAAGCAGGGCGGGGACAACAACACGGCGGACGGACAGGCGAGTGGACAACATGGCGTACTCCTTCGGTCTCGGTCATGTGAAGGTCCCAGGCGAACGCCCGGATTGGCCTTCTGACTATCCAGGCGACGGCCGGGCGGGGAGGGGGTCAGGAATTCCGCGGAGAAAATCTGCGCGTAGGGTGGTCATTGCCCGGCGATCTTCGCAATGGCCGCGTCCATGGTCGCGCGATTCTGCGGATCGGGTTCGTGTTGCCGGGCTTGCCGCAGGTCGGGCAGGTAGGCGGCAGCCTTGACCCCCATCTTCCCCAGGCCAAGAGCCGCCCAGTCTCGCGTGTAAGTGTTGGGTGATTTCAGTCGGGCGACAAGCGTGGGGGCAGCGCTCACGTCAGGCGGCTCAAGACTGGCCAGGGCGCGCGTGGCCCAGTGCATGAGATTGTCTATCTTCGGGTCTTTTTCGTCTGGCGGCGCGGGAGCCGGCCCGCCCTGCTTGCGCTGGCTGGGGTCCTTCTGTTCGTCGCTCGGCTGACGGGCACCGCGTTCCGCAAACATTCTGAAGTATGCGATCAACCGGATTGCCGGCATTCTCTCCATTTGCGGCTGTGATCAAGGCCGGCAATGCCTTTGCGGCCGCGGAAGGGCACTTGGCCAGTACTTCGCAAGCCCTCGCACGGAGATCCGGGTCGGGGCCATCGAGGATCTCAAGCAACTGGGGCAGGGCCGGCTCGGCGGCTGGGCCGAAGGATGCAAGGGCGGCCAGGCAGCCTTTGCGAATCGATGGTTCGCGGATGTCTCGCAACGTCTCGATCACCGCGGGTGCCGCATCGGCCGCGAGCGGCCCGAGTTTCGCTAAGGCTGCAAGCACCCCGAGAGTGCCGCCCATACTGCGTCGCCGCAGGAGCAAGATAAGATCTGGCACGGCGGGTTTGGCCAGTTCGCCGAGATCGCCGATCGTTATGGCCGCCACGGCGGCCGCAACCCCGAAAAACTCCTCGTCGCGAAGTGCTTTGCGCAGGGCCGGAAGGGCCGGCGCGGCATCTGGTCCCATCGCGCCGATCGCCGCGATCGCCGCGCTTCGAACCAGCACATCCTTGTCCGTCATGGCTTCGATCAGCGCCGGAATCGCCGACTTGGCATCGCCACCCATGATACGCAACAGTTGGGCCGCCTTGAGCCGCACCAGCCGGTCCGAATCTCTGAGCATTATGATCAGGCTCGGGACCGAGGAGGGCTTCAGCATGGCCCGCACGGCTTTTTCATCCTTGATGTTCACCTTCATGATCGTCGCCGCCGTCTCCTCAATTGCTTTCTTCATTGACGGCGCTCTGTCAAGCACCGCCTTGGTGTTCTCAAAAGTGGCCGCCTTGAGAGCGGGATCAAGTTTTCGGTCCAGGTCGTCCAAGGCTCCCGCGAGTTGCGGTAGCGTCGCCTGATCCACGGCCGGGCCGACGCCCTGTTCGATCGTCGCCAGCCTGTCGGTGGCGATCTTTCGCGCCGCGGCCTCCTCCTGTGCCAGACGGTGGTTGGCGGCAGCGAGACGCTCGGCTTCATGCAGGCGCTGGTCCGCGGTCGATTCCGCCCGCCGCGCCCGCGTCATCTGCCATGTGGTCGTGATCAGGCCCACGATCAGCACGAGGACCACCCCTACCATCCCGCCCACAAGCGGCTTGTTCCGCCGGGTGAATTTGCTGAGTTGGTACCACGTCGAGGCCGGCCGGGCGGTAATGGGTTCATCCCGCAGGTAGCGGCCAATGTCGGCCGACAGGTCGGCGGCCAAGGCGTAGCGGCGCGACTTCTCCTTCTCCATCGCCTTGCCGACGATGGTCTCGATGTCGCCGCGCAGCGCCCGGTTGATCGACGAGAGCCGGGAGGGTTCGTCGTGCTGGATCGCACGGAGGGCTTCCACGATGGCCCGGCTCTGCACGTCGAAGGGAAGCTGCCCGGCAAGCAGTTCATATGCGATCACGCCCAGCGAGTAGATGTCCGCCCGGCGGTCGATGTCGGCGGGCGTGCCCAGGGCCTGCTCCGGCGCCATGTACGCCAGCGTGCCAAGAATGGCGCCGACCTCCGTGGGCACCGCGGTGATCTGGGCATCGGTCTGGGTGGATCGCGCCAGGCCAAAGTCAACGATCTTCAACGTCGGAGTTGCGCTGGCAGGCGAGCCCGCCAGCGGCGGCACGACGAGAATGTTGCCGGGCTTGAGGTCGCGGTGGATCACGCCCTGGATATGCGCGTAGTGCGCCGCATCACAAGCCTGGCAGAACAGGCTCAGCCGGGCCCGGAGGTCGAGCTTATTCTCGCGGCAATAGCGCGTGAGCGACACGCCGGGGACGAACTCCATGACGAAATACGGGACACCCGGCCGCACCTCGCCAGCGTCGAAGACCGAGGCGATATTGGGGTGCGACAGCAGCGCCAGCGACTGGAACTCGACGCGAAATCGCCGCAGCACCTCCGGCGACTGCATGCCGGGATTGAGCAGCTTCAATGCGACGGTTCGGTGGACGGGCCGGTTCTGCATGGCCTGGTAGACCGTGCCGAACGTGCCGGCGCCGATGACCCGCACGAGGGTATACCGGCCGATGACCGTGCCGGGACCGATCTGCCCGGGGGCAATGGACACGTCGTCATTGACAGAAGGGGGCGCCGGCGCATCGGCCACGGGGGCGCGATCCCTGGTGTGCTCCATGATCAGCGCCAGGACATCCGCGCGCAGGGCATGATCTTCGCCACAGGATCGCTGCAGGAACACATCCCGTTGTGTTTCCGGCAGATCCAGGGCCTGGGAAAAGAGATCGTAGAGCCGCCGGTTCCGGGCGGCCGGGTCCGTTGGCGACGGGTCGGGCGGTTCGATCATTGTCATGCTCCCGGCTCACCGGCGGCGAGATACCGGCGGAGGAATACCAAAGCCATGTCCAACCGACGTTTGGCGGTGCTCTCGCTCATCCCGAGTGTCTTGGCGGTCTGCTCGTCGGTGAGCGAAGAGTAGAACTTGCACTGCACAACCGCAGCGCTCTCGGGCGCTTCCTCTTCCAGGCGACGAATGGCGTCACGGAGGCTCAGAATCTCCGCCTCGTCGGCCGACGCGGCGATCGCGGCCAGGTCCAGGGAGGCCAGATCGACAGCCTTCCGGCCGCCCGACCGCTTGGCTCGCCCGCGCGTACGGGCATGGTCGATCAGGATGTTTGCCATGGCCTGCGACGCGATCTCCCGGAAGTGCCGCAGGTCTTCGGCCCGCGGAGGGCTCGCGTGGAACTTCAGGATCAACTCGTTGACCAGCGCGGTCGGCCCAAGCGTGTGGTTGATGCGTTCGCCCTGCATGTGCGCCTGCGCCAGGGCGTGGATCTGCGTGTAAAGCGAGGCGACAAGAGCGGCCGCGGCGACGGGGTCGCCCGCGGAGGACTTACGCAGAAGATCCGTGAGTTCGTCAGCCTTGAGTCCGAACATGTGGCGTCACATTCTGTTCTTTGGTCGTCTCAATTCAACAAGAACCGCCCCCTTTGCCACCGGTTGCATCCGCGAGAAGACATAAGCATTGACTTCCGAAACGCGATGGTTAATCTGCCCCACGTGGGTCCAGTTGTTCAGTTTTCTTTCTTACGGAGATGCACAATGCACAAGCAGATCACAGGTTGGATGATGGTGGCGGTTCTGGCCCTCACGGCGTACAGCGCCACGGCGGCCGATGAGAAGGCCAGTGCCACCGGCACCTGGAAGTGGAGCATGACCCGCAATGACCAGAAGGTGGACATGTCGGTGAAGCTCACCCAGGACGGCGAGAAGCTCACCGGGGCTTTCGTCGGGCCGGATGGCAAGGAAGTCGCCATCACCGATGGCAAGGTCAGCGGCGATGAGATTTCCTTCAGCGTCACGCGCGAGCGCGACGGCAATAAGCGGACCAGCAAGTACACCGGCAAGATCAGCGGCGACACCATCAAGGGCAAGATGAGCTTTGATGTGAATGGCGAGACGCGCAGCCGCGATTGGGAAGCCAGTCGCGCCAAGTAGTTTCATTGGCGCAACGGAGGGCAGTGGCGAGGCCGGCCAGACGAACCCCAGGTTTGCCTGGCCGGCTTTGTCTTCTGTCGCGCCGCCGGCCTGCGTCGGACGATCATGGGGCGACAGGCCTGCTGGCTGGCGGCGGGGGTGGTGCTGCCTTGCCGTCTTTGGCACACTGGCATTTGAACTCCTGCGGATCGTCGGTGAACTGATAGACCAGCGATTGGTCATCCAGTTGAACCAGCTTCAACTGCTGATTGTACTGCTGGGGGGTGTTGTCGAGATCCGGGTCGTTGCAAGTCCTGCAGGTCAGCACGAGTGTTGGCGGGAGCGCATCCCATCGCACGTGCCAGGTCCCGGTGAGATGGTACCCGCCCGGTCCGTAACGGAGTCTTTCGTAGGTTCCATCAGCGTTCAGGATGAGTTTACCGCCTGGGCAGGGGTGATCGTCTCGCCATGAGCCGTGAAGCTTCTTTTCGAGAGCAGCCGGGCTGCTTCTCAGCGTGTCGGCGGCCTGGGTGGCCGGCATGGGCTCCTTGTTCCCGCCGGGCATTGGACCAGTCTGTGTCGGCTCGGGGGCTTCCGGATGGGTGCCACCAGGGTCGGTAGCAAATGGGTGGGGCGCGTCCGGCCGGGGAACATATGGCCGGGGGTCGTCGTTTGATCCGGGGGCGATGGCGACGATTTCGCCGGCCGTGGACGGCACGGGAGAGACCGCGGGCGGGTTCGCCGACTCTTGGCGCACGGCATTCCCGTGCTTGCCGCCCGGACGATAGGCGAAAGACAGGGCAATGCTCGCCGCAACCACGCAAACCGCGGCAGCGACACCGCTAGCTGCGATCCTGTGAGCCATGATTCTTCTCCAGAGGGTTTCTCTCGGTTGGAGGGTTTGATTTCGCAGAATCCGGTCCATCACCGGCCCGGCCAGGGCGACTGGTGGGCCGGCCCGACCATCACTCAGCAGCCGGGCATGGGCCAGGGCCAGTTGTTCGATCTCTGTCCGGCAGGCGGGGCATTCTTGAAGGTGCGCATGCATGGCCGCACGATCCGCCTCGGCCAGAAGGCCTTCAACGTATTCCACAAGTCCGTCCTTGCAAGCCACACAGTTCATCGAAGCACCTCTGAATCTGCTTGACCGGTGTCCTCGCTGCGTTGGCCAAGCAGCTCCCGGAGCTCGGCGTGGGCACGGGAAAGCCTCTTGGTCACCGTCCCCAGCGGCAGGCCAAGCCGCTCGGCCACTTCCTTGCAGGAGCACTGGCCGTAGTACCGGAGCAGCACCACGTCGCGATGAACCTCCGCCAGGGCATCGACGGCCCGGCGAAGCCTCAGGTCTTCGCTGCCATCCGCCGCCGGGGCAACGCCCAACCTCATCGTTGCCGCCATGGCCGATTGGTGATGCGTGTCGCGGCGCCGATCGGCTCGCCACATCTCCTGGGCCACCTGAAGGGCGATGCCCGACAGCCAGGGAAAGAACGCCTGCCCCCTACGGAAGCGGGCCAAGGCAAACCAAGCCCGCACGAAGGCCTCCTGGGCGGCTTCCTCGGCCTTCACGCGGTTGCCCAGCCGGCCGGTCAGCCAGGATACGAGAGGCCTCTGGTATCGCTCCACGAGGAAGCGATACTCCTCCGGCCGGCCATCCAGGCAGTGGCCGACACATTCGCTGTCGCGAGCGTCCATGGGCTTCTCAGTCGCTTCGTTCGTGGACTCGAGTCTTCACTCTATATTGGCCGATGAGTGGGGATTTGCGACAAAAAAACCGGCCTAATTCTCCGGCCCAGCCAGCATCCGCCTTGGCGGCGGCGTCGCCGGCTGGGCGGCCGCAATGCCCCGGCCCCGGCCGACGATCACCCGATTCTGCAACCAGGCCGCGACAACCTGCTGTTCATTTCTCAAGCCACATACTCATCGCCATCGCGATATCTCCTGACCGTGCCCACGGCGTCGATCCTGGGGCTGAGTTGTGGCCAAAGCATGGCAATCATGCCGGCGTGGTCGTAATGGTCGGGTTGGGGATCGTTGACAGGCCGGCAGTTCGGGCCCGCCGGCAGGGGGTATCCCTTCAGGATCCCGCCATTGGGCCGGTAATAATTGTGCCACTCACGCACCGAGATCGCGGGATTGCGCCGCCAGTTGCTGCGCTGGTCGCCGTTGCCGTGATCGTCAATGGACCGCGGATCAAAGGTCACGGCAAGATTGGGGACAAACAGCACGCCCAGTTGCAGCAGCGACACAAACTGCCACGCGGCGTCGCCGCCAAAGGAATGGCCAACGACGATCAGGGTGTTGAACGCCTGCTGGCCGCCAATGTCGATGGGATCGTCAAGCCCCACCGAACGCGCGTAGTCGGCCGCTTTGGCGGCGTCGCCATACTCATGATAGGAAACGATCGTGTCGCCCGGGCCGGCGCCGGCGAGGGAGCCGTCGCGGTACGACCCGCCGCCGGGCTTGAAGGCGAGCCCAGAGCCTGCCAGGCATTTGAGCAGGTTGCCGCCATGATTCCCTTGCAGCGGCTTGTTGTCGCACAGGTTGTCCCAGCCCTGTCTCCCGTAGCCCAGGAGACCCTCGAACATGAAGACGTGTCTGGCCATGTTTCCTCCATTGTCTGGCGTTTGTCATAGCGGCCCCGACCTGGCCCTGCGGCGGCACGAAGGGGCGCTGGAGCGGCCCCGATTGGCGGAGAGGCAGCGGGCGGCGGGGAGAGGGCGGCGGGAAGCGGATAGCGGATAGCAGATAGTGGACAGTAGGTAGTAGATAGTGTGCGCATGATGGCTCCTTGCGGGGCGCGCCTCGCTCATTGGTTGAGGCCACAGGGCGATGGGTGCGCCCTTCAATATTCCCGCGGCACTGCGCCAATCGGTTTGCGTGGGCGCGACATGGCGCAACACTGGCGGGGTCTTTCGCGGGGAAAGCGACGGATCCGGCGTATGGGCCGGCCGATCTGCGCAATGCGCGTGTGAGGGGCTGAGCCGGGCATGCGGCGGGCGCGGGGTTTGCTTCGGGTGCGATGGCCAAAAGGGGTGGAGAGGAGGAGGTGGAGCGGATTTACCTTATCCTGCTATCGGACGGAACCCACTTGCGTAACCTGACCGCTTCGCCTTCCGGGCGGCTGTGCGTGAGCCAGGAGGGTCGAGCGGCATCAGCGCCTGCCCGTTGCACCGCCGCTGGCGAAATCGATGGGCAATAAAGCGATGACAATAAAATGCACCTGACCCCCTTCGTGTTTCTATCACGCAGGATCGGTGGCGAATGGGCGATTCCCGCGAACCGAACGCACTATTGAACCTGTGATACACCCGGCCGACATCGCCGCTGACGGTCTGCGTGTCCGAGCCATCGCCCCAGTTGATGCCGAACGTCAGCGTGTCGGCCCCGGGGTCGTACCAGCACAGGTCCAGGGGATAGGATGAGCCTTCGGGCACGGTGGACGGGCCGCCGGCCCCAAGCGTCGGCGCAACGTCGTTGACCACCACCGTCCGCGAGGCGTACGCCGAGGCGCCATAGGCATCCGTCACCGTCACCTGCAGCGAATAGCCGTAGCTGCTGTTGTCGGCATATATGTGGCCGATCGAGCCGGGGCTGTCGTGCAGTGTCTGACTCGCGCCATCGCCCCACTGAATGCAGTACGTCAGCGGCCCATCGCCGCCAGGATCGGCGGCCGACAGGTTCAGCGTGTACGTCGAGCCCTCCGAGACGCTGTCCGCGCCGGAGATGCAGACGGTGGGCGGCAGGTTCGTCACGCTCACATTATACGTGGCATCGTAAGTGCCGCCATCCGTCACCGCATGCGCCGTAATCTGGTACTGGCTGTAGTACGCGTCGTAGGCGTGGTAGTCGTAGGCCGGATTACCCGTGAGGCTGGCGCTGGCGCCGTCGCCGTAGTAGATGACCCATTGGCGGATGGTGTCATTCGTGCCGGGCTCAGTGGCCGAAAAGGTAAAGCACGTTTGCGCGCCTTCATCGACTGAATTCGAGCCGGAGATGGTCAGGACCGGCGTGACGTTGTTGACGGTGACATCGCGCGTGACGGTGACCGAATCGCCGCCGTTGTCGGTGAGCGTGGCGGAAAGCTGGTAGGTCCCGTCGGCCGGGTAGGTGTGCTGCAGGGAATTGCTGTAATTGCTGCCGGAGGCGCTGTCGCAGAAGCTGCATGAATCGCCCCAACTGACGCACGCGCCGTTGAGCGAATCAATGCCGTCCCAATATCCCGAGAGGCTCAAAGTGTAACATGAGCCCTCATCGGGCGAGCCGGAGTCGCTGAGGCTCAGCGTGGGCGCGGCCGATGAGACGTTCACGGAGACGCCGTTGGCGTTGTACGTGCCTTCGCAGTCGGTGACGCTGAAGACAACCGTGTAGGAGCCGCTGTCGAAGGTGTGAGAGGCCGATGAATCGTACGCGGACGGACAGGAATATGAGCCATCGCCCCAGGCGATCTGCCGGGCGGTGATCTCGTCGTCCGCGTTGTTCACGCCGATGGAAGAGATCACCGGTGCCGAGAGCAGCCGGCGGCTTTCCAGGGGTTCCGAGCATTCATGCGGCAAGAAGCGGACGCGGGAATCCGTGCTCCTGTAGCGTGCCAGAACCGAATGGACTGCCGAGCGAAGAACGCGATGCAACCTGCGCAACGAGAGAAATGACATGACCGACTCCTTCCCAGGGGAACCGGCTCGGAGGCAGGAGCAAACCGCTCCTTCCGCCCTCGAACCCACCAACCCACGAACAAACAAGCGGCAATGGTATCGAGTTACGACCCTTTGTCGGGTCCACGACCGTCGCTGCGCGTCAGCGAGTACGCTGGCGTAGCTTGGCGCGGTTGCGGCCGACGGCGGGGCCGCGCGGCGCCGCTCGTGGAATTCCTCCGCCCGGCCGTCCTGGCTGAGATATGCCGCGCGAACCTGCAGCACCGCCTCCAGACCGCCGCGGTTCCAGAACTGCTCGCTGCCCTTCACGCGGTGGTTGATCTGCTTGATCAGTGACTCCACCGGCGCGCTACTCACCGGCAGGCCCATCCGCCGGTAGCGGGGGTAGTCCATCCGCTCTCGGTTCCGCTCCACATACGCCAAGGCCAACTCCGCCACGCGACAACGATCCCCGGCCGACGAATCGCCCCGCAAACGCTTGGCCTGCTCACGCAGGGCATCGATCACCGCCTGCACCTTTCCGCCCCACGCATCCCGCAGCATCTGCTCATACAGGTTCCACGCCGCCCTGGGATTCTTGACCAATGCCAGCCGCGCCGCCGCGTACAGATGCACCAGCAGGTGCAGGAAGTCCAGAATGTGCAGCCAGCCCGGAAAGTGCATCTGGCCCAGCGGCTCGATCCAGTTTCCCCCGTCGCCCATCACCGCCCGCTTCTTGGCCGCGTACATCTTCCGCTGCCGGCATCCAACATCACCACCACCACCACCGCCACCGCCGGCGGCTGCTTGTACGCCGAACGCAATTTCCCCACCTGCATCGCCGCCGAGGCCACATCCCGCAATGCGGCCCGTTCCTGGCCCAGCCGCTCGGTCAGACGTTCCACATGGCGGGCGCTGATCGAACACTCGGCCAGCCGCTCCAGCGTTTGGGCCCCCATCTCAAACGACCGGGTGTTGCCCCCGGCATACTCGATCTTCTTCAACAGGCCCGGACTATGGCCTTCGCCCCCCAGCTTCCAACGCTCATCCGCGGGGGAAAAAGACCCGCCGGCACGGCGGGCATCGGCGGGCGGCCCGCTCGAACTCCACGGCTCCTCGTCGCGTCTGCACCTGGCGTTTCTCCAGTTCCACCTCCTCCGGCGATTGGCAAGGCACCGGCCCGCCACAAATGGGACAGTCCACTTCTTCACCGGGATCGGCCGCCTCGTCGGCCGCCAGAATGTTCTTCCAGCAGCCGCCGGGTCAGGGCATCGCCCAACTCACAGGCTCGGTTCTCGCGCTCTTCAAACGTCACCAGGCCGTTTTGCCCGTCAGACCCCAGCATCCCGTCGAAGGCCTTGCCGGCCTCCTCCAAGAAATCCTGCCGCCGTGCTTTGAGTTCTTTTGCCGTGATTCGAGGCATGATTGATCCTCCATGATCGAGTTCCCGGGGAATCCATTCCCCATCCTTCTTATCGGCAAAATCGGGCCTGCAACGACGGTCGTGGACCCTGATGCAGTCTCGCCTTTACCCCCGCTCCCACCCGCAGTAGACTACCCACCGCCGGACGGCCGTCCGGACATCTGGGGCTCACCCTCGTGTTCCGAACCGCCGACGTGGATGCGAACATGGAAGCCTACGTCGAGATCGTCTCTCCGCAGGGCACCCGAAAAGTGCCCCTGAATGCCGCTCCGATTACCATCGGGCGCGGCGCTGGCAACACCGTCGTGCTCCCCGACGATATGGTCAGCCGCCGCCACTGCGTCATCGAAGGCGAACCAACCGCCATCCGGCTCCGCGACCTGAATTCGCGCAACGGCACGCTGCTCAATGGCCAGCTCGTCAAGGAGGCCGACCTCAAGCATGGCGACGTTGTGATGGTCGGCTCGACGCGCATCGAGGTCTACGCGCTGGCCGGGAATATCGAACGGCTCACCGAATCGGATATCGTGGAAGAGGTAACGACCGGCACCCGGCCAATTGCACAGCCCGATCCCGACGGCCTGAACTGGAACGAGCGTGTCCAGGGCTCTGTTCACGCCAGCGCAAGCCAGGCCGGCAAAGACCAGATCGCCTTCTTCAATGCCCGTGGCCAGGCGGCGCTGTCCAACACCGAAGGCGCCGAAGAGGGCCTCGACGCCGTTCATCTTCTGCGCCGGCTGCTGCTGCTCTGCTTCGAGCACCGCGCCAGCGACATGCACGTCGAGCCGCGGCGAGAAGGCTACCAGGTCCGCTTCCGCGTTGACGGGGCGATGGTCGATGTGCTCTCCATGCCCAAGCCCCTGGGCACCAAGATGACGGCCGTCGTGAAGGTGCTCTGCGATATCGACATCGCCCAGCGGAACATCATCCAGGAAGGCGGCTTTGGGACCGATGTCGCCGACACCAAAGGCGCCGGCGCGGCGCATCTCCTATCGTACCAGTTTCGCCCCCACGGTGCTGGGGCAAAAGCTGGTGATCCGCCTGCTTGACCCGGCCACGGGGCTGGAGAAGATCGGCGACCTGGCTCTGCCGCAACATATGCTGCAGGTCGTCTCCGACACGCTGCAACTTGAGGCGGGCATGGTCCTCGTCTGCGGGCCGACCGGCTCCGGCAAGACCACCACTCTCTATGCCCTGGTCCGCAGCCTGGACATACACGAGCGCAATGTCATCACCATTGAGAACCCTGTCGAAATCCAGATCGACGGCGTCACCCAGCTTCCCGTCGATGACTCGCCGGAACACTCCTTCTCCAACCTGCTGCGATCGTCGCTGCGGCAGGACCCGGATGTCATCATGGTCGGCGAGATTCGCGACTCGGAAACCGCGCGCATCGCCATGCAGGCCGCCATTACCGGGCACCTCGTCTTCTCCACGGTTCACACCAAGGACACGATCGGATCGATCTTCCGCCTGATTGATCTGGGCGCTGAGCCGTTCATGGTTGCCCAGGGCCTGCACCTGGTGCTGGCGCAACGGCTGGCGCGCCGGCTGTGCCTCCGGTGCAGGATCGCACGCGCGCCACGGATGCGCAGCGAGCCAAGATGGGCCCGGCCGGCCAGACCGTTGAGCGCATCTACGCGCCGCGCGGCTGCGCATCGTGCCTGGGCACGGGCTTCAGCGGGCGCGTGGCCTATTACGAGATGCTGCAGGTGACGCCGCCCATGCGCGAGCTGATCCTGCGCAAGCCGTCGCCGGTCGAGATTGAGAAGGCGCTGGTCGATGCTCAATTCGTGCATCTCCAGCAGAGCGGCTATCAGCTCGTTGCCGAAGGGATCGTCTCCTTTGATGAAATTGAGCGCACGATGGGGTAAAAGGTGTGGCGATGGACTTCGTCGTCGAATGCTCCAACTGCAGGGCGCAGTATCGCGCCGATGAGACGCTGGCCGGCAGGAAGGTGCGTTGCCGGCACTGCGGCACGGTGCTGAGCGTCTCTTCGGCCAACGCCCAGACGATGGAGGTCAACTTCTCCGCGCTGGAGGCGCTGGACGCCTCCGAGTCGGGCCTGCCCAAGGTAACATTTGGCGAGCGCACCAGCAGCATGGCTCGCCCGGCCGAAGTGGACCCGCTGGACCTGGCTGCGCCTCCGGATTTCGACCGGGTACGGACCAACCGGGCATTCCGCTTTCTCATGGCGGCCGTGGTCGATGACTTTCTGCCGTGGGTGTCGGCCGTGGGCGGCATGGCCTGGCTGGCGGCCGCGGCGGCGCAGGCGGAAAGCGCCGACGAGGGCTGGCTCGGCCCGGTCCGCGCCATCGTCGCCATCGTGCTCTTTGCCGGCGTGGTACACCCGATCAGTTTTCTCGGGGTCGTCCGGGGCATGGCGCAGGCCAAGGTCGGCATGCCGTCGCACGAGCGGCTTCGCATTTTTGGGGCGATGGCCGTGCCGTTTGCCGTGGGTTACGCGATGTGGTCCGCGTCGGGCAATCCCATCCACATGATCTGCGGCGGTCTGATCGGCCTGCTGCTCGGACTGGCGATCCTGTGGCTGTTGATGCGGCTGCGCGTGCCGGAACTGCTCACCGTCCTCAGCCACGCCGCGGTGACTTTCGCACTCGGATCGCTGGCGTGCATCGCGGTCATGCTTGCCGTGAACTATACGGTGGTGGGCCTCATCGGGGCGACGAACGTGAAGCATCCGCCATCGCACAGCCCGCTGGGGCCGCACCTCGCCTGGGTTGCGCCACCGCCGGCCCCGGCGCCGCGAAATGCCCGTCCTGATACCTCCGTTGTGAAGGACAGTGGATATCCGGGCCGGCCACGACCGCAACTCCAGGCATTGGTCAAGAGCGACTCGCCTCTGGTCAGCGCGGTGATGTCCCCGATCGAGGAAGAATTCGACGAGATCGTCTTCCCGTCGGTCCCCTCGAATCATGTGGCCGTCATCAGCCGCCCATCGCGCGATGAAGACCGCATCGTTCTCTGGCAGGCGGGGGCGACGTGGCAGCCCAAGGAAAGAGTGCGTTTCCGCCACGAGGCCGGCATGCGCGACAGATACATCCTCAGCCCCGACGGGGCGTACATCGTCCGCGTTGTCACTTGGCCCAAGCTGGCGGCGCAAGTGTGGTCATTCACCGACGGCCAGGTGCTGCGGAACATCGACTGGACGGGAAAAACCGGCCGGCCCGAATTGCTCGGATTCAGTGGCCCCGGCACGTTGCTGGTGATGTGGAGCGGCAAAGCCGCATGCGCGGTCGAGCAGTGGGATGTCGCAAGCGGCGAAGAACGGACGGCATTCGCCAAGTCGTTGCCATCCGCCGATCGCGCTGGTGGAACGCCCGTCTTAAGCCCCGATGGAAGATTTCTCGCAGTTGCTTCCAAGGGCACCGCGACGACGCAACCTGTCGCCGCGCCGGGATCGCTGCTCATCTTCGACCTTGGCGCGGCCGGGGACCAGCCCGCGCGCTCGATCCCGATCACTGCGCTCGACCCACGTTGGCCCGTCAAGCCGACCGGCCTGGCCATCTCGCCGGATTCGGCCGCCGTCGCCATGCTCTTCGAGCAGAATGAGAACGCTTTGCTGCTCGCGTGGCAGCTCTCCGATGGCCGGCAGATTGCCGAGTACGTCTACCCCGCCAGCCCGGTGCCCGATCCTTCGGCCCGCGCCTACGGCGGCAATGTCCTCGATTGGCTGACGCCGCGCGCGTGGCTGATCTGCGGCCAGGTCGCCATCGACACCGGCAATCGTAATCTCGGGGCGATTGCGCTCATCACCGCCAACTCTCGTGAGCAGGTGCGCCTCACCGCACAGCACATGCTTGAGCCAGGCGTGTTCGCCGTTGTCTATGATGCACCAGGCGGGGCCAGTCAGCTTGCGGTGATCCGAACGACCATGGCGAAGGCGCCGCCAGCGACACAGCCGTGACAAATCGGGAGGGCGAGGCAAGCCCATTACCGTCTTACCCTCGAAGAGCACTGGCAGCGAAGATCACTGCCGCTGCGAGCATTGCGCGGGCCAAGATTACCGGGCGCAACCCTTCTTGCGCAGGGTCGCCGCCCGCGTCTCGGCAAACCTGCCGGACATATCGATTTGACCTTGATGGAACTCGTCCTGGGTGATCTGCTTGAGCAAGCGCCGCTTGTACAAACCCCACAGCCGGATGATATTCTGCCGCTGATCTGGCGCTACTTGATCGCTGGTCGCGTTGGCGTGAAGCATAAGCTCAACCGCAAACAGCTCGCGCGTCTCTATGTCGCTCAGACTGCGATACGCCCCTGGCAGCTCTCGAGCGCACGCGATGCAGCCCTTGGAATCGCGAGGAGTGACCGACGCACAAGCAGGGCATACAACGACGAGCAGGTTCGCCAAGCAGTTGGGACATCGCGTGCTCATCAGATCGACGCCCCTGCCACATGCGTGGCACGGTGGCGGCGCCATGCCGGCTGGCAGCAGGCGCGCCGGACTGCCGTCCGATGCTGCGCCAGGTCTGGTTCGCCCGATCCCGGCAGAACCGGGCAAGGAAATGGGCTTGGCCTGCAATTCGCCCCGCTCGAATTTGAGAATGGTGTGCTTGAATTCTTCCCAATCTGACACGCGGGGCGCAGTTGCGTAGTAACTCTCCGGCCCAAAACTGGCTCGGTAGAACGCCGTGTCGTGCTCAACCACAGGGTCTGGCCTGGGCTCGTACCAGACTGCGAACTGCCGCTTCGCGTCCACATAAAGCAGCGAGAACGGCGCACGTGTCCGCATCCCACATCGGAAGCACGGGACGACATTGATTGTATTGTCGAAAACTATTTCGCGGTATTCCGGGTACTCGCCCCAGATGCTCCGGAAAAGCTGCGCTTTGGACGTGCGTCCACACTCCTCGCAGATGACCTCAGTCACGACTTGCTTGCTCATAGTGCCCTCGAAGAACGAAAAGTCGTTAAAAGCCCGCAGTGGGAGACAGCCGCGCGAGAGACATGCTGGGCTGCGGCGGCAGGTCTAGATCGCGCCGCACATCACGCTTCCGTCGCCGGCGCAGGTGTTAGGTAATGACTCGCCCTGATAACCTCACGTGCAAAAACGCAGATCCGAGGGTCGCCGTCCTGGAGCAAGGCGCGGATACAATCCTTGATGGGCGCGAGGTGGGCCATGGCACCCCACATTGCCACACCCACCCGAAGAGTCTCGACGCTCCTGTCTCGCCGAAGCGTCTGCACAACGCGCTCGAGTTCTGCGACTGCCTCATCGGGGCTACCCCAGAGGAGCCGTGGCAGTGTCTGCGCGGCGGCGTCACGAACCTGCTGGCTTGAATCGCCCCACATCAGCTCCGAGACCAGATCAATCAAACAGGAAGCGCTTCTACCGAGCTTCCCGATCACCTCGACCGATGACAGCCGGTCGCTCTTGCTCGGGCTGCTTAACTTGGACACCGCGAGATCTACGTCCATCCTCTGTGCTAGCGGCGATGCCCTGAGGTCATCAAGTGACTTCTGTCGCTTGGCCTCGTCCGACATAATTTGATACAAGCGGTTCGTCAACGGCGGCATTATGATCGCGTTCTCTTGACGGAGAGCGACTCGCGTGAACGTGCTCTTGCCGCCATCAGCGATCTTCCTGGCCAACATGACCTCGCCACTAGCGATGGCCGTGCCGGCAAAATCAGCCCAACTTACTTGTAATGGTGATCTGAGCCACCGGCTGGCTGAAATGCCGCCTTTCGACAATGCGACGTGTCCGATAGTGACCGTCGCGAATTTCTTCATTATCGCGGAACTGAGGCGTTCCAGCAATGGAGGGAAAATGAAGTGTGAAGCCGCATCCAAGAGCTCGCCCCAAATGGACTGCTTCCTAGAGTCGCCAATCGCGAGCAGTGACGCGAACCGCACGGTGATCGACGCGAATTCAGATTTAACGACGAAGCTGTAGTCGCTGCGACAAGGAATTGCGTTTACGTATCTGCCGACCGCAAATGCAGTTATCGAGGAGACGTCCCGGTACTCGATAACCTGGCCTCGGTATCGAAGTCCTGACGGCGCGAACTCGACTAAGTCGTTCCCGGTCTTGTCCAGAGATATCCTAAGCGGATCCATAGCCTCTCCAGTTCAGACCCCGTGCAAGCCAGCAACGGATTGTAGATTGCCCGCGCGATTACACAATCGCGCGGAGCGCGAAACCTCTCGACTCAGCCGAGCGATGTTCATTGCTCATGCCGGAGCACGTGAGCGGATCGAGCGCTAGAATGTCAGCAATAAAGGAGCGCGGCATGAGCAATTTCGCTGGATCTTCATTCGCGGGTGAGCTTCTCGGCATTTCAGATTGGATGAGCATCGCCCTTACGGCAGCGTTTGGGGTTGCGATTTTTGTTGTGGGCCAGATCGTGCAGCGGCTGTTGATCGAGCCCGTTCAGGAATTGAAGAGAACACTCGGTAGGATCGCCCACGCCATAGCGTTTCACGGATGCACAAGCTACGCCTTTGTCGATGACGCTGGCGAGCATCACGATCCTCATATCCAAGAGGTAGATGCTTCTCTGCGCGGCCTAGCTGCGGAGTTGCGAGCTAACCGCGCCGTCATACCTGCTTACCGAGTCGTTGCGTATCTCTTCCGCCTCCCGTCTCAAGACGGCATCAACAGAGCGTCGCGCGCCCTCTACAGATGGGCTGTCACCCTATACGAGCCCGGCGGTGGAGAGTGGGGCCTTCTGCAGGAAATCGACGACTCGTTACGCCTGCGCGTGCAGTACCCCGAGGAGCGGGTGGAGCACCGCGAAACGGTTGTCCGATGAGCCTCGGGCGGATCGGTCATCAGTCGCGATGATTCGGAAAAGATGGCATGATTCTTACTCCTCGGCCGACCGAGAAGGAGCTGCAGCCATCACTCGCAAGTCCGTTTGTCGTAGTTCCGCGTTCACGCGGTCCGCAGCGCATCCGCCTGAACTCCAAGGCGCGGCTCCAAACCCCATCCGCCGCCCCGGGAACCGCACGCCCCCACGAATCGCGGCCGGCACGATCTCCTGCCGGCCCGCTCCACCCGTCAGGGCACAAGCTCGTTACGGTCTGCGCTGCGTATTTCACGCTGCATCCCCCGGCCACACGCGCGTAGCGCCGAATGACAACCGCCGCTCCCACCACATCTTACGCCGACCACCCTCGCGCCGCCGCCGCGCGCTGTTGCACGCAAATAAGCCGGTCTGCGCAACGCCACGGGATATATGAGGGGCGCGCCACCCGCGTGTCACCGGCCAACGTCTGGCCGGCGCGGCGTCGCCCGCCCCGCGAACCACAAAACCCATGCCTCCATCGCCGCACAACATCGCGGTTGATGTGGACCCCCAGCGAAAGCAGCCGTGATCCTCCCCAACCCCATCCTCACCGCCGACTGGCAAACCACACCACCACCCATGCCTTCCCCACTATCTGCTATCCGCTATCCGCCCGCCGCAACCCCTTCGTCCTCCGTCGCTCCGTCGCTCACCATGGGGGCCGCCTCGGGGTCGGTTTGGTGTCGGTTCGTGGCCAGTTCGGGTTCGGTTTGGGTTAGGTTTAGGGTCACTTCGGGGTCGGTTTGGGTCACTTGTTCCAGGACGCATCTAAATAAATGCATGCCACTGCCGATCTTAAACCGCTTGCTGGAGAATAGTTATGCCCAACCAGCTCACTGCCACCTGCCCCCGACGCGATTTTTTTCGCCTGAATGCAAAATCCTGCGATGCTTCCTCGGAGAAGACGCGGGCGGGCGCTCACGCTTCCGCTTCAGACCGATCTCCCGTACTTTTCCTTCCATGCCGCCAGCTTCTCCATCGCCTGCCGCGCGGTCAGATCGTCCAGGTTCAGCATGCGGAGTTCCTTGAACAGCTCCTGCGACGGATCGACGAACAGATCGAGCTGGCTCGCTTCGGCCGGCTTCCTGCGCGGCATCGGCGACTGCCCCACGTGATGCACCGCCAGTTGCCCCAGCAGTTCCTTGGCCCGCGCCAGCACCGGCTTGGGCACACCCGCCAGCCGCGCGACGTGAATGCCGTAGCTGCGGTCGGTGCCGCCTTCGACGATTCGGTGCAGAAATACCACCTGGTCCTGCCACTCGCGCACGGCGACGTTCAGGTTCCTCACGCCCTTGTACTGGCGCGAGAGGTCCGTCAGCTCGTGGTAGTGCGTCGCGAACATCGCCAGGCATCTCACCGACGCCGCGATGTGCTCCGCGATCGCCCACGCCAGCGACAGCCCATCCAGCGTGCTGGTTCCCCGGCCAATCTCGTCGAGGATCACCACCGAACGATCCGTGGCGTTGTTGAGAATGTTGGCGGCCTCGATCATCTCCACCATGAACGTCGACTGCCCGCCGTGAATCTCATCGGAGGCGCCGATGCGGGCGAAGAGCCGGTCGGCCACGCCGATGGTCGCGCTCTTGGCCGGGACATACGAGCCGATCTGCGCCATCAGAACGATCAGCGCCACCTGGCGGATGTAGGTGCTCTTGCCCGACATGTTCGGGCCGGTGATCAGCAGCAGCGAATCCTCTTCGCCGATCTTCACGTCGTTGGCCACGAACTCCGCCCCAAGCTGCTGCTCCAGCACCGGGTGCCGGCCATCCACAATTTCCAGCACCCGCTCCTCGCAGATCGTGGGCCGGCAATACCGCCGCTCCTGCGCCAGCAGCGCCAGGGCGGCCAGGCAATCCAGCCGCGCCATGCCCTCGGCCAGTTCCTGGAACCTGGGCAACTGGGGCAGCAACACCTGGCGCACCTGCTCGAAGAGCCGCTGCTCCAGCACGATCGCCTTTTCCGCGGCCGTCAGCGCCTCATCCTCGAAGGTCTTGAGCTCCTCGGTGATGTAGCGCTCGGCGTTCTTGATCGTCTGCTTGCGGGTCCACTGCGCCGGCACCTTTTCGCGATGGGCATCGGTCACTTCGATGTAGTAGCCGAAGACCTTGTTGTACCCCACCTTCAGCGACGGGATGCTCTGCTCGGCCGCGAGCCGGGCCTGGTATTTCGCCAGCCACTGCTGGCTGTTGGTGCCGATCTCGCGCAAGCGGTCCAGCTCGGCGTCGAATGCCTCCGCGATTACACCGCCCTCGCGCAGGTGCGGCGCGGGATCGGGCTTGATGGCCGACGCGAGGTATTTCCCCTGCGCCTCGCAGAAATTCTTCAGCGCCAGCAGCTCCGGCGTCACATCATCCGCGCGCTCCAGCTTGCCCAGCTCTTCCAGCAGCTTGGGCAGCGACACCAGGCATCGCGCCATGCCGGCGAGGTTGCGCGGGCTGGCGCGGTTCACCGCCACGCGCGCGACGATGCGCTCGATGTCGCATATCCGCTCCAATCCGCTCACCACCGCCTTGAGCGCTGGCGGCGATTCCAGCAGCGCTGCGATGGCGCTCTGCCGGGCGCTGATGTGCTCGATGTCGCGCAGCGGCGATCGAAGCCACTGCCGCAGCAGCCGCCCGCCCATGCTCGTGCGCGTGCGATCGATGGCCGACAGCAGCGAGCCCTCGATGTTCCCCCATCGCGTGGTTCGCTCGATCTCCAGGCTGCGCCACGACGCCGGATCGATGCTCAGGTGATCCTCGGCCAGGTAGCGGCGCAGCGGGCGGAGGTGCCCCAGCGACGTCTTCTGCGTCTCCTCCAGATAGCTGAGGATCGCCGCGGCCGCCATGATGGCCGGATCGTCATCGGCAAAGCCGAATCCGGCCGCGGTGGTGATCTCCCACTGCTTGCGAATCTGCTCCCTGGCATGATGCGGCGTGAACTGCCAGCCCGGCCGCTGCGTCACGGCGATATCGCCCGCAGAGGTGATCGCCTTGCCTATCTCATGCGGCTGGCCGGATGGCAGCTCGGGAATGAGCACCTCGGCCGGCCGCAGGCGCGTGATCTGGTCCATCACCTGCCCCTGCGTGCCCGACATGGCATGGCAATCGCCCGTCGAAAGCTCGACCCACGCCAGCGCCGCGCGGAAGCCTTCGTCGGCCGTCAGGTGAAACGCCACGGCCGCCAGGTAGTTGTCGGTCCGGCCATCCAGCAGCGGATCGTCAGTGATCGTGCCCGGCGTCATCAGGCGCACGACCTCGCGCTTGATCAGTCCCTTGGACTCGGCGGGGTTCTCGACCTGGTCGCAGATGGCCACGCGATACCCGGCCGCGATCATCTTCCGCAGGTAGCCATCCACCGCGTGAAACGGCACGCCGGCCATCGGGATCGCCTCGCTGGAATCCAGCCCGCCGCGCGAGCGCGTCGTCAGCGCGACTCCAAGCACCTTGTTGGCCGTGATCGCGTCATCCCAGAACATCTCATAGAAATCGCCCATGCGAAAGAACAGGACGTACCCCGGATGCTGCGCCTTGAACTGCTGATACTGGCGCATCGCGGGGCTGAGGGATTGTGCGGGCGAATCGCTCATTTCGTTTTCAGTGCCGCCGGTGCCCTCACCGGCGGAAGACCAGCGGCGGGACGCCGCTGCAACTTTCGCAATTCTCCTTCTTCCTCTCCGTGCCTCTGTGACTCCGTGGTGAAGTATTTCCAGAATCGTTATCATCCTCATACTACCGGAGGAGCCTGGATGAACAAGATGCTGATCGCGGCGATGGCGGCGGGCCTGTGCGCCTCCTGCAACATGAAATGGCCGAAGGTCAACCTGGGCGTGGACAAGGTCCTCAAGGAGGAGAAACCCGAGTCGATGGTGCAGAATCACATTGCCTCCGTGCTGCGGGCCACCGATGACGTGCGGTATTTCAAGGAGATGGCCTCGCTGATGGAGGTGGCGCGCGATGTCGGCTGGGACAACCGCCGGCTGCTGGAGGAGGTGGTTGCCTATAACGGGCGGCTTTCCAGCGATGCTGAGCAGCTCACGCGATACTACCGTCTGCTGGAAACGCTCCATATTCCGCGAGCTACCATCGTGACGGTTGCCGCGCCCGCTTTGGATAGCCGCTCCGGCGCTACCCAGGTCGGCCGGGAACTGCTCCGGTGGGCCGCCCCGCCCGATTCCCGTGGCCGGGCCGACTTCAGCCACTTCGCGCAGTACTTGGAGGTCCGCCAGCAGCAACCTCCCGCGCACCTGGTGCTGTGGATGTACGACCGCAACCCGGGCGCGGCCCTCTGGGAGATGAGCGGCGTCTACGGCGGGCAAATGGATGCCTCCACCCGCAATGAACTCCTCCAAGCCGAGCATGCCATCAGCGAGGGCCTGTGGCGCCAGCAGAACAATCCATTGCCAGGTGGCACCTTCGATCCGGCCGTTCCCCAGCAGATCCAGAAGCTCGCCGCATTCAAGCAGTGGTGGGTGCGCGCTTACGTGGCGCAGATCCTGTTCAAGAATCCCACTCTACGGCATCCCGAAATTGTCGAGCGTCTGAAGCAGGATGAAAGCCCGATCGTGCGCGCGGCCCTCGGTGCGTAATCTGAGATCGTTGGTGATGAAGATGCCTCGCGGCTGGCCAAGCCCGAGTATCGCGCGCCGTGGAATTTCCCCGACGGATATCTGTAGGGCGATGGCCGCCGCAAAAGCCGCAAAATGATAAAGACCATCCCCCGCCCCGTCCGATAAGACCCCAAGAGCAGTGGCCCGAGATGGCCCGCAGCGATGGTCGAACCTCAGTACCCCGCGGCCATCTCGGCACGCCCGCTGCAAGTTCGACTGTGATCGTGACCACGAAGCACCACATCCTCCTGAGGGATTCCCGCGCCGTGCTCGTCGGGTGCCTGATCCTCGCCGGCTGCGCCGGCGAGAGTAAGAAGGATTACGGCGTCGAGCGGCCCCTCTCACTGCCCGCGCGTGTCCGGCAAAACTGGGCGATCGCGCCTGTCATCAACCTCTCCGGCCAGAAGGGTGTCGATTCCCTGCTGCAAGCCGACATACTTTATCACCAGCTTCAACGCGTCGATGGAGTGAATGTAATCCCAGTGAACCGGGTGGCCGAAGTATACAGCGCGCTGAAGATCGAGCAGGTCCAGTCGGAGGAGCAGGCGGCGCTGGTGTGCGACCTCCTGGGCGCCGACGCGCTGGTGGTGGCCAGCATTTCGGCGTTCGACCCGTACGATCCGCCGAAGGTCGGCGCGGCGCTGCAGTTCTTCCGCCGCGGCTCGTATCGGCGTCCCGCCGGCGCCGACCGCGCGAGCTGGCGCGGCGGGCTGCTCCGACGAGCGGCCCGGCCACGCGAGGTTCGTTCGTGCAGGTCGTCGGAATGTACGACGCCGCCAACGGCTCCACCCGCGCCGACGTGCTGCGTTTTGCCCAGGGTCGCCATGACCCGGACAGCCCTTATGGCCCGAACATCTACTTGATCGACATGGACCGCTACTGCTCCTACGTGTATCACTCGCTGATCCGGGAGCTCTTAACCAAGCCTTTGCTGGCTTGAGGGAATCGGGAGCACTGTATGGCCGACATGAAAACACTGAGCCTGATGAAGGGTGGGCACTACTACTGCTTCCGCTACGAGATCGGCCAGGAAGTTCTGGTGCTCGATGCGCTCATCGACACGGTCCACAAGAGCAGGAACCAGTTCGACTGGTTTGATGCCGCCATCCTCTCCCATCAACTCGGGCGGCATTTGGCAAAAGAATTGAAGGGTTATTTGCCGAAGAAGGTTGCATAGAAGAAGTTATGCGGACGCGATGGAGGTCGCTCGTCCGGGGCTCGCTCGGCTCATCGGGCAGGGAAGCACTCGGTTTCGCCGCTTCCCCCTGATATCGCCAATCGTCCGAGTGCGTTCCCGCCGCCGCACGCCGCGAATCCAGCCGTTTCAAGGAGGAGACGGACTTGGGATCGCATTGGGCCACCGGAATCGCCGCCCGTGGCATGTGCTCGCAAGTCCCTCCCCGTCCCAGGGAGCACTTGGCATCCCCAGGTTTTCGCCGCGCGAATTGCTCCTATGAATGACGCACAAACCGCCACGCTCCCTCCTCCCGTGGAATCCGCGCCCCTCGTCGTGGATCAGCACAAGACGTTTTCCCCGCTGGTGACTCAATTCCTCGACTACCTCAAGCTCGAACGCCATTTCAGCGACTACACGATCAAGAGCTACGGCGCGGACCTGACCCAGTTCGGGCAGTTCCTTGCCGGCGTCATCGGGCACCCCAACATGCCCGATCCCGCCCCCCTGACCGGCGAGCAGCTCGACGCCAAACATGTCGCCTGCCAGCCCATCGAGATCCGCGAGTTCCTGGCTTATCTCTATGGCCAGAACTACACCAAGAGCACCACGGCGCGGAAGCTCGCGACGCTGCGCAGCTTCTACAAATTCCTCATGCGCCGCGGGCTGATCAGCGTCAATCCGCTCTCGACCATCCGCACGCCCAAGCAGGAGAAGCGCCTTCCCAAGTGCCTGGACCTGGACCAGATCCAGAAGCTGCTGGACACGCCGGGCGAAGGCGACATCCTCTGCGCTCGCGATAAGGCCATCCTCGAGGTCCTCTACTCCAGCGGCATCCGCGTCAGCGAGCTGGTCGAGCTGGACATGGGCGACATGGATCTCCAGGAAGGCGTGCTGCGCGTGCGCGGCAAGGGCCGCAAGGACCGGCTCACGCCCATTGGCTCGCAGGCGATCAAGGCCGTCCAGAAATATTTCGAATACCGCGTCGCGCAGCAGCAGCCGGGGGCCCAGCTCACCGGCCGGGTCTTCCTCAACAAGCATGGCGGCTCGCTGAGCACGCGCTCCGTGAGGCGCAAGCTCGACAAATATCTGGCGGCGGCCGGCCTCGATCCGGGGATCAGCCCCCACACCCTCCGCCACAGCTTCGCCACGCACCTGCTCAACAACGGCGCCGACCTGCGCAGCGTGCAGGAATTGCTGGGCCACCAGAGCATCAGCACGACCCAGATCTACACCCACCTAACGACCAGCCGCATCAAGCAGGTCTACGATCAGGCCCATCCGCGCGCATCGGCCCGACGGTCGAACCGCCCGCGCCGATGCCGATGCCGACGAAACAGCCCGATCAGCCGAACTACTATTCCGAAGCGGTGTGATGATATCTGAAGCGGAAGCGTCAGCGCCCGCTCAAACCTCGGGCGGGGGCTGACGCTTGGTGCTTCAGACGGATCGCCGCGAACGAACGGGAAGAAAGAGGAAGCGTGGCCGAAGGGCCACGCCTCTTTTTTGCGCGTTTGCCGTCATGGCCGCCCTGGCATGCCGCGCCAATGCCCGGGCGATTGCCAATCGCACCGTCCAGGTCAACAATAATCTCGTGCGTTGGATCATCGGCGACATTCACGGCATGCTGCGCCCGCTGGAGGCGCTCTTGGCGGCCATCGCCCGCGAGGACCCCGCGCCGCAGCTCTATTTCGTCGGCGACTACGTCAATCGCGGCCCCGACTCACGCGGCGTGGTCGAGCTGGTCATGCGCCTGCCCAATGCCCGGTTCATCCGCGGCAATCACGACGACATCTTCGACGAGGTGCTGCACGGCGTGTCCTACGCCGACAACGCCTCGCAGGGCGACGCGCTCGTGGCGTTCTCCTGGTTCATGAACCATGGCCTGGCGAGCACGCTCCTCAGCTATGGCGTGGATGACGAGGAACTGGACGTGGGTCAGCGGTGCCCGTCGCCCAAGCGCGTCGAGAACCTCCTTGCCGCCGTGCCCGAATCCCACCGCGATTTCATCTTCAACCTGCCGCCCGTCATCGAGGAGGCCGATTTTTTCGTGGCCCACGCCCGGTGGCATCCGGAGGACCTCACGGCCTCGCCGTCGATCGCCGAGCAGCTCGCCATTGACCCGTCGCGCCGGCACCAGCTTCTCTGGGACCGCTTTGAGCGAGACGAGATCGGGCATATCAAGGCTTGGGATCGCCGCGGCTATTTCGGCCACACCGCCGTCGACTGCTACCCATCGCTGCTCGGCGACAAGGGACTTGTGCCGCTGGTCGGCGACAAAATCGTGCTTCTGGAAACGGGCATTGCGCTGTCGGCCGATGGCCGGCTCACCGCCTTCTGCCACGAGACGGGGCGGTTTCTTCAGACCAGCCGCGCGGGGCTCATCGTCGAATAGAGGGAATATCGCCGCCAGCATATCTGAAGCGGAAGCGTCAGCGCCCGCCCTGGATTTGAGCGGCGCTGTGACGCTTGCGCTTCAGACAGACCGCTTCGGTCTCGTATTGCCCATTGCCCTGCTTTACAATTCACTCATGGGAGCGAGTATCAAGAGCCGGATCGAGAAGCTCCGCGAGGATATCAATCGCCACAACCACCTCTATTATGTCGAAGCGGCGCCGCAGATTGGCGACCAGGAGTTCGACAAGCTGATGCGCGAGCTGATGGAGTTGGAGGCGGCGCATCCCGAGTTCCAGTCGCCGGAGTCGCCCACGCAGCGGGTCGGCGGCCAGCCCATCGAGGGATTCGCGACGGTCGAGCACGCCGTGCCGATGATGAGCATCGACAATACCTATGAGGAAGGCGAGGTGCGGGCATTTGACGAGCGCGCTGCGCAAGGGCCTGGGCGGCGAGCGGCCGGAATATGTGGCCGAGCCGAAGATCGACGGGGTGTTGGCGTCGCTGCGATATGAGAAGGGCTCGCTCGTGCTGGCCGCGACGCGCGGGGATGGCCGGCGCGGGGATGACATCACGAACAATGCGAGGACGATCGGGTCGATCCCGTTGCGGCTGCGCGGAAGCGATTGGCCGGGAATTCTGGAGGTCCGCGGCGAAGTGTACATGCCGAATGCCGAGTTTCAGCGGATCAACAAGGAGCGCGAAGATGCGGGCGAAATGATCTTCGCCAACCCGCGCAACGCGACGGCCGGGACGCTCAAGCAGCTCGATCCGCGGGTGGTGGCCAAGCGAAAGCTGAGGTTCGCGGCACATGGCGCGGGGCAGGTGGAGCCGGCGCCGACGACGTCGTACTGGGAGTGGCTGACGCTCCTGCGCGAGTGGGGTTTGCCGACGGCCGAGCATGCGACGCGCCTGGAGGATGTGGATGACGTCATCCAGCACATCGGGAAGTTCGCGACGATGCGCGGGAACCTCAAGTATCAGACGGATGGGATGGTCATCAAGGTCGATTCGTTCGTGCAACGCCAGCGGCTGGGGGCGACCAGCAAGGCGCCGCGATGGGTGATCGCCTACAAGTACCCGGCCGAGCAGATGCAGACGAAGCTCTTGGATGTGCGCTGGCAGGTGGGCAAGGGCGGGAACCTCACGCCGGTGGCCGACCTGGGGCCGGTGTTCGTGGGCGGGACGACCGTGCGGCACGCGACGTTGCACAACATCGACCAGATCGAGCGGCTTGACCTGAAGATCGGCGACACGATCGTGATCGAGAAGGCGGGCGAGGTGATCCCCTACGTGGTGCAGGCGGTGCCGGGGAAACGGCCCAAGGATGCGAAGGAAATCGTGCCGCCGATGAAGTGCCCATCGTGCGGGATGGAGGCCGTGCGCGAGGAGGGCACGCCGTATGTGCGCTGCGTGAATCCCGCGTGTCCGGCGCAGCTCAAGGAGCGGGTGCGGTGGTTCTGCGCGCAACCAACTGGATATCGAGAACCTGGGCGAAGCGCTGGTCGATCAGCTTGTCGATCACGGGCTGGTGAAGACGTTCGCCGACCTGTACCGGCTCAAGCGCGAGCAGCTCATCGAGCTGGAGCGCATGGGCGAGAAGAGTGCGCAGAACGTGGTGGATGCCATTGCTGCCAGTCTGTGCGCGGGCTGGACCGGCTGCTGGCGGGGCTGGGGATCCGGCACGTGGGCAATCGCGTGGCGCACGTGCTGGCGCAGAGCTTCTCTTCGCTGGAGGCGCTGGAGAAAGCCACTGTCGAACAGCTTTCGGCCGTGAACGAGATCGGGCCGGTGATCGCGCAGAGCGTCTACGATTTTTTCCACAACGAATCCGGGCATGAGGCGATCCGCCAGCTCAAGGCGGTGGGGCTGGACCCGAAGATGGAGAAGCTCGCGGCATCGCCTAGCGAGCTGATCCTGGCGGGGAAGACGGTGGTGGTGACGGGGACGCTGAAGAAGTTTGAGCGTGCGGAGATCGAGGAGCTGATCGTGAAGCTGGGCGGGAAGGCATCGGGGAGCGTCAGCAAGAAGACGAGCTTTGTGGTGGTGGGCGAGGCGGCGGGGAGCAAGCTGGCGAAGGCGAAGGAACTGGGCGTTGAGGTGATAGGCGAGGAGGAGTTTCTGAAGAGGGTGGGGATGGGGTGAACCGTACGATTCCGTCAGTGGTCCGTTGTTCGTGGTTGGGTCCTTTGTCCGTTAGGGGCGCAAATGAACAACTTGAACAGTCCTGTGATGCCGATGCTGTAGCCGTCGCGGCAGACCCGCGGCATGTGTTCGGGTTATTTCTTTGCAGGCCCTTAGTCAGTGGATCCGCCAGTTGATTGATCTTCCGTGCTTGCAGGCTCTCACAACGGACGAACGGACCATTGACGAGTCTTTGACGCAGATTCGTCCGCTTGCCAGAAGCCTCAGTCGGTGTTACTTTCCCCACCGAAGGTAACACCATGCCTCACGCCGGCGTCAACCGATTCAGCGTCTGTCTGGCCGGCGGGTTGCTGCGCGACCTGGACCGGATGGTGCGCGAGAAGCGCTATGCCAGCCGGTCGCTGGCGATCGCGGACATGGTGCGCGATCACCTGGTGGAGCATCGGCAGCGCCTGGGCAACCGCGAGATCGCCGGCACGATCACGCTCGTGTACGACCATCACCGGCCGCACCTTCAGAAGCTGCTGACGGCGATCCAGCACGATCACCACCACAGCATTCTCTCGACGGTCCACGTACACCTGGACCACGACAATTGCCTGGAAGTGCTGATCGTGCGCGGGAAGGCCGCGGCGGTGCGGGCGATCGCCGATCGGATCATCGGCGCCAAGGGCGTGAAGCACGGAAAACTGACGATCACCAGCACCGGCAGGGATTTGGCCGGATGAACGGAGGAATTGAGGTCATGCATATTCCCGATGCATTTCTGGACGCCAAGACGTCGATCGCGGCCGGCGCGCTGTCGCTGGCGGCTGTCGGGCTGGCGCTGCGCGAGGCGGGAAAGCGGCTGCCGCGGCGGCGCGTGCCGCTGATGGGGCTCAGCGCGGCTGTGATATTCGCTTCGCAGATGCTGAACTTCCCCGTGGCCGGGGGAACGTCGGGGCATCTACTCGGCGCCGTGCTGGCGGCCGTTCTGCTGGGGCCCGCGGCGGCGGTGATCGTCATGACCTGCGTGCTGATGGTGCAGTGCCTGCTCTTCAGCGATGGCGGGATCACCGCGCTGGGAGCCAACGTGTTCAACATGGCCGTGACCGCGCCGCTGTCGGGGTATGCGGTGTACGTGCTGTTACGCAAGGTGTTGCGGGGCGATCGGGGCCGGATCGCGGCGGCCGCTTTTGCCGCGTGGTGCTCGACAGTCATCGCGGCGATATGTTGCGCGGGCGAGTTGGCGATCTCTCGCGCGCTGCACCATCGCTGGTCTTTCCCGCCATGGGGACGATTCACATGCTGATCGGGCTGGGCGAGGCCGTGATCACGGCGCTGGTTCTGGCGGCTGTCGCGCGCGCCCGGCCGGAGTTGATGGACGAGCGGCCGACGAGTGCGTCGCGATTTCAGATGACAACGGTCGTGATGGGGCTGGTGCTGGCGCTGGGGCTGGCGCTGTTCGTGGCGCCTTATGCGTGTTCCTGGCCCGATGGGCTGGAGTATGTTGCTGCGAGGCTGGGCATGGGTGAATCGCCGGCGGTGCTGGCCGCGCCGATGAAGCAGTACAAGCTGCCGTGGGTGGGTTCGATGGCATGGGCGACAGCGCTGGCCGGAGTGATCGGAACGATGGTGGCGTTTGCCGTGGCCATCATCCTGTCGCTGGTCTTGGCGCCACGCCGGGCTCCGGATCCGGCGGTAACCTCCTGAGCCAGAGATGAAGCATAGCTTCCTCGATCGCCACAGTCGCCTGAGCAGCCCCGTGCATTGCATGCCGCCTGGGCTGAAGCTTGTCATTGCGCTGGGGCTGGCGGTTGCGATTGTGGTCATGCCCATCTCCCGCTGGTGGTTCTTTGCCGCGGCGGGGGGGCTGCTGGTGACCGTCACCGGCCTGAGCCGCGTGCCGCCGTTGTTTCTGCTGCGCCGACTGGTGCTGCTGGAGCCGCTGGTGCTGGTGATGGCGTGCCTGGTGCTTTTGCAGCCGGGCGGGCAGTGGATCTTCCTGGCGATCCTGGTCAAGAGCAGCCTGTGTCTGCTGACGATGCTGCTGCTCTCAAATACGACGCCGTTCTCGCAGATCCTCCTGGCGCTGCGGCGGGCGCATTGCGCCAGCGCCGTTGATCACGACCTTGGCGCTGATGTACCGATACCTTTTCGTGTTGGCCGACGAGGCGCACCGCATGCGGCGGGCGCGATTGTGCCGCACGTTTACGCCGGGGAGGAACCGCGCCTGGCGATCGCTGGCCAGCGTGATCGGGCAGCTTTTCGTTCGCGCCAGCGAGCGGGCCGACCGCATCTACAACGCGATGTGCGCCAGGGGGTGGCGATGAACGCGATCGAGATAACGGACCTGCACTTCCATTATCCGGATGGCACGGCCGCCCTGCGAGGAGTTACGTTCAGCATCGCGGAGGGTGAGTGTGTTGGATTGATCGGTCCGAACGGCGCCGGCAAGTTAACGCTGCTCTGGCACCTCAACGGCCTGTTGCCGGAGAAAGTCTCGGCCAACGGCGCCGTGCGTATTTTCGAGAAGCCAGTCAGTGCGGGGAATCTGCATACAGTGCGTCGGCAGGTGGGATTGTTATTTCAAGATCCCGACGACCAGCTCTTTTGTGCGACGGTGCATGAGGATGTCGCGTTCGGACCGGAGCAGCTTGGGCTCTTGCCGGCCGACGTGGCCGACCGCGTGCGCGTGAGCCTGGCGCGCGTCGGCTTGGCGGGATACGACCAGCGCTCGCCGCACCACCTCAGCGGCGGGGAAAAGCGGCGGGTGTGTCTGGCCGGCGTGCTGGCGTGCGACTCGAGCATCCTGGTGCTTGATGAGCCGACCAGCGACCTCGACCCGCGCGGCAAGCGCGAACTCAAGGCGCTGCTGGCCGGCCTGCGCGTGACGAAGATCATCGCGACGCACGACCTGGAGCTGGTGGCGGAACTCTGCAGCCGGGCGCTGGTGCTGGACGGTGGGAAGATCGTGGCCGATGGGCCGGCCATCGACCTGCTCTCCAACGAGCCGCTGATGCTTGAGCACGGGCTGGAGAAGCCGCACATATTGCAGCACTCGCATCCGCATGCGAAGCGTGCGATCATGGAGGGTGACGACACGCACGCGCATACGTGAAAGGCCGGCCGGGATGTCCAGAGCGGCGACATCGTTCGATCTCAAACTCCTGCGGGAAGGCCTGCGCTCGTTCCGCCTCTACTGGTTTCCCCGGCTGCGCAGCACGAACGATCATGCGGCGAGCCTGCGCAAACGCGGCGATCTCTTCGCGCCCGCGGCGGTGCTGACATCGCGCCAGACCGCCGGCCGGGGCCGCGGCGGCAATGCCTGGTTCTCGGCAGCCGGCTCTCTCACGGTGACATTCGCATTGCCGATCGAAGAGCACCTTCGCCCCGAGCAGATTTCGCTGGTAGGGGGGCTGGCCGTGCGGAGCGCGCTGGCGGAGATGTGCGGGCAGGATCGCATCGCCCTCAAATGGCCCAACGACGTCGTCGTTGACGATCTCAAGCTGGCGGGAGTGCTGTGCGAGCGCGTGGATCGTCTCGATCTGGTGGGAATCGGCGTGAATGTGAATGTCGACCTGCGGCATGCCCCGCGCGAGCTTGCGGGGAAGATCACGACGCTGGCCGAGATTGCCGGCCGGCCGGTGGATCCCAACGACTGCCTGCTGACGATCGCGCGTCGGCTGCGTGAGACGGCGCTGCAGCGCCGGGGGCATCCTTTCGCGGCTCTCGTGAAGGAATATGATCGGTATCATGCGCTGGTCGGCCGGCGGGTGAGCGTGCGGCACCGGCCGGAGTGTGCGAGCATCGAGGGCGAGTGCGAAGGGGTCGATCAGCAGGGCCGGCTGCTCGTGCGCAGCGCCGGCAAATTGCATCGCATTGTCAGTGGTCATGTGGAAGGTGTCCTATGAGAATCCGAATGTCATATTTCAGATTTCATATTGCGTCGTTAGCTTTGTTTGCCGCGACATGGTCGATGGCGCAGGAGACGCAGCCGTCGCCGAACGAGCCGCTGAGTCACATCGTCCAGCTCACCGGCGGCTTCCCGCGCGGGCGAGGCGTATTTCTCGCCGGACATGCAGTGGATCATCTTTCAGGCCGTGCCGCCGGGCGAAGAGCAGTATCAATGTACGTCGCGATGCTCAAATGGGACGGCGATCTGGTTCGCGGCGCCCACCCGCCGATCCGGATCACGCCGAAGAACTCGCGGAATACCTGCGGTTTCTTCTCCCCCGATGGCAAATCGCTGATCTTCGCCTCGACGGCAGGCAAGGAAAAGCCGGATGAGCCGACCGGCGGTTACCAGCGGCAGGGCGGCAACTATCGCTGGTCTTTTCCGACGGGCATGGAGATATACCGGGCGGATGACTGGCTGACGAAGCTCAAGTCGGCCGGCTTCCCGCAGTGGATCGACCTGGCGAAGAACTCGATTACTAACAATGATGTATACGACGCCGAGTGCGCCTATTCACCCGATGGCAGATGGATCTGCTACACGAGCGGGCCGCGCGAGGATGCCCACGTCTTCGTGATGCACCCCGATGGGACCGGGCGCGTGCAGATCACGCGCGGCAAGGGCTACAACGGCGGGCCGTTCTTCTCGCCGGATGGCAGGCGCCTCGTCTATCGCTGCGATCGCAAGGGCAACGACCTCCTGCAGATCTATGTCGGCGAGCTTGCATTCGATGAGAAGGGGAATATCACCGGCTTGGCCAAAGAGCGGCAGACCACCGACGATGCCAACGTGAACTGGGGCCCATATTGGCACCCCGACGGCAGGCATATTATCTACTCGACCAGCAAACACGGGCATGCCAATTACGAGCTGTACCTGATGCGCGATGATGGCAGCGGGCAGACGCGAATCACGTATACGGCCGGGCCGGACATCCTGCCGGTCTTCTCACCCGATGGAAAGTGGCTGATGTGGACGTGCCGGCGGACGAAGGATGGGAGCATTCAGATCTTCGCGGCGAAGCTGGATCCGCGCATCTTCTGAAGCGGAAGCGTCAGCGCCCGCTCAGGCCCAGGGCGGGCGCTCACGCTTCCGCTTCAAATGAATGCCCGAGCTTGCGGAACCACCACCACAGCACCAGACCCAGCGCAACCAGGCCGATGCCGATGATCATGCTGAGGCTCATCCGCCCCAGTACCGCAGGTTCCGCTCGCAGGATCTCCAGCAGGAAGCGGGTTGTACCTTCCAGGATCAACATGAGCGCGAACACCAGCCCGGGGGCGTGGGGCAAGGTGTAATAGGCGTAGAGCAACGCCGCCAGGAGAAAACAAGTCAGCGTACTGTAGAGCTGCGCTGGATGGAGCCAGAGCGAGTGCTGAGAGGGCGTATAACCCAGTTCGGCGGGGGTCTTCAGGACCACCCGTCTGTTCTCGATGCTCCGGACCAGGTCGGGCGATGGCTGGATGCCGCCATCGTTGACCTCATCCAGATACGCGTTGCTGTAGTACGGAAATCGAACGGCCCACGGAACCCTGTGCGGGTCGCACTCAGCGCCATAGCAGCAGCCGTTGAGGAAGCAGCCGATCCGGCCAAAACCCAGCGCCAGGATCAGGCACGGCGCGACGATGTCCATGCCGCGCCGCAGCGGGACCTTCTTGTGAAGCGCGTACCAGACCAGCGTCGGGAATGCCAGCAGAAACCCGCCGTAATACGTCAGCCCGCCCGAGCGCAGGTTGACCATGTTCAGCAGGTTCTGCCCGAGCGAGCGATGGGGGTTTGTGAACTCCGACAGGTTTTCCAGGATGTGCGAGAGCCGCGCACCGACGACGCCCGCCAGCAGGCCCAGCAGCGCGCCGTTGATGAAGGTATCGCCGTCCAGCCCGGCTCGCCGTGCGAGGAATCGCGCCCACTGGGCGGCCAGCAGAAAACCCACCACCAGCATCAGCCCATAGCCATAGATGGGCACGTCAAAGCTGCCGATGTGAAAACGGTAAATTTCCTGGTACATGAGGGAATCGTTACGAACACGGAATCCGCAGGGTTTGCACCAGCCGGTTGCGATCGTCCACCAGCGCCACCCGCGCTGCGTGTGCGGCGATCTCGTCCGGCGTGGCCAGCACGAACGAGAAGATGATCACCTTGTGGCCGGCCTGGCTGAGCCGGGCGGCCGCGCCGTTGATGCCGATCATGCCGCTGCCGCTCTCGCCGGGGATGATGTAGGTCTCAAACCGGTTGCCATTCTCACAATCGGCGACCACGACGGCCTCGTTGGGCAGCAGCCCGGTCGCATCGAGAAGGTCGCGGTCGATCGTTATCGATCCGTGATATTCCACATCCGTGAACGTCACGGTGGCGCGGTGAATCTTGGCTTTGAGAAGCTTGGTCAACATCGAACCGGATATTCTAGGGCGGAAACCCGGCCGCAGAAAGGGCCGCGCCCGTTGTTCAACGCAGCTTGTCGAGCCTCTGCTGCACCGATCGGCGGCGATCATCCGAAATCCCGGGAATCTCCAGGGCGCGCTGGTAGAGCTTCATGGCCGCTTCCTTCCGCCCGGATTGTGCCATGCAATCGCCGGCTCGCTCATACGCCTCGCAGCGCGTGTTGGGGTCGGCCTTGAGATACTTGTCGCCGGCCATCGTGAAATGCTCGGCCGCTTTCGCCGCGTCCTTCATGCCCGCGTAGCACTCGGCGACGTTCATGCGCCGACGGGCGGCGTTGTTCGGATCGAGGTCCTTGATGGTCAACGACTGCTCGTATTTCCTGATCGCCTCGTCGTAGAGCTTCTGCTGCCGCAGCAACCCGCCCAGTTGCACGAGCAGCTCCCCGCGCCGGGTGCTGTCGCAGGTTGGCGCGTCGGCCGCCGCCTCGAAATGCTTCACAGCCTCGGCGAGCCGAGCCGCGCCCTGCAACGCGCGGCCAAGCTGCTCATGAACCAGCACCTGCTCGCGCGGGGCGGCCAGTTCCAGAGCCTTGCCAAACGCCTCGATGGCCGGCGATTTGTCCTTGTCCTTGAGCTTCTCCTGGGCATCGACGAGCGCTGCGTAGAACTGCGACTCCTCCGAATGCTTCTCCCCATCGGCCGCCGGCTTGGTGATCGCGAGCTTCATTGTCGCAACCTGCCGGTCATCCATGCGGTACCAGCTAATCCGATTGCAGAAACTCTCCTCGGCGAAGACATCAGCCAGGCCATCGGCGGGATTGCGGCCGATACTGATGCTGCCGTTGTGATCCAGCCACCCCGTCTGGTGCTTGGGGCTGAGAATCCCCAGCAGCAGGCCGTCGGGCGAGTAATGATACAGCTTCATCGCATCGTAGCAGCCGACAATCACACCCGTTTCGGCTGTCCTGTCGCTATTGGGAATCCAGTCCATGCCCGTGCAGTGGTCAGGCAATCGCACCGTCCAGAGCCTCTGGCCCTGCCGGTCATACTTGCTCATCACCCAGCCGCCCATCCAGCAGACGCCATAGTCCAGGCCGTAGCCGGTCTGCTTGCCAATGGGCGGATAGAAGCCGTGGTCGGATGTCTGAAGGACGTACATTCCGCCATCCGGCAGGGGGCATGCCTTCATCGGCCGGAGACGACGAAGTGTGGTGTCGGGTGCGATGAGCTGCCGCAGGGCCGACCAGTCGTAGATCGGATTGCCGCGATCGTCGAAGCCGCCCAGCGGCAGCATGTAGATGGCATTGTTCTGGTGGCTGGGGATGATCAGATTCCCCGAGCCATCGACTTCGGCACTGTGGGTCGGGAGCTGCGTCTTGTCGTTGATCGGAGTGATCTCATCTTGCTGCGCTTCGCCATCGCCGTTGACATCGTGCCAGACGAAATGCGCTGGCCGCTCTTTGTCGGTAATCGCGCCGAACATCTCGGCGTTCCAGGCCCGCTGGGAGAAGCCGACCATGGCCGAGGGCACCGCGCGATTCCCCTCAAGTCGGTAGATCTTCGCCGCGTCGCCGGTGAGCTGGTAGTAGTAGCGCCGGCCGGACAACGTGAGGATTCGCGGCGTGCCCGTGGACTGGCCGGCCTTCATCTTTGCGTTGGCCAGGAGATTGCCCTCGTACCGCCAGATTCCCTTGTCCAGATCGAGCAGGCGGTAGGCGTGCATCAGAGAGCTGATAAACAGCTCCGGCTGCTTGGTGTCATAGGTTCCGTTCGTGCAGAACTCCAGCCCAACCTGCTGCCATACGACGCTGCCGTCCGGTGCAAATCGCGTGACGATCGAGCCCGTGCCATTGCTCTGCGCCAGCACGAATCCGCCGTCGCCGGTCACGTCGAACGACTGGATACGGTAGATCGCCAGCGGCGAGAAATCGCCGCCTTCCGCCTTGTGGCCGAATGTCTTCACCTGCGCGAGCTTATCGATGGAATCAATGCGGTAGACCTGGATCGAGCACGATTCCTGATCGGCCACCCAGAGCTGATCCTTGCCGAGCCGCCGGATGCAGACGATGCGTTTGGCCTCAATTCCCGGCCGCCCCAGCACCTTCCCGCCCGCGTCCAGTATGACGATCTTTCCGCCATCATACGACACCCACAATCGCTGGTCCTGGTCGGCGGTGACGCACGTCGGGTTCTTCAACTCGACCTCGCCAAGAGGTGCGCCGCTCTTCTTGTCGAAGCGATAGATGCGATCGGCATCGCGGTCGGCCGCCACGATCGCATCGCCGCAGATGGTGATCGAGTGAAGCGACTGGTGCTCGAACGGGTTGGCCAGCTTCGGATCGGGCTCGCGCACGCGGATATAGCCCGTCGGCGTGGGGAACGAAAGCGGTTCGCTCTTCTCGGCCGAGAATTTGCGGATGATCTGGCCGCCGTTGACAGTCTTGTCCTGCCCGGCGACTTTCTCATTGACCGCAAACACAGCGCAATAGAGCACGGCATCCTCAATCGCCACGGCGATCGGCCAGCCGTTGGGCTTGCCGTTGCGCACGCGGAACTGGGCATCCATCATGTGCTTCCCGGCCGCATCCATCTTGCGGAAATCCTGGCCCGCCTCTTCCCAGTTATTCGCCGTGTAGATGTCGCCGGTCTTGCGGTCGATGATCAGATCATCCGTGCCGTGCTGCATCGGCTTGCCCACGCCGCTGTTGCCAATCGTGCCGATGGACCTGTAGCTGGCGTTGCCGAGCGCGATGCGAACCTCGCACTTCCCCGGCGGCACATTTCGCCCCAGGTCGTCCAGCCCATCCCAATTGTCCGCTTGTTTCCCGGCCGCCAGCTTCTTCTGGCTCCAGAGGATTCGCACCAGCCTCCCGTCGGGGGCATAGACTCCCGCGCTCGTCTGGCCCTCTTTCTCGATTGAGAAATCGACGGAACACTCGGCCGCCAGCGCCACGGAGGGCACGCACGCGGCCAGCACCGATGCCAACAGCAATCGCATCATGACGATTCTCCGAGGAATCAGACTATCAGGACCGATGGCCGCTTGAAAGCTGCGCCCCTTTCTGACTCGCCGCCGCGCCCGCCTCTTCCTTCTCCAGGTACGTGGCGATGCTGCATGACAGATCCCGGAACGTGTGTCTGTCTGGGTCGATCATTGGCACTCCTTGCGCTGGACGGTGCTGGGGTGTTCTCCCATCACCCCGATGGTAGAATGTCGTCGATGGGCTGGCGATCGGCATTTCGGCTGCTGGCTCCGCCACTGCGGCGAAGGGGCTCTTTAAGTCTCCTGCAAATCAGCCTTCACACCGTCATCTGCATTTGCCCGTTGATGCTGAACATCGCGATCACTGGCTGGCCGCGATGATTCTGCTCGGCCTGATGGCACGGTCGGCGCACGACGCCAGCGGCAGTTCACCCCTCCCACCCATGCCGCCCGGAATCGCCTGGGACCGTGCGTTCTTTGGCTGGTTGCTGTTCCTGATGCTTGTTGCCGCTAACCTCTGGCTCAGAGACCTGAGGAGGTAGAACGCGGAGAATTGGAGGTCCCGATGGGCCGGCGATTGGCGCAGTGGCGGGCGGGCGAGGTTGGGGGGCCGCTTCGGCACAGGGTCTCATCGATCATCCCACTGATCTCGGGGTTGGTCTGGGGCTTGATTTGCGGCCGGTGCTTGTGGAAGCCGGAGAATGGCGCCGTCTTTGTGTTGAGTGCTGCGGGTGCGCTGATTGTACTCGCCCTCATCGCACGATGGGCACACGGCCCGGACACCAGTTCACCCATGCAGCCTAAAATCTCCGTGCGTGCGGCCTTTGTCTGGTTTTTGGTCGGGGTTCTTTTTGCCTTCTACGTCTGGCTCCAGAACCAGAGGAGGTAGAACGCGCAATGACCTGTCGCGGTGAAGGGGTATACTGTGGCTTCGCAGGCGGTAGAGCGATGACCCGTGGCCGAAAAAGAATCCTCATCCTCGCGATGGCGGTTCTCGGCATCGTTGGGTGGCTCGTGTACGGGTTCTTCCACACGTACGCGCATATCCCCGAGGCCTATGCCGCGTGGGACACCGGCACGCTGCTCGTGGAATACATGAAGAGCCATGACAACCGCTGGCCGTCATCGTGGGATGATCTGCTGAGCGTAGTGGAGTCGGAGGCCGGCCGCCGGATTGCGCTGCGCGGCGGTCAGGCCGGCGATCTGCGGTACGCGCGATCCCTGCGCGAAAAGGTCAGGGTCGACTGGAACTTTGACCCCTCGCGCCCGCAGCGAAGCCAGCCCGTGACGCGGCTTGACGGAGCGGCATTTCCGGTGGTCTGGCGGAGCGCTGAACCGAATACAATGGTCCGCGAACACTTGGAGGAACATGCGAGCACACGCGCATCTGAGGGCCGCTGACGACCTGCTGAATGGCTCACCGTCGAGGCCCGCCCCGTTGCACCGCCGGGTCATGATGACAGTGGCTCTGGGCCTGTCAGCCTGGCTCGGCGGCTGCTGCACCGGCCGCACCCACAGGCCGGAAGGCGCGGTTATTGGCGAGCATCTTTACGCCGCCGAGACGTTCTTCGAGTCCGAAGGCATGAACCTGGTCTACGACCTGCGGCGGCGGACGGTCGATGGGAGGGAGGTCGTCATCCTCGTCGCGAATGATGGATATCGACTGCTGTCCCTCGACGGCGAAATGCTAAAGAAGACGGCGTTCACCGAATATGGAAGGCCTCGAGACACGGTGCATGGAAAGACGCTTATAGCGAACCGACAGGGGCGGCCGGAATTCGTCGCCGGTTCTCCCGATATGGGAGGCACAGCCGTTTTCGGCTCGGATGGCGGCGCAAGAAGCGGATTATGAACGGGACTTACACGGAGCCCATCGCGGTCGATCTGGACGGAGACGGGATTGACGAGATCATCGCCGAGAGCTGCGTATACGACCATGATCTCAGATTCATCCGCAAACTCACGAGCGACACCTGTGCGACGGCCATCCCCGTGCGCCAGGACGGCGAGTTGCTCATCGCGATGCAGATCTGGCCAAACTTCGGCCTGCGCGTCGATGAGGTCCGTGTCGTCGATAGTCGTGGAAAGGTGCGGGCGTCATGGATCCCCGAGTTCCCTTTCTACCGGTTGTCGGCCATCCACTGCGACGGCGGCCGGCCATCCCGGCTGATAGCCGCAGGGTAGCATGGCGAAGATCACGCGATGGCTGCTCAATACTCTCGCCGCCGTGTCTTTCCTCCTGGGCGCGGCTATCGGCGGAGCGTGGGTGGGCAGCCATTGGGGCTGCGCATCAATCTGGCTGGAACGTACTCGATTGTCCGGCTGGCAGACGTGGACTGATTCGTATGGCGTCTCGGCTGACAGGTCGGTCGAGCTATTCGTTCTCCGATATGAGTTCAGGGCCTGGTTCTCAGACGAGTTCGCAAAGATCCAGCGGCGCTTGCCTCCTGGTTGGCACGTTCTTCGGCTGTGGGATGCGAACTCGCGCATTGAGCCTCCGAGATCGACATCGACTGGCTTTTGGCGGCGATGTGGGTTGTTCTCGGATACACAGGTCGAGGTCCTCGATATATCGGCGGCCTATCGTGGCGAATGGCCTTACGACTGCAAATGGGTCTGTCGCAGATGGGTCCTTCCATCCTGGTGTCTCGTGCCCGTGTTCCTTCTTCTGCCCGCGACACGGTGCGCGTTCTGGCTGTGGAACCGCATACGACGGCGGCGACGCGCCCGGCTCGGCCTTTGCCTCATCTGCGGCTATGATCTCCGCGCCACACCGGAACGCTGCCCGGAATGCGCGACTGTACCGCTGGCTGAGAGCAACCGGGATATCGATGAAGCAAGAACACCATGCGGCGGCGCTGAAGATGGGACGTGATTGCGTCCCTTTCTTGGCGCTCGGACCGTCTCAGGTCGGCTTGATCTACGGTGTTCTGAACACGGTGCGCGACCATGAGAAAGCTCCTGATCATCCTGAGCGTGGCGAACTGCACGCTGGCCGTCGTGTCGTTCACGGGGAAGGTCGCGGAGCGCCTGAACCCCGACCTTTACGTCAGCGCCTTTGGGACGTTTATCGGGGTGGCGATTCTCGGGTTTCTTCTCACCTGGGCATGTGCCTTGGTTGTTGCGATCGCTTATGGGTTGATCTCCGCTGATTTGAAGCCTGTCGGGGAACGCTCGATGTATTGCCGCTCGTGCGGGTACATGTTGATCGGCTTGCCGGAGAACCGCTGTCCGGAGTGCTGGTGCCCGTTCGATCCGCAGGATGTGAGAACTTATCGGCGGTATCCGAAGGGCGCGGGGAAAGGCGTTCTCGTGCTGGTCTGCTGCTGGTTGGCGGCCAGCGGGGTGGCGTTTGTCTTTCTTGTCGTGGGCGTGCTGCGGTTTGTCTATGCGCGGTGAGATACTTCGGCCCAGCGCTCCGGGATCAGTTCTTTTGCCTTCTGCTCCGGCCGCGCGATGGCAACAATACGGCAGGTCTTCACGGAGGTTATCCGCCATCTACCGCGTCAATCCGCCGGCTGGGCCATACCGCACGAGGATGCTGCTCGCCGGCAAATCGCACGTCAGCACCAGCTTCGCCATCTCAGCGCCACTCATCCGGCGCGTGATCAGCTTCCGTTGTTCGTCGATGAACTGCACGTCATACTGCCTGGCCGAATCAATGCCGCGCGGCATGACCTCAATCGACGAGTAGCGCATTTTGGCCGGCGGAACCCCAGAACCATGCCCTCATTCGACTCAGGCAGGTGGAACTGAAACGCGAGCCACTCATCCTGCGCGATCGTGCAGCGCGTCAGTGGATGGAAATCGCCCAGCCAGTAGCGGTCGTTTTCCTTCACTTCCTTGACGGCCGCGCGGGCCTCGTCCATGTCCAGCTTCCCCGCGAGATAGTCATACTGGATGACCGCGCCGGCCGTCGCGGCGCTGCGCATCTCATACGCCTTGGGGCTCCAGATCATCGTCGCGTGATTGGGGAAGAAAAGGCTCAGCCCGCAGCTCTGCGCCTGGTTCCATTCGATACGCCCGCCTATGCAGGCGGTATCGCTGCGCGTCATCGTCACGGCGCGCCGGCACGTCTCCAGATCGATGCGCCGGCCGCCGCTGGCGCAGTTGTCGATCTGCAGGCCCGGCGCCGCGCCAGCAGTTCATCCCACATCGCGTAGAGCCCCTCGACGTAGCGGATCTCGGTCATCCCCTGACGATCGGGCTCATCATTGGCCCGCCACGATGGCAGCGGGTCCATGTTAAAGTCGTTGCGATAGATATCGATGCCATATTCTTCGATGCGTTTCGAGAGCAGGTTCGTGAGCCATTGTCGGGCGATGGGGTCGTTGAGCCTGAACAGGCCACCATTGCTGCCGAAGACGAACTCGGGATGCTCGCGCAATCTCGCTGCCGCCGGCCACGCGCTCGGGCTCGAACCACACGGCCACGCGCATGCCGGCCTGGTGACACGCATCACTCACCGGCCGCAGCCCGCGCGGGAATTCCTTGGGCTTGGCGATCCAGTTGCCAACGCCGTTGGGGAAGTTACCGGGGAACCACGCCGCATCGAGCCAATAGACGTCGATCCCCACCGACTGGTCAAACCTCACGGCGTCGAGCTGTCCGGCCTCGCTTGGCCAGGTCGGATGAGAGTTGTAGCGATCGTAGCAGTTGGAGGCGAAATACGGCCGGGCCGGTTTGTCCTGACGCCGCGGCGAGCAGTGCGCCAGCAGCAGTCGCCGGAACTGGTTTTGGCCGGCGAGCCAGTCGCCTTCGTAGCTCATCATCAGGATGCGCGGCGTGCGGATCTTCTCGCCGGGATGCAGCACCAGGTGCGTCTGCTCCATTCCCGCGACGAGCCGGGTCTGTGTCTCTCCCCGGCTGATGCTCGCCGCCCATTGGCCGGTCCACCCAATCGCGACGATCAGCCCGCGGCCCTGATACTGGAGATTGAAGAACGGGAAGGTGCCGTTGGATGATCGCCCGCCGTTCGGGGCGAATCGAACGGCCTGCTTGGCCGCGATGGTGCGCTCGGCCGGCAGGAAGCTCCGTTCGCTGCAATCATCGCCCGCGATCTGCCGAAGGACCAGCGGCGCCTTCGCATCTCTCATCTCCAGCGCGACATCCATGGCTTGGATGCCCTCAATCATCGGTGTGTCTGTTGTTCCCGTGTTTTCCAGATAGCCCACCCACTCGACGGCATCGAACGATTTGTATGCCACCGCGTCGGCCGTGATCTTCAACCCGGTTCCCGGATCGCGCCACGTCGCAGTGTGCTCGGATCGATCGGCCATATCCTTGTTTCCGTCCGTTCGCGCCCACGCGATGGCCGAAGCGGGTTTGCCGCCGCAGACGAATGATACGGGCATGGTTGTCGGCAAAAGCAGTGGCCCGCCGTACGAATCGGCCAGCCCATTGAACGAGAGTTGCGCCCACTGCCGCATCCACTGCCCCTGCGCAGCGCCGCTTGCCGCAAGAAGCCCGAGAGTCATCGACAGTATCGCGACCATTCCACGCATCTACCTCCTGGTCAGGTAGACTGAGTATCGCCGATTGCCGTGCTCTTGTCAGGGTCCGGCGACAGCCAGGGCAGCAGACGTTGAGTGCCATGCCCACGCCGGCCGAATGCGATTCTTGTGCAAATCAGGATCTCGCGCGGCCGGCGTAGCATGGCACTCACTGCAAACCCCGCCACTGGAAGTTGCGTGCCCGTGCCGCGATTTGAAATCCGCCAGCCGGCGCATTATCTTGCCGGCCGGATGAACGCCCCGCCTCCCAGCGCCGCCGCACCGCAATCAGCGCCGGCCGGCACATCCCTCGGCCAAGCCTACTCGCTCATCTGGCGCATCAGCCGGGGCTATCGCCTGGCCGTCGTGGTGGCGGCGGCCCTGTCCATGGCGGCCAGCACGCTTACCGTCCTCGGACCGGCATTCACGGCCGAGTTCTTCACGGTATTCCAGCGCGGCGCTTCGCCCGGCGGCGCCGAGCGCAGCCTGCTCTCGCAGAAGATCCAGGTTGACATGAGCGGCCACACCCTCTTCGCCGCGCCGCCGTGGGTCGTGCTGGTCCTCGCGGCCATCGCGACATTGGGCGCAGCACTGGTGGCGCTGGTCGGCGCCTGGCTCGAAGAGCGCAACCGCCAGTCGCTCACGCTCGGCGTCAAGCGCAACCTCTACGCCAACATCCACCGCTGCCACGTGCTCAATCCCTCGCGACCCACCGGCGAGCTCATGGGCCTGATTGCCGGCCAGTCGCAGAACGTCGTCACGCTCCTGCCGACGCTGGTTTTCCAGCCTCTCAGCTATGGCTGGCAGCTCATCTTCGCCGTGCTGCTCATGGCGTCGGCCAGCGTCAGCCTGACCGTCATCTACCTGGCAATTCTGCTGTTTATCGGCGGCCTGCTGCCGCGCCTGTTGGGCATCGACCGCCGGGTCAACAGCGCATCCATCGAGCTGCGCGATGCATCGCTGGAGGAATCCAACATCCTCAACGAGCAGCTTGCCGCGCGACATGATCGAGGCGCTGGGCGCGCACAAGACGGCCGAGGATCGCGCCTCGGCGCGATTTGCCGCGCTGGCCGCGCGCCAGCTCAAGCTCGTCATCCTGGCCCAGGTGCGCGGACTCACCACGCCGCTGGCCACCATCAGCTTCCCGATCCTCGTGCTCATCGGCGTCTACCAGGGCGTGCCCCTGAGCAAGATCGTCCTGCTGTGGAGCCTCCAGGCGGCCGTGTTTCAAGCTGCACAAGGCTTCACATCGCTCTGGCCGGCCTGGCTACGCCTCTCGCCGACCGTCGGCATGATCATGGATGAAATGAACCGCGCTGCGCCGCCATGTGCCCCCGATGAGCTTTTCGCCAAGCGCCGGCGATCGACCTGAAGGCCGTCACGGCGACTCTGCCCGATGGCAAGCGAATCCTGAACGGCATCGATCTGTCGGTTGCGCCGGGTCGGCTCACCGCCATCGTCGGCCGGGGCGGCACCGGCAAGAGCCTCCTCCTCGACGTGATCGCCGGCCGGTTCCGCGGCCGCGTGTCCGGCGAGATACGCTTCGATGGCCGGCCAATTCCCGCCGATAAGCTGGTCGAATATCGTCAGCAGATTCCACGCCTCAACCAGACGCCTCAGCTCCTCCGGATGAGCGTTGCCGAATTCGTGGCTTTCGGTGCGCCGCAGCCGCCATCGCGCGATGTTGGCCAGGCGATCGACCTGGCCGGGCTTGGCCAGAGCGCGCCGGAGAATCGCCGCATGCAGGGCGACGATGTCCTGTTCGTCACGCGCCGGCCGTCGGGCACACAGCAGCAGGCGCTGAGATTGGCTCAGTGGATGGTGCGCCCACTGCCAAGAGTCATCCTGTTCGACGAGCCCGACTCGGCCATGAGCCCCGAGGACGCCGCCTTCATCCAGCGGCAGATCGTCAACGTGATGACGCCGCACGCGACGGTGTTGATGGTGACCCACGCCCCGCAGTTCCTGCCGCCGGACACGTGCATCGTCTTCCTGAAGGATGGCCGGGTGCAGGGGGCGGGCACGCACCACCAACTCGTGGAGGGCTGCGAGCCGTATCGGCAACTCGTGCAGGACCTGGAATCGCAGCCCGCGCCCGCCACCATGGTGAACGGCCAGCCGCCACCACCGCGGCCAGTCGTGCCCACGGGGCAACAAGCTGTCTGAAGCGGAAGCGTCAGCGCCCGCCTGCCCGAGCGGGCGCTGACGCTTCCGCTTCAGACAGACCCATGTCTCGCATACTCCGGCAAGGCCCTGCAACACAGGTGGGACGCCTGTGCTACGGCCTGTGCCGCTGCTATCATTCCCCGCTCAAGTGCTAAACGCCGACGATATTCTCAAGGACCTCACCGACGAACAGCGGCAGGCCGTCACGCACGTGGATGGGCCGCTGCTCATCATCGCGGGCGCCGGCTCCGGCAAGACCCGCGTCATCACGCGCCGCGTGGCCTACCTGATGAGCCTGCGCATCCCCGCGCCGTCCATCCTCGCCATCACCTTCACCAACAAGGCGGCCGGCGAGATGAAGAGCCGCGTCAGCCAACTGCTCGACCGGCCGCTGCGCGATTTCGGCCGGCTCGATCAGCCGTGGCCGATCATCTGCACGTTCCACTCACTGGGGCTGCGCATCCTGCGCCACTACGCCGACCGCATCGGCCTGCCGCCCAACTTCTCCGTATACGATAGCTCCGACCAGGAGCGGCTGATCAAGGAATCCATCAAGGCGGCCGACCTCGATACGTCGAACTTCCCCGTGTCCAGGGTACATGGGGCGATCAGTGAGGCCAAGAACAAGCTGAAGACGGCCGAGGCCTATGCGGCCGCCGCCAGGCGGTTCCCCGAGGACCGCTACGCGCGCGTCTACCGCAACTACGAGAATCTCCTGCGTCAGAACAACGCGCTCGACTTTGACGACCTGCTGATGCGTACTTGCCACATGTTCCGCGACCATGGCGAGTTCCTGGCCGAGCTTCAGCAGCGATTCCGCTACATCCTCATCGACGAGTACCAGGACACGAACCACGCGCAGTATGTCATGGCGCATGCGCTGGCCATGGCACATCAGAACATCGCGGTGGTGGGCGACCCCGATCAGTCGATCTACGCCTGGCGGGGCGCTGACATTCAGAACATCCTCGATTTCGAGAAGGACTATCCCAATGCCCGCGTGGTAAAGCTCGAGCAAAACTACCGATCCACCCAGCTCATTCTCGATGTCGCTTCGCAACTTATCGCGCACAACCGGCAACGCAAAGAGAAGCGCCTCTGGACCGAGAACGCACCGGGTGGACCGGCCAGAGTTCTCGTCTGCCCCAACGAGCACGAGGAGGCCGCCAATGTCGCCCGGCAATTCGCGCAGTTCAAGGAGCAGGGCTTCGGCTGGGGCCAGATGGCCGTGTTCTATCGCATCAATGCGCTCTCGCGCGTGATGGAAGATGCGCTGCGCCGCGGCGGCATTCCGTATCGCATCGCGCGCGGCGTGGACTTCTACCATCGCAAGGAAATCAAGGATGTGCTGGCGTACCTGCGTGTGATCGTCAACCCCAATGACGAACTCTCACTGACGCGCATCATCAACGTCCCCGCGCGCGGCATTGGCGATGCGGCCGTCGAGCAGGTGCGCATGATGGGTGCATCCAGGGGCTGGCCGCTCTGGCAGGCGCTGCAGTCTCCCGAGGATGCGGCCAAGCTCACCACGCGCTCTCTCAACGGCATCCGCGCTTTCGTGAAGATGGTCCAGCGGTGGCAGGGCATGGCGGCATCACTGCCGAAACCGGAAGACCAGGCATCGGTCGAGGACGCCGTGGCGCAGGATGCCGGCGCGGCCAGCACAACCCCGCGAATCCGCTCTCTTATGGAAAGCGTGGTCCAACAGAGCGGGACCGAGAATTACCTGAAGAAGATCGGCGGTGAGGAGCGCGACGAACTGGCCAACGTTGGCGAACTGATTTCCTCGGCCGAGCAGTTCGACAAAGAGAACCCCAGCGGCACGCTCGATGACTATCTGGCCCAGATTAGCCTCGTCAGCGATCTTGACACGCTGGCCGAGAGCGGCGGCGCTGTCACGCTGATGACGCTTCACTCGGCCAAAGGTCTGGAATTCCCCGTCGTTGCGATCATCGGCATGGAAGAGGAAATCCTGCCGCATTCCCGCGTGAAGGACCATCCCGAGCAACTCGAAGAGGAGCGGCGGCTGTGCTTCGTGGGCATCACGCGAGCCGAGCAGCAGCTTATCCTCTCGCGAGCCACGCGCCGGATGCTGCGCGGTTTGACTGTCCCGATGGCCGGCTCGCGATTTCTGCGCGAGATGCCGCAGGAGTTGCTGGAAGTCTCCGATTCGGGCGACTCCCATGACCTGGGCGATCGCGACGGCGAGCGGTCGCTCGCCCGCGCGGAGTCATCGCGATTGGCCGCCCGATTCCGGCGCGGGCAGCTCGTGCGACACGCGAAGCTCGGTATCGGGCGTGTGATGGATGTGAGCAACATGGGCCAGGATACGCGGCTGGTGGTGGAATTCAGCACTGGCCGAAAAACCCTCGTGCTTCCCTATGCGCCGGTGGAGCCATTGGACTGAGGCGGCGCGGGTGGCGTGGGCGGCGTGCTCTCCCCCGGAGTCAGCTCAGCGTCAGGCGCAGGCGCCGAAGTCTTCCTCCGCCGCGGCGGACGGCGACCCTGCCGCAGTTCCTCCTCAAGCTGCGCCTTCCGCCGCAGAATATGGTGATAGTGCTGCGCGAATCGGTGCGCCTCATCGCGGATGTACTGCAGCAGCTTCAGCCCCAGGTGATTGCGCTCCAGGTGGATCGGCGCTGACCGCGCCTGCATGAAGATCAGTTCCTCTTTCTTGGCCAGCGAGATCACCATCGGCGGCTTGATAGTCATGTCCTTGAAGACTTCCATGGCCGCGTGGAGCTGCCCCAGCCCGCCGTCGATCAGGATGATGTCGGGATAAAGCTCGTTGTTCTGCCCCGCCTCGCGATATCGCCGCGAGACGACTTCCTGGATCGAGAGATAGTCGTTGTTGCCCTCGCCGTGCTTGATCTTGTATCGCCGGTACCCATCCTTGAACGGCATGCCGTCGATAAAGCAAACCTTCGATCCCACCATCTCGCCGCCCTGCAGGTGGGCGATATCGATGCCTTCGACGATCCGCGGCGGCTCCGGCAATCCCAGTGCCTCCTGCAGCTTGGCCACGCCTTCCTGCGGCGATGTGAGGAACACCTCCGGCTGCCAGAACTGCTCGGTGCCGCGCGTTGCTCGATGCGACAGCGCCTGCAATGCGGATCTCATCGCGAGCTTGGCCGCCCGCTCGAACTGGCGCTGCTCGGATGACTCCTTCATCTCCCTCTCCAGGTCGCGCATGACGCCCTTGCGCTGGCCGTCGAGGAATCGCATCAGCCGGTGGATGTCTTGGCCGTAAAGGTCCCTGATCACCTTATCCGCGCACGGGGCGGTACACTGGTTGATGGCATAGAGCAGGCATGGCCGGAAAAATCGACGGGTTGGGTCATCGCCGCGAATCTCCAGGTGGCACGTGCGGAACTTGAACGCCCGCTGGAGATGCTGCAGCGCCTCCTTGAGCTGATAGACGCTGGTGAACGGCCCATAGAGCTTTACGCCCTCGCTGCGCGGCTGGCGCGTGATGTACACGCCGGGATACTCCTCATCCAGCGTGATCATGAGATACGGATAGGTCTTGGCATCGAGCAGGCGGGCGTTGTACTTGGGCTGGATGTCCTTGATCAGCCGATTCTCGGCCAGCAGCGCCTCCACCTCGCTCTCGGTATCCAGCGTGTCGAAGTCCACCACCTCATCCAGCAGCCCGGCCTTCCTGTACTCCAGCCTGGTCGATGCCATGAAGTATGAGCCGACACGGTCACGCAGACTCCCGGCCTTGCCCACGTAGATGACGCGTCCCTTGTCATCCTTCATGAGATAGACGCCGGGCGACTTGGGCAGTTCGCGGGCCTTGTCGGCGAGCTTTTGCAGGCGGTCGTCCATCGTGCCGGATGAATTATACGGGAAGATCGCCGGGCGGGTTGGTATGCTATTGCAGAGTGGCAGCGGCGTCTCGCCGCTGAAACAAGAGGTGCAGGATGACGACGTTCGTATCATCGCCGATTCAGCAGTTCGTGCTTGAAGGTGTGAGTTGGGAGCTCTACGACCATACCCTGCGCGAAATCGAAGCAAGCCATCAGCGGGTGAATGTGACATACGACGACGGGAGGATGGAAATGATGACGATGGGCGGCAACCATGAGCGGGTGAAGAAGGCTATCGCACGGCTGCTCGAGCTGTACTCGCTTGAGAAGGATATCCCCATCACGGGCTATGGCTCGGTAACCTGCCGCCGCAAGCGGCTGCGCAAAGGGGCTGAGCCGGACGAGTGCTACTACGTGCAAACTCCCCCGCCGCCGGGAGGGCAGGAGCAGCTTGACCTGAACAAGTACCCGCCGCCGGACCTGGTCATCGAAGTGGACATCACGCGCGGCTCCATCGAGCGCGAGCCGATCTATGCAGCCCTGGGCGTGCGCGAGATCTGGCGATATGAGGTCGGCAGAATCGTGCCGATGCATCTGCAAGCCGGGCGCTACGAGTCCGCACAGGGCAGTCTCGCGTTTCCGGAACTCGACATCGAGCAGTTCAACCGCTTTCTCACGATGGCGCTGGAGAAGTCGCAGCACGAGGCGGCCAAGGCGATGAGGAAGTGGCTGACAGGAAAATGCTGATGCGTGATTCCGATTTCTGAAGGAAGCGAGGGGCACGCATGTTGACCTTGATACCATATATGGTACTATAATGACATGAAGGAAAAGGTCATCCTCCTCATCCCGTTGACGTTCAACGACGGACGACGAGTGCCACCCGAGACGATGGAGGAACTCCTTCATGAGTTGTACTCGGCCTACGGCGGATACACGGCCGCCGGCGAGGTGCGAGGCGCATACCGCATGGCATCCGGCGCAAAACAGAATGGATACGTGTCTGCAAGTGTGGATTGCCGTCGAGAGTGACGATGCCGCCATTGACGCGCTTCGGCGGCGGGTGGCCAGACTGGGGGCTCTTCTCGGACAGGAATCAATGTACTTCGAAAGGACAGGCGCATTCATAGAGTTCATCACGCCGCCTTCCGAGGAAAGGCAGAGCCATGACTAAGGAACAGAAACTGCTGGAAAGAGCGAAAAAGCTGGCGAGTGCCGCGCCGACTTGGGCCGATTTCTCGAATGCGCTTTACGATCCTGAGTCCGGTCTGCTTGCCAAGGCCTACCGCGACGAAGGGGAGCGTGCGGCATTCACCAAGACGCCGGAGTATCAGGAAATTCGCCGCTTGATGGCGCAGATGATGCGTCGCACCGGCGTTGTCGAAGGCGCCACCCCTCTCAAAAGCGGCCGCTTCGTCGTCCGCGTGCCCAAGTCCCTCCACGCTGCCCTGGAACGCGAGGCGGCCGACGAGGGTGTCAGCCTGAATCAGCTCGTTGTGGCGAAGCTGGCCGTTGGGCTCAAGAAGATCGCCAGCTAACCATGCTCACCATCATCCCCAGTGTCGATCTTCGCGCCGGCCGGGTTGTCCGCCTCAAGCAGGGCGACTATGGCCGGCAGATCGACTACGACGTCGATCCGCTCGATGTCGCCCGGTCGTTCAAGCAGGCCGGCGCACAATGGATGCACGTGGTCGACCTCGACGGCGCCAAGGAAGGCCGGCCGATGCAGACCTCGCTCATTTCGCGGATCATGGCGGCCAGTTCGCTGCGCGTGCAGGTCGGCGGCGGGGTGAGATCGACGGATGACATCCGCCAGTTGCTTGATGCCGGCGCTGCCCGAGTTGTTGTCGGTACCAAGGCGATGGAAGACTGGCCATGGTTCGAGTCGCTGGTGTACGATCCGGCTTTCGATCGCCGTATCGTCCTTGCGCTGGATGCAAAGAATGGCGTTGTCGCCACGCGCGGATGGACTGAGGCGACCGGCAAACTGGCGGTGGACGTTGCGCGACAGGTTAGCGACTGGCCGCTGGCGGGCATTCTTTACACCGACGTTGCCAAGGACGGGATGATGACCGGCCCGAATTTCGAGCAGACCCGCCGGCTGGCCGAGGCGGGCAAGGTGCCAGTGATCGCCAGCGGCGGCGTCGGCAGCATCGAGCACATCCGCACGCTCACCGGCATGCCCGTCTGGGGCGTGATCGTCGGGCGGAGCCTTTACGAGGGCAAGGTTGATCTCAAGGAGGCGATCGCAATGGCGGGCAACGCATAGCGGATGCATGGTGATGAGAGCCGCGGTTCGCGGCCGCTGCGCCAGCGATTATCGGACAGTCAATCAGACGGGCGGGCGAATTCTGCCGGATTTCGAAACGTCTTCCCATGCTGCGCCGATGTTATGGCAGTGCAACGACACTTGTACTTTCGAGCAATGGAGGAGCATCATGACGGCGAGCATCAGCGGAATTGAGAACCTCGAGTCCCGCACGTTGTTGTCGGTCAATGCGTTTGTGTCCGGGAATGTGGTGCGTGTTGAAGGCGCGGCGGCCACGCCCAATGCAATCACCGTCGGCAAGAATCTGGATGGAACCAAGATCGAGGTGAGCATCGACACCACCGGCAAGAAAGGCGTCGTCAAGCATTTCACGGCCGAAATACCTGTCACCACCGACCTCAAGTCGGTGCTGATCAAGGGCGGCACGGCCGCCGATACGATCACCATCGATCAGACGAATGGCCCATTCTCGCTGAAGACTCGCATCGAGAGCGGCAACGGTAACGATACCATCACTTGCGGCGACGAGAACGACACCGTGCTCGCCGGCGCGGGCAACGACAAGGTTGACCTTGGCAAGGGTGATGACTACGCGCGCGGCGGCGTGGGCAATGATACGCTGCTCGGCGGCGACGGCAACGATACGCTCTGGGGCGGGCAGGGCAAGGACGATGTCGAGGGCGGCGCCGGCGACGACGTCCTGGGCGGAGTCATCGGCCAGAACACGCTCCTGGGCGGCGCGGGCAAAGACACATTCTACGTCAAATCGCTCTCGGCCAATCCGACCAACGACTACAACAGCACCGAGGACGTCCTCAAGGTCAAAGCGTCCAGCGATCCCGACTGATCGCTTTTCGCCAATCACAGAATGAGGCCGCCGCCCGGGACAGTGGAGAAAAGGTCCCGGGCGGCGGCTCTGTTTGCGTGTGTAATCAACGTGTAACAACCCGCCACCATTCTTCCCCGAGTGCGTCCAACCGACGAGAATCACCGGCCAGGAGATGAGCATGGCGCAACGCACGTGGCCCACATACGTGTTGATCGGCGGTTTGATCGGGGCGATCGGGACTGCGGTGGCGGCCGATCGGGAGTCGGGCGCCCGCGAGATCTTGCAGCGGGCCGACGGGCGCCTGCCTCCAATCCCTTCGATGGGACCTTGCCGCTGTTCCTGGAGATCGAGCGCATCGCCCGGCTGCCGCGCGACCAGCAGGCGGCGCAGTTACCGCGCCTGTATCGCGAGATCGCGCCGAAGCTCATGAGCATCATCGTCGAGGGCATCGTCAGCTCGTTCCCGGCCCACCTGATCGCGCGCGACGGCCAGTATGCCCACCCCGGCGAGGGCACCATGAACGACTACGTCGCCGAGCTGGATCGTTTGGCCGGCATGATGACGCCCGAGCAGGTCGGCAGCGCCGTCCGATTGGCGCACGGCGACATGATCCTGCGCGTGGCGGCCCGGCGGCGATGCCTGCAGATCCTCGCGAGCCACGCCGAGGCGGTGACAAAGCTGGTGCAGGAAGACATCGCCAGCGACGACCTGGCGGCCGTGCGACGCGGATACTCGGCTGTCGCTGTGTTGAAACTCGAGGCGATGCTCGACAAGACGCTGGCCGTCTATCTCGCCAACGGGCGCTTTGCGGATGAGGCGCGCACGGCCCTTGTGTGGTTGAATGACGTGCGGGCGGTCCGGCCGCTCATCCGCGACATCGAGGCCAACCCCGCAGCCCTCAAGCGCCATTACATGCTGCTCAACGGCATGCTGCGTGGCGCGCTGGCCGAGAGCGTCCTCGTGAAGCACCTGAGCTCGGCCGACGCGGATATGCGCTACTGGGCCGCCGAGGCACTGGCCGAGTGCCGCGACGAGTCGCTGGCGCCGCACGTCCGCAAGCTGCTGGCGGACGACGTTGAGCGGGTCCGGACTGTGGCCGCACGGATGGCCTTCGCGCTGCCAGATCAGGCGTACGACGCCGTGCGCGCGGATCTGCTGAAACTGCTGGCCGCGCCGGAGCCGGAAGTCCGCATTCAAGCCGCCTGTGGCCTCGCGAAGCGAAAGGACATGTCGGCCGCGCCGGTGCTGCTGACGTTCTGGAAACAGGACGCCCCGCCCCGGGAGGATTGGCGCATCATGCAGGCCGTCTCCGCGCTGACGGGCAGCACCTTCGACTACAACGTCCACCAATGGGGCTCGGCGGCCAACCAGCGGGCGATTGCGCGGTTTGAGGCGTGGATCGGAGAGCAGAAATAGAACGTCGGAGGTAAGCTATGATAGGGACTACATACCGATGCACACGGCTTCCATGATACTCTCCGTCCTGTGGCGGCTACATGACCCACAGCACCCACGCCGTCCCCAGCGCGATCGTGGCCAGCGTCAACGGCACGCCGACCTTGCAGTAGGTTCCAAGCCGCAGCTCGACCCCGAACGCCGCCGCCGATTCGGCCACGATGAGGTTGGCGATGCTTCCCACCAGCGTCAGGTTCCCCGCCCAGGTGCTTATCAATGCCAGAAGATACCAGAGCTTGGCGCTGTGGGCCGCCGTCAGGGTCGGCTCCAGCAGCAGCACCGCCGGCACATTGCTTACCAGGTTGCTTAGAGCGGCGGTGGCCGCCGATAGCGTGATCGGCTCGTTGAGGCGCACGCCATGCCGCTGGATCGCCGCCAGCGCATCGGCCATGAGATGACGCTCCTTCATCGCGCCGTTCACCACGAACAGGCCGAAGAACAGCAGCAGCAGGTTCCAGTCGACGAGCTGATAGAGCCTGGCCGCCTTGGCGCGATGCGAGCACAGCAGCAGGCCCGCGCCGCTCAGTGCGGCTACTGCGCGCGCCTCGCTGGCGCCCGGGCCGGTCTTCACCAGAAAATAAACGACCAGGGCGGCCAGGATGACCAGCGCCTTGGCGATGAGATAGTTGTCGCGCTCAGCCGTGCCCGTCAGCAGCGGCAGGCTCGATGGCGAAAGCGTCTGTCCCTCGTGCTGGGCGGCCGCGCGGAGAACGCCGCGCACCGAATACGCCGTGCCGGCCGGGCCACCTGCCATTTCCGCCTTGAACATGAGCGTGATCGTGACCCAGCACATCGCCAACCCCACCAGCACCACCGGCAGCATGACCATGCTGTAGTGGCCAAAGGGTAAATGCGCCACCGTCCCGATGTACATGTTCTGCGGGTTGCCGATGATGGTGGCGGCCGATCCGATATTGCTGGACATCGCCAGCGCAAGCAGATAAGGGATGGGATTGCGCCGCGCTGCCAGCAGCGCCTGGCACAGCAGGGGCGTGAAGGCCAGGCACACGATGTCGTTGGCCAGCAGCGCCGACAGGATCGCGCTGACGGCAATCAGTCCGGCCAGCAATCGCCGGGGCCGCTGGGTCTGCCGCGTGAGTATGCGCCCGGTCCAGTCGTAAAATCCGGCCACGCGCAACTGGGCCGAGAAGATCATCAGCCCGAAGAGCAGGAGCATCGTCTCGTAATCGACGTGGCTCGCCGCCTGTCGCACGCTGATCCCATGGACGCTCAGCATGGCGATGGCGCCGAGCAGGGCGATGCCGGTGCGGTCGAGCACGAGCCGCGGAAACCGGCCAAGGGCGATGCCCACGTAGGTCGCGCCAAAGATGACCCACATGGCGGTTTCGGTGTCGAAGGACATAAGGGGTCGGATTATGGCGTTGCGGCCGTCGGGATCAACCCGGAACAAACCTGGACGCGTTGCGGATCCATGCAGTGGTTTCAGGACGCCCTGTTGCTCATCCGGCCGGCCTGGAGGTGCGACAAATATCTGGTTCGTCAGGGCTGAGTCAAGGGATTGTGTTGGATGAGTCCGATCACCCCGATCACCCCTTTACATCGTAGCAGTACAGGTTCTTGTCGTATCGCAGATACAACCGCCCGCCGATGATCACCGGATGAGCCCAGCTTGGCCCGTTGCCCTTCACAGAGAACTGGCCTTTCACCTGCGGCTTCTCCGGCGCGCACGCGATCAGCGCCACCTTGCCGCCGCCTTCGCCGAACAGGTACAGCATGCCATCGGCATACGTGACCGAGCCCTTGCCCACCAGGTTGTCCGACCATTTCTTCGCGCCGGTCTTCAGGTCCAGGCAGACCCAGCCGCCGCTGTCGCTGTGGCCGTAGATGCAGCCGTTGTCGATGATGTAGCCGCCGTGGTGGTTGACCATCTGTTGTCCCTGCCACGCCACGTCCGCGCCGCCGGAGGCGATGAGCTTGAAGCAGATGCAGCCTTTGCCGTAGCCGTTGGACCAGAAGAGATATCCATCCGCGAACGCCGGCGTGGGGCAGTTGGCCACGTTGCGGGCGCAGAAGCCGTTGGAGAACGCCACCGCGCCATCCTTGGCGTTCACGCAGACAATGCCGGCATTCGTGCCGGTGGCCAGAAACGTCTGCCCATTGAAATCGAACGGGAGCAGCGAGCTGTATTCGGGCCCGCCGACAAAGCCGGCGCTGCGCCAGACAGGCTCGCCGGTGTTCTTGTTCAGTGCGACGATGCAATTTCGGCCACCCGGCTTGAAGATCAGATTGTCTTTGTACACGAGTGGAGTTTCAGCATAGCCCCAGCCACCGGCCGAGCCGCCGAATTCCTTGGCCATGCGCTGCCACTTGCCCTTGCCGGTCGCGGCATCGAAGCACATCAGCGCGCCGTGGCCGTTGAGCAGATAGACGTTGTTGCCATCAATGGTGGGCGTGCCGCGCGTGCCGCCGGGGCCGCCGGGCCAGGACTTGCCCGCGTCGCCCTTCCATTTCAGCTTGCCATCCATGTCAAAAGCATAGAGTGTGCAAGCATCGCCCGTATCGCCGGTGATGTAGACCGTACCCCCGGCGATTGACGGCGACGAGAATCCCTGGCCGACCATGTTGACGCTCCAGAGGAGCTTTGGCCCCGCGGCCGGCCATTCCTTCAGCAGGCCCTTGTCGGGCGACTTATTCGTGCGATCGGGCCCGTGAAACGTCGGCCACTCGGCCGGCGCGTCGGCCGCGCAGGCAATCCCGCAGGCTATCAATGAAAAGGCGATGACGAGACGTGACATGCAATGCTCCTTCAAAAGCCCGGCCCCTTCGCTTCAAGATATCGCGCCGATCCTGAGCCGTTGAATCTCTCGGCCGCCAAGTACGATCATGTCAGACGATGCCGGAAGAACCATGCGGAGAATGTGAGGGTGATGAAGCCGATCACGGCCAGCGGCCAGAGCTCGGGCCAGAGCAGGCGGATGCCCGCGCCTTCCAGGTAGACGCGGTGGGCGATGTCGATCGCGTATCGCAGGGGATTGGCCAGCGTCACCGTCTGAAGACTCGGCGGCATGCTGCTGATGGGCGTGGTCAGACCCGACAGCAGGGTGAACGGCATCAGCAGCATGAACGAATAGAGCATGGCCTGCTGCATCGTCCGCGCGATGGAGGAGACGAACAGGCCCAGTCCGACCGCCGCGATGAGGAACAGGCTCAGCCCCAGGTAGAGCATCAGGTATGAGCCGACAAAGGGAATCCGGAACCAGAACTGGGCGACGAGCAGGATCGTCGTTGCCTGGGCCAGGCCGATCGACATGCAGGGGATGGCCTTGCCGGCCATGATTTCCGCGGGGCGAAAGGGCGTGACCAGCAACTGATCGAACGTGCCCTGCTCGCGCTCGCGGGCGACGGAAAGCGCTGTCAGGATCAGCGTGCCGAGCATGGTCAGCGTGCCGATGAGCGCGGGCACCATGTTCCAGCGCGATTCCAGATTGGGGTTGTACCAGGCGCGGTTGACGATGCGAATCGGCGTGGCGCTTTGCCCGTGCTCGGATTTCCACGTGGCATTGAAGGCATCGACGACGGCGGCAATGTACCCGCTGGCGACGGCGGCCGTGTTGGAGTTGCGGCCGTCGGCGATGACCTGCACGTTGGCGGGCCGGCCGGCGAGCAGGCGCCGCTCGAAATCCTGATCGATGGTCAGGACGGCCACGGCCTGGCGCGTGTTGATGCACGAGTCGATGTCCTGGACGCGCTGCAGATTCGCCACGCGGTGGAAGATGCCCGACCCATCGAGACGCGCCAGCAGTTGATCCGAGGCGGCCGTGCGGTCGTGGTTCAGAACGGCGTAGGGAACGTTGTTCAGGTCATATGTGGCGGCATAGCCGTACAGCATGGTCTGGACCAGCGGTGGCATGAAGAGGATGACCCGGCTGCGGGGGTCCTTCATGATCGCCAGGAACTCTTTGCGGACGAGTGCGAAGATGCGAAGGATTGATGCGAGCATCACACGCCTCACGCCAGCTTCTTCTTCGTGGCGCGGCGCCAGGCCCAGGAATATCACCGCCATGCCCACCAGGACGGCGGCGTTGGGCAGGACGACGCTCCACACATCGCCGGCCAGGAAAACCGTCTGCAGCAGCACCACGAAATAGCGCGCGGGCAGAACATAGGTGATGGTTCGAACCGCCACGGGCATGTTGCGCAGGTCGAAGATGAACCCGGAAAGCAGAGTCGCCGGCAGGAACGTCAGCAGCAGCGCGAGCTGGCTGGCGACGAACTGGCTCTTGGTCACCGTGGAAATCAGCAGTCCCATGCCCAGCGTCACCAGCAGATAGAGCGTGCAACCAGCACCAGCACGAAGATCGAGCCGCGGAAGGGCACGTGGAACAGGAACCTGGCCGATAGCAGGCAGAGGCCGAGGCCGATCATGCCCAGCACGAAATACGGGATGATCTTGCTCAGGAGGATCTCGCCGGCGCGGACGGGCGTTACGAACAGCGCTTCCAGCGTGCCGCGCTCCCACTCGCGCGCGACCACCATGGCCGTGAGAAACGCGCCGATGAGCGTCATGACCAGCACGATCAGGCCGGGGACCAAAAAGTAATGGCTGTCGTTGGCCTCGTTGAACCAGAGCCGGCTGACAACGTTGACCGGCCCGACTTGAGGCGGCATTCCCGCGGCGGACTGCCGGGCGGCCGTCTGGGCGATGACGCCCTGCGCATAAGCCTGAATGATGCGGGCGCGATTGGCGTCGGTGCCATGGACGAGGACTTCCACGGGCGCATCTCCCGCCTGCACCCGGCGCGAGAAATCCGACTGAAGGCCGACAATCGCATCGACCTTGTGGGCGAGCATCAGCTCCTGCGCATCGGCCATCGACCGCACCTGCGTCACCTTGAAATAGGGCGAGAGTTGGAACCCAGCGACGAGATCCATCGCGTGCGCCGACGGATGCTCCACCACCACGGCCACCGGTACGTCGGTCACGTCGAGGGAGAGGCCGTAGCCGAACAGCAGGATGAGCAGGACCGGCAGGACGATGCCGATGGCCAGGCTGCTGGGGTCGCGCAGCACCTGGCGGCTTTCCTTGAGGACCAGGGCGGTCACCCGGCGCAGCTTGTCGCCCCATCGATCACGATGGGGCCGAGCGCCTGATGCTGGGTCGGAGTCTGGCTCATGCGGCATTCCCGGCCGGAGGGCGGTTGCTCTTCCTGGCATCTTCCACGATTGCCACAAAGGCGTCCTCCATGTTCGGCGCGCGGCCCGCGGCCGGCCGGCCGCGGCGGCGGATTTCGGCGGGCGTGCCCTGGGCCAGCACCTTGCCGGAATCGAGGATGACGGCGCGGTCGCAATACTCCGCCTCCTCCATGAAATGCGTCGTCACGATGACGGTGACGCCGTGCTGCGCCAGCGCGGTGATGCGCCGCCAGAAGTCGCGGCGGGCCAGCGGATCGGCGCCGCTGGTGGGCTCGTCGAGGAAGAGTATGTCGGGTTCGTGGAGCAGCGCCGCGGCCATCGCCAGCCGCTGCTTGTAGCCGCCGGGCAATTGGGCGCTGGGCAGGCGGGCGAAGTCGCCGAGCTCGAACTGGTTGATGGCCCAGTCGATGCGCTCGCGCTTGCGCCGGCCGCCCAGCCCGTAGGCGCTGGCGAAGAACGCGAGGTTGTCCAGCACCGTCAGTTGGCCGTAGAGAGAGAACTTCTGCGCGACGTAGCCGATGCGCTGCGCGCGGATGCCCGCGCGTGGCGGACATCGACGCCAGCGACTTGGAGCGTGCCGCCGGAGGCGGGGAGCAGGCCGCAGAGCATGCGGAAGGTGGTTGTCTTGCCGGCGCCGTTGGGGCCCAGCAGGCCGAAAATCTCGCCGCGTCTGACCTCGAAACTCACATGGTCCACCGCCAGAAACGATCCGAACTGGCGCACGAGGTTATGCACCTGCACCGCGGTTTCTTCGCCGCGCGGCTGGGCCGGTTGCTCCATCGCCATGGCGGCCGGCGCGCGATGCTCCGCCTGGGCGGTTTTGCGCAGGAGCATCATGAAGCCATCCTCGAACCGGCTGGGCGTTGGCGTGGCCGGGGGGAGGCCGTCGGCTTGATGCGCGCTCTGCCGCACGATGCGCACCTGCCCGCCCTCGGGGACGGCGTCGATCACGTCGGGGTCATCCAGCAGCTTCGCCTGAAGCTCGCGGGCCTTGTGCCCCTCCGGGGGCGATGCGAAGAACGTGTGCCCATCCGCCATCCGGGTGACATCCGCCGGCGCGCCTTCTTTCAGCACGCGCCCCTGGTGCATGACGATGACATGCTCGCAGCGATCGGCCTCGTCCAGGTACGACGTGCTCACCAGCACCGTCAGTCCTTCTTTCACCAGTTGCAGGATTATGTCCCACAGCTCGCGCCGGGAGAGTGGATCGACGCCGGCTGTCGGCTCGTCGAGCAGGATCAGCTCGGGCGAGCCCAGCAGCGTGCAGGCCAGCCCCAGCTTCTGCTTCATGCCGCCGGAAAGTCGCCCGGCCAGGCGGCTGGTGAACGGGCCGAGCGCCGCCATCGACATGAGGCGCGGGTATTGGATCTTCCGTTCCTGCGCGGTGACGCCGCGAAGGGTGGCGTAGAGGTCGAGATTCTCCTGCACCGTGAGGTCTTCATACAGGCCGAAGCGCTGCGGCATGTACGCCACCTGAGACTGCACCTGCTGCGGCGCGGCGGCGACGTTGAGGCCGAGGACATCCAGCTCGCCGCTGTCGGGCGCCATCAGGCCCGCGGCCAACCGAAGGAGCGTCGTCTTGCCTGCGCTATCGGGGCCAACCAGCGCTGTGAGGCTGCCTCGATTCACGACCAGCGAGACTCCATCAAGCGCATGCACGATCTCGCCGGTTTCCCGCGGAAACCGCTTGCGGAGGTCGCGGGCCTGAAGAATCGGCGCGTTGGGATCGGTGTCGCTCACGGCACGCCCCCTCGGCGCGTTGTCGGGCCTGACGTGGGACGGGTGGCGGGCGCAAGAGCATCCCATCCGCCGCCCAGGGCTTTGTATAGCGACACCAGATTCGCCGACTCAAGCTGCTGGCTCTGCACCAGGTTGTCCTGGGCCAGGGCCAGCGAGCGACTGCGCATCGAGCACGTTGAAATAGCTGACCCGCCCCTTGCTATAGAGCGCGCTGGCCAGATCGCGGGACCGCTGATTCTGCGCCACCTGTTCCTTCGATGCCCGATAGCGAACCTGCTCCTTGGCATAGGCCACCAGCGCATCTTCCACATCTTGCAGAGAGGTCAGCACGGTCTTTTCATAGTTGGCCAGCGCCTCCTCCTGCCGCGCGGTCTGGGCGTGGATGTTGGCGCGAATCCGGCCGAAATCGAAGATGCGCCAGCGGACGGACGGACCCGCCGAAAAGAGGACGCTGTCGGCGTTGAAGAACTGGCCGGCGGTGACGCTCTCCAGGCCGATGTTGCCGGTGAGCGAGAACTTGGGGAAGAGCTCGGCCACCTGCACGCCGATGGCGCGGTTTCGGCGGCCAGTTGGCGCTCGGCGCGGCGGACATCCGGCCGGCGGCGCAAGAGATCGGATGGCAAACCGACGGGCACTTCGGGCGGTATGGGCGGAATCGCGGCGCTTGGGGAAAGCTCGCCGATCAGCGCGCCCGGCTCCTGGCCAAGCAGCGTCGCCAGCCGATGCATCGACCGCCGGATCTGGCTCTCGAAGCCGGGGACCTGCGACTGGAGACCCGCGAGCAGGGCGGCCGCCTGCGTCACGTCGAGCTCGCTGGCAACTCCCGCTTCGAGTCGTTGTCGCGTCAGGTCCACCGCTTCGGTCTGGAGCTTGATATTCGCTTGGGCGATGGCCAGCCGCTGCTGCGCCGCGCAACTCGAGGTAGTTTCGCGCCACCTCGGCCAGCAGGCTCACCGGCACATCGTTGCGGGCCTCGATGCTCGTGGCCAGGTCGGCGGTGGCCCCTTCCAGCGCCGGCGCTTGCCGCCGAAGACATCAATCTCCCACGCCGCATCGAAGCCGGCCTGGTAGACGTCATTCTCAAGCGGGATGTTCGCCGTTCCCGGGAGGGAGCCTATCAACGGCTGATTGGCGCTCATGCGCTGGCGGGAGTAGGAGCCCGAGGCATTGACGGTCGGCCAGGAATCCGCTTCGTAGAATCCCCGCATCGCTCGCGCCTGGCGCAGCGCGCATGCGGCGATCCGCAGGTCAGGGTTCGAGCGCATCGCGCGATCGATCAGGGAATCGAGGGCGGGATCGCCAAAGGCGCTCCACCAGCGCCGATGTTGGCGTCGCGATGGGTGACGCCGCCCTCGGGCGGTTCGCTCCACGTCGCCGGTGTTGACGGTTTGGGCGGATGGTAGTCGGGCCCGACGGTGCAACCGGCGACGCAGGCGAAGAGCAGGGCGGATGTGCAGGGCCAGGAAGGATGCACGGTCAGTCTCCCTCGGAGGCCGGCGCTGTCGAGCGTGTGGTCGGCGCTCCCTGCGGTTGGGTGGCCGGCCCAGCGCTGAGCGGCAGTTCAACGGTCGCCGGCATGCCCAGGCGCAGGTCGTCGGCGGGGTCCTTCACGAAGATGCGCACCTCGTACACGAGTTTGGTGCGCAGCTCGGATGTCTCGACGGACTTGGGCGTGAACTCGGCGACGGAGGAGATGAACCCGACCCAGCCCTCGAACGGCCTGCCGGGAAAGCTGTCGAACGGTCACCGTGGCGCGCATGCCGGGATGGACCTTGCCGAGATCGACCTCGGAGACGTACGCGCGCACCCACTTGGGATCGGTGATCGCCAGCGTGAGGACCGCCTTCTGCGGCGAGGCCATCTCGCCGGGCTCCATCAGGCGCGAACGAACCACCGCGCTCAGCGGCGCGGAGCTCGGCGTCGGCCAATTGCTGGCGAGAGAAGGCCAGTTGAGCTTCGTAGCCTTTGAGCTGGGCTTCGGCCTGGGTGATGTCCTCCTTGCGCGGGCCGGCGATGGCCAGGTCCAGGGCCTTCTGGTTGACGGCGAGCTTGGCGCTGGCCACGTCGAACGCCGCCTGGGCGTTGTCGATGTCCTGCTTGCTGACGGCTTGTCCGGCCGACGTGGTGGCGAGGCTCTTGAGGCGTTCGAGCTGCACCTTGGCGTTTTCCATATCGGCCTTGGCCGACTGGACATTCGCCTCGGCCTGGGCGATTTCCTCGGGCCGGCTGCCGTGGTGAAGCCGCTCGACGACGGCCTGCTGGGCGGCAACCTGCACCGCAACCTGCTCAACCTGGGGCCGCAGGCGGCTTGTGTCCAGGCGTGCCAGCACCTGGCCGCGCACGACGTGGTCGCCCTCCTGCACGAGGACCGCGGAAATCCGCTCGTTGTTGTTGAAGGGAAGATCGACCTGGCGCAGGTCGATGTTGCCGTAGAGGGTCAGACGATCGGCGGGCGGCTTGGCAGGCGTGAGCCACCAGGTCAGGCCGGCGGAGGCGGCCGCCACGACCAGCAGCACGACGATGAGAAGAGCTTTGCGCATGCTTCACCGGCCGGGCATCTTAGGCGGGCCTGTCGGGCTGGTCAAATTCAAATTTGACTTTGACTTTGACATCTCGCGTGCTATCGTCATGCCAGCATGCGGTCGCACAAATACAAGCACGTCGCCAGCGCCCGGGGCCGCCCGGACAGGGAAGGCGATGCCGACGCCCGCACCCGCCAGCGGCTCATTGAAGTCGCCGGCGCGATGATCGCTCGGCGGGGCGTGGATCGCGTCACCGGCAAGGAGATCTGCCGCGGGCCAAGGTCAACGCCGCGGCCATCAACTACCACTTTGGCGGGTTCCAGGGCCTCTACGCGGCTGTTCTGTGCGAGGCGCATCGCCGGCTGGCGACCGTGGAATCGCTCCAGGCCGCCGTCGCTGGCGCGGCCGACGCCAGGCTGAAGCTGGAGGCGGTCTTTCGCGTATTCGTAACGTCCGTTCTGGGACCGGCATCCTCTTCGTGGGTCGTGCAGGTGCTCGGGCGCGAGATGGCCCATCCCTCGCCGGCGTTCAAGGTCCTGCGCGATAGGGAGGTGCTGCCCAAGGCGGACATCGTCAAGCATACCGTGGCCGAGCTGATGGCTCTGCCGGTCAACCACCCGGCCGTCGCACGCGGCTGCCTGAGCGTGATGGCGCCATGCCTCATGTTAATCATCGCCGGTCGGCGAACTATCCAGGGGATACTGCCCGCATTTGGGTTCACCTCTGAGGATGCCGAAGCCGTGATCCGCCACATGGTTCGATTCGCGTTGGCCGGCCTTTCCGCAGTCGCCAATGACGTTCGCGGCGCAAAGTCGCCGGAGGTATAATCCCGCCATGGCCAGGAAGAACCAGACCCCTCCGCGCAGTTTCGAGGATGCAATCAAGGAACTCGAGGAGATTCTGTCTCAAATCGAGCAGGCGCAGGTTGGCCTGGAAGAGAGTCTGGCCAAGTACGAGCGCGGGAGCTTTCTGATTCAGCACTGCCAGGGGATACTGACCGGCGCGGAGAAGCAGATCGAGCTGCTGAGCAAAGCGCCCGACGGCAACCTGAAGACCCAGCCCATGGAACAGACGCCGGTTCCTGAAGCTTGAACTCGCCTCGCATTTCAAATCTCTTGAATCCGGCCGTGATTCGCGCTACAACATCCGCCCGCGGGTAGAATACGTGCTCTGGTGGACAAAGCGGTCACAACTTCAGCGCTGGGAATACTCAAGGAAAATGCGGACCAGCTTACGGCGTATTTCCGCAGGATTCTCAACCAGTACGCGGACGCACCGAAACGGCTGACCGAGGCCATCGAGTACAGCCTGCTGGCCGGCGGCAAACGTCTGCGACCGGCGCTTATCATCGAGAGCTACCGCGCCTGCCGGGTGGCCGGCAGGGGGGATGAGAAATCCGCATGGGCTGCGGCGGCCGCCATGGAACTGGTCCATACGTTCTCGCTGATACACGACAACTTGCCGGCCATGGATAACGATGACCTGAGACGCGGCCGGCTGACCAACCACAAGGTTTACGGCGAAGCCATGGCGATTCTGGCCGGCGATGCGATGGTTCCGATGGCCTTCGAGATCATCGCCCGCGATGCGCAACGTGGCCTCGTGCCCGAGTTGATAAACGAACTGGCCACCGCTACCGGGCCGCTGGGCATGATCGGTGGACAGGTGCTGGATATGGAAGGCGAGCGCAAGGCATTGGGGCTGCAGGAATTACAGGAACTTCATCGCCGCAAGACGGGCGCGCTGCTTACCTGCTCCTGTCGGCTTGGTGCGATCTCAGCCGGCGCTGATGAGAAGATATTGGCCGCGATCAGCGATTTTGGCCGGCGTTTGGGATTGGCCTTCCAGATCGTGGACGATGTATTGGATGTGACATCGACTCCAGAGCAACTGGGCAAAGCGACGAACAAAGACGCTGGTAAGGGGAAAAACACATACCCGGTTCTTCTCGGTCTGGATGCAAGTAAGGCTGAGGCCGCAAAAGAGTTACGATCGGCGCTGGAGGCTATCCGGCCGCTGGGGGCTCAAGCGGACGGCCTTGCCGATCTGGCTGCATTTGTGGTAGAGCGGGAAGTCTGAGTGCTGTGAGGTTTTGTCGGCCGGTCGGTAATGGTTATGATGGCCGGCGTTCTGAGGAAATAGATGGACTTGGTGCCTCGTATATGGTCTCCGGGGAGTCTGCGTCGGCTCTCCATGGATGAATTGATCTCGTTGTGCGCTGAATGTCGGCAGAAGATCATCGACGCCGTCTCCAAGAACGGCGGGCATTTGGCTTCCAACTTAGGCGTGGTGGAGCTTACAGTCGCTCTGCACTATGTCTTCAACTTCGGCCCATACCCCGAAGGCCCCGATCAACTGCTATGGGACGTGGGGCACCAGTGCTACATCCACAAAATGCTCACCGGGCGGGCAGCGCAGTTTCCGACCCTTCGCAAGAAGGGGTCGATTTCGGGTTTCCCCAATCCACTGGAATCGCCCTACGACCTGTTTGCGGTGGGCCATGCGGGCACGGCGATTTCGACCGCCGTGGGCCTGGCGCGGGCTGATCTGCTCCAGAAGAAGAATACGCATGTTGTGGCGGTCGTGGGGGATGCTTCGATCGTCAACGGAATGGCATTCGAGGGCCTCAATAGCGCCGGCACGGTCAAGCGGCAGCTTCTCGTCATTCTCAACGACAACGGCATGGGCATCAGCAAGCCCCAGGGCGCTCTGGCGACCTACCTCGACCGCGTGCGCATAAGTTCGACATACAACGAGGCCAAGAACATCGCCGCGCGAGTGGTCAGTCGGCTACCGTCGAGCGTCAGCCAGCGCATCGAGGCGCTGTGGCATCATTTCAAGGAAGGCGTCAAGAGCGGCCTCTGGCCGGGGCAGATCTTTGAGTCGCTCGGGCTGAAGTACATGGGTCCGATGGATGGGCATGACCTGCCCGGCCTCATCCAAATGCTGGCGGAGCTGAAGGATGTCGGCGCGCCCATCCTGCTTCACGTGAAGACCGAAAAGGGCAAGGGTCATGCGCTGCGCGGGCCGAGCCGACGAAATTCCACAGCCCATCCAGCTTCAAGGTGGTGGGCGATCAGGTGGAACTCACGAGTAATGGCCGGTCGTGGACGGCGGCGTTTGGCGATGCGCTGATCGAACTGGCAGAGGACAATCCCAAGATCGTCGCGCTGACTGCCGCGATGCCGGATGGGACGGGCCTGGCCAAGTTCGAACAGCAATTCCCCGATCGCTATCACGATGCCGGGATTTGCGAGAGCCATCTCGTGGGCATGGCCGCCGGTATGTGCAAATCGGGCATGCGGCCGGTGGCCGCGATCTACTCCACGTTCGTGCAGCGCGCCTTCGACCAGATCTGGCAGGAGGTGGCGCTGAACCACCTGCCCGTGGTGTTCTGCATGGACCGAGCCGGCTTTGTCGGCGACAACGGCGCGGTGCATCACGGTTTCATGGATCAGGCATTCCTACGGCCACTCCCGGGAATGGTCCTCATGGCGCCCAGCGACGAGGCCGAGATGAAGCGGTGCCTGCGGCTGGCCTTGCGACTGGAAAAGCCATCGGCCATTCGCTATCCCCGCGACGCCGTGCCGGCCGTGGATTTCGAGGACGTGATTGACGAGGATCTTCGGCTGGCGGCGCAGGAAGAGTGGCAGACCGGGCGCAGCCGGACCTTGCGCGTGGGAACGGACGCAACGCTGATCGTATACGGCGCACTGGCGACCGAAGCGATGAAGGCGGCCGAGGAGCTCGATGCGGACGGTTTGTCCGTCGGCGTGATCGATGCGCGATTCTGCAAGCCGTTGGATGGCGACATGGTTGCGCAAGCGCTCAAGAGCGGATTGGCCGTCCTCACCGTGGAAGACCATGCGCTTCTGAACGGCTTCGGAACGGCGGTGCTGGAGTACGCGGCCTCGCGCGGCCTGCCGGTGCAGCGGCTGACGCGCCTGGGGATGCCCGATCGGCTGGTAGCGCACGCAACGCGAGCGCAGCAGTTGGCCGAGGTGGGCCTGGATGCGCTGGGCATCGCCCGGGCGGTGCGCAACGCGGTCCGCGCGGGCAAGCGGCTGAGCGTCGCTGCGGGCATCGTGAGGTAGCCATCACCGTTGTTTAACCGGCTCGCTTGCGAGCCGTGCGGGGCAATGCGGGGACTGCAGCTTGCACGGGCTTCGTAAATGCTGCACCTGGGTTTGGCCATCCTCTGGTTCTCTGCCATCGTGGCCTCCGCGTGGGGGTGGGGAACGCTTCTGCGCCGGTTGCTGCGCCTGCCGGCCATGAACTGGGCGGTCGATTCGTGCCTCGGCGTTGCGCTCACTATTGCAATCGGGGGAGTCCTCAATACGTTCGGCTTCGTGCGGGTGCCGGTGCTGCTGGCGTTTACACTCATGGGAGTAGCGTGCGCCGCAGCGGCATGGTGGGGCAGACATTCTTGTCTGCCGTCGCGTGTGCGAGGGGGGACATTCCTGTCCCCCGAACACACGCGAGTTCGTCTGGCGTCGAATCCCGAGAATGGCAGACAGGAATGTCTGCCCCACCGAGTACCTCGTGGCGGCACCTGGCTCCTGCTCCCTGGCTGGATGGCGCTTGTGCTTGTCGGGGTCATCCGCATTGGCGGTACGCTGCAGAGCAGCCCCGCCGTGTGCAAGGACGATAGCTGGTGCTACCTGGCGCTGCCCGTGAAGATGATCCAGACCGGGTCCCTGGGCATGGATCCCTTCAGCGAGCGGCGGATCGTCTCGTCGCTCGGCGGGAATGTGCTGCTGCAGGCCCAGGTGCTCGCGGTGCTGGATGTGCGCAGCCTGAACATGGCGGATTGCGGCCTGGGGCTGCTGCTGGTGCTGGGATGCCTGCACGGCCTGCTGCGATTCGCCAAGCTCACGCGCAGGCAGAATGCTGCTGGTGCTGCTGGTGACGGCGCTGGTTCCGCCGATCCGCACGAATCTCACGAGCGTCATGCTGCCCTCAGCGTTGCTGCTTGCGATGATCGGCGTGCTGATGCCGCGGCCGCGCCCGGGGGCACGGCTCGCCGTGGCGATGGCGCTGTTGGCGTCGGCGCTGTGCAGCCTCAAATCGACGATGATCCCGGTGGCGCTCGCAACGGTTGGGCTGGCTTTCGTGATCGACGCCATTGGCGCGCGCAGCATGCGCACGCTGTTGGCCGGTGGCGCATCGCTGCTGGTGACCGGGCTCTTCCTGCTGCCCTGGATGTACGCCATGCATGCATCGTGCGGCACGTGGCTCTACCCCGTCCTGGGCAAGGGATATCACCTCTCGGCGCTGTATCCCGGCATTTCGCCGGCCGCACAAGGAAATCTGCGACGGATGTTCCCGGTGTGCCTTGTGGGGCTGGCGTTGATCGGCTGCGCGCGAATCGCCATCGCGGTGGCGCGGCGGACGAGCGATCCGGTATTTCGCCTGGCGCAGCAGGGCGCGGTGCTGTTCACCGCCTGTTGCCTGGCCTGTGGCGCCTTCGGCGCGGCCACCGGCGGCTACGCCTGGCTTCGCTATACGTTCCCGATGCTGCTGCCGGCCATTGCCATGCTCCTGACGCTGCTGCTCGTATCTCGGGATGTATCGAACGAAGCTGCTCGTACTATAGCGAGCGCCGCGGCCGTGCTGCTGATCGCACTGCTGTTGCTGGTACCGTGCCGCTTTTACTACCGGCCGCTGGGGCCGCTGACGGCGCTGGACTGGTCAATACGCGGAGTCTACTTGTCGCGGAATTACGGCGATTTCTTTCCACCGAAGCTGATGCGGCAAATGCGCGATATGCAGAGCGTCATGCCGCCCGGCGCGAAGGTCCTGACGCGGCTGAACTGGCCGCACCTCATGGATTTCCACCGCAATGAGGTCTACCTGTGCGATTGGCCGGGCATGGTCTCTCCGCCGTCGCCAGATGGCGCGCGGACCGCGCAGCGCAGCATGCCGCTGGACAACCCGCAGGCGCTCTGGGATTTCCTGGTGATGCATGGGGTTCAGTACGTGGCGTTCTCCTATGGCGATCAATGTGGTATGGAACCGCAATTGTGGACATGGGCCACCGCGCCCGACGCGTATCCCTGGCTGCGCGTCGAATATGAGCGGGCAATGCGGTTTCAGAAGACGCTGATGGAACTCGGAACCCTTTGCCTGGTGCTCTACGATGATGGTGAGATCTTTGTGCTCGACTTGGGGCCGGCCGAGCCGCACAAGGCTACCTATTGATAGTTGTACTGAACTTCCACCTTCTGCTGCGGCTGCCCATTCAGCTTCCAGAACTTGTACGTTCCCCGCACCGTGCCGGCCGGCCGGCCGTCGAGCCGCCTGATCGGCGTTTCAAAAGTGAAACTGTCGGTCCTCCTCACGACGTTCTCCAGATTCGCGACCTTGGCGCAGTCCGGCGCGAGATTGGCGTTGATCCGGCCGAGGATCATGCTTCTTTCACCGCTGTTCAACGACGGCGTGCCCACGATTCCGAGCCAATGCAAGCCCAGGCTCACCACGCCAGCCGATAACGACAGTAGCAGCAGGAATACCAGCCACTCAGCCGCGCGCCCGTGGGCCGGCCGGGCAGCGGCCCGCTGCGCGAGTTCCATGGACTGTTGGGAATTGAGAGTCGCCACCGTCACTCGATCATACCTGCCGGGCCGGAAAGATGCACCTGCCTATCGCCTCGACGCCTCGATCCGCATCATCTCACCACCACAAATACCTCCCTCGCGGTGGGCCTGAAAGCCATGTTCGCTCTCGCTTGCCTGTGCAGACGGGCGCGGATATCGTGAGGTTAGGCAATGCCACCTTAGCTCAATGGCAGAGCACTGGTTTTGTAAACCAGTGGTTGTCGGTTCAAGTCCGACAGGTGGCTTTCAAGCGGATCGTTGTCGCCGTCGCATGAGGGCGGCATTGGCCAGGATGAGCAGCACAAGCGTCGAGGACGGCTCGGGGACCGTAAATGCCGCGTCGCTCAGCAGGTACATCGACGATGCGATCGCTTTGTCGATCGTGGCGTTATACGTGGCCTGATCGACCGGGTTGAAATACGTGAAGTAGTCCAGGAACGGACCGCCGAAGAGCTCTTCGGTCATCGCGTATGTGTGAAATTCCTCATACAGGCTGTCGGTCAGCGTGCCGTACGAGTCATAGCCCAGGCGATCGGTTGAAAAGCCGGTCAACTGCTGGAGGTGGGCGGCCAGCGCATCGAACTTCTGGCGATCGGCCACCGGCAGGGGGTTGGCGGCGAAATCCGTCGGGCTGGTCCAGGGCGTGAGGATGTTCTGCGAGCCGCTGTGGAAGTCGATCGCGGCCAGCAGGTCGTTGAACCGGCCATGGTCGTGCAGGAGAGCCCAGAGCGAGCTGGATTCGGGCTCTGACAGAACACTGGGGCCAGCGTAGGTCTCATCGACCACGCTTGAAGTGGTCAGGCTCCACAGATGCGGAAAATTGCGGTTAAGATCGACGCCGGCCGTGTAGGTGTTGGCGACCTGGCCGGCGTACAGGTGCATGTTCTTGCGTTGCTCGCTGTGGCCGGCCTCCACGGCGATCCGGCCATCGGGGTTCATGTCGGGCACGATCCAGACCTCGCGCGTGGAGAGAATGCGCTGGCAATCGGCATCGCCCGAGCGATAGCCGTCCACGAGATGCTGGGCGAGGTTATAGGCGGCGTCCGAGCCGATAACCTCGCGCGCGTGCATGCCGCCGGTGAAGAGGAACTCGGGCTTGTTCGGATCGTTCACCGTCGGGTCGGTGCTTAGCTTCAGCGCCAGAAGCGGCCGCCCGTCCGTCGTCGAGCCGAATTGCACGAGATCGACGATATCGGAGTTCTGCGACTGCAAGTTGGTCGCCCAGGAGACGAGCTGGTCGAAGGACTGATAAAAGCCGACGCTCTGGAAGGTGCTGCCGCGCGCACCGCCCCCGAAGCACAGGCAGATCAACAGAATGGCACAACGGCAATGCCCTCGCATACGTCTTGCGCCTCCGGATTACGCCATACCCCTCGATGGGCATTATACCACGTTTTCGCCCGGGAGGCGGTGCTCCGTGAGGCATCCTCCTCCGCGTTCGTCTGCCCGACGACTGAAGCCGCGCCTGGGGCAGAACGAGGGGTTGAAGCGGTCCGCAACGCCGCCGGGAAGCTCCTGGACAATCGGCGCCATGGCGGCGGGCGGGGTAGAAATGGCTTCGTTTCGCAGGGGAGAGTGCGCAGGAGCGGGAGTGGAATCCGCAAGCTCTGGTGTGGCGGGAGGTTGTGGGGCTGGGGCGGGGGGAGCGGTGGGTTTGTTCCGCAGGCGATCACTTTCAGCACGGAGACACGGCGGAAGGGTCTGGGGTTCAGGGTTCAGGGTTCCAGATTGGAGATTGGAGGAGTCGGATCGAAGGGCGGGGATTTCGGAGTCGGCGGTGAGGATTGGGTTGGGGAGGATCATGGGTTCCTTTTGTTGGGGTTAGGTCCGGCAGGATTGGGACAGAAGGCTCGGAGAAATTCACTCTGACGGCGGGAGGCCCGATGGAGGTTTGCCATAAGCGGTGTCCAATTGGCGGTTTACAAATCCGATTGCATCAACGCATTTAGATTCGTCCTGGCAAAAGTGACCGAAAACCGACCGAAAGTGACCGCAAGACGACATCGAACCGACGCAAAGCGACATCGAACCGGCGCGGGCGTGACACCTTGCAGAAGCGACGGGGCGACGAAGCGACGGGGCGACGAAGGGGTGCGGAAGCAGATCGTGGGTAGTAGATAGCGGGTGCCAGGGACAGCACCAGCGAAGAGCACGTGTGCGCGGAGGGGGCGGTGGGGTGAAGGGGGCGGTTGGAGTTGTCAGGCACAGCGATCATGGGCACTCCTTGAGGGGCACGTGCGGCCGCGCGAGCGGATGCGCGGAAGCGGGCTCCTCAACCTCTCCGCGGCGCTGCGCGAATCGGGTGGCGTGGGCGCAACATGGCGCAACACCGGTGGGGTTTTTCGCGGGGAAAGCGAGGGATCTGGCGTGTGGGCCGGCCGATCAGCGCAACGCGCGTGTGGGGGGTCTGAGCCGGGCATGCCGTCGGCGCGGGGTTTGCTACGGGTGCGATGGCCAAAAAGGGGGCGGAGAGAAGGAGGTGGACAAGGCCGCCAGCACCGCGCGGTCGAGCTTCTCGTGCGCCAGCTTGAGCCACGTGGGGCGCTGGTTGTAGAGGTTCGGGAGGGCGCGTCGTGTGGCCTGCGGATCTCTCGTTGCCGCATTATGTCAAATATAGTGCTTAAACGGCAACGGTGGGATCCGTTGCGTAAAGACGGGTCCCGCCGTCAGTATCTCCCCAACCGCGTCGGCAAACTTCAACGTTACCGGCTCGCCGTCACCGAAACGACACGCGTTGTAGTTCAGTTTCGTTAGCGCGAGGATATCCTTCAGCACGGTCGTCATCTCGGCGTTACCACGACAAATCTTGATGCTCATGGGATTAGGAACCTCGCGTCCGATGTACGTTCGCAACCTGGGGACGAGCCCGCGCGTCCATAGGTAGCCGAGGTGGTCGTCGATGGGCAGCGCCGTCCCACGCAAGACCGGATTCTTGCCGGGCCTGAATAACTTGAGGCTGTATTCCTCCTGGATCTGCACCGTAACCACGTTGGTCTCCGCGCCGGCCGCCGCCAAGAAGCTCTGCCACTCGACGTCGTTGAATTTCGTCTTCGCGTGAACGAACAGTTCCTTCGGCGGCTCGTGTTGCGGGTGTTTCTGCTTATACGTGTCGATGGCCTTGCTGATCAATTCCTTCGCCGATGCCTCGTCAATGTGGTACTCGCCGCGTCTGCCGGTGTACCACGGTCCGTTGTTCCCCTTGAACACTACCCCATCGCCTGAATCCAGAAACATCTGCGCGGCGCAGCACGCCATCTGCGGATCCTTTGCCAAATCCATGTGCTTGAACACAATTCCAATGTAGCAGACACCCTCCCTCATGCCGCTGATCTTCCACGGACGACCGCCGGCCTTGTAGAACGCAGCGGTGGAGAGATGCCATGCGATGTCCTGTTGAACCTTGGACAGATCCCGAAGTGGCTTGCCGCGATCGTTCAGGACCTGGTCGAAGGCGATAGTGCTCTCGCGCACGATCTGCGTGACGAGTTGCTTGTCCAGGAGCCGCGCCTTCAACTGGTTGTGGAAGCTCACCTCGTACTCGTAGGCCTTCGATAGCTCCTGCGCCAGTTCGTTGTCGAAAAGAAGGTTCTGGCCGCTTGCCACGCCCTCGATGCTCGTCCTTGACATGCCGTGGGTTGAATCGATCCGATGCTCCGCCGGGATCGATGACTTCGGCCGGCAATTCCGGTAGACCTCATCCGGGACGACCACGAACCAAAGATCGACGGCCGATTCCTCCGACGCGAACGTCTTCAGGATGGCTTCCTCGTACAGGTCCACCGCCTTGAATACGCGGTGATGCTTGTCGTTGTAGTTAATGCGACGGTGAAGCTCCGCGGAGTCGATTGCGATTTCAAACTCCGGCTTCGGTTTCCAAGGTATGCCGAAGGCGATTTCGAAACCGGGATAATTCGGGCGCGCCACCTCGGCTGGGTCGCCGATGGGCAACTGCGCCTCCGTGAGCCATTGGCGGAATCGCCGGATCCCATCTGGCGTCCCAACGACGGCGAAGCGGATGCCGTACGGCTTTCCCTTCTCGAGCGGGCCAAACAGGGTGAGTCCGTCGCGCGGGTCTTCTGTCGATTGCTCGTAATTGAACAGCAACCGTGGTTCGGGAACAACCGTAATCTTAGGGTTCGGTCGCCTCGCCATCATCATCTCCGTCGTCTTCGTCGTCGCGGTCTTCCGCCAACGTCTCCGGGGGCGGAGGGCGGACGTCCACGTCGCGGTATCCCACAGCAGCAGTATATTTCAGGGGCGCGATTTCATCAGCGGTCCATGGGGCGACACCGGCAACTGAATGGCCGATGAACCTTGCGCCAGCCAAGCAACCGCGCTCAGCGTTAGGTCGCGCCATTTGTCGTTCCACCAATCCTTGCATTGGCTGCGCCGGGCGCGATGTTGAGCCTTCACGTCGCCATGAATGCTGTTCCCGTCAAGAGTGAAAACGACGTGCGATTTCAGCGCCAGCGCCGGCGACGGGTACAGGATTGGCATCGCCTCCAACCCGAAGTGCCAATACCGCTTGTACTTCTCGCTGGTCGGGCGGGTCTTCGTGCTATACCCGCAGACATCGCGCCGGCTCTTCCTGCCGTCCACGCCAACAAAGGTAACGGTATCGCCGGGTACGGCGCCCCTGGGAAACCATAGGGTCTTGCCGCGCTCGACAACTCGTACAGCGGCAACTTTCGCTCGACCGCCAGTTTCTCCCACGCTTGCCTCAGGAGCTGCTTCACCGCGGTGGTCACTTCGTGTCGCTTCAGGCCGGTGCGGTTCGGCGGCTCGCGAGTCAGATACGACAAAATCGAATGACCACGACCGCCCGTGGGGGATTGCGCTTTTCCCATGAGGGCTTCAGCGTTGGCGAATGAGAAGAGCCAGTCGCCCTGCCGATGCGTTGGATGGGGAAAACTGCCGGGCAATGTCGCGTCCAGCGGTACTTCCCATACGAACAGTTGCCTCGGCATCTGCGTGAGCGGAAACCAATTCGTCCACAGCGTTTCCGACTTCCTTGCGACGATGTGGGTGTTCAACCTGTTGGCGTTCCACCATGACGCGATGCTGGCCGCCCCAGACGCGTTCGGCTTTGGGACCGCGTCCTCCTCCAGCGATTTCAGCAGACGCGCCAAGCCCTCGGGCCATCCGTTCGTGAAGGGGATTGCGATGAGACAACTGATCTGAATGTTGTGGTCGGCAAACGGCAGGTCGTCCACTTTTAGCGGGATGATGAAGCCCGAGTCATTGAGCTGCCGCGCCACCCCCGAGGCGACGGCCAACTCTTGTAGGGTTCCTTGCTTCTGGTTCGATGCGCCGACGTGACGAAGATAAATTTGCGAGTGTGTTGCCGAATCGCATTCTCGATGTCGCGCCAGAAGTCGTCGCCGCCAAAAAGCTTTACGACGTCGCACCACACCTTGTACCCCTCGCGCGCCAGTCGCAACGTCAGCCATGTGGCGAACGCGGTGTCCTCGGGATTTGCGTGGCTGATGAAGACGGCTTCACGCTCACGCGATGGCAATGTCTCAGCGTTCACAATTCCACCATATTAGCAGTTATGTCGCAAACGATCGACAGGGGCGGGTTGTCCAGCGCGTCGCGGTATTGGCAGAGCTGGCGGTAGGCTTCGACGAGGTCCTTGTATTTTCCTTTGCGCTTGTATTCCCAGCCGAAGTGGTGGCGTTTCCAGACATGGACGAAGCCGCGTTCGCCCTTGGAGCCTTTGGACGCAGCGCCGATAGGACGAACGGGTCTTTCGAAGCAGTAGTCCTGCCCGGTGGGGTCGCCCTGGGCCGGTGTGGGCTGGCAGATGAGCTGGCAGAGGTCGATGAAGTGCTCGTGGGAGGCGGCCTTCTCGGAGAGTTGCGTGGCGGCCCATTTCTCCACGAACTGAGCGGGGGTCATGGAGTGCGATTGTCGCAAATGGGTGGGAGGGTTCAAGAGGCGGTGGGGCGGCTGGTGTGCGGCGCGTCCGAGATGGTCTGCAAGCGGCCTCGTGGTCTCGTGTCGGCGACCGGATTCTGGTACCATGCATTGAGCTTTGCAGGCAAGTAATGACTCCGAAAGTCTTCATCTGCTATCGTCGCGAAGACAGCCAGGACGTGGCCGGGCGAATCTATGACCGCCTGGTTTCCGACCTCACCCGCGCCAATGTCTTCAAAGACACGGACTCTATCCAACTTGGCAAAGACTGGCGGCGAGCAGTGCGCAAGTCGGTTCAGCAATGCAACGTCGTGCTGGCCATCATCGGCCCGAACTGGTTGACCGCCGTCGATGATAAGGGCAAGCGAAGACTTGACGCCCGGGATGACGCTGTTCGATTTGAGCTGGAGACGGCACTGGAGAAGAACATACCTGTAATCCCCCTGCTGGCTGGCGGGGCGAAGATGCCGCAGGACTCTGTCCTGCCCTCGGGAATTCGGCCAATATCGCGCCGGCAGGGCCTGCCCATTCGGTCCGATCCGGATTTTTCCAGGGACATGGCTCTCCTGCTGAATTCAATACGGAACAACGGCATGGCCGGCAGTTCTGACAACGCGCAACTCGTTCAGATCAAGCTCTCGATCCCAGACGGCCTGACGCTGCCGCAGGAACACGAATTAATGGGGGCACTCCGTTGCTTGATGAGAATCGAGAATGTGGAGGTGGTCCTCCGATGCTGAAAACACGGACCATCGTCATCGCAGTCCCCCGCGATGCTGCGGAGCGCCTACTGGCGAGCCTGCCAGAAGCGCTTGCATTCCTCAGACCTTACGGCGTCACCGAGATCACCGCCGTTAGCAACAATCAGGTTCTCACCGACGAAGAGTTATTGGACGCATATCGGCGCGGTGACACAGGCGCCTTTGCCCAGGTTGTCGAGAGATACCAGCGCGAGCTGTCTCATTTCCTGGTACGGCTTCTGGGCGATCGTTCGGCCGCCGAAGACGTGTTTCAGGAGACTTTTCTCGAGGTTCACCAGTCTGCCGACCAGTTCGATCCATCAAGGCGTTTTCGGCCGTGGCTCTTCACCATCGCGGCCAATAGGGCTCGCGACTTGATGCGATCCCAAGCCCGCCGGCCGTCCAACCCGCTGCAACCTTCAATCAGCCCGGGGGATGAGGAAAGCGCGCAGTTTGTAGACCTGACGGAATCGGCCGCGACGGCGACGGGGGGGCGGCTGGATATGGAAGAGCTTCAACGGGTTGGCCACACGATGGTTATGGTCATGCCCGATGACCTCCGCGAGATTCTGCTGCTAAGCTGTTTCCACCAGTTCTCCTACAAGCAGATCAGCGACATCCTCAATATCCCACTCGGGACGGTCAAGTCCCGCATTCACGCCGCGTTTGCGACTCTTGCCGACCTGACTGTTGAAAGGGGCTCGAACGCGGCCGGCGGAGAGAATACGCCCAAGGAGCCACCGGCGGTGCGACAATCGCGGACAACAGGCGGTGGCGGCAGGCTGAGTGCTGACAACGGCCGAGCGGTTGACCTGTACCTGGCAACGCGCGCGGCCGAGGCTGAAGCGAACGTGGCGACCAACGATGCAAACCTACAGGCGCGCTCGCGAACCGTGGCCGCTCTGTTCGAACTCTTAGCGTCTCTGCCTGTTCCCGAGCCCCCTCATGACCTATGCGCCCGTACGTTAGCACGCTCAGCCGCCCGACGTAGCGCCGCTCGTCCCTCAGTTCTCTGGCGAGCGGAAGGTGATTCGGCTGGCACCGGCGTGGACTGCTAGCCGAGACCGACAAGCGGAAAGATGGCAGATGGGGCGAAGGCAGAAGGGCGTTACGCAATTCGCGCTTCGTCGATGGATCCGCCGCGGCCGCGGAAGCTGCAACTTGCTAGTCCTTCGCAACTTGCGCTCCCGTCCTCCATCCGGCGTTGCACCGCGTTGCGCGGGCTGCGCCGGATTCGCGCACCACCGCCGGAGATGCAGAGGGGGAGAAAAAGGGGATTGCGCCAAGTAAGCTCGCGAAATGAGAACGCCATGTGAACTGACACGTAGCTGAAACCTTTCATCGCAAACCCAGCGGGTGCGAAGGATCGCCCACCAGAGCGTAGCCGCGCAGGTGCGAAGCGAGTCTTGCATCGTGCCGGGGCAAGTGCGTCGCGTTGAAGCGTAGACAGCGAGTCGTCAAGCCATGGGATTGAGCCTCGAAAGTCCATCGAGAGAGCCACGGTTGTTCCCTCACCCGTGGCCGCGTCGGACGGAGCGACAAGGCAAGTTCCGGCCGGTCTGTCCGGGGTCGAAGGAGCATGAGCGGGGCGGTGGCCGATGCCTTTGATCGCTCGGGGTTCCGGCTTGAGGCGGCCGCCCGCGGACCGCGTGAACGCGGAACTCCGAGCGGCGGGGCGCGGCCGGGGGCGGCTCGCTCTACGGGGTTCCGGCTTGGGGCGGCCGCTGAAGACCGCGTGAACGCGGAACTCCGAACACAACGGAGCGCGGCCGGGGGCGGCTCGCTCCACGGGGTTGCGGCTTGGGGCGGGCGCCCCCGGACCGCGTGAACGCGGAACTCCGAGCGGCGGGGCGCGGCCGGGGGCGGCTCGCTCTACGGGGTTCCGGCTTGGGGCGGGCGCCCCCGGACCGCGTGAACGCGGAACTCCGAGCGGCGGAGCGCGGCCGGGGGCGGCTCGCTCTACGGGGTTCCGGCTTGGGGCGGCCGCTGAAGACCGCGTGAACGCGGAACTCCGAACACAACGGAGCGCGGCCGGGGCGGCTCGCTCTACGGGGTTCTGAAAAAAGGGGACACCGCGGACACCGCTGATTGTCTTGGACGACGATGGACGATGAGGAACGAGGATTGAGAGGAATAGAGCGGCGCGAGAGCGTTGGGGCGAGCGGCGCGCGCACTCATGACGCGCACTGCGAGCGTGCCAGTGGATGGCCGACGCGCTGGGGCCGGGAATCACGCGATGCCGGCGCAGTGGATGGGCGGGGGGATGAGCTTGCGCATGGGGCGGGGCAGTCGCATGCGCCGGCCGATCAGCAGGGCCGCGATTCCCGAAACCACCAGGAATGCCCCGACCAGGGGCAGGGCGATTGTGGAATAAACCAGCCACGAGCCCAGCAGGCAGGAGCCGACGATGAGATCCAGCGTGCCGGCCAGCCGCAGGGCGCTGCCGGCAAACAGCTTCTTATGGATGCCCGGCCGGCACGCCGGGCAGAGCGGATGATGCGTGGCGAAGGCGATCCGGCGCGCCGACCAGCGGAACTCGATTGGCGCGGCATCGGCTGATCCGCAAATGCAGCAGGGGCCGGTGGCGTCGCGGTCGCCGTAGAGCACGCAAAGAGTGCTGGCGGCGTAGGCGACCGCTTCCTGGGGAGTCTCGAACAGGTGATAGATCTGGCGGAGGGGCGCCGCTTCGCGGACGAGGCGATCGGCCTCTGGATTGTGCCCATCGTCAGGCGTCGAGGAAGGCGTCGAGGCTTCTTGCATCAGAATGTCCGTTTCTACTCGTAGCCCACCACCGCGATCCTGTAGCGGTCGGCCAGTTCCAGCACCTTCTGCTTCTCCAGGATGACGGTCTTGCGCGCTTCCAGCACGAGGCAGCCCGCGCCGGCAGCGCGCAGCTCCTCGATGGTGTGCATGCCGATCGTCGGCACATCCACGCGCATGTCCTGCTTCGCGCTGGCCACCTTGATCATCGTCCATCCGCGCAAAACCATCCGCGCACCCGGTAGAGCTTGCCGGCGCGTTCGATCATGGCGTTGGTCCCCTCCAGCGCCTCCACCGCAATCACGTCGCGATCCATCACCGCAATCGACTGGCCGATGTCCAGCGTGCTGAGCTGGCGGCAGATCGACCAGCCGAAGCGGATGTCGCTCCACTGCGATTCGTTGGGCTGGTGGCGGGTCAACACGCCGCTGTCCGCCAGTTGATCCGCGCAATAGGTCGTCGAGTCCATCAAGTTGATTCCCGCGGAAGAAAGCTCCCGGATCACGGCCTGCAGGATCGCGTAAGGCCGCTTGTCGTGCCGCAGGTCGGTGAACCACAGGCGGGCGGCCCGCCAGTCGGGAATATACCGGAAATAGCGCCAGGGGTCATACATCTGGGTCTTGCGCACCCGGCCGACCATGATGGCTTCGTGGCAGCCCCACGCCCGCAGGACCCGCACCCATTGGCCCATGCGCAGCACGCCCACCCACGCGAAGTCGTCGCACTCGCGGCGCAGCTCCGGCCAGGCGTGTTGGCTGAAGGCCGCGCAGGCCACGCGCCGGCCGGCCGCGCGGGCCGCGCGCCACCAGCAGCGGGAAGACGCCTTCGCCGGCGATCAGACCGAGGGGCTCCATTGCAGGGGAATTCTAGTTATGTACAGCAGTGCCGCCAGTGCCGCAAAGTGGCAGCGGCGTCTCGCCGCTGTTCGGAGAACGGACAGAGCCGAGACGGCTCTGCCACAATGGCACGGTGGCGATCCGGCTCAGTTGGCCTTCGGCGGTGCCTCCCCGGCACTGCGCGTCCGCCGCCGGTCCTGCACGATATGGACGATCTGGTCCAGGATCACCGCGATCAGGATCACCGCGCCGATGATGATGAACTTCCAGTTGTCGTTGAGCCGCCAGGTCCAGCTCTTGAACTTGATCTGGAACATGATGATGCCGTTCTCGATGACCTTCATGATGGCCGAGCCGATCACCACGCCCAGAACCGTGCCCTCGCCGCCGCGCAACGAGCACCCGCCGAGCACCGCGCCCGCGATGGCGTACAGCTCATAGGCGATGCCGACGTTCTGCGACATCTGCCCGATGTACGCCGCGTAGCACACGCCCGCCACGCCGGCCAGGGCGGCCGAAATCACGTAGGTCAGCGTCTCGATGCGCTTCACGGGAATGCCGGAATACTCTGCCGCGTCGCGATTGCCGCCGATGGCGTAGACGTAGCGGCCGAAAACCGTGAAGTGCAGCAGGTATCCGCCGATGAGGATGGCCGCCAGAAAAATCAGCACGGGATATCCGATAAGCGGGTCGCCGTGCCAGTAGAGCAGACCGCTGTCGGACAGATCGCGGAAGGAGAAGCTGCCCACCTGGATCGAGGTGACCGAAAGTGTTCCGCCGCGAACGATGGTCTGCGAGACGCCGCGCAGGAAGAGCATGCCGCCGAGCGTCACGATGAATGGCTGCAGGCCCAGGCGCGTGATGAGCAGCCCCTGGCCCAGCCCGATCAGCACGGCGACGGCGAGGGCGGCCGCGATTCCCGCCCACAGCGGCCAGGCGAAGCATCCGGGTTCGGTATTGCAGAACTTGGCGATGAGCACGCCGGTCAGGCCGATCACCGAGCCCACCGACAGATCGATGCCGCCCGTGATGATGACGAAGGCGATGCCGATGGCGAATATCCCGAGCATCGACACTTGACGGGCCGTGTTGATGACGTTCGATGGGCCGAGGAAATCATGGTTGGAGAGCCACAGTCCCAGGCACATCAGCACCAGCGCGACGAGCATTCCCAGTTCACGTCTCATGCGGCCTGGTCCCTTCCGGTCATCAATGCGCCGATGCTGGCTTCGTTGACCTGCCCGCGCGGCAGAATTCCCTTGATCCGTCGCTCGTGCATGACCACCACGCGGTCGCTCATGCCGATGACCTCTTCCATCTCCGAGCTGACCATGAGGATGCAGATTCCCGAATCGGCCAGCGCGGCCATCTGGCGGTAGATCTCCGCCTTGGCGCCGACGTCGATGCCGCGAGTTGGCTCATCCAGGATGAGCACCTTCGGCCGCATGGCCAGCCACTTGCCCAGCACGACCTTCTGCTGGTTGCCGCCGGAAAGGCTGACCACTTTGCGGTGGATGTCGGGCGTCTTGATGCGCAGCGCATCAACCTGCTCTTCCGCCACGCGCGCTTCCATTCCGCGCTGCAGCCAGAAACGCGGCCGATAGTCGGCGATGGCCGGCAGCGAGAGGTTCTGCGCCACGCTCATCGGCAATACAAGCCCGTGGCGCTTGCGGTCCTCGGCGCGAGGAACACGCCGCGCTGGATCGCATCGCGCGTGCTGCGCGGCCGGTAGGGCTGGCCTTCCAGGAACATCGTGCCGCCCAGCGAGGGCGATGCGCCGAAGATGACCTGCATCAGCTCCGTCCGTCCCGCGCCGACGAGGCCGGCAAAGCCCACGATCTCGCCGCGCCGCGCCTCGAAGCTCAGCGGCCACGGCGAGCCATTGACGATGACATCGCGCATCACCAGGACATCGTGCGTAAACTGGTGCGCGGGGCGCTGCGGAAATCGCGTGGTGAACATTCGGCCAACCATCATCGAGACGATCTGGTCGTGGCTCGCCCCGGCCGCGGCGATCTCGCCCACGTTCTTCCCATCACGCAGTACCGTGATCCGATCGGCGATTCGCAGTACCTCTTCGATCCGATGCGAGATGTAGATGACCGAGATGCCGCCGCGCCGCAGTTCGTCGATGATGCGGAAGAGGTGCTCCGACTCGGCCGATGTCAGCGATGACGTCGGCTCGTCCATGATGATCAGCCGCGCATCCAGCGACAGGGCCTTGGCGATCTCGACCATCTGCATCTGCCCCGCCGTGAGCGTCGCCACCGGCGTCGTTGGCACGGCGTGAAGCCCAACGCGATCGAGCAGCCGCCGCGCCTCGTCGTTCATCCGCCGGCGGTCCAGCAGCCCCGGAACGCCCCATCGCCGCTTCTCGTTGCCGAGGAAAATGTTGTCGGCGATGGTGAGATTGCCGGCCAGCATCAGCTCCTGATGGATCAGCGCAATGCCGTGTCGCTTGGCGTCGGCCACGCTGCGCAGGTGGATCTGGCCGCCATGGAGGACAATCCGGCCCTCATCCGGCGGATAGGCCCCGCCCAGGATCTTCATCAGCGTGCTCTTGCCAGCGCCGTTCTCGCCCATCAGCGCCAGGACCTCGCCGCGGCGCAGCTCCAGCGCGACCTCCTTCAGCGCAACGACGCCGGGGAATCGTTTGGTGATCCCCTGCATGAGGAGGAGATTGGAGACTTCCTCGGGCATGGGTTCATTGCCCGCTCTTCATCCGAGCGAGTTGTGCCTTGAACTGCGCGACATTGGCGGCGTTGATGACATCCACGCCCGTGTCGATCACATCTTCCTTCGGCAAGGCCGGCTCGCCCTTGGTGGCCAGCGCGTGCAGCAGCTTCGATGACTGATATCCAAACTCGAACGGCTTCTGCACCACCGTGCAGGAGATGATCCCATCCTCGATGCCCTTGAGCGTGAGGTCCTCTTCATCGAAGACGGCCGCCAGAATTTTGCCCTTCTTGCCGCTGGCGTCGATGGCCGCGGCAATGGCCGGGCCATTGTAGCTCCACAAGCCGCACAGCAGCGCCAGGTCGGGATGCGCATTGATCATGCCCTCGACGTTCGACCGGGCCTTGGCGCGATCGGTTTCGTCGGTCTTCACGTCGATGATCTCGATCTTCGTGCCCTTGATCGCGTCCTTGATGCCCTCGAGACGCTGCCTGGCGTTATCGGCGGCGATGCTGCCCACAAAGCAGGCCATCTTTCCGCCTTGAGGCAGAAGCTTGACGATCTCCTTGCCAAGCACCTTGCCGGCCTCGAAGTTGTTCGTGCCGATGTACACCAGCCGGTTGCTGGCCGGCGCATCGGAGTCGTGCGTGATCAGGTTGGTCTTGCGCGGCGCGGTTGATCTCGGCCACCTGGTCCTTGGGCGCGATGGCGCTCACGGCGATGCCGTGATAGCCCTGGCTGACGAGGTTCTCGAGAATCTGGTTTTGCTCCTCCACCGTGCCGTTGGGCGGAAGCTTCACATCGACCTGCAGGCCCGCTTCCTTCTCATACTTCTTGACGCCCGCGCTGGCGATCTTCCAGAACTCGCTGGCGTTGTTGGTCACGAATGCCAGCTTGAGCTGCGCGCCGGCCGGAGCTTTGTGAACCTCGCGCTTCTTCGTGGTGCCGCCCTTACTGTCGCCGCCGCCCTTGTTGCACCCGGCAACCAGCATTGAGCACGCGGCGATAACCAGACCTGCGATTGCGAAACGTTTCATGTCGTGTTCTCCTGATTTGCTACCAATAGTACCACTTGCTTGGCCACAACTGAACGAATGCCCCCAGCAGGAAGTTCGTCACGCCGTGCGCGATGATGCACGCGCCGAGGCTGCGCGTATACAGCAGCAGCCCGCCGATCATCGCGCCCCACACCACCGCCGTGATCCACTGCGGGTGGACCGACGTGAAGAAAATCAGCACGACGAAGAACGCCTTGGGATCCCACTCGCCGACCTTGGCGAGGCAAAAGTCATTGGGCGCGGCCAGCGTGCGCCAGAGGAAATCGCGCCAGAACAGCTCTTCCATGAACGGCACGACCAGCGCCGCTCCGGCCCAGCGGATGATAATGAACGCCCACTGTTGCCACGCCGAGGCGAACGCCGTGCTGGCGTCGAATGATGCCCCGCCGGGGATCTTCGGATAATTCGGCCAATACCTCAGCAGAAGCTCTTCCACGCCCACCCATTGAAATATCCCCACAATTCCGACGATGATCCCCAGCCACCAATAGCTCCACGAAACCCGCGTGTAGCGCCGCCAGAGGAGCACGAGCAGGGCGGCCGTGAGGAATGTCTTGACCACGTACGACGTGACGAACAGCGACGACCATTTCCCGCCCACCCCCGTCAGAATGAGAAACGCTGCCATGGGCAGAACGTAAGCCACGTCATCGCGCCAACTGCTGGCGGATTTGTCTTGCGTCTGCACACTCGGCGCATCAGGCATGAGCAGCATTTCACACGAGGCGTGATTGGTTCGCAAGGGCGCGTGTCTGACGCTTGGCGCTTCAGACGGACTGCACTCAGCTCAGCAGGTGCCCCAGTGGAATGGCGTAGAGCTTCTCATCAAGCCGCACCGCTTCGCGGCCGTTGTAGGCCAGAACCGCGGCGATGCAGGCCGGCGTCCGCTCCAGGAAAGTCCGCAGGCCCGCCAGTTCCTCATCCCGCCAGCGTGAGCCTGCCTTGACTTCAATGGCTGCAACGCGCCTTCCCGACTCAATCACCAAATCCACCTCATGCCGCCCCTGTTCGTGCCAGTAGAAGATCTGTGCGCTGGGGGCATGCGCCTCCAGAATGGCCGCGATATTCTGCGCCGCATACGTCTCGTACAACCCGCCGCGAAGCCGCTCATCCCGCTCGTCGGCCAGGTCCTGAACTCCCGCGAGATGTGCGGCCAGCCCGCTGTCGCTCACGTAGAGCTTTGGCGACTTGATCAGCCGCGAACTACGGTTCTTCAGAAACGGCGGTATGCGGCGGATGACGAACGACGTCTCCAGCAGATCGAGATACCGGCCGGCCGTCACTGCGGTGAGCTTCGCATCACGAGCGAGGCCGGCAATCGACAGAATCTGCCCAGTACGCAAGGCGGCGAGCTGAGATAATGTCCTGAAAGCCACGAGGTCGGCGATCTGCGACAACTGGCGCACGTCGCGCTCGATGTACGTCTGGATGTAGCCGCGGAACCACTCATCCAGCGCGTCGGCTGGCCCGAGGCACGCCGGCGGCAACCCGCCCGCAAGCACCTCCACATCCGAGACGGGCGCGCGGCTCCTTTCGGAATAGCCGGCGAGTCTATGAATGCCGGCAGAAAGGGCCGACTGGCCATCTCGCGGCGAATCTCGCGACGGGTCATGGGGTGGAGCGCGAAGACGTCGTGCGCCCGGCCAGCGTGTCGGCGACCTGGCTGAGCAATCCCAGATTGGCCGAGCCCGACAGGATGAATCGTCCCGCCTCGCGCGATTCGTCAACGCTGCGCTTGATGGCCATGAGAAGATCGGGGCATCGCTGGACTTCGTCAATGATCGTTGGGCGGGACAAGAGGGACTCGGGGCGCGAACGGGCGGCCTCAAGCGTGGCAAAGTCATCCAACGTCCGGTAATCCCTTCCCGACAAGAGTTCTGGCTCGTTCTTCAGCAGCGTGCTCTTGCCCGCCTGGCGCAGGCCGGATAACACGACCACCGGCAAACGTCCTACCGCCTGAGCCAATCTGCGTGTCATTTCGCGCTGGTGGTATGATGGCATATTCAATCATCTTATGATTGAAAATGACAGCAATCAACAGCAATCAGCCCGCAAATACCGCCAGCATTGCCTTTGCCACGGCCTGCTTCACAACCGCCATCGTCGGCGTTGCCGCGCCCATGATCTCCTGCATCGAGGTCACCGGACGGCTCAGACCGCACGGCACGATCAGGTTGAAATAGCGCAGGTCGGTCGTGACGTTCAGCGCGATGCCGTGCATCGACACCCCGCGGCGGATGCGCACGCCCAGGGCACAGATCTTGGCGAGCTTTTCGCCGCGGGCAACCCACACGCCAATGGCCTTGGGATCGAGTTGGCTGGCGATGCCGAAATCCGCCAGCGCGTTGATCACAGCATTTTCGAGCTTCCTGACATACTCGCCGACCGTCAACCCGCGATCCGCGAGCCGCACGATCGGATACGCCACAAGCTGCCCCGGCCCGTGAAATGTAATATCCCCGCCGCGGTCGCTCTGCACCACCTCGACGCCGAGCTTGGCCAGTTCACCTTCGCCGGCGATGAGATGCTGCGCCACGCCCGGCCGCCGGCCAAACGTGATCACCCGCGCGTGCTCCACGAGCAGCAGCCGCTCTTCGCCGCCGGCCAGCACCTGCGCCATGCGCCTCCTCCTGGCGCTGCCACGCCGGCCGATACGACATTGTCTGCAAGTCCTCGACGATCATGTCGTGCCGCCGGTGCCCTCACCGGCGGAATAGAGCGACCACGAAGAGCCGCCAGTGGGGGCACTGGCGGCACTTGCTACTGCGGCGGCTCGATCTTGATCACTTCGGTCCTCAATTCCCGGATCACCACCAGCACCACCAGTTCCTTGGGGCTGGCCTTGCGGAAATCCTGGTACTGGTTCTTGAAGCTCTCAAGGTTTTCGATCGGCTGCTTGTTGATGTGCGTCACGAGATCGCCAAGTCGCAGCCCGGCCGTCGCGGCCGACGATGACGGCCGGACATACGCCACCACAACGCCCTGTGTCTGCGGCGAAACTCTCTTGGCGTAGGTATCCGCGAAGACCACTTCGCGCATGCTCATGCCAAGGTCATCCGCGTAATACCGCTTCACCTGGTGCGCCTGCCGCGGTTGTTGCTCCAGCGCCATCTTCACCTCGACCGGCGGTTTGCCTTTCTCTCGCAACACGCTCAGCGCCACGGTATCTCCCACCTTCAGTCGCCGAATCCGCCGCTGAAGGATCATCGGCGTTTCCTCGGGCTCGTCGCCTCGCTCCAGCGCCTGGCCGTTGTACTTTACGATCTTATCCCCGGCTTTCAGCCCCGCCTTCTCCGCCGGCGAAAGCGGAATCACCTCGCCCACCTGCCCCACCGGCACATTCTTCAGGTCGTAGTATTCGGCCACTTCCTTGTTCAGCCCGCTGAGCGATGCGCCCATCCAGGGCACGGCAATCGGCCCGCCCGAGGGCGGATCATTCACGGCCGAAAGGAAATCCCGCGCGGGAACATAGAACCGCGATGGCGGCGCCAACCCACTCAGGCCGGTCTGCGTCTTGTTCAGCAGCGGATTCAGGTGGGTCAGATATGGCACTAGCCCGATGGCCTTGCCCTCGGCATTGTAGACCGGCGAGCCGATGGTCGCCAGGCCATTGGCATTCACCAGGACGTATGGCGTCGGCCCGCGGATATGCGCTGACACCTGCGCCTCGCAGAGATAGGGCTTATAGCCCGAATCCTTGGGCAGCAACCCAACGGAGATCACCGGATCGGCCACCCGCGCTTCGATATCCTCGAATCGCACGGCCGCCCACTTCTGCGGTTCTGTCGTCTTGAGGAATGCAAGCTCGTAGCGGTCATCCCGCCCGAGAAAATCGGCCGCGAGTTCCTTCTCATCGTCACCCGGCACGATGATCTTGAAATCCTTCATCTGCTCATCAGGCACCGACAGCGGAAACAGCGCCATCGACGCCAATACGAGCCCCTCCTCGCGGATGACCACGCCCTGGCCATAGATGTCGCGCCGGCCGAACTCGCTCTCCATCGTGTAGCGCACGACCACCAGCGACGGCGCTGCGCGGTCGTAGATCTTGCGGGCGTCGTCGGGGGGGAGAGCATAGCAGATAGCAGATAGTAGATAGCAGATAGTAACGGCAAGATAACGGCGGGTGGATCTCCTAAGAGCGAAGCAGACAGCAGATAGTAGATGGCAGATAGCAGGAAGGCGGTTGGGGAACCCAAGCATGATTTCTCTCCGTTACTGCAAAGACTTCTGAAGGCCGCTCGCCAGACGAGCCACTTCCGCAGATGCGTCAAGTAAAGTCTGCACCTGCCCATCGTTGAGGTAGCACAGTCTTCCGGCGATCATCAACTGCGTCTCCATTTCCTGCAGCGAGCCAACCGAGACGCGTGTGTGGTACAGGAATTCCGCTGCTGTGCCGCGCCCTTGACCCTCGGCAATATTCGACGGCACCGAGACTGCCGCCCGCCGGACCTGGCTCGTAAGCCCATAGATCTCGTCGCGTGGGAACGCCTTGGTTGCCTGATAGACCGCCACGGCAAGGTCCATCCCTTTCTGCCACACAATCAAATCCCTGTAGCTTCTCATACGCATGACGCTCTCCATTCTCGGCGATTGATTTGTTGTCTGCTCCCGCTATCTACTATCCGCTATCTACTATCCGCTATCTACTATCTGCTATCTACTATCTGCTACCTACTGCATCTTCAGCAGCGCCTGCTGCGTGGCCCGTTTGCGCCGAATATCAAGCAGCACGAGCGGGTTCTTCCCCTGCACCGACTGCTGGTAGAGGTTCATGAACGCGGCCAGGTCCGCCACCGGCTTTTGGTTCACCTTCACGATCACGTCGCCCTCCTGAAGTTCGGCCTTGGCGGCCGGATATCCGCTGCTCAGGCTGGTAATGACCACGCCGTTGTGGTCATCGAGCATCTTCTCGTTCGCATAGGCCCGCGTAACCTGACGCACGGATGCGCCCCATTCCTTCAGCTCGCGCTCCTCGCCGACCGAGCTCTCCAAAGTTTCGGTCCTCATGTGCAGGGTCAACGTCTCCTTGCCGCGCCGGATGCTCAGCGTCACGCTCGACCCGATCGGCAGGTCCGCGATGCGCTTGCGCAGCGGCGCGATCTCCTCGGGGAACCGCGCGTTGGTGCCCTGGCCGTTCAGTGCCAGCAGGATGTCCTGCGGCTGAACTCCCGCCGCGAACGCCGACGAGCCGCGGTCAACGCTCTCGATCAGCACGCCTTTGTTGATATCGATGTTATAGAACGACTCGAATCCCTGCAGGGGCTTGAGATCGATGCCCAGGTCGCTGCGGTCCACGCGGCCCTTCTTTCCGTTGGTCGCCGTCGCGAGAATCCTCGCCACGACCTCTTTGGCGATGTCGACGGGAATCGCGAAATTCAGGTTCTGCCCGCCGCCGCGCGTGTTGATCCCGACGATCCTGCCGGTCATGTCCACGAGCGGGCCGCCGCTGTTGCCGGGGTTGATCGGCGTGTCCATCTGGATCCAGTTGGAAAAATCCCCCGTCTCGTGCTGTTCGATGCGCATCCGCTCGGGGTAGAAAGTCCGATCGGTGTTGGAGACGATCCCCAGCGTACAGGTTCGCGCAAAGCCGAAGGGAGTGCCGATGGCCATCACATTCTGCCCAGGTAACAGGTCACTGCTGGTTCCCATCTTCGCGGGCTTGAAGGTGATGCCCTTGCTCTTGACCATCTCCATGTCCATTTGCAGCACGGCCAGGTCGGTCCAGTGATCGTCCCCCACCAGCTTGGCCGGCACGCGCTCCTTGTTGAAGAGCGTGATGTTCAGCTCCGCCGCCCGCCCGGCCACGTGATAGTTTGTGAGGATATGCCCCTGCTCGTCGATGATCACGCCCGACCCGATGCCGCTGATCAGCTTGCGCTTGCCTTCGGCGAATCGTTCCTGCTTCACGTCGATGCGCACGACAGAGGGGAAAACCGCATCCGTCACCGCAACCACGGCCTGGGGCGTGGCCGCGGGAAACGGCGGCTTGGGTGGCGCTTGCGATACGCAGCCAACCACCAGGCAAAGCAGTATCAGACCCAGGGCACGCGCGGTATCCATGCGCCATAGGATGCGCGAATTGCCCCTCGGTCGCAAATCGCGGTGGTTGCGGTGCAGGCATCCTGCCTGCATTTTCCACCAGTGACGGCACTGGCGGCACGCACCGGCGGAGAAGAGCAGCGGCGAGACGCCGCTGCCACCTTCCCTCACGGCTTCTTGTGTCTCTCCAGCGACTTGGCGATCGCCGCATCCACCGTGATGCGGGCGTTTCGACCATGATCGGTGACCTGGTCGAAGATGTCATTGACCCGGGCCGCAGGGGCCTGCGTCTCCTCCAGATATTGCCTGTTGAGCTGCGCGATTGCCACGTCGATAGCCGCCTTGCGCGCGTTCTCGGGCGTGGCGCCTTCTCCCGTGAAAGTCTGGCCGACGCATTTGGCCGCCAGCCGCCGGGCGATCGCCTCGGATTCCTTGTAGAAGAACTGGCTGATGCGCGAATGCCCATCCTCATGGTTAACGATGGCGCGGACCGCGTTCTTTGGCAGCCAGATGGTGATATCCAGCGTGAGGCTGACGGATGCCGACGTGATGCGCACGGTGGCCTTGTCGCGCTGGCCGGTATTGTCCTCCGACAGCACATCCGCCTCGCAGTTCGTATTGATGCCGAACGCCGAGTGGGCGACTGCCAACTCTCCCGGGGCCAGCGCGGGCATCTCGGCCGGCGGCTTGCGCGGATCGAAGACACGGCGGATCACAGCGAGTGGTTTCTTCTCGACAGTGACTGCATCTTCAGCGCGAGCGACCAGGGCGGCGATTGACAGCGTCAGACAGAGGGTGATCCGGGCGAACATGCCCTACATCATAGGCGAGATGCCATCTGAAGCGGAAGCGTCAGCGCCCGCCCTGATGCGGCGGCCGGCGATCTGCGATCCGTCCACGCGACCGATAACTGGTGACCGATCACCGATTACTGGGCTACGCGCCGCCGGCGAAGCAGCACCCCCGCGAACACCGCCAGCGTGGCCGCCGCCGACGGTTCGGGCAGCGCGACATGGCTCGTCGCATGAGCAGCCGCGAGCGCCCCGCTCTGGTGCATGAACGAGCTGTCGATGAGGTAATAGTCATCGGCATCGATAGTGCGGCTGTAGTCGACGTCGCCATCGCAGTAGAGTGCCTGACCCGGCGCAGAGAGCCGGTATCCCTGGTCGATGAGGAAGTAGTCGTCGGCGCCAACCGAGCCATCGAGGTCGGCATCGCCTTTCCATGTCAGCTTGACCAGCACGGACGTTGAGTTGAGCACGCCGATGCCCAGCCCCGCCCACGGATAGCGGGGATCGGCCGGACGCTCCTCGATCGCGCTTTTCAGCGTGCCCTGGTGCAGGCGGTCGATGAGATAGAGCAGCGCGGCGTCGCGCTCGGTCTGTGAGCTTTTCTGCACGATTAGGCTGTTATCTCCGAGATCGAGCGAGCCGCTGCCGTTCATCGCCAGGTCGCGCAGCGTGTTGCTGGTGCCGGCGCTGGTGAGGACGACGGCCCCCTGGTCCTCAATCACGAGCGACTGCCCCGGAATCCGCCCCTGGATCTCCAGCGTGCCGGACGCGACGCTAGTCCCGCCGGTGTAGGCGTGACTGCCCGTAAGAGTCAGCCGGCCCAGGCCGCTCTTTGACAGGGCGATCTTGTGGGTCCCGTCGCTGATCGCGCCGGCGTAGGCGCAGTCGGTGTCGTTGGCAATCGTCAGCAGCACGTCGGCCGCGCCATTGTTCGTGATGCCTTCATTGCCGGAGATGGCGGAGGCCGTCAGAGGGTAGCCGTTGAGATTGAGCGGGGCGGCGCTATTGAGCGTCAGTGTGGCGACAGTCTGGGGGGCCTTGATGTTGATGGTGCCGCTCTCGTGGGTGATGGCCGACTGCGCCGAGGCGTTGAGCGTGAGCGTGCCGCCGCTGACGACGAACGTGCCACCGGCGCCGGGCTGGATTCCGCTGGCCAGCGTCGTTGTGCCCGTGGTGATGGTGAGCCGGCCGCCCGGGCCGAACGCGAAACTCTGGGGGTTGCCGCCGTTGAGTGGCGGATTGGTGGCCGTGGCGAATGTGGTCAGGCTGAGGTTGGATGTGCCGGCCGCCGTCTGGACGTTGGCGTGGCTGATCGTGCCCACGAGCAGATTGCTGGCGCTGTTGCCGTAGAAGAGCGTCGCGTCGTCGCCGCCGCCCTCGCCGCTGATATTGCCGAGGTAGATGCCCGCAACGCCGCCGCTGTTCCAGGCCGTGGCGCTGCCTGCCCCGGTCAGCACAAAATCGGCGATGACGCTGGTGTTGTTGCTGCGCAGGAGGCTCACGGTGGCATTGGGCGCGGGGCGGATGTTGCCGTAGCGGACGACGCCGTCGGTGCCGCTGGTTCCCGTCGGGCGATCGGCCGTGAGCAGGACGTCGGCGCCGGAGATGCTGTCAGCGACCGCAATCGCCGTGCCGATGCGGTTGAGCCGCACCGTGCCGCTGCTCACCGGAGATACCATCGCGGCGATCGTCTTGCCGTTGCTGGCGTTGATGGTGCCGCCACTGAGGAAATCCGAGCCGTCCTTGCCCGCGTTGATCACCAGCCCGCGCGCCGTATTGCTGGCCGAGTAGTTCACAACGCCCGCGTCGGCGATGGCGGAGCCCGGCTCGAAACGGATCACGCCGGCAATGATGCTGTTGGTTGAGATGCTCCCGGCCAGGCAGGCGCCCTGCGCGAACGTGATGTTCCCCTTGGCCAACTGCAGCGACACGTCGGGGCTGATCGTGCCGTAGACGTACACATCCATCGCTTGCGAGACTGCGGGATCGCCGATGGTCAGGGCACGGGCGGCGCCGGGAACGTCGCTGGTGACATTGATGAGATCGACACACTCGATGCTGCCCACCGACTGCACATAGCGGGCATTGCCGGCCAGTGTGAGACTCGCTCTCGCGTCGGTGTTGGTCTGCGCCATGCGCAGCACCGAACTGTCCGCCAGGCAGATTCCGGTGAGGTTCACGGCCAGGCTGCCGCTCCCGCCGTCGCGGAAGATCGCGATGCGCGGATCGGCCAAGCCGCCCAGGACCGTGATGCGCTGGGCGATGTCGTATCGCGACCCGATCGCCGACAGCGACAAGTCCAGGCGCGTGCCGTCGGCCAGGCGGATGTCGGAGGCGAACTGGCCGGCGGCAAGGATCGAGCGATTTGCCGTCCCCACGAATACGGATCCGCTGCCTCCACCGCCGTTGACGTACATCGTGCCGCCGATGGTTGTCGCGCCGGTGATCGAAAGCGCCGATGAGCTGTTCCAGACAACGTCGCCGGAGATGACCGTGTCACCCGTGAGGCTCGCCGGGCCGGCGCCGCTGGCGCCCGTGAACCCGGAAAGATTCAGGGCGGCGTAGCTGACCGCGCCGGCAGTGGCGCCGCCGCTGTGGATGATCTGCCCATTGCGGATCGGGACGGAAATGGAAAGATCGGTCGCGGCGTTGGGATTGTCCTCGACCGAAAGGGTTCGCGTGCCACCGCAGAGGTCGATGGCGGGCGATGTGCCCGTGCCGCTGGCGGAAATCATGGTCGCGGTCACCGCGGTCGAAGTCCCGGCCAGAAATGTCAGGCCGCCGCGCAGGTTCAGCAAGGCCGGGGTGACGCCGGCATTCAGGACAATCGCCGAGCCGCCGCTGTGCGTCATCGAAAGGGAGTTCAAGTCGAGGGCAGCGCCGGCGCTGACGGTCGTGCAGCCAGTCCCGCTGAGAGACTCGATGAACTTGGCCCCGGCAGTGACGTTGAAATTGCCGCTATTGGTGATGGACGCGTGTCGCGAATTGGTGAGTGAATCAGTGAATGGGTCGGCTGCGCTGCTCGCCGTCAGCGTGCCGGCCGAACCAATGTTGAAGACAGCGGAATTGCCGAGCGTTGTGCTGCCTGCGAGAGCCAACTCAAGCGCGCCGGCGTCGATCTTGAGTTGGGCGCCATCGCGCATCGACAGCGATCCGCTCAGCCTCGCCGTGCCCAGGCCATCGTTGCCGGTCGCACTCTTCTTGGTGACCAGGATGGACGGGCCGATCTCCACTTGCCCCGGCAGGTCGAGTGTCATCCCACCCGCGATGAGCCAGTCGGTCTTGCCGCTGATGCTCAGCCCGGCGGAGATGCTGTGCAACGATGTTCGTGGCGAGCCGGCGCTGCCGCTGACGCTGAGAGTTGCGGCCGGTGCCGGGTCGGCGCCGTTATTCAAAGACACGCTTCCCAAGCCGCCAATCGTGTACTGATAATCGCAGCGGAGGGTCAGCGATCCAAGCGTGTAGTCGCCATCGACCGTGACCGCCCGGGCGGCGTGAATTCGCGAGAGAAAGTCGGCCGCGGCGCCGGCGCCATCCGGCACTCCGCCGGACCAGTTGCCGGCGAGGCCCCAAACATCATCGCGGTCGGCCGTCCACTCCGAGGCCCCGGCCGGAATAGCCGCCAAACTGAGAGCCATACCCGCTCGCAATACGCAGCGCACCCGTGCGCACGCCCGCGTCTTCGTGAGACCCACTGGCATGAATTCCTCCTGCGTCTGCCGTGCCGCTGGAACCCTCGATTGATCGGCGAACGATGGAGCCCTTGCCACGGCCCCGGCGGCGTTACAATATGATAGTTGCCTTTGGGGATAATGCAAGTGTTGTCCGGTGGGGCAGGAGGCAGTCGTCCGGTGGGGCAGACATCCGCGTTCCGGTGGGGCAGACGTCCGCGTTCCGGTGGGGCAGACATTCTTGTCTGCCTCGAACTGACGAGCCGATTCCGCCGGGCAGGGATGTCCGGCACTCTTCCGCTCGTGACAGGCAAGAATGCCTGCCCCACCAAACCGTCAAGCACCCCTGCTGTACCTAGCCAGCCGACGCAGCGCGTCGGTCCGCTCGCTATCCCCGACCCGCGCCTTTCGCACCGCGTCGGTGAGTATGGCGATGTTACGATCGTAGGTTTCGCGGTCCACGGGGAAGGGGTGGCCATCCTTGCCACCGTGGGCATACGAATAATCCGCCCAACAACGCGTATCCCCGCTGGGAGAAGCAGGGGGCTGATGTGCCGGATCGCGATGCGAGGCGGGAGCGCTGTAGATCAATTCGGCCAGCAGCGAGAGGCTTCGCACCGTGGCTGGGCCGACGCCCTGGCAACCCAGGAGTGCCGCAAAGTCGGCCGGGTTCTGCTCATGAGCGGATCGGACGATCCGGTCGAGCCGCTGCACGTTGATGTCGGCCGGCAGCACCGCGTGATGCGCGGGTGCAAAGAGCGTCGGCCCTTCCGTCACACGCTGAAGCTCGGCCAGGAGCTTGTCGGGATTCCACCCAACGAGTTCGGTGCTGGCGTTGCGGTTGGCCTCGGCTTCCATCGCCACCATGTTCAGCAGTAGCTGGCCATCATCCTTCGGTCGCCGCTGCTGCGCCAAGTCCTGAATTGCAGTGTGTGGTTCGCAGACGAAATCATCGACGGACTCGCCCAGCCAATGATACCGGCGCGCATGGCTGTTCTCGTCGTTCATCCCTTGCTGCACGACGCACCATTGCCCGGCGCCGTTGAAGAAGAAGCAGTGGTGATAGAGCTGATATCCATCCTGGAGGGCGGCCGAATCCACCTTGGCGCTCATTTTCGATGCGTAGACGAGCTTCTCTCCGCCGGTGAGCGCAATCCTGCCGGCGGCGTCGGCGATCTCCTGCGGCGTGCGCCGGCTGACGCCGCCTTTGCCTCCGGCGACATGCAAGCCAAGGTCGTTGCCAAAGTGCTTGTAGGCCTCTTTCATGGCGCCGCAGGTCACGGTGGTGACGCCCGAGGAATGCCAGTCAAAGCCGAGCACGCAGCCGAATGCCTGGAACCACCAGGGGTCGGAGAGGCGACGCAGCATCTCGGCCGGGCCCCAGGCGTCCACGACGGCCATGGTGATCGCGCCGGCCATGCGCCACATGCGCTTGAAGAGCCATGCGGGCGCTTTGCCGCCATGCAGAGGTAGCTCGGCGAGTTGGCGTTTCACAGCGGGTAAGTATAGCGGCGTGAGGGTCGAGGATGCAGAGTTCAGGGAGGGAGGGCTTGTTGTCGGCATTCACTTCCGCCGTTACACTTCCTCGCTCTTTTACCCCGGAGGTTTCGTGCGTCAACTGGTTTCCATCTCTTTCGCTGTGGTTGTGGTATGCATCTTCGCCGCGCTGTCTCGCGGCGCCGACATGGCGGAGAACCCCGCCTACAGACATTGGGCGAAGTTCAAGCCCGGAGCATACGTGATGTTCACCAGCGCGATCGAACAGCGCGGCGGCGACGCGGATGGCGCAAGAATCGCCAACGTGAAGATGACCATGACGCGCAAGCTGATCGATCTGACGGCGGAGACGGCAACCGTCGAGGTCGAGGTCACGACCGTTGTCGCCGGGCGCACGATGAATCCGCCAGCGCGCCGAACTGAGATTCCAGCGAGGATCGAGGCGTCAAAGGTCAAGAACGGCGCCAACTGGTTCCAGGACATGGGCCGCGGGGAAGTTCAGGTCTCGGATGTCCAGGAGGGCGATGAGGAGATCACCGTCCTGGACAAGAAGCTCAAGTGCCACTGGGTCTCGGCGACGATCAAGCAGGCGAGCATGACGTCCAAGACGAAGATGTGGATCAGCGATGCCGTGCCCGGCGGCCTAGTGAAGACTCAGATGACCGGCGAGCAACTGAGCCGCACCATGGCCGTGACGGCATATGCCGACGGACAGCAATAACTGCCGTGGCGAACAGAGCGGTTCGCGAGCGAGCCGGCATCAGCGGCTCAGAAGCTCGAACATGCCCCGTGGTGGCTGGCCCTTGAGCCATACTGGCGGCCGCGCGCCGCAGGCTTTCCACGCATCCGACAGCCAACTGGGCAGCGCATCCTGACCGGTGTTGTAGATGCGCACGTCGGCCGGGGCGGCCAGCGCGGTCAGCGCCCACAGCCCGCCGTAGCGCAGCGCGCCCGGCAGATGATCCTCATCGTACATGCTCTTGACGCTGCGAAAGTCGAAGCCATCGGCATCGGCGATGGTTACGTTGACGGCATCTCCGGCCAGGGCCCGCGCGATCAAACACCACACGCCGGCCCGGCCAGTCCCGATCAGATTGACTCCCTTCACCTGCGGGCGCGACTTCACGCAACCGATGATCGTGAGGATGTCGTGGGCGCGCTCGGCCAGCGCCGTGCGATTGTAGCCTGTGGGGAACTCGCTGGCAGGCAGGCTGGCCGGGGGCGACGCGGGGCGCATCTCGCCCACGCCGAAAACATCGGCCAGCAGCACCGCGTGCCCCTTGGCCACCAGCGCGTTCACCAACTCGCCATCGACCGCCGCCTTGCCGGCCGGATGAATGATGATGTTGACCGTGTCCGCATCGCTCTTCCCGATGAGCAACGCCGGTATTTGCTCCGGAGCACCTTTCCGCGCCAGGAGCATTCGCTCAACCTGTGGCGTCGCTTGTCCTTCGTTGATCCGATGGGTGACAGTCTGCGCCGGATCGGGCAGATCGCTGGCCAGCATGTGCCGTAGCGCTGTGCCGACCACGCGGCGGAATTCCACCAGCGATTGTCTGTCCTTTGGCCGGATCGCCTCCATCTGCTTTTCGGCCAATCCAACCAGGTGTTTCCGCAGCGCCGCCGGGTCGATCGAATCCGCCGGCCGCGGATGCTGCTCGTCGAAGACCGACAGTTCCTTCGGCGGGATAGGCTGGAACTTCTGCTCCTTCACCGGATCGGCCTGGCCAAGTTTCAAGTGCTTATTGAAGAAGTTGTAGACGGTTTCCCGGCCGTTGAGGTTGTAGTTGTGCTCGGCCTGGAACCGCACCGAGAAGACATTGCTCTCCGCGCCGAACAGCCGATAGATCGCCTGAATCTGCGGGTAGCCCTGCTCCAGGAAATGTGCGGTCCAGTCGCCGGTGGCGGTGGGATGCACGAATGGCCGCGGGGCGAACGCGGCGGCGAACTCGACGTTATCCGTGAAGATGCGGAGCAGCGGCGAATTCTCGCAAACGCATCCACCCTGGTGCTCGCCCGCGGAAATCATGCACACGGGCGCTGCGGCTGTCAGGCGGTCGTCGATGGCCATCAGGATGAAGGTCTGCGTGCCGCCGCCGCTGGCGCCCGTGCAGGCCAGGCGCGTCTTGTCCACATCGGGCAGCGACATGAGAAAATCCAGCGAGCGGATGCTGTCCCACGTCTGAAGGCCGAAGATGCCAAGGGCATACAGTTCGGCCTCGGCATCGCGCCAGGTCGAGCGATGAACAAATCGCGCGACATCCGCATCGGCATAGCCGACCATGTCGTAGTGGAACACGACGCAGCCCAGCTTGGCGAGATTCGCGCATCGGGCCTGCAGGGGCGCTCGGGCGGCATCGGAATCCTTCTCCCAGTTGCTTGTGAGCTGCTTCTCGACTTCCTTGTCGCCGGCCCAGAAGAACCGGCCGTTGTTCCAGTGGCCGTGCGGACAGAGCACGCCGGGGAATGGCCCGGTCTTGCCGGCGGGGCGATAGAGATTCCCTGTGACGTAGAAGCCCGGATAGCTCTGGAAGAAGACCTTCTCGACCGTGTAGCCATCGCGGTCGATTCGGCCATGGATAGCAGGCTTCATCTCACATTTCTCCGGCAGCGGCCAGAGGCCGGAGGCGACGAGTACCTGCTCGCGGAGGTACTGCGCGCGGGCGGCCCACTGCTCCTTCGTGGCCGGCGGGACCATGCCCGCCCCTTGATGCAGAGTGCGCGGCGTGGCGATGCGCGAATCGGCCGGTGGCGTGCCGGGAAAGACTTTGGTCCGCAACGCTTCGGGCGCGATCGGCTCGGCGGCAACGGCGAAACAGACGCAAGCGAGGATGGCCACGAAGACCCACAAAGCGTGATACGACATGATGGACCTCCCGATCGGTATACCGCGGCGCGGCGTGCTGGTTGCCCACCGACCGAGGACTGGGAGCATCGCGATAGTGCGGTCGGTGGGGCGATGCTATAATGACAGGGAGGAAAAGGGACGCCTTGGGAGCAAGTCAAGCGGGAACTCGGGCTATAGCCATACGATAATCCTGTACACGGTTCGGCACGACATCGTGACCATCATCGTCCTGCGAGTGGAACATCGTCGTGATGTCTACCGCGACTTGTAGTGGCTCCGCAACCGGTTACATTCGCTACCCGTGATCCAGGGATCGGACCATGTTCATTTGCACCGGCCGGGGGGATGCTTCGTCGGCCTGACGTTCCTTGTTCTCTTCGTGGCTGGCGCGTCGGTGTTCTGGGGCTTCTTCTTCGAGCCGTGGAAGCTGTACCTGCAAGCGCGCGGATGGGATCGGGAAAGATGCGGAATCACCAGCGTTCGCAAGCAGGGCGGGCAGGTCCAGGTCAAATACGAGTACCGCTCCATGGATCCGGCGCTGCGGAGGCGCCGGCCATACTCGGGCCAGCGGATCTGGTTCATGAAACCGGACGCCGACAACGTCAAGCGCATCCTCGAACGCTATCGCGAGGGCATGCGCGCCGAATGCTACGTCAACCCCCGCGATCCATCCGACGTTTTTCTGGAGCGCGATTTCCGGCCGGAGCTGCTCATCGCGATTTTCCCGGCAGGCGTGGCGCTGATCGGCTTCATCGGCCTGGCGTCGCGATTTATCCGGCGTGTGCCTTACGAGAGTGGCGGCCCGATTCCCCGGCGGCTGCACCGCGAGGATGAGTCGCGCACGCCTCCTCACCTGGCGGATGGCGGCGTGATCACGCGCCGGGCGGGCGCGGGATGGCGGAGCTTCCTGTTCATGCTCGTGTTCGCCGGTGGCTGGAACCTGGGGATCTCATTCCTGGTGCGCGAGGTGATCGAAGTCTGGGGCACCGGTGTGCCCGGATGCCATGGAATCTTCCTCACGCTGTTCGCCGTCCCGTTCATCCTCGTCGGACTGGTGGTGACGATTGTCGCCATCTACCTGTTTCTCAAGCTCTTTAACCCGCGCGGTGCTGACGCTCTCGCGCGAAGCGATCGAGCCGGGCGGCGGCTTCGAGATTGCCTGGCGCTTCCACGGCGACAGCGGACGCATCCGCCGGCTGAGGCTCTGCCTGGAGGGCCGCGAGGAAGCCACCTACACCCGCGACGAGAGCGCCTGCAGCGACCGCGAAGTCTTCTTCAGCAAGCCGCTCGTGGATACGACCCGGCCGGGTGAGGTGCATCGGGGCCGCGTGACCGCGACCATCCCGGCCGAGGCGCTGCCATCCTTCCACAGCTCCCACAACAAGGTCGCCTGGGCCATTCACATCAGCGGCGATATCCCGTTCTGGCCGGATGTCGATGATGAGTTCGAGATCACCGTGAAGGCGCCGGCGATGGTCGGCGGGGCACCCAGCGCGGAGGTGCAACAGCATGGATGAACTGGAGATCCAGCTTGATTCGGCCAAGAGCACCTTCCTGCCTGGCGAGACGATCAGCGGCACCGCACGCTGGTCATTGGGGGAAGCCGCCAAGTCGATCGAACTGGAACTGTTCTGGACCACGCGCGGCAAGGGCACCGTCGACACGGCCGTCGTCGATGCCCTGTGCATCGAGCAACCGCCACTGGACGATCAGCGGCCATTCCGATTCCAGCTCCCCGCCTCGCCCTACAGCTTTTCCGGCCGGCTGGTGTCGGTCACGTGGTCCCTGAGGATGATCGCCAATCCTGGCGAGCGCCAGGCCCAGGTGAACATCGTGGTTTCGCCAACGGGCAAGGAGATCGTGCTGAGATCTGAAATCTGAGATTTGAAATTCGAGATCTGACATCCGCGCCGGATCGCTCGTCCTGCTGAGCTTTACGCTCTCCCCTCGCGCGGCTACTCTTCGGCCATGCCAGTGCGTCTCCCCGTTGCGCCCCGGGCCTTCCACATCATGACCAAGCCCATCGGGCCGATCTGCAACCTGGGCTGCCAATACTGCTTTTACCTGGAAAAACAGAAGCTCTACCCTGGCAAGAGCAAGTGGCGCATGAGCGACCAGACGCTGGAGCACTACGTCCGCCAGTACATCCAGTCGCAGGATGTGCCCGAGGTGGCCTTTGCGTGGCAGGGGGGTGAACCGACTCTGATGGGGCTCGGTTTCTTCCGGCGTGCGGTGGAGCTTCAGCAGAAATACGCCGACGGTAAGCGCATCAGCAACGCGATTCAGACCAACGGCACGCTGCTCAACCAGGAGTGGTGCGAGTTTTTCCGTGATAATCATTTCCTGGTCGGCCTGAGCATCGATGGCCCGCGCCATTGCCACGACCACTACCGTCTCGACAAGAAAGGCCGGCCGACCTTCGACGCCGTCTACGCGGGCATGATGTTGATGAAGAAGCACGGCGTGGATTTCAACGCCCTGTGCGTCGTCAACCGCTACAATTCCCGGTATCCGCTGGAGGTGTACAAGTTCCTCAAGACCGAAGGCTCGGGGTTCATCCAGTTCATCCCGTTGGTGGAGCGGGCGGGCGCTGATGCGCAAGGCCTGGCCGGCCCGCCGCATCTCGGCGAGGGCCGGCCCGCGGATGGCGCCACTGCCAGCGCCATGGTGACGCCGTGGTCGGTCGAGCCCTTGGCCTATGGCAAGTTCCTCTGCGCCATCTTCGACCAATGGATCAAGCGCGATGTCGGCAAGACCTTCGTGCAGATCTTCGACGTGCAGCTCGGGGTTTGGCTGGGGATGCCGGCCAGCCTCTGTGTGTTCGCCGAGACCTGCGGCAACGCCTTGGCGCTGGAGCACAATGGCGACCTCTACGCGTGCGACCATTACGTCTACGAGCGATACCGGCTCGGCAACATCCTCAGCCAGAACCTCGGCGACATGGTGGCTTCGCCGCAACAGCGCAAGTTCGGCAGCGACAAGCTCGATTCGCTGCCGCGCTACTGCCGCGAGTGCGAAGTCAAATCAGGCTGCAACGGCGAATGCCCCAAGCACCGGTTCCTCAAGACGCCGGATGGCGAGGAGGGGCTGAATTACCTGTGCGCCGGATACAGAAAGTTCCTCCATCACATCGACGGGCCCATGACGGCGATGGCCGAGCTCCTGAAGGCAGGCCGGCCGGCGGCGGAGATCATGGCGGGGAAGCGACGAGGCGACGAAGCGACGGAGCGACGAACGGGAGGACCGACGCCCGGGCGCAACGACCCCTGCCCCTGCGGCAGCGGCAAGAAATACAAGCGGTGCTGCGGATCTGAGATCTGAGCTTTGAAATCTGAAATCTCAAATCCGACATCCCTCCCATCCGGCCTATGATGGGGAAACCTCACCGGAAGGAGCTGACATGCAGTACACGAATCTCGGCCGGACAGGCTTGCGCGTCTCACGCCTCTGCCTCGGGACGATGAACTACGGCCCGCAGGCCAGCGAGCAGGACTCCCACGCGCAACCGGACAAGGCGCTGGAGCTGGGCATCAACTAGCCGTACAACGCCGCGCGGCACGAAGCGCCTGAGGCGTATGCGTGGTGATCATTCAAAATCCAGCGTCCCCGCCGTCACGCCAAGCCGGTTCAGCACGCGCAGCTTGCGCATCGCGGCCGGTGGCTGCTCGTCGCCGGCGAGAATGCGCGAGTAATGCTCCCACAACTCGACAGCCTGGCGCGGCGTCTCACGCAGCAGCTCGATGCGGAAATGCCGCAGCCCCAGCTCCTTCATCCGCGGCAGGTACTGGGCGGCCGACTGCGCCGCGGCGTTGTAGAGCGTATTGCGGCAGCCGACATCGGCCACCAGCGGGTGCGCCTGGCCAACGCGGTCGCGCAGATCAACTTTGTGCCGCTCGCAGGGCCGGCCACAGTCGCGGTGGTCGTGGCCGTCCGAGAGCGTGTGGGCGAAGACGCAGTGCTCCATATGAAACATCGGCATATGCTGATGGACCACGACTTCCAGCAGCCCGGCCGGGAATCGGCCCAGCATCGCCTGGAACTGTCGCCAGTTCAGGTCATACGAGGGCGTCAGCCGCCTCAGCCCGGCTTTGACGAGGATTGCAGCGCTCAGCTCGTTGGCGACGTTCAGGGAGTAATCACCGATGAGCGGCAGGTCCGGCGATGTTTCGCGATAGTAGCAGAGACTGGCGAGATTGCGGACGAGGATCGCATCGGGCCCGTAGTCGGCGATCTGTCGCAGCAATCCCTCTTCCGTCGGCTTGACGATGCGCACCGTCGCCAGCGCGATGGGGATGCCGGCGTGCCGCGCGACGGCGACCGCGTCCCTATACCTGCGGACATTCTCAAAATCGCAGTAGATCATCCCGGGCCGGCGTTCGAGCACGGCATGAAGCTGATCGAGACTGCGCACCAGGATCGCAAGTGTGTTAGGGACGGTGGGGCAGACATTCTTGTCTGCCGTCGCATGTGCGAGTGGGGACATTCCTGTCCCCCGAGCATATGCGAAGCGCCTCTCTCCGAAGCTCCGCCAGCACGCTGGGGTTGGCGATGCGATGCACCTGCGACTCCCCGCGTTGGCGGAGAAGCTCATCAACCACCCGTCGCCGCAAGTCGTTGAGTACGGACTTGGGCGCCATGGCCTCGGCTGGATTCGGTTCGAGCCCGACAGAGCCCAACGCGAACGGCGTATTTCCAAGCCGCGAGAACTGCTCGTTGAGCAACTCAACTGAAATCGGATGCTTGTGCGCCGCCTGCAGCGGCCCCGCCCACTCGGCCGATGCCTCGTGTCCGTCATCGTCGCGCGCCTTGACCCGCAAGCTCTGCCCGATCCGAGCGCACACGCTCACGTGCAGCGGAATGCGATGCGTCACTTCAGCGCGCGACCATGTCTGTTCCAGCCGCCGCCGCACGGCCGGATCGTCGGTCTTCCAGACGATCGCGCCCACCGGAATGGCGGCCAATTGCACATCCCCGCGCATCAGCGTGATCTCAACGCGGTTGCCCCCGGCCTGCGCGACCGCGAAAACCCGCCCCCCTTGCTCATCCTGCTCGGGATGGCCCTCGTCGAAGACGATTCCGTCGCCCGCTTTCAGGGCATTTGCGATTGCCGGATCAGGCTCGACCTGGATGACGATACCCGCCGGCGTCTTCCCGACGACGGTTCCCACGCGTATCCCGCGCAACTTGGGAAATCGCGCATGCACCAGCGACTGATGATCCGGGCCGTCGAGAAACCCGTGCGTGAAGCCGCGCGAGAACGACTGCGCCAGGTCTTGCTTCTGCTCAGGCGAGATGGCGAATGCCCGATTTGCCAGCGCGTGATCCAGCGCGGCGCGATAGGTGCGTGTGGCGGCCGCCACATAGTGGCGCTCTTCAGCCGCCCCTCGATCTTGAACGCGCACACGCCTGCCTCCGCCAGCGGCTTGATCAGGTCGTGGGCGGCCAGGTCCTGCGGTGAAAGCAGATACGCCTTGTCCCCAAGATCGCACGCCTGGCCATCCACGATCAGCTCATATGGCAGGCGGCACGCCTGGGCGCATTGGCCACGGTTGGCCGACCGGCCGCCGATCAATTCGCTGGTGAGGCACTGGCCGCTGTATGCGACGCACAGGGCGCCATGCACGAATACCTCCACCGGCACGGCCGCCGCTGACGCGATCCGCCCGATGTCGGCCAGCGACAGCTCGCGCGCAGGATGACCCGCTGCGCGCCCAGTTCATGCACGAACGCGATTCCGCGCGGCTCGGTCAGGGTCATCTGCGTCGAGCCGTGGATGGGCAGGGACGGGCACAGCTCGTGGATGAGCCCCGCCAGCCCCAGGTCCTGCACGATGATGGCGTCCGCGCCGGCCTTGGCGCAGGCAGTCACGAATGACACGACCTCATCCAGCTCATCGGAGAAGATCAGCGTATTGAGCGTGATATACCCGCGGACGTTGCGGGCGTGGAGGTTGGCCATGACCGCCGGGAGCTGCTCGATGCTGAAGTTGGCCGCCCGATGGCGGGCGTTGAAATTGTTCAGCCCGAAATACACGGCATCCGCGCCGTTGGCGACGGCGGCGCGCATGGCGTCAGCATCGCCGGCAGGGGCGAGCAGCTCGGGCTGTGATGGGCGGCTGGCGGATGTCATACCGAGCAAAGGCGGACGCCCGTGATTGTAGTGGGTCCACGGTCGAAGGAGCCGCGGCAGAGCGAAAAAAAATTCAAAAATGGCCGATTAGCCGCTCAGATCGTCTTCCGGCACGCGTATAAATAGAGTAACTTCGCGATGCCCAGGGCGGGGGCTGGGTGCGGAAGGGTCATGGTGATACGGCGGCGATGGATCAACGGCACACTCCTGGCAACGGCGCTGCTGGCGTCGGTGAGCAGCGCGCTTTTTGCCCAGCGCCGCCCTCCGATGATGCCGCCAGAGTGGAGCTGGTCCAGTTGCAGCGCACGCTTCTGGAGGGCGGTGCCACGCCCACCGATCGCAACCGGGCAGCGCAGAAACTACTTGCTCGCGCCGATGGCGTGGGGTTTCTCCTGGGGATTCTCAACGAGGGCGGCAATCCCGACGCGCAGCAATCCGTGGCCAAGGCGCTGGCGGCGGCTCCGGAGCCCCGGCACGAATTCGTTGTGCCCCTGATCAATCTGCTGAGCGTCATGAACATCAGCCCGACTGTGGCCGAGGCGCTGGCGGCCTATCAGGGCCGGGATGAGGACGGCCGGCGGGCGCGGCAGGCGCTGATGAATTTCGCCAACAATAGCAAGCTGCCGCCCAAGCCGCGGGCGGGGGTGATCCGCGCGATGGGAAAGATCGTTCACAAGACGATTGCCCAGGCGCTTATCAATCTGCTCAAGAACGACAACTCGCTGGTGCGCGATGCCGCCATCGATGCGCTCTTGCAGATGACGGGCCTGTCGGCCAATGGTCGGGATATCCAAAAGTGGCAGCGGTGGTGGGATTCGGCCGCCGACCGGGATGAGCTGCAATGGTCGGTCAACCTGCTGAGCAAGAACGCCGGACGGGCGTTCGAGCTGGAGCGGCGGCTGCTGGTGGTGCGCGAGCAGCGCTGCGGCTGATGCGCGAGGAGTATCAGAAACTGGGCGAGGACGAGCGGGCCAAGAGACTCCTGGGCTATCTGCAGGCGGAATCGGAAGATACGCGATGGATGGCCGCCCAGATCATCTACGACGAAAAGGCCGTGGGCCGGCCGGTCGCGGCGGCCGCGCTGGAGATGTTGCGCGGCATGGTCAGCGATAACAGCGCCGAGGTGCGCAAAAAGGTGGCGCAGACGCTGGCCACGATCAACGATCCGGGCGCGCTCAACGTCCTGCTGGCGCAGCTTGCCCAGGAGAAGGATGCCGACGTGCGCCAGGCGATCGTCGAGGCGCTGCTGCCGATCCAGGACCTGCGGACGGTGGAGCCGCTGCTCAAAGGGCTGGATGACGAGTCGTTCAGCGTTGCGCAAGCGGCGGCGGATGCGCTGCGCGAGAAAGCCGAGACGCTGCGCAAGCCGGAAAACGCGGCCGTGGCGGCGCAAGTTGCACAGAAGCTGCAGCAGCGGCTGGAGCAGACGGCCGGAAACGTGTCGCAGGGGCCGCTACGGCAGAGCATTGTGGAGGCAATGGCGCGGGTGGCGCAGCCATCGCAGCTTTCGGTTTTCTCCGGGTTGCTCAGTTCGGAGCGCGAGCTACCCAACGTGCGCCGCGCGGCGCTGCGCGGGCTCGGGCTGCTGGCGAATCCCAACTCGGCCAACATGATCATTGCGGCGATCAACGACCCCAACGCCGGCGTGCGCCTGGAGGCGATGGATGCGCTGAAGACAACCGCGTCGTGGAACCACGCCAACACCATTGCCGAGCGGCTTTCGCCGGGCATCGAAACCGATACGGCGGTGCAGGAGAAGACGTGGGAATTGCTGACGGTGCTGTTCGAAAAGGCGCCGGAGCGGGACCTGGCCGCCTGGGCCGAGCGATTCAACAAGCGCAGCGCCACCGACCAGGACAACAAGCGGCGGCTGGCGATCCTGCTGGTCCTGGAGAAGAAGCTCGAAGAGCGCCAACGAGCAGGAGATGCTGGCCACGACGCGCCAGAACATCGGCGAGACGCTGCTGCGGCTGGCCAAGCCGGAGGAGGCTGCGACGAAATTCCGCGCGGCCCTGGACTACTGGACCGGGCTGAAGACCAGCGCCAACGTGACGGATTACCTGATGCAGCAGTTGATGGAGGCGCTCCTGCAAGCGCGGAAATACGCTGAGAGCGGCCAGTTTGCCACAACGGCAATCCAGCAAAACAGCGCCAACGCCGCGATCATGTGGCCGAAAATCCGGGAGCAGATTGAGTCGCTGAAAAAGGCGAACGACCTGGACGGAGGCGCTGGCGTTGATCGAAGAGGCCAAGAAAGTGCCGCTGGGGAACGTTTACAGCTCCCAGCTTCTGGCGCGGGAGACGGAGATTCGCGACCTGAAAAAGAAGAGCGCCACGTCGGGCGGGCGCACCTGGGTGCATCAGAGCAATCCGAATGAACATGCCGAGGTGGGGGTCAGGGCGGCGTGATGGCAGAGCGGACCTGAAATCTGAGATCTGAAGTTTCTGTCTTACTGTTTCTTCGGATCGACTTCCTCGACCTCCTCAAGACCAAGGTCAACAATGCCGTCTTCGTTGGCCGGTGCGGCAGGCTGCTCATCGGGCGCCGCCTCGCCCGTGGGTGCGGCGGCAATGCTGGTGTCATGGGCGGAAACGGGCGAGCCGGCGGGTTGAATGTCCTCATCCGCGGGCTGGCCGTCGATCTGGATCACGAATATGACGGGGCCGACCTGCACGGTATCGCCGGCGCCGATGACCGCCTCCTGGACACGCGTGCCGTTGTGGAACGTGCCGTTGGAACTGCCCAGGTCTTCCAGGCGAAGTGCGTCCTTGTCGATGATGAAGCGACAATGCTTGCGCGAGACCTCGCCCAGAGGAATGCGCAGGTCGCAGTCTTCACGACGGCCGATCACGGTGATGGTGCGGGGAAGTGAAAAGCTGCGCCGTTCTCCATCTGCCTTGAAGGTCACGAGTACAACTTGCATGGCATCGCTCGCTTTGTCTTTGGGCCCACGAAACCAGCTATGGCCAAGAGGCGCTACAAAATACCCCGAAGGCCTGAGATAAGCTAACATAAACAGCGTACGGGGCAAGAGACGGCCGAGTACAGCGAAAGTGGCAGCGGCGTCTCGCCGCTGGTGTGTGCAGGCAGCAGAGCCGGGACGGCTCTGCCACAATGGGCAATGAGACTGGATGAGCTGATCCACGAAAGCAGACCATCGCCCGTCGAGGCGATCTATGTCCACGTGCCGTTCTGTTTCCACAAGTGCCACTATTGCGATTTTTACAGCATCACAAAGCAATCGGCCGAGCGGATGGGGCGGTTCGCGCAGCTTGTGCTGGCCGAGGCGGACCTGTGGCTGAAGCATTCCGGCACGATGCGGCCGATCCGGACGATCTTCTTCGGCGGCGGCACTCCGAGCCTGCTTCCGATGGATGAGATGGCGAAGCTGTTGCGCGGATTGCGCGAGCGTTTTGATCTGGGCAGGCTCCAGGAGTGGACGGTCGAGTGCAATCCGGCGACGGTATCGGCCGAGTATTGCAGAATGCTCAGGGACGGTGGCGTCGATCGGCTGAGCTTCGGCGCACAGACGTTCGCGCTCGATGAGCTGACAGTTTTGGAGCGGTATCATCAGCCCGTCGATGTCGCACACAGTATTTCGCTGGCGCAGCGGCGGGATTCCAGCGGCTGAACCTGGACCTGATCTTCGCGATCCCCGGGCAGTCGATGGAGTCATGGCGACAATCGCTTCAGCGGGCGATGGACCTCAACACCGACCACCTGTCGTGCTACGCGCTGACGTACGAGGCCAATACGCCGATCACGGTGAAGAAGCGGCTGGGCCAGATCCAGGCTGCGGATGAGGAGATGGAACTGGCGATGCTGCACTGGGGACAACAGCGGTTACGCGAATGCGGATATCGGCCGTACGAGATCAGCAACTTCGCCCGGCCGGGGCAGGAATGCCGGCACAATCTGGTGTACTGGCACGGCGGCAGCTACATGGGCCTTGGCCCCTCGGGAGCGTCGCATGTGGAAGGACATCGATGGCGCAATCGGCCGCACCTGGGCGAGTGGGAGAGCGCGATTGCGGCCGGCGAGGTCCCGGCGATGGATGTGGAGCACCTCGCACCTCGGCAGCGTGCTGGCGAACTTGCGATGCTGGAGCTTCGGCTGGCTGAGGGGATCGAGTTCGAGCGGTTCGGGCGACAGAGCGGGCTGGATGCCAGGCGGCTCTGGGGCGAACTGATGGCACGGCTGAACCAGCAAGGGCTGCTCGACGTGAATGGCGAGCGCGTCTCGCTCACGGAGCGCGGCGTCGACGTGGCGGATGCCATCGCGGCCGAATTCCTGGCAGCGTGAAAGTCAAAGATGGATCGCGCGGTTGACGGCGACGCCTGCCGCTTCCATCACGGCCTCGGAGACCGTGGGATGCGGGTGCATTGTCTCGATGATCTCGTCTTCAGTCGCTTCGAGTCGCCGCGCGAGGACGAGTTCGCTGAGCAATTCGGTCACGTTCTCGCCAATCATATGAGCACCGAGGATCTCGCCATATTTGGCGTCGAAGATGAGCTTCACGAATCCTTCGGGCTCGCCCGCAGCCAGCGCCCGGCCGCTGGCGCTGAAGGGGAACTTGCCAATGCGGATATTGCGGCCCTGCTCGCGCAGACGTTTCTCGCCCAGGCCGAAGCTGGCGACCTGCGGGTGGGTGTAGGTGCAGCCGGGGATGAAGCGGTAGTCGATGTGATGATCGGAGACGCCAAAGATCCGCTCGACGCAACTGACGGCCTCGTGATGGGCGACGTGGGCCAGGTCGGGATGTCGATAACCGGCCATCGCCTCCCGCTCCTTCCAGTGAATGCCGATGCAGTCGCCGATGGCCCAGACGTTCTCCAGATTGGTGTGGTAATTCTCGTCGACCTTGATGCGGCTCTTCACGACTTCCAGGTTGGTCCCGGGAGGCGCCAGGCCTTCGATATTGGGCGTCACGCCAATCGCGACGAGCATGACATCGGCTTCGACTGTGAGGGGTTTTTCGCCGACGAGCATCAGGCCCACGCCATCGGCGGTCTTTTCGACCTTGTCGAGCTTGGTGGCCGTGTGGACCTTGATTCCCCGTCGGGCGAAGCTGCGCTCCAGCATGATGCAGACATCCTCATCCTCGTTCGGGAGGATATGCGGCAGCATTTCGATGAGCGTGACATCCGTGCCGATGGCGTTGTAGAAATCGGCGAACTCGCAGCCGATCGCGCCGGCGCCGACGATGGCCAGGCGCTTCGGCTGGGTCGCGAGCGTCATGGCTTCGCGCGAGGTGATGATGCGCTGGCCGTCGAAAGGCATGCCGGGGATGGGCGACGGATGCGCGCCCACGGCCAGCACGATGTGTTCGGCCGTGACTTCGCGCTGGCCGTCCTTGCCGACGATGCGCACGCGATGCGGGCCGAGGAGCTGGCCGGTGGCCATCTCGTGCGTCACCTCGTACTTGCGGAACAGGTGGGCGATCCCGTTCTTCAACTTGTTAGCGATTCCGCGGCTGCGGGCGATGATCTTGGGAAAGTCAATGCGCGGATTATCGACGCTCACTCCGTGATCGGCCGCCTCGTGAAGGAGCTTGCGGATGAAAGCGCCATCTTCGAGCAACGACTTGCTGGGAATGCAGCCCCAGTTAAGACAGATGCCGCCGAGGTTCTCGCGCTCGACGCACAGGACGCGTTTCTTGAGCTGGCCGGCGCGGATCGCGGCGGCATATCCGGCCGGTCCGCCGCCGAGGATGATGATGTCGAAGTTGGGAGTGGGCATGTCGGTTTCTTAGGGACATGGTAGAGGCTGAATGGGCGGAGGGGAAGGCACGATGATGGAGTAGATGCTTCCGGCGCCGCCCACGCTATAATGGGATGTTACGAGGTGATCGGTGACGCTTATCATTTCCATTCCGCCGGAATCCGAAGCGAAGCTCAAGCAGCGCGCGGCCGCCGTTGGGCAAGACGTATCGGCTTACGTCGCGCAGCTCGTGCGGCATTTTACTGAGCCGCCGACGCCGTTGGAGGAGCTTAGCGGCCCCATTTACCAGCGGTTCCTTGAGAGCGGGATGAGTGACGATGAACTGGCTGCGGAACTAGAGCGGGCCAAGCACGAGATGCGTGCAGATCGCCGCGCCGAGGCGGCAAGTGACATGCTGGCTGGTGACCCCGCCAATGCCGTCTTCGACTGCCCGATCTACGCCCAGGCTCTGATTAACCCCCGAGGACCGGCGGCGGCATGCTTGGCCCATGCGCAAAGCGGCCGAATCGCACTCTTCATCAGCGACTACGTCATTGGCGAAATCCGCGAGCTTCCTGGCAAACTGAAACCACGACTTGGGGTGACGCCCGATCGCGTGGAACGACTCATTCAGGACCTCGCCAAGTACGCTCGGCCAGTGGACAATGTGCCGGAGGTCTATCGGCACCCCCATGACGCGGATGACTCGCATTACGTTAACCTGGCGCTGGCCACCGAGTCGCAACTCATCTTGAGCCGGGACCGGCACCTGCTGGATCTGATGGACCAGACTCGCTCCGAGAGCCGTGATTTCGCGAGGCGTTTTCCGATGCTGCGCATCGTCGAACCGCACGTCCTGCTGCAGGAATTGGCGGCGCGGGAGCAACAAGACAGCGCCGGGTAACGGACGTCGCGCACGCCTACACGAGCATCATCCCCGGCTCTTCCAGCAGTTCTTTCAACGTGACGAGAAACCCCGCAGCAACCGCGCCGTCAACGACGCGATGATCGGCCGACAGCGTGAGCGTCACAGTCGTTCGGGCGGTACACTGGCCATTGACGATGGCCGGATGCGGTTGGGCGGCGCCGACTGCCAGGATGCCGACCTCGGGGGGGTTGATGATCGCGGAGAACTCGCGGATGCCGTTGGAGCCGAGGCTCGTGATGGTGAAGGTCGATTCGGTCTGCTCCTCGCGCTTCAGTCTCTGCGCGGGCTCGCTCGATGAGATCGACGCTGCGGACGCGAATGTCGCGCAGGTTCATTTGATTCACGCCACGCAGGACGGGAACGATCAGGCCATCGGAGATGGCGACCGCGATGCCGAGATTGACGTCGCCGTAGCGGGTGACCTCCATCTTCTCGGCGTTGAAACGTGCGTTGAGGGCGGGCACGCGCAGAAGCGCGACGGCCGTCGCCTTGATGATGAAATCGAGGATGGATAGACGGATGCCTTCCTTCTCCAGCCTTTCGTTGAGCTGCTTACGCAACGAGACAATGCGCTCAAGGTCAACGTCAATGGTCTCGTAATAATGGGGAATTGACTGCTTCGAGCGCAACAGGGCAACGGCAATCGCGCTGCGCATCTTGGTGAGAGGGATGACCTGCTTCTGCCCCGTCAGCAGGATCGGCGACACGACTGGGGACGCTTTCGGCTGAGCGGGCGCTGCGGTTCCTGATGGCGCCCCTTGACGCCGCGTGAATTCCAGCACATCGCGCTCGACGATCCGCCCGCCGGGACCGCTGCCTTTCACCTGGCTGAGATCGATGCCCTTGTCCGCCGCGAGACGCCTGGCCAGCGGCGAAACCCGCAGGCGCGCCTCGACATCCGGCCCCGCCTTCTCCTGCGGCGGCTGCGTGCCCGGCGCGGCCAGTTTCTCGCTCTGGGCTGCGCGCTGCTCTTCGATCTTCGGATGATCCGTTTCGATGTCGGCCGATGCTGGCGGCGACGGCTGCCTAGCCCCCTCCCTGGCATGCTTGCGGACATCCTCGGCGCTCTCGCCCGGCGCAGCGATGACGGCCAGCAGATCGCCGACCTTCACCTTCGCGCCTTCGCTGGCCGCGATATACGCGAGCGTGCCGGCGTCGAAGGCTTCCATCGGCATGGTGGCCTTGTCGGTCTCGATGTCGGCGATCTCCTCGCCGGCTTTGACCGCGTCGCCTTCCTTTTTGTGCCATTTGACAACGGTGCCCTCAGTCATGGTGTCCGAGAGCTGGGGCATCGTGATTTCTGAGGCCATGTCATCCTTCCTTAGTTGCCAGTTGCCAGTGGCCAGTTGCCAGAGCTGGGACTTTCATGCATAGCAGACGTCTTTGGCGGCCGCCACGACTTTCTCCACGCTGGGCTGCATCGCCTGCTCGAGGTGATGGCTATACGGCGAAGGCACATCCTCGCAGCACACGCGCGCGATCGGGGCATCCAGGTCATCCCAGACGTTTCGGTAGATTCGCGCCATGATGCCAGCGCCCATGCCGCAATAGGGCCAGTCCTCATCGACGATCACGCAGCGGTGCGTCCTGCGGATCGACTCGCCGATGGCCGCATCATCCAGCGGCCGGAGCGTCCGCAGGTCGATGACCTCCGCGCCGATCTCCTCCTTCTCCAACTCGGCCGCGGCGCCAAGGCACAGCTTAACCATCTTCGACCAGCAGAGCAGCGTCACATCAGCGCCGGGGCGCTTGATGTCAGCCTTGCCGATGGGGATGGTGTATGGCTCGGCCGGCACTTCGCCGCGGTCGCCGAGCATCATCTCCGACTCCAGGAAAATCACGGGATCATCGCAGCGGATGGCCGACTTGAGCATGCCCTTGGCATCGTACGGAGTCGCAGGGGCCATGACGATCAGCCCGGGCACGCGGGCATAGAGTGCATCGACACGGTGGCTGTGAGTCGCGCCGAGCTGGTGCGCGATGCCGTTGCCGCCGCGAAAGACGATCGGCAACTTGAACTGGCCGCCGGACATGTAGCGGATATTGGCGGCGTTGTTGACGAGCTGGTCGAAACAAACGAAGGAGAAGCTCCAGCTCATGAACTCGACGATCGGCCGCAGACCGGCCATCGCAGCGCCGATGCCCAGCCCGGCGAAACCGGCCTCGCTGATGGGCGTGTCGACGACCCGTCGCGGGCCGAATCGCGCCAGCATGCCCTCGCTGACCTTGTACGCGCCGTTGTACTCACCGACTTCCTCGCCGATGAGGAAGACGTTCTCATCGCGGTCCATCTCCTCGATCATGGCCTGGCGGAGGGCTTCTCTGTATTGGATTGCGGGCATATGGTTGCGGGTTGCTTAGTTCCGAGTTCCGAGTACCGAGTTCCGAGTCGCCACTCGGTACTCGGAACTCGGTACTTGCCTTACTTCTCTGCCGGGTACTTCTCCGCCAGCACATCCCGATAAAGCTCCGACAGGTCCGGGTGCGGGCTCTGGTCGGCAAACTTCACGGCCTCATTAACGATCGCCGTAATCTCGCCTTCCATCGCCTCCAGTGTCGCATCATCGATCAGTTTCTGCGAACGCAGACGTTTCTCATAGAGCAGGATCGGATCGTGCTGGCGAGCACGTTCCATCTCATCCCGGGTGCGATACTTGAGCGGGTCCGACATCGAATGGCCGCGGAAACGGAAGGTGTTGGCGACGAGATAGCCCGGCCCGCCGCCTTCGCGGGCGCGGTCGGCGGCGGCTTTCACCTGTTCCATCACGACGTCAACATCATTGCCGTCGAAGCCTGCGGTGGGCATGGCGTAGCCACACCCGCGCTTGGACAGATCCTTCTCGGCACTATGTCGTGCGACCTGCGTACCCATCGCCATGCCGTTGTTCTCGACGATGAAGACGCACGGCAATCTCAGCAGGCTCGCGAGGTTCAGCGATTCGTTATGCGTGCCCTGGTTGACCGCGCCGTCGCCCAGCAGGGCGAAGCACACGCCGCCGGTGTTCTTGTACTTCAGCGCAAAGGCGATGCCGATACCCAGCGGAATCTGCCCGCCGACGATGCCGTGGCCACCCATGTTGCCGACCTCGGCATCAAAAAAGTGCATCGAGCCGCCTTTGCCCTTCGAGCAGCCGGTGGACCGGCCGAAAAGCTCGGCCATGGCGACCTTGGGTTCCATTCCGAGCGCCAGGGCGTGCCCATGATCGCGATAACCGTTGATCAGCTTGTCCGCGCCGCGCTGGAAAACGGCGGCGATCCCGACCGCGACGGCTTCCTGCCCGCTGTAGAGGTGGCAGAATCCGCCGATCCGCTGGCCGGGCTTGGTGTATTCCTGGTAGGTGCGCTCCTCGAATCGCCGGATGAGCATCATCATCCAGAGCCGCCGGCGCTGCTCGCGCCCGGCGTCGGTGTGCGAGATGTCGGATTCCTCGGAGTGTTCCTCGACCTCATCAGCCACTTGCATCGGTTTCTCCACGCAGGGCATTATATGGCCGGTCGCTACCATGTGGCTACTGAAGCGGAAGCGTCAGCGCCCGCCCCGGGGTCCATCTGAGGCGGAAGCGTCAGCGCCCGCCCTGCCTGGGAAGAGCGGACGCTGACGCTTCCGCTTCAGACAGATTAGGAAATTGACACGGCTCGAATGGCCGATAAAGTATTCGGACTACAGGAGTGATTGTGAAGATACGCATCCAGATCGTCATTACCATGGAGGATACCAACCGCCGCGCGTAAGGGTGCGCCTTGAGATGAGATAACGGCCCTGAAGCGACGGCTTCAGGGCTTTTTTGTTGGACCCGCATGGATCAGCCGCTCGCCCAACCCGCACTTGCCGACGACCAGCGCAGCCCACTGGCCGAGCTCCTGCGTCTCGCTGCGCCCACCGTGGCGCAGATGGCCTCCTACACGGTGATGCAGTTTGTTCGACACATGGGTGCTCTCGCGCATCGGGGACATGGCGGCCACTGCGGGCATGAATGCCGGCATCTTTGCGTTCTCGACGATCAGCTTTGGCATGGGCGTGTTGATGCTGGTGAACACGCTTGCCAGCCAGGCCTATGGGCGCAAAGACTACGCCGCGGCCGGGCCGTACCTGTGGCAGGGCGTTTGGTTTGGGCTGCTCTGCGCCGTGCTCCTGTTGCCGCTGGTGCCAGTGCTGGAATGGTCGTTTCGCGTGCCGTTCCACCACAACCCCGAGCTTCTGGCGATGGAGCGGGTCTACCTGTGGATCGTGGTCTCCAATGCGGCGATCAAGTACATCGGCGTGGCGCTCGGGCAGTTTCTGCTGGCGATCAACCGGCCGGATGTCGTGCTGGTTTCGGCCATCGTTGGCGTGAGCGCGAATGTGCTGACGGCATTCGGGCTGGTGCTGGGAAAATTCGGCATGCCGCGCATGGAGGTCGCCGGCGCGGCGTGGGCGCAGAATATCGGCGTGGCGGTCGAGACCCTGACGCTGGTTGTCTTCGTTGCGCAGGCCGGCATTCGCCGGGCCTACAACGTCATGGCATGGCGACTACACTGGGAGAAGTTCAAGACCCTGCTGAAAGTCGGCATTCCATCCGGCGGCCAGTTCGTCGTCGATGTGCTGGCGTGGGGTCTGTTCACCGCGGGCGTGATGGCCGTGCTGGGCGAGAAGGCCATGGCCGCAAACAACTACCTGTTCCGCTACATGTCCGTGAGCTTCATGCCAGCCATCGGCGTCGGCTCGGCCGTGACGGCGCTGGTGGGGCGGTACATCGGCGCGGGCCGGCCGGACCTGGCGCAGCAGCGGGCCGACCTGGGCTTCCGCGTGACACTGGTGTACATGGTGGCAATGGGGATCGTTTTCTGCCTGGCGCAATCCGATGATGGCGATCTTCACCAAGGATCCCGAGGTCCACTGCCTGGCGCGATCCTGCTGATCATCGGGGCCTTTTACGAGCTGTTCGACGCCATGTACATCATCTACGTCGGCGCGCTGCGCGGCGCGGGCGACACGTTCGTGCCGGCGGTGATGACGGCGGTCCTGAACTGGAGCCTGACGGTCGGCGGCGGCTTCCTTTTCGTGTACGTGTTCCCCAAGCTCGGGATCGTCGGCCCATGGATTGGCGCCTGCGCGTATGGCGTCGGCCTCGGCATCTTCATGCTGGTGAGATTCCGCCTGGGTGGATGGAAGTCGATCAAGCTGGAGACGAGCACCGCGAATTTCGATAAAGTGCCAGATTCTGTAGTTGTCCCGGAGAAATAGACCACGGAGGCACAGAGACACGGAGCTTTTGAGATTTGAAATCTGAAATCTGAAATCTGAAATCTGAGATTTGAAATTTGAGATTTGAAATTTGAGATTTGAAATCTGAAATCCGATCTCCCTCCGTGTCTCCGTGGTGAAAATGGTTACGACTATGAGCGACAAGAAGAGCTACAAAGACTCCCTCAACCTCCCCCAGACCGCCTTTTCCATGGAGGCCAAGCTCGTGCAGAACGAGCCGATCCGCCTGAAGAAGTGGCAGGAGATGGATCTCTATCGCACGCTGATGGACGCCCGCAAGGACAGCCCGCGATGGGTCCTGCACGACGGGCCGCCATTCGCCAATGGCGACATCCACATCGGCCACCTGATCAACAAGACGCTCAAAGACGTCGTGCAGCGGTTCCGGTCCATGCAGGGCTTCCAGACGCCGTACGTGCCCGGCTGGGACTGCCACGGCCTGCCCATCGAGCACAAGATCCAGGAACAGCTCGGGCCCAAGTGGCGGCAGATGGAAGTCTCCGAGTTGCGCAAGCTCTGCTTCGATTACGCGGCGAAATATGCGGGCATCCAGTCAGTTCAGTTCCAGCGCCTGGGAATCCTGGGCGAGTGGGACAAGCCCTACCTGACGATGTCGCCGGATTATGAGGCCGCGACGCTGGAGGTCTTCGCGACTTTCGTCGAGCACGGGCTGGTCTACAAGAAGCTCAAGCCCGTCCCGTGGTCGATCTCGAATCAGACGGCGCTGGCCGACGCCGAGCTGGAATACAAGGATGTCGAGGATGCCAGCGTCTATGTCGAATTCCCCGACGCCGGCGGCGAGATTGATGGCCTGCACTATCTGGTGTGGACGACCACGCCATGGACGCTGCCGGCCAACCTCGCCATCGCCGTCCATCCCGAGGTCGAGTACGCCTTCGTGAAGTACACGCGCGATGGCCAGCAGCGCGTCGGCGTGGTCGCGGTCCCGCTGATCGATCAGGTGTTCAAAGCCAGGCCGGGACTGGAGCGCGGCGAGGTGATCCGCACTGTGAAGGGCCATGAACTCGTCGGGCGGTCGTACCGCCATCCGTTCGTCGATCGCATCAGTCCCATTCTGCCAGCTCTTTACGTGACGACCACCGACGGCACCGGCCTGGTCCACACCGCGCCCGGCCACGGCGAAGACGATTACAACATGGGACGGACAAACGGCCTACCCGTCTACTGCCCCGTGCTGGCCAGCGGCCGATTTGACGAGACCGTGCCGCCGTGGATTCGCGGGCTGAACGTATTCGATGCCAACCCGGTCATCACCAATAAGCTCCGCGAACTGGGCGTTCTCTTCGCCGAAGAGAAGATCACCCACAGCTATCCCCACGACTGGCGGAGCAAGAAGCCCGTCATCCTGCGGGCAACGGAGCAGTGGTTTATCTCAGTGGACAAGCCGTTTAATGTAGGGGCGGCTTCAGCCGCCGCGTCGCTGCGCCAGCGCGCCCTCGATGCCGTCGAGCACCAGACCCAGATGATCCCCGAATGGGGCGCAGCGCGCATCAAGGGCATGCTCGAATCGCGCCCCGACTGGTGCATCTCGCGCCAGCGCGCGTGGGGTCTGCCGATCCCCGTGTTCTATAACGAGAAGGGCGATGCGCTCCTCACGCCGCAGTCCGTGCGCGCCATCGCAAAGCGGTTCGCCGAGAAAGGCAGCAACGCCTGGTTCACGGAATCCCCGGCCGAGTTGCTGGGCGACTATGACCCCGGCCCGGATTTCCCCAAGGACAAGCTCCGGAAGGAGAAGGACATCTTCGATGTGTGGTTCGAGTCGGGAAGCAGTTGGAACGCCGTGCTTCGCAAGCGCGATTACCTCAAGTTCCCCTGCGAGATGTATCTCGAAGGCTCCGACCAGCATCGCGGCTGGTTCCAGCTTTCGCTGCTGCCCAGCCTGGGCGTAACCGGCCGGCCACCGTTCAAGCAGGTGTTGACCCACGGCTTCGTGGTGAAACCCGATGGCACGAAGGTCAGCAAGAGCGACAAGGAATATGTCAAGGCGGTGGATGAGATCAACCGCCACGGCGCCGACCTGCTGCGGCTCTGGTGCTGCTCGGTCGATTACCAGAACGACATCCCCACCAGCCCCAGGGTGATCCAGGAGTTCGCCGACAAATACCGCAAGATTCGCAATACGATCAAGTATCTGCTGAGCAACCTCTACGACTTCGATCCGGCGAAGAATTCACGGACGATCGCGCCCAACAGCCTCGATGGCTGGGCGATGGCCGAGCTGGACCAACTGATCGGCGACACAATCGCAGCGTACGAGAGCTATCAGCTCCACCGCGTCTTCCGGCTGCTGCACGACTTCTGCGCCGTGCAGGTCAGCTCGCTCTACGCGGCCGCCATGAAAGACCGGCTCTATTGCGAGAAGCCCGATTCGCCGCTGCGCCGGCGGACCCAAACGGTGATGTATCAGATGGCGCTGGCGCTGACCAAGCTCCTGGCGCCGATGATCGTCTTCACGGCCGATGAAGCGTGGGAGCATATCCCGCACAAGCCCGCCGATGATGCCAACCTGGCAAGCGTACACTTGGCGCTGTTCCCGCGGCCATCCGGCGTGCAGTTCGCCGAACAGGACCGCGCCGACTGGCGGCTTCTGATGGAATTGCGCAATGCGGCGATGCTCCAGGTCGATGTGCTTCTGCGCAAGTACCCCAAGCAGATCAAGCCACTGGACATGGAGGTGGTGTACCGCATCGCCGAACCCGAGCTTCGACGACGGCTGGAAGCGTACGGACCGGACTTGGAAGACCTGATCGGCGCTGGCTGCCACAGTTTCGCGGCCGATGTCCCGTCCGGCGCAGCTCCGTCGGTCGAGGTGATCGATCGCCGCGAATCGTACAAGGCCTGCGCCCGGAGCTGGAAGCGCCGGCCGGATGTCGGCCGGGATTCGCAGTACCCCGACCTGAGCGAGCGCGACGCGGCGGCGGTACGAGAAGCGTGAATTCCGAATCGAGTCCTTGAGCGAACCTGCGTGCCGTTCATGGGACTGCGGACAACGGAACTGGCGGGCGCTGCGAAAGCCGGAGGAGCGTCGCACGCGGAGTTCTTCGGTGACTACCGGGAAAGCCCGTATGATGAGTACGCCAGCACCGACCTGATTATGATTGCCCGCAAGGGCGGAGAAAATCGATGACCATGCCGCCGTACTCGCGACGGTCGAAGACAGCGGCGGCGCGCAGGGGCAGCTCGTCGGCGATGTCGTGGCGGAAGACGATGGTTCCCGCGGGAGCGAGATGGCGATTCACCATGTGCTCGGCCAGTTGCTGCAGGTCGCCGGACTTTTCCCGCAGGAAACGGTAGGGGGGGTCGAGGAAGATCAGATCGAGAGGGCGCTGCCGCTGGTTCTCCTCAAACCATCTGAACAGGTCCGTGCCGACCACGGTAGAGCGAGACTCCACGTTCAGTGCCTGGATATTGCGTCGGAGAAGGGCGATGGCCGAGCGATCCGACTCGAAGAACGTGGCGTGCGCCGCGCCGCGGCTGAGGCATTCCAGGCCAAGGCTGCCGGTTCCGGCAAAGCAGTCGTAAACGCTCGCTCCGTCCAGCAGGGGGGTAACGATGTCGAACAGCGACTGCTTGACGCGATCGGTGATCGGGCGAGTGGCCTGCCCAAGCGGCGGCAGGAGATTTCGGCCACGAAACTCGCCGGCGATGATTCGCATGGCCTTCAGTTGTTCGCAACGGCCCGGCCCTTGTCAAGCCATTGTGGCAGAGCCGTCTCGGGTCTCGGCTCTGTGCCCTGTCTGAAGCGGAAGCGTCAGCGCCCGCCCTGAGTCCGGGGCGGGCGCTGACGCTTCCGCTTCAGACAATGCACCGATCACCCACAGCCATTTGGGATCGGCAATTGCAAACAGTCGATCAAGAATCCAGAATACCGCCATGGCGGACCGGAGCGTTCATTACGAGGCGGCATTCGAGGGCTACCTGCGCGAGCATGGCATTCCCTACGTGGCGGTGGATGAAGCGAAGAAGGCGATGTTTGCCAACGCGCGGCTCAAGTCGTTCGATTTCGTGGTATACAACAAGAGCGGCGCCAACCTGCTGGTGGACATCAAGGGCCGGCAGCTCCGGGGCAGGACCGGCCGGGCCGGCTCGTTCCAGACTTGGGCCACCGAGCAGGATGTCAAGGACCTGCTCCAGTGGCAGCAGGTCTTCGGCGAGGGCTTCAGGGCGGTGCTGATGTTCGTCTATTGGATCGACCCGCCGCTCACGCCCGAGCCGGGAATGTTCGCCTTTCGCGACCGTTGGTATCTGGTGCTGGGGGTGGAATTGGCCGAATATCAGGAGCACATGCGGCGCCGATCGGCCAAGTGGGAGACGGTGGCGATTCCGCAGGCCGACTTTCGCTCACTTGCCCGCCCCATCGAAAGCTGGTTATGATGAGAGGCATGTTGCAGCGATTGCTGAGACTGATGGGCCTGATGGTGGCGCTGGGTCTTCCGCTGATGGCGTTGGCCGACGACGAGAAGAAGATCGACGCGCGGACGATCAACTATCCGAACGTCAACAACGAACCGCTGTCGACGGCCCTGACCTGGCTGCTGATGGTGGTGGTCGCGCTGGTGGCCCTGGCGGGGCTTTTTAAGAGCGCAAAACGAACTCATCTGGACTAATCCGTCGCTAGGCGACGAGGAGGCATTCATGAGACGATCGACCCTTCTATGGGCGTTGGCGCTGCTCAACGCCGTTCTGCTGGTGGCGCTGACGGCCAAACTCGGCGGCGAGAACACCGCGCAGGCGCAGGTGCGTGGACGCGGCGACTACGTCATGGTTCCCGCGCGGATGTCGCACGCTCCCAATGGCGTCATGTACATCATCGATACGCGTAATGGCCTGTTGAGCGGCTTCGCGTATGACTCCAACCGGAACGATCTGGCCACCATGGCGCCGATCAACCTGGCCCGCGTATTTGCCGCCGGCGGCGCTTCCCCGCGCTGATCTTCGCCCCGCACGCCTTGCCCAAAGGAGACTACCATGAACAGTGAAAAGACTGCCATAACCGTGTTGATTGCGACGGCGCTGTTGCTGGCGCTGGCGCTGGTTTTCGTGCCCTCGCGCGCGACGGCCCAGAGCACCATCAAGGACGGCGACTATCTCGTTGCCACGATGCCGACAGCCAACGGCAACGATGCGCTGTACATCGCCGAAACGCGGGCGGCCGGCATGTTCGTTGTGTTGACCTACGACCAGCGGGCCAAGTCGCTCATGCCGCGTGCGGCACGCTCTCTGGATGACGCGTTCGGGCCGCGGTAGAGCAGAATGTTCGTAGTTGGACAGAACGTGGCAGCGGCGTCCCGCCGCTGGTTTTCCACCGGCGAATCCACCGGCGGCGCTGCTATGGGCGATATTGCCTCATTAGCCGAGGATGTTCTTGCGGGGCGGCCGCTGGATCGCCAGCGCACCGCCACGCTGGTGGCTGTCGAGGGCGACGGCCTGTACGACCTCTTCCACTGGGCCAACAAGATCCGGCTGCGCTTCATGGGGCCGGACATCACTTTCTGCGCCATAGTGGCGGCGAAACTCGGGGGGTGCAGCGAGGACTGCAAGTTCTCGCGCAGTCGTCGCGCCACCAGACGGCAGTGGGGGGGATGAGACGCTTGGACAACCAGCAGATCCTGGCCAGCGCCGCACATGCTGCTTCAGTCGGCGCCGATAGCTTTGGCATCGTGAACAGCGGGCGCGGGCCCAGTGCGGCCGAACTCCAGTGGCTCGAACCGCTCTTGCGCAGGATTGCTGAAGTGCATAAGACAAGGATTTGTGCGAGTCTCGGCTCGCTCACGCCCGAGCAGGCGAGGCTCCTGTACGACTGCGGCGTGCGGCGATTCAACCACAACCTGGAAACGTCCAGGCGATTCTATCCGCAGATCGTCTCGACGCATCCGTTTGGAGAGCGGCTGGCGACGCTCCGCAATGCCAAGGCCGCGGGCATGCAACTCTGCTCGGGCGGGATATTCGGCCTGGGCGAAACCTGGGACGACCGCCTGGATATGATCTTCACGTTGCGCGAGATAGGCGTGGATGTCATGCCGATCAACTTCCTCAATCCAATCGAGGGCACGCTGCTGGCGAATCAGGCGAAACTCCCGCCGCTGGAATGCCTGAAGATCATCGCCATCTGCCGGTTTCTGCTGCCGCGGGTGGAGTTGAAAGTGGCAGGGGGGCGCGAGGCGTGCCTGCGCGATCTGCAAAGCTGGATGTTCTACGCGGGGGCCAGCAGCACGATGATCGGGAACTATCTCACCACCTATGGCCGGCCGCCGGAACAGGACCAGCAAATGGTGAAGGACCTGGGCATGAGGTGGAAGCCGCTGGGGTCGTGTTCGTAGTGCCCGCCGCCATTGATTTCCCCCAGCCATCCGTTCCCGTTCGTAGTGCGTCTAGCCCGTATGTTCGTAGTGCGGGCTTCAGCCCGTATCCCCCGGCCATCACCGGCGTCGGCCTCGTGTCGGCGCTCGGAGCCGGCGCCGAAAACAACTGGCGCAAGCTGATGGCGGGGCAGTTCATCGAAGATCATTCGAAAACGATCCTCAGCGATGCGGGGCCGGCGCGAATCATCGAGATCGCACTGGCGGCCGCACGCGAAGCGATCAACGATGCCCGATGGACTGCGCGCGATCTCATGGACGACCAGACCGCGCTGGTCGTGGGCACGAGCAAAGGGCAAATCGAATCCTGTCTCACCCCCCCACTAAATATGGATATATCACCATATATAGCGGGGGGGTTCGGTCTGGCAAGTCTGGCCGACTGTCTCGCCCGGCGGCTGGGCATCGGGTCTGGCCCGCGCATGACATTCAGCGCCGCCTGCGCCAGCGGCCTGCATGCGCTCATCCGCGCCTGCCTCATGCTCCGTTCGGGCGAGGCCCGGCGCGCGCTGGTCATTGCGTCCGAGGCATCAGTACACCCTTTGTTCCTCGGCAGCTTCCGCCGGCTGGGCCTGCTGGCGCCGACCAAAACAGGCTGCCGCCCATTCGACGAGCGCCGCCGCGGATTCCTCATGAGCGAGGCCGCCGCGGCCACATGCCTCACGTGCGATGATGGCGGCGCCGTAGTCATCGACCGCTGCGCCATGGCGAGTGACTCCACGCACATCACGGCCGCCGATCCCCAAGGTGCCGCGTTGACTCACGTCCTGAGTCAGATCGTCGCCGGCCGCGACATTGATCTGATTCATGCCCACGGAACCGCGACGGTGCAGAACGATCCGATCGAACTGGCGGCCATCCAATCGGCCGTCGCGCGGCAATCGCATCCAGCGCACGTCTATTCGCACAAGGGCGCGTTGGGACATAGCCTGGGCGCATCCGGGCTGGTTTCGGTGGTGCTGAGCTGCATGATGCACAAAAGGGGAGTCGTGCTGCCGAATACTCGCACATCCCGGCCGCTGCGCACGAAGGGCATCACGATCGCCCAGCGGCCGGTCGAGACGCCCATCGGCCGCAGCATCGTTCTGGCCGCGGGTTTCGGCGGCGCACTGGCGGCCGTCGGGCTGGAGAGCAGCCCGTGCAAATGAGCGCATTTTCCCCTGAGAATCAGGGCATTCTGCCCGTTTTCACCGCCCTGCCGCAGCGCGGGGTCGAGCTTAACATAACATAGATTATCGGACGTTGAGGCGGGGGGAGAAGTTTGGAATCTCGCTGAGCGGCCGGATGACGCGCAGGCTCTCGCTGCGCAAGCGTCCCCTTGTCGTCGCAATGCTGATGGCATACTCGCAAATACCTGATTCGCAGGCCAACTCTGCGGCGATGCGCACGTCGGGCAGTATGCGCAACCTGACTCGCATATGCCGGGCGTCGTTCTGCTCCACAACAACATCATCGACATGACCCTCGGGGCGTGGAGTATTCCTGTTGACCGGCGAGTCAAACGCCACCCTTTCGCTGCCCCCTCGTATGCCCTCCCATACCTCGCTGCCCGCACTCTTGGGTTTGCCGTTCAGGATTTCGTCGATGGTAAATCCGTAGCCGATCCCCTGTAGCAGCCGCAGCGCGTCGAAGAAGTTGGACTTGCCGCTGGCATTGGTTCCCACAAAAAGGTTCAGGTTCCCCAGCGCCAAATCGACTTTCTGGAGGCTCTTGAAGTTCTCGATCTCGATCCGAGTAATCATACCTTCACCTCCACCACTCTCGTCGGGTCATTCCCGAAGATGTCGATTACCTTCACCGCGATGCTATGCCGTCACCCCGACGCATGAACCGCCATCTGCTCCAGCCGCTCATCGATCGCATGGCACGCCTTCAGCGCATCGTACTGCTGGAGGATCGCCAAGAGCTCCTCCTCCTGCTGCGGAACTCTCTCCGCGTGCCAGGAATTCTGCAACAGGTCGGCGAGGATATCCGGCGACTGGCCGTCGTAGAGGCACAGCGGGTGCATCGACTTGGGGAGGATCTCGGGATACACGCCGCTGTCGGGAAAGACCGGCCAGCAGCCGCTGCTAAGCGCGCGGATGGCGTGATGGTCCGATGCCGCGCCGGGGCGAATGCTCAGCAGCACCGACGCCTGGTGCAGCGCCAGGATCTGCGCATCCTCATCCCGCTCGCTGATGGTGAATCGCGGCAGGTCGTCGGCCAGGCCCTCCAGCGGCCCGATGGTGACCAGCTTGTATTTCTCGCCGCGCGAGTTGAGCAGCGACAGCGCCTGGTTCAACAGGCGCACGTTGGAGTCGCGCGTATCGACGAAGACCAGTTGCGGGTCGCGCTGGAGATTGAGCTGCTGGCGGATGTCGCGATCCAGCGGCAGGTCCACCGGCGGGGGCATGAGATGGGCCTTGCGGATCAGGTCCGGCAGCGGATTGCGGCCGGAAAACTCCGGGTGCTTCTCAACCAGGCTGCTCGCTTTTTGAAGGAACGTCTGAAGATGATACTGGGAGTTGAACCAGACTTCGGTGGCCGATTGCGCCGTGCTCAGGTTGACGAGGTGCAACGGGCTCACGGCCCGCTCGCCGACGGGCGGAAGCTGGTTGTCGTGAAAATACACCGCCGTCGGCTTTGCAGCAATCTGGGGAACGAGGCGCATCAAATCGCCGAGGTTCATGGCTTCGCTGGTGAAGACCGCGTTGACCCGCCCTACCCAGTGACGCGAAAGCTGCTCGGCGAACCAGTGGGCGGCCGCCGCCAGCCGCCGCTCGATGCGGCGCGGCGGCAGGCGCAGCAGCGTCCAGCGATGCCGGCTGTAGCGCATGATCGTCTCGAGCATCGCCTTGCGCGCCGCCATAGAACGGCTCGAGGGCGAGGATGTCGAGTTGGGAGGACATGTCAGTTGTCAGTGGTCCGTTGTCAGTCGCTACGGACCACTGACAACGGGCAACGGACTATCACCGCTTCAGCCGTTCCATCACATACATGAATACCTTGTCCGCCGCCACGCGTTCCTGCTTCATCGAATCGCGGTCGCGGATGGTGACGGTCTGGTCCTGCGCCGTCTGGCCATCAATCGTGACGCAGAAGGGCGTTCCCGCTTCATCCTGGCGGCGATATCGCCGCCCCACCGCCGACTTTTCATCATAAAAGACGGCCATATGCTGCTGAAGTTCCTTGTAGATGGCCATGGCGCGCTCGGGCATGCCATCCTTTTTCACCAGCGGGAAGATGGCGACCTTCACCGGCGCCAGCCGCGGATGCAGCCGCAGAACGGTGCGGGTTTCCATCTCGCCCTTCTCATTGGGCGCCTGGTCCTCCACGTATGCCTCGCACAAGAACGCCAGCAGCGACCGCGTGGCCCCGGCCGAGGGTTCGATGACGTGCGGGACGAATCGCTCCTTGGTCTCGTCGTCGAAATAGCTCAGGTCCTTGCCGCTGGTCTTGATGTGCTGCTGGAGGTCGTAGTCGCTGCGATGGGCCACACCTTCCAGCTCGCCCCAGCCCCAGGGGAACATGTACTCGATGTCGCTGGTGGCCTTGGAATAGAACGCCAGCTCCGCCGCATCATGCTCGCGCAGCCGCAGCTTGTCGCTCTTGATGCCCAGGTCCTGGTACCACTTGAACCGCGCATCGCGCCACTTCGCGTACCATTCCATGCTGGTGCTGGGGTGGCAGAAGAACTCGATCTCCATCTGCTCGAACTCGCGCGAGCGGAAGATGAACTGCTTGGGCGTGATCTCGTTGCGGAAGCTCTTGCCCACCTGCGCGATGCCGAAGGGGATCTTGATGCGCGTCGAATCGCAGACGTTCTTGAAGTTCACGAAAATGCCCTGGGCGGTCTCGGGGCGCAGATAGACCATCTGCGAATCCTCCTCGACCGGCCCGACGAACGTCTTGAACATCAGGTTGAACTTGCGGGCCTCGGTGAGCTGGCATTCGTGGTGCTCGCCGGGGTGCTTGCTGGGCTTGCGCGGGCACTGGCTCTCCTGGATCTGGTCGGCGCGGAATCGTTCCTTGCAGCACTTGCAGTCCACCAGGGGGTCGGTGAAATTGCCCTCGTGTCCGGAGGCCTGCCAGACGGTACGGGACATGAGGATGGCCGTATCGACGCCGACGATGTCCTCACGGCTGGTGACATTGTCGTGCCACCAGGCGTTCTTGATATTCCGCAGCAGCTCGACGCCGAGCGGGCCGTAATCCCAGGTGCCCTTCAGCCCGCCGTAGATTTCCGAACCAGGGAAGATGTAGCCGCGGCGCTTGCAGAGCGAGACGATCTTGTCCATCACGGTAGGTTGGGCCATGGAAAAGCTCCTAAAGACAAGCGGCACCGCACGCCAGGCATCGCAATCTCCGGCGGAGTTACCCCCCCCGCCGGTGGATGCGCGCTGCCTGATGTCCGGTGCCGCGGAATGCAGTTCAATCAATGCGGCGGACGCTGTTGGGCCGCGATCAGGCTGTCGCGGCCGGCGTACCCTTGCCGGCGGCGGCTGCCTTGGCGGCATTGAGGTGCCGCGCGAGCCGGCTCCGCTTGCGCGAGGCGGTGTTCTTGTGGATGGTGCCCTTGCTGGCGACCTTGTCCAGTCGCGAGGCCACCTTGCGATACTCGGTCTCCGCGGCCACCACGTCGCCCTTTACCAGCGCGGCTTGGAAGGCCTTCGTCTGCTCGCGGATTACGCCCTTGCGGGCGCGGTTGCGGGCGCGGTGCTTGGCGTTTTGCCGAACTCTCTTCTTTGCCGATAGCGAATGTGCCACTTTGCGAATCTCCTAGGTCAACCCTTCGCGGCCAAACACGGCCACGCGAGGGGTTTGAAATAATACAGATTGCTGGCGGAAAGTCCAGTTGACCGGCGATTGACGCGCTGGGCGCATATGTTATCTTCGTCTTCTTGCGCCGACGGGTGTTCGCATGTTGACCTCCGCCGGCCGAATCATTACCCGCGGTTCCGCAACGGCCATCCGTGAATGGACGCCGGGTGGAATCAGCCCTATGGAAGGAGTTGTATCATGAGGATGTTCCGGAGAGTTTCGCTGTTTGCCGTCGCCTTGCTCGCTACCAGCTTCACCGGCTGCAATAAGGGCGGCGGTGGTGGCGCGGCGGACACTTCGACGCCGAAGTCGGCCGCCAAGAGCGTCATGAGCGGGATCATTGATGGAGACGCGGAGAAGGCGCTTGCCGCCTGCTACACGACCAATGACAAGCAGAAACAGACCATTCAGACTCTGGCCGACCTCATGAAGTCCGCCAACAAATTCGAGCAGGCTGTGAAGGCCAAGTTGCCGGATGTCGCCAAAGAGATGGGTGACCAGAATGAACGAAGGCCGCAAAGAGATGAGCCAGTCGCTCAAGGATCTCGACGCGGCCACCGAAAAAATCCAAGGTGACACGGCCACCATCGACATGAAGGGCGAAAAGAAGCCCATGACGCTCAAGAAGATCAGCGGCCACTGGAAGGTGGATGCCAGCTCGATGCCCGAACTGCCCACCGACGAGGCGCTCGCCAGCATGAAGAAAATAGCCCAAGCCATGGACAAAGCTGCCGACGACGTCCGATCAGGCAAGCTCAAGACGAAGCAGCAGATTCAGGATGCGATGCAGGCGGCGATAAAATAACTCCGCCCACTCAGTGCGGCGGCGTTGGCCGGGAGCGACATGGACGCGATCCGTCCATGTCGCTCCCGCCCTTTGTGGAGTGGGGAGATTCATCTCCGCTTTGTTTTTCGATACTCGCGCGAGCATCGAAAACAAAGCGCTCACAATCTTCCGCGCTCGAAGATCTCTACTTCAACTCCGCCTCGATCAGCTTCTTCAACTCATCCTCCCCCGCGGGATTGAAGCCGATGCTCACTTTCTTCACGGTGCCGTCTTTCCCGATCATCGCCTGCATCGGAATGGCGTTGACCTGATAGGCCTTGGCCGCCGTGCCCTCATCCAGAAGCACCGTCATCGTGAGCTTCTTGTCCTCGATAAACTTGCTCACCTTCTCCTTGTCCTCGGCCTGATTGAGCGCCAGCACTTTGAGCCCCCTGCCGGAATACTCCTGATGGATTTTCTCCAAAGCCGGCAGGGACATTACGCACGGCCCGCACCACGTCGCCCAGAAATCCAGCAGCACGACCGACCCGCGAAGCTCCGAGAGCTTCACCTGCTTGCCGGCTAGATCCGAGAGCGTGAAATCCGGAGCCGGCTTGCCAACAAGATCCGACCCGTGCGGCCCCGCCGGCCCCAGGAGCTGCACATCCGGCCGCAGCGGCTTCATCGCGATCTCCCGCGCCCGGCCAGGGGGCTCCAGTCAAACGCCGTGGCCGGCAGCGCCGCGTCCGGCTGCACTGCGTCGTAGTCGATCGCGTACAGCGCCGACTCGACGTCGCTGAGCCCCTCCTTCACCATGACCGGCTTGAAATCCACCGCCACCCGCCGCACCAGGTGCGTCCGCGGATCGACGTAGACCTTCAGCGTCTGCTTGTCCTGGGCCAGCGTGATAGCCAGCACGCCGCAGTTGTCCCCCCCCACTTTCTCATCGGGCAGCCGCGCGATCTCCGATGCGATCTGCCGGAGATGCGCCTCGGGATCCCTGCTCACCGCCAGCACCAGCGACAAATTCGCCATCGGCAACGTCTGCTGCATGTCCTTCGGCAACTGCGACAGCAGCGGCTTGCCTTCCGCGACATCGGCACGCATGTAGACGTTGCTGCGGGCCGACTGGGCATACAGCGTCGCCCCGGTGCAGCCCAGTTCCGGCTGGCCATCCGCATCTTGGCGAAACTTGTTGGGCGACTGGAAGATGCTCGTAAACTTTGACTGATGATCCTCGGTCTTTCCTGCAATCTTGACCGCCATCGACAGCTTGCCGCTCGCCTGCAGCGACTTGACTCTGGCATAGGCGCTGCACATCTCCTTGAGCAATGGAGCGGCCTCCGGCGAGACTTTCGCCTGCTGCGTCGTTGGCCGGGTCGCGGGAGTCAGAGCCACGATCGGGCCGGTTGTCGGCAGCAGCAACTGTGGCCGCTGTCCGTCATCCGCTCGTGATAAGCTAAGCACCAGCGACAGCAGAGCTATCGACGCAGGAAAAGCGCGCAGGCACATCGGGCCTCCGATCTGTTGTTGCTGGGATTGTAGCGGGAAAGCCCGGCCGATACACGCCGATTCAATCGCGATCGGCCAACTGCATCTCGTCCGCCGGCTCGTCGAACTCGTCGCCCTTGAAGGTGTTGCCCAGGTAGGCCAACCTCACCGCGGGATCGTTGATGATGGCCCGCGGCGTGTCTTCCTTGATCTTCTTGCCGTCGTCGATGATCAGAGCGCGGTCGCAGATTTTCAGGGTCTGCGGCACGTTGTGGTCGGTCACGAGCACGCTCTTGCGGAATTCGACCTTCAGCCGCTTCACCTCGCGCTGCAGGTCCTCCACGGCGATGGGGTCGACGCCGCTGAAGGGCTCATCCAGCAGGATGAGCTTGATGTCGCTGCAGAGGGCGCGGGCGATCTCCAACTTTCGCCGCTCGCCGCCGCTGAGAGTATCCGACTTCTGGTTGCGCAGCTTGAGCAGGCCGTATTGATCCAGAAGGTGCTCGGCGCGGCGGATACGTTCCGACCGGGGCATGCTCGCGATTCCAGCACCACCTGCAGGTTCTGCCAGACCGTCAGCCGGCGAAAATCGGATCGCTCCTGCGAAAGATACCCGATCCCGCGCAGCGCCCGCTTGTACATGGGAAGATGAGTGATGTCCTCGCCGTCGAACGCGACCGCCCCACTGTCCGGCCGGATCATTCCCATGATCATGCGAAACGTCGTCGTCTTGCCAGCGCCGTTGCGCCCGAGAATGCCGACGATCTCTTCCTGCTCCAGCACGAAACTGACGTGGTCAACCACCACCCGGCCGCTGTAAGACTTCACAAGTTTCGTTGTTTCCAGCAGGTTCATAGAAGGATTCTGAGAGCAGTAGTCTCTGCCAGCTTGACTGGAAAATCAAGAGGCTGTCTGGTTTGTGGACAGGTTGTGGATAGCTAAGTCTAAGCAGCATTGCGACTTGGCGGCAGGCGAGTTGGTGCTTGTGCAAGCCCACTACAATTGTTAAAAATGTTACAGTAGAGATTCGTATAGACGTGCGCACGCAAGTGCCTGTTCGCTCATAGATAGGGCTAATGAGCGCATTACGACGCCAAATGAGTGGGTGTTAATATGGGATATATGGGTCCAATGATAGCGTCGCCTACGCAGATTACATTGGTTGGCACAAGAACTGGAAGATGCACCAGAACAATTGTGGATAAGTTGGCGGGAACCTACGCCGTGGCAGCCGTTGGCGTGGCAGCCTTGGCTGGAGCCGCCGCAGGCTTGGCAGCGCCGGTCGCAGCAGGTGATTTCGCGGGTCTGGGAGGCTTGCTCGGCGCTGGCGGCTGCGTCCACTGCTTGAGCTTCGCCATGGCGGCCGATAACGCTGCTTCGGTGCTCGCCGAGACGCTCACGTATCCGCCGTAGCCGATGCCCATCAGGCGTTTGATGCCCTCCTGCACGCGCGCCTGGCCCTCGCCGATGGCGCAGAGCGTGGCCGAATCTTTGCCGATGCTGGCATCGCGCAACTGCACGTGGAGGATGCGGGCATTCAGTGTCGGGATGCTGATCGACGGGCTTTCACCGGCCATGGCGGTTTCCAGTGAATCCCAGCATGCCGCAACCCACGGCTGCCCGGCCGCCTCGAGCACCGTCCACAGATCCCTGGCCAACCGCACCCCCCCACCGTTGCGGATGGCGATGCTCACGCCGCGCTGTTCGGCGTAATCGCCACAGGCCGACAGCAGCCTTCCCAGCAGCGGCGCCGATTCCAGGAGCGATTGCCGTGGGCGGCATTGCGCCGCCGAGGATCAGCAGCTTGCTACCCGCCGCCTGGGCTACGTCAACGAGTCTTGAGACCCGCTGGACCATCTCCGCATCGACGCGCGGGGATGCGATCAGGGTGATCGGTGCATAGACCGACGCGATCTCCAGGCCCGCCGCGTCAATCCCGGCGAGCGGGGCCGTCGATTCTCCTGATTCCGGCCATTGGATCTCGGCCGCCGAATAGCCCAGGGACTTCGCGGGCCCTGCCAGGTGCGGTAACTCGCCAGCGGTGACGCTAAAGGCAAACTTCATGGGATTCCTCGGATTCGTCGTGCAGGGAGCGTGATATAGAAGAATCTGCGATGTCGGTCAAGTAAATCGTGTTGCTGGCGGCCGGCCTCAACCGTTATGCTGGTGCCAATGGCGGGCAGTGCCTTGGTGGGCGGTGCCCTACGCAAAGGAGAACAACGGCATGACCATCGACAACCTTCAGGCGGCGTTTAATGGCGAGAGTAACGCGCGTAACAGGTACCTCGCATTCGCGAAAAAAGCTCACGAGGACGGCTATGGCCAGGTCGCCAGCCTTTTCCGGGCGGCGGCCGCCGCCGAGGAAATCCACGCGGCCGCGCATGCCAACGTGATCCGCAAAATGGGCGGCACGCCCAAGGCCGACATCGCCGCGCCGGAGATCATGAGTACGCGCGAGAACGTCGCGGCGGCCGTCAAGGGCGAAACCTACGAGCGCGACGTGATGTATCCGCAGTTCATCCAGCAGGCCAAGACTGAGAATGCCGCGCCGGCCATACGGTCGTTTGAATACGCCATGGCGGCTGAGACCGAGCACGCGAGGCTGTATCAGGATGCCCTGGATCACCTGGAAAACTGGCGCGGCGGGAAGAAGGACTTCTACGTCTGTCCGGTGTGCGGCCACACAACGACGGCCGCGCCCGAGCGTTGCCCGGTTTGCCGCGCGGCCAAGAGCAGCTTCAAGAAGATCAACTGACCGGCGCCGCCGTAGCGTGGCCGTGACCCGGTGGAGCGAGCCGCCCTCGGCCGCGATATCTCTGTGTGCCATCGTTGGCCGGGGGGGATCACGTTTTCATGGTGGTCCCTGGACGCGAGGGCATGAGTGGCGCTGATGGCGGCGTGGCTGCAGGCGTCAGCCATACGGGATTGGAAAAGCTGATGGAGACGCTCTGGGATGCAGGATCGGTGGGACAGACATTCTTGCCTGCGAGCAACGGTGGGGCAGACATTCCTGTCCCCAGACCACACGCGAGTTTCGTCGGAGCCGCACCGGCGTCGGGGAACACGGCCAGCGCGGCGTCCCGCCCTCCCGCAGGCGATCGCTGCGTCTCACCACACCCGCCCGGCCTCGCTCTTCAGCACTCCGTGTTCATCCGTGTTCCTCTGTGGTTCGCTTGCAGCAGCCGCCATCATCGCCGCACCTTGCCTCATATACGCCGAGTCGATCCAGTAGAAATCATCCGCCGTGATCCCGTTCTGATAATCCACATCCCCGTTGCGATATCCCCCAAACGCCGGATCGGCCTGCATGCGATACCCCTCATCCATGCGGAAGTAGTCGTCGGCATCAATAACGCCATTGAGGTCCGAGTCGCCGTTGAGCGCGTACTTGACGATGACGCTGTATGGCGCGCTCTGAGATTTGAGATCTGAAATCTGAGATCTGAAATCTGAGATCTGAAATCTGAAATCTGAAATCTGAAATCTGAGATCCATCATCGATGATCGCGCCCAGGCCGGTGGGGCTCTGAGTTCCAGCCAGCTTGTTGCGGATTGCATGCAGGCCGGGGTTGGTTAGACTCCCGGCATCGAGGTGGAATGAGTTGGAGCGGTTGCGGATTGCATGCAGGCCGGGGTTGGTTAGACTCCGTGCCGGTCTCTCCCGGCTGTCACGCGATGTTGCGGATTGCATGCAGGCCGGGGTTGGTTAGACTCTTTTTCCCCGGTGATATCCAGCAGTGTGACGTTGCGGATTGCATGCAGGCCGGGGTTGGTTAGACTCTCGTGCTCGGAATCCCCACCACCTGCTGGCGTTGCGGATTGCATGCAGGCCGGGGTTGGTTAGACTCCGACCTGGACGGACAACGGTACGTCGGGAAGTTGCGGATTGCATGCAGGCCGGGGTTGGTTAGACTCTCCGTGCGTCGGTGGCATCGCATCCCGTGAGTTGCGGATTGCATGCAGGCCGGGGTTGGTTAGACTCCAGCTCGCTGAAGTCGTCATCGCCCTCAAGGTTGCGGATTGCATGCAGGCCGGGGTTGGTTAGACTCCGGCAGAACAGGTGAAGCCATGAAGATCCAGTTGCGGATTGCATGCAGGCCGGGGTTGGTTAGACTCGGTTGAGCGGGCGGAAGTATTTCAGACTGCGTTGCGGATTGCATGCAGGCCGGGGTTGGTTAGACTCAAGTGGCGAGGTTTGCAATGAAGAGGCTAGTTGCGGATTGCATGCAGGCCGGGGTTGGTTAGACTCAAGTGGCGAGGTTTGCAATGAAGAGGCTAGTTGCGGATTGCATGCAGGCCGGGGTTGGTTAGACTCGGCGTGACGTCAACCGTTCGCAGGGAGTCGTTGCGGATTGCATGCAGGCCGGGGTTGGTTAGACTCGTTGGGCGGCATTGTCATCAATTACGGGACGTTGCGGATTGCATGCAGGCCGGGGTTGGTTAGACTCTCGCGGCCGGTGGCGGCTGCCACGCCGCGGGTTGCGGATTGCATGCAGGCCGGGGTTGGTTAGACTCCTGCTGGACCCGTCACCATACGTGTGTACGTTGCGGATTGCATGCAGGCCGGGGTTGGTTAGACTCCTCCACGGCCAGCATGTCCGACACGAGAAGTTGCGGATTGCATGCAGGCCGGGGTTGGTTAGACTCCGAGCCGATGCGCTGCTCATCGCGCATTACGTTGCGGATTGCATGCAGGCCGGGGTTGGTTAGACTCCCTCGTCTGGGCGCGCCTCGGCCGCGTCCAGTTGCGGATTGCATGCAGGCCGGGGTTGGTTAGACTCTTGATGCCCGTGGTGCTCACCTTGCGCATGTTGCGGATTGCATGCAGGCCGGGGTTGGTTAGACTCCTCCCCGAGCCGCTCCCGCCGACCGCGTAGTTGCGGATTGCATGCAGGCCGGGGTTGGTTAGACTCGACTGGCGGACATGGCGTCGATCGTGTGGCGTTGCGGATTGCATGCAGGCCGGGGTTGGTTAGACTCCCCAGCGTGATGAGCCAGGTCCTGGACGGGTTGCGGATTGCATGCAGGCCGGGGTTGGTTAGACTCCTCGCCGGCCAGCAGCGAAAGGAAGCGCCGTTGCGGATTGCATGCAGGCCGGGGTTGGTTAGACTCTCCAGCGTGATGAGCCAGGTGATCGACGGGTTGCGGATTGCATGCAGGCCGGGGTTGGTTAGACTCTTCCCCGCCGCAAGGTCCGCATGTGGCAGCCGTTAAGGCCAAAGGAGGCTAGAAAAATTCGAGTTGCAGCGGTCCCTTCGGCGGCACCTTGCGCGTTTTCCCCCAAAAAATGCGCTGACGGCCGAACTGTTTGTCGGTGATGGTCAGCAGCCGCACCTCCCCGTCATCGGGGACGCGGGCCTCAACGCGCTTCGCATGCACCGCCACGGCTTCCTCGCTGGCGCACGCCCGCGCGTAGACCGAGTATTGCAGCATGCTGAATCCGTCCCGCAGGAGGAACTTGCGGAACCGGGCGTAGGCCCGGCGCGCCGCCGTCGTGTCCACGGGAAGATCAAATAGGGCGAAGAGCCACATCGTCCTGTAGTCGCTGAGCCTCACACCAAGAACAACCGTGCCCCAGGCCCGCCGCGATGCGCCGACGATTGGACCCCGCCGCCCGAGGATTCCGTCGCGCATGATCGGTTTATACTGTCTGCAGCGAATATACCGGCAACATCAACCTCTGATCGGTCCCTTCGTAGCACCGCACGAGCGAGGCGCCCATTCGCGAAGCTGCACCATGAGCGGGCCAGTCTGATGGCCGAGCCTGATGTCGCGCGTCAGGAGCCCCAGCAAAACGCGCTTGGCGTCACGGTCAATCATGCCCGTGGTGTCCGACGCGAGCATCCGCAGCACCGCGCCGTCAACAAGCGGTCGGAACACCTCGACCAGGTCATCGGCCAGGGCGAAGGCGTTGTTCCGGTGCATGTGCTGCAGGCCCAGGGCCGGGCAGAGGCCCGCGCACACGATGGCCCTGGCCACGGCCGGCGCATGACCATGTAGCCGTAGTTCAGCAGGCTGTTGGGCGCGTCGCCCTCGGGATCGCGGCGGAAGGCCTCGCCGAAGATCGCGGGGAAGTAGATGGCCGCCGCGCGGCCTTCGGTGTTGGTGCGATCGCCGCTCTTGACCTCGCGGGCCAGTTGCTTGAGCTGGCGGTGGACCGGATGCTCCGGCGGAAGGTTCGCGGCCTGCAGGGCGATCTTGCGGCGGACGATCTGCTTCCAGAGGCGTTTGCGAACCGGGAGCTTGCAGCGGGCCTGGAGGCGCGTGCGGCGCCCGGTGAGGTCATTGGCTTCCACGGGCAGGAGCAGCCCGGCGGGCAGGTGCGTGGGCCCGCAGAAGACGACGGCCGCGTGATGCCACATGAGGCGCGCGACCAGGCCCTGGGTGATGGTCACGGCCGGATGGTCGATGAGGAGAAAGCCCACGTCCTCGCAGGGGCAGCGCGCCACTTCCTGTCCGGCGCGGCGGATGACGAGCTGGTCCTCGTCGCAGGAGAGATAACTGGGGCCTTCGGCGATGTCGAGGGTGCGCTTAATCATCAGTCGTTGGCCCAGCGGATGCGCCCCAGCGGATCGACGGTCACCTTTCGGGCGTCAAAGGTATTCGGCTTCATGCCCCGGTCAACCTTATCCGATGCCCGGCGTCCATCGGTGGCCTGGACCAGATGGATGCGCTTCTGTGTTGAGACCAGCGTGCTGACCACCATCAGCACGTCGCATCCGCCAACCCGGGCGAGCACGCTGTCCCCCGTCGACAGCGACATCAAGAACTTCGCTTGAGGGACGGTCGAGTGTGCCCGGCGAACCACTGGCTCGTGATCCCGCAGTCGCCGCGCGGCCTCCAACATTGTTACGTATTCCGCATCGCGCTTTCTCTTGCCGCCCTCCTCCCATTCGAACAGGCACGCATGATGGATGCGTCCTGGCTTCACAAACGCCTCAAAAGGCGAATCCTTCCGAATCGGCTGGATGGTTAAGTCTTTCTTGAGCAGGCGCACCTTCCTGACCGGCATGCCCGACGGCATCCGCAGTTCCGCCAGCGCCTGCCTCATCTTCTTTCCCGCCTCGCCGTCCTCTTCCGCGCCGCGTTTCTTGCGCCCGTCTTCAGACCGGCTTTGCTCACCGCCTCCGTCACGATGCGCCGGATTGCCGGGTCACGGATGAGTTCAATCTCATTGGCCGATAGCTCGCTCACGAACTTACGCACAACAAACGTTCCCGCTTCGCGCGACTTCCCGTACAGCATGTCTTCGTGCAGCGCCCCGGCGACTTTCCGCCTGACGCGATGCGACACGTTCATGGCCGTCATGCGCGCCACGACGCTGTCCCGGAACTTCGCCCACGGCTCGGGGAGCACTTCTCCTGTCGCCGCGGTCCCGCCTTCCCGCCGCAGTTTCGCCAACTGCTGCAGTCGGGAGCGGTCGGTCAGGGCAATCACCACCGCGTCAATCGCGTGGTGCCGATGGTCGGCCCGGTTCTTCTCCCCAGCCCCAAGCCTCGCCTGCTCCGACCATGCCGGGCTATCGGGCAGTTCCGAGAGGATGGTGCCCAGCCCCCATTGCCAGCGCAGTTCCGCCGTCAACTGGCCCTTGGACGCGATCACATTCGCCTCCCCCACCAGCATCCGCAGGTACTCCACCGCCAGCTTGCCGATGTACGCCGTATCGCGCAACTGTCGTGCAATGAAATCATCGGTCTCCAGTTCCTTCACCAAGAAGCGCCGGTACTTGGGGTACGGCAACGACCTGGCGCCTGGCACACCCGCTCGTACGTATCCCTGGCCGTCTCGCCCAGCCATCGGCACGGCCACCGGTCGCCCTTCTCGGCGTTGGCCTGCCGGAAGCAGACCACCTTGTTCATCTGGGAATCATCCAGCGTCCGCGAGTACGGCAGGATGTGGTCCACGTCCACCTCGCCCCCAAAAAGCTGCCCGAAGCTGATCGGCTGGCCCGTGTACACGCACGTCTCGGCCTGCTGCCGCCACAGCATGAGCCTCAGGATGTTCTCGCGTGACACGGCGACGCCATTTTCGCGCAGGTACTCCGCGGCCGCGTCCCGCTCTTTCTCCCGCTCAAGCCGCTGGGTGTTGTACTCGCTGCGCTTGTCGTGGCTCATCTTCAGTTCGCGGGCCAGTTCGACGTGCGCCTCATCGGGCTTCCCATGCTCGCGCACGATCGCGTTGACCACCTTGCGCACTTCATACAGCGCCGCCGCCACGACCGGGTTCGGGAGGTCCGAAAGGGGGCCGGTGCGCACGAACTGCAGTGACGGCAACTTGTCGAACAAGCGGCGCTGCAACTCGTCCCGCCGCAGATACCCCGCCGCGTGCAGGGCCGACTGTTCCGGGTCGCTCTCGGCCATGTCGCGCATGCCGCGCTTGAGGAACGGCAGGAGCTTTCTGATCGCCTTGAGGGATATGCTCACGTAGCCGCCGGGGAGGTCCACGGCCATGGCTGCCCGCGCCTCGGCATCGCTGAGGCCGCACTGTCCCGTCAGCTCCGCGAGCGCTTCCGCGTCGGTTCGGCGTGCGTCGAGGAGCACAGCGACGATCGCGTCTTTCGTTTCCTCGGGGCGCCTGTGCCATCCCTTGCCGAGCGCCTTGGCCATCAGGGAGTCCGTCTTGTGACCGCCGATCTTGGACCGCTCGCCGCGCTCCAGGTTGAACTTCACTGTCCCCAGGAAGCCCAGCGCCTCGCGGAGGTCGTTGAAGGCCATCTTCTCTTTCGTAGCCAGCTTCTCAGCAACTAGCGCCCGCTGGTCGGCGTCGAGCGCCTTCTCGGTCTGCTCCTCGGGGTCGATGTATCGAAGGTTGTTGACCTCCTGCAGCATCCGGAACAGTTGCGCTGCGCGGTGGGCCGTCGGGCATCGCTTCTCGCCTTTCTCCAACTCGCATGGCCCCACCATGGATTTCGGCCAGTACATCGGCCGCTGGAAAAACAGGATGCCCTCGATGCCGTATTCCTCCACCCACTTAGCGGCCAGCGCGTTGCGCCGCTGCTCCTTGGACTGCCCTTTGGCCTTGGGCAGCGCCGGGAGCACCCGCGGGCGATGCGGCTGCGGCTGCGGCCCTGCTTTTCCCCAGCGCAACGCGAGCGTCAGCAGTCTCGGATGGTGCCTTGCCTGCTCGTTCCAGATGCGGTCGAATTCGGCGACGAGCATTGACCGGCGAGTGTGCTTTCCGCGTACGCGCGCGTGCGGGTCTGCGTGGAGCTGCGCCAGGTAGGCCCCCAGCGTCCGGCCCTCCATGGCCTTCTGCAACTGGTTGATCTCCTCCAGCATCCCCTCGGCTTCTTTGTCGTTCCGGTCCTTCTTGCTGTTGGACAAAAACCCGCGGCGCTGGTTCAGGTGCAGCAGCACGCGTCCGATCTCCGTAGGCGACAGTTTTCCTTCGACCGCGCGCTCACGAAGCATATACGGATCGGCCTGCAGCAGCGCCTCAAGCTCCGTCGCATTGCTTGGCAACAGCCCCGCCTGCACGAGCACCCGGCGCAGGACTGCTCGCCGGCGTTGGCGCCGGGCGATCTGCCGGCGCATCCCGCGCACCGTTCGCCTGGTCTCGTTGCGAGAGACTTCCTTGGCACTGTCGAAGTTATCTACCCCTTCGGGAAACACCCGCACGCCCGCGTCAACCAGCCCGGTCGCCGCTCCGTGTGCATCCGTCTCGATCAGTGCCCAGCCGATGGAGTTCGGCCCGATATCCAATCCCAACCTCCGCGACATAAACCACCTGCCCTTCTTGAAACGCGCTTGCATTCTACCGGCCCCCTCGTATCATACAAGAGTCTACCCAACCCCGGTCTGCGGCTTTTCGTAACAAGACGAAACATTCGCAGGCCACGCTCTACGGAGCGACCGGATGCCTCGCAACGCGGGGCATCTTTTTCTTGCGCTCGGGGTGTTCGGTTGGTAGGGACCGAAAAAAGAGAGGATTGCGCAGATCGTCCGGCCCACACGCCAGATCCCTCGCTTTCCCCGCGAAAAACCCCACCAGCGTTGCGCCATGTTGCGCCCAGGCAAACCGATCGACGCAACAGCCCAGTAGAGGTGGACCCCAGCGAAAGGAATCATGATCCTCCCCAACCCGATTCTCGCCACCGACTCCGAAGCCCCTGCCCTTCAATCCGAATCCTCCAATCTCCAATCTCGAACCCTGAGCCCTGAACCGGGAACCCTGAACCCTAAACCCAGAACCCCAGACCCTTCCTCGGTGTCTCCGTGCCTCCGTGGTGAGCCCGATCGCCTGCGGAACGAACCCACCGATCCCCCCGCCCCAAACCCACAACCTCCCGTCGCGCCAGAGCTTGCAGCTTCCACTCCCTCTCTCGCGCACCCTCCCCTGCGAATCGAACCCATTGCCCTCCCGCTCGCCGGCCGCCGCCTCTCCCGCCAACAGGATCCGCTTCAGCGCCCCTTCGTGCCGCCGCAGGGCCAGATCGGGGCCGCTTTGAAGTCGCTTTGTGCGCGCCCAGGGCCACTTCGTGCCCGCTTTTTCCGGGACGAATCTAAATAGCTGAATGCAATGTACAAACTTAACCATATTGCTGGAGACTACTTATGCCCAACCCGCCCGAACAACTCGCCGCCAGAGTGGATCTTTTTCGAGCCTTCTGTCACAATCATGCCGGGCCGTCTCGCCGCCTTGTCGCTCCATCGCTTTTGCAGAACGAACTTCAAACTGGGCAATCTCTCCGCCGCCTACCCGCCCCGCCCGCCCCTTCGTTGCTTCGTCGCTTCCGCAAAAACGAACTTCAATCTGGGCAATATAGCAGTCCCTCTACATCTGTGCCGCCGCCCCGCACCCGCCTGAAGGCGGAACTCCGAACGTTTCGTGGTGATATCGCGGCGCCGGCGGCATGCAACGCCCCTCCGCGGCCGGCCTATCTATGAATGCTCCGCGTCCTTTGCGCCTCTGCGGTGAGTCTCAGGAGCCCCGACATGAAATCCATCCTCCTCTCGATCCTCTTCTGCTCCATGGCACTCGCCGACCGCCCCGCGTTCTTCACCGACCGCGTGCCCCGCGCCCCCGGCCGGGAGTTCTACGTTTCGCCGGACGGCAAGGCGGCCAATCCAGGCTCGATGACCTCGCCGTGGAACCTCGCCTCCGCCCTGGCCAATAGCCACAAGAACACCCCCGGCGACATCATCTGGGTGCAGGCCGGCAAGTACGCCGGCAAGTTCGAGGTCAAGCTCGCGGGGAGCGAAGCCGCGCCGATCCACGTCATCGGCCAGGGCCAGGCGACGATCCTCGACAGCGGCCTCACCGTCAACGCGCCGGCCAACTACGTCTGGCTGTGGAACCTGGAAATCGCCTCCTCCATCCCCGTCGAGAAGCGACAGACGAAAGAGAGGGGCTCGCATCCCGGCGATCTGCCCGGCCAAGGCGGCATGGAGGTGCATGCCGGCAAGGGCTGCAAGTATATCAATCTCATCATTCACGACAATGTCGGCGGCGGCGTGGGATTCTGGGCCGGCGCGACCGACAGCGAGTTTCACGGCTGCATCATCTACAACAACGGCTGGCGCGCCCCGGACCGCGGCCACGGGCACTGCATCTACACGCAGAACAAGGATGGGACTAAGACTATATCCAACTGCATTATGTCCGTGCCGTTTGATGGGGAATACACCATGCACGCGTATGGGTCCAAGGCCGCTTATGTTCAACAATTTCGTCGTCGAGGACAACATCGCCTTCGCCAAGGGCCCATTCCTCATCGGCGGCGGCCGGGCGAGCCACAACATCATCGTCCGGCGAAATCATCTGCACGGGATCGGCATGATCCTCGGGTACGGCGCACAGAACGAGGATATCGAGCTGCGCGACAACATCGTGGCCGCCGGCAAGATTCAGATCAGCAAATGGAACAAGCTGGTGGATGAAGGGAATATCCGCGAGCTGCCGGCTGCGAAGGCGATCGTCATCGCGAGCAAATACGACAACACACGGGCGCACGTGGTGATCTACAACGGCGCCGGCGCGGCGAAAGTGCCTCTGGACACGGGCTCATTCCTGCAGCCCGGCGATCGCTTCAAGCTCTTTCATGGCCTCGACTGTTTCGGCCAGGGGATCGCGTCCGGCGTCTGGGACGGCCGGATCGATGTGCCGATGGCCGGGCCATTCGGGGCATTCGTGCTGGCGCGGGAGCCGGCGAAGTGACCGGTGATCTGCCGTGGAGCGTGCCGCCCCGGCCGCGATTGGCTTGGCTATCGGTCAAGGCTGACTGATCACCGATCACCGATCACCGATCACCGATCACCGATCACCGATCACCGATCACCGATCACCGATCACCGATCACCGATCACCGATCACCGATCACCGGCCGGAGCGGGCGCTGACGCTTCCGCTTCAGACAGATGACGGTAGACTGCACGCTAGATGGGCCACTCCGCCGACATCCTCATCCTCCGCGATCTCTCGCGGCGTTACATTGAGGTCGCCTCCAAGCCCATCCAGGACCAGCGCCGCCGCCACTGGCGCGCGGTCAATGCGCGGCAGGCCGCTCCCCCGCCCATCTACATCCGCGCCTGCGCGTGGCACGAGATGCCGCAGTCGAAATGCCAGTGCCAGGATGACCTCTATCGCCAATACGAGGACTTCTTCCGCCGGATGATCTTCCAGGACACATTCAACGACGACTACATCATCGAGCCGTGGGTGACGGTGCAGGCGGCCTGCATCACGCCGCCGCAGGGCCTGTGGGGGCTGCCGATCAACTGGACCCGGCCGGATGGCGAGGGCGGGGCCGGCGTCTGGGAGGCGCCGCTGAAGGATGAACGCGACATCGACAAGCTCGTCGCGCCGCAGCACGAGATCGACGAGGCCGAGACGCAGCGTCGACTCTCGAAGCTATCAGACGCCATCGGCAACATCGTCACGATCCATCTCGATCGCGGCCCCATCTATCGCATGTGGAACGCGGACCTCTCCACGAACCTGGCCCAGCTCCGCGGCCTGGAGCAGATCATGTGGGACATGATGGATCGCCCCGCGTGGCTCCACCAGTTGCTGGCATTCATGCGCGACTCGATCCTGCGCGTTCACGAGCAGGCCGAAAAAGCCGGCGACTGGTCGCTGGCCAATCACCAGAACCAGGCCATGCCCTATGCCGCCGATCTGGCCGATCCCGTCCCCAATGGCGGGCCGGCGCCACGCAAATCGCTCTGGACATTCTGCGCTTCGCAGGAGCTGACGGCGGTCGGGGCGGAGATGTTCGATGAGTTCATGCTTCAGTATCAGATCCCGATCATGTCCAAGTTCGCGCTCTCGGCCTACGGCTGCTGCGAGGACCTGACGCACAAGGTCGCGGTGCTGCGCAAGATCCCCAACCTGCGCCGAATCGCCGCCGCGCCGGCGTGCAACGTCGCCGCGCTGGCCGGGCAGGTGGGCACGGACTACGTCATCAGCTATCGCCCCAGCCCGGCCGACATGGTCGCCTACGGCTTCGCTCCCGATCGCATCCGCGCCATCCTCCGGCGCGATTTCGCCGCTCTGCGCGGTTGCCACATCGATGTGACGCTGAAGGATGTCGAGACGGTGCAGCGCGACCCGGAGCGGATACGCGGATTCGTTCAAATCGTTCGACAGATAATTGAGGAGTTCTGGGAATGAGGCGGGAGCGCTCGTAGTCCTCGCTCCAACAGATCGCATCGAATATACTCACACAGAACGGTGAAGGAGACCTGACATGCCCCTGGGCGAACCCAAAGAACGTCAAATCCCTCTCGCCTTGCTCGGCGCCGGGTTCCTTCTCTGCTTCGTCGCCGCCTGGCGCCTGGCCACGCCTGCGCACGGCTTTGCCGAGATGGTCGGGCCGCTTTTCGCAAGGCTCGGCCTTCAGACCGCGCTCCTGTTCGTTGGCGCTCTGGTGACCGCCAAGCTCATCAACGTTTCCTTTGGCGCCGTTGGCTCAGCCATTCTCAAACTCGCCGCGATCGCCCTCTTCCCCGGCGCTCTCGCCGCCGCGATCAACATCGCCTTCGTAAGCTGGGCCGTCGCCATCCTCCTTTACCTCTTTCTCCTCGCCTACCTGTTCGATCTCGACCTTCGCGAGGCCCTCATCTTCGCCGGCGTCATGATCGTTATCCGCATTGTCGCCATCTACGCGATGGCTATGGCATCGGCGTAGATGCCACGCTGCGTCCGGGTGCGGAGTGGCAAGCGCGTGTATGATGCATACCCATGACCAAGGCCGAGATACAGATACTTCAGAACCATTTGTCCGAGGCTGCGCAGCCGGGCACGATCCTGCGCGATTTTCAGGCAATGCTGGATTTCGTCGGGGCGGATGGCCTGCCCGTGGGCGGCAAGTACCACCTGTTCCCCATGAAGCACCTTGCGCAGTTCGATGCGCTGCTGGCTCATCCGTTGTCGCTTCAGCTTCAGCGGCCACAACTGCGGTCGTACCCCAACATCGCCGCGTTGTACGTGTTGCTGCGGGCCAGCGGGCTGGGGGTGGTCCGCGGCAGCGGGGAACAAGCTCGCCTGGCGCTCGATGCGCCCGGTATGAACCGATGGCATTCACTCAGTCCTCTGGAGCGGTACCTCAACCTCTTCGCAACCTGGACCCTGGTGGCCAATGGGGAAATGGTCGGCGACAGCCCGCTGGCGGCGATCGACGGCCTGGACCGGGTGTGGAGTGCGCGACCCACGCGGTGCTTTGTCTCGGCCAGCCGAGCTGCGGTTTGGGGACCTTACGGCCGGGACATACACCTTCTCGGGATGTTCGGGATGATGGATGTCGAGTCAGGCCCCCAGCCGCCGGGCAAGAGTTGGTGGCCCAGGCGCCTGCATCAGACCGATTTCGGGGAGCGCTGCTGGTGGCGCTTGACGAGGCGATCTCGGCCGACGGCATGGCCCTGTGGCACATGAGCCATGGAGCAGCGCCAAAGGGCCAGGCCGTAGAGTGCCTGCGCGAGGAGTGGGCTGACCTGTTTCCAGGATGGAGGCAGTTGCTGGTTGAAGAGCAGCCGCCGATCAACGAGGGCACATGGGAGATGAAGGCGTCGCTGGAGGGGTGCTGGCGGCGGCTCCGCGTTCCTTGCCGGGTGACACTGGCCAGGCTGGCCGAGGCGATCTGTGACGCCTTTGGCTTCGAACTCGACTTCGATCACCTCTATGAATTCAAATACCTCGACACCACTGGCGTAACCGTTTCGGTGACCGATGCGCGCATCGAGGACTGCCTGCCGGCGGACGAGGTCACGATGGGCGAAATTCCGTTGCGGCCGGGCGATGAGATGCTGTTCCGGTATGACTTTGGCGACAATTGGCGGTTTCAGTTGACGGCTGAATCCCTCTTGGCCGACAAGAAGAGCAGAGCGGTACGCGTTATCGAGAAGCACGGCAAAGCGCCGAGACAGTACCCAGAGTGGGAATAGGGCTGGCCCGCCTCTTAAGGCACCTGAAGTGTCCTGCGGATCGACTCCACCTGCGACCAGCGATCATCAAACTCCTGCGCGGGATCGAATTTCACGCTGCGCCCCAGCACTTGCTCGATCGCCCGCTTCGCCTCCTGGCGAACCTGCGGCTCGTCGGCCTCCAGGCATTCAACGAGGAACCCGATATTGCGCGTGGCGCTGCCGTCAGCCATCCAGCGGCGGCGATGCGACGCCACAAACTCGTTGAGTCTGGCGCGCTGCTCGGGCGAAAGCACGCGCCGGTCAAACCGCATGGCGGCCAGCACGCCCTTTGCCCCCATGGCCGCAAGCTGGTGGCTGGCCCTCTCGCGCACCTTTGGATTGGGCGAATCGAGCGGTCCCAGCAATGCCCGGATCATCCTCGCAGACCCGGCATCCGGCTGAATCGACGGAAACGCCGCGTACATGTCGGCCGCGCCGGGGCCCAGCAGGTTCTGCCGCGAGAGCTTCTTGAGGACCGGCTCAAGATATCGGTGGAACTCCAGGGGGTTCTCATCGGCCAGGCTCTGCAGGCTTTCTCCCTGCGCATCCAGCAGCGGCTCGCCCAGTTGGCCATCTTCCTGCACGCACGCCTCGAGCTGCGCCGTGCGGATATCCGCCCGCCCGCGATAGCGCACGCGGACGGTCTGGCCGTCGATGCGAAGCGTGCCCATGATGCCGACATAGTCGTTGGCGCTGCACACGACCGCCTTCACGTGCCCGGCCTGCGAGGCATCGCCGCTGTCGTGGTAGATCAGCTCGGTCACCGGCATGTCGGGATCGAGGAACTCGTTCTCGATGGCGCCCTTGGCAATGCGCAGCGACCACGTCGCGCCCGAGCCACTGATCCGCAGAATCACGGGCTGCGTTTGCAACAGCTTCGCCGGCGCTGTGAAGCGTACTGCCAGCCATCCCTCCTGCACGGACCACTGCACGATCTGTTCGATATCGTAGGCCGCATCCTGCTCCGCCCTGGCGGCGCTGACAAACATCAGAGCACCAACAGCCATACTGGCCGACAATCGCGGGCGCACGGCGTTCCTTGCTCCCGCGCCGATCAGATAGCCCTTGAATGCGACGCATCTGTGAGAATAGCAAACGAGATACCACGGCCAACGCGGCAGTGCGACAGCTTCTCGCATTCCTTCATGTGTAAGCTACCATCACCTCACGCCAGCTTCCTCAGAAACGCGATCTCTTTCTTGAGCACCTCGCCGTGCTGCGCCTTGGGGTAATGGCCCAGCCCCTCATCCTCCACGCACAGGTCGCCGCTGTAGCCGGCCTCGCGCAGGATGCGCACCACCCGGGCAAAGTCGATATCGCCTTCATAGATCGCCCGCGCGTATTCGCCATATTTCCAGCCCATCTCCCGTCGCACGTTACGCTGCGCCTCCGGATAGGCGATGCTCTTGCAGTGCGTGTGGACCACCCGCGCGGCGAAGCGCTGATAGATCTTGTAGAGGTCGTCCAGCGGATGGCCGAACCAGTAGAGGTTGGCCGTGTCGAGCGTCAGGCCGAGGCTCGGAGAACCAACACCGTCGAAGAGCTTCTGGAGAAACTCCGGGTCGTTGGTCGTGTTGCCGTGGTTCTCGACGCCCAGCTTCACGCCGCCGTCGGCCGCGATGGCGCTGATCTCCTTGCCGATCTTGATCGCAAACGGCAGGAACTCCTCTCGCCTGACCTTGTGCGGAATGAGGTCAATGCGCACGGCCCGCGCGTTCAGTTCCTTGCATGCCGCAACCAGCTTCTTCATCCACGCAATCTCCTCGTCGGGACGGCTGTCGAACTGGTTGGCCATGATGAAGGTCAGCACCGACATCTTGTTGGCTGCCAGGTTCTGCTTGAACGCGGCAATGCCGTCGCTGCTACCCAGGCTGTACTTGGTCGTCGGATGGAACATCGCCGGAAGCGACATGTCGATGTTGACGCTGGCCTCGACGCCATCGGCCTCGATCTCGCGCAGCGCTGACCAGCAGTCGGCCTTGCCCACATCGCGCAGCATCGCGTCGCGGATGGTCACGGGCAGCTTCGCGGGACCGTCCTGCGCCGCGGTGGCCAATGGCGAGTTGGCCAATCCTGCGGCCACGCACGCCGCCGCGCCCGCCTTCAGACAATCCCGACGATTCACCCGCGTGTTCTCGTTCATGGTGCTCCTTCGATGGTTTTCTGAAGCGGAAGCGTCAGCGCCCGCCCTTGGCCGGGGCGGTCGCTGACGCTTGGCGCTTCAGACACTTGTCTCAAACCGCATCAAAGCCCGGTTCTTGACAACGTTCTCCGGCCGGAAAATCTGGCCGTTCATCACAAGATACACTCCCGGCGGCAGAGACAAAACAGCGCCGAGCGCCATGCCGACGTTGAACGGCGCATCGCTCTCGCGAAACACGGCCGGGCTGAGCGCGCCGGTGAGCACGATCGTCCGGCCGGGCACATCGCGCAGCCGCAGCGCGGTTTCGATCATCGTGTCAGTCCCGTGCGTGATGACGATCCGCTCGTGCCGGGCGGCCAGCACCGCCCGGCGGATCATCTCGCGATCCTCGTCGGTCAGTTCCAGGCTGTCCTTGCGCAGCACCGAGACCTTCTCAAAATCCCCGATCGCCCGGCCAATGCGCAGGATCTCCGTCAACTGCGGCGGGCCGACTTCATACTCGCTGATCTCGTCGAAATAGGCCTTGTCGATGGTGCCGCCGGTGGTGATGAACGTGATACCCATGTCGATGACACAGCGTAACACAGCTATGGGCATGCCGTGAAGGTCCGTGGCACGAGCGGCCCCCGCCGTGTCGGAGAAGACCGCGGCCGAGGCGGCACGCTCCACGGGCGTCGGACATTCTCCGTCACGGAACAACCGTCGCCCGGACGATCGGCGTGCCGCATTCGGGACATCGCTCGGTACTGGCTCGCAGGTCGTAGCCACATTTGCCGCAGAGCCCGAGGCGGATGCGATCTCGTCGCCGACGCTCCCGATATGCCTGGATGCTCCAGCGGGTTGGCATGATAGCCGCCAGAGCAGCGACGATGAGCAATGGCCAGCTCACCCAATAGACGGTGATTGTCCCTGAATAGGGATGAAACTCGCAATACCCAAAGCCAAGCCACTGGCGACGAGGAGGGTCAACTGTGCCCGCGATCGCGTACGTCAACCCGCCCTCAAAGAGCCATGCCCAAAGGCAGCAAACGCATAGCACGAGCGACAATGCCGAGAGGATTGTAAACGGACTCAGTTGCGGCCAGCGTCGGCGGGCCCATCGCCACAGCCAAGCCGCCGGCCCGATCCCGAAAAGGACGAACGGCCCGTAGACCGCCAGTGCGCCGGGAAAACGCCCAATCCAGTCAACCTGCAGCCCGAGAAAATACTCGTGCATTCGGATCGACCCGGTCGCCTGGTCTTGATAGAACTCTCCGTCAAAGCACCACGAGCTGAGCCACGGCCAGAGCACGCACATCGCCAATGAGCCCGCCGTGAGAATCGCGATCATCCATCGCCTCAGATTCATCGTGCGTCCTCCGTCTGCCGATCAGTCAAACCACTCATCCGCCGCGTCGAACGCTGGAATCGGGATGTTCAGGATTCGCAGCTTGCCGATCGCGCGATGCCGGCACAATGGCTTGATGAGGATGGCGGTGAGCGGCCGCACCGGCACGAGCTGACCATCCAGCTCGACGTGCCCCTCGCCTTCGAGGATCACGTAGATTTCGGCGAGCCGCTTGTGATAATGCGCGCGGGCGTCGGCGCGGATGTCAACCAGGTGTAGGGTGGCCGTGGGATTGTCGGGCAGCGCGAACGCGCGGCGGGCGCTGCCGCAGGGACATGGGACGGGCGCGACCTCGTCGAGTTGGGCGATGAGATAACGGGGCGGCATGGCTCCATTATTGTCGTCACGCCCGCGGGGGCAACTGCAGGGCAACCGGGGTCGTCGGGTGGGAGCTTGCGGACATCGCACAAACCCAGACCGCCAGTGAGGGCACTGGCGGCACTTTCGGGCGGGTGGACTCCCCGCACATTTTTCGTGAAAATATCGGCGGGCTTGCGCATCTCATGTGTTGAGGAGAAGCAACCGGGAGCTTCGCACGTGAACGGTCCATGGCGCGACGAGTGGTGGCGGCAGGTGCTGACGGAGCAGATTCGTCAGCATGCGAGGCTCTACTTTCGCCTGGCCTGGGGCATTCTGCGCGATCCGGCGGGCGCCGAGGATGTGTGCCAGCAGGCGTTCCTCAAGGCCTGGTCGCAGCGGGCTGAGATCGCGGATGTGCGGAGTCTGCGGGCGTGGCTGGCCCGCGTGATCGTCAACGAGAGCCTCCAGGCCCAGCGCCGACAGAAGATCGAGCAGCGAGGCATTCGGGCTCGCGTGGCTCTGGTTCCACGGGAACAGGAGCCATCATCCGAGGATGCGGATCGGCGCGAGGCCGTCCTCACAGCGATGCAGGAGTTGCCCGAGGAAACGCGGTTGATCGTGGCCCTGCGCGTGATGCAGGGGCTGACGGGGAACCAGGTGAAAGATCTGCTTGGCTGCGGCGCGACCGAGGTTTCGCGGCAGCTCCACGCCGGCATGCAGCGATTACGCGAGCTGCTGGCGGAATGGAACTGGATGGATGACGGCTTGGAAGCGGCTCGCGTTCACAGCGACACCAAGCACGAGAAAGAGGGTGATCTTTGATGGATTGCCAGTCGATACAAGAGAACTTGCTTGATATGAACATGGGCGAGCGCGATCGTCAGCGTGCCCGGCAGGTCCTGCGACATCTCGATGAATGCGCGACTTGTCGCGCGGCTGCCCGGGATTACGACACGCTGCGTGAGACAATCAGCGACAAGGACGGCCCGGACGCTCCTCCTGACGGCTGGGGTGCATTCGACGTGCAGTTGCCCGCCAGCACGGCGTCACAATCGCATCGGTTGCTGCGAATTGGCGCAGGGCTGGCAGCGGCCATGGCGATCTCATTGCTCGGATTTGAGCTGGGCCGCTGGGCATCGACTCCGCGGACCTTTCCGCAGTCTTTCGCACCGCGCCGAGCGCGCCGCCGAAATGGTCCTCTTGCGCTCACGTCGGCCGACATATCGCGGCAAGTCCGTGCATTCAAGGAAGTCAGCGGTTTCTTTGACGGCCGGGCGGCCTGGCTGGTCCTGGCCGACGGCGCCTCGGACATGGGCGTCACGCAGCAAGCGATGGCTCCGCCGAGCATCCTCCTGCTTCGGCTGAGCATGACCGCCGGCCGCAAGACAGTCTCTACGGCCGATCTGGCCATCGTGCCGGGCGAGACCGCGCGGCTTACGGTGCCGCTCAAAGACGGCGGCAATGCCCGCTACGATATCACGACCTCCACCGCCCACCCGACGCGCCTGTCGATCTGGGCCGAGGTCCAGACACGCGATGACGGGCGCACGCTGGCCGCGCTGGCCACATCGATCGACCTCGAGCCCGATCAGAAGGCGAAAGTCGGCCAGCTCGTGACCTCGGCCGGCGCGTATGACCTCAACCTGGCTTTCACGCAAGCCGCCATTCCAGCGGGTGCCAGATGAAATCCGTCACGCTGCTCATCGTGATGCTGTCGAACCAGGGCTATTGGCTGGCCGATCAGGACGGCACAGTCACCGCGCGTTGGGCGCTGCAGGGGGAGCGCCGCCGCGGACCTTTCCTGGGAGCTTTCGCTGGGCAACCTGCCACTGGCCGCCGGCAAGACGCCGATGAATGCCGGCGAGCAGCCGACAGACATCAAGATCAAGGCACCGCCCGTCCGGGCACGCACGAAGTTGCACTGGACCTGGCAACTTCTTCAGCGCGATGGAGGCAAACAACTCGCCAGTGGCGAGTCGAGCATCCACGTTTTTCCACGCGATTTGCTGGCGGATCTCCCGCAGCGCATCGGTGACCGCAGGCTCTTCGTGATGGACAGCGACGATGGCCTGCCGCGCGTGCTCGAAAGTGCCAAGGTCCCCTTCACGCGGCTGCTCGACGCGGCAACTCTCCAGGCGGTCAAGGCTGACATGATCCTGATCGGCGCCGATCAACTTGCGGCTGATGGAATGCAGCAGAGCCCTCTGATCGAGCAGGCACGCGCCGGGGCGAGCGTGATGTTCTTCGCGCAGAAGATCGATCGCCTGGCCGACTATGCACTGGCCGACCGCTCGCTGCCCGCCGAGCTGAAATGGCGCCGCGATCATCCGCTGCTAAGCAGTCTCGACGCTGACGATCTGGCAAGCTGGCTAAGCGATCGGAAGACCGCGAGGGCCGTGCAGCTTCCCAAGGACGAGCCGGCGCTGGAGATCACGTATTGGCCGCGCAAAGCGCCGGGGGACGAGCCTGCGCCGATCGATACACTGCTGGTGTCCAGGTCAACCGGCGGCGGCCGGATCGTGCTTTGTCAGCTCCCGCTGGGCCGGTTCGACGCCGATCCTCGCAGCCAACTGCTATTGTGCAATGCCATTGATTACCTGCTGACCCGGCCGGAGCCGACGCCGCCGGCCAGCCGACGACCTGTGCCAAAACTCGTGCCGACGCCAGCCACCGTTCCAAGTATCAGCTACCCTTAAAATCAAAGGAGAATCGTTATGAAACATCTCACGCTCGTCGCCATTCTCGCATCGCTTCTGTGGCCGATTTCGGCCGCGTTGGCGCAGGACACTCAGCCCGCCAACGGGAAGCTGACTGTCGCCATTCTCGATTTCGACGCCAGCACCGCGCCTTCGCCAGAGCTGGGCAAGCAGGTGGCCGAGGCGCTCACGGCCATGCTCACGGGCGAGCCGGGCTTCAGCCTTGTCGATCGCGCGTCGATGGGCAAGACTCTGCTGGAGGCCGAGCTGAACGCCACCGGCCTGGTCAGCCCCGAAAAGGCCACGAAGATCGGCCAGCTCGTCGGCGCCAAGCTGCTGGTGACCGGCAAGATTTTCCCTCTCGACAAGCAGCTCTACGTCACGGCCAAGATCATCGGCACCGAGACCACACTGGTGGACGGCATCCTCGTCAAGGGCAACCAGCAGGGCGAGGTCGGCAAGCTGGTGATGCAGCTTTCGGAGAAGATCGCCGCGCACGTGCGCGAGGCGGGCCCGAAGCTGGTGGCCGGCGACGGCCCCGCCGATCCCGTGTCGGCGCTGGTGGCGAAGCTCAAGGGGATGAAGCTGCCCAAGATCGCCGTGACCATCACGGAACGCCACATCAGCGCCACCCCCCACCGCGCATCGACCCGGCCGTGGAGACGGAAGTGCACATGATCCTGAAACAGGCCGGATTCACGGTCGTCGAGGGCGACGAGCGCAACCTGACGAAGGCGGGCGTCGAGGTCATCATCACCGGCGAGGCGTTCAGCGAATTCGCCGCGCATCGGCAACCTGGTGAGCTGCTCGGCGCGGATCGAGATCAAGGTCAAGCCGCGCGACGGCGACACGATTCTCTACACCGATCGCGAGACAACGCGCGCGGCGGATCTGTCGGAAAGCCTGGCGGGCAAATCGGCGCTGCAGAAAGGAGGACGGGCGATCGGCGTGCGGGTGCTGGAGTATTTTGTGAAGGCGGGAGCCAGCCCCAAGAAATAGCTGGAGCATGCTGTGTAGAGGCTATTTGAGCCAGGAGACTTGCCATGCTTTTGTGCAACCCAAAGAGCCACATGCTCCCGCTGCTCGGAATCATGCTGTTCGCGGCGCAGGCTCTCGCCGCTCCGCGCCTCGCCATCATCGCCGCGAAGCTGTCGCCGGCGGTTCAGAATGCGCTTGCACTGGCCGAGGCGAAGCTGTCCGCCAACGGCGCTGTCCAACTCGTCGAGCGCCAGCAGATCCAGCGACTGCTCGGCGAGCAGGTCGCGTCGCTGGCGCGCCTCGCCGATCCCTCCATCGTGATCAAGGCCGGAAAGACACTCTCGGCCGATCTGCTGGCGATCATCGAGTCCGAAGCCAACAACGTTGACGGTGAGGGCCTGGTGATCTTCGATGCCTCCACGGGCGTGCGGCTCTGGGATGCCGCGCTCGCGCGCGATCAGGGCGAAAAGCCGGCCGATGCCATCGTCGCCGCCGTGAACGCGGCGATGGCCAAACGAGGGCAGGCCGGCAAAACCGTTCGCACGATCTGCGTACTGGCGGTTCGTAACGCCGACATGCCGCGATCCATGGATGGTTTCTGCGACGCAGCGGGACGGCTGCTCGAACGTGCGATGATCGCATCGCCTTCCATCGCCCTGCTGGAGCGAAGTCGTCTCGAACAGCTCAACAAAGAACGAGCGGTCGCACCGCAGGCCGATCGCGATCTCTTGGCATCCGTCATCGTGGCCAGCATTGAGCTCTCGCGGAACGGCGCCAGCGGCATCCGGGCGAACCTGGCTCTCACGGATAGCCGCGGGCGAGCGCTGGCCAACCTGTCCGCTGCGGCCGAAAAGGAAGATGCCGCGAGCGTGGTGCGCACGTTGGCGGGGGAACTGTCCAAGTCGCTGAAGTCCGCACCGGCCGTGGCGGCCGCGGATGAATTGGCGGAAGCAGCGCGTTTTTATCGTGAAGCGGTACTGCTGGCCGAGCACCAGGATTTCGTGCGCGCCCTTCCCGCCGCCGAGGCGGCGCATGCGCTGGCCGAGCGCAATCTCGTCTACCACGCCATGCTCGCCAGCAGCCTCATCGACTGCGGCCATGCCATATTCATGTCGCAGTGGTACTCCAATCCCACGCGCGGCGAGATGCCCAACGTGCCCAAGACCCGGCCGGACGATATTCTGCCCTGGGTGCAGCGGCGCGGAGATGATGCTGGGCGTGGGGCTGCAGTGCAGGCAGGCGCCGCCCACGATTCGGACCGCAGTTGGGACGCACCTGCTGCGCTGCAAGGCGACCCTGAATGAGCACATACAGGGCGTCATTGGCACTCAGCTAAAGGGCCAGAGCATCGTGGCGCCAACCACGTCGCGCCTCGCCGAGTTGCTGGCCATCGTGCGCCGCTACCGGTTCGATGTGGAGCATGCCGAGGCATTGGCGTCGGTCGCTCGGCCGGACGGCTTCAGACTTTACTGCCACCACATGGCGACTCTCATCGATGACACTCACTGGCTTCTTTCACGCGACGGGCATGAATGGGCGACGGACCTCCTCGGTCTTGGCGAGGAGTTCCTGCGCGAGCGCGACAAGCGCCCCGCGATCGAGGCGGCGCAGGGCTCGGGTGTGCTGTATGCCATCTCCATCGGGTGGCAGCAAGGGAGGTTGTACCCAACGCCCACCGGCCGCCGGACGCGCTGGGACCTTGACGCCGGCGACTACCAGCGCCTCGCAACGCTCTGCCAGAAGATGACTGAGCATCCCGATCGCATGGTACAGGCCTACGGTCAGCTCTTCCGGACTGCCATCGAGGTGGACCGCGGTAGGTCCGCCGTGGCAATGCGCGACAACGTCGCCGCGTTCTTCCGGCATATCAAACCGTTCATCGCCGACCCGAAGACCGGTGTGGTCGAGCGCCGCGAGGCGTACCGCATGATGTTGGCTGCCGACGCGCTCCTGGACAAGACCCAATGCCGGGGCGCTCTCAGTATCGATCTGCTCGAGTTCATGCTCTCCCAGAACGATCTGATGGATGCGGCCGCCAAGCGGGTCCTCGCAGAAAGTGTTTTCTGGCCGCCGGTGATCCCCAAGAGCGACCCCCGTTGGGCAACTCTGGCTGCTCGGGTGCTGTCCGTGTTTGAATCGCCACGGCACCGGCTTGTACTGGCCAATGCGCTTGAGATGCGAACGCTCTGTCAGCCAAACGCGCAAGCGGCGTCTGGTGTTCACAGCACCCAATCTGCGAGCACGTCCCGGCCATCAGCGACGGGCGGCCAGACCCTTCTGGATGTGTTCGATGCCACGCCCGTGCAGTGGGTTTTCGCCCCGGTGATCCATGGGACGATCATCTACGCGGCCGGCCTGACGTCACTCCAGGGCGGCGGGCACGAACTGCAACTGCTTCGCTTTACGATGCCTTCAGGCCGGATGGAGAAGGTCGGGCCTGTCGTCCCCATTTCCGGAGATCTAGTGCGGCAGCGCATTGAGGGGCGTTCGGGCACCGGCAATATGTTCACCACCGGGTGTCCCATCATCACCGGCGCTTGTCTGGACTCCGGGCTGTATTGTCTGGCCACGGCGGAGCGAGGCATTCGCATCTTCCCCATCAAGGGAGGCAATGTGATCGCCATGGGTGAGCGAGACGGGCTGCCATCCACCCGCATCGCGTGCATCGCTGCGCTGGATGGCAAGCTCTATGCGGGCACAGGCAGGCCAGGCCACGAGGGCCACGTCGTCTGCATCGACCCGATCAGAGCATCGTGCAGCGTCCTTGCATCGAGTTTGCGCAAGGAAAAGCGGTCACCGTTCGACAACGGTAGCCCATTTACCGTGCGATCGATCACTCCGGATCCACCGCGCCATCGGCTGCTGCTGACCATCGAGCGACGCGGCACGGGGTCTGAAGCAAGCGGGCTGTGGGAGTACGCGCCGCGAAACGGCCAGTGGCGACAGCTTCTGCCAATGGAGGTGCTCACCATCCTCAATCCCGATGGCCGCAGCGGCACAAGGACGGGAATCATCGGCGCTACGCCGGTCAACGCCGATCACATCATCGTCGCGAGTTCCAGGGAGTCGGTGCTCTTCGACCTCCGCCGCAACCAGGCCGAGATACTGCTTCGCTCCGGCAACGTGACCAGCGCCACCACGAGGCAGGTTGGCGCGAGCGGATGGTACAAGTCTGAGTCTGCCGCGGCCCGCCACGTGGCCCTCACGTGGTTCCGCCCATTGATGCCGCTGGCTCTGGTCAACGATTGGCTCTGGGGCACCTGCAACGATGGCGTCTGCCGCGTTTCGCTGGTCAGCGGCGAAAAACAGATCCTGCCCAAACCCCGCGAATTGGGCCGCACGTACAACCCGCGCTATCTTCTGCCTATGAACGACGGCCGGCTGCTTTCCTGCGACTACTTCGGCCTGTTCATCTTCGAGCCGCCGACTACGCCCTCTTCGCCCCCGGGCATGCCGTAACCTCCACCTCAAAGAGCAGATCGTCGCGGCAGACGTCGCCGATCATCGTGAGGCATGGCCAGGGCAGGTCGCTGCCCCAGTCGGCCATGAAGGCATCCTCCACCTGCGGGCTGACGCAGTACGCCAGCGCCTGCACCACGTCGTTGTCGGCGCAGTGCATGTCGCGCAGAACGGCCCTGACGTTTTCGACCGTCATTTTCACCTGGCCGCGGATGTCGTCGAGGAAGCACGTGGCGCCCTTGGTGTCGATGGCGGCCGTGCCGGAGCAGAAGACGGTCGTGCCGGCGGGAGTTCGCGCCGTGGCGGCGCGGGCGAAGGCCGAGCCGTATTCGTAGGCTGAGCGCTGCTTGCCCGCGGCGTGGAATCGAGCGACGGCGTCATCGGCGCCCCAGGCGGCGAAGACATCGATGGCGCAGCGATGGCCGTTGGCCGGGCTTACGCCGATGCCGGTGCTGGCGGGCATGCAACCGCTGCCGTCCATCAGGCCAACCTCGGTGAAGAATTTGGTGCGGACGTAGTTGAACGGTGTGTACCACTGAAGAATATCGTCCATCCAGATCCACGTGCGAGCGATGCTCGTCATGCCCGCGCCAACCTGCTTGAGCAGGGCGTCGGCCTTTTCGTAGGCCGCGCGAGCCTGCTCGGGGGCAGTGGTCCTGGGATCGCCGCGAAGACCGGCGGCAGTCATCCACTGGTATCGACCGGCCGAAAAAGTCCTGGCGACCGGCACGTTGCCCAGCTTCACAATCGAGGGCTTCCTGATACCACGGATCGCATGGACCTGCGCCCCGATGAGGGGCGAGCTGCCGCGCGTGGCCAGGATGGTGGGCGCCACGCCATCGTCCAGATCGCCATAGGCGGCCTCCCGCGCGGCCAGGGCCGGCGCGATCACGTCGGGCTCGGCGAAGAGGCGTTCCTCGACGATGACGGCTTGCGAACGCCGCAGGGCCCGTGCGATCTCGGCGTACATGGCCTTGGCCTGGGCCGCAGGCGCTCCGGCGGCCGGCGTGGCCGTGATGTACAACTCCTCGGCCGAGGGAGAGGACAGTACGCGCACATCGCAGAGGCCGGTGGTTTCTTGCATGGAGGAAGCGCGGGTAAGTGCCTTGGATACATCCGGTTGCATCGCACAGCTCCAAAATCACCTGCCGAGCCGTCAAGGGCGGCGAGCGTCTGGCGATTCGACAACTCGCCCTGGCAGGTTCTGACATTTCTACCAGAAAGACGGACGGGTGTTGGAGGGGAAAAGACGGTGGTAGAAGCGGCTCCGCTCATCGGACGCGAATGCGGGACGTAGCCGCATGGCCATGGGCGTCGATGACGCGCACCTCGTGCCGGCCGGGCGCCGGCAACCAGAAGAGCCTCTCATCGCCGCGCGTTGTGCCGGCCGGCTTGCCATCGACGAACCACCAGAGCAGTTGGTTCTCTGCCGCGGTTCGATCGCCCTGCCGCGCGGGAGCGGCACGCAGGAGCACGCGCTGGCGGTCGGGAGGCAGGTCGGAGTTGTAGACGATCTCGGTGTTATCGACCGGCCAGATCAGCGCCAGCCGGCGCGAGGCGGGCAGGAACGGCGATTCATCGACGGGCAGCGGCGCTGAATCAACGTCGGCGGGCCACGGCATGGGCGAGGCGATGGCGGCAATGAGGCGCAGGGCGAGCGGCGCGGCCGACTGCGCCCCCAGCAGCGAATGCGAGCCTTCGCCTTGGGTGTTGCCCAGCCAGACGACGATCGTGCGATGCGGCGTGACGGCGGCACACCAGGCGTCGCGATAGCCGCTGCTGGTGCCGGTTTTCCAGGCGACGCGAAGCGAGGCAGCTTCGGGACAGATGTCGGCCGTGCGCCAGGGAGAGCTGATCGCGGCGATGGTCTGCCAGCAGGCCGCAGGTCGAAGCAGCGGCTTGGGACTTGGTCCCTGATCCCTGAGCCTTGAACCCTCGAATGCCACCGGCCGAGCGATCCCCCCGCGCGCCAACGTCGCAAACGCCTCGGCCACTTCCAGCGGCGTAGCTTCCGCCCCACCGACTGCCAGCGACAGACCATACCGCTCGGGACGGCGGGCCAGCGTCCGCAAGCCGGCAGCGCCCATGAGATTGGCTGAGTATTCAACGCCAACCTGCGAGAGCATGAGCAGCGCGGGGATGTTGCGGCTCTCGGCCAGCGCCTCGGCCGCAGTGATCCGTCCGCGGAAGGCGCGGTCGAAGTTGCCCGGCGCATATCCCGGCCAGGCGGTGAGCGAATCGTTGAGGATGGTCTTGGGCGTGGCGACGCCCGCATCGAACGCGGCCGCGTAGATGAACGGCTTGAGCACCGAGCCGGTGGATCCGCGCGGCAGGTCAGGTCGAGCTTGTGCGATTCGGAAGAAAGCGAGACGGCCGCCAGACACTGCGATGTCCGCGTGTCGAGGACCACGACGGCGGCCGCGGTGACACCCGATGAGGCGAGCTGATCGAGATGCTGGCGGGCGGCCGTGGCAACTTGGCGCTGCATCGCGGCGTCGAGCGTCGTGCGCAGGATGGGCGATGTGTGCTGGCCGGCAAGGCGAATCAGTGTCGGCATCGCGCCGTCGGCCAGGGGGAGACCGCCATGGCTGGGCTCCTGCGGCAAGGGACGCCAGGATGCATCGACAGGCTCGGCGATAGCCTCGTGGTGCTGCCGGCTATTGATCATCCCAAGCTCAAGCATGCGATGCAGCACGAGGTCGCGCCGGGTCCGGGCAACGTCGGGGTGCCGATCGAGCCGGAGCCGGTTGGGATTCTGGGGCACGCCCGCCAGCAGTGCCGCCTGCGCGAGCGAGAGCTGCGCACGGCCGGCCAAAATATCGCCAGCTCGCTGCGCCAGCGCCGACGAGGTTGCCGCCGAAGGGCGCGCGGTTGATGTATTCGACGAGGATTTGTCGTTTGCTGAGTTGACGCTCGATCTGCCGCGCCCGCAGGGCCTGCCAGAGTTTATAGATGAAGCTGCGCCCACCGTTTTCGCGCAGCCGCTGCACCTGCATGGTGATGGTGCTCGCGCCGCGGCGGACTCGTCCCGCCGAGATGTTCTGCCAGGCGGCCGCGCCGACCGAGCGCCAATCGACCCCGCCGTGCTCGTAGAATCGGCAGTCTTCGATGGCCACGATGGCATTGAGAAGGTGGGGACTGACCTCCGATTCATCAAGCGGAAGATGCCACTGGTCATCGCTTGCCACCAGCGCGGCCAGTGCCATGCCGCGACGGTCCTCGATGAAGATCCCGGCGGGGCGCGGCGCCGAGAGGTTCTTCGGATACGGCAGAACGAACACGGCGAGTTCGAAGCTCAGAGGCATGAGAACGGTGATCGCCAGCAGCGCAATGAGGGACTTGAGCCCGCGCCGTCGCCAACGTCGAGTGCCGCCAGTGCCCTCACTGGCGGTCCGGCTGCGCGATGCTAAGCAGACAGGAATGTCTGCTCCACCGGCAGACAAGAATGTCTGCCCCACCGTGTCGGGGAAGGAGGCGGGCCGGACAGCGACATCCGACCCGCCTTCGATCCCAGAGTCGCCATGTGCGCGTGGCTGTGACATCGCTCTACTTCTTCGCCACCGCTTTGCGCTCCATCGGCAGCACGGTGAAGGTGCCGCCCGCGCCGCTGATGCTGTTGACGCCGATGTCGTACATGTACTCCGCGCGGATGGGCGGAACCACATACGTCCCGGGCGTGACGGTGCGCGTGAGATACGTGTATTGCATCCGGCCGCTGTTGGGCATCCGGCCGATCAGCACCAGACGATCATCGTGCATGTCAACGCGAGCGGTGTCGAAACCATCATCTTTCTTGACCACCACCGCCCCGTCCTCGGCCGCCGCCGACGTGGCCAGCCGCGGGTTCTCGATCTCCAGGCCGGCCGGGAGCATGTCCTCGATGACGATGTTCTCGTTGGCGGCGGGCGCTTCGAGCGAGATCGCGACCAGGATCAGGTTGCCGCTCCTGGCCGAGAGAAGCGGCCGCGACGGCGCGGTTGTCGGTGTCGAGGTAAGCGCCGTGGCGCTATAGGGCATATATCGCCGGCGGATCTTGATGCCGTTGTCCTGGTCGCCCGGGGCAACCAGCGGCACGCCGCTCTGCAGCCAGCTCACGTAGGCCTTGGCGGTTTCCGCGCCGCCGACTCGGATATCGAAGAGGCGATCGGCCGCCTTCTCAAGCGTGATCTGATCGGACTTGTCCGAGAGGGAGAACGACAGCGATGCGCCATTCCCGGCCGAAGCCAGTTTCCGCCCGGCCAGCAGTAACTCCAGCGATTGATACGGCTCGGTTGTCTTCGCCGATCGCAGGTATCGCCCAATCGCCAGCACGGCGAAGGCCACATCCTGCGTGCTTCGCCACTCGTGTTTTCTGCCGGCGTCGGCCAGTTGCTGGAGCAGGCCCGGTAGCGAAGGATGATCGGGCTCGACGGTGAGCATGGTGCTGACCAGCAGGGCGCGGTTGCGGATCGGCGAGCCGACATTGCCGGCGAGCTGTCGATTCGATCTCGGCAGCGGCGGCGTCCTGGGCACGAGCGACATCGCCAGGTCGCGCCGGCCGGCCGATAGCCACGCGAGCGACAGGAAGAGCTTGGCTTGATTGCGCTCGGGCGCGGCGATGGGGAGCTTGCTCGAATCGGGTGAGTCGGCCAGCTCCATCAGGCGATTCATGATCGGGCGCTGCGGCTTGCCCGACATGGCCAGCACGTAGCACCCGTAGGACTGAAGCTCGAGCAGGTCGGGATTTTCGCCGCCTTTGTCCAGGATGTGCCGCACGTAATCTAGCAGGCGCTGGCGAAAATCATCCGGCACGGGATGCCCGGCCAATTGCGCCTCGATCAGGAAATGCGCGCCATAGACACTCGCCCACGGCCAGGCTTCGCTGCCGCCGGGCCACATCGCCAGGCCGCCGTCGGCCGTCTGCATGCTCATAAGGCGGCAGGATTCCCGCCTGCACCTTGGCGGCGACGCGCTCTCGCTCGAACACGCCCGGGGCGATGGCGCGGCCGATGTCGCTCAGGTACGCCAGCGGAAAGCAAGTGCTGATCGTCTGCTCGGCGCAGCCATAGGGATATCGCTCCAGGTATTCCAGTCCGCTCGGAAGTTCCAGCGTCGGGAACGGCGTGAGCTTGATGTCGATCACCTCGGTGCCGCGCACCATGTCGGCCGCGATGGGGAGCGTCGTCGGCCGGCTGGCCGGGGCGAGCGCATATCCGCCGCGGCTGATCACGGGCGATGCGGGGCGGACGGGCAGTTCGAGATTCTCTTCGTAGGTTTCATTGTCCATTGAAGCCCGCAGGCGAATCTTGGCATTTCCGCAGGCCTGGGCGGCCGAGAGCGTGAAGCCAGCGGCGGCCTGACCGGACGCATGGACCTTCATCGGCGGCAGTTCCAGCGACGCCTTGCCGTCGGCGAACCGGAGCGGCGAGGGCCTGCCATCAATATCGGGCAGGTCGATGACAACTCTCACATCGCCACTCGTGCGACTGTTGTTAAATACGATCAGCGGCACCTGGAACGTGTCGCTCGGCGCGGCAAAGCGCGGATAGCTGCTCTGCACCATAAGCGGCGAGCGCACCAGCGCGTTCTTCTCGCCCGAGCCGAAGGATGAGCCGGCATAGCTGAGCGCCATCACGCGCAGGGAGCCGGTGAACTCGCCTACCTGGAAGTCATATTTCGCCTGCCCGCTCTCATCGGTGTGCAGGACCGGCGAGATCATCGCGACGGATTGCACACGGCGGGATTGCACCGGCGAGCGATGGCGACCGCCAGCGCCCTCGTCGCCGCCGCCGACGGGACTGGTCTTGTCGGGCCTGGGGACCTCGGGCATGAGCTGGCTGTAGAGGTCGTGTGACTCGACCGCCAGCGATCGGATCGCGTTGAAGAAGCTCAGCGCATCGGGCGTCTTGAATCGAGTGATCTGGAGAATGCCTTCATCGACGGCCGCCAGCGTGACGGCCGCATTGCGGACGGGCTGGCCGGCCTGGTCAACGACCTTCACCTGCACCGGCAGCGGGCTGCGCGGGCGGATTTCACCAAGGGTGTCGATCTTCGTCGCCAGCCGCCACTGCGAAGCATCGACTGTAATCCGCTTGCTGCCATACGCTCGGTGCGTGCGCCACTTGATGTTCGGATCGATGGCGCGGATGACCGACGCCGTGACATAGGCGTTGGGGCGACAGGCTTCGGTGATGCCGATCGGCACCGTCGTGTTCGACGCCGTCATCTCGATGACCTTCGTTGTCAGCACATCGTCGGTCTCGACGGTCAACAGCAGCGTGCCGGCAAAGGGGCTGCGCACGACCGCCTGCGCGATCGCCGATGCGGAATCGCGGCTCAGTCGATGTGGGCCTGGTGGTCGGCCGGGTGGCGGGTTTTTCGCCATCGCTCATGGGCACGATGGCGATCTCCAGGGCCTCGGGGTTCTCCCGGCTGATGTTGTCCTGCCATGACGAGCCGTCCGTCACGCAGAAAGACATGCTCGTCATCGCGCCGCTGGCGCGATCCAGCGCTCGCACGATATAGAATCCGTTGGAACCGATGGTGATCTCGCTGCTCGCCTGGCCATTGCGCACGGACACTTGCTGCCGCAGATCCGCGCCATCCTTCCCGGCCGGCTCGAGCACTCTCGTGGATTCGTAACGGTATCGCCCATCGCTGCAGACCAGCGATGTGTTCCACGTCTCGCGGAGCACCGTGATCTCAAGGTCCGCTTCCTCATCGGCCAATCGGCCGGCGGGGCTGACCAGCGATGCTTCGACCGTGAACGGTGCGCCGGGTCGCGGCGTCGAGCCACTGGCGCGGCGCAGGCCGATGTACCATGGCAGCAGGTTGACGATAGCTGCGCGAGAATCGGTGACCGCCCGGCCGCCGGCCTCGCAGACGCTGGCCGAAACCGCCAGCCGCCACGGGCCCATGTAGCGCAGCGCGGGCTGAGTTGTGGGGCGGGTTGCGGCCTGCGTTGCCGTCTCATCGTCGATTCCCAGCATGTCCTTCACATCGAGTTCCCACTGCGCCGTGGCCTTTCTCATCCAGCGTAATGTCGCCGTTGTCCTTGCCATCGTGCGTCTTCGACTTGCTACGCTGATTGCGGACGTGAGGCAGGATCGCGCCCGTTGGGCTGTCCCCTGGCAGTTCGATCAGGCCGGCAGTATCGCCGAATATCCAGGCCGACCAGTTCTCGTGGCTGAACGGGACAGGATCGAGCCGCGCGTTGAGACTCGCCTGGAGGTTGGCCGCGGGCTGGCCAAACAGATAATCCGCCTGCACGGCCGCCTCGATCGCCTCATCGCCAACCGCCAGGCGCGGCAGCCCCGACGACGGATTGGCCGGCTCTTCGGCCTCGTCTTTGTCGTCGTCATCGTCGGCCGCCTGTGTTTGGTTCAAAGCGAGGTCCACCTTGATCCGGTCGGGCATGAAATCCTCGACCGAGAAGCTCATGCTGCCGAAGACAGTGATCTCGCCCTTGCCACTGCCGGGCAGGCCGATGAGCGCGGTCCACCGGCCGCTGGGCAGATCGGGCGGCAGCGCCAGATCGAAAGCGGCCGCGCCATCGGCATCAAGGCTTGCCATCTGCGCGGTAGTCGTGCTGGTCGGGGCGGCGAATCTGCCACCGAACGGGGAACGGACTGGGAGTAGTCAGATCGGCACCGCGGACGATGGCGCGAAGGTGGACCGTCTCGCCCGGGCGATAGATGCCGCGCTCGCTGTAGACAAACGCTTCGTAGCCGTTTCTCAGGTAACTGCGCCCAGCCGTGTCGGAGTCGGACCGATCCCACGCACTGTTGCGCATGTCGAGCCAGGTGAGACCCGTGGCAGTGCCGCCAGTGCCCTCACTGGCGGGCTTGCGGCTAACAGTCGCCGCCGGTTGTGTCGCCGGAAGCACGGCCGCGATTGGCTGGGTTGCCGCAGCCGCCTCCAGTTGATGCACCAAGGGCATCGGGAAGAACGGCGGCAAACTGGTTCCCGGGAGCCTCAATCCGATCCTGGTCCCCGTCTGGCATGGGCCAGAGATCCTGCTGCTCATGCGCATCATCCACAACTGCAGCAGGCCGAGTCGCCGGAGTGGCGGCAATGGTCGGCTGCTGGGCGCGGGCATTTGATCCGCCAGAATCACCTGCACCTTCTCGCCTTCGTTGGGGCTGATGTTGGCGATGTTCGCGATGCCATCACCGCGCGTGAGCGACTCCGCCAGAAGCTGGTTCTTGTTCGAGTAGACGCGGATGCGCACATTGGCCAGGGGCTTGGCGGTACTCAGGGAAACCGCAAACGCGGTCAGCCCGCTGCGCGTCTGCTTGGCCGTCACGCCAATATCCGAAAGCGTGGCCAGCGCGCTGACCTCCATGTCGCCATACGATTGATACTGCCCTTCATCATCCTCGCCGATGCGGTCCCGATAGCTGCTGGGATATTTGATGGCGGGCGACTGCGTCGCGACGAGCCGCACGCGATACACGCCATCGCGCGGGGCCGTTGACGGCAGCAGGTCCGCCAGGCACAGCGGGATGTCCTGGAGCTTGTTCTTCTCGAACGCGATGGGGATCGTCGCCGTCGCTATCGGCTGGCTGAACCGAGTCGTGTCGGCCCAGTCATAACGCCGACCGGCGTTGCGCCACGCCACGATGTTGTTGTCATACACGCGGAAGATCGAGACCTGCAGCTCCGTCAGGTTTACCGCGTGGGCCAGCAACGTCCGATTGCCCTGCGAGCCGAGATATCCCTCGGTGTGCTCGAACCATACGCCCGGCTGGCGGTCGGGCATCATGGCGCTGAGGACATCCGGCCGGGGATACTTGCGGCGGTTGGCGCCGGCGGGCGGCGGGCCGATCTTCACCGAATACCGCGTGCTCGGCTGAAAATCGCCGTAGAGCGCCCAGCCCTTCCAATAGTGCTTCTTGATGGTGAACGGAATCGCCGGCTCGACCGATAGTACCTGCTTGAGCACATCGTGATCGACATCGCCGTTGAACTGCATGTGCAGCGCCGGCCGCTCGTTGGCGGGATAGGCCGCCACCAGACCCTTGGCGATGAGATGGTCGTCCAGCGCGATGACGGTCTGATGCGCCTGCTCCAGGCCCAGCGGGCCGCTGACGCCGGCCAGGCCCTCGGCGATGCGGACGCTGATCTGATGGTCCTCATGCCGGTTGGAAGGAGCGGGAATGGGATCGGTGATGATGCGCACGACCGCCCCATTGGCCTGGCCATGCAGCTTGAAGCCGACCGCCACGCCGGCCGGCCCGCGGACCGTCAGCTTGTTGAGCACATCACCGGGCAAAACCCGGTCATTGAAGCGAATAGCGATGACGAACCGCCCGTCATCCTCAAAGGCGAATTGAAATACATCCAACACGCGCAACGGCGTCGTGTGGACGACTGCCTCGGCCACGTCTTTGATGAAGAAGCCGTCGGCCGTTCGCAATCGCTGCGGATTGAGCTTCGCCACGATGCGCGTGGCGCGCGGAAGGTCCTGCTCGGGGATGAACAGGAGCGTGCGCGCATCCTCCCACTTCCACTGGCCTGCCACGGCGGGGCTGAGCGTTCCCGGCGGCTGCGTCCTGTCGGCGGCCACATCGAGATTGAATCGCCATTGTAGGGATTGCCGCGCACTGACCTGCGCGTTGTTCCCCGGCAGGAAACTCTCGACGCGCAGCAGATAGCGTTTGCGATTGGCGCGGAACTGATCCCACGCCACCCAGATGCCCGCATTGGCGAGGGCAAAACAGAGAACGGTAATCCAGAATCGCCGGCTTCCTGCCGGCGCTCCCGTTGCGGAAGCTGCCATAAGTCCTCCATGACTTCGACGGAGCGGAATCATACACCGCGCGGGAGGAAGTTCAAATGCAACTGCGCGGGAAAATAGCGATTTTCTTGCGCAAAAAGTGCGCTGTTCGCCACGGAGAAAGGAACCACAGATGAACACGGATAAGCACAGATAGAGGAAAAATCCGTGTCCATCTGTGTTCATCTGTGGTTTCACCTCAGATAATCCCGCCATGCCGCTGACGCACGATCGCTGCATCTGCCTGCGCAAGGTGGAGTACAGCGAGACCTCGCAAATCCTCACGCTGCTCGGCCGGGCGCACGGCCTGGTGCGGCTCATCGCCAAGGGCGCGCATCGCGTGACCAGGCAGGGCGCCAGCAAGTTCGGCGGCGGCATCGATCTGCTGGAGGTCGCCGACGCCGTCTTTACCGATCGCCCCGAGAAGAACCTCGCGACGCTGACCGAGTGGCATCTCTGCGAAGGGCATCTTCCGCTACGACAGAACCTGCGCGGGCTGTACCTGGGCTTCTACGCGGCCGATCTGGTCGGCCTGCTCATTGAGGAGCACGATCCCCATCCCCAGGTGTTTGACCGATTACAGGCAACTCTGCTTGAACTCGCCGGCCCGCGGCGTGAGGAAGCATTTCTGGCATTCGAGCTCGACCTGCTGCGCGAGGCGGGATACCTGCCGGAGCTTGGCGCATGCGTCTCGTGTGGCCGGCGTTCCCAAGACCGCCATGCGTGGTTCGCCCCATCGCGCGGGGGCGTAGTCTGCCGCAATTGCGAAGGCAGCTTCCCCGACCGCCTGAGCCTCGATGGCCGGCTGCTGGGGATCCTCCAGTACGTGCTGAACCTGCAGAATGACGATGGATCAACGCGCCGGCTGCCATCACTCACGCGATTGCAGACGAACCCGCTGAACCGGCTGCTGGCCGCGCACCTTCAGCACACACTGGGCCGGCGACTGCGCATGGTGAAGTACGTCGTGTAGCGTCTGAAGCGCCAAGCGTCAGCGCCCGCCCTGCGATTGGGCGGGCGCTGACGCTTCCGCTTCAGATACATGCACCTATCGCGCCCCCTACTTATCCGACTGGATGAACACGAACCTCGATCCATCGCGCGTGGTCACGTAGAGGCGCACGCCTTTCTTGAGGTCCTGCTTCTTTATGGCGGCCAGGAATTCGTCGCTGCCGGCGATGCCCTGCTTGCCGACTTCGGTGATGACATCGCCGACGCGCAGCCCCGCCTGGAACCCAAGCGAGCGCGGATCGACGCGCGTGATCATGACGCCGCCTTTCACGTCCAGGCCGCGCCGGTCGGCCATCTCGCCCGTCAGCGTCTGTACGTGAATGCCCAGTGCGTCGGCGCTGGCCGTGACTTCCTTGACGGAGTTGTCGCGGCCGCCGGCCTTGCGGGCGGCCATGGCCAGATCGGCCGGCTGCTCGCCGAGCTTGACGGCGACGGTCTCAAACTTGCTGTCGCGGAAGACTTTGAACTGCACCTCCGTCCCCGGCGGCATCGCCGCGATGGTGTTGCGGAGTTGCTGCACCGTGTCAACCGACTTGCCGTTGATCTCGGTGACGATATCGCCGCGCTGGAGTTTGCCCGTTGCGGGGGTGCCGGCGATGATCTCCTCGACCAGCACGCCTTCGCTCTTGTCCCAGCCGAAGCTCTTGGCCGCCGGCTGGTTTCGCGCGACATCGCCGATGCTCACGCCCAGCCAGCCGCGAACAACCTTGCCCTTGTCCTTCAGCGAAGAGTAGATGAACCTGGCCATGTTGGATGGGATGGCGAAGCCGATCCCCTGGAAGCCGCCGTTGCGCGAGGCGATGGCGGTATTGATGCCAACCACCTCACCCTTGAGGTTCACCAGCGGGCCGCCGCTATTGCCGGGGTTGATGGGCGCATCGACCTGGATGAAGCTCTCGTAGCCGTATTGCCCGAGAATGCCGGCCTGCCGATTGAGCGCGCTGACGATGCCGTGCGTCATCGAGCCGACGTAGCCGAAGGGGCTGCCAAACGCCAGCACCCAGTCGCCCTTCTGAAGCTCATCGCTGCTGCCCCACTTCGAGGCAACAAGACGATCGGCCTCGATGCGGACAACGGCCAGATCGGTCTTGGCATCGGCACCGAGCACCTTGGCGTTCTTGATCTCGCGGCCATCGGACAGCGTGATCAGCATCTCCTCAGCGCCGCCGGCCACGTGGTTATTCGTCAGAATGTAGCCGTACTTGCCCTCGACCTCCATGATGACGCCGCTGCCGGTGCCGATCTCAGAGGGAACATCGAGATCATCGGGCGCCATGCCATGAGGCGAGAAGCCGTCGGGGAGGTCCGGCTCGCCATCGCCGTTGCGATCGGGGAAGAAACGGCGCAGCATATCATCGTCGAAGGGCATCTTCTTGGCGCTGGCGGCCTTCTTGCGGACGTTGATGTTCACGACCGAGGGCTCGACAACCTTGCCCACCTGCCGGAAAGCCGAGGCCAGGTTCTCCGCGTGCGTCAGGCCTTTGCGAATCTCCTCGCGCTGTTCCTGCGCCGGGCAAACTGCTGGCCCTGGAACCAGGTATAGCCGAGATACCCGACCCCTAGGGCGCCGATCCATAGCGCCGCGCTCACGAGTTGACGTCGCCAATTCATATATTTCTCCTGTCTCACAAAGACGTTGTTGGTTTGTGTGCTTCGAGCATTTTCGCAAATCGGGCCTGTTCGGCCGGGGGCATCGCGTAGTTGTGCTCAGGCGCCGGGTAGTTGCCTGATTCGACTTGGCGCACGTACAACGCGAATGCTTCTTTCATCAGGCCGGCCAGATCCGCCAACTCGGGTACGAATTTCGGCCGATGCGGCGTTAAGCCAAGCCCGTCATGAGTCACAAAGACACAGCCGTGACAGGCTGGCCCGGCGCCACAGCCGATTACCGGTACACCTGTAGACTCCACAACTGCTTTGGAGACCTCAGGAGGCACGGCTTCGAGAAGAATCGCCGCGGCTCCGTGTTGTTCCGCCTGCAACGCCAATGCCACAATGGCTGAGGCATCTTCGGCCGCCCGGCCCTGAAACTTGTACCCGCCAAGCAGGCCGACCGTTTGCGGCCGGAGGCCCAGGTGCGCCATCACCGCCACGCCGGCGTCGGCCAGGGATTTCACCAGCGGCAGGTGGCTCTCGGCCACCTCTAACTTAACGCAGTCGCAGCCGGTTCGTTTCACCATTTCCGCGACATTGCAAACGCCTTGAGCAACCGATTCCTGGTAGGAGCCGAAAGGCATGTCGGCTACCAGGAATGCCAGCGGAGCGCCGCGGCAGACGGCGGCCGTGATCTGGATCATGAACTCCAGGCTCACCGGCAGCGTTGTGGGATGGCCGAGCATTACGCTGGCGGCCGAATCGCCCACCAGCAGCAGCGGCACGCCCGCCTCCTGCATCAGCCGGGCCATCGTGTAGTCGTAACAGGTCAGCATGGGAAGCTTCTGCCCGGACTTGCGGGCAGCGCAACTCGTTGAGCGTGACCTTGGCCTTGAGTGCCGATGGCATGTGGGTGATTGTACTCACAATGGGGAGATTTTCGATTTTCGATTTTCGATTTTTGAGTGGGGCTAATGCCCATCGAAAATCCAAAATCGAAAATCGAAAATGCCGGAGGCCATCAACACCGACGCCAGCACCACCAGCCCGCCGATGATCGACGTCCCCGTCAACACCTCCGTCCGGAAGCACACCGAGAACGCCGTCGCCATCACCGGCTCAAGGCAGTAGACGACGCTGGCGGTGGCCGGCGAAACGCGCGGCTGATAGACGTTCATGAGGTGCAGCGCCAGCACGCTGCTGAACAGCACCAGCGTCGGCATCGCCCACCAGAGCGTGTGCTGCCCCAGAATCGCCCCGAGCACCGGCCGCTGATAGATCATGTCACCCGCCAGCAGCGCCCCGCCGACTCCGTTCACCAGCGCGCCGACGATGAGCACGATGGTGGTCATGCGGATGACATCGGCTCGCGGGCCGAGCCGATCGACGGCCAGGATCTGCGACGTGAAGAATACGGCTGAGGCGATGGTAAGGATCTCGCCGGCCAGATACAGCGGCGGCCGCTGCGCCAGCGTGTTGCTGGCCGTCGCACTGTCGGTGGCACGAGAGAGGATGACGATTCCCAGCGTCGCGAGGAAGACGGAAACCCACAGCAGCCCCCCCACCGGCCGGCGGAAGAACCACGCCTGCGCCAGTGGGGCCATGATGACCGGCAGCGAAGTGAGAAACGCCGAGACGGACGGGAGCGTATACTGCAAGCCAATAATCTGCAGGAATAGCCCCCCGCCGAAAAAGGCCCCGATGATCAGGCCAGCGCGCAGGTCGGCGGCCGTATACCCGCGCTGTCGATGGCAGGTCATCGAGCGCATAAGCAATCGCCGCCAGTGCAAATCGCCAGCCCAGGAACGTCGCCCGGCCGCCCATCGACGCCCGAACATATGACGAGCCGGGGATGGCGCGGTCAAAAGCGGCGGCGGCCATCTGCATCGTCGGAAACGAGTAGCCCCACCAAATGCAGCAGAAAGCGAGCACGCCAATGGCGATGGCCGCGCGGCGACGATGATGCGCGGCGTGGGCGTTCAGCAGGACCGTGTGCTCGTCCGGAGCGTGCATGGGCGGACAAGTATGCAGCGAAAGACGTTAGTCGCAAGGGAGCGGAAGCTTGCGCTCCCCGGCGGCGGCTGCATGATCAGCACACTGCAGCGGTGCATGCTCCCGCTGTCTCCCGTTCTCTTGGCCCTCGAGTTTTCAGGGCGGTACTCTGCCGTGAAACGGGGTGGTGCTATCATTACCGTAACGCGAGGGATGGTGCAAAGCGTCTGGATGAAAGGAAGGCGACACGATGAGCACGAGGATCTGCTCGTGGATGGCCTTGGTGATAACCGACAACAGGGCTGTTTACGGCTTTGGCTGGGCCGGCAACCGCACCGACGCCGAGGCCAACGCGAGGAAGGAATGCGGCGAGCGGCCGACAAATCCGAGGGTCGCGCTCAGCTTCTGCACGAACGGGGTCGAGGCGGGAGGGAAGTAACCGAACGCGCGGGCGCGAGCGGCATGGAGCGGAATTGTGGCACGTGCGGCCCTCCGCCGTGCGAATCGCGGCCGGGGCGGCACGCTCCACCGATGATGATCGCGGGCGGGGCGGCTCGCTCCACTGACGAAGATGCTCAGGGTCGCCCTCCGCTGGATCGCTGCCGGCGGCCCAGCGCGCGGCCCTCGAGCCAGAGGAGGATTGCATACCCAAGCATCAGTCCCAGGCCTATCGCATAGGCCGCGATGACATGTCCCGTCTGCGTCATACAATCCCTCCGGACATACTCACTCCCGCCGGCGCTGGAACTTCCAGCGCCGCGGTACACTCCCTCTCGCGAATGCGGCAGTTCAGGCCGAATCGAGCGACGATTAGCCCCGCGGTCATCAACGTGATTGGCACAAACCACACCAGTAGCGTGTTCCTGATCTCCGGCCCCATGGTAACGGTGGCCGGGTGAATCGGATCGGGAATGAGTCGCGCCGACAGCCACACCAGGGGCACGTCGAGGAACGCGCTCAGTCCGTAGACCGCGCTGACGAGAGCGCGACGCTGCGGCGATTCAATCGAATTGCGGATCATCACGTAGACGACGTAGAGCAGCCAGAGCATCAGGCTGAAGGTGAGGCGCGGACTCCAGGTCCACCACACGCCCCAGGCGCTGTGGGCCCAGAACATCCCGGTGATCAGCACGCCCGAAGCCAGCAGCACGGCCACGCGGGCGGCGCTGGAGGCGAGATCGTCCCACCACGCGCGCCTCTGCCAGAGATAGCCGATGCTCGCGATGAACACCGTCAGGCAGCCCAGGAACGTATTGATGGCCAGCGGCATGTGGATGTAGAAGATCCTCTGGATCGCCCCCTGCCGCTCTTCATTCGGCGTGTAACGGATAAGCATGGCCAGCGCGGCCACGAGGCTCGCCAGCGCCAGCGTCCAGTAGATGCTCGTCCATGTTCTTCGTTGCGCGAGCATGACGTCTCCCTAAGGTTCGATCACCCAGTCAAAAGCCACCCAACTCAACACCAGGAAGATCACATCAAATGCGACCAGCAGCCCGAAAGCGCTGTGGTCGATCCAGCCGGTTTCGTAAAGCTGCGTGGTGGCGCGGGTGGAAGCAATCACCAGCGGCAGTGTGAGCGGGAAGACCACCATCGCGAGCAACCCTCCCGCCAGCCGGGAGGAGCTCACCATCGCGGAGAACAACGTGCCCACGGCCGCGAAACCGATCATGCTCAGCGACATGATCCCGATGAACGCAAACGCGTGCGATGACAGATCGAAACTGCAGAACACGATGCCCACCGGCGTGATGATGGCGGCCGTGCCGAACATCAGCACGAGATTCGCGCACAGCTTCCCCGCATAGATCGCGCCGCGGTCCAGCGGCGCCAGCAGCAGGCCGGCCAGCGCGCCGTCCTGGCGCTCCAGGGCCATGGTCTTCTCAAAGCACAGCACGCCCGAGAACAGATACGCGACCCAGAGCACGCCAGTGGCGGCCGAGCCTGAAGCCTTTTCCGGCCCGAGGCCCAGTCCCAGCACCGTCACGATAAGAATGCCCAGCACCACCACCAGCCCGACGGTCTGACGGCTGCGCGATTCGATGCGCAGGTCCTTCATCGTCAGCAGCCCAACTTGTCGCAGGACCGTGGTCATGACCGTTGCATCTCCTCCAGCACGGCCGGCGCATCCACGGATCGCGCCGCGCCGTCGATGACGACCCGCCCGCGCCGCAGCACCAGCACCTGCTGGCAGATGCGAAGACTCTGATCAATGTCGTGATTCGCCATGATGATCGTCTTCCCGGCGGCATGAAGCTGGCCGAGAATTCCCTCCAGCGCCCGCGAGGATGGGGCATCAAGCCCCTCGAACGGCTCGTCGGCCAGCAGCAAATCCGGCCGGTGCATCAGCGCCCGCGCGATCGCGAGCCGCTGGGTCATCCCTCGACTGAACGCCTTGACCGGGTCATCGGCCCGATCGGCAAGCCCCACGGCCTCCAACAGCGCCTGCGCCGCGCGGGCGCTTCGGGGCAGCCATACAGCCGCCCGAAGAAAACCAGGTTCTCCCTTGCCGAGAGGTCGCGATAGAGCATCGACTGATGCCCGATCAGCCCGATGCGCGAACGGATCTTTGAGGTCGATCGCAACACCGAATGGCCGAGGATGCTCAGCTCGCCGCTGGTCGGCGCGGTGAGCGTCGCCAGCAGTTTCAGGAGCGTGCTCTTGCCGGCGCCGTTGGCGCCAGAAGAGCAACGAAGCTACCGGCGGCCACGCGGAAGTTCATGTCGATGAGGATCGCCCGCTCGTCGATGGACTTGCACAACGACGATGCCGCGACGGCCGGCGCAGTGCCGGCCGCGGCAATTGATTCGAGTTGTGCGGCCATGACGGTCATCTTGTCGATTTTTGATTTGCGATTTTCAATTTTCAATTGGTCGGATCCCAAATCGAAAATGGAAAACGCAATATCGAAAATGCCTTCACCCCTTCACCGGCTCCTGCTTCATTGCCTTGCCGCCGCGAAAGAAGACATAGGCCGCGCCGCACACGACAACGATCCCGCCGCCGACGCCGGCGATGATCTTCGGCGTCTGGTTGGTCAACCCAACCGGCCCGGCGCCGTCCTTCTTCTTGGGCTGCGTCAGCGTGAGCACCATCTCGTGGCCGGCCTTCAGAGCATCGCCCTTGAACAGGGCGGCCTTCCGCTTGCCCATTTCCTGAACACCCGCGGCTTTCAGCCCCTCCACCTTCACGGTCGAGCCATCATCGGGAATGATCATCATCATCTGATCAACGTCTGTGGACTCCTTGATCGCGAAGCGATACTCATCGGTCTTGCTCGTGATCAGGTAGCGGAACTGGAACCGCGTCGTGCCGGGGACCAGCGGCCCGTTGTACAGGAGCCTGCCGTCGGGCGTGCGGGTGGTCGTCTCATCGAGCATCATCTCTTCCGCATTCGTCGGGAACTGCAGCGCCACGCTCGCCCGCTTGCCATCGGCCCCTTTGATTCCCAGCCACGCGCGGTCGGCGGGGTTCTCGACGGAGATCATCTCGAACACGCCGATGCCTTCCTTGAACTTCTGGATCATCACGTGGCGCATTTGGACCTTCCACGCCGGCGCCTCTTCGGTCGTCTCGAAGACCTTCACTTCGATCTGCTGACTGGCATGCTCCTGGTCCAACGCCTGGCCGACGGCTTCGAAGTCAACGCCGGCATGGCGCACGCGCACCGCCGGCTCGACGGGCATGATCACGGGCACGTCCTTGATCACCGCGGTGCCCTTGTCGTCGAGTTTCGCCGTAAAGCGGCTGAGGACCTGATCGCGAAGGTAAAGCTCCAGCACGACATCCTCCCCGCCAATCGCCGGCCCGTCCTTGGTGCCCTGCACCGCGTGGATCGTGATCGTCCCCGCCACCGCCGGGCGCGTGCTGGCGCCCATGCCCCCGAAGTTCGGGTGCCCCGCGGGCATCCCGGACATCCCGCCCATGTTCGGATGCCCAGCCGGCATGCCCGACATGCCGCCAATGGCGGGGTGCCCGGCAGGCATCGACGTCGGACCGCCGATGGCCGGATGCCCCGAGGGAAGCTGCGGCTTGTCCTCGCCGAAGGCGGCCGAGAGCAACAGCAGGCTCGCGGCCAGAAGGGTGCAGATACCGAAAAGTCTCATGAACTTGCTCCTGGTTTACGTATCGGACGCGGTGGGCAGTGCCCACCTTACGGAGGCGCTATGATCGCCGACAAGTGGCCCCGGCCACAGCGCCAAGCGCACGCACGCCCCGTGCGTGCGCTGGCACTGTCGCCCCATTACGCCGTGCGGCTTTCGCCGCCGTTTCATCTGTCCGCGCCGGGCTGCGCATCGGCCAGTACGGCCGCCTGCGCCCGCACTGCCGGCACCAGACAGATCACCGTGCCCGCGGCCAAAACAATGCCCCCAATCCAAATCCACGACACCAGCGGGTTGACGATCACCCAGAACGTCCCGACGGGCAGCGTCTGCAAGGCCGATCGTACCGCCTGCGCCCCGGTGAAACAGGCGCCGGCCAGCGTGATCGCGCCGTGCGCGCCATCGCCGCCGGGAATGCCCGGATGCCCGGGTCGATGATCGGCCCCTGCTCGGCCATCATCTGCCCGCTCACCAGCGTTACGTACAGGTCTTCGCGCCAGTTTGTGTTGAGCTGGACAATAGCTTGCTCCTGGTCCGCCTTGTTGTACTTGCGTCGCTCGGGTGTAAGGACTCGCACACTGCCCGAGGAGTCGGTCACGGCAAGGCTTCCAGCGTACGTGCCATAGTTCGGCCCATCCGACGGGCCGAGATCCCGCAGCGCCAGCGTGTAGCCATGCACCTGCGTTGACTGGCCGGGGGCGAGTTGCACGAGGGTCTTGTCAGTATAGAGGCTCGAGCCGGCCACGCCCACCGTGATCATCGCCACCGACAAGTGTACCAGATGCGCACCATAACGCCGATGGTTGAGCCTGAGCGTCCGCCAGGCTGCCAGAGCCAGGCTCTCGCCGTGCGACTGATGACGCAGCATCGCCATCTGGACCAGGCTCGTCACGATGGCCATCACGACGGCCGCAGACACGCCCGCGGCGGCCAGCGCCCATGGCGAGCGGATATTGATGACAAGCAAAGCGACGATGGCCACGTGTGCGCCGATCGCCACCGGCAACAGCCGCATTCGCAGATTCCCGTTATTGGCTCGTCCGTATCCCAGCGCCGGCGCGATGCCCATCAGCATCACCAGCGCCAGCCCCATCGGCAGGATGGCATTGTTATAGAACGGCGCATTAACGCTCTTGGATTCGCCGATGGTCAGGCTCGTCAGCAGCGGCAGCAGAGTGCCGATGGCCGTCACGGCCATCATGAGCACCAGCAGGATATTCCCGACCAGGATCGCGCCCTCGCGGCTGATGATCGTCTCCACCGGGTGTTGCGGCGCGAGGTCGTTCCAGCGCGTGACTATCAAGCCGATTACGCCAACTGTGGCCAGTGCGAGGAAGACCAGGAAGAACGTCCCCATGATGGACTTGGGGAACGCGTGGACCGAGCTGATCGCGCCGCTGCGCGTGATGTACGTTGCCAGGATGCACAGCAGGAAGGTCGTGGCGATCGTCGCGGCGGTCCACCGGCGGAAGATCCCGCGCTGCCGCTGCACGAGCATGGTGTGGAGCATCGCCGTGCCGGTGAGCCAGGGCAACAGCGAAGCGTTTTCAACGGGGTCCCAGCTCCAGTATCCGCCCCAACCAAGCTGCGTGTACGCCCACTGCGCGCCGAGGATGATCCCAGCGCCAGGAAGAGCCAGGACACCACCGCCCACGGCCGCACCTGCGCGATCCATTGGTCGCCCGGCTTGCGCGTGACCAGCACGCCAACCAGCAGGGCGAAGGGTATTGTGAACCCCGCATACCCCACGAAGAGGATCGGCGGATGAGCGATCATCCCGGGATCCTGAAGCATCGGATTCAGGCCCTCGCCATCGGCGACGACCTCGGTTTCGGGGTCGAACAGCGACTTGTGATCGCCGCTCTTGCCGTACAGCACGATGGCGGTGAAGAACGCGATGGCGATTGCCAGGACCGCGATGGCCACCTGGTGTTCCATGCCCTTTTCTTTGCGATTGAAAAAGACGAACGCCGCGCTCAGCACCGCCAGCAGCCACGCCCACAGCAGCAGACTGCCTTCCTGCCCGGCCCAGAACGCCGCGATCTTATAGCCCAGCGGCAGCGCTCTCTCGGTGAATCTCGCGACATACCCCAGGCGGAAATCGCTGGTTATCGTGGCGGCCATCAGCGCGCCGCAGGTGACGGTCAGGATCAACGCCAGCAGGTAGATCCCTCGACGGGCGGCACGGCCCAGATCTTGCGAACCAGACCGTACCCCCGCGAGAGAAACCAGGAGAGTTACCGCGGCCACCAGGATGGCCGCGCACAAACTGTAACTGCCTATCTCGGGGATCACGATGCCTTCTCCTTATGCTTGGAGTAGTGCGCCGCCTCGTACTTGCTGGCGCACTTGGTCATCATGACTTCGGCGCGGAAGGTGCCGGCTTGATCGAGCCGGCCTTCCACGACCACTTCACCCCCAGGCTTGAACATCTCAGGAACCACGCCCCGATAGGCAACAGGTAGCTTCTGCTTTTCGCCAAGGAGGACAAATTCGACCCCCATCTTGCCCGCTCCGCCGTTAATGCCCTCTTCCGCAACCTTTCCGGCAAGGCGCATGCGCTGGCCGGCGAACTTCTTATCCGCCAGAAAGGCGTCGACGGCCAAGTGATAGGAAACCCACCCTTCTTTGAGGCTGGCGTAAGCCAGATAACCTGCCGCGCCGAGGAGGATGGACCCGGCGATCAGGTATTTGAGGACTCTGGATTGCATCGGACACTGCTCCTGGTTGCCAGAAGAGCAGACAAGCCCAATGCCAGATTTCGCCCGTTTGCAGTACCGAATTAGTCCCTTTGTAACCCGAGAAAAACAAGCTGTTTACGGACATGCGAGTGACGGCAGGTCCGAATATCGACGAATTGTTCTCTCAGTGCTGAGACGCCGGCTTTTGTGGGACGTCTTGCAGGCGGGAATGGGCAGTCCTTCCGCTTCAGTACCCTGCGGCCTGAACCCTCATCTTCCCCCATGGCACGTCAGGCAGAGCTTGCTCCCGTAGTTCGACATGACCAGAAGGTGCTTCTCGCTGGAGTACAAACTGTGGCACGAGCCGCAGCCGACACGGTTGTCGAACAGGCGTACCTTGTCGCCCAGGCGAAACGCCGGCGACAGCGGCATGTCCAGCGGCTTGCCGCCGGCCAACGCGCGATCCCTGTATAACACGCCAACGGGATGGTCAGCTTCGTGGCCGCCGATGGCTGGTGTGCGGACACCCGCGGCATCGCCGGCGATGGTGCCGTCGTGGCACGAGACACACGAACGGGTCTCTTGGTCCAGCGAAGACGCCCCGCCACCGGCCATGGCGTTGGAGTTCGTCGGCATCGCCAGGTGCGCCCGATTAAGCGATTGGGCGTGGCTCACGCGGGCACTTCGCCCTGTGCCGCTGCTGCGGGCCACCGGGCCGAATTCGCCGTGACAGGCATCGCAGGACGCCGCCGGACGAAGCATCGGATCCTTCGCGGAGCTATGCTCGTTCATCGTTCGGGAGTCGTGGCATGTAAGGCATGTCACAAGCCCACGATCCAGCGGGAACTCCGCGGGAATCGCCATGCTCGGCGCGACACTCACCGGATGTGAGAAAACGGGGTCGAACCGATGGCAATCAGTGCAGCCGCCGCGCGTCATACCAGCACCCGGCGCTGCTGGTGATGCGCCGGCCCCAACGATCAAATCCGACCGGCTGATAATAGCGAACAGCCAGATGCAGACAATGACGATCCCCGGCAGAACAGCTTTGAAAGAGCGGTAGTTGGCGGACCACAAGCGCGTGAATTGTTGGGCAAATCTCTCCACCTCCGAATCCTCCGAAGCCATCTTCGGCTGAAGCGCACAGCGACTTTGGTGGATAATGCGATGAAAATCCGACTGGCGGGAGGATCGTGCGCGCCCAAATTCCTAAGAGTGGGACGCCTGCGCCGGGTGACAAAGCGCAAGTGCTTGAATGGCAGCAGGAAAGGCCTCAATAGGAGTAGCTGAGTCTGGTATGCAGCTTGCGAATCATTGAACTTGGACGGACGGGACCGGGGCTACGGGCTCCCCGGGCAACGTTTGACGCCCGCACTTTTACACAAGGAGTTTTGAACTATGAACCGACGTATCACTCTCACGGCAGCCGCCCTGGCCTTCCTGGCGGCCGCAAGCGTATCTTTCGGCTATGGAACCGGTGGCTACATTGTGAACACAAAGCACAATTTCTCCACCGCCAGTTGGAACACCGCAAATCAGCAGATCTGCCAGCCCTGCCACACGCCGCACCATTCGATCGCGCCGGACGTGAGCACGAAGATCTGGAACCACACGCTGAGCACGGCAATGTACATCCCCCACTCGGGCGCTGTCTACGGCAACCCGACCGATCCGACCAAGATCACCAACCTCGGCACCGGCGCCCAGTTACTGGACAACCCCAGCCGCCTGTGCATGAGCTGCCATGACGGCACAGTGGCCGTGGACGCCTTCGGCCACAAGCTCGGCAGCACGGATCGGAACCCTGGCGACCCCGCCAACATGTTCGGGTCCACCGACAGCCGCAACCTCGGCACCGACCTGAGCGTCAATCACCCGGTCGGCACGAGTGCTCCATACGGCTCCAACACCACTTCGTTCAAGGACCTTACCGGCACCGCCCTGCGCCTGTCCAGCGTCGCCACGCCAATCTCGTACGGTCACGGCTCGACGGGGGGCACGACAACCTCGGTGGTTGGCTGCACGACGTGCCACAACGCGCACGGTTCGGGCGACAGCGGTTCGACGGTCGCCTATGCGTTCCTTCTCCGCATGAACAACACGGCCAGCGCGCTGTGCCTGACCTGCCACGTGAAATAACGCACGGAAACAAGAGCCGCCGGAGGGAAGGCCCGATGAGGGCCTTTCCCTTCCGGCAACCGGAATTACCAAACGGGCCGGCCTTCCGGCCCGTCCGTCTTTGAGGTATAGTAGGCCATCGCGCGGCATTGGTAAAATGCGCGGAGTGGGCGGACCTGTTCGGCAAACCTCGCACGGGGTGGATGAGTCGAGAGGAAAGGCTTGAGCCGGTGTTTATGCACAGTCCACGCAACTACCATCAATACCTGACGCTCCTCGGCCTGGCCTTGGCGGGGCTGCTCCTCAGCGCGTGCCAGAACCAGGCTCCCATCGCGCCCAAACAAGATGCATCCTTCTGGCCGTCCGCCCCCGATGAGCCGCGCGTTCAGTTCCTCGTATCCTATCAACGCAGCTCGGATATCCAGCCCGTCCGCAGCCAGCTTGACGAGATGATCTACGGTAAAGAGGAGGCGCTGCCGATCAACAAGCCCTATGGCGTGGCCATGTGGCAGGGCCGGATCTACGTCTGCGACCTGGGGGGCAGGGGCGTCACGATCCTGGACATCGCCAAGAAGCAAACGCGCGTCATGGGCATGAGTGGCTCGGGAGAGATCAACCACGCCGTGGACATCTCCATCGCGCCCAACGGCATCAAATACATCGTGGATACCGCCAAGAACGTGATTCTGGTCTTCGATCAGGACAACCGGCATGCCCGGACATTTGCGATGAAGGATTGGGCGCCGGTCGGCGTGGCCGTGTACCAGAACGAGCTGTTTGTCGCGGATTTCAAGAGCGTTCAGGTCAAGGTGCTCGATGCGCGGACAGGACAGTGGTTGCGCGATATCGGCTCGCCCGGCCTCAGGACGGCCAGTTCGTCAAGCCGCTATGCGTCCGAATCGACAGGCAGGGCAACGTGGTGGTATGCGACGTGTACAAGTCCCGCGTCCAGACCTTCACGCGCGACGGCAAACTGCTCTCGGCCATCGGCCAGGCCGCGCATCGCCCGGGCGACTTCGTGCGGCCGAAGCACCTGGGCGTCGATTCCAACGGGCTGCTCTACGTGGTCGATGCGGCTTTCAACAACGTCCAGATCTTCGACGAAGTTGGGAAAGTCATGATGTTCTTCGGCTCGGTTCGCGCGTTCCCGGGCGCGATGGACCTGCCGGCGGGGGTTTTTGTCGACGAGGACCCGGCGGACATCGCCCTGTTCAAGCAGTACATCCACCCCGCGTTTGACGCGGAGCGCCTGGTCATCGTGACCAACCAGTTCGGCGACAGCAAGGTCGCGGTGTACGCCCAGGGCCACCTCAAGCCCGGCAAGACGCTGGCTGATCTGGGCAAGAACCGCGCGACCTTCACGCTGAGCACGACGCAGCCGACGAGCCAGCCGGCGGCGCCGGGTCACCCAGGAAGATGTGGCGAGGATGATGGGCACCGGCAGCACCCAGCCGGCAACACGGCCGAGCGGCCAGTAGCGGCCCCACACGCGAATCGGGTAGGATCGCGAATGGAGCATGGTGAAGCGTGCGCTTAAGGTTTGGCGGTGGCATCCCGCCGCGCTGGTGGCGGCACTGGCGGGCGCGTGCTTGCTTTGGGCGGGGTGCTCGGAAAAGCGCGACTACAGGGCTCTCAGCTTCTTTTTTGACGGCGTGCCTGATCCGAATGCGCCCCGAAACGTCCAGGGAGGCGTGGCCGGCCGGGGCGATGGCGCGGGGGCCCGGCTGCCGATTGCATCGACTCACAAGCCCTACGGTGAGGATAAATGCCAGTCGTGTCACACCAATAAGCAGGGGCTGGGATTCCAGTCCGCCACTCTGGGCGCCGACGTCTGTCTGACCTGCCACAAGACGATCCGCCAGGCCCACGCCTATATGCACGGGCCCGTTACTGCGATGGCGTGCCTCTGGTGTCACGACCCGCACCAGACGCCCTACCCGCACCTGCTGCGCACGCCCACCCCCGACGTGTGCCTGCAATGTCACGATCGCGAGCTGTTGTCGGCCAAACCCCCCGAGCATCTCACCGGCGGCGGTTGCCTGAACTGCCATTCCGGGCACGGTTCGTCCGTTCGTTATCTCCTGAAACCGAACGCCACGACCGTTCCTACCACCGCTCCCGCACGATCCAAGGACAGAACATGAGCCGGCTATGCAGGCATCTTGGGATCGCGCTGTGGCTCGGATTGATATTGCCGGCCGCTCAACCGGTACGCGCGCAGACTGCGGAAGATGGCGGCCCCGTTGTTGTCGGGCGCGACAGCAGAAGCCGCCCTTGCTCGGGCTCTCGCCTGTCCACGGATACCTGGAATTCCTGGCGCGGTACTTTCAGGCCTCGGACACCTTCATGCAGTTCAGCGGCAAGAGCACGGAGTTGTACTTCCGCGAGACGCTGAACCTGACGACGACGAGTTACATCGTTCACCCGAACATGGTTGATCTCTCGTTGAGCGGCTCCATCGGCCTGGTGCAGGATTCGCTCAACACGAGCGGGACCATTCCCACCACCGGCGTTAACATCCCCGCCACCCCCGGCAGCCAGAGCAACAACGAGACCGATTATGAGTGGAACGTGGTGGCCACCATTCTCCGCAACAGCACGGCGCCGCTGACGTTGCAGACCCAGCGTTCCGAGCAGCTCATCGACCGCACTTTCGGGTCGAGTTTCAACGACATCCAGACGTCGTACAGCGCCAACTGGCTGATCCGCTCGAAAACCATCCCCACCAGTTTCCGATTTCAGCGTCTTGAGGACCAGCAGAAATCGCTTCTCGGCGAGGAGGATTACTCGTCGGAGGAGAACTCCTTCGAGTGGCAGAGCGAGATGCACCCGACGAGCAACCAGACCCTTTCGGCCGCCTATCATTTCAGCCAGACCACGGAGAGGTCCGGGACGGGCGGCAGCTTCGACAGCCAATCCCAGGGCGGCTCGGTCGTGGACAATCTGGACTTCGGCGCCAGGCGACAGCACAACCTCTCTTCGTCGCTGGATTACAGCCAGGACACGGGCGTGATCGACATCGAGCGGCTGCGGATCAACGAGATCCTGCGACTGAAACACACGGATAGTTTCGACACGTACTGGGGCTACACGTTCGAGGACCAGACCGTCGATACAACCGAGCAGACTTCCAACCGCGGCATGGCGGGTTTCCGGCACCAGCTCTATCAGAGCCTGACCACCACGGGGCATGTTTCCGTCAGCGACACCCAGTTGAACGACGGCAGTTCCGTGGATGACGTCCTGGGCGACCTGTTCTTCGACTATCGCAAGAAGGTCCCGTGGGGCCGGCTCGAAGCGAACCTGAGTTTTTCGTATGACGTGCAGGATTCCACCGCCCGCAGCGCGGAGGCCGTCTTCGTCAACCAGCCTTTCACGTTGAGCGTGGCGAATCCCATCGTGATCCGCCAGCAGGACATTGATGTCAGCTCCCTGAAGGTCTACGACGCCACGCTGCATCGATGGCTGAACATGGGGACACGGCCCGATTTCCAGATCATCCGCCGGCCGGATGGCGTCGAGCTGCTGCCGACCTTCTCGGGGCCGGTTCCGGTGACCATCGGTGACGCCACCCTCGTGACCTATGGCCTTCTGCCGGAGCCGGCCAACACAGTCACCACCGACACGATCGGCGTAGGCGCGCGGTACACCTTTGAGGAGACGTTCCTGCGGAACCTGAGCGTCTACGCCAATTACCTGATTCAGGATCAGAGCATATCCGCAAGCCAGCCGACGCTGGTCCAGCCGGATTCGATCCGCGACCTGATCCTGGGGCTGGACTATCGCATCTGGGACATCACGTTCACGGCCGAGCAGGAATCCCACAACAGCACGGTGGCGCCGTACGATGCCACGCGGCTGCGCCCGGCTGGAGAAGCGGCTCTCCAGTTCCCAGCAGACTGACGCTGGACCTGCAGTACAACCTCATGACGTTCACGGATCTCAACGAGGAGTTCCGACTCCTCTACGCCGCAGGCAGCTACGCTCAATCGCTCTCGCGCGAACTCAGCTTCACTGCTTCCGCCAATTACATGATGAACGAAATCACCGGTGGCCTGAAGACGACCGGACACGAAGAGACGCTGGAATTCAACTGGACCAAGCGGCAGTTGAGCATCTTCGGCCGCGTCCGCAACACGGGCCTTGACACCCAGGACCAGAGCAGCGATTACCTCCTGCTTGAGGTGGGCATCAGGAGGAGCTTCTGATGGATTTTCAATTTTCAATTTTCAATTTTCAAGTGGCACGCCGAGTCATGCTCTGGTGCTTCGGCATCATGGCTACCGTGGCCATGAGCGGATGTGCGCAACCCGCGGGCGTGATTTTTCCACCGCCGGCCAAGCCGCTGGTGTGGCCCGCGCCGCCTGAGCCGCCGCGCATCCGCTACGTCGGGCAGCTCATGACCCACGAGGACCTGAAACCCGCCAGGGGCCTGGGCGAGGCGTTGACGGATGCCATCACGGGCCGCAAGCCCCCGATGGGCATGCTGACGCCGTTCGCGGTTTGCACCGATGGCGGCGACCGGGTATTCGTGGCCGACAGCAATGCACGTTTCGTCCATGTCTTCGACCTGAAGACACGGGCATATGCCCGCTGGATGCCCGGGGATAAGCAGCCCCAATTTTCACAGCCGGTCGGCGTGGCGTACGGGCCGGATGGGCGGCTGCTGGTGTCCGATTCCGTCGCCGGTGTCCTCTTCGCGTTCGATTCGGGCGGGCGGTTCATCGGTCAGCTCGGCGGAGGCATTCTCAAACGGCCCTGCGGCCTGACGGTCCACCCCGCGACGGGACGCATCTATGTCGCCGACAGCGGCGCGCACCAGGTAATCGTGCTGTCATCCACCGGCACGGAAATGGCTCGCTTTGGCAAACGCGGAACAGCCCTCGGCGAGTTCAACTACCCGACCAGCGTGGCGCTCGACCGGCAGGGCCGTCTGTATGTGTGCGACTCGCTGAACTTTCGAGTGCAGCAGATCGGGCCGGACATGAAGGCGGTGCGGCAGATCGGCCGCAAGGGCGATCTGCCGGGCTATTTCGCGCAGCCCAAGGGATTGTCCGTGGACAGCCAGGATCACCTCTACGTGGTTGACAGCCAGTTCGAGAGCGTGCAGATCTTTGATTCGGAAGGCCGGCTGCTGATGGACTTTGGCGAGGAAGGCCAGGGCCCCGGTCAGTTCTGGCTGCCCACGTCCATCTTCATCGACCCGAAGGACCGGGCCTGGATTGCGGATTCGTACAACCAGAGAGTGCAGGCCTTTGACTTTCTGCCGGAGAAACAGCCATGACCGAATTTCCGGTTTCATTTGGGCATGCATCGAGCTTTCTGGCCATGTTGCTGCTTGCAGGCGATGCAGCCCTTGGTGCGGCCGCCAGCGCCGCGCCGGCGCCGACACCGGCGCGTCCTCGCGCGGCCGTTGTAGCCGGAGGCCAGTCGAGCATCGTCAACAGCCCGCACAACCTCTCGGCCACCGGGCCGGGCGCCATCCGCGCCGCCTCCGAGCAGGAAATCTGCATCTTCTGCCACACGCCCCATAACGCCGCGCCCGTTCAGCCGCTCTGGAACCGCAATGTGCCGGTCGGCAGCTATCGCGTGTACTCCAGCACGTCGCTCAAGGCCAAGCCTTCCCAGCCGACGGGTTCCTCCAAGCTGTGCCTGTCGTGTCACGACGGCACGATTGCGCTGGGCCGGGTCTTCTCGCGAAATCAGCCCATCGCGATGACCGGGGCCGTTGCCGTGCTGCCACAAGGCAGCAGGGCCAATCTGGGCACGGACCTGCGCGGCAATCACCCCATCAGCTTCCGCTACGACACGCAACTTGTCGGCAAGAATCCAAAGCTGAAAGGCCCGGCAGCGCTGCCCGCCGCCACCCGGCTGGATGCCCAGCAGGAGATGCAATGCACCACGTGCCATGACGCCCACAACGACAGTCTCGGCAACTTTCTGGTCATGGACAACAGCACGTCGCAATTATGCAGCTCGTGCCATATCCAGGGCTCGACGAGCGTGACCAGGCACCAGCAATGCGCGACATGCCATCAGTCGCACCGCGCCCCCAGCGGGGCCTATCTGCTGCGCACGTCCAAGGTCTCCGAGACATGCCTGCTGTGCCACAGCGGCGGCACGACGCAGCCGCAAGGCGCCAACATCGCCGCCGACCTCAGGAAGTTCAGCATCCACGACACCAACAGCGCCATCGACATCCCGGATCCATATCCGAGCAACGTCACCTGCGCCGACTGCCACGAGCCCCACACCATGAAGACAACCGTGGCGCTCGCCCCGAACACCCCCCCCGCGTCGGCGCCCTGGCGGGAGTGTCCGGGTCGGGCAGCGTGGTGGCGCAGGCCACGTTTGAATACCAGGTCTGCTACAACTGCCATGCGGAAAAGATCGCCGTGCAGCCGCATCTTGCGCGTCAGATCGTGCAGGCGAACATCCGGCTGCAATTCGACCCGATGGCCATCTCTTACCATCCGGTGGAATCGCCCGGCAAGAACACGAGTTTCGTTCCCAGCCTCAAGCCGGGGCTGACCACGGCATCGATCATCTACTGCAACGACTGTCACAATTCGGATGCCGGGCGCAAGGCGGGCGGGTCGGGGCCGAACGGCGTGCATGGATCGGCTTACAAGCCGCTATTGATCGCCCGGTATGACACGACGGACAACACCGTTGAATCGGCTACCGCGTATGCCCTGTGCTATCAATGTCACGAGCGAAACAGCATCCTGCAGGACCGTTCGTTCACCGGGCATCACCAGCACATCATCAACGCGCAATCGCCGTGTTCCGCGTGCCACGACGCCCACGGCATTGCGCAGCGCAGGGGTCGATCCTGAAGAACACTCACTTGATCAACTTCAATACGACAATAGTCACGAAGGACACGCGGACAGGCAAGCTGGAGTACAACAGCTTCGGCAGCGGCAGCGGCAAGTGCTATCTCACCTGCCATGGCAAAGTCCACAGTGGAACCAGCTACTCATTAACGGAGCGCAGCCGCAATCGGGCTTCTCAAGTGCGGGAAAAGCCGCCCGTGATCGCCAAACCGCCCAAGCGTTAGTTGTTTACATAACATCAGTTAAGCCATTTGCCGCACTGCACGCCGTGGCACTGGCATTGCACGGTATGATATGAGGCGGATGCTTTCGGGCGTCAAACATCTTTCTTCCTATCGCAAGACCGCGATTGTCTTGGCGCTGATTGTCTTGGCCGCGCTGATGCGCAGCGGCCGGGCCGCCCCACCGCCAAAGGCGCCCAATCCGCACCGCAAAGACGACGCTTGCGCAAACTGTCATACCATCGAGAACGGAAAGAAACTGCCCATCACGGCGGCCGAAGCGGACGAGATCTGCCTCAAGTGCCACGACGGCGTCAAAGCCGCCACCGAGTTTCATCCCGTCGGCCGGGCGTTCGATGAGAAGGTCTTCACGCGACCGGAGAAATGGCCGTTGGTGGAGGACCGCCTGGCGTGCCTGACCTGTCACGACATGCTCCCCGGCTGCACCGAGCAGAAGGCGCGCGCGTGTACAACGAGATGTTCCTGCGCGACTGGTCCACCACGCGCAGGAGAACAAGCCCTTCTGCCGGAACTGCCACCAGGAATCAGCGTACAAGAAGATCAACCCGCATCAGATGATGATGGCCGACCGGGACGAGATCGTCGATGAGAAGTGCCTCTTCTGTCACACCAAGCCGCTGGACCGAACCGCGAAGACCCGGACGGGTAATGCGGCACTGAAGACCGACCAGATGGCGATGTGCAAGGACTGCCACCCGCGGCACAAGGACTCGATGCAGCAGCAGCATATCGGCACGAAGCTGACGGCCGACATGCAGGCGCAAATGCTGGCGCGGGAACTGGTGGGGCTGGCGGCGGGCGTGGGCCCGCAACTGCTGGAACAGGCGAAGAAGCTGGGCGGGAAGCCGACCAAGATGGTTGGCGACCGCGACGGCACGATTACGTGCAGCACCTGCCACAATCCGCATCAGTACGGGGTGTTCCCCAAGGACAGCGTGCTGTCATACCGGGCGATGCAGAAATCGCGCGAGGGAAAGCTGGTCTCCCCCGTGCGCGGGCAGAGCTGGTGCAAACATTGTCATGATTTTTGACCTTTGGGGCTGACGGGATAGGGCTACATGGAGCATGCGTCTTGGAGATGGATTGTCGCCTTCGCGGCCGGCTGGCTCTGGGCGGGCGCTGCGCTGGCGTCGGAAGATGGTTGCCTCAACTGCCATCAGTATCGCGGGCTGGCGCGCATCCGCGATGACGGCAAAACCATTGCTCAGTTCTACGTCGATGGAAGCTATTACAAGCAGAGCATGGGCCCTCACGCGCGGCTGAAGTGTACGGACTGTCATAACGCGGCCGACGTGGAATCGTTCCCGCACCAGAAGGTGAGCGCGGTGGATTGCAGCAAGGCGTGCCACCTGCTTTCCGGCGGGCGCGTCGATGTGCGATTCTCGCACGATCGCGTGAAGGAGACGCTGGGCAAGTCGGTCCACGGGGGCGATGCGCTGAAGCAAGCGAATCGCATCATCGGCGCCCGCTTCGCGAAGAGCAGTCCACGTGCCTGCTGTGCCACGATGAGCCGTCTTTCGTCAAAGGCGGGATGAGCTGGACGCAGCACGAGGCGCCGGTGGAGCGGTGCGATGTCTGTCACACCGATGAGCTGCCGCGCAACACGCAGTTCTCATACTGGCACGTAATGGCCCGCAGCCAGCCGGCACGCTCGCACCAGGACATCGTCAAGGTGTGCGGGCTGTGCCACGGCAACCGGCGCATCCAGCAGCAATTCAAGCTCCCTGACACTGTGGCCAGCTACCTGGCGAGTTTCCACGGCAAGGCGACGCTGCTGGGCAGCCAGGAGACCGCGGGGTGCCTCGATTGCCATGTCGGCCCGATGCAAAACGTTCACATGATGAAGAAGAAGGATGATCCGGCCGCATCGATCAACACCGGGCACCTGGCGGACACGTGCCGCTCGGCACGATGCCACCCGCTGGCCGGCGAGCAGATCAGCTCGGCGGCCATCCACCTCAACCTGCCGACCAGCCGGGGTGTGGAGTTCTTCGTGGCGGTCGTGTTCGTGGCGCTGATCGTGTTCACGTTCGGGCCATCGCTGCTGCTGACGGCGCTGAAAATGCTGCAGATCGTCATCGGGCGGGAGGATGCGCAGCACGAACACCACGTCCACGCGGCCAACGAGTTGCTGAAACATCCCCTGGGACGGCAGAAGCTCATGCGATTCACGCCTCACCAGCGTTTCCAGCACTGGCTGCTGGTGCTGGCGTTCGGCACGCTGGTGATGACGGGCTTCCCGATGAAATTCGCCGACACGTCATGGGCGGCCTGGCTGATTAACAAGCTGGGTGGCCTGCCGGTGGCGCGCCTGCTGCACCGCTGGGCCGGCGCGGTGCTGATCGCCGGCTTCGCCTATCACATGGGGTACATCGCCTTGACGGTGATAAAGAAACGTCGCAAGAGCGGCGAGGGGTTGGTGAAGACCGTGTGGAACCTGCCGATGATGGTTCGGCCACAGGATGGGCTGGAAATGCTGGCCCTGCTGCTGTACGTGCTGGGCCTGAAGAAGCAGCGGCCAAGCGGCGGGCGATTCAATGCCGAGGAGAAGTTCGAGTACATCGGCGTGTTCTGGGGCACGATCGTGCTGGGGGCAACGGGACTGCTGATGTGGTTCAATGCGTGGGCCAGCCGCTATCTGGCCGGCCGCATTCTCACCGTGGCGTCGCTCGTGCATACCTTTGAGGCATTGCTGGCGCTGCTGCACGTCGGCATCGTGCATATGGCGGGCGTGATCTTCAACCCGGGCGTGTTCCCGATCTCGCCGGCAATGTTCAACGGCAAGACGCCGGCCGGCGAGCTGGTGGAGGCGCATCCGGAGATGATCGCCGAGGCCGAGAAGGAACTTGCCGGTGTGGCGGCTGTCGCCGCAGCGGAAGGGGTGCATCATGGCTGAACTTGAGAAAGACAATCCGACAACACCCCAGCCGCAGCCCGCACCGGCGCAGGTGAACGACGCAGTGCCGCCAGTGCCCCCACCGGCGGAAGCCAAGCCCGATTCCGCCACGGTGCCGCCGGAGCCCTCACTGGCGGAAATTCAGCCCGATTCCGCCAGTGAAGGCACTGGCGGCACTCATCACCATCATCGTCTCGGCTTCTGGGGAAGGCTGAAGGACATCGGCGTGCGGTTCTATGCCTTGTGCCTGGTGGCGGCGGTGCTCTGGCCGGGATACAAGGCGACGATGTACCTGGTGCGGACGGTGTTCATCCCGACGCCGGTTCCGCAGCGGTTTCTTGATTGGCAGGGACATATCGACGCGGCCGCGCTGCGGTCGAAGGATGTGCCGGGGCTGACCGGGCCGGCAGCGCGGGCACCGCTGGGGCACTATCATCGTGTTGACCGATGGTTCGTGCCCGATGCGGTGAACGGATGTACGGCGAGCGGTTGTCACGAACCGCTGCCGCACACCACGAAGATGAAGGTGCCGGCATTCGCGAATTTTCACACCACGTTCCTGACGTGCCAGATGTGCCATGAAAGCACCGCCGGCAGCGCAGGCGCGAAGCTGGTGTGGGTCGGCACCGAGAGCGGCAAAGCGCAGGATACGCCGGCGCTGCTGCGGCTGATGAAATATCTGGAAGCGCAACAGGAGCAGATTCAGAAGACCCCGCAGGTGGCACAGAAGGTGTTTGTGGCTGCGTTGACTGACGCCTTGAAGGCGGCGCCGACGGACAGTTCCATTCGCGACCTGCTGCTGCAATTTCAGACCAGCGAGCCGGGCAGCCCGGTGTGGAGGCGGGCCGTGGCGCGGCTCATTGAGGACATGCCGAATCACATGCGCGGCGAGTATGGGGCGAAGCTGGCGAGAGAGCAGCGGGATGGGGAGTACCTGGCGCGGGCGAAGGAAATGGCGGCGATGGCCAGCGGGCTACGTGAAAGAGAGCGCGAGTTGCACAGGACATTGAAGACGCCGGTGTCCTGCGTGGGATGCCACGATGGGAAATCGGCGGTGGACTTCGAGGCGGCGGGGTATTCACCCACGCGAGCCCAGACGCTGCAGCAGCTCGAAGTGGCCAAGGCCATGCAGAGCATTCGCGAGGGCGGGACGTTCCATATTCCCACAATCCTGAGGAAGCCCGATGCAAGATGATCGACAACATCCGGGTGGCATGCCGGCCGCGAGAGATCTGCATTCGCCGCAGGAGTTGGATTCGGCCGGCGTGGGCATGCTCGTCGGACGCACGTCGGATGCCCAGCCGCATGCCCACGCCCGGCGATCAGGCCCTTGCGGCAAGACAAGATCGACAGCGCCGGGCGTGGGCATGGCACCCGGACTGCTGATGTGCGTGCTGTTGATGGGCGCGTGGTGTGGCGCGGGCGAGCCCATTCCGGCGGACAAGCGCATCGCGGCGCGGGTCGTGCGGACCATCGCCGCGCCGGAGGGGCAGGCGATGCACATGCCCACCGATGTCGCGGTGGACAGCAAGGGGCGAGTGTTTGTGGCGGATGGCGCGAATGACCGCGTGCTGCGATTCTCGGCCGACGGCAAGCTCGAAGAGACGATCGCTGAGGTCGGCAGTCGCAAGCTCAGCCGGCCGGTGGGCGTGTCGGTGGACAGCAAGGACCAGCTCTGGATCGCCGACACCGGCAACCACGCGATTCACGCGCTCAATGCGGACGGCAAAGAGGTGCTGTCGCTCTGCCCGCTGCAGGTGGACACGGTCGGCCCGGCCGATCCGACAGCCATTGCCGTGACGGCGGACGGCAAGCGCACGTACGTCGTCGATAACGGGCATCATCGGATTCTGGCGCGCGACAACACGACGCGCAAATGGATCGCGCTGGGCGAGAACGGAGCGGCCATCGGACAGTTCCAGTATCCGTTCATGCTCTGCATCGGGACGGAGAACTGCGTGTATGTGACCGAGGCCATCGGGCGCGCGTGCAGCGGCTGACCAGCGAGGACCGCTGGGGCGGACAGATCGGCAAGTGGGGCGTGGAACTGGGGCAGGTCTATCGGCCCAAGGGGATCGCGGCCGATGGGCGCGGGCGGCTGTTCGTGGGCGACTCGACGCTGGGCGTGGTGCAGGTCTTCTCGGAGCGCGGATCGCTGGAAGGCGTGCTGACGGACAAGGATGGCCGGCCGCTGAAGTTTGCGCACCCGATGGGCATGTGCCTGGACAAGACGGGGCGATTGTATGTGGTGGAATTGAAGCAGAATCGGGTGGCGGGGGTGTCGATCACGGGGGGAGCCAGGTGATCTCGGATTTCAAATCTCAGATCTCATATTGGGCGTTGTCGCTCGCAGTCGCATTCTGCGCCTCGGTGGCGCTGGCGCAGCAGAACAGCGGAAAAGACTGCGCGGTGTGCCACCTGGAATGGATGGAGGGCTTCACCAAGCCCGGCGCGGCCACGCTGATGGATCGGCCGCCTAAGCCGGTGGTGACGGAATCGGAGACGTGCCTGGGCTGCCACGACGGCTCCGTGGCCGACTCGCGGAAGATCACGTGGAAAGAGCATGGGCACAAGACGGGCATGGCGCCGCCGAAGGATATGAAGGTGCCGCAGCAGCTTCCCTTGGAAGATGGCAAGCTGGCGTGCCGCACGTGCCACACAGCGCACGCTCAGGCAGGCGGAAGCACGCTGCGCGACGTGGTGTTCCTGCGGGTGAGCAACGAGAACGGCGAGCTGTGCAAGTCGTGCCATACCGACAAGTCGCAGGGTCCGCAGAACGGCACGCATCCGCTGTTGGCGATGAAGCAGGAGATATCGCCGACGCTGGCGGCGGCCGGTTCGCACGCGGGGCGCGACCGCAAGCAGATCGTCTGCCAGACGTGCCACACCGCACATGGATCGAAGACGGATCACCTGCTGGTCTTGGGCGCGGACAACAGCGAGCTGTGCGTGACGTGTCACGAGCAGATGCGCGGCGGGCAATGGCGCGCGGATGGGCACGAGCACCCGCAGAACCCGCCGCTGCGGAATGACTCGCAGCGGCTGGCGATCAAGCAGCTCGGCACGCGCATCGGCAGCGATGGGACGCTGATCTGCCTGTCGTGTCACAAGGTACACAATGGCCAGTCGGGCAAGGCGATGCTGGCCGACACGCTGCAGGACAGCAGGCTGTGCATCCACTGTCACGAGGACCGCGCGGCCATGGCGGGGACTTCGCACGATCTTCGCAAGAGCGCGCCCGGTGAGCTGAACGCCAAGGGGATGAGCAGCGCGCAATCGGGCCCGTGCGGCGCGTGCCATACGTTCCACTCGTATGCACGGCAGCTCACGCCGCGGGACGGCAACCCGCAGGGGCTTTGCACGACGTGCCATGCCGATGGCAAGGTGGCGTCGAAACACACGGGCCAGCCGTTCAGCCACCCCAGCCAGATCGATCCGGCCCGGATGGCCGGCGACGCGAAACTGGCGCTGTATCCATCCAAGGAGGACCCGCTGAAGAAGTCGGTGGCGTGCCTGAGTTGTCACAACCCGCATGAGACCAAGCGCCCGAATTACCTGCGGACAACCGGGGATGATCTGTGCGCAAGCTGCCACTCGGATAAGGCGCGGTCGCTGGCCGGGGCGCATGATTTCGCCGGGCAGAAGGTGAAGAACGCGCGCGGCCACGAGGCGAGCGAGTCGGGCAAGTGCGGGTTCTGCCACACGGTACACCAGGCCAAGGGCCCCGCGATGTGGATTGCGACGAACTCGACGCCGAAGGATACTGACGGCCTGTGCATCGACTGCCACCGCGCCGGCGGAATGGCGGAGAAGCATCCGGCATTCAGCTTCAACCACCCGACGGCTTCAGCGCATCCGACGACGCGGCCGGCCGGCGATTTGCCGCTGTTTGACGCGGCCTCGCATCGGGTGACGGATGGCGTGATGTCGTGCGCGACGTGTCACGATCCGCACGCCAGCAGCAAGCAGTCGAAGGACCTGCTGCGTAGCAGCGACCCGACGGGGCTGTGCATCCAATGCCACCCAGCGCAGCAGAAGATCGCCAGCGGCCCGCACGACATTCGCCAGGGCGGCAAGAGCTGGCCGGCGGGGATGACGGCCGAGGGCGGGCTGTGCGTGACCTGCCACCGGCCGCACAGCAACGACCCGGCCAGGCAGCTCTGGGCGGCCGCGCCGGCAGCGGGCCAGCGCGGCGGCGATGCGGTGTGCGTGGGGTGCCATACGACCAATGGGTTCGTCGCCGCCAATGCGACAATCCACAAGGGCGCGATGCTGCATCCGGCGCAGGTGGCGCAAAGTATCTTGCGGGGTGACATCCCCGGCAGCCTGCCGCTGTTCCCAAGCGCCAAGTCGGGCACGCCGGATACGATGGCGTGCCGCACGTGCCACGACCCGCATCAGGTCGCGCCGAAGTATTTGCTGCGCGGCGTGATGGCCAGCGAGTCGGAATTGTGCATCGCGTGTCACGCCGATCAGCGTCAGATCGAAAAGAGCATGCACGGCCGGGAATACATCGACCCGCAGAAGACGCAGCAGCGCGCGTGCAGCCCATGCCACGCCGCGCACGCGGTCGAGGGCAGCGGCCGCAAGCTGCTCTGGTCGGCCAAATACGACCAGCGCGGGCATACCGAGTCGGAGAAGCTCTGCCTCGGCTGCCACAGCGACGGCGGCGGCGCCAAGCCCCCCACCATGTTCCGCCACCCCGAGACGGCCATCAAGAAGCTGACGGATGTGACCACGCAGCCGACAGAGCTTCAGAAGAAGCTGGCGGCCATCGACCAGATCACCTGCGTCACGTGTCACATGGGCCATGGCCGGGAACTGAGCGAGCGCGAACTGGCCGGCCGGCAGCCCAAGGCGCATGTCGAGCGCGCTCAAGCCGATGCTGCGGCCGGACGTGGATCGGCAAATCTGCGCGGCGTGCCACGGGATCGACTCGACGCGCGTGTATCTGTATTTCCACAATCCGAAGAAGAGGGCGGCGGTGCAGAAGTTGATTGAGGGGGGATGAGGTGATTGCCTGAGCTGATTGCCGTTGCGATCAACGCACGAGAGGCATAGGATGAGAGCATGATTCGGATTCGCTTCGATGATCCGCAGGCGGAGCGCCGGGCTCTCGGTTACCTGGCCGGGCGGTTCGCGTTCAAGACCTGGGCCAACGGCGATACGGTGGTACCCGAGGCGGCGCTGGCTCATATGGCTGTCGAAGGCATCTCGTTCGTTGTCGTGGGGCGGGCTACGTATCAGCAGATCGCTCGTCGCAGCTGATGGGGTATGCGACAACGCGGCGCCAACGCGCATGCCCACGCCGGCCGATCAGGCCCGCTCGGCAAATGACGTCTCTCGCGGCCAGCGTGAGCATGCCACCCCAGTCCTTCCATCCAAGCCCGACGATCGGTAGAGTCATTGCGTCAATTGACAACTGACAACTGATATTTTCTGGAGAACACATGACACTTCGCGTCGGATTCATCGGCACCGGTCCCAAGACGGACGAGAACAACAAGCCCGGCCCGCTCGGCTATGGCATGGCGCATCATCACGCCGTCGCCTATCGCGCGCTGCCCAAGGGCGAGGTGCAGCTTGTCGCATGCTGCGATCTCTATCGCGAGCGAGCGGCCGCATTTGCCAAGCTGTATGACATCCCCGCCAATGGCGTGTATACGGATTACCATGAGATGCTGGCCAAGGAGAAGCTCGACATCGTCAGCGTCGCCACCTGGCCGGATGTCCACGCGCAGATCGTGATCGACACAGCCAAGTACCGGCCCAAGGGCATTTTCTGCGAAAAGCCCATGGCCAACACCTGGGGCGAGTGCAAGCGCATGGTGGCCGCGGCCGTGCAGAACGACGTCAAGCTCGCCTTCCACCATCAGCGGCGCTACGGCAAGCCGTTCCGCCTGGCCCGCAAGCTGATCGAGGAGGGAGCGATCGGCAAGCTCGTGCGCGTCGAGTTCGGCTTTGCCAACATGTTCGAGTACGGCTCGCACAACTTCGATCTCTGCGGCTACCTGGCCGGCTGCACCAAGGCCAAATGGGCGATGGGCCAGGTCGACTACTCAAAATGGGAGGTGGTCTTCGACACGCACAACGAGAACACCGCCATGGCCACCTGGGAATACGAGAACGGCGTGCAGGGCTTTTGCGCGACCGGCCGATGCACAAGCCTTGTCGGCGCGCATAACCGCGCGATCGGCACGGATGGCCTCATAGAAATGGGCCCCGCCGACCCGGCCGCCAAGGGCAAGCACCTGCGCTATCGCGCCTTCGGCAAGAAGGACTGGGAGTACGTCGACACCGATGGCGAGCACTGTCACGGCCCCGGCTACACCGAGCGCTGCATCGCCGACTTCGTGAGCAGCACCCGCGCCGGCAAGGACAGCGAGGTGGCGGCCGCCAGCGCCCTCAACGGCACCGAGATCATCTACGCCATCTGGCATTCCTCGCGCATTCACGGCGTGGTCGAACTGCCCCTGCGCCCGGAGGACAACGCGCTGGTGAGCATGATGAACAGCGGGGAAGTGCGGCCGAGATAGAAGTCCACCGGGAAGCCGGAGTTCCACGTGAGCCCGCTCGGCTGGTGGTCGTTTTTCCAACGGTTGAGCTTTATTATCGGGCGAAGCCGTGGAATAATACCGCAGAGATAGTGCGTGGGGCCGACGTTCTGAGCGGAGTGTTCGAGCGTCGCGGGCGCGAAGCCCGGTCGATTGGGCGCCGAAATCCCGGAAGTGGATTAGCCGCAGGCGGCCGTCGGGCGAAAACGGCCGCCTGCGGTTTGGCGTTTTCGGGAGACGTCTGAAGCGGAAGCGTCAGCGCCCGCCCAGGTTTGGGGCGGGCGCTGACGCTTCCGCTTCAGATGGACTGCGGAAACTCTACTTCCCCATTCGCTTGATCATCTCATCGGCGAAGGCGCTGCACTTCACCTCGCGGGCGCCGCTCATCTGCCGCGCGAAGTCATACGTCACGGTCTTGGCGGCGATGGTCGCCTCCAGGCTCGCGACAATCAGATCCGCGGCCTCGGGCCATCCCATGTACTGAAGCATCATGACGCCGGAGAGGATCACGCTGCCGGGGTTGACCTTGTCCTGGTTGGCGTACTTGGGCGCGGTGCCGTGAGTGGCTTCGAAGACGGCGTGGCCGGATACGTAGTTGATATTCCCGCCGGGCGCGATGCCGATCCCGCCCACCTGGGCGGCCAGGGCGTCGGAGAGATAGTCGCCGTTGAGGTTCGGGGTGGCGATGACGTCAAACTCCTCCGGCCGGGTCAGCACCTGCTGAAGCGTGATGTCGGCGATGGCATCCTTGATGACGACTCCGCCCGGAAGCCGCATCCACGGGCCGCCATTGATCTCGACGCCGCCGTAGTCGCGCTTGGCCAGGGCATAGCCCCAGTCGCGGAAGCTGCCCTCGGTGTACTTCATGATGTTGCCCTTGTGGACTAGCGTGACGCTCTTGCGCTTGTGCTGCAGGGCGTAGTCGATGGCGGCGCGAATGAGCCGCTCGGAGCCGAGCCGGCTCATGGGCTTGATGCCGATGCCGATCTCGACTTTCGGCTCATCCTGGGAATGGGTTTGCTCCAGCCATTTCGCTGCTGCGGCGAATGTGCCGAAACGGATCCTCTTGAAGACGGTGGGGAACTGCTTGCTGAGAAACGCCAGCACCTGCTCGGCCTCGGGGCTGCCGGCCGGCCACTCGATACCGGCATAGATGTCCTCGGTGTTCTCTCGGAAGATCACCATGTTGACTTTCTCGGGCGCCTTCACCGGCGACGGCACGCCCTTGAAATAGCGCACGGGGCGAAGGCAGACATAGAGGTCGAGCATCTGCCGCAGCGCGACATTCAGCGAGCGGATGCCGCCGCCGATCGGCGTTGTCAGCGGGCCTTTGATGCCGACCATGTAGTCCATGAACGCTTCGACCGTCTGATCGGGCAGCCATGTGCCGAACTGCTTGAAGCACTTCTCGCCGGCGTAGACCTCCACCCACTTGATCTCGCGCTGGCCATGGTAGGCGGCCTTGACGGCGGCATCGAAGACGCGCTGGCTGGCCCGCCAGATGTCCGGGCCGGTGCCGTCGCCTTCAATATACGGCACAACGGGCGCGCAGGCACGGTCAGCTTGCCGTCGGAAATGGTGATAGGTTCGCCGCCAGCAGGCGGCCGCACACTGGTCATGGTCGTCATGGAAGGCACCCTCATCATACGCCGGAGCCAACCGGCGGGGCCGAAGAAAGGTCAAAACGGTAGCGAAGGGGGAGGGGGATGTCAAATACGGACTGAACCGCAGCGAATTGGCGAATTGTTGAGTTGGGTGGCACGAGCGGCCCCCGCCGTGCGGAGAAGACTGCGGCCGAGGCGGCACGCTCCACGTCGCAGACCGCGGCCGGGGGCGGCACGCTCCACGTCGCAGACTGCGGCCGGGGGCGGCACGCTCCACGTCACAGACCGCGGCCGAGGGCGGCACGCTCCACGTCACAGACCGCGGCCGGGGGGCGGCACGCTCCACGTCGCAGACTGCGGCCGAGGCGGCACGCTCCACGTCACAGACCGCGGCCGAGGGCGGCACGCTCCACGTCGCAGACCGCGGCCGGGGGCGGCACGCTCCACGTCACAGACCGCGGCCGAGGGCGGCACGCTCCACGTCACAGACTGCGGCCGGGGGCGGCACGCTCCACGTCACAGACTGCGGCCGGGGGCGGCACGCTCCACGTCGCAGACCGCGGCCGGGGGCGGCACGCTCCACGTCACAGACCGCGGCCGAGGGCGGCACGCTCCACGTCACAGACTGCGGCCGGGGGCGGCACGCTCCACGTCGCAGACCGCGGCCGAGGCGGCACGCTCCACGTCGCAGACTGCGGCCGAGGCGGCACGCTCCACGTCACAGACTGCGGCCGGGGGCGGCACGCTCCACGTCGCAGACCGCGGCCGAGGCGGCACGCTCCACGTCGCAGACCGCGGCCGAGGCGGCACGCTCCACGTCACAGACCGCGGCCGGGGGCGGCACGCTCCACGTCACAGACCGCGGCCGGGGGGCGGCACGCTCCACGTCGCAGACTGCGGCCGGGGGCGGCACGCTCCACGTCAACTGGCGGCACTCACTACACGAACGCGGCCAATTCTGATAAAAGAAACCGCGTTGCGGCGACGAAAGGAACCATGCTCGACCCGAAACTGATCCGCGAGAACCCCGAGGCCGTCAAACATGCCACGCGCATCAAGCGCGTCGGCAGCCCCGAGTTGGTGGATGCGTGGCTGGCAACGGATGAGCGAAGGCGGGCGTCGCAGCTCCAGGCGGACAATATCCGGGCTGAGCAGAAGAAGCTGGGCGAGCAGGTGGGCCAGCTCAAGCGGCAACTCAAAGGGGGCAGCAGCCCGGAGTTGGAGAGCGTGCTGAAGCGCACGAACGAGATCAAGCAGCAGCTCGCGTCCCTCGCCGATGATCAGGCCAAGGCCGAGGCCGAAGCGGCGCAGATCATGCTTCAGCTTCCGGCCATTCCCGACCCGATCTGGCCGGTGGGCGCCGACGAGCGGGAGAATGCCGTGGTGCGGACCTGGGCGGATCCCCAGCGGCCACCGCTGCCGCTGGGCGACGGACGCAAGGACCACATCAAGCTGGGGCAGGAGCTGGGAATCCTGGATTTCGAGCGAGGGGTGAAGCTGGCGGGCTCGCGGAGCTATGTCGTGCGCGGCCAGGGCGCGATGCTGTACGAAGCGGTGCTGCGATACGCTCAGGACCTGGTCGTGGCGCGCGGCTTCGAGCCGTTCGTCGTGCCGGTGCTGGTAACGGAGGCCTGCATGGTCGGCACCGGCTATTTCCCGGCCGGCCGCGACCAGGCATATATCACGCAGGATACGACGGTGCTCGTGGGCACAAGCGAAGTGGCGCTGGCCAGTTATTACGGCAACGAGATCCTCAAGGAGGAAGAGCTTCCCAAGCGCATGTGCGCCACATCGACCTGTTTCCGCCGCGAGGCCGGCGCTGCGGGCAAGGACACGGCGGGGCTGTATCGCGTACACCAGTTCGACAAGGTCGAGCAGGTGGTCGTCCACAAGGCCGACGATGCCGAACATATCGCCGTACACGAGGAAATCCTGGCCAACAGCGAGGCGGTGGTGCAGGGGATGAAGCTGCCCTACCGCGTGGTGCGGAACTGCACCGGCGACATGGGCCAGGGCAAGTGGCGCATGTATGATATCGAAACCTGGATGCCCAGCCGCAACGGATATGGCGAGACGCACAGTTGCAGCGCGCTGCGGGATTTTCAGGCGCGGCGGCTGAACCTGCGTTACCGCCCGGCCGGCGGCAAAGGCGCACCCGTGTTCTGCTATACGCTCAATGACACGGCCATCGCGTGCCCGCGCATGCTCATCGCCATCCTGGAGAATTATCAGAACGCGGATGGAAGCGTGACAGTGCCCGAGGTGCTCAGGGGATATATGGGAGGGATGGAGAAGATCGGGTGATGGTGGAGCGTGGCCGCCCCGGCCGCGGTCTTCCGCACGGCGGAGGGCCGCTCGTGCCACGCCCCGGCCGCGGTCTTCTTCGCACGGCGGAGGGCCGCTCGTGCCACGCCCCGGCCGCAGTCTTCGCACGGCGGAGGGTCGCAGGTGCCACGACTGCTTCAGGAGTCGACATCCGTATCGACAATCTCATCCAGCACGCGGTCGATCTCCTTGCCGTCCATCAGCCCCAGCTCTTCCAGCGCCAGCAGCGCCGCCTTCTGTTCGGCCATCTTCTTGTTGGGCCCCCAGGCGGATGCAAACCGCCGGCCGTCGATCACCACGCACACCTCGAAGCATTTACTGTGATCGGGGCCCTTCTCGTCGAGCAACTGGTAGTTGGGCGTGGCGCTCATGCTCTTCTGCGCATACTGCTGGAGGATGGCCTTGTAGTTCTGCTCGTTGACCGTGCGGGCGATCTCCTCGATCTTGGGGCCCATCGTCCGCAGGATGTATTCCTTGACGGCTTCAAAACCGCCGTCGAGATAAATGGCCGCGACGATCAATTCATAGACAGCCGCGGCCAGCGAGCTGGGCAGGGCGGCGCCGCCGCCCACGCCCTTGCCGGTGATGAGCAGGCCGGTCAGGCCGGTCTCGTTGGAGACATCAGCGCACGTGCGGCGCGAGACCACGGCCGACTTGATCTTGGTCAAATCGCCCTCGAGAAATTCGGGAAAGCGCAGGTAGAGCGCCTCGCAGATGATGAGGTCGAGCACGGCATCGCCGAGGAACTCCATGCGCTCGTTGCTGGACAGCCGGCTGTCGGCGATGGAGGCGTGCGTCAGGGATTCCTTCAAGAGCTGGGGGTTCTTGAAGGTATAGCCAAGGATCGCCGCGGCGCGCTGGACTGGATCGTTTTTCGCGGAAGGCATGGTAATAATGAAGACCGGCAGAGCATCGCACCAAGTCTTTAAAGACCGTAGCGTTGCGTAGTATGATTGTCAATCGCTAAGATGTCCCGGCGACAATCGGGTTCGGTAGATCGACGTTGTGGAGAACAGAGGAGTTGCCATGAATGCGTTGTGGTCCGTGGCCGTGGTGGCGGTGCTCCTGCCGGTGGGCCTCTCGATGGCGCAGCAAGCCGGCGGCAGACACATCGATACCGAGAAGACCAGTGGAGGCGATTTGGCCGTCGAGCCGCTCAACCATGGCTCGTTGCGCTTTGAGTTCAAGGGTAAGCAGTATTACGTCGATCCGTCCGGCAACTCGGACTGGGCGAACCTGCCGAAGGCCGACGCCATCTTGATCACGCACGAGCATGGCGACCATCTCAACCCCAAGGTCATCGCAACGATCAAGAAGGCTGACACGGTCGTCTATATGAACGCCAGCTCGGTGAAGTCGGCCGGTTTCGGCCAAGTGATCGAGATCGGCCAGACCAAGGACGTGCTCGATATCAAGCTTGAGGCGGTCCCGGCGTACAACATCGCGGCCGACCGGCAGAGGTTCCATCCCAAGGACCGCAAGGACAACGGCTATGTCCTCACGTTCGGCGACAAGCGCGTCTATGTGGCCGGCGACACCGAACCTACGGCGGAGATGAAGGCGCTGAAGGATATCGACATCGCCTTTCTGCCGATCAACCTGCCGTACACGATGACGCCGCAGGATGCGGCCGAAGCGGCCAGGGCGTTCAAGCCGAAGATCCTGTATCCGTATCACCAGGGGAAGGCCGACCCCAATGAGGTCAAGAAGGCGCTGGCCGACGTGAAGGAGATCGAGGTGCGCGTGCTGGCGCTGCCGTGATCGCGTGCTCCGGCGCGTGTTTGCGCAGGAATTTCTGTGCTTTGACCCGCACGGCGTTGCGGGAATTGCCAAGCTGGCGATGGACAAACGCGAGAATCGGCGCGGGGTCTGTGATCCTGTCGAACAGCTTGCCGAATGCGGTGATCGCGTGGCCGATGGCGACGTTGCGGCATTCGGCCGTGGCGTATTCGGCCTGCTCCACCTTCAAGACTACGGCGGCGATCCTGCCGGCGAGGTGCGGCTTGGCCGCAACGATGGCGGGTGAAGCGCCGATGATATTGGCTGCCGTGATCATGACGGGGCCGCGGATCGGGGCGAAGTAGGTCTTGAAGATCGCCTCAAATCGATTGTCGTGATCGACCTGCGCCAGATTGCCGATGATGCGGATCGCGCCCCAGCGGATGATCTGGTTGTCGCTCTCGAGTTGTGAGGCGAAGAGGTCCCACTGCGGATAGAGGAGCTGGGGGTCTTCCTCGCTGATGATGAGCAGGACTTTGGCGCAGCCGAATTTGATGGCGGCTTTCGCTGAAGCGAGGCCGGCCATGACTTGCGGCAGTAGCGATGGCTCGGCGATGACCCGAGAGGCGATGCGCCGCTTGTCTGACGCTTTCCGAGTAATCTGAGTTAGCGCTGCGAAGCCCATGGCCCTATTCTGCAGCGAGACCCACATCGCTTCAAGCAAAAAGGCACCCTTTGAAATCGCGCAATCAAGAACGCCGCATTTTCACTGCGGCGTTCGGCGTACTGTGGGGCTTGTCGCCCGTGACACCTAATCGTACCGTTATCATCGGCTACGATCTGCCGATTGTCAAGTTGAAAAATGTTGCGGCGAGCGGGACTCGAACCCGCACGACACGATTAGGTGTCACGGGGGTGAAAACCCCGCGCGTCTGCCAGTTCCGCCATCGCCGCAACGACGAGCCGACGCTCGATCCTCTGGCAAACGGCATACACCCAGTCGCATCAGGTTCGATACCCGCGAGGGTACGGGCATTCTACTGAACTCATCAGTAAATTCAATCGCCTCTTCTGGATATTTGGATATGGTTGGAGTTCTTGACGCCTGGCACCGAGTCCCCAGACGGGCAATAGGCAAGGAACCCTCCAGTCAGCACGGCGGCCCGTTCTGTGCTCACGTCTCGGGCGTCTCCGCCGGCTCGGGCTCTGCCTTTGGCTCGGGGGATTTCGGCGTCTCGCTATTGCCGTTGAGCCCAAGCTCCTCAGTGAGCTTCGCCGGCACTTCGGCCGTGTTCTTGCACTTGGGGTAGCCGGAGCAGCCCATGAACCGCCCGCGCCGGCCCATGCGGATCACCATCGGCTTGCCGCACTCGTCGCAGTCGATGTCGGTGGCGATGGGGCCGGTCTTGCCGTTGTTGCTCGGCGCTGCCCCCGTGAGCTTGGCCACCGCCGCCTGGGCTTCGGCCGTCTCCTGCTTGAGCAATGGCACCAGTTCGTCGATCTGCTTGCGCTGTTCGTCGGAGAGCTTGCCGAGCGTCTTGATGGTACGGCACTTGGGAAAAGCGGCGCACCCGAGCCACGGGCCGCGCTTGCCATCCCGCAGCACCATCATCCCGCCGCATTTTTCGCAATTGACGTGCGTCGGGATTGGCTTGGCCTTGGGGGGCATGGGGTTGCCCTGCTTGTCGAGGTTGATGATGGTGGCGCAGACCGGCTCGCCCTTTTCATTCTTGATGGAATAGCCGGCGCAGCCAAGGAACTCGCCGAATCGGCCCTTGCGGCGGATCATCTCGCGCCCGCACTTGGGGCACTTGTACTGGCTCACTTCGCGCACGGTGGGCTTGCCCTGCTCATCGACGGGCCGTGTCGCGCTGCACTCGCGGTTGGCGCAGGCCAGGAAGAAGCCGTTCTTGCTGATGCGGTAGACCATCGGGCCGCCGCACTTCTCGCACTTGTATTCCGAGGGCGTTCCGCCGGCATGATCGAGCTTGCCCAGTGCCCCTTCCACGTCCTTATGGAACGGCCCGTAGAATTCGCGCAGGAGCTTGACCCAGTCGAGATGCTGCTCCTCGATCTGGTCGAGCTTCAGCTCCATCTCGGCCGTGAAGCGCACGTCCATGATCTCGGGGAAGCCCTGGATCAGCTTGTCGGTGACGATCGATCCGAGCATGGTGGCGTAGAACCGCCGCTCTTTCTGAGTCACATATTCGCGGTCCTGGATGGTCTGAATGATGCTGGCGTAGGTGGATGGCCGGCCAATGCCGAGCCGCTCCAGTTCTTTCACCAGGCTCGCCTCGCTGTAACGCGGCGGCGGCTGCGTGAAGTGCTGGGTCGGGTCGATCTGGATCGGATAGACCGGCTGCTTCTCGTCCAGCGCCGGCAGGAGCGGGTCCTCGCTGCTGACGCCCGTCACGCGCATGAAGCCGTCGAATACGAGCTTGCGGCCGGTAGCGCGGAAGATCGCTGTGCCGCCGCCAGCCAAAGCGGCGGCGATGCTCACCGTCGTCTGATCAAATACCGCCGGCGGCATCTGGCACGCGACGAAGCGGTTGTAGATCAGTTGATAGAGCTTGGCTTCATCGGGGGCAAGCTGTCCTCGCGCGGCCTCGGGGGTGAGCGCCAGGTCGGTCGGGTGGATCGCCTCGTGCGCCTCCTGCGCGCTCTTGTTGGATGAGACGAAGGTGTTGGGCTTGTCAGGGACGTACTGCTGGCCGTAGGTGCTGCGAAATGTGATCGCGCGCCATCTTCACCGAATCACCCGACAGGTTGGTCGAGTCGGTTCGCATGTAGGTGATGTGGCCGGCCTCGTAGAGCGTCTGGGCGATGCGCATGGTACGCTGGGCGCCGAAGCTGAGCCGGCTGGATGCGGCCTGTTGCAGGGTGCTGGTGATGAAGGGCGCTGGCGGCTTCACCGCGACGCGCTTCGCTCGATGCCGCCGACGCTGAACGTTGGCGCGCCCGCCACGTGGCCGTGCAGTTTCACGAGATTCCGCGCGGGGCCTTTGGCCTCGGCATCCTCAAGGGCATCCTCTTTATCCACGACGAATCCGATGGCCTCGGCGGCCTGTCGGGCGGCCGCGCGATCGGAGGCTTCGAATTTCTTTCCATTCAGCTCGGCCAGTTCGGCCAGGAACGCGCCGTTCTGCGCCAGCCACTTTTCGCGTTCGGCCTTGGTGCGCTCACCGTTGCCGGTGTTGGTCAGGAAATCGCGCCACCCGCCGGCAAGCTGGGGCACGCGGCCGGCGTCGGTGGTGAAGACGCCGGCGATCTTCCAGAACTCGCTTGGAACAAACGCCTCGATCTCGCGCTCGCGCTCGACGATCAGCCGCACGGCCACGCTCTGCACCCGGCCGGCGCTCAGCCCGCGGGCGACCTTGCGCCAGAGCAGCGGGGAGATTTCATAGCCGACGATGCGGTCGAGAATCCGCCGGGCCTGCTGAGCATTCACGCGGTCGATATCGATTGCCTGCGGGTGCGCGAACGCCTTCTGGATTTCGCTTCGGGTGATGGCATTGAAGATCACGCGCCGGGTCTTGGCATCGGGAACGGCCAGGGCTTCCTTCAAATGCCACGCGATGGCTTCGCCTTCACGGTCCAGGTCGGTCGCCAGAAAGACTTCGGGAGCGTCCTTGGCCAGCTTCTTCAGATCGCTGACGACCTTGAGTTTGCCGCGCTCTTCGATAACGACGTACTGGGGCTCGAAGGTCTCCAGATCGACCCCCATCCCCTTGGAGGGCAGATCGCGCACGTGGCCCATGCTGGCTTTCACGACGTAGCCGCTGCCGAGATATTTGTTGATCGTCTTGGCCTTGGCGGGCGACTCAACGATCACGAGTATTTTTCCGTTGCTCTTGGCCATTTCATCCTGAGTATAGGTGCCTGTCCGTCGTTGCTATCGGCCGACCGGTAAGAAACCTTGACCGTCGAGGAACGCGCGAGCATCTTCTCCCGCCAAGGCGGGGCGGGGAGTTTGACGCTGGCGCCCACGGTTTGTCAAGGTGCCCCGCCGACAAAGTTGCGCCCCCAGCGGTACGCCGGGCACATGGGAGCGGTTCGCAAGACGCCCTGCCGCTGTCGGCGGCTAACCTCTTGAAATACAATGAATTATCAGACAGAAGCGAGCCCGGCGATGGGCCGATGCCGGGAATGCCGCGCTGTTGCAGCCAATCGCTCCAACGGATACCTTCGTCAAGCGTAGCCAACAAGGATTGGAGTCTAGCTCATGCCCAAACCCAGACGTTATGTGGTGGCCGGGACGGGTTCGCGCGGAATTTACATGTTTGCCCGCCCGCTTCTGCGCCAGTACCAGGAGCACTGCCAGCTTGTCGGGCTTTTCGATCACAACCCGCTGAGGCTGGCGGCCGCCCGTGAACTGCTGGAGGCGGATCTGCCCGTCTATGCTGATTTCTCGAAGATGCTGCGCGAGTGCCAGCCCGATGCGGTGGTCGTCGCCAGCAAGGACTGCACGCACGCGCAGTACATCGAGCAGACGCTCGCGGCCGGCAAGCGGGCCATCAGCGAAAAGCCGCTGTGCGTCAATGGCGAGCAGTGCCGCCGAATCTTATCTGCCGCGCGCAGGTACAAGCGATCGGGCGGCGAATGCTTCGTGACGCACAACATGCGCTATGGCCCGTCGATCTCGCAGTTCAAACGGCTGCTGGATCAGGGGGCCGTCGGGCAGATCAAGTCGATCAACTTTCACGAGAACCTCGATCGCCGCCACGGCGCGGATTATTTCCGGCGCTGGCACCGGGTGAAGGCCAACTCGGGCGGTCTGCAGATCCACAAGGCATCACATCACTTCGACACGCTCAACTGGCTGGTGGGGTCTCTGCCGGAAACGCTGGCGGCACAAGGCGGGCTGATGTTCTATGGCCGCAATGGCAAGATGCGCGGCAAGCGGTGCGAAGGCTGCCGGCACAGCGGGCAATGCCCGTTCTACGTGGACATGTGGAAAGAGCCGCGCGTGCGCCGGCTGTACAAGGATGCCGAGAAGGCTGATGGCTACATGCGCGATGGCTGCGTATTCGATCGCGAGATCGACATCGAGGACCAGCTCGGCGTCGTCTACACCTACAAGAACGGCGTGCGCGTCATCTACAGCCTCACGGCGTTCGCCAGCTACGAGGGTTGGGACATTCAGGTCGAGGGCACTGACGGCAGGCTTGAGCTCAAGGAAGTCCACGACACGCGCTGGGCGGGCGGCGGAAGCGTCGTGCATGGGCTGGAGCAAATGGCCCGCCAGCAGCTCACGCTGTTCAGCTTCAAGGATGGGATGAAGGGCCTCGAGGTGGACAAGGAGGATGGCGAGCACGGCGGCGCCGACCCGGCCATCCAGCGCGACTTTTTCGCTCGCCCGTTTGATGCGCCGCTGACGGAGCGCCAGGCGCCGTTGGAACAGGCGGTGCAGGCCATCCTCATCGGGCATGCCATCAACGTGTCCCTGGGGCGTGGCGGCAAGCCGGTGGATGTGCAGGCGCTGCTGAAGAAGGGATGAGGTTCGGAGTGCCAGTTCGGAGTTCCGCGTTTACGCGGTCTGCCCCAGCCGCGGAGCGACTGCGGAATCTCAAATCTCAAATCTCAAATCCAAAATCTGCCGTCCATGTTGCGCATTCCGCCCTGCACCATTCCCGCCAAACCCTGATCGACTCACCCAACCCCATCCGCTTCCCGCCCTTACGCCTCCACGCCAACCATCACCGTTCGCGCTGTTGCGCCCGAGAAGCTCCATCTGCGCAACCCTCCCGGATAATACGGACGGCCGCATTCCGTTCGCCCCGCGTCCCGGCGACGGCCGCACTATCTGCTATCTGCTCTCCACTATCCGCTCTCCCCCCCCCCATGAACCCCGACATCGAAAAAGCCATCGCCGCCGCCTGGGCCAAAGTCGAACCCATCCTGCAAGCCAATCCCGACGAGCTGGCCGCCCGGCGCCCGCCGCCGCACGCGCCTGCTTCAGGCCCCGCCCCGCGCCTGGTGCCTGGCCGTCCGCGCCAACGACAAGCGCCTCACGCCCTACCGCATCCCCATGGTTCCCGACCATCCCGTCTGGTGGGATGCCGAGAATCACATGTACCGCCGCCAGGAACACGAGGTGGTTCTCGAAACCCGCGACCTCGCCTGGCTCTGCCGCCCCATCTCCGTGGCCTGGCCCGGCCAGACTCCCCAGGAAATCGCCCGGAACCTAGGCGCGTCCGTGCTCATGGTGCATCGCGCCATGAAACGCGGGCAGTTTTCCATCCGCCAGAGCCAGGGCATCCGCGGCCGGAAGATCACCATCCTGTACACCAAATCCATGCTCGATCCGGCCGGGGTCGGCATGGACCGCATCGACGATGCCGCCTGGTGTACCATGTTCCGCCATGTGTGCGACCACATCCCGGAGGACTTCAGCCAGTCGATCCTGCGCCGGCCGATCTATCGCCCGCTCAAATGCAGCATGCAGTTTGTCGGGTGGCGCTGGGTCTGCCCCGTTTGCGGCCAGTTGGCCCAGCGCATCTACTGCCCGATCCCCGGCCCGGTCGCGCCGTTCGTCAAGGTCGGCCCGCCAGGCACGCCTGACGCCTGGACGCCCCAGCCCCCGAGCTTCGCGTGCAAGAACTGCCACCGCGTGCATGACTACGGCCGCCTCGACGGCAGCGGCTGGAACGAACTCATCGGCCACCTCACGGGCGGCCTTCTCTACGGCCAGGAAGTGCAGCGCCCGGCCTGGTACACCACCCGCCGCAAGCACAACAAATTCCTCCACCGCACCTGGTCCAAACGCCGCGAGCAGATCACGCGCTTCCTCCTCGACACCGACCTCAGTCAACGGCAGATCGCCAAGCGCATCGGCCTGTCCCACGGCACGGTCGGTGGGTGGTTGTTCAGAATCTACGCCCGCCACGGCGTCCACAGCCGCCAGGACCTGCGCAAGCTGCTCGCGCCCCAGCCCCAGCAGGCCGCCGCGGCCCCAGCCGCGTAGCGGCGCAAGAGGATGGCCCCGCGCTGCCAATGCTCAGCCGAAGAGATTGTCGAAGTCGTTGTGTGAACCGATCCATGCCCAGGCGATCGAGACCACATTCGATCCAGGTCGAGAGGCTCTTCCCCACCTTCGGCCCGCGACGCTTCCATGAATGCTTCAAGTTTCGGCCGCGGTTTCTCTTCGGCGATAATCTGCTCCCAGCGCTCATCCCCCTGCCGGTCGAGAAGGAACCTCGCGAAATCGGCGACTTCGGCGCGTTTGCTCTCGGGCAACGCTTCACAGATGCGGATGAGTTCCTGGGTTTCGGCGCTCATGGTGCAATTCTACCTCGCGGGCATGAAGGATTCCAACTTCGCCGGCAGCAGGTTGCGGGCGTCGCGGATGTCCTCGGCAATTTCGAGGAGGTCCCAGCGCGGGCGGCGGGATGAAGGTTCGGAGTTCCGCGTTTACGCGGTCTGTCGCACACCCGCCTGAAGGCGGAGCTCCGAACGTGCAATCCCAGTCACGCTCCCTTGTTCCCCACGGCACCCCGTGGCGTTTGTCCCTTGGGGTAGTAATGCTCCAGCAGCTCTCGGAACCGGCGGTGACTTCGGAGCTGCAAGCGTCGTTCATCGCCGCGTGCGCGGTGGATACACTCGAGTGCGCCGAGAAGTTCGCGTTTCGTTTCCGCCGTCAAACCGCGAAACCGGCGCCGCCAATCGGCAGCATCATTCTTGTATTCCTCCCGGAAGACGATGTACCGATCCGGCATCGAGAGGATTTCGAGGAACTGGTGGTAGTCGGAGCCGAACGCTGCGTTGAAGAACTCCCGCCCGGGGCTAACGATTCCGTGCGTCGCCAACAGCACACACTGAACGCCACGCAGGTAGCGCCAGTGCCATCGCGGGCTGACATATCCTCGCTTCACGTGGTCCGTGGGGATGTAACGCATCGGGAACCCAGTGACCCGCACCCCGTGCTTCTCGGACAGGTCCAGGTTAATTGACATGCGCCGATACAGGCTGGCAGGATCGTCGTTGTAGTTGTACAGAACGTAGTTGGTGAACTCATCGAAGCCATGGCCGGCCAGCAAGCCCACGGCTCTTCGGTATGCGTGCTCAACGCCGTCGTAATCGAACGCAAGCCGCACTGGTGAGAGGCAGATCGAGGCGAGCTGCTTCGCGGTGGCGGCAGTGATGAACCGGGCATCGATACCTTGGTTGAAATCCACGCAGCGCAAGCGATTGTTCAGCTTGGTCCCCGGTGTAAAACCTTCATCCTTGATGCCGGCGATGATCTCGGAAACGTCGTCGCATGCTAGCACGTTGTTGTCCAGGATCACGAGGTTGCGTTGCTCACCAAACTCAGACCGCACCTGCTTGATCTGTGATCGCCAACCATTGACAGTGCGATACTCTGGTTCCAGCTTCGGCACGGCGCAGAAGCAACACTTCCGAACGCATCCCATGGTCGTACGGCAGAAAAATGCGCTACTGGGTTCGTATCTCTGTTGCGTCGCGCCCAGAAGCGAATAGTCGGGAATCAGACCCGAAATTGCCGGCGCCCCGGGTTCGAGCATGCCACGGCGGTCGATCTGACCTTCGATAACGCGACATTGCACGTTCTGGCGAATGAAGTCCGGCTTCAGCGTGGCACCGATGCCGCCGACGATGATGTGCTGCGGGTCATCGACGGCGCGAAGGTAATACCTAACGGTATCGACGGTGCGGGGTAGTTCCCAAGTGAACAGCGAGGCCACGTAAACGCGATGCCATGGTGTTTCCCGCAGTGCAGGGACCTTGCCGCGGACGAATGTGACGCAATCGCCTTTGTTCTTGTGATATGTGGACAAACGGAAGAGGCCAAGCGGCGGGAACTTGGACCTGTAATCCGGCTCCACCAACAGCACGTTGGCCATCTCTATTCCTTCTTCCCTGGCGTCACTTCACGGAGCAGCGCAGCGTGGATGGCGTTGTAGCACTCTTCCCATTTGCCGCAGTTGCATCTCGACAGCACTCGGTGCGCGACCTCAAGCGATTCACGCACAACAGCCTTCTCCTTGCGACTCAACGACGATGGCAGCTTCTCGGTGGCATAGTGATTGCCGTTCTCCAGTTCGTCTTTGATCCGGCTCAGTTCGTTAATCTTCGCCTGCACTGCCTTGTTGGGCTTTAATGGTTCTGTCGCCGCAGCTTGCTCGAGCTTGTGCAGGGTATCGTCAACCCGCTGAACGAGCGAGTTCCCTTCATCCTGCGAGGCAAGGCCGCGTTTGAGCTTGCTCGACACATCCTGAAGGGTCTTCGTCGCTTTCAGGACCACCACTTCGGGCGACTTGCTGCGCGCGTCGGATTCATCGTATGCCCGTTTCTTCAGCGGACCTGCCATCTCGACCAGCCCGCGCCAAATGAGCCGCCATGATGCATTGTCTTCAAATCCATCGCGGCGGGCGTTGGGGATAACAGCGTCGCTCAAGACGTGTACCTCGCCGACGTAGTACCGGTTAAACCGGCGATACTGCCCGGAATCGGTAAGGCCGGCGAATACATCGCCCATCGGGTCCGCGCCGCCGATGGAGATGTTGTGGTGGCGCAGCCGAAGCCCCGCCACTTTGTCGTCTTCAACCGTTCCGACTACTGGAGCCTCAGCGTACCAGCCCCAGTAGCTTGGCAGTTCGCCGTTGTCGATGAACAGTTGAACGTCGCTGATCTCCACGGGCGTTTTCCCATTGCGGGAGTTTGCCTGGAAACGAGAACGGTACGGCTTGAGAACCTGTCTCTTGTTTACGCCTTCGGCAATGTAGACGTTGCACTGGGGAAGTTCGATGCTCTTTTCCTTGAGCCAGCGGGTGATCTTCGGCGCAAAGAGGAACCGGGTTGCGTCATACGGGACCGGGGCAACCTGGCACAAATAGTCTTCGAGGGTGATGGGGTCCAGGAATTCATCGTCGTCGGGCGAGACGCCATCCAAGACGACTTCAAAGAAGTGCTCGGTCTTGCTGCATTTGGCCGTCGCCTCCATCGTGTGGCGCAAGGACGTCTGAAAGCTGCTCTACCTCACGTGCGCTGGGCACCAGCGCCGCTCGAAGCTTGGCGCAATCGATGACAAGCTCGCTGACACGGTCTTCCCCGGCTGCCGAGGTGCGGAACGTCAACTGCCGGCAATAGGCCATGCCTGCGAGACGCCCGATCCCGCGAAAGCCGGCGCTCTTGCCGAGTTCCTTGTTGGACATGCCCACGTTCAACAATCTCGTTTGAACCTCAGCAGTCGGGATGCCCATGCCGTTGTCGCGGATCACAAAGCGTCGATTGGGTTTTGACACCTCGATATCGATGCGACCGCTCAGCGCCGGCAGTAGCTTCTCATGCTCGGCCATGCGAATGGAGTCCATCGCGTTCTGAACGTACTCGCGAATGGCGTCCAGTGGCTGAGTGTACATCCCCGTCGTCAGGGATTCCAGAACGTAAGCTCCAACCTTGGGACGATCAGGCATACTCAACCACCCTTCGGCTGAAAGTAACAGGGCCTGGGAAAACGGACGCGAATCAGCGGCGTCTTGAATGTTGCGTGCTGAAGGAGGAGGTCGCCCTGTGGGATGCGCGTTACGATGGACTTGTAGGCATCTGGAAAATATCGGTAGTCCGGGCACTTGGCCGTTTCAACCGGATTCGTGCGCCCATAGATGTTGGTGCTGCAATTGCCCAGTATGCGGTCATGCACGCCACTGCGGAACTGCTCGGCACCAAAGAGGACGATGCCCAGCGACCGGCCACGTTCGGTGATTTCCAGCAAGCTGGCGGTCAGCGCCTTGCCGCCCGAGTCCACCTTCGGTGAATATTTGTTCAACTCGTCAGCGAAGATCACGATTTTGCCGAGTGCCCGGCGCCCCTTCTCATCAATGTAATCCGGATCGCCCAGTTTGCACGCATACAGAATCTGGACAACTTCGCCGACTACAAGCGCCTGGAGGTAGTCGGGGAGCGGCTCGATGTCGATGACGATGGTGCGTCCCGGTCGGAGATGGTCCCGCAGCATTTCCTTGAACAGCACCTGCCGCTTCTCTGGCGCTACGGCCGAGCGTTCGGCAAACAGGTCATTCTCGGTCCGCGTCTGCAACAGGCGGGAGAACTTCCGCCACGACTGCACGGTTATCTCACTCTTGTTGTTCCCTCCCTTAGCCGTCATGGACTTTACTTGGGCCTTGAAGGCGTCCCAGCTCATCTGGTCGCCATCAAGCTCCCCCAGCGTCATGAAGATCGAATCCATGCTGCTGGTGGGATCGTCGATATCGGAGAACAGCAGGGGCAGAGTTCTGCCCTCAAGACAGGCGGCCACGTCATAGAAGTAGTTGAATGCCTTGCGTTCAGCGACCTGCTTTTCCAGAACATCGGGCTGGTTGTGCGAATTGGTCCAGAAGTTGTCTTTGCGCTTGGCGAAAGGGTAGAAATAGACGACATCTCGAAACGGGGCCGGCTCAAGATCGCAGTTCTTCCACTGCTGCCGCGTCTCGGCCGACAGCTCGGGGTCCGGCATGTCGAGGGCGAGAAGATCACTGCCCTTCACGTTGAAGATGATCGTGGTCACCGTATCTGCCATCCGCTGACAGATGGAATTGAGGAGGAACATGGCATACGAGGTCTTCGTCGCTAGACCCGAGATACCGGCGATGTTGAGGTGGGCGCCTTCAGGGCCGATGACGTAGCGGGCATCCAAGTCCACGCGGACGATCTGTCGGTTGGAGGTCTCGATCCAGCCGGCCGGAATCGGCGTCCGAATCGCGTCAATCCCCAGCGCAACCCGGATCGAATCCGCGTCAGCCCAGCCTACCGCCGCCCCCTCGCGCACAGGCATCTCGATGTTCTTCGTGTTGTACAGGATGCGGGCCTCAGCGATCGTCGTGCCCAGGCGCCGGTTGAGTGGTTCAGCCGCGATATCGCCGAAATCGGCCGACACGTAGCTGGCGAGGTGGCCCGGGCTGTCGGTGATGAAGCTGAGTTCCTGGATAATCCCGTAGGTTCTGCTACCGCCCAGATGGGGAATCTGCACGACATCGAAGGGCCGAATCACCACGTTATCCTCGACCCAGAACCGTAGCGTATCGCACGTTGTCGGTTTGTTCTCGGTGGCGGTCACACGGCCAATCACGTTGTCTGCCATAGAGCCCTCACGTTCGGAACAGCGCCATGAAATGGCCGTCACTGCGAAAACTTGTCTTGAGGAATGTCTCGGCCATATAGACGGGGTACAGATGCCCGGCCCAGCGAGGATCGGCCTTAAAAGGCGTCACATTGCGCTTGCGCAAGAGATGCTGGGAGATCACGTTAACACGATCGCCATCCAGACCCTCATCTTGCTCGACGGGTTCCACGGCATAGCGCTCAATCTTGATGATGCCTTGGAGCGGGTTGTTCATCCGCCGCGGCGGACGGATACGCATATACCAGATGCCAAGCACCCGCTGGTTGTCAACCATCTTGAAGACGTTGGTCCTCTCGCCAAACCCCAGCGCCGATACCAGCGTCCCCACGCTCTCTTTGCGCCGCCCACGGCCAATCGTGAACGTCGGGCGGAAGGTCTTCGAGACGCCGACCACGTTTCTGAACTGCGATACCTCGAAGTGCTTCTTGAAGCGCAGTGGCCCGTCGACGACCAGCATCAATTCGTTCCAGAGAAGACTATCCGCAACCATCCGCTGGACAACGCGAACCTCCGCCGCGTGCATTTCCGACATGATCTTGGCCACCGCCAAGTCTGTGAAGTCCCGCTCCTCCTTGATTTCGTACCGCAGGAGATCGACTGCCACGGAGCTTTGTTCCTGAATGGCTTTGCCGATTTCACATAAATCGTCTTGAGGAATGCGATCGGGAAACGCCAACACGTTCCTGATCTGGCAGAGCTCGCGGATGGGCTTGATCTGACCGTCAGCGTCGCGCCTGACTACAGCCACACCGATCTGCCCCGCGACCAGCGGGTAGAAATACCGGCCTTCAATAATGATGTCGGCAACCTTATAGGTGCGCCGCGACCCATCCAGGAAGTACGTGAAGACGGGAGGCACATCAGAAGGCACGGGCGTTAGTCGCTTCGAGCCGTCGGCCAGCGGCGGGGTCTCGAAGGGCTCTTGCGCGGGGTGTTCTTCGGCATCACGGTACTCGGCAAATCGTTCGTAATCGAGGTTGAATGCCTCAGAGGAGAGGCACTCGATGTTCATGCCTTTGACAATCGAAAGAATGCCCGCCATGCCCACGCCGCCTCCGTGGAAACACCTCAGTTGGCCTCGTCAACCTTGAACTTGTCGCATTTTCCGCAACGGCTGGGTCGTGTCAAGGAAGAGCCAAGGCATTGGCGCTGCGTCCAATCCGGTCAGGGAAATAATGTCGGGGTTGCGGGCATGGAGCTTGCCGAACGACGTGCGGCAGTACAGCCGGAATGCCACCAGCAGTTCATCACGCGACCAGGGGACCCGTTTGGGCACGGCCATATCATCCGGGCGATGCCAGCGCTACTCAAGGGGAAGTGAAAGGGGAGGCCGGACGTAGTGAGGGGCGGTGGGCGGTGCCCACCCTACGAAGCTCGGCCGCATTGGGTGGGTAGGGGTGCGGCCGGGGACGGCCGCGCTCCCGGAGGCCGCGCGCGATCAGGGCTCGTCGAAGATGGACTTGAGCGGCGGCTTGACCGGTTCCGCGACGATCTGCTGGGTCTGCGGTTGCTGGGATGTTTCCTGGGCGATGGGCATGGTCGCGGGAGGTTGCCGGATCGCCACGGGCGGTTCGGAGATTCGCGTGCTCGGCGGCGGATCCAGGTGGACCGGCGGATCCGGCGGCCGCACCGCCACGCGCGAGATGTTGCTGGCCTGCTGAAGCGCCGCGAGCAACTGCTTGGCCTGTTCCAGCTCGAATCGCATCTGCCGGACATCCGCCTGGGCCTTGGCCAGGGCGGCCTGGGTGCGCTGCTCCTCGTCAAAGGCGTCGGGCTGATCGGCCGCCCGCTTGATGGCGGCCTGCGCGGCCTCGACTTCATGCTTCAGCAGGTCATCGCGGATCACTTTCCCGTTCACGAGCCGCATCAGCTCGTTGTACTTCTCAAGGCCGTCGCGCGTCCGGCCGACGCTGACGAGCACCTCGGCCTGCGCTTCGATCACGAGGATCCGGTCGCGGTTGCTCTCTTCCCACGACTTTCTTCCGAACTGGAAGAACGCCAGCACGGCGCATCCGGCCAGTGCCAGGCATGCGATGGCCAGTGCCGCCGGGCTGGAGGCGCGGGTGATGATGCGCGTTGGCTGGCGCTGCCCCGCGCTCATCGCGGCCAGGGCATCGGCGACGAGATGCTCCCGGTCGTGCAGGTCCACGTGGTCGGCCTCGCCATGGTGACCGTGATCGTGGACATCCTCCAGCGGATGGCCGTTGCCGGTTGGCGCCTTGGGGGGGGAAACGGGCTGCGGAGGGGCGGTGGGCGCGGTCGAACCGGCCGGCGAAGCAGGCGCAGATGGCGCTGGAACCGACGCCGCCGGAGTGGTGAGGACGGCCGGCGCCGGCGAGAGCTTGCGCACGTGGCAGTCTTTGCAAACCGGCTGACCGTTGACCTCGAAACCTTCGCCCGGAGCGATGCGAGCGTAGCAGACAGCACATTCCAGCGAGGGCAGGCTGAACACCGCCCGCTGCGACTCGTTGCGAGCCTCCCAGCAGCTCTGGCACAGATAGTTGTTATCCAGGTCCTTGGCGTGCTTCACATGCGTCACGTCCGTGCCACAGATAAAGCAAGCTTTGGTCACCTTGGTGGGGATCGTGACCATCGCGCCGCAGGAATTGCACTTGCCCTGTTTGCCGCGGGCATCCTCGGGCACCTCGGCGGTTTCCCAGCATCGCGGGCAGCGCACGCGAATCGCCATCAGAACCTCCCCTCAAAGGCCTGAGATAACCAGATCATAGATGCACACTCAAAGGAGCTCGGGCGCAAGGCTATTCTGCCGGCTCTGGCCGCCCGATGCAAGCGCAAAAGAAGGGGCGAGGGCATCCTCGCCCCTGCCCGATCATCGTCCAGGCAGCTCAATAGCTGAACTTCATCTTGCCGTAGCGGATCTTCGTGCCGTTATCCACGAAAGAGGGCTTGTGGTCGTTATCCAGGCCATCGTCGAAGAAGCTCGCTTCACCGACGGCATGGTCCTTCTCCGTGTAATAGACGTGCCACTTGCCTTCAATCCGGCACAGGTACGCGAGATACATCCCAGGCTCAAGGCCGTCGAAGGTCTTGCGATCGCTCTCCAGCTTGCCGATGATCACGCCTTTGGCGCGGTCATCCCAGTCGGCGTGGCCGATGTTGGCCGGGATGAATGTGACTTTCTTGCCGCTGGGGAACTTGAACGTGACGGCATCGTCCTTGGAATACTCGGCGCGGGCGTGCGCCGCCGCAATCTGTTCGGCGGAGGGGCCGAAGGCCTTCTTGGCGGCCGCGATGGTGAACGGGATGGCGACAAACAGGGCCAGACTAACAACGACTGCAATCCTTCTCATGCTTCAACTCCTTGAAATACATTAAGTTACAGAGCTGCCAGCCGATAGCGCGGCGCATGTTGCGCTGACAGCCAGACCGCACTTTATCGGCAAATCCACGTTAACCACAGAAGACCCGCCCGGCAACAGGTTGGTTAGTGGCCACGCAGCCAATCGCGGAAACCCACGACCGCCTCGTACTGCTTGCCCATGAGCGCCATCGCCAGAAAACGGTTCAGGTCCGGCATGCTCAGTTCAGGGAACTCCTGGCTCCTGGGCGATGCCTGGTACATCCCGTCAGCGCCCCGCAGAAGCACGACGATGCGTTGCCCATCGAACCGCCATACTTCAGGCACGCCCAGTTCGCCATAGATCGGTTGCCGATCGATGGAGGACCTGGTGATATCCACCTCGACTGCCAGGTCGGGCGGAGGATCAATGGTGAGGTCCAGCTCATCCTCGTTCCGTAGCCGGTGGCTGATGTAGTAGCACTCGTCGGGCTCCAGCCCGCGCTCAAGGTCCTCGCGCCTGCAAGCGACCGATCCCAACCCGAGAAACCAGATGCCGCGCTCCAACGCATAACACTCGATTAGCGTAGCGATCGACTTCTTGACGCGCTCGTGCTTAGGCGATGGCGACACGATCTCCATCCTTCCCCGGTCATAGGTGATCCGCAGATGCAGATGCTGCTCATCGACTTCGCGCAGCGTGCGCTCATAGTAATCCCAGCTTACTCGGTCCAGCAACAACTGCTGGCGAGGCGGAGGGGCGGCTTGTTCAGCGACAGTCATGGCGGACCTCAACTCCATTATACTGCTCTTTGGAGTGCGGTGATTTATCACCACTTTGTTTTTCGATCGTCTCGCGGACGTCGAAAGACAAAGCGGGAACAAGTTCCCGCACTCCAAAACTACCTATAGGCTTCGAGAATCCTCTGAATGACCGAGCTGGTGCTTCGGCCGTCAACCAGGGGCGCCAGCGCGATCCGGCCGCCATAGCCCTCGACAATGTCCCAGCCTACGACCTTCTCCTTGGTGTAATCCGCGCCTTTTACGAGCACGTCCGGCCGGATCGCCTCCAGCAGCGGAATCGGCGTGTCATCGTCGAACTTGATCAGGTAGTCGATGCTCTCCAGCTCCTCCAGGACTGTGAGCCGGTCGTGCTCGTTGATGATCGGCCGCTTGGGGCCTTTGAGCCGGCGGATGCTCTCGTCGGCGTTGACCGCGACGACCAGCACATCGCCCTGGCGCTTGGCGAAGCGGAAATACTCGACATGCCCCATGTGGATGATGTCGAAGCAGCCGTTGGTGAAGACGATCTTGCGCCCGGAGGCGCGATGCGTCGCCAGTTCCGGCAGGAGCTGCTCCAGCGTGCGCTGCTTGCCGAGGCGATGGCGCGACTCCAGCATCAGATCGTGCAGCAGCTCGGCCGGGGTCACGGGCACGCAGCCCAGCTTCTCCACTTCGATGCCGGCGGCGATGTTGCCCAGGGCGGCCGCGTCGCTCCATGATGCTCCGGCGACGCGTGCCACGGCGACGGCCGCCAGCATCATGTCGCCGGCGCCGGTGGCGTCGGCCACCTGGCGCGGCCGGGTGTGCAACCAGCGGCGCTCGCCGCTGCTCGTGGCGAGGAAACAGCCCTGGTCATTGAGCGTGATAATGACCGCTTCGAGCTGGATCTCTTGCAGCAGCCAGTCGGCCGCGGGCTGGTATTGTTCGGGCTTGCGCAGCGGCATCGACGTGGCGCGCTCGGCCTCGGGACGGTTGAGCTTGAGCGCTGTTGCGCCGAAGTACTTGCTGTAATTGGCGATGTTGGCCGGATCGATGATGACGGGAACGTTCCGGGCCCGCGCCAATTCGATGGCATGCTCGCAGACTTCGGCGGTGAGGATGCCCTTGTTGTAATCCTCCAGGCAGAGAATGTCGGCGTGTTCCAGGGCCGTCGCGAGGCGGTCAAGCACCGTGCGGGCCATCGCCGAGTCGATGGGCGAAGGGTTCTCGATATCCAGCCGAATCATCTGCTGCGGCGTGCGTTCCTGGGATGCGCCGAGCAGTCGCATCTTCGTAACAGTCGGCCGCGCCGCGGACTGCACGACGCCATCGATGTCCGCGCCGCATTCCTTGAGGCGGCTGAGGACCTGCTCGCCTTCGCGGTCGTTGCCCACAATCCCGATCATGCGGACATGCGCGCCCGGCGCTGCCAAGTCGGCCAGGACGCTTCCAGCGCCGCCCAAGCGGTATTCCTCGCGGTGATAGTGGAGGATGGGCACCGGGGCCTCGGGGCTCAGCCGCTCGGCCGTGCCGAAGATGTAGCGGTCGAGCATGAGATCGCCCACGAGGACGACGTTGCTGCGTGGGAGGTTCTCGACGAGTTGGATCAGCCCGTTGGACATCGTCGGCATTGTAATCTAATGGGAAGTTTGCGTCGCCGGGGAATTGGCCATCGGCTCCAGCAGATACGCCGCCGCGCCGGGCGCCTGGACTTTGTCGATGATCTTCGCGTGCCGGCCGGCGATGGTGACGATGAGGCGCTGCTCGTCGACGTCGTTCCAGGTCCAGACGTGGCTGAAGATCAGCCACATGCGCTGATAGCCCTTCTGCTGCCGCTGCTGGTCGGCGTTGCGAATATCTTCGAAGAAGATGTTCCAGTCGCCCTGGCCGACGCGCCCGATGCAGGCGTTGCGCCCGACGTCAAGCGACTTGAGCCTGGCGAACTTGCGCTTGTAATACTCCACCGGCGGCGGCGCGGCGTGGTAGATGTAAAAGAAATCCGTCTGCGGCTGGTAGCGGGCCTCGACGTACCCCAGGACCTGGCGAATCTCCTCGCCTCCGCTACGTGATTTGAACAGGTATCCAGCACTCGGCCAGGTGAGCTGGAAAAAGACGATGTAGATCAACAGGATGGCTCGCCCGCGCAGGTGATTCCACAAATAGTCGATGCCGAGGCTGATGAGCAGGATGATGGCCGGCGCCAACCAAAGGATCAGCCGGCCGCTGGCGGGATATTTCCGTGCCATCGCCGCGGCGATGACGAGACCCAGTGGCAGCAAGAGGAAACCGAGCAGCCGGCGGTCGCGCTCCAGGTCGGCGCCGACATGCCGGCCGCCGTCGGAACTGGCCAGCGCCAGCACGCCCGCGCCCACCGTCAGCAGCGCCACGCCCGCGCCAGAGGTTGAGCGAATCCTTCAGGAAGGCATCCGAAGTGGCGAAGAGCCAGCCGATGAAACCCCAATCGCGCGGCGGATAGGCATTCTGTCCGGGGGCAGACCAGAATCCCTTGAGATAATCATCATCCAGCAGCGGCCGGAGCAGGAACGCGTACTCGACTGCGAACAGCACCAGCCATATGCCGGCCACCTGCGCCACCTTGTAAGCCAAGGCCAGCCGGCCGCTTCGGTAGTTGCTGACGATCAGCGTCAGCCCCGTACCGGCGAGCACGAACACGGCCGGGTGCGAGAAGAACATGCTGAGCGCGCCTGCTCCCGCGTAGATCCACAATCGCAGGCGATTGCCCGGCTGCTCGTCAACGCGCTGCGCCAGCAGCAGAATGGCAGTGGCAAGCGCCACGTCGGTGGAGTATTGCTTGACTTCGAATGAGTCAGCGCACCAGCGACTGGCAGATGCCGATCAGCACCAGCGCGATCAGGCCGGTTCGCGCGTTCACAGAGCGGCGGAGCAGCAGGAAGAAGAGCGGCAGCGTGGCCGCGCCGGCCAGCAGCGACGGAAGCCGCAGCACGTACTCGCTGCTTCCGAACATCCGCGTGAAGATCCACGAGACCCACAGGAACCCGATGGGCGAGCCCTGGCCGTTGTCAAGCTTGTGGGTCAATTGCCAGAAGCCCCGGCCGAGGATGTTGTCGGCCAGGTAGACCTCGTCGAGCCAGAGCGAATGATATTCCAGGAACCGCACGAGCCGTAGGATGATCGCCGCGGCCACGAGCGCCCAGCCGACGCGCACGGCAATCTCGGGCCAGTCGCCACGCGGGGTAAGTGGCAGTCTTGGCTGCTGGTTTTGCTGCCGCGGGGGTGTCTGCACGCGAGTCATCATGAAGAAGCCCATCATATCGGCAAATGCATCGTGGCACGAGCGGCCGTGCGGCGTGCCGCCGTGCGAGGGATCGCGGCCGAGGGCGGCTCGCTCCACGCGGCTCGCTCCACGGCTGTTATTGTCCGATGCTGACGCTACACTCTGCCGAATGTGGTGCGGGCATCTTGCCTGCCCGGCTACGGAGACCGCATGAACAGCAACACGCTCTGGCGCTGGATCGCCGTGCTGCCCGGCGCGATGCTCATTGCGCTGGCCATCATCTACATCTTCCGCGAGCACATCTGCGGGCTGGCGCCGCTCTCCACGCGCGTCCTGGCCATTCCGGGGAGCATCCTGGCCTGCGCGGCCTTTGTTGGCCTCGGCGCACAGATCGCCCCGTCGCGCCAGCGCCTCGCCGCCATCGTCCTGGGACCCATCGGCGCTGCGCTGGCGGCCAGCAGTGCTCTGACGTGGCAGACGCAGCACTCGCGGTTCTGGCCGTTTCTGCCGAACTGGTGGAATGTCATTGCGTTCGGGGCGGCGGGGATCGTCGTGAGCGCTGTCGCCTGTTTGCGACAACAGCGATAGCGCCACATCACTCCGCTGCGAGCAGCCGCTCGATGGCATCGACCAGTGGGCGTAGATCGCGATTAGCCGTCTCCCACACAATGTGCTACGCCCGTTCATCCCGCATAGACCACCCGCGATGACGACAGAATGCTCTGCTTGCGATAGGGATTCCGGCTGTCCTCCACACCTTTGCGCGTGAGAAGGTCCACCTTCCTGCCGAATGCCGCCTCCAGTTCCGCCTGCATGCGCCCCAGATCGATCAACGTCGGGCGGCATGATGGCGCGAAATCGACAAGCACGTTGACATCGCTATCGGCGCGAAAATCGCTGCGAAGAACCGACCCAAACAGCGACATTTCGCGAACATGCCATCGCTGGCAGAATTCGCGAATCTGCATTTCTGACAAGGCGATGCCCATATCGGTTCTCCGAGGTTGATTATACCAAGTCATCGCCTCACACGCCCGGATACACCCACGGCCCGCGGTATGGCCGGCTCAGCAGCTTGTTCGCCTCTTCATCCCCCACGCAGACCTGCTTCTCGCCGTCCCAGTTGACGCTCCGGCCGAGTTTCATTGACAGCATCCCCAGAAGCGCCATGCTCGTCGAGCGATGCCCAAGCTCGATGTCACACAGCGGCCGGCGCTTGGTCTTGATCGCGTCGAGGAAATCAGCAAACAGCTCTTTGATATTCTGGCCGTCGGGCTCGTGAAGCTGCTGGTCCTGATGGATCGGCTCGCCGGGCCCCAGCGGGTAAAACGTCCAGCCGCCCTTCCATCCCATGTGGAACGTTCCCTTGGTGCCGTAGAAATAGCAGCCAACGCTCTCGCCCTTTTCGGCGGCGTTGCCCGCGAAGTTGCGGTGCTCCCAGGAGACTGTGAAGTTCTCGAACTCATAGACCGCTACCTGGTGGTCCGGCGCATCGGTGGTCTGGCCTTCCGGGCCGTTGACCGGCTTGCCCTTGATTGGCCGGCCGCCGGTGGAGAAGACCTTGCGGGGATATTTCTCTTCCATGATCCAGAGGATCTGGTCGAGCCAGTGAATGCCCCAATCGCCGAGCGTGCCGTTGGCGTAGTCGAGGAAGCCGCGGAAACCGCGCGGGTGGATCTTGGGATTGAACGGTCGAAGGGGCGCTGGACCACACCAGAGGTCCCAGTTGAGTCCCTTCGGCGGCTCGGGGTTGGGCTGGGGCTCTTCCGGTCCGCCGCCGTAGAGCACAAACGTGCGAACCATGCCGATCTTGCCGGCCTTGCCGCCGCGGATGAACTCCATGCCCGAGACATTGTGCGGCGAGATGCGGCGGTGCGTGCCGACCTGCACGACGCGATCGGCCTGGCGCGCGGCCTTCACCATCGCGATGCCTTCGTTGATCGTGTGGCTGATCGGCTTCTCCACGTAGACGTGCGCGCCAACGGCCAGCGCGGCGATTGTGATCAACGGGTGCCAGTGGTCGGGCGTGGCGTTGATGACGATCTGCGGCTTCTGTTTCTCCAGCAGCTCGCGATAGTCTTCGTATCGCTTCGGCTGATCGCTGCAGACTTTGGCGATCTCCTCGGCCGCGTGGTTCATCTGGTTCTGGTCGGGATCGCAAATGGCGATGACCTTCACCGCGCCCGACTGGATGGCGCAGCGGAGGATGTTCATTCCCCACCAGCCCGAGCCGATCAGGGCGATGGTGTACTGCGGGTCTTTCTCAGCGCCGAGAATGGCCGGCGCTGCGCCAAAGGCCAGAGCAGATGCGGCGGAAGCCTTGAGGAAATCTCTACGGTTCATGTCCTTCTCCTCTGTCTGAAGCGGAAGCGTCAGCGCCCGCTCAGGCCCAGGGCGGGCGCTGACGCTTCCGCTTCAGACGGATGGCTGTCCGAACCCACGTGTGATAGCCTGTCAGCATGGAATCGAAAGCCGTTTCACCGACACCGGCCGAGATCGAAGAGCATCTGCATCGCCTGGCCGCGAAGCATCCGAAACAGATGAAGATCGCGAAGGCCGGCCAGTCCACGGAAGGCCGCGCGATCCTTGCGGCCACTGTAACCAACCCGGCCGCCAGCGCCAATGACAAGCAGCACGTGCTCGTCGTGGCCGGTCAGCATGGCGACGAGGAGAGTGGGCGGATGCTGGCGATGGCGCTCCTGGATTGGCTGGTTACGCCGGCGGCGCGAGACACGATCCGCAACCAGAAGATCGTCGCCATGCCGTGTGTCAATCCCGATGGCGCGGAAGCCGACACGCATCTGACTCCCGGCGGCGTAGCGCCGAATCTCGACCATGCGCCGGCCGGCGCCAAGTCGCCCGAGGGGATCGCAGTCGAAAAGGTCGCGTATGAGCTTGAGCCGGAGCTGTTCGTCGATCTTCACTCGCGCGGCTATTCGGGGTGCAGCTACGACATGGTGCTCTATCCCGGAACCAAGCCCTATACGGAGGATGACAATCTGCTCCACGAGATCGCCGCGGAGATGGCGCGGGCGGCCGAGCGCGGGGATCGCCCAGGTGACGCACCCGTTGACCTGGCCCGGCTGGGGTGGCGACAACCCCGACGAGGCCAGCACGACGCTGTTTGCGTATCGGAACTTCAAGTCGATGGTTTTTCTGACGGAGACGGCCGAGAGCAACGAGTTTTCCCATCCGGCCGCGATTCGCATGCGCAGCGGAATGGCCAAGCTGAAGGCGCTCCTGGAGCACGGCCATCAGCGACATCCCAAGCTCTACTACAGCGGCTATCCCTGCCAACTGGTGACAGGTGTATTCGTGACGGGGCTGGTGGCGATCGGGAAGACGGCGCGGGAGCGGCGGGCCTGCCGGATCGATGCGTGGAAGGCCCGGCCGTATTTCAGGAAGCTCAGCCTGCGCGCGCCGGAGGAGGCGAAGGTCAAGCAGACAACGCTGCAGTATGACGGGCCGGTGCTGGAGCATGGCATCGGCGTGCAAGGCTTCGCGCGGGGACGGCTGGCAATCAAGCACGTCATGCTGAACGGCAGGCGCCTGCGCGAGTCGCAGACCAACGGCTACTATTCGTGGCACGACGGGCCGACCACGCTGACGGTGATCGCCATCCCAAGGCTCGCGCCGGGGGAGTACCGGATCGAGACGGTGTATCGGTAGGGCTGAGGGTTCAGGGATCAGGGTTCAGAGTTCAGGGATCACGGCTCGCGGGCGTCATACCGGGCGCACCATGCGGACCCCATCGACGTTGGGGCCATAGTAGTCCTTGAGCACGTCGGAGGCCTGGAACCCGAGCTTCTCATAGAGCCGGATCGCGGCGGCGTTATCGGTTCGCACCTCCAGCAGGATTTGCCGGGCCTTGGCTGACTCGATACGCGCGATCATCTCCTGCATGAGGCGCTGGCCCAGTTTCTTCCCGCGCACGTGGGAGCTGACGGCGATGGCGTAGATGCGACCCCAGGTGCGCCGTGGCAGGCAGGGCATGAGGGCGGCCGCCCACGCGACGATGTGCCCATCCAACTCGGCCACGAGGGTCGTTGCCCGTGTCGAGCGAAGCAGCGAGCGGACCTTGCGCACGTTGAACTTCTCCTTGGGCAATGTGAAGCACTCGTTTTCGAGGTGGACGATCCCGCCGATGTCCTCGGGCCCGGCCGGGCGGAATGTCACTTCATCTTCCCGCGATGCAGACATCGGGGAAATGTACCGTTTCGCCGGCCGAACTGAAATCCGGAAAACCGCCTTGACGATCCGCCCCGAGGCGCAATGATTCCCCGCGATGCGCATCGAAGCCGTGATTTTCGACTGGGGCGGCGTCATGATCGACGACCCCGCGCCTCTGCTGCTGGCCGAGTTTTGCCGGGAACTTCGCTGTTCGGCTGAAGCATTCGTGGCGGCCATGAAGAACCACGGTGAGCCGTTTCAGAAAGGGCTGTGCAGCGAGGGCGCGTTCTGGAAGGCGATGTGCGGCGAACTGGGCGCGCCCGCGCCGTCGGAGCCATCGCTCTGGGGGCGTGTATTCCGCGCGACCTATTCGCGCAAGCCCGCCATGTGGTCGCTCGTGCGTAGCTTGCGCAATAAGCGATACAAGACCGCCCTGCTTTCAAACACAGAGCTTCCCGCCTCAGACCTGCTGCGCGATGGCAACGACACCCCGTTTGACGAGCTGATCCTCTCGTGCTGCGAGGGTTGCTACAAACCTGAGCGGCGCATCTACGAGCTGGCGCTCCAGCGGCTCGGCACTGCGGCCAGCGCGAGCGTCTTCATCGACGATAGGGCGGATTTCATCCAAGGGGCCCAGGCGGTCGGAATGCATGGGATCCTGTTCAGGTCGCCCGAGGCGGTCGTGGAGGAGCTTGTCCGGCTGGGCGTGCGCGCGGAGTGATGCTGTCACCAGCGGCATCTGGAGGCTTAGCGGCGCAGGGCGCGGGCCGCTATGATCTGCCGTGCCGCCGGCGCCCTCACCGGCGGAATGTGTTGAAACTCCGCCGGTGAGGGCACCGGCGGCACTCGAACCATGCTGCCGATCCACGCCATTCGCGAGCAGATCCTCCAGTCGCTGGAGAAATCCAACCGGCTGGTTCTCAGCGCGCCCACCGGCTCGGGCAAGAGCACACAGGTGCCGCAGTTCCTGATCGCTTCGGGGATGCTCGGAGGCGGCTCGTGCATCGTCCTCCAGCCGCGGCGATTGGCCGCCCGGATGCTCGCCGCGCAGCGTCGCCCGCGAGATGAGCACGCCGCTGGGCGAACTGGTCGGCTATCAGACGCGACACGAGAGCCGCATCAGCGCTCGCACCGTCATCCGCTTCATGACGGAAGGGCTGTTCCTGCGGCTGATCCAGGCTGATCCATCGCTCAAAGGCGTCGGAGCGGTGATCCTCGATGAGTTCCACGAGCGAAATCTCGCGAGCGATGTCTCCCTGGCGCTGGCCAGGCGGCTGCAAGAATCATCGCGGCCCGATCTGCGGCTGATCGTCATGTCGGCGACGCTCGATACGAAGCTCATCAGTGAGTATCTGGGCTGCCCGATTCTCGAAGCTCATGGCCGCACGTACCCGATTGAGATTACGTACACCGCGCGCCAGACAACGGCCGCCCGCGCTGGCACGTGGCGCCATGGCGCCGGCAACAGGACGCCGGTCTGGGAAACGGCGGCCGATGCCCTGGCGGACGTGATCGCGGCAACTCCGGATGGAGATGTCCTGATCTTCATGCCGGGCGCATATGAGATTCGCAGGACCATCGAGCAGTGCCGGCGATCGGCGTTTCCGGAGAGTGTCTCGTTCTTCCCACTCTATTCCGAGCTTCCGGCCAGCGAGCAGGATGCGGCGCTGGGGGTGTGCGACGGGCGGAAGGTGATTGTCTCAACGAACGTCGCCGAGACGTCCATCACGATCGAAGGAGTCCGCCACGTCATCGACTCGGGGTTGGCGCGGATCAACCGTTTCGATCCGCTGCGCGGAATCAACGAGCTGATGGTCGAGCCGATCAGCCAGGCGTCGGCCGATCAGCGAGCGGGGCGCGCCGGGCGAACAGCGCCGGGGACATGCCGGCGGCTTTGGCCGGATAATGAGCATCGGCACCGCCCCGCGCATGCAACGCCAGAGGTGCGCCGACTGGACCTTGCGGAGGTGGTGCTGCACCTGCTGTCGATGGGCATCGATCGGCCGGAGTCCTTCGAGTGGCTTGAGGCGCCCGATCCGACCGCGCTGAAGCAGGCGGTCGCCACGCTGGAGATGCTTTCGGCGATTCGCGTCGATCGGGACCGGCTGACGCTGACGAAACTCGGGGGCGCCATGTCGCGGCTGCCGATGCACCCTCGTCTGTCGCGCATGCTGGTCGAGGCGACGCACCGGCATTGCCTGCCGCGCGCGGCGTTGTGGGCGGCGCTGATCAGTCGAGCGCGACATCCTGATGCGCGGGTCGGCCGGGAAGGTCGCCAAAGATCTGCCCAGGACGTTTCCGCAGTCGGACCTGGTTGTGCTGGAGATGGCATTCGAACTGGCGGCGCGGGCGGGCTTCGACATGGCGCGCTGCGAAGCCCTGGGGATTCACGCCAATGCCTGCCGCGAGATCGACCGGACGCGCCGGTTGTTCCTCGATGCCGCCGGCCAGTCGCGCGGTTCAGGTTCGAGAGGCAGCACGAGCGACCTCATCAAGTGCCTGTTGGTCGGATTTCCCGATCACCTGGCGATGCGGCGCAACGAGTCGAACCTTGCCTGCGCTGTCGTCGGGAATCGCCGGGGGCAGCTCGACGATGCATCGGTGGCGCGGCATGTCGGGCCGGTCCTGCCCATCGAGATCAGCGAGATCGGAGCGGCCGGGCGCAACGCGAAGACCGTGCTGTCGGTGGCCAGCGAGATCGATCCGGCATGGCTGCGCGAGATCCATCCCGAGCGCGTGCGGGTGGAGCGGCAAACGGTCTACAATGGCGAGGCTCGCGCCGTGGAGCAGGTCGAGCGCGAGATGTTCGACGACCTGGTGCTCTCCGAATCGCCGGCGGGGGAGCCGGATCCGGCAAAAGCGGGCGATCTGCTGGCCGAGCAGGTGATCAACGGCACGCTCGAACTTGAAAAATGGGACGAGACTGTCGAGCAGTGGATCGCGCAAGCGCGCTGCGTCGCGCAGTGGTTCCCCGAGCGCAAGTTGATCACGTATGCCGAGGACGATCGGCGGCTGATCATTCACGAGATCTGCCGCCGGCGCCACGCGCTACAAGCAGATCGCCGAGAAGCCCTGCCTGCCGTTCGTGAAGGATGTGCTGTCGTGGGAGGACCAGCAGCTTATCGAGCGCATGGCGCCAGAGCGCATCGCGCTTCCGCGCGGCTGGCGCATGCGAATCCACTACAGCGAAACCTCGCCGCCGCGCGGCCGGGCCAAGATCCAGGACCTCTACGGCCTCACCCAGAGCCCGACCGTCCCCGCCGGCCGGGCGAAGGTCCTGCTGGAGATCCTCGCGCCAAGCATGCAACCGGTGCAGGCAACAGAGGACCTGGCCAACTTCTGGAAAGAGCTCTATCCTACCTTGCGCAAGGAACTCGCGCGGAAATACCCCAAGCACGAATGGCGCATAGGTGCAATCCGTCTGAAGCGGAAGCGTCAGCGCCCGCCCTGCGTCGAAGGGCGGGCGCTGACGCTTCCGCTTCAGACAATCCTATCTGCGCTTTTCGATCTTCGCCCACGTGTCCTTCAGCGCGACGGTGCGGTTGAACACGAGCGCGCCGGGCTTTGAGTCCTTCGGATCGGCGCAGAAATAGCCGTGCCGCTCGAACTGATAACGGCTGGCCGGCGCGGCCGCGCTGATGCTCGGCTCGATCTTCGCATCCGCGATCGTCTCGAGCGACTTGGGATTCAGATTCGAGCGGTAGTCCTTTCCCTCCGGCACATCGTCGGGATCGGGTTTGGTGAAGAGATAGTCGTACAGCCGCACTTCGGCCGACACGGCGTGACTTGCCGAAACCCAGTGAATCGTCGATTTCACCTTCCGTCCATCGGGCGCATCGCCTCCGCGCGTGGCCGGGTCGTAAGTGCAGTGTACTTCCACCACCTGCCCGGCGGCGTCCTTGACGACGCTCGTGCATTTCACGAAGAACGCCCAGCGCAGCCGCACTTCGTTGCCGGGGTAGAGCCGGAAATACTTGGGCGGCGGCGTCTCGCGGAAATCATCCTGCTCGATGAAGAGGACCTTCGAGAACGGCACCTTGCGCGTGCCGGCCGCAAAATCCTCGGGATTGTTCACCGCATCCAGCTCCTCGGTCTGGCCTTCGGGGAAGTTGTCGATGACCAGCTTCAATGGCCGAAGGACGGCCATGACGCGCGGCGAGCGCTTGTTGAGGTCCTCGCGCACGAAGTGCTCCAAGAGTTGCACATCCATGACCGTGTCGAACTTGTTGACGCCGATGTGCTTGCAGAAGGCGCGGATGGACTCCGGGGCGTAGCCGCGGCGGCGGAAACCGCTGATCGTCGGCATGCGCGGATCGTCCCAGCCGCTGACATGCTTGTCGCGCACCAGTTCCAGGAGCTTGCGCTTGCTGAGAAGCGTATAGCTCAGGTTCAATCGCGCAAACTCAATCTGCTGCGGATGCCAGATCGGCTCGCCATAGGCGCTGCCCGCGCGCGGCCTTCGTTGATGGCGTCGATGAACCAGTCATAAAGCGGCCGGTGAATCTCGAACTCCAGCGTGCAGATCGAGTGGGTGATGCGCTCGATGGAATCCTCCAGCCCGTGCGCCCAGTCGTACATCGGATAGATGCACCACTTGTCGCCGGTGTTGTGGTGCCGCTGGTGCAGCACGCGATACATCACCGGATCGCGCATGTTCAGGTTCGGGTGAGCCATGTCGATCTTGGCGCGCAGCGTCCGCGAGCCATCGGGGAACTCGCCCTTGCGCATGCGGTCAAACAGATCGAGATTCTCCTCGACCGGGCGATTGCGATACGGGCTGTCCTTGCCGGGTTCCTTCAGATTTCCGCGCGTCCGGCTGACCTGGTCGGATGAAAGGTCGCAGACATACGCCTTGCCCTTCTTGATGAGCTCAACGGCCCAGTGATACATCTGCTCAAAGTAATCCGATGCGAAGTAGCGCCCCGCCCACTTGAATCCGAGCCAGCGCACATCCTCTTCGATGGACCGTACGTACTCCTGCTCTTCCTTGGCCGGATTCGTGTCGTCGTAGCGAAGGTTGCAGGTGCCGGCGTAATCTTCGGCAATGCCGAAATTGATGCAGATCGACTTGGCGTGGCCGATGTGCAGATAGCCATTGGGCTCGGGCGGAAATCGCGTGGCGACCCGGCCGGCCCACTTGCCGGTGCGATTGTCGTCATTGATGATCCGTCGGATGAAATCGGTGCCGGCGGCTTCTTCGGGCCCCTTCTCGGGCTTGGCGGTTTTCGAGATTGCGTCGCTCATCTGTAGCTTCCTCGGTCGGCGGCTTGGGCCGCAGTTGGTTCAAGAAGAGGGTGTTTTAACCGATTGAATGGGGTTTGTCGCGTGGGGCGGTACGAGCCCCGGTATTTGTCTGCCTGCTGCTTTCTGCCGGCGAGTGAACCGCGTGGTGTCCCGAAAAGACAGAAGCCCGGCCGGCCAGGTCGGGCTTCTGGGATTGGCTGAGGTTGCGATCAGACGATTGTGATCAGCGGCGGCGGCGAATCATGGCGAAAGCCCCTCCGAGGACCAGCAGGACCGCGGAACCGGGTTCCGGGATGGCGCCAATGTTCACGCCTACGCCGTCGCCCTCGATCTGGCTGAAGTTGACCGTCAGCGAACTGATCGGGTCGTCAATCCGCACGACGCCGAGCGGCGTGTTCCACCAGGGATCCACGCCGCCCGCTCCGGTGAGCGAATTCTGCATCTGGAACGGGGGGCCGGGCGTGAATTGCGTGGGGCCATAGTTCCCACCGCCCGTCCAGTCGCCCAGGAAGGTGCCGTTTTGATTGACGGTGGCCGTCGATGCGCCGCCGCCATAGCTTGTCGTCTGCCCAAGTCCCGAGACACCAAGGAAGATTGTACCGGCCGGCATCGTGCCCGGGAACGTGTACGTGATCCACCACGGCGCGCCAACAACGAGCGGGTTGGGCGTCGCGTTGTTGGTGGCCGCGAAGAGCTCATGGCTGGTCCATGAGTAAGTGTCGGAGCCGTAGACGACGTTTCCGTTCAGAAGCAGCGCGTTTTGGAAACGTGCGTCGGTGAAGGTCGTGGGGATCGAATAGGTAACCGTGACGTTGCCGACGCCCGGCAGGTTGAAGACGGAGGCGTTGGGAACGCTGGAGCCAAAGGGCGTGGGCGCCATGTTGAGCCAATCGATTCCGTAGAGGCTGGCCAGTGCCGTGCCGCTCCCGACGGAGAGGCAACCAAGGGCCACGATGGCCGAAACGAGAGCACTCGTGAAGATTCTCATGTCTGTCCTTTCTGGGCGTTCGCCCATGCTGTAATCAGAATTCATCCGAAGGTGGATACGGTGCGGGTCACCTCCGCCGGCGAAGCATCATCAGTCCGGCCAGGGCCACCAACGAGATGCTCGCCGGCTCCGGAACGGTGGTGATGGCGAAGGCCTGGTCGATGCTCTGTCCCGCGTAGGGATGGCCGGCGGGATAGTGCATGTCCTGCCAGAACACCGGAGACGGGGCCGGGCCGTAGAGCGACCCACCCATGGAAAGAGGAAGGGTCGTATCCGCGAAGGCCGCATCATCGCCATAATGGTTGACGGATGTCTTCCAGCCGAAGACCTCGGCGCCGGGCACGGTCGCCTGAACATCCAGCCAGTACACCATGGGGTTGGCGGCAGTCCCTTGTTGCACGAAGGCCGTACTCAGGGAAATCGGAAAGTTGTACAGAAATACCTGGGTGTCCTGCCCGAGGATCTGGTTCGTGTTCGGATCGTAGAACAGCTCCGAGGCCTGGGCATAGGGTTTGGAGATATAGCTGCCCGGGGTGAAATCCTGCTGCCAAAGCACGCTCCCCGGATAGCTATACACACCTGCGGCGGGATTCCCAGGCACATCCGCATGGATGCTCAGGTGGAACGTCGTGTTGGGGTTGACCTGGTCGTTCAGCCACGAACCCCAGACATGAATGCCGGTGATCGGCCCGGTGGTCGTGCAGGGGAAGTCGTCCGCAAGGACTTTGACGAAGGGGTATTGCGCAACGGGAGGCACCGCGGTTCCAAGTCGCCAGGTGGCATTGACGTCCATCCCCGTAATCGCGCCGGTGGAGCTCAGGTCGGGCAACTGCACCCACTTGGTTGGCATCGTGGGATCCCAGTCTCCCATGGCCGACACCGAGAAAACGGTCAGAATCGACACAGTCAGGACTACAATTGTTTTCGTCTTCATGATCAAAGCTCCTTTCGGTTTAGCTTCGCTGGCATGAAACAGGGCAACACCATGTCTCCTACCCGGGAACGCCCCGGGCGAGTTGAGATCCACCATGCTGTCAGTCGTGCCTGCTGACAGAAATGCGCGGTCAGCGGCGTTTGCCGACATGCCGATCCAAACGAAACACCGATCGAAAGGCCGAACGCGATCGTCCGGACCGGCAATTGAGAGTATGTGGGCAGATGCCAGCCTGTTACGGTGTCCCGGCGCAATCAGGAACCGAGGCAGGAGGGGTGACAGCAGGCACTCGCACCGAACATGTGACTGTCAAGCAGCAGCGCATCACTCAAGTCTGTCCACAGCGCCATCGCCGCAATCTACTCCGGCCCCAGAAATGGCACTACGCCGAAAATGTGCATTTTCTTTTGCTTGCCGGGCATTGCTCTGGTCCCCGCAGGCACAACTCGATGCTGTGGCGCGACGAGTGACCGGGGCTTCGTCTGGCTTTCCCACCATTCTCTTCGTCGCTTCGTCGCTCCCCTTCCGCTATGATAACTGTGCTATGCCTTACAACTTCACGACGATCGAGAAGAAATGGCAGGATCACTGGCTGGCGAACAAGAGCTTCGCGGCCTTTGACCCCGACCAGGCCGGCAACATGCCCAAGGCCTATGTCCTGGACATGTTCCCCTATCCCAGCGGCGCGGGGCTGCATGTGGGCCACCCCGAGGGCTACACCGCCACCGACATTTATTGCCGCTATCTTCGCATGAAGGGCGTCAACGTGCTGCATCCCATGGGCTGGGATGCCTTCGGCCTCCCGGCCGAGCAATACGCCGTCAAGAACAACATCCATCCCAGCATCATCACGCGGCAGAACATCGACAACTTCCGCCGGCAGATCCAACTGCTGGGGCTCTCCTATGACTGGGACCGCGAGATCGACACTACCGACCCGGATTACTACAGATGGACGCAGTGGATCTTCCTGCAGATCTACAACAGCTACTTCGATCCGGTGGAGAAGAAGGCCAAGCCCATCGCCCACCTGATGCAGGAGCTGTCAAACAACAACTACGTGGTTGCGCCCGACTTCACTATCCATCTCAATCCCACGCAGGAAGGCATGGAGCAGTTGGCGGGGGAAGTGCGCACCGCAGCGCACGTGGATCGAGCTCTCGCCCGATGAACAGCGCGAGGTCATCGATAACCAGCGGCTGGCGTACATGGCCGAGGTGCCGGTCAACTGGTGCCCGGCGCTGGGCACGGTGCTGGCCAACGAGGAAGTCATCGACGGCAAGAGCGAGTGGGGCCATCCCGTCGAAAAGCGGCCAATGCGCCAGTGGATGCTGCGCATCACCGCCTATGCCGACCGGCTGCTGGACGATCTGGATTCGCTGGATTGGCCGGAATCGCTGAAGGAAATGCAGCGCAACTGGATCGGGCGCAGCGTCGGCGCCGACGTGGATTTCGAGGTCGACCCGCGTAGCCTGTCGCCGGACGCGGCCGAGCGCGAGGCGAAGGAAGAGGTGGCCGAGGTCAGCTCGAAGGACGCCCCCGACGAGCGCGACATCAACAAGGAATTGGAGATCACGGTCTTCACCACGCGCCCCGATACGCTGTATGGCGCAACCTACATGGTGCTGGCGCCCGAGCATCCGCTGGTGGACTATCTAACGAAGCCCGATCGCAAGGCCGAGGTGGATGCCTACAAGCAGCTTGTCTCGACACGATCCGAGCGTGACCGCATGGCGGAGACGAAGGACAAGACCGGCGTGTTCATCGGCGCCAACGCCATCAATCCGATGAACGACGAGTCGATCCCCATCTACATCGCCGACTACGTGCTGATGGGCTACGGCACGGGCGCGATCATGGCCGTTCCCGCCCACGATCAGCGCGACTTCGAATTTGCCACGAAATTCCGGTTGCCCATTCGCGTGGTCGTCATGCCCAACGATCAGTGGCTGAAGGACCACGCCCGCAAACCCGCCGATATCGCCGCCCTGCGACAACTCTATCTCCAGGACCCCGGCGCATTCACCGAAGCCTACACCGGCGATGGCGTCGCCGTTAATTCTGACGTGATCGACAATCTGCCCACGCCGCAGGCCAAGGGCAAGATCATCGCCATCCTGGAGCGCGAAGAGATCGGCAAGAAGTCCGTCAAGTACAAGTTGCGCGACTGGCTCTTCTCGCGCCAGCGATACTGGGGCGAGCCGTTTCCGATCATTCTCGACGAGGCCGGAAATGCGCAGGCCATCGGCGAGGATGAGCTGCCCCTGCAGCTTCCGCACATGGATGACTTCAAGCCCACCGGCACGACCGAGCCGCCGCTGAGCAAGGCCAAGGACTGGCTGCGCGTCGAGAGCGATGGCCAGGTCTTCTCTCGCGAGACCAACACCATGCCGCAGTGGGCCGGCTCGTGCTGGTATTACCTGCGCTACATCGACCCGAAAAACGGCGGGAGCTTCGTCGATCCGGCGAAGGAGCGCTACTGGATGCCGGTCGATCTTTATGTCGGCGGCACCGAGCACGCCGTACTGCACCTGCTCTACGCGCGGTTCTGGCACAAGGTGCTGTTCGACCTGGGGCATGTCTCCACGAAGGAACCATTCCAGCGGCTGGTCAACCAGGGGCTGATCCTTGGCGAGACCGAGTATCACGTGTTTCTGGGCGCTGACGGCAATCCCATCAGCGCCTCCGAGCTGCGCGACATCGCGGAAGAGGCTTCGGAGACGGCGCGCGGATGGTCGGGTACAACCGCCAGAACGGCGAGAAGATCATCGGCCGGCGCGTCGGCGAGGAAGAGGTCGAGAAATCCGGCGAAGGCTATGTGCTCAAGTCCAGCCCTTCCATCCGAGTCGATGCCCGCAGTTTCAAGATGTCCAAGAGCCGCGGGAACGTCGTCAATCCCGACGTGATCATCCGGGACTACGGCGCCGACTGCTTCCGCCTTTACGAGATGTACATGGGCCCGCTGGAGGCGCAGAAGCCGTGGAACACGCGAGATATCGTCGGGATGAGCCGGTTCCTGAACGGCGTGTGGCGGAATCTGATCGGAGAGGAGGAAGCGACGCCCGTAGCACAGGCGTCCCGCCTGTGTGCGACCAAGGTCGCGGATGCGCCGATCCCCGATGCGTTGGATCGTCAGCTTCATCGGACGATCAAGAAGGTTGGCGAGGACATCGCGGGCCTGCGCTTCAACACCGGCATCGCCGAGCTGATCAAACTCAACAACCAGTTGACCGGCATGCAGCAGGTGCCGCGGCAGCTCGCCAACACCTTCGCGCTGCTCCTGGCGCCTTTCGCGCCGCATATCGCCGAGGAGATTCTGGAATCGGCTCGGCCACGCGCAGTCGCTGGCCCGCGAGCCGTGGCCGACGTTCGATCCGGCCAAGCTCGTCGAGACGACGATGGAGCTGCCGGTGCAGGTCAACGGCAAGCTCCGCGGGCTGGTGAGCGTCCCGGCCGACGCGGCGCAGGATGCGATCCTCGCGGCCGCCGAATCCGTGGACAAGGTTCGCCCGTGGCTGGAAGGCAAGACGGTCGTCAAGAAGCTGTATGTGCCGAAGAAGCTGGTGAATTTCGTCGTGAAATGAAGGGAACCACGGATGAACACAGATTAACACAGATTTGAATTTATCTGTGTGCATCTGTGTTCATCCGTGGTTCCTCTCTCCGGATTTTCCATGATCGAAATCGAAGCCAAGATGAAGCTTGACGATCCCGCCGCGATCACCGCCCGGCTGCGCGAGGCCGGCGCATCGCCAGCGGGCGAGGTGCTCGAGCAGAACATCTTCTACGACAGGCCGGACCGGTCCCTGCTGGTGCGCGATGAAGGCTTCGCCTCGCGCGTTTCGCGGGACCTTCGAACGGGTGGCAGCGTCGCCGCTATCACTCACAAGGGCCCCAATCGTGCTGGCCAACTCAAGACGCGCGAGGAGACGGAACTGACCGTCAGCAGCGCGGAGGATGCAGCCCGGCTGCTGGAGAAGCTGGGGTTTGTCCGCTGGCTGTCATTCCAGAAGCGCCGAGCGTCCTGGAAACTCGACGAGTGCAAGATCGAGGTCGATCACCTTCCTCACATCGGCGACTTCATCGAGATCGAGGGCCCCAGCGAAGAAGTCATCATGCGACTTCGCGAGAAACTTGGCCTGGCCGAGCTTCCGCTCATCAGGCCCAGCTACGCCGCCATGCTCGCCAGCTACCTGCAGGAGCACGCGCTGCCGGCGGATGACGTGCGACTTCCGGAGATTGTGCCGCCGGTGCCCTCACCGGCGGGCTAAAGTCGCACACCGCCGGTGAGGGCACCGGCGGCACTATTACCGTTGCGCCACATCATACGCGTACAGCACATTCGCGTGCCGGATGTACAGCCGGCCGCCGCAGAGCACCGGGTGCGTCAGGCAATCATCCTTGTCCTCGCGCGGGAGGTCGAACTGGCTGACCATGTCCCAGCCGCCCGGCTTGATCGAGAGAAGCATGACCTTGCCGCGATGGCCCAACGCGTAGAGCATTCCCTCAGCGCACGTCAGCGAAAGCTTGGGCAACGTCTTGTCCGTCTGCTGCGGTGCGCCGGTCAGGAAATCCGCGCAGAAGAACATCTTCCCGCCGCTGCGGCAGGCGCTGCCGTAGAAGAATCCGCCCTGGAGGATCATGCCGCCGTGGCAGTTGTCCAGTTCCTTGCGCGACCACACCGCCGTCACGCCCGCCAGGTTGTCGTTGATCTTCACCATCGCCGCGCCGGCCTGATGCCCGCTGGCCACCAGAACGTAGCCATCGTGGAAGATCGGCTGATCGATATTCTGGTCGTTGGGCGTAACGTGCGGATGCGACCAGCGCATCTTCCCCGTCTCGGGGTTGACGCAGATGATCGACTTCTGGGTCATCGTGATCAGGTGCCGCGCGCCCTTCCAGTTCACCAGGATCGGTGCGCAATACGCGGCCACCTCGTTCAGTTCCGTGTTGGCCCAGATCGTCTTGCCGGTGCGCTTGTCCAGGGCCACGATCAAGCCCTTGCTCCCGCCGGGCGTGCAGAAAAGCCGCTGCCCATCCACCAGCAGATTTTCGGCCATCGCCCAGCGCCCTTGCGCGCGCCGAATGCATCGCGCAAATCCACCGCCCAGACCTCCTTGCCGCTATCCGCACCAAACGCGGCCAATCGCCCGTGCGGCCCCTCGTGATACACCACGCCATCGTCAAACGTCGGCGTCGTGCGCGAACCGGGATACTCGCCCTTCCATGCCTTACCATTGGGCGATTTCCATTTGAGCTTGCCGTTCAGGTCCAGCGCCATCACATACTCGTCATCATCGAAATCTCCGGCCGTGAAGATCGTGCCATTCGCAATCGAGACCATCGAGAAGCCCTGGCCGCACTGGTCGAATTTCCAGAGCAGCGGCGGCCCGGCCTGCGGCCATGTCTTGAGCAGTCCCGTTTCGCGCGAGATATTGTCGCGATTCGGCCCGTGGAAATATGGCCACCATGGGCCCGCCGCCGGCTGGGCAAGAACGCCGAAGCCTATTGCCAGATGAATCAAAGCCCCCAGGCTCAAGTGAATCCGTTTCATGAAGGCTACGCTACTGGCCGGGCGGCGGAATGCAACACCGTTCGGAGCGTACGAAGGGTGGACAGTGCGGGGAGGCGACGGCTGCGGCGCGTGGCGAGGTGCTGCGAGGATTCTTGTACGCGCGTGCAATATTCGCTATTGGAGTGTGGCCTGGGCGACAAGCTCTGTTTGAACTTGGCCCTCGATGGCGCAACTCTCGTGCCCACAATGAGAAAGCCCTTCGGCGTGCTGGCCGAAGGGCTTGCTGTCTCGTTCAGTCGGGGCGACAGGATTTGAACCTGCGACTTCTAGACCCCCAGTCTAGCGTTCTAAACCAAGCTGAACTACGCCCCGGTATTCACCTTTCCACCGCAGCGGCGGCTTGCCGCCGCCGGACACATTGACTTTATGCTATCGCGGCCGCCGCAAAAGGCAAGTCGATTTTGCACTTGAGCAATCTCGCCGGCCGATGCCTGCCACGTTACGATACCCGACTGGTGAGAAGAATCCCGATTATTCTCGCAATGCTGTACACCGCCGCCGCCCATGCCGGCGCGATACGGACGCTGGACGGCAAGGTGTATTACGGCGTCATCGCCCTGGACGCCGGCGCGGTCGTGGTCACTCCGCGCGGCTCGGCTCCCGTTCGGATCGAACCGGCGGCCATTCTCAGCGCCAATTTCCGTGAAGGCGAGCCCGAGTCGCCCGGCAGTGGGGCCGCACGCTGGGGCGCCCGGGACGTGGGCGATCCGCCGCTGGCCGGCAGCGCACGGTTTGACGAGCGCACGCTGACGGTTCGGGCCGCCGGCGCCGACATCGCCGGCACGCGCGACCAGTGCCATTTCGTGTACCAGCCGCTGGCCGGCGACGGCGAGATTACCGCGCGGATCGTGTCGATCTCGCAGGCCGCGCGGCTAGCCAAGGCGGGACTCATGTTCCGCACGGCGCTGGATGGCTCTTCGCCCTTCGCCGGGATCATGCTCAGCGGCGAGGAGATCCTGGCGATACATCGCAGCGCGCTGAGCGGCCAGGCCCGCGGCAGTCGCGTGGCGGGGGAGAACGCGCCAGTCTGGCTGAAGTTCAGCCGCCGGGGCGAGGTGTTCACGGGTCTTGTCTCCCGAGATGGAATCAGTTGGCGGCAGGTTTCGCAGGAGACGGTTCGATTGGCGCCGCAGACCATGGTGGGCGTGGCGCTTTGCTCGCACAATCCCACGGCGATCTGCAGCGCCATATTCGAGAGGCCGGCGATCGTCGCGGGAACGCCCAGGGGCGTGGAATCGTCGCCCGGGGGCGTGCTGCGCGGCGTCATCACGCGGGACGGCTCGATCATCACTGGGCAGGTGCGGTCGGCCGATACGAGCCTGGTCCGAATCATCCGCAAGGACCGCGACGTGACGGTGCCAGTGGGCGAGGCGGCGCGAATCCTCCTGGCGTGGCCGGGGGCTGATAAGCCGCCCGCGAACGATTCGGCGCGGCACGGCGCACTGCTCATCAACAACGATTTTCTCGAGGGCGAGCTGGATGGGATCGATGAGCGGCAGGTCCGGCTGACATCGGTGCTGTTCGGGCTGCGGCAGATCGACCGCAACCAGGTCAAGGCCCTGTTGCTGCGCGACGTGCAGACGGAGCCGGCGGATTACGAACTGCGGCTGGTCGACGGCGGCGTGGTGCTGGCTGACCGGCTCGAACTGGAACGCGACGGCGTCACAGCCCATGCGAAGCGCGGCGGGGCAACCCGGCTGACGGCGGCCGACCTGCTGGATATCCGCGCTGGCTCAGCGAGATTCCGGCCGCTCGGGCAGCTTAAGACGCGCAAGGTCGAAGGCGGCGATGGGCCTCGAATGTGCGTTGATTCCACGACGTGCGGGCTGCCGATGGCGCTGGGCGGAATGCCGTGCGAGCACGGCATTGGCCTGGCCGCGGGCGCATCGGTCGCATGGGATCTCGACGGAAGTTATCGCTATTTCACGGCCCGATTCGGTGTGCCGGCGGGACTCTTGCCATCATCGGGCATGCGGCTGGTCGTCCTGGCCGATGACAAGGAGGTCTATCGGAGCCCGGTGCGAACATCGATCGACGATGCCCTGGGTTTGTCGGTCAGCTTGAACGGCGTGAAATCGCTTACGGTCAGACTCGAAGGCGAGCCGAGCGTACTGGGCGCGTGCGGACTGCTGGGCGAGGCGGCGTTGGTCAAGTGAAGCGACAAAGGACGGAGGATACGAATGAAGGCGGATGTGTTTTTCACGGTATTCACGAAGCCATGGAAGCTGGCGTTGCACGAGCTGGGCGAGCACGTGAGCAAGCTGGGTTTCGAGGGAGTAGAGCTGCCGGTTCGGCCGGGATATGCGGTCAATCCGGATAATGTCGCCGGCGAACTGGCGCGAGCGGTAACGGTGCTGGGCGAGTTTGGCCTGAAGATCGCCAGCATCGCCGGTACGACCGATGAGAAGACGATCGCGGCGTGCGGCGAGGCGGGCGTGCCCGTGATTCGCGTCTGCCTCGTGCCGAAGGCGGATGAGCATTATCTGGACTTCGAGAAGCGCATCCGGGGCGAATACGACAGGCTGGTGCCGGCGCTGGAACGACATCGCGTGACCATTGGCGTACAGAACCATTGCGATCGGTGTCTGGCCAATGCGATGGGTTTGCTGCATTTGCTGGATAAGTATGATAAGCGGCACGTGGCGGCCGTCTGGGATGCGGCGCACAATGCGCTGGCGGGCGAGGTGCCGGACCTGGCGCTGGACATCATCTGGCCGCGGCTGTGCATGGTGAATCTGAAGAATGCGTATTGGCGGCGGACCAGCGGGCCGGAGGCGCCGTTCGCGCAATGGCAGCACTACTGGACAACGGGCCGGCACGGGCTGGCGAACTGGCCGACGGTCATCGGCGAGTTGAAGAAACGCGGATACTCCGGGCCGGTGTGCCTGACGGCGGAGTACAGCGATCACGAAGCGACGGATCGGCTGGCCGTGGAGGATCTGGCGCTTGCGAAAGAGCTGTTTGGGGTGTAGACGATGGTCTGAAGCGAAAGCGTCAGCGCCCGCTCCGAGAGGCGGGCGCTGACGCTTCCGCTTCAGATGATTTCACTGCGAACTACGCGATGAAGCGCGGACTACGAACAGGCCCATCTCCGTGACCAGTTCCAGAAGTTGATGATGGACATCGTGCCATTCGCGCATGCGCACAAACGACAGGAAATTCTGTTGGCACGCCTTGCGCAGTTTGCTCCCGGAAAGCTGTCGCGCGCTGGCGTGATACCATTCCCAGAGCTTGAGATAGCTGAGGAAGTCGGAGCGGGGATCGCGCCATTGTGCGTGGGCGATGTCGGCCTCCTCGGCACGGTCCAGCGGCCGCTCGCGCGGATCCTGCGCCGCCAGCGCCGATGCGATGATCAGCACCTCGCGCAGGCAGTCCTCATCGCGCGCGGCCAGGACCATCCGGCCGATGCGCGGGTCGATGGGGAGCTTCGACAGATCCCAGCCAAGCGGCGTCAGCTCGTTGTTCTCATCAATGGCGCCCAACTCGTGCAGCGTCTGAAACCCATCCTTGATCGCGCGATAGTCAGGCGGCTCGATGAACGGGAACTCCTGGATATCGCCCAGTTTCAGCGCCTTCATCTGAAGGATGACGCTGGCCAGGTTGGTCCGCAGGATCTCCGGGTCGGTGTACTGCGGCCGGGCGTTGTAGTCCTCCTCGCTGTAGAGGCGGATGCAGAATGCCCTCGGCAACTCGGCCGCAACGGCCCTGGCGCTGGTCGGCGCTGCGCGCGAAATCCTCTCGATCGGCAGGCGCTGGACCTTGGTTCGCGGCGAATAGCGGCTGATGCGCAGCGTGGCCGGGGTCGATGACGTAGCGAATCCCCGGCACGGTCAGCGATGTCTCGGCGACGTTGGTGGCAAGCACGATGCGCCGGCCATGGTGCGGGGCGAAGACGCGCATCTGCTCGTCGGCCGAAAGGCGCGCATAGAGCGGGAGAATCTCCGTATTGGGCAGGTTGCGCTTGCGGAGCAGGTGCGAGGTTTCGCGGATGTCGCGCTCGCCGCTCTGGAAGATGAGGATGTCGCCCCGGCCGGTGTGCGATAGTTCGTCAACCGCCGCCTGAATCGCATCCGGCATCCGCAGGTCTTCCTCATCCTCATCATGGCTCTCCAGCGGCCGGTATCGCACCTCCACCGGATAGGTTCGGCCGGAAACCATGATCACCGGCGCATTGTTGAAATGCCGGCTGAATCGCTGCGGATCGATGGTCGCCGACGTGATGATGAGCTTCAGATCGCGGCGCTTGGGCAGGAGCTGCTTGAGATAGCCCAGGAGAAAATCGATGTTGAGACTGCGCTCGTGCGCCTCGTCGAGGATGAGCGTGTCGTATTGGTTCAGGAAGCGGTCGGCCTGCGTCTCGGCCAGCAGGATGCCATCGGTCATCAGCTTGATGCAGGTGTTCTCGCTGAGTTTCTCGTAAAAGCGCACCTTGTAGCCGACGGCCTGGCCAAGGGGGCTGTTCAGCTCCTGCGCAATGCGCATGGCCACCGACCGGGCGGCAATTCGGCGCGGCTGCGTGTGGCCAATCATCGCGCCAACCCCCCTGCCGAGTTCCAGACAAATCTTGGGAAGCTGCGTGGTCTTGCCGGAGCCGGTCTCGCCGCAGATGACCACCACCTGGTTGGCCGCGATCGCTTGCGCGATCTCCCGCCGCTTCTGCACGACCGGCAATTCCTGCGGATATTGTGGCCGCGGCATTGCCTCCAGCCGCCGCTGACGCCGTTCGGCGGAACGATGAATCTGCATCGCCAGCCGGCCGAGCGACTTGTCCATGGGCCGACGCGCGCGCCAAAGCCGGTCGAGCTGCTGCAGTTCCTGACGGAAGCGGAACTGATCGGCGAGCATGCACGATGACACCAGCCGCCCCATTTCGGGGATGCTCGGAGGGCGCGCGCGAAATGTGCATGGCGCGGCTGCATGACTGTCAAGCGGTGCGGGCCGGCTTCCATGACAGTGGATAATAGGAGTCCGGTCAAGGGGCGAGGGCGGGGGGGCGTGACGAGCACAATCAACCGCTATTTCATCATGGCTGAGCGCGGCAGGACGGTGATGCTCTTGGGCATGGTGGGACACTCGCGCTGGCACATGCCGCAGCCAACGCAGCCTGGCGAGCCGACTTCGATCTTGCCTTCGGTGAGGCGGATCGCGTTGGAGCCAATGGGACACTTATCGATGCAGATCGTGCATTCCTGGCCGGTGAGTCGCAGGCAACTGTTCTCGTGCCAGACGGCCAGGCCCATGTTGATCTGCTCGCGGGGAGTGGGCAGGATGACCGCACTGGGGCAATAGCTCTGGCACATCAGTCCTTCACAGAGGACACAGGCGTCGGCGTCGGGGTCGATGTAGGGCACGCCGTTGCCGGATTCGCCGCTGTAGTCCATCTTGATGCACTGGACGGGGCACATGCGAACGCACTCGCCACAGCGGCTGCATGTCTCGACGAACTGCTGGTCGGCGACGGAGCCGGGCGGCCGGATCCAGTGGCGCTGCGGCGTCTCGGGCGGTGGAGCATACGACGGCGGCGTGTAGCTCGGCTTGGGCTTGGGTGTGGGGTTCTCAAGCTCGGCAAACTGGCGGGCAGCCTCGGCCAGCGGTTCGGCCATCTTCTGCGCACTGCGCAAGAGCTCCTTGATGCCCTCGATGAAGAAACCCCGGCGATTAAACGGTCGGTCGGCCATTATTCAGTCTCGCACTCGCTGACAAATCGCAGCATACCAGAATCCGTCAGATATCCTACGACGGACGTGCATGCCCACGCCGGCCGATCCGGCTCATTCGGCTGAATAACATCTGTCGCGGCCGGCGTGAGCATGCCACCCAGCTTCTACGGCGAAGTCGTGGGTTGTGTTGTGTCGCGCCGCGGAAGATGGACCTTGGCCTGAAATAGCTCGGAATACCGCCGGCCCGTGAGCGCATCTTCAAACGTAATCTTCAGCACGACCTCGGTATGGATGGGGAACTTCTGCCAGGAACAATCGACCACGAATCCGTGAATGAGACCGAAGCTCTGCCACGATCGCTTGAGCTGCTCCGGCGTGAAAGCCCACCGGCCGATGCGGTTGCCTTCGGATTGCTCCAGGTCGAAGGCCTCGATCGCGAGCGCACCGGTGGCCTGGATGGGATGTCTATCGTCATCGAACGGCGTGACGAAAACTCTCAGCCCGCCATCGCCGACCTTGCTCGGATCGAGATTGGCGCCACCGGTCAGCCGGCCGATCGTTATGCCGTGAACGGTAAACATCGCATCGAGGCGCAGACTGGGGCAGTGTGGGGATCGTGCCGGCCTGATTCTCCAAGCCCTGGATGCGGGCGCGGTCGGCGGCCACCTGCGACTTGAGCTGATCGATCTCGTGCTCCAGCGACTGCTTTTCCTTGCGGAGTTGGATGTTGGCCTGATTGGGGCCAGCGCAGCCGCAGAGGAACCACAGATGAACATAGATCAACACAGATAGCCGAAGGAAAGATCTGTGCGGGCTCGCGATCATCGGTCCTTCCCGTATCTTCGCCTACTTCACGTCTTCGTCATCGACAATCTTGTGCGGCGCGATTTCCGGGGCGCGCTCGATGATACGGTCGGCGCAGCCATAGGCGACGGCCTCGTCGGAGAAGAGCCACTTGTTGCGGTCGAAGTCGCGGTGGATCTGATCCGCGGGCTTGCCGGTGAACTCCGACATGAGTTTGTAGAGGCGGTCGCGCAGGCGGATCATGTGGGCGGCCTCGATGCCCAGGTCGGTGGCGGGGCCCTGCAGCACGCCACCGATCAACGGCTGATGCAGCATGATCTGCGCGTTGGGCAGGACGGCGCGTTTGCCGTGCGTGCCGGCGGCCAGCAGGCAGGCGCCCATGCTGGCGGCCATGCCGATGCAGGTCGTGGCCACGTCGCAACGGAGATAGCGCATGGTGTCGATGATGCCCAGCCCGGCCGAGACGCTGCCGCCGGGCGAGTTGATGTACATCTGGATGTCGCTCTTGGGATCTTCGTTGGACAGGAACAGGAGCTGGGCGACGACAATGTTGGCCAGCTCGTCGCTGACGACGCCGCCGATCATGATGATGCGGTCTTTGAGCAGGCGCGAATAGATGTCGTAGGCGCGTTCGCCTCGGCCGGATTTCTCGATGACGATCGGGATCAACTGGTCTTGCATGGTTGGCTCGATTGGGGCGGGGCTTAAGTGGCCCCGCACATTATCGCTGGACTATCTGAAGCTCGTTTCCTTCGGGGTCGCGGAAGCTGACAACGCGCCCGCCGCCGAGCGCGGCCGTGGGCTCAAACAGGAACTGGACGCCGGCCGACCGAAGCTGGGCACAAGCCTGGTCGAAATCGCTCACTCGCAGCGCGACATGGCGGATGCCGGGGCAGTAGCGAGGCAGATCGCCCGGATTGGCGCCGCTCTGCGAAGCGGGCATCAGCTCGATCATCGCGCCGCCCTTGGCGGTGGCGTCATAGCCGACGATGGCACTGGGCGGTTCCTGTTCATTTCGTGCGATGACGCGCATGCCCAGGTGCTTGCAGTACCAGTCGATCTGCCGGCGAACGTCGCGGCAGGCGATGGCGGGATGGTCGAGGGAGATGAAGGGCATGGTCGTGATCGGTAATCGGGTGATTGGTGATCGGGTGATCGGTACTGATCACCGATGACCGATCACCTCGTTCACTATTTCGGTTTCGTCGCATCCGCCGCGGCGGCCGCGAGGGCCGGGCCGGCCTCTTCGCCGAGGACTTCATCGCAGAGGCCCCAGGCGACGGCCTCCTTGGCGTTGAAGTAGCGGTCGCGCTCGCTCTCCTCGCGGACTTTTTCAATGGGCTGGCCGGTCGTCTTGGACATGATGGCGATCAGGTTGTCCTTGGTCTTGAGGATTTCCTCGGCCTGGATTTCGATGTCGGCGGCCTGGCCATAAACGCCGCCGAAGGGCTGGTGGATCATGACCTTGGCATTGGGGAGGATGAACCGCTTGCCCTTCTTGCCGGCCATGAAGACGATCGCGCCGCCGCTCTCGGCCCGGCCGATGCAATAGGTGGCGATATCGCAGGTGAGGAAACGCATGATATCGTAGATGGCGAGGGTGTCATCGACGATGCCGCCGGGGGAATTGATGTAGAGGTTGATGTCCTGGTCGCGCTTGACGCTCTGGAGATAGAGCAGTCGCATGATGACATTGGAGGCGCTGATGTGGTTGATCTCGCCGACGAGGAAGACCACGCGGTTTTCCAGCAGCATCTCGTCGATGGTCATCTCGCGATAGCGCATGTAGCCGCCGGGGCCGGGCGGGCCGGGCATCATGACGGGGTTGATAGGCGCGGCGGCCTGGGACTGCTGCGATGCAATGGAGCCGGCAGCCCGCGCCATCATCCGCGGATCAAGGTTGCGGAAGTTCATTGGTTGCATGCTTCTCCTGAGATTTACCGTACGGAAGCGATGTTACGCGGGTAACCAAGGGGCGTCAATGAGGGGGTCAGGGGCCGTCAGTGGTCAGTTGTCCGTGGTCAATGGTTGGGTCATTTGTCATTGGTCAGTCGCGATCGGCTATGATTGAGACGTAGAGGAGTGACGATGATCTCCAGAGTTGAGCGATGGGGAGCCGGGCTGGCAATCCGCATCCCTCGGCAAGTCGTCAATGAGTTGCGGCTTACCGCCGGGACTTGCGTGGAACTACGGCGTGCGCGATTCCGGTCCAGCGAAGGCGGCAAGCCTGTCTGCGAGTTGGTCATCCGCTTCGGGTCGCAACAGAAGCCCCACAGGCTGACACTCAGCGCATTGATAGCGGGCTACAGGCCCGAACATCGACAATGTGAGTGGAACCTCGGCAAGCGACTGGGCAAGGAAGTCTGGTAGCCCCGCTCACACCTGCCGGAACCGACAAACGAGGTCGTACAGCTTGCCGCCGAGGCGTTCGGCCACGATCTCCATCTTGATCATGCCGATGTTCAGCGAATCGCAGGAGAACTCGGCCGTCAGATTGCTCTCGATGCCTCGCCCCATGCCTTCGAGGATGACCAGATCGACATCAGCGCAAGCGGCATTGAGCTCGTCGGAAACGGCCTGAAAATCCAGCAGCGGCTCGCCGGTCCCCGTGCTGACCAGTTCGATGGGCAGCGATGCGAAGGAAGGCTCGGTCTCCAGCACGCGCGGCCACCAGCGGCGCACGTCGTGGATGGTCATGTCATTCAACGTCGCGTGTTCGTTGGCGCCGATCACGATGCGCGTGCCGCGGCGGGCGAGCCAGCGCATCATGGGCAGGGCGCAAGAAGGAAGTCGCTGCCGGCGTTGTCGATGAAGAAGACCGCCTTGTGATATGGCGCCGCCGAGAGAAGCCGATCCAGCAGCGGATCGAGGTGATCGATGAGCCATGGCCGGGGCGCCAGCTTGTCCTTCACGTGGAAGAAATCGGGGCTCTGGTCCATGAAGGTCTTGGCCGTGGCTTCGGAGCCGAGGTCGAAGATATTCCCGGCGAAGACGCCTTCGACGGCGGTTTCGGCCTGCTCGCGCCGCTCAACTCGTCCAGCCGGCGGCACACCTCGGGGAGCATCGGCAGCATTTTCTCGTTTTCCTGGTTCTTCTTATTGAGGAACGCATCGGGAAAACCGAAGTCGCGCAGGTGCGAGTCGCGCCAGATGTCGAGTGTCACGATGGTGACGGGGCCGAAGGCCTTGGGGTTGCGCAGGAACGCGTCGCATCGCGCGTGGAAGGACGCGCGGCAGCGCTCCGCACGGGCAGCGAGATCGTCGTTCCATGGGCGCTGCTTCGCGAGGTCCGGGTGCTGGGTGCGCTCGACATCCATGCCGAGGCCCAGGATCGTGAGGAAATGCCGCTTGAAGAAATCGACCCACCACTCGCGGCCGGGCGTGTTGACGGAAAGGTCCCAGTCGCAGGAGACGTAACGCTTGGCGTCGGCCAGTTTGCAGAAGGGAGTCATGGGATTTTCGATTTTCCAGTTTCGATTTTCGATTTTCGATTTTGCGGAAGCCATCGCGAACGTTTTCGCCGATTGGGGCTGTCACTTGCGTCTTCGATTCCCGGTTTCGACCCTCGATCTGGATTCCAATCGAAAATCGAAAATCAGAAATCGAAAATACCTCATCTCGCGCTCATGCCTCCATCGAGGAAAATGGTCTGGCCGGTGATATAAGAGCTGGCGTCGCTGCACAGGAAGACGGCGAGGCCGCCAGCGTCATCGGGCTCGCCCACGCGGCCCATCGGCACCCACTTGCCGCCGCGTTCGAAGTCTTCGGGCTTTTGAAACTGCTCGCGGTTGCGCCAGGTGTTGAAGTATCCGGGAGCGATCATATTGACCGTGATGCCGTCAGTGGCCAGATCGCGTGCAAGGGCTTTGGTCAGGTTTTCCAGAGCGGATTTGCTCATGGAGTAGGGCAGCATGTGGGCGTTGCCCCCCCTCTGCTGGATGGAACCAAGATTAATGATGCGCCCCAGCGCTGCGCCTTGAAGATCGGCACGGCCAACTGGCAGAGCAGAATCGGCGTGATGAGGTTGGCGCCCCACTCGCGCTGGATTTCGGCGGGTGAGCATTCCAGCCACGACTTGTGGGCCTGGATGGCGGCGTTGTTGATGAGGATGTCGAGCCGGCCGAGTTTGGCGAGGGTTTCGTCCACCAGAGTCCCCGCAACCGACAGATCGCAGATGTCGCCGCCCAGCGCAATCGCCTTGCCGCCGCCGTCGACGATCTGGTGCGCTTCCGCCTCCGCGACGGCGCGGTCGATGTCCTGGATGGCGACCGCGCAGCCGACGGCGGCCAGGGCGCGCGCCATGCCCAGGCCGATGCCGCGTCCCGAGCCGGTGATCGGCGCAGCCCTGCCGTCGAGGGAAAACTGCGGAGGAATCATGGGGAGGGAATGCTAGCGAGGCATGGGGACTTTGGAAAGGCCGAGTCTGGCGGAGATCGGTGGTGTGGCGTACACTTGGCCCGACTTTCACAGGAGCAAGCTATGCGTCTGGGTGGACCGGTTTATGGAGCGTCGGAGACACCGGAGCAGTGGACGGCCGCGATGAGCAAGGCGGGATATACGGCCGCGTATTGCCCGGGGGCGCTGATGAAAGGGTGGAAGGACGAGAAGGTGGTGAGGGATTTCCAGGCCGCCGCCAAAGCCGCGAATATCGTCATCGCCGAGGTCGGGGCGTGGAGCAACCCGATGTCGCCGGATGACAACGAGCGCAACAAGGCGATGGCAATGTGCCAGGAGCGGCTGGCGATCGCCGATCGCGTGGGGGCGCGATGCTGCGTGAACATCGCCGGGGCGCGCGGCAAGAACTGGGCCGGCCCGCACCCGGACAATCTCAAGCCCGCCACGTTTGACCTCATTGTCGAGACAACGCGGAAGATCATCGACGCGGTCAAGCCGGCGCAGACCTGCTACACGCTTGAGGCGATGCAGTGGGAGTTCCCCGACTCGGCGGATTCGTACGTGGCGCTGATCAAGGCGATCGATCGGAAGCAGTTCGCGGTTCACCTGGACCCGGTGAACCTGATCAACTGTCCCTCGCGGTATTTCGACACCGGCGCGGTGATTCGCGAGTGCTTCGCCAAACTCGGGCCGTACGTAAAGAGCTGCCATGCCAAGGACGTCACAATGAGCGATGAGGCGATCGTTCACCTGAGCGAATGCCGGCCGGGCACGGGCTCGCTGGACTACGCGACATACCTGCGGGAACTCTCGAAACTTGATCGCGACACGCCGCTGATGCTGGAGCACCTGCCCAATGAGGAGCAGTACACGCAGGCGGCGCATCATATCCGGCAGGTGGCGAAACAGGCGGGAGTGGCGTTTTTGGAATGAGGTCAGGCAGCGAAGACGATAGAATACCTTTATGGCCAAGCGATACACGGTCAACGACGGTCAACTCGTGCTGGTGCTTGAGGAGGCCGAGGAGGGCGGATTCACGGTGACTTCGCCGCTCGATCCGGGCCTCGTGACGGAGGCCGAGAGCCTTGGGGAGGCATTCGCGAATGCACGCGATGCTCTTCGAGAGTTAGCGCGAGCGAGAGCTAAGCTTGTTCCTCTGCCGCCGGAGTTGTAGTGATCCCCTCGCCTGGCTGGTAAACTCTGCGCATGCCCGCCCCAGCCTTACATACTTGGCATCTGATCGTCCTGGTGCTGGTCCTCGCCGGCGCCGTGCTCGCCGCCGATAAGTCCGCTCCCCTGCCGACGACTCAGCGCGTCGGCCTGGTCTATGGCGAGATCTATCTTGACCACAAGACCACCGTATCCCATCCCGAACAGCCGGCGCGACTGACATCGATCCTCGATCGCCTGCGGGAGACGAAACTGCTGGATCAACTCGTCATCATTGCGCCGCGCGATGCGGAGATGCAGTGGCTCAGGAATATCCACAGCCAGCAGTACATCGAGCACGTTCGCCAAGCCTGCGAAGAGAACCAGAGACTCCTGGATTCGGGCGACACGCCCATCAGCGCGAGTTCGTACAAGTCGGCCATCGCCGCGGCCGGAGGCGTGATGGCGGCCATCGACGAAGTGGCCGCGGGACGCGTCAGCAGTGCCTTCTGCGCCATCCGGCCGCCTGGACACCACGCGCTGAAGGACAGGGCGATGGGGTTCTGCATTTTCAATAACATCGCGATCGCGGCGCGATACGCGCAGCAGAAGCACAAGCTGGCGAAGGTGCTGATCGTCGATTGGGATGTGCATCACGGCAATGGAACGCAGGCGGCGTTTGATGATGATCCATCGGTGTTCTATTTCTCGGTGCATCGCTCGCCGTTCTATCCGCGCACGGGTGCGGCCGAGGATGTCGGCGTGGGCCAAGGGCGCGGGACGAAGCTCAATGTTCCGATGCACGCGGGAGCGACGGATGCCGAGTACATCGAGGCGTTCAAGGAGAAGCTGGTTCCGGCGGCCAGGACGTTTCGGCCGGACATCGTGATGATCTCGGCGGGGTTCGACGCGCATGCGGACGACCCGCTGGGCGGGATGAAACTGACGGCCGATGGGTACGCCCAGCTCACGCGGATCGTGAAGGGCATTGCCATCGAACACTGCGGTGGGCGGCTGGTATCAGTTCTGGAAGGCGGCTACAACCTCACAGCGCTGGCCGCCAGCGTCGAGGCGCATATTCGGGCGCTGATGGAGTGAGCCGCGCGAAGTCTCTGTCTGAAGCGGAAGCGTCAGCGCCGCTCGGGCAGAGGGCGGGCGCTGACGCTTCCGCTTCAGAAACTGCACAGTGATCTGGAGGTATGGCAATGCGGGCAATTTCACTTGTCGTGATGATTCTGGCCTCGCTGGCGAGATGGGCATCGGCCGCTCCCGCGACGCAGCCTGCCGGCGATCAGCTCATCGTCTTCTCCAGCAATCGCGGCGGGGCGTGGGGCATCTGGTGCGTCAAGCCGGATGGCTCGGACATGCGTCAGCTCACGAAGCCCGGCGCCGGCGAACAGGATGTCGATCCCGTCTTCAGTGCCGACGGCAGAAGCGTGCTCTTCACCTCGACGCGTGGCGGCTCGGCCGGGGTTTGGCGCATGTCGCGCGATGGGGCGGAGCCGCAGCGGATCTGCGATGGCGAGCAGGCGGAATGGTCGCCCGATGGCGGGAAGATCGTGTTTCGCCGCTCGGGGCGGCTGCTCATCCGCGATCTGATTTCCAAGGCCGAGAAGACCATCAGCCCTGACGGGTGGGACAAATGCTCCGGGCCGGCATGGAGCCCGGACGGCGCAAGCATCGCATTCGCATTACTGGCGAACAATGCCAACGCTATTTACGTGGCGCCGGCGGCCGGTGGCGAGCCAGTGAAGATGTACGACAAGCAGGGCGCGTGCGAGCCGCACTGGTCGCCGGATGGCAAGCTGATCGTCTATGAGACCGAGACGCACCTGTGTACGATCAAGCCGGACGGCACGAAGAACCGTCTGATCACCTATTACGGCGGCGTCCAGCGATATGGCCGATTCAGCCCCGATGGCACGCGGCTCGTGTTCTGCCAGGCGGCGTCGCCGGAGGGGCCGTGGGAGTTGTATACCGTCTCGTCAAACGGCGGGACGCCGACGAAACTGACGGAGGGCGGGTCGGATATGTATCCGGACTGGAAGTGATTTTCGATTTTCGATTTTCGATTTTCGATTGGCAGAGGTATCGCGTGATGCGAACACCACGCATTCTGACAGTGATCGCAAGCGCCCTCCTAATCTGCGCGAATTGTCTGATCGCGGCGGATGATCCCGGCGCCTCGCCGATGGTCAGCCTCTGGGACACGGGCAACGCATCGCCGACCACCATGCCGGCCGCGGCGCTGTCGCAGCGCAGCGGCTGGGCGAGCGTTCCTGAGGACAAGCTGACGCACGCATTTACTGGCGATGCCGTCTTCCTCAACGACCGCCATGCGGTGGTCTGTCGCAAGGGCGGCCTCGGCGCGGAGTTGTACTCGAAGAGCGCTACGGGCCTGAAGTATCGCGCGACGCTGGCACTGGCCGACGCCGGTGAATTGACGGGCGTCAAGACGCTGGAGAACACCTCGGCCGCCGTCATGCTGGAGGGCTCGTTCAAGACGGCGGCGGGTTCCGTGGCCGCGCGGTTTCGCCTCAGCACGGGGAAATCCTGCTGGAAATGCGCGGCGTGCAGGATGGGAAGATTCGCGTCATCGACCAATCGAGCTATCTGCTGGTCCCGGATTTCTTCGCGGACGATATTGTGCTCGACCCCGCCGCGCTGGAGCCGGGGCGGGGCAACCTGCCAACCGAGAATACGCTGCTCGGACTGGCCGATGCGGGCAATGCGATCATCGCCTGTGTGTGGCGGTCCAATCGTCAGTCTGCGGATGTGACAATCGCGCGGACGGCGGATCGACTCGCGATCGCCGATTACCGAATCGACCTGCCGAAGGACAAGAGCATCTGGCTGGCCGTGCTCGATGGGCCGGGCATCTGGAAGCGCACGGCTGGCGCGCGGCCGGCATTCCCCTTCCCCGCCAAGTGGCGCAGCAGCCTCATCGATCCCGAGCTTGCCGGCAAGTCCCGCACCCTGATCGAGCCGGCCGGCGCAGCGCAAGGCGTGCTGGTGCGATGCGGCGGGCAATGTGCTGTTCGATCCGCCGCCGGGGCAGTCAATCGTCTATCCCATCGACCGCAGCAGCGCAACTCCGCTGAATGTCTACTGCTTCGTTGAACGTGATGCGCAGCGCCCTGGGTTTCGGGCCATGCCAGTACATCCTGGACGCCGAGGGCGTTGGATTGAAGGACAACCCCACGCCCGAGCAGGTGACGCACTGGATCGGCAAACAACTCGAGAAGAGCAAGTCGAAGCGCGACAACGCCGCGATGCGCGAGCAGCTTGAAGCGATGGTGCAGCAGGTGCAGCGGACGGAGGCGCGCATCGGCCAGTATGGCGCGTTCGCGTCAAACGTCCGCGGGCTGTGCGCGGCGCAGGAAGGGAAAGGTAACTTGGCCGCCACGATCGCGAAGCTGCTTGCGATCGTGAAGGCGATGGAGGGAGCGGCAGTGCAAGGTGATTCGCCATCGCGGCAGGCGGAGGAGCTGGCATCGCAGGGCGCGGCGGTTCTCGATCGCGAAGATGCCGCCTCGCAGTTTCAGCCGATCACCTCGAAGCTCTGCATGATCGGCGTCGATCAGAATTACCGCTTGGCGCGGTGCCGGATGACGATGCGCCGGCTGACGGTCGCGTGCGCATCGATCAAGCAGGTTCCGGCAGCCGCCAAACTCGTCGCCGACGTTCTACAGCAGGCCGAGCCGATGATGCGCAAGAAAGAAGGAGATGATCGATGATCCGGTCGTGCCTCGCATTGATGTCGTTTGCGATGTGGGTCTTCATGGCCGGCTGTCACAAGCCGCAGCAAGGTGCCGCGCCGGGCACGAAGATGAAGACCATCACCACCAAGACAGGTGTCACAATGGTGCTCCTGCCTGGCGGGCGATTCATGATGGGTGACAATGCCGGCGATGGCGACGAAAAGCCTGCGCACAGCGTGACGGTGGGCAGTTTGTACATCGACCAGTACGAGGTCACGCAGAAGTGCTTTCAGTCGATCATGGGGACCAACCCTTCGAAGTTCGCCAAACCCGAGAGCCCCGTCGATCGCGTGAGCTTCAAATCGGCGGCCAAATACTGCAATATCCGCTCGCTGAAAGAGGGCCTGGCCCCCTGCTACAACCTCGACACGCTGGAGTGCAACTTCGACGCGAATGGCTACCGGCTACCCACCGAAGCCGAGTGGGAATATGCCTGTCGAGCCGGCGAGAGCGCGCCGTACTCCTTCGGATCGGCCGAGACGGCCCTGTCGCAACACGGGTGGTTCAAAGGCAATTCCGACAAGACCACTCATCCCGTTGGCCAGAAGAAGCCCAACGCATGGGGCCTGTACGACATGCACGGCAACGTGGCCGAGTGGTGCAACGACCGCTATGCCGAGAAAGCCTACGGCAGCACCGATGCCACCGACCCGCGCGGCCCGGCGAGCGGCGATCAGCGCGTGCTTCGCGGCGGAAGCTGGAAGAGCGACGCCGGGCAATGCCGCTCGGCGGCGCGAGCATCGGAGAACCCGGGCCTCGCCGATGCGTGCTTTGGCTCGGAGGCGTACGGATTCCGCTGCGTGCGGAAAGGGCCGTAGGCTGGAACCACAGATGAACACGGATAAACACGGATGAGATAGATCGTTCAAGAACCATTTCTGAATCTAATCTGTGTCCATCTGTGTTCATCTGTGGTTCCCTCTCTGCTCGATTTATCCCACCTGCGCCAGGAACAGCGATTCCCCGAATTGCTTCTCAATAGCCCGGCGCAGAGCCCCATGGCGCTGCTCGCGCAGATTCGGATCGGTGGCCAGGATCGCCAGCGCATCCTCGCGCGCCACCTGCAGCAGCCCCATCTCCTGCGTGATATCCGCCAGCTTGAACTCGGGCAAGCCGTGCTGCCGCGTGCCGAAGAAATCGCCCGGCCCGCGCAGATGCAGGTCGGCCTCGGCGATTTCAAACCCATCCGTGCTGCGGGTCAACGCTTCGAGGCGAGATCGCGCCCATCCGTCGCCGGGTCGGCAATCAGCATGCAATGTGAGGGATGCTCGCCCCGGCCAACCCGGCCACGAATCTGGTGAAGCTGCGACAGCCCGAAACGGTCGGCATCCTCGATCAACATCACCGTCGCGTTCGGCACGTCGATACCGACCTCGATCACCGTCGTCGCGATCAGCACGTCGATCTTCCCCGCGCGGAAATTGCCCATGATCTGCTGCTTCTGCACCGTCTTGAGCTGGCCGTGCAACACCTCAAGCCGCAGCCCGGCCAGCGCGCCTTTGGAAAGCCGCTCAAACTCGGCCGTCACCGAGCGCGCCTCGTCCAGCGGATCATCCTCGATCTGCGGCACGACAATGTACGCCTGCCGGCCAGCCGCCGCCTGCTGCTTGACGAACCGGTACGCCTCCGCCTCCTGGAACCGCCGCAGCCATCGCGTGGCGATGGGCTGTCGCCCGGGTGGAAGCTCGTCGATCGTCGTGATGTCAAAGTCCGCGAAGTACGACAGCGCAAGAGTGCGCGGAATCGGCGTGGCCGTCATCACCAGATAATGAGGCGCAAATCCCTTGCCCTTGAGCACCGCCCGCTGCCGCACGCCCAGCCTGTGCTGCTCGTCCACCACGACCAGGCCGAGATTGGCGAACTCAATGTCCTCCTGGATCAGCGCCTGCGTGCCGATGGCGATATGGATCCGGCCATCGCTCAGGTGCTTCAAGAGCGAGCCGTGGCTCTCGCGCTTGGTGCGCTGCGTGAAGAGCTCGATGCTGACGGCCGACTCGCGCAGCAGATTGCTGATCGTGAGGTAGTGCTGCTCGGCCAGCACCTCCGTGGGCGCGAGCAGCGCGCTCTGCATCTTGTTGGCCACGGCGACGAGCATCGCATAGAGCGCGACGACGGTCTTGCCGCTGCCCACGTCGCCCTGGAGGAGCCGGCTCATCGGCTCGATCTTGTTCAGGTCGCGCACGATGTCCCAGACGGCGCGCTGCTGGGCGCCGGTCAACTGGAACGGGAAGCGCCGGCGGATGCGCTCGTCCAGCAGCTTGTCGACGATCATGCGCGGCGCGCTGACCCGGCCGCCGCGCAACCGGCGGCTCAGCACCAGTCCGATCTGCATGAGCATCAACTCGTCATACACGAGGCGTCGGCGCGAGGCGGTGGCGTCGCGCCAGTGGCGCGGCTGATGGATGCCGTGAAAGGCGTCGCGCCGGGCGATCAACTGCCGTTTGGCCAGAAGCTGGGGATCGAACCATTCCTCGACGCCGGCCAGGGCCGTGCCGATATTTCCGGCAATCGTCCGCTCGATGAAGAGGCTGCTCAGCCGCGCGGTCGCCGGGTATACAGCTCGCAGCATGTCCTCGCCGACGCGCGGGGCGTCGGGTTCGATGATCTCCCACTTGGGCTGCGCCATCTGCGGGATATTGTGGTAGAGCCTGATCCGCCCGCTCACGCGCAGCACCTGGCCCGGATGAATCTTCGTGCGAAGGTAACCGCCGTTGAACCAAACCAAGGCCAGCTTGCCGGTGGGATCGCTCAGCGTCGCCTCGAACCGCGGGCGGCCGCCATGCGCGACATAATCGACGGCAACGACCTCCCCACGAGCAATCTGGACGGGGCCTTCGACGAGTTCGTTGATTGGCCGTTCGGCTCGCTCGGATTGATAGGTTCTCGGGAAATATTCCAGCAGATCGCCCAGCGTGTGGACGCCGAGCGATTCCAGTTCGCGAGCGCGGGCGCGGCCAATGCCGTCGAGCGTTTCGATCCGCCGTGCGAGGGTCGTGGATTGCGCCTGGTGAGCCGAGAGCATCAGGGAGATTCTAACGTGGGCGATCGTATTTGGGAGAGTGGCGCGAGCGGCCCCCGCCGTGCGGAGAGGACGCGGCCGGGGCGGCGCGCTCCACATTGCGCTTCCAACTGGCCCCCCTGCCGCGTATAGTTGAGCGCGCTGGCTCTGGAGGAATCACATGAATATGGACCGTCGGCAATTTCTCAAGACATCCCTGGCAGGCGCGGCGGGTCTGGCGATGGGCGCACGGTTAGGCTTCAGCGCGGACACGAAGGTGGACCCCTGCGAATTGGTACCGCTGGGCAAGACCGGCATCAAAATCTCGCGGATTGGCTGCGGGACCGGCATGACCGGCGGCGGCCGGGCTTCCAACATGACGCGCATGGGCAAGGAGGCGTTCGAGGCCGTGCTCAAGCACGCTTACGACGTCGGCATTCGCCTGTTCGACATGGCCGACATGTACGGCACGCATCCGTTCGTCGCCAGCGCGCTGCAGGACAAGCCGCGCGAGAAGCTCGTGTATGTCACCAAGATGTGGATGCATCCCGGCGGCAAGGCGCTGCCCGAGCCCGAGCGTCCCGACGCCGACGTGCTCGTCGAGCGGTTCCGCAAGGAGCTCAAGACCGATTACATCGATCTGCTGCTGATCCACTGCATGTTCGATGGGAAGTGGCCGGACACGTTCAAGAAGCAGATGGACATCATGGACGGCCTGAAAGCCAAGGGCCTGATCAAGGCGCATGGCGTGTCGGTCCACTCGCTGGGCGCGCTCAAGGCGGCAGCCGAATCGACGTGGGTGGATTCGGCCCATGTCCGCATCAACGCCTTCGGCGTGAACATGGATGGCAAGCCGGAGGAGGTCGCGCCCATCGTGAAGAAGATGCACGATGACGGCAAGGGCATCATCGGCATGAAGCTGATCGGCGAGGGCAAGTTCCGCAACGAGCCGGAGAAGAAGGACGAATTGATCAAGTTCGTGCTGGGGCTCGGCGCGGTGGATTGCATGGCGGTTGGATTCGAGAAGATCGCGGAGATTGACGACTTCGTCGCGCGCGTGTCGAAGGTGATGGCGGCGAAGGGTTGAGATGGTCTGTCTATCTGTCTGAAGCGGAAGCGTCAGCGCCCGCCCCGGGACAGGGCGGGCGCTGACGCTTCCGCTTCAGATCACAGTAGGAGGCGCCGATGGCCAGATTCGTCGCCATCATTTTGGTTGCGCTGTGCGCCGCGGTGAGCGCGGATGACGCCGCCCTCGTCGAGACGGATTGGCTCAAGCAGGATGGGCTCCACAAGTCGCCCGATGCCGCCGCATATGCGGCCGCGATCAATGTCAGCATTCAGCGTGGCGAGGCGCTGCTGAATGAACTGCAACTCGATGAGGAATCCGGTCAGTGGCAGCAATTGGCAGCAGAGTGGCGCCGGCTTCAGCAGGGCGGTAGGGTAACTCAGTTACACGATCTCTGGTTGCGTCTGCACCAGCTCAAACGCCAGGTCGTCCTGCGCAATCCTCTGGCGCAGACCGGCCCGATCCTCTTTGTCAAGCAGATTCCCGGCAGCTTCAGCCACCAACTCACGCAGGTCTATGGGAAATATGCCCGTCCCGGCGGCGGGATCTTCATTCTGGAGTCGCCCGGCAGGTCAATGTCCCTCCGCCAGCTCGCGGCCGATCCGCTGGGCAGTTATCAGACGCCGGAAGTCTCGTTCGACGGCAAGCACATCCTCTTCTCATATTGCACAACGGATGCGAAGCAGCAGGACTATCGCTTCTATCATCTGTTCGAGATGGACGCCGATGGCGGTGATCTGCGGCAGCTCACATCCGGCCCATTCGATGATTTCTCCCCGCGGTATCTGCCCGATGGCCGGATCGTCTTCATCTCGACGCGGCGCGGCGGCTTCCATCGCTGTGGTAGTCCCGGCTGCCCTGTGTACACCTTGGCGGTCGCAAACGCCGATGGCGGCAACATGCGCCTGCTGTCACATCACGAGACGCAGGAGTGGGACCCCGTCCTGTTGAACGATGGCCGAATTCTCTACACGCGATGGGATTACGTCGATCGCCACGCGGTTTTCGGCGAGCATCTCTGGACGACCCGGCCGGATGGCACGTCGCCGGCCGCTTTCTATGGGAATTACACGCGCAATCCCGTGGGCATTTGGGAGGCTCGGCCGATCCGCGGTTCGAATCGCGTGATGGCGACGGCCGCCGCGCATCACGCGATGACGGCGGGCTCGATTGTGCTCGTCGATCCTGGCAAGGCGCAGGACGGCCTGGATGCGCTGACTCGCCTGACGCCCGACACGCCATTCCCCGAGAGCGAGTTTGCCGTGGCGGGCAGATGGTTCTTCCGTGCGCCGGATGCTAAGGATCCGAATACGCCGGAAAACCGGCTCTGGCCCGGCCACTGCTATCGCTCGCCCTTCCCGCTCTCGGAGAAGTTCTTCCTCGCCGCCTACAGCTTTGATGCGCTGATCGGCGAGCCATCCGGCAACGCGCCGGCCATGTTCGGGCTGTACCTGGTGGATGCCTTCGGCAACAAGGAACTGCTCTATCGCGACGAGCAGATCAGCAGCCTCTGGGCGGCGCCGCTGCGATCCAGAGAACGGCCGCCGATGCTGCCGTCGGCGCTGGATGAACCGCTTGCCGGACCGGCTAAAGCCGGAACTCCGAACAGAATTCCGAACGGAACACCGAACGAGGGCACGTTCATCCTTCACAATGTCTATGCGAGCAATCCGCCGATTCCCGCGGGATCGGTGAAGCGTCTGCGCATCACCCAGGTGCTGCCGAAGACAACGCAGGGGCGCGACAATCCGCCGGTGGGTTCGGCCGGCGGATCGCCGGGAAAACAGGTGCTGGGGACGGTGCCGGTCGAGTCGGATGGCTCGGCGTATTTCACCGCGCCGGCCGGGATCCCGCTGCTTTTTCAGGCGCTGGATGAGCGCGGGCGGGCGGTGCAGATCATGCGTAGCGCGACGTATCTCAAGCCCGGCGAGACGACATCCTGCGTCGGTTGCCACGAGCCGAGGCACAGCGCCCCTGCCGCCGGCATATCGCCGATGGCGCTGCGGCACGAGCCGTCGCAGATCGCGCCCGGCCCGGATGGCAGCAGGCCGTTCAGCTACCCCATCCTGGTACAGGGCGTGCTCGACAAACACTGCGTTTCCTGTCACAACGCGAAGAAGCCCGAGGGCAAAGTCATCCTCACCGGCGAGTCGCAGGGCCACTACACCGCCTCGTACAATGCGATGACAGCGCGCGTTCCTTCATCCAACGACACCAACGGCGACTCACTCAGCCCGCCCGGCCGATACGGCGCCCGCGGCAGCAGCGTCATGAAGCTCCTGCTCAAGGGGCACTACGACGTGGCGCTCACGAAAGACGAGATTGAGCGACTCGCCACGTGGATGGACACCAACGCGCTGTTCTATGGCACCTTCGACCCGACCGATCAGAAACGGCAGCAACTCGGCCAGCGCATCGAAGGGCCGAAGATGGAATAGCCGCCACCGATCGCCGTCATTGGCATTCAGGTCCGGCCGGCGCCTGGCCAGTTTCAGGGCTCTCCCGCTCCGCCAGGAACCGCGCCACCGCATCCTCGAACTGGCTGACTGAATCGAGCTTGCGAACGCTCTCCTTGAGATTGCCGCATGGCCGCAGTTGCTTCCCGTAACTGTGAATGCGGGTGCGGAATTCGATCACGGCCGCCCGCTCGCCGCGAAGCTCGATCTTCTTGCGGAAGTGCCGGCACATGATCTCGACCTTCTGACGCAGCGTGGGCGGAGGAGGGATCGTCCCGCTGGTCAGACAGCTCCATGTGTCGCGGAATATCCATGGCGAAGACAGCGTCGCCCGGCCGATCATGACGCCCGCACATCCCGTCTGCTCGATCATCCGCTGCGCATCCTGCGGCGTGCGGACATCGCCATTGCCGATCACCGGAATGCTCTTCACCGCGCCGACCACCTGCGCGATCCCGTCGAGCCGACATTGGCCGGAGAACTGCATGTGGGCCGTTCGCCCATGGATCGTGATCGCATCGACGCCGACCTCTTCCAGCCGCGCGCCAGTTCCGGAGCGACGATCACCCGATCATTCCACCCCAGCCGCAGTTTCACCGTCAGAGGAATCCTGATCGCCCGTCGAACGCACTCGGCCAGTCGTACCGCCTTATCCGGATGACGCAGCAGCGCGCTGCCGCCTTCCTGCTCGGTGATCTTCGGCGCTGGGCAGCCCATGTTTATGTCGAGCACCTGTGCGCCGTGATCTTCGCACCAACGGGCGGCCTCGGCCATCTTTTGCTCATCCGCGCCAAAAAGCTGCATCGCCAGCGGTTGGTCCTCCGGGCATGTCATGGTCAGGTGCAGCGTGCCGGCATTCTGGCGCAGCACGCCACCGGGCGCCAGCAGATCAGTACACCCGAGCCCCACGCCGCCCAGCGATCGCACGATCAGTCGGAAAGCCAGATCGGTGTAGCCGGCCAGCGGCGCCAGCAGCAGGTTGGTTGCGAGCTGGAGCTTTCGGATTCGTAATGGTGCGAGCGCAACTGTCACAGCCCCATCATACTCGGTGTCGCTTGATCCTTCCGCCGCCTTCCCGACAATGGCAATATGCGATCTACCTTCGCAGCGTGCGCCTCCGGTCTTGTACTGGCCATCACCGTAGCCGCCTCCGGCGCCGATTGGCCGCAATGGTGCGGAACCGACGGCAAGAACATGGTCTCCCTGGAGAAAGGTCTCCCTGACTCGTTCGAGCCGGGCGAGCGCCGCCCCGACGGCACGATGGACCCCGCCACCGCGAAAAACGTCCGCTGGGGCGTGCGGTTCTGCAACGCCTCTTATTCCACCCCCACCGTCGCCAACGGGAAGATCTTCGTCGGCGGACGTGACCCCGACGGCGGCGTCTTCGCCTGCTTTGACGCGGCCGACGGCAGGCTCCTCTGGAAGTGGAAAGCCCCTGCCAAGGTCTTCCCCAACGCCATCGACGGCTTTCACATTGGCGTTCACGAGATCCCGCCCAGGATGGGCGTCTGTTCCACCGCGGCCGTCGACGGCGATCGCGTCTACTTCGTCAGCAACCGCTTTGAGGTCATCTGCCTCGACGTGAATGGCGAAACCGCGGCGCGCAGGCCGGGCAGGTCGGGGAGGCCCGCGTCATATGGTCCCTGGACATGCAGGAAAAGCTTGGCGTGTTCCCCTGCGACGCGGCCAACGGCGCGCCCGTGATCGACGGCGAGGTCCTCTACGTCCAGACCTCCAACGGCATCGACCGCAACAGCTTCGCCGACCCGCTGAAGGAAAAGAATCGGAAATTCCCCGCGCCCAACGCGCCAAGCCTCATCGCGCTGGACAAGAAGACCGGTCGGCTTCTTGCCACGGACGACACGCGCATCACCGATCGCCTGCTCCATGGCCAGTGGTCCTCGCCATCGCTGGGAACCGTGAACGGCCGGAAACTCGTGTTCTTCGCCGGCGGCGACGGGCGCCTGTATGCGTTTGCGGCTTTGTCGAGCGTTCCCGCAAACACCGTGAAACTGCAGACGGTCTGGTCGTGCGACACCATCCCCGCCGAATACAAGGAGACGGGCGGGCTCGACTATATCTCGCACTACTCTCTGGGCGACAGACGCGTCAAGGGAACGCTCAACAAGAACGACGGCAAGTTCGTCGGCGAGTGCGAGATGATCGCCACGCCGGTCTTCGTGAACAACCGGATCTACATTCCCATTGGTCGCGATCCCGACCACGGGCGCGGCCGCGGCGCGCTGCACTGCATCGACGCAACGAAGACCGGCGACATCACGGCCACCGGCCGAATCTGGACCTGCATGGACATCGAGCGCACGCTGTGTACGGTGTCCGTCGGCGATGGGCTGGTCTACGTGTCCGACCTGGCCGGGCAGTTGAGCTGCGTTAACGCCGAGACCGGCAAGCGACTGTGGTCGCACCCCACCCATTCGGACGTGTGGGGCTCGACACTGCTCGCCGATGGCAAGGTCTACCTGCCCACGTCTCGCGGCCTGTGGGTGTTCGCCGCCGGCCGGGAATTGAAGCTCATGGGGCAGATGAGCGTCGGCAATATCCTTTCATCGCCGGCGGTGGCCAACGGCACGATGTATCTCAGCAGCACGTATGGGTGGCTTTGGGCGGTGGGAAAGAAATGATGTTCCGAGGAGCCAACATGATTCGACGCTTTGCGAGCATCGTCCTGGGTATCGTTGTTCTGGCGGTGACGGGTCGGGCGGCCGATGATCTGGCCGGGGGGTTTGGCCAGCCGCCTGTTTCAGCGCGGCCTTGGGTCTATTGGTTCCCTCTCGATGGCAACATCACGCGCCAGGGCATCACGGCGGACCTGGAGGCGATGGCGCGCGGGCATCGGCGGCGTACTCTACATGGAAACCGAGCAGGGCACGCCAAAGGGGCCGGCAAAGTTCGCCGGGCCGGAGTGGCGGGCGCTTTTCAAGCATGCATGCAGCGAGGCGCAGCGGCTCGGGCTTCAGATCAACATGAACAACGATGCCGGATGGTGCGGCAGCGGCGGGCCGTGGATCACGCCCGAGCTGTCAATGCAGCGCATCGTGTGGACGCAGACAAACGTCGTCGGCCCAACGAAGTTCGACGCCGCACTGCCTCAGCCGAAAGCCATTCGAGACTTCTATCAAGACATAGCCGTGTTCGCGCTGTCGGCGACGGAGTTTTCCATCCCGCACGTGCAGAGCAAATCGGCCGAGGTCCGGCAGGAGATCATGCCGCGCACGTCCTATCCGGCGCTGGGCGCGGATGCGGTCGTTCCGCGCGAGCGCATCGTGGACCTGACGGCGAAACTCGGCAAGGACGGGCGGCTGGCGTGGGATGTGCCGGAGGGGAATTGGACGATCCTGCGCATCGGTCACACCACCACCGGCAAGGACAACCACCCCGCGCCGATCGACGGCCGGGGGCTGGAGTGCGACAAGCTCAGCAAGGAAGCGGCCGAGGTTCACTTCAATGCGCTCATGGGGAAGCTCATCGAGGAGAACAAGGCACTGGTGGGCGAGCAGCGCACGCTGGTTTCCACGCACATCGACAGTTGGGAAGTCGGCTCGCAGAACTGGACACCCAAATTCCGCCAGGAGTTCCAGCGCCTGCGCGGGTACGATCCGATGCCGCTTCTCCCGGTGATGACCGGCCGCGTCATCGACAGCGTGGAGGTCTCCGAGCGATTCCTGTGGGATGTACGGCAGACGGTTAATGACCTCTTGTGCGAGAACTATGCCGGCCATTTCCGCATGCTGGCGCGCATGCATGGGATCCGGCTTTCGATCGAGGCGTACGACACACCGCCATGCGATGACCTGACTTATGCCGGCCGCGCCGATGAGCCGATGGCCGAGTTCTGGTCATGGGGCAAGTTCGGGGCGGCGTACAGTTGCACGGAGATGGCGTCGGCAGCGCATGTCTACGGCCGGCCGATCCTCGGCGCCGAGGCCTTCACGGCCACGGATGCAGAGAAATGGCAGGGGCATCCCGCCAACATCAAGGATCTGGGCGACTGGGCCTTCTGCGAGGGCATCAACCGTTTCGTGTTCCACCGCTATGCTCTTCAGCCGTTCGTGAATCCCGATCACGCGCCGGGCATCAGCATGGGACCGTGGGGATTGCACTACGAGCGCACGCAGACGTGGTGGGAGCAGTCCAAGGCATGGCATCAGTATCTGGCGCGGTGCCAGTACCTGTTGCAGCAGGGGCTGTTCGTGGCCGACCTGTGCTTCCTGGAGCCGGAGGCCTCACCGCAGCGATTCCGCTCGCCCGTGAAGTCCGGCTACGACCGGCCGGGCTATGGCTTCGATGGCTGCCCGCCCGAAGTGGTGCTCACGCGGATGGAAGCTCGCGACGGGCGCCTGGTCCTGCCGGACGGGATGAGCTACCGAATGCTCGTGCTGCCCCAGGTGCAGACGATGACACCGCAGCTCCTGAAGAAGGTGCGCAACCTGGTTCTGGCCGGCGCGACGGTCATGGGCAATCCGCCGACCAAGTCGCCGAGCCTTCAGGATTTCCCAAAATGCGACGAGCAAGTGCGCGCGCTGGCCAAGGAATTGTGGGGCGAGGGCGAAGCGCCCGCAGAACTGGCCGAGCGCACCGTCGGCAAGGGGCGGATCATCTGGGGACAGGCGATCCAGCCCAAGCCCGATGCGCCGTATGAGACCGAGAGCCTGCTGGCCAAGGCCCGGTGGGTCTGGTTCAAGGAAGGCAACCCGGCCATCAGCGCCCCGCCGGCAACCCGCTACTTCCGGCGGATCGTGAACGTGGATCAGAACACGGCATCCGCTCGACTGGTGATGACCGCGGACAACACCTTCGAGTGCTTTGTAAACGGCCAGAAGGCCGGCGCGGGCGATGACTTCAAGCAGGCATACGCGATGAACGTCGCCCCCCTGCTCAAGCCGGGCCAGAATGTAATCGCGGTGGCGGCAACCAACACGACGGACACGCCCAATCCTGCCGGCTTTGTCGCGGCTCTCTCGATCAGATACCAGGGCGCGCCAGCACAGGAACTGGTCACGGACAGGACCTGGGAGGCCGCCAAGACCGCGCCCGGAAACTGGAAGACCGACACGGCGGCCGCGGGATGGTCGCCGGCGATGGATCTGGGGCCCATGGGCATGGGCCCGTGGGGCCACATCGAAGGTGGCCTGGCGCCGTTCGATCCGATCCTGGACATCGGCATTCCGATCCGCGCCTGGCCGAGCGGGGAATCAAGCCGGATTTCAAGGCCACGATGGCTCTCCGCTACATCCACAAGCGCATCGGCGAAGCCGACGTCTATTTCGTCGCCAATCCCGAGCCGCGCGATGTCGAGGCAACCTGCACCTTCCGAGTCGCGGGCAGGAAGCCCGAGTTGTGGTCGCCTGATTCCGGGCAGATCCGGCCGGCGGGCACATACCAGATCAAGGATGGCTGCACGAGCCTGCCTTTGCGATTCGAGCCCAGCGGATCGCTGTTCGTGATCTTCCGCGAGCCGGCGAGCGGCCAAGAGGCCGTGGCCAGCGCAAAGAACTGGGCCGAGTTCAAGCCGATGCTGGAAGTAAGTGGGGCATGGAATGTGAGCTTCGACCCCAAGTGGGGTGGGCCCGCGACGCCGGTGAGCTTCGACAAACTCCAGGACTGGAGCAAGCATTCCGAGCCTGGTATCCGCTACTACTCCGGCACGGCTGTCTACAACAAGACGTTCGATGTGCCGCAGACGCAGTTGGGCAGCCTCGGATCTTCCTCGATCTGGGCAAGGTCCAGGTGATGGCACAGGTCAAACTCAACGGCAAGGACCTCGGCATCACGTGGAAGCCGCCGTATCGTGTCGAGGTGACCGATGCGATCAAGCCCGGTCCCAACACGTTGGAAGTGCAGGCGGTGAATCTCTGGATCAACCGGCTGATCGGGGACGAGCAATTGCCGGAGGACTCCGAGCGCAATCCCAACGGCACACTCAGGGGTTGGCCCAAGTGGATCGAGGAAGGCAAGCCCAGTCCCACGGGCCGATTTACGTTCACCACTCATCGGCTCTGGAAGAAAGGCGACCCGCTTGCCGAGTCCGGGCTGCTGGGGCCGGTCATGCTGCTATCCGCTGAGGCAGCGAAGTGACGGGCAACCTGCTGAAGGCATATCTTCTGGAAACCGCGGTGCGCAATGGCACCCTTCCTATAATGGTCCCTGCCCGACTCGAACGGGCAACCCCATGGATGTAAAACTTGGGCCGGCCGGTTTCACCCGGTAAACCCTATGTTGACAACGTTTGATTTCCCTTGACATTTCCCGTGGATTCCCGCTATTATTCGTTTGACGGTGCTACCGACGATTTGACGTAGGTTGACCTCTTGGGTAGCACCGGGGTAGCACCGTGCTACCTTTTACTACTGAGGTTGTTATGGTAAATGCTACCCTCAAGCTGGTGCGCGACGAAGGGCGGAAGGCACCGAACCGGATCAACTTCACCCTCGACTACCTCAAGTCGGTGAAATGCCCGCCGGGCAAGGGGCGATCCTGGCTCTACGACACCCGCCAGAACGGGCTGGCGCTGATGACCACTGAGAACGGGGCGAAGACCTACTACTGCTACCGCAAGGTGAACGGCCGGCCGGAGCGGATCAAGCTGGGGAAGTTCGGCGACATCACGCTTGAGAACGTGCGGAAGGCCGCCGCGGCGACGCTGGGCGACATCGCCAAGGGCGAAGACCCGATGGAAAAGAAGCGTGTCGCGCGGCAGACCATGACCACGGCCGAGCTTTGGGAGCACTGGCTCGAAAACTACGCCACGGGTCGGCTCGCGCCGTTGACGATTGCCGACAACACCGGCCGATACAACAACTGGCTCTCTGAATTCGGCACCCGCAAGCTCTACACCATCAGGCAACGGGATGTAGTCGCGCTCCATGCCAGCATCGGCCAGAAGGCCGGACCCATCGCGGCGAACCGGGCGATTGAACTGCTGCGCCAGCTCTTCAACTACGCCAACAAGATCGGGCATCAGCTTGAGAACCCCGTCCGCAATATCGACTTCTACCCCGAGCGCTTGCGCGAAAGATTTCTGCAAGGCGATGAGTTGCCGAAATTCTTCACGGCGCTGGAGGCGCAGGCACCCGACTTCCGCGACTTCTTCAAGATCTGCCTGTTCACTGGCGCCCGGCGTCGCAACGTCCAGAGCATGCGATGGGATGAGATTGACCTAGAGCGGCGAACGTGGTCGATACCCGGCGTGAAGGCGAAAGAACATCAGGCGATCACGGTTCACCTTGCCGAGCCGGCCGTCGATATCCTCAAGACCCGACTCGCCGATCAGCAGACCGACCGACAGACGAAGATCGCCAAGGGCAAGGTCAAGCCGGATGATCCAGTCTGCCCGTGGGTCTTCGCAACGAGGGCGGCATCAGGACACCTTGAGGAACCGAAAACGGCGTGGCGGCGATTGCTCACGGCCGCCGGCATCGAAGATTTGAGGCTTCACGATTTGAGGCGCAGTCTCGGCAGTTGGCAGGCCGCACAAGGCACGTCGTTGCAGATCATCGGGCGTTCACTTGGGCACCGCGATCTTCGGAGCACGGAAATCTACTCGCGCCTGAATCTGGACCCCGTTCGCGATGCCGTCAACTCCGCAGTCACCGCCATGGTGAAAGCGGCAAAACCGGAGAAACAACCCAAGGCCAAGCAGAACAGCGGCGAGGCAACGAAGTAGTTCACAATGGGACGGCCGGATTGATCCCCGGCCGACGGTTCGGCGGTTCGGCTGGTGCGCACCTATGCCAACTGACCGCCGGACCTTTCCCGGAATAGGTGCATCATGCCAGACACAATCGACACCCTGAAGCAACTGGTTTGTGCGATAGACGATTTCAAGGTCACGCGCGACGCCATCCCGGTTTCGGCGCGACTGTCGAGCAACGAGCTTGTTCGTCGCGGCAAGTTGGTGGATGAGCTGGCAGCACAGGCCGGCATCGCGCCCGAGTTACGCGAGCGGGCAAGCTGGACGGATTTAGTACTGCACAATGCCAAGTCACGCGCCGAAGAAATGCTCAAGCGACTGGCGGCGGCCGCCAAGATCAATACCACCGGATGGTTGACGGTATCCGAGGCGGCAAACAAGGCCGACGCTCTCGCCGCTGATATTTCCCGCGCATGTACCGCCGGCGACATCGAATGTGTAGGCAAGTATCGAGCGAGGCGGATCAACCCCGCCAGTCTTAACGCATGGATTCAGCAGCGAGAGAAAGATGCCAAGTTGAAGGCATACGAGGCTGAGGATAACGGACGGCGCAACTACAAGCCCAAGTTGCGCAACTAGGAATTCTCAGAAAATCTTCGTGCGGTTTTCTGCGGGAAAGCGGCCATTTCGGCCGCTTTTCTTGTTGCGCCAGTACCCGCCTACACAGCCGATGCCGTCAAAATGCTCCCGGTTTTACCGAGAGGCATCGTGAGCAACATCAATATCACCGACCTGTTGGGCGACCCGGAGCGGTTGATCCTGTCCGATGTCACCGCGCAGATTCTCCACCAGCGGCCGCAGACGTTGGCGGTCTGGCGCACGACTCACAGATACCCGCTCCCATGGGTGAAGCTGGGGCGCAAAGTCGCATACCGCGCGCGCGACATCGTGGAGTTTCTCAACGAGCGCACTCGCGGCGCGGCCGCCGTCACCGCCTGACCCGGAAACAACGACACCGCCGGCGTTCAGGCGCGGCGGTGTCGAAAAGACCAATGTCGCCAGTATCATATCATCCTCACGCGCAGCACGCCACGATCCGGGCGTGGGCCGCCGCGATCCTCAACACGCGCCCGCCCGTGGCGCTGGTCTCAATCGGTGGATGCTCAGAGCCAGCATCGCACTCCGCCGATCGGGTTTGTCCGAACGCGAGATCGCCGATGCTCTGGCGGCCGCAACGGCCGGCGAGCCGATCCGCCACGGCGAGATCGAGCGCGCGGTGGAGCGCAGCCGCCGGTACATGACCGACAACGGCACCCGACCGGCCAGACCGGCGTCACGGTGGCCGGCGCTCGACCAAGTGGCGCGGCAGCGGATCATCAACGACAGCGGCGGGTATGGCGTCGCGGACCTGTTCCATGATTCGCCGTGGCGGTTCCAGGACGACAGCGCGTTGTCGGAGACGATCATCGACCAGTTGTTCCCCGGCAACCCCCTGATCTGCTGCGGCGCCACGTTGGAGGGCGCCCGCACGATGCCACGGGAGCAATGGCGCGGCTCGCTCTCGAAAATGCAGTTCGTTGTACCGAGCGCAATGGTTGCCCCAACTGGACTCACCCAGGATGGCCGGCAATCGCCGCGTTGTCTGGGCAACGTGGGCGAACGCGCTTACCTGGTCGTTGAGCAGGACCAGGGCACCATGGACGAGCAGGCCGCCGTGCTCCAACGCCTTGCCTGCGTCGCCCCGCTCGTGCTCGTGGTCTTCAGCGGTTCCAAATCGTTGCACGGATGGTTCCGCTGCTGCGGCGCCAGCGCTGAACGTCTACGCACATTCTTCAGTGAGGCCGTGCGACTGGGAGCGGACCCGGCGACGTGGACCCGCTGCCAGTTCGTTCGGATGCCGGACGGCTGGCGCCCGGATCGACAGGCGCGGCAATCAGTTTTGTTCTTTGCACCAGAGGCCATATGACAACGTTTGCAAAAGAATGGCCGGCCAATGCAGCAGCCTCCAACGGCGAGGGGCGCAGGCACCAGCGGCCTCGCGCAGCCTCGCGTCTATCGCCACCCTGCGTACCGACACCGGCAACGCCGCTCGGCTTGTTCGGCGGCATGGAGATGACTTCCGCTTCTGTCATCCGTGGGGCGCATTCCTGATCTGGACGGGCACCCACTGGCAGCGCGATGAGCGCGGCCAGATGATGCGATGGGCGAAGGATACGGCGCTGTCGATTTTCGATGAGGCCAAGGCAGCGCAAGACACCGAGCGATCAAAGGAACTGGGCAAGTTCGCCGTCATCTCCCAAAGCCGCGCTAGCCTCGCGGCGATGATCGCGCTGGCACAATCGGAGCGGCCAATCACACCCGACGAGCTGGACGCGGACCAGCTGTTGCTCAACGTCCAGAACGGCACGATCGACCTGCGCACGGGCGACCTGCGCCAGCAGCGCCGCGAAGACTACATCACGAAAATCTGCCGAGCCGCTTACGACCCAGCGGCGGAAGCGCCGATCTTCGCCGCATTTCTGGCTCGCATCTTCCGCACGTATCCGTCACTCGTCGTCTACGTGCAGAAGGCCATCGGCTATGGCGCTACCGGACTCACCAACGAGCAAATCCTTTTCTTCCTGCACGGCACCGGCGCGAACGGCAAGACGACGTTGCTTGACGCCATCCTCTACGCTCTCGGCGACTATGCCGCCAAGGCCGACCGCGATCTTCTGATTGCCGGCGATGGCAACGCGCATCCGACCAACGTTGCCGACATCATGGGCCGCCGTCTGGTGATTTGCTCAGAGACCAACGAGGGCCGCCGCTTTGATGAGGCGAAGATGAAGGACCTGGTGGGAGAGACGCGGCTGAAGGCTCGCTTCATGAGGATGGATTTCTTCACCTTCGTCGCGACGCACAAGATTTTCATGTACTCAAACCACCTGCCGCTCGTGCGCGGCACCGACCTTGGCTTCTGGCGACGCATGCGCCGCATTCCGTTTGTCGAGGCGATCGGCGAGGCAGAGAAGGATAGCGCCCTTGGCGTCAAGCTGGAAGGCGAGGCTGATGGCGTCCTGCGATGGATCGTTGAAGGGACCCTTGCTTGGCGTCGCGACGGACTTGGACTTCCTACTGAAATAGCGCAGGCAACCAATTCGTACAGAGCCGAAATGGACAGCATCGGCGCGTTCATAGACGACGCCTGCCTGCTGGGTCCGAAGATGACCGCCACGGCCGGCGATCTGTACAACGCCTACTGCAAATGGAGCGAGGCCAGCGGCGAGCGGCCGCTCTCACAGAAGCGACTCGGCATGGAGTTCACAAGCAGGGAATTGATAAGCGACCGCGACACCTACAGCGGCCGAAAAATCTGGCGTGGAATCACCCTCTTGGGAGGCCAAAATGGATGAGCACGGCCAAGTTTTGGCGCGATCGTTCGGAAAGTCGTATTCCAATAATACGCCGATACTTATGACGCATCTTCAAATGATGCGCCGAACCATCCGAACCTTAGTTCCGCATGAGCGCCCGGAGAATGCTCATGTGGGCGCTCATACGGGAATAAGGTTCGGATCATTCAGAAGGTTCGGAAACTATGGCAGACAGTTGAGGCAAAGAACATGAACCGCAACCCGACCAAACCCGACGTGTCCGCCGGCGAATACGCCGACCGCCTCGACTACGAAATGAGGCACGGCGGCGACCACGACAACGTGCTACCCGTTGAGGTAAGGCAATTCGAACCTCGCAAGAGAATGGTCAGTCTCGGCACGATGGCACCGATGGCACAGCAGACCGTCCGCCGTGGCGCAGGACGCGAGCACGGCCACGAGCCTACACCCAGTAGGTCAAGCACCTCGTGGGCAGCACGGCACGCGGCAGGCAATGGAGATCGGCCGGAGCCAGCGAACATATCGTAGAACAAGTGAACCGCCGGCGAGCCCGGCAAAGGACGAACATGTTACGAGTGATGATCTTTTCGGGCATCCGTCCGATGAGCAGCAGACGGTAGAGACTCGCAACGTCGAATCGCATCCGTGGGGAGAGCCGATCCCGCAACACCGGCGTGTTGTACTGGCGGATGGCAAGGTCCGCTTGGCGCGGAAGGGTGAAGTTGCCAGCGCCATCAGCATCAGCAGATCCATCCCGACGAATGAGAACATCCTTGTGGATATGCAACCTTATCTCGGACGCGGCCTTCCGCCGATTCGCATCGAAACGGCAGAGGCCGTGCAGGCTGGACAGACCCTTTACGGCGACGATGACGGGCGCGTGACGACTGAGAAATACGGCGAGCCCGTCGGCGCGGCCAAGGCCAATGCACTCGCGGGCTCGCTCGTGACGCTCGGACCATTGCCGGCGTCAGCACTAACTACGAACAATCGTGGCGGCCGCGTGGCTGCCGAGTCTCATTCACCGGCGGCCCGCGCCGCCACTTTGGGAGCCCATCCAATGTCTCAATCGACCACTCATCGCGTCAGCGCCGAAAGGCGCTGGCGGGACCGTGTCCGAGCACTCATGAGCGTGCGCGGCATCAACCGGCAACAGGCCGTCCGGTGCATCGTTGCGGAAGATCCGCAGTTGCACGCGGAATTCTTGGCCGAGCGGAACGCCAAACAAAAGTAGTCGCGGCCGACAACAACCCTCAACCCTCAACCCACGGTGCAAAATATGACAATTCTATTAGATAAAGTTGAACAGGCGCAGGCGGCCGACGAACAGACCGCGTGGCGCGAATATGCCGCGATGCTCGGCAAGACCGAGCCGGCCGCCAGCGACGCGGCCGCGCTGCGCAGTGATGCAACGACTTCGCCTCAGCGTCGAGGATGCGCGAACGCATGCCACCGTTCTCGCCGAAGGCAAGACGCTGGCCGACGAAGCGGGCGCACTGACGCAGCGACGGCAAGACTTGGAAGCGGCGATGGTGGAATGGGTATCGCTGCGCGACGAGACGCATCAGAAGATCGAAGATTTGGAGAAGCTGCTGGCGGCCGCCGATGGCCGAGCCCGCGCCGCCGGTTGGCGCGTGCAAGAGTCCGAAGAGGCTGGCGTGAAGCTGGCCCGCCTCCGCGCCTCCGCGCCGAACCTGTTCCCGGCGATCGATGCCGAAGCCGCGGCGGCCGCTGAGCCGGAGACCACGGGCAAGAAGCGGATGAAAGGTTAGCGGTATAGGTTGGTGAGGGCTGGCGGCCGTCAAACCGCCAGCCCTTCACTTCCACGGCTGCAACGGCAACACGCTTTGCATAGTGTTGTTGCGTTAGGTTAACGCACACCTTACAAAGATAAACAAAGGACTTACGTCATATCTACATTAGTTGATATAGGTTCTTCCTGGGGGGTATGCGGCATGCGGGTCAACGACGGCCGACGGGTTTGAAAATGTTGGATTTTCGATTTCAGCGCATAACGCGCATAGCGCAAGGTGAACTATGAAAAGAACACTGACGATTTCCGCCCTGGCCCGCGCCGTGAAGCGTGACGCGGGAACGGTATCGCGCTGGACACGGCGCGGCGACTGGACCTTCGGCCCGCCCAAGTGGCCGGCGAGCATCGTGCCGAAGGTTCTCAAGTGGATGACTCGGCTGGACAACACGGGCAGTCAGTGGATCCCGCCATCGCCTGGTTCGCCGCTCGACTCGTTGGAGTTGCCGAAGTCATCGGACAGGACAGACGAGCGACAGGCCAAGCTCAAGATTCTCACCGAGCGTGGCCGCCTGTTGGAGCTTGAGCGGATGAAGATCGAAGGCAACATCTTGGACAAGGAAGGTGTCATGCGGGAGCTGATCGCCCGCGAAAGCGCCGTGGCACACGAGCTTCATACCTGCATGAACCTGGCGGCGAGACTGGTAGGGCTGGACGAAATCGCGATGCGTGCCGAGTTGGAGAAATGGGCACAGCGAATCTGCCAACGGTTCGTGGACGGCGAGGCCGGCGAGGTCAATCTCCCGCCGACGCCCATCCCTGACGATACCCGCGACACCCAGCCGACTCCGAAGAAGCTTCCGACGATTAGCGAACTGATGGCGACGGCATAGCTGCAACGCTGGCGTGCCGAAAAGTGGGTATGACCTTTGACCCGTCCGAACGTCGCGAGGCACCTCTCCGTTGCAGCCACGCGGACAGTTTTCAAGCTGAGCACCTCGACAACAACGAGATCGGCACAAGGCGAGCTGCGCCCGCTGGAGATCGGCGTGCATGCGCTTCACCTGGACTTGGGCGAAGGCGGGCGCGGCAAGAAGGGCGGGCTGAGCGAGTACGCAAGGACGCTGGGCAGGGACAAGGACACGATCAGCAAATACCGCATGGCCGCAGAAGTCTTGGAAGGCGCGAAACTGTCTACCCAAGTAGACGGTTTACTCGACAAGGCCAAGCACCTGAGCGCCCTTCATGCACTCCCGCGTGACTGCTGGCCTGGCGCCGTGGAAGCCATGCTCAAGGGAGAATGTATCACCACCACTGCCGATATCGTCGGCAACGGCAGGCGCTTCCCTGAAGACGGCGTTACGTACCACTGGCGCCAGCACCGCTACACGGTGCGTTCTGGCGCGTCCCGACGTTCAACCCTGTCCAAGTACCACCCGGCCGCCGGCGTGCCTGTGGCGTGCTGTGGGCGGCCGTGGCGGCGAAGCTGAGCAGGACCACGGCCGGCACGATCACCCGCAGATACCAGTGTGCTTCCCATGCGCGTAGGGATGGATCGGTTGGTCCTCTGGCAATTTTGCCAAAGGACCAGTGCTTCCCATGCGCGTAGGGATGGATCGGCACGACCACGGCCCGCACCTCCACCACGATCATCATCCGCACCTCGATGAGCGCCTCGACAACGATCATCATCCGCACCTCGACTACCGGCTCCACGGCACCCACCTCGACGGCCAGCGGCAGGCACCCGGCAGAGCGGCGGGATTACGGTAGCACCGTGGGTAGCACCGGACGGCCTTTCAGGGCGGGGCGGCCGGATTGCCGTTTTGGCGGTAGCACCGGGGTAGCACCGGAGTTTTTGGGCCGCCCGCTCTGGACGGGCGGATGTGCGGAAGTGGCTTGTTTTAAGGGGTTTCCTAATGGTCCCTGCCCGACTCGAACGGGCAACCCCATGGATGTAAACCATGTGCTCTGGCCAATTGAGCTAAGGGACCGACCGCATCATTCTAGTGTGCGGCCGCGCACTCAACAAGCGCCCGGTTTCCCTTACAATGTCCAGATGGCCTTACCGTATCTCACCAGCGGCATACCGGGCATCGGCGGGTCGATCAAAGAACGGCCGGAGGATTTCTTTGTGCAGGAGCTGCCGCTCTACGAGCCCAGTGGCAGCGGCGAGCACGTTTATTGCGAAGTGCAGAAGATGGGCCTCTCGACCTTTGACGCCATCGACCGCATCGCCCGGACACTGAATGTCTCGCCGCGAGGCATCGGCTATGCCGGCATGAAGGATGCGCGGGCCGTCACGCGGCAGATCTTCTCCATCGCCGGCACGACTGAGGAGGCCGTCAAGTCGGCCAGCATTCCCGGGCTGATCGTGCAATGGGCCACGCGGCACGGCAACAAGCTGCGGATGGGGCACCTTCGCGGCAACCGGTTCGCCGTCAAGATTCGCGAGGTCAACCCGACGGATGTCGTGAAGCTCCAGCCGATGATCGACGTGCTCCAGAAGCGCGGGATGCCCAATTCTTTCGGCGAGCAGCGGTTTGGCCGGCGCGGCGACAACCACATCCTCGGCGCGGCGCTCCTGAGCGGCAACGCCGATGAGGTGCTGCACCTGCTGCTGGGGTCGCCGGATGTCGATGCCGATGATGCGCAGAGCCTCGGCGCGCGCAAGGCGTTCGACCGGGGCGATCTGAAGCAGTCGATGCACCTTTGGCCACGGCGCTGCGGCATGGAGCGGCGCATCCTGCACCGGCTTATGAAGAGCGGCGATGCGGCCGGCGCCGTCCACATGGTCGATGAGAAGCTGCGGAACCTGTGGATCTCAGCGCTTCAGTCGGAGCTTTTCAACGAAGTGCTGGCCAAGCGCATCGCGAGCATCGACCGGGTAATGGTGGGCGACCTGGCATACAAGCATGACAACGGCGCGTGCTTTCACGTTGAGAATGCCGAGGCGGAGCAGCCGAGGTGTGACGCATTTGAGATCAGCCCGACCGGGCCGCTGGTGGGGTATCGGATGACGCTGCCGGAAGGCCAGCCGCTGGCGATCGAACAGGAGGTGATGGCCGAGCATCAGCTTGCGCCCGAGCATTTCCGGGTTGAGGGTCGGCTGAAGGTGAAGGGCGCGCGCCGGCCGCTGCGCGTGAAGCCGGCGGATGTGGAGTTTTCGGGCGGGGTGGATGAGTTCGGCCCGCAGATCACGGTGGCGTTCACGCTGCCGGCGGGGTCGTTCGCGACGGTGATGCTACGCGAACTGATGAAGGACGAGGAAGAGATCACACCTTGACAAAGTCCTCCACATCGATGCCGGCTTCGCGGAGGATCGCGCAGCGTTCCTTCGGCCATGTCGCGCACATGATGCGGAATGGTAACCTTTCGCCCGGTTGAAGCGTGGCGCCAGACTTCATGACTGCCCGGCCCAGGACGATCGAACGCGTAGCCGAACGTCCGCAGCTTTCTGGCAACTTCAACATACTTGTAACCCGCGAGACGGCCCATCAGGAAATACCCACTGGCACAAGGAGGTCGATTGGCTGATTGCTGGGTGCGAGGCCGCGAAGCGCCGGTGGTACCGGGTCGCCGTGTTCAAGGCAGGACTCGACGATCTTCCGCGCCAAGCCTTGCGCGATCTCGGCGGCTTCGACGACACTGCGCCCTTCGGCCACCAAGCCCGGCACGTCGGGGCTCGTCGCAACAAAGCCGCCTTCGTCCAAAGGTTCAACATGTAGCCGAATGGTCACTTCGTTCATGACTTCCTCGCGAAAGAGCATAGACACAAGGATCGGCATGGGTCAAGACTCAGCGCCATTGCGGGTAGTGCCGCCGGTGCCCTCACCGGCGGAATCCGGGAATCGATGGACCGGAAGAGGACCGCCAGTGAGGGCACTGGCGGCACTCATCACATCACCTCGGCCACCTTTTCCAGCGCGCCAGCAGCGGGCGCACGTATTCCTGGCCAAACAGGTGGACGTGGTTGATCAGCGGATAGAGCTGATAGATCGGCTTGCGCAGATGGTAATCGTCGGCGAGCTTTCGCTGCTCCTGATAGTGCTTGAGGAATGCCGGCGTGATCGTGTGGAAGAGATCCATGTAGGCGATCTCGGCCTCGGCGTGGGCATATTTGCAGTTGGGGTCGAGAAGCGCGGCGACGCCCCATTTGCCGTCGCCATTGGCTCGGAAGAGGATGTTGGTCGACCAGATGTCCCAGTGGACCAGCCGCGGGCAATCATCGTGCGCCAGCAGGTGGTCGAGCTTGTCGTGGATCTTGCCGATCTGCCGGTTGGCCTTGGGCGGAAGCAACGGTGACTTGGCCACGTCGCGCCAGATCGCATCGTACACTTCGCGGTAGAACGCCGGCCAGGAACTGAACTTGTTCCCATCCGTCGAGCTGAGGCGGTGATACTCCGCGTCAGTGTGCGAGTGAATCTTGAGCACGACCTCCGCGAGATCTCGCTGCAGATCGTCAAACTCAACAGGCGATAGCCGATGCCGCGCGGCGGCCAGGTCGATGCCTTCGATGTACTCCATCAGGAGATAGCTGTGCGGATAGTCAAGCGTGGCGGTGTGGCAGGCATAGACCCGCGGCACGGGCAGGCCCAGTTCGTGGAGCATCTTGAGCTGCTCGGCCTCGCGCTGCAGGTCGAGGTTGACGCGATGCGGCGAGATCTTCAGGACGACTTTGCCGCCGTCTTTGGTGGAAAGCAGGAGAGTAGTATTGATGCAGCCCCCGACCAGGGGCTTGACCTCGGCGAGTTCCGCCGCCGCACCGGCCCAATCGGCCACGATGCGGCGGAGCACCTGCCAGGAGATGTCTTGTTCCTGCACTGGCATAGAAGCGCCAAGCGCTGCACATGATTATCGCATGGCAGGCCGCCATAGACAACCGAAATCCGAATCCTCTACAATCTTCGCCATGCAACCCAAGCCAATGCGGGGATATCGCCGTCCGCTGTCACTGCTTCTGCCGGCCTTGCTGGCCGCGTCTGGCTGTCTTGGCCAGAGCACGGCGCCGCGCCTTCAACCTGCCTCGACGCAAGCAGTCCACGATTCCCTCTACCACCTGGCCAGCGACGAGATGGAGGGGCGCGGCCTGGGCACGGCTGGCCTCGACTCGGCCGCCAGCTACATCGAAGGGTTCTTCAGCGCGCTGAAGCTCACCCCCCCGCCGGGGCAGAAGGACTTCCTCCAGCCGTTCACGTTCAGCCAGGTCACCGACATCGCCACCGACACATGCCTCAAGGCCGGCGACACAAGCTACAGCCTCCGCAGCGACTTTGTTCCGTTCGGATTCTCGGCCGAGGGCAAGTTCGCCGGCCCCGTCGCGTTCGTGGGCTACGGCATCACCGGCACCAAGGACGCCAAGGGCAATGAGTACGATGACTACGCCGGGGTCGATGTGAAAGGCAAGGTCGTGCTGGCCATGCGATTCGAGCCGCACGACAAGGACGGCCACAGCCGCATCGGCGGCCAGCAATGGTCGGAGAACGCCGCGCTGCTGCGCAAGGCCAAGGTCGCCGCCGATCACGGCGCGGTGGCGTTGCTGGTGGTACACCCGCCGACATTTCACGGGCCAGAGTCGCTTACGCCGCTGCGCGCATGCCCGGCGAGAAGGCGGCGATCCCGGTGCTGCACATTCGGGAGAAGGTTGCCGAGGAGTTGCTCCGGGCGGCCGGCGCCAAGGGTCTGAAAACCTTTCAAGCCGATATTGACGGCAAGTTCAGCCCGCGATCACTGATCCTGAAACAGGTGCGCGTCGAGGGCGACGTCGAGCTGACGCGCAAGACCTATCAGCTCAAGAACCTCACGGCGTATCTGCCAGGGCACGGCTGGCACGCCAATGAGTTCATCGTCATCGGGGCGCATTACGATCACCTGGGCCGCGGAGGTTTCGGCAGCCGCTCGCCCCAATCACACGAGATCCACAACGGCGCGGATGACAATGCCTCGGGCTCGGCCGCGCTGCTGGAACTGGCGCGGATCTTCAGCCAGTCGGACCACCTTGGCCGCTCGCTGCTGTTCGTGGCGTTCAGCGCCGAGGAAGAGGGGCTGATCGGGTCCAAGTATTGGGTGGAGCATCCGCCGGTACCGCTCAAGAAGATCGTGGCGATGATCAACCTCGACATGGTCGGCCGGCTCAAGAACGACAAGCTGCTCATCGGAGGCATCGCGACGGCCGCGCCGTTTGCCGACATCGTCAAGCAGGCCGACGCCGGCACTCCGCTGAAGATCTCGGAGATGTGGAAGACGGGCATCGCGCCCAGCGACAACACGTCGTTCGTGCTGCGGCGAATCCCCGTGCTGTTTCTCTGGACCGGCACGCACGAGGACTATCACCGCCCCACCGACAAGGCCGACAAGATCAATTATCCGGGCGAGGCCGAGATCATCAACGTGGCCGCGAAGATCGTCGCCGCCATCAGCCTGATGGACACGGCCAAGCTCAAGTTCGTCGAGATGCCGGGCCCACGTCGCAGCCGGCCGACCCTTCGCTGAAGCCCGGCGGCGCATCGCTGGGCGTAGTTCCCGATTACACGGACGACAGCAGCACCGCCGGCGTGAAAATCGAAGGCACATCGCCCGGTTCGCCCGCCGCCAAGGCGGGATTCCTGCCGGGCGATGTCATCGTGGAGATGGATGGGCGAAAGATCACCAACATCTACGACCTGACCGATGCGCTGAACGACGGCACGCCGGGAAAAGAGATCACGATCCGCGTGATGCGCGGCGGCCAGCCGGTTATCCTGCACGCAACGCTGGGTGAACGACAACGGCGAGAATAACAAGGAGACGATCATGCGCGGGCTTTGCATCGTGTTGGCGCTGGCCGGATTGGCTTTGCGGGTACGCGGCGATGAGAAGCTGATGGAGTTCGGTCCCGGCCTGGATGCGGCCAGGATCCCCGCGCAGGATGCGGAGGTTAGCCTCTCGGGCGATTCGCTGCGCATCGACACTTTTCACAAGGATCCCTGGCCGGGAATCCGGCTGGTCGCGCCCAAGGGCATGTGGGATCTGTCCAGACTCGATCACATCGCCATTGACGTGAAGAACGTCGGCGTGAACAGCGTCACCGTCTGCTGCCGTGTCGACAACAGCGGCGCGGATGGCGTCAAGAACTGCATCACGGAGTCGATCAATCTCAAGGCCGGCGATAGCGGCACGCTGAAGGTCGCCTTTGTCCGCAAAGGCCGGCCGGACGCGCCCAAGCTCTTCGGGATGCGCGGATACCCGCCGGGCATCGGCGACGGGCCAGGCACGATCGACCCGGCGAAGGTCACGCAGCTTGTCGTATTCGTCCCCAACCCGCAGGCGGACCATTCGTTTGCAATCGCCAATATTCGCGCGAGCGGCAGTTACACCCCTCCGACCCAGCCGCCCGACGGCAAGTCGTTCCTGCCATTCATCGACACATTCGGCCAGTACATGCACGCCGACTGGCCGGGCAAGGTGCATTCGCTGGCGGAGTTGAAGGGTCGCGTCGAAGAAGAGGCTCGCGATCTGGCGGCGAAGCCTGGCCCCGAAGACTGGGATGCCTACGGCGGCTGGAAAGCCGGGCCGACGCTTAAGGCCGCTGGCTTTTTCCGCACGGAGAAATACGAGGGCAAATGGTGGCTGGTCGATCCCGATGGCCGGCTCTTCTGGTCCCACGGCATCGACTGCGTGGGGGCGCTGAATCTCACGCCGATCGAGGAGCGAGATGCGTGGTTCGCGGATTTCCCCGGCCGCCAGAGCGAATTCGCCCAGTTCATCCGGCCGGACCAGTTCGCGTTGCACGGCCACTACGCGGGCAATCGCGTGAAATGCTTCGGCTTCGCCGGCGCGAATCTCAAGCGCAAGTACGGCGATGATTGGCTGCAAGCATCCGCTGAAATCGCCCACAAACGACTGCGAAGCTGGGGCATGAACACGATTGCCAACTGGTCCGATGCGCGGGTGTGGAAGCTGCGCCGAACGCCCTACACGGCCACCATCCATTTCGGCGGCAAATTGCTTGAGGGCAGCCAGGGGTATTGGGGTAAGTTCCGCGACGTGTTCGATCCGGATTTCGGAACGCTGATCCAGCAGGCAATGCAGCGCGAGGCGGGCAATACCGCAGGCGATCCCTGCTGCCTGGGTTTCTTCGTCAACAACGAGATCGCATGGGGCGATGACGTCTCGCTGGCCATGGCCGCACTGGCATCACCCGCGCAGCAACCAGCCAAGAAGACGTTCATCGGCGACCTGCGAAACAAGTATGGCGCCATTGAGAAACTCAACGAAGCCTGGGGCACCGCGCATGCCTCGTGGGATGCGCTTCTGGAGAGCCGCACGCCGCCAGACAAGAAGAAAGCCGCCGACGATCTCGCCGCGTTCTACACGCGCACGGCCGAGACCTACTTCAAGACAATCCGCGATGCCGTGAAGCGCGTCGCGCCGAATCAGCTTTACCTCGGATGCCGCTTCGCCTGGACCAACGACCGCGCCGCGACCGCCGCAGCCAAGTTCTGCGATGTCGTCAGCTACAACCTCTATCGCCGCTCGGTGGCCGACTTCAAATTCCCCGGCGGCGCGGATGTGCCCCTGATCATCGGCGAGTTCCACTTCGGCGCACTGGATCGCGGCATGTTCCACACGGGGCTGGTGAAGACCGCCAGCCAGGCCGAGCGCGGCGACGTACAAGGCCTATGTCGAAGGCTGTCTCAAGCACGGCCAGTTCGTGGGCTGCCACTGGTTCGAGTATCAGGATGAGCCCACCACCGGGCGGGTTTACGACGAGGAGAATTACCAGATCGGCTTCGTCGATATCGCCGACACGCCCTATCCCGAGACGATCAGCGCCTGCCGGGAGGTGGGCTATGCGATGTACCGGCAACGATAGTTTCTGAAACGGAAGCGTTAGCGCCCGCCCTGCGTCAGCGGGCACTCATCAATCGTGGAAATGCAGTGCGGAGTCAGGTCGCCCACTCAAGCACAACGCTAGCTCTCGCGGCCGGGTATAGATGATGAGGTTCAACAGAGGCACACATGATGACAAGACGAAACTTCCTGATGAGCACCACGGCGGCGGTTGCGGGTGCGGCAGTTGTGCCGCAGTTATTGGCGGCCGATGACAAGGCGCCGCGGATTCGCGTCGGCGCCTGCGTAGTCGGATTCGACCAGGCAAAACAGGCCGGCCTGGATGGGGTCGAGCTGAACGTCGGCGGCCCGGCCGACATGCTGCCCATCAGCGATCCCAAGAGCATCGAGGCCAACAAGGCGAAGATGAAGGAGACGGGGCTGGTGGTCTCATCCCTGATGATGGGCCTGCTGAACTCCTATCCGCTGGCCAGCGACCCGCGGGCCGGCGTGGCTCAAGCAGAGCATCGAAGCGGCCAAGGCCCTGGGCGCCGGCGTGATCCTCGTCGCGTTCTTCGGCAAAGGCGACCTGATGCAGGGGAAGGAACTGAAGAAGGCGGATGTGGATGTGGTGGTCGGCCGGCTCAAGGCCGCCGCGCCGCGGGCGGCGGATGCCGGCGTGATCCTGGGCATCGAGAACATGGTCGATGCCCAGCACAACGCCGAGATCCTCGATCGCATCAACAGCCCGGCCGTGAAGATTTACTACGATTGCTACAACCTCGCCGGCCAGGGCTATGACGTGCCGGCCGAGATTCGCTTGCTCAAGGACCGCATCGCCCAGTTCCATTTCAAGAACGGCAACGACTATCTGGAAGCGGAAAAGGGCCGGATGAAGTGGGAGCAGATCGTCCAGGCGATCAACGAGATCAAGTACAAGGGGTGGATTGTGCTGGAGACGTCGAGCCCGTCGAAGGACGGCGCGGCCGATGCGAAGAAGAACGGGGAGTATATACGGAAGCTGTTTGCGCAATGAACCTGCGAACAATCAGCAATCACCTGAGCGAAGTCTATGCAACCGGTGAATTACTGCAGGAACGAACTCTCCGAAGAATCTGGAGAGTTCAAACCGAGGGCAACCGACAGGTCCGGCGCGAGATCGAGTTCTACAACCTCAATGCCAAGGGCCGCGGCAAGTCGTCGAACGAATGAGCGTCTCGCGCGGCCGGCGTGAGCATTCTGCTACCGGACTATCGGTTGACGGCTTGCCGCGCGCGGCTAGGATGAGATGAACATGCTCGTGCCATTTTCCAGGATCAGGCTGCGCGAGGTCGAAGGCGTGTGGATCGCCAAGTCTACGCTCCTGCCCGGCTGCCATGCGCACGGCCGGGATCGGGGCGAGGCAATCCTCCGGTTCCAGGAAGCGGCCAAAGCGCACTTGGAAGCGCTGATGGAGACAGGACGCCCCATCCCCGAGCCGTTCCGCGGCAAGTTCGTTCTGGTGGCTTGAACGTGGGCAAGTATCCATCCTACAACTGCCGGCAACTTGAGCGGCGGCTCATCCAGATCGGGTGCCGCCTTGTTCGGACCACCGGCGGCCACAGGCACTACTCCAACCCATTTCGTCCTGACCGTCTTATTACTTTCGCCGTGCATCCCAGCGATGTGCCGCGCGGGATCATCGACAACATCATTGAGGATCTGGGCATCTCGCGCGACGAGTTCTATTTCGGCAGGTAGGAGGCTTCGGCTATGGCAATCCATGTTGAGCTGCGTACCACAGACAACCTCGAGCTAGATGAAGATGATCCACTTCGTCAGCGGATCGAGGAGCTATACGCCGGTAACCGCGTCGAGGGGACTGACCGCGAGGAGGCGTCCTACGACTTCGTGTACAGCGATTTTCCAAAACGATTCCTTGAGGAGACGCTCGGCGAGCACCAGTGCGGCGACGCATTCGGGCTCTTCTGTGAGTTCGAAGCGGAAGAGCGGGAATTCGAGTACCTGTATCCCGTCAAGCAGATCATCGAGCGTCTCCGCGAGCAGATGCCGGATGTCCATGCGGTGGTCTCGCGTGATGAGGATGGATTGCGGCAGGTCTACGCCAAAGTGGAGGGAGGAGAATGGGATTTGCGGCATCTGTTCGTCGGCGTGATCCTCGACTTATGCTTGCGGCCTTTTTCAGGTCAGCCGATTTTCTGCATTCGATGGTAGGACGGCAACTCGTTGTCGCCCGAATCTCTCAATTCACAGCACGAGATCGAGGCGTGCTGGACCAATGATCATCGCGCCCTTTGGCGGCCCTGCTCAGTAACGCCGCCCACATCACGCACCTTGCAGCGCAAACAGGCATCATCAACTCCTGGAGGCAATGGAGCAACGCCCCCGCCCCGTGATAGAATCTTCATCATGCCCGAGCCGATCCGCCAGATCGACCCCGTCAATCCAGCCACCGGGCGCTGGTGGCGCGGGCGGCCGCTCTCGCCGGTCATGGAGGCACAGATGTTCTTCGACGATCAGGGGCCCGTGCCGGAGACCGGTTCTTGCCTCAATCATGTGGCCATCGTGCCGGCCGAGGGGTAGAATTTTCATCATGACCCGCGCTGCCACGGAATATCGCTATCTCGCCCCCGACCCGCACTCATCCTACAAGCAGTTGCGGATCAAGGGCCGGCGCATCTTCGCCAGGACGATCTACGGCCAGCATGTCAACTTCGAGGAGCCACGCACGGTCGAGCAACTCGCCAAGGACTTCAACCTGCCAGTCGAGGCCGTGAAGGAAGCGATCGCCTATTGCCAGAGCAATCCGGCGGAGATTGAGGAGGATTTCCGCATGGATGAGGCGCTGGCGAAGGCGTCGGGCACGGCCGATCCGAATTATCGGTTCAACCCCAAGGTGCGGCCGCTGTCACCGGAACAGCGAGCGCAGATCAAGCGATCAGCTCGATCATGAAGCTCTACGTCAACGACGACTCCATTGCGGATGTGCTCGTGCGGCTGCTTCGCGATCGCGGGCATGACGTGATGACGTCCACGGAGGCCGGCACGGAAGGTGAGGCCGACGCAGTACATCTGACCCATGCCATTCGACTCCGCCGCGCCGTGCTTACGCGCAACTATCACGATTTTGAGGACCTGCACTACCTGATCCTGGAATCGGCCGGGCACCATCCCGGGATCTTGACGGTTCGGAGTGACAACGATCCAAGGCGAGATCTGTCGCCGCGCGCGATCTGCACGGCGATGGCCAAACTCGAAGCATCAGGAGTGCCCATCACCGACAACCTGCACGTTTTGAATCACTGGCGATGACCAATCCTCATCGCGCAAAAAAAGCCCGGAGGCCCTTGCAGGCAAAAGGGCGTCTCCGGGCACATCGAGCGGCAATATCGCGATCAGTTGTGTTCGCTTCCTGGCGAAGATCTCCTCTCGCGAGGGAGCCGCCGCTCGTTCATGCGGTCTGCGCCGCGGCCACGGGGGTTGTGTCGAACTGCGCTTCCTCCGTGGAACCGGCAATGGCTGTCGTCGAGCACGCGCCGCTGCTGATGACCGTCGCGACCTCGTCGAAGTAGCCCGTCCCGACGAATTTCTGATGCGCCGTGGCGCGATAGCCTTCGGCCTCCGAGGCGAACTCGGATTCCTGAAGCTGTGCGTAGGCCGTCATGCCCTGATGGCTGTACGCGCTGGCCAGCTTGAACATGCTGAAGTTGAGGGCGTGGAAGCCCGCCAGCGTGATGAACTGGAACCTGTAACCCATCGCGCCCAGCTCGCGCTGAAATGCGGCGATCGTCGCGTCGTCAAGCTTCTTCTTCCAGTTGAAGCTCGGCGAGCAGTTGTAGGCCAGCAGCTTGCCGGGGTGCTCGGCATGCACGCCTTCGGCAAAGCGACGGGCTTCTTCCAGGTCCGGCTTGGAAGTTTCGCACCAGATCAGATCAGCATAGGGGGCGTAAGCGACGCCGCGCGCAATCGCGGCCTCCAGCCCACCGCGGAACTCGTGGAAACCTTCCGGGGTGCGTTTGCCGGTGAGAAACGGCTCATCGCGCTCGTCGACAGCGCTGTTCAACAGCAAAGCGCCGTCCGCGTCGGTGCGCGCCACGATCAGCGCCGGCACGCCCATCACGTCGGCCGCCAGGCGGGCGGCGATCAGTTTCTGAACCGCCTCCTGTGTCGGCACGAGCACCTTGCCGCCCATGTGGCCGCACTTCTTGGCGCTGGAGAGCTGGTCCTCGAAATGGACGGCGGCGGTGCCGGCCTCGATCATGGCTTTCATGATCTCGAAGGTGTTGAGGTTGCCCCCGAAGCCGGCCTCGGCGTCGGCGACGATCGGCGCGAACCAGTGGACATCGTTCCTGCCTTCGCTGTGGTCGATCTGGTCGGCGCGCTGGAAGGCATTGTTGATCCGGCGGACGAGGTTGGGCACCGAGTCGCAGGGATAGAGGCTCTGGTCGGGGTAGGTCTGGTCCCCGGCGTTGGCGTCGGCCGCCACCTGCCAGCCGCTGACGTAAATCGCCTTAAGCCCGGCCTTGACCATCTGGACAGCCTGGTTGCCGGTAAGCGCGCCGAGGGCGGGGACATACGGCTCGCCATGAAGCAGATCCCAGAAACGCTCGGCTCCGAGACGCGCAAGCGTGTGCTCGATCTGGACGCTTCCACGAAGCCGCTCGACGTCCTGCGCCTTGTAGGGACGCTTGACGCCGCGCCAGCGTGGCTGGCGCCACTGGTATTCGAGGGTCTCGATGGCGGTTGCGGGCTGATGCGGACCATGCCCATTGCTGCCGTTCTTTCCATTCCTGCCGTTACTGGGTGACATGTCTTTTCTCCGCTGGCGGGATTGGGGGAGGTATGAACAACGAGTCGTCTACAACAACTCGTAAGCGATCAGGGTGAGGAATTCCGGGAACTCGCGCGAGCGCGTCATCTGGATGAACAACTCGCTGGCCAAGTCGAACTTGCCCGACTCGAAACGGGTATTGCCCAGTTCCTTACGGAGCCTGGCCAGCTCTTCCCGTATGATGCGCTCCACCAGCTCGGCGGTGATGGCCCGGCCGTCAATCGTGTTGGCGCGGTGGCGCACCCACTGCCAGAGCTGGGCGCGGGAGATCTCGGCCGTCGCGGCATCTTCCATGAGATTGTTGATGGGCACGCAGCCCTGCCCGCGAAGCCAGGATTCCAGGTATTGGATGCCGACATTGACGTTGGTGCGGACGCCCTGCTCGCTGATGCGCACCGTCGTGGGCAGCGTCAGCAGGTCGGCGGCGCTCACGCGGACATCGCATCGCTTGCGGTAGATCTGGTTGTCTCCGGGCATGCGGGCGAACTGCTCCATGGCGATGGGCACGAGCCCGGGATGCGCCACCCAGGTTCCATCGTGGCCATCCTGGACCTCGCGCGCCTTGTCGTCGCGCACCTTGGCGAGGGCCGCCTCGTTGGCCACGGGGTCGTTCTTGATGGGGATCTGGGCCGCCATCCCGCCCATGGCATGTACGCCGCGCCGGTGACAGGTCTTGATCGTCAGCAGCGAATAACACCGCATGAACGGGCTGGTCATCGTGACCAGCGCGCGATCGGAGAGCAGGAACCGGCCGTGCCGGCGGAATTTCTTGATGGTGCTGAAGATGTAGTCCCAGCGCCCGCAGTTCAGCCCGGCCGAGTGCTCGCGCAGCTCCCAGAGGATCTCGTCCATCTCGAAAGCCGCAAGGATCGTTTCGATCAAACATGTGGCCTTGATCGCGCCGCGCGGGATGCTCAACTCGCGCTGCGCCAGACGAACACGTCATTCCACAGGCGCACTTCCAATGGCTTTCCATCTTGGGCAGGTAGAAAAAGGGGCCTGTCCCCTTTTCGATCAGCGCGCGGGCGTTGTGGAAGAAGAACAGGCCGAAGTCCAGCAGCGATGCCGAGATTGGCCGGCCGCGCACTCGGACGTGTTTGTCATCGAGATGCCAGCCGCGCGGCCGGACCATCAGCGTGGCAATCTTCTCGTTGAGCTTGTAGGTCTTGCCCTCGGGGCTGGTGAAGCCGATCGTGCCGGCAACGGCGTCCCGCAAGTTGATCTGGCCGGTGATGACGTTTTCCCACGTCGGCGAGTTGGAATCTTCGAAGTCGGCCATGAAGACATTCGCACCCGAGTTGAGCGCGTTGATGATCATCTTCCGCTCGACCGGCCCGGTGATCTCGACCCGCCGGTTCTGCAGGTCGCGTGGGATGGGCGCGACGCCCCAGTCGCTCTCGCGGATTTCGCGCGTCTCGGGAAGAAAATTGGGCATCGCGCCTTCGTCCAGCTCGGCCTGCCGCTGGCGCCGGCGCACGCAGCAGCGACTGCCGGCGGTCCTCAAACTCCGCCGACAAGCGCCCGACGAACATCAGCGCCTCGGGCGTAAGGACTTCCGCAAACTCCGGGCTGACGTGGCCGAGCACCTCGATGTCTTCCGCCTCCAGCAGCGTCGCGGGTGCTTCCATAAGAGTCGCTCCAGCGGTCATTTGTGGCTCCTCTTGCACGAAGGCCCGATGAGAAAGCGCGGATTCCTCAAGACGGCACCGTACGCCGCTCCTTTGCGCTTTGGGATCTCATCAATTGCTTGGCCTCACGAAGACGGGCGTCCGGGAGGGCGCTTCGCTTGGCCTCAGTGCCTTCAACGCATAGTGCAAATGCAAAGCTCAGGCCATGTGATTGGCCCGTATGCAAGAGTCGCTCAATTTCCCCGAAATCAGGCCGAGAAAACGATATTGTCAGACATTCCGACAGGAGCGCCAGAAAAAATGTCGCAACTGCACAAAACACGCGCTGACGCTTCCTGCCGTGCGATGCCGGGAATAAGCACCTTATGAGGAATGACTTACACGACCCCGCCGAGCCATTTAGTTCCGACTTGTGCGATGGCACTAACGCCGTCGCGAAAAGCCGGGCCGGCTGGCGAGGGCTCCTGACCGCCGCCAGTCGGCCCGAAACAGATGCAGGTCCGCCCCTGGCTGACTCCGGCGCGCTCACCCACCACGCGCCACCAGAGCCAGTTTCAAGCAAACGTAATCACATATACATACCGCCATTTACGCCGATCACCTGGCCCGTGATGTAGCTGGCCTTGGGGCTGGCCAGGAAGGCCACCGCATGCGCGACCTCCTCGGGCAGGCCCATCCGGCCAAGCGGCGTCAGCGCCGCCACCTGCTGCTTGACGGCATCGGGCAGATCCTTGGTCATGTCGGTCTCGATGAACCCGGGCGCCACGGCGTTGACCGTGATGTTCTTGCGAGACACCTCGCGGGCCAGGCTCTGTGTGAATGCCACGAGGCCGGCCTTGGCCGCGGCGTAATTGCACTGCCCGAAATTGCCCCACTGGCCGACGATCGAGGAGATGTTCACAATCCGGCCCCAGCCGTTCTCCAGCATCGTCGGCAGCAGCGCCTTGGTGATATTGAACGGCCCGCCCAGGTTGGTCGCAACCACCTCGTCCCACTGCTGACGCGTCATCTTCACCAGCGTGCGGTCGCGGGTAATCCCGGCGCAGTTCACAACGATGCTCGTCCGGCCAAGCTCGTCGAGAATACTGGCGGCCATCTTGTCGACCTCTTCGGCGTTGGCGACGTCGGCCCGGTACGCTTTGGCTCGCACCGCCAGTTTTTGCATGGCGGCGCACACCTCATTGGCGGCATCTTCGTTCTTGACGTAGTTGATGGCCACGTCCGCTCCGGCTTCCGCCATCGCCAGCGCAATCGCTCTGCCGATGCCGCGTGTCCCGCCAGTGACCAGACACACCTTGCCTTTGAGTTCCTTGCTCATGGGTACAACTCCTTCAGATAAGCGGCAAAACACATCGGCGGCAACCCCGAGGCCCTCTGCCCGCCGGAAAACACCACGCTTACACAACCCATTTTCCCCGCGCCGAGCCGCCCTTCTTCGAGCTCGGCATCCCATGATGCGCAACGGACCACTAAGTCCGCAGGTGAAGTTACCGGCTTCTTGAAAGAACGGTCAATGCTCAAAAATCGCGGAATTATTTCTGTCCGCCCGACTGCTTGCCCGGCGATCATCGGATCGGCAAATCCGCTGCCGATCTCGATCACGCGCATGAAAAAGCGATCGCCGCCCGCAAGGCGGCAATCGCGTCGAGAGGCTTGCGCTGCGGGCTCTCCGGGTTCTAGGCGGAGGGGTGCCATCCGGCATCGCACCACAGCTCGTGGCTGACCGCAGAGTTGGCGACCATGAAGCATATCGCGTTGGCGATCTCCTCGGGCCGGATGAGCCGCCGGAGCTGCGTCGCCGGAAGGATGTGCTTTTCGATATAATCCTGTCCCAGCGCCCGCACCATCGGGGTGTCGGTGAAGCCTGGATGGATCACCGCGCAGCGTACCCCATAGAACATCGATTCCTTCATCAGCGTGGATGCCACGCCTTCGAGTCCGCGCTTCGTGGCCGCATAGGCGATCTGGCCCTTGTTGCCCTGCGAGGAGATCGAGCCGATGAAGATGATGCTGCCGGCGAGCTTCTCGGTCTTGGGGTCCCACCGGCCGATGCCGCGCCGCGCGATCCTCGGCGATCCTCGCCACCATTTCCAGCGCCAGTACGTGGGAGCCACCAGATTCACCTCCAGCACCAGCCGGAAAAGCTCCTGGGCATAGATGGATGCCTTGTTGGTATTCTTGTCGACACGAACCGCCAGGCTGTCGCGCGTGATGCCGGCGGCCGGCACGCAGATGCTCGGCACTCCGAAGCAACCGGTGATCTCATCGTAAACGTCGAGCGCGGAATTCGGAATCGGTGGTGTTTCCCGTGAAGGCAAGGGCCACCTGCTGGCGGGCGGCTTCGTTGATCTGGCGAGCGATGTCATGCACCGAGTCGGCCAAGTCCACAAGGGCAATGCCCTTGACCCCGCGATTGGCCAGCTCGACGGCGGTGGTTTGTCCGATACCGCTGCCGGCCCCGGTTACGACGGCAACTTTTCCCTTGATCTCCATACGGTGGCTCCCTTCAATTTAGAGTTAAACGACTCTAGCACTGCTTGGCGCAGACGCCAAGGATGTTTTTGCGTTTGCACAAGATTATTCCAAGAGCAACGCTCGTGCCCGATTTCTTTCCCCGTAGCGGGATTTGCACTTGACCGTGGATGGAATGCAGCCGACGATGTCAAAGACCGACGGCGAGAGGATCTTCCGAATGGCAGAGGCACCCGAAGGCACTCCAAAGCGACTTGAGATACGAAAGTATCCCAATCGTCGCTACTACGATTCCACGCGGAGCCGACATGTTACGCTGGAAGAGATCTACGCGGCGATCCGCGACGGATATGAAGTGCAGATCACCGATTCGAAGACCGAACAGAACATCACGGCGAAAGTGCTGGGGCAGATTATCGTTGATCTGGATTCCCCGAAACTGGGGGCTTTTCCCGTTCCGCTGCTGCATCGGCTGCTCCGGTCAAACGAGCAACTTGTCAACGATTTCGTGCAGAAATACAACCAGGCGCTGAGCGCATTTCTCGATTCGCAGCGTAGTGTCGAGCAGTATCTGCGTAACGCGATAGGCGTGCATGTCCCATCGCCAACAGTGGCCGACTGGGCCAAGTTGATGTGGGGGTCCTTCAATCCCGCGCTCTGGTCTCCGCAGCAGCCGCCGCACATGCCGCAGCAGGCAGCGCCGGTGGAGCCGCCCACATCCTCCGGGCCGGCCCCCGTCCCGCCGCAGCAGCAGTCGCAGGAGGGCGATGCCCGGCCCGCCGCAGCCGCACCCCCGCCTGGGAACAACGGCGCCAACGACCAGCAGCTTCGGCATCAGGTGGACGATCTGCGCCAGCAGGTCGAACATCTCCAAAGCCAACTGGCAAACCAATTGAGCAATGGCAAAAAAAAATCCCGTCCGCGCATGGCCTCATAGCTGATTTGCGAATGTTCTCGCGTCAGACTCGTTAGGCCTGTTATCGCTATAACCGCTTGTGAATAATATTATTAAAGTCAGCATTCACATCGTCTGAACTCCCGCCGCAGCTCCCGAATTAGCCTGTAGAAGATTTTTTGTGCAAACGCACAAATTTTCCCTTGACGCTCTGCGCGGCCGCTCCTATATTCTCAATGAAATGGAAGGCGATTGGCGCTGACCAGCAGTGAATCTTTCCCGAAAGGATAGCGGCCATGACTACCAAAGCTGAGACCCGGATGACCAACCTGTTCGACCAGGCGGTGCAGACGTTTGGCGACGCCCTCAAAGCGGGCGTGAAGATGCAGGAAGAGATCGGCCGGTGGTGGAGCGACGTGATGGAACAGGGCCCGGCGCAGGAGTGGCAGAAGCGCTCGTGCGCGATCGTGAGCGAGGCCATCCCGGCGGCCCAGAAGAATGCCGAAGAGTGGATGCGCGTCTTCGAGCAGAACTATCGCCGGAGCATGGACCTCTTCAAGAAGGCCATGGACACCGAGCAGCCCACCGGCGTGGCCGAGTTGCAGGCCAAGACCCAGGAACTGTGGGAAGCGTCGATGGAAGTCATCAAAGACAACGCCCAGGCGGCCGCCCAGGCAAATGTCAAGATGATGGAAACCTGCGCGGAGATTCTCAAGAAGAATTTCAATGGCGAAGCGGCCAACTAAGGCGCTTCGCTCCGCCGCATCCTTTTCCGACGGCCAGGTGGCAGCCGGAGCTGTCGCCGTCGGCTCGGAAACGACCCAAAGGGGGCCTGTCGCCTGGCCGGTGATTCGGCTTGGCGACAGGCCCGAAAGGAACAGTGCCATGTTGAAGGAGGTCTATCTCGTCGGCGCCAATCGCACCGCACTGGGCGGTTTCTGCGGCGCGTTTCAGGAAGTGTCCGCGCCGAATCTCGCGGCCGCGTGCATCCGTGCGACACTGCAGCGTGCGGGAATCGATCCCGGCGCCATCGATGAAGTGATCTTCGGAAACGTCCTGGGCGCCGGTGTGGGCCAGAACCCCGGCGCCAGGCCATGCTCTACGCCAAGCTGAGCAACACCATCGGCGCGACGACGGTCAGCAAGGTGTGCGGCTCGGGTATGAAGGCGGTGATGCTTGCCGCGCAGGCCATCCAGTGCGGCGACAGCTCGGCGGTGATCGCCGGCGGCATGGAGAACATGTCGTGCGCCCCCTACCTGCTGGAGAAGGCGCGGAGCGGTTATCGCATGGGCCATGGCGAGCTGCTGGACTCGCTGATCAAGGACGGCCTGTGGGATGTCTACGGCAACGCTCACATGGGCACGTACGGCGACCGGTGCGCTGGCAAGTATGGCTTTACGCGCCAGGACCAGGACGATTTCGCCGTTGCCAGCTACAAGCGGGCGCTGGCCGCCCAGCAGGACGGCACGTTCGCCGATGAGATCACGCCCGTCGATGTTGTCAGCGGCAAGACGACCACGACGGTCAAGGAAGACGAGCAGCCCAAGCGGTTCAACGAGGAGAAGCTGCGCGTGCTCAAGCCGGCCTTCGGCGGCAGCATCACGGCCGGCAATGCCTCGGGGATCAACGACGGGGCGGCGTCGATGCTGGTTGTCTCGGCCGAAAAGGCCAAGAAGTTCAACGTCAAGCCCGTGGCGCGGATCCTGGGCTATACGACGGCGTCGCGCGAGCCGGATTGGTTCACGATCGCCCCCATCGGCGCCATTCAGAAGCTGATGGACCGGCTGTCGCTGAAGATCGACGACGTGGGGCTGTTCGAGGTCAACGAGGCTTTCGCCGTGGTCGCCATGGCCGCGATGAAGGAACTCAACATCCCGCACGAGAAGGTCAACGTACACGGCGGCGCGGTGGCGCTGGGACATCCGATCGGCGCCAGCGGCGCGCGCATCCTGGTAACGCTGCTGAACGCGATGAAGCGCAAGAGCGTCAAGACGGGAATCGCGTCGCTGTGCATTGGCGGCGGCGAGGCCATCGCCATGGCGGTGGAAATGCTATGAAGTGGCGGCGATTCGTCGCTGCCCGCCCCAACCCCGGGGCGCAATAGTCTTTGCCTTTGGGTCGGTGGGGTGGGCGTAGTTTGCCCGCCCCGCCGAGGCAAGGGCCTGCCGACTTTGCAGCGGGCTGTTTCACGCCGCATACAGGAAGGACCAGGCCATGGAAACCGTCTCTTCATGCGAGCAGTCTCGCCTCGATTCCACACAGACAGGCGCCGCCCCATCGGTTATACCAGTGCCTATCAATTGCGGAGACCCCGCCATGAATGCCTTTTACGAACAATCGCAGCTCTTCACGCGCCTCTGGATGGACATGGCCACGCGCATGGCCAGCTCGGGCATGTCGACGGACCCGAAGGCCGCCCCTCCCGACCTGCTCCGCCAGTTCCGCGACTCGGCCCTGTCGAGCATGGCGGCGGCAACCGAGCAGTTCATGCGCTCGCCGCAGTTCCTCGAGTTCACCAAACAATCGGTCGAGGCCAGCATCGCGCTGCGAAAGCAGATGAACACGTTCATGACGCGCATGCACCACGAGATGCAGGGCACGGCCAAATCCGACATCGACGCAATCCTTCAGAACATGCGGCACCTGGAGACGCGCGTGCTCGACCGTATCGAGGCGCTGTGCGATCGCGTCGAGTCTGTCAGCAAGCGACTGGAGGCGATGGAGACCGTCGCCGCACGTCCCGGCAACGGCGAGCCGCCCAAGCCGCCGGCGGCCGCCCCCGAGCGGCCGGCGCTGCGCCAAGGAGAAGGTTGAGAAGGCCGAGAAGGCACAGGAGTGATTCCCATGCAAACCGGCAATGGAAATGGACATACCAACGTCTGGCAGCAGTGGCAGCAGGCGTGGATCGATGAGGCAATGGCGGGCATGCAGCGATGGGCTCGCGTCCCCAAGCTCTATGAGCGGGCGCAGCGCGTAAAGAAAGGCGCCAGCCCCTCGGAGGTCGTCTATGAGGAAGATCACCTGCGCGTGCTGCACTACAAGACCGATGCGCCCGTGCGCTACAAGACTCCGCTGATCTTCGTCTTCGCCCTGGTCAACCGGCCGTACATTCTCGACCTCAAGGAAGGCAAGAGCGTCGTCAGCCATTTCTACAACAGCGGATTCGACACGTACCTGATCGACTGGGGCATCCCCACGGATGCCGACCGGCACCTGACGCTTGATGACTACATCAACGGCTACATGGGCCGGGTTATCGAGAACATTCGCGAGCGCACCGGCAGCAAGCAGGCCAGCCTGCTGGGATATTGCATGGGTGGCGCCATGAGCGCGATGTTCAGCTCGCTGCACCCGGAGATGATCAAGAACCTCATCATGCTGGCCGCGGGCGTCGATTTCTCCGACAAGACCCCCCTGCTGAGCATGTGGTCGGACCCGGCGGTCTTCGACGTGGATAAGTTCGTCGACGCCTTCGGCAACTGCCCGGCCGAGTTCCTGCAAGCCGGCTTCCTCATGCTCAAGCCCGTGCAGAATTTCATCGAGAAACCCATCAACTTCGTCGAAAAGCTCGATGACGACCGCTTCATCGACGACTACTTCGCGATGGAAGGCTGGCTCAACGACAACATCCCCGTGCCCGGCGAAGTGTTCCGCCAGTACATCAAGTACATGTACCAGCAGAACCGCCTGGTGAAAGGAACGATGCCGGTGGGCAAGCACATCGTGAACCTGCGCAACATCGTCTGCCCCATTCTCAACCTGATGGCGTCGAAGGACGACCTGGTGCCGACGTGCCAGAGCCGCTCGTTCAACGACATGGTCGGCTCGCAGGATCGCAAGACCATCGAGTTTTCGGCCGGCCACATCGGGATGGCGGTGGGCAGCAGGGCGCAGAAGGAGCTTTGGCCGCAGGCGTGCGAGTGGCTGGCGGCGCGATCCGAGCCGCTGAAGGCGGCCTCACCCGTCGCCGCAGGGGCCGGCAAAGCTTGACATGACCAAACGACTGGGAAGGGTCGGAAAGCGGAATGGCCCACCCATTCCGTTTTCTCTTTTTGGAGTGCGGCGATTTGTCGCCGCTTTGTTTTTCGATCGTCGTGCGAAGATGGAAAACAAAGCGGAAACGAGTTTCCGTACTCCAAGACCAGTCCATCTTGCCAATGTCCCCTTCCCTCCGGACAATGATTCCGTGTTTGTGGAACCCCTTGAACCCCGCACGATGCTGGCCGCCACGCCAGTCTCCTGGCTGGCCGCCAATCTCGATCAATACAGCAAGGCCTACGACGTCTACACCGACGCCGATGCCGCCGGCAACCATTTCGACGTGCGCGGGTCGATGGGCAGCGCGCCGGCCATGAATGAGGCTTCCACGACTCAGCCGCACTCGGGGTTGACGTGCATCCAGGCCAGTTTTCAGGCATCGGGCGACAACTGGGGCGGGTGGTTCATGCTCAACGGCGTGCTCTCCGGGTCGCAACTCGCGCCACAGCCCAACTGGGGCGATCAGCCCAATGCCGGCGTGAATCTGAGCGGCGCCACGCAGCTCACGTTCTGGTGGCGCGGGCAGATCGGCGGCGAGCGCGTGCGGTTCCTGGCGCTGGGCGTCGGCCGGGGATCGCAGCCGTATCCTGATTCGGCCGACGAAGTCACCACCGGGTTCGTCACGCTCTCGACCCAGTGGCAGCGGTTTTCCATCGACCTCAGCGACAGCGACTTACGCTACGTGCTGGGCGGTTTCGGCTGGGTGAGCAGCGCGGCCGAAACGGGCGGGCAGAACATCAACTTCTATATCGACGATATACAATACAATAAGCCGCGCCTCACCAGCCCGCACTTCCTGCTCAGCTACACGGGCAAGTCGGCCACCGACACCTTCGATCGCAGCATGAAGAATGTCGCGTACACCTATGACAACGCCGCGGCGCTGTGCGCATTCGTCGCGTCGGGCGACAAGACGCACGCGGCGGCCATCGCGAGCGCCCTGGTCTATGCGCAGGGGCACGATCGCACCTTCACCGATGGCCGGCTTCGCAACGCTTATCAGGCCGGCGATCTAGCCGAGCCGGCGGGCTGGAACCCCAACGGCAAGTCGGGCACGGCGAGGCTCCCCGGCTGGACCGATGACAGCGGCCAGTGGCTGGAGGACCCGGCACAGACGGGCACGTATACGGGCAATGTCGCGTGGGCGATCCTGTCGCTCCTTGCCTATTACCAGAAATGGGGCGGAAGCTCTTACCTCAACACGGCCGTGTCGCTGGGCAACTGGATCACGACGCACACGCGCGACACGCGCGGCGCGGGCGGCTACCTGGCCGGGTATCTCGGGCCGGATCAGAACCCCACGCGGCTGATGTACAAGTCTGCCGAGCATAACATCGACGTATACGCGGCATTTTCGCAGCTCGGGCGATATACGAAGGATTCGCGCTGGACCGGGCGGGCCGAAGTCGCGCAAGTTCGTCCTGGCGATGTGGGATGCGCGGGCGGGCAAGTTCTTCGTCGGGACCACGGATGACGGCGTCACGGTGAATAAGCAGGTGATCGCAGTGGATGTTCAGGCGTGGGGTGCGCTGGTTCTGGGGAAGGCGTACACCGCCGCGCTGAACTATGCGGAGAAGTATCTGCGCGTCGGCGGCGGCTTCGACTTCAACCAGGACCGCGATGGCATCTGGTACGAAGGCTCAGCGCAGATGGCGCTGGCCGATCGGTACGTTGGGCTGACGACGCGATATAACACGCTGATGGCATATCTCCAATCCGCCAGGTCGGCGACGGGAGCACTGCTGGCGGCCAGCAAGGACGGGCTGACGACGGGCTTGCAGAGCGTGACCGGCATCGACTGGCTCTATTACCGGCGTCTGGCGGCCGCGCCGACGGCGTGGCTGGTGCTGGCGGCGGCGGGGTTCAATCCGTTCAAGGCATAGGGATCAGGGACTCGTCAGTTGTCCGTGGTCCGTGGACGGGTCAATGGTCCTTTGGCCAGTTGCTCGATCCGGGACAAGTCCGGCGCATCCACTGGTATCGGGCCCACTGACCAACGGACCCAACAACGGACAACGGACAAATGACCACGGACAGATCCGCTACTTCTTCCGCCGATCCAGCCGCAACTGCATCCGCTCGATCCCATGCAAGATGTCCTTGGCCGATCGAAACGTGGGATTGGCCGGATCGGCGGGGCGAAGGATTTCGCCGGTCAGTCGGGCCAGGTCCCGCGCCTCCCTGCTCTCGGGGTCGTAGCGGATCAGATCGGCCAGCTCGGGGTTGCTGTGGGGCGAGCCGAACTGCACGGCGAGGTAGAAGAAGTCGATGGCCTTGTCGATCTTCTGGTGCGAGTTGCGGATGATCTCGGAGGTAACGTGGCCCGAGACGGTCATCTGGCTGAGCATGCGCTGAATCTGGCTGGTGCGCATGAGTTCGTCGAAGAGGGTGGAGAGCAGGGCATTCTCGGATAGGTTTTCGTTCTCCCGGACGGCCGAGCCGAAATCGACGAAGCCCACGCCGTTCTCGGTGATGACGAAGTTGTCGAGGCGCAGATCGAGGTGGATGATGTGGGCCAGGTCGTGGACGACGCGCAGCAGGTCGGCGCTCTGATGGGCAAACTCCATCTGGGAGAGCGGCCGGCCGCCGTTGCGCAGCCAGTTCATGGTGAGCTTGCGGACCAGGCCCCGTTCGTCGTGCTCAATGGCCAGGGGACGGGGAACGCGTCGGTTGTAGGGCGAGGGCAGGTGCTCCTGGAGGATCTTGAGGATGGCGGCTTCGCGCGTAAGGAACGTGGGGAAGATTCTCTCGGTGAACTTGCGGCGCGGCGCTGGATGACTTCCAGCGGGACCTCGGGGAATTTCTTCCGCAGGCGCAGCACGACCGAGTCGGTCGTCGGCACCTGCTTGACGACGACGAGCGGCCCGTGGGGCGGCGTCTGGTGGGCGAGTTCGACCTGATACGTGAATCGCTCGGTGATCTCGCCAGCAGCGACCAACTGGACCTTGCGAGCGCTGAAGTAATGGATTTTTTTCGAGAGCAGCGGCAGCGGGATGCCGAGCAAAGGCTTGCGCACGAAGGTGGGCAGGGTCTCGATAAGAAAGCCCGCGGTCTCGAAATCGCGCGCGGCCTCGGCCACCTGCTGGCTCGATAGAGAGGCAAACGTCAGAATGCCGCCCCACCGCAGGGCGTGAAAGGCCTCGATCGGGCTGGGCAGGTCGTCGGGAACGGCGAGGATGAAGTCGTTGAGCTTCGATCCGGTGCGTGCGAGGCGCAGGTGTCGCTGATATTCAACGTCGCGCTGCAGGATGCGACGAACGAGGGGAGCAAACAAGAGAGGAAGCGGCCGGGCGGGCTGAGGCATTGCGACGGATGCAGCACCCCCCTGAGTCTGGGGCGCCGTATTGTCCGTGATCGCGTTCATGCGGGCGCGTGCAAATAAAAAAGCCGGGCGTGTCGTCGCGCCCGGCATGTGACTGACCCGCTAGGACTCGAACCTAGAACATCCTGATCCAGAGTCAGGTGTGCTACCAATTGCACCACGGGTCAATTGCCTGTATCAGAATATAAGCCACAGGGGCGACAAGTCAAGCGAATTGCCGCATGCCCAGGATCGCCCAATAACGCGGCGTTGCAATGGCCGGGGCGGTTGGATATGGTCGGCACGTGAGCCTTCGGTTGCCAATGCTGCAGGTGGCGCGGTTGGCGCCCAGGTTGCTGGGCGAATCGGCGGCGCTGGTGGCCGAATTCGTGCGGGGAAAACTGAACGACGATGGCGGATTCCAGGACCGCGCGGGGAAGAGCGATCTGTATTACACCGTCTTTGGAGTGGAATCGCTGATGGCGCTGGGGAGGCGGGATGCGGATCTGAGATCTCAGATTTCAGATCTCACAACAGCGAATTTTGTCGCGGCGTTCGCGGATGGCGGGGGGCTGGATTTCGTCCACCTGTGCTGCCTGGCGCGGGCGTGGGCGGACATGCCCAGGGCGCGTGCCGCGGCGTGCCCGCGCGAAGCGATCCTGCGGCGCATCGAAGCATTCCGTAGCGAGGATGGAGGGTATGCTCAGTCGGTCGGCGCGGCGTCGAGCGTCTATGCGTGTTTCCTGGCGGTAGGCGCGTATGGCGATCTTGGCAGCGAGGCGCCGGACGCGGAGAGGATCATCGAGTGCGTGCAGTCGCTGCGAACGCCGGACGGGGGATACGCCAATCAGGCCGGGATGAAGATGGGTCAGACCAACGCCACGGCGGCAGCGATGGCGACCACAGCGTTTGCGGCAGATGATGCGCAGGCCGCAGCGGATTGGCTAATGGCGCGGCTGCACCCGGCCGGGGGTTTTCTGGCATCGCCGGCAGCGCCAATTCCCGATCTGCTTTCGACGGCGACGTCGCTGCACGCGCTGGCCGCGACGGGCCGCGAGCTTGCGCAGGTGCGGGAGCGATGCCTGGACTATCTGGACAGCCTGTGGAGCAGCCGGGGTTCGTTCCACGGGAGTTGGGTCGATGATGCACTTGATTGCGAGTACACGTATTATGGGCTGGTGGCGCTGGGGCAACTGGCGCGCAAATGAATGACGAATGACGAAGGCCCAATGTCCAGTCAATGACGAATTCCGAAGCCCGAATGACGAAGCGAACTGGGCATTCGGTATTTTGTGATTCATCATTGACTAGACATTCGCCATTAGAAATTCGGCATTGGATCGGGAACGGCATGGAACTGGATCGAGCTGCTTTGGAGGAGACGCTGGCCCGCGCGAGATCGCGGCTGCTGGAGGCGCGGTGCCGGGGGGCTGGTGGGAGGGCGAACTGTCGAGCAGCGCGCTGTCCACGGCGACGGCAAGTTTCACACTGAGCCTGTATGCGGAAGCGATGGCCGGGCGCAAAGGCACGGCCCGGTTAGCGGCACATTGCCGCGCGTTGGCCGGGGCAGGCATGCGGTGGCTCATCAATCACCAGAACAGCGACGGCGGCTGGGGCGACACGACGATCAGCCTGAGCAACACCAGCACGACCGCGCTGTGCTGGGCAGCGCTGGTCGTGGCAGGACCGGGGGCGACTTATGCGTGTCGCCGCGCCAGGAGTGGCTTTCCGCGGCGGCGGGATCGGTCGAGCCGCCGATGCTGGCGAAGGCCATCGCCGATCAATATGGCGTGGACCGGACATTCTCGGTGCCGATCCTGACGATGTGCCGCGCTGGCCGGGCGATTGGGTGAGGGACGTGCCGCCTGGCGGCTGATCCCACAGCTTCCGTTTGAACTGGCGGCGTGCCCGCATCAGTGGTTCAAGTGGCTGCGGCTGCCGGTGGTGAGCTACGCGCTGCCGGCGCTGATCGCCATGGGGATCGCCCGGCATCGCCGCCGCCCGACGCGCAACCCAATCGCCCGGCTCGTGCGGATGATGGCAACCGGCCGGACACTGCGCATTCTGGCGACGATCCAGCCCGAGACCGGTGGATTCCTGGAGGCAACGCCGCTGACGAGCTTCGTTTCGATGAGCTTGATCGGCGCGGGGCTGCACGATCATCCGGTGGTCAATCGCGGGGTGGCGTTCTTGATCCGCTCAGCCCGGCCGGATGGGAGTTGGGCCATCGACACGAACCTGGCGACGTGGGTAACGACGCTGTCGATCAATGCGCTATCGCAGTCGGCGGAGAGCCGCGCAGCGCTGTCGAAGGAAGACCGGCGGCGGCTGTGCAACTGGCTGCTCTTTCAACAATACCGCGTGGAACACCCGTACACGCATGCCCCGCCGGGCGCGTGGGCGTGGACGGACCTGAGCGGGGGCGTGAGCGATGCGGACGACACGGCCGGGGCGTCGGTGGCGCTGGCGAACCTCGGGTTCGTGGATGAGGATGTGACCTCGGCCGCCCGCGCGGGGATTGTGTGGCTGCTCGATTTGCAGAACAGCGACGGCGGGATTCCGACGTTCTGCCGCGGATGGGGCAAGCTGCCTTTCGACCGGAGCGGCGCCGACCTGACCGCGCATGCGATCATGGCCTGGCGCGCATGGCGCGAGCGGATGCCGGCCGACGTAGCCGCGCGGATCGACGATGCGACCGCTCGTGCGATGAAATACCTCGCCGCCGTGCAGCGCGAGGATGGCGCATTTCTGCCGCTCTGGTTTGGGAACCAATGCGATCCTCGCGAGGAGAATGCGGTGTATGGGACGGCGAGGGTGGCATTGGGGACGAGCGACGAAGTCCTGGCGCGCGGGAACGAAGCAACGAAGGTGGGCCTGATCTGCAGAGGGCGGTTCGGTGGCTGATTGATGCACAGAATGAGGACGGGGGGTGGGGCACGGGCCAGTCATCGATTGAGGAAACATCGCTGGCGATTCAGGCGCTGGCGGAGGAGGAGGGCGATCAGGCCCAAAGCGCGGTGACTTACGGGGTGCGGTGGTTGATTGAGCGAACACAGCGCGGGCGAGAGTTTGCGCCATCGCCAATCGGGTTCTATTTCGCAAAGCTCTGGTATTTCGAGAAACTCTACCCGGTGATTTTCGCCGTCGGGGCATTATCGCGCGTTCAGGCGCGGCTCGCGGGATTCCAGGAACCGATGGATCGCCGCCACCGCACTTGACGGGCCATGCCGCGTGCGGAGAATTGCTCCACACTGGGTCGAGGCTTTGGAGAGTGCATGAACACCGTGTGCGCAAGACATCCGTACCGCATCTTTGTGAGCTATTCCAGCGACGATCGGCCGATCGTCGCCAAACTCGTGGACAAGCTCCACGAAATGGGCCTGCGGCCGGTCTGGGACAAGGACATCGTTCCATCGCTGCATTTCCCCGACGAGATCAAGCACGGCATCGCCCACGCCCACCTGTTTTTGCCTGTCCTGACAAAGTCCTCGAGCGCGCGGCCGTGGGTCCACCAGGAGACAGGCTACGCGATGGGACTGGAGATCCCGGTGCTGCCACTGGGTATCGGACGCGTGCCCGGCAATATGATTCACGACCTTCAGGCGATGCGCGTCAACGAAACGCTGGAAGACCTGTCGGCCGAGACGCTGATCAATGCAATCCACAAGCGACTGGATAAGGCCCGCAAGGGAAGCGACACGACATATCGCTGCGCGTCGCAGCCAGAGGATCGCGCCGAGATGCTGGCACTCTATACGCGCGAGGCGATCGGCGAAGGCGCGCAAGGCCCGCTGCGGCAGGCCGGCGCGATGACGTCGTTCAACCTGCCGCTCGATCCACCCAAGGTGCGCATCTGGCGAGATCGGGACGAGCCCAACGTGCGCAGCGACAAGATTCATCAACTATTGCACGAAGAGCGACTGGCGCTGGATGAGTACGTGCGCCAACACGGCGCGAAGTTGATTATCGATCCTTCGCTGCCTCTCAAGAGCTACAGCGCGGCGGCGAGGCGCATTCGCCTCAGCAAGCTGTTGGAGTTCCTGCGCGACAGGTCGGTGCAGAACGTGCATGTCGCCGTGCGTCATCGCACCACGAGCGGCAATCTCACCATCGTCGGCGACTGGTTTGGCGCGGAGTCGGTCGTGCCCAGCCCCGGCGCGGGTATTACCAGACCATCATCACCTGGCATGCACCCAGCGTGTTGGATCAAATCCGCGCGTTCGACTCTGAGTTCGACTACCTTCTGCGCCAAGATGGGCTCTCGGGAGAGGGCGACGCCTCGCGACAGAAGGCCATCGAAGCTGTCGAAGCCGAACTCGCGAAGACGCAGTCTGCTCCGGGCAAGGATGAAGCGTGACTCAGAACCGATAGATCGCCGCCACGCCGGTAGCCGTTGGCATCTGGCTGTGGGGCATGACGAGCACCTGCCCGCCGGTCTTGATCACGCGCTCGGCGATGTCGTCGAGGACATCGTCGAACTCGCCTCGCGACAGGTCGCCAAACTCAACGCCGCCGCTGGTGTCGATCTTTCCGCCGACGTGCTTGTCGGCATCGACGAGCAACGTGCCGACCCGCGACTGCGTGGCGGCCTCGGCAACCTGCGCGATGTCGCCCGACCCCTGTTGGTGGGCGCTGGCCCGGCCAAACTCATTGAGGATATTGTCCACCTGCTGACGGTAATAGGGCGCGATGATCTGCCACGCCTGTTCGTGCAGCCGGTCGATCGACAGCGACTCGGGATTGCTCGCGATGCCCTTGTCCACGAGAAATGGGTTCTTGCTGAGGCGGGCAAATCGCTCGAAGTTCTTGTGGACCGCGCAGAGGATCAGCGGCAGGCCCGACGGCCTGGAGTGGTTTTCCCAGACGGCATGGTCCACCGCTCGAAAATAGCGGTCGAGCGAAACCTTTTCTTCAACGGCAGGCTCGCGCCCGGACCCGCCGGCAACCGGCGATGCGGCCTGGCCATTTCGGTGGCCGGAACGTCGTAGACGCTGGTGGGCACGTGCCGCGGCACCACGTCGTTGAGCCGGTCCTGGTCGCCTTCGTAGAGCTTCACGCTCCGCTGCGTGAGGCAGAGGATCTGAAATCGGCCGGAAAATTGGTAGGCGCGGATCAGCGGCTTGAGATGGAACGATGTGCCGACCTTCGGATAAGTCCGGCACGGGCCGTTGAAGCTTGATAACGCGGAAGACATCGGGCGAAGCGAAGACAGCCAGGCCTTCCGTGGGATGCTGCCAGAGGTCTTCCTGCGATGCCAGCGCCGTGAGTTTGTCTACCAGCGATGCGACCAGGGCCTTGTCATAGTGCTTCTCAGCGGTGTCGCGCGCGTCCCTGATGAGATGGCCGAAGCGCTGCCTGTTCTTGGCGGAGATCGGCCGCCCTCTCGCAACAGGCACATAGAGCGAGATGCACGGGGGATTGCTGTTACCCAGCAGGTCTTTGAAGAAGTCGATAGACGGGTTCTGCATGGCGGGGCCTCCGAGTTGATATTACGACTCTAGGATGCGGAAACGCTGGTGGGAACGGGAAAAGCCCCTGGCTTGACAGGGGCCGGCCGGCCGGTGAAGTTGCCGCCATGGTGACACGCATTGCGTTGCTGGTGGTTTTCGTGAGGGGCCTGGCAATGGGGGCAGGTTGGCCCGCTTGGCGCGGGCCCGAGCGCAACGGGCACGTCGCCGCTGGCGTGGCCGTTCCCACGACGTTGCCGGCATCGCCGAAGGTGCTCTGGCACATCAAAGTCGGCAACGGTCTGGCGTCGCCCGTCGTGTCGGCGGGCAGGCTCTTCTACATCGACAATCAGGAAAAGAAGGAAACGGTTCATTGCATCGACGCGGCCACCGCGACGGAGCACTGGCGCGCAATGCTGGATGACGAGTTTCAGGATGGGCAGAGCGTCGCGGGGCCGCGTGCACCCCCACCGCCGACGGCGATCGCGTGTATGTGCAGTCGTGCCGGGGCGAGTTTCAGTGCCTTGGCGCGGCCGATGGCAAGGTGATCTGGCGCGTCAACTTCGTGAAGGACTTCGGCGCGATCTTCATCGGCGAGCGCGGATCGGCCGTCGGCGCCAGCCGCCACGGTTACGACGGCGCACCGGTGATCGATGGCGATCGCATCATCGTCGGCGTCGGCGGCCAGCAGGGCGCCAGCGTTGTATGCTTCGAGAAGAAGACCGGGAAGGTCATCTGGAAATCCCAGAACGATGTGCCGGGATATGGCCCGCCGGTCATCGCGATGATCTGCGGGGTAAAGCACGTCGTGAGTTTCACGGCCGAGGCGGTGATCGGGCTGGATACGTCCGATGGCAAGCTGCTCTGGCGCGTGCCGGTGAAGACGGGGCTTGGCCGGCATGTGACGACACCCGTGATCGTCGATGACATGGTGATGGTTGCCTCGCACCAGGTGGGATTGCTGGGGATCAAGATCAGCAAGGATGGCGATGCGTTGAAGGCGGAGAAGGCGTGGACGGCGCGAGAGTCGGCGATCAATTTCGCCAGCCCCGTGGCGGCCGGCGAGTATCTCTACGGCGTCGGGCCCGCGAAGAACCTCATCTGCGTGGATGTGCGGACGGGCAAGCAGGCGTGGAGCAAGGACGGCTACATCCGCACGGCGGCCGGCTCGGCCCACGCATCCTTTATCGTCATGGGCGGAAATATTCTCGTCCTGACCGACGGCGGGCAATTGGCCCTGATCGCCGCCGACCCATCGCAGTGTCGCGAGATCGGCCGGGCCCAGGTGTGCGGGCAGAACTGGTGCAATCCGGCGTACAGCGACGGCAAGTTGTACCTGCGCGACCAGCGCGAGCTGTATTGCGTCCAACTGCTGCGGGACTAATCTGAAGCGGAAGCGTCAGCGCCCGCCCTGGGTCGAACACAGCGCGGGCGCTCACGCTTCCGTCTCGGATGGGCGTGAAGCATACGATATAGACGATGCATATCGGCCCGATCCAGCTCGATGCGCCATTCTGCCAGGCCGGCCTGGCCGGCTATAGCGACCGCGCCATGCGGCTGGTCGCGCACGGCGCGGCTGCCCGTATGCGGTCACCGAGGCGCTGCTGGATATCATCATGCTCAACGGCGGCGAGGGCCTGCGCCGCTCGATCGACATCAACGATGAGGACCACCCCATCGCCGGGCAGATCATCGGATCAGAGCCGGGCCAGATGGCGCAAGCGGCTTCGATCCTCCACCAGGCCGGCTATGACGTGATCGACCTGAACTTCGCCTGCCCGGTGAAGAAGATCAAGAACAAGGCGCGCGGCGGCCACATGCTCAGCGATTCGCAGCGCGGCGTCGAGATCCTCAAGGCCGTGCGCGACGCTCTGCCGCCGGCGGCCATCACGACCGTCAGCCTCCGCCGGGGATTCGATGATTCGCAAGAATCGTCCGATCGCATGTACCGGATTCTCGATACAGCCTGGGAGTGGGGCTACGCCGCCGCGCAGGATTCACGGCCGAACGGTGGAACAGAAGTACCAGGGCAGGAGCCGCTGGGAAGCCGTCGCCGAGGTGAAGCGGCGGTATCCCGACAGGACGATCCTCGGCAGTGGCGACATTTTCTGCGCCGAAGATGCCGTGCGCATGCTGCGCGAAACGGGCGTGGACATCGCCTGGATCGCGCACGGCGCCATCGGCAATCCGTGGATCTTCCAGCACGCCAGGATGCTGCTGGCCGGCGCCGCGCGAGCAGCTCTGCCCCCCCACCATCCACGAACAGCGCCACGCGCTGCGCGAGCATTTCGCCATCGCCATGGAGATCCACGGCGAGCAGCTCGCCGGCCGGCGCATGCGCAAGATGGGCATCAAGTACGCGCAGCTTTCACCCGCTGGCCGAGCAGGTAAAACGCGACTTCATCGAGATCACCAGCCTGCGCGGCTGGCAGGCGGTGCTGGACATGTGGTATTCGGCGGATGGGGGCGGGGTGTGGCCGGCGGCCAATGCGGCGGATGAGGTCAATGAGGCATTTGACGCTCCCGCCTCGTGCCCTTAACATCCTGCAACTTCCGACGCGGCCTGCGCCGCGCCGGTCGCTGTTTAATTATGCTCGCAATCGTCAGTGACATTCACAGCAACATCGAGGCGCTAACCGCCGTCTTTGAGGAGATCGACCGCCGGGGCATCACGGAGATCATCTGCCTGGGCGACATCGTGGGTTACGGGCCCAATCCCATCGAGTGCATCGACCTGGTGGCCCAGCGCTGCCGGGTCTCGCTGATGGGCAATCACGACTTCGCCGTTTTCTACGAGCCGTACAACTTCAACAGCGGCACCGAGCAGGCCAGCTACTGGACGCGGACCTGCTTTGAGGGCGACCCGGACGAGCAGCGCCGCGCCCAGCGGTGGAAGTTCTTGGGCAACTTGCCCGTGCGCCTGCGTACGCCGGAATTCGTGGCCGTCCACGCCTCGCCGCGCCGGCCGATCAACGAATACATTTTTCCCGACAACATCTACACGAACCCCGGGAAGTTCGTGAGCATATTCGAGCGGTTCGAGCGGCTGTGCTTCGTGGGGCACACGCACGTTCCGGGTGTGTTCCTGGAAGGGCCGGATTTTTACAGCCCCGACGAGCTGGATGGCAAGTTCGAGTTGGCCGATGAGAAAGCCATCATCAACGTGGGGAGCGTGGGTCAGCCGCGCGACCGCGACAACCGCAGCAGCTTCGTGGTGGTCACGGAAACGGCGGTGGAATTTGTGCGCGTACCGTACAATGTCGAGGCGACGGTGAAGAAGGTCGAAGCCATCGCGCAGTTGGACGATTTTCTGGGCAGCCGGCTGCGCGATGGGCGATGACTGGCGCGACGAAGGATAAAAATGGACAAAAAACGGCTGGTTATCGTGCTGCTGCTGTCGGCGGCAGTCGTCATCGGATGGCGATTGCTCGTGGGATATCTGGGCCTGGATCAGCAGACCCAGACGGCGCAGAAGCCCCCCACCACCGCGCCTGCAACCACCACAAGCGCCACCGCGCCGAGCACTTTGCCCGTAGCTATCGAAGCCACCAGCCAGCCGGCGGTCGCCGCTCAGCCGACCGGCCTGCGAGTCGTTGCGCCCGGCCCCCACGAATTTGCCCGCCTTGGCTATTTTGCATTCGATCCCGACGGCAAGCAGAACTATCCCCTGGGCCTGAAGCTTTCCCCGTGCGGCGCGTCGATCAAAGAGGCCGTTCTCAACCGCTTTGAGCGCGCTGTCGGGCAAAAGGCTGGCTACACGTTCCAGATGCCTTATGAGGGCAATGTGCAGACATGGTTTCGCTGCCCGCTGGCCGCCCGCAGCATCCGCGTGGCGGGCCAGTGGCTCGATCTTTCGGGCGTTGCCTGGTCATACGAGCGAGAGCAATCGAGCGACACGAAGGCGGTCTACTCGGCCAAGGTTCGCGACCACGACACGAAGCTGCTGACGATCTACAAGACCTGGCAGATCAAACCCAAAACCGACCCCGGCGAAGGCTATGCAGTCGACCTGGCGTACAAGCTGGTCAACCACACCCGCATCGATCTGGACGTTCAGCTTACCTTCAACGGGCCCAATGCCCCCATCGTCGAAAACACGCGCAACGTGCCCGAGGTCGTCATTGGCCAGGCCAACGACGGCAAAGTCAACATGGCTCACGCCCCAGGAACCAGCTATCACGAGTTTGCATGGGACCCGCTCAAGAAAAAGCAGCCTCTGCTCTGGGCCGGCATCACCAGCGCCTATTTCGAAGCCATCGTGCGGCTCCCCGTCAAGGACAACAAGCCCCAGGTCATCAGCGACATCTCCGCGCAACCTGCTCAAACCCGACGAGAAGACCGGCCAGCAGCACTCAGCGCTGACGTTCGAGACCGATCCGATCACGATCAAGGCCGACAAGCCGCAGGAATTCACGCTTGAGGTCTACCTTGGCCCGCGCAGACGCGACGTGCTCGAGAATGCGTTCTACGGCAAGTTCCCTCACCGCTATGATGAGACGCTCCTCCTGACCAGCGGCGCCTGTGGATGGTGTACGTTTGAGTGGCTCGTGCGATTCCTGGTCGTGCTGCTCACGGGCATGCACTGGATCTTTGGCGGCAGCCTGCACGGCGACTGGGGCCTGGCCATCATCGCGCTCGTGCTGATCGTTCGGCTCTTGCTGCACCCGATCACCAAGAAGTCGCAGGTCTCGATGAGCAAGATGTCCAAGATGGGGCCGGAGATCGAGCGGCTCAAGAAGAAGTTCGCCGACAACAAAGAAGAACTCAATAAGGCGATGATGGAGGTCTACAAGGAGCAGGGTTTCACGCCGATCCTGGGGTGCCTGCCGATGCTCCTGCAGATGCCCATCTGGATCGCCTTGTGGCAGTGCCTGCAGGGCACGTTCGAACTGCGGCACGCGCCGTTCCTCTGGGGCTTCACTTGGATCAAAGACCTGGCGCAGCCGGATCGCCTGCTCTATTTCCCCAATCACCCGATCAGCTTCTTCTTCATCTACATCGACGCGCTCAACCTCCTGCCGATCCTGATGGCGGTGGTGTTCTATGTCCAGCAGAAGATGACGCCGCAGCCGGCGGCATCGTCGCCCGAGCAGGCGCAGCAGCAGAAGATGATGCAGTGGATGTCGCTGCTCTTCCCGGTGCTGCTCTATCCCGGCCCGAGCGGCTTGAACCTTTACATTCTCACCAGCACCGCGATCGGCATCTGGGAGAGCAAGCGCGTGCGCGACCATATCAAGGAGCAGGAAGAGCGAGAGAAGGCCGGGCGCATCATCATCGACGCCCCCGCGACACGCGCTTCGCGCAAGATGGCCAAGAGCGATCAGCCCGAACCGTCGAAGAGCGGCTGCCTGGCAGGCATCATGGGCAAGCTCCAGGCGGCGCAGAAAGAGGCGGAGAAAAGGTACGGGAAGGGACGCAAGTGATTTTCGATTATCGATTTGCGGACGTCCGTATCTGAACTTTGAGATTTGAAATATGATATTCAGAATTTAGATGACAGATACCATCGTCGCCATCAGCAGTTCGTCCGGGGCGGCGGCGCACATCATCGTTCGGCTGACCGGCGGCCCGGCGCACGAGCTTATCGGCGGGATTGGCTGCGATGAGCGCCGCCGCGGAGTATTCCGCGTCAATCTGCATCTTGCGGGAATGCTCGTTCCCTGCTGGATCTACTCCTTCCTGTCACCGCACAGCTACACGGGCGAGGACCTGGTCGAGCTCCACGTTCCCGGCAATCCGCTGCTGGCCCGCATGCTGGTGGCGGCGCTGGTGAAACTCGGCGCCCGGCCGGCCGAAGCGGGCGAGTTCACGGCTCGGGCGTTCTTCAATGGCCGCATTGACCTTGCCGAAGCCGAGGGCGTGGCGGCCGCCATCGGCGCACATGGCGAACAGGAACTCGCCGCCGCCCGACAGCTCATGGCCGGCGAGCTCACTCGGCGGCTCCGGCCGATTATGGACCAGCTTGTCGAAACCCTCGCCCTGGTCGAAACCGGCATCGACTTCTCCGAAGAGCAGATTACGCTTCTCGATTCGGCCCAGCTTATCGCCCGCACTCAATCCATCCAGCAGTCGCTACAACAATTCGTCGATGAATCGTCGCGATTTGACCGGCTCTCGCACGAGCCGCAAATCGTGCTCGCCGGCCGGCCCAATAGCGGCAAGAGCACGCTCCTGAACGCATTGTGCGGAAATGAGCGGGCCGTCGTGTCGCCAGTGCCGGGAACGACGCGCGATGTCATCTGGGGCGAGGCGGCGGTGGCGCGGGGCATCGTGCGCATTGTCGATGCGGCGGGGCTGGTCGAGCAATCGCCGTCGGCGTCCGATAGTTCCGCGCACGCGCAAATCGCCCGCCAGATGTACGCCCGCGCACTGTCCGCGATCGAAACGGCCGACGTGCTCGTACTGGTCAGGGAAGCAACCGATGCTCGGCCGCCTATCGCTCTGCCGCGCAAACCCGATCTTACCGTGGTCAGCAAATTGGACCTGCTGGATACACCGGTGCAATGCGCGGGCAGCCAGATCGCCGTCTCAGCGAAGTCCAGGGCGAATCTGCCTGAGTTGCGCCGGCGATTGAGCGATCTTGCATTCGACACCGCTGCGCCTGCCGCGACACTCGCGCTCAATGCGCGGCATCTACGCGAGATCGATCAGGCGAGAGCCGCGATCGATCGCGCCGCGTCCCTGTCGGCCGGCGGGCAATCCGAGTTGATCGCGCTGGAGTTGCGCGAGGCGGCGGACGCTCTCGGACGGATCACGGGAACCGTCACGCCCGATGAGGTGCTGGGTCGGATCTTCGCGAGCTTCTGCATCGGGAAATAGTTGTTTAGCCGGCTCGCTTGCGAGCCGTTCAACGGTGACTATCGGTTCATCAGTCGCTTCGCGGCCGCGCGGGCCTTGATCGTCAGGGCGTAGTTGGGATCGAGCTTCAGCGCCCGGTCATACGCCGCGACAGCGCCAGCGTAATCCTGGTAGTATCGCGCCAGCATGGACCCCCGCGTCGTGTAGCGCTCTACCAGCGTCTGCCGGGCATCGGCATCGTCAGGTTTCATCGCCAATGCTCGCTGGCAGAGACGGATTGCGTGGTTGTTGAGATCCATCGCATCCTCAACGCGACCGTCGGCCATCGCCTTCTCCGCCTGACGCAACCGTACGATGGCCAAGTTCACGTTCGCCGCCACGCTGCCGGGATTGACGCGGAGCGTGTGCTGAAACAGCGACTGCGAGTCGGTCCAGTGCCAACTCTGCATGTGGGCTGCCACGGCCAGGACAATGGCAAGCACTACGCCGATCGCCAACGCTCGCGGCGATTCGAATCGCGACAGCAGTGCCGCCACGGCGATCGCGATTCCGAGCATTGCGATATAGAGATAATGATCTGCCACGGTGGAATAGCTCTGGAAATCAAACGGAACCAGCCCAAGAACCGGCAGCAGAGCCAATACGAAGATGAGCATCCCGGCCAGGACCGGCGGAAGTCGCCTATGTGAAACGACGGCCGCTGCAATCACTGCAACCGCCAGCGCGCACATCACCCAGACTTGCTTCGATGCCAGCACCGACGCGGGCGTCCGGCCATAGTCGATCGCCAGCCCCCTGGGGAAGATGATGCGGCTGAGATAGAACCCGATGGCGTCCAGCGCCACGATCGGCCGCTGCCATGTCGCCGGTGCGACAACCTGCGATGCCGGCTGGACATTCCTGGCGATGATGATGAACGGCACGGTCAGCAGGAACAGAATGCCGACGGGCAGCACCACGCGCCGAACATCGCGGCGGATCGCCACCAGGTCGAGCACGCCGAGGATCGGCGGCACTACGACGGCGGAGGGCTTGGCCAGCATCGCCAATATCAACGCCACGGCAGCGGCCGCAAGATGACCGGCGCTCGCTCGGTCGATGCGATTCGACTGCCGCGCGTGAATGGCGTATTCCAGGTACTGCCACACTGCGACCAACGACAGCAAACCGGCAAGCACATCCTTCATCCCCGACACCCACGCCACCGCCTCTACCTGCAACGGATGGATGGCGAAAATGGCCGCCCCCAGCATGGCCGGCCAGGGCTTTCCCACGAGCCGCAGCAGGATGACATAAGCCACGGCGACACTGCCAAGATGCAGAAGCAGGTTAAGCGTATGGAAAACGAATGGGTTAAGTTCGCTCGATTTCCCGTCGGGCGAAGTCGTCTGGGCCACGCTCGCAGCGCCGCCCCAGACGGTGTACGTCAGCGGCACGTACAGATCCTTGAAGGGCCTCGTCCAATATCTGCCGGTGCCGCGCAGCGTCGGCGGGTTCATGTCCGGATTGCGGACCAGATTGTGAGTGTCATCCCATGCCACGAAATCGCTGCCACACACGGGCCAGTAGACCAGCGCTGTCGCGGCCAGCAGCAGCATCGGCCAGACGGCCGTGGATGATGTACGCTTCGCCACCGGCATTTCGCGTGGCATTGGAAATCCCACGCTAGCGATTGTCAATGTGCCGACAGATTCAGCAGCGAATGTGAGTAGACAGCGCCGCGACTATGCGGCGGTGGTGAACGCGATTGTCGCCCTGGCGCACAACCTGAATATGTGTCTGGTGGCCGAGGGTGTGGAGACGGCCGATCAGGTGGTGATGCTGCAGGCGCTCGGATGCGACCTGGCGCAGGGGTACTACTTCGCCCATCCTCTGGAACCCCATGACGCCACGCAATACCTTCAGACTCGGCGGATGATCAAGGCCGCGTGAAAGGCCGGACATGTCTTCCGGCAGGCCGGCAGTGGCGCGATTGTGCCACCTTCGCGGGATGGGGGCACAATGGCGATCTCAGTTCTTGTAGCAATCGACCAGCACGTACTCCTCGGGCCTCAGCACGTTGCCGAGAGGCGCCTCCCTTAACCAGTCGCCCGCAAACAGCCGGAAACCATTCCTGCTCAGCCACGCCTCGGGCTTGACCGGCGGCTGCGCCGACAACTGCTCGGCCTGATTCAGCCGGGCCGCGACCCTCACCATATCGACACGCAGAAGATAAGCAGCCATGAAACGCCTCAGAAGTAAAGAGATCGGGCCTCGACGATGACCTTCCATCCGCTGTCTGCGACAAGCTAACAGGTGCTTACGTTCACCGTATTGACGCCAGAGATGAACGAGTCTACGAAAGTGTTCTTAATCGGCAAAGCCTCGCCCGTCAAGCCTGAAAACTCCAACGATGAAAACTCCAACGAAGACTTCAATACACGTCGGGGCACTCAATCGCATATCGCACCAAAAGATAGCGAAAGGTTCTTCCCTTGGCCGGGCAATGCGCTTATCTTTATCATCCCCAATCACCTGATGAGATGGAGTACGCATGATTGCAAGCAATCGGAGTGACAAGAGCATCATCATCCGCGTTCGCCGCAAGGACGGGCCCGACAAGCCCTCGCGGTGGGAGGAGTTTTCCGTCCCCTACCGTCCGAACATGAACATCATCTCGTGCCTGCAATACATCGCTGCGCATCCGATCACAACCAGTGGGCAGGAGACCACGCCCATCGTCTTCGATGCCGGCTGCCTTGAGGAAGTCTGCGGCGCCTGCACGATGGTCATCAACGGCCGGGTGCGCCAGGCCTGTTCGGCGCTGGTGGAGAAACTCGGCGCCCGGACCAGCCGATCACGCTGGAGCCGATGACCAAGTTCCCGCTGGTGCGCGACCTGTTCGTCAACCGCCAGCGGCTCTTCAACGATCTGAAGAAGACCAAGTGCTGGGTGCCCATCGACGGCACCTATGACCTCGGGCCCGGCCCGGCCATTTCCCAAGAAGCACAGGAGGAGCGATATCCGCTGTCGCGGTGCATAAGCTGCGGCTGCTGCCTGGAGGCGTGCCCGCAATACACTCCATCCAACAAGTTCGTCGGCGCGGCAGTCATCACCCAGGTACGACTCTTCAACGGCCACCCAATCGGCGCGGCGCTGAAGGGCGAGCGGCTGGACCTCATGATGGAAGCGGGTGGTGTGGCCGACTGCGCCAAGGCCGGCAACTGCGTAAAGGTCTGTCCCAAGGACATCCCCAATCTCGAATCGATCGCGTCAGTTCAGCGCCAGGCGACGGTCTATGCGATCAAGGGGTTCTTCAGCAAATAGGGTCGATCACCGGGGCCGGTGGATCTCGAGCACGCCCATCATCTGCTCGTCGCGGCCGAAATCGACGGGCCCCGCCCAGCTTGCGGATTGCCCGGTGCTGCCCTGGTGCTGGATGAAGTTGAAGCGCAGCAGAACGGGGCGCATCGCGCCCTGCCCCGGGGCGTTGATGGCATCCCAGGGAATCGCGACTTCGCCGCGCCAGACCGAATTGTCGATATTCGCGGCATAGCGAACGTCAGAGCCGGCGAATGCCTGCCAGGGCACGGCGGTGGTCCTCGGGTCCAGCCGACGTGATATTTCGAGCTGACCGCGCGGCTTGCACGCGATGTGCAATAGCGGGCCCAGCGAGTTGTCAACGTAAACGGGCTGGATCAGGATTTCGCAAATATCCTCGCCCCAGGCGCGGCGAAGGTCGTAACTGATGAAGCTCGTCTCGGCGTTGGAGAAGAGGCTGTCGGCGCCGTCAACCTTGAACGCGAGATACAGCGCGGCGCCCGTCCAGTTGGAGTAGAGAGCGGCAGGCTGGGGCAGATACTGCAACCGCTGCTGCTGGACGGAGCCACGGCTGTGCATGAGCACGAGCCTGCCCTCGTGCATGGCATCGTCGGCGGCCCAGTCGCCCAGGGAGCCGTCGATCTTCGGCGGCGCCCCGCGCGCGGCTCGCAAGCGGCCACGGGTAGGACAACCTCGGTGCAATAGGTATTGCGCGAGTCGCCATCGACCAGCGCGATCTTGACCGGCTGGCGCGAAGGCGAGGTGAGCTGGCTGAGATTGACCCGGCCCTCGAGCGCGAAACGGTTAACCGTGTATGGCGCGAGCGTGGGAACGTCGCTCGACTGCTCCTTAACCGACCAGGCTGCCGGCACGGAAGCCCATTTGAGGCGACTGCGCTGTGGCTGCTGATCGGCGGCATTGTAGATGTCCACGCCAAGCTTGAGGTTCAACCAGTTGTTTCCACCGGCATCGACAATGCCCCGGCCCCAGTCAACCGAGCGTGCGATGAGCAGCGGCCGCGCCTGACGCTGGGTCCAGCCGAGCATCTCGTAGGTCAGCGCCTGGTCGGCGGCCGGTTCAATGGTCAGACCCGGCGGGCTCAGGAGAATGACCCGGCGCAGGAGGGACATCGCCTCGTCCCACGCTTTCAGGTCGCTGGTACCCGAGAGCAGGCTGTAGACCTGGTCGGGCGACTGGATCGCCTGAAGATCGACGGGGCGTGAGATGAGCCGCGAAAGCAGGGTTGCGCGAGTGTTCTGGCCGCGCTCGCGCGCCAGCCAGAGATATTCATAATCCTGCTCGGCCCGGCGAAGCCACTTGAGTTGAAGCGTGGGCAACGGTTTGTCGATGCCGAACCACGAGCCGGGGTAGAACCACACGATTTCGGCCGGATCGGCCGGGGTTTGCGCATCGTTCTGCGCGGGCAGGATGGCGGGCCATTGCACCATCGGCGCACCTCGCAGAAACGCCAGCCAAGCCCACAGGCGCATTTCGCGCTGGTCGGCGCCGCCGGGGCTGCTGACATGGGCCGCATCGCCGCCGCGAAGATAGCGAATTCCCTGGTCCGGCGGCAGTTGCTGTAGTGGCGAGCGCGCCACCAGCCCGGGCGCGATGTACAGCAGGCGGCTCACGTCGGCCGATGCGATTCGGCCGGGGCTTTCGGGCGTGGCGAGTTGAACCTGCTCCTCCTCCAACGGCGCCACGACGCGAAGTGCGGGATTGAGCGCCAGGAGCTTGGCGGCAGCCTCCGAGAGCTCGACCGTTTCGGCCAGGGTCAGCCGGCCGGCAAACCGCTTCTCGATGACCGCAGCCGATCGAGCCAACCAGTCAACTCCCTGGAAGTGCCCGGCCGAGGCGGCGAGATACTCGTGGCGCGAGGCGGAGTCGCGCGATTCGATCTTGTCCGGCAGCGGCAGCGGCCAGTAGCCCAGCGGGATCGTATCGCGAAAGGCGCTGCCCTTGAGCCACGGCGAGACGATGGCATCAAACTCGGCCCAGTCAATCTGCACCGGTTTGCCGGATGGCCATTTCACCAGCGGCTGGAGTCGCGGGACAAACGGCTGCACGCGGTGGGCCTGCGCCAGTTCGACGAGCTGGTCGAGCACCTTGACCGCGGCGGCACACTGCGCGTTTTTTCGGCTCAGCAGGTGCGGCGGGATGGACTTGAACTGCTCGGGATAAAGCTGCGTCAGTCGCTGCCAGTCGATCGGGCCGGTCAGCAGCAGATGCCGTTCGTCAGAGATGACGATGTCATCAACCGTGAGCTTGATCAGGACATTGCAGACCGGCTTGCCCCATTCCAGGACCTGGCAGGCGCCTTCGTATTCGCCCGCCGGGATCGTGATGGGGATGCGCAGGTCAACCCAGACGGTCGGCGCGACGGGATCATCGACCTGCGGATGCGACGCCGGGTCGAGGGGTGATGCCTCGGCGCGGATGCTGCGCAGCGGGATGGTGTTCTTGTCCATCGGGAGCGGCAGCAGCGCACGGGGAAGCCTGTGCTGGGTGACGCTCAGGCCCGTGTCGCGTACATAGGCGGCGCGGTTGGCATCGATAGGCATGGGCAGAACCTGCCACGCCGAAAAGGCATCGATCCTGGCGTCGCTGCCCTTGATCGTGAGGGGCTGGAAACGAAGGGCGGGCTTTTTCAGGCCAAGATCGGGAAACTTGGTGATCTGGAGCGCAAATCGACGACCTCGCCGCGCGCGCCGCAGCACGACGGGAGGATCGGACATGCCCGGCTTGACGGGATCGCTGAAGCTCGCGACGCGCAGGCTCCTGGTATCGGGGCCGATCTTGATGCCCCAGAAGCCGTAGTAATCCCGCCAGAACGTCGCGCAGCCGCCCATGAGCAACAACAGCAGAACGGTCGGGATGGCGATACGGTTGCGCATGAAAGTTGCCCGTCTGATGCGCGGGCATCATAACGGGTGGTGGAGGGAATGTCAGGTTGGCGGCCAATCAGGCGTTGTGGAGCGTGCCGCCCCGGCCGCGCCGTGTAGAGCGTGCCGCCCCGGCCGCGATCTTCCCGCACGGCGGATACAGACTGAAGCCCGCTCGAACCACCGGCTAACGCCTGCACTGCGAACGAATTCTCAGCGATTGGGCCGATACACATAGTCGCCCCAGAGCGGGCAGTTGAGGTCGATCCAGCACTTGATGCGCTGCAGATCTTCGCTGGAGAGCTTCACGTCGTAGTGGCCGGCTTCAAGCGTGCCGATCAGCCGGCTCTTGACGGTGCCGAATGAGAGCGGCGCGGCCTTATGATGCTCCTGGCCCCAGGTATAGTCGAAGTAGTGGACGAGACCCTGGGAGATGAGGCTTCGGTAGGATGCGGGGACTTTATCGCCGTCGAGCCTGGCCGACAGGTCGAGCTTCCTCTTGTCACTGGCGTCGTGGCAGTTGACGCAGCGCGAGTTCCAGACTGGCTGCACGATGTGCTCATACGAGAATGGCCCGGCGCCCCACGGCGGAGGCTGAAGCTGGTCGGGCTGGCGGCGAAGAGCCATGGGGCTGCGCGCGGCGGCGCTGTGGCGCGGTCTTCATGGCAGCCGATGCACGTTCGTTTCTCTCCGGGCTGTAATTGCACGACGCTCCGCATGCGCTGGACCTCATTGAAGCTGGCATCCAGCGCCTGGAAATACAGCACCTTCCCGGCCGGCGCGTAGAAATTCGCTGAACCATCCTCTTCAACCGGCGCAATCCCGATCACGCCCTTGGCGACATAGCTCGGCCAGCCGGCAGGCCCGCGGACCTTGTGGGTCGGCGTGGCGTACCAGTCCTCGAACGCGGGATGGTCCTTCTGATATTCGCCGCTCGGCAGGCGGGCGACGTCGGATCGCAGCTCCTGGCAGGCGCGGATGTACTTGATCCGGCCACGTTGCACGTCGCGCCCAAGTCCCTGGTAGACATCGGCGACGATGAACTGGCCGAATGGCGCATCGGCTTCCGCTGGCGGCGCGGCGATATTCGGCGGCGGCATTGCCGGCATCAGCGGCGTAGGACACATGCTGCCGATTGACGGATCGAAGATAGAGCACCTCGCGATTGCCGTACCGGTCGATCACGTACAGGCCGAATCGGTCCTGTGGCGCGTGGCTGCACAGGATGTGGTCGCGGCTGATCGGGACGGGATCGCGGAAGCACTCGCTCTGTGCCCAGGACATGTGATAGTGCGGCCGGACATCGGGGGTGATGTTGGTGATCGCCTCGGGATTGTAGCGGCCCCCTGCGGGATCGATCAGCGCAATGGGACCATTGAGATCGCCGCCGTGGGAGATGAGCGTACAGCTCAGCTCGCCGCTCCCGGGCACCTCGCGAGCGTTCATGTAGCAGTTGAGCGTGTTGTTGCCGAAGACCAGTTCGGGATGCGTGCCATCGGGACGGATGGCCCAGATCGTGTGCCCAAAATCCGCGCCTTTGTCGAGATATTCGGATCGCGTCCACATGATCCGGCCATCGCGCATGACAGCCGGCGCCCACTCGCTGATATTGGCAAACGAGAGCGGTCGAATAGTGCCGCCAGTGCCCTCACTGCCCTCCCCGGCGGTCCTATCTGCGTCCATGCGGAACAGCACATACGCTTGCGGCCGCCAGCACAGGAACCGCGCCCGGCAGCGCGTGGAGACAAACGCCAACCCGCCATCGGGCAACGGGCAGGGGTAGAAGTCGTGGAACGGTCCACTCGTAAGCGTTGTCAGCCCGGCCCCGTCGGCATTCACCGACATCAGGTGGAAGTAGTCGCCCTTGGATTGCTGATGGGCGAAATAGATGCGGCGGGCATCGAAGCTGGCGATGGGATCGCGCGCGACGCCAGCGCCAGAATCGAAGAGCGTTTTGAGCGTGGCGCGGTTGATCGCCAGCCGGCCGGCCTCCGTGGGGATTTCCAGGATGCAGACCCCGCCGCCAGCCTTCCCCTGCGCATCGAGGAGATCGCTGTAGTTATGCGAAGGCAGATAAGGGTGGCGCTTGACGAACAACATCTTCTGCAGCGGCGCGAGGCGCGGGTCACGGAAGAAAAGCTGACGCTTGGCAAGGCGCGCCTCAGAGAAAAGCCGCTGGGCCGCGGCATCGTCGGTTGGATCGATTGCGGCAGCGCAACGGTGGAACTCAACCAACCAATCTCGCTCGCCAGCAATATTGACACCCAGGCCACCCAGCCGCGCGATCATCTCATCGCACTGGCGCAGCACGCGCCAGTGGATCGGCCGGGTCCACCTTGCGAAACGAGCGGGCCTCGCAGGCGAAAGCATAGGCCAGCAGATCCTCCTCGCGCAGCGGTTGGGTTGACGGCAATGCAATGGCCGGCGGCAAGGAGCTTGCGGAAAGGACGCGGTGGACGGGCGAGGCATCCTTCTGCACGACGGCCACCGTCTGCCACTTGCGCCCATCCAGTGAGAGCTGCACGTCGAGCGCGGTGGGCATGCGGTCCTTGTAGCGCCCCTCGCGGTCGCGCGAGAAAATGATGCGGTCGATGCGCGCGGGCGCGGCAGCTCGATCCGGGCCCATTCGCCTTCGCCGCCCGCGGCGATCCAACTGTGGCCGTTGCCGTACTGGCCGTCGTTGAGATGGGCCACCTGGTGAATCGCATAGCCGGCCAGGCATGAGGAAGCGGTGGCTTTCGCGCCTTTGCTGGCCAGGGCCAGGTTTTCCTGACCGGCTTCGGCATAGATTTCCAACTCGTCGATGCAGGGCTCGCCGCCGGAGCTCTGGTGGATGAGCACTCGCACGAATCGCGCCTGCGTCGGCGCGAAGGCGATCTCATTGGGCTTGTCGGGGCGCAGATCGGGACGAATGGAGGGCGAGAGCTCCGCGGCATTCGCGGCGAGACTCGCCAGCAAACCCACGACAAGGATGATCGATCGCGGAGACAGTATCGGTCTGCGCACGTCGGCTGCTCCTTGGCTGCTCACATCATACCGGATCATCGGCCGGGATGCGTCGTCACGGTGCGCGGGCCGGGAGGCGGGCCGGCGGGAATGGTGATCAGCGGCGCGGCGGCATCGGGCCGGTAGGGATCGTCGCCGGAGTCGCCGACGGGCTTGGACTGCGAATCGAACATGTCGCTGGGCGTCGTCGGCTCGACGAGAGTGTTCTGGCAAGCCGCCAAGGCCAGGCCGACCGCGACAATGCTGAATAGGGCGAATCGCATGACAGTATTGTGCGCCCCGCCGACGACGAAGAGAAGTGCCAATCCGAAATCTGAAATCTGAAATCTGAAATGTCTCGAGTCCACGCTTCAGCCTGCAAGATCGCCACGCCTGAGGGCGCAACTCCGATCCGAACTACAGCCGCTCTGGCATGTGCCACTTCATCTCGCCGCCGACGATGGTGCCGATGGCGCGGCCCTTCAAATCCCAGCCGGCGAAGGGGCAGTTGCGGCTCTTGCTCTTGAACTTGTCCACATCGACGCGCCAGGTCAGGTGCGGATCGATGATGGTGATGTCGGCGTCAGCGCCTTCGGCAAGCGTGCCCTTGGACATGCCAGTCACGCGGGCCGCGCCGATCGTCATCAGTTCGATGAGCCTGAGCCAGTCGATGTGGCCCGGCTCGATCAGGGCCTTGATATAGAGGCCAAGCGCCGGCTCGATGCCCAGCACGCCATTGGGCGCGTTCTGGAATTCCAGCTCCTTCTCCTCGGCCAGGTGCGGCGCGTGATCCGTGGCGAGACAGTCAACGGTGCCATCCTTGACGCCCTCGATGCACGCGGCCACGTCCTTGGCCGTGCGCAGGGGCGGATCCATTTTGAACCGCGTGTCGTACCCGCGGCAGCACTCGTCGGTGAGCAGCAGGTGATGCGGCGTGACCTCGCAGGTAATCGGCTGGCCCTGCTTTTTCGCGTCGCGCACGAGTTGCACGCTGCCGGCCGTGCTGATGTGCTGAACGTGATAGCGGCAGCCGATGGCCCTATTCAACAGGATGTCGCGTGCGATCATCAGCTGCTCGGCTTCGGGCGGGATTCCCGGCAGGCCAAGCGTGGTGGAGACGAGGCCCGCATTCATCGCGCCGCCGGCCAGCGTGGGCTCTTCGCAATGCTGCATGAGCGTGACATTCAGCATCTTCGCATACTGCAGCGCCTTGCGCATGACCGAGGCATCGCCGATGCCCACGCCGTCGTCGCTGAACGCGATCGCGCCGCGCTCTCGCATGCGGGCCATCTCGGCCAGCTCCTTGCCCGCGCGTCCCTTCGTGATAGCGCCGACGGGATGAACCTGCGCCAGCGCCACCCGCTCGGATTCGCGCAGGACGAATTCGATCTGGCCTTCGTTATCCAGTGGCGGCTTGGTATTGGGCATGCAGCAGACGCTGGTGAACCCACCCGCCACGGCGGCCGCCGACCCCGAGGCGATATCCTCTTCCTCCTCATCGCCCGGCTCGCGGAAATGCACGTGCAGATCGATCAGGCCCGGCGTGACGTAGCAGCCCGCGGCATCGATGGTGCGATCCGCGCGTGCGATGTGCTCGCCAACGGCGGCGACACGGCCATCCTGCACGAGGATGTCGGCGCGGCCCTGGAACTTGCGCGAGGGATCGAGGACGGTTCCGTTCTTGATGAGCAAGGTGGACATATCGTTTGCTCCACGTCGTCGGGCAATCACGCTTGCGTAACCAGATACAGCGCCGCCATCCGCACCGCCAGCCCATTGGCCACCTGCGTCAAAATCCCGCTCTGCGGGCCGTCGGCGATGTCCGAGCTGATCTCGATCCCGCGGTTCATCGGCCCGGGATGCATCACAAAGACATCCTTCTTGCACCGCTGGAATCGCTCGCGCGTCAGGCCGAACAACTGCGTGAATTCCCCGACCGTCGGGAACTGCGAGCTCTGGATGCGCTCGAACTGCACGCGCAGCATGTTGATCACATCGACCTCGCCGACAATCGAGTCAAAATCGTGGACAACCCGCGCGCCGAGATGCTCGAAGCACCTGGGCAGGAGCGTCGGCGGACCGACGAAGATCACCTCCGCGCCGAGCTTCTTCAGTCCCCACAGGTTCGACCGCGCCACGCGGCTGTTGACGATGTCGCCGACCACCGCGACCTTCAGGCCCTCGATCTTCTTGAACCGCTCGCGGATCGTGTACAGGTCGAGCAGTCCCTGAGTCGGGTGCTCGTGGGCGCCGTCGCCGGCGTTGATGACGCTGCACTTGACGTGCCGGGCGAGCAATTCGGCCGCGCCGGCCGCCTGGTGGCGAATCACGATGATGTCAACGCCCATGGCCTCGATATTCCGCGCGGTGTCGATCAGAGTCTCGCCCTTGCTGACACTGCTGGTCTTCACTGAGAAATCGAGCACGTCGGCGGAGAGGCGCGAGGCCGCCAGCGAGAAACTCGTGCGCGTCCGCGTCGAATCCTCAAAGAACAGGCTCACGACAACGCGCCCGCGCAATGCGGGCACTTTCTTGACGCTGCGCGTCGAGACCTCCTTGAACGAGTGGGCCGTGTCGAGGGCGAAGCGGATCTCGTCGGCCGACAGATCCTCCAGCGACAGCAGGTGTTAACGGGTCCAGCGGGTTGCGGCGTGCTTGGCCATGGTTTGCTCTTGCTCGGCGGCTCTGAGCCGCCGGCGCAAGCCTCCTACACGGGTTCCACGACAATCTCGTCCTTACCATCGGTCTCGACGAAGTGAACATTGACGCGGTGGTCGGGCGGAATATCGGACAGGGTCAGCCCGACAAAATCGGCGGCGATGGGCAGCTCGCGCCCGCCGCGATCGACCAGCACGGCCAGCCGGATGACGCTGGGCCGGCCAAAGTCGATCAGGGCATTGAGCGCCGAGCGCGTGGATCGGCCGGTGAACACCACATCGTCCACCAGCAGCAGCGGCTTATCGTCAAGATTCACGTTGATCTCAGTGGGTCGGACCAGTGCGCGAGGGCCCATGTCGGCCACGTCATCCCGGTAGAACGTGATGTCGAGCACGCCCCGGCCAATCTGGCCATAGCCGCGAGCCTGGAGCAGCGATGTGAGGCGGTCGGCCAGGATTTCCCCACGCGTGCGAACGCCGATGATATTCAGAGGTTGGTCCTTCGGAAATGCGGCGGCAACTCGGCCGGCAAGCCGATCGATCTCGCGTCGAACATCCGACTCATCGTAATTCGTACGCATTGCGGTGAGGGTATTACAAACCCCCATCAAAGACAAATTCGCGGCGGGTGACCAACAACCGCCCGTGGCACGTGCCGCCCCGGCCGCGCGATAGGCGAATAATCGTCAGTCCCACGCGGGCGCTGACGCTTCCGCCTCTGTGATGCGCGTCCCATAAGCGAGGGAGATCATTTTCTCTTTGTTTGGTGCTAACGTTTTCCACTTTTCGGTTGACTATACCAAAGGAGCGGGAACAATCCTGCTATCGTCACATTGTGCAGTTCACTCGTTTTCCACGAGGCCTGGAGGAATTCAGAATGATGTTGCGACGTGCCTGTGTGTCGCTGGTGCTGAGCGCCGGCGTGTCTTCTTTAATGGGAACTCTTGTGGCGGCCGACGATTCGCCGGTGCCCGGGCTGCTGCCGATGTCGGCGACAAGGCCGACGGACGCGGCGCCGCCAGCACGCGTCGCCGCCGAGAAGATCCTCGGCAACGATGGCGGCGAGAAACTGGCGCAACTCGTGCGCACGCTCGACGGCGGCTGCTATCTTCACAAGTTCCCCAGCGGCGTGGGGACGATATCCATCGGCAAGGCATCCTATGACGTGGCGGCCAACCCGACGGCGACCAGACTGCAGCAGCGCCAGGCGGCCATGACCGCCTACACCCGCGCCAAGCGGAATCTGGGCGCGTTTTCCAAAGGCACGAAGCTGGAGACGGACCAGAGCCTCAAGACCATGCTCCGCACCGTCAGCACCAACGAGGCTGACCTGACCAATACCCTTCAGAGCATGAAGGAAGGCGGCAAGGAGTTCATCTCCGCCAATCTGAGTGGCCTCGTTGTCTATGACCAGATCGACAATGGCGGCGAGGTGCGCATAACCGTGGTGTCCTCGCCAAGGACGACGGCCGCCATCAAGCTGACCAAGCCCAACGTGGTCAACACGGGCACGTTGGCCGAGGGCATCCAATGGTTGGAGGCGCAGCTTCGCTCGGGCGTGACGCCAATGGCCGGCGCCGGGTGATCACGATCCAGGGAAGCAACGACGTCGCGCTGATCGGCTTCGGCAGCTCGGTGGTGCCCAGCTCAAATCAGCCGGCCCAGCAGGGCATGTTGCGCGACGCAGCCCTGCAGCACGCGCAGCGCAAGGCGCGCAAGTCGCTGGTGGCGCTGCTGAGCGGCCAGGATGAGAGCTGGGACGGCAGCTCGTCGATGACTGCGGAAGGCGCCATCGACCAGTTCGAGGCGCTGCCCAACGAGGGCGGCGAGAAGCGACTGGCGGATGCCAAGAAGCACTTCCGCAACGAGTTCCGCAATACCGAGGAATACAAGAGCGTCCTCAACGGCCAGGTGCCGCCGGGCACGCTGTCATCGGCCTGGGTTGATGACCAGAGCGGCTTTGCGCTGGGCTTTGTGATCTACTGGGCGGGCGCGGCCGACACGGTGCAGCAGCTTCAGAACCTGATGCCGCAGCCGCAACCGCCGGCGGGCAACGACCTGAACGCCCCGCCGATGAACAACAATCTCCCGCGACTGCGCGTGCCGGGAGAGCCCGACCCGGCGCCGGTGATACCCGCGCCGAAGAAGGATGCCGCGCCAGGCGCGAATGGGCCGACGGGGGACGTGATCGAGCCCAAGCCCGCGCCCGCGAGCAAGGAAGGCACGCTGCCCTCGGGGAACGTGAGCAGCGAGAAGAACCTCTAATCCCAGGAGCGTGCCCCATGCGCGGCTGGACCGGCGCAGCGCTGGTGCTCTTGTGCCTGGCCATTGGATCGTCGGCGCAGACGCAGCCGACGCCCCAGGCCGAAGCGCTGCTGCGATTTCTCCGAGAGAAACAGGCCGATTCGGCCATCAGCGCCGCAGCGCTCAAGCCGCATGTGGTGCTTCCATGGTCGGCCGGCGCAATCGCCAAAGATGGCAGCGCTGCGGCGCGTGCGCGGTACGTTTGCCGACCAAGATCGCCCCGGCCCAGACGCAGACCGTGCGAGATGGCTATCTTTCGATGGCGCGGCAGCGAGCGACAGTTGAAGCCGTATCGCAGATTGCGCGCACCACGGTCGAGTCGGCCGTCGATGGATGGAGAATCGAAAATCCTCTGGCACGCCGGCCGCTGGCCGGGTTCGTGCTCGAGCAGCGGCTGACCGCAAGCGTACCGTCTAATGCTACTATTGTTACAGCAATTATTGACGGTACGGCCTGCGCCTACGTGAGAATCCCCCCGCCGCACGATGGAATCGTGACGGCCGTGCGGCAGATGCGCAAGGAGGATGCGATCGCGGGATTCGGCGCGTGGGCGATCGCCAAGGCCCGCGCGGCCGTGCGGCATGGCGAGTACGGCGCGGCCATCGACCTGCTGCTGCTGGCGCAAGGCGCGGAACCGGAAGACATCTCCTTTCTGGGCCTGGCCATGCAGGGCCTGAGCGGCCTCCGCCGGGCGGACGATGTATGCCAGATCGGGCAGTATCTATTGAGTCGAAGCGACGCGAAGGCGCCGCTGCTACTCGAGGCGGCCGGCGCATGCGAGCAGGCCGGCGGATTGCGACTGGCGATCCTCTTGTATGACCGGGTGCTCGTGATAGATCCAGGCAATGTCGATGCGCAGCAGGGCCGGGCGCGGTCTTTTGAAAAGCTCCCACAGCCCACGACCAAGGAGAGCGGCCATGAGTCACCAACAACCAACGTTTCACCCGCGAGCCAGCCTGCGACGCAGCCCGCTACCCGGCCGGCCGACGATGCTGTCGCCCCGGCCACCACTGCGCCGGCAACACAGCCGGTGCAGCCTTGACCGCATTGGGCTGGCTGCCTGCATTCTCCTGACGTTCATCGCCGGCGCCGCGGCCGGCGCTGACACCGACTACGGCAAGCTCTGCCAGCAGCGCCTCGGCAAGGACCACACCGGGAGCATTCTCTACGCCCCGGCCGGCGAGGACTGGGAGATCATCGCCGTCGGCGCGGCGGCCATCGACAAAGCCGGAAGCACGTCGCCGGCCGACGCCTATCGCCAGGCACAGCTCATCGCCGGTGCCGCCGCGCGACAGCTTCTGGCCGAGTTTGTCGGCGGCGCCAAGCTCAAGGGCTACGACATCTCCGGCAGCGACATCAAGTTCGCCACCGACAGTTCCAAGAAGACGGATGACACCACCACCAGTTTCAAGCAGTTCTTCAGTTCGCAACAGCGGCAGGACGTTCAGGCGTTCGTGCGCGGCAGCCGCGTGGTGGGCGAGTGGCTCAGCGCCGATGGAAGCCAGGCTTTCGCGGCCGTCGGCCTGCGCCCCAGCGACGTCAAACGCAGCATCTCGATCAGCGACCAGATGCGCGAAATCGAGGATGCCCCGCCTCAGCCGCGCAAGACCTCGACGCCGCCGCGCGTGGTGAAGCTGACGGATGAGAGCGCGGAGTCGCAGGCCTCCTCATTCTGGGTGCGCGTCATAGGCACGGCCGCGCGCGGCAATCGATCCGCGTCGGTCGCGCGTTGGGCGCGCTGGCCGCGGGCCTGCAACTCGCGGTCGAGCAGGTGGTCGGCACCACGCTCACCGGCAAGACATCAGTTCAAAACCTCAAGCGGGTCAACTCGGTCATCAGCAGCATCACGACCGGCTCGGTGAAGGCGTTTCGCATCCTCGACGAGCAGGAGGTCGAGGGCGAGTATCGCATCTCAATGGAGTGCGAGGTCGTGCCGACGCTCTGCGGCAACCTGAGCGTGATCGACGCGTGCCTGGGCATGCCGAGCATCTATCTGAGCGGCATCGCCGCCCCACCGCTGCTCAAGGCCGAGGTGATCTGGCCGACGGCCGACATCGACCAGCGGATGCGCCTGGCCAGCCTGCGAAAGAACACGAAGAGCCAGGATGCGCGATCGATGGACGAGGCGATGACGGCGGCCCGCGCGGTCGGCGCTTCGGTGCTGATCTGGTGCGACGACAACGGCGGCGCCCAGGCGTTCAGCTCCACCACGCTGCACGCGCTGGCGCCGCGCATCGAGTCGAAATGGAGCACCGGGTCGGATCGCCGCAAGGCCTTCACGCAGGACGATATCGGCAGGCTCTTCTCGGCCATCACCGGCTACTGGGATGATGAGGTATTCAACGGGACGCACCTCTACGTGCAGGTCAACAACGTCGCCACGGCGAAGCAATCGCGGCTGCTTCGCAACACGATGCGCGGCCTGGCGGGATGCAAGTCGGTCGAGCAAATGGCGGCGGACAATGCCGAGCGGTCGCTCACACTGGCCGTGCGCGACGGGCTCGGCGCAGGACTTTCTTGATGCGCTCACGGAGGAACTGGAGAATTCCGAGGAGGTCACGCTGCGGTCAGTTGCGGTGCAGAAGCAGGTGGGAAATTGCATTCAGTTGCGGCTGCCCGCGGCGAAGGAGTAGTTGCCGGGACCCACAGGCGAAGGCCCGATGTCATCTGCAGCCTCCAACTCTGCCGCCCAACTCAACCGGCCGGCCGCAGCCCGCGCCCGCATCCCCTTGGCGCTGAAGATCGTCTACAGCCTCTTTGTCGCCGTCGTCGTGCCCTGGTACTGGATCAACTACGGTCCGGCGAATTTCCTTTACTTCTGCGACGTGGCGCTGCTCGTGACGGTGGCGGGCCTGTGGCTGGAGAGCCGACTGCTGGCCAGCATGCAGGGCCTGGCCATTCTGCTGCCGCAGCTTGTCTGGATGATCGACTTTGCCTCGATGGCCATCTTCCGCAAGTCCCCGCTGGGCATGACCGAGTACATGTTCAACTCCGGCATCCCACTGTTCGTGCGCGGGCTGTCAAGCTTCCATATCTGGCTGCCGATCCTGCTCGCGTGGATGATCTGGCGGCTGGGGTATGATCGCCGGGCTTTCCCCTTGCAGGTCGTCTGCGGCTGGGCGATCCTGCTGGTGTGCTACTTCGTTCTGCCCGGTCCGCCGGCGCCGGCCAGCAACCCCAACGCCGCGATCAACGTGAACTATGTCCATGGCCTGGGCGACGCCCATCCGCGAACACGGACGCACCCGCACCTGTGGTTCGCGATGCTCATGGTGTTCTTCCCCGTGGCGGTGTACCTGCCGACGCACCTTGTGCTGCTCAAGCTGCGCTGAGCCTCACACCTTTACCAGGTTTGGTGGCGATCCCTCGGCGGCGCGCTGTCGCAGCAGGTTCATCTTGTCCTTGACCTCAACGGCCATGCGCGAATTGGGGAACTCGCTGACAATCGCCTCGCCCGTCCGCACCGCCTCCTGCCAGCGCCGCTCCTTCATGGCAAGGGTGAACTGCTGGCCGAGCATGAGCAGCTTGTCCTTGAACACCTGCCGCGCTGGCTCCTGCATGGCGGCGGCTTCCTGCGGCGTGAGGTAGAGGTCAAGCCTCTTGAGGATTTCGATGCTCGAATCGATGTCGTGGCGCGTCACCGCGTCGGTCCAGCTCTCCAGCAGTTGGCGCTTGAACTTCTGCCGCCGCGCCTCAACCTCGTCGGCCAACGACTGCGACTGGGCATCCGTCGGGAACAGTCCCATCAGCCGCTCGGCCTCGCGCATGGCCAGCGTCCACTGCTCGGCCGAGCAGTGCATCTCCATCATCGCCATTCCTTCGCTGACGATGCGCCGCACCTCGCCATCGCGATAGGCCTCGATCTCCTTGCGGAAGGTGTCGGCCTCCTGCTTGTAGCCGAAGACGCGCTCGATCTCGTTGGCCAGCGTCAGCGCCGCGTCCCAGTCCCTGCGCGTCATCTCCTCGCGGATAGCGCGGCGCAATGCCTCGCGCTCGCTCTCACGGAATGCGATGGCTTTGGCCCGTTCGCTGATGAGCTGCTGCTCGCTGACCTGGTTCAGCAGGACGGATAGGTGCTGCAGCCGCTCGTTGATCGGCGCCATCAGGGCCTCAGCCTGGCCCAGCGCATCCTTCTGCGCGCCGTGGATCAGAGCAGCCAGGAGGCCCAGGAAGACGGTGCTGACAACGCACACGCATCCGGCCGCCAGGACCGCCATCCCACGCTGCGTCATTGCCAGCCAGATGCCGGCGCCCAACACAACCAACGAAAGAACGACCCCGACGGGGAAGAGGAGCCAGAAGAGCACGTTGCGCTGTTGCACGCTTCACCTCACAGATTGCAGTTTCAGCGGTGCGATGTCTGCGCCGAAGTCTATCGGCGTGCTCTTCCATACGTCAATGCTAAGATCGGAAAAACACGGGGCTTCGCGGTTCTGGCCATCCCCTGCATCGCCCCTCGCCAGGCGCCTGCGGCAGGCCTTACGACTTGGCCTCATGCCCCTTGCGGGCTTTCTCGGCCGCTTCTTTCATCTCCACCGCGATGGCAATGTGCATTCTGCGCAGGCGATCCTCGCGCTCGTTGCCCAGAAGGGCAAGCGTCGCCCAGCATGCCAGCACAATGCCCGCGGCCAGGAAGTAGATCATCACATGCTACATCGTCAAAAACGCCCGGCGGCATCAACCTCCGTCCCGCGTCAATGCTGCCAGGTATCCCCCGTCGTGATATCGCCGGGGATCGGCTTCCAGCGACGGCAGCAGCAGGCCCTGCTCGATGAGCCGAAACCCCTCATGCTTTTGAAGAAACCGCTGCACGCGCTGCTCGTTTTCCTCTTCCCAGATGCTGCACGTGCTGTAGACGAGGTGCCCGCCGCTGCGCACGGCGGCCGCCGTGTCGTCGAGGATTCGATCCTGCAGCGCCACCAGCGAGCCGAGGCTCTGGGCATCCTGGGCATAGCGCGCTTCGGCGCGACGCGCCAGCACGCCGCTGTTGCTGCACGGCGCATCAACGAGGACACGGTCGAACGTCCTTGGATCTTCCGGTGGTAGATCGGCGAGCATTCCCACCTGGCGTACGATGATATTCGAGATCCCCCGGCGCTTGAGGAGCAACCGTAGGGTGCGGCATCGCGGTTCCGACGGGTCCATCGCCAGGATCCAGCCGACGTGGAGCGTGCCGCCCCGGCCGCGGTCTTCGCCGCACGGCGGAGGGCCGCTCGTGCCACATGCGATCGCCTCATGCATCTGAAGCGTCTTGGTGCCCAGCCCGCAGCAGCGGTCCAGCACTGTCTGACCTGGCGCAAGCTGCATGTGCCCGACGACGCGCGCGGCGGCCGGATCCTGCACCTGCGCGATGCCGCGATGCGCCCAGTCGGCCAACATCGCAACCGCTGCGCCCTCGATGACCAGCATCCCCGCCATTTCGTGTGGCGTGATCGTGACGCCTTCGCTTGGCAGATCCTCGACTCGCCCCGGTGGGATCAATCGCACGATGGTCGGCGGCCTGGCGTTGTTGTGCTCGCAGATGCGCAGCGCATCGTGCGTCCCGAAACGCCTGGCAAGCCGGCCGAAAAGCTCCCGGGGATGCGACAGCACCAGTTCCGCGTAGCCGGCAGGATCGGTCTTTGGATCGGGCAATGCCGGCTCGGTTCCCGCCGTCGCTTTGCGCAACACCGCGTTGGCAAAGCCGGCCGCACGCGCGAGGCCAAATCGCCTGGCCTGTTCCACCGCCTCGTTGACGGCCGCCGAGGGCGGAATCTTCGTCAGGAAACGCAACTGATACAGGGCCATCGACAGGATCTTCTGCACCAGCGGATCGATGCTCCGCAGCGAACGCCCCGCGAAGTGCCCGATCAGCAGCTTGAGGTGGAGGTGATTCTTGACCACGCCCAGCACAATCTGCTCGGCGAGCGCACGGTCCCGCGCGTCGGGCGGTTCGGCCAAGTGTCGCGCGAACCTGCGAGCATTGAGGGTCTCGGCCGGCCAGCCCGGAAGATGCTTCAGATCGAGTTGCCCAAGGGCGTAGTCGCGCGCCGGCATTACACCGCCTCCAGTCGCATGCCTTCTTCCCACGGATGGCCGTTGCGAAACGCCGCGAGCGTCATCGGCCGCTTGCCCTCGGGCTGAAGCTCGAGAATCTCAACGGCCCGGCCATCGCCGGCCATGACCAGTCCCTCGGGCGTTATGGTGGCAGGTGCGATTGTGGTCGCGGCGTCCCGCCGCGGTTCCTGCGCTCGCGCCCTTGCCAGGACAACGCGATGCCGCTGCCCGTCCTTGCCGACAAGCCAGACGTGACACGCCGGCCACGGATACATGCCGCGAATTTGCCGGGCGATCTCATCCGCGCCCAACGAGAAATCCAGCCGGGCCCGCTCGCGGCTGAGCTTGCGCCAGCGTTGCTTTCGATTCATCCTGGGGCGTCTCTGGTGCCCGGCCCGATGCCAGCTCATCAATGACCCGCAGCACCAGCGGCGCACCGGCCTCTGCCAGGCGATCGTGCAGTTCGCCGGCCGTTTCCATCTCGCCGATCTCCAATGTGCTTTGCCCCAGGACGGCGCCGGCATCCATTCTGTCGGCCAGGCGGATGACGGAATTGCCCGTTACACGCTCGCCTTCGATGATGGCCCAGTTGATCGGAGCCGCCCCGCGGTATTTCGGCAGGAGCGATGCGTGAAGATTGATACTGCCCAGCCTCGCATGCTGCACGATTGGCTGCGCGATCTTCTGGCCGAAGGCGACGACAACCATCAGGTCGGCCGGCGGAAGCGTCTCCCGGTTGATGTCGTTGGTCCTCAGCAGCGGCAGGTTCTGCTCGGCCGAATAGCGGGCTATGGGCGTTGCCGTCATCTTCCCGCCGCGCCCGGCCGGGCGGTCGGGCTGGGAAACGATCTGGACAATGTGATGGCTTGAGCCGATAATTGCGCCAGCAATGGCAGGCCAAATTCGCCACTGCCCGCGAAGATGATGTTGAGTCGTGACACGCAATGCAGAGAATGTGGCTTTGCCGCGGCGCTGTCAACCGCCGATGGCATCAATGCCAACTCATCATTTTCGGCATTGCCATTGCAGTCGTGCGCCTCTTACGCTATCTCAAAGACCAGACCAAACTTTTTGTGAGGTGATCCATGATGAAAAACGTTCTTTCGACCGGGATGTTGATGCTGGCGGCCGTCATGCTCGTCGGATGCGAGAATGCCCCGCAGTCCGATGCATCACGCGACGCCTTGAACGACCAGACCAACCTGGCTATCAAGCAGATGGTTGCCGAGGACGCGGGGCTCCAGCGCATGATCGACAACAGCTACGGGTATGCCATCTTCCCGTCCGTCGGCAAGGGCGCCTTCGTCGTGGGCGGCGCCTACGGCAAGGGCCAAGTCTACGAGCGCGGCAAGTTGATCGGGTACTCGGAACTGCAGCAGGGCGATGTCGGCTTCCAGGCGGGTGGCAAGACCTTCAGCGAACTGATTATCTTTGAGAGCCGCCAGTCCATGGACCGGTTCCTTGCCGGCAACTTCCAGTTCGGCGCTGATGTCTCCGCGATCGTGATCAAGACCGGCGCCAGCGGGAACGCGCACTTCAACAATGGCATTCTGGTCTTCACGCTGCCGCAAGGCGGCTTGATGTTCGAGGCCGCCGTGAAAGGCCAGAAGTTCGGCTATCAGCCCCTGGGCAGCAGCCCCGCAACCCGGCCAACTGGCGGATATTGATCCCACGGATTTGCAGGGCGCTTAATGCCGGCAACGCCCGCTTTCGTCGGAAGGCGGGCGTTGCTGCTGCGCGTTTGCAGGCAGTAGCTCCGCCAGTGAGGGCACTGGCGGCACAGAGCGAGGTGAGCGGCTCGCGAGCGAGCCGGTTAAAGCCGTCCTTCGATCACGCTTCGCATTACCTTGACCGGTGCTTCGATATTTGTCCACGCCTGGAACTGAGCAGCGGCCTGGCGCAGGAACATCTCAACGCCTCCGATGGTTCGCGCGCCGGCCTGTCGGGCCTGGTCGAGGAACCGCGTCTTTCTCGGGTTGTACACGGCATCGAAGGCAATGGTTTGTGGTCCCATGGCTGGCGGCGTGGCGCCGAACGGACTGTCGGCGATGCGCGGGTGCATGCCGATGGACGTGGCATTGAAGTAGATCGCGTGGCGGCTCCCGCCCAGTTTCTCCAGGGACTGCGCCAACACCCGGCCGGTTCTTCCGTTGAATTCGTGCGCGAGTTCCTCCGCCCGCACAAGCGTGCGATTGTAGATCGTCACATCCGCGCATAATGTGCCAGGCCCGCAACTGCCGTTCGTCCCGTTCCACCAGCGCCGATCACGCCAACGCTGATCCCTTGGAGATTCTCGCGCGACACGCCGAGCTTCTCCGTCATGCAATCGAGAATCGCCGCGTAATCTGTGTTGAACCCCCGCAGCGAAATTCCCGCACCATCCCGGCCGATGGTGATCGTATTCACCGCGCCGATGGTCCGCGCCAGCGGTTCGACCTCGGCGTTCTTCTCGATGAGATACCGCAGTGCATTCTCCTTGTGCGGGATCGTGACGCTCAAGCCCGACAGGTCCAGGCCCACGAACGGCACGAACGTCTCCATGAAAGCCTTGAAGCTCTCGTAGCTCGGCTCGACCAGCAGGGGCAGATAGATGCCATCGAAACCGGTGGCGTCGAAGGCGGCATTGTGGATGGCCGGGGACATCGAATGCCCGACCGGGGAGCCGACAACGCCGTAGACTTTCGTGCCGGGATGGATCGCATCCCAGCGATAGAGCTTTTTCATGTCGGCCAGCGGAATCTGGCCGCGAGCGGTGCCGCCGCTCGCATCCAGCGCGGCGAAGGTCAGGAACGCGCCGAATTTCTTCGCCAGCACGCGCGAGATCAGCCCGGCCTCGCCCATGCAGAGGGCAATCGTGGGCTTCTGGCGTCGCTGCAGGGTCTCGAAGAGGTCGAGATTGTCGCGGATGGTTCGAGCCATCCAGACGATCTTGTTGACCGAGGAGGCGCTGGCGTTCAGGTCGAGCATGAGGTTGTTAAGCCGAACCGGGCGGGCGGTGAAGTCGTGGAAGCTGACGATCAGTTGCCGCCAAGCCGCGGCGGCGCCGGGATGCTTTCGGAGCGTCTCCAACTCGACATCGATGTAGCGTGTGTTGCCCGATGCCGCCGCATCCAGCAGGCCCAGCCGATCCTCATCCGGCAATTCGCTTTGTCCACCTTCCCAGACGGGGCGGCATGTGACGACTGCGGGCAGAATGCAATCCACCACGAGCTGGCGCACCGCATCCGCTTCCGTGAGCAAGTCGATACGGAGTTCCACCATGTCCGCGCCGCCCTCCGCGGCCGTCGCGATGTCGCGCTTGGCTTTGACCAGGTCGGTCACGAAGATGGACACGCAGAGATGAGTCATGCTACTTGCGCTGTTGTCTGAAGCGCCAAGCGTCAGCGCCCGCCCGTTTTCAATGGCGTTACCGCTTCTGATACCTTCTCTGCCCAATCGAAAATCAAAAATCAAAAATCGAAATTCCGCATCAGCTCCGCAATCTGCTTCTTCGTCCCATCGCTGGCCTCCCACAGCGGCAGGCGCAGCTCGCCGCTGTCCCGGCCGGCGTGCTTCATCGCGAACTTGATGCCCACCGGGTTGCCGTCCAGGAACATCGCCCGCATCAGCGGGAACAGGCGGTGGTGAACCGCGGCGGCGTCCCGGAAGTTGCCGTCCGTCGCCAGTTTCACCATCTTCTTGATCTCCGCGGGCAGCAGGTTGGAGATGACGCTGACCACGCCGGCCGCTCCGATCGACATCAGCGGCAGCGTGAGCGAGTCGTCGCCGCTCAGGATGGTGATGTTACAGAGCGAGCGGATTTCGCTGGCCATGTCCAGCGAGCCGGTTGCTTCCTTGATGGCCACGAAATGCGGGTTCTTCGCCAGCCGCGCGACCGTCGCGGGCGACATGGTGATGCTCGTCCGGCCGGGAATGTTGTACAGCACGATGGGCAAATCAACCTTATCGGCCAACGTCATGAAATGCCGGTAAAGCCCTTCCTGCGTCGGCTTGTTGTAGTACGGGTTGACCGACAGGCACGCCGTGCAGCCGGCCTTCTTGGCAAACGAGTGCAGTTCCATCGCCTCGGTGGTGGCGTTGGCGCCCGTGCCGGCGATGACCGGCACGCGCCGCGCGCGGCCTGCACCGTCAGCTCGATGACGCGCTCGTGTTCCTTGAAATCCAGCGTCGGCGATTCGCCGGTCGTCCCGACGGGAATCAGCCCGTCGATGCCGCCGGCGATCTGGTATTCGATCTGCTCCCGCAGGCGCTGCTCGTCGAGCTGGCCGTTGCGGAACGGAGTGATCATCGCGGTGATTGCGCCCTTGAACATGTTGATATTGCCTTAGCTGTTGATCGTCTCTTTCATCTCGCGCACGGCCGACCGCAGGCCGATGAAGACGGCCCGGCTCACGATCGCGTGCCCGATGTTCAGTTCGTGCATGTGCTCGATCCGCGCGACGGAGAGCACATTCCGGTAATTCAGCCCATGCCCCGCGTGCAGCCGCATGCCCGCATCGCACACGAGTTTGCCGCCTCGGATGAGCCGCTGGAGCTGCAGCGCCACGCCATCGCCCGCCGCGTTGGCGTATTCCCCCGTGTGTAGCTCGACCGCCTGGAAACCAAGCTGCCGCGCCAGGTCGATCTGCCGCTCGTCCGGATCGATGAACGCCGACACGAAAATGCCGGCCGATCGCAGCCTGGCCACGACATCCTTCACGTGCTGCGGCTCGCGTGACAGATCCAACCCCCCTTCCGTCGTGATCTCCTGCCGCTTCTCGGGAACGAGCGTCGCCTGGTTGGGCTTGATCTGCAGCGCGCGGTCCACGATCTCGCCGACCAGGCTCATCTCCAGGTTCAGCTTGCACTGCACCGTCTGGCGGAGGAGTTGCACGTCGCGGTCGTTGATGTGCCGGCGGTCCTCGCGCAGGTGGACGGTGATGCCATCCGCGCCGCCAAGCTCGGCCTCCGCGGCCGCCCAGACGGGGTCCGGCTCATAGGTGCGCCGCGCCTGCCGCAACGTGGCCACGTGGTCAATATTGACGCCCAGTTCGACCATGGAGCCATAATGTTATTGTCAATACGCTCACAATGGAAGCTTGCGCTATCTGGCGCACGAAGCCGGCCAAGCCGAAGAATCCGCTGGAGGATTGATAAGCTGCACGCCCGCCGCGCGTTACAATCCATCTAAGAAACCGCCCGCTCATGCGTCATACCATATGACGACATGCTCCGGGCCGCGGGAACATCGATGGCTTGGCACCAGGAACCGGCCGATGCGCAGTGGATTCGCTCCGCCGTTGCGGAGTACGAGCGCCCTCTCACCCTCTATGCGCTGCGGATCGTCGGCGACGTGGATACCGCGGCGATGTGGTGCAGGACACATTCCTGCGGCTCTGCGGCCAGGAACGATTCGACCTGCGCCCCACCTGGCCGAATGGCTCTACGCCGTCTGCCGCAACCGCGCGCTGGACATCGTGCGGAAACGCGGCCGGATGACCTCCATGGGCGAGGGCCAGGCCGAAGACCGCCCTGATCCCGAGCCGCCTCCCTGGCGGCTGGTCGAGGACCGCGAATCGGCCGGTCAGGCGCTGCGAATGATCGGTTCGCTGCCCCCCCGCCAGCAGGAGGTGCTGCTGCTGAAGTTCCAGCACGGCCTGAGCTACAAGCAGATCGCCCATGTGACGGGGCTGAGCGTCAGCAATGTCGGCTTCCTGATCCACACGGCGATCAAAGCCCTTCGGCAGAAGCTCGGCGACGATTCGCGCAATGAACTGCCCGAGAAAGTGCAGGAAACGCCATGAAGGAGATGAACGATGATCCCCGCCTGACGGCCTACGCTCTGGGCGAGCTTGAGGGCGCTGAGCAGCAGGCTGTCGAGGAACAGCTTCGCTCCGACCCGGAAGCGCGGCGGTTTGTCGAGGAACTCTCGGGCCTCGGCCAGTCGATGAGCCAGGAATTGGCCGAGGAAGAAGGCCCGGGGCTGCTCGACTGGCAGCGGCAATTGATCGAGGACCGCCTGCTGCCACTGCCAGTGCGCCTGCGGAAATATCCGGCGCGGTTCGAGCAGTTCGTGCGATGGGGCGGACTGGCGCTGGCGGCGGGCATCATTCTCTTCTTCGGTATTCTTCCGCTGAGCCGCCATTCCAGCCGCGTCTCACCGCCTGACAATCGAACTGCATCTCAGCCGGCGGAGCCGAGCGTTCCTATCGTCATCGTTCCAGGAATGCTCGATCTGGAGGATGGCAGTCTGCGGGCGCGTCGCGATCCCGATCTCCTGGCTGCGGCGGAGCCGGCTGGTCTGGCGAAACACGTCATCGCGCTGCTCAGGCCGAAGCTCCCCGATGCGCCGGTTGCGCCGTTCGGCGTCCACGGTCCCGCGCAGCCGCCGTCGATCCTGCGCAGGGCGCGCTGCGCGAGAACCCGTTTGTGAAAGTCAGCGACTATCCATCGTCCAGCTTCGCGCTGGATGTCGGCGATGGGTCCTATGGCGAGGTCCAGCGGTACATCGCACAAGGGCAGCTTCCACCCAAGGAGTCGGTGCAGATCGAGGAGTTGGTCAACCACTTCAAGTATTCCTACGCCGCGCCCACGGATGATCGGCCGGTGGGGATCGACATCGAGATCGCGGCCTGCCCGTGGGATGAGACACACCGCCTGGCGCGAATCGGCCTGCGGTCCATGGCCGGTGCTGAGGCCCACGACGTCATCGTCCGCGTCGATTTCAATGAGCAGAAGGCATCGGCCTATCGCTTGATCGGCTACGAAAGCCGTGCGCTGCGACAGAGCCGGCTTCCGGCCGCGACGGCTGCCGGAGAGTTGGCCGGCGGGCGCACAATCACTGCGCTCTATGAGATCATCCCGGCCGAGCGGTTCAGCATCCCGGCCGTGCGCGAGGGATCGCTGCTCTATGCCTCGCCGCAGCCACAGACACTCACGGTTCGCCTGAGCTGCATTGCCGGAGAGCAACCGCGCCGAATTGAGACACCGGGCATCGATGATGGCAGGTCATTCGCGGCCGCGTCGGCCGACTTCCGCTTCGCGGCGGCCGTCGCATCGTTCGGCATGGTCTTGCGCGACTCGCCGGGCAGAGGTGCCGCAACATTGGCCAGCATCGCCCAGATCGCGCAAGGCTCAGTCGGCGAAGGTGCGGCCGATCGGCAGGAATTCCTTGTCCTTCTGGAAAAGTCGCGATCAATCAGGATCAACTGACCAATGACCAATACAGTTTCGTCGGGTGGACGTGGGCAGGCTCGGCGCCTGCCCATGTCGTGTTGGAAGCAACACAGAGCGGCCCGCGCCGTAAATATCGCTGATGAGAAACACACTTCACCTGAAATCCGCCTTCCTGGCTCTGCTGGCTCTCGGCGTCATCGCTCTGCGCCCCCCCACCGCATCGGCGGCCGATTCGCCGCGCATCCCGGTGGTTCTCGACAGCGATATCGGCGACAACATCGACGACACCTGGGCGCTGGCGCTGCTGCTCAAATCGCCGGAGTTCGATCTGAAGCTCGTGACGACAACCTGCGGCAAATCGGAATATCGCGCCAAGATCGTCGCCAAGCTCCTGACGGTGGCGGGACGCACCGATGTGGCGGTTGGCCAGGGTGCCGGAGGCGCTACCGGCACGGGCGGCCAACAGGCATGGGTCGCCGATTACAAGCTCGACAGCTATGCCGGCAAGGTCCACCAGGACGGCGTCGCCGCGCTGATCCAGCTCATCAATGACAGCAAGACACCGATCACCATCATTGCCATCGGCCCGCTGCACACGGTGGCGGCGGCATTGGAGCGCGATCCTTCCATCGCGGCCAAGGCGAATTTCGTGGGCATGCATGGGAGTGTGCGCAAAGGCTATGACAACAATGCCAAGCCGGCCGTCGAGTACAACATGAGCAATGTCCCGGCGTCAAAGAAGGTCTTCATGGCCCCATGGCGCAGCATGGCCATCACGCCACTGGATACCTGCGGCCTGGTGCGGCTCTCCGGCGATCGCTTTGCCAAGCTCAAAGAAAGCAACAACGAAGTGCTCAAAGCCGTGCTGGAGAACTATCGTATCTGGTCGAAGAAGACGGACGTGGCCGAATTGAAGGGCAGCAGCATTCTCTTCGATACCGCCGCCGTATATCTGGCTGGGCCCGTCAAGCCGCTAATGAAGCTCGAGGAACTGAACATCTCCGTCGGTGACAAGGGCATGACCCTGATCGATCCGGCCGGGGCAAAGATGAGCGTCGCCACAAGCTGGGCCGACCTGGACGGCTACCACGACTATCTTGTGCAGCGGCTCACAATGCCGGTAGCGAAACCATAACGCACTACAACGATACCCATTAAGCGGCATCGGAAGAGAGGATGCTACCTGTCATTCCCGCCATTCGGAAACACGGCGAGCCATGCCCTCCTGAGAATGGGACGCAATACCGGAAACAGCCGCCGAGACTGATCATCGGCACCAGCTTGATAAAACGTTTGACCGCAGAAAGTTGTGCGCGATATCAGTGCGGAAATTGCCTCGCTGATCCATATCTCCTATCAAAAATATATTATTATGACCTTAAACGTACGGAATAGAACCGCATTAGCAACAATCTGAATCGGAAGCGTCAGCGCCCGCCCTTACAGCGGGTTCCGACACTTGACGCTGAAGACGATCCACCTGCTGCGACACATCATGCCCAGGACCCTATCAACCCCAACCCACTGGGCAGCCGGCGCAGCAACAGGAAGCCCACGACCGACACGCCGATGGCCGCCGCCACCGACAACACGACCGCCACGATTAACATCAGGCTCACCCGCCAGTTCTGACACGCAAGGAGTTGCTCGATTTCAGTGTTACGGCTGGCCAATTCCTCGTGCAGCCTGCCCAGCGCCGCCGTGCTGGACTGCGACGACCGCCCCACCGCCTCCAGCGACGCCCCCACCTGTCTGAGATTCTCCGAGATGGCCTGGTTGTGCTGGCCCAGATCGTTCATCCTCGCGCCGATCGATTCCAGCGCCTCCCGCTGGCTGCCGCTGGCCTCGGTCATGCGCGTAAGAACCTGGCCGATCTGCTGCTCGCGCTCCCCCTGGCGCAGGAGACTTTCCGCGATCGACGCCAGCGCCTGTGCCTGGCTCTGCTGCGCCTGCGGCAGGCAGGACAGATATCCCGCCAGCTCATCCTGTCGGCGGCTCTGCCTTTCAAGATTCTCGCGAACGGCAACGAGAATCGACGAGAGTGCATCGACGCCCTTCTGAAGCGACGCGACGGCATCCTCGCGGCGCGATGGAGTGCTCGACGTTCGGCCCGGGCCAGTATCGCGCCTGGCGAGGGCATCACTGATCGACGATCGCGTGCTGTGCAGCAGCGACCGCACCCGTTGGCGCACGTTCTGCCCTGCTGCGCGGCACCATTGCCCAAACTGCGAGAGATACCTGAGGCTTTCGGTCATGCCGGGCAATCCTCGCCGGCGCAGCAGCGTTTGACAGTCATCCGCGCCAAATCTAACATCCGCCGCACATGGGTTTGCGTTCGTCATGGGCAACCTCCTTGCTGCTTGCATCCCTCTTGGTTATCGGCGGTTGTCGCCCCAAAAGTTCAACCTCGATCCGCCCAACCACCCGCCCCACCGTGGCCTCTCTCGTGCCCGCCGCCACGGATCTGATCATTGCCATGGGCGCTGGAAACCACCTGGTCGCCGTCAGTAATCTCGATCACGCCCGACCTGAGATTCGGGATCTGCCCCGGGTCGGCGACTATCAGAACACCGACTGGGAGAAGCTCCGCGAGCTTCGGCCGGATGTCATGGTCATCCAGCAGGCGCCCGACCGCGTTCCCGAGGGCCTTCGCCGCCGCGCCGACAACCTGAAGATCCGGCTGATCAACATCCAGATCGAGCAGGTTCCGGATATCTTCCGTGCCATCAATATCCTCGGCGCGGCGTACGAGGAGCAGGGCGAGGCGCAGGCTCTATCGCGGCGGCTTCGCCAGCAGCTCGATTCAGCCGCTGCCTGCGCGGCCGGCAAGCCCGCCGTACCGGCGCTCCTCGCCACTGGCGAAAACGAGATCGGTGTGATCGGCCCGCGCACGTTCCTTGACGACCTGCTGATCATTGCCGGCGGGCGGAATGTCGTGCGCGATTTCAAGGATCGCTATCCCACCGTCGACCGCGAGATGGTTCGCAAGCTCGCGCCTCAGGTGGTCGTACACCTTCTGCCGGATGCCGCGCCGCATGTCGTGGACGATGTCCGGCGCATGTGGCAGTCGATGCCCACCGTGCCGGCCGTCGCCAATGGCCGGGTGTATCTGCTCACCGACTGGTATCTCCTGCAGCCCGGCTCGCAGATCGGCGAAGTGGCCGGCAAGCTCGCTTCTCTTCTTCATCCGGCCGTGCCGGCGACGCAGGCGAGCACTGCCGGAGGCCGGCCGTGAGACGCTGGGGTCCCGGCATGATGGCGGCGACTCTCGCGGCTAGCCTGGCCATCTGGGCGGCGCTGGCCGGCGTCTGCCTTCTGGCCGGCTCCACCGCCTTCCACTGGCCGACCTGGGAAGATGTCCGCTACCGCGGCGAGTTGATCGTCCTCGCCTCCATCATCGGCGCCGCTCTCTCGTCGGCCGGCGTCGTCTATCAGGCGATCCTCCGTAATCCGCTGGCCGATCCGTATCTGCTGGGCGTGAGCAGTGGCGCGTCGCTGGCCGCCTATCTCTGGCGATTTCCATTCGTCGGCTCGATGCTGGCGGCCGTCGTCGGCGCGGGCAGCGCGGCCGCGACGCAGCAGGCGTTCGCATTCGCGGGCGCGGTGGCAGCCGTGGCAGTCGTGTTTCTGCTGGCGACACGCCGTGGGCGGCTCGAACCGCTCACGCTCCTGCTGGTCGGCGTGATCGTCAACGCAATCTGCGGCTCGATCTTCCTGCTCATCAACTCCATATCGCGCGACCTGACCGCCCAGTCCGGAGGCGCGTTCACGTTCCTTGTCGGCGGCATCCAGACCAACCTCACGATCCAGCAGGAAATCTCGGCCGGCGTCTGCATCGCCATCGGCTGGCTGGTGCTCGTGTATCTCGCCGGGCAGCTCAATGTGGCAACGCTATCAGAAGCGGAGGCCGAAGCCCTTGGCGTGCGCATCCGGCGCCTGCGATGGATCGCGATGATCGTCGCATCGCTCGTCACCGCCTCGGCCGTCGCCATCAGCGGGCCGATCGGATTTGTTGGCCTGGTCTGCCCGCACCTGGCACGACTCCTCGTCGGCAGCGACGTGCGCCGGGTGCTGCCCGTCGCGACCGCGCTGGGCGCGGGGCTGCTCGCCCTGGCCGACGCCGCCTCGCGATATCTCATCGGCACGGCCCAGACTCTCCTGCCCGTCGGCGTGCTCACGGGCCTGCTTGGCGGGCCGTTCTTCCTGCTGCTCCTTTGGCAAAGCCGCCGCGCGACATTGCCGGAGGGACAGCGATGAGCAGCATCCTCGAAGCGCAGCATCAACTTCGCCTACGGCCAGCGCCCCGTCCTGCGCGATGTGAGCATCAGCCTGCGCAGCGGCCAGGTCGTCATGCTCCTGGGTCCCAACGGCAGCGGCAAGAGCACACTCATCAAGCTGGTCCTGGGCCACCTGCATGGGCAGGGATCGATCCGGTGGGAAGGCCGCGAGCTTCGCCAATGGCATCGCCGCGAGCTTGCCCGGCGCGTGGCGTATCTCCCGCAGACGCCGGCCTGGGAGCCGGAGCAAACCGTCGCCGAAGCCCTGCGCCTTGGCCGAGCCCCCTACTGGCGCGCCTTCGGCATCGAATCGACCCGCGACATCCAGGTCGTCCGCGATGTCGCGCACATGCTCGACCTCGACGAGATCTTCAACCGCCGGCTCGACGAGATTTCCGGCGGCCAGCGTCAGCGCGTATTCCTCGGCCGGGCGCTGATCCAGGAGCCGCGCGCCATGCTCCTGGACGAGCCCAACACCTACCTCGACCTGCGGCATCAGGTCAAGATGTGCCAGTTGCTTCGGAAACTCGCCAGGGAGCAGTCGCTCGCGGTGCTGATGGCCTCGCACGACCTGAACCTGGCCGGGGCATTCGCGGATCACCTCGTGCTCCTCTGCGATGGCACCGTCGCCGTTGAGGGCACAGCCGACACCGTGCTTCGGCCCGAGATTCTGAGTGAGGTCTATCGAATCCCGATGAGGCGGATCGAACAGGCCGGCACGCCGGTGATCATGCCCCTGGTTTGATGCGCCGGGGATGCACCGCAGAGGCGCGGAGGACGCCGAGAAGATACTCACCACCAAGGGCACGAAGGCACGAAGCGGTGTTCGGAGTCTCGTTCGGAGTTCGGTTCGGAGTTCCGCCTTCAGGCGGTCTGCTCGGGGCAAGCGACTAAGCGACAGAGCGACGGTGCGACGAAGGGGCGGGGAAAGGGCCGGAGGCGGCGAGCCGGATTGCCCAATTTGAAGTTCGTTCTGCAATAGCGATGGAACGGCAAAGCCGTGAGACAGCGGATAGCGGATGGCGGCCAGCGGGCAGCGAGTGCGCGCGGAGGGGGCGGCGGGGTGAAAAGGGCGGTTCGAGTTGCCGGGCATGGCGAACATGGGCACTCCTTGAGGGGCACGTGCGCCCGAGCGAGCAGATGCAGGGTGCGGCCTCCTCAACCTCTGCGGGGCGTCTGCTCGCAATCGATCTGCGTCAGGTCTTCGCGTGACACGGCGTTCATGCTCCCAAGCACCATGCCGGACGTGATGGCGATGCGCACCAACTCCGCAACGCCCTGCACTGCCATTTTCTTCATGATACTGGGCGCGGTGAAGTTCTACCGTCTTGCGGCTTATGTAAAGGGCTCTGGCGATTTCCTTGCTGCTCTTGCCAGCCACGACCAATGCGAGAACCTCCCGCTCTCGCCGACTGAGCCGATTGATGCGCGATTCCAGCGCCGCCCTTGAGCGTCGTTCTGCGCCAGCCGTGAACTCAGGGCGACGGCCTGCCGCACGCACGCAAGCAGTTCACCCTCATCCGACAACTTTTCGAGAAAGTCAACGGCTCCCTCCTTAATCGCCCGCACGGCCGACTTGATGCTCCCGACGCCGCTGAAGATGATGATTGGCAAAACCCAACCCCGAGATCGCACTTGCCGCTGTACCTCTAATCCGCACATGCCAGGCATGAGCAGATCCAATATCGCGCACCCAATGGGCTCCGCGTCGCAAAACGCCTCAAGAAACTCAACACCGCTGCAGAATGTCTGTACACAAAACCCGTGAGCGTCGAGCAGTGCCGAGAGCATTTGTTGAGTTAACGCATCGTCATCCACGACGAAGACGGATGGTTCCTTGCAGGTCATATGTCCGCCCGCTCTGATGCTCGTCCCGCCCCCACCTGTTGTTCTTGGCCCGTCAATTCGCGCCTGCGGTATACTTCCCGGCTGATTGCACCCTGTCAAATCTGGCTTGGGTCTCGTGTATTCCTCGAGCGGGAGCCAAAGCCACCTATGCCCGGAACCGGGCCTGACAAAGTCATGCCCTGATTCGCTTTGCCGGGAAAAGCAGCTCAACTGACGGGATGGATGCAGCAACCCTCTCCGCCAGTTGACAAGTCGGCGGACAACTCTCGTTCACTGTGTTTGCGCGGCACCGTTCTGCCTTCTGAGGGCATTGGAGAGGCCGTTGTTGTGCCCGCAGTTGATTTCAAGCTCCACATGCTCGTCACCGGGCGTCGGTCCCGAGGTCAGTCAGGGACTTCCGCAGGGCACCGAGCATCGTTCCAATTTCGTCCGCATGATGCCGCGACTGGGCGGCAAACTGCCGCGCGGCGGCAACCGCCACTTGCCTGGCGAGGCAATCATCGCCCATGGCCAGCTTGCCCCGGCCATCTTGGCCAGTTCTTGCCGCATTTGTCGGGACATGCCGAGTATGTTGATTGTAGCCATTTTACAGTTGCTCCTTAGTAGTCCTCAAATGCAGTGAATGGGTTTCGAGAGCTCTGCCCGGAGTGTTCTCGTCAGCCGTTCTCGTTTGCCGGCGGCCTGCGGTGACGGCAAGACGGGGCGCGGGTCCGGGCGCGGCAATCACGCCCGGGCCGTTCGAGTCGCTCTTCACGCGGCCTTCGAGAAATCGGAGAAGTCCGCTTTCCTGCCGTGCGTCTCGGCGTCGTCTAGAGGAATCACGTGCGAGGCCGGCGCCTTGACCGCTCCCGTCGCGGCTTTGCCGGCCGTTCTCCGGGCGGCCGGATCGGGCGCCGTGCCGTGGGCCGAATCGGCCCTGGGCCGGATTCCACCGCCCACCGAGCCTTCTCGGTTTGCAGCGCCCGCTCCGCCGACGAGTGCCAGCAGTTCCTGGACCATCCCGCGCAACTGTTCCGCCTGCGAGGACAACTCTTCCGAGGCGCTGGCCGATTCCTCGGCGTTGGCCGCGTTCGACTGCGTCACCTTGTCCATCTGGCCAACCGCCGTGTTCACTTGCGAGATGCCCTGCGACTGTTCTTGGCTCGCCGCCGCGATCTCGCCCACCAGCGACGCGACCTTCGTGTTGGACGCGGTGATCTCCTCCAGCACCTTGCCCACCTCCACGCTGATCGCCACGCCGTTCTTGGAGTTGTTGACCGACTCCTCGATCATGCTGGCGGTGTTCTTGGCCGCTTCGGCGCTGCGCATGGCCAGGTTGCGAACCTCCTCGGCGACAACGGCGAATCCCTTTCCGGCTTCGCCGGCCCGGGCGGCTTCCACCGCCGCGTTGAGGGCCAGGAGGTTGGTCTGGAAGGCGATCTCGTCGATGACTTTTATGATCTTGGCCGTCTCCGATGCGCTCTTCTGGATTTCGTTGATGGCCGTGCTCATCTTCACCATGGCTTGGTTGCCCTTGTCGGCCGCCGCCTTGGCCTCGGTCGAAGAGCGTAGCCGCCTGCTGCGCCGACTCGGCGTTCTTCCTGGTCATGCTGGACATTTCTTCGAGCGATGACGTAGTCTCCTCAAGGGCCGCCGCCTGCTCGCTGGCGCCCTGGGCGAGGGATTGGCTCGAGGACGAGACCTGGCCGGAGGCGGAAGCCACCTGTTCTGAGCCCTCGCCAAGCGAGCTGGCCAGCCGATTGAGGGCGCGGTTGAGCCCGCGGATCATGAAGAAGGCAATCAAGGCCCCTGCCAGCAGGGCAACGGCGCAGCCGATAAACGTTCCGGTCTTGCCGCTGCCGATGGCCGCGGTGATGCTATTGCCGGCCTGCTCGCCCGCTTTGCGGTTGAACTCCGACATGGCCACTGCCGCCTGTTTGTACCGCTCGAACGCCGGCTTGGCCTGCGCCTTGACGGCGTCGAGTGCCTCTTTGTTCTTGCCGTCGCGATCCAAGGCGAGCACCTGGTCGCGCGCCTGCTTCCAGGCGGTCCGGGCGGCGTTGAAGTCGGCGAATATCTTGCGGCCCTGCTCGGTGAGGATCTTGGCCTCGTAGTCGGGTCTAACTCACGTTTCCGGCACTTTAGGCTGCCTGATCAGCCCAGAAGTCGGACCATAGCCCGCTGTAGTCCAGGCATCGTAGCGCCGCCATCGCTTCGGCATGCCTCGGGGTCCAGCGGGCGCTGTTGAGTTTCAGGCGGTTGCTGACGATCGTCTTGTTGGCGCCTTCGATCAGCCCCGAGCCGATCGGGCGGCCATCGGCCAGACGCTGGCGATACCAGAGGCTATCCAGGTTCGGCTCCAGATAGCCCAGCAGCGAGTCGATGGCTTTGACCTTCTCCTCCGCCGTATGCAGGGCTCTGAGATCCCTGAGGCTTTTGACGTATTGCACCGGCCCCAGCTCGATCAAGCTTTGCAGTTGGGCCTGCAACCAGGGCCGGGCCTGCGGGCTCTTCTCTCCGAACAACGCTTTGCCGCAGCCGTGGATGTGCTGGCTCACGTGGAACACGTCCAGCACCCACTGGGCTTTCTTCCAGCAATGCCCGGCCTGATCCCAGATCCACTTCGCTCCGTCGGCCAGCACGCTCAAGTTTTCATCGTCGATCACCCCCAGCTTGCGGCTCATGCGTTTCCACGCCTGGCCCTGCTGCTCGCACGCCGCCATCGACGCCCAGGCGATCCGCACGCTCGGCTCGGGCAGCACCCGATCCTTCCATTGCTCGGGCGTCGCCGGCAAGCCGGCCTCCCGCTTGCCCACCACGTTCAGCCGAAGATCACGCCATCCTTCGGTGGTGTTGACGGTCACCCCGTCGGTGTAGAACTCCTGATCGCCACAGGCCTGCTGGAACAACTCGGCCGGGCAATCGGACTGGGCGATCCACCGCTGCGCCGCTTGGCCCTCCTCCTCGCTGACCCGCCGGATGGTGTCGTTGCTGACCTTCAGCAAGCACAGCTCTTCCAGACGCTCGGCGGCGGTGTCAAACGACCAACTCATTCCCGCCAACGCCAGCATCCGCCGGGCCGCCGGCGTCGCCATCCCGCTGCCGACCAAACCCGACCACTGATCGAACGGCAGGACATTCTCGTGGCACTTGCCGCAGGCGTAGTACCGCCGGCTCACCTCGAACTCGCCCACCACGGTCAGCAGCGTCTTCTTCGACAGGCCCTTAAAGTAGGCCTTGGCCCCACAGGAACACGGCCGGCTGTTTACCCCTTTTTGCGCCTCATCGTGGGCGCTGACCAGCAGGCTGAGCGTTTTCCGCATTTGCTCGAACCCTTTCTCTCGCACGGCCTGCTCCAGCACCGCCATCCCCCGGCCATGCGGAGCATTCCGCATCACCTGTTTCAGTTCGCGATAGTTCAGCAAGGCCTGTTCGGCCACCAGACGTTCCTCGTCGTTCTCAAATCGCATGCAATCCTCCGTGAAATTACCCCCATCACCCTCTCTTGTACCAAAAGTGCCAGAAATGCGCGCTAGACCCCTCGTAGTCCTTGGAAAGCTGATCGACTTGCTCCGATAGCGCACGCATGTCATTCTGAAGTTGGGTCTTATCCTGCTTGTCGGTTGTGTAGACGTACTCGAGCAACATTCGCAGATTGGCACGAACCTGCGACTCCAACTGTCCCGCCAGCGAGAGGCTGGGCAGGCGAGTCTCGTGGATCTCCGTCGCGTAGACGTGGATGGCGTTGAGGCGGGTGAAGAAGAAGAACCCCAATCCCGCCGTAATGCCCACCACCGTCACAAACCCGAAAGCAACGCGTTTTCCAATTGTCATTGTCATGATGCGACTTCCTTTCTTATCTGGTGTTCGTTCATGCTGTTCCTTGTTCCTTTGCCGGGCCGGTGCAGCTACTCACGACCATTGCCTGCATCCCGGCACTGCCGGTCCGCTGAGAGAATCGGGTACGTGCCCACGCGGCATAATAGGGGAAAGTGTGTATTCGCGACGTAGGAGTATGTCAGCCCGGCGTAGTAGCCGCGTCGCATTCCAGAATCGGAAATGGATGGAACGGGTCAGGTTACGCAAGTGGGTTCCGTCCGATAGCAGGATAAGGTAAATCCGCTCCACCTCCTCCTCTCCACCCCTTTTGGCCATCGCACCCGAAGCAAACCCCCGCGCCCACGGCATGCCCGGCTCAGATCCCTCACACGCGCATTGCGCAGATCGGCCGGCCCACACGCCACATCCCTCGCTTTCCCCGCGAAAAACCCCATCCGTGTTGCGCCATGTCGCTCCACGCAAACCGATTGGCGCAGCGCCGACGTGAATATTGAAGGGCGCATCCATCGCCCTGTGGCCTCAACCAATGAGCGAGGCGCCCCGCAAGGAGTCATCATGCGCACCCGACCCCGCCGACAACGTATGACCTTCGCCCCAGCCCTCCGCGCCACTCGCCACCCGCAATCTGCTGTCCGCTGGCAACTGGCAACTCGCAACTGGCAACTCGCAACTGGCAACTTCCCGACCGGGCCCCTTCAGCGCCCCTTCGTGCCGCCGCAGGGCCAACTCGGGGCCGCTTTGGGGCCGCTTTGTGCGCACCCCAGGGCCACTTCGTGCCGGCTTTTTCCAGGACGAATCTAAATGCGTTGATGCCATCGGATTCGTAACCCCCCAACTGGAGACTGTTTATGGCAAACCTCCCTCGGACCTCCCGCCGTCAGAGTGATGAAATGATCCTCCTCAACCCCATCCCCACCGCCGACCCCGAAACCCCCGCCCTTCAATCCGAATCCTGCAATCGCCAATCTCGAACCCCCAGCCCCGAACCCAGAACCCCAGACCCTTCTCCCGTGTCTTCGCGCCTTCGTGGTGAACCCCAGCGCCTCCCGAACGAACCCACCGATCCCCCCGCCCCAAACCCACAACCTCCCGCCGCGCCAGAGCTTGCAGATTCCACTCCCTCTCCCGCGCACTCTCCCCTGCGAAACGAACCCATTGCCATCCGGCCCGCCGCCACGGCACCGGCTATCGGCTTGCGCCGCTCCGCGGCTGGGCGGCAGAGATCAGACACCGCCCTCGGCCGCCCCGCGGGTCAGATCAAAATCCGCTCAAACCGCCAAAATCAGACGTGGGCGCGTGACAAGCTGGCCTGTCTTGGTGGATAATCACGGTCGCCCATGCCCAGCCTCCTCAACTGGTCTTCGGCCCTGATCGCGGCGGGCGTCGTCGTCCCGCTGCTGGTTCTCCTCTATTTTCTGAAGCTCCGTCGCCGCGAGATGGACGTCTCCTCGACGCTCCTCTGGAAGAAGGCCATCCATGACCTGGAGGTGAACGCGCCGTTTCAGCGGCTGCGGCGGAATCTGCTGTTCCTCCTGCAACTGGCGCTGCTCATCTCATTGCTCGCGGCATTTGCCCGGCCGGTGAGCAACTACCAGGGGCCGCCGGGAAAGCTGTGCGTGATCCTGATCGACCGCTCGGCCTCGATGTCGGTGATGGATGCCGACGGCCGCACGCGGCTGCAGGATGCCAAGCGCCAGGCGCAGCAACTCGTCGACCGCATGGACAAGGGCAGTTCGGCGATGGTAATCGCGTTTGATGATTCGGCCCAGATCATCCGGTCATTCGAGACGGAACATGCATCGCTCAAGACCGCCATCGAATCCATCTCCCCAACCGATCGGCCGACTCGCCTCAAGCGCGCGTTCGAGCTGGCCGAGGCGCGGTCCGGCGCGTTCTACAAAGACGAGCTGCGCAGCAGCGCCGTCCGGCCCGAGATCTGGCTGTATTCGGATGGGCGGTTCGCGGATCGGGCGGAGGTGTCGCTGCACGATGCCGACCTGAAGTTCATCCGCATCGGCAGCGCCGAGTCGCAGAACATCGGCATTGTCGCGCTCAAGGCCAGCCGGAATTACGAGCGGCCGACCGAGGTCGAGGTGTTCGTGCGCCTGGCGAATTTCGGCGATCGCGAGGCCGCGCCGAGCCTTCAGCTCAGCATCGACGGGCAGATCCCGGTGGGCGGGATCAAGACGGATTTTCGCCTGCTGCCGCAGCGCTGGCCGGCCGAGAAACGCAAGGGATCGCGGGAGAACGCGCGGTTCAAGTTCGACCTGGATCGCGGCGCCGTCGTGCGGGTGGAACTCAAGGGCATCCCCGATGACGCGCTGGCCGCGGACAACGTGGCCCACCTGGTGGTGCCGCCGCCGCGGCCGCTCAACGTGCTGCTGGTGACCAGTGGCAACCTGTGGCTGGAGAGATTCCTCCAGTCGGCCGAGTTGAAGAACCCGCAGACGATCACGGCCACAGATTATGAACAGCGCATGAAGGACCCGCAGGCGCTGGCATCGAAGTTCGACCTGGTCATCTTCGACCGCTACCGGCCCAAGGCGCTGCCGCCGGCCGGGAATTTCATCTACTTCAGCTCGTTTCCGCCGGACACGAAGATCTCGGCCGCGCGGGATGCCGATGGCGACGTGCTGCTGCACGACCACCTGGTGATGGATTGGGACCGCGACCACCCCATCTTGCGCGGGTTGAACCTCCGGTTCTACGCGAGCGAAACGCTCAAGCTCCAGCTCCCGCTGGAGGCCAAGGTGCTGGTCGAGGGCCGGCTCGGCCCGCTCGTAGCGATGTATCGCGAGCCGCGGCGCTCGCATCTGCTGATCGCGTTCGACATCCAGGAGAGCACCTGGCCAACCACCGGCAGTTTCCCGGTTTTCATGGACAAGGCGATCCAGTACCTGGCGGTGGGCGCGGACATGCAGCTCCCGCAGTCATACCCGCCGGGCGCGACGCCGCGCATCCCGCGCAGCAGCCTGCAGCAGGCCGGCGAGGTGAAGGAAGTCCGCATCAGGGGTCCGATGCCGACGGTGAGCGTTCCCGTGCCGCCCACGGGTGATTTCGCGCTGCCGCCGCTCGAGAAGGTGGGGCTGTATGAGCTGGACCCGCCGGTGCCGCAGTACGAGAAGATCGCGGTCAACGTGCTGGACGACAACGAGAGCAACATCCTCCCGGCCGAGCAGGAGCCGGTCACCGGCGCCAAGGCCACGGCGGCCCCGCCCCGCAAGGCGCGGCTCGAGCTATGGTGGTGGATCATCGCGCTGGTGGCGATCCCGCTGTGCCTCATCGAATGGTGGGTGTACACGCGACGGGTACACCTGTAGTGTCGTGGCACGAGCGGCCCCCGCCGTGCTGGAAACCGCGGCCGGGGGCGGCACGCGCCACGGGTGCCATCGGAATTCTCGCGCATGCGCGGTAATCTCACATCATGCTGCGAGGCATCGTCCTGACCGGAGGCCCGGGATCGGGCAAGACCACCATCGGCCGGCTGCTGGCAAAGAAGCACGCCGACACTCTGGTCCTCGTTCCCGAGGCGGCCACGCAGGTCTATCACCGCCTGCAAACGCGATGGAACAAGCTCGACGACGATGGCCGCCGGAACGTGCAGCGGCTGATCTATCAGTTGCAACTTGAGCAGGAGCAGCGGATGCGCGAGGCGCGCCCTGGCAAACGCCTGCTGCTGGATCGCGGCACGGTGGATGGCGCGGCGTACTGGCCGGATGGAGCGGAGGATTACTGGCGGGCGATGGGGACAACGTATGAGGCGGAAGTGGCGCGATACGAGGCCGCGATCTGGCTGGAATGCCCGGTGAGGATCGGGCGATACAACCCATCATCCAACCCCGTGCGCTTCGAGGATGCCGAGGGCGCGATCCGATGCGGCGAATCGCTACGGCAACTCTGGCAGGTGCATCCGCGGTTTCGTGTACTGAAGGCTCGCCGCGAGATTGAACAGAAGCTGGCAGAAGTGGAACGGATTGTGTCTATCTGGCTTTAGAGGATTCGCCACGGAGCATGCGGAGGGATTTCCAATCTCCGATCTGAGAGTTGACACCTGAGATATCCGAGATCTTGGATTTCCCGCACTGACGAAAATGGTTGCGCAGGGTCCGCAAACGAGCCAGCGGGAGCCCCGGGAGCCCCTCTTGCCCGCTCGCAGGTTGAGCAGTATCGTTGCACCACAATTCTGGCCCTCGCCCGTTGGTTGCTGCGTCCCAGTCATGGACAAGCCCCTCGGGGCACCGCAAGAGTGAGAGTGCCTGGAACATCAGCCGAGTCATTCATGAAAATCGCCCTTTGGTATAACAACCGCGACATCCGCATCGAGGATGTTCCCCTCCCTCAGCCCGGCCCGCGCGAGATGCTGGTCAAAGTCATGTCCTGCGGAATCTGCGGCAGCGATATTGTCGAATGGTATCGCCTGCCCCGAGCGCCTCTTGTCCAAGGACACGAGATCGGGGCCGAGGTGGTCAAGGTCGGCTCGTCGGTCGCCGACTACAAACCGGGCGACAGGGTCTGCATCGCGCCCAAGGTGCCTTGCCTCAAGTGCCATTACTGCCGCGAAGGCCACTATCCCGTCTGCCCCAACGTCAAGGTCCGTCTGCCCGGCGGCTATGCCGAGTATATTCTCGTGCCCGAAGCGCTGCTCGAAACAGGCACCTACCGGCTTCCGCCCGGCGTCAGCTACGATCAAAGCACCTTCATCGAGCCCCTCGCCTGTGTCGTGCGCTCCCAAGCCCTCGCCGGCCTGAAGGCGGGGCATTCCGTGCTGGTCATGGGCAGCGGCATGTCCGGCCTCCTGCATGTCAAGCTGGCCAAGTCGAAGGGATGCCGGGTCGCCGTCACCGACGTCAACCCCGACCGGCTGGCCCTGGCCCGAAAGAACGGGGCGGACACCGTCCTCGATGCCGCCTCCGACGTGCCTGAGCGGCTCAAGGCCGAGTTTGGGGGCAAGGTCGACGCGGTGATCCTCTGCACCTCGGCCCTGTCCGCCATCGCCCACGCCTGGAAATGCGTTGACAAAGGCGGGGCCGTGGTTTTCTTCGCCGTTCCCGGCCCCGACAAACAAGTCACCCTGCCCATCAACGACTTCTGGACTCAGGAGATCCGCATTCTGACCACCTACTATTGCGGCCCGTCCGACCTCTCCGAGGCCCTCCGGCTCATCGAAACCGGCACCATCGTAGTCGAGGACATGATCACCCATCGTCTCCCGCTCAAGGACATCGCCCGCGGATTCGAGCTGGTGCTTCAGGGCCGCGAATCGCTGAAAGTCATCATCCGGCCACAAGAGGGCCGAGAATGAAGCTCCGCCACGTCGCCCTGGTCTACAGTTCCGAAGAGAAGGCCGATCGATTTCTCACCGGCGCCCTGTTGCTGACCAAATCCGAACCCAAGACCCTCCCGCCCGACATGTGCCGTCCCATTGCCGTTCCCGTTTCGGACCAGGCGTGGAGCAGCAGGCAGCGATGCGGGCGGTACGCCAGCGCCTCGCACCGCCAGCGCCTCGCACCTTGCGGATTGCCCCATCTTGGCTAGACTATGGACTTTCGGCGGAGCGCGAAAACTCCGCCGCCGGTGTTTTTAGAGTTTTGTCGAGGACAGTGCCTATATGATCAAAGTGAAGCTGCGCGGAAACGAGACGGCTGAGCAGATGCTGCGGCGATTCAAGAAGATGTGCGAGAAAGAGGGCCTCACCAAGGACATCAAGCGCATCGCCTATTACGAAAAGCCCAGCGAGAAGCGTCGTCGCCGCAGCCGTTCCCGGCCGCGCCTGCCGATGGGAACCTGAAGCGCCTCTTCAGGGATGAAGGATCCGGGAATCTGTGCCCGGATGGGCAGAAAATGACCCTACGGCTTGACGAGCCCCGCTGCCATGAATCCAGCCCATTCTGATGAAGCCGTCTGCACCGAAAAGCTCACCAAGGTCTACCGTGACTTCTGGGGCCGGCCCAAGGTCACCGCGCTGGACAGCCTGGACCTGAGCATTCACCGCGGCGAAGTGTTCGGCCTGCTGGGACCCAACGGCTCCGGGAAGAGCACCACGATCAAGCTGCTGCTGGGGCTGATTTTCCCGACGGCCGGAAAGGCCTGGGTCATGGGCGAGGCCGCCGGCAGTTCGCGCATCAATGAGCGCATCGGCTTCCTCCCGGAAGAGTCCTACCTCTATCGCTTCCTCAACGGCGAAGAGACGCTCTTCTTCTACGGCCGGCTGTTCAAGATCCCGCGCAAGGATCTCAACCGCCGCGTGCCGGAGTTGCTGGATATCGTTGGTCTCGACGCCAAGGCGCGCAAACGCAAGCTCCGCGAATACTCTAAAGGCATGGCCCGCCGCATCGGGCTGGCCCAGGCGCTGATCAACAATCCCGAGCTGATCCTTCTCGACGAGCCGACGACGGGGCTGGACCCCATCGGGACGCGCGAGATGAAGGACCTGATTGTATCGCTCAAGAACCAGGGCAAGACCGTGCTGCTGTGCAGCCACCTGCTGGCCGACGTGCAGGATGTCTGCGACCGCATCACGATTCTTTTCCAGGGGCGGATGCAGACTCTGGGCATGGTCCGCGACCTGCTGCAGGTGCAGGATGTCACGCAGATCCAGGCCCGGGGGCTTTCCCAACAGCAGGTGGACCAGCTCGTCGGTCTGCTCAAGAGCATGGGCATCGACGGCGCCACCATCTCGCACCCGACGACCACCCTGGAAGACCTGTTCATGCGAATTGTTCGACAACAGACAGTAGATCCAGTCCATGCATGAGTTGTCACAAATGCTCGTCCGTGGTCAGTCGTCCGTTGTCCGTGGACGGGCCAATGGCCCCTTGGTCAGTGGCGAGAACCGGGCGACTCTCAATGTCCGAGTGCCGCATCCACTGACCAACGAACCACGGACCCAACCACTGACAACGGACAACGGACCACGGACTATCCTCCCATGATCGCGTGGATTCTGCTCATCCTCCTGGCCGTTGCGTTCCTCGTGCTCGGTTTCGGCGACATCCTGCGATTCAGCCCGCGGTGCGCGCTGGCCATTGCCTCGGTGTGCTTCCGCCAGTCGATCCGCCGCCGGGTGCTGTGGATCACGCCACTGGCCATCGCGGGCGTTGTCGCGGTGTCGCAGTTCCAGCGGTCCGTCGATCCCCAGGATGCGGTCCGGCAGATCACGATGTACTGCCTGTTCGCCACCGGCCTGCTGGTGGCGATGGTCTGCATCGTTCTGGCCTGCACGAACCTGCCGGCGGAGATCGAAAACCGCGTCATCTACACCATCGCCACCAAGCCGGTCACGCGACTCGAGATCATCCTGGGCAAGGTGGCGGGTTTCGCCGGCATCTCGCTGTGCATCCTGCTCATCATGGGCCTGTTCACGTGGTCCTACCTGCACCTGGTGGACTGGCGCCTCAGGGCCGCCATCGCGGCGCAGCTTCCGGCGCCGGCCACGACGCGCCCGGCCGACGCCAGCGAGGCAACGCTTCGCTACTACCAGCGGGAGGGCACGCTCCACGCGCGGCAAATGGGGCTGCCCGACTGGCTTGGCTTCTACGCACACCGGCCGCGGGACGTCAATGACTATTGGATGCCGGGAGATGACGACGGCGAGATCTCCGTGATGTTCCGGGTCAACCGCAGCCAGCTTTCCACGGCCGTGGAGAGCGCGCTCGGTGAGGATTTCAACGTCGCCGTTCTGCGGCTGGGCGTGCTCGCCCGGCCCTCGCCAGCCCCGCCGACCACGCAGCCCCGCAACGTGGGAGCGCCGCGGATCAACGTGGAGTTCTATACCGCGGCCCGCGAGCGCGTCTTCGGCACCGCAACCATGAAAGACGTGCAGGTTGACGGGCGGAACGGCTCCGCATCGAACATCGTCTGGAACAACGATGGCCGGCCGCACGAGATCACCGTTTTCATCTCGGCCGCGGACATGAACCGTTGGATCCCATCGGAGCAGGCCGGGCATGAGGTGACCGTCTACGCGAGCCTGATCGGACTGGAAAAGAACCTCGAGTACACGATCGTGCCCCTGCCCCGCAAGCAGGCATCGCCCGGCAGCCCACCGGCGATGGAACTGCTGGTCCTGGAAGACCAGGACGCCGAGGGCAAGCCCATCTGGAGAGCGCTCCGGTCCCTCGGGCCCCCTACTTTCTGGGGAAGTTCGGCATGCAGCTTCGGGGCGGCAGCGGTCACGTGGCAGTTTACAGTTTCCGGAACCAGCGACTGGCGCGGCGGCAGGAGCCTTGCACCCTCGAATTGCGGGCGCTGATCGAAAAGAACCGCACCGAGCTCGGCGAAGAAGACATCGCGCCCCGGCTGGCGATCGATTTCATCAATCAAGGCGACGCGCAGCCTGCGCACACTCTGGAGGTGACGCCGGAGAGCAACCGCCCCTTCTACCTCCAGGTCCCTGCATCGGCGCTGCGCACGGACACCGCCGGCCGGGCCAGTTTCGACGTGGTGTTGCGCCTGACCACGCCCGGCTGGATCATGCTGCGGATGGGGCCCGCGGCGTCGTTGCAACTGATGGCGAACAAGCAGCTTTTTGTCTTCAACCTCTCCAAGAGCCTGCTGGTGATCTGGCTGATGTCGCTGCTGGTGATCACCATCGCGATGTTCGCCAGCACCTTTCTGAGCTGGCCGATTGCCGTGATCCTCACGCTGGTCGTGCTCTGCGGCCACTGGGCGGTCACCGAGCTTGGGGACATCACCGGGCGCGGCTGGGCCCGTCGATCGTCAACGACATGTTTCGCAAAAGCAACGCGGCCACCGCGCAGGCCATCAGCAAGTCGGTCGAGGCGCTGGTTGGCACGCTGCAGACCGTGTCTTCGGTGCTCCCCGACATCTCGAGATTCGCCGCGGTGGAAGACATCCAGCGCGGCGTCTCCATGCCCGCCGCGACGCTGCTGGGCAGCCTCCGAGTGGCGGCGGGCTTCGGGCTGCCGCTGCTGGCGCTGGCGTACCTGTTCTTCCGCTACAAGGAGGTGGCGCCATGACCCGCGGCCGACGGCTCATCGGAATCCTGCTGATCGTCTCGCTGCTGTCGGCCGGCGCGATGCAGAGCATGGTGCGCTATCGCCGCGAGGAATTGGTCCCCCGGCCACGCACCGCATCGCGACTCGCGGGCATCGACACGTTCACGCTGGGGCTGATTCTCGGCGGGCTTCGCGGGCCGCTGGTAATGATTCTCTGGATCAGCACGGAGACGCAGAAGAACCAGAAGGACCTGGAGAGCATCGACACGAAGATCGAACTCATCCTGCGCTGCAGCCGGAGTTCGACTCGGTCCACATCTTCCAGATGTGGAACAAGGCCTACAACCTGTCGGTGCAGAAGGGCAGCATCGCCAACAAGTACGTCGCGATCCTGGATGCGCTGAATTACGGCCGGCGCGTCGATGCCGAGAAGCCCGACAACATTCACATCCTCAGCGCGATGGCCGACATCTACTTCAACAAACTCGGCCAGAGCGATGAAAAGCGCTTTTACATCAAGTGGGTGCGCCAGCAAACCCGGTGGCAGGACAAGCCGGTGGTGCTGCAAGAGGGGCAGCAGCCCACCCGGCATGATAGCCTGCTGAACCGGGAGGGCTTCATGTGCGCCGACCTGCTGAAGGGCCGCGTCAAGGCCATGGACACGCGGGACGACCCGCAACCCTACAACGGCGCGGAGTTGCAGTATCTGGCGCGATACAACACCACGGAGATGGGTGGATTTCCCTACGGGATCTCGCCTTTGGCCCTCGGCTACAACTATTACCGTCGCTCGGCCGGCCTGCTGCTGGGGATGCGCCAGCAGCACATGCAGCTTCCGGATACGCTGATCGATCGCCTGCCCGCGGCCGCGCTGGAGAGATGGGCAGCAGAGGAGCGCAACCACGCCTGGCAACTGGAAGCGATGCTCGTGGGGCTGCAGCCTCCCGAGGAATGGGACGAGCAGCGGCAATCGGGTCAGCCGGAGATGGTGGAAAGATACCGCAGGCTGCGCGGCCAGATGGCCGCGAAAGGCCTGGATTACCGCCTGCCCGGCACGCCCGCCGCCGGGAAAATTCTGCAGGAGGCGATGTTCAACTACCGGCGCGGGGCAAGTCTGCCGGCATGCCCTCGAGGAATTCCAGCGGCACATGGCGTGGGAGCGGCGGTTCAACACCGACCAGTTCCGTCCACGCATGGATGGCATGGCCCTGATCGAGGCCATGTGCGGTGCGGATCGGGCCTACCTGGGCCTGATGGCCATCAACTCGGCACAGCAATCGTTGTTGACGGGCCAGCCCGCGGCGGTGGCGGACAATCCCGAACTGCTGAGAAAGACGGCAATCGAAGAGTACGCCAAGGCAATCAAGCTGAGCGAGATGGTGGCGCTGAGGCATTACACCCGGGAAGAGATCCTGGCGCGCATTGCGCAGGATCCCAGGATCAAGCTGGAGTTGCAGAAGGACAAGTACAAGGGGCAGCAGTTCCTCAAGACGACGGTGCAGAGGTTCGAGGATATTTATCCGCTATTATACGATAAGCTGAAGGAGATTCTGAATGCCTCCGCGGAGGGACCAGAGGACGACATCAGGGAATGCGACGCCTACAGGGATCGCGCCACCAAGCGGCTGGAGCTTTTGAAATAGCGGTTGACCGGGCTCGCTTGCGAACCGCCAGGCGGGCGTGCCCGGATTTCCGGGAAGAGGCTTGAGAGGTCATAATGAGGGAATTCGCCGGCATGGATGCTGGCTGGTTTGGTTGGAGGCATGCCATGGAACGCCTGTTGGTGGTAGACAAGCAGGGGTCTCCGACCGCTTCCTCTTATTGGGCAGACCAGAGAACTTGAGCTTGTAGTCCGAGTCGCTCCAGGCCCTTCTGTCAATGGTCGCCTGGTAATCGCTGTCGTCATCGATGCTCAACAGGGCGACTCGCAAGCCGGCCGCCGGTATCATGCGGGCATGAGAACACCCTTTCGCCATGCGGCTACCGTGTCGTTCCTGCTCGTCTTGATGCAGTTTTCGGCCGAGGCCGTCGGCGCCGGGGAGGCGCCGGCATCGAGACCCGTGGATGTGGCCTTGTCCATCCCAGGCCGCATCGAGCCCGGTGAGCGGGCGTCGGCGCAACTGGTGCTGACCAACAATACGGCCGCCGTGGCCGTGTGCAAGGTCGCCTGGTCGATGCAGGCGGACGGCGAGATGTTCAGCGAGACACCGCCCGACCCGGTGTTTGGCCGCGACCGCGCTGGGCACGCGCAGTTGGACCGAGCTTAACGGCAAGGTCATCGAAGAGGGCTCGTTGACCGACGGCAAGGACTACACGGATGCCGGCACTCCTTACACCAATAACCAGTTGACCGAGGCGTTTCAGTACGTCGATCTGGGCGTATCTCGGAAGATCACGCGCATCACGTTCCTCTCCGGCGATGCGAATCACGCCTACAAGATCGATGTGGCCGTGTCGCCCGATGACAAGACCTGGACGCCCGTGCCGGGCGTGCAGGGCTTTGACACGTACAAGAAATGGGGCGACATCGTCCTCCCGTTGCGCACCGTGGTCGAAGGGCGATTCATCCGCCTGCGCCATCACAAGGATGGCGAAAAGGTGACGCATTTCCGCATGCCCTGTCGGCTGAGTGTCTACGACGGCGTGGCCGGCGAGTCGTTCGATCTGCCCAAGATCGGCGAGTCTCTCGGTGCGGGGGAGCTGAGCATTGAGATCCCTTGCGCGACTCCGCCAAGGCCAGTCTGCCGCTGGACAAGCCCATCGCTGCGGGCATGTACCTGGTTGCGTGCCGCGTCGAAGCTGGTTCGCTCAAGCAGCTCGCATATCAGCACGTGCTGGTGATGCCCGAGCCGCTGAAGGCCGTGTCGGCCGATTCGCGCTTTGGTATCAACGCCGCCCATGGGCCGTGGGCGCCGATTCTGCGCCGCCTTGGTGTCGGCTGGGTGCGGTTCGAGAATATGAAGTGGCCGTTTGTGTCGGCCGGTCCGGGTGAGTTCCGCTTTGACGGATCGGTCAAGCCGTGGGTGGTCAACCACGATGCCATCTTCGGCGGATACAACGGCGAAGGGCTAAATGTGCTGCCGTTCCTGTTCATGATTCCCAACCACGCATCGGGCGCGCCGGCGTCGGCCAAGGAAGGCCGCCGCAGTTTCTATCCGCCCAAGGACAATCGCGACTTCGCCGAGTTCGCCTTTCAGGTGGCCGCTCGCTATGGCGCTCAAAAGCACCCGGCCACGGAGCTGAAAAGCAACGACAGCAAATCCGGCCTGGGCTATCTGCACGTCTACGAAATCTGGAACGAGCCGAACCTGACCAACCCGGACTGGGGCGCGTGGGTCGGCACGTCTCAGCAGTTCCTGGAGTTCTTCCGTCCCGCGGCCGAGGCCGTGAAGCGTGCCGATCCGGCCGCCAAGGTCACGTGCTCGGGATATTCCGGCATTCAGGTTAAGACAGTGGACGAATTGCGCACGCACACGTATGCCGACGGCAAACACCCGCTGGACTTCGTGGACGTACTCAACGTTCACTTCTACAGCGGCCGGATTGCCCCGGAGATTTCCACCGATGACTTCAACGCGCATCACACGGGCGATATGACGGCCGAGCAGGAGTTTCAGCGGCTCGTCGCCTGGCGCGACGCCCACAAACCCGCTATGCCGATCTGGCTGACCGAGACCGGCTACGACAGCGCCGGGCCCTTCGGCACGGATGAACGCACGCAGGCGGCGCGGCTGCCGCGCGTGGTGATGCTGGCGCTGGCCAACGGCATGGACAAGGTGTTCGTCTACCGCGAGAGCGGCTCGACGGCCAGCATGCACGCGGCATCGGGCGTTCTTCGCGATGATGGGTCGTACAAGCCGTCGTTCCTGACATATGCCACGCTGATCCGCGAACTGGACGGCGTGCGCGGCGGCGCGGTGAAGCTGCCGCAGGCCGACAAGAACGTGCGCCTGTACCTGTGGAAACGCGGCGATGCGGCGATCCTCACGGCGTGGACGATCGAGGGCGAAGGCAAGCTCGATCTGAATCTCGGCCGGGCCACGGTGACGGACGCCTTCGGGCGCCGGCAGACTGCCGATCTGACCGGCGGCGTCGCCCTGTCGGTGTTCCCGATCTACATCCGCGACATATCCAATGCGAGTGCGGTTCAGTCGCTGGAGTCGCAGGCGGCAAAGGCCGAGGCAGCGCGGCAGGAGGCCCGCCGGAAGCTGGCGCAGGCCCAGGCTTATCTCTACAAGTTCGGCGGCGCGGCCGATGGGGTCACGATCGAGATTGGCCGCGAGAGGCCGTTCACGTCCGTGCTGGCGAGTGACGTATACAGCGACGGGAAGGACTTCGGCTTCCATCCCCGCGCGGCCGAGATGCAGGAGCGAAAGTGGATGCCCAAGGAGATCGACCGCACCCAGTGCAAGGTGGTCAAGGGGCAGGAATTTCGCTTCCGCGTCAAGGGCGGGCGATACCAGTTGCGGCTGGGAGTGAGCCCCTACGATGATGCCCAGGTCCTGTTCAAAGGCGCGGCCGGCGGCGACAAGACGCTCGCCGCCGCCAAAGGTGAATCCACCGTTGAAGCGACGTTTGAGGCAAGTGATTCCGTGCTCTCAATCTCGGTTGATAACTATGCCGCTCTTCGCTGGATGACCGTGATCGAGCAACTGCCGGTGAAATAGCTATCTGGAGGAAGACATGAACCTCTCGTACGGCCTGGCGATCCTGGCCATTCTCGCCGTGGGCATGGCGACGCCCGTCCATGCTCAGACGAGTTCGCCTGCGGTTGAGGGACACAGGATGGTGTTGTGGTATCGCCAACCGGCCGAGAAGTGGCTTGAGGCGATGCCTCTCGGCAACGGCATCATGGGAGCGATGATTTTCGGCGGCACTCAGAAGGAGCGCATCGCGCTCAACGAGTCCAGCTTCTGGTCCGGCCGGCCGCATGACTACGACGATCCAGAAGCCATCAAGTATTTCCCGCAGATTCGCGACCTGGTCTTCGCCGGCAAGTTCCAGGAAGCCGAGAAGATGGCCGACGAGCATTTCTACGGCCGGCCCGCGGCCCAGCAGGCGTTCCAGCCTTTGGGCGATCTGCTGCTCTCGTTCGACGGCACCGACAACGTGGCGGACTATCGCCGCGAGCTCGATATGGAGAGCGGCGTGGCGAAGGTCAGCTATCGCGCGGGCGATGCTGTCCTCACGCGCGAAGTCTTCATCTCCTACCCGGATCGCGTGATGGTCGTGCGCATCAGCGGCGACAAGCCCGGGCGCGTTTCGGTGCAGGCGCAGTTTCAAGAGCCCTTACTTGGATAGCGCAACGGCCAAGTCAGGCAAGATCGTCATGGATGGATGCTGGAAGGGCCCGATCCCGGGGAACAACTGGCTGATCGCGCCGGTCGAGGGCAAGGGCATGCGGTTCCAGGCCGCGCTCGTGGCAATTCCCGAAGGCGGCAAGGTAGAAGCCGCCGACGCCAGTGTTCGCATCCAGGGGGCGAATGCGGTGACATTCATCGTGACGGCCGCCACCAGCTTCGTACACTATCGCGACATCAGCGGCAATCCGGCCGCCGCCTGTGAGAAGGCGCGTCGCAGGTGTTGCCGGCAGAGACTACGCGACTCTCCGCCGCCGGCACGAGGATGACTTGCGCGCTCATGGGCCGGGTGCATCTCAACGTGGGCGAGGCCACGCTGAACGAGAAGCCTACCGACGAGCGCCTCAAGGCCGTTCACGACGGCGCGTCCGATCCGAATCTGGAGGCGCTCTGTTTCCAGTTTGGCCGATATATTCTCGCCGCCAGCAGCCGCGCCGGCGGGCAGCCGGCCAATCTCCAGGGAATCTGGAACGAAGCGGTCTCGCCGTCCTGGGGCAGCAAGTACACGATCAACATCAACACCGAGATGAACTACTGGCCGGCCGAGGTGTGCAACCTCTCCGAGTGCCATCAGCCGCTGTTCGACATGATCAAGGACATCTCGGTGACCGGCGCCAAGACGGCCAGGACGTACTACGGCTGCGGCGGCTGGGTGACTCACCACAACATCGACCTCTGGCGTGGGACAGCGCCGGTCGATGCCGCGAGATTCGGCATGTGGCCGGTGGGCGGAGCGTGGCTCTGCCAGCATCTCTGGGAGCACTACGCGTTCACCGGCGATCAGCAGTTCCTCAAGGAGTATTACCCGATCATGAAAGGCTCCGCCCAGTTCCTCTTGGAACTGATGGTTGAGGACCCGAAACACCATTGGCTCGTGACTCCGTTTTCGATGTCGCCTGAGCACGGGTATCTCGACAGCGATGGGAAGATGGCGTTTCTCTCGCCGTCGCCGACGATGGACATCGCCATCATCCGCGAGCTCTTCCCGCACTGCATTACTGCCAGCAAACTGCTGGGAGTAGATGAGGATTTCCGCGCCAAGCTGGAGGCCGCACTCACGAAGCTCCCTCCATACCAGATCAACCGCCTCGGCCACCTCCAAGAATGGATCGAGGACTGGCGGGCCGGCGATCAGGGGCACAACTGCTCGCCCAACTTCCCGTTCTACCCCGGCAATTCGATCACGCTGCGCGGCACGCCGGAACTGGCCGGCGCGATTCAGAAGTGGATGGAGCTGCGCCGGCCCGGCGGCGGGTTCCCATCCGTCTGGTACATTTCCGTCTGGTCGCGGCTGGAGCGCGCTGACAAAGTCGCAGCGTTCATCTCGGCCTATGTCGCCAACTCGGCCGCGCCCAATCTGCACAACCGCGGCGCCAACCAATCGGATGCCACGTTTGGCTACACGGCCGGCGTCGCCGAGTCGCTGCTGCAAAGCCATGCCGGCGAGATCCGTCTACTACCGGCGTTATCCAGCAAGTGGAAGGATGGCTCGGTCACTGGCCTGCGAGCGCGCGGGGGATATGAGGTGAGCATCCGGTGGAAGGATGGCAAGCTGTCGTCGGCGGAAATCCGCGGCAACAAAGCCGGGCCATGCACGTTGCGATATGGTGGGAAAACCGTGACGCTGTCGCTACAGGCTGGTCAACCCATCGTGCTCAATGCAGATTTGGCCGTGAATTGAACGGCAGGACAATCTGTTGCAGGAAGCCACTATGAGCGAAAGTCTGAACGTGCGTGCGTGTGCGGGTGTTGCCGGATTTCTTGCCGTGGCGCTCTGCTGGATCTGCAATGGCGCAGTCGCCGCAGAAGCTTACACGCCGTTCGAGGGCGCCAAGACCGCCTGGCACGGGTTCGATCGATACGACTTTCTGCTGGATGAGGCAACGCTGACGATCAGGCCTTTGGCCGCGGATGAAAAGGCCGGGTCGAAAGGCCAGCGGCGCTGCATTGTGGTCGTCCCCAAAGAGGTGGCGCCGGGCAGTCCCTGGTCCTGGCGCGGATGCTATTGGGATCACCAACCCCAGGCCGAAATCGAGCTGCTCAAGCGAGGCTTTCACATCGCCTACGTGACGGCCAGCGCCGACCTGCGGCCCGACAAGACGTGGGATGCCTGGTATGCGTTCCTTACCGAGAAGCACGGCCTGTCCCCAAAACCGGCCTTCATCGGCATGAGTAGGGGCGGCGAGTTCGCCTATACATGGGCCACGGCCGACCCCACCAGAGTCTCCTGCATCTACGCCGACAATCCCGGGAGCAACCGCGAAGTCTTCATGAAGCTGGGCGACCTGGCCAGAAACGACGTGCCGCTGCTCCACGTCTGCGGCAGCATCGACCCGCTCCTGGGGCGAGTCTCTTCCACCATCGAAACGATCTACCAGCAGCACGGTGGCCGAATCTCGGTGATGATCAAGGAAGGCGCCGGTCATCACCCGCACAGCCTGCGCGATCCCAAGCCGATCGCGGACTTCATCGTGCAGAGCGTTGGGGCGGTCCCCAGCGCCGTGCCTGCCTTTGTCGGCCAGCGATTCACCAAGACCTCTTACTACGGCGGCGAAAGCCTATACCGCGACTTCCCCGCCGAAGGGACCTTCATCACTTGCCGCGGCCCGGTCTTCACCCCCTGCTACGATCGCTACGCATTCGATCTCGCCGGAGTTGAGGGAACCATCACGGTCATCCAGCCCAGGACTGCAGCGCCGGGAAAGCCCTGGGTCTTCCGCGCGGATTTCGTCAATCGCGACGCCACGGTCGATTTGGCTCTGCTGGCCAGGGGCTTTCACATCGTCACCGGCCCGGTTCCCTACAACGCCGACGGCCCGATGCGGCCGCATTGGGATGCGGTCTACAAACACCTGACCGACAACGGCTTTTCCAGGAAGCCGGTCATGGAAGGCGCCGGAGCGGCCGCGGGCGAAGCCTATGCCTGGGCCATCGAAAACCCCGACAAGGTCGCCTGCATCTATGGCGAAAACCCCATCCTGCGCAGCCACATGGCCAGGACTGCGCCGATCGACAACCTGGCCCCGCTGGCCAAAGCCGGCGTGCCGATACTGCACGCCTGCGGCAGTCTCGACCCTCATCTGAATGACAACACGCGCGTCGCGGAAAAGCGATACAAGGAACTCGGCGGGCAGATGACAGTCATCGTCAACGAAGGCGCGGGGCATTTTCCTACCGCGCCGAAGGATCCGAAGCCCGTCGTGGACTTCATCACGCAGAAGACGAATTGAGTCGCCTGGCGGCATCGCACGCGCTTATCGAGGCTCACAGATGAACACCTCCTGCACCTTTTCGCATCGCGATTACTTCCGCAGATATCGACTCAACGTTGAGCAGTATGGCGAGATCGTCGTGGCAGAGGCATTCGGAGGGGAGAAGATGGGGGACTCTCAGCCAGGATACGACATCCGCATTGGTGTTGCTGCGTTTCTGAATGCGCTGCGAGCGGCAGGGATTGACACTGCAAGAATGGTTCTCGATCAACGCCAAGAGATCTGCGTTGAGGTCAAATCAAAGCTGAGCAGGACGAGTACCGGTAACGCAAGGGTCGTTCATTGCAGCGAGTCCAAGTTGAGTGGAAAACGGCCTAAGCCTGGGCGTCAATGTGCGGGCATGACACACATGGTGGTCTTGATCGTCAATCCTGGATCGCGGGCTGGCGACGAGCAGGAGGGACACATCGAGCACGCGTGGTTGTTGAACGCCGGAACAGCAGCTGAATTGCGAAGGAAACCGGGGAAGGCCCAGTACATCTCCATACCGCAACTTGAACAATGCAAGGACTGTCTCGAAATTGCGCCCCTGTTGAATGGGGCGGCAGACAAATGTCTTTCTTATTGAGGATGACTATGCACGACCCGCTTGTCTACGCGATGCGCCAAGCGTCTGGTATTGCGGGCGTTTGCCTCCTGGCCACTTGGTTGCTCGCAGGTCAGCGGGCTCATGCTGCCGAGGAGTCCGCAAGACCCCAGCCTCGCGACTATCGCTTCGACACCACCATCTCCCGCCAGGTCCTCGAGAACTACCTCTCCCGATCCATCTCCATGGAAGGCCTGCTCAACGGCCGGGGCGATCTCGACGACAACATCCGCATGCTCAAGAACACCGGCGCCAAGTTCATCGGCCGGAGCCTCTGTCTCTGGGGTGGCGAGGCCAATATCCTGCGTAATCTCCAGCGGGCCAAAGAGCAGATCCCCAAAGTCCACGCCGCCGATCCCGACATGGTCTTGCAGGCCTGCGTTTTCGAGATCGTCAGCACGCAGGTCGATCAGGTCGCCGTGCCCGACTGGGTCTTCACCGCGCTCGGCCAGCCGGTGGAGAAGCGGAATTTCCGCTACGCCGACATGATCTACACCGACCCCCAGCGGCGCACATGGGGGCCGAATGCCGCAGTGCCCGATGTCAGCCGCATGGAGACCAAGCTCTGGTTCTACTATCAGGCCGCCTCCTACATCGACCTGGGCTTCGAGGCGATCCACTTCGGCCAGGTTGAGATCATGAACCGCAACGACCGCGATCTTGCCCATTGGTCGCAGGTGCTCGGCCTGGTGCGGGCCTACGCGGCCAAGCACGCCCGCAGGCACATGGTCATCTGCGATGGCCACACTCCCACCGGCGGGCTGGTGCGTGAGGGAAAGCTGCTGCTCGATTTCCATTCTTTCCCGCTGCGTATCATGGAAGTGCCCGACAAGCCGCAGGAGGCGATTCTCAAGGTGGGATTCTCCGATGGCATCTACGGCAAGAGCAAGGGCGGCATCACGTTCAGCGGCTGGAACTGCGAACACCTGCCATATCTGGTGGAGATCGACAACTACGGCTCCAGCCGCACGCCCGGTCAGGCGAAGGCCGGCGGCATTCTGGATCTGGGGCTACGACGAGATCACCTGGTTTGCCCACCAGAGCAGGCAGTATCGCGCGGACTGGTTGCGTTACGCTTGGGATTGGGTGCGCAAGACCGACGCCAATGGCTATCTCCAGATGCCTGGCAGCCGCACGCTGAGATCGCCGAAAGACAACATGCGATGGTACTACGCCAACAAGCCAAGCCCGGCCGTTCCGGATGGGCTTGGCGATGAAGAGGCAATCCGAGCTATCTGGGCGGCCGATTCGGCGAGATAGCCGGCTCTGATGCACGACGTCGTCTCGCCACTCATCGTCGTCCCGCAGTCGCAGCGACTCTCAGGATTCCCGATCCGGTGAAATATCTTGAGGGCTCACTTCCTCAGCCGCACGCTGCCGTTGCCCTCGTCGTAATAGGTCGTCGCGCCGAGGTGAGTGACTTTCAGGTATTGCTTCCACGTCAGCTCGCCGAAGCTGGTTTCGGCCTCCAGCGTCGTGCTTTGCGGCTGGTCGGTGCTGGCCGGCGCGTCGGGCATGGCCTCGGCCAGCACGCGGCCATCCATCGCGCCGGCAGGCTTGATGTTCAGGATCCAGAGCACGGTCGGCGCCAGGTTGACATTGCCGCTGGGAAGCTGGTCGACCATACCCGCGCGGAAATCCGCGCCGGCCGCGATCAGCGTGTTGTGCATGTCGTACCGGCTGAGGCTGGCGTGGTTGCCCTGGCCGTGGATCAACTTGTTGCTTTCGGAAACCAGCGTGCCGGGCAGGCCGGTGGCGCTGGTTTCATCCGACCAGCGCATGCCGAGCACCACGTCGGGAGCGTCCGGCGTATCGATGCCGGCTTGTTCCAGGCTGAAGGCGCCGGCGATGGGCTTGCGGGTGAAGATCGCGCCGGCGTAGTCGGACGTCTGCAGCGCTTCAACGAGGCGTCTGATGACCGCTTCATCATGCCCAACTACATGGAAGAAGACGGACCCGCCGTTGCCGACCAGCACGATCTCGCCGGGAACTGGCTCGGCGGCAAAGCCGCGAACGACTTTCAGGCCGGCCTTCTTCAGCTCATCGGGAAGCTCGACATTGCGCGAGATGGTGGAAAAGCCATGATCGGAGACGACAAGCACGTCGGTCTTGTCGCGCACCTTGGCGGCGTCGAGCGCCTCCAGCACCATCGCCAAGTCTTCGTCGCTGCTCTTGAGGGCGCTGCGGGCGACCTTTGAGCCGGGGCCGGAGCCGTGCTGGGCGAAATCGGGCTCGCTCAGCCAGAGCATGGTGAACGCCGGCACCTCTTGTGCCCAGAGGCGCTGCACGAGCACGCGGGTGGTCCAGTTGTCCTGGCGGCCGTTGGCCAGGAGCTTGGGATCGGCCTGAGGCGGCAGCGGACCGAAGCGATTCTGGATATCATCGAGCAGCGATGAGGGACGGCACTGGCCCTGGAAGAGATTCGGGCCATTCTCGGCCGACCTGGCATCGCGCATCTGGCGGTCGAGCAGCAGTGCCACGGGCTTGGTGCCGGCGACGACGGTGCGCCGGCCGGAATCGCGGACGATCTGGGCAATGGTCGGCATTCTGGATATACAGGCCGGCGCGCAGGTGGTCGGCTTTCCAGACAAGGTAGGGACTCTCGGTGGGCAGCGGCTGGAGCAGCTCGACGTCGGGGCGATACTCGCTGTTGCCGACGATGCCGCTGCGGCGCGGATAGCAGCCGGTGGCCAGTGCCGTGCCGTTGACCTCAGTGGAGGAGAGATAGACGGCGTGGTGATTCTGGAAGACGGTGCCGTCGTGAGCCAGCTTCCAGAGCGCGGGAGTGTCGGTTTCGGTAACGCAGTCGGGGCGCAGGCCGTCCCACACAACGACCACGACGTGCTCGGCCTTGCCGGCGAAGGCGGCCGGCGCAGCCAGCGCGACGATCGCGAGCAACGACCGGGTCAGAAATCGACGCATGGACGATTTGGATGGGAACATGGAGATTACCATTTGTGCGAGTGTACGGGGGATTGTCAGGCGGTTTCCACCATGGGCTCACCGTACGTCGTATCTGTTAGGCTTGCGTGAGCGATGTTGAAAGCTATGGATAAGAAAGGGCCTGACTGGAAACTTTCGGCGAGTCTGCTATGACTGTCCGCCCCGGAGCGGGCCGCAGCCGCAGATACGGGCTGAAGCCCGCACTACGAACAACGAGCTGAAGCTCGCACTACGAACAAGGATGCAGGGTCATGCAACAGACGGTACAGGAGGCGATTGACGCGTGGCGCGATGTGGCGACGGTGCCGGAGATGCGCGGCAGCAGCGCGAGGGGTTACGCCGGCACATCGCCCGCGGTGCAACTCGCATGTTCACCTGCCGCCTAATTTCTCGGCGTTCGTGAGCGTGCAGCAGGTGATCGAGCTGGCGGCGCAGCAGGATGTTCGGGTTGTCGGGGTGAGCAACTACTACGATTACGATGTCTATGCCGACTTCATCGAGTTGGCGCGCGAGCACCGGATTTTTCCGCTGTTTGGGCTGGAGATCATCGCGCTGATCGACCCGCTCGTCCGCGGGGGCGTGAAGATCAACGATCCCGGCAATCCCGGCCGGATCTATATATGCGGCAAGGGCATCACGAAATTCGCGTCGATGACGGGCGAGGCGCAGCGATTGATCGGCATGATCCGCAGCAGCGACCGGCAGCGCATGGCGAGCATGACCGCGAAGCTCGCGGCAATCTTCGAGCAGCGCGGGCTGCCGATGGGGCTGCATGAAAACGCGGTCATCGACATGGTCGTGCGCCGGCACAATTGCCCGCGCGGCCGGGTGTACTTGCAGGAGCGCCATATCTGCCAGGCATTTCAGGAGAGGCTGTTTGAACTGGTGCCGGCCGAGGGGCGCATTGAAAAGCTGACGCAGGTGCTGGGGACGGCGCCGAAGGCTGGACCCAGCGACCACGTGAAGATCCAGAACGAGATCCGCACGCACCTGCTCAAGGCGGGCAAGCCCGCGTTCGTCGAGGAGAAGTTCCTCTCATTCGATCAGGCGTATCGGCTCATCCTCGAACTGGGCGGCATCCCCGCGTATCCGACGCTGGCGGATGGGGCCAGCCCGATCTGCCCATATGAGGAGCCGGTGGAAAAGCTCATCGGCCAGATCAAGGCGAACAAGATGTATGCGGCCGAGTTCATCCCAATTCGGAACAAGCCGGAGGTGCTGAGTCGCTACGTCAAGGCGATGCGCGCGGCGGGTCTAGTCATCACGGCCGGGACCGAGCACAACACGCTGGACCTGCTGCCCATCGAGCCCACATGCGTGGGCGGCGTGCCGATGCCCGAGGACTGCAAGGAGATCTTCTGGGAAGGCACGTGCGTGGTGGCGGCGCATCAGTTCCTCGCGTTACACGGCGAGGCAGGGTTCGTCGATGCGCAGGGCCGGCCGAATTCCTCGTACAAGAACGAAGAGGAACGCATCGCCGAGTTCCGGAAGATCGGAGCGGCGGTGATAGCGAGGTATTGCCAGTAGTCAGTTGTCATTGGTCAGTAGTCGGTCAGTGGTCCGTTGGTCAGTCGCAACTGACAACGGACCGCTGGCGAATAACAGGATCAACAATGTCTATTCCGTGGCCTCAGTTTGGTTCCAGTGATTCACCGCTTGAGATGCTGGTGAAGCTGTCTCATTTCTTCGGGTCCGATTTGGCGTATGTGATCGCCGGCGGCGGGAACACCTCCGCCAAGATCGGCGACCGTATGTTCGTCAAGGGCAGCGGCCACGCGCTGGCGACGATCCCGGCCGAGGGATTCGTCGAGGTGGACCGCAAGGCGATTGAGGTGCTGCTCGGCCGGGATTTGGGCACCGATCGCAACAAGCGCGAGGAGCTTTTCAAGGATGCGGTCATGGCGGCGCGCATTCATCCGGAGAAAGGCCAACGGCCGAGCGTCGAGGTGGTCTTCCATCACCTGATGCCGCGCCGATTCGTCGTACACACTCACACGACGCTGGTGAACATGTACGGGTGCTGCACGAAGGGCGCGGCGATCATCAAAGAGGTCCTGGGGGACCAGGCGATCTGGGTTCCCGATATCGACCCGGGCCTGCCGCTGGCGCAGGGGATTCGCGACGCGCTGAAGGCGTATGCGAAGAAGACCGGACGGGACTGCCCGCGCACGGTCATCATGCAGAACCACGGCGTGATCGTCTGCGGCGATCATCCCGATGACCTCAAGCGCGACACGGACTGGCTCATGGGAACGCTTCAGAAGCACCTGGATGGCCGGGATAACTCCCCTGCTTTCGGGAAGATCAAGCGGCTCGAAGCGAAGCAATCGCGGGAATCGATCAACAGCATTGCGCCGGCGCTGCGAGCGGTGCTGGGGAGCGATGACAGTCTCAAGGTGGTCACGTTCGACGACTCGCCGGAGAGCATCAGCATCGCCTGCGGCGCCAACGGCGCGGCGATCGCGGGCGGCGGCCCGCTCTCCCCCGACCAGGTCGTTTACTGCAAAGCCCTGCCGTTGTGGTTCGTCCCGCAGCCGGGCGAAGCGCTGGATGCGATGGTTGCGCGGCTCGCGCAGGCGGTGAAACAGCATGAGCAGGCCGTGCGCGTCCCGCCGCAGGTGATCCTCGTCGAGGGCGTCGGCATGTTCGCGGCCGGGGATGACTGGAATGCGGCCAACAACGCTCGCCTCGTCTATCTCGACGCCATCAAGGTGATGGCCGGCGCGCTGCGGCTGGGCGGGCAGATCCAGTATCTCAGCCAGAGCCAGCGCGAGTTCTTCGAGTATTGGGAGGTCGAGGCATACCGCCGCAAGGTGTCCAAGGGCGCATCGAAGCCCGGCCGGGTTGCGGGCAAGGTCGCATTCGTCACCGGCGCGGCGCAGGGCTTCGGCCTGGAGATCGCGCAGGACATGGCAGCGCAGGGCGCGCATGTCGTGCTGGCCGATCTCAATCTCGAAGGCGCCAAGAAGGCGGCCGACGAGCTGACGCGCAAGCTCGGCGCGGGCCGCGCAATCGGCATTGCCATCAATGTGACGCAAGGCGCATCGGTGGAAGAGGCTGTCCATGAGGCCGTGCGCATGTACGGCGGGATGGACGTGCTGGTGTCGAACGCCGGCGTGCTCAAGGCGGAAAGCGTGAAGACCCAGAGCGAGAAGGATTTCGATTTCGTCACGGCCGTGAACTACAAGGGCTATTTCGTCTGCGTGCAGAAGGCCGCGCCGATCATGGCCACCCAGCACATGGCTCGGCCCGCGATCTGGGCGGACATCATCCAGATCAACAGCAAATCGGGCCTGCAGGGCTCCAACCGCAACTTCGCCTACGCCGGCAGCAAGTTCGGCGGCATTGGCCTGACGCAGTCGTTTGCGATGGAGCTGATCGAGGATGGGATCAAGGTCAACTCGATCTGCCCCGGCAATTTCTTCGACGGCCCGCTCTGGTCGGACCCGCAGAATGGCCTGTTCGTGCAATACCTGCGCAGCGGCAAGGTTCCCGGCGCGAAGACCATCGAGGATGTGCGCAAGTTCTACGAAGCGAAGGTGCCGATGGGCCGCGGGTGCGGCACGCTCGACGTCATGCGGGCGATCTACTACGTGATCGAACAGAAATACGAGACCGGCCAGGCCGTGCCCGTGACAGGCGGCCAAGTGATGCTAAGCTAGGATTGTCCGTTGTCAGTTGTCCGTGGTCAGTTGTTGGCCACTGGCCACTGGCAACTGGCAACTGGCAACTCGCAACTGGCAACTAAACGCATGATCATCACAATCGACGGCCCGGCGGGGACTGGGAAATCGACGGTGTCGCGCGCGGCCGCCGAGCGGCTGGGTTTTGACTTCCTCGACACCGGCGCGATGTATCGCGCGGTCGGGCTGGCGGTGTTGCGCAAGGGCGTCGATCTGGAGGATGCGCGAGCTGGCGTTCATCGCCCGCCATTGCCGCATCGAGTTCGACTGGAGTCGCAAGCCCCCTGCCGTGATTCTCAACGGCGAGCACGTCGAGCATTCTGTTGCGCAGCGCCGAGCCGACCCGAGCCGCATCGTATGTCGCGGTGGTCCCCGCCATCCGGGCGCAGCTTGTCGAGCAGCAGCAGCGTATCGGCCGGGAACGGCCCAACCTGGTTTCCGAAGGGCGCGACCAGGGGAGCGTTGTCTTCCCGAATGCCGAGCTTAAGTTCTATCTTGACGCTACGCCGCAGGAACGCGCCCGGCGCCGCGTGCGCCAGCTTCGCGAGCGCGGCGAGATCGTCGATCATCACGAAATCCTCAGCCAGATCATCTCGCGCGACCAGCGGGACTCCTCGCGCGGTCGGGCCGCTGAGCATCCCCAAGGGAGCGCAGGTCATCGACACAACCAACCTCACGCAGGAGGAGGTTGTCCAGATCATCGTGACGAAAGCCCGCACGCTCGCGGCCGCGCTGTGAGGCAGATCCGCATGTCAGACACCGCCACCAATCCGATCGAGCCTCAGCAGGATCTGGAAAACCCGCGATTGTGGAGCCCCCTGCGGTCGCTCTGCCGGATCTTCACCGACAGCGTGTTCCGTCTCCGCACCTACGGCATCAGCAATGTGCCCCGATGCGGCGGCGTGCTGCTGATCTGCAACCACCAAAGCAACCTCGACCCCGTGGTCGTCGCGGTACACCTCCGGCGCGCCGTCAGCTTCCTGGCCAAAGCCGAGCTATTCGAGCACCCCGGGTTCGGCTGGCTCATCAGCGAGCTCAATGCGTTTCCCGTGCGACGCGGCGAGGGCGATGTCGGGGCGGTGCGCGAGACGATCCGCCGCCTGCGCGAAGGCCGCATCCTGACGCTGTTCCCCGAGGGCACGCGCACGCCCAATGGTGAGATCGGCGCGATCATGCCGGGCATCGCCATGATCGTCCGCCGGGCGCAGGTGCCGGTGATCCCGGCCGTGGTTGATGGGGCGTATCTCGCCTGGCCTCGTGACGCGAAGTTCCCGCAACCTCATCCGATCAAGGTCCTGTATGGCCCGCCTATGGCGGTCGAAGGGCTTAAGGGTGAGCAGATCATCTCGCTCATCGACCGGACGCTCAGGGGGATGCTGGCGGAGCTGCGGGGAATGTGATCACGACAGCAGCAATTCCAGCTCCTGCTTGCCCAGGCGCGAGAGGACGCTGTTGTCCTCGGTGATGATGGCGTCGGCCAGTTCCCGCTTGCTGTGCTGAAGGAGCAGCACCTTTTCCTCCACCGTGTCTTTCGCAATAAGCCGGCAGGCGAAGACCGAGCGCGTCTGGCCGATGCGGTGCGTGCGGTCGATGGCCTGCTGCTCGATGGCCGGGTTCCACCACGGATCGAGCAGGAAGACATAGTCGGCGGCCGTGAGATTCAGGCCCAGCCCGCCGGCCTTGAGGCTGATGAGGAACAGCTTGCAGCTCTTGTCGTCCTGGAAATGCCGGACGCGCTCCTCGCGGTCGCGCGTCTGGCCGTCGAGGTATTCGTAGGGGATCTTCCGCTCGTCCAGCCGCGTGCGCAGGATCGCCAGCATGCTCGTGAATTGGGAAAAGATCAGCGCCTTGTGATCCTCCTCGAGGATTTCCTCAAGCTGCGGGAGGAGCATTTCCAGCTTGGCGCTGCTCTCGCCAGTGCGCGAGGCGTCGATCAGCCCGGGATGCAGCGCGGCCTGGCGAAGCCGCAGCAGCGCCTCCAGCACGTGCATCCTTGATTTGGCCAGGCCTTCCCGCTCGATCCGGCCCAGCAGCGACTGTCGATAGTGTTCTCTCAGCTCGTCATAAAGCTTGCGCTGCTCATCCTCGAGCTCGCAATAGATGGTCTGCTCGATGCGCGGCGGCAAGTCGGCCGCCACCTGCTGCTTGGTGCGGCGGAGGATGAACGGACGCAACGCGCGGGCGAGAAGTTGCGCGTATCGGGGTCGGGATTGCGCAGCGAGCTGTTCTGGTTGAAGATGCTGGCCGCGCCGAGCATGCCGGGGTTGAGGAACTCCAGCAGGCTCCACAGGTCGCCCAGGTGGTTCTGCACGGGCGTGCCGCTGAGGGCCAGACGATTGTCGCCGCGCAGCAGGCGGATGGCCTTGGCCGACTCGCTGGCGGGGTTCTTGATGGCCTGCGCCTCATCCAGCACGATGTAGTCGAAGGCGATGTCCTTGAGGAACGGCACATCGCGGCGCAGCGTGCCGTAGGTGGTGAGGATCATGTCAAAGTCGGCCAGGTGATCGGTGCCGCGAAGGCGGTCGATGCCGGTGTGGTCGAGTACGCGAAGTTGTGGCGTGAAGCGCGCGGCCTCGGCCTGCCAGTTGAAGACGATCGATCGCGGCACGACCACCAGCGACGGCCCGGCGACAGAGGCGGGTTCGTTCTTGCGGGCGAGTCGGCGCATCTCCAGCAGCGCCAGGACCTGGATGGTCTTGCCAAGGCCCATGTCGTCCGCGAGGCAGCCGCCGAAAGAGAACTGCCGCAGGAAATTCAGCCAACCCAGCCCGTCGCGCTGATACTCGCGCAGCTCGCCAACAAACGTGGAAGGCGCGTCGAGAGCCGCGACGCCCTCGAAGCTGTGGAGTTGCTGGCGCACCTTGCCGAAAGCTTCGTCAAATGTCGCCTCGGGCGCGGCGAGGAGCATCGCATCGAGCAGGCCAGCCTGGGCCTTGGAGAACTTGAGGTGGTCGCCTTCCTCCTCGCCCATGGCGGCGATCAGGGCATGGCGCGAAAGCCAGTCCTCCGGCAGCATTCCGAAGGTGCCGTCGCCAAGCTGGATGATGGATTCCCCCCGGCGTATGGCGCGCAGCAACTCGGGGAGATGCGCGGTCTGACCGCCGAAGTCGATCTCGCCGCGCAGCTCGAACCAGTCGATGCCGGAGGCGACCTGCAGCCGTACTTTGGACGTCTGGCGGTAGACCCGGCCGTCGGCCTCGACATGCCAGCCTTCCTGCACCAGTGACCGCACCACGTGCGCGAGATGCCGCTGGTGGAACCAGAACTCGATGGCGCCCTGGGGATCGGCCGGCCCGAGGCGCAGCCCAAGCTGATGCAGCCGGCGCATGGCGACATTTTCGGCCAGGAGGTCGCGAATGATCAGCCGGCGCTGGCTCGGCTGGGCGAGCATGCGCTGCGGCTGCTGGTCGGCCGGCACCAGCGCACCGTCATAATCGAACCAGAGCTGAGCGCGCAGGCGGTCGGAGCGCACCTCCTGCGGCCGCGGAGCGCGGACGTGAAGCTGCGGCGCAGGCGCTACGCGGACCGTGCTGACGGCCAGTTCCTCCGGCAGATCCATGCGCGGAAGCTGCGGCAGGCCCAGCAGCTCGCGCACGAAATCCTGAGCGGCCGCCAGAGGCACCTGCATGGCGCGAGGCTGGCGGAGAATGCCCATCCACTGCAGCGCCCCGCCGTCATCGAGCAAAGCGGCGCGATCGGCGAAAAAGATGACGCCGCCTTCAACGGCCAGCACCGCGCGGGTCGATGGAATACGCTGCTCGGCGCGCGCAGGGATGCGCTGAAGACATACACTTGCAGCGCATCATCGCGCCGCGCTCGACCCAGAGCTGCCACGCCCCGCCATCATCCCAGGCAATGGGCGTGAGATCGTCGAACTCGGGATCCGAACGCAGCATGGCGCGCCCCGTGCGGCAGATCATCTCGACAATGCGCCGGCGCATGGATGGGGCAACCGTATAGGCGGGATCGTAGCTCTGATGCAGGGCCGAGCCGCCGGTGGAGGCCTTGAGCAGCGAGACGATCTGCTGGTCCTGCGGATCGCGCAACTCGGCGACGTGGGGAAAGGTGATGCCACGGGTGCGTGCATGCCCCACTGGCCGGATGCCTTGCGATCGCGCACCGCCAGGCGCACGGTGAGGTCGTACTCGTCAATGCTGGCGGGGATGTCGAAGATGTAGAGGATCTGGCGTTCGGGCGGCCAGGCTTCGGGCGGCTGGGACTCGATCGGTTCGGGCTGCCCATCGCGTATCCTGGCGAGGACTTTCTTCCACGATGGCGGCGCGGGTTGGTGATGGACGAGTCGGCGCGGTTCCTCGGCACCGGTCAGCCGGCGCAACTCGCCGCTGGCCGACAACCATGCGGCCGGCCGGCCGTCGGCGCGCGGAAGCGTTGGGCGGTTGACGCCCGGCGTCAGGCCACGGCGAGCGGCCTGTGTCAGCAGTGCAACAATGTGCGGGCAGACCCGGCCATCTTCGACGCCGCCGCAGTCGCAAAGCCAGTTGTGGGAATCGCTGCTCGCCAGGTTGCCGTGCGGGCGAAAGGTGGCGGCGCCATCGTGAACCATCGCCGAGATGCCGCCATCGCCGCGCAGAACCAGACCCCGGACGCCGCCGCTTTCGGCCAGTTGCTCACCGTGCTGACGGGCCACCGGCTGGGCCCTGGCAAGGACGCTCTCCAGCAATGCCATTGGCAAATGCCTCTCTTGGTGGATCGGCGCCGCGGGGCTCTGCCGGCACGGGCCGAAACGACATACTGTATATCGGATGGCGCGGGAAACAAACGGCCGTGAGCTATTTTGGGCGTGGCACGAGCGGCCCCCGCCGTGCAGGATCGCGTGGCACGAGCGGCCCTCCGCCGTGCGGGATCGCGTGGCACGAGCGGCCCCCGCCGTGCAGGATCGCGTGGCACGAGCGGCCCCCGCCGTGCAGGATCGCGTGGCACGAGCGGCCCCCGCCGTGCAGGATCGCGTGGCACGAGCGGCCCCCGCCGTGCAGGATCGCGTGGCACGAGCGGCCCTCCGCCGTGCGAGAAGCCCGCGGCCGGGGCGGCTCGCTCCACCGTGGCACGTGCGGCCCTCCGCCGTGCAAGAAGATCGCGGCCGGCGGCGGCATGCTCCACCTCTACTTCGCTAACGTCGCCACGAGCCGCCATACCAGGTGCGGCGACAGCGGGCGGGCTTGCGTGCGGTTGAACTCATCCACGAGCCGATCGAATCGCTGCGTATACGGCAGGCGGTCGCGCCGCCCGATATCCTCGCCGAGCATCTCGCGCAATTTCTGGCGATGCTCATCGGAGATCGGCGGCGGCACCGACCTGGCCTCACCGAGCCGCGGCAGATGGCCGCCCTTGCGGAGGTTGAGAAGCTGTCGCCACACCTCTTCGCGCGTGATCGATGTGGACTTCAGTGAGGTCATGTAGAGGTGATACAGCCGCTCGAAGTCGGCGGTATACGGCAGATCGTCGGCCGTGCGATTGACCTGTTGGTATGCCCGAATCAGCAGCTCGCGGTTGGCCGGCGGCTTGTCCTCGACGCCCGGAAACAGCGCACCGGGCGGCCGGGCATCCTCAATCACGGCCGTCGCGCCGGGCTCGTTGGTGCGGTTGACGATCAGCAGCGTATTGCCGGAAGGATCGCGGATGGCCGCGCGATAGCCGCGCGCGACGGCGGATGGCGACTGGAGAAAGCTAAGCTTCAACTCATCGCGGCGGCGATAAAGATCGCGCACGTCGGCGACAAGGTAATAGTGCGCCTCGGCGGGAAGGTCATCGTCGCAGTGAAGCACAAGCTCGGTCTGGCCATCGCCCAGGCGGAATGCGGCGATGCGGCCATCTTCTTTGATGAGCGCAAGCTTGAGCGTGTCGCGGTAAAAGCGAACGGCGGAGGGCAGATGCGCGACGCGGAGGAGGATGCGGTCGAGACGAAGGAACATACGCGAACAGGATTATACTGTCTGTCTGAAGCGGAAGCGTCAGCGCCCGCTCTGGGCGCGTTTCGATATAACCTTCCCCCAGTCGTGTAGCGTGGGCGTACTCGCCCACCTCTGGATTTTGGCGGTTTGAGCCGGTCTTGAGCTGCCCCAGGGAGCGGCCGAGGGCAGTGTGTGATCCGTGCCGTCCAGCCGCGGAGCGGCGTAAGCCGATAGCCCACGTCGCGAGACGTGGGAATCCAGCGCGATCGGCCCGCATGCCCCGCATCACCCCGCCGCTGGTTGGGAGCGCGGCCGTCCTCGCCCGCATTCCTCGCGTCATCCCGCCGGCGGTTCGGAGTTCCGCGTTTACGCGGTCCGCGCCGCCACCGCCTAAAGCTAGAACTCCGAGCGCTCCCCGGCACAATCCACTTCGCCCGCTTCTCCATCCCCAGCAGATACCCCGCGTTTAACCGGCTCGCTTGCGAGCCGCTCCGCCACGCCATCCCATGCGACACCAGCTCATTTGCCGGCCGATTCAACTCATCCAGCCCATCCCGCCAATGCCTCAGCCGCGGACACACGCCCTCCCCGAACACGCAATGCACGCGCTGCCCGCCCTTCGTCCGCGACAGCATCCGCGCCATCGCCTTTATCGTCTCGTCGTTGAACCGAGTCGTCTGGCTGGCCCCGGCCGATTGCTCGCCCGGGGCTCCCGCGGACCCGTACGCACGTGCATTATTCCGTCGAGATGGCAGCATCTCCCAACTTCCCGCACAAACCCCGCCCGCCCCGCCCATGCTCCTTCGAAGATCGGACAGACCGGCCGGAACTTGCCTCGGCGCTCCGTCCGACGCGGCCACGGGTCGGGGAACGACCGTGGCTCTCTCGATGGATTTTCCAGGCTCAATCGCATAGCTTGACGACTCGCTGTCTACGCTTCAACGCGCCGCACTTGCCCCGGCACGATGCAAGACTCGCTTCACACCTGCGCGGCTACGCTCTGGTGGGCGATCCTTCGCACCCGCTGGGTCTGAGATGAACGGTTCCAGCTACGTGTCAGTTCACATGGCGTTCTCCTTTCGCGAGCTTACTTGCGCAATCCCCATTTCAGTTCCCGCCTGGTGTCGCTGTCGCATGTCGTGCCCAGGATGCTGGTTGCGCACGTGAATATCTAAAAAACTGATATCCACGCGAAATACACTTGGCAAAGGGTCGTAACTCGATACCATTGCCGCTTGTTTGTTCGTGGGTTGGTGGGTTCGAGGGCGGAAGGAGCGGTTTGCTCCTGCCTCCGAGCCGGTTCCCCTGGGAAGGAGTCGGTCATGTCATTTCTCTCGTTGCGCAGGTTGCATCGCGTTCTTCGCTCGGCAGTCCATTCGGTTCTGGCACGCTACAGGAGCACGGATTCCCGCGTCCGCTTCTTGCCGCATGAATGCTCGGAACCCCTGGAAAGCCGCCGGCTGCTCTCGGCACCGGTGATCTCTTCCATCGGCGTGAACAACGCGGACAACGAGATCACCGCCCGGCAGATCGCCTGGGGCGATGGCTCATATTCCTGTCCGTCCGCGTACGATTCATCGGCCTCTCACACCTTCGACAGCGGCTCCTACACGGTCGTCTTCAGCGTCACCGACTGCGAAGGCACGTACAACGCCAACGGCGTCTCCGTGAACGTCTCATCGGCCGCGCCCACGCTGAGCCTCAGCGACTCCGGATCGCCCGATGAGGGCTCATGTTACACTTTGAGCCTCTCGGGATATTGGGACGGCATCAATTCGCTCAACGGCGCGTGCGTCAGTTGGGGCGATTCATGCAGCTCCTGCGACAGCGCCTCCGGCAGCAATTACAGCAATTCCCTGCAGCACACCTACCCGGCCGACGGGACCTACCAGCTTTCCGCCACGCTCACCGACAACGGCGGCGATTCGGTCACCGTCACGCGCGATGTCACCGTCAACAACGTCACGCCGGTCCTGACCATCTCCGGCTCGAATTCAGTCGATGAAGGCGCGCAAACGTGCTTTACCTTTTCGGCCACTCAGCCCGGCAGCGACAACACCATCCGCCAATGGGTCATCTACTACGGCGATGGCGCCAGCGCCAGCCTCACGGGTAATCCGGCCTACGACTACCACGCCTACGACGCGTACTACAGCCAGTACCAGATTACGGCGCATGCGGTGACGGATGGCGGCACTTACGATGCCACGTATAATGTGAGCGTGACGAACCTGCCGCCCACCGTCTGCATCTCCGGCGCGGACAGCGTCTCGGAGGGCTCGACGTACACGCTGAACCTGTCGGCCAGCGATCCCGGCGGCGACGGTCCGCTGACGTATTACGTTCAGTGGGGCGATGGCGCGAGTCAGACGCTGCACGACAGCCCCGGCTCGATCGGCCACACATATGCCGATAACAGCAGCTACGGCTATTCGCTGCAGGTGACGGTAACGGATGCCTATGGCGCCTCGGCGTACGCCTCGCGCACGGTGGTGGTCAACGACGTGCCGCCGACGCTCGGAGCCAGCGGCCCGTCCACCGTCCCCGAAGGCTCCTCCTATCCCCTGGACCTGTGCTGGCACGACCCCGGGGCCGACACGCTGACGTTCAGTATCAACTGGGGCGACGGCTCGGATACGCAGACCGTCAGCGGCGATGTCGGCCGGGTGTATCACAGGTTCAGGACGCCATCCGGCCAGTGCTCCTGCGTCTCCATCTCCGCCAGCGATGAGGATGGCACGTACACGTTCAACGGCAGCCAGATCAGCGTGGGCGTGGGCCCGGCGTCGTCGAGCGCTTCGGGCGGCGGCTATTACCAGATCACCGGCGATGGCTACACCTGCGTGGCGTCGCTGCCATCCGACGTGCAGATCAGCGGCAGTCTCAAGCTCCGCAGCGACTACGACACCAACGACGACGGCGTGACCGAGGTGTACATCAACCACGGCGGCCCGGCCGACACGACCTGCTGCTCGTTGACCAACACCACCAGCGTGAACAGCCCCGCCGATGCGCCGTGGTATCAGCCCTGCCCCACGACCTGCGCCTCGACGTACTTCGCCGTCGGCGAGTTCACGTACAACTCCAGCGCGGGCACCTGGACCGTGCCGGTGGACCTGTACGCGACCAACGGCTCGCAGCAGTGGCGCCTGAGGACGTATAGTTACTCACTAAGCCTGCTGTCGGTCAGCGTGTACGCCAGCGACCCGAATGCGTCGGAGGCCGGGCCGGATACGGCCACGTTCACGGCAAACATCTCCGGGCCGATCTCCAGCGACTCGCCGACGCTGTGCGTCTACTACACGATGAGCGGGACGGCAACGCCGACCACTGACTACACGATGAGCACGGCTTCGTTTACGTTCACGCCGGGAGGGAGTACGAGCGCGACGGCCACGCTGACGCCCGACGGCAAGAGCCCCGAGGATAAGACAGCCATAATGGGGCTAAGCGTCCCAACGACAGTTGCGGCGGGCGCCGCAACCACGGCTGAGGCGGTGATCGTGGGACTTCCGCTGCCGGTCGTGAGCGTGGTGGCCACGCAGAGTGACGCGTCCGAAGACAACTGTCGCCCTGCGATCTTCACGTTCACGCGGACAGGCAATACGACAGGTGACCTGACGGCGTACTATTCACTCAGTGGCTCGGCCACACCGGGCATCGAAAACGCTGATGGGACATATTCGCCCGAGAATACGGATTACACTGGAGCGAACCGCGTTAACGAGCTGTTCAGCATCGACATCCCGGATGGGAAGCCATCCGTTGCGCTGACATTGACGCCGGTCAACGACTACGAGTACGAACAGACTGAGACAATCGTCCTGCAGGTAGTCAACACCGACGAGCCGCAGCAGTACACCGCGGCCGCAGGTGAGGCCACGGCCAACCTGAAATCACTGAACGTCACCGGAATGAGCTTGTACGCGATCACCTACAAGAACCAAACGTTTGTGCAGCAGGTGCGCCAATCCGCCGACACAGGAGCAGATGCTTACTCAACTTGGGCTTCTGGACAGTCCAAGGCCGGGCCAGAGAATCGCTGCTCACGACCAGTTTGTCGCGTGGGCAAGAGACTACCTGAGCGTGGTCGTTACCTTCCTCGACCCATATCGGAGCAACAGGTATTTGCGCGGGGCTGTTCTGTCACTTCTGCGGGACGATCTGGGCCTTTGGGCGCCTGCCGCCTTACAGGCGCAGGAAAATGCCGTGACCGTCTACCAGCGATTGACTGCCGCCGACCCCTTACTCGTTCGGTGGCAGCTGTCCGTCTCATGCAGCGCCGACGCGACCTTGCGCTCCGACGACGGGGAACCGTCTCCCCCCAATCAGTGGGTGCTGCCGGGTAGTGGGCCCTATTGGGTCTGGATCGCGCCGTTTCGCAGCACCGGCCTCAAACTGTTCACCGTCTCGTTCAACCTGCTACGTTTGGGATCTGAATACCAACACCTGGGTGCAGGACTCTCAGTCCCAGCAGATCTACCATATGGTCTATCAGGAGAGCGCATAATGGCCCGGCTCGGCGAGCAACTGCGATGTTGTGCGCTATCCATCTTCCGCTGGACCAGCGCGGCTTTGGCCGTTGGGACCCTCGCCGCGTCAATCCCGAGCTGCTACCGTCGCTACACGATCACGACCTGGCATCTCGCGCCCTCGAGTCGGGCAGAGATAAGGAGATGGTACTCCTTGGACTTCGGACGCGTGTACTGGTCCCAGGACACCTCGCCTGTTGACCGCGAGAGGCTTGCGCTCTTCGGATCGGGACCGGCGCGGGAATTCGTCGTCCAGCCTGTTGGCGTCCCTGATTGGCACGCATTCGGCTTTCGGCGCGAAGCAGTGCGGTGGCAGTTCTTGGGCTTTGAACGCACCTATATCCCAGCGAAGGCACCTTGGCGACCGGTCGCCGAGGGCGTTGGCGTGCCGTGCTGGTTCATCATCGTTGTATTCAGCGCCTGGCCTTTCGTGTGGTTGACACGGCGTCGGCGCGAGGATCGCCGACGGCGCCCTGGACTCTGTCCCTGGTGCGAATACGACCTGAGAGCCTCCCCCACCATCTGCCCTGAATGTGGCAGAGGACCCGAGCGCCAGATGCCCACGCGAAAGTCAGCCGTGGCAGGCACGCTCTGTCTCGCGGCAGTGTTTCTCTCCATCCTTCTGCTATTGCTCACCTTGCCAAATCGATCGCTACTGGGCTCGCGGGAGCCCCTGGGCGCCGGGAACAAGATCCCAGAAAGCGCGAAGGCAAACGAAAAGCCGGGCGGCGTGCCTCCGGTGCGGCCGGTGGCCCCGCAGAGCCGCCTTGCGCTACGCAACGCGGTTCCAGAGCTGTTCGTGCCCGACGAGGACATCCGCTCCCGGGTCGCTTTGAGGCACGCGAAGCTTGGCGATCACACGGAGGAAGTCGTTTCATCTATTATTGCGAAGGCGGCCCCCCAACGGCCACTGCGCATGCTGGGTCCATCCGTGCCAAGGCAGATCTATTGGGAGTTGACCAGGCCCCTGGCGGGCACGGCGACCCGCGCGATTGCGATGTTCGGGGAGGGGCGCAAGACAACCCAGTCGTCCGGGAGGCGATCCGCACGTTTCGATCAAGTCGCAATCCCGAACGGCAGTACCTAGGGCGGCTCCTTGACGCCGCTGTGGCACCCGCGCCGCCCTCCCCCGAGATCTTGGCCAGCTTGGAAGCGGATTATGCGAAGCTACTGAGCAGCGAAAACCCCTGGCGCGACCATCCAGGCGCGGCCCAGAGCATCTTGATCTGGGCGGCCTTTTCCAACACGCGCGCACGGGGTCTCGATCTGGCACGCCAGGCAATCAAAGACTGCCCTGCGCCAGGGCGGCGCCGTGGCCCTTACCCGAGTGCGGTTCGCTCTCCTTGCGATCGGAATCGCGGCCAGGCGCATCCCTCTTACACCAGCAGATACTGCTCTGCTGGCGACCGTGCTCAAGGCGCCGGTTGACCCGCCGCAATGCCTGGGCGCGACCGCAGCGACAATCCTATGGATTGCGGACGGCGCCGGGGTGGCGCGTCTGGACGCGGCACTCGCACTGTGGGGGGCCGCCGAATGGGGGAACATCCCGCGGTACGCCGCCACGCTGCTCTGCGATCACATTCTGGATGACGAGCATATTCCCGCCATTCTCGCCCGCGCGACGGATTCGGCCGCGCCGCCCGCGGTTCAGCGCGGCGCGATACGGTTACTTGGATATCTCGGGCCGGCGAATCCGAGAGTCGAGGCAGCGTTCGCGAAGATGCTCGCAAGCGGGTCGAACGAGGTCCTCGACTCGATTCCCCGGTGCCTGGACGAAAGCGGATCACTGCTGCGTGTGGCGAAGAACCGTTTGGCGAGCGAGCCGCCCGGGCCGGGCAGCGATCAACTGAAACACGCAGTGGAGTGTCTGAGCAAATGACCACCGCGCCCGAAGGCTCATCGTATCCTCTGGACCTGTGCTGGTACGACCCCGGGGCCGACACGCTGACGTTCAGCATCAACTGGGGCGACGGCTCGGACACGCAGACCGTCAGCGGCGATGTCGGCCGGGTGTATCACAGGTTCAGGACGCCATCCGGCCAGTGCTCCTGCGTCTCCATCTCCGCCAGCGATGAGGATGGCACGTATACGTTCAACGGCGATCAGATCAGCGTGGGCGTCGGCCCGGCGTCGTCGAGCGCTTCGGGCGGCGGCTATTACCAGATCACCGGCGACGGCTCCACTTGCGTGACATCATTGCCGGCCGACGTGATGATCAGCGGCGCGTTGAAACTCCGCAGCGACTACGACACCAACGACAACGGCGTGACCAAGGTGTACATCAACCACGGCGGCCCGGCCGACACGACCTGCTGCTCGTTGACCAACACCACCAGCGTGAACAGCCCGGCCGATGCCCCGTGGTATCCGTGCGCCTGGACGTGTTTCTCGGTTTCCTCGGGCGACATGACATTCAATTCCGGCGCGGGCACGTGGACGGTGCCAGTACATCTGTACGCAACCAATGGCTCGCAGCAGTGGCCCCTGAGGACGTACAACTTCTCGGCCAGCCTGCTCTCCGTCAGCGTATCGGCGACGGACCCGAACGCGTCGGAGGCGGGGCCGGACACCGGCACGTTCATGGCGAGCATCTCCGGCCCGATCTCCAGCGATTCGCCGACGCTGTGCGTCTACTACGCGATGAGCGGAACGGCGACGCCGACTACTGACTACACGATGGATGTCAGCTCGTTCACGTTCACGCCGGGTGGGAGCACGAGCGCCACGGCGATACTCACGCCGGCTGCCAACGACCCAATCACCGACAAGATCGCCACGCTGACCATCGGCGGTTTGGCCGGGGTACTCGTCCAGAACGGACAGGCGGCAGTGCAAATTCACCGCAACCCGGTGCATGTGCGATTCGTCTCAACCGACCTTCCCTTAGGGCCTGCAAAGAAATAAACTGAACAAATTCACGGTCGTGGTGTGACTTGGTAGTTCCATTCTCCGTGGAATCGTTCCGGCTTGAGCTTGAGCCGGGACAGTTCCTCGTCGGTCACTTTCATATGGGTTTCGTACTGATTGGTATCCAGCGCCGCTTTGACGACCAGGCCCGACCTCGTCCTGGTCCCAGCGATCAGGCTGACGATGGCCTGATGGCTCACCAACGGCCGGCCCCGCCAGTTCTGCGTAATGAAGCTGAAGAGCCGATGTTCGATCTTGTTCCATTTGCTGGTGCCGGGCGGGAAATGGCAGACCTTCAGCCGCAGTCCCAGATCATCGGCCAACTGCTGCAAGGCCATCTTCCACAATCGGCTGCGGGAACTGTTGCTGCCGCCCCCGTCGGCCGTGATCAGCAGTTGCGTGGCGCGCGGGAAGCGGCGGCTGCCCATCTCCCGCCACCATCGCCGGATGCTGTTGGCCGCAAACTGCGCTGTGTCGTGGTCGATGCCCACACTCACCCACCCCTGGTTGTTGAGGATGTCATAGACGCCGTAGGGAATGGCCTTGCCCAGCGTCGGGTCCAGAAAGTCATGAACGCGGACGGGCTCGGGCTGGCCCTGCGGATGCCATTCCCGTCCAGCATTCTTGAAATCTCCCACCAATTCCTTCTTTTTCGTGTCTACCGAGATCGCCGGCTGGTTGCCAGCCAGGAAGCGCCCAACCGTGTTGTTGATGTACTGGAACTGGGCGTTGCGGTCCGGGTGGCCGGCGCCTTCGCGGGTTTTGGAGTTGGCCTGAAGGCTGTAGCCGGCCTGGCGCAGCAAAGTCGCGACGGTTGGGGCGCTGACCGGGTGGCGTTGGCGGGTCAGCTCATCGGCCAGACGCCGCGTGCTCTTGCACGTCCAGCGCAGCGGCGATTCGGGATCGCCCCGCGTGGCCGGGTCAATCAGCAATTCCAACGCAGCGATCAGGTCCCGGTCCGTCTGCGACAGCGGCCGGCGGCCCCCGCCAGGCCGACGTACCCGCATCGCTTCGGCTTGACGAACGGAGGCCGGCAGCTCCAGTTCATGCAGGCCAGCCGTGATCGTCGTGCGTGACAATCCGCTGGCGTGGGCTACGCGGGTGACGCCACCCCAGCCCAGCTCCCGCGCTTCGGCCGCTGCCCATTGTCTTCGCATCCGTTCGTCCATCTCCGGCGCGAGTGTACAGTACATCCGACGAATCCGTTCGATCGCTCGTGCATCCTGCATCTATCCAAGATCGGGAAGGCACCGGCGAGTGTATCAACAATTGTCCAGTTTATTATTTTGCAGGCCCTTAGCCGGGGAACTCGACGAAACGGCTTCGACAGTGGACATCGAGCGGTATGGCGAGCTGGGGCCAATCCAGGTCGGGCATCCGCTCACGGTCTGGTTTGCGGTGGGCGGAACCGCAAGGGTGTCGCTCGACAACTCCTCCATCGTGAGGGGCGTTCCAGAGGCGGAAGCGCACGACTACCGCATTCTCGAAGGCGGATTCCGGTGTACGGCAAACGGAGACAACCTCTTCCACGTCACGATTCCCGCCGGCAGCAGCACCGTCTCCATCGAGCTCAAGCCGTACAACGATGCGTACAACGAGGGCGATGAAACCATCGAGGTAATGATCGCCGGCCCTCCTGCAAACGCGCCTGGCCCGGCATACGTCGCCGACCCCGATGTTGCGCGGTACGATTCAGGATATGCCACTGTACTTCTCACGGGCGCCCGCGACGTTTCCCAAGCCGACTCCCTTGGAGGTGCAGGCGCAAGTCGCACTGTGCGGCGCCAACAACTTCCACACGCGACAGAACGCACAGGACACGTTGGCGCGTTGGCTCACGGGCTACAGCGAGCTTGAGCCGTTGTACAGGCAGGCCCTGGCGGCGGCGCCCGACGACGAAACACGCACGCGCATCGAGGCGGCACTGCGCCAGGGGCTTATGCCGCCCCCGTTCCACGCTGATGGCGGACACTTGGAGATCCCCGTGCCACAAGGGCAGTTCGGTGTCGTGGAGAGGGTGCTTGTGACCTCCTCCAGCGATACCATGTATGACCTTTACTTGGAGAATGACGGGGACATCGGTCCCGGCAACTCCATCGCTTCAATGTGGTTCGTATCAAAAAGCCCGGGCCGTGCAATCCTGCATTTCTCAGTTCTAACCCGTCTCACCACGGACCCCGATGATTTCTGGAGGGCCTGCCCATGGGAGATGGATATTGCCCTCGACGTCGTCTATGACACATGAGCAACCGGTACCATGCGCCGCCTGAAGATGATGTTACTCTGGAGTTCCGACGTGGCCATCCTCCTCTTGGCGTGCGGTATCGCCGCAGGCTGGTTTGCGAGCACCTCGTATCAGATCGGCCTCAGACGGCACGCATACCGAGCGAGCGGCTTGCGCTATCCCGTCGGATCCGTTTATTATGCGGGAGAGATGGTATGGGAGCTGCAAACTGACCGTGTCACCCTTCGTGCCGGGCGCGTCTGGGTATCGCGATCGCGCATGCTCTGTCATCGACCGCAAGGGCAGCATGTGACCGCCGACAAATGGTATTGCACGCCCTTGAGACCGGAGCCCTCCGACCGATGGAATCTATCGTTCGGCCGGACGGCAGACGGATGGCGCACCTTCGGCTGCGACTACCTGCGATATTGTGCCCCGGAAGAGCCGCGGCCTGTCGCGTCAACGCAGGGATCAGCCCTGTCATCCGTGTCCACGGCTGCTGCCGGCCAATTGGCGCAGCGTGGAGCCCTGGATACGTACGCGTTACAGGTGGCTGCGCCATGCTGGCTCCTCCTGGCCCTCACCATCGCGGTTGGCATGCCAGGGCTTCGGCAACTGCGCAATGCGGCGCGGGCTCGCGGGCGGTGGGTGCGGGGTCTGTGCCTGCGCTGCGGGTATGATCTCCGAGCTAGCAGCGGACGTTGTCCCGAATGCGGCACGCCGACGTCGCGCCGCGCCCCGAGCCTCGCTGGTGTTCGGTGTTGTTCGCGCCAATAGGTCCCATCGGAATCCTCGGCGCCACGGTGGCCCTTTTGGTCAGCTTGCCGCCGTCCGATCCAGAAAGGCTTCCTTCAGACCCTGCGCCCGTGCATGCCCTGGCGGCGGCCACTGTGCGCCGGACGGGCGCGCCACCCTCCGCATCGACTGCGGCGGCGTCCCCATGGAACTGATGCGCATCGATCCCGGTGCCTTTACGATGGGGTCGCCAGCGGATGAGCAGGGCCGAGCCGACGACGAAACGCAGCACCGCGTCGAGATCACCCGTCCCTTCTACATGGGCATCACCGAAGTGACGCAGGAGCAGTACGAGGCAATCACTGGAATCAACCCATCGGCTACTCGATCGCCGAAAAATCCGGTCAACGGCGTCTCTTGGCATAGCGCCCGGCAATTCTGCGACGCCCTGTCCGGGCGCACGAGCAGGGCAGTGCGCCTACCCACGGAGGCGGAGTGGGAATACGCCTGTCGCGCCGGCACGGCAACCGCGTTTCACACCGGCCTCACAATCAGTGCGGACAAGGCCAACTACGACGGCAGCTTCGCCTATGCCTCTGGTGCGAAAGGCCTGAATCGAGAGAAGGCATTGGCGGTCGGGAGCTTGGGGTCAAACGCTTGGGGCCTGCACGACATGCACGGGAAGCTTTGCAAGCGAATACTCCACCCTGCGAGCAGATAGTCAAGAAATCGTAAATGAAACCGACTTTACACGGTGTCAAGGCTGAAATCCCGTGTAACACGGATCAAAGGCGTGAGGGCTGAAATCCCGCGAGCCATTGCCCAAGACCTCGCCAGCGGTCATTCATCTTCGCCTGCCTGGCCTTGCATCCACACGGCCGATGGACCAACCGGGCGATGAGGGCGGGAATGCCCATCCAGTTGAAGAGCGTGGCGAGAGCATCGCCGATGCCGGGCGTAAAGCGATCATCCGGGCAGGTGCCGTCGCGGGCGTTGATGAGGATGTCCTGGCTGTCCAGCATGCATAGGCACGGCCCGGCGCAACCGTGCTGGCGGTGTTTGCACCGATGACAATGGGCGAGTCGAATCAGCATGCGTTGGGTGTGATTACAGCAGAACCACCGTAGCCTTGCAAAACGTTTGAGCATGGCCCGGTGGTGTAAACGTTCGTGGCCGTCCGGCCGGTGCAATCCCAAATGCTGAGAGGATTTTCTTGAAACAAAATCGCGTTACACGATGATCCGGCGGGCGCAAGGTCAATCGACACGCCCCATCGCTGGCTCAAGACGATTTTCATCGTGGCAGGAAACGCGGTCTCATGCCCATCGGGTGACCAAATCCGGCCGGTGAGCGGATTTGGCACAATGGCCTCCCAACGGCATATGTAGTAGGAATCCTGCCCGGACCAGCGCAGGCAGTACGTCCCGTCCGCGCCGCCGCTGTCGCATTGCCAAGTGTCTCCGTTGGCGCGCCAAACGGGGTCGGTGCATATGATGATTCCGGAGAGCGTGACCAGCATGGTCTTGGGCGTTCGGATGGTACAGGCTGGACAGGGGCAGAGCGCGAGATGTCCGCCGCTCTCACGGGTAAGGTGTCCTCCGGTGGCATTCTTCATCAGGTGCATGCGTCACGATGTGCAGGGTTGCGGAGAGTCGATTTCGTAACGGCTTTCAGCGCCGATCGCGATCAGTCGGCCACTCGCATCGAAGGTGAGCTTGCGAGCGAAACCAAACAACGTCTCCGCGCTATTCTCGTCATAGACCACGCGCGAGGTAATCCACACTTCAACTGGGCAGTCGCCGTACGTGTCGCCGGTCGTGACAGCATTGCGGTCCCACGCCTTCACGTCGGCCGTCTCGCTGCCCTCGCTGCTGCTGCCCAGTGTCGATGGGGAAGCCGTCCGGGCAGTTCCGTTGGTAATCTCCACGATTTCCTTGCCGTCCGGATCAATGCCGATGACACGGCCGATGGCGAAGGTGTTGGCGGCCAGCCAATGGGTCGGAAAACCATCTTCTTCGGCGTTGACGATCAGAACATCTTCCTCACTTGCTACGGTTCTGCCTTCCGGTTCGGCGAGGTTCTCGTCACCAACGGCGTCCGATGGGTCCGTGACGGAATAGCCCGTGTAGAATCCGCCTCCTGCGGCGTTGGCGTGGATTTTCACGGTGCGGGTGTTGTCACCACCCGTGGGTTCGTCGGTGGGTTGGCGAAGTTGCGCCTATGAATTGGCGCAGACCGTCAAGCGTTGAGGCAAGACCATTCACGCGCTCGATTTGACGGCGATGACCGTGCGGTTCTGCGGCCGTGGGACGTGGCGAAGTTGGTTCGGAAGCGAAGGACATTATTCAAAAACCACTGGGAGATTCAGATTTGCGTAAGCTTGAGTCTTGGCGAGTTCAACTTGTCGCCAGCCGTTTCCCTGAGTCGCGAAACCGGGCGAGGTATTGAACCCATCAGCGTGAGGGTCAATGTCCGTGGGCGGTTGGGTCGTGTTGGGCGCAGTGTAGAGGGCGATTGGATCTTGTGCCTTGCTCACGATGTTTTCCATGGGCTGGAAGGTCGAAAATCTGTAGTGCCGCTTGTGCCACTTCCGGGCTGTTGGGCCAAGCTCGTCAAATTCATCCAGGTCCGCCGTGGAGATGTCCTCACACACCCACATGCGTTCGCCGAACGTCTGCCAAGTATCTGAATTCAAGCACCCGCCGTAACTCACGGGCCACTTGGCCTGCCCGTCAGAATCCGCGTACTGTTCCCACCTTTCAAACTCAAGAACTTGGTGAGGAATCAAGACGTTCAATTTGACCACAGCGCCCATCACGCCGTTCGTTCCAACCGCGTCGCTTGGGTATCCGGTTGCTCCCTTCTTGTACTTCACAAGCAGCTTTTCGCCGTCCCACGAGAATCGCGTTTGTTCGTTCACCACGTTCCCGTTCACCCACCGCTTGCAGCCGTCAACTCGCAAATAAGTCAGGTCGATAATCGCGGAGCTTGTGGAATTGAGAAACGCTTTGAAGTCCCTGCGCTCGCAGATGTACTTGGGATGGGTCTGTTGAAGACTTGTGTTCGGGTGAAGATCGCCAACCTTGGGAATTCCGGGAGCGGTGAGGGCGCGGTACACAAAAGTGTTGCCAGGCGCAACGTCAAGACCGTTGACTTTGACCGGGATGGTGAATCGCGAGCCATCTCCGGCAATCGTTCCGGACGATCCTGAAATGAGATTCCAGTCGAGTGTCATACAGCCTCAGTTCAGTTCTTAGCGGCAGCCAGGAGGGCAGTCATCAACTTGACCATCTCGGTAAATTGCTCATTCATGTTTGTCAGGATTGCCGTCTGCGCCTGCGGGCCAAGTCCAAAACTTCCCTGCGATTCACGAGCGCTAGTGATGACGGCCATGCCAGGATTCTCGGCGAACTGCTGGGCTTGAAGGGCTTGTTTCGATCCGAGCGCCTCGTTCTCCGCCGCGACACGCTTTTCTTCCAGCTTGTAGCGCTCAGAACCTTCGGGAATAGCAGCAAGACGAGCTTTCCACTCAGCCTCTTTCGCAACCCGTTCGCCCGCCATCTCAGCGGCCAACGCTCGGGTTGGGTCACGATCAAAACGTGCTGACGCTGCGCGGCCGGTCAGGGTTGCCGTTGCGGTGCCGGATGCGATGCCGAACTTCTGTGCCTCAAATTGTGATGCGTTGATTTTCTCTTGCTCGCCCTGGACAACCTTCAGTCCCTTATCACCGAAGATGTTCTCCTGCATTCCGAGAAGCTCTTTGCGCCTCGTCCATTTACCGATCTTCTTTTCAAACTGCGCATCCTCGTATTCGGTGCTGATGTGCTGTTTGTCGTATTCGCTTTTTTCCTTCTGAATCTCGGCGATGCGCTGATCGGCGAAAGCCTTTTGTTTGGTGATTTCGGCTTGGGTGGTTGGGAGGTTGGCGAGTCCCTGCCGGTCCTTTTCCGTTTCGGCCAGCCCCATTCCTTTGGCCTTTTCAAGTATCTGCGCCTGCTTATCCTCGACAGCAAACGTATGCTCAAGCTTCATCGCCTCGACGGGATTGCCCTTGACCGCCGCGAAAGTCACGGACAACTGGCGGGCATCCGTAACGACCATCTTGTGCGCTTCGCCGAGGGCTTTGGCGGACTCGGCCGCTTTGTTGAGTTCGTTCGCGAAGATTTGGCCAGCAATGGGAATCCATTCGATGACTCGGCCGATACCGGCGCGGCTTTCCTCGACACGGGCAAGCTCTCCCGCAACCTGGTGGCCGACCTGGGCGTTTGCGCCGCCGAACGTCATAGCGCGGTCTTATTGGCGATACGTCGTGGCGTAAGCGAGTTGCGAGTTGGCAGCGAGGTTGACGCCAGCGATTGCAGCCGTGGCCATCCCCGCGCCGGTCAGCATTTGCGGACTGATTCCCAGCTTGCTCCCGATGGCCTCCATGATGCCCGGCTTGTTCTGTTGCTTCTTCTCATCAGCGAGGAACTTCTGGAATGCCTTTTCCTCTTTGTCAATCCCGAAGACCTTGTTCGGATCGTAGCCCTGCGCGGCAACCTGCGCACGGGCCAGAGTGGTATTTGCTTGTCGCTGTTGGCTATCTGTGAAAGATTGGATACGGCGGTCGGCAATGGCTTTGGCTTCGCCAGCGTCAGCAGTGACTTTCAGCACCACTTTCGTCTGGCCGACTTGCTGGGCGATCTGCTTGACTTCCTGCGCACGTTGCGCACGCCTTGGGTGTCCGCTGTGAAGGGCACGACCACGCTTCCGCCCTTGGCATTGCTTCCCTTAGCCATGGACTTCTCCCTTGACGGTGTGGGCGGCAACACTGTACACTTGCGGCACAACGCCTGTGCAGAGGCTTAAAATCTGCAACGCCATGGTCAAGTCCCTCCCGCAATGATTCCCACCGCTGTTTGGCGGAAACTGGCGAGAGTTTTCCGGACGATGGGCTTTGGAGGAACATACCGGGCGGTTCCAGTTTGGACTCTGCCCATTGTGTCAGCTTTCTGGCGTTCGCGATGCCTGCGGTTTTGGGAATGCGGTAGCCAGGTGTACCCAAATTCGTTCGGCTTCCAGGGCCAAGGCACGTCAACCGTGAATTCCGGACGGTTGTTCCGCGACGTGTCCTTGACCGTGATCCTACTGGCGGTTTCACCACTGACGGTATGGATGGCAGAGCGGAGCATACCTGCGAACGTCTCGGCAGCGTGGCGCACTCCAGCGGCGGCAGACGATTCCACTTCCGCAACGGCAGCGTCGATCATTTCATCTACCACGCTGGGCACGTTTCACAAGCTCCTCAATGACCTTCATCCCTTTTCGCCTGCTCTGGTATTCCCGCGTGTACCAGTGGCCACAGGTCATCATGTTGATATCGTGCATCGCGGCGATCCTTGCGCGCCACTCTTCACAAGGCAGGTCGAAAGGGTCGCCTATCTGTGGCCAATTGTGCTCAATCCAATAAGCTTCTTCGTCTGGCCAGTCCGTCTTTACACTCCCACGGTTTCCGCTTCCGTCGTCGGTGACGTCGTCTGAGTCTGAGTCTGAGTCTGGGTCTGAGTCTGAGTCTGGGTCGTCGGTGTCGTCGTTACCGGAAAAGGGCCCGGAGATTCCCACGTGCGCAGGTCAGGCTTATCGCCAGAGGGCGGCGAGTCTGCCGTTGCGGCATCGCCCCAGCACCGCGTATCGGTCTTGCCATCTTCCGGCGGAACATCGGCGGGCTTCTCTGCCTTGGCGCTTCGCCTCTTGCCCTTGGACTGCGTCTCAAATTTCCAGCCGTACAGCTCGCGCACGATATTTTTCGCTTCGCCAGCTTCAAACAGCTCAGCGATCAAGTCGTCGTTGTTTTCGGTGGCAAGCTCCAGGGCTTCCACTGTTCCCATCCCGCCATTACAATACGCGATGATGTCATTCTCGGTGGGATCGTTGTCCACGTCGAACTGCTCAAGCTCATCCAACATGTCATCGCCATCAATGCCGGAGAAACGGAGGTTGTCGGCCAGGCGTTGTTTTTGCCAGGCGTGGGCTGATTCGGCAAGCTGGAGGCGGTGTCGCGGTGTGGGTCGGAGATAGCTGTGGTTTCCAATCGTTACGGTTCTTTCGATCATTGGGACTCCTTATTTCATTTTCGTTGACTCGGTCAAGCTGCGTGTATCGTGGCCTCTCTATGCCTGTGCAGAGGCTTTGAATCTGCAACTGTCGCACCAGACATTGGGATGCTTGACGCAGGGCAGATCGGCTATTTGGTCCTCCAGACGAGTGAATCGTTTCGACATCCAGATAGCGCTTGTGATCGCTGCGCCAAACACTGGCAGCACAATCAGGCCAATAATCTCGATCATTTCGGCCGCGTTGATCTGCGCGAGGATGTTCATGTAATCCCCAATCGTTTGAGGGCGTCGGTGGTCTTGTCACCCTGAATCAATTGAATCTGCGCTCGTTCCTCCGCCGTCCAAGCAGGTCCAACCGCTTCCCTTGCCGTCGTTGCGTTATCCAGGTGCATGAGGGCTTTCGCCCGTCCGTTGCGGTACAGGAAGGCGATCAGCGCAGCTATGGCCGTAACGCCCCACTGAATTTCCGTCGAATAGGGAGCGAGAAAAGGTACGGCGGCAGCAACAGCGCCCGTGGCCCTGCCGATCTGTGCGGCAGTGTCGGCTTTCTGGGCTGTGACAAGTCCGGAGAGCTGCTTTTCATGGTCGGCTGCCAGGGATGCTGCGGCAATGGCTTGCGTTGACGCTGAATGGGCCTTTTCCCGCGTTATACCGGGCGGGAGGGCGTTGGACAGGGTTTGATAGTCAGACGCTCTCTGCGTTGCAGCCAGGTACTCCTTGTGCCAATGCTCAGCGCTGGTTTCCCACTCTTTCACGGCCGTCCCCGCGCAGCCAGCAAGGACTGAAACAAGGGCGAGGTTGGGAATTATCTGGCGTCGCACGGGGAAATTCCGTACAGTACGGTGTTTTGGCCTTAGCAGCGCGTTAACTCACACGGTGGACACGACAGGTCCGTTGTTGGTCAATTGGAATGTGACGGGCCACGCAAACCCAATTCGGCTGCCGTTGAAGTCAATGTCATGGCACAGGAAGGTGCCTGTGATAGTCCTGCCGCCCGCAATGGCGAACGTACAGGCGCCGCCCTCCTCGTCGTCGGCGTCGCCAGGCGAGCTGCTGTTGATGAATCCAGCGGCGTCCACTGTGTAGGTTTGGGTGCCACTGCCCTTGTTTCGGGACTCGCCTGTTTGCCCCCAGGCTGTAACATCGCCTTTGGGTTGGCTTTTGTGTACGCGCAGCGTTTGAAAATCCGCCGCGTGATCGGCGATCAGCACTCCGCCGTTTAGGGCCTGCAAAATAATAAACTGGACAATTGTTGATACACTCGCCGGTGCCTTCCCGATCTTGGATAGATGCAGGATGCACGAGCGATCGAACGGATTCGTCGGATGTACTGTACACTCGCGCCGGAGATGGACGAACGGATGCGAAGACAATGGGCAGCGGCCGAAGCGCGGGAGCTGGGCTGGGGTGGCGTCACCCGCGTAGCCCACGCCAGCGGATTGTCACGCACGACGATCACGGCTGGCCTGCATGAACTGGAGCTGCCGGCCTCCGTTCGTCAAGCCGAAGCGATGCGGGTACGTCGGCCTGGCGGGGGCCGCCGGCCGCTGTCGCAGACGGACCGGGACCTGATCGCTGCGTTGGAATTGCTGATTGACCCGGCCACGCGGGGCGATCCCGAATCGCCGCTGCGCTGGACGTGCAAGAGCACGCGGCGTCTGGCCGATGAGCTGACCCGCCAACGCCACCCGGTCAGCGCCCCAACCGTCGCGACTTTGCTGCGCCAGGCCGGCTACAGCCTTCAGGCCAACTCCAAAACCCGCGAAGGCGCCGGCCACCCGGACCGCAACGCCCAGTTCCAGTACATCAACAACACGGTTGGGCGCTTCCTGGCTGGCAACCAGCCGGCGATCTCGGTAGACACGAAAAAGAAGGAATTGGTGGGAGATTTCAAGAATGCTGGACGGGAATGGCATCCGCAGGGCCAGCCCGAGCCCGTCCGCGTTCATGACTTTCTGGACCCGACGCTGGGCAAGGCCATTCCCTACGGCGTCTATGACATCCTCAACAACCAGGGGTGGGTGAGTGTGGGCATCGACCACGACACAGCGCAGTTTGCGGCCAACAGCATCCGGCGATGGTGGCGGGAGATGGGCAGCCGCCGCTTCCCCGCGCCACGCAACTGCTGATCACGGCCGACGGGGGCGGCAGCAACAGTTCCCGCAGCCGATTGTGGAAGATGGCCTTGCAGCAGTTGGCCGATGATCTGGGACTGCGGCTGAAGGTCTGCCATTTCCCGCCCGGCACCAGCAAATGGAACAAGATCGAACATCGGCTCTTCAGCTTCATTACGCAGAACTGGCGGGGCCGGCCGTTGGTGAGCCATCAGGCCATCGTCAGCCTGATCGCTGGGACCAGGACGAGGTCGGGCCTGGTCGTCAAAGCGGCGCTGGATACCAATCAGTACGAAACCCATATGAAAGTGACCGACGAGGAACTGTCCCGGCTCAAGCTCAAGCCGGAACGATTCCACGGAGAATGGAACTACCAAGTCACACCACGACCGTGAATTTGTTCAGTTTATTTCTTTGCAGGCCCTAAGCAGAAGGACGTTGGACCGAGTAACCGACTGGTACAATCCCGAGAACCACCTGCGGTGGTACTCATTCCGGGGAGAGTCGGTTTATCCCGCCCGTCTGGCCCCGGGCAATAATCCCGCCTATCCGGCCTGGTACTGGCGCGGGTTCGAGCTGAACCTGAGCACGGAGCGCGTGAGCGGGGTGCATCAGACGAGCAGCATGGGCGTAACCGTGCCCCATTGGTTTGCCGCCACGTTGTTGCTGACACCCCCCGGGCTGTGGACTGCGTCCCGAGTTCGCCGCTGGCGCTCTCGGCACCTTCGCGCTGGTCTGTGTGCTCGCTGCGGCTACGATCTGCGCCTTCGACCGATCGCTGCCCCGAGTGCGGGACGGCGATTCCGGTGAAGGTGTCGCCGCGCCGAGCGGCAGGTGCGGAAAATCCGTGAATGGCCGTATTCTGCAGTCTCGTCGGCCTCCAACGGCACGCTCCGCTTGCCCTTCGCGAACGGTGGTGGTCAACCGCGTCTGGCGCGGATGCACGCTGGCGCTGATGGCCCTGGTCGCGCTCGCGGCCCTGGCGGCGTGTCAAGTCGAGGAGCCGAAGTGGCTCGACGCGGGGCGCGATGTCGGGACGGAGTCCCGCTACACGCTGCCTGATCGCTGGTGGGTCTTGCCGCTGGCGGCGGGCGTTTGCATCCTGTTGCCGGCGATCTTCTGGCGTTGGCGGCTGGCGTACTTGGCGACGTTGTGCCTCGCCCTCTCGCCGCTTCTGGTTCTGTGCTGGTGGCGCAGCTACCGCGAAAACGCGGCCCTGTACATCGTCCGCGAGTGGCCCGGCATCCTGGAGAAGCGAGGCGCGTGGAAGGCTACAACGCGCTACATTGGGCTCCGATGGAGCAACGGAGGCCTTTGGGCAGGGACAGATGTCCTCTCGGTCTTCACGACCGATCCCGAGGAGCGCGGGCGCAATCACGCACCGGACCAACTCTGGTTGCGCACATCCCCCACGGTAGCAGTGTACCCCGCATCCCATGCGCGGGGAAACAATCGCTCGTCGCCATCCTGGTACTGGAAGGGCTTTGAGCTGGACCTGGGTCATCTCCGGGACTCTGGCTTTGACAAGCGGACGACCAGCGTAACTCTGCCCCACTGGGCCGTGATGATGCTGCTGATGACGACGCCGGCGCTGTGGCTGCTGCTGCGGATGAGGCGGCGCGCCCTGTGCCGCAGGCGCGCTCGCGCCCGCCTCTGCGCCTTCTGCGGCTACGACCTGCGCGCCACGCCGCACAGGTGCCCGGAGTGCGGAACGCCGATCGGGCATGCAGCGCCCCCAGCCGACGCGGGGGCGCGGAGGCCGTGGGCAGGCGTTGCGGCTATGGGCGTGTTGGTGTCGCTTGGGGCGGCGCTGACCGCGCATTTCTGGCGCCTGGCGGGCCGCTCGATGCGAGCCCCCCGCTCGCCACGCGCCAGCGCCCCCGGCTGCGCATCGAGTTCAACGGGGTGGCGATGGACCTCGGCGCATCGAGCCGGGCGCCTTCAGTGTGATCCAGGGGCACGTCGGCTGGTGCAAAGTGACTATCGAAAAACCCTTCTTCATCGGCATCACGGAGGTGACCCAGGAACAATACGAGGCGGTCATGGGGGCGAACCCCTCGACCTTCAAGGGGGCGAAGAACCCGGTCGATGGAGTGTCGTGGGATGATGCGCGGGAGTTCTGCCGCCGGCTCTCCCAGTGCACGCGCTACGCCGTGCGCCTGCCCACGGAGGTCGAGTGGGAGTACGCCTGCCGCGCCGGCACGACAACGCTCTTCAATACGGGTCCCACGATCAGCATTGCTCAAGCGAATTACGACGGCGGCTCGGATTTCCCCCGCGACCCTGGCGAGAGGGGCGACGGCCCGGGGAGGACCGTTGCGGTTGGAGGTTTCGCGCCAAACGCGTGGGGACTGTACGACATGCACGGAAATGTCCTGGAATGGTGCGAGGACGAGTGCGAGTACCTGCGGGATATGAACGATGGCCTTCTTGTGAAGAGCGGTCGCGAATTCCGTGAAATCCATGTCTTGCGAGGCGGATCCTGGTACCTGCCCGGAGAATGCTGCAGCTCCAAAGCCCGGTGCCGCGCCGACCCCGCAAGCCGCTGCAGCGAATACGGGATGCGAGTGTGCGTGGAGGCGAAATAGGGCAGACCGAAAATGGGACATGACTGCACATGACTCGTTCGCCACCTGTTAATGCCCCCCTTTACGCGCGAGGCATGATTGCCGTGTCCCGTCCAATCATCTACTACGGCGATGGCTCCAGCGCCAGCCTCACGGACAATCCGGCCTACGACTCGCATGCCTACGACGCCTACTACAGCCAGTATCAGATCAGCGCCTACGCGATCACCGATAGCGAGATCGTCCTCGGCACGTACAATGTCAGCGTGAACAACCTGCCGCCCACCGTCTGCATCTCCGGCGACGAGAGCGTCTCGGAGGGCTCGACGTACACGCTGGGCCTGTCGGCCGTCGATCCCGGCGGCGATGGGCCGCTGACGTACTGCATTCACTGGGGCGACGGGGCGAGTCAGACGCTGCACAACAGCCCCGGCTCGATCGGCCACGCATATGCCGATAACAACAGCTACGGCTATTCGCTGCAGGTGACGGTAACCGATGCCTATGGCGCCTCGGCATACGCCTCGCGCACGGTGGTGGTGAGCGACGTCGCGCCGTACCTCCATGCCAGCGGCCCGTCAACCGTGCCGGAAGGCTCCTCGTATCCCCTGGACCTGTGCTGGTACGACCCTGGGGCCGACACGCTGGGAAGGGAGAAGGGGAAGGGAGAAGGGGGACATCCCACCTGAAGGGAGAAGGGGGAGAAGGGAGAAGGGGGACATCCCACCTTACCGGGAAGGGAGAAGGGGGAGAAGGGAGAAGGGGGACATCCCACCTTACCGGCAGTCGTGCCGGGTCCGCAACGCCGCCGCCAGACACCGCACGATAACGCACGCGAGATTGTCGGCGGCGCTGCGGACCGTTTCGCGTGGTCGGGGAAGAGGCGGTCCGCAACAGGCCGCAGGGAGCCGGCGCCGGGATCGAGGAGTTGCGGCGCGGCCTCTTGCGGACCCTGCGTCACTTCGTCAGTTCGTCCCTGTTCACCCTTTCCGTGAACTGGTGTATAATGTCGGGCGATGAGGTTCGCGTTTGCCGACCGGAAACTGCGCCAGACGCTGATACCCGCCATGGTTGTTTTCCCTGGCGAAAGCATTCAGGAGGAGCTGACCGCCCGCGGGTGGACGCAACGGCAACTGGCCCAGAAGCTGGGCCGGCCCATCCAGGCGGTCAATGAGATCATCAAGGGGCGGCGGCAGATCACCGCCGAAACGGCACTGGCGCTGGCGGATGTGTTCGGTGCCTCGGCCGAGATGTGGCTGGGATTGGAGAGCCGGTATCGCCTGTACCTGGCGCGGCAGGACCGCCAGCGGAAGTTGTCGGCTTGACTTGGAAGTGCGGAGGGGGAAAGGCGAAGGGGGTTAAAAGGCAGGGGATCAGGTTACGCAAGTAGTTTCCGCCTGATAGCAGGATCAGGCAAAGCCGGTCCACCTCCTTCTCTCCGCCCCTTTTGCCCATCGCACCCAACACCCGGAGCAAACCCCGCGCCCACCGCATGCCCGGCCCAGACTCCTCACCCGCGCGTTGCGCAGATCGGCCGGCCCACAAGTCAGATCCCTCGCTTTCCCCGCCAAGAACTCCACCAGTGTTGCGCCATGTTGCGCCCACGCAAACCGATTTGCACAACACGCCGGTATCTGTAGAACCCCAACGAAAGCAACCATGATCCTCCCCAACCCCATCCTCACCGCCGACTCCAGAATCCCAAATCCCCAGTCTCCAATCGCCAATCTCCAATCTGAAATCCCCGCGCCCGCCGACGCCTCCGTGTCTCCGTGCCTCCGTGGTAAAAGTGATCGCCGGCGAAACAAACCCACCAATCCCCCCGCCCCAGACCCACAACCTCCCGCCGCGCCAGACCTTGCGGATTCCACTCCCTCTCCCGCGCAAGCTCCCCTGCGAAACGAAGCCATTGCCATCCCGCCCGCCGCCGCGACAGCATCGATTATGCACCTACAGCAGCGACACCGGATCGACATCCACCGCCACGCGGTCGGTGATGGCAAACCCGCCGCCCCTGCGCACCATCGTCAGAACATCCTGCAGCTCAACCGCGCCCGGCGCGTGCAGGACGATCTGCACGCGATGGTGGCCGGCGATGCGGTTGATGGCACAGGGCATCGGGCCTTTCACGATCAACTTGGCGGCGCGGCCGGCGGCCTGAAGCTGTTTGGCGGCATCGGCAATCACCGCGGCGAGTTGTCTGGCATATTCGCCGGCCTTGGCGAGGTCCTGGTCGCGCACGACGATGCGGACCATCCGGCCGATGGGCGGCAAACCCACCTGCTCGCGCGTGCGCAGTTCCCCAGCGGCGAAACGGGCGTAGTCCTGCTTGATGGCGCTCTGGATGGTGGGGTCCTCGGGCATGAAGCTCTGGACGATGACCCGGCCGGGGATGTCGCCGCGGCCCGCCCGGCCGGCAACCTGGGTGATGAGCTGGAAGGTGCGCTCGGCGGCGCGAAAGTCAGGGAGCGACAGCGCGGTGTCGGCGCTGATGACGCCGACGAGCGTGACGTTAGGAAAATCCAGGCCCTTGGCGATCATCTGCGTGCCCAGCAGGGCCTGGATCTCGCCCTTGCCGAACTGCCCGAGCACGGCCTCGTAATCGCGGGAGCTGCGCATGGTGTCGCTGTCAACGCGGGCGAAGCGGATATCGGGGAATCGCCGCGCGAGTTCCTCCTCGACGCGCTGCGTGCCGAGGCCGAAGAGCGAGAGCTTGTGGTTGCACACGGGGCAGCCGGCCGGCAGCGGGTCGGCGGCCAGGCAATAGTGACAATGAAGCTGGCCGGTGTGACGGCCCTCTTCAAACGTTGCACCCTTGGCGGCCGCGCCGACCGAGCGATGATACGTCATCGTCACGTCGCAGAAGCGGCACTTGATCGGCTCCTTGCAGTGGGCGCAGTAGACGAAGCTGGAATAGCCGCGGTGGTTGAGCAGGAGGATGGCCTGCTGGCCGGCGTCGACGGTGGCGCGCAGGACGTGCTCGAGTCGCTGCGAGATGAGATGCACGCCGGGACGGCTCATAGCTTCTCGGCGCATGTCGATCAGCTCCACCTCGGGCAGCTTCAGGCCGCGGACCCGGCGCGGCAGCGACAGCAGATGGAAGTTGGCTCGCGCGGCGGGCGATTTCTCTGCATCTACGTGCGAGGCTCCAGCGCGCCACCAGCTCTCCAGCGACGGCGTGGCCGAGCCGAGCAGCACGGGAATGCCCTCCAATTGTCCTCGCTTGATGGCGACGTCGCGGGCGTGGTAGCGCGGGGCCGTATCCTGCTTGTAGCTGCTCTCGTGCTCCTCGTCGATGACCATGATGCCGAGGTTCGGCGCCGGCGCGAAAACGGCCGACCGCGCCCCCACCACGACATCTGCGTCGCCCTGGGCGATCTGCTGCCAGAAGCGATGGCGGCTGGCGGAGGTGAGACCACTGTGCAGGACGGCGACGCGCGCGAACCGGGCCGTGAATCGCGCGACCGTCTGGGGCGTGAGGGCGATCTCGGGAACCAGCACGATGGCGCGCCGGCCGGCGGCGACGACCTCCTGGATGCAGCGCAGATAGAGTTCGGTCTTGCCGCTGCCGGTGACGCCGTGGATCAGATTCACCGAGAATCCGCCGGGCAGGCGAGGCAAAATATCGTCGAAGGCTTTCTGCTGGTCCTCGTTGAGCGCCAACTGCGTATCGGCGGCCGAGCGCTGGATCACGGCCGAGTCGGCCGTTTCCTGATAATCGGGCACGAGGCGCGATGGAGATGATGCCGAGCTTGGCGAGCTTGCGAATCGTCGGCGGCGATGCGCCGGATTCGCGCGCGAGGTGCGAAAGCTCTTCGGATTTGCCTTCGCCGAGCTGAAGCAGCCGGGCGAGGATTGCCCGGCGCTTCTTGGTCTTCGTCTGCTCCAGAATCTGCTGGATCTCGGCCGATGTCTTGGCGAGGCTGACCATCGTCGCATAGGCCAGGCCGACTTTCTTCGTGACGGCGGATGGGATGATGCTCTCGATGACCGTGCCCAGCGCAACAGTAATAGCGGCCCATCCAGCGGGCGAGTTCCAGCAGGTTGCGCGGGAGGAGCACGCGCTGGTCGTCGATGGCGAGGATGTGCTTGATCTTCGCCGGCGGCGCGGAGGTGTTCGGCGAGATGTTCAGGACATAGCCGCCCGCGGGCTTGTTCCCACGACCAAGGGGCACCTTCACGCGCTGGCCGACGCGCAGGCTTGTGACCAGCGGCGCGGGAACGGCATAGTCGAGGACACGGTCGAGACTGCGCTCGATGGCAATGGAGGCGAACGGGCCGCCGGCGATCGGCCTGGGAGGGACCGGCGGCGCGGCGGGTTCGTTCATGTCGTGGAGGTCGGGGAAGAGAGTCTCGCTCATGGCGTATCCATCGTGTCGGCGGCGTGCCGCCACTTGCACCGATTGTTTCATCTGAAGCGGAAGCGTCAGCGCCCGCCCCGGTCGGGGCGGGCGCTGACGCTTCCGCTTCAGACAGCAGACATTCCATCGCTTGCTCCGCGGTGCCGTTCTGATATCGTCTGCCCCGCGCGAGCCATCTTACCCGGCCGCGGCATACACCAACAAATGACAACCGACTCAACGCCAGATTCCCTGCCCCAGCCGCTGATCAACTCTTATCAGCGGGCGCGATTTCTGCTGGCGGCCGCGTCGGTGGTGTGTTTCGCGATATTCTGGGGCATCGGCGTGATGCTGCGTGTTCCCGTTCACTGCGGGCAGGAAGACAGCCTGCTCCAGCAGCCAGCGGCCAGCGTTTTCGCGGTGCTGATCACGTTCGTGGTCTGCGTCGCGATCGCAACGCTGCTGGCGGCGCCGATCCGGTTCAACGGCGGCCTGGCAGCGGCCGCGATCGGACTGGCGGCGATCTCGTGGCGCGGCGGGTCGAGCCGGGCGACGATCTTCGCGGGCCTGGCGCACGGCAGCGCGACATCGCTATTCGTCAGGCTCCTGTTCGAGATGTTCCTGCTGACGGTCTTGATCGCCGCGTGCTGGTGGGTGCTGCGATATCTCTATTCGGCCGGGACGATCAAAGACCGCTACAGCGACAAGATGCTGGAAGAGGCGCCGTGGCCGGATACGGATGAACTCGCGTCGCTTGGCATCCAACTCGCCGTCACGGCGATGCTGGTGCTGGTGTTCATGAAGTCGGAACTCAAGCAGCAGGCGCTGGCGGGCGTATTCCTTGCTTCGTTCTTCGGCCCGGTCGTGTCGGGTCTGATTTTCCCGACCGGCCCGCGCGGTGGTATTGGTTGCCGCCGCTCGTTGTCGGCCTGGCTGGATATGCTGCTGCGTATCTCAACCCGGCCGGCGCGGCGACAGCCGACCTCTCGGGCATCCTGGCCGGGCTCGCCAAGCCGCTGCCGCTGGACTATGCCAGCGCGGGCGTATCAGGGGCGATCGTGGGCCACTGGATGGCGCGGCGATGGCACAAGCCAGAGGAGCCGAGCGAGAAGACGCCGCCGAAGAAGGGCTGAGCGTTATTGAGCTTTCATCCTCAGTACCGTCACCGAATTTCCCGGAAACACATGCTTGAAGCTCGCGCCGGCGTAGTCGATCGTGCTGGTCACGGGCGCGACCTTGGTCGGCTCCTCGAAGCTGTTCTCATCATTCCCGTCGGCCGATGTGAGCACGATCAGCTTGGCGCTCTTGGCGATGTTGCCAGCGCCCTTGAGTTCGATCTGCGTCTCCTGCGCCTCGTTTGATCCGTTGACCACCTTGAGGATGATCTCGCCGCCCGCGCCCTTGCCCGCGACGGCATAGAGCGACTGAATCTTGGGCGTCGTCACGTCATGGATGAGCTGGCCGTCGAGATAACAGCGAATGCTCGTACCCTTCAGCTCGATCTTGATGTCATACCACTTGCCGGTTTCGATCGTGCCGGGCTTGCTGTCCATCATCTCCCCGCCCATTTCGATGGCGTGAGACTTGTTGCCCCAGCCGCCGAGGTTCCACCAACTCTTGGCTCTGTCGTCCCGCACCGCGAACATGATCAGGAACCCTTCAGCGCCGGAGATCTTCCGAGCCTTGAGCGTCAGCGTGTAATCCATCCACTTCTTGTCGCCCGCGACGGCGCGGATGTCGGTAGCCGTGTCCTCCTGGCGGAGCGCCGTCCTGGACCTGCCACTTGCCGCCGATCAGTTTCCAGCCGGATGAGTTTTTCGAGAAATCCGACTGGAAGAGGACCTTCTCGCCCTGGGTGACTTTGATGTCCTTGTACTCGGCTTTGGTGGACCAGGTGCCCACGCCGATCGCGCCGCCCTTGGGCTGGCCGGGCACGGCGGGCGCTTCGACCTCCATGGGGAGGATGACATCCGCGCGGTGATTCGCGAACATCGCCTGCACGTGATAGCTGGGGATGCCGTAGCTGCGGCCGGCGTCGAAGACGATGGCGTCGGGGTTCCATTGACGCCAGCCAGCATTGACGAAGAGCGGCGCGTAGGAGGACATGACGACGATGTCGCTGTTGCGCTCCATGCCGGTCATGTAGGCCGCCTCGCCGACGGCCGCCCGGAGATTGCCCTTGCCGCAGCCCTGGGTGCAGGCGTATTCGCCGACATAAATCTTCGGGCCGGTGCGGTCATACTTGTCGTAACGGTGGGCCTGCCCCATGAAGAACTCGGGGGTGCTGTAGTAGTGCTCGTCGATGATCTCGCATTTGCGGTTCTTGGGCGTGCCACCCCACACGCAGGCGACGAGCTGGATCTGCGGATACTTGGCTTTGATGGCATCGACAAATAGAGCGTAACGCTCGTGGTAAGCCGGCCCGCCGTTTTCGTTGCCGATCTCCATGAACTTCATGTTGAACGGCGCGGGATGGCCGGCCTTGGCGCAGCGCGCCCCACTTGCTGTCGGCCGGTCCGTTGGCGTATTCGATGGCGTCGAGGGCGTCCTGGACGAACTCGCCCATCTTGTCCATCGGCACGTTTTCCTTATGGCTCATGCCGCAGTTGATGACGTAGAGCGGCTCAGCGCCGATGTCCTCGCAGAGCTGAAGGTACTCGTGATATCCCAGGCCGTCAGTCGAGCGATAGCCCCAGAGGTTCCAGTGGCCGGGGCGCTGGGCGATGTCGCCGATGGTGTCCTTCCAGCGGAAGGCGTCGCGCATAATGTTGCCCTCGACGAAACATCCGCCGGGGAAACGCACGAAACCGGGCTTCATGTCGGCCAGAAGTTGGGCCAGGTCCTTGCGGAAGGGATGGCCCTTGAAGGTGTCGATGGGCTTGAGGGAGACCATGTCGAGATTGACGGTGCCGGGCGCGGTCAGCGCCACGACGAGGCGCGCGGCGGGATCGGTTTCGTTGGCGGTGAGGGCGAACCGGAACGCGTTGCCGTCTCGGTTGCCCTTCGCCGACGCGAGCACTTTGCCGTCCTTGCTCTCGATAGCCACGAGCAATGTCGAGTCAGGCTTCTCTCTTCGCGCGAGAATGTCCAGCAGATACGTCTCGCCCTGTTTCACCGCTATGCCTTTGAATCCCTCGTTGGCCACGCCGGCGCGCGAGGCAACCTTCTTCACCTCCAGCCGCAGGGATGTCGGGTTCTTCTCATTGAGCGGATGGGTCTTGTCCAAAGCGATACTGACATCGTCGTCGGGGGACTTCACGATTGACCACGCATTTGGCTTGTCCGCATCCTCGAACGACCGATTCTGCACCATCTCGGCATAGATGCCGCCATCGCCGGCGCGGTTGATCTCCTCGAAGAAGATGCCGTAAAGGGTGGGGCTGACCTTGATGCCGCTCTGGTCGGCGTGGATGGTTAGCTTGGCCGGCTCGGAGGCGCAGATTCCGCCAAATGCGAGGAGGGCAAGCACGGCAACAAACGAGTTTCGGAACATGTGTATTCTCCTACAGGCGGTGCGATCAATGGCGGGCGAGGACGCCCGCGCTCCCGGTCATTTCTCAGCGGGCGAAAGCACCACGCAGTCCAGGCCGAAGAACGACTTGGTCCCGCGCGAGGCTGCATTCGCGCCTACCACTTCTACCCGCAAGACCATCTCTCCGTTCTGCGGCTCGAAGACTTCGAGATCGACCGGGCCGGCAGAGACGGCTTCGGCACTGAACGCATCGTAGTCTTTCCCGGCGGGTTTGCCATTCACGGTGAACCGCAGGATGCCGTAGTCCCAGCTCTTCGTCAGGTGGAGCAGGACTCTCCTTGGCCCGGCGTCGGCGACCGGGAATCTCAGCTCAACGAAATCGCCGACCTTGTTAGCCCGCACGAAGAGTTGCTTGCCGCCGCTCCAGGCGCCGTTCGGCAGCGCATCCACATCCTGCGTTTCGATCTTGATTCCCGGCGACTGGGCCACGATCGCCATCGTCTCGCACTCGATCGCGCCGGGGATTTTCGTGCGCCGGTTGGGCATCGTGGGAATCGGCGCGGCGGCCTCCTGCGGCTGAGGCGCGCGGTTGCAGGTGGCGCCCGGCAGGGCGTACCAATAGCTGGCCACGGCGTAGCCCACCTTGCAGTCCTTCCAGTGCCAGATCTCCATGTCAACCTTGAGCGACTTGCTGAACGGGATGGCGTCGAGGCTGCGCGTGCGGGTCACAACGGTGTGTCCCGCGTTGCCCGGGCCATCGACGCGCACCTGGTTGGCGAATGGGCCTTGGAAGAGCGTCGTGTTGCCCCATGAGTAGCAATAGTAATCCTCCGTGCCGGTGCCGAAGTGCGTCGGGAAGGCGCTGTCGTCCACGTAGATCTTCTCATCGCCCTCGCCCCACCAGTCGGTCACGGGGTTGAACACGCAGAGCGCATCGCCCAGGTAGACCCCCCTGCCAGCGGCGGCGAGGTAGTTCCAGTCGGACATCGGCCGGGTGGGCAGGCCGTACTGGCAGCGCCAGTTGCTGTGGAAATGCATCGAGCGGGCATCCCAGCTCCAGTCGCCAACGGTCGCGCCGAGCCTGGCCGTGACGGCGGTCTTTCCTATGTTCAGAAGCGTAATCCTCGCCGACTTGGCATACGGCATCACCCAGCGGCAGGTCATCGTGCCATCCTTGGCGACAGAGCGGTACCAGCTCTGGAGGACGTTGACGCCGATGCCGCTGCCGAAGAAATCGCTGGCGGGGCACCAGACGGTCTCCGCGCCGTCGAACTGGATGCGGATGATGGTCGATCGCAACGCCTGCTCAAGTTGATCGCGCTGGTCCGTGCTCAGTTTCAGCTCGAGCTGCCGGATGGCGGCCGGGCCTCCGGGAAGATCCAGCGACGCTTCCTCGCCGCTTTTGATGAGCTGGTCGAGCGCGGCGGACTTTCCTTGCGGCGGAGCTGGAGGGTTGAGCAGCGCCTCGCAGGCACGCTGCACATCGGCCTTGCGGGCTTGGAGGTCGGCCATCGTGAAGCTCTGCACGGGCGTCCCCGTTGCGTAGGTGCGATACTCGATGTTGTACCAGCGCCAGTCGGGGGCCTTCTTGGGATCCTTGGCGGCCTCTTCGCCATAAGTGATCTTGCAGTGCTTGGCGTATGGGATCGGCAGCCAGAGGTTCATCCCGCCGGGATGCCGCCCGCGCCGTGAGCATTCTCGATGGCCAGCGGCCGATCCGCCAGAAGTCGGCCAATCAGAATGTCGAACGCGGGGCCCTCGATGGCGGGCTGGGCCGCGCCGTCGAGGTAGAACCGCAACGTGCCCGGAGGCTTGTTGCCGCCGAACCAGATGCGCACGACCGCACCCGGGCCGTCCGCCTCCATCATGACCCATTCAAGGCGGCCGGCGTTGGTCTCCGAGCGGATGAACTGGCTCCAGTCGTGATTGGCGAACCAGCCCTTGGGATCATCCGGCGTTTTGGACGCGCGGTCGTAGCTGCTCGCCTGACGAGCGGTGAACGCCGGATCGGGAAAACGCGCCACGTTCTGGACATCGGTCATCTCGACCAGCAATGAGGAGAGCGTGACCAGGCGATCCTCGGCCGGGGCAGGAGAGCCAAGGGCGAGGAGCAGAAGGCTGGTGAATGCCACTCGTGCGAACATGATGAACCTTCCCGCAGGGCCGGCGGCCCTGCCTACATAGCCACTTCGATCTTCTGGCCAGCCTCAAGTGTCACTTCAACCACCAGCGTGATCTTCACCTTCCCATCCTCAACCTTGTGCGCTGCTTCGACTGCTTTTACGTTAATCGTTACATTGACCTTCTCGGCCTTGGCGTTCTCCGCCGGGACGAAGCTCAGCGTCTTGAGCCGCAGTTTGCCCCACTTCACCTCGATGGTGTCCTGCTGCGCACCCCCCTGCCGCTTCTGCGAAAACGTTCCCCAACCCTCGGCCGTCGTGAACGGCGCCTTGAAATTCTCGGGCGAGATTCGCGGCGCGAAGCCGAGGTGTCCCTTGGGCCCGTGGTATTCGTAGCCGCAGGCGGCCAGGAACACGCCATAGCTGGCCATCGATCGCGCGTAGTGGTCGCCGCATTCGACCTCATTCCACGGATTGCGGCGCGAGGGGTGATAGCGGTCGTGAATTGCCCGCGTGATCGCCAGGCCCTCGGTGATCATCCCCTCGGCGATCATGTGCCAGGCCACCTGGTATTCGAAGCCGTTCATGCACTCGTTGAAATAGTAGTCGTAGCTCTGCTGGACGCGATTGGCCGCCCCGCGTGGCCACGAGCACATCAGCAGCCCCGCCTCGCCGGGCATGGCATACCAGCGGCCGGGCTTGTTGGCGTTGCGATACGGGCCGACATCGGGGGTGAAGTTGTAGCGCCAGAGCGATTTCAGCGCGGTCTTCACTTTCGTCTCGTCGAGGATTCGGCCGAGGCCCACCTGCCACGACCAGCTTTGGCCAAAGACCTGGTCGATCTCGCAGCCATCGTACGAGCCGACGGTCTTGGCGTGCGCGGGGTCGGCAAGCTGGATGTAGTATTCGCCGTTGAAGAGCTTCTCATCAATGTTCTTCCGGCCCTTCTCGAAGATCGCGCGGCACTGAACGGCGAACGCATCGTCGCCCATCTCCCGAGCCATCTCTTCGCCCGCGCAAGGCGGCCAGGTAAAGCCCGCTCAGCCAGGCGATCTCGCCAAACCAGTCGGCATCGAGCGTGTTGTGCTGTGGGCCATTGATGATGCCATCGCCGTTGCCATCGCGCGCGATCAGGAATTCCAGGGACTTCTTCACCTTGGGCCAGAGCCGCTTGAGGAAGGAATCATCAGCGCTCATCTGGTGCTCGCGATAGGCGCGGAGGATGCAGCCGGATTGAGCATCCACGGCCCAGTGCCGGCCATGCTCGGCGCGGAAGCCGATCTGGCCGGTGTTGGCATCAAACCCGGCCGTGTAGTCGCCCATCTCTCGCGCCGCCCGCTCAAGCTGCGGGAAGAGCCGGGCCGGGGCGTGGGCGTAATGCCAGACGTGGGCGCATGTGCCCGCGCAGCAGCCGACGCCTTCCCAGCCGTAGAATCGGCCGTTGCCGAGCCAGTAGCTTGTCGAGGTTGCGAGGATCAATGTGTTGGCGAAGGTGCGGTCGAGGAACCAGTACGGCAGTGTCGAGTCGTACCACGTATCGCGCCAGAGCTTTGTCTGCGCGACCAGAGCCTCGAAATGATGCGCGAGATACTCGGCCACATCCGATGCCGACTTGTGTCGCGTCGCATAGTATCGGCCGCGCGGCACGCCTTGGAGGTTGAGATTCGGGAAATGCCACGAGATCGCAAAGGCGATCGTCTGCTCCTGGCCGGAATCGAGCGCGAATCGCCGCAGGATCGAGCCGCATGCATGGCCCTTCACCGGGCCGCCGCCGGTGGGATCCGGCTTGAACGCCGCATCGGGCAACCCGGCATCGTCGAAGGTCGGGATCGCCTCGACGCCATCCTGCGGGCCGATGATGCCGATGGCCATCGTGCCGAAATCGGGGCGATCGCCCAGCGGCACCTGCGAGCGGGCGCTGACATCGCTGAAGACGATGTGGTCGATGCCGATGTTGCCCCACGGGCCGGCGACGTTATCGACGATCTGCAGTTGCGCCGACTTGCCGGCCCACTTGCGCACATCGAAGCTTGAGGGCTTCATCTTGTTGTCGTTTGCGCCGGTGGCGGATGCCACGACTTTTCCGTCAACCAGCAGGTTCATACACGTGCGGTCCTTGTGGGCGCCGCCGCCGATGAAGAAGGTGATGTGGTCGCGCTCGATGGTGAAGGACTTGCTGGTGAGCGTGCCGGTGGCGTTGTCCTTGTCCGCGACGTTGTTGCCCGGGGCGGTGGCGTGGGAATTCACGACACGCTTGCCGACGCCGCCCACATCGCCTTGATACGCGGGAATCCTGCTCCGTTCGATGGGGCCCTTGCCGAAGGCCGTGCCGGTGACGGTCCAGCCTTCGTAGGTTTCCTTTTCGAAGTCATCGAAGACGATGTCGGGGCGAAGGGCCTTCTTCTGATCCGGGGGCAGATCGGTCGCGGAATGCTCCACGACGGTGACATTCGCCGCTGGCTTACGCACGGTGGTTACGCCCACGGGTTGACCGCTGTGCAGGCAGACGGCGTTTTCCAGCCAGCCGGCGAGTTGGCATTCGACCGGGTCTAGACCGCTGTTCCTCACCGTGAACCGCATGATCGTGGCCGGGATTGCCGAGTCGGGCACGTTGAGCGGGATGAACGGCGAGAACGCCTCCAGCCGGATGCGCACTGGCGTGGTGCGATCAATATAATCAATGGTGCCGATAGGGTATTCGCCGCGGAACGTCACGTCGCGGAATCCAACACGATCGAGCGTGTATGTTTCGGTCCGGTCGCCCGACTTGATGCGGATCGCGAAGCCCTGCTGGAGCGGCGAGGCCGGCAGCGGCGGCTTGGCATAGTGCCCATCGCCCGTGCCGATGTGCTGGTTGAAGATGTCCCAGTGCCAGAGCTTGCCATCGCCGCCGAGATAGAGCTGGCCCGAGCAGAGCCCCCCGATGGGCATGCCGATGTACTTGAGTTCATCGCCGCGATAGACGGCCGGCGTGCCGCGGTCGAACAGCGACTTGACCCACTCGGGCTTGAGCTTCTTGTCGGCGGGAACAAGCTTCTCGAAATCCGCCGCCTGGAATGGCCCGGCCATGGCCGGCACGTGTGCCACGAGGGCAGCGGCCGCGGCGGCGCTGGCAACCTTGAGAAGCTCGCGACGGTTGATCGAGCATGCGCATTGGGGCGAAGTGCATTCGGGTTCGTGCATGAGAGGCTCCTGATGGCGGGATCGTGACGGATGTGGGCGGGCAGTTCAAGGCTGGCGGACATTTCGACATTCGTCAGTTGTGAGTGGTCCATAGGATGATGAGGCGATGGTGAAAGCGGGAGGGCGACGGCAAATTGCCCAGTTTGAAGTTCGTTCCGCAGAAGCGACGAAGCGGCGAAGGGGGCAGATTGCGGATAGCGGACAGTGGCGGAAGGTATGGGTCTTCGCTTGGGGGCCGCGGTGGGCGGATGAAAATGGGTTCGTTTCGCAGGGGAGAGCGCGAGAGAGGGAGTGGAAGGTCGCAAGCTCTGGCGCGACGGGAGGTTGTGGGTTGAGGGCGGAAGGACCGGTGGGTTTGTTCTGCGGGAGCGACGGAGCGGCGGCCGAAAAGAGGATGAGAAAGGAGGAATGAGGAAGTCGGGTGAGCGCAGCTTTGAGGGAGCGAGGTATGGACAGGTGGGGCAAGCGATTGGGTTCGTTTCGCAGAAAGGACAAAGCGACTGCAGGGCGAAGGGCGCTGGGGGCGCACAGGCGGCGGACAGATTGCGCGGGTTGAAGTTCGTTTTGCAGAAGCGACGGAGCGACGAAGCGACGTGGCGACGAAGGGCTGGATACAAATGTGGCAGCCGAATGGGTTCGTTCCGCAGAAAAGAGAGTGCGAGGGGCGGAATAGCGGAGCGATATTGTGCGGCATTGGGTGGGAGACCGCTGCGGTGGTTTCGAGGCAGGAGGATTGGCGTCATGAGTGGCATTGGTGTTGACCCCTGAAGTTTTGCCGAACTTGTCTATTATATATAATACGCATAAGGCTGGCTGTTTATTCCCGGTCGGGCGGTTTTTTGTGGATGGTCGAGGGATGAGTTTGTTCGCGGGCGTGGCGGTTCGGCGATTGTAGAGCGCGACTGAAGGCGCAGTGGCCGCGGTCGTGCGGGCGCGGTATGGGGTCGGGCGATCGAGCGGTTGGTGACCCGCGGCGGCGAGCGGGGCAATGGCGGGCGGGCGGTTCGTCCTGGCCCGCGATCGGCGTGGATCTGGCCGGGGCGCGGGCGATTTGAATCATCTCCCCCTTTCAGTTCGGTGGACAGACGCGAAAAAGGTCAGCCGACGAGGTGGGCGGATTGCGGACCCTTGGTCAGCGTGCCGCGGATCTCGATGCCGTGGCCCCAGAAGATGTCGCCGTCGTCGTAGTAGATCGTGAATTCGTCGGGCGGATCGAAGGTCATCGAGTTGGGCGTCAGTCGCTCAATGAACTGCGCTTCGGTGATCGGTTCTTCGTCCTCTTGAAGCGATGTGTCGTTCTTCAGCTCGATCAGTTGCGCGGCCGCGAACTCACGAAGACGATGGTCCCAGTCGGCTTGATTCTTCCAGAAGCGTTCGGCGACGGCGACGAATTCGGGATGGGGTGCGTCGTTGACCGCGCCGATGCTGATCTCGATCTCTTGACCCGCGAGGGTGAGGCTGGCTTTGAATGAACGGATCCTGCGATCGAGCGTGAGCGGGCCGAAGACCGGATGCGCGACAACGACCGGCTTTTGCATCTCGGTGGCGCGGGCGGTGAGTTCGGGATCGGGATCGTTGAGTGTGAGGATTTCGGTAACCTGGGCCGAGAAGAGCATGTTGGGCCGCGGTTTGAAGAACTTCACGCGGGCGCGAACAACGGTGTAGGGCTTGATCGTGGCCATGCCCTGGCGAAGCTGACCGTGCGTAAAGCCAGGCTGCTCCAATCGCAGCCGCCGCGAATCGAGCGAGCCGTCGGCGCGCTTCCACGGTTCAACGAAGAAGATCAGGGACCAGAGTTCTTCCTTGCCAACGTTGCCGCCACCGGGGCCGGGCGGCTGGACGACGCCGAGGATCTCGATTGGTTCGGATGATTCGGGCATGCGGACTCCCATTTCTATTACTACTGTAACCGTTCATCCCGACTCCGCCAGCCGGCGGGCCGGGGTGGCGGGTTACGCAACAGCGAAGCGGTGGGCTACCATCACTTCAAGACGCGAGGCACGAGACACCCGTCCGTTGTTCGTGGTCCGTTGTCCCTGGACGGGTCAATGGTGCCTTGGTCAGTTGCGAGAGTTCACGTCCCGTCCCATCCACGGACCATGGGACAACGGACCCGACCACTGACAACGAGCAACGGACCACTGGCTCGCCAGAGCAGGCAAGATGCCTGCACCACAATTCGTCCGGCGGGCACTTCCCATGCGCCTTCCGTCGGTTAGAATAACCAGACGTCGCGGGCCGCCGCGACAGGGCGACTTAACTCTTTGCAGGAGTGGCGGAACTGGCAGACGCGCAGGACTTAGGATCCTGTACCGAAAGGTGTGGGGGTTCGACTCCCCTCTCCTGCACTACCCAACGCGCGGGCGTCATGCGCCCGTCTAACGCACCGGAGACACCCATGGCTCGTGCATCTTTGGCAGTTCGCTTCGCCCTTGCGGGAATGGTTTTGGCCGGCATTGGCAGCACCGCCCGGGCCGACCAGTTCGTCGCCAAGAACATCCCCTATCCCGATGTCCGCATCGTCGAGATTCGCGACCTCGATAGGCCGCTGCCCATGCTGGTTTACGAAGCCGGCGGGCGCGAGGGCACCAAGCCGCTGGAGGAAGTGACCAAGATGGTCATCGACGACGAGCCCGCGTTCAACGCGGCCGAGGCGGCGTTCCGCGCCAATAAGTGGTCCGATGCCGTGGCCGGCTACGAAAAGGCCAAGGCGGCAACCCAGAAAGCCTGGCTCAAGAGCTACTGCACCATGCGGGGCATGAAGGCCGCCGGGCAGGTCACCGACGATTTCGTCATGGTTGTCCGCAGCTTCATCAACGCGGCCAAGACCGACGCCAAACAGGCCCGGCAGACGAAGTTCAGCAACGTGCCCAAGGCCGGGTCCAAGTTCCTCGATGATGCCGAGAAGATGCTTCGAGCGGCGCTGGCCGAGAGCAAGAGCGACGCGACCACGGCCGCTCTGCTGGAAAAGCTGGGCGATGTGCTGACGGCCGGCAATAAGGCCCAAGACGCCGAAAAGGTCGCCGAGCAGCTTCAGGATGTCGAGCGGCGTCTGAATCCCAACAGCGCCGCGGCATTGTCAGCGCAGCTACAGACGAAGTTGAAGATCGCCGCGACCGCGCTGGCAAGCAAGGAATACGACAAGGCGGAGAAGGCCATCATGGAGGTCGGCGCAGATCACCGACCCGTCCCAGCAGGCATCGGCGCTGTTCGTGCTGGCGGAAGCCAAGGCCGGTATGGCAGCCGCCAAGACCGATGCCGAGACCTGGAAAGACGTGGCGATCGCCTACATGCGCGTGGTTGCGTGTGCTCCCCAGAGCAACCGGGCCAGCGACGCCCTGCTGAGAACGGCCGGGATCATCGCCAAACAGATCGGCGACAAGCCGGCGGCCGCGCAGCTCTACCGCGACCTGGCCGCCCAATACCCCAACACGCCAACGGCCACCGAAGCGCAGAAGGCGCTGGCGGAGTTGGAGAAGGATCTGCCGAAGAAGTAGGTGGAGCATGCCGCCCCGGCCGCGGTTCTGCACGGCGGAGGGCCGCACGTGCCACAGTGCCACAGGGGTTGTTGTTCGGCCGCAGTCTCCGTATAGTGTTCCGCCCGTTGAAGGAAAGACATGCTCAAGTACCTTCGTGCGAATAACAAGAAAATCCTCGCGATCCTGGGCGTATTCCTCATGATCGCCTTCATCGTCCCGTCGAACAGCAGGCAGGGCGGCGGCCGCTCCTATGGCACCGTCGGTTACCTGGGCAAGGAAGCCATCGGCGGCACCGACTACGGCAATGCCCAGACGGAATGGGACATTCTGACGAAGAAGCTGGTGCTCAAGCAGGATGAGAAGGACAAAGGCAAAGACATTCCGCGGTATCCGGTCAACCTCGTGTTCGCGCAGCTTCGGCAGGAGCTGAGCCGCCGGATCACCACGCCGCTCCAGGCCCGCCAGCAGCGCGAGCAGATCGAGGCGCTTGCCAGCCGCGCCAAACCCGATGAATTGCAGGACCTGGAAAACCGCCAGGCCATGGAACGGGACAAAGCCAGCGGCGAGGTCGAATTGCTCGGCTCGCGCATCTACAAACAGCTCGACGGCATGAGCTACTTCCTCCTGTTGAAGGAGGCGCAGCAAATGGGCATCCGCCCCGATCCGGGCATCATCGAGCAGTACGACAAGGCGCTGGAGAGCGGCGACGCATCGCGAGTTACGCCCGCCATGGTCCACCAGTCGATCAGCGACTGGACATTGGTGCTGCGGTCGCTGGATCGCGTGCTCGACGCCGCCAAGATCAGCCCCGCCGCCGTGCTGCATCGTCTGGCGGCCGAGCGCGAAAAGGCCTGCCTGAAGCTCGTTGAATTCAAGGTGGACAACTACAAGGCCGGAATCACTCCCACCAATGACCAGCTCAAGGCCTTCTACGAGAAGTATCGCGATGTCGATGCGCAGACGGATGAAATGGGCATCGGCTATCGCCAGCCGACGAAACTGGCCATCGACTACTTCATGGTCCGCCGCGAGCAGATCCACAAGGCGATCATGACCAAGGACGCCAATCGCCTGCCCGCCGAAGAGGTGATCGACGAATATGAGGAGAACCCCAACAAGTTCCAGCGCCTCCTGACGCCGGAGAAGCCCGCAACCCAGCCAGCCACTCAGCCCATTCAACCGGTCGTCGCAGGCGCGTCAACCACGCAGCCGGCGACAAACCCGACCGTGGCGCATCGCGCCCGCCACCGCGCCAGCCACCAGCCCGACGGCCTCGCCGGTCGCATCGGCCACCCCAACAACCCGGCCCTGGAACAAGCTGACGGACTTCGAGAAGAACCGGATCGTCAACGCCGTCGTCGAGGAGCGCACGCTCGCGGTCGCCCGCTCGCTCAAGGCCCTGTGCGATGAGGACTACAAGCGCCTGGTGCGCGAAGGCACCGGCATTCCCACGACCGTTCCCGCCAGCCAGCCCGCTGGCTCCTATTACGCCGAGAGCTACCTGGACAAGATCGTGCGGAAGGTCAAGGAGCTGCCCAACGCCTACAACATCGAGCCGCTGGCGGTTCCCATTCGCAAGCCGCTCGCGCTGGAGGAAATGCGGCGGCTGCAATGGATCGGCACCGGTGATCCGACGGCCGTTCTGCCGACCGCGCGGTGGCAGTATCGCCAGCGAAGCGAGATCGTGATCGCCCCACCGGAGCAGGGATTCACGCCCGAGCAACTCGCCGCCAACCTGGGCCTGCAGCTTGATGAGCTGCCGATCAGCTACTACATGCTGAGCGGTGTAGCGGTGACCGGCGCGCCTGCGGGCATGCCCGCATCGGCCGCCGGGCTTCGCGGCGGCGAGATCATCCTGCGCATCAATGGCCAGAGCGTCAGCAGCGTGGAACAGGCCGAGCAGGCCCTGAAGAAGGCCAATCCCAAGTCCCCGGTGCAGGTGCTCGTGACCAATCGTTCCCGGCGCATGGACCTGGCCGGATTCGCGTTTGAATACTACAAGCCTCTGATGAGCAGCGAGCAGTTCGCGACGGCCACCGAGGAGAGCATCGCGCCGCTCTCGCCATGGGAGTTTTCGCCGATCTTCATCGATCGTGAAGGCAACCTCTACACGTTGCGCGTCGTGGATGTGCAACGCCCCCGGCCGGCCGAATCCTATGAATCGGTCGCCGCGCACGTGCGCGAGGATTACATCCGTTACCAGGCGTTTCTCAAGGCGCAGCAGGCCGCCGAGCAGTTGGCCAAGGATGTCGAGAGCAAAGGCATCGTGGCGGCCGCCGGCAACCGCAAGGTGATCGACACGGGGCTCTTCGTCAACACGCCCAAACAGAAGATCGCCGATTATCCGCTTGCGGAGAAGGACACGGCCAGCCTGGTCAAGTCGGCCTTCGATCTTGTACAGGCGCGTCTGGTGAAACAGGCGCCACACCCCGAGAGCGTGATCGGGCTGCCGCGCAACGGCAAAGTTGTCGTGGGCGAGCTCCAGCAACTCGTGCCGGCAACCATTCCGGAGACGAACGTGGCGATGGCCGAGTTTTCGCGACATGACGAGATCGAGGTGATCCGCCAGTGGTTCAACACCGACAGCATCAAGGCGCGGCTGAACTTCCGCCCGGAAGAGTCCAAAAAGCAGCCAAAGGACCGGCATGAGCCGGTGCCGCAGCAGCAGGCGCCGCCCGAGGACTACGGCGGCTTTTGACGCAGAGCAGAGCCGGGACGGCTCTGCCACCAGGGAAGACTCCGAAACAGAGCCGGGACGGCTCTGCCACTTGAACGGCGTTGACACCGGCCGCGCGTGGCGGAACAATATCGCACCAGATCGGTCGCCACTTCTGGTTTCCGGGTAAACTGGAGAATCCCCATGGCAAGACGTTTCCTCGATGCGTCCCTGTTGTTGGCAACCGCGCTCTGCGTCGCCGTCGTCTTTGGTGTCACGGCACAAGCGGCCGAAACCAAGGCGTACAAACTGGCCGCGACCCTGAAAGTCGGAGGCGAAGGAGGATGGGACTACGCCACGCTTGATGACAAAGGCGAGCGACTGTTCCTTCCTCGAACCACCCACACGATCGTGGTGGAAGCGGCCACGGGCAAGATCATCGGGGACATTCCCAAGAGCAGCCGAACGCACGGCGTCGCCCTCGTGCCCGCTGCCAAGCGGGGATTCATCTCCGACGGGAAAGATGGGTCGATCCTGGCGAATCTGCCGATCGGCGCTGGAGTGGATGCGACGGCCTTCGATAACGGGACCGCATTGGCAAGTTGTGCCGACGGCACGCTCTGGGCCATCCGCGAGACCGCGCCCGGCCAGTTCACGGGCGTCCAGACTCTCAAGACTGCGCCGGGCGCGAGGACCATGGCGGTCGATGGCCGCACTGGCCGGATCTACCTGCCGACGGCCGACATGCAGCCCGCGGCGGCCGGTTCGCGCCCGACGCCAATCCCCGGGACGTTCAAGGTCCTCGTGGTCGAGAGAGCGGATCACTGATCCGTGCCTGGCTCAGTCCCGAACCCTTTACCCGCTTGCCCTCACTGCGTAACCTTTGAGCGGCATGGCCATCGCCGCACTGTCTCAACCTCGGCCGCGTCTGCGGCGCAAGAGCTACCGCGATTTCTCGCTCACCGGCCTGATCTACACCTGCATGATGCTCTTCATGGGGATGGCCGCCGTCAATTCGCAGGCCAACCTGCTCTTCGCGGTGTTCGGGCTGATGGTCGGCATCCTGCTGGTATCGAGCTTCATCTCGGCGCGGTGCTGCGTCGGCTGGATGTACGGCGGCTGCTCCCCGAAGACGCCGTGGTCGGCCGGGCATCGACCCTGCAATACGAGTTCCGCAACCGCAAGCGGTATCTGCCGAGCTTCTCCGTGACGATTGGCGAGATCGGCTGCGGCGACGTGTTCACGAAACAGCCCCGGGCCTACCTTCTGCACGTGGCGGCCGGCACGGCCACCACGGTGCCGACGTTGGTGATCCCTCTCCGCCGGGGCCTGCACCAGCTCGACCGCTACCAGATCTCGACGTCGTTTCCCTTCGGCTTCGTGCGACGTGCGCTGGTCCGGCCGCACAAGGAGGGCATCCTCGTACACCCCCCGCTGGCGCGCGTTCAACCGGCGGCTCCTGGCGATGTGCCTTTCGGCCGAGCAGGGCGATGCGCGCATGCGCCCCCGCCGGGGCGGCAGCGACGAGTTCTATGGCGTGAAGGAATTCCGCTCCGGCGAGAACCCGCGGTTCATCTACTGGCGGCGATCGGCGCGCACCGGCACGCTGGTGAGCAAGGAGATGACGCACGTGGCCCCTCCGCGACTGCTGGTGCTGGTCAACACGTTCATCGCGCAGCGCAGCCTGCGCGATCACGCCGGCGTCGAACGAGCCATCGCCATGGCCGCATCTCTGCTGGCCGAGGCGCTGGACCAGGGCGTGTCGGCGGGCCTCTGCGCGTGGGCGGGCCGCCCGGTCACGATTTCGCCGGGACGCGGCAAGCAACACCGCCGCAACCTGCTGGCGATCCTGGCCAGGCTACCGTTGAATGTTGCGTGCGAGCGCGGCCGGCTGATGGAAGCGGCACGCCCGCTGCTGCGAAACGGCACGACCCCCCTCCTCTTCACCGCGGAGAACATCGAGCAGAGCCGCGGCGAACAGGCCCGCGGCAACTGGATGATCCTGTCGTCCAGCGCCGAGTCGGCCGCGCAGTGGTTTCGGTTCGCGCCGGAGGTCAGCTTTGAGCGCTGCATCCCGGCCGACCAGGCGCCGCCGGCCCAAGGTTAAGCCATGTACGACGTGCGGCAGTTCAAACCCGTCCTCTATCTCGTCCTGCTGCTGGGACTGTCGGGGTTCTGTTTCGCCGCCGATGCCCCCGGGCTGTGGCTCTTCGCGATCTTCGGCGTCGGCATGAACGCCTGGCTCGTCCATACGCACCGCTTCACGCCGTTTCCACGCTGGCTGGCCAACATCGCCACGCTCCTGGCGGTCGGCTTCGTGCTGCTGCAGGTGTTCAACGCCTCGGGCGGGCCGCCGCTGATGTCCATCGGCCAGTTTCTCGTGCTGCTGCACCTGATCAAGCTCTACGAGCATCGCGCCAACCGCGACTACGCGCAGCTCCTGATCCTTTCGCTGCTGCTGATGGTGGCGGCCTCGATCAACACGGCGTCGCTGTTCTTCGCGCTGCTGATGCTGGTCTACCTGGTGTGCGCGCTGTACTGCTGCCTGCTGTTTCACCTGAAGATGGAGGCCGACCGCGCCAAGGCGGCGTTGGCGATGCCCGTGGAGAAGATCAGCACGTCAGCGCTGCGCCAGGACCAGCGATTCCTGCGGCGGTCGATGCGCCGGCTGACGGGGCTGGTGTCGCTCGTCTCCGTGACCACCGCCGCGATCGTCTTCCTCTTCATCCCGCGCGGCACTGGCGCGGGCATGCTGGGCCAGCTCCAGTTCAAGCCCTCCAGCGCGCTCACCGGCATCTCGGACTCGGTGCGGCTGGGCGAAATCAACCGCATCAAGCAGAACGACAACATCGTCGCGCGGGTGTTCGTCGAGCGCAACGGCAGGAAGATCGAAGGAAGCCATACGCTGTTCCTGCGCGGCACGACGTTCGACAACTACGGCGTCAACGCCGCCAGGGAGGGCGGACGCTTCGCGTGGTCGCGCACGAATGCCTCTTCCGGCGAATACGACCTGGAGGAGGACGATGGCGGGTCCGGGTCATCGCCGCGGCCCAAGGGCGAGATCTGGAAACAGGTCATCATCCTCAATCCCAGCGGCGTGAAGTTCCTCTTCGCGCTGCCGGGGCTCGTGTCCTACGATACGCAGCATTCCCCGGACAAGGGGGCTCGCCTCGCGTTCAAGACCAGCCGGCCGATTCACATCCGCTACTACCGGGAAGACGACACGGTCCTCACGACCGAGCCCATCAATGCGCTGCTGCGCTACGAGGTGCTCTCGACCAACTCGGCCCAGCCGGTCGGCGACGATGATGTAAAACTGCACATCCCCGCGAACACGAAACTCTTGAGCGACATACGGGAATACACCCTCAAGAGCCTTCCCGACCTTCGCGGCCGCTCCCCCGCCTCCCAGCCGGCCAGCATTGAGGACAACGCGGCGATCGCGCGGGCCATCGAGCACCACCTCCGATCGAAATTCACCTACACCCTGGACCTCACATCGTCGCGGCGCCTCTTCGCCGGGCAGGATCCCGTCCTGGCCTTTCTCACGACCGTGAAGAAGGGGCATTGCGAGTATTTCGCCAGCGCGATGACGCTGATGTGCCAGAGCCTCGGCGTGCCCGCGCGGATGGTCGTGGGCTTCCGGTGCGACTCGTACTACGTCGGCGGCTATTACCTGGTGAAGCAGTCCGACGCCCACGCCTGGGTCGAGGTGCTCACGGCGCGGGTGGGAGACCTACGACCCCACCAGCGGGCGGCTCGCCTCCGAATTGCCCGCCAGCGGCTGGTGGGCCTCGATCAAGCAGTTCGTCGATTACCTCCAGTACAAGTGGAGCGACAACGTCGTCGGATACGACCTGCGGGATCGCGAGAATTTCCTGCGCTCGCTGGACAATGGAGTGCTCAACGCCGTCTATCACGCGAGCGAGCTCTGGCGGCGCATCAAGGCGTGGTCCTTTTCGGACACCCTGGCCGGCATCACGTCGTCGCCCACCTTCTGGCACGGGTTCCTGACCGTGCTGAAGCTGCTGATGGTGCTGCTGCTGATCGTGGCTCTCCTTGCGATGATTTTCTTTGCGCTGCAGCAACGGCGACTGCGAAAACGCGCGGCGCACATCGGCCTGGATGCTCTGCCCCTGCCCCAGCAGCTTCGTCTGGCGCGACAGCTCGCGTTCTTCGATCAGCTCACTCAAGCGCTGTATCGCCGCAAGATCGTCCGGCCGCGCGGGCTCACGCCGATGGAGTTCGCCAATTCGCTGCTGTTCCTGCCGTGGGGCGTCTACGACAGCATCCGCCGGCTCACGCAGATCTTCTACCGCGTCCGATTCGGCGGGATGCGGCTCTCGTCGCTGCGTCAACGCAAGCTGCAGGGCATTGTCAGCCGCATCGGCCAGGAATTGTGATGCAGCACAGGCGTCCCGCCTGTGTTCTTGCGTGTTCTCGCAGGCCACCGGCGGGACGCCTGTGCTACGACTTGCACTCCGCCCGATGCGCTCGCACAATCAAGTTAACTCACCATGACAGCCATCATCTTATCCATCGGCGACGAACTCGTTCTCGGTCAGACGATCGACACCAACTCGGCGTGGATGTCGCGCCAACTCGCGGCCGTCGGCTGCGCCGTCGCAGCGCATGTAACGGTCAGTGATGCGCAAGCCGATATCGAGCGGGCGATCCGCGATGCTGCTCCACGATGCGATGTGCTCTTGATCTCCGGGGGGATCGGCCCGACCGCCGACAACCTCACGCGGCAGGCGCTAGCAGCAGTGATGGGCCAGCCATTGGAGCTGAACGAGACGTGGCTGACGAACCTGCACGATTTCTTCCGCTCGCGTGGCCGCCCGATGCCCCAAATGAACTCCATCCAGGCGATGATCCCGCGCGGCGCACGATGATCGAGAACACGTGCGGGACGGCGGCGGGAATCCAGGCCGCACTCCCTTCGTCGCTTCACCGCTCCGTCGCTTCGTCGCTTCCCTGCCAAGTTTTCGTCATGCCCGGCGTGCCCAAGGAGATGATGGCCATGTTCACGCGCGACGTGCTGCCGTTCATCCGGCAACATGCCAACGGCGCTGTCATCCTCTCGCGCACGCTGCACACGTTCGGCCTGGGCGAATCGGCTATCGCCGAGATGCTGGGCGATCTGATGGACCGCTCCCACAATCCGTCCGTCGGCACCACGGTCTCCGGCGGAATCGTCTCGCTGCGCATCAACGCGCGATTCGATCGCCTCGACGAAGCTCGGCGGCAGCTTGAGCAGACGGAGCAGGCCTGTCGAACGGTCATGGGCGACCTGATCTTCGGCCAGGATGATGACACGCTTCCCGCCGTCGTCGCCGGCCTGCTGAAGCAGCACCCGGTCGCGCAGCGCTGGGCACCGGCGGTTTGCACCGCCGAATCATGCACCGGCGGCCTGCTGGCCAAGTTCCTCACCGACATTCCTGGCTCCAGCGCGTACTTCCGACAGGGCTGGGTCACGTATGACAATGAGGCGAAAAGAAACCAACTCGGCGTCAGCCAGCAGACACTCGATATACACGGCGCAGTCAGTGAACAGACCGTGCGCGAAATGGCCGAGGGCGCTGCCCGGCAATCCGGCGCACCCTTTGCCCTGGCCATCTCCGGCATCGCCGGCCCCGACGGCGGCACGCCCACCAAGCCGGTCGGCACGGTCTGCATCGCGCTGTCCTATCCCGGCACTAACGCCTCCGACCAGCTCGATGTCCAGGCGCGCACGTTCCACCTGTTCGGCGACCGCGAGATGGTCCGCGACCGCGCGGCCAAGATGGCGATGACGATGCTGCGATACCATCTCATCGGCAAGCCGCTGCCGTTCTGACGCCCACTGCCCCTTTGGAATGCTGGAACTCGCTCCAACTCAAGAATCGAAGATCCTCCCGCCCCGCTGCCACACTGGCAGACAGTCCCTTCACCTCCACCACCTTTGGCAGCCGCCACGCCTTCACCCCCACACCCCCTCACCTTGGCACCTTGTCACTCAACTCATTTATCACTAAAGGCTTACAAACCAGCAATCCTCGCCCCGCCCCACGGCACAAACATTGTTATTACGCCCACCGGCCGGAGTGTGCGATATGCCCCAAGCAGCCTCGTCATCACGGTTTACCGTGCTGCTGCCCTCCGAGAAGGAAGGTTGGCATGAGACGCTTGTCAGGCTGCTCGAGCCGCAAGGCGTTCACGCCCTGTTTGCCCGTTCCGGCCGGGAGGCGCTGGGCCTGATCGAGTCCACGGAGCTTCATGCCGTGGTGCTCGACACCCAGATGCCTCAGCTCGGTGGATTGCAGGTGATCAAGCTGATGCGTGAGATGCGCGGCCGGACGCCGCCGCCCGCGATTCTGCTGGCCAATCACCTGACCAACCACCTGCTTCGCGAGGCGCTGGGGATGCAGGTCTTCAGCGTGCTGTCGAAGCCGGTGGACTTTAACCTGTTGCTCGACGCCCTCGCCCGCGTGCTGCGGCGGTATCATGAGAATCGCTGGCCACGCACACTCGGGGAGGGCTGAAGTATTTAACCGGCTCGCTTGCGAGCCGCTCAGGATGCAGGGACATCAATCGACATTGTTTGACTCGCAACCCGATCTGCCCAATGGCGGATCGGCAATCGCATTTCGCAAATTTCATAAGGAGACTGTCTAATGGCTAAGTTGCGTCCCCTCGGGGATAAGGTCCTCGTCAAGCGGGTTGAGGCCGAGTCCAAGACCAAGTCCGGCATCGTGCTTCCCGACACGGCCAAGGAAAAGCCCAAGCGCGGCAAGATCGTCAGCGTCGGCGAAGGCAAGCGGCTGGAGGATGGCACGCGCGCTGCGCCGTCGGTGAAGAAAGGTGACGAGGTCATCTTCGCCAGCTACGCCGGCACCGAGATCAAGCTCGACGGCGAAGAACTCATCATCATGGCTGAGGATGATATCCTCGCGGTCGTGGAGTAGAGACGAGAGTTGCCAATGAAGACGAAGTTGCCAGTTACCAGTTGCCAGTTGCCAGTAAAGGCAGCCGGCGCGCGTGTACTGGCAACTGGCAACTAACAACTGGCAACTGAACCCACAACTAACAACTGGCAACTGAGGAGACAAATATGGCTGCCAAACGAATCGCATTCGATCAGGAGGCCCGCGAGGCCATCAAGCGCGGCGTCGTCAAGCTGGCCCGCGCGGTCAAGGTAACGCTGGGCCCCTCCGGCCGGAACGTCGTGCTGGAGAAGTCTTACGGCTGCGCCGACCGTCACCAAGGACGGCGTCACCGTCGCCAAGGAAATCGAGCTGGAAGACGCCTATGAGAACATGGGCGCCCAGATGGTGAAGGAAGTCGCCTCAAAGACCTCTTCCGTCGCCGGCGACGGCACCACGACGGCCACCGTCTACGCCGAGGCCATCTATGCCGAAGGCCTCAAGAATGTCGCCTCCGGCGCCAATGCCAACCAGATCCAGCGCGGCATCACGCTGGCCGTCAGCGCGATCATCGACGAGCTGGTCAAGATGTCCAAGAAGGTTGAGAGCTCCAAGGAAGTCGCCCAGGTGGGCACATCCTCGGCCAACCAGGACGAGCAGATCGGCAAGATGATCGCCGACGCCATGGAGAAGGTCGGCAAGGACGGCGTGATCACCGTCGAAGAAGGCAAGAGCCTGGAGACCAAGGTCGAGTTGGTCGAAGGCATGCAGTTCGACAAGGGCTATCTCTCGCCGCACTTCGTCACCGATCCCAACACGATGACGGCCGTGCTCGAGGATGCCTACATCCTCATTCACGAGAAGAAGATCGGCAACGCCCGCGACATGCTGCCGCTGCTCAGCAAGATCGCCGACAGCGGCAAGCCGCTGCTGGTGATCGCCGAGGAAGTCGATGGCGAGGCGCTGGCCACGCTGGTGGTGAACAAGCTGCGCGGCGTGCTGAAGTGCGCGAGCGTCAAGGCCCCCGGCTTTGGCGACCGCCGCAAGGCGCTGCTGGAAGACATCGCGATCGTCACCGGCGGCACCGCCATCTTCGATGAACTTGGCCAGAAGCTGGAGAACATCGAGCTGTCATCGCTCGGCCGGGCCAAGAAGATCAGCATCGACAAGGACAACACGACGATCATTGAGGGCGGCGGCGACGAGAAGGCCATCAAGGGCCGCATCGAGCAGCTCAAGCAGGAGATCGACCGCACGACTTCCGACTACGACAAGGAAAAGCTCCAGGAGCGGCTGGCGAAGCTGGCCGGCGGCGTGGCGCAGATCCAGGTCGGCGCGGCCACCGAGGTCGCGATGAAGGAGAAGAAAGCGCGCGTCGAGGATGCGCTGCACGCGCTGCCGCGCGGCCGTCGAGGAAGGCATCCTGCCCGGCGGCGGCGTCGCCGTCATCCGCGCTGCGGGCAAGGTCCTCAAGAATGTCGCGAAGAACGCGGCCAGCGACGACCAGCGCCTGGGCGTGGAAATCGTCCGCCGCGCGGTCGAGGCCCCCTGCCGCCAGATCGCCGAAAACGCCGGCATCGACGGCTCGGTCGTGGTGCAGAAGGTCAAGGAGAACAGCGACCCGGCTTTCGGCTACAACGCCCTCACGCACGTCTATGGCGACATGATGAAGATGGGCGTGATCGTGCCGACGAAGGTCGAGCGCACGGCGCTTGAGAACGCGTCGAGTATCGCATCGCTATTGCTGACGACGGATGCGATCGTGAGCGAGATCAAGGAAGAGAAGGAAGCCGTCCCGGCCGGGCCGCCGGGTGGTGGGATGTACTAGATCAACCGGAACTGGTCCTGTGGGGCCAACGACTTGTCTGTACGAAGGCCGGCTGGCACAACCAGCCGGCCTTCTCTTCGGAATTGCATCGCCCATGAGCGACCCAGGACTATCTTGGCTCCAGATCCTCGCCAGGCACTTCGTTTCCCTGTTCTGGGTTGACGAACCCGCCGATGCGCAGGGGCGAATACTCAGGGGTGACGGCAGGCACTTCGAAGTGTCTGGTTTTGTGCTGTCCGTCCGTGACCACTGGCTCCTCGTGACAGCAGGTCATGTCCTCAGAGACATTGACTTGGCTCAGGGCCAAGGGCGGCTTATGACAGCATGTTTTCTGGCCGACGGGTGGGGTCACGGAGCCACTCATCCTGACCCAATTCCGTTCGATTACTCGGGCGCTGCAAAAAAGGTTGTCGGAAACGCTGATGACATTGATTACGGCATCATACGTATCGGCCCTCTGTACCGAGCACTCCTAGAGGCCAACCAAATAACGCCGCTAGTAAAAGAGGACTGGAGCGAAGTGCCCGACAATCTACCTGAATATTACCTTCTCGGGTTGCCCGCAGAACTCGTTCCGACAGAGCGATTGCTGCACAGGCGAAATCCCATCACCGTGCCCACAGGGATCAAGCTGGTGGTCTTGCACGTAGATCCCACGCATTCGCCACCCCAGTGTTTGCTGAAGACCGCTCTTCGCTTCTACGGCCGGATAGAAACGACCGCGCAGGAGGGCGGACGCAACGTGAGCTTCAATGACATCAGCGGAATGAGTGGAGGACCGCTGTTTGGGGCCCGGGAGGAAGACAAAGGTATTCGGTACTGGTTGGTGGGCGTGCAGAGTGGCTGGGCATCACACGCGCGGGTGATCGCTGCTTGCCCTATCGCCGGATTGGTGCCCGAACTCGACGCGTTCCTCGCTGAGCCATAGGCCCCAGAACGCTGACGCCGAATGGCTTGCCGCCATGCTCGTCGATGAACTGGCCATACCGGCGGCTGCGTCGCGCGATGCGATTCACGTTGGCATCGCCGCCACCAATGGCATGCGATACCTTCTGACCTGGAATTGCCGCCACCTCGCCAACGCCAGTTTGCGCGATAGAATAGAAGCAGTGTGCCGGATGGCGGGTTATGCACCGCCGATGATCTGCACGCCCGAGGAACTTCGGGAGATCGAAGCCATGACGGAAGACCCCATCGTTGAGGAAGTGCGAAAGGCCGGACAAGCCTACGTGGATTCGTTCAGGGGCGACTGGAAGGCCCTCTTCGAGGACCTGCGCCGCCGCACGGAAGAAGCCCGCCAGCAGGGCTGGCGCGTGGTTTCGATGCCACCTCAGCTCGTCGCCAAGCCGAATCTGGTTCCGGCCACCCGAAGGAGTTGAGAGCCGTTCTGTGGAAGTTCCTCACCAGCGAGTCCCTCACACCCTCCCCACCCGCGCCACCCGTTTCCTTTTCGCCCCCGGCCGGCGCAGCGACAGGAAATACGCCTCCCGGATCGGCGCAGAGGGCAGAATATGGTCTGTAGAGGTCGGAGAGGAGAGGCATCGCAACATTGTATACGGATTCAAGTCGCTGGGCGTTTGTGCCGGGCCGGGCCCGCTGGTAGGATGGGCGCCATGGCGAACAGGCTCATCACCACGCTCATTCTCGGTTTTGCCCTGGGCATTGGCGCCTGTGGTTCCTCGGGTAACGGTGCAGGTGCGGGCGTAAACAAAGGAAACACGAGCAACGTCCGCACCAGCGACGGCAAGGGCTATGTCCAGAATACCGGCGTGAGCGTGGCCAAGACGCCGGTGCTGCCCGTGCTGCCGCAGCCGCAGCCGAAGAAGTGACAACCCGCCTAATCCCGGACGCGCGAGCGGATGTTATCCAGCACGTTCATGAAGTTGATGTAGCTGTCGTAGGGGCTCTCGTATGGGTTGAAGTACTTGTGTACGTCGCCGTCGGCCCAGTATTTAGTGCACATGTAGTAGAAGTGGTCGCTGCTGGTGAGCTTGCGCCAGTCGTCCAGCAGCACCGGGTCGCCCTTTTCCTTGACGGGGCCTTCCAGCTTATATAGCTCGTTCAGCGCGTTGGACTGCATCGCGTTGCCCAGCCACGCCGACAGGTCGCGCTCGGTGTCGGCCCAGGAGATCATGTGCGGCACGTCGATCTCGCCGACGGGCTCGTGGCGGTCGATCGCCTCCGAGGGCGTGAGGAAGTTGTTATCGGGGTGTTTGAGGACCTCGCCCGGCAGGTGGCGGAGGAAGTCGAAGATGCCCGTATCCGCCCACTGGTGCTCGCCGAACGTCTCGTAATCCATGAACAGGTTGCAGAGGAAGCCGTTGCCGTTGATCTGGTTCACCCACCGGGCGAATTTCTCGGCCGTCAGCGGCCACTGGCTCCAGTTGCGGTTGCTGAAGCGGAAGGCGATGTCGTCGCGACAGCCGGTAGTTCTTCAGCAGCAGCCGCATGTTGGCGCGTGCGGCGGGCGGTAGACGAAATTCGGGCTGCGATAGCCCAGGATGTGGTCGGCTCCCTCGGCGAGGATGCCGTCGTAGCCCATGTGACTGGTGAAGTGGGCCAGGTCGTTGTTGTAGATCAGCTCGGTGTTGCGGAAGACGCGCGGCTCCTGGCCAAAGAGCTTCTTCATCGCGGCGCGATGAATCTCGACCTGCTCGCGGAACTCCTCGCGCGAATAGAGGAACGAGATGGAGTGGTAATACGTCTCGTCGAGCAGCTCAACGCAACCGGTGCGGGCGAGCTCCTGAAAACTCTCGATAACCTCGGGGACGAACGCCTGCATCTGCTCGATCGCCAGCCCGGTAAGCGAGAAGGCCACGCGAAACCGGCCGTCGTGGGCCTTGATCATCTCCAGCAGCACGCGGTTGGCCGGCAGATAGCACTTGTGGGCCACCTTACGGATGATCTCGGCATTCTTGGCGTCATCGAAATAGTCGCGATCGGTGTCAAAGACGCTGTATCGGCGGAGGCGAAGGGGCTGATGGACCTGGAAGTAAAAACAGACGGATGCCATAGGTGATGTCTCGTTGCAAAGCGGCGAAGGCGAAAAGCATTCTACCCGCGGATGGCCGCAGGTCCATGGCGGGGGAAGGGATGCTTTGTGTAGAGGCGAGAGGTGTCGCTCAGATTGCGGAGGCATTCCTCCCCGGTTTGGCAACTCACTCATTCACGGCCTTTCGATTCGCCGACGAGAACGAAATGATCATCACCGCATCTTCGGTGCCGATGTTCTTCGCGTTATGCGCGATGCCCATGGGGATGGTGATGGTATCCCCGGCCGATAGCTTCACCTGCTTGCCATCCTCCAGGCTGTGCAGGACGGTGCCCTGGATGACGTGCAGCACCTCGTCGCAGTTGGGGTGCATATGCCGCGGGTTTCCCATGCCGGGCTTTATGATTGCCTGGCCGACGGTCATGCTCGTGCAGTTGCCCTGGGCGGCCGAGACAAACCAGGTGAGCTGGCCCCATTTCTCGGTGATCACGCGGTAGTCGGCGGGACGGGAGACGATGATTTTGGGCGAGGGAGCAGTGGTTGCGGCTGGGGTGGGGGCGTTTGATGATGGCGTGGCGGAACAGCCGAGCAAGGCTGCCGCTGCGAACATGGTCACGACGGCGATGACGGATCCTGTGATGGTGCTGATCATGTCGGCATTGTGCTTGGCGCTGTGAGCAAAGGCAAATGAGACAAGCGGGGATGTGTCCGAGACGACAATCACTTCTTCCCGGCGAGAAGCTCATGGAGTGAATCCATGTCGCGGTCGAATTCCTCCGGAGTGATTTCCAGCATGACACCGTGGCGATTGAGCACTCCGTCAGCCTCATAACGGGAAAGGCCAACGAGCTGCGCAAATTGACCGTGGGAAATGAGTCGCTGGCGATACCATTCGACGGCGAGGGCCTCGGCCGCGCTCTTAGGAAGGCCAGCGCCGAGCTTGGCGCGGAGGTCGGCCTCAAGGGTCGGGGGAATGTCGATGGTCAGGGTTATAGTGACCAGATACTAATGGGAGCGGTAAACGTTGGACATCTTGTTCATCGCGATCCGGCTGCCGTACGTTCTTATCGCATTGACAGTGTCCAACAAATACTGCTCCCCGTAGTAACCCCCATCATAGCGATCGTGCAGAGCCCACGCTACGCTATCCCAGCCAATATGATCGCCCCGGAGGGGCGTGCCCGATTCTCCGGGACGATGAGGTGAGTGCCATGCATGGCGCTCATGGCAATCAGCCGGGTTATAATGCGGCGATGACAATATTCCTGAGCCTGCATACCTGCAATCTCAGCACCCGATCTCGAACAGGAACGAATCCGTTCACAGGGGCGACTGAGAAGTTCCCTGTGGATCATGGGCTTACCGAGGCGGAACGCGAACAGGTCAGAGACGCGCTGGCGCAGATGGGCGCCGTGGATGCAGACTCCGAGGGGTATCGAAAAATAGAGTGCGCCGACGGAGGGGAGTTCAATGTCGGCACGGCCGGGATAGATAATGAAAGCCCATTCGTTGGATGCCACATTGAGATCGAGGCGTTGACTCGCCAGGTGCTGAACTCAATGCTCAAGCTGGCTCGTGTGGGAAACATGGCGACATGCTCTTCCGTTGAGCCGGGGGTCGCGTCGCTTACGAAGCAGTCCAGCAACCAACTGATCGCGGAGCGGTGGCCGGGTGCCGCAGTGGTGAACTCGCCGGAGGAGCTTGGGAAATGGCTCAGGGAGAGGATAGTCCGGGGGTAATGCACCCAGTCGCCGGAATCCCGATCCCCGATCCCCGATCCCTGAACCCTTCTCCACCCCTCAACAAACCCCCGCCCCCGTGTTACTACGGGGAGCAGTATTTGTTGGACACTGTCAATGCGATAAGAACGTACGGCAGCCGGATCGCGATGAACAAGATGTCCAACGTTTACCGCTCCCATTAGTATTATGAATGAGCCTCTCACACACGGAGCTTTCATGAATGACTCATCCGTCACCCGCCGCGATTTTGTGAAGACCACCGCCATCGCTGCCGCCGCGTTGGCCGCCGGGTCGCAGGGATTCCTCGCCCGCGCTGAGGACGCCGACGCCATCCGCAAGACGCCCAGTTTTCACCCGGAGATGGATTACCGCCGCCTCGGCAAGACCGGCCTGTGGGTCTCGGCCGTCTGCATGGGCGGGCACTGGAAGCGCGTCAACACGATGATCAAGGGCAAGAAGGACAACGCCGGCTATACGCCCATGTCCGGCGAGGACCAGCCCGCCTTCGAGAAGAACCGCTACGACGTCATCACCCGCTGCATCGAGCTGGGCATCAACCTCGTCAACGCCTGCTCGGCGCGGAGATCATGGCCTATTCCAAGGCGCTCAAGGGCCGGCGCGACAAGATGTACATGACCTGGTCGTGGTATGAATGGGAAACGCGATTCCCCGAGTGGCGGACCAGCGCCAAGCTGATGGAAGGCCTGGAAAAGGGCATGAAGAACGCCGGGCTCGACGTGGTCAACATCTGGCGCATCTCGGCCATGATGGATGGCAAGCACACCGAGGGCGAGGTGCAGGAGCAGATCAAGGCGCTGGACATCGCCAAGAAACAGGGCAAGGTGCGCTTCACCGGCTTCTCCTCGCACAACCGCGAGTGGCTCAAGATGCTCATCGAGACATACCCCCAGCAGGTCGAGGTGGTCGTCACGCCCTACACGGCCGACACCCGAAAGCTGCCCACCGACAGCATCTTCGAGTCGGTGATCAAGAACAACGTCGGCCTGATCGGCATCAAGCCTTTCGCCAGTAACTCGCTGTTCAAGGGCGACAGCTCGCTGGAGTCGCAGCACGCCGAGGAGGACGACCGCCGGGCACGGCTGACGATCCGCCATATCCTGGCCAACCCCGCGATTACCGCGCCGATCCCCGGGCTGATCAACGCGCATCAGGTGGAGAACGTCGTGGCCGCGATCAAGGAACGGCGGCAGCTCGATAAGGATGAGAAGGCCGAGCTGAAGGCCGCGACGGCGGAGATGTGGGCGAAGCTGCCGGCGGATTACCAGTGGCTGAAGGATTGGAAGCAGGCGTAAGCGGCGCTAGGATTGTGCGGAAGTGAACATGACGCTCATGCTTGGTCCCAAGGCGGAAGAGTTGATCCGCGCAAAGCTCGCCAGCGGGCAGTATGCATCCGTCGAGGATCTCGTCATGGCCGCGCTGGAAGCGCTGGAGCAGCAGGCGCAGGACGATTTCGCGCCGGGAGAGCTCGACGAGCTGATCGCCACGGGCGAAGAGAGCGCCAAGAAACACGGGTGGATTCCGGCGGAGAAGGTGTTCCAGAAGCTGGAGGATAGGAGCCGACAGCGCCGGAGCGGGAAGGCATGAGCCGTGATTCGTGCATGTTCGGAGTTCAGCCTTCAGGCTGTGTGTGCGCCCGCAGGCTAAAGCCTGAACTCCGAACCAGAGCGCGATGATGCGCCTCCGTTCAGATCCTCCCTCTGTTGCACGTCTCCGCCGGCTTGCTCCCCGGCATGTCTTGGCGCGGCTTTTCCTGCAGCATCTTCAGCGTCGGCTCGAAGGCCTTGAGGATCGCCTGATAGTCGGCATCGCTTGTATCGCTAAATACCGCCTTGCCGCAGCGCTCGGTGCCGCCGGCACTCTTCGCCAGCGGCGACAGGAGGAAATTGTTGTTCTGCGGGTTGGTGATTCGCACGTACTGCTGCTGCGGGAACGGCATCCCGCGGATCGCTGACCCGCCGTATTTCTTCGCATCCACGGGGCCGTGGCATGATGCGCACCGCCGCGTAGCCACATCGCCCAGCGCCTTCTCGACGCCGGCCGGGATGATCTGCCGCGAGCCGCGGGTGCCGGGGTAGGCCGTCTCGGATGTTCCGTAATAGGGGATGTTCAGGTCGATCCACGCGTAGATCCGCCGCTTCTCCACGTCGCTGAGGCCTACGCGCGCCTTGCCCTGCTTGTCGGGGTGGCCGCCGGCGACCATCTCCGCCAGCGGGCTGGCCGGCGAACCCCAGAACTTCGGCGCGATCTGCAGGATGTTCTGCTCCTGGCCATTGTCGGTGCGAATCCAGCTCACGTACTTGTGCCCGCCCACGCGCCAGCGATTCGTAAGAGACATTGAAAATGTCCGTCCGGTCGCCGCTCAGGTCGATCACGTTCTTTTCGGCCGTCGGCGTGTGGCACGAGACGCAGTGCTTGTCCAGGATCGGCTGCACGATGGCCGCATAATCGAAGCCGATGTCGCCCCACTCAGGCAGTCGCAATTGCTGCGGCTCGCCCGCGTGAGCGATGATGGATACACGTGCTCGCGCGGCCGCTGGTTGCGGGGATCGTGGCAGCCAACGCATCCCTGGGTCTCGCCCGGCATGAGGTGCGTGAAGCTGCGCATCCGCTGCACCGCGCGGCCCTGGCCGTCGATGGCCATGAAATAGATCGGCAGTCCCGCAGGCACTTTGAAGGACGCCGAGCCATCCTCGGCCACATCGACGTAGCCCAGCAGTTTCTTGGATGCGTAGGTTGCGCCGCAGGAGATCACCGGGTCCTGGAATCCAAACATGAAATTGCCGTAGCGGATCGACTTGTGCTGCTCGTGGATCACCGCGATCTGCTTCACCTCGCCGCGGCGGACGATCGGCTCCAGGCCGTTGTAGATGTCCTGCACGTAGAGCGTCGCGGTCGGCTCGGCCGACTCCGCCGGCGGAAGCGTGCTGGCGATCACCGCCGGGCGCGGCCGCGCGCGTAGTGGCTGGGGGTTGTAGAAGCCGAGCCGCTCCTTGGCCAATCCGGGCACGACGCACTGCTCGGTGGCGTCGTAATCGCGCAGAATGATGCTGCCATCGCGCGAGACGAGGAAGTAGCGAGCATCCACGGGCATCGGATTGCAGTACGGCCCGCGGATGAAGTTGCCATCGCCCTTGTCTACCTCGCCGATGCGCACTTCCGGAGTCAGGTTGCGGATGGATTCCTGGGCGTTGTTGCCGAAGGTTGGATCGACGATGCCGATCGCCCCGCGCGTCGGGCCATCGTGCGCGGTCAGCAGGCACAGCACCCCCCTGCCGCCCGGGATCGATCGCGCCTCCATGAACGTCGCCGGGCTCAGCACCCGGTTGCCGAAGAACACCTGCAGGCACGTGCCGTCCGGCCGGATCGTCCAGAGGCTCTGAATCGGAATGGCCGGCTTGTCCACGTATTCCCACCGCGAGTAGATCACCCGGCCGTCATCCATGACGCTCGGCGTGAAGTCGTTGACGATGTTGGCCGACAGGCGGCGGACATTGCCGCCATCGGCATCCATGCGGTGAAGGATGCCGACGGGGCTGGTCCAGCAATAGGCAAAGCGAGGCTCGCGCAGTCGAGAGAAAGACGATCCCGCCATCGGGCAGCCAGCAGGCGTTGTAGTTGTGATGCTCGCCATCGGTGAGTTGTTTCAGGCCCGTACCATCGGCGTTGATGACGAACACCTGATATCCCGCGCCTCTTCCTTCCTCCAACTGAAGAGAATCTGCCGGCCGTCGCAGGAGACATCGCAATCGAGAATCTGCCCTTTGTCCGCATCCACGAGCTTTGTCAGCTTGCCATCGCGGACATCGCACACGTACATCGCCCCACCCGCGCCAAAACCTTCGGTGTGATAGGTGTAGACGTGCGTGCAGTTGATGAACTGCCGCTGGATCACCGCCACCTTCTCAAATCCCAACCCGCCGGCCTTGAGCTTCGCCAGCAGTTCAGGCGATTCCTTGATCGGCTCGATCGCCGCATCCTGCCCGCCGCCGCTCCAGTTGAACTTGCTGAGCTGGCTGTCGGCAACGCTCTCGCCATACACCTCGATCTCGGATGCGCCGGGATTCGGCCCGCCGTAGGAGCTGAGGAATTTGAACTCGATCTTCGTTAGCTTCGTCGGCTGCGTCAGCTTGATCCGCTGGCCGTTGGGCGTGAGCTTGAACTGCGCCTTGAGGGCCGGCTGCTTGGCGCCGTCGATAGACAACTCGTAGTCTTTCCAGCACTCGTGTACGCCGAACGCCGTCCGGCCAAAGTAGATGATCTCGGCCACCGTCACCGGCGCATCCCACGTCAGCGCGAATGTCGCGCCGCCCTCGCGATATCAATCGCCCTGGCACGCCCACGCCGCGCCCACGTCGCCACCCTGATCGGCGCGGGGATCTTGCCGTCGGTCGCGCCGGCGGCCAAATAATCCCTGCTGAACTCGGTATTGGCGCTGGCCTTCGCGCGCCGGGCAAGATTCTCGGGCGCGGCCTGCGACTGCGACGCCAGCACAACGAAGGCCATGAAAGCTGGTCGGATGAAACCTGAAGTCAACATAGCACACCTTTCCGTTCCTGTTCGTAGTGCGGGCTTTAGCCCGTATCTGGGGGAAGCGGATACGGGCTAAAGCCCGCACTACGAACCGCCAGTGAGGGTACTGGCGGCACTACTTCACGCCGCCCCGCGCAGCGCCTCGATCGCCGCCTTCACATCCTGCACCCGCGTCTCGCCTGCCTCGCGCTCGATGCACAGCGCGCCCTTGTATCCCACCGAATTGAGCGCCTGCACAAACGCCTTCGCCCCCACCTGCCCCGTGCCGAACGGCACCTCCTCGCCCCACCTCACCGCCGGCTCATCGGAGAGCTTCGCATCCTTCACGTGAACGTGCTTGATATGCCGCCCCAGCACACGAATCGCCTCGATGGGATCGCCCGCGCCGTAGAGGATCATGTTGGCCGGATCGAAGTTCACAAACACATTCGGCATCGACAGGTCGTTGATGAATCGGAGAAGCTCGGTGGCCTCTTCCTGTCCGGTCTCCATCAGCAGGTCAACGCCGGCGTCGGCGAACGCCGTGGCGACTTCGCACATGCGCGTGACCATCAATCCATAGCTCACATGATCCGACTCTGGCACGAAGCCAACGTGGCCCGCGAGAAGCTTGATCCCCAGTTCGGCCGCGATATGGGCCGCCTGGACAGCAATCCTCTTGCGCTCGGGCCAGAGCTTGTCCGGCACGAACCCGCCGGTCTGGCGAATCGTCGCGATCGTCGTGTAGTCCTCATCGGCGAATCCGAACATCCCGGCCGAGAACGCAATGCCCGCGTTCTTCAGCGGCGCAATCTCCTCGCGGCGCTGGCGATCGTTCATCCCAACCAGCGGCCCCGGCGCAAGCTGCACGTGCTCCAGCCCAAGCTGTTTGATCTGGCTCGCCAACTCGGCCGTGTTCTTCGCCCGCAATGACCAACTGCACACGCTGATGACGTGAGAGGAGATGAGCATGGATGAGTTTTACCGCGCGGCACGGGGGCAGGGAAGGGATCAGGGGTCAGTCCAGTCTCTGAAGCGGAAGCGTCAGCGACCGCCCTGGTCGAGCAGCCGCTGCCGGTTCATCTACCTCGACAGCAGCCGCCGACGAGACCTGCCTCAGCCTCTTGTTGGCACCGAATTCGGACGATGAGCCGAACCTCGGCGCTTGCCCATCGACCTCTCGCCATCGATCTTCACGCCATCGCGTCGAGCTTCGGCCTGCTGCCGGCGGATCCACTACGGCGCACAAAGCTCGGCTTCGGCTTTAGTCTCTTCAGCAACCTCGATCAATTTCATATAGGTGCGTTCGATGACCTTGTTGGCGATCGGCTCAGACCACAGGTGGGCCAGGAACAGAATGCTCCAGGCGGACCCGGCCATCGTCGACGTTGATCTTGAAGCCCGGCAGTTTCTCGTTGAGTTGGCGGCACAACTCTCGCACGCCCTTGATGAGCGAGCCGACGATCTCGCCATCCTCTTCACTGAGGTAAACCGTGACAAGTTCATCCAGCCGCTCAGCACGGTAGCGCCCCGGCCTGGCCACGAATTCGATGCAGTCTCCCGAGCGGATATAGGTCGCCGTTGGCTGGAACTGCCGTGGAGGTCCGAACCTCGCGCCCATCTCCGCCATGAACTCGTCGCCGTTCTTCAGAATCTTCATATCAGCTTCTCCTCGAAACGGTCGGCATGGCCTTCAGGCAATTCGGGCCGGTGGGCATCCGCCGCGTACCAATACCAATTGTATAGTCAAGCTGGATTGGCCGCTGCTGACCTGTCGTGGGGTCCACGCCCATAAAGGCCAGCGCCTCCCGGCGCGTGCCGCCCTGCGGATCATTCGGAATCTGCCCGGTTCGCTCCGCCACGGACGGCGGATTATCCACATGCGGTGGAGGCAGACAAGTGGCTCGGCCCGGCTGGGCCGGTCGCCGGTCGGGACGCTCGGACCACGCCCCTATTGTCAACCAACACCAGGCGGGGCCCTGGACGCGATAACCAAGCACTCCCTCTTTTGTGGTCCGCCAGCATTGAATGCCGTCCACCTTGGAAGTACGCTAATGATCATGCTCAAGTCTCGCCTCTCCTTCATGGCATTCTGTGTTCTCATGGGATGCCAGCCACAGACTTCAACTCCGCCAAATTCTGCGGAACCATCCACAACGCCACCCCATGTGCGCCAGGATACCGCTGAGCGGTTGCGATCCCAGGCACCCACCTTCACGGGGACGGAGCGTGAACGGAAACTGAAGGAGGAACTCTATTGGAACTTCGGTGTGCCGCAGATGTCGCTAACGACATGGTATCCGCATATTCTCGACGTGAGGATTCGCGAAGCGGACGTAACGGTTGTGAGCAACCTGCCGCGTGGGCACTCCCTTCTGACGGGGATCGGCTCGGGCCTCTCCGGCCAGATATATGCCAATGGTTCGGACCTACCGCAAAAGCTGCGGATAGTGGATCAGCAAGGCCAAGAACTGCTCTTACGTCGGAGCATATCGGATCAATTCGACATCGCGAGATAGGTCCGACAGACATCAGCGAACCCGACCTGGACCTGGCCGCCACGGCTGCGTGAGAAAGAAGGCCTTCTCCTGTTCGCGGGCGAGCCGAATCCCGGCCGCGCGCTCCCTGAAGACGCGACCCCTCAACTCCAGGAATGCCTCAAACGAATCCGCACGCACGTCATCAACGGGCAACTGATAGCGATTCCGAAAGCTGTTGCAGGGAATGCAGCAAAGAACGAGGTTGCAGTAGTCCTCGAGCCAGTCAACCGGGATGCCTCGCTTCCTTCCTTCTTGACTCGGCACCACATGGTCAACCGACATAAGCAACCAATTCCCGAAGCTCTCCGCTAGGTCGAGACCACAGTAGGCGCATGTGGTGATTCCGGTGAGTTGCTGAAGCTGCCTCCCGTATTCATGGCGGCAGTTTCCCCCGCTTGAGCACCCCAGTTTCGTTCGCCCCTGATTCGGGTATAGCTCGAAAGGCAACATCGACGCCTCCACGAAAAGTATCGCTATTCCGTCCGCGCGTTGCTCGCTGCCCCCTCATGTCTTCACCTCATCCGCCTCATACCGGAAATACCGCTTCTTCATCCACCGCACCGCCAGCAGATCGACAAACGCGCGCCAGGCCCGATTGCGAAACCCGTACTTGGCCGTTCCCGCAAATCGCGGCGAGTGTTTCACCGGCGTCTCCAGCACCTTGTAGCCCCGCATCTTCACCAGCGTCGGAAAGAACCTGTGCATCCCCGTGTAGAGTTGAAGACCGCGCAGGCACTGGCTCCGGTAGATCTTCAGGCTGCTGGCCGAATCCTCGATCGTCTCGTCGCTGATCCAGTTGCGAATCCGGTTGGCCATACGCGTCTGCCACCGGCGGAACGGTGTGTCGTGGCGGTCCTTGCGCCAGCCGGTGATCATGTCGTAGCCTTCGAGCATCGGCAGCAGGCGCGGAATCTCCTCCGGGTCGTTCTGCAAGTCGGCGTCGATCGTCGCGATCAGCTCGCCGCGCGCCGCCTTGAATCCCGCATCAAACGCGGCGCTCTGGCCGGTGTTCTTTCGCAGTCGAATAACCCGCAGCCACGGATACTGCCGCATGCCGTCGGCCAGAAGCTGCGGCGTATGATCGGTGCTGCCATCGTCGACGATGACGACCTCGAACGGCCGGCCAATCTTCTCCAGCGATGCGCCACATCGCTGCAGGAGCGTGGGAATGACCTCCTGCTCGTTGTAGGCAGGAACGACCAGGGAAAGATACGGATGCTCGCCACTCATATCGCCTCCTTGCCTGTTGGCTGCGGCGCAAGCCCATCCGCGCCGAGCGAAAGCTGAATATCCACGCAGATGCGCCACAGAAGCTGCACGACGATGACCGACATCGCGGCCGCCGCCACGGTGTCGCTCAGGTAATGCGCATTTTCCAGCACGCGCTCCACCGCGACAACGCCGGCCATCGCGTAAAAGGCCAGTCGCCACCGCGGCAGCAATATCGCCAGCGCCGTGGCCGTCGCGAACGCCGTCGCCGCATGCCCGGATGGAAAGGCCAGGTTCTCCTGATGAAACAACCCGGCCAATCCGCCGCGGAACGGCTTCAGCAGAAACGGCAACGGCTCGCCGGGCAAGCCCAGCTTATACGGCCGCGTCCGGCCAAAGACCCACTTCAGGATCGTGTTGAATCCTCCGGCAATGCCGGCCAAGCACAGAAATCCTCCCGCGCACCATCGCAGCCGATGCAGCACGCACACCAGCAGCGCAAACGGCAGGCACGTGACATACACCCCCGGCAGTTTCGCCACTCCGCAGAGACTGTGTACGGCTCCATGCGACTTGATCGCCGCATCCACGCCATGCTCGCGTACCCACTGCGCCACGCCTCGGTCCAGCGCAGCTCATCGCGAACAGCACGATCGCCGCGGCCGCGAACAGCAGCAATCGACGATTGGACGCAGGCACCTGGACGTGGCTCATGGTTAAAACTTGTCATCGGCAGCGCCCGGGCGCTGCATCCCTCTAAACCCTTCGCACACCCAGATGTTGAACGCGCGGATGGTCAGATCGCGGCAGTAGACCGGCACGTGCATCGGCCGGCCAACCTTCTCAAAGGCGCTGACAAAGTCGGCGCTCGGCGTATACCCGACGAAGATCGCCGTCTTGCCGCGCAACTCCGGCCGGTCGAGCTGCCGATCCGCCCACAGGTCGTACTGGCACCATCTCCCGCGGCGCTCGGGATCGGCAAACCAAGAACCGACATAGTAGATTTTGGGCTGGCCCTTGACATAGAACGCCAGCGAGCCGGCCCAGTCATATTTCTCGCACAGAATGATCGCATCCGGATGGCTCTCCAGCAGGATCGACACATACGCCCCGAGTTGTCGCCACCCGCGCACGCGATAGCTCGGGTCCCACTTTCGCGGCGTCCACCCGCGCTGGCTGGCGTCATCATCCGCCGCCTGCATCGCCGGCATCGTGCTTGCCGGTGCGCGTGCCGCCCTCTCTTTGGCAAACAGCTTCCCCATCGCCAGCACCGGCCGATACAGCAGGTCGGTGTTGTGAACCAGCGGAATCGCGACCAGCCCAAGCCCAACCGTCAGCCAGAACCACAACCGCCACGGGCGCCAGCTGTCGGCCGACTGCATGCGCGTCGCCAGGAAATACGCCGCCAGCACGATCAGCGAGAAATACGCCGGTGCCGGCCAGTTCACCTGGATCTTCACGCGACAACTCCACGCCGCGACGATGGCGAAATACGGCAGCCCCATGCAGACTAGGAATCGCATTGCGCGACGATATGGGTCATAAACGCCGCGATCGCGCAGCGCATGGACAATCGCGCCGACGATGATGATTGCCAGCCCCGGCCCCAGCGCCATGAATTGCCCCGCCAGGCACTCCAGCCAACCGAACGGCGACACACCTTTCTCATCCGGCGATGTGTCGCCTTTCACGTGCAGCAACGAGACCCAATGGTGCTGCCAGTTCCAAATCAGCACCGGAACGGCGAAGATCATCGCGATGCCAACCGCCATCCACAGCCGCGGCAGGCGCAGATATCGGCGTGAGTGCCGGTCGATGATGAGGAACAGCAGCAGCCCGACGATCCACAGAGGCATCATGAACTTGCAGAGCACGCCCATCCCCATCGCCAGGCCGACGCCCATCCATGCCCATTCGCTGTGATCCAGCACCGCCCTGGCCGCAAAGCACGTCGTCAGTGCCCAGAAGAAGAACATCGGCGGGTCAATGGTCATCATGACGCTGCCCGCGATGAACATGGGAACGAGATGGTTGAGCAGCACCGCCCCCAGCGCGATGCGGTCGCTGCCGAAGAGCTTTCGCGTCAACCAATACGTACACAGGCTCGTGCCCAGCGCGAGGATCAACGCCGGCAGCCGCACCGCCGGCATCACATCGCCGAAGATCGCGCAGCTCGCGCGGATGAGCAGGGCCACCATGGGTGGCTTGCTGTAGTAGCACAGGTCCAGCCGCCGCGACCAATCCCAGTAATAGGTCTCATCGCCGGAAAGATCGATGGGGCAATCGTGCGTCAGATAGTGCAGGTGACTGCCAAAGCCCAGCAGCAGCAGCGCGGCCAAGATTACGCGGCAGCGAAAGGGCGTGAGCCACGGCAGCGTCCAGGGCGGCCGGGCCGGCGGCGAAAACGAAGGTGCAGCTTCCATTGGCCGCGAATTGTACGGATTTGGCCCCGGCCGTCACGGACCACCCGCGCCACCACTGCCGCAGTCGCGATCTTGCTTATCCGTGTGTTGCTCGCCACCAGGCCGGGTGAAACATTTCGCTGTCCGTGCGATAGCAACTTCGGATAGACTAATCGTCATGGAGAACGCGGCTATGAGGCGATTCCGAATCACAGCGTTGTTGTTCGTCAGTTGGGCCGTGATTTGCACCTTCGCGGCGATGGCCGACGCCGCGCCGGCGGGCAATGGCCAGGCGGATGTGGAGAGGCAGTTTCAATCGCTGCTCGATGCGCCGTTGCTGTTCGTCAAGCGGCACTCATACACCGGCATCCACATCTACGACACCTACTACAAGTGGCCGCCGGGCGGCGGCGGGATCTACGTGCTGGAGAATCCCTCGGCGCCGCGATCCGAGTGGAAGATCCGCGCCGGTGATCGACCCCACCACGCCGCGGCACGCTCGGCCTCGGCGTGTACACGCATCCCGAGCTTTCGTGGGACGCCCGCAAGCTGCTCTTCTGCTTCAAGGGCGAGCCGAACGGCAGCACGAGCATCTACGAGATCGGCATCGACGGCCGGGGTCTGCGGCGGCTGAGCGATCCGCAGCCGACCTGCGAGCTGCTACAAGGGCAACGGCGGCGGCCAGCACGACATCGCGCCGGCGTATCTGCCCGACGGCCGGATCGTCTTCCTCTCCACGCCGGCCCAGCGGGCTGGTGCCGTGCAACAACACGGGCGTGACCATCCTGCACGTGATGAACGCCGACGGCTCGGACATGCACCCGATCTCGGTCAACAACGTCAACGAGTTCGACCCGGCGTCCTGCCCGACGGCCGGATCCTCTTCGGCCGCTGGGAATACGTCGACAAGAACGCCCTGACGATCCAGTCGCTGTGGACGATCAATCCCGACGGCACGCAACGAGACGGCCGTTGTTCGCCAACAACATGGTCTTCCCCGAGGCGATCCTCGATGCCCGGCCGGTGCCCGGCTCGCACCTGATCGTCGGCACGTTCGCCAAGCACAACGCCCCGCCGCGCGGCTCGATCGCCTTCATCGATCCGCGCACTGGGCAAGAACGATCCCGCGGCCGATCACCAACCTGGAGACATCCCGACAGAGCCGACCTACGACAACGGCGATTCGTGCGAGCCCTGGCCGCTCGACCGAGGATGTGGTCATCTTCAGCGGCCGGCCGGCCGGGCAGAAGCGCAACGTGCTCGAGATGATCGACCGGGCCGGCCATCGCATGGTGCTGATGTCGCGATCCCGACATCTGCCTGCACTCGCCGATGCTCGTCAAGCCGCGCGCCGTGCCGCCGGTGCTCGCCGGATACGACCCGACCGCAAGGCGAAGACCGGCCGGTTCTTCGTGCAGGACATCTACCAGGGCCTGACCGGCGTGAAGCGCGGCGAGGTGAAGTGCCTGCGCGTGATCGAGGAGACCTCGCGCGTCAGCCCGACATCAGGGCGGGAACAGCCCGTACAACCAGACCTTCCTGGTCAGCGCCGCCCTGGCCTTCAGCGTGAAGAACTTCCTGGGCGTCGTGCCGGTCGATGAGGACGGCTCGGCCTATTTCGAGGTGCCCGCCGGCCGGGCAGTGTACTTCCAGGCCCTGGACGCCGACGGCCGGCTGGTGCAGAGCATGCGGACGTTCGTGCAGGCCGCGCCGGGCACGACGCGGTCGTGCATCGGCTGCCACGAGTACAAGTTCAGCGCCGCCGACGCCGGAGGTCGGCGTGCGCGAGGTGCTGATGCGCGAGCCGGCGAAGCTCCGGCCGGAAAGTCGTGGGGCAGCGGCTACGTCGACTATCCCGAGCATGGTCCAGCCCGTCCTCGACAAGCATTGCGTGAGTTGCCACGGCGGAGCCAAGGATATCGCCGCGGGCCTGGACCTTTCCGGCGGCTGGACCGAGCACTTCAGCATCAGCTACGAAAACCTGGCCAACCGCCGCGAGACCCAGCTCGTGGCCTACTGGATCGCGGGCATCGACTGCATGAACGGCACGGCGCTCTGGTCGGCGCAGATCTTCCCGCCGCGCGGGCCACGGCTCGGGCACTGCGCCGCTGGCCGGAATCTTGACGAGCGGCCACAAGGGCTACATCCCCAATCTGACCCGGACAGAGCGCGATCTGCTGCTGGCGTGGATCGACACCAACGGCCTGTATCACGGCACGTGGGACTACAACAAGAACGGCTGCGCGATAAAAGACTGGAACGGCATCAAGGCGTCGGTCATGGCGGCAGATGCAGTCGGCCGGCTGCATGAAATGCCACGATGCGGGGCGATTCGAGAACGACTGGGTCAACCTCAAGGACCCGCAATTCAGCCGGATTCTGCGAGCGCCGCTGGCCAAGGGCGCGGATGGCTATGGCCTGGGTCTGTGCCGCGATCGCAAGGCCGACACGCAGCGGCGCATCCGCCTGCTCTGGAACGGCTACGCGCATTCGGTGCAGGCGATCGATAAGTTCGCCAAGGAACCGATCCGGCAGGTGAGCACGGAAGGTGCGGTGGTGGCGAGTTTCGCATCCTCTGCCGATGCGAAATATCAGTCGATGCTGTCGGCCATTGTCAGCGGGCGAAAAGGCGCTGGCCCAGCCGCGCGTTGATATGCCGGGTGCGGAGGTGATCGCGGGCGAGTGCCGCGAGTTCATCGCGCCCGAGGTGCCGCAGACCGCGCCGGCTCTGTCGGCGGTCGCGAGCGACGATGGAATCGTGCAACTTTCCTGGGAGAGATCGGCCGCGACAATCGGGCTGGAGTCGGAGATCTATCGCTCGGACGGGGCTGGCTTTGTGCGCAGCCAGAGCAAGCCCGTATTGCTGACGCGCACCATGCTGTTCACATATGTCGACAGCGCCGCGCCTGTAAGCGAGGTCTCATACGCTCTGGTACTGACTAACGGCTCAACGAAGAGCAAAGCGGCGTACGCAACCGTGACCGTAAAGCCGGCACCGCGCCGGCTGCGCCGAGCGGCCTGAAAGCGATCCCGGGATCGGGATGTGTCAAGCTCTCATGGCAGCCACCAGCAGGTGCTTCCGGCTACAACGTCTTCCGTGCCAAAGCCGGCGCGACAGACTTCGCAAAGGTGAATGTGGAGCCCATCCGCACATCAACCTACGCCGACGGCCGCGCGGAGGTCGGGGTGGTATATGCCTACCAGGTGAAGGCGATCGACCGGCGCGGGGCTGAAGGTGAACCGGCCGGACCAGTGACAGGTACGGCACGGCTCGTCAAGGAAGCTGTGTTTGTTGCACCTCTTGCAGATACGGTGAATGCAACCGTGAATGGCTCAGAGGCCCTGGCGGGCAAGGGGCACGGCGGCGCGAAGGTCGCCGCAGGTGTGTTGGACCTGTCGCGCGGCGGGCATGTGACCTATCCGCATCGGGAGCAGTTCGATCTGTCTCAGCCACTGTCGGTGGAACTGTGGGTTTGGCTGGATCAGGCCGGGCAGATGCCGGTCGTCGTGAGTTGCGGCGTGTGGCAGCAGGCGGGATGGTTCCTCCAGCGCATCGGCGGCGGCTGGCGGTGGCACGTCGGCGGCGTCAACTGCGATGGCGGCCGGCCGGCCAGCGGCAAGTGGCTGCACATGGTCTGCATGTATGATGGCCAGGTCGCCCGCCTCTACGAGAACGGCGTGAAAGTCGCGGAGAAATCAGCCGCCGCCAACACGCAGCCGTGGGGCGGCGAGTTGTACGTCGGCCAATACAGCGGCCAGCCGGGACCAGAATATCAGACGCATGGGAAGATCGCCCGCTTGAAGATCTATCACCGGGCGCTGAGCAAGGAAGAGATCGAGAAAGTGCCGCCGGTGCCCTCACCGGCGGAATAGCCGCGCGTCAACATCAACCGCCAGTGAGTGTACTGGCGGCACTGGCTTCCCACGCTTCGATGTCGCCGGCGAAATACTTCAGCCGCGTCTTCTTGAACTCGCGCGTGGAATAGAGCGCCAGGTATTCGCGCACGCCGCTGGCCTGGGAGATGGCGCGCAGCGTCGCGTTGCAGTCATCCTCGCTGACGCCGTGGACCATGGTGAAGATGCAGTACGGCCAGTCCTGGTATGTAGGGCGAAGATAGCAGTGGCTGACGGCGGCATAGCTGGCGGCCAGCGAGCCGAAGGCGTCCTGCTTCTCCGCCAGCACCGCCCAGGCACCCATGGCGTTGGCCTTCACGCCGGCCGCCCGGTGGTGCAGCAACGCGGCGAATCGGCGCATTCGGCTCGTCTGCTTATAGCCCTCAGCGGCGGCCAGAAGCTGTTCGACGGAAACTCCGGCCTGCCGCGCCCAGTCATCGAACGGCTGCTCCGTGATTGGCAGGTCCTGCTGAAGAACGCGGATCATCCGTTTGTCGGCATCGGTGATGGTGAACCGCATGGCCTTCTCGCGGTCCTCATCGCTGAAAGCGGGCGACTCGCTGCGCGCGGCCGCATCGGTTTCGCCGGAGAGATCGAAGGACACGCCGATCTTGTAGAGCTTGAGCGTGGGGAAGAGACGCGTGGAGACCGCGCCGCTGCGCCGGTGTAGAATTTCCACGGTTTTCTCCCGTCCCAGTCGGCTGTCGCCCGGGACGGCGAGCGTATACCAGAGATTGAATGGATGGTTGCGCTCGTAATTGTGCGTCACGCCGGGATGCTCGCTCAGCGCGGCCGCGGCCTGCTCGATGCGGTCGCTGTCAACCCGCGCGGCGACGAGGCTGCTGCGATAGCCCAGGGCCTTGGTATCAAAGATGGCGCTGATCTGCCGGATGACCGGTTGGGGTGGCGCTCGTAACGCCGACAGCCGATCGAGCACCTGCTGTTGCGGACAGCCAAGCTGGCGCGCGAGCTGCTCGAATGGCCGGGCAACGAGCGGCAACTCGCGCTGGATGAGATTGAGCAGTTGGGCGTCGAAGTCGCTGAGCGATGAAGCCATGCGAGCTAATCGTAGATCGTCGCGGCGTCGGCTGCCACTGTGGAGCGCGCCGCCCTCGACCGCGGGGTCTAGCGCGCATTTCTGGCACTTTTGGTACAAGAGAGGGTGATGGGGGTAATTTCACGGAGGATTGCATGCGATTGGAGAACGACGAGGAACGTCTGGTGGCCGAACAGGCCTTGCTGAACTATCGCGAACTGAAACAGGTGATGCGGAATGCTCCGCATGGCCGGGGGATGGCGGTGCTGGAGCAGGCCGTGCGAGAGAAAGGGTTCGAGCAAATGCGGAAAACGCTCAGCCTGCTGGTCAGCGCCCACGATGAGGCGCAAAAAAAGGGGTAAACAGCCGGCCGTGTTCCTGTGGGGCCAAGGCCTACTTTAAGGGCCTGTCGAAGAAGACGCTGCTGACCGTGGTGGGCGAGTTCGAGGTGAGCCGGCGGTACTACGCCTGCGGCAAGTGCCACGAGAATGTCCTGCCGTTCGATCAGTGGTCGGGTTTGGTCGGCAGCGGGATGGCGACGCCGGCGGCCCGGCGGATGCTGGCGTTGGCGGGAATGAGTTGGTCGTTTGACACCGCCGCCGAGCGTCTGGAAGAGCTGTGCTTGCTGAAGGTCAGCAACGACACCATCCGGCGGGTCAGCGAGGAGGAGGGCCAAGCGGCGCAGCGGTGGATCGCCCAGTCCGATTGCCCGGCCGAGTTGTTCCAGCAGGCCTGTGGCGATCAGGAGTTCTACACCGACGGGGTGACCGTCAACACCACCGAAGGATGGCGTGATCTTCGGCTGAACGTGGTGGGCAAGCGGGAGGCCGGCTTGCCGGCGACGCCCGAGCAATGGAAGGATCGGGTGCTGCCCGAGCCGAGCGTGCGGATCGCCTGGGCGTCGATGGCGGCGTGCGAGCAGCAGGGCCAGGCGTGGAAACGCATGAGCCGCAAGCTGGGGGTGATCGACGATGAAAACTTGAGCGTGCTGGCCGACGGAGCGAAGTGGATCTGGGATCAGGCCGGGCATTGCTGGAAGAAAGCCCAGTGGGTGCTGGACGTGTTCCACGTGAGCCAGCACATCCACGGCTGCGGCAAAGCGTTGTTCGGAGAGAAGAGCCCGCAGGCCCGGCCCTGGTCGCAGGCCCAATGGTATCGCCAGCGTCTGGCCGATGGCCGCCCGATCGGCTCGGGGCTGATCGAAGGCGCCAACAAGACGATCGTCAGCAACCGCCTGAAACTCAACAGCGCCCGCTGGACCCCGAGGCATGCCGAAGCGATGGCGGCGCTACGATGCCTGGACTACAGCGGGCTATGGTCCGACTTCTGGGCTGATCAGGCAGCCTAAAGTGCCGGAAACGTGAGTTAGACCCCCGGCCGCGTGTCCTCCGCACGGCGGGGGCCGCTCGTGCCACTATGCCGCAGTCTGCTTTGCACGGCGGGGGCCGCTCGTGCCACTATGCCGCGGTCTGCTTTGCACGGCGGGGGCCGCTCGTGCCACTACGCCGCGGGGATCGCTTCGAATACCTCGGTCCCATCCTGAGCTGGCGGCTCGAAGGGCGCGCTGCAGTGCTCGCACTGCTGGCGCGTGGCCATGCGCCGTCGCGCACACGATGGGCAGGTCTCCATGGCCGGCCATTCCATCAGGGCGAGCAGCAGCAGTAGACCCGGAATGCCCGCGAGCAGCGCCAGCACGGCCCATCCGCCGGTCCTCAGCCAGGTGAAACTGTAACGGTGGCAGAAGGCGACAGCGGCAGCCGCACACAAGGCGCCGATGATGAGGGCGGTTGTCAGAATCTTCGGGAAAGCCGGCCAGTCCAGGCCAAACTCGCGCGCCGACTCGCTGTCGCGCGGCACGAAGGCACCGAAGATCGCAATCGCGGGCGGAATCCCTGCGTCCGTCACCTTCATGCCGGCGCGCATTTGGGCCGGGGGCAGCGCGGGCAGCTCATAGCTTCGCACGACTGAGCCATCGGAGGCGATCTCGGCAACGGGCGCGGGTTTGAGGCAGCGCCAGGCATAGGTTTCCATCTGATAGATGACGACGTAGTGCCCCGAGCTCTCGATCCACCCGATCTGCAGGGCCGGATACTGCTTGATTGAGTGCGCGAGCGGCGTTGACAGCAGGACGTTTCCGGAGCCATCGATGATGCAGAGACTCTTGCGCGTGGCGACGATCTTCCTCTGGCTATTGGCGACGCGGATGAACGTCGCGGCAACGGCCTCGTCGCCGGCCGGAACGGCCATCACCCGGTGTACGCTGCGCGCGTCGGCGTCGACCAGATAGACGGCCTGGGGAAGCACGAGCAGTCCCGATTGCCATTCGTACATCGCGGTTTGCTGGATATCGCCCGAAAAACTCCCAAGAGGCGGCTGCGGAGCGGGACTGAAGCCCTGCGGGCTGAGCGTTCCGACAAAGCGGCGGCTCCGCATCTCATATCCGCGCACCACGCGGTCGGTGCCGGTGAAGTACCACAGTTCGTTGAGCCGGCCGGGTATCTCCCGGAGAATACGCTGCGCGTCTCGATATCGTGCAAGGCCGCGATAGCGCGGCATCTCGCGCCACAGCCAGCAGGTCGGCAGTTGGTCTTGCTGAAACTGCCCAACCTGCCGATGGCCGGTGGCAACGACCTTGCCGTCCAAATCCGTGATCTCCGCGCCGCGGTCGCCACCATCAAAATAGGTCACGCGCAAGGGCCGGCCCTGGGAATCGAACACGTAGTGGCTGTAGGTCGACGGGTGGCGGCCGCCGGATATTTCCTCGATCAGCGCGAGTCCCAGGCCATACAAGATGAAGATGCCGGCCAGCACGCCCAGCCCGAGAGCGAACCGGCTGAGGCGTCCCTGGCTTTCATAGCTGCCTCCGGCCAGGAAATTGCTCCGCGCGGCGATGGCCATGATGGCGGCACAGCCGATAGCAGCCAGAAGTGCGTGCCAGAATTCGGGCAGGAAGTAGGTCGCAAACGAGCAGATCAGCGGAAGCCCGAGGCTGAGGCTGCGGCCGCGAAACCAGCTCGCCTGTCGCAGGCCGATGATCAACCCGGCGAAGTAGTAGCTGCTGCCCACCAGGATATCGATGATCCCCGGCAGCGCCAGCCGGTGGTCAAAGGGCGCGGCGAGGTGCCCCGGCGTGGCGGCCCAGAGCATCGCGAGGGCATAGGGAATGCCGACAGCCAGATACAGCAGCGACAGGCCGACCAGCACCTTGCCCCAGAAGATATCGCGGCGGCTGATGGGACGGTGGACCAGCAGCGCCCAATGGTCCCGGCGGGCCTCGAAGACGGTCTGGAGCACGCCGAGAAGCAGTCCGCCGGCGGCCGCGCCGATCGTCGTGGTGGCGGGGGCAAATGCGATCCAGAACCCGAGCGGCCGGGGCTGGCTGATGCCCAGGGCGAGGGCCCCGGCGACGCCAACGAAGATCACGACGGCCCACTTGAGGTTCTCGCGAAATTCCTTCCAGAGAATCGCGTTCATGCCGCATCCTCCACGGTTTGGGGAGCCGGGATATCGTGCAGGAGAAGGCTGCGTTCGCCGTGCTCGCCGAGGTAGTCGATGAAGGCATCCTCCAGCGACAAGGGGATCTCGTCGAAGCTCGCGCTCGGGAGAGCGCGGAGCCTGGCGATGGTCTCAGCCGTGGCGTTGGCGAGCGTGAGCCGGATTTCGTCGTGTGTGCGAAGCGACTGAAGCAGGCCGGGCACTTCGGGCAGTTTCGGCGCGACGCCGGCGAAGCGCAGTACGAATCGCTTGATGCGGGCGCGGAAAGTCTCCATCGAACACTGCGCCCGCAGCACGCCGCGGTCCAGAATGGCGATGTAATCGGCCACGCGCTCGACGTCGGAGAGCAGGTGGGAGGAGAAGAAGATCGTGCGGTCGGACTTGCGCGTCACGTAGATCATGGATTCCAGCAAGGCGCGGCGCGCGACGGGATCGAGGCCCAGCGCGGGGTCGTCGAGGATGAGCAGCTCGGGTTCGGAGGCGAGTGTCAGCGCCAGGCACAGTCCGGCGCGCTCGCCGCGCGAGAGGTTCCTGGCGCAGGCGCGCGGATCGAGGCCGAAATGGCCGACGATCCCTTTGAAGATGTCCTCGTTCCAGCGCGGGTAGAACTGCGACTGAAACCAGCCACACTCCCGCACGCGCATCCAACCGTAGACGGGATGCGACTCCGCCAGGTGGCCCACGCGGGCGCGTATCTCAGGAGTCATCGCGCGGCTGTCGCAGCCGAGCACCTGAGCACTGCCGCGCGTCGGGTCCAGCAGGCCCAGCAGCATGCGGATGGTGGTTGTCTTTCCTGAGCCGTTTCGGCCGAGAAATGCGAAGACGCAGCCGCGCGGCACGGTGAGGTTCAACTCGCAGACGGCGCGCTTGGAGCCGAAGTAGCGAGTGAGCCTTTCGGTGCGAATCACGTAGTCATGCATGGCGATCACCTCCCGCCGCTTCCCTTGCCGGTTCGATGGCCCGCAATTTTCGCTCGAGAATCTGGCGGATCTGGTCCGGCGAGAATCCGAGCACAACGGCCTCGTTGACGAATGCGTCGAGCGGCCCGTCCAATCGCCGCATGCGCTCGGCCTGCGTATAAACGGGCCGGCGCTGCGCGACAAAGACGCCGCGGCCCTTCTGGGTTTCCAGGATTCCCTCGCGCGTCAGCTCGCCGTAGGTGCGGGCGACGGTATTGGGATTCAGCACGAGTCGTTCGGCCAGGGCGCGAACACTGGGCAACTGCTCGCCCGGCGCCAGGCTGCCGCTGGCCACGGCGTGGCAGACCTGGTCCATGATCTGGCGGTAGATGGGGACGGTGCTGCCGGTGAGGATGTGAAGGTTAAAGGGCATGTGTACGGCCGCATCTGTACTATCTATACTAGTACAGTATATACAGATCGGCGGATGAGGCAAGGGGAAAAAGGAAAAATGGTGCAAATGGGTTTGTTCCGCAGGGAAATGCACGCGGGAGAGGGAGTGGAATCTGTAAGTTCTGGCGCGGCGGGAGGTTGTGCGTTTGGGGCGGGAGGATCGGTGGGTTCGTTCGGCGGAAGCGACGGAGCGACGAAGCGACGAAGGGAGGGGCGAGGGGGGCGGAGGAAGGGTCTGGGGTCTGGGGTTCAGGGTTGAGGGGTGCAGATTGGAGATTGGAGGATTCGGATTGAAGGGCAGGGGTTTGGGGGTCGGCGGTGAGGATGGGGTTGGGGAGGATCATTTCATCACTCTGACGGCGGGAGGCCTGAGGGAGGTTTGCCATAAGTGGTCTGGAGCTGGGGGTTTACAGATCGGATTACATCAATGCTTTAGATTCGTCCTGGAAAAAGCGGGCACGAAGTGGCCCTGGGCGCGCACATAGCGACCCCAAAGCGGCCCCGATCTGGCCCTGCGGCGGCACGAAGGGGTGCTGAAGGGGTCCCGAGTTGCGAGTTGCGAGTTGCGAGTTGCCAGCGGACAGCGCATAGCAGATAGCAGATAGCACATGGCAGATATGGCAGATGGCAGATGGCGGGCATGGCGGCCAGCGGGTGGCGAGTGCGCGCAGAGGGCGGCGGGGAGGGGGCGGTGGGAAGCGGATAGAAGATAGCGGACAGTAGGTAGTAGATAGTGTGCGCATGATGACTCCTTGCGGAACGCGCCTCGCTCATTGGTTGAGGCCACAGGGCGATGGATGCGCCCTTCAATACTCACGTCGGCGCTGCGCAAATCGGTTTGCCTGAGCGCAACATGGCGCAGCGCTGGTGGGGTTTTTCGCGGGGAAAGCGAGCAGTTTGGCGGGCGGGGTTGATCGATTTGTGCAACGTGCGTGAGGATCGCGCGCGGCGGGCGCGGGCTTTGCTGAATGGCTGTTGAACGTTGACCGCCGGGTCCCGACTCCCGGCCGCGCGGGCTTTGACTCTTCTGCGTCGCCAATAAGGTGGGATGTCCCCCTTCCCCTTCGCCAATAAGGTGGGATGTCCCCCTTCCCCTTCCCCCAATAAGGTGGGATGTCCCCCTTCCCCTTCCCGGCCAGCACGGCCAGGACGACAAACTGGTCGGCCGTCACGCCATCCCCGGCCAGCGAGGCGTTGCTCTGGCGATGCATGACCAGATAGGCCGCGCGGAGGGACATCGCAATTTCATGACCAGTGCTCATGCCTCTTTCCAAAACTACTATGTATACGTAATATTTCACTCGGTGTCGCGTTGTTTTTGGAGGAAATCTTCGTCCAGCGGGCTACGGAGGAACACGCCGATGCGCAGGACAAGTGTTTCGCGATGTGTTACCGCAATTGTGCCGGCCGGGGCAAGTGAGGATTGCAGGCAACCGGGAGACACCATGAGCAGAACGATGATGAGATTGTGCGCAGCCCTTGCCGCGCTTGGCACCTTGACAATCGTGACGGCGCACGCTGGGACGCCCGCGACACTGGATGTCGACGTCAACAAACCCGGCGTCACCATTCCGCCAACCTTCTACGGATTGATGACCGAGGAGATCAACCACAGCTATGACGGCGGCCTCTTCGCCGAGTTGATCCACAACCGCACGTTCCAGGATCCGAACCCGCGCGGGCGGGGTACAACACAGCCGCGGAATCTGCCCATCCACTGGTCAATGGTGGGTGACGGCGCTGCGAGCCTCGATCGCAGCGATCCGGTGAATCCAGCCCTGCCGCTGAGCCTGCGGCTTGACCTTTCCGGGAAGATGGCCGGCATCGCCAACGACGGCTACTGGGGAATCCCCATCCGTCCCGACACGACTTACAGCGCCAGCTTTTACGCCAAGGGCGCGGGCGGCTTCGCCGGTCCGGTGACAGCATCGCTCGTGCTCGACGACGGCAACGTCACCGTTGCCAAGGCCGACACGCGGGCAGTCACCGGCACCTGGCAGAAGTACACGGTCAAACTCACCACGGGGCACGACGCCCCCACGACGGCCAAGGCGCAGTTCGTGCTGTCGGCTAGCGGCAGCGTCACGTTCAGTCTCGTCTCCCTGTTCCCGCCGACCTACCAGAACACCCCGGGCGGTTTACGCCCCGACCTGATGAAGCTCATGGCCGACCTGCATCCCGCATTCATCCGACTGCCGGGCGGCAACTACGTTGAGGGCAGCACGTTCGCCACGCGATTCAACTGGAAACAGATGATCGGCCCGGCAGACCAGCGGCCGGGGCACATGGGATGCTGGGGCTATCGCTCCTCGGATGGTTTCGGCCTGCCCGAGTATCTGCTTTGGTGCAAGCAGCTCAATGCCGAGCCGGTGCTGGCGGTGTTCGCCGGTTACGTGCTCAACGGACAGCACGTTGACGCCGGCAGCCCCGAAATGGCCCAGTACACGCAGGAGGCGCTGGAGGAGATCGAATACGTCAGCGGCCCGGCCGACAGCGAGTGGGGCAAGCGGCGGGTGGCCGATGGATTTCCCGAGCCGTTCCCGCTGCATTACGTGGAGATCGGCAACGAAGACTGGTTTGACAAGTCCGGCAGCTACGACGGCAGATTCACGCAGATGGCCAAGGCGATTCGCCAGCGCTACCCGCAGCTCAAGATCATCGCGACGGCGCCGGTGAAGAGCTTCAGGCCCGACCTGTATGACGACCACTTCTATCGTAGCCCGCGCCAGCTCGCTGAGATGCACACGCTCTATGACAAGCCGACCGGGCCCGCGAAGCCGTTGAGATTTGCCGGCGGCGGCTGGAGCGGCCGGCAGCCAGATGGCATGCAGACCTTCGTCGGCGAATGGGCTGCGCATGACGGCAAGCCCATCACCAATCACAACGCCGCGCTGTCGGACGCCGCATTCATCATGGGCATGGAGCGTAACTCCGACGCAGTGGTGATGCAGTGCTATGCCCCGCTGTTCGCCAACGTGAATCCTGCCGACCCGGCAAAGGGCTATCCGCGCGGCTGGCAGTGGGAGTACAATCTAATCGGGTATGACGCTCTGGGCAGCTTCGGTTCACCAAGCTACTACGTGCAGGCCATGCTCGGGCAGAACAAGGGAGACGTCATCCTGCCCACGGCGTTGAAGGTCACGCCCCTGGCCGCGACCACGGAACCCACCCTCCACGGCGGTGTTGGCGTCGGCACCTGGCATACGCAGGTCGAGTACAAGGACATTGTGGTCACGGCTCCTGATGGCCGTACGCTGCTGACAGCCGATCTCTCAAGAGACACCCGCGGGTGGCAGTTCACGGGCGGGAGGTGGAACCTGCAAGACCAGGCGATCAAGCCGAGTGCATACGATGTTGAATCATGGGCCGTCACCGGAGAAGCGAACTGGACGGACTACACGATCCGTGTGCGCGCCGCAAACTCGGTGGGCGCGAGGGCTTCCTCGTCCTCTGGCATGCGACCGACGGCGCTACCTACAACTGGTGGAACATCGGCGGTTGGGGCAACACGATGACGCGCTGTGAAGGTGCTGAGGACGGCGGCAGAGCCCCCTACGGTCCGAGCTCCCCGTTCAAAGTCGAGATAGGGCGCTGGTATGACCTGCGACTCGAAGTTAGTGGGAATCGCGTCCGGGGATTCATCGATGACAAGCTTGTGACTGAGGCAACTCAGGAGCCGCGCACTACCCCCAGCGCGGTCTTCGCCTCGGCCACGTACATCAACGCGAGCCACAACGTTATCGTTAAGGTCGTGAATACCGGCAGGAACCCCATCGAGATGGTGATCAACCTGCGCGGCGTCGGGCACGTAGACCCCAGTGGCACGGCCACCGTCCTCGCCGGCGATCCCAAGGCGGTGAACACGGTGGATCAGCCCACGAACATCGCGCCGAAACAAGACAAAGTCGCCGACGCGTCGCCGTCGTTCCGCCGCACCTTCCCGCCGTATTCGTTCACGATCCTGCGGCTGAATGCGGCACCGAAGGAGTAACTGGAGAACTCCCATGATGGAACGACTCAAACACTCGCTCCCGGCTCTATTAAGCGGATTGTTGGCCGTTGCCCTGGTCACACCCGAAAGCTCTGCCCAGGCGACAAGACGCGGGCCTGGCGCACCAATCGCACTCAACCCGGACGACGTTCCTGCGTTCGCCGATCCGCCGGCCGGCTTCGACGTCAAACGCGAAGGCATCCCGCACGGCCGGCTGGAAATGGTGAGTTACGATTCGAAGTCCGTCGGCACCACCCGAAAGATGCAGGTCTACACGCCGCCCGGCTATTCCAGGGACAAGAAGTATCCGGTGCTCTATCTTCTGCACGGCATCGGCGGCGATGAGACGGAGTGGCAGCGTTTTGCCACGCCCAACATCCTCCTCGACAACCTTCTGGCCGATGGGAAGGCCACGCCGATGATTGTCGTGACGCCCAACGGCCGGGCGCAGGAGAATGACCGGGCGGAAGGAGATGTTTTCAAGTCCGCTCCCGCGTTCGCCGCGTTTGAGGAGGATCTGCTCAAGGACGTGATCCCGACGATCGAGTCGCGCTACTCCGTGCAGGCGGATCGCGAACACCGGGCGCTGGCCGGCCTCTCGATGGGCGGCGGACAGTCCCTCAACTTCGGACTGGCGCACCTCGACGCCTTCGCCTGGGTGGGCGCCTTCTCGGCCGCGCCCAACACCAAGCCGGCCAAGGAACTCGTGCCCGACCCCGAAGCCGCCAAGGCCAAGCTCAAGTTGCTCTTTCTCTCCTGTGGGAAAAGGGACGGCCTGATCCGCATCAGCCAGGTCGTTCACGCCTACCTGCGGGACAACAACGTTCCGCACGTCTGGCACGTCGATAGCAATGCCCATGACCCTCCCCACTGGAAGAACAGTCTCTATCATTTCGCGCAGCGTATCTTCCGCTGAGTGGAACTGGTGGTCCTTGGCATTGCTGCTGGCCGGGGCCCCCCAGGCCCGATCTCGCCGCCTCCTGACGTGTGACGGCATCCCCAGAATGCTCGATAAACAGGCGCGGGAAGACGCGCTGGAGACTGAGATAGTATTCCCACCAACGCACTCACCTTCGGCTTGCCTATAGTCCTCGATCATCACCTCCGCAGCCGGTCGATAAGATAATCGGCGCTGCTCTTGTACTTCTCGTTGGACCGTCCCGGATACACCAGGATCACGTCGACTCCCGCCTTCTTGAGCTTTTCTTCCAGCATAAGGCCCTGGATGGGCGAATGCGTTGGGTCCCTCGGAGAGTCGCCGACCTTCGCATCCTTTTCCCAGTAGAACAGCCCAATGGGCGGATCATCCGGACTGACGAGTTCCATCGGCGAGTATTCCTTGATCCATTTCAGGACCTTTTCCCGATTATCGATCAGGCTCTGGAAGTCTTTCAGACCGAATGCGTGGGCCCCGTAACTGTAGTTCGGCATCCATTCGCGCAGCTCCTTCGGATCCAGCGAAGTCTGCGCCGATCGACGGCCGCACAGTAGAGCCGGGTCGATTCGCGGGCGATCGGGTCGTTGCTCGTAAGGTCAGCAAGGTCGTCGTGGAAGGCCAGCCACAACGACGAGGACCCCCCGGACGAGTCGCCCGTGGCCCCGATGCGCTTCTTGTCCAGGTTCCATTCCGCCGCTTTGGAGCGAACGAACTGCAAGGCGCGGGCCGCGTCTTCCAGCGGGGCCTTCACCGGCGGCTTGCGGGCCGTCTTGGACGCCGTCCTGGACAAAGCGATAGTTGATCGCCACGACTGAGATACCGCTGTCCAGGAAGGGCTTGGTATTGAAACCTCTCTTATCGCCGCCTTTCCAGCCGCCGCCGTGGATGTAGAAGACCGCCGGAGTCGGCTTGTCCGACTTGGCCTGGTAGAAGTCCAGGACCTGACGCGGGTGCTTGCCGTAGGAGAGGTTCCTGAATTTCGGAGGCGCATCGGCGCGCTGGCTCCGCCGTCCCGGCGGCGGTCCATTGGGAGCTTCACCGGGTGCGCCAGGCGGCGCGGGCCGCTGTCCCGAACCTGCCCCCGCACCCGTCAACAGCATCAGAATAACCGCCACAGCCCGTCCAACCCGGCACGCTTGGATCGTCAGCCGGGAGTACATGTCCGCAGATCCGCTATGCCGATACATAGTTGCACCTCCGATCACAATCGACTGTTCGACGCCTCGCCCGGAGAAGAAGGCCGACCGCAGCGATCGCGAGGGTCAAGCCACTGGCCGGCTCGGGGACGGACGTGACCGTGAGCCGGACAGAGGTGGTGTTGTACTGCACAGAGTAGGACAGTCCGCCCGCCGATGTCGTCGTTGACGAGAATGTGCCCGAGCCACTGCCGCGAGTGATGATCGTGAAGGTCTCGCCAACGGTCGGGACAAAGCCGTTTGCCAGTTCGACGTCCAGGGCGCCGGCCAGATTGGCCGCGCCCGTGACGGCGAGCTGATCGTAGCTTGAAGCGCTGCCGAGCAGGACATCGAGCTTGCCGGCGGATGCCTGCGTGTACGCGCCGCTGATGGTGTCGGTTAATCCAGCCGACGCGAACGCGAGCGTGCCGGAATTCGACAGACCGGTCAGCGTGGAGTTCGCGGATACGTCCCACGTACACGTGGAATCGATCGTCATCGCCGTTCGCCTGTCAATGACGCACTGGTGATCAGGTTGGCGGTGATGTTGCTGGTGCTGTCGGCGATCAAGTTGCCGCTCAGGCTGGTGGCGGTGGCAGTAAACGAGGCGGAACTGCCGCTGTTGACAAAGAGCATCCGGGCGGTGCTGGCGCTGATCGTGGCGCCGTTCTTGACGTTGATCGTCGCGCTGGCGGCGTTGCCGGTGGTTCCGGTGACGTAGATGCCGTCGCCGGCCGTCGCGGTCAGCGAGCCGCCGTTGATTGTGACCGTTGCCGGGCCGCTGGAGGGCGCGGTTTTCCAGACCTTGATTCCCTCGACGACGCCGCTCAGCGCGGTATTCGTAAGCGAGATGCTATTCGCACCGTCGATGACGCCGCCGCAATCGCCAAGAGAGCTGACCGTGGCGCCGGTGACGGAAATCAGGCCGGTCGAATAGATGCCGGGCACACGGCTGTTTAGCGTGGTGTTGGCGCCAATGAGCGTTCCACCCGTGACTGTCACTGTTCCGCCACCGAAATCCGTAGCCAGGCAGCCCGCTCCCCAGGTGGTGATATTTACATTGGTGAGGGTGATCGCGCCTCCATAGGTGGCATCCACGCCGTGGGCGAAGGCGCCGTAGGCCGTGATGCTGCCGCCGGTCATGGAGATGGAGGATCCGCTGTAGGTTGCGAACAGACCGTTGGCGCCGGAGCCGTTGGTGACGATGGAGTTGGAGGCGCCGGTGATGTTGATCGTGCCCTTGGAGGTGGACGTGCCCGCCAGAATGCCTGCGTTGATACCATGCATGCTGGAATTGTCAACGCTGGATGCATTGCCGCTGGTGGTGATGCCGACGGTGCCCACGGTCAGGCTGCCGGAGTTGTAAACGAAAATGCCCGACTGGTCGGTGCTGGTGGCGTTTTCGGTCAGGCTGAGCAGATTGGCGGATCCTCCGTTCAGCGTGTACGCCCCCGTCTGCGCGTGCGCGGGAAGCCCGAGAATCAGGCACGGCAGCGATGCCATGATCGTGAATGCCAACAGACGGTTGTGCCCCGAATGACCGGCCCCGTTCAAGACGGATCTGTTCAGTGCCGCTTTCATGGTTTCACGCTTCCTTCCTGATTGTGCCCTGGCGCCAGCCGGCCGCCCTTGGGCAAATCCAATGTCTTGCCTTCGAGCCACCGATTGGCGGGAAGGCCCGGGTCGTAATGCACGGTGCAACCGTTGCCTTCGATGCCGGTGATCTGTTTGCTGGAGGCCCCTTCGATCGTCAGGCCGGTCAGGACAGAATCGCCGGTCACGATCCATTTGCTGGTCGAATCGACCGTCAGGGCGGCACGATTGATCGAGCCGGTCAGTGTCGAATTCCTCTGGAGCGTCAGGGCGATCGTGCTGAGTTTGTCCGCGGTAACATTGCCAACCAAGGCCTGGTTCTCGGCCGTCAGAAACGCGTTCCCGCCATTGGAGCCGCTCCGCCCCCAGCGGTCAGCGCCGGCGTCCAACAATTTGTTGTCGGAACTGGTGAGCTTCACGCCGCTCAGCTTAATCACCGCCGTTGTATTGGTGACAAAAACCAGCGGGCCGGTCGTGGTCGTCAGCGACCCTCCGGTCATGGTGAATGTTCCTCTTCTTCCCTGAGCATCCCCGGAGAAGCTCTGATAGACCATGACCCCACAGCGCCGCGAGCCGGAAAGCTCGCAATCCGTCAGGGTGACGGAATTGCTCCCCTCGATCACCACGGCTTCAGCGCCCGTCGCCGTGTATCTGGTGCCAGATGAGGTAATCTTACCGGTCGAGTAGATTCCCGGCGAGCCGCGCCCGGCGGTCTTGATGACGCCTCCCGACACGTTGATTGTTCCGCCACCGCGATCGGTTGCGACTGCGCCCGCACGCTCGTGTGCCGTCGTGATGTCCACGTCTTGAAGGATCAGTTTCCCGCCCTGGGTTGCCATCACGCCGTGGGCACCGCCTCCCGTCGCCTTGATGGTGAGCTTGGAGAGCGTGATCTCAGCGCCCTCGCCAACAGCAAAGACCCCGTTGGCGCCGCTGCCGCTGGTTGTCACCGAGCCTCCGGTGATGCTGATTTTGCTTCCTTTGCCGGCCAGAACCGCCGCATTGAGGCCGTAGAAGCTGCTTTGGTCATTCGAGGAGGAATTGCCGGTCGTGGTGATGATTGGCTCGATCAGCGTCAGAACGCCGCCGTTTTTCACGTAGATGGCTGAGACATCCTGCTTGTCGGAGGTGTAGGTCTGTTTTTCGGCGTCAACTGTTTTGCCATCAAGGGTATACGCGCCGCTGACAGCGACGGAGGGGCCGCGGGATCCACCTCCCGGGCCGCCCCCGCCAGGACCTCGGCTCGATGCGCGACCGCTTCCCGGGGGCGCGCCAGGCGGCACAGGTTGCTGCCCCGAATCTGCCGCCGCAACCATCAACAGGACCAGAATTGCCGTCACGGCCCGCCCAACCCGGCACCCTGGGATGGTCAGCCGGGAGTCCACGTCCGCGGATTCGTTTCGCCAATGCATACTGACACCTCCGCCATTCATGGCCGTATGAGTGTCCTCTCGTTGCCCGTGCATCAAAACCGATGTTCTGATGTTTGGGGCTTTTTCTTATCGCTGTCCTACACGTCTCCGATGTTCATGGATTTCCAACAATCCGCAAGCAAGATAAGACGGCCCACCTGAAGAGATGATGAAGAAACAAACCGACAGGTCGAGTTCACTCTTTGTGCCTCCATGGAGACCTGTAGCTCCCCCTGAGGCAAGCATATCTCCGTTCTCATCGATGCTGAGCCGGGCGACTCGCAAGGCGGCCTTCGGTATGATGCGGGCATGAGCGCACGCTTTCGCCACACGGCTGCCCTCTCGTTCCTGCTCGTCTTCATGCAGTTTTCGGCCGAGGCAATCGGCGCCGGGGATGGGGCAGCCTCGAGACCCGTGGATGTGGCCCTGTCCGTCCGTGGTCCCATCGAGCCCGGCCAGCGGCCATCCGCGCAACTGGTGCTGCCCAACAACACGGCCGGGGCGGTGGCGTGCAAGGTTGCGTATTCATTGCAGGCCGACGGCGCGATGTTCAGCGAGACGCCGCCCGACCCGGTGTTTGGCCGCGACCGTGCGCTGGGCATGCGCAGTTGGACGGAGCTTACGGACCTCTCCGTCATCCCAGACGACCCGGCCCATGCCCTCGCGGGCCGCCGGTTGAGGGCCACCTGCGCCCTCATCGCTGGGACTTCCCGTGTTGACGTTGCTGTCCTTGTGTGCATGCCGTTGTCACTACCCCGGCGGAACCACCGAATCCTTGTCATTCGTCGGCCCTATCTCGGGCCGCACTTGCGATCCGATGGCGGCGGCCTTCCCCGTCATGTCGGTGGGTCGGCTTCCGCATCATCGTTTTCGAGGCCTTTCGACGTTCACTCGCGTTACGGCCTGCACACTCACGGAGCCGCTAAACGACCCTTTCCACCGAGAGCTTCGGCCGCTTCGTCGCCTCCACGACCGTCTCGGTTGTTACCGGGTGGAATGACTATCTCCCGGGCGGGACTCGCACCCGCTGGACTGCAACACCCTTATTCACGGCGCACGACATGATTCGAATCAGTCGTGTAGCAGGGTCCGCTAACGAGCCGGCGGGAGACGTTCATTCGCGGTGATGGGCGGCTCCGGCTCGTTCGCGGACCATTTGTGCGCCCGGCCTCGCGGGAACCGTCCATTCGCCGCCATATCCCCGGCGATAATAGTTCTGCGCGGCGGCGTGGCGGACGCGAATTGGGAACGCACAATGGTCCGCAACGCCGCCGATGACCTTTCGCGGCGAATCGAGGCTCTCGCGCGGCGGCGTGGCGGACCCTACGCAACTTACTTCGCTTCGAGATACTCCACCAGCGCCCGTCCATCAGGAAGTAGGCGATGCGGACGCCTGGCGCGGCCGTGATGGGGCCGACGACGGGCTTCTTGCCCTTCAGCTCTTCGTCGAGATTATCGACGGCCCAGGAGACATGGGGCATCTTCGCAACCGGCGTCTTGGCCAGCGGGCTGTCGGGGGCGAAGCGCACCCACTCGACGAGGTTGGCATCCTTGGTTGGATCGGTGCCCCAGACCTTCAGCGCCTCGAAGTACATTTCGCCCGGCTTGGGCTCGGTGGTGACAAGGCCGATGTGATGGAATTTCCGCATGGGTTCCTTTCATTTCTGGGAAGCGGAAGCGCCAGTGCCTGCTCAATCCAAGGGCGGGCGCTGACGCTTCCGCTTCGGACACTGCACGGCATCGTACCGCGGCCCGCGGGTGGAGAGAAGCGATGGCACTCATGCTAAGATACGGCCGAAGGAGGACGGTCCTATGAGCAAGGCGCTGCGTTGGGGAATCCTGGGAACGGGGAACATCGCGCGACAGTTCGCGACGGGCGTGAAGGCCAGCCGACGCGGGACACTTGCGGCGGTCGGCTCCCGCAGCAGTGACAGCGCGAGGGCCTTCGCCGAGGCGCATCGGGCTGGCGCGGCATTTGGCGCATACGCCGATGTGGTCGCCGATCCCGATGTTGACGCAGTCTACGTGGCGCTGCCTAATTCAATGCACCACGAATGGACGATCCGCTCGCTGGCGCCGGCAAGCACGTGCTGTGCGAGAAGCCGATGGCGATGGATGCGGCCCAGGCGGCCGAGATGTTCGACGAGGCGCAGCGCAGCGGCCGGGTGCTGGTGGAGGCGTTCATGTACCGGCGCATCCACAGACACAGGCGGTCCTGGAACTCCTGCGACAGGGCGCCATTGGGCAAGTGCAGCTTGTGCGGACGAGTTTCTGCTATCGCACCACGCGAATCCAGGGCAACATCCGCTTCGATCCGGCGCTCGGCGGCGGCGCCATGATGGACATCGGCTGCTATTGCCTGAGCTTCTCCCAGCTCATTGCCGGCGGCGAGCCGACCGACGTGCGGGCCTATGCGAAGATGCACGAGAGCGGCGTCGACGAGGTGACAGTCGGGAGCCTGCGATTCGCCAACGGAATGCTGGCGAGCTTCACCTGCGGAATGACCGTTCAGGCGGACAACACGGCGTACATCTGCGGGACGGATGGCTACATCGAGATTCCCGTGCCGTGGAAGCCGCCGCGCGGGGCGCGACGCACATCCTGCGCGCGGCACGCCGCCGCGGATGGATGTCGGCCAGCGGCCGGCCAACGCCCCGCCGCCGCGCGACGTGAGGACCGTGGACGCCGGTATGGACATCTATGGCGTGGAGGCCGATGATTTCGCGGCGACGGCGCTGGATGGCAAGCCGCCGCTGATGAGCCGCGAGGAATCGCTCGGCACGATGCGCATGCTCGAACAAGTGCGGCGGCAGATCGCCAAAGCAGGCTGAAAGCATCTATGAAAATCCTGATGAACACCGGCGGGATCGCGATGACCAACTGCTTTTTGGTGGCCGACGAGAAGGCCGCCCAGGCGGTCATTATTGATGCGCCAGACAACACGACCAGCGTGCTGTTGGATGAGGCGCAGAAACAGAAATGGGATGTTATCGGCTTGTGGCTCACGCACGGGCATTTCGATCACGTGGCCGATCATGCGGTCGTCACCAGGCGATTTCCGCAGGCCAAGGTCGTCATCCATCGCGCCGAAGAGCCGAAGCTGAAAGGCGAAGACCCGACCGCCCGTCTTTTCGCGCTCCCATTCAGCATTCCGCCGCGGTCGGCCGACGTGCTGGTCGAGGACGGCCAGAAGCTGCGGCTGGGCAGCCTAGAATTTGAGGTGATCCACACCCCGGGACACTCGATCGGCAGCATTCTGCTATTATTGCGCGTCGGAACAAGTGCTGGCGGGCGGCGACCTGATCATCGGCGGTTCGGTCGGCCGCACGGACCTGCCCGACTCCAATTACCGCGATCTCGCCAAGTCCATTGCGCGGGTGATGAAGCTCCCGAAGGAGACGCGGCTGCTGCCCGGGCATGGCGAACGGAGCACGCTGGAGGAAGAGATGCGGAATAACCCGTATGTGCAGGAGGCGGTGAATGCTCGGTGATCCGGTGATCGGTAATCGGTGATCCGGTGATCGGTAATCCGGTGATCGGTAATCGGTAATCCGGTGATCGGTAATCGGTGATCGGTTGCCTTGGCGTGTTTCGTATTGCGTATTTCGTGCGGCGTATTGACTCAACGGAATGCGCGATGCGCAATACGCAATACGTCGCTGCGCACCGACCGACCACCGATCGCCGATCACCCGGCATTGCAGGATGGCGTCGATTCTGCCATGATCTGCCGCCATGCGCGGGACAGAGAACAACAGGCAAGGCAGCTTCATCGAGACCCTTGAGGGCCGGCGTTTGCTAACGGCCGGCTTCGGATGGTTACAGACGTTTGGCGAGGAGGATGTTCTCAACATCGCCAACGCCGTCGTTGCGGATTCGGCCGGGAACACCTATGTCGCCGGCGCCTTCAGTGGTTTTGCCACCTTCGACCGCCGCCCGGGGAAAGGGCATGTTCTTGCCGGCCCCGGCGACGCCGACGACCTCTTCGTGGCCAAGTACGATGCGCAGGGCAAGCTGCGCTGGGCCAGGCGATTCGGCGCTCCCAAGGAGAACGATTCGGCGACGGCATTGGCGCTGGGCCCGCACGGCGTGCTTTACGTCACCGGCATCTTCCAGGGAACGGCGAGCTTCGGTCTGGGCAAGCATCCGATCCAGATCACCTCGCGCGGCAACACCGACATCTTCGTGATGGCGCTGGACGCGACGGGGAATGTCACCTGGGCGGAGAGCATCGGCGGCAGCCGCGAGGATTTCGTCAATGCCATCGCGGTCGATCCGGCCGGCAAGCACGTGTTCCTCGCCGGGACGATTCGCATGAGCGGCGATATTGACCCCAGCCCCAAGGTCACGCAAATGGTCACCACACGCGGCGTCAACGACACCGTCATCGAGAGCATCAACGCCGCAACCGGCAAGCTCGAGTGGTCGCGAATGTATGGCGAGAGCGACACCTCCGAGAGCGTCTTCGCCCTGGCGGCCGACAACAACGGCGGCGTCTACCTCGCGGGATCGTTCGTGAACACCGTGCAGTTCGATCGCTCCAGCGACGCGCTCACCCTCGAATCCCAGAGCTGGAATGACATCTATCTGGGCCGGCTCGACAGCAGCGGCAATTGGAGCTTCCTCAAGACGATCGGCGGCGACAAAGACCAGACTCCGGCCGCCCTGGTGCGGGCGAAGGACGGCGACCTGTTCATGACGGGGAATTTCTCGGAGACAGTCGACTTCAACCCCGGCGGCGCGCTGCGCGTGTTGACGGCGATCGGCGACAGCGACGCATTCGTTGCGCGGTACTCCCCCGATGGCACGCTGCGCTGGGCGAAGCAGTTTGGGAATTCCGACGATGGCGTGATCATCGCGCGGGCCATCGCCGTGGACAAGAACGACAACGTCTACACCTGCGGCGAGTTCGCCAACACCATTGATTTTGATCCGGGCCCGCCTGTCCGCAACGTCACGGTGAACAAGGCCGGCGATGCTCCGCCGGTCGTCACGAATCTGCCTCCGCCGCCGTTCACGCCCGCGAGTTTCGGCGCCAGTGACGGATACATCAGCAAGCTCGACGCCAGCGGCAAGTTCGTGTACGTGCGCCACCTCGGCGGCGAGGATGGGTCGGTGGTGCTCCACGGCATCGCCGCCGACGATGCGGGCAACGCGTATGTCGTGGGGGCATTTGCCGGCACGGCCGATGTGATCCCCGGCCCCAAACAGAAGATCCTGACCACGATCAGCGACAACAAGGAGAACTGGGCGCTGATCGAGAAGATCCTCAAGTGAAAACGGAACCACAGATGAACACCGATGGACACAGATAAAGGCGATCCTATCTGTGTGAATCCGTGTTCATCCGTGGTTTGATTCCTGGTCAGACGATTTCCAATTCGTCCTTGCCGGGCAGTTGGGGGAATGGCGCGGTGGGCAGTGTCTGATACCAGAACGCCACCGAAGCGATGTCGTCCTGGAGCGGCAGGTAGCGGCCGCCGCTGCGCCAGCCCAGCGCCTGGATCGTGACGCGCAAGTCCGAGTTGAAGCGGATGGGGTCGGTGATGTGCCAGCGGTACAGGCCAAACCGCTGCTGCGATTTGTACACGCCGTCGGGGCGTAGCACCTGGGCCAGGCCGCTGTAAGGCGTGGAGAATTCCTGGTACTGGTGCGTGGCCTGGTTCTCGAAATTATACGAGCCGCAGAAATAGTCTTCGGTGCCCGTGCCGCAAATCGTGGGGAAGTCCTTGTCGCCGTCCATGAAGAACTTGATCTCGCCCTCGCCCCACCAGCCGGCGTTGTTGACGCCCCAGGCCATGTAGGTGCCGGCGTAATGGCCCTTGCCGCGAATCGCATCGACGATGGTGTAGACGCCCTTGTAAGGCAGCGGATTGACGCGCCGGAACTGGGCGTGGAAGTACGCGGCCTCGGGCGCCACGGGGGCCAGGGCGTAGGTGACCTGGTAGAACAGCGTCATCTGTTCTTCGCCGATATTCGTGACCGTCATGCGGCACCGCTTGCGGAACGGCATCGGCCAGTGGCAGTTGAAGGCACTGCCGGGGTTTACGCAGATGGGCAGCGACGAGACCTGCGCATATTTCTGCCAGCCGCAGGCAAAGAAATCGCCGATGGGGCACTCGACCGAAGGCTGGGCCTGATCATCCCAGTAGATACGAAGGATGGAGTATCGCCACGGGCCGGTGGGCGTCACCCACATGTGCTGGATTGCGCCGGAGCCGGCGATGTCGGCCATCACAAGTGTCTGGCCGGGCTCGATGCGAACGCAGGGGGAGAGTTTCCACCCCTGGCCCAGATCGCGGGCGCACTTGGCGCCGGTGCCGTCGGTGGCCATGGCGGCCTTGCCCTTCTCGCCGGTGAAATTCTCCGCACAGATGGAGCGAGTCTGGGCATCGCTGAGCAGGTGAAGCGTACTGAGATCGACCGCAAGTCCGTCAAACGGCATATAGTGCCTCCTTCGCTGGGCGGATATCTTGCCTTGGGAGACAGATAATGCAAGGCAGAGCTTGACTGCTCTGAAACACGGGGTATTTTTGAACGATCCGGGAAGCTCAGGAGCATTGGCCATGAGCGACCCTCTGCAATCCAAGAAGCGGGACCAGCTCGCCAGCGGCATCCTGACGGGTTTCCGTTCTGACGGCGAGATCAAGCTCGGGGACAGCACTCTGGCCGTCGATCCGGCCGCCCTCTCCGGCGATTTCCGGACTCTCGACCAATTCGTCCAGCTCCACGCCGATCGGGCCGTGCGCAGGAACCGATCATGGCCAACGCTTCTCCGCCCGACATCCATGTTGCCTCCCCGGCCTCTGCCCTCGCGCCAACGGACGAGCCGGCCGCCGAGGCATCCAATGTCACCTGGCAGCAGGCGCAGGGTCGCCACGAGACCTGCGCCGCTCTCGAGGCACTTCCGGATAAGATTGAATTTCCCGAGGATTTCCCCGAGCCGATCCGATTCGATCCGGCCAACAGCCGGCTGATCTATCGCGGATTCATGAGCGCCACCAGCTATCGGTTCCTGCAGAAGCTCAGCCGCGATCTGGCTTACATGCACGCGATCGAGCAGCTCAGCATGGGGAGCGTCGGAGCGATCATGGGCGAGCGTCCCGGCCGGCGCCCGTGGTTCTGGCCGGCGGTTGTGGCCTGCGCCATCGCCATCGCCGGCGTCGTCGCATGGATTAAGTGGCATTGATCCATAACGTGCCGCCGGCGCCCCGTCTCGGAAGGAGGGGGTGAGGAGGTGAGGGGGTGAAGGAAGACGATGCTTCCTCACTTGGTCAAGTCGGCCGGCAGTTCCTTGATGCGAAGGTCCTTGTACCAGGCCTCCGTCGGCCCCCCACCGTGGATTTGCAGGCCGATGATGCCGGTCTGCTCAAGCTTGTCATCCGGCTCGGTGTAGTCCACCGTCTGCAGGCCGTTGATCCAGAGCTGGATGCGCCGGCCGGTGCAGCGGATGACGTAGTCGTTCCAGTCCTCGCGCTTCAGCACCTTCTCAATGTCCTCCTTCTTGGGCGCGATCAGCGTGCGGTTGCGGCGCGATTCGTCATAGAGCGAGCCCCAGTAGCCATCGCCCAGATCGGCCTGATAGCCACTGACCTCGTTGTTGTCGGGGACGCGCCGGCTGCGGATTCTGAATCCCGCCGTTGGCGCCCTTACCCAGCAGTTTGAACTTCAGCCGCAGCTCGAAGTTGGCGTAGTCCCTGGTCGTACAGAGAAACTCGTTGCGCTTCACGCCCTCTTTCATGCTCCCGCCAACGACCGCGCCATCCTCGATGCGGAAGACCTTCAGGTCCCCTTCCCAGCCGGCGACGGTCTTGCCGTCGAAGATGGGGACGAATCCATCCTCGGAGGGTTGGGTGGCCGGTTCGGCGGCGCGGCAGGTCACGGCCATCAAAAGGACGATCATCGCAATCACGAGCTTCGCGTTCATCTCATCTCCTTATCAAAGTGCGGGGGATTATGCCATAATGGGCGCGATTCACCAGTGCGTCGAACTGGTCGGTTTGCTCTCCCGCGCCCACAACGCGAACCCCGCGCATGGCGATGGAATTGCGTCCCTGCGCAGAAATCTTCTGCTGGCGGGAGCAGCGTTTCCAATAGCCCAATCGGCCACGATAAGGCCTGCGCCGCGTCCCGTGCGACGTGAGCCAGGCGCTGCGGCGTCAGCTCCCGCGTGTTGGAGGTCAAGATGATCTCACCGTTCGGCTCGAGAATGCGCATCGCCTTTTCAACAAGCTCCCCCACGTCGCGCTTAAGGGAAAATGTTCGTTTCCGGCCCCGTCCGAAAGATGGCGGATCAATAATTGCGATAGCGGTTCGCTTTCCACCGGCTTCAACTCTGGCCACCTCCCGATCCAGAAAATGCCGGCAATCATCACAGATAAAACGCATGACGCATGTTCGATCGGCCTGGTTGAGCAGCCAGTTTTTCCTGGCCCATTCGAGAGCGGCGGGGCTGCTGTCAATCTGGGCAATTTCAGCGGCAGCCCCCGCGGCCGAGGATATTCCCAGACTTCCTGTAAAACAGAACAGATTGAGCACGCGCTTCCCCGCTGAGTGCGTCTGCAGGTAGGCGCGCAGGTTTCGCGTATCAGCATAAAGTCCGGCATGCACGGATTTCCCGGGACGAACGATGAAGCGGCAAGGCCCCTCGGTAACCACAAACTCTTCCTGAGGCTGCCCCCAGATGAGGCTCACTTTCTGGGCGCGGTGCTCCCTCGCATCAACTGGGTGAACACGCAGATAAAGGCACTCCGTGCCCCATGTCCCGTTGAGGACCTCACCTAACTGCGACAATGCCGCACTGACCGCCTTGACCGGGCCGGCATCACCCTGCGCCGGAAGCAGATGGGCAAGTACCAATGGTCCGTAGCGATCGATGTATAACCAAGGCAATCCATCTCCCGAACCGTCAAAGAGACGGCACACCTCACGGGTTCGGCGCAGCCCATCACGCTTGGCCAACGCCTGGAGACAACTTTCGGCAATCTGGTCCGGGTTAGCCATGGACTCCTACACTGGCTCACCGCCGGCCGGGTCCAATGCCAGCGATTCCTCAGCGGTCTGCACAAACACTGTCACCGTGGCGCTCGGTTACCTCGGTATGCCGATTTATGAATCTCTGTCGCCGAAACTAAAGCCGTTCACCGGTCGGCCGGGTGCCCGATTGGCTCACGAACTCCGACAACTATACCACGCCCGGTCGGTCCACTACAGCGGGCGGTTTTCGCCCCCAGACACATTGTGTGACCCCATCGGAGCGAGGTGTGAGCCGTCGCCGCCGACCAACCAGTGCGCCGAGAAATTGGGGCAATGAGCACCTGCGGCGAGCCTTTAGTTGGTGCGATAGACGCCCCTACTGTGATTTTGTATAACATATTGTCTCCGATGGGCTTACGTTTACCGATTTGCTGGCTCAACCCATGGCATTTTCGGCCGCTTTCTGCGATAATGCCGCTCGTAGTTTCCCGTCGGCGAAAGCAGTCTTTTCCAGCCGGTTCCGGGCAACACGAACAGGGGGCGGCGAGCATCAGGATGGCTCGCCGCGTTGGCAGTCTTGGAGCAGTCTATGGCCGAGCAGAATCCGACAGAATCAGCGCCTGCGGCCGCCACCGCGGGCACGTACGATGAGAGCCAATTCCAGAAGCTGGAAGGCCTGGAGGCCGTCCGCAAGCGCCCCGGCATGTACATCGGCGACACGACGCCGCGCGGGCTTCATCACCTGGTCTATGAGATCGTCGATAACTCGATCGACGAGGCCGGCATGGGCTATTGCCACAGCATTCTGGTGAAGATCAACGCCGATGGAAGTTGCAGCGTGGTGGACGATGGCCGGGGAATCCCCGTCGGCATCCATGCCAAGACCGGCCGGCCGACTGTGGAAGGCGTATTTGCCGATCTGCACTTCGGCAGCAAGTTCGAGCACGGGGCGAACAGCGCGTACAAGATCTCGGGCGGGTTGCATGGCGTGGGCGCATCCGTGGTGAATGCCCTCTCCGAATGGCTCGAGGTGGAAGTCAGCCGCGAAGGGCAGGTCCACCATATGGAGTTTGAGCGCGGCAACATGTCCAGCGAGCTGAAGGTTGTCGGCAAGCGCGACAAGACCGGCACGAAGGTCACGTTCAAACCCGACAAGCAGATCTTCCCCGATGTGGACTTCAAGTACGACGTGCTCGCCAGCCGGCTGCGCGAGCTGGCGTATCTCAACGAGGGGCTGGAGATCGTTATCGAGGACGAGCGCACCGGAAAGCGCGAGCAGTTCAAGTATGAGAAGGGCCTGCTGGCGTTCGTCACGCACCTGAACGAAGGCAAGAACGTCCTGCATCCCAATGTCATCTATTTCAAGAAGGAGGAGGCGGATACCGGACTGACGATCGAAGTGGCGATGCAGTACAACGACGGCTACAGCGAGATGGTCCTGTCGTTCGCCAACGCCATCAACACCCACGAAGGCGGCACGCACCTGAGCGGCTTCAAGACGGCCCTCACCAGCACGGTCAACCGTTACGCGGAGAACGCGAAACTGATCAAGGAAGTGCGGCCGTCGGGCGACGATTTGCGCGAGGGGCTGACGGCGATCGTCTCGGTCAAGGTACGCGAGCCGCAGTTTGAAGGACAGACCAAAACCAAACTGGGCAACAGCGAGGTCGAGGGGTTCGTCTCATCGGCCATCGGCGAGAAACTGGGCGCGTATCTGGAGGAGAATCCGCGCGAGGCGAGGATCATCATCGAAAAAGGAATGCTGGCGGCCGAGGCGCGCGAGGCCGCCCGCAAGGCGCGCGAACTGACGCGCCGCAAGAATTCCCTGGAAAGCGGCGGCCTGCCAGGCAAGCTGGCCGACTGCCGCTCCAAGAGCAATGAGGACACCGAGCTGTTCCTGGTCGAGGGCGATTCGGCCGGCGGCTCGGCCAAGGGCGGGCGGGATTCCAACATCCAGGCGATCCTGGCGCTTCGCGGAAAGATCCTCAACGTCGAGAAGGCCAACCTCGTGAAGATGCTGGGGCACGAGGAAATCCGCACAATCATCAGCGCCATGGGCTGCGGCATCCGCGAGGAATTCGACCTGGAGAAACGCCGCTACGGCAAGATTATCATCATGACGGATGCCGACGTGGACGGCAGCCACATCCGCACGCTGCTGCTGACGTTCTTCTTCCGCCACATGCAGGAACTGATCAAGGCCGGCCGGGTCTATGTGGCCCAGCCGCCGCTGTATCAGGTGACGCGCAGGAAGAAGAGCGAGTATGTGCTCAACGAGCGCACGTGGCGGCGGATGCAGACCGAACTGGGGCTGGAGGGCACGAGCCTGGTTATCCGCGACGACAACGGCAAGGAAGCCCGGCGGCTGAGCGGCGAGGAGCTTCGGCGCTTGGTGGAATTGCTGGAGCGCGTCGATGAGCTGATGCACGTCGTGCAGCGGCGCGGGATCGATTTCGCGCAATTCCTGGGCCGGCGCGACTCGGCCGGACGAATGCCGCTGTATCGCGTGGTCGTGGACGGCGAGGAGATGTTCTTCCTCTCGGCCGCCGAACGCGACGAATATCTGCGGACGCTGAATCTCCTCATCGAGGATGAGGAGATGACCAAGGTGCAGGCGGGAGAGCAGCCGCCGCCGAAGACCAACGGCAATGGCAACGGCAAAGAGCAGAGTTTTCAGCGACTGCAGAAGAACCAGGAACTGCACGAGGTCAAGGAACTGGAGAAGATCTTCGCGCAAATCGAGAGCTTCGGCCTGGCCATCGAAGATTGGTTCCTCACGCAGGAGGAATCGGTCAGCGGAGAGAAGCTGACGACCAAGTACGCGCTGGCCAACGAGGCGCGGATCATCGACATCGCGGGCATCGCCCAGATCGTGCCGGAGATTCACCACATCGCCCGCGAAGGCATCGAGATCAAGCGTTTCAAGGGCCTGGGCGAGATGAACGCCGAGGAACTGTGGGACACGACGCTGGATCCGAACAAGCGAGTGCTCCTGCGGGTGACCATGGAACAGGTGTCGGAGGCCGAGCAGATGTTCAGCGTGCTGATGGGCGAGGACGTCGAGCGGCGGCGAAAGTTCATCGAGGAGCATGCGCTGGAGGTGAAGAATCTGGATGTATGAGGTGGTTAGTAGTCAGTGGTCAGTGGTCCGTAGCACGCCGCTCCGTTGACTACCGGGGCGGGCGCGGGCGCTGACGCTTCCGCTTCAGACAGATCCGAGGTCCCGCGCGGCCGCAGCAATCTCCTGGTGTGCCAGTTCGCAGGCGAAATCGACGTCGATCACCTGGCGATAGCGTTCAATTCGCCGCAGCGGATCGAGCTCGGCATTCGCGGCCGACAGGAACGGCGCGGCGAGGCGCTCCCATAGCCCCATCACCATTGAGAACGTCTCGGCATTGCCCCGGCGCGAGCCCGTTGGTAGCTCATGCTCGCGAAGGATCAAGGCATGGCGCGGCAGCATGGCCCGGAGTTGATCGAGACCGCGCGGGGTGGGCGGAGGGAGGTGATCGCTCTCCAATGGGATAATCGCGATGACCTGACCGCTCGTAATCGGGTAGACCGCGGCGAGGAACGTCTCGATGTACAGCGAGTGTTCTCGCGCGAGCCGGCGCACGGCGATAGCCGGCGCGATGCTGCCCCACCCCCCTACCAGCAATTGCCCGAAGGGATAGTTCTCGACAACCTGCTGGCCGTCAAGCATGTCGGATTCACTCTCGGCCAGCAGGTCCATGCAGACCTCGCCCTCGCCGCAGCGCTGGCGCCGCTGGCGCCGGGCTTCCTGCAGGGGCATGTAGAGGCGCGAGAGCGTGTCGAAGTCGCGCTGCTCCCAAGCCTGCCGCTCGGCCTCCGCAAGGATGCGCTCGGCCCGCAGGTAGTTCGTGCGCATCAGATCCGCCTGCCCCAGCTCGCATTGCTCCTGGAGTTCATCGACGATCATGGCGGATTGTAGGAATTTGGACCGATGGTCGTCCACGCGCGGTAATCAGGGCGGGCGCTGGCGCTTCCGCTTCAGACAACAACCCATTTGCCTTCGCGCGAGCCGATATACATGGCTTCCATGACGGCGCTGCGCGAGGCGGCTTCGCGCGGGGTGACAAGCATGGCGGCCGGCTTGCCCGCGACGGCGTCGAGGAACATGTCCAGCGGATGCGGCAGGCCCTTGGGGAGATCCTTCCACGCCGTCTTGCCATCGGCCTTGGCCTTGTCGCTGCGGTAGTAGACCTGGCCGTTGATGACGGCGATGTGGCCTTCGGTGCCACTCACCATGAGCGACATCGGGTTGGCCAGATCGACCCAGCCGGCGGCCAAAGTGCCGGTGACGCCGTTCTTGAACTTGAGCATGCCCTCGCCGCTCTCGTCGCAATCGGGGTAGCGGGCGGTGACGATCTTGATGTCGGCGGTGACGGCCGCGACATCGCCCATGAGCCACATGAGCATGTCCAGGCCGTGGGTGCCGAGGTCGCCGAAGCCGCCGACGCCGGCCTGCTTCACGTCGGCCATCCAACGCCACTCCGTGTCGAACCAGCCGCCCAGCGAGCCGTTGTGGCAAGCGGAGGCGCGCATGCGCGTGATCTTGCCCAGCGCGCCTGCTCGACCTGCTGTTTGATGAACTGGCTGGCGGCGGTGCAGCGCATGGCGTAGCCCATGGTGAAGAGGACCTTGGCCTTCTCCATCGCGTCGGCCATTTCGTTGGCGTCCTCGGCGCCCATGCCCAGGGGCTTCTCGACGAACATGTGCTTGCGGGCCTGGGCCGCGGCGAGCACGAGGTCGCGGTGGCGGTTGGTTTCCGAGCAGATGAGCACGGCCTGAATCGAGGGGTCTTTCCAGATCTCCCCAACGTCCTTGACAAAAGCGCTGGCAAGCTCGCCAGCGCGGTGCTGACCGCGCGCCTCGTCGTGGTCCCAGACGCATTTGACCTTCACATCCTCGCGGTGCTTGAGCGTGTTCAGAAATCCGGGGAAGTGAACATGCCCGACGCCGACGGCGGCGACGGTAATGGGGCCGCTCTTTTCCTGCGCTTGTGATGAAGTTGCCATATGAAGGGTTGCTCCTGCGATAGCGGCGGATTGAAGGAATCCGCGACGAGAAAGATCGTGGGACATGGCGGCATTATAGAGGCCCCAGGTTTGAGTGCCATGCCCACACCGGCTGCGCGAGACTTTGATTTGCCGCAAGACCTGATCGGCCGGCGTGGGCATGCTCGTCGGATGCGCGCGACGTCCAACATGCCCACGCACGGCGAGCAGACTCCCACAGCAAATGAGCATCACCAGCGCCGTGCGTGGGCATGGCACTCGGCGCGCGTTGCATTTATTGAAGGCGGCGCTCTAATCGGCGGCATGAGAAGAATCGTCGCGCTGGCGGGATTGATGTTCTGCTCGTGGGCTCTTGGCGCGGAGCAGCCAAAGCTGCCGCTGCCGGAGATGGTGGTCGGCAGGACGCTCACCGCCCCGAAGATCGACGGCAAGATCGAGCCCGGCGAATGGGATCGCGCGCCGGCATGCACGGCGTTTGTCCGGGCGTTCGAGGGGACACTCTCGCCGATCCAGACCACGGCGCGCATCACCTACGACGACAAGTACGTCTACGTGGCCTTCACCAACTTCCGTGGCGAGCATCTCAAGCTGCTGTCGAAGAAGGGCCGGCGGATCGACGATGAAGCGATCGTCTTCGATCCATCCAACGAAATCTGGCTCACGCCGCCGGTTTCGCCGGCGACAACGTATCAGACGCTGTTCAACTCATATCCGGCCGTGCTCGATGCCAAGGTGATTCCGTCGGTCGGCTATACGGCCAAGAGCTGGTCGGGCAAATGGGAGATCGCGGCGAGCGAGTCCAAGGAGTCGTGGACGGTCGAGGCGCGCGCCCTGATCAGCGCCTTTGGCGTGGAGAAGATCGAGGATGGCGCTAACTGGCGGGCGCTGTTCACGGCCGACATTTTCGCGGATGGCAACGCGTTTCGCGCCTGGGCGCCGGGCGGAGCGTTCGTGGATATCCCGCGGCATGGGACGCTGCACTTCAGGGATGATGCGCCGGTCTTTCAACTTCTGAATGTCGAGAGCATCTTCACGGGCAAGCCGAGTTTTCAGATGGGCGTGACGGGGTTGCCGAAGCGAGAGACGCAGGTGACGGTGCGCGTGAGATTCGGCACGGGAGTCGAGCCGGCCGCCGATGATGTGGTCCAGCAGCAGGTGGTGCGCCTCGCCAGCGGCAAACACAGCGAGTTCAGCGTGTCGGCCGATCTCAGTAGCGCGAAGCTCCCCGTTCGCAAGATCGTCGTCGATCCGAAAAGCAAAATCGAAAGGGAGTGCCCGCATGGCTTCTGCGAGGTCAAGGCGGTGGATGAGACAGGGTTGATCCTCTATAGCCAGACATTCCCGTTCGTTGTCAGTAGTTTCGTGCGCACGCCGCCAAAGGAGATCATCGCCAGCCCGTATGAGACGCCGTTCGGGCTGGAGGCGTTTTATGCGCCGCTCTCGAAGAAACTGCTGGTGAAGATCGACCGGCTTTATCTGCCCGCACGCGCGTCGGCGGCCGCCGGCGAGGCACGGCTGGTGGATGGATCGGGGAAGCTCATCGCGCAGCGGAAGATCGCGCCCTTCCGGCAGGATTATTCGGAATTCCCCATCGACCTGGCGGATCTGAAAGTGCCTGTCGAGACGGAGCAAGACTGGCTCGCGGCCCAGCCGGTGGCCGAGGAGAACCGCAAAATCGCAGACGAAAACAAGAAACTCAAGGCGGCGGGAAAGAGCGAGCTGCCGCTGAAGGATGTGCCTGGGCCAAAGCCGGCCGAGTACAAGCTGGAGGTGTCGCTGGCGGATGGTGCGGGTGCGAGCCTCGCCGCGACATCCATTCCCGTGAAGCTGATGGGATACGAGTTCGAGTGGCTCGGGAACAACGTTGGCATCTCGGACAAGGTCATTCCGCCGTGGACGCCGATGCAGTGGCGCGACGGGGTCGCGTCGATGTGGAACAAGGCATATGAGCTCAACGGGCTGGGCCTGGCGGAGAAGATCACCAACAGCAACGCCCCGCAGCTTGCGGGCGCGATGAAGCTCATCGCGACGGTTGATGGCAAGGAGGTCGATGTCGCATCCGATAAGCCATCGGCGCAGAAGACGGCCGAGGCATCGCTGGATCTGGCCGGCGCTGGCAAGGCCGCCGCGATGGATGTGAGTGTGAAGACGCGCGTAGAGTTCGACGGCTTCGTCATGAACGAGATGACGGTCCAGCCGACCACAGCGAATGTTCAGCGCCTGGCGCTGGTCGTGAAGATGCCCGAAGCCGAATCACCGTGCTTCGTGACCACCTCGGGCGGCTGGTCCGCCTATCACGGCTGGACCCCGGCCAAGTGGGATTCGCGCGAGACGACGCTCGGCAGTTTCAACGGCAACTTCGTGCCGTACGTCTTCCTGACTGATAGCGAGCGCGGGTTCTGCTGGTTTGCCGATACCGACAAAGGTTGGATTCTCGATCCCAGCCAGCCGACGATCGAGCTGTTTCACGAAAACGGCAACGCCGTGCTTCGCGTGAACTTCATCAACAAGCCGGGGATGATCGAGAAGCCCACGACGATGCGCTACGGCTGGATGGTCACGCCGGCCAAGCCTCAGCCCAAGGGGTGGCGCGGATACCATATCTCCAACGATGCGCTCTACCCGCAGGCGACGTGCATGTTCTGGAGCGATGCCGACTGGGCGGTGCTCTGGCCGTATTATTCCAGCCCGTTCCCGCGGGACTATGCCAAGTCCAGGGCCATGCTCGAAGGCTCCACAAAGCGGGGGACTGTCGGCTGCGTGGGCTCGATCGCGCATGCCATCGCCCGCTATGCCGACTACAAGTGGAGGTGGTTCAACGCGCTGGCGGCCGACTGGGGCAGCACGCCCGGCGACCTGTCCAACGGCAATGTCGCGCGCGGCCGCGGGCCCAATGATTTCCAGGTGTGGCACTACGATCGCTGGGTGAAACAGTCGGGCCTGCGCGGGCTGTATTTCGACGAGACGTATCTCAGCGAGGATTGGAACTATCTCACCGGCGGCGCTTACCTGCTGCCCGATGAGCGCGTGCAGCCGGGCTATAACTACCTTGGGCTGCGCGAATATTACAAGCGTTTGCGATACATGTTCCACGAGAACAACGTGCCGCAGCCCAATCTCTGGCTGCACACGACCAGCGGCCACCCGGTGTACGCGTGGATGCCCGACCTGGCGATGGAGGCCGAAAATGTCGAGCCGGTCGGCGGAGAGAACGACTACATCGAAGCGCTGCCGCCATCCCGGCTGCGCAGCATCGACATGGGCCGGAACCTCGGCGCTGCGCCGACGGTGATGTGCCAGACGGACCGCCACTGGAATCCCAACAGCTCGCCGGCCCTGGTGCATCAGTTCGTCGGGTGGGTACTGTCGCACGATGTGCTGCCCGAGGGCGTGCCGTTCTGGGGCGTGCTGGCGTCGGAGCTTGGGCTTTGGCGCGACGATGTGACGTTCGTTTCCTACTGGAAGCGCAAGGGCGCTCCGGCCGACGTGAACATCTCCGCTCACGTCCGGCCGAATTACGCCGTTGTCTGGGCGATGAACACGGCCCGCCAGGAGCGCAAGGCCGACATCCGGCTTGACGAGTTCGGCATCGCCCCATCCGCGATCGCATTCGATGCCGAGACGGGCGAGCGGCTCGCGGTTGCGGATGGCCGGGTGCTGGTGAATCTGCCGTCTCGCATGTGGCGATGCGTCCGTCTTGTCGAGCCGAAGATGCTCAAGGGCAATCAGACGTTCATCGCCCGTTTCGACAAGGAAGTCGCGGCGGATGAGTGCCTCGGCGCGGCGTATCCGCGCGGTAGGTCAATCATCGCAAGCGTGCCCGGCGGCCGGGAAGGCAATGGCGCGCCTTTGGATGAGCCGCTGACGTTCGGAACGCGGCATCATGTGACGCGCGAGGGTGGCAGGATCAGCTTCGCCGTGAAGTTCGCCAATACCAATCCCGCGGCCCAGAATCTGCTGAGCATCGGCGACGTGCGCGTTGGTGTGAACAAGGGCAAGCTTACCGCAGCGCTGACCGGCAAGAAGAACCTGACGCTGGCGACCGAAAACGTGCTGCTCAAGGCGGACCAAACCTGGCACGAGATCACCATCCAATGGCGCGACCGCGAGCTGCAAGTCGCCTGCGACGGCAGCGACGCGAAGATCACGCTGGAGGAACCGATGCCGATCCAGCCGATGGGTCGCGGCCTGGATATCTGCGACTATCGCCTCCGCACGCAGCCGACATGGATCACGTTCGGGCCGGTCAAAGGCGCAATCATGGATGACCTGACCATGGAGAGGTAGCAGCGGAGTCGCTACAGCACATTCTTCGCGACCTGCCGCACCTGCTCGATGCGCTGGTTGGCCTCGTCGGCCGTCGGCGCCTCGGCGATGATTCGCATGATAGGCTCGGTATTGCTGGCGCGGGCGTGGACCCACGAGCGGTCCCAGTCGATGCGGATGCCATCCTGGGTATCGACGCGCTCGCTGGCGAACTGCTTTTTCAACGCCTCGACCACGCGGTTGGCATCCTCGCGCCGGCATTCAAACTTCGTCTTGACGATAGTGTATCGCGGGATTTCCGCCACGAGCTGGCTCACGCTCTTGCCCGTCGCCGCCATGAGTTGCAGCACGTAGGCCATGCCGACCAGCGAATCGCGCCCGAGGCACGATGCGCGTGTCGATCACGCCGCCGTTGCCTTCGCCACCGATGACGGCATCGTTCGCCAGCATCGCCTGAACCACGTTGGTCTCGCCGACGGGCGTGCGGATAATGCGCGAGCCGTGGGCCGCCGCGATATCCTCAATCATCCGGCTGCTGGAGAGGTTCGTCGCCGCCGCGCCGCTCTTCTTCGACAGGATGAGCTTGCTCGCCAGCACCTGTGAATACTCCTCGCCGATGTAGATGCCCTTCTCGTCGACGATCGCCAGGCGGTCGGCATCGGGATCCTGCGCGAAACCGACGGCCGCCCGCTGGCGCTTCACCTCATCGCAAAGCGAGGTCAGGTTCTTCTCCGTCGGCTCGGGCTCGTGGGGAAACAGCCCGTTGGGCGTGGCGTTCATGTGAACCAGCAGACAGCCGAGCTTGCTGAGCATGGTCGCCGCGCTGATGCAGCCCGCTCCGTTGACGCTGTCGAGGACGACCTTGTAACGTTTCGTGGATATACCCAGCACATCCACATAGTCCAACACGCGCTTGACGTGCAGCGCATGGGTCTCCGTGTTGCGTGACGGCGGGACGAGGCGATCGACCGCAGCGAAGTCGGCCGCCTGCTCCTCGTAGAGCGTGATGATCTGCGCGGCCTGCGCGGCGCCGGCGCGATGCCGCTGCGGTCGAGGAACTTCAGGCCGTTCCACTGGATGGGATTGTGTGATGCGGTGGCGATGGCGCCGCCGTCGGCCGAGAGATGCTTGACCATCATCGCAACGCCCGGCGTGCTGACGATGTCCAGGTCGATGACTTCGACGCCGCTGGCCGTCAGCGCCGACACGGCCGCATCGCGCACCCAGAAGCCGCTGGGCCGGGAATCGCGGCCGAAGACCACGCGAAAGAACTTGCCGTTGGCGGGCTGCTGCGTGCGCTTCAACCATGTGGCGAAGGCCGCCGACATGCGAGAGACCACCGCGGGCGTCAGCGTGCCGCCGATGGTGCCGCGCATTCCCGAGATTCCGATCATCAACACGTCCATATCATCAGCCTTTCGCTATGGGCAAAGTGGCAGCGGCGTCTCGCCGCTGCTCTGCACAGAGCCGAGACGGCTCTGCCACTTCCGGCCGCTGCTCTGCACAGAGCCGGCACGGCTCTGCCACTTCCACCGCTGCTCTGCACAGAGCCGGGACGGCTCTGCCACCTCCGGCGACACGCATTATTGGTTTGCCACGCACGCTGGCAAGCGATATTATCATCCTCATGGTGCTCGCCCGCATCCGCCCTCGGTGCGTCTGTAGCAGCGGCCGGTAATCTCGGCCGCGATCTCCTCGTTCCTGTGCTCAAAGCCGTATTCGGGGGCGTTTAGCCTGTTGGAACACCGATGAACCGCAAGATGCTCAATCAGCGACTCCCGGAAATCGTCAACGTTCTGGTCAAGAGCGTGACGGCCGAGCCGAAACTCACGCACCTCAACCGCGTGTGCCTGCCCAGCCGCGATGCCATCATCGAATGCATCAAGCGCCTGCGGCAACTGCTTTTCCCGGGCTATTTCGGCCGACAGGTGATGACCAGCGAAAACATCCCCTATCGCATCGGCGAGCTGGTCATCGAGCTCTCCGACATTCTCTACGACCAGGTGCGATCGTGCCTGCGCTATCGCGAACAACTCCCCGAGTGCAACGGCTCGCGCGACGAGTGCGCCCAGTGCGACCAGGAGGCCGCCGAGATAGTCTCGAAGTTCTTCCATCGCCTCCCTGCCGTCCGCGAGCTGCTGGCGACGGATGTCCAGGCGGCGTTCGACAGCGACCCGGCCGCCCAGTCCACCGATGAGACGGTCTTCTGCTATCCGGGCCTGTTTGCCATCTCGGTCCAGCGGATGGCCCACGAGTTCTACAACATGGGCGTGCCGCTATTGCCGCGCATCATGACCGAATACGCCCACAGTGAGACCGGCGTCGATATCCATCCCGGCGCCAAGCTCGGCAAGAGCTTCTTTATCGACCACGGCACGGGCATCGTCATCGGCGAGACCAGCGAAATCGGCAATAACGTCAAGATCTACCAGGGCGTGACGCTCGGCGGCGCTGGCCCCGGCCTATGGGCAGATGCTCCGCGGCCAGAAACGCCATCCCACAATCGAGGACGATGTCACGATCTATGCCGGCGCCACGATTCTCGGCGGCGACACGGTGGTCGGCCGCGGCGCGGTGATCAACGGCAACGTCTTTCTTACATCCAGCGTCCCGGCACAGACGGTCGTCAGTGCCGAGAGCCCCAAGCTGACCTATCGGCAGCGAAGGCGCGTGACGACCTGACTACAATCGGCCGATGAGTCTGCTGTCACGGCAAGTCCGGCCGGAGTTGATGGACCGCGCCGATGTCGACCGCGTTGAGCTTCGCCTGGACCTGGATGGGCTGGCGGGATCAACCGCGCCTCGCGCGTGGCGGAGAGGATCTGGCGCGAAATCCGGGATGCGATCAGGCCAGGCGATGGCGAGCGACTGGCCTTGCTGGATGTCGCGTGTGGACGCCGGCGTGCTTGTGCCTCACCGGATTGTAGTGGATGTGGTCACGGTGCCGGCGAAAATCGTCCAGATTGATCACGTATCAGGTCTACGACGCGGCCGGGCGGCTGACGGATGTGTGGCTGCCGGCGGTGACGGATGCCGATGTGAGTTCGACGACCTATGAGGATTCGGTCCGGCCGCATTGGCAGTACACGTATGACTCGGCCGGGAATCAGCTTACGCAGGTCGATCCGAAGGGGCACACGACGACCTTCGAGTACGACCAGAATGGTAATCAGGTGAGCCGGACACTGCCGGACGACGAGGAGGAGACGTTCACGTATGACCAGTACGGCCGGCAGGCGACGCACGTCGATTTTGACGGGCACGTGACCGCGTGCATCTACGATGGCAGCTCCTCGCTGACACTCGACGTGTATGGCAGCGCCCTCGATCTGAGTGCGGGGCAGGTCTTCGGCCGGCTTATCGAAGAACGGCGCTACGTGAGCCAGACCGCGTTCGGCAGCGGCACGGTGGCCGAAACCACCCGCTACGCCTATGACGAACTGGGGCGGCAGTCGGCCGTGGGCGAGTTTACGGGATTGCCATCCAGCAGCAACGCGCCCACGCGGCTGGAGATCACGACGTACGACCCGATCGGCGGCCAGGTGACGTCGGTGGAATCGCCGGAAGGCACGATCAACTACGAGTACGATGACGCGACCGGTCTGCACACGCGGACTTACACCGACAACAGCGACACGACCTACGACTACGATCTTCAGGGCCGGCTCTGGCACGTGACGGTGACGAAGCTGAACGGGACGACGCTCAGCCCGTCGCAGGTGACGACCTACGGCTATGATCCGGCCGGGAACCTGACAACGGTGACGTACGAAGCCAGTGGCGTGGTGAGCACCTACGATTATGATGCTCTGAACCGGCTGGACCATCTGACCGTGACGAACGCGACGGAATACAAGCTCTTCGAGCAGGACTTCACGCTGTCGGCCGACGGCAAGCGCGAGTCGGTCGTCGAGCAGCGTTACGATGGCTCATCCACCACGCCTTTCAGCAAGGCGCAGGATCACGTGGACGTACGATGCCGATGACCGGCTGGTGGCGGAGACGCGGGACCAAGCCGATACCAACGGCGACTTCGGCACCCGCGAGACCCACGACTACACGGATGCCTTCGCGTATGATCTGGCGAGCAACCGCATGAGACTGCAGCACGGCTGGGATGCCGATGGCGACGGGAAGCTGGAGACAGGCGAACCGGTGGATTCGGTGATCACGTACACGTACAACAGCCGCGATGAGTTGACAGCCGAGCAGCACGATACGGACGGCGACGGCAAGGTCGATTCGACGATCAACTACAGCTACGACGACAACGGCTCGATGACGGCCGCTGGCTCCAACACGTACACGTGGGATCTGCGCGGCCGGATGATCTCGGCGACTGTCGATAGCGTGACCACAACGTACGCGTACGACAGCAACGGCGTGCGCGTGAAGGAGACAACAGCTTCCGACAGCACGCGCTATCTTAACGACGCGAATAACCCGACCGGCTACACGAAGGCCGTGGAGGAATGGACGAGCGCCAATGGCGGACAGACGTGGACGCTGTCGCGGTCCTATGTGCTCGGGCACGACGTGATCGCGCAGGCCGACACGCTGAACGGCACGCTCTACCTGCTGCACGATGGGCACGGCTCGACACGAGCGGTGCTCGACAGCTCGGGTGCCGTTGATGAGTATTACGACTACAACGCTTTCAGCACATTGCGCAATGCAGGTGGGCAAGACGATGCTAGCGAGGCGAAGACCCGGTGGCTGTTCGGCGGGGACGGCGTCTACGACCCAGGCACGGGCTGGACGTATCACCTGGCCCGCTGGCGCGACGGGTTCAGGTTCGTCAGCATGGACAGCTACGCGGGCGATAGTCAGGATCCGCGGAGTCTCCACAAGTACCTGTACGCCAGCGCAAATCCCGCTACAGACGTGGATCCAACCGGGCATTTCATAGCCGAAGCGATTGCCCTTACCGGTGTGGCCATCCAGATCGGCGGAGCAGTGCTAACGGCGTACGGATTGGCGCAGTTTGTTGTGAATGCTTACGAATATGTTCAAGCAACTTACGGCCTAATGACGACTGATGCTTCTGACGGCGATAGACGGTTGCACTACCTCAACATGCAGAGCAACGCTCGCCAGGGCATGCTTTTTGGGTTGTGCGAGATGGCGGGCGGCACTCTCGCCATGTTGGCGGGCGGTGTCGTATTTCGTGCGGGTCTCGCCATGATGGCGACGGGCACGGCTGCTCTGGTCCAGTTCGGAAACAACGCCGATCAGTATGCCCATACATTCAGGCACGTGCAGGCTGCTGGCCTTGAGCCAGGGCTCGTGCAAGCGGCAGTCGAGGCTGACCTGGCCGTGGCGGCATCTCGCGTCGTCGCAGGACAACCGTTCAATCAAACCATCATTGTTGTCGGACATCAAATTACTTACACCGCATACAGGCTGGCGGATGGAACAATCAATGTCGGAAGAATCACCACCGTTCCGTAGGCTGGGCGCTGAGCGCCATCTGCGAGGCCCTGAGAAAGCCTTGGTGGAGCAGCTTCTACGACAGGCTGACCAGAAGGTCGCACGTCCTAGTTACTTGGATGCCGTTGAGGTTCAGGAGATGGGCGATGGCAATATGGGAAGTCTATATTTTGCACATCCGGCGAAGAGCGCCGAGTCGAGGCGTTTTGGCGAGCGTGTTGCAGAGCTTCAATTCAATGACTCCGACGGAGTTGCCATCATTGCGTCCTTGAACGTCGATAAGGAAAGCGATCTCTTTGAGCTAGACATATGGAAATCGGACTTTAGTCCGGTGATTAGTCTGGCATTGCCGAGGGCGGCGACTCAGACCGGATCAGGGCCGCCATGCGGGAAAGGTGTGGAGTAGCAGCCATGTTCGCAGCTTGGTACGCTGGTCCAGCGATTCTTGGAGCGGGGAAAGTGCTGGATGTTGCGGTGGGAATTTGGGTTTTGGAGGACAATGAGCGATGAGGAACGAGGACTGAGAGGAAACCGATGCAGCAAGGAGAGCAACAATGCGATGCGTGGGCTTGGTATGCGCGCAGTGGTAGCCCGGAGCATCAGCGCGAATGTTGCGGCCTCACGTGGCGCGGCGGAGCGTGACGATGGGCAGGTCGTGATCGCCGTGGAGGAATTGGACGTCGAGCTCCAACGTGACGCCGGGCTTGCCTTTGACGACGGCGTGGTGGGTCACGATCCCGTCCGCACCGACACGTACAAGGATGCCAAGGACCGGACGATTCGGACGGTCTACGACGATGGCTCGTTCACCGAGACGCTGTACAGCATCGGCAGCCAGCCCATCACCAACGATCAGGAGGGCGATGACATCGGCACCCCGACGAATGCTGAAGGCTGGACGTGGTACGGCAACATCCCCAACGGTGGCTCGGAGGTGGTGCAGATTGCCCAGCGGCAGGCCAGCGATCCGCTGGTGGTCACGTATCAGGTCTACGACAAGGCCGGGAAGCTGACGGATGTTTGGCTGCCGGCCGTGACGGATGCCGATCCGAATTCGACGACTTACGAGGATTCGGTCCGGCCGCACTGGAGCTACGAGCATGATGCGGGCGGGAACCAGACGGCGCAGATCGGCCCTCGCGAGCAGCCGGCGTATCAGACGTGGCTATCGGGCTATCACACGACGCCCTTCACGGATGACACGCGCTTCGGCTATGACCAGAACGGCAACGAGGTCCGCCGGATTCTGCCGGATGGCGAGCAGGAGACGTTCACGTATGACCAGTACGGCCGGCAGGCGACGCACGTGGATTTTGATGGCAATGTTGCGACATACGCGTATCTTCCGGCCAATGACGCACACGCCGGGCGGCTGGAGCAGGTGGTGTACGTCGGCGCGGCTGGCTCGGGCAAGGCCACACAAACGGTGACATACGCCTATGACGACCTGGGCCGACTGGCGTCGGTGGCCGACGCCTCCGGCACGACGACATATTCCTACGACAACACCGGGCGGTTGATCGAGGAAGACACGCCTGAAGGCGTCATCCATTACGCTTACGACCCGGCCACCGGGCGGCACACCGAGACATACACGGATTACACTGACACGCTGTACGATTACGATTCCCTTGGAAGGCTTTGGCACGTGACGGTCGCGATGCTCAATGGCGAAGAGCTGACGACGCCGTTGGTGACGACCTACGGGTATGATGCAGCCGGAAACAAGACCAGCGAGGAGTTGCCCAACGGCGTCGCGACAACTTACGATTATGACGATCTAAATCGGCTCACGGACCTATTGACGCAGCACGGATCGACAACGTTGTTCAGCCAGAACTACATCCTCAACGCCGACGGCACGCGGGCGTCAGTTGACGAAACCCAGCTTCAGGCGGACGGTACAACCGTGGTCACGAGCCACACCGACTGGATGTTTGATGCGCTCGGCCGGCTCGTCGGAGAGGCATTCACCTCAACCGCCTCCGGGCAGGATTACACCGATGTTTTCGCATATGACCTGTCCAGCAACCGCATGGAGAGGGACCACACCGGACTAGGCGGCGGTGCCGACGAGACCATCACGTACACGTACAACGGCAACGACCAGTTGACAGCCGAGGATTCGACCGTCGGCGGGGAAACCTACTACATGTACGACGACAACGGCAGCCAGATCAGCAGCACCCACGGCGGCGCGACAACGAGCTACGGATACGACGTGCGGAACAAGATGGTCGGGTACAGCGGTCCGAGTGGGACTGCGACGTACGTGTATGATGATGCCGGCAATCGCGTGCAGGAGACGGCGGGCGGCGCGACAACGTATTATCCGACCGATAACAAGAACCCGACGGGTTACGCACAGCCCATTGAGGCGAAGCTATCGCTGTTGGGCTCGCCCAGTATGACCTACCTGATCGGCAAACGAGTGTTTGCGCAGGCAAACGGGTCCGGTGTGGTGTCGTGCTTCCTGAGGGATGGACATGGGAGCACGCGGGCACTGGCCGATGCGTCGGGCGTCATCACGAGGACGTTGAATTACGACGCCTTTGGCGGTATGCTGAATTTCGCTCCCGCCACTGCTGGAACGGTGTTCCTGTTCGGCGGCGACGCGGTGTGCGACCCGGCGAGCGGGCTGTATCTGCACGGCGACGGAGTTCGGCAGCGCCTCGGATTTCGTTTCGTCGAAATGGACGTGTACGCGGGGAACAACGAGGACGCATTGAGCCTCCACAAGTACCTTTATGCCCGGATGAACCCGACGCGTTACGTCAACCCGAGCGGAAAGAACATTTTGGTGGACATGATCGGGACTATGTTGATCGGCATGGGCGTTACCCTTATCGGGATTGCGATCATGACGACGGCTCCATTATGGGTGCCGGTGACGGGTGGAGTCTGCCTCGCTCTAGGACTTGGGCTTCTTCTCCACGGAGTTTTTGACGCAGGCAGTAGTATCGAGCAGCAGGCACCCATCAAGAAGCACGTTGATGATGTCATGAAGGAGATGCAGTCGGCTGTTGATTATGACGTGGATGCGATTATGTCGTGCAAGCCAAATTACGGGCAAGAGGATGAACTATGAACAGCGGCGACAATCATGTAAAGATAAGTTCCGTATCCCGCACGTCGACACGAGCCATTGGATTCCTCAATCGCTTCTTTCTCGCGATGAACAAGTCGGTCGGATACAAGGCCGGATTCATAATGGCGATGGTCGGTTCTTTGGTCGGCTTTGGCGGTCTCTTGACCATATCCTTTCTCCATTATGCGAAGGGGCACCTTGTGCTCAGCATTATCTTTGCCAATTTTGCTATGTGCATGTGGCTCGCATCTTTCGGCTTTTGTTGGGTGTATGGCATTAACACGAGGCTCGATAACATAGCTCGCGAACTGAAACAACATCAGGCAGGCGATCCTTCGCAGCGGGACGTGGCCAATGCTGGAGGCGGGAAAGCCGGGACGTGACGGAAGCTGGAACGAGGACGAACGGAGAACGGGGACGTAAATAATTTCGCCGTCGCGGACTTACATCAGGGCCGGCTCTGGCACGTGACGGTGCGCTGGTCCCGGATGCTGAACGGGGAGGGATGCTGAACGGGGACGTAAATAGTTTGCGGGGGCAGAGACCTGAGACCGCCATGGCCTGGACCGACACCGCCAGCAACGAAAGCGGCTTCATCGAAGAGCGCCGGTACATGAGCGAGACCGCGTTCGGCAGCGGCACGGTGGCCGAGACCACGCGCTACGCCTATGACGATCTGGGGCAGTTGTCGGCCGTGGGCGAGTTTGCGGAATTGCCATCCAGCAGCAATGCCCCCACGCGCCTGGAGATCATGACCTATGACCCGATCAGCGGCCAGGTAGCGTCGGTGGAATCGCCGGAAGGCACGATCCATTACGAATACGCTGACGCGACCGGTCTGCACACCCGGACTTACACCGACAACAACGACACGAGCTACGACTACGATCTTCAGGGCCGGCTCTGGCACGTGACGGTGACGAAGCTGAACGGGACGACGCTCAGCCCGCCGCAGGTGACGACTTACGGCTATGACCCGGGCGGAAATCTGACGACGGTGACGTACGAAGCCAGTGGCGTGGTGAGCACCTACGATTATGATGCCCTGAACCGGCTGGACCATCTGACCGTGACCAACGACTCGCAATACAAGCTCTTCGAGCAGGAGTTCACGCTGTCGGCCGACGGCAAGCGCGAGTCGGTGGTCGAGAAGCGCTACGACGGCTCGTCCACCACGCCTTTCAGCAAGGTGCGGATCACGTGGACGTACGATGCCGATGACCGGCTGGTGGCGGAGACGCGGGACCAGGACACGACGCCGGGCAGCGGCGGCGACAACTTCGGCACGCGCGACTCGGGCGATTACACTGACGCCTTCGCTTACGACCTGGGCAGCAACCGTATCAGGCTGCAGCATGGCTGGGATGCCGATGGCGATGGCCAGCTCGGCACCGGCGACACCGTCGATTCAACGACTGCTTACTTGCCTTCTACCCGATACAGGTGGGTCTTCGTCCGCACGAACAGCGCATTCCCCGCGACGGCCGGCGAACCCATGCAACCATCATCCAGCTTGTTCTCGGCCAGCACCTTGAACTCGCGCCCGACCTGAATCACTGTTGTTGCCCCGTTTTCGCCGAAGAAATAGATTCGGCCCTTGGCATGGATCGGCGACGCGGAGTAGCCGCCCGGGATGCGCGATCGCCACACTTCGCTGCCGCTCTTGGACTCCAGACAGCTCACGATTCCGCCGTCATCCACCATGTAGATCAGATCATCGACGAGGATCGGCGAGCAGCGCGTCGGCACGTTGCGCGTGACCTTCCAGACGCGATGCGTCTCGGTGACCACGCCGCTGCCGCCCGGCCGAATAGCCCACAGATCCCCGCGAGCCAGTCCGGTGCAGGTGAAGATCAGCCCCTGGCCGAAGAGCGGCGTGGGGCTGCCGGAGTGCGAGCCGCGCTCTTCGGTGCGCCAAAACTCCGTGCCGGTGAGCGGATCGTACGCGTAGAAGGCTTTTGACCCCAGGCTCAGGAGAACAGGCTTGCCGTCGATCTCGATGACGACCGGCGTCGAGAATGCCTTGCGGAGATCGCCCTCGGTCTGCGGCTTGCCGTCGCGGTCGAGGTCCTTGAAGTCGATCGAGCGATTGGTCTTCCAGACTGTCTTGCCGGTGTCCTTGTCCAGCGCGATCACGTACTGCTGATCGCTGCCATCGAAGTGCATGATCAGCAGGTTGCGGAAGGTGGCCGGCGAGGAGGCCGCCGAGCGATAGTGATTGCAGGCGAGATCGCGCCGCTCCCAGATCACCTTGCCGCTCTTGCGGTCTAGGCACGCCGTCAATGGCGCGCCGAATGTCACGATGACGCGCTCGCCATCGATCACCGGCGTCGGCGAGGCATAACTGTTGAAGGGAATGCAATACTGTGGATTGGGGATATCGGCGAGCTTCAGGTCGTAGACGATCTTCCCGGTCGTTGGATCGACGCAGATGGCGAACAGCTCGCGTCCCTCCTTCGGCGCAGTGGTCAGCCAGACCTGCCCATCGGCCGCCACCGGCGACGACCAGCCCTTGTCATGGATCGCCGTCTTCCAAGTGACATTCTCCTTCTCGCTCCATTTCAGCGGCAGGTCGGCATCATCCGCGTGGCCGCTGCTTCCCGGCCCGCGAAACTGCGGCCAGGAGTCCACGGCACTAACGCACGTCGCCAGAAAAAACGTCAGGACCAACGCGCCTCGCCATTGCCTCATGTCACTCTCCAAAAGCCTCCAGCTCGGCACACGAGCTGAACGACTGCTTGTCGTTATTGCCGCTGGCCGGCTTGCCAACCACGCGCACGCCGAACACCTTCGCCGGCTCCGCCAGCTTCAGCGTGAACCGCTGACCGTCGTTCAGGCCTTTACTGTCGGCGGCCGTTGTCGCTGGATACTCCGCCAGCGTGCCGACGTTTTCCCATTTCCCGTTCTTCTCGCGCTGCACCTGGACCATCGGTTTGTTGCCCGATGCATCGAACCACCCGCCGTCACGGAAGCAGTGGCCATGCGCGAAGACGATTCGCCTGATCGTCACCGGCGAATCGAGAGTTACCGCATACCAGTCCTCCTCGGCCTTGCCTCCACTGAAAGTCACGACGTGAGTGTCGTACTCGCCATCGGTGATCGACGCCTGAAGATTACCCGGCCGCGAGCGGCTCTCGACGCCGTTCGAGAGCAGCGACCCCGTCGCCGGGGCATTGCTGGTTCGCAGCCACACCCTGAACTTCCCACCAGTTGATCCGGCCTCCGCATAAGGCACGAGCACCGCCGGCTGAGGCTGGGCATCGGGCGACTTGCGGACCATGGCGGTGAACGCCAGCGATGTGTCATCCACCGGCTTTACGGTGAGCGCGGCGCCATCCAGTCCTTCCACCAGCGCCACGCGCGCTGCCGGGCCGATGTCCTTGTTGCGGGCTTCATCATACGCCAGCACGAGCGGTCCCCAGGCCAGGGCGTTGCTGCCTTTGTTGGTGTATTCGCCGACCAGCAGCCGCGAGCCGACGCTGAACGTGATGTTGATGCCATCGCCATTCTTCCAATCGCGCGGAGCAATGCAGAGCCAGCCGTCGCTCATCGTGGTCGGCGTTTGCGGGGCGGCGGCCTTGCCGTCGGCGATCTCCAGTTTCGGCGTGCCTGCCCATGGCGGGATGCGAATCCAAACGCCAAATGCGGCCGGCCGCGACATCTCCAGAACGAAGCCGGTTTTGCCCGAGCGCGGATAGTCCGACGTCTGCGAGATCTTCACGTCCTGGCCCTTGACCTGGAGCGTCGCGCTGGATGTGCCGAAGAAGCTAACCGCAATGCCCTCTTCCTGGCCCTTAACGTACTTCAGGTAGGCAAGCTGCGGCGCCATGGCCATTCCGCGAGGCCCGCTGGAAAGACAGCAATTCGTGCTGCCGCCGTAGGGCTTGGTTCCGGCCAGTGGAGTGTAATATGACCACTGCGCCGTCGGGGCGCTGTGCGCCGGCCAGATGGTTCAGGATCGATCGCTCCAGCTCCGTGCCGTAGCGCGCCTGGCCGGTCAGCCGCAGAAGCTGGGCATTGAGCTGAATCCACGTCACGGTAACGCAGGTCTCGCACAGGCTTCCCTGCGGACCATTGGGCAGCTCGTGCGGTGCGTGGAAATGCTCGCCTTGGCTGGCCGATCCCGTGATGTACAGGTGATTGGCGACCACATCCTCCCACGCGTTCACGCAGGCGTCGAGGTACTGCTTGTCTCCCGTCACTCGCGCCAGCTCGCACAGGCCGACGAGATTCGACATCATCTCATACGCCTTGCCATTGGCCGTCTTGTCCACGCGCTTGATCTCCAGCAGCGTCTTGACGATTTTCGGCCCATTCGTTTCATTGTAAGCGGAAACGATGTATTTGCAGAAATCGAGATACTTCGGCTCGCCGGTCAGGCGGTAGAGATAAACCATCGGCTCCAGCACGCTGGTCGCCGCCATTCCCACGTGCGTGCCGGCCGAGATGATGCTCTTCTTGCCGGGCCCGAACGTGCTCGTCAGCAGGTCGCCGATCTTCCGGCAGCACTCCAGCGACGCGGCATTGCCGGTGTACTGATAGTGCGTCAGCAGCCCCATCAGGTCGTACTTGTGGACCCACACATCCCAGCTCGTCCAGTGTTTGTCCGGCGAGTAGGTGCCCAGGTAGCCATCGGCATCCTGGCATTTGATCAGCTCGGCCGCCACGCGGTCGATCTTCGCCTTGAGCTGTTCATCGCCGCCGTTGGCCCAGGCCAGGGTGGCGGCGTGGAGGAACTTGCCAACGTGCTCGCCGATCCAATCCTGGCTGCCGGGCCGCTTGCGGAAGCCGCCCAGCAATTCCTGCTCATTGACGTTCAGCAGCCGCGCCTTCCAGTTGGCCGACACGCGTGCGCCGAGGAAACCGTCGAGCTTCACCTGCGAAGGCGCAGGCGAGACCAGCACATCCGGCATCGGCTCCGGCGCTTTGAAAGGCGCGACGTCGGCCCACGCCGCTGCACACATCATCGCAACTACCGCCAGCCCAATCCCAGATTGCATCATGGTTCACCTCGTTGACGCACCAACATAGTCGCAGCGGGTGGGTGCCGCCAGTGCATCGCGGGAATTGCGGGTTCCTTGGCTGAGTGGCATGCTCACGCCGGACGGGGAGAATTCCCATTTGCTGAAGGAGCTGGTTCGGCCGGCGTGGGCATGCCGCCCGCCGTCCGCTGGCAAGATGAGGATGGAAGCTGATATTCTTCTGTGATGCCCGATGAGGTTCCACCACAGCTTGTGATCGCGCTGCAGCGGATTGGCGGCGACGACATCGCCCTCACGGGCGCCAAGGCCGCCAACCTGGCGCGGATGATGTGCGCAGGCATGAGAGTCCCCCGCGGATTCTGTATCACGGCCGCGGCGTATCGGCAGTTCATGGCATCCAAGGGTGGGGCCATGCCAGCAGAGATCGAAACGCACATAATTCGGGCCTGGCGCAACCTGGGCGAAGACAAGCTCTACGCCGTGCGGTCCAGCGCCACAGCCGAGGACTCGGCCGGCGCATCTTCGCCGGACAACACGACTCGTTCCTGAACGTCAAACGTCGCGATGCTCTGCTGCAGGCCGTGCGGCAATGCTGGGCATCTCTCCTCAGCGAACGCGCCATCGCATATCGGACGCATCGCGGCATCTCTGACGATGCGATCGCCATGGCGGTCATCGTGCAGGAGATGGCGCACGCCTCGGCCGCGGGAATCGTCTTCACGGCCGATCCCGTAAGCGGGCACGCCGGCCGACTGATTATCGAAGCGACGGCAGGCGGTGGCGAGACGGTCGCCGGCGGCACCATCAAGCCCGACCGGTTCCTGGTCAACCGATCATCGCTTCAGATCCTGCAGCGCGAGACGGGTCAGGGGCAGCCATGCATTGACGACTCCATCGTCGGGCGTGTGAGCGAGATTGCGATCAAGGTCGAACAACTCTTCGGCGCGCCCCAAGATATTGAGTGGGCCGTCGAGGCTGGCCAGGTCCTGCTCCTGCAATCGCGCCCCATAACGGCTCTGCCCTCGCCCGGCGCCCGCGCCGACGACGTGTGGAGCAACGCGAACACCGGCGAGGTGATACCTGGTGTCGCCACGCCCATGACCTGGTCGGTGCTCAATGCCATGGTCAAGGGCCTTTTCAATCCCGTGCTTCTTCGCGTCGGCATCGACCTGGAGAAGCGGCCGTGGTTTGGCCTGATCGCCGGGCGCGTGTATGCCAATGTCACAACATTCGTGGAAATCCTGCGCAGCCTGCCCATCGCGGTGGATCTGAAAGAAGCGTTCGGCGGCGAGCAGGCGGCCGTCGTCGAGGCTCTGGAGCAACGGCGCCCGACGCCAGGCATCGCAGCCAGACTGCTGAAGTTAGCGCAACTGCTCTGGGCGATGCTGCGCCTGGTCGCATACTCCAGCGAGCGCAGCAGCGCTTCGCTGCTGGGCGAATGGCGCCGGCAGGCCGATGAGATCGACGCAACCGACCTGCGGGCGATGGACGAGGGGCAACTGGCCGATCTACTCCATCGCATTCTGTCGCTGCCCGGACGCCAGGTAGCCCACACCGATTTCGGCGCCCGCGCCGTCGCCTGCATGGGCGTGGGGATGGGCTGCGTGTCGGTGGTCTTCCGGCTCGCGCGCCGGTGGCTGGGCGACGAGAACGGCAGCATCGCCAACCACTTGCTCGGCGGCGCCGGCGACATGGCGTCGGCCGAGGCGCCGCTGGCCATGTGGCGGCTGGCGATGCGGGCGCGGCCCAGCCGGCCATCGCCAAGACGCTCGAAGCGCACTGCTGGGCGGAAGCGCGACAGGAGTTGCAGGCGATCGAGCCCGGCGCGATTTCCTGCGGCAGTGGGACCAGTTCATGAACAGCACGGCCACCATACCCGCGGCGAGGTGGACGTTCATCGGCCACGCTGGTCGGAGCAGCCTGACTATGTGCTGGACATGTTGCGGATTTATCTGCGAACGCCGCCAGAAGAGGATCAGATCAGGCTCCAATCCCAACGACAACGCGATCGCATCGCCCTTCTCGACAGATCCTGCCAGCGTCTGCGCAATCCGATCAAGCGATGGATCTTCCGGTTTATGCTCCACAAGGCACAGCGCGGCCTGGCGCAGCGCGAAAACATCAAGAGCGAGGGCGTGCGCGTCATCGCAATCGTCCGGCGAATCGTCTTGGAGCTTGGAGGCCGGCTCGCGGCGAGCGGAGTGCTGGCCGATGCCGACGATGTCTTCTTCCTCGATCGCGAGGAGTTGGCGCCCCTGGTGCGAGGCGAGACAGCATTCGACGTGCGAAGCACCATCGCCATGCGCCGCGCGGAATATGAGCGCAACCAGGGCATCACACCGCCGCCTGTGGTCTTTGGCGGGGAAGACCGCTGGCCAGCCGCGCATGCATCGCAGCCGCAGGGAAAGTTGCTGAAAGGCCTGGCTGTGTGCAGCGGAATCGCAACGGGCCGCGCGGGTCATCCTGTATGCCGATTCATCCGAGCGCGTGCTCCCCGGCGGGATCCTCGTGGCGCCGTTCACCGACCCTGGCTGGACGCCCTACTTCCTCTCGGCCGCCGGCATCGTCATGGACCTCGGCGGCCAGTTGAGCCACGGGAGCATTGTCGCCCGGGAGCTGGGCATCCCGGCGGTGGTCAACGTCGGCCCGGCGACGCGCATCATCCGCACCGGCCAACTCGTGCGCGTGGACGGCAACCGGGGAGAAGTGACAATCCTCGAATAGCCCGTTGTCCGTGGTCCGTAGTCCGTGGACGGGTCAATGGTCCGTTGGTCAGTTGCAGCAGCCTGGCAAGTTCCAACGTCCAAGGGGCGGATCCACTGACCAACGAACAACGGACCCAACCACTGACAACGGACAACGGGCCACTGACAAGGACGCTACACTTCGCGAATATGTTTCTTGAACGCATCGATCAGCTTCCGCGTGGTCGGGCCCACCTGCCCGCTACCGATCGCCCGGCCGTCGATCTTCGTCACCGGCACCACCTCGGCCGCCGTGCCGGTCAGGAAGCATTCCTCAGCGATGTACAGGTCGTGTCGCTGGAGCGTCTTCTCGAAGCACGGGATCCCCAGTCCGGCGCAAAGCCGGATGATGACGTCGCGCGTGATGCCCTCGAGAATTCCGTCGGCCGTCGCGGGTGTGAAGACCTGCCCGTCGCGCACGATGAAAATATTGTCGCCGGTACACTCCGCGACAGCGCCCTCGTGATTGAGCATGATGGCCTCGGGCACATTGGCGTCAATGGCCTCGATTTTTGCCAGGATGTTATTCAGATAATTGAGGCTCTTGATCCGCGGCGAAAGGGCGTTGGGGTGGTTGCGGATCACCGACGCCGTGATGATGGACATGCCCTTTTCGTACATCTCGCGCGGATAGAGCTCGATCGTGTCAGCGATGATGACGATCGAAGGCTTGGGGCACTTGGTGGGGCTGAGACCGAGATACCCCGCGCCACGCGTCACCACCGCCCGGATGTAGCAGTCGGTGAAGCTGTTGATCTTGAACGTCTCCTCCATTGCCGCGCGGAGTTGATCGGATGTCATCGGGATCGTCAGCCGGATCGCCCGGGCCGAGTCGTATAGCCGCCGCAGGTGCGCCTCGCACTCGAAAATCCGGCCGCTGTAGACGCGGATGCCCTCAAAAACGCCATCGCCATAGAGCATCCCGTGGTCGTAGACGCTGAGCTTGGCGTCATCCTTGTCGTAAAACTTTCCGTCGATCCAGACTTTCAAGGCCATTGGAACTCCATGCTATGCAGGGCCGAAACCGCTCTTTCGCCCAGCCCCGTAAGATTACTGTGCCCGGCGGAAAAAGCGAGTGGCGCCGCCAAGTGCCGCCAGTGCCCTCACTGGCGGAGGCACTGGGTGCCCGCTATCTCAGACAACTTGCGGCGACCTGCTGCACACGGTCGATACTGATGCTCTTGATGCAGCGGGCTTCGTCGCAGCCGGTCCTGGGGCGCGTCGCCTGCCAGGGATAGAGAAAACACGGCGAGCACGATGTGCCGGGCTCAATGACCAGGTGGCGATAGCCAAATGGGCAGACGCGATCGGGATCGGCCGGGCCAAAAAGCGTGATGGGCGGCGTGCCGACGGCGGCCGCCAAATGCGCCAGCCCTGAATCCGAGCCGACATAGAGCCGCGCCGCGCCAGTACGGCCGCGGCTTCGCAAAGGGGACCGGTCAGCCGCAAGACCGGCAGGGACCCATCCTGGCAGAAGCGCAGAATCTCCCGAGCCACGCCGCGTTCATCGGGGCCTTCGAGGAAGATGACCGGGTGCGCGTGCCGCAGGCGCGAGGCCAGCGCCGCGTAGTTCTCCGGCGCCCACCGCTTGGCGCGGGCGAGCACCGTCTGCGCCTGCCCGGGTGAATGGCGATGGGATGGGAACCGGGAGGCAGACCCAGCTCGGCGAGAAGCTCGGCGGCGCAGGGCGCGATCGGATTCCAGGATCGGGAAAACCGGTGGCTGAGCGCTCTGCGGCTCGAACCCGAGCACCCGCAGCAATCGCAGATTTTGTACGACGTCGTGCAGGCCGCGTACCGCGGGAATCCGGTCGGCGGGCATGCACCCAAGAGCGGCGAAGTAGCCGACGGGATACGAATGAAGCACGCGATGGCGCACCAGGCTGGCCAGGGCGAGCATCATGTACTGCCAGCGATTGGACGGGAACGGAACGATCAGGGCATCCGGCCGGCGCCGAAGCCCCATGTTCAGCATCGTGCGCGCCATGCCCAGCGAGCCGCGCTGCATAACCAGCACCCGATCGACCTCGCTCAGCCGCTGGAAGACTTCACCCATCGCCGCGAGGCGGGCCACGACCGTGATGTGCGAACGCGGCAGGAGCTTCTTGATCTGCCGCACCATGGGCTGCGCCATCAGCGCATTGCCGATGCCGGCTACGATCGGCACCACCACGCGCGGGTTGGGCATGTCCAGCGTCCGTGTCACGACCGCATCCTCCGTTCAGACTGGCGCGTGTTCTTCCGCCGGCTTCGTCTGCGCCGGCGAGGCACGGTAGCCGCGCAGCAGCAGCAATCCGGTTGCGCCGGTCGAGGCGTCGCAGAAGAGGTTGAAGAACCGGAAGCAGGCGACCATAAGCGCCGTCAGGTGCAGATCGTGGCCGCGAAAGACCGGGGTCATGGCCAGCAAGTACACGCCTTCGTGGACGCCCAAGCCCGCAGGGGCGAAGACGGCCATGAAGCCCGCGACGGTGGCCAGGCCTCCCGCCATCATCGATCGCGGGAAACGCGCTATCGAAATCGGGGCCAGCGCGCGGGCGGCAAACCACAACGCGCAGCCCAGGAGCAACACCCGGAAGATGGTGATGGCGATGGTCAGCAGGTATGGGCCCGGCGCCAATTGCTTCGGCAGGGGCTCGCGACTGGTTTTACGCAGCAGCAGGTTGCACAGCCGCGTGAAGACATGGGGATGCAGGCAGACCAATCCCGCCGCGAGCAGGATAATTGAGACGAGCCAGCCCTCGGGGATTTCGTGCCGCCCGAATCGCGTGAACAACAGCGGCGCGCATGCAAGGAGACTGACGAGAATCATCATCGCCGTGGACAGAAACAGGGCCGCGGCCGCCACGGGCAGGCGAACGCCGATGCGCCCGAGCATGATGAGCGAGCCCGCGACGGCCGCGACTTTGCCGGGGATATATCGCCCAGCGCCGCCACCCAGATGATCGCGAGAACCTGTCGCCTGCGCAGTCTTTTCGCCGAGTGTGGCCAGGGCCTGGTGACAACTGAGGGCATTGAAGAAGCGCGAGAGAACGAGCATGGCGCCGGCGCTGGCCATGTAGAACCAGTTGATGTGCAGGTGGCGCCAGTCGATATTGCGGAAGCTGACCAAGAGGGTCTTGCCGACGAAATACCACACGACCGCCAGCAGCGGCAGCCCGATTGCCAGGCGCAGCCATCGGCGGCTGCCGCGGGGAGCGGCTCTTGAAGGCGGAGGCTGCAACCCGCCAGTGGGTACGCTCTGTGCGGCGTGTCCGTGGTCGCTTGGGACACCGCCCGCGACCTTTGCCTCTGCTTTCTCGTCATATCCGTAGAGCTGCATCAACTCGCGACAGTGGTTGAGTATCTGCCGCGATAACGCCGGCTCCCAGTCGCGGAAACGGGGGAAGCCGTGGTCCCTGCTGGCGTTGACTGGCTGGCGGGTGATGTTGTCGACCACGCCGTCATTCGCCGGCAGGCCGACCCAGTCGATCAGCGTTCGCACGCCCGATCCGTCCCGCGCAAAAGGTCTTCGTAGCGTATGCGCAGGTAGTCCTGCCCATAGATCTTCTCGCCACGGGCCAGCGCAATTGACGAGATCCCAGTACCACGCCAGGCGCATCGGCTGGCTCATCTCATTCCAGCACGGGCGAGCCGGCGGCAGCAGTCTTTCCGGCTTGGGCAGCCAGTAAGGCACCCATCGGTTGACCAGCCCCTTCATGCCACGAAAGGTGCCGAAGTTGATGCTGGAGCGGATGAAGCTGCGCGGGTCGCGCACGACGTGAACGAGCCGTGGGCGATCAAAGACGTCGCCAAGGGCCTCGACGAAACCGCCCAGGTAGGGATTGGACTCGACATAGATGCTCTGGGACGCACGGTCGATCATGCGCCGCCGGGCGCGGGCGAGCACTTCGGCGAGTTCGCTTCGACCGAGCCGGCCGCATCACGCCTTGCCCGATGCGCGGCGCAAACGCCAGCTCGGAGGCGGTTCGTGGACAGAGAGGACCTCGTTGTAACAGTCGTTGAGGTGCTGCGCAAGCGCCGTCGTGCCCGTCCTCCCGGAGGATAACACGAACACGGCTTTTTCGAGTTTCCCGGCAAAGACAGCCACGTTTCCTTGGAGCCTTTCTTGTGTGGGGATGGTTTGGCCGGCTCGCTTGCGAGCCGCTCGACGCGATCCACACCGGATACGGGCTGAAGCCCGCACTACGAACGATGGGCCGGAGTATATCGGCTGTCCGGGATGATGCCAAACACGTAGACTATGTTCGTATGACCGCCCCGCATGATGCCATCATGTCGTTGTGTGCCGACCTCGATGCCGGCGCGGTGGAGAGTTTTCTCGCCCGCCTTGGCAGCGATTACCTCGATTGCTTCGACCCGCCGGTCATCGCCGAGCACCTGCACGCTCTCGTGGGTCTTTCCGGCGATGCACCCGTGACTCTTATCCTCCGCCAGTCGGCCGATGGCCGAAATGACTGCACCGTTGTCGCCTTCGACCACCCGTTCGAGTTCTCGCTGATCGCGGGTGTGTTGGCCGGCACGGGATTCGGCATCGAAAGCAGCGATGTTTTCACGCTAGAGCGGCCGCGCGTGGCCACACCGGCGCCGAGACACCACAAAAGGCGGCCGATTCTCCGCCGTCACGATCCTCTGTCCGAACCGGTCATCCTCGACCATTTTCGCGGCCGCCTGCTGGGTCCGCTGGATGAATATGCGAGCTGGTCCGCCGTCTTCCGGCCAGCGTTAACCGGGGTTGTCGGCCTGCTGGACCGGGGCGATGAGCCATCGGCCGATAGAGCCAAGCGACTGGTGAACGAGCGAGTGACGCAGTGGCTGATCGTGCGCTGCGCGGACAATCCCGGCGCCGCCGACATGAGATCGATCCTGCAGCCCATCGGCATTCGCATTGCGCGGGAATCGGCGCGCACCCGCCTCTATCTGCCGCGCCGGACGCGCCGGCCTTTCTCTATGCCCTGGGCACGTCGCTGTCATTGCACGGACTTTCGATCAAGAAGACGCGCATTCGCACGGAGAACGGGCAGGCCGTTAACGAGATCGACCTCGTGGGCCCAACCGGCCGGCCGATCGTCGATCCGCAGCAACTGGACCATCTCAAACTCTCGGCGTTGCTGACGCGGCAATTCGCCTATTTTCTGGATCGCGCTCCCGACCCGTTCACGGCGCTCACCCGCTTTGAGAGACTCACAGAGCAGATCGTTCAGGCGCCGGGACGCGGTCAGTGGCTGGAGTTGCTGGGCGATCCTCGCGCCTGGCCGACCTGGGCAAGGTCCTGGGCACGAGCGATTATCTGTGGGAGGATTTCATCCGGCTGAATGCTGATACGCTGTTGCCAGTTCTCCAGCCATATGTTCAGGGGCGGGCGTTCTACCCGCCGGCCGCGACATTGCCCCGGCGGCTTGACGAGGCGCTATGCGGCGCGGCGAGTCTCGCGGAGCAGCAGGACCGCCTCAATCAGTTCAAGGACCGTGAGCTGTTCCTGATCGACCTGGACCACATCCTGTCATCGGACAATCCCGAGGCCAGTTTCCGGTTGCTATCGGAGCGGCTGGTATTGCTGGCGGAGAATCTGATTGCCACGACCGTCCAGCTCGTCCATGCAGATCTGCTTCGACAATACGGCCGGCCTGTTGGCGATGATGGGGCAGAGATCGTGTACGCAGTCTTCGGCCTGGGAAAACTCGGCGGCGTCGCCCTCGGCTATGCATCCGACATCGAGCTGCTGTTCGTCTACAGCGGGGCCGGGCAGACCGAGGGGCGCAGAGCGAGGCGATATCGGCCGCCGAATTCTTCGAGCAGCTCACCCAGCAATCCGCGAAATTCATCCGCACCAAGCGCGAAGGCATCTTCCGCGTCGATCTGCGTCTGCGGCCATTCGGTGGCGATGGCCCGCTGGCGTGCAGCCGCCAGCAGTTCTGTGAATATTATCGTCCCGGCGGGCATGCGCATCCTTTCGAGACGCTGGCGATGGTGCGATTGCGCTGGATCGCCGGAAGCGCCAGCCTGGGATTTGAGATTGAGCAGCTTCGGGATGAGTTCCTCTATGGCGGCTGGGTGCCGGACCTGGATGCGGTCTGGGATGTCTGGGGGAAGATTCACGCGCGGCACGCGCCGGGACGGCAGCTCAATACCAAGTATAGTCCCGGCGGCCTGGCGGACTTGGAAGGCTCCGTGCAGTTGCTGCAGGTCCTGCACGCGCGCCAGGCCCCGCAGCTCCGCACGCCCCGGCTGCATGAGGCCATCGAGGCGCTGCGCCGCGCCGGCATCCTTTCAGCGCAGGAGTTCGAGGAGATCTCCAGCGCCTATCAATTCTTCCGGCGGCTGATCAACGCCCAGCGCATGCTGCGCGGATCGGCCCAGGACCTGTTTCTGCCGCCGGCCGGCTCGGATGAGCTGCTGCACCTGGCGCGGCGGATGCACTATCCTTCCGACCCAGACGTCACCGCCCCAGCACCCAGTCCCGCCGCGCAGCTTCTTTCGGCCATCCGCCGCCACACTGCGGCCGTGCAGGCCTTCATCCACAACCGCTTCGGCCGGCCTTGCCCCGGTGGAGACAAGAACGAATAGCCGGATTCGGCCACGCCAACTCACCAAAGCGTGGGTACCAGACCTGAATCGCGAATCGTGCTGTCCCTTGTGATCAGAATGGCCTCACCCACGGCCTCGCGCTCTCGTTGCGTGGTTGCCACAATCTGACGATCGTGCATCTCGTCGATCCGGTCCATCGTCACCGTCCTTTGCACGATCTGCACGTCCAATGGAGCGACCGTCACTCGCACATCGGCGGCAAGGCTGGCAAAAAGCGCTGCCGCGCTCGGGATTGTGGTCTTGCCGTGCTCAATCATCCAGCACGCCTCCGCCACCACGATGGCGGGCACGGTCAAGTGATTGGCCGGATCCTCCAGCACAGCCCGAGCCGCTGGGCTCAGGCGAGGATTGCCCTCCAGAAACCAGACCAGCGCGTGCGTGTCCACGACATAGTCAGTCGCCATGGCCGCGTTCCTTTTCGCCCCGCCATTCGGCGATGCGAAAGTCCTCTTCGGTGGACATCCGTTCGCCACTGTACTGCCCGAAACGCATCATCTGGCCAGGCTGGGTGACAGATTCGGGAAGGAAGGTGACCAAGACCCTGGCGCGAGCTATGCCCGGAGGATTCTCGGACAAGTCAACTCTCCCTTTCTCGTACACGCCTTCGATGGTGGGCAGCATGACGTTTCACCTCGGATTATCAGGCCCGGTTTCGATCCTGCCACATGATAGTGCGTTGCGCGCAACAAGAAAGCCCGCGAACTCCCGTCCGCGGGCTGAGTCTTCATGCATCAGCAGTCACGCATCAGATATCGTAATACAGCATGAACTCGTACGGATGCGGCCGGAGGCGAATCGCATCCACCTCGTTGACATTCTTGTACTCGATCCAGGTCTCGATCACGTCGGATGTGAAGACGTTGCCCCGGGTCAGGAACGCGTGGTCCTTGTGCAGCGCGTCGAGCGACTCGCTCAGCGAGCCCGGCGTCTGTGGGACTTCGGCCGCCTCTTCGGGCTCCATGTCGTAGATGTTCACATCCAACGGCTTGCCGGGGTCGAGCTTGTTCTGAATGCCATCCAGAGCCGCCATGCAGATGGCGCTGAAGGTCAGGTATGGATTGCAGGATGGATCGGGGCAGCGGAACTCCAGGCGCTTGGCCTTGGGCGAGGGCGAGTACATGGGGATGCGAATGGCGGCCGAGCGGTTGCGGCGGCTGTAGGCGAGATTCACCGGCGCCTCATAGCCCGGCACGAGTCGCTTGTAGCTGTTGGTGGTCGGCGCGGCGAAGGCCAGGATCGCCGGGGCGTGCTTGATGATGCCACCGGCGGCGTGCAGCGCCATCTGCGACAGCCCCGCATACTGGTCGCCCGCGAACAGCGGCTTTTCATTCTTCCACAGCGAGAAGTGCGTATGCATGCCCGAGCCATTGTCCTGGAACAGCGGCTTGGGCATAAAACAGGCGGTCTTGCCGTACTTGCGCGAGACCATCTTGATGATGTACTTGTAGATGGTGAGCTTGTCGGCCATTTGCACCAGCGGCGAGAAGCGCATGTCGATCTCGCACTGGCCGCCGGTGGCGACCTCGTGGTGCTGGGCCTCGATCTCGATACCGCACTGCTCCATGAGCAGCATGCACTCGGTGCGGATGTCCTGGAGCGTGTCGGATGGCGGGATGGGGAAATAGCCTTCCTTGTAGCGCAACTTGCTGCCGAGATTGGGCTTACCCGCGTCATCCTCGCGGCCGGCGTTCCAGATGCCTTCGATGGAATCGATGTGGTAATAACCTTCGCGCTGGTTCTGGTCGTACCTGACCGAGTCGAAGATGAAGAATTCGGCCTCCGGGCCGCAATAGGCGGTGTCGGCAAAGCCCAGCCCCTGGAGGTATTTCACGGCCTTGCGCGCGATGTTGCGAGGATCGCGCGTGTAGTCTTCCTTGGTGATCGGGTCCTGAATGTTGCAGATCATCACCAGGGTTGGCTCCTTGGTGAACGGATCGACGAAGGCGGTCTCCGGATCGGGGATGACCAGCATGTCGGACTCGTTGATGGCCTGCCAGCCGCGAATGGAGGACCCATCGAAGCCCAGGCCGTCTTTGAAGACATCCTCCTCGATGACGTGGGCCGGGACGCAGAAGTGCTGCTGGACTCCGGGGAAGTCCATAAAGCGCAGGTCGACGGCCTTGATTCCCTTGTCCTTGATGAGCTTCACCACATCGGCTGGGGTCTTGGCGACGTTCACGGCGTGTCCTTTCGATGGCAGAATTGTGGCGACAGAGCGGTGTGATCCACGGCTGCACCAGCAATGAAGATACCAATCGCTGGTTGCGGCGAGGGAGGGCGATTCTGCGCGTTTTCGTGGATATCCGAGGCGCTATCAGCACCACATGGCTCGCCGGCAATGCGCAGAACTTCAACAATGTGGCCCTGGGAGTCGCCTGATTGCCTATTTCCTGCGCACGAACAACCTGTCACAGGCCCTTGCCCAGGAGCTTGCGCTTGTCGTGCAGGAATCCCAGGTGATGGTCGAGGTGGCGAATGGCCGCCTCCAAGTAAGGGCCCAGCCTCGCCTCGCCCAGGACGCTATGAGTTCCCTTGCGATCGAAAGCCGATTCGGGGAGCCGGGTGAGGACCCGGCCGAACTGCCGCCGGTTGAGGTCGAAGATCGCCACCGCATCCTCGACCGATTGGTCGTGATAGAAAAGCTCGCTGGCAAAGCGGCTCTCGTCGTAGGCGATGATCGTGGGGTTATCCTCGGCGATCATCCGCTTCATGCGGTCGGCGAGAATCAGATCGCTGTCCATCAAATGCAGGACGATTTGCTGGATCGACCATGTGCCGGGCACCGGGAGGGCCTTTAAATCCTGATCGGCGAGGCCGGCAACGGCCGCCCGCAGCTTGGAACCTCCTTCGACATATCGGTTGATCGTGGCGCGGTCCATGGGGTGAGTCGAGCAAACCTTATACCACCGACAAGTCGTGGCACGAGCGGCCCTCCGCCGTGCGAGAAGACCGCGGCCGGGGGCGGCACGCTCCACAGACATCGCGGCCGGGGGCGGCACGCTCCACGAAGACCGCGGCCGGGGGCGGCACGCTCCACAGACATCGCGGCCGGGGGCGGCACGCTCCACGAAAGCGGCGGACCCGCGATGGGTCCGCCGCTTTGCAATCTGAGATCTGAGATTTGAGATTCTGCCGCTTCTACTTGATAAACAGCATCTCGCGGTACGTCGGCAGCGGCCAGAGATCGTCGGCCACGAGCGTCTCCAGCTTGTCGCCAAGCGTTCGGGCCTTGACCATGAGCGGCAAGACCTTGTCGCGCATGTGCTTGGCGTGGGCATAGGCGTCACCCTCGGCGTGGTGGCCGGCCGCTTCCTCAAGTTTGGCCAGCACCTTCTGGAATTCGCCGGTCGTGGCCGCCAAAGTCTTGAGCAGCTCCATCTGGCTTGGATCGTCCACGCCCGCGGCCTTGGCGGTGGTGATGGCGCTGGCGACCTGCGTCTGATAGCGCAACGCCGCCGGGACGATCATCCGCTCGCCCATGGTAACCATGAGCTGGGCCTCGATGTTGAGCGTCTTGACGTAACCTTCGCTGAAGATGTGCAGGCGGCTGTGCAGCTCGCGCTCGCTGTAGACCTTGTACTTGGTGAAGAGCTCCAGCGTGTCGCGGCGGGTGATCACCGGGATGGCATCCACGGTGTTCTTGTGGTTGGGCAGGCCGCGTTTCTCGGCTTCCTTGTGCCATGCCTCGGTGTAGTTGTCGCCGTTGAAGATGATCCGCTTGTTTTCCTTGATGATCTCGGACAGCAGGCCCTGGATGGCCTTGTTCAGATCTTTCTTGCCCTTGACGGCGGCCTCGAGCTGCGTGGCGATGTAGTCCAGCGACTCGGCCACGATGAGTGTTCAGCACGGTGTTGGGCCCGGCGATGGTCTGGCTGAGCGCCGACCGCACGGAACTCGAACTTGTTGCCGGTGAAGGCGAAGGGCGAGGTGCGGTTGCGGTCGCCGGCGTCGCGCGGGAGCTTGGGCAGGACGCGACACGCCGGTCTCGAACAAGCCGCCCTGCTTGGAGCCCTTGGCCGCGCCCTTCTCGATCTGCTCGAAGATGTCGGTGAGCTGGTCGCCCAGGAAGATCGAGATGATGGCCGGCGGGGCTTCGTTGGCGCCGAGCCGGTGGTCGTTGCGGGCGTGGCGACGGTCACGCGGAGCAGTTCCGCGTACTTGTCGACCGCGCGGATGACGGCGCAGCAGAAGACTAGGAACTGGGCGTTGTCGTGCGGCGTGTCGCCGGGCTCCAGCAGGTTCTCGCCGTTGTCGGTGGCCATCGACCAGTTGTTGTGCTTGCCCGAGCCGTTGATGCCGGCGAAGGGCTTCTCGTGGAGCAGGCAGGCCAGGCCGTATTTGTCGGCCGTGCGCCGCATGACTTCCATGGCCAGCATCTGGTGGTCGGTGGCCAGGTTGCTGTTCTCGAAGATGCGGGGCGAGCTCGTACTGCGCGGGGGCCACTTCGTTGTGGCGGGTCTTGACCGGCACGCCCAGCTTGGTCAGTTCGCACTCGGAGTCGGCCATGAAGGCGAGGACGCGCTCGGTGATGGTGCCGAAGTACTGGTCTTCCAGTTCCTGGCCCTTGGGCGGCTTGGCGCCGAAGAGCGTGCGGCCGGCGTTGATGCAGGTCGGGCCGGGCGATAGTAGAAGTGTCTTGTCGATGAGGAAGTATTCCTGCTCGGGCCCCATCGTGGTGAAGACCTTGTTGACATCGTCCTTGCCGAAGAGCTTGAGGATGCGGATCGCCTGAGCGGAAAGGGCTTCGATCGAGCGCAGCAGCGGGGTCTTCTTGTCCAGGGCCTCGCCGGTCCAGCTCAGGAACGCGGTCGGGATGACCAGCGTGGCGCCGTTGGGATTCTCGAGGATGAACGCGGGGCTGGTGGGGTCCCAGGCCGTGTAGCCGCGGGCCTCGAAGGTGGCGCGCAGGCCGCCGGAGGGGAAGCAGGAGGCGTCGGGCTCGCCCTGGATCAGTTCCTTGCCGCGAGAACTCGACGATGGCCCCGCCGGTCGCCGGTGGGGTCGATGAAGCGAGTCGTGCTTTTCGGCCGTCAGGCCGGTCATCGGCTGGAACCAGTGCGTGAAGTGGGTGGCGCCCTTCTCGATGGCCCAGTCCTTCATGGCGTTGGCCACGGCGTCAGCCACGGCGGGATCCAGCGGCTTGCCCTTCTTGATGGTTTCCTGGAGGGCCTTGAAAACGGGCTTGGGCAAGCGGGCTCGCTGGACTTCTTCGCTAAAGACGTTGACACCAAAGAGGTCCTTGATGTGCGTCGTCCGAAAGTCGACATTGTTGAGCTGACACTTGGCGGTGGCGATTGCCAGAACCGCCTTCTGCCGCGGGTTTAAGGAAGCCATGGGAGAAACTCCTGCCAATAAAAGACCTGCCAGCATCCCGGAACCGGGCTGCCGGAGCGCGGGGTATGGGCGGATAACATAGGGCTGGAGGGGCAACAGTCAAGGGGCGCGCTGTTTGCACGGGCGGAATCTCGTGAGGGCTTGCCAGTGGTTGCGTCCGTTGTCCGTTGGCCAGTGGATTGCCCAGATTGAAGTTCGTTTTCGCAGGCCGGCGTGTGCGGACAGCGGCAGTTCGTCTGGTGGAGTCGAGATCGCAAGGCAGCGGCAGGCGGATTGCCCAAAGTGAAGTTCGTTCCGCACGAGCGACAGGGTGACGAAGCGAGCCGATGAGCCGTGGGTGAAAATTGCCCAGAGTGAAGTTCGTTCGGCGAAAGCGACGAGGCGCGGCGCGACGAAGAGGGCAAGTTTGCCCGAAGTGGGTTCGTTTCGCAGGGGGGTGTGCGCGGGAGAGCGAACGGGATACGCAACGTCTGGCGCGACGGGGGGTTGTGGATTTGCGCGAGGGGATCGGTGGGTTCGTTCCGCAGGCGGAGGCGGGGTCTGGGGTTCGGGGTTCGGGGTTCAGGGTTCAGGGTTTTGGGTTCAGGGTTGAGGATTCGAGACTGGAGATTGGAGGGTTCGGATTGAAGGGCGGGGGTTTCGGAGTCGGCGGTGAGGATGGGGTTGGCGGGCGGTGCGGCCATATCGGGGCGCGGGTGGGGCAGCGCCATCCTGGGCTGTCGAGCTACGGCAGACATCGTCGTGCTCCTTTCCGGGGCATGCGCCGCGCGCGGATGCGCGAGCGGAACGTGCCTCTACTATCCCCCGGGCGCTGTGCAAATGTGATCGCGTCTGCACAACATGGCGCAACACACTTGCGTGTTTGCGGGGGAAAAGCCGCAGTTGTTCGGGTGGGGTGTACGATCTGCGCAACGGGATACCTGAGGAGACTGCGGGCAGGATGCCTGCACCACAAGAATCAGCAGGTTCCGGCGAAGGCCGTTGTTCCGGGATCCCGCTTCGGGATAAGCTGTTGCCGCGACTCGCGTAAAGCATTGTCATGGCCCCGCCGCGGAATCCTGCCTGCGGCCCGGACGAACTCAAGCCATTTACAATTCTGGCGTCATAAAAAACTGGCGGATTCTTCTTGACACCTGTGGCGGGCGAGGTCATCATATCCTTGTCCCCCTCAAGTTGTACGTTTAGCAGGCGCGGGACGGTGGCCAGGTTGGGTCCGTTGGGAACGGAGGCAGCATATGCTTCGCACGTGGGTTCGGCTGGCGGGTCGTGGTCTACGGCAGCTTTCAATCGACTTTGGACGGCGCTCGCGCCGGCGCGAGTTGGGGCGGGCGGCGCTGTCCGTGCTCGATTCCCTGGAATCGCGCACGCTCCTCAGCGGCATGGCCAACGATGACACGCTCGTCGTCCAGCGCAAGGACGTGACGCTCGCCATTGATGTGCTGGCCAATGATGTGCCCACGAGCGGCACGCTGGCCATTGCCGACTTCACCCAGGGCGCCAACGGCGCCATCGCGCTGATCCCGGCCGGCGACGGCCATCCCGATCGCCTGTCCTATACTCCCAGCACCGGGTTCGTGGGCACCGACACCTTCACATACACCGTGCAGGATTCGGCCGACAATCAGGATGCGGCGACCGTTACGATCGACATTGCGCCGGCCGATCCATCGGCTGCCGCGGCTCCGCCCGCGCCTCTGGAGGCGCCCACGTACACGCTCAGCAACGGCTTTGGCGTCGGGCCGTATGCGACGTGTACGCCGGTGGCCAGCGGCAATTACTCCTTCACCGATACGACTTCTCTCACCAGCACCGAGACCTGGACGCCCACCGATGGGCCGGCACATACGGTATCCAAGACGGGCACGAAGAGCCTGACGGTGACGGTGGCGGCGTTGGCCGACGGGTCGTGGGCCTACAGCGAATCGTTCACCAACGGCCTGACCACCATTACCGCGCCCGTTTCCGGCACGGCCGGGCTCACCGAGACGTCCACCAACTCGTCGGGCTACTCGTTCGTGGCCAGCGGCAGTGCCACGGGTTCGACGTACACCTTCACCAGCGGCGACGGCGCCAGCGGCTCAGGGTTGCTCCAAAGCGTGTGGGATGACAGCGCCGCCGGCGGCTCGGTCGGCACAATGACCCAGCCGGTTGGGGAATCGGGAGGTGACTCGGCTTTGATAACCAACGTGTCGGACCTGTCGGCGGGCACGAGCACCGGCACCAGTTCACTGAGCGGCTCGTGGAGCTACTCGATTGGCGGCAGCGGGCCGTACAGCTACAGCGCGGGCGGCGAGACTGGGGGCGGAACGGCCACGGCCAGCCAGAGCAGCAGCGGGTCGTACCTGTACTCGGCAACCGGCGGAACGTACAGCGAGTCGGGCTCGACGCAAAGCTCCTACAGCGGCGGTGGGGCATACTCGTACACCATGGACGATGGGTCGGTCAGCGGAACGACGACGCGCAGCGCCGGCCAGAGCGACGTGTACTCGGTGACGATCGTGTTCAACGTATGATGCCGGCGCCTGGACGGAAAGCGGCAGCGCCAGCGGGGAATCATCGGCCAGCAACTCATACTCGTACAGGGGCAACGGGAACTACTCCGATCCCCTGCCCGGCGGATCGACCGACGGGAAGATCAACGAGAGCGGCAGTGGGAGTGATTCGTACGATGTGACGTGGGTGGAGACGCTCGGGGCGCTGGGCGACTGGCAGTTGACCGGCGGCAGCGGCGGCGGCGGGTCGCACGCGAGAAGCGACTGGGGCCAGAGCGGCAGCGGGAGCTACGGCTACGAGACCGGCATCGGGTACATGAGCGGCGACACGAAGCAGGATGGGAAGAACACATGGTCGGATGATTCCTCGTGGACCGTCGCCGTGGATGGCAATGGTGAGTGGCAGTTGACCGGCGGGAGCGGCACGACAACAGCTCATTCCGAGGGCAACTGGTCGTGTTCGGGCGCTGGGCTGTACAACTACAGCACGCCGTACGCGAGCGCCAGCGGCCTGATGGGCGAGTACGACAGCGATAACTGGTTCTCCGATCGCACTGTCACATCCAACGTCGTCTCGGGCCAATGGGTGAATGACGGCAGCGGCAGCGGCGAGGACCACGGCAAGGACGGCTCGTGGTACGTGGGGGCGGGCAACTACTCGGTCACGCTGACGGGCTCGACGGAAGGCGGGACCTTGGCCGAGATTGGTGGCCAGGACCAGCACACCGACACGCACTGGTGGGAGACGCTGGGATCGGATGGCACGTGGCAGCAAACCTCGGCCAGCGCGGATGGCGGTTCGTCGGGCGATGATAGCGTACACTACGTCGGCACGGGGGCGTATTCGCTGACGCTGGCGAATGGTTCGAGCAGCGGCACGACGACGAACGACACGGAGCGCGGCTCATCTTTCAACACGACGTGGTCGGCCGCAGTTGACGGCAGTGGAAGCTGGCAACTGGAGCTGGCCACCGTCACCAGCGAATCGCATGCAGATGGGAAATTCACCTATACGGGCGGCGGCGCTTATTCGACCGTCGACACGGGCCTGTCGATCGGCGGCATGACCAGCGCCAGCGGCGGGGAGAACTCGTCGTCGAAATATACGGGTCACCGATCAATACCTCTCCGGCGCGTGGCAGACCCAAACCGGCGGCGGCAGCGGTGAAGACCACACTTGGGACAACTCAAGTTACGACGGCAGCGGAACCTTCTCCGACCTGACGCCCGGCCTGAGCGTCGGTGGCTCGGTCGACGAGAATGGGTCCAGCAGCAGCTCGGCCGATCTGTCCTGGTCCGCGACGCTCGACGCCAACGGCAACTGGAACCTGACCGACGGCAGCGGCGGCTTCGAGTCGCATAATCTGGCACACCGCGGCTACAGTGGCGGCGGGGCCTATTCGTACACGACAACCGGCGGGTCCGTATCCGGCAACATCACCGAAAACGGCAAGAGCGACTCTAAATCGGATTTCACCTGGTCGGAGGCCGTCAATGGCGATGGGCAATGGCAGCCCGACTCGGGAACGGGCACGACCACCGCCAGCGCGGAGGGGCACTGGTCATCCTCGGGCAGCGGCGCCTACGCCCTCCCATTGCAGGATGAGGATGTCATCACCGGCACGATCTCCGAGAGCGCTGGCGACGACTGGTCGTCGCAGCGCACCGTGAACTCGACAGTGGTCGACGGCGCCTGGCAGGACAGTGGCAGCGGGAGCGGCGAAGACCACAGCCGCAGCCAATGGTCCCACACGGGCAGCGGCGGCTATCGCTATGTCACCACGGGCGGTCTGGTCACGGGCACGATCAACGAGAACGGCGGAAGCAGCGGGTCGGCCGACACCACGTGGTCCGAGGCGATGGCCTCCGATGGGACATGGCAACTCAATGGCGGCGGCCAATATGGCGAGTCCCACGCCAATGAGAACCGCGGCTACAGCGGCAACGGCGGCTACGCCTACGACGTGAGCGGCGGCTCGGTCACCGGGACGATTAACGAGAACGGCAACCGGGGGTGGTCGAGCAACTCGAAGTGGTCGGCCGCCGTCAATGCCGATGGGCAATGGCAGCTCGACTGGGGCCAGGGCAACGCCGAGTCGCACAGCTCGGACCATTGGTCCTACACCGGGGGCGGGAATTACGCCTACCCCACGACCGGCGGTTCGGTGAGCGGCTCGATCACCGAGAGCGGCAGCGACAACTCCTCGTCCAAGTACACGGTTGACTCGAACGTCGTCGACGGCGCATGGGAAGACTCCGGCAGCGGGCACGGCGAGATGGACCACGCCACCAACTGGTCCTACAACGGCGGCGGCTCGTATTCCTATCCCACTGCTGGCGGCACGATGACAGGGTCGATTACCGTGAACGGGCGGGACAATGAATCGGCCAGCGGCTGGGACAACGACTCGCTCAACTCCAATGGCCAGTGGCAAACCGATGCCGCCAGCCTGGACGGCAAATGGGACGTCGCCGATTACCGCCACTATGACGGAAAGGGCAACTATTCCTACGATGCCGGCGGCACATCGCCGGTTTCCGGCACGGCCACCGAAGGTGGCACGCACAGTTATTCTTCCAGCGGCACGTGGTCCAAGGCGCTCGACGGCTACGGGAATTGGCAACTCGACGCCGGCAACAGCACCACCCGGCTTCAGGATGAAAGCCACTCGGCGTATTCGGGCAACGGGCCGTATTCGCAGTACATCCACGGCGGCACGATGAGCGGGACCGTCAACGAATCGGGCAATCAGAGCGTCGCCACCGACTACACCATCACCTCCGAGGCGATGTACGGCCAGTGGAACGACACCGGCGACGGCTTCGGGCAGGCCGCCGGCGACAGCAAATCGTCCTACAGCGGCAACGGCAACTACGCCATCGCCGGCCCGTTCGGCAGCACCATCAACGGCAGCATGGGCCAGAGCGGCGCCAGCGAGTCGTCTTATGGGTACACATGGGATGAATCGCTGGGAACGGATGGCCAGTGGTCGTTGAGCAGCGCCTCGGGCGGCAGCAACGAGAACAGCAGCGACACCTTCGGATACTCGGGCTCCGGCGCGTATTCGCATTACGTGGGCGGGGGCACGGTTGCGGGCATGGCCAACGATCTGGGCAACCACAACTCATCCTACACCTTCAGCACGTCGGCCAGCGCCCAGAATGGGCAGTGGATCGAGACGGGCGGCGGAACCCGCCAGCACGCGGGCTCGGACAGCCAGTGGTATTCCGGCGACGGGAAGTATTCCCGCCCGGTGGACGCGAACCTCACCGTGCTCGGCACGATCAGCGAGAGCGCCAGCCAGAACGACTCGTATCAGTTCAACACGAGCGGCGCGCTGAATGCCGATGGGTCGCTGGATGTGAGCGGGAGCGGGTATTCGGAGCAGTCGTCGGGCGACAATTTCTGCTATGGCGGCACGGGGAACTATTCGGCCACCGAGTCCACCAGCACGGGCGACTCGACGCTGGGCACGACTTTCGACCAGACGACGCACGAAACGTTCACGGAATCCGGCGGGTACGGCGGGTCGGCCAACACGCACGTGGACTGGACGCGCGACAACAACGGCTGGCGGGCCTCGGGGCTTTCGGCGTCGGACTCGGGCACCAGCGACGGCAGCTACGGCTATGCCTATGACCAGAGCACGCAGACTTCGTCGTGGTCGGGCAACGACTATAACGGGGAGAGGCAAACGACCTCCGACTACGTGTTCGAACTCGATCAACGAGGCGTACGGCTACGGTTTCTCGCGGAGTTTCAGCGGGAGCGATGACGGGTATGGGAACATGACGATCAACGGCACGGGCTCGGGGAGCGGCTGGGCCGGCGGGACTTCGCAGTACAACAACCAATCCGTCACGGGCGATAGCACGGCGGAGTCATCCAGCGGCTATGCCAGTTACACGTTGTCGAGCGACTGGTGCGACCAGAGCGGCACGGACGGGTACGGGTATCAGGACGGCTGGAACGAAAGCTACGGCGGCGGCTCTGGCAGCGGCTGGATGTGGGGCAGCGGGATGGCCAGCGGTTCCAGCGAGCAGGATACGGGGTACGGCCGGAGTTGGTTGACGTTCTCGAGCGGGGGATGGTCCTCCGGCTGGGGCAACGACGGATCGAGTTCCTCGGGCAGTTGGCAGCAGGGAATCACCTCGCCGGGGTTCTACTATGGCGGCGGGCTGGGCTGGAGCCCGTTCGCGACGGGCGGGCCGGGGTTGGGGTATGGGCAGGGAGTGCCGGGGGCGGGAGGCGCCATGGGGCCGAGCAGCGTGCCAAATGAGGCGCCTGCCGGTGCTCAAGGCGATCCGGCGCGAGCGGGCGGCTGGGCCCGGGCGGCGACCCATACGGGGGAAGTTTCGGCGACATCAATTGTGCCGACTGCCATGGGCCGCGGCGCGAGATTCGTGTGAAGGATCTGCAAACCCCTCAGCCGGGCGTTAACCAGTGCCATCAGTACTTGCGATCGTTGAACACGACGAACGACACAGTGGACCTGGGGCCGCTTTTTGTGCGAGCGGGCGGGATCGTGCGCATCCTTGCGGCGGGCGCCCTGCTGCAGACCGGCCTCGGGGGGCTGTTGGGCGCCGCTTGGGCAGCCGACCAGTTCGTCACGGGCGTCAACGAGTTGATAGACGGTAAGCACCATGACACCGTCGGTGGCACAGAAATCAAGAAGGTCATGGGCAATGGGACGGCCGGGAACGTCGGCAGCTTTCTGTATGACATGGCGCCTGCGATAGCGCAGATGCGCGCGGGATGGCGAGATCGGTGGGGAGGCCTGGCACGCCTACGCCGACCCCCGCTCCGCCCGCCCAGACGGGAGCGGGCGCGATTGAGTCAGCCACCGCGCAGGCTGCGCGTGCGGTTGGTGTCGCGAGGGGCCGCGCGTACGTGGGATGGTTGACTCCCGACGGCAAGATCGGCATTGTGGAGGCCACAATCGGTCTACCTGGACACCCCGAGGCGCTCGCACGAGGCATAATCCCGCCCGGCAGCCGCGGTTTCTCGTTCGTGGTGACGCGGGAGGGCGAAGTCGTGATAAATCCATTATCGCGACTCAACATGGATCTTCCGGGCTTCTCGCTTCCCCAGGACATCCTAGATGCCATCAAGCGAGGATTAGGGTTGTTGCAATAGACAAACTGCAGGTGCCGTATGGTGCATGCGATGACATTTGAGGAGTTGCGTAAGAATTGGCAGACGGCGCCGACATTCGGCGAGCGCGCAGGGATGTACCTGCAGATGCTCCAGCATGCCGAGTGCCGTTGGCAGGATTTGCTAGACGGGCTCAGTCTGCCGTGGGGTTGTCGCCGACTCCGCCGCGCTGGAGTTGCACCTTCGACTGGGCATCCCCGTGCGCGGCGATCCCACATTGGATGCCAGTTTCTGGAGTCAGGCGATCATGAAGGCCGGACTAGATCCGGAAGCTCGGATACAGGATTTTGGCCCAGGACGATGCCGAAGAGGCGAGGAAGCGAATGGATGAGGACGGACCCGACAGCCGGAGCGAACAACTGCGGGCCATTGTCGCGGCCGCGTGGGCGGCGGAGTCTGGACAACTCCATGGGATTCCCTGCCCGCAATGCGGGCAGCCCACCGTGAGCGTCTGGTTCACACCCCCGCGCCGTGGAGTCTATTTTATCTGGTACGTATGCACGAACTGCGCGTTTGAGACGCGCGGGCAGTATTCAGGTCCACCGTCGTTCTTCACGGAAAAGCGCCTGCGCACCGAAGAGGAAGTTATGTCACGCAGGAACCTGGGCAGTACGGAGCCGCGACGCCCGCCGGCGGATTGGCGAGGCTGAGCGGCCCTGTGGAGAGTCGGCGGTGACGCCGCCGTTCGAAGAGCGGGTGCGCGAGACTGAACGGGTGCTGTTTGAGCGCACCCGGACAATTGAGAAGGAGTGGACGCATGGGTGGAAAGATTGGTTCAATGGCAAATGGATCACACATGGGGGTTGGGACGAATGATCGTGTGGCTCTTTGACCAACCTTGGCTTACGCCGCTTTTGGTCGTGGTGCCCCTTGGCGCCTCGGCCGCACAGGCCCTTTGGTCGGCCCGGCGGCGCTATAAACGCGGGCCGGACCCGCTATGCCAGCGATGCGGATACTCGCTTAAGGGGATAGACACTGAGAGGTGTCCGGAGTGTGGGACGCCCAGCCGGTGTGTTGTCCCCTTCTGGAACAAGTCCTTCGAAGTTGCGGGATGGACCATGTGCGTTCTCGCCCTGGCCCTCTTGGTGCCAATGTTCACGATCCCCCTTCGCCACTCGGAAGTAACCTCCGACACCGCGACGGAACCGCGGTCGGGGGCGTATCGCTCGGCCAAGATCGAACGTACGCAGCAATACTATACAGTTCCGTTTTTGGGCCGAACATTCTTCGGCAGCGCGCGGATAACACTTAGCGTCGAGACGGCAGCGGCGGGGTCTCGCAGCACGACGGTGATTGCCGACGGTGGCACGACCGCGCTCGACGCCGACGCCTGCTTGGCGTTCTTCAAGACCTGCGGCGTTGACACGGCGCGGTTGCAGGTCATCGGGGAGGCGGGGGCAATCGCCGAGCAGATCAGGTGGTTCTCGGGGCAGGCACCGCAGCACCCTTCGAAGAGGTTTTACGCCGATTTCGCGCGCGTGTCGCCTGCGGTGTCGCACGCGCAGTTTGGGCAGCCCCCGACTCTGCAACTGCTCGTGGCCCTGGCGATCGCGCTGCTGTGGTACCCGGGTTTTCGTTACATCAACGCAGCGAACAGGTCTTGAAATGGCATTTGCGGGCACACTGGTTCTCGGCATCGCCCCCGGCCTGTCCGGCGACGAACTTCCCGCCCGGATTCTTGGCCGGCAGGGCAGTTGCGACATCTCGTTCCAGGACCCGCCGCTTCTGCCGTGGGTGAAGAGCCCCGGCGGGGCCGGCGTTCGCCATCGCGCGGGCTCGGACAGCCAGGGGTATTCCGGCGACGGGAAGTATTCGCGCACAGTTCGACGCGAACCTGACCGTGCTCGGGACGATCAGCGAGAGCGCCAGCCAGAACGACTCGTATCAGTTCAACACGGGCGGCGCGCTGAATGCCGACGGATCGCTCGAGCGCCAGCGGGAGCGGGTATTCGGAGCAGTTGTCGGCCGACAACTTCCGCTATGGCGGGAGCGGCAACTACTCGGCCACCGACTCGTACAGCACGGGCGACTCGACGCTGGGCACGACGTTCACTCAGGCGACGGCGGAGTCGTTCACCGAGTCGGGCGGGCACGGCGAATCGGCCAACACGCACGTGGACTGGACGCGCGACAACAACGGCTGGCGGGCCTCGGGGCTGACGGGCTCGGATTCCGGCGAGAGCGACGGCAGCTACGGCTACGCCTATGACCAGAGCACGCAGACTTCGTCGTGGTCGGGCAACGACTATAACGGAGAGAGGCGAACGACCTCCGACGACGTGTTGAACTCGATCAACGAGGCGTACGGCTACGGTTTCTCGCGGAGTTTCAGCGGGAGCGATGACGGGTATGGGAACATGACGATCAACGGCACGGGCTCGGGGAGCGGCTGGGCCGGCGGGACTTCGCAGTACAACAACCAATCCGTCACGGGCGATAGCACGGCGGAGTCATCCAGCGGCTATGCCAGTTACACGTCGTCGAGCGACTGGTGCGACCAGAGCGGCACGGACGGGTACGGGTATCAGGACGGCTGGAACGAAAGCTACGGCGGCGGCTCTGGCAGCGGCTGGATGTGGGGCAGCGGGATGGCCAGCGGTTCCAGCGAGCAGGATACGGGGTACGGCCGGAGTTGGTTGACGTTCTCGAGCGGGGGATGGTCCTCCGGCTGGGGCAACGACAGTTCAAGTTCCTCGGGCAGTTGGCAGCAGGGGATCACCTCGCCGGGGTTCTATTATGGCGGCGGTTTGAGTTGGAGCCCGCTGGCGACGGGCGGGCCGGGGTTGGGGTATGGGCAGGGAGTGCCGGGGGCGGGAGGCGCCATGGGGCCGAGCAGCGTGCCAAATGAGGCGCCTGCCGGTGCTCAAGGCGATCCGGGCGCGAGCGGGCGGCTGGGCCCGGGCGGCGACCCATACGGGGGAAGTTTCGGCGACATCAATTGTGCCGACTGCCATGGGCCGCGGCGCGAGATTCGTGTGAAGGATCTGCAAACCCCTCAGCCGGGCGTTAACCAGTGCCATCAGTACTTGCGATCGTTGAACACGACGAACGACACAGTGGACCTGGGGCCGCTTTTTGTGAGGGCGGGCGGGATCGCGCGCATCCTTGCGGCGGGCGCCCTGCTGCAGACCGGCCTCGGGGGGCTGTTGGGCGCCGCTTGGGCAGCCGACCAGTTCGTCACGGGCGTCAACGAGTTGATAGACGGTAAGCACCATGACACCGTCGGTGGCACAGAAATCAAGAAGGTCATGGGCAATGGGACGGCCGGGAACGTCGGCAGCTTTCTGTATGACATGGCGCCTGCGATAGCGCAGATGGCGCGCGGGGCGACGGAGGCGGTCGGCAGTTTCTCGCGAGCCGGATTGGGTGACCTCACGGCTGGGGAGATTGCGCAGATTCAGAGCCTTGTTGACCAGGCAGGTATGCCCCTGAAGGTGGGCGGGTCTGCCGCGCGCGGAGCCCGAACCGCCGCCAGCGACATAGATTATATATGCGATATAGAGGATCTCGCAGGGTGGAAGCGGTATGCCGGGAAGCTCCCCGGCATCGATCCCAAGCATGGCGTTTTACCGGAAGGACCGAGGCAGAACTGGGGAGCAAGAATATTTTTTGCACCACATCAGCCGCCAAGGCGGCTGCCTGACTAACCATCGCGGTTTACAGAACCTGCGAACGGAGCGAGTCGATGCGCAAATTTTGGTTTACATTCGAGGGCGGTTTCGACCTCCAAGGCTACGGCGTCATTCTGGGCTGCGGCGTAACGGCTGAGGATCGCCAGCAGGCCCTCGACGCCGTTGCCGCTGTGGTTTTCCACGGTGATCCCATTCCGCGTGTGCTGTCGGTGATTGAGGATGTCGAATTATCCGCGCTGGACCAAAAGCACGTTATCCCGAACATTGGCTATCCTGAGCGCGCCGGGGTGTGGTTTCCGGCGTACAACGCGTTTCCAAAGAAAGGCCGTGATCAGCATTCTGTGATACGTGCCGGGCCTGCGTAATGTCTACGGGCCCGGCACGGCTGCGGGACTGGAGAAGGCGGTCGATGCCCAGCGAAAATTCAAACAGCCGGAGTGAACAACTGCGGGCGATTGTCGCAGCCGCGTGGGCGGCGGAGTCTGGACAACTCCATGGGATTCCCTGCCCGCAATGCGGGCAGCCCACCGTGAGCGTCTGGTTCACACCCCCGCGCCGTGGAGTCTATTTTATCTGGTACGTATGCACGAACTGCGCGTTTGAGACGCGCGGGCAGTATTCAGGTCCACCGTCGTTCTTCACGGAAAAGCCCTGCGCACCGAAGAGGAAGTTATGTCACGCAGGAACCTGGGCAGTACGGAGCCGCGACGCCCGCCGCCGGATTGGCGAGGCTGAGCGAGCCTCGGAAGTTGTCGGCGGCATGCCTCGGTGCCAGTTATGACCCAATCAACGATTCTCGGCCTCGGTCCTGGCCTCTGTGGCGACGAAATCCTCGCCCGGATTCTCTCGCGCTAGCCGGATTGCGCCGTCTCGTCCCAGGACCGGCCGCTTCTGCCGTGGGTGAAGAGCCCCGCGCGCCGGGCATGCGCCAGCCCATCGAGCGATGGCGCGCCACGCGGAAAGGCAACGAGGATCGGACGCTCGAGACGGCGGCAGCGCCCGGCAGCGCTGGGGTTCGGACGCCCAGTGGTATTCGGGCGACGGGAAGTATTCGCGCACAGTCGACGCGAACCTGACCGTGCTCGGGACGATCAGCGAGAGCGCCAGCCAGAACGACTCGTATCAGTTCAACACGGGCGGCGCGCTGAATGCCGACGGATCGCTGGACGCGAGCGGGAGCGGGTATTCGGAGCAGTCGTCGGCCGACAACTTCCGCTATGGCGGGAGCGGCAACTACTCGGCCACCGAGTCCACCAGCACGGGCGACTCGACGGCCGGCACGACGTTCACTCAGGCGACGGCGGAGTCGTTCACCGAGTCGGGCGGGCACGGCGAATCGGCCAACACGCACGTGGACTGGACGCGCGACAACAACGGCTGGCGGGCCTCGGGGCTGACGGGCTCGGATTCCGGCGAGAGCGACGGCAGCTACGGCTATGCCTATGACCAGAGCACGCAGACTTCGTCGTGGTCGGGCAACGACTATAACGGAGAGAGGCGAACGACCTCCGACGACGTGTTCGAACTCGATCAACGAGGCGTACGGCTACGGTTTCTCGCGCAGCTTCAGCGGCAGCGATGTCGGGTACGGCAACATGACGATCAACGGCACGGGCTCGGGGAGCGGCTGGGCCGGCGGATATGATGACTACGACAGCGAGGGCACGACAACCGACAGCACGGCCGAGACCGCCAGCGGCTACGCGTACTACTGGTCGTCAAGCGGCTGGGACAACGCGACCGACACAAACGGCTACGGCTATCAGGAGGGCTGGGACGAGACGTATTCCTACGGCTGGGGCGGCGGGTCGCAGTCGGGCGGCGGGACGGCCAGCGGCTCGAACACGGACGACAGCGGCAGCTCCTGGGGCTGGACGAGGTATTCGGGCGGTGCGTGGTATTCCGGCTCGGGCAGCGGCAGCACGAGTTCCTCCGGCAGCTACAGCGAGTCGATCAGCTCGCCGGGGTTCTATGGCGGCGGCCTGAACTGGAGCCCGTTCGCGACGGGCGGGCAAGGGCTGGGGTACGGGATGTCGGCGCCGGGCGTCACGGTCGAGCCGGACGCAGAGGGGAGCGGCAACCTGTGGTCGCGAGGCGGCGCGGACATGGGCGAAGAGATTGGCACGATGTCCGATGCGCTGATGGAGGGCGGCGGTAGCTCGAGTCCGTCAGGCTCTTCGCCTGGCGCGGAGGGCAATGAGGGCGAGCCGGGAGAGACTGGACTTGTCCGGCTTGCGGCCGTCCCGAGCGACTATGTATACCGCACCCCCGAGCAGCGGGAGGAGGACGAGAGGATATCGCGGCAGTGGCTCGATCAGCATCCTGAGGAGAGCGATCAGCTGCGGCGCGAGGAGGCGGAGCGCGACGCGAAGAGGCAGCGCGCGAACGCGGCGGCCGCCATCAGCCGCACAGGCGTCAACCCTAATACCCCTTGGGGCAAGGAGGCTGTCGACATGCTTCTCAAGGCGCAGGAGTTCAACGACAAGAAGGCGTCAGCCGGGATACCGTGGCTGTTCGACTGCGATGGCCAGGCAGGCGATCTGGCAGGGTACTTGAGTCAGTTCAAATTGAAGTACTGGATGGCGGATGTCATCGGAGCCGAGAAACAGTACATCGGGGCGTTCTGGCAGCACAAGGTCGTCGTATTGGCGCCGAAGGCCACAAACACAAAGTCCGAGCCAGTCATATTCGACCCGTATCAGATGTTTTGGTATCTTAGCTACCCCGTGAAGGTTATGACGTTCGCCGAGTTTGCGAAGGAGTACCCGTTCTGGAGCCCAGGGCGGGGGTACACCGGGCTGAACCCCCCATCGAACGGGCCGAAACGGCGCACGAGGCCGCTGGAGCCGCCGTTGGTGATACCGTTTCAGCCGTTTAACAATCAATGACGCGCGAGCACATGGTGAAACCTATGGTCGGACAAAGCCACACCCGCGTCCGTCGGCTGGAGTACGAGCCCCGCCCTGCACGCGATTTTGCCGCCTTGGACTGGACGCTCATCGGGCTTTGGCCGGTTGTCGCGCTGACAGCGATGTGGCTCGGATGGGCGATGTGCCTGGAATGGCCGGGCATCCTCGTCTTTGCGGCACCCGTCTTCGTCGTATCCATAGTGCTCGCGTGGAGCGGCGCTGCGGCCCTGCGCACTGCGCCCCGACCTGGAGTTATCCGAAGCGCCCAGCCCATCGCCCGCTGGCGCGCCCGTATCGCGAGCGCTGTCGTGGCGGGGGGCTTGGCGGCCCTCGCGGCTGTGGGTGCCGCGCTCCATCACGAACGTCACGAGGGGAAAATGGGCCAGTGGAGGCTCCTGAGATGTGAGAGCTGCCTGTATCACTTGGGGGAGCGGATCCTAGAATATGCGGGCAAACACGACGGCCGTCTGCCGGGCCACCTTGCCGAATTGGTCGGGGCTCCAGGAGTAAACGCTATGTTGTTCAGCTGCTACGACCCCGAAATAGAGCTGCTGGACCGGGCGACGGTGGCGGAGGCGAAATCGCTGCTGCGACAGGGAAAGGGCTCGTACGTCTACGTGGGTGCCGGACTCACGGATCGCGAGCCGCCGACCACGGTGATCGCATACGAAAAACTTGAGGTCCACGAGGGCGGCGCGCACGTCCTTTACGCCGACGGCACCGTCCGATGGCTCGCGCGGGAGCAGGCGAAATCTCTCATTCAGAGCCTCGCGGGCGGTGCGGGATCTGGGCGGCGCGTTCCGAGGATGCACACGCGCCCGGCGGAGACGCAGGTGCGCCAGCCGGGCGAAGAATGAAATGGCGCTTCACTATGCCGCAATCACCCCTATGGAACAGTTGACTGTCCTCGGTATTGCCCCCGGCCTCTCCGGCGACGAAATCCTCGCCCGGATTCTTGGCCGGCAGGGCGATTGCGATGTCTCCTTCCAGGACCGGCCGCTTCTGCCGTGGGTGAAGAGCCGGGACGGACCGGGCATGCGACAGCGCGTTGGATGGTGCGCCACGGCCTCGGAAGACGACCTGTTTGCCTATTTCGGCGGCGGCATCTATTCCCATAACACGATCGGCGGGTCGGTACACACCAGCGGCAGCGATGTCGGGTACGGCAACATGACGATCACCGGCACGGGCTCGGGGAGCGGCTGGGCCGGCGGGTATTCGAACTATAGCAACGAGGGTACGACTTGCGAGAGCAATTGGACTTCGTCCAGCGGCTATTCGTACAGCGGGTGGTCGAGCAGCTGGGACAATTCGACCGACACAAACGGGTACGGCTATCAGGACGGCTGGGACGAGACGTATTCCTACGGCTGGGGCAGCGGGTCGCAGTGGGGCAGCGGCGGCACGGCGAGCGGCTCGAACACGGACGACAGCGGCAGCTCGTGGGGCTGGACGATGTATTCGGGCGGCGCGTGGTACTCGGGGTCCGGCAGTGACAGCACGAGTTCATCCGGCAGCTACAGCGAGTCGATCAGCTCGCCGGGGTCCTATGGCGGCGGCTTGAACTGGAGCCCGTTCGCGACGGGCGGGCAAGGGCTGGGGTATGGGATGTCGGCGCCGGGCGTCACGGTCGAGCCGGACGCAGAGGGGAGCGGCAACCTGTGGTCGCGAGGCGGCGCGGACATGGGCGAAGAGATTGGCACGATGTCCGATGCGCTGATGGAGGCCGGCGGTAGCTCGAGTCCGTCAGGTTCTTCGCCCGGCGCGGAGGGCAATGAGGGCAGCCCGGGTGAAGCGGGTCAGCCGGGCTGGCCAGGCGCGAGGCCAAGTGACTGGCCCGACGTGTCGGGGGAAGAAGAGTTGAACGAAAGAGAAACTGGAGTCTACCCATCGCCAAGTCGAAGCGATAAAAGTGGGGAACGAAGTGGCAAAGGAGTTGTTTAAGGAAGCGGGCAACAAGGCGGCGGCTAAGACAGCAGGACAGGTTGCGAAGAGCGTGGGACTCCTGGGGGACACGCTTCAGGCCATCGTGCTGATTGGGGATGTCGATAGGGCTCCGGTGGACGAGAAGGTAGGCACGGCGGTGAGGGGAGTTGCCAACATTGTCATCAGCAAGCTGGCTGAGAGGGCGGTGACCGGGGCGACCGTCGAGTTCATTGGGCCGGCCGCGCCCGTCGCCGGCTTTCTGGCAGGCTTGATCGCGAGTAAGGCGGCCGAGGGCGCCGAATGGGTCGCTGACAAGGTCCAGGAGAAAGGACAAGCAGTGATCAACGATTTCATCGAGAGGGCCGTAGAGGGGGACATGCGGAGGCGGGCTGCTCAGGTCGGACCGGATGCGCCGGGCATCCTCCCCTGGGGAGAATCGGAGGGTGGCGGTATTGTCATCGAGGACTGGAGCCGATTCTAACTCGCAGTGATGCAAACGCGCGTTCTGACGCGAGCCTTTGGAGTCATCTATGTATCAACGCGGCAACATTCTCTTTCGGTCGTCGATAGCCGCGGGCATCGTGTCCTTGTCTCTGGCCAGCGGTTTGGCACCCGGGACGCAGCCCGCATCCTCGCCGGCCCACACGGCTCCAGTGTCCGCACTCATCGGCGCGGCCAACGGAGGTGATCCGAAGGCCCAGACGGAGCTGGGGCGCCGATATGTCCGGGGGCAGGGCGTACCCAAGGACTTTCTCGAAGCGGCGAAATGGTTTCAGAGGGCCATCAGCCAGGGAAATGCGGAAGCGGAGGTCTGCATGGGACGGCTATACATGCTCGGCTGGGGCGTTGACAAGGACGAGAGTGCAGCTGTGGGCCTCTTCCGCAGAGCGGCCGAGAGCGGCGACGCCGATGGGCAGGATAGCTTGGGACTGGCCTATCTGAAGGGGTACGGTGTAACTAAAGACGAGGCCGCCGCAATGAAATGGTTTTGGAAGGCGGCGGCCAGTGGTCACGCCGCTGCGGCCAACAACCTCGGCGCGATGTACGCGCGGGGTATCGGAGTACTGCAGGACGATACCGAGGCTCTCAAATGGTTTCGTAAAGGCGCAGAGGGCGGGAACGCGGAGGCTCAATTGGGTTTGGCAACAATGTACCAGAAAGGGCGCGGTGTGGGGAAGGATGCAGCGGAGGCTGCGACCTGGCTGCGACGAGCGGCCGACCAAGGATTCGCGCAGGCCCAGCACGAGTTGGCGCGTGCCTACAGCGCGGGCTTGGGAGTCGCACAAGATGATGGCGAGGCAGTCCGTTTGTACCTGTCAGCCGCCAAGAGCGGCTATGCTCCATCGCAGTACAATCTCGCTCTGAAATATGAACGTGCCGAGGGTGTGCCGAGAGACCATGCACTAGCAGCGGAGTGGTTCCGCAAGGCGGCGGAGCAGGGCCACGCGCCGGCGGAGACGTGGCTGGGACACTTGTACCACGAAGGGTGGGGTGTCACAAAAGACGATGTTGAGGCGGCGAAGTGGTATCGCAGGGCGGCCGAGCATGGGGATCTCCCAGGTAAGGTCCAATTGGCGTGGATGTTGGAGAACGGCCTGGGCGTGCCAAAGGACCTGGGAGAGGCGCTGAAGTGGTATGAGCGCGCCGCAGCGCAGGGGGAGTCGTACTCGAAAGAGGCGGTTAAGCGGTTGCAGGCGGTCGGAAAGCAATAATTGCCCACGCCGCTGCCCCAAGGCTGATACGGCACAAATCGTAGTTCTGGACGAAACCACGGGTTGGCGCGTGGGCCGGCGCGGTTTGCTCAACGCGGAAGAGGACGACATGAATCGCATGCTGACTCTGGGTGTCGCTCCTGGTCTGTCCGGCGACGAACTCCTCGCCCGGATTCTCGGCCGGCAGGGCGATTGCGACATCTCCTTCCAGGATCCGCCGCTTCTTCCGTGGGTGAAGAGCCCGGGCGGGCCGGGCATTCGACAGCGCATCGAGCGGTGGCGAGCAACGCGAAAGGCGCGATTCATTGGCGATGTCGCGTCGTTCTATCTGCCATACGTGGAAGAAGCCATCGAGTGCGAGCCTGGCATCCGCATCGTCTGCCTGAAACGGCCGGGCGAGGAGGTCGGTCGCGCGTTCTGCAACTGGCTGGATGGCGCGCATCCCGTGCCGACCGATCATTGGTCGAAGCGGCCGGCAAACGGGTTTTATCACGATCCCTTCTGGACGCGCATCTTTCCGCAGTATGACGTGACAAGCCGGGAAGAGGGCATCGCACGATATTGTGAGGAGTATTATCGCGTGGCGGGGGAATTGGCCGGGAAATGGCCGGAGAATGTGAGGATATTCGAGTGGCGGAGCGTGCTGGAGAGCGAGGCGGGGCAGCGGGAGATGCTCTCGTTTGTCGGGATTCCAAGCGAGAAGCAGGTGATTGATGTGAGCGGGAGGGAGATGCGTGGCACGAGCGGCCCTCCGCCGTGGCCTGGGGGCGGTGGACGAGGGCAGAACGCGGCCGAGGGCGGCACGCTCCACGCAGGACCGCGTGAACGCGGAACTCCGAACGACGCGGCCGGGGGCGGCTCGCTCCACACGATCCGCGGCGATGCGTGATCCTCGTGCCGTACAATGACCGCATCGTCGAGCCGTGCGAGGATTCGTTGCGACACCTCGAACGGCGCGGGTATGCCGTGCGCCGAGTCTTTGGCTTCGCGGCCATCGACCAGGGGCGTAATCAGCTCGCGACCGATGCGCTATTGCACGGGTTCGAGGAGACGATGTGGATCGACTCGGATGTGGCTTTCGATCCGAAGACCGTCGAGATGCTGCGCGGGCACAACCTGCCAATCGTCTGCGGCATCTATCCGCAGAAGGGCAAGCGGGCCATCGCAGCGCACGTGATGCCCGGCACGCCCAAGATGACCTTCGGCAAGAACGGCGGCCTGCACGAGGTCCGCTACGCCGGCGCGGGGTTTCTGCTGATCCGGCGCGAGGTGTATCTCACCATGCAGGAGCAGCTTCGGCTGCCGATGTGCAACGAGCGCTTCGGCAAGCCGATGATTCCGTTCTTTCAGCCGATGACGATCCCGCTCGACGATGGGTATTGGTATTTGGCCGAGGATTACGCGTTTTGCGAACGGGCGCGGCAGTGCGGGTACAAGATCGTGGCCGACACGAGCATCCGGCTATGGCACTGGGGGACGTGCGGGTATGGGTGGGAGGATGCGGGCGTGGACCGGCCGAGAAATGCGAGCTTTACGTTGAATTTCTCGGGGGCGGGGGCGGATGGGAAGGCGGCGAAGTGAGGGCGGCGACGTGGAGTTCATCGCCGCTGACGGCGACCGCGAGGATCGGGGCGAGATCGGCGTAGGCGTGGGTCCAGTCGGAGCCATCGCGCGGGCCGGGAATAGCGGGATTGGGGTCGATGTACTTGACGCTCAGAAGCCAGCGGGATTCCAAGGCCTCGGCGACGGGCGCGAGGCGATTGCGCCTTGTTTGCCGGCCGCGATGAATGCTGATCCGCCCAGCCATAGCGAGCCTCCGCCTGCCAAATGCAGCCCTTGGGGGTTCGCTGTGGTGGGCCTCATTCCCCAACGAGCCCTGACTTGAGTCCTCGAATTGTTGCCAAGCTCTGCAATATATTACACGGTTAGGCGGGGAGAGCAAGATTTTTCTGGGCGGGACGGCTGGGCGGAGGGGGTTCGGGTGTGAAATGTGGCTTCGCGGGGGCGAAGCGAGGTGCGCAAATATCGATGGTGGATTGAGTTATGGCGGGTGCGGAAACGGCGCCGGCGCGGTCCCACGTCTGGCGACGTGGGCCATCATCTGACGCCGCTACGCGGCTGGGAGAGCGCCGGGCCGCATAAACGCGGAACTCCGAACGGCGGAACTCCGAACGGCGACGCTGATGACGGATGGGAAGTGGGCCGGGTCATCTGACCGGCCAGATCCGTCGCGAAATGGCCGCGGGTTTTGCCTTGCCGATCACCCGCTGGTAACCTCACGCCGCTCCGTCGGGCGAGGGGGATGGCGTAACTATGGTGTGCGGCATGGGAATTCGTCTGACAATCCTTTCGATCCTGATACGGCGGGCGACAGTCGCACTGGCGCTCGTGGCCTGCGGCTCGGGCTGCGCGCTCCATGGGCCGCCGGCGCCGGCCGCGGATGTGGGAGGGAGCGAGTCGGTGCAGTTGCGGACGGTACGCGTCGCGTTGCCATCGGGCGCGACGGACGTGGACTTGTACTACGCGGCCGGGGAGGGGGCGCGGCCGCTGATCGTGGTCGCACACGGTTTCTCGCGCAGCAAGGCGAACATGGCGAACTGGGGCCGGAAGCTGGCCGGCGAGGGTTTCATCGTCGCCGTGCCCGCGCTGCCCGCGTGGATCGACCACGCCCGCAACGGCCGGTTCATCAACGAGCTGATCGGGCATCTCCAAGCATCGCCGCCCGAGGGGCTGAAGGTGGACCGGCAGCGAACCGGGCTGCTGGGCTTCTCGTCCGGCGGGCTGACCACGCTGCTGGCCGCGGCCGACAACCCCACGTTGCGGGTGTATGTCGGGCTCGACCCGGTGGATTACCAGGGCATGGGCGCGGCGGTGGCCGGCAAGGTGCGGTGCCACGTCGCCATCATCCGCGCCGAGCCCTCATGGGTGAACCACAACGGCAACGCGGTGGAAATGGAGCGGGCGTTGAAGGTGCCGTTCGTTGACGTGATGGTGCCGGGGGCGATTCATTCCGACCCGGAGTGGCCCACGGAATGGGTGCTGGAACTGGTGGGCGGAAGAGCGGCCGAGGAGCGACGGGCGGTGTTTGTGCAGAAGGCGACGGCGACGCTGCGATCGCAGCTTGGGGGAGACAGGCCAGGAATGGACGAGAAGCGAGCTGGTTCTGATGTGGGCAGATGATGGTTTGAAGCATGCCCTTTTGCGGATTTTGCCGCGTCCGGGAGCTGCCGCCCTACTCCCAGCCGTCGAGGCCCGATATGGCGCGCCTCAACTCCAAGACGTCCACTGGGCAGTCAGGCCAGTTGTGTTCCCAACAGACGATCAGATCACATCCCTGGGGATCATGGCGGTGCTTCCTGAAGTCACGACTGGAAAACTCGTACTCGATCAGACAATCGATGAAGTGATCGCGCTCGCCCGGCTGCCGACGACGAGCGTGGCAATCGGGGAACTCTGATCGATTGCCGATGATCTCAAATCCAAGCTCTTTCGCGACAGCACCGAACAATTGGACGACATCGTGCTCGCACGTGGGAGCAAATGCGAACCCCCGGAAGCCAAGCGTACGGCCCTGACGATGCTCGTTCGTCGTCTTGACCTCCGATTCATCCAGAGGCATTTGCTCGCGCAATCGGGTCAACTCGGCCCGGAGCATTCCGAGAACGTCCTTCGGGAACCTAACATTTCTGTCAAGCATGTTTTCGATTACTGCCAGTTTGAAGGCAGCGTATCCGCCACGACTCCTGGATACGGTGTCGGGCGCGTGGCCCGACCGGCGGCTCAGTTGCAGCAACGTCGGGATTCGTTGCAGGTCTACTACCACTCTGAGGAACCGGTCCGCAAGGGTCTCGATAAGGATGCGCTGTGTGGGATTGGGTGCCGGGAGCAGGCCGGCCATAGAAAGTGCCTTGTCCCAGCCACCGCATGCGCGCGCGATTCGGTGGGCGCTGTAAATGCTGCGGCCGCAGGCGCCGCGACCACGTTGACGACCCAGATCGTCCCTCTTCAGGATGTTGGTTTGCAGCAGCTCGGCTACTCGCTGCAACTCGCGAACGCATTCGTCAGCCGATAGAACTGTGTCGAGTATGACTTTGTCACAAGGCTCCAAGCCCGCTTCTTTGAGAGCTTCTGGCCAGCTTCCGAATCTGCTGCGCACCGCTTTTGCCGTGAACCGCGCGTGCCGCGTGAACTCTTTGCTGGAGAGTTTGTGCTGACCCAGGAGAACCGCCACTCTCTTCATCTCTGCCAGGCACTCCTCACGGGAGATCTTCGGCGGAGCTACGAGATTCTCGGAGGTCCCTCCATGGTTGACTTCGGCCGCGAGACAGGCTTCAGACCAGGAATCGAAGTGCTTGTAAACCGCGCCCATGGACACCCCGGTCTGCTGGCGAAACGCCCGCGCGGAAAGGCGGGACGTACACAAAGCGGCCGCAACTTTCCGAATGCTGTCGATCAGGTCATCACGGGTCATGTCGGCAGAATCCGAAAGGGCCAGGACTCATTGCGGTGCCTTTCGGCAATCCATCTGGGGATGGGCATGGCGCCACCCGCAACCCATGCCAGACAGACTACGGTCCGCCCGGCGCGAGATCAAGGCGGGGTCGGAAAACGGGACCTGGCGGACCTGGCTCGTTTCCACCTCCGCCGATGGTCGCCGCCGCTTCAGAGTCGGCGGTCCCGAGTTGATCACCGGTCAGGCGGCGGTGGAATGGGGCGTTCAGCCTTTGGGCACCATTATTCAACAGAAAATGGCGTATTCAAGCAGAATTGCGAATTCCGGCGGTTGCGATCTGTGGCGATGGGTTTCGTTGAGGATTCTCATGCTGCTTTGAGCATGAACTCCACCTTGACCGCCTCGAAGGGAAAGACGATTCCACCGCCTTCAGCACGGTTCAGGATACCGGCATTCACCAAGGCCGTCACATCGCCGTGGACCGCCTTCACGTCGCGGCCGGCGCGTCGGGCGGCCTCGCGGATGGAGACCGGGCCGATGCCGCAAAGCGCCTTGAGCAACTCCCACCTCTTGGCGGTGAGGACCTGCCAAAGCAGTTCCGGCGAGGCAAACGCGATGCGCGCCGACTTCTCAGCCTTGCCTGTCTTCCAGGCATTCACGAAGCCGGCCATGGCTTGGCTCGGCGAACGAACTTCAAGAGTCACGGTTTTCATCGTTCCACCTCGCAATATCGGTTTGGAAATCGGCGATCAGGCGATCCGGCGTTGTGAACTTGTAGCGGCCCTCGAGCTGGCCGTAGTGCCGATGGTCGCCCTTGCCGGCTTCGTTGTCGTAGCGAACAACACAAACCCCGTCCACGACGTACGCCAGTCGGTACTTGAACGCGTGTGCTGAGCCGGGCACCGGCTTCGCAACCCGCCACAGCACAAGCTCCGCGAAGGCGGTGGTTGAGTATGCGATGCGATCGCGGACAAGCTGCGTTGCCCTCATGTTGGAGATGATACCAACACTCCCCCTGTTGTCAACGTTTCCAACGCCTCATCGAGCCGATTGCGATGTGAATCCCACTGCGGTGGTTTACGCTCGGAACGTCGCAGCAAGTTCAAGGCATACCCGCAGGCAGCGGCCTTTCTGAATCGCCAGGCCCGATGGATCGATTTTTCCTCGGATTCTTACCCCAGGCTCGGGCGCGTGCGGGTAATGTTTGCGGAGCGGCATTTCCACGCCGCCATCAGGGGTCGTTCTTGTGGTCATCAGCGAGCGGCACGCCAGAGATTGTGGCGTCGTTGCTCGCGCCACAATCGCCGCCGTCGGACTGACAGCAATGCCCGTTTCTGACGAAATATCAACGGTCAGATTTCGGCGGTGGCTGGGGAAGACACAACGGCAGTCGCGATCGACAACGCAACCGGCTCCGCCTCATCAGCTTTGCTCGCAGCGCGTTGCGCTCCACGTACCGGCACACCGTCAGCAGATGCTCATCGCTCTGCATCGGATCCTCGCTTGGGCAAGAGGGTACGCCTGATTTTCCAGCCGGCCAAGTGCCAAAGCGTCCACCGCGCATGGCGCATGCCCACGCCGGCCGACCAGGCCCACTCGCCCAACGACGTCAATTGCGGCCGGCGTGGGCATGGCACTCATGGCGCTCACCTCATCCTAACTTGCGCCCTCGCGTGTGTTTTCGCTTTGCCCGGGAAGACGGGCACGCCACACTCGCCCAGCGATGGCACACGCGAATTGTAAGGGGATCGGGCTGCCGGTATATAGTGACGGCCCTGCAGGAAAGGAACCGATCAATGAAGCGTATTACCTCCATTCGGTAACGGAGGGGATTGGCGAGGTCGTGGAGGGAGTGTTGGTTTCGGCGTTCGGCGCGGAGTTGATTGCGCCGAAGCCAGGCGCGATCGACCGCGCGTTTCGATTGGACGGCATGGAGATTTCGGTCCACTTCGTCGGCAATGCGCATATGCTGTGGGAACTGTCGCTTCGCTCGCCCGTTGAGTACGATGCGGCCCTATGCAGTCACTCACGCGTATCGTCTGCCTGTCCGTGATTCTCGCGATCTCGTCCGCATCAATGGCGGCGCCGCCGAAGCTCGTCGATGGCTTTGAGGACATCGGCTGGAGCATCGATCCATACAGCAAGGGGGCCGTGAAGCTCGCACTGCGCGACGATGTGCCGGCGGCGATCAAGGACCGGTCCAATCGCTCAATGGAGTATCAGATCAGCTTTGACGGCAATGGCTTTGCCTGGGCCAGCGTGGCGCCAGCTTCGCCGCTGGTAATTCCGGGTGAAGCGAGGAAGATCTCGCTCTGGGCCAAGGGCAATAGCGACGCGTACCCGCTGATCGTCACATTTCGCGATGGCTGGGGACGCGAGCAGGCGGGCGGCAAAAAGCTCGAATGGGCGGTAAAGACGACGGCCGACTGGAAGCAGTTCACCTTCAGCATCCCGGCCGACTGGGTCTTTCCCATCGCTATTAACGCGCTGACGGTTCACAACTGGGAGCGCCAACAGGCCGTGGCGACGGTGAAGTTCGCGGTGGATCAGCTAGAGGTCGAGACGGACCTGGCGAATGTGGACATGGCCACCGGCCGGCTGAAGACGTGGCAGCCCAACCCGCAGCCCAAAGACCCCAAGGCCAACACGCAGCCCGAATCGCCCCTGTTTTCGCTGCAGGTGCGCGGCGATCAGTTGTCCAACGTCTTCGCGGATGGCGAGCCGGTGTTCCACATCTCGGCGCGGTCGTGGCTGCCGGAGCAGGTCGAGGGCAAGCTGTCGTGGTCGGTGCGCGATCACAGCGGCGCTGTGGTGAAGACCGACGGCATGGCGCTGAGCGTGAGCGACCTGATTGCGCGCGACCTGCGGCTCGAAATCCCGCGATTTGGGCTTTACCAGTTGCAGGCGGAGTTTGTGCGGAGCGATGGCCAGAAGCAGTCATTCTCATTGCCATTCGCGAAGCTGCCGCCTCAGCCGAAGCTGACCGAGGAGCAGAAGCTCGCGTCGCCGTACGGGCTGAACGTCCATGGCGGGCGGGCGGTGCTCGTGTCGCCATACACGAAGGCCGGAATCGTCTGGTTCCGGGATTACGCATTCGCGATCAGCATGATGCGCCAGGCGCGCGGCGCGGATGGGCAGTTCAACGGCTGGCCATATCCCCGGACGCTGGCGAAAAAATACACGGACAACGGCGGGAAGCTGCTGGCGTGTCTTCAGGGGAGCATTCCCGACTACTCCGTGGAGGATGCCAAGGCCGGGAAGGTCGCGGGGCCGTCGGGGGAATGGAGCCGCGAGATTGCATCGTTCATTCTGGCCTTTCCCGAGATCACCTGGTGGGAGCTCGACAACGAGTACGACTATCGCAAAGGCAGCAATGCCGGCGAAAAGCTCACTGGCTGGAAAAACTATGGCGCGTATCACCGCAAGTTCGCCGACATCGTGCGGCTGCTGGGCGATGGCAAGCTGGCCGCCGTCGAGCAGGGCCGCGCCGGCATCTGGCCGGATCGCGTGGCAATGGGCATCAAATCCGGCGACTTCGATCACATCGCCGTCATTAACTCGCATTATTACACAGGGATCGATCCGCCCGAGACGAACATCGGCAACTTCAACTCCGGCGGCGAGGACGATCCGCTACGGCAAGAGCCGGCGACGTTCTTCGATCAGCTTCGGGCGGCCGCAGCGGCGGGGCGATCCGATGGCAAGCCGCGCCAGCACTGGCTGACGGAGGTCGGCTGGGACACGCTGGCCGGCAACATCGTCTCGCCTTACGAGCAGGCGGTGTACCTGGCGCGCTGCTACATGCTGACGATGGCGGCCGGGACTGAGAAGGCATTCTGGTTCTTCGACGTGGACTCGCCCAAGCCGGCCGTCTTCTTCGACGGTTGCGGCCTGCTCAATCACGAGTTCTATCCCAAGCTGTCGCTGTGCTCGCTCGCGGGGCTGACATGCATCCTGCCGAATCCGAAGTTTGTCGGCACGATCGAAGCCGGGGAGAACACCTGCGGATACGTGTTCGAGCAGAGTGGCAAGCTGGTGGCGTCGCTCTGGTCGCTGACCAGCGATAAAGGCCCGACCATCACATTCGCGACCGAGCAGCTCTACGATTTCCTGGGCAACAAGCTAGCGGGCAAGTCGGTGGCGCTGTCGCGTGCGCCGGTGTATGCCGTGGGGCTGGATCGGGCCGATGCGCTCTATCGCCAGACCGCGTATTCGCTGAAGAGCCGGCAATTCGTGAATGCATGCGCGGGCGACACGCTCGAAGTGGCGGCCGACGTGACCAACAACCGCGCTACGGCCATCGATGCAACATTGGCGCTGGCGCTGCCCGAGGGCTGGACCACCGCCGAGGCGCGACAGCGGCTTGGGGCTGCGCCGGGCGAGACGAAGAGCGTGACACTGCGATGCACGGTCAATCCCAATGAATCGTCAGGCGAGAAGCTCATCCGGCTCGTCGTGAGCGAGTCGCAGCCACTGAAGACCGTGCCGATCCGCATCAACCTCCGGCCGGCGCTGTCGATGCAGGTGGCCGCGCTCAGTGGCAAGGCCGGCGCGACGAAGGTTGACATTCACCTGTTCAACCAGTTGTCCCGACCGATTGCGGGCCAGCTTCGCCTGCGCCTGCCGGGAACATGGTCAACGCCGAAGACATCCATCGATGTGCCCGAGTTGAAGCCGAGCGCACAGCAGACAATCGCGGTGCCGCTGACCTGGGCGACGCAGTGGAAGGTGGATGAGAAGGCTGAGATTGAGTTTGCCGACGCCGCCGGGCTGTCCCTGCGCAAGCCGATCCTGCCGAGCCAGTATGTCCTGCACGCGGCGAAAGACATCAAGATTGACGGCGATCTGTCGGATTGGCCGGCCGAGACGCGCTGGCCGGAGTGGATGCTCGGCTGCTCGCGCGGGGCGGGCGATGCGCGGATCCACTTGGCGTGGTCCAAGGATGGGCTATACGTGGCCGCGGATGTGCAAGATTCGGCGGCGATAGTTGCCGACCCGCGGGCGTTCTGGGGCGGCGACTGCCTGGAGTTGTTCCTCTCGACGCGCGGCAAGGGCCGCACCGACCAGTGGCAGGCCGGCGACCATCAGTTCTGGCTCGTGCCGCTGCCGGATGAGAACCGCGTTTACGTGGGCCAGTGGAAGCGCAAATCCGAGATCGCCGAGACGAAGTACGACATCAAGGGCATCAAGAGCGCGGCGCGGAAGACGGCGGGTGGGTACATCTTCGAGTGCCTCATCCCCGCTTCGATGATCAGCGGATTCGATCCCAAGGCCGGGGCGGCGCTGGGGCTGAATATGAATCTGTCGGTGCGAACCAAGTCGCTGGAGCGGGCGGTGTACTGGCCGAACCCGAAGTCGCCGGCGACGATGGATCGGCCAAGTGCGTGGGGAACGGTCTATCTGGAGTGAGGGCGGCCGATGCCGCTACTCGCAGCCGTACAGCGCCAATACGGCGAAGGCCGTGCCCGTATCGGCCATGAAGTTGACCTTGCCGCCGTTGAGCGAAGCCGTGTACCAGCGCCCCGAAGCCCGCTGATGGGTCCGGAGCCAGGCCCTTCCACGCAGGATGGACGGATCATCCGCGGCCACGCCGGCCTGGCGCAGCGCGAAGACGACCAGCCCGGTTGCATAGCCGTCGCTGGGCGAATCCGGGTCGCTCTTCTTACCGTTGTGGCCGATCCATTCCGGGCCGAGCGACGGCATCGACCAGCCTCCGTCGGCGCGCTGGATCTTCAGCAGTTCGGCAACCGCGGTCTGCCGGTCGGCCGGTGCCATGATCCCTTCCAGCCGCGCCGACGCCCAAAGCAGCCAGGCCTTATGGTGAAGGTTGGGCTTTGCAGCCCCGGCAAGATACTTTCGCAGACTGGCCAGGCCCTCTTTGGCCGATTCGCCCCGCGCATATCCGTCGGGGGCCATGCCCACGCCCACGGCCGCCATCAGCGCCGTAGTAGTTGTCGTACTCGGAAGGCGGCCAGTTGCACTTGGGCCAATCCCACGCCCCGTCTTTGCGCTGCATGGCCCACATCGCGTCCAGGGCCTTGCGGGTCAGCGGATGGAGCTTGCCGGTGGTCTGCGCATCATTGATGGCCAACGCGGCCGCCGTCCCGACCACTTCCGATGCACGCAGTTTGGCGGCCTTGGGGTCGCTATCCCAGGCGGCAACCCGGTCCTCAAAGAACCGGCGCACTTCGCCCAGCGCGGGCGATGGCGCATCCTTGAGAACGGGGCGAGCCATCAGGAACGGATACGTCGAGTGGCAGGAGCCGCATTTCTGCTGCCGGGTCCATGTCAGCGCCACGCGGTCCAGCGAATCCGCGGCATTGACCAGCGAGATCTTCTGCGCCATCGGCTCGTCGGGCGAACCCGGAATGGGCGGATTGATTGCCGTCGGCTCGGCCGGGCGATCCGCGCCGGCCGAGATCCTGAGTACGCCGATGAGAAGAACAGCGGAACCGAGCACCGCGATTGGAATTGGCCGGCGAATGCTGAGCATGGACGGTCTCCTTATGCGATCACATGATACACCATGGCGGGTGATCGCACGAGATCGGGCGGAGCGATGGGCGATGGCGCCCTGCTATCCCCATGAGCGCGGTGGCCAGACGGAGTCATCCTCTCAATGGGATCGACGGCGCCATCCGATGTCGCGCACCGCGCGTATCAATGCGCCAATGCGAAAACGCCTTCCGCGGGAGCCCCGGCCCGTCTTCCCTTTCCGCATATACTCGATCTGCAGCGCCAGCAGGACAAAACTGGCCACCGCCGTCAACAGCGCCAGCAGGTCGTGGTCCTTCTTCAGCAGCGTGTCGTAAAGGCTACAGCGCAGCTCGCGCGCCACTCTACGCCGCTCCCGCCCACGCCCGGCCGGCGCGTCGCCCGACCTCCTGCTTCCTCATATACTCGATCTGCGTTGCCAGAAGCACGAAGCTGGCCACCGCCGTCAACAGCGCCAGCAGGTCGTGGTCCTTCTTCAGCAGCGTGTCGTAGAGGCCGTGAAGGAACATCGCGGCCACGACCACGCCAAACGTGAAGTTGACGAACCCCACCACGTGACTCACGTTGGCCAGGATCTTACGCTGCTGATGGATGAAAATGCCGACGGATGCGGCCCAGATGCTGTGGATCGCCACGCAGGAGATGAACCGCACGAGATAGATGCCGCCGGTATCGATGCCGTTGTAGAAGTTGGAGCAGTAGCTGATCCCCTCGGCCACGCCAAATCCCACGCCCGACGCCAATCCCCACAGGCACGCGCCGCGCCACGTGAGCGTGCCGCGCGCCCGATAATGCCACACGAGGGGGATCGCCTTGCACGATTCCTCCAGGAATCCCACGGCAAAGGTGAACCCGATAAAGCTGACGAAGAAATTCGCCCGGGGATCCAATGCCGCGTCGTACGATCCGCAGATGAATTTGAAGATCAGGAAAATCAGGCCCGGGATTCCTCCTCTGATCACGACGTACCCGCGCGTGGCGTTCGCCAGCGCCTGCAAGCCCAGCAGGATCATCATTCCCGCCGTCGCCGTGAACAGCGCCACCAGCAGCAGGTCGCGCGCGTTGGCAATGCCGCGCGGAAAGAACAGCAGGATCAGCCCGAAAAAGGCCGCAAACGCGAGCATGGCCAGGAGCCAGTGCGTCCCGCTGGATCGGCCCAGGAGCGCGCCGTGGATTCGGTTGTCGGGAAAAAGCCCATAGAATTCATCGGGCAGAAACCGCGCAAACCAGCCGGGAATATGATCCTGGCCCGTCTTCTCCTTCACCGCTTCCAGCAGCCGGTCGCCCACCGCAGGGGTCTCCTTCAGTGTCTGTTCAAGACGCAGGCCCACATCGTCGCGGCGCAACATCGAGACCGCCAGCGGCACCAGCGCCAGGAGTAGGAGAAGGTACGTGTAATCGCGCGCGGTGCGCGACTCGTGCGCCGGGCTGACTCTGGTTTGCTGCTGCGCGGCCACAGCCGACAGCGATGGCGCGGCCGACCAGTGGCCCGAGATTGGCGAATCGTCGGTGTTTTGCTGTTCTGGCACGACCAGAATCCGTTTGCACGTGCTGCATCGGGCGCGCTTGCCCGCATGCTCGTCCTTTGCGGTGAGTTGCTTCCCGCATTCGCATTGGAAATGGATGGACATTCTGTTTCCCTGATCGCAAGCCCAAGATAAGCGATACCCGTCAACCGGATACAACGACATGAACGCGCTCATCTCATCCGTATGAAAGAATGTACCCCACACCGAAGGGAATTCAAGAGAACTCAAGCGCACGCCCATTCCCGGCTTCAGCGAGCACCCCATCAACCCGCGGTGCCGAAATCTGCGAAATCTGTGTGATCTGTGGTTCTCCTCCGCCGCTCCGCAATCGGCATTGTCCAGTCACCCATCTCACACTAGGATGAACTGCCGAAGAGAAAGGACCTGACATGACCGAGCCTTCCAGTCCGGGGTTTTTCTCACGCTTGGCAGGCGACTATCGTTGCGCCCGCACTTATCTCCAGGCCAACAGGCAGGCCCGCGCCTTCACCGCCGAGCGCGACAAGGCCCACAAAGAGCTCCAGAGCATCCACTCGCAGATCGGCGCCAAGGCCCTGGAGCTTGGCATCGGAAAGGACCTGCCCATCCATTCCAAGCTCGAGACCTATCGCGCCCAGGCCCAGGATGTCGCCGCCGCCCTTCGCCAGAAGGAAGAGGATGAGAAGGCCGCGCGCGAGGCGCTGGCCGCCGAGACCGACCAGCACACGCGCACCATTTCCGCGCTCCAGGCGGACCACGATCATCTTTCTCAGGCGGCGTCGGCCGCCAGGACCGAACTCGATCAGCTCAAGAGTCGCATCGATGCGATGGACCGCCAGATCCGCAAGACGCAGTCGGAGATCGACAACGCCACGAAACGCCCGCCCAACGAGCCTGTCGAACAGCTCAAGGAAAAGGTCTCTTCCCTCTCGGCCCAGCGCCAGGACATCGCCGCGCAGCTCCCCGCGGCGCAGCAGAAATACGACGAGGCCGCGGCCGCCCTCAGCGCCAAGGCCGGCGAGCTCAAACGCTGCGCAGCAGGATTGGGACCAGGCCCGTCGAAACGCCGAGACCCAGCTTGCCATCGGCGTGGCCGCGCAAGCAGGCGGTACACGACCTGGCCATCGCGCAGATCGCCTTGAGGGTCGCCACCCAGGATTTCGGCCGCGCCGTCTTCGAGTCGGGCCTTCGTCCGCCGGAATTCGAGACGGAGACCGCCCAGGCCCAGACCATCCACGACCGGCTTCACGAACTCGAGATCAAGCGGCTCACGGCCGCCGAGCAGGCCGCTTTCGTGCGCCCCGAAGCCGTGCGATTCCTCTTTGCCGCGCTGTTGGCTGTCGTGGCGATTATCGCCGTGATCATCATCATCGTGGCTCTTGTCCCGCGTCATCCATCGCCTGGCCACCCGGCCAACCAGGGCGCGGGTGGCGGCGCTCCCACGACCTCCCCGACGTCCGAGCACACGACGCAGCACGAAACACCCACGCCCTCTGCGACTCCCCCGGTGATTCCGCTGCCAGGCACGATGCCGGCAACGCGGCCGTGATAGAATGTCGAGCATGTCCCAGGTCACGGCCTCATTCGCCGACCATCGCCCCACGCGCCGGGCATTCCTTGCACTGGCAGCCGCCAGTGCAGCCGGCTTCGTTATCCGGTCTCAGGCCGCTGCCCCGCGCGACGACGGCCCCCTTCCCATCACCGGCGCGGCCAACCCCGACCTCGACCCGTTCGACAAGCTCATGACATCCTTCGTGCGCGAGCATGCCGTGCCGGGAGCGTCGCTGGCCGTCATGCGCCACGGCAAACTGGTCTACGCGCGCGGGTTCGGCTATGCCGACGTCGAGAATCGTGCGCCGGTTCAGCCCGCATCGCTATTTCGCATCGCCAGCGTATCCAAGCCACTCACGAGCGCCGCGGTAATGCAACTCGTCGAAAACGAGAAGCTGCGGCTCGACGTGCGCGTTGTCGATCACATGAAACTCGCACCGGCACTGGCGCCAGGCGCGAAGCTCGATCCGCGCTGGCCGCACATCACCGTCTTACAGTGCCTTCGGCACACCGGCGGCTGGGACCGCGACAAGTCCTTCGACCCCATCGGCCGGCCATGGGACATCGCCAAGGCCCTGGGGACCGAGCCGCCGGTCACGCCCGCCCAGATCGTCCGCTACATGATGGGCCATCCGCTCGACTTCGACCCGGGCCATCGCTACGCGTATTCCAACCTCGGCTATCTGGTGCTCGGCCGGATTATCGAGGCCGTCACCGGCCAGAAGTACGAGGCCTACGTAAGGCGTCATGTCCTCGCGCCGCTGGGGATCACCGCCCCGCGGCTTGGCCGGGCGCTGCTGGAACACCGCTCGGAGGGCGAGGTCCACTACTACGATCCCAAGCATCGCATGGGGCCAGCGCTCTATCCGCCGAAGCGCGGGCAGCAGGTTCCGATCCAGTACGGCGCGGAGAACTTCGAGGGCTTCGAGGCCCACGGCGGCTGGATCGCATCGGCCGTCGATCTCGTGAAATTCGCCTGCGCATTCGACGATCCGGCCAAGTGCCCGGTCCTCGATGCGAGGACCATCGGGCAGATGTGGGCCCGCCCGCCCGGGCTGGCCGGCCACGATGCCGACGGCAAGCCCACGGCCGCGTATTACGGCTGCGGCTGGAGTATCCGCCCCGTCGGATCAACCGGAAAGAGCAACACCTGGCACACTGGCTACATCGCCGGCAGTGAATCGCTCCTGGTGCGGCGGTGGGACGGCCTGAACTGGGCCGTGCTGTTTAACACGGCCGATGGTCCCGCCGGTAAGTCGCTGGCCGGGCTTATCGACGGACGATTGCACCAGGCGGCGGACCAAGTGAAGGCCTGGCCGGAGATCGATCAATCTGGCTTTACGGCCCCTCCTCCACCGGAATCTCGCCGCGCAGCATCCGCCCCGCACGCCCCACCAGCTTCAGATAGAAATCGCTCGGCAGTCCCTCGTATGTAACGAAGCTCGACTTTCCCACCGGCGGGTCGTTCGTGCATTTGAAAATGGCCGTCCCCTCGTCCACCTCGTCGAACATCGCCTGGTAGATCATCGTCGCGCCGGCCTTCTGGGCGGCGACGTATTGCGCCCAAAGGAATTTCCCGCCCAGCCGCGGGATCATGTTCAGCGGCGAGTTGGGCGCCATGTTGTGCCAACTGAATCCTGGGAAGACGACAGGTAGAAACTCCTTGCCGCGCTCTTTGCACCACGCCAGATCGCCCGCCAGCGTCTTCTGCGCATAGTTCCTCGCGTCATCCGGCGTACGAAATCGCCCCACCGTCCACGGGCTGACGATGTCCGCCTTCACGAGCAGGTCGTGCACTTTCGGGTCGTTGACGCAATCGCGATTCAGCGTGCGCCAATACGTCGGCACGCCGAGCACCACCGTACACCCGCCCGGCGGATTGGCCTTGAGGAATGCCACAAGCTGCATCCCCTCATCCAGCGTATATTTTCGGCCATCGCTGAAGCCCAGCCCCCACACGGCGACCACCGGCCGACCATCATGCCGCAAATATGCCGCGTCCTCGGTAATCTTCATCCTCTCGACAAGCAGCCGCCAATCGTCCATCACTCGTCCCATCTGCCCCGCGCCCAGGCCCGACAGGTCATACATCACCGCGTACGTCCGGCCGAACCGATTGGCCCCTTCCCGGCAATGCCCCAACACCGTGTTGAACTGCCGGAGCCCCCGCGGATGCGACACCTCGCCGACAAATCGCTGCACGAACACACCGTCCAAGCCATAGTCGCGCATCCAGTTGAAATGACGCAGCACCGTCTTGCTGTTGAACGCGCTGAAAACCTCGGCCGCCCGGCCATCGGCGCGTACGAACGCCGTCGCATAGCGCTCGTCCTTGTCCAGTTCGCTCACGTCCGGCCAGAGGTCGATCTTGCAGCTTCCCGGCTTGAAGCCATCGCGGCCGGTCCAGTGATACCACCCGCGCCCGCATCCATCGCCCTCGGCCGCAAACCAGCCTTGATAGCCACACATGATCTTGCCCTTGAGCGTCGATCGATCGACGCCTTTTTCGGTCGGCCCGGTGTAGGGCTTCATCGTCTCGGCGATGACTGCTTCGCGAGTCAACGTCGCGGCCGGGGCGTCGCTTGCGAAAGTGCGCGGCAATCGGCCCAGCACGAAAGCCGCGCCGACGATGAGGCATAGTGCCAAGCGCGATGCAGTGCGAGGTCTGAGCATGATCATTGGCGAGGATTCTACCACCACCCTGCTTACCCGGGAACATTTTTGGAGTGCGGGAACTCGTTGCGGGTGCAGGACATTTTGGGCGGCGAGGACCTTGTTGGGTGGCATGCTCACGCCGGCCGCGCGAGACGCTCATTGGCTCAATGACCTGGATCGGCCGGCGTGGGCATGCTCGTCGATTCGCATCGGACGCGCATCGTACGCCCAGCATGCCCACGCCCGGCGAGCAGACTCCCGCGGCAGATGAAGATCACCAGCGCCGGGCGTGAGCATGCCACCCAACCTCTGCCGGCCGAAATTGTCCCGCACCCACTCGTTCCGCTTGGTGTTGGCCTTCAAACGTTTTGCGCTCGCAAACTCCAGCCTCATCCGCTATACAGTCGGCATGCTCAGCGCCTTGGATCGGCTCCTCGCCCCCGCCCTTATTCTGTTCGCCGCCTGCGCCGCCGCCGCACCGGCCACGCGCCCGGCCAACATCGGCCCACTCCTGCAGGCGGCGCAGGACCGCGACCCCAACATCGCCTATCCCGCCATCCGCCAACTCGTCGGCAGCGCCGACATGAAGCACCCCGTCTTCCGCGAGGCCGTTCAACTCCTCATCGGCCGCGACAGGCTCGCGATCACCGAGGCCGGCCGCAACGGCATTGATCCCGCCAAGATCGCGGCCGCCGAGAAACAGGTCGAGGAACTCCGCAAGACCGCCTGGGCCAACATCGACGCCCTGGAAAAAGGCGAGCCGATCAAGGCGGCCCATGCCTATCACGATCAGCTCCTCGACCTGGTGGGTCAGCTCAACAGCGCGTATACCGCCATGGCCGCGCTGGCCGATGCCGTGCAGCGGCGGCCGGAGCTGCTGACATTGTGGCGCAGGATGAACGGCGGCAAGTCCGCGCCGTTTGTCGATGCCGACGAGGCCGCCCTCATAGCTCGCGGCCGGGCCTTGCTCGCGAAGCTGTCACCACCACGGGATGATGAGCACGGCTTCCTCTGGTTCTACAGCGCGTGCCGCCGCATCGACGCCTACAACTCCAGCGTGTCGAGCATCCTCTCCCCCGGCGAATTCGAGTTCGTGTGCTGGCTTAACCGGTATCGAGAGTGTCTCGGCGCGATGCCGATAGAGCTTGATGCGCGTCTGACGCAATCCGCCCGTCGCCACAGCAGGGAGATGATCGACCTGAACTACTTCGCCCATGAGTCACCGACGGCGGCCGAGAAGACGCCATGGAATCGGATGGAGAACGCCGGCTACAAAGGCGGGGGCGGCGAAAACATCGCAGCCGGCGCCGGCAGCGGTGAGAAAGCCTTCTGGATGTGGTTCGACAGCCCGCCCCACCACAAGAACATGGCCGACCGCGGCGCCGCCGCCATGGGCATCGGCCGCTGGAACAGCACGTGGACGCTCAACACCGGCGGCGGCAAACGGCTGATGCTCATGAGCGATGCGGAGCGCGCGCAAGTCGTCATCAAAGGCGAGATGCTGCCGCCGCAGGCGCGGTAGAGGGTCATCGTGCGGCATGGCGGGTCGTGGGGCGAACCGCCAGGACATCCGCAATCCACCAATCAATCGCCAAACACTGTCCCTACCGCCCGGGCGGCTGCGATCAGCGGATCATCCAGCGGCACCTTGCGCTGCTTGCCGGCCACTGATGCGATATCCACATCGCTCAGGGCGCCGTTCTTCCAGACGACCAGTTTGCCCGACTCCCCCGACATGAGCAGGTCCAGTGCGTGACAGCCGAAACTGGTGGCCAGCACGCGATCGAACGGCGTGGGCGTGCCGCCGCGCTGGATGTGGCCGAGAATCGTGGCGCGCGCCTCCAGCCCGGTGTGGCTTTCGATGTCGGCCACGAGCTTGTTGGCGATGCCGCCGAGACGGATGGGGTCGGGGCTGGTCTCGATCACGCGCTGAACGACCTGCTGGCCGCCCTTGGCCTTGGCGCCTTCGCTTACGCAGACGATGCTGAACCGCTTGCCGCTCCGGCTGCGATAGTGGAGGATTTCGCAGACCTTCTTGAGGTCGTACTCGATCTCCGGGATGAGGATGACATCGCTGCCGCTGGCCACGCCCGCGTGCAGCGCCAGCCAGCCGGCGTTTCGGCCCATGACCTCAACCACCATGACGCGATGATGGCTCATGGCCGTGCTGTGGATCTTGTCGAGGCATTCGGCCGCCGTGGTGACGGCCGTGTCGAAGCCAAAAGTCTGCTCGCAGCCAACCAGGTCGTTGTCGATGGTCTTGGGAACGCCGATGCAGTTGATGCCGTTGTCGATGAGGTTGGCGGAGCCCGTCATCGTGCCGTCGCCGCCGATGCAGATGAGGGCGTCGAGATGATTGGCCCGCACGTGCTCGGCAACGCGGTCGGTGACGTTGGCGTACTCGGTCTTGTCGCCGCGCTGAACCGCGTAGTGCTCGGGATTCGCCTGGTTGGACGTGCCGAGGATCGTGCCGCCCAGCGTGAGGATGTTGCTCACATCGCCCCACGCCAGCGGGTGCATGCGGTTCTGGATCAGGCCGAGAAAGCCATCCTCGACGCCGATAACCTCGAGCTTGTAGCGGTGCATCGCGGACTTGGTGACGGCGCGGATCACCGCGTTAAGACCGGGGCAGTCGCCGCCGCCCGTGAGCACGCCGATTCGTTTGATGGGCATGGGAGTGAGTTGCCAGTTGTTAGTTGCCAGTTGCCAGTCGCGGTCAGCGGATCAGAGCTTCACGTTCTTGAACGTTGGGAGGTACGGCTTGTTCTTCTTGAGCATCTCCTGCACCATCTTCTGATCTCGCGCCAGGCTCGAGCACGGCGGCCGAGAGCGGATCGTAGCAGACGGCGTGATAGACCAGCGTCGGGTCGCCGGTCAGCGCCGCCTCGACGGCCATCTCCTCGACGGCGACGCTGATCTGGTTCAGCGCGGCGCACTGCGGCGGCAGCGCGCCGACGTGGATGGCGTTCGAAGCCCGCTCCGGTTGGCCAGCACCGGCACCTCGACGCAGACGCCGTGCGGCAGGTTGGTGATCAGGCCGGTGTTCGGCACGTTGCCGTTGAACTGGAACGGATCGCCGCCCAGGCAGGCGTTGATGATATACGCGGCGTATTCGTGGCCGCGCTCCAGCTTGAACGGCGCGCCCTCCTTGAACCACTTCTGGATCGTCCTTCTTCCGCCAGGTCCTTCTCGCGCTTGCCGGTATTCCTCGAGGATGTAGGCGTATTTGCCGGGGTTCCAGCCGGTCCCCTTGCTGCAGTACTTCTTGATCAGGTCCGGGCCGCTTGCGGAACCACCAGTTGTATTCGCTGTTGTGGCCGCTGCGACTCGGTGACGTAGTAGCCCAGGGCCAGGAACATCTCGTTGCGGACGAGCTCCTCGTTGTAGATCTTCGGCTTGTCCACGGCCTTGCGGATCAGCGGATAGGCGTCCTTGCCGTTGCGTCTTGAACTCGACGTACCACGCCTGGTGGTTGATGCCGGCGCAGACGTAGGTGATCTCGTCCATGGTCGCGCCGATCCAGTTGGCCAGCATCTCGGCCGTGCCCTGGACGCTGTGGCAGAGGCCCGTGACCTGGATCTTGCTCATCGCGCTGCATGGCGCGGCAGAGCATGGCCATGGGGTTGGTGTAGTTGAGGAGGATCGCGTCGCGGGCAGTAGCGCTCCATGTCCTTGACGATGCCGAGCATGACGGGGATCGTGCGCAGGGCGCGGAAGATGCCGCTGACGGCTGCGCGTGTCGCCGACGTTGGTGTCGACGCCGTACTTCTTGGGGATCAGGATGTCGTGCTTCCAGACGTCGACGCCGCCGGCGAGGATCGTGCAGAGCACGGCGTCGGCGCCCTTGAGCGCCTCCTTGCGGTCGGTCGTGGCGACGACCTTGGCCGGGTAGTTGCCGCGCTCGACGATGATCTCGCACGGCCTGGCGGGCGAAATCCAGCCGCTCCTTGTCGATGTCCATCAGGACGATCGTCGCGAATCCTTCAGAAGCGGGAAGGTCAGGATGTCGCGGACGAGGCCGCGCGTGAAGCCCAGACTTCCCGCGCCGATAAACGCGATCTTCGGCATTGCTGAAACTCCATTCTTCCGTTGACATTGCCGCTACGCGAGCGGGCATGAGCACAAGACAATACCGGAGAAGAGCGGCGAGGAAAAGGACAAGCAGAGAAGCAACGGGATGCCAAGGTCTCCAAACTGAACAGTTGCGGAAGCGCCCAAAGCGCCCGTGTTGAGGAATCGCCCGCTTGAAGCCTATGATGGATGTTGTTATTGTCTTGGCCGTCCGCGACGATAGATGAAAAGTCTGGTATGCCGAAGTAGCTCAATGGCAGAGCACCGCTTTCGTAAAGCGGGGGTTAAGGGTTCGACTCCCTTCTTCGGCTTTTTTCCCCCCTCGCCGGTGGGGTTTCCTGTTCGCCTATCCCCGCCATTCACAAGACTTAGTAGCTTAAGCCTTCATCGCAGGAACAGCCACCACACCAGTACATACACCGGCAGCAGCACCGGCAACGTGTAGCGCGCGATGTATCCCATGAACGACGGCGCGTGCGCACCCGCCGCGTCGGCGATCAATTTCACCATGAAATTCGGGCCATTCCCGATGTAGGTACAGGCACCGAAGAACACCGACCCCAGCGAGATGGCGATGATGTAGAGGCGAAGGCGCGGATCGGAGAGGAGAAACGCGACGGCCACCTGGTCACGCTTGATCGCGCCCGCCCGCACTTCATCAGGGTGGTACTCTACCAGCTTGTCGATCGCGGCTTTGACGGGCTCCTCGAGGTCGGGCGGCGGCCGAAGCGTCTTGCTCCTGGCCATCTCCGCCAGCGCCTTCTGGGCCGCGTCCAACTGCCCGGAGTCGAGCCTGCCCACCTCCGCCTCCAGGAAAGTCAGGTACGTCGGCGCGTTGTCCAGCATCGACGAAGCGCCCCGGAGGCGTAGTAGAACTGCCCGGGCGTGCGAACCCGCAACTCGTGCGCGTTGGCGTTCAGCCACTGCAGCGCCGGCGCCATCGTCGCGAAGATGCCCAGAAACAGGATGGCCACCTCGCGAATCGGGGCATAGCTGAACTCGTTGCGATGGTAGATCGTCCGCGGCGTCAGCAGGATGGAGCCGATGGCCGCCAGCGCCATCAGCACCTCGCGGCACAATGGCAGCTTCCACAGGACGGCGGCACTCAGGGAGCCGTGGCGGATCGCCGTGATCACTTCAAACAATCCCGGCTGAAACACCGCCCACACCACCAGTGCGATCAGCAGTAGATTGTGGGCGCCGTGAATGAACACCGCCGGTCCGCTGTCCTCCGGCGCTTCGCGGCGCTCGCCCATGGTCGATGCTGTCGATAATGAAGAACACTGCCAGCAGCGCCCCCACGGCAAAGAGCCACGCCCACCGGCATTCGCGCAGCACCCACCAGAATGGAACGCCTTTCAGATATCCCAGAAACAGCGGCGGATCGCCGATGGGCGTGAGCAGTCCGCCGCAGTTACTAACGATGAAGATGAAGAAGACGACGTGGAACGGCCGGAGGTGCGCCTTGTTCATACGCAGATACGGCCGGATCAGAAGCATCGACGCACCGGTCGTCCCGAAGATGTTGGCGATGATCGCGCCGAAGAGCAGGATGGCGCAGTTCATCAGCGGCGTGGCGGCGCGGTTCAGATGGATGACGATCCCACCGCTGATGACAAAGAGGCTGCCCAGGAGGATGATGAAGCCGACGTAATCCTCCATCGCCACCACCCACCGCTCCTTGCTCGGCGCGTAGAACCAGTAGTAGCAGGAGGGAATCAGCGCCAGCGCGATCGCGACCAGCGGATACCAGCGCTCCCACCAATGCCGGTGGACGAATGGCATGAGCGCAATCGCCAGAAGCAGGACGATGAAGGGGATCGACCAGGCTGGGTGGATGGCATGCATTGAAGTTGCCAACTGCCGGTCTATTCACGGGTGGCATGCTCACGCCGGCCGCGAGAGGCGTTCATTGCTCAACTGACATAATTCCGCCGGCGTGGGCATGCTCGTCCGATCTTCGCGCGACGCACAGCATGCCCACGCCCGGCGAGCAGTCCCTCGCGGCGAAACGATGTCGTTCGCGCCGGGCGTGGGCATGCCACCCGACTACGGCTTGCCTGCGCCGCCTTCGTGCTTATGCACAACATCATGCACATCTTTCTCGCCATGGGCGGCGGCCTGCGCGGCCTTGCCCGGCGGCATCGCGAGCTTGACATGCACCTCGCGCAACTGCTTCTCATCCACCGGCGACGGCGAGCCGCACATCAGGTCGGCGCCGCTCTGCGTCTTGGGGAATGCGATGACGTCGCGGATGTTGGTGGTGCCTCGCAGGATCATGACGAGCCGGTCCAGACCCAGCGCGATGCCGCCATGCGGCGGCGCGCCGAATTGCAGCGCATCCAGCAGGAAGCCGAACTTCTGCTTCTGCGCGGCCTCGTCGATGCCGAGCAGCGCGAACACCTTCTGCTGCACGTCCATGCGATGGATACGAATCGAGCCGCCGCCGACTTCGCTGCCGTTCACCACGATGTCGTAGGCCTTGCTCTTGATCGACTCGACCACTTCGCGCTCGCGGCTGTCGAGCTTGGTCATGTCACCGTCCAGCGGCGAGGTGAACGGATGATGCGTGCTGGAGAATCGCTTGTCCTCCTCATCCCACTCGAACAGCGGGAAGTTCACGACCCACACCCATGCGAACTCCGTCGAGGGTTTCATCTGCAGGTCGCGGGCCATCTTCAGCCGCAATTCGCCGAGCACCTTGTGAACGATCTTCGGCCGGTCGGCGGCAAAGCAAAGCAGGTCGCCCTGCTTCGCCCCGGTGCGCTCGATGAGTTTCGCGGCGATCGGGCTGATGAACTTCGCCACGCCTGTGTCGAAAGCCGCGCCGGTACACTTGCTAACCGCCAGGCCCTTGGCGCCGAAGCCCTTGGCCCATTCGGCCAGCGCATCGGTCTGCTGCGCGCGTCAACGTCGCGCCGCCGGGCACGACGACGCACTTCACCATCGGCGCGTTCTTGAAGACGTTGAAGTCCGTCCCATGCGCCAAGTCGGTGATGTCGCTGCAGCTCCATGCCGAAGCGCAGGTCCGGCCGATCCGAGCCGTATCGCCCCATCGCCTCATCGTATTCCATGTGCCGGATGGGGTTGGGCACCTCGGCGCCCAGCACCTGCTTCCAGATCAGCCGCAGCAGACCTTCCATGATGGCGATGATGTTCTCGCGGTCGATGAAGCTCATCTCCACGTCGAGCTGCGTGAACTCGGCCTGGCGGTCGGCGCGCGGGTCCTCATCGCGGAAGCACCGCACGATCTGCATGTACTTGTCGCAGCCGGCCACCATCAGAAGCTGCTTGAAGAGCTGCGGCGATTGCGGCAGGGCGTAGAAATTGCCGGGCATCAGGCGCGACGGCACCAGGAAGTCGCGCGCGCCTTCCGGCGTCGATTTGGTGAGGAACGGCGTCTCGACTTCCCAGAAACCCAGCTCGCCCAGGTAGTCGCGCATGATCTTGGTGACGCGGTATCGCATGCGCAGATTCTCGTGCATCTCCGGCCGGCGCAGGTCGATGTAGCGGTATTGCAGCCGCCGCTCTTCCTTCGGCGCTACCGCATCGGCCACCGCGAAATCCGGCAGGAACGGCGGCGTCGGCGACATCGCTGAGCACCTCCATGCTCTTGACGCGCACCTCGATCCGCCCCGTCTCGAGCTTGGGGTTCTCCAGGCCCGCGCCGCGCGGCGTGACCTTGCCGCTGACCGACAGCACCCATTCCGAGCGCAGCTGCCGCGCCTCTTCATGCACGGCCTGTCCGCAGATGTCGGCGTCGAACACCAATTGCGTCAGGCCTTCGCGGTCGCGCAGGTCGATGAAGACCAGCCCGCCGTGATCGCGGTACGAATGCACCCAGCCCGCGATCTTCACCTCTTTGTCCACATCCGAGATGCGCAACTGCCCGCAGGTGTGAGTACGATAACGTGTTTCAATAGCTTGCATGGCTTGTTTGCCTCAGTGTTTTGAATAGACGCGAAATCAACAACAACGACAGCCGGCACGGGCCATGGATGGCCGTGCCACAACGCGGGCGGGCGCGGAGCCGGGCGATGTTAGCCGGCCCGCTTGCGAGCCGCTCGCCCGAATCACCGCGCCTAGGTATTGGCGTCGGTAATGTTGACGATCCGGAGATGCATGAGACCGAACATGTTACTGGCCTGGCCGGGGGCTGTCCAATGCGGTTGCGCCGGCCGCAACGCCCCAAGGCTTGGCGAGCCATTCCTTCAGGACCTGCTCCGCTGGCTTGCCGCGCGGCGTATAGCTGCGGCTGTCCAGCCCGCCCGCATGCGGCGGCCACTCCCACATCATGAATCCCCCGAAATTCGGCACGCCGTACCACGAGCTGAAGAACCCCTCGTAGAGCTTCTTCTGCAAGTCCAGGTCGAGGGGCACTTCATCTCTCGTGTAATCCCACGGCTCGTCGGCCGCATTGGCCATGCTCGACCAGCCCGCCTCCAGCAGCACGAGCGGCTTGTGCTTCTTGTTGGCAAATCCCATCACGTTCTTCTGGATCTTCCGCCACTCATCATGGATGTGCCCCACCGACACGTTGTGGTCCTCGCCCAGTTTCCAGTAACTGTTCATGCCGATGAAGTCGAGCTGCTCCCAGAAAGGAATGTCGTGGTAATGGTCCCAGTTGGATGAATAGGTGATCATCCCGTGGAAGTGCCGGCGGATCATCGCAATCGTCTTCTGCCATTCCTCGGCCTTGCTTTCGGTGCTGACCAATTCGGAGCCTACGACGAACACGTCGGCCTTGTGCTCTTCGGCGATCTTCGCATAGTGCCACAGCATGTTGCCATAGCTGCTCCACCAGTAGGTCCAGTCTTCCGGGTGGATGACGCCGCGCCATTCCGTGCCGCTGGGATTGTCGAGCAGCACGATGGGCATGAGCACGACATTCAGGCCCTTGCTCTTGGCATGGTCGATCAGCCCGCCAAGCTGCTCGGGGCTGGGCGTGGTGCGCATGTCCAGGTAGATCTTGCTGCTCTTGCCGTTCTCCATGCGCGAATCGACGACAAACATCACCGTGTTGGCGCCGGTCTGGGCGATCTCGTCGATGCTCTTTGCATAGTCGCCGTTCCTCAGCCAGTCGAGGTTCTGGATCTGGAACGCGATCCCGCGCATCGGCAGCGGAATGACGCGCGACGGCCCGGTTGTCGGCGCGTAATACTCGCCGCCGGGCAGCCCCTTGGCCGAGTCGGCCTGCGAGCCGAGCATGCAGCCAATCATCACCCCCACGTACACGACAACGGCACTGATCATGATCGAGCGGCCAAGCATAACGGTAGTTCCAAAGACGGAATATCCTACGGAAATCCCGCGGCGGATGGTAGCGGACGGGTTTCGGAATGTCGAATGGCGTGGAGTGCGCCGCCCCCGGCCGCGGCATCTCGTGGAGCGCGCCGCCCCCGGCCGCGGCATCTCGTGGAGCGCGCCGCCCCGGCCGCGGCATCTCGTGGAGCGCGCCGCCCCGGCCGCGGGTGTTCGCCGCACGGCGGGGGCCGCTCGTGCCACGATTCGCATTTCGCCAGCCGCTCGATTAGATTTTCCCCATGCCCCAGAGCACCATCATCGTCACCGGCGCGGCCGGTTTTATCGGCTCGCACGCGGCGCAGGCGCTGCTTCAGCGCGGCTGGCGCGTCATCGGCATCGACAACTTCTGCGACTTCTATCCCCGCTCCTGGAAGGAGGCCAACGCCCGATCCATCGGCAAGGGCATCGATATCGAAGAGCTGGACATCACCCATGCCTCCCCCACCGCCAGCTTCATCGGGAAGGTCAAGCCCGACGCCATACTGCACTTGGCCGCCATGGCCGGGGTCCGTCCATCCATCCAGCGACCTGCCCACTACTGCCGCGTCAATATCGAGGGCACGACCAACCTCCTGCAGGCGGCCGTCGATAACCGCGTGAAGAAGTTCATCTTCGCTTCGAGTTCCAGCGTCTACGGAAATCTCGGCCGCGTGCCCTTCAGCGAGGAAGACCCCGTCGTCGAGCCCATCAGCCCGTATGCGGCCACCAAGCGGGCCGGCGAGTTGATCTGTCATTCCTACTGGCACCTCTACAAGCTGCCGATCTTCTGCCTGCGGTTCTTTACTGTGTATGGCCCGCGCCAGCGCCCGGACCTGGCAATCCAGAAGTTCATCCGCCTCGTCGACAGCGGCAAGCCTCTGCCGATTTTCGGCGATGGCAGCACCAGTCGGGATTACACATTTATCGACAACATCGTGGCCGGCGTGATGGCGGCCGTCGAACGGTGCAACCGCTACCGCATCTACAACCTCGGCGGCTCCGACCCCGTCACGCTCACGCGGCTGGTGCAGGAGATCGAGAAGGCCGTGGGTAAGAAGGCCATCGTCGAGCGCCGGCCGACCCAGCCGGGCGACGTCGAGAGGACCTACGCGGATGTACGACGATCCGGGGCTGAACTGGGCTATACGCCAAAGGTGCCCTTAAGCGAAGGCCTCAAGCGTTTTGTGGCGTGGTATCGGGAGTTCAAAGACCAGTATCCACTGGAGGTGTAATGGTGCCGCCAGTGCCCTCACTGGCGGTCCTCCGCTCTTCCGCCGGTGAGGGCACCGGCGGCACAAAAAAAGGCGACCTTGTTGGAGATCGCCTCAAGTGCGGCTGACAGGAGTTGAACCTGCACGACCTTAACGGTCACAAGGACCTGAACCTTGCGCGTCTGCCAGTTCCGCCACAGCCGCAAACTGCTTCGCTATCTTAGGATCGTTGCGATGCCTGTCAAGATTCACAGCTTGTTCCTCCTGACGAGCCTTCTGGCCGCCACCTCGCGCGCGGCCGACTGGCCCGCATTCCAGGGATCCGATCGCAACGGCAGTTCCGCCGAAACGGGTCTGGCGCGATCATGGCCCAAGGATGGCCCCAGGGTCCTCTGGAAGCTCGATCTCGGCTACGGCTGGGCCGGCGCGGCCGTTCGCGATGGGCAGGTTCATGTCTTGGACCGAGATGGCCAGAACGACGTGCTCCGCTGCATCGACCTGGAAACCGGCAAGCCGCAATGGCAGTTGGCCTCTCGCGCACCCGGCGTGATCGAATATCCCGGCTCGCGAAACATCCCGACCGTCGAAGAGAGATTCATCTATACCGTCGGTCCGACGGCTCAGGTCTCCTGCGTCAACCGCGCCACGCACGAGAGCGTGTGGCAGCGCAATCTCGTCGATGAGTTTCGCGACGCTGCTGCTGGAGATGAGGTGCCGCCGGCCGCGAAACTCGATCGCACGCAGGTCCCGCGATGGGGATTCACGCAGCATCCCGCGGTCTACAAGGACCTGCTCATCCTCGCCCCCCACACGCGCACCGTCGGCGCCATCGCCCTGGACAAAGCCACTGGCAAGACCCGCTGGACTTCGCCGTATGTCGGGCGAAACTGGTTTTGTCATACAAGCCCCACTCTCGTAACGCTCGCTGGCGTGGATCAAGTTCTGCTCATCGGCCAGCCCAGCGATCCGGAGAAATGGCCGCCCGCAATGATCTCCGGCGTCGATGCCGCGACGGGCAAGCTCCTGTGGCAGACGCAGACATCGCGCAGCTACAAGATTCCCATCGCCTTGCCCCTGGCCATCGGCGGCGACCGGCTCTTCCTTTCCAGCGGCTATCGCTTCGGGTGCGCAACGCTGTCGTTGCGCCAAGAGGCCGGCCATTGGACCACCGACTTTGAGCTCAAGGACAACAACAACTGCTTCGCGCACATTCAGAACCCCCTGCTGTATCGCGGCCACATTTACGCATCGAGCGACCAGCCCGTCAACGCGCTGGTTTGCCTCGATCTGAAGGGCGAAGTGAGGTGGAAGAGCCCCGCCGCCTTCACCTCAGGCAATCTCATCATCGCCGACGGCATGATCTTCATCATGAATGGCCGGACGGGCGAACTCGCGCTCGTGGAGGCCAGGCCCGACGCCTATCAGGAACTGGCCCGAGCCAAGGTGCTGTCGGCCAAGGGCGGCATGGCGTGGGCGCCGATGGCGCTGTCCAACGGGCGACTGATCGTCCGAGACCTGTACGAGATGAAATGCCTTGACGTGCGATAGTGGCAGAGCCGTCTCGGCTCTGATCCCTTCACAGCGGCGAGACGCCGCCGCCACACTGCCACCCTGCCACCCGAAGACACTGGCGGCGCCTCGCACGGCCAGCTATAACAACCCCGGCGAGCGACATGGCAGGCTTGATGCACGGATTCGGCCGGTGGCTTCGCGGCAAGGTTTCTTCCGCGCGGTGGATTTTCACGGAATTGACCGGCAGCGAAGAGCAGGCGATCAAGGCGGAACGCATCGTCGGCGCCGGCATGGCGGCCGCCATTGCCGCCGAACTGCCGACCAAGCCGTTCTGCGACGATCTGGTCGAATCCTGCGGCCGATGCCTGGCCGCCCGCGTCAAGGACCGCTTGCAGCAGTTCACTTTCCGGGTCCTTCCCGCGCCGCAGGTCAACGCATTCGCGCTGCCGGGCGGTTTCATCTACATCACGCAGCCGCTGCTCTCGCTGCTGCACTGGGATCCGCACTGTATTGCCTTCGTCCTTGGCCACGAAATGGGCCATGTCGTCCGGCGCCACGCCAAGGACCGCATCATGAACAGCTCGCTGTTGTCGGTGCTAACGGTCGCCTTTCCCGCGGCCGGCGCCGCTGCGCGCCGCTGCAAGCCCTGGCGCACGGATTTCTCCAGAGCGCGTATTCGCAGGATCAGGAACTGGAGGCCGACGCCTTCGGGATCAAGCTCGCCGCCGCGGCCGGCTTTGATCCCGCCGCCGCCATCAGCGTGCTCCGCCAGCTCGCGTCGCTCTCCAACTCGCCGTCGGCGCTGGAGAGCTATTTCTCATCGCATCCACCGCACGAGCTGCGCATCAGCGGCATTCGTCGCCTGGTAGTAAGTCCAAGTGGAAAGACGTTGCCGTCAGCGAGTGTTACGCGCAGCACATCGCCTCGGGCTTCTCGATGATCCGAGTGCCGCCAGTGCCCTCACTGGCGGAATGGGGCCGATTTCCGCCAGTCAAGGTAGCCCACCGCTTCGCTGCAAGCCTGTGCTACCAAGAACGACATTACACCCGGCTGATGAAAGCCATGAACTCGGGCGGCGGCAGGATCTGCAACTGCGGGAAGCGGGCGCAGAACTCCTTGCCCTCGGGGGTGTCTTGTCTCATCAGGTAAGTGAGGTGGCGGTCGTTCCACGTCACGAGCAACCGTGCCTGGCCGGCAACGGCCAGGTCGATGAGCGGCTCGTCTTTGGGGTCGCGCGGAAGCGAGAACACGGCGGCGGGGCGGGCGATCCGGACAGCGAGGGATTCGATCTCCGTCACGAAAGCGGCCATCTTTTCCGGGGTAACGAATGAATACTTGGCTCTGAACTTTGGCCGCAACGGGACGTCCCGAAGTTCGTCGATGGTCGCATCGCTCATGAGGAGAATGAACCGGCCGGCCCGCAACTCCCGGAGGCATCCGGCCGCGTGGCCACGCCCGCTGATCAGGGCCTGCACGAAGACCACCGTATCCAGCACCGCTCGTGGAGGCGCATCAATCATGCCGATTTCTTGTGCTTGGCGGGTCCCCGTTCAGCACGGTACTCCGCCTGCGCCTCGGTGATATCCGCGATGAGTTCCTCATCGCTGATGCCGCTCTGCGCGAATTGCTGGCGGAGCGGGGCGAGCATCTCGTCCAGCGAAGGCTTCGCGGCGGCCTGCTCGACAAGCTGCGCGACGAAGGCGCGCACGTCCTGTCCGGCCGCATCGGCCTGCTGGCGAAGACGAGCCTCAGTCCGAGGAGTGATGTCGATGCTGAGGACCATCCACGGATTATACCACCAGCCGCCATGGAATACGACGAGGTTATCGAATCAACCGTGGAGCGCGCCGCCCCCGGCCGCGGCACCGTCGCCGCACGCCTGGCCACACTCCTCGTTCCATCGGCTGGTGGCCGGGGAACGCTATCGCGCGGAGTGGTGCTGCCAGTGCGAGGGCGAGGCCTTCGAAGAGCCGCCCGAATTCCAGGCGATCGCCCGGTTGGCGGGCGAATGAGTGTAGGGTGGGCGGTACTCCGCCCACCCTACCCACTAACGCTTTAACTTGCCCGGCCCGCGATCGAACGGTTGCGACGCCAACGTTTTGTCCTGCAGCGAATCCCTGTTCTTGGATAACCATGCGGCCCATGCGGCGGGGTCTTCTCCGTATTTCGCCCCACTGATACGGCGAAGGAAACGGACAGCGTCCGACCGAATGCGCTCGTCGGAATCGCCAACCGCGACAACAAGCCCATTCAAGGCGGCAATGCGACTTGAGGGATCGTAGTCGGTTCGCGTGCGCCCGCGCCGCTGGCAAAAGGAACCAAGGCCTGGACCATTTCCAGTCGCGCATTGGAAAGCTTTTTCGTATAGGGCGGCTGAAGGTTGGCCGCCAGAGCCTCCACGGCGCGCGGGTCACGGATGTTGCCGAGCGCGGGCGGCCCCAATTTGGGACTGCTCGTCCGTCGCCGATAACATGACGAGCAGGGCTGGCACAGCCTGGGGTATCCGCATGGAGCCACAGGCCTCCGCAGCCTCGCGCTTGACCGTCGGATCAACGTCCTTTAACGCCTCCAGAAGCAGATCGACGGCACGCGGGTCCTTGAGTCGCCCCAGCGCGTAGGCTGCATGCCGACGCACACCAGGGTCGGCATCACGCATAACAGGCAGGAGCGCATCAACTGCGTGCGCATCGCCAAGGTACCCCAGTTCCCATGCGGCCGCAGCTCGTACTTCAGGGATTGGGTCCGCCAAAGCCTGCATCAGCGGTTGCACCAAGCGAGCGTCTTTCCGTCCCTGCAACGCACGAGCAGCGCCCCTCCGAACGGCGTCGCACGGGTCTTTGAGCACATCGAGCAGCGGTTCAACCGCCACATTGTCGGGCAAGTTCCTTAGCGAATCGCCTGCATATTGCCACAGGGGGACAACGGCAACCTGCTCTTCCGGCGTGGCGGCAGACGGTTGCTTCCTCATGGCCTCGATCAGTGGCCCTGTCGCCTTGGGGTCCCGAATGGAAGCGAGGACCCCGCCAATCTTCCGCTGAACCGCCCTATTGGGGTTTCCCAAAATCGCTTTGACGAGCGGCTCCACGACGGAGGCACCTCGGTCTGCCAGTGCGGCCTTAGCCACCTCGCTGTTTGCCACATAACGTGTTCCGGGGGATCCCGGCGCACTCCCGGGGGGCCCCCACCACGCTCCGCCCCGGTCTGACAGTCGCTCGATAAGCGTGTCCACTGATACGTCACGGAAGGCGTCCAGGGCCTCACTGGGAACCTCGGCAGCCGACGCAGTAAGAGTGCCGACGACAACGGCTGCAATCAACACGAGGAAAAGCCGCATTGGCCACCTCCCATAAACTGTTCCGAAAATACCCGCGTTACGCCGCGGGTTCGGGCCTGTTGAGGTCGACAGCACATCCCAGGGACTGCAGGCGGCGAACAAGGCGGTTGGCGCCACCCACGTCAACCGACCTTCGCACTCGCCCATGTCGCAACATCGCCTGGCGCGCCCAATTTTCATCCAAAATGGTGTCGCTGTCGCCATGTGGTCCTGCTCTGAAAATACCCCTCTTCGCTGCCCGGTCAAGCCGGGCGAGGGTGACCTTGTGGCCGAGAGATTCCAGGCACTTGACCAAGTAGCGCGTCAAAAAGCAGAAAGGTGTCAGGAACAATTACCGCGACCAATCCTTGACTCCGACCTCCCGGCGGCGGTGCGGACCATTGTGCCCGCGGACGCGAGGGAACGTCAATGGTCCGCGCACTTACGACCCGCAGGCCGATCCGGGCGAGTTCACCAACCCGGCCGCCCTACCGCGGCACCAGGGACTCATCCGGCAATTGCATCAGGGGGAGGGTCAAGGAAGTCCGCGGAGACCCCCAGCAGATCGAAGCCGGCACGCGAGTCGATCCGGCGCGCAGGTACAACCGGCCAGAACGCCTCAACGAGCCCACGTCGCGGCCGCATTCGGAGGGGAACTGAACTGCAACGCTCACGCCGCCTGCAACAGTTCCATCGGGGAGCTCAAAGGGGACGTAAAGGGGACGTAAAAGGAGCTCAAAGGGGACGTAAAAGGAGCTCAAAGGGGAAGGAGCTCAAAGGGGACGTAAATGATTATTCCCGCTCTATGCCGCAGCCAGACTCTCTATACCCGTGATGTGGCGAAGCACAACGTCCGTCCAGCCTTGGCGATTGTAGACGATGAACAGCCGCGTATCTGTTGGCACGACCAGTTCCGGATCGGTGACGTCGTAGTGCTTCCCGTCCGCCGTATTCACGCGAAATGGCTCAAATGGCCTCTGGTCCAAGCGTTGTCGCAGCTCTTGCCTGGTCATCGCCACTTCCCCGTTTCTTTCTGGCAACTGACAACTGGCAACTGGCAACTCGCCAGCCTACACCCTCAGTATCCCTCCCGGCAGAAACCCCTCCAGCTTCCTCGCCCGCACCGGATGCTGGAGCTTGCGGATGGCCTTGGCCTCCACCTGCCGCACGCGCTCGCGCGTCACCTTGAAGATGCGGCCCACTTCTTCGAGCGTGTAGGTGTAGCCGTCGCCGATGCCGTAGCGGAGCTTGATGATCTCGCGCTCGCGGTAGGTCAGCGTCTTGAGCACCTGCTCGATCTTGTCCTTGAGCATCTCCTGCGTGGCGCTCTCGACCGGATTGTCGGCCTTCTCATCCTCGATGAAATCGCCGAAATACGAGTCCTCGCTCTCGCCGACCGGCCGGTCCAGCGAGATCGGGTGCCGCTGAAATCTTCAGCACTCGCCGCGTCTCGCTCACGCTCATCTTGGCGCGCTTGGCGATCTCCTCGATGGTCGGCTCGCGGCCAACCTCCTGCATGATCTGCTTGGAGATGTTCCGCAGCTTGCTCATCGTCTCGATCATGTGCACCGGGATGCGGATGGTCCGGGCATGATCGGCGATGGCGCGGGTGATCGCCTGGCGAATCCACCACGTGGCGTAGGTGCTGAACTTGTAGCCGCGGCGATATTCGTACTTGTCCACCGCGCGCATCAGGCCGGTGTTGCCTTCCTGGATGATGTCGAGGAAGGACAGGCCGCGGTTGCGGTATTTCTTGGCGATGGAGACGACGAGGCGCAGGTTGCCGCCGGAGAGCTTGCGCTTGGCGTCCTCGTACTTGTTGTAGATCTTGCGGATCGCGGTGACGCGCTTGTGCAGGTCCTGGGCGTTTTCCAGCACCAGGTCTTCCAGGCCCTCCAGTTCCTGCTGGCAGACTTCCAGGTCTTCGCCGGGGTCCTTGATCTTCCTCAGTTCGTCGATGCGCATCTCGAGCTCCAGCATCTTGGTGGAGATGCTGTGCAGCTTCTTCATCAGCGGCGTCACCTTGCTGGTGCGCAGCGATAGCTCTTCCAGCAGCTTCACGCCGCGGCGACGGCGCCGCCGGATGGCCAGCTTGAGCTCTTCGCTGTCCTTGCGGTTCTTGGCTCTCGCGCCAGCTTGTCCCAGTCGTCGCGGTTGCGGCCGAGCATCTGTCGCACCGCCTCCAGGTTCATCGGGATGCGCTGGCCGATGGTGTCCTTGTCGGCCTGGTCCTCGGCGGTGCTGATCTTCATCGTGCGGTCGAAGGGCAGATCGCCGTCATCCACCTGCTGGAGGATCTCCACGGCCGCCTGAAGGCAGTAGTCGCTCTCCAGAACCTCGCGAGCGGAAGATCTTGCGGGTGATCTCGATCTTCTTGGCCAGGGCGATTTCCTGCTCGCGGGTGAGCAGGGGGATCTCCCCCATCTGCGTCAGGTACATGCGCACCGGATCGTCGATGCGCTTGCTGGACGCCTCGGCCAGCTCGGCCTCGAGGTTCAGGTCGATTTCCTCTTCCTCTTCCTCGGCGAGTTCCTCGGGGTCGGGCTCGCCGGGCGCGACGGGTTTGGGCGACGCCTTGCCGCCGCGGGCCGATTTCAACTGGTAATCCGCCACATCCAGATCGTCGATGAGCTTGATGCCCATCTCGTCGATCATCATCAGCAGCGAATCCAGCTTGTCGGGGGATACCACCTCGTCGGGCAGGCGCTCGTTGAGCTCGTCGTACGTCAGGTAGCCGCGCGACTTGCCCAGGCCGATCAGCGCAGCGACGCGCGAATCGACCTCCTCCTGGGAGCCCGATCCGATCAAGGGTGGTGCTGTCTCGATAACCATCTCTCTAACTTCCATGACTCAATGTCCCCTGGCCTTCGGCCGGGAATCATGCAACAACCGCAAACCGGGCCAAGGAACTCGGAGACATTTCCGATCCCTGCAACGCGATCCTGTCAGTTGTCCCGCCGCCGCCCGATCAAGGCGGCCGCTGGCACGGCATGCTGGCCGTGCCTAAGAGCCCAGCCGCCGCAAATTGGGCTGCCGGGCTTTCTCCTGTAACCTCCGCAGTATGTCGATCTGCTGGGCCTCGTCGGCGTTCGCCGCCGAGCTCAGCATCTTCTGTTCCTCCTGCACGCCGCTTAGCTCATCCAATCGCTTCAGGCAATCCTCGATCGTCGCCTTCTTGGCCTCGATGCTCTCGGCTTCATTGGCCAATTCTATGGCCAGCGATTTGTGCTGCGGCTGCGTCAGCAGCGATACGAACTCGCTAAATACCGGTTCGCCTTCGTCCCGTTGATAATTCCAATACGCCTCCGCCAGCGCCTTAAGCTCTGGCGAGGCAAAATCTTCTACGCGAAGCCGCTGTTGGACGCTCTGCCAGTGAATCGGCTCCAACAGCAAGATGCCCAGAATCTGTTTCTGCGCTCGCTGCGCTTCGCTCGCGTGCCGGCGGGCTGCACAACCGGAGTTGCTTCTGTCGGCTCCGGGGCCTCGGCTACTTTAGGCAGGTAAGCCTTCGGTGTCGATTTCCGGGAGCCCAGCCGCTTATGCAATTCTTCAACCGGCATGCCGGTCAGCTTGCTCACACGAGCCAAGGCCGGACCCCATCTCAAGGAGTCCACCGATCCTGCGCTCCGGGCGGCCGCCAGAAGCTCGACATATTCTTCCAAAGCCTTCTGCTGGGCCGTCAGATCGTCGGACCCGGCTTTATACCTCGATGACAACAGCTTCCAAGCGTAGCTCAGAGCGTCACTTGCATTCGTTGTCAACATCCGGACGAACTCGTCAGCACCATATTTCAGCAGGTACTCATCGGGATCCATCCCGGCCGGCATGCTCGCCACTGCGATTTCCACCGGCTGCGTTAGGAACAACTGCACCACACGGTCCACGGCCGCGTTTCCCGCGGCATCCGCGTCAAAAAGCAAAACGATCCTGTCCGCAAACCTGCGCAGCACCGCGACGTGCTGCTCCGTCATCGCCGTTCCCAACACCGACACGACATTGCTGGCGCCAAACTGATGCGCCATCACCACATCAGTATATCCCTCAGTAATGACCGCGGCGCACGTTTCGACGATTTTCTGACGCGCGAAATTCAGCCCGAAGATGGAGCGACCTTTGTTGAATAGCGCCGTCTCTGGGCTGTTCAAATACTTCGCCGGATCTTCGCTTCCCGGCACGACTCGGCCACCGAACGCGATGATCTTTCCTTCCGTATCGCGGATCGGAAACATGATCCGGTTGCGGAAGGTGTCGTAGAAGCCGTTGCCTCCTTCTCTTGCCTTCACAAGGCCCGCTGCGAGCAGCGTTTCCGCTCCGAATTTGTGGCCGACCGGGCCTTTCAGCAGCGCATCCCATGAATCGACCGCCAGACCAACATTGAACCGGTGCAGCGTCTCGTCGTTAAAGCCGCGGCGCTTCAGATATTCGCGGGCGGCCGCACCGGTATTTTCGTTCCAAAGCAGATCCTCAAAAAAACGGCACGCGGCCGTATGCGATTCGAGCAGCGATTGCCGCTGGCTGCCACTCTGCCCGTCGCGATTGAACTGCGGCAGTTCAATGCCCGCCTGCCGCGCCAGGATCTCCAGCGACTCGCGGAACTCCACGCGATCCCGCTTCATCACGAAGTCGAAAACCGTCCCGCCAGCCTTGCAGCCGAAGCAGTAGAACGTCTGCTTGCCCGGGCTGACGTAAAACGATGGCGTCTTCTCCTGGTGAAACGGACAAAGGCCCAGATAGTCCTTGCCTCTGCGTTTCAGGGCGACTGTCTGGCTTATAAGCTCCACGATATCAATCGCCTGGAGCACCTGCGCCCGATGGTCAACGTCCATTCGACTCCATATGTCAAACTGGCCGGAGGCTCCACCGCCTCCCCTTCCGGAGTCTAATCTTAAGTTGCTTCCTCGTCCCGACCGAACCTAAGTCTTTTAACCGCAAAGTGATACTAGGCAGACAAGCCCTGGACTTCCCAAATATAGCACGAGTTATGGGCGCGGTCAAATCCAGAGGCATGAAGTTGACAAGGACGCCTCACTCCCGCAACAGTTCGTAAACCATGCAGCCGCCGTCACTTTGATCGGTGTTCACCGTCAGGCTGCATGAGCCGTCCGCAGCCGCTGCAACATTGATCGCCTGCCGGCGCTTGCCCGCCAGATCGAGGCTGTACGCCTTGAGAGCCGATCCGCCCGCCAGCTTCAGCGTCAGCTCGGCCTTGCCGGCTCGCACCAGGTGTGGCAGCACGCCCCATTGCTCCAGCAGGGTCATCGCGATGCTGCGATACTTGGCCTTGGTGTTCTGCACATCGGTGAGATGAATCACCAGCAGGCGTCTGCTTGCCTGGATGCTCTTGCCGTCCATGGCCGCCACGCAGATGACCGTGAAGCCGCCATCGCCCTTCACGGACACCGCCTTGCCCGAAAGCGTCCGTGCATCGGTCATGGCGAAACACTCGCTGCGGTCGGTGACTACCTCGAAGGTGCCCTGATCGGCGGCCAGAGCAATCTGGCCCGTATCGCTCGCCACGCGGCGCGATTTCAGGTCGATCGCATCGGCCGGTATCAGCTTGCGGTTGACAGCCACGTCAACAATCTGCGACGGGTCCGTCACAAACCTGGGATCCTTCATCTCCACCCAGTTGGCGCCCGTGAGAATCTCGAAGTCCGTCATCTTCACGGCGGAATGATCGGAGTCATAGCTGCCGATGCGCGTGTACAACCCAAGCAGGCTGTAATTCTGAGGGTAGTTGCCCTGGCCCCAACCTGCAGGGCCGGTGTGGATCGTGTTGTCGTTGATGCAGAACGGGATCATCCGCTTCCCCGGCGCGACATCGCCACGCAGGAACATCAGCAGGCCAATGCGCTCGGAGAGGAGGCCGATCGGGTCGGTGGCGTTGTCGAACCCGCCGACGGCGCTGGGCCGCTGCAGGTTGCGAATGTCGTGCGATTCGGCGAACCGGAAGAGCCCGTCCCAATCCTGAAGCGCTGCATAAGCTCCCAGCAGCGGGCCACCTTCAGCGCGATAGCGGTTGGGCGGGCAGTAGTTGATCTCGGTGCAGGTGAAAGGCTTGCCGACGATGCGCGTAGGCATCATGCCGCGCGGGCGCTGGCGGCCGCCGCGATGGCGCTCTTGTTGCCATAGCTGAACGGCATCGACCAGGCGCCTTCGGGGAAACCGGGATGGTCCCAGTAGGCGTGGTTGTCGACGTATTCCAGTCGCGCACGGACCGCGGTGAGCGTCATTGAGTCGAGGCAGTTCACGCTGGTGAGCGGCGCCTTCACGCCCAGCCCCTTGAGGAAGGCGAAAGTCTTCTCGTTGCCGACGATCTGGATATCGTTGAGAAACTTCGAGTGGAGCTTCTTGCGCTCGGCGTCGGTCTGCGGCGATTTCTTCTGCGCCAGCCAGTTCTCGAATCGCTGGTCGTACAGCCTGCGCACATCGGGAGCGGCGTTGTAGCAGACGGCGAGTGGATCCTCGTTCAACGGGCAGATGCCGATGAGCACGGGGTCCTGGGCCAGCGTCATGCCGGTGTAGGGGTTCTTGTGCGTGAGCCAGTTGCGGGCGAACTGCTGCCAGTTGGCCATGGCCGAATCCAGCAGTGGAACCAGCGCCTTGTAGCCATCGCGCACGGGCCGGCCAATCTCGGGGATTTCGTTGGCGCGGGTCTCGCGGATGGTGTAGAGGTCGATGATAACGTAGATGCCGCGCTGCTTGAGGCAATGGATGAAGTATTGGATGCGATCGAGCTGCCTGGGATCGAGCGTGACGGAATCCTTGGCCGATCTGTCCGTCAGTTCGGCATCATAATGGTGCAGGCGTACGGCGTTGTAGCCGATGCGCGCCAGGCGATCGGCGATCTTCTCGGCGTCGGCCTTGCCGGGATAGTTGGAGCTGAAGCAGAGGTTCGTGCCGTAGAACCGCACGGGTTTGCCGGGGCGATCGGCGAACTCGAAATGCGGGCCTTTGACGACCAGATTACCGTACTTGCCCGCGGGCGCGTCCAGCATTGAGGAGAAGTCGAGGATGCCGCCGGGCTGGATATCGAGCGTGTGCTGGATTGGCCGCCACTGCGCGCTCTCGACGATGTAGGTCGGCCCTTCGGTCGGCAGCGGGACCGGCGCTGGTGCGCCGTTGACGGCCGCGATCATCCAGACGGCCTTGCCGGTTGATTCAAACTCGATGGACTTCAGCGGTTTGTTCTGCAGGTCGAACCGCGAGAGATACAGCCCGACGAATGCGCTCTTGTTTTCGGCCGTCCATGCAACCGCGCCATTGCTCAGAGGAGTGGGCGCCCACCAGTTGCCGACGTCGCGGGCACTACTCACTTCGCAGCGGCTCTCGGTGCCATCCGCGTAGGTGGCTCGAATCGTGCCGATGATTTCCTTGCCCGATGGCGTCCAGGCGGTGGCATGGAGGAGGTAGAGATAGGGCATCGCCTTCTCGGCCGAGACTCTTGCCGACTTGGGGAAATACTCGCGCTGCGGGCCGGCCAAGACGATGCACGACTTGCCGCCGTTCTTCGCCGGGTCGAGGATGACGAAGCTCATCGGCCCGAAGTGCTGCGCACCGAGCTTGATCATGCGGAGATCGTTCTCGGGCCCCTGGTCGGTCCAGCCGCCCTTCTTATCGTCAGCAACTTCGTCGGCCCAGGCCATGTTGGCGGCCGCCGAGATATCCAGCGGCGTGCTCTCGTATGGCAGTTGCCGCATGCTGAGCTGAAGCGCGGCCTGCTTGATCTCGCCGGTCGATGGCGCGAAGCCGAGTCGGAGGGCGAACTGCGGCGAGTTGTACTTGCGATCATCCTGGATGTAGACGCTGAAGCTGCCTTCGATCACGAGCATCCCGGCCGGCGATGACAGCACGAGCTTCTTTACGCCGTCGCGCCGATAGACGCTCATCTCGCCCAGCTCGCGCGGCAGTGCGATGCTCTTGTCATCCACCTGCACCTGTGCGCCGGCGTAACGATCCACAGGCAGCACGCCACACAGCGCCAGGGCATTGCTCTTCACGCCCGCGTCGCTGGCCAGGTTCGCTTCGTAGCTGAAAGCATCTTCGCCCGTCTTGCGAATCGACTGACGCAGGGCGAATGCGCCGCCGCGCGCGTTGAATTTGGCGTTTAGGTCCCAGCCGGCGGCCGAGCGTTTGGGAAAGCCCGCGTCGGGCTTGGCATCCTGCCGCTGCTCGGCAAGCTCCCAGTTCTCGCTGAAGTGCATGATGCCGAAGGTGACGCCAGCGAATTCGAATGCGCCGGTGGGATGGACCTTCATGCTCCCGCCGAGACTGGCGGGCGCGGCGGCGGCGAAGGCGGATGATGTGAAGGCGAGAACAAGAGCGATGGTGGCGAGTGGTCGCATGTCGAGGAATGATCGCGTTTTCGTAGCATGCTGACAAGGTTGGGTGGCATGCTCACGCCGGCCGCGAGAGACGATCATTTGCCCAACAATCTGGGTCGGCCGGGGTGGGCACGGGCGCGGGACGCACAACGGACGCCCAGTAGGTAGGGTAGGCGGTACTACTACCGCCCACCCTACGCACTACCTGCTTCGTCGCCGCCGCCACCGTCGCCTGCCGCACATACGCCCGGTCGATGAGATAGAAATCGTCGCCCGAGATCCCGCCACCCTCACAGGATCACATCCAGCCCGTAGTCGTAACTCAGTGTATCCGTGCCCCCGCCGCCGCTAAGCGTGTCCACCTCCCCATCGGCCGCTTGGATCACGTCGTTGCCCAGCCCCCCATTTATCCAATCCGTTCCGCCTCCGCCCACGATGGAATCGTTGCCGTCGCCGCCCAGGAGCCAATCGCCCCCATCCGACCCAATGATCGTATCGTTCCCCGCGCCGCCGTCAACGGTGTCGTGACCGCTCCCGCCAGTAATGCTGTCATTGCCATCGCCGCCGTCAATCGTGCTGGCTGAGGCGCCGGTGCCGATCACATCATCGCCGCCGCCGCCGTCGATCATCGCATAGCATCCGCCGCTGTCGCAGATGCTGTCAGCGCCGTCGCCCCCGTAAATCGTGTCGCTGCCATAGCCGGTGCTGATCGTGTCCGCGCCGGCCCCACCATCCACGTAATTGTCCCCATCGAAGCCCGAGATCAAGTCGTTGTCCTCGCCGCCACTGACGGTGTCGTTGCCGGACCCGGCCGTAATGAAGTCATTGCCCGCGCCGCCATCAAGCCTGTCATTTCCGCCGCCGCCGTCAATGCTGTCGTTCCCCGCGCCCCCGTTGATCGAGTCGCCGCCATCGTTGCCTGCAATGCTGTCATCCCCCGCGCCGCCGTCAATGACATCCGTGCCGCAGCCGCCGATGAGCGTATCATCGCCATCCCCGCCATAGACGCTGTTCTGCGCGTAAGACCAATCCAACCCGGCGTCAACGTAATCCTCCCCGCCGTCGCCGTACAGCGTATCGTTGCCGGCCTCGCCGTAGATGCGGTCGTTGCCGTCGCCGCCGTCGATGGTATCGTCCCCGTATCCGCCGTAGATGGTGTCGCCGCCATCGCCGCCGATCAGGACGTTGCCCCCGCTATCGCCCGTGATGCTGTCCGCGCCGCTGCCGCCGATAACGTTCTCAATGTAACTCAGGCAATCATACCGACCGCTCCCCGAAGCCGCGCCAATGCAGAGATTCACGCTCACGCCGCCCGTGTCATCCGAATAATCGACCGTGTCGGTTCCGGGCCCGCCGCTCAAGCTGTTGGTCCCCGCGCCGCCTGCCAGCGTGTCGTTCCCCGCCCCGCCGTTAAGCGTGTCGTTCCCGCCATTGCCTTTCAGCCAGTTGTTCCCGCTGTCGCCAACCAAGCTGTCCGTCCCGCTCCCGCCATAGGCGTTCTCAAGGAAGCTCAGCGTGTCCGTCTCGCTGCCACTGGTCATCGTGCCGGCCGAGAGGTCCACATAAACGCCCACCGAGCGCGCGGAGTAATCAACCGTATCCACGCCGGCCCCGCCATCCAGGTGGTCATTGCCATCCGCCGTCGCGCCGGCTATGAACGTGTCGTTGTCGGCGCCCCCGAGCATCGTGTCCGCCCCGCTCCCGCCGATCAGCGTGTCGTCACCCGCTCCGCCGCTGAGACAATCATCGCCCCCGTTCCCGACCAGCAGGTTGGCGTTGCCGTCGCCCACGAGCGTATCCGGGCCGCTGCCCCCGATGACCGTCTCGATCCCGGTTGCCGATTCCGTCCAACTGCCCAAGGCGTACCCGCCGGGCAGGTCAACCCATAAGCCCGACACATCGTCGGAGAAATCCGCCGTGTCATTGCCCGCCCCGCCATTCAATGAATCCACCCCGCCACCTCCCGCCAGACAGTCATCTCCATCTCCGCCGGCCAGCCAGTCGTTCCCATCCCCGCCCTCAAGCGTGTCGTTGCCTCCATCCCCCTCCAGTGTGTCGTCTCCGCCATTTCCCTGCAGCAGGTCATTTCCGCCACCGCCCATCAGGCAGTCCGCGCCCGTGCTGCCTTCGAGGGTGTCGTTCCCCAGCCCGCCGCGGAACAGCTCCGCGCCCAGAATATCGTCGTTCTCGCCTGCCTCTCCACCGGTTGCCGTGCCATCACTATTCACCGTGATGCTCACCGGGTGTGTCGCGATCCGATCCTCATAACTCACCTCGTCCACGCCGTCCCCGCCCGACATGGTGTCCGTGCCCGTTCCGCCGATCAGCAGGTCGTCTCCGTTTCCGCCAAGGATGCAATCGTCGCCCGCGCCGCCGAGGAGCGTGTCGTCCGCCGTCAGCCCGTAGACTGTGTCGGTCAGCCCGCCCTCCAACGTGTCGTTCCCGTCCCCGCCCAGTAGCGAGTCGCAGCCAACGCCTCCCAGGAGGCTATCGTTCCCCGCTCCCCCGTCGAGGGTGTCGTTCCCCGAGCCCCCAACCAACGTGTCGTTGCCATCGCCGCCGATGAGCGAGTCCTCATCGCGTTGGTCGTCGGTGCTGCCATAGAGCGCGCTCGGTTCCACACCATCAAGCCATGCGTCGCCTCCCTCCAATGAGTCGTTGCCCGCCCCGCCATCAAGCGTATCATTATCGTCATCGCCCAGGCTGCGCCCGCCCGAGAGCGTGTCGTTGCCGCCGCCGCCAAAGAGGCAGTCGTTGCCTTCGCCGCCAGAAAGCACATCGTCGCCGCTCCCGCCAGTCAACGTGTCGTTGCCCGGACCGCCGCGCAACGTTACCGGCACAGAGACTTCCGAGCTGACGGTGATGACGTTGTCGCCGCCCAGCCCGTACACCACCAGCCCGTTCACGTCCGCCACCGCTCCGCTGTAAACGGTGCTATTGTTGAGCACGACCTCGAGCACGCTTGAGTCGAGCGGATCCAACTGCACGTCGATGATGTCATTGCCACCCGAGCCGCTCACGGCGACGAACCCGCGCGGGAGATTGTCTGTCAGCAGCGAGTTGTACGCGTTCAGCCGCCCCTCGGTGACGCACTTGTCCTCCAGCGCCGTCAGCGGGTCCGCGCCATCCATGATCGCCTTCTTCACCGTCTGCCAGTCCGCGCCCGGGTTGACGGCAAACGCCAGAGCGGCCACCCCCGATACGAATGGTGTGGCCATCGACGTGCCGTCGGCATCCTCGTATCCGCCGCCGGCCTTCGTCGTCAGGATATTATCCCCGGGCGCTGCCAGATCCACGGTGGTCGCGCCAAAGTTGCTGACGCCGTAATATCCCCAGGAAGCCAGTTCATCGTCCTCGTTCGTGGCGGCCACGGAGATGATGTTCGGCAGATCGTAACTCGCGGGATAGACCGGGTACTCGAAGGTATCGTTGTTCGTCCCGTTGTTGCCCGCCCCCGCAACGAACAGAATCCCAGCCTCTCCGGCGCGATCGATAGCGTCGTGAAGCGCTCGTGAGAACGGCAGGTATCCCCAACTGGCGTTGATTACGCGCAGGTTCACGCCTTCCTCCCGCAGCTTGACGCAATAATTCAGCGCCGCGACAGCCTTGTCGTTGTCGGTCGTCCCACTGTTGCTTATCTTTACCGGCAGGATCTTGACGTTCCAGTTCACTCCCGCAATCCCGGTCGTGTTGTTCCCCACGGCGCCGATGATTCCGGCGACATTTGTGCCATGGCCGGCGTAGTCCATTACGTTGGCATTGCCCGGTGCGGTCGCAGCGAAGTTCCAGCCGTGAACATCGTCCTTGAACCCGTCGCCGTCGTTGTCGATCCCGTCGCCCGGGGTCTCACCTGGATTGGTCCAGATGTTGCCCGCCAAGTCCTCGTGGGTGTAGTCAACGCCGGTGTCCAGCACGGCAACGACAACGTCCGATGAGCCGGTGGAGGTGTCCCACGCGTCTGCGGCGTCAATCTTGGCGAGCGCCCATTGGTCCGACAATGACGGGTCATCCGGCACGGCAGTGACAAACCCGACACCGTTGGGCTCGGCATACCCAAACACACCGCGCGACTCGAGCCCGGATCGTAGGTCATCGTAGCCCATTCCAGATGGCAGACTCACCAGTGCGAGGCCGTAGTCGGAGACCCGCCCGACCCGAGCGCCCGGAACCGCCTGCTCGACGGTTGAAGCCAGTTCGTGGTTTCCCGCACCCCCCGGCAGGCGCAGTTGGACGATCCACTCACCAGTCCTCACCAGCTCGTCCTGGCCGTTCCATTCCAGATGCGATATGCCCTCCGCTCCTACCTGTTCGGAGGTCAGTCCGCCAGACAGCAGGCATCGCCGTTCAAGCGATTCTATGAGACCCGCTCGCAGCGCCGCGCACACGCGCCGGCAAGACTTCGTCACCACTCGCCTCAGACGCCGGTCCGGATTCCAGCCCGACATGAACAGCTCCTTCCCACAAGAAACCCATCTCTGAAGAACCCCGCTACCGCCGGACCCACACGCGACGTCCCACGGCGTGCGCACCCGCCAGGACCGCGAGAGTCACAACCTGCAGCGTGCCGCACGGCTCCGGGATGGTTGCAATCCACGCCTCTTCGCCGCCGGCGGGGTTGATCCCGTTGCCTATCATCGTCAGCCCGTCGGGCGAGATCGCCGTCACCTGTTCAAGACCCCACCCCTGCACATCGGCACCGAGATCCGACAAAAGCGATCCCAAGCTGCGCAGCCCGTGAGCATCGTCCCAGATATACGCGCCGTAGCCGTAGGATCCCGCAATGACGCTTCCGTCCGCGCTAATGGCACGTGCCATATCCCACAACCCAGGGAACGGCCCCAAACGCACTGTTCCCGTCGAGGCGGTCCACCGATAAGCGGCCCACTCACCTGTGGCAAGCGACTTGTCGCCCACTACAACCGAGCCGTCGGCCGAGAGAGCTTTTGCGTCAAAGCCCAGGCGGGTGCGGGTGCCATCGACGGTCCAGCGATCCGAGCCGCCAATCATCACTTTCCCGTCTGCCGAGATCGCGCTTGGCACGCCTGTCGTGCGCGCCATGCCACCCTGCGCCGTCCACCGAAATGGGAGCCCGTTGTTGACCGGGCCGCTGAACCCATAAACCACGCTTCCGTCGGCCGTGACCGCGGTCGCGCCGCCCTCCAAGTCCGTCGGCGAGAGCTTGCCCAGGTTCACCAGACCCCCATTTGCAGTCCAGACGAACGGCTGGGATACCGACTTGCCCACGACGACGGACCCGTCCGCCGACATGCCGTAAGCGAAACCGCCGAAATCAGATCCCGGCGACGTGCCTGGAGGCCAGCCCCCGGCGAAATTCCCGAGGCTCACCATCCCCGTCTGTTTTGTCCAGCGAAACGGCGTGTAATAAAGAACGGGAAGCTCACCTGGCGGCGAGATCCACACGGCGGTGCAACTGTCGCCCACGACCACTGCCCCGTCTGCCGATATGGCCGTCGCATGAGTGACCGGCATACCGCCCGGCAGGAACCCCAGCCCCTGAAACGATATGGCCGCTTCGGCCACCGCAGCCCAAATCAGGACGCATGCAACTGCCATCATCAACAGCCGATCCATCCGCGCGAACATGTTTCACCTCCCGCCGTCGCCGCCTGTGGCGACGACACCCTCGCGAGCTTCCGCCCAGCATAAGGAAAGGTCGAACCGAAAGGCCCTTGACCGTGCCGTGCGCAAGCCCGCGCATTCCTGTTTGCCTGCCCGGCAGCGGCGCTGCTTTCGCACCTGCGCAAAGCCGCCGAGCAGGCAACCCTATCTACACCAGCCATCCTCATTCGTTGCAAGCGAAGATTCCGAAAATTCGACAATGTTCCCAAGAGCACCGCGCGGCGCGCGCTCAGTCCCGCACAAGCACCCCGGCAGCAAGCGGTGACGATGCGCTCTGCGCTACGACGCACGTGGTCCAATCGCAGCATGATCTGCTCCTTCCTTCAAGTTCGGTGATGAACAGAAGCCCCACGGCCCAATCTTCGCAGCCCAAGGAAGATCGAAATGCCCAGACCCACGCCCAGTAATCCCGGCTCCGGGATGGTGACTACCCAAGCCTCCGCATAATTCGATGGCGATGTCCCGTTCCCCACGATGGTGAGCCCGTCCGCAGAAACGCCCCTGGCCTCTTTCAACCACCAGCCGCCCACATCAGCGCCTAGATCGGTAAGGACCGTCGCAAGGTTACGAGCGCCATCCGCCTCGTCCCAGATGAAGGCACCTCCACCGGAGTAGCTCCCAAGGACCGTCTGTCCGTCGGGCGAAACAGCGTACGCGTAGCTGTAACGCACGTTATCGGGAAACGGGAACGACAACCACGTCAGCCCCGTCGCTTGGGTCCATCGGTATGCCGCCGTCATACCGTGGGGGTCCGTCCCATTCCCGACGATCACGGATCCGTCCGCCGAGATGCCCGTGACCCCCTGCCCATTTCCGTTCAGATCGGCGAGTAGTTCTACACCATGCTGTTCCGTCCACCGATACAGCTTCCCGCCATCGCCATTGTCAAAGGCAATCACCTTGCCATCGGCGGAGATCGCCTGAGACGCGCCGCCGGCTCCGAGGCCGATCATGCCGGTGGCGGCAGTCCAGCGGAACAGCTTCGCCCCGCTCGTACCCACGACCACGCTCCCATCGGCAGATACCGCGACTGCTTTTCCCTGTGTGTCCGTCGGCGACAGCCGCCCCAGGTTCACCATCCCGCCCGCGGCAGTCCACATGAACGGCTGCTGCAGCGACTCGCCCACAATCGCCGAGCCGTCCGCCGAAGCCGCATATGCGTACCCGCCAAAGTCCCCGTCCGCCCCTGTCGGCGGCGGCCACCCGCCGGGGAAATTCCCAATCCCAATCATCCCCGCTTGTCTCGTCCAGCGAAACGACTCCTCGTAATACGCTGGCCAGTCGGACGATTGCCGCACATCAACGCAACTGTAACCTGCGACTACCGAACCATCGCTCGACACGGCACTGGCCTGGCTGTACTCCGTCCCGCCCGGCAGATCGCCCAGCCCCTGAAACGAGATGGCCGCCTCGGCCGCCACAGCACAGACCAGACCGCATCCAACTGCAATCACCCACAGCCAACGCATCCGCGCCAACATGTTTCACCTCCCGCCGTCGCCACATGCGGCGACGGCACCCTGGCGAGCTGCCGCCCAGCATAAGGAAAGGTCGAGCCGAAAGGCCCTTGATTCTGCCGTGCGCGAGCCCGCGCATCCTTCTTTTCCCTACTCGGCGGCACGGCTTTCGCACCCGCTCAAAGCCGCCGAGGAACATCTTATTTATACCCCCGCTCCGCTGGCCGTTGCAAGCAAGAAATCGGAGACATTCTCGAGAAGGGAAGGGGGAGGGAGAAGGGGGACATCCCACCTTATTGGCGACGCAGAGAAGGGAGAAGGGAGAAGGGGGACATCCCACCTTATTGGCGACGCAGAAAAGCCGTTTCTCGGCCGGCCCACCGGCCGCAGCGAGCTTTGCCCCCCTCAGCCGCTGCGCCGTCGTTCCGACCCAACCCGCCTCGCATCCGCTCCCCGTCCTCCGCGCTCGGCGGTGAATCCCCCGGCGCTGTGCGAATCGACCACCCCGCCACGGGCGAACCCCGCGTCTTCCCCCGCAACCACCATAACCCCTCACCCCCGGCCCATGCGAACCCGGCCCCGGCGGAATCAGATTTCCTATCAGGGAGCTGCAAAGGGGACGTAAATAATTCTTCCGGAGCTGCAAAGGGGAGAGCTGCAAAGGGGGACGTAAATAATTCTTCCGGCGCCGGCTCACCCCGCGCGGTCGGAGTTCGGCGGATCAGGCGTCGGAACTCAACAGCTATTGCCCATTGGATCGTTGACCGCCAGCAAAGCCCGCGCCCGCGGCACGCCAGCCCCTCGCGCGTTGCGCAAATCGACCGGCCCCACCCGCCAAACCGCCTCTTTCCCCCTGGGAAAAGCTCACTCCTGTTGCGCGCTCTTGCGCCATCCCGCGCGATCTGCGCAACAACGCCGTAGATGTGGAAGCCAACGAAAGGAACCCATGATCCTCCCCAACGAAATCATCACGCCCGAATCCGAGACCCCAGAATCTCGAAATATCAGTCGCCAATCTCCAATCTGAGATAGTCGAAATCTGCAATCTGAAATCTGAAATCCCCGCGCCCGCCGATGCCTCCGTGCCTCCGCGCCTCCGTGGTGAACAATCCCTCTCCGACCGCCGTCTGGCCGCCAACCGCGCCAACGCCCTCAAATCCACCGGCCCGCGCACCGCCGCCGGCAAACAACGCTCCCGCCTCAACGCCCTCAAGCACGGCGTCTGCTCCGACACCCCCGTCCTCCCCAGCGAATGCGCCGCCACCTTCGCCACCTTCCGCCACGAACTGGAATGCGACCTCCGCCCCCGCAACCCCATCCAGCTCACCCTCTTCCAGCGCATCGTCAACCTGACCTGGAAACTCCGCCGCATCCAGGAGGCCGAAAACCACCTGTTTGAAATCGAGGCCGCCAAAGTCCCGGCCACCGACGACGGCGCACCGCCCGACCCCTGCCGCATCCTCGCCCACCGCTTCTCCGACGATCCCCACAACGCCTTCATCCTCCTGAATCGCTACGAGCAGGGCATGCACCGCGAGCTTCGCCAGCTCATCACCCGCTTCTTCTACGTCCAGAAGCAAGTCCCCACCACGCCCTATTCCGATGAGGACCTGCTGCCAAACGAACCCACCAATCCCCCCGCCCCAAGCCCGCAACCTCCCGCCGCGCCAGAGCTTGCAGATTGCGCTCCGTCTCCCGCGCCCTGCTCCCTGCGAAACGAACCCGTCGCCGCCCCGCCCGCCATCGCCGCTGCTGCCATTATCCGACCCACCACAGCCAGCCCTCCGCCTTCGCAATGCCCTCCCCTCCCTGCCCGCCCCGCCCCTCTTGTGCATTCCACGCGCACGATGACAATACGCGCCAAGGAGGCAATGATGAGTTCTCTCATTTCCCTTGCCACGTGCCTGGTGGGTCTTGCCGTCTCTTTCGTCGCGGCCGGCGCCGAGCCGGACTGGGCGACGCTGGAGCGGCAGTTTCGCGAGATGCCCATGGAGGCGCGGCGATTCGTCCAGCCGCTGTTCTGGCTTCATGGCGATGACACCAAGGAGCAACTGGAGTTGGAGATCCAGAAACTCGCCGATGCGCATTGCGGCGGGTTCACGGCCGAGTCGCGCCCGCATACCGATTTCCTCGGCCCCGGCTGGTATCGCGACCTGGACATCTGCCTTCAGCACGCCAAGAAACTTGGCCTGAAGATGCGGATCTTTGACGAGAAATGGTGGCCGAGCCAGACCATCGGCGGGACGGTGCCCGAGCGCTATGCCGCCAAGAAGCTGGCGGCCGAGGCGTTCGATGTCGAGGGGCCGGCGCGGTTCGCAAAGGATGGCTTCGGCACTAATCTCGTCGCGGCCGTGGCGGGAAAGGTGACCGAAGCTGGGATCGACGGCGCTTCCCTGATCGACCTGGGGCCAATGATCAAGGATGGCGCTTTGGCGTGGGATGCGCCGGCCGGCAAATGGAAGGTCATGAAGTTCACCTGGGCCATCAGCCCGCGCGGCGGGCAGGGCAAGGACCTGACGGTGGATGGGGCCAGCCAGGACTGCGTCGATTGGTACATTCAGACCGTCTATCAGCCACATTACGACCGATTCAAGGATGACTTCGGCAAGACGATCGTCGGCTATTTCTATGATGAGCCGGAAGTCCACGGCGACTGGGGCACCGAAGCGTTCAAGATGCTGGCCGAGCGCAAGATCGACTGGAAGAAGCCGCTGGTGGCGTGGAAGTTCCAGCTCGCGGGCGAGGAGCAGATCGCGGCCAGATATCAGTACCAGGATGCGTTCTTCGAGACCTGGGGCCGGACCATGTACGGCGGCCTGCAGAGGTGGTGCGAGGCGCATGGAGTGCAGTCCATTGGCCATTTCATCGAGCACGGCGGGTTCTACTTGAAATGGGGCGGATGGGCGCCGGGGAACATGTTTCAACTGCAGAAGTACAGCGCGATGGGCGGAATCGACAACGTCTTCAACCAGTTCCGCATCGGTACGCGCATCGGCCGGGATGCGCCCGTGTTCCAGACGCCGAAACTCGGCAGCTCGATCTCGCACGTCTATGGCAAGCGCGACCAGGTCGCGTTCTGCGAGATCTTCGGCGCGGATGGGCAGGACCTCGCCTACTCGAATATGAAGTGGCAGGCCGACCAGCACCACGTGCGCGGGATCAACCTCCTCATTCCCCATTCGTTCAACCCGCGCGCTCCTTTCGACACGGACTGCCCGCCGTATTTCTACAACGGCGGCTATGAGCCGCGCTATCCGCTATTTCGCACCTGGGCCGACTACACCGGCCGGCTGAGCGTGCTGCTCACTGGCGGGAAGCACGTCTGCCCCGTGGCGACGATCGTGTGCGGCAACAGCGTCTATGCGGGCAAGGCGCTCACGCCCGAGGACATCACCGATGCGCTGGATGACATCCAACTGGATTCGGACTGGATGCCGTACGACGCGCTGGCCGACGCGAGCATCGAAGGCAGGCAGCTCAAGCTGTTCGATGAGCGTTATCAGATCCTGATCGCGCCGCCGGCGGAGGTCGTGCCTTACGAGGCTCTGGTGAAGATCAAGGCATTCTACGACGCGGGCGGAATCGTCATCGGGTATGGCATCCTTCCGGCGAAATCCGCAACCTTGGGCAAGAGCGCCAAGGAAATCGTCGAGCTGCGCGAGGCGATCTGGGGCGCGGGAGAGATTACGCCGGCGACGAAACTGTGCAGGACGAGCGATGCCGGCGGCCGTTCGTATTTCCTCTCGAACAAGCCGTTGCAATCGGACCTTCAGCAGGTGCTGGCGGATGCGGGCGTGAAGCCGGCGCTGCAGGTGCTGGAAGGCAAGACGGACAACTGGCTGCACGTGCTGCACCGCGTAAAAAGCGGGCGCGATGTCTTCCTCATCTGCAACCAGAACAGTGACACTCAGCCGCGGAAGTTCAAGTTCCGCGCGACCGCAAGCGGCGAGCCGGAGATCTGGGATGCGATGGGCAACGAGATCGTGTCCATCCCCTTCACGCGCATCGATGCCGGCGCGGTCGAATTCGAGCTGACGATGCAGCCGTGCGAGAGCGCATTGCTGGTGTTCCAGCCGCAGAAGATTCAGCGGCCAGCGCGCATAGAGGCGAATACGAAGCCGGCGCGCGAGGCGATCGCGCTGGTGCGACAACTGCCAACCACACAGCCCGCGATTGCCGCGCCTCCCGGCGAGGATGCGGCGGCAACCGCGCTGCGCGGCGCTTCGTGGATCTGGTATCCCGAAGGCGACCCAATCAAGGCCGCACCGGCCGGCACGCGCTACTTCCGCCGGGAAGTCGCGATCCCCGCCGAAGCCAAAATCCGCAGCGCCAAGTGCTGGATCACGGCGGACAACAGCTTCATCCTGTACGTCAACGGCAAGCAGGTCGGCCGGGGCAAGGAATGGCGTCAGGTCCGGCAGTTCGATATTCCGCCGCAGTTGCTGGGCACAAAGACTGTCCTGGCCATTGCCGCGACGAACGACCCGGCGGATGGGCTGAATCCGGCCGGCGTGATTGGCATCATTCGCATCGAACAGGAGCAGGGCGAGCCAATCACGTTCAGCAGCAACAAGGCTTGGAAGACTTCCAGGTCCGAACAGCCGGGATGGAACCAGATCGGGTTCGATGATGCGTCATGGACGGCCGCCAGGGAGATCGCCCGTTTCGGCGGCGGCCCCTGGAATATCGGCCGGCGCCAGCTCACGCTCAGCCCCATTGCCGCCGATCCGTTCATCGGCACTTGCATGATCCCCGCCGATCTCGACCTGAAGCAGTATCGCGTGTACCTGGAGATGCAGGACCTGCCCGATACGAGCGCCGCCGTGACCGTGAATGGCCAGCCCGCCGGCGGCGTCATCGGCCGGCCGTGCCGGGTCAACATCGGTACGCTGCTGAAGAGCGGCGAGAATCGCATCGAAATCGCGCCGTTGCCGCCGGCAGCGGCGCGATTGGTGTTCTATCGGGACTGAAGGGTCAGCGATTACCGCCGCCCCTGCCATATTTGATCATCAGGCATCCCGATGCCGCAGGGATGGAAACCGACAGCTTTGCCAGTTCCGCGCCGCTCATCTGCCGCGTCTCTTTGACGACATAGCCCTCGCAGAAGCTCACCGCGTATATGGCGCTGGCATCCAGCCCCTTGAGCTGCGAATCCATCGCCAGATACGGGCTGTTCTGACGCCGGAAGAAGACGGCAAACCCCGCATCGAGGTCCGGCCGGTGTAACTGCCAGCCGCACCAGTGCTGCTCATCGACGTTGACGGGCGAGAGTGGGCAGAAGTCGCCCTGCCAGTATGGCCGGAGCGACTTGAGCTCGGCGATGGCGGCCTTGGCCTGATCGACCGGGAAATCCGCCTTCCGCGTATCCAGCGACAGCGATGCGCCGGTGGTCACGAGGCTGCGGAAGGTATACGGATCGACTCCCCACAGTCCGCTGGCGTGAAGCGGCACGTAAAGGCTCAGACCCGCAATCTGGGCCTGATCCTGAGCGTGCAGCGCGTGGCCACAGCAGGCGGTATCGCTTCGCCAAAGCGGCACGCTGCGGCTGAGCATTTCCAGGTCGATGCGCCGGCCGCCGCTGGAGCAGTTGTCGATCCAGAGGCCCGGCTTGCGCTGGATGAGGTCATCCCACATCGCGTAGAGGCCTTCAACGTAGCGAATCTCGGTCATTCCCTGGCGGTTGGGCGCGTCGGCCGCCTTCCAGAAGCGAAGCGGGTCGATGTTAAAGTCGTTGCGGTAGATGTCGATGCCGGATTCCTCAATCACTTTCGCGAGATGATCGGTGAGCCATTTGCGTGCGGCCGGATCGGCCAGGTTGAACAGCCCGTCGCCGCCGCCCGCGTGGAGCACCCAGTCGGGGTGCTCTTTCGCGATGCGGCTGGCCGGATGCACCCGCTCAGGCTCGAACCAGACGATGAACTTCATTCCCAGCTTGTGGGCGACATCGGCCATGGGCTTGAGGCCGTTCGGGAAGGCGTCCTTGCGCGGGAACCAGCTTCCCACACCGCTGGGCCAGCCACCTTCAAACCAGCCGGCATCGAGCCAATACGCCTCGATGCCGATGTTGGCCATGGGCGGAATCGACTCAAGCTGATTGGCCTCGGTGACCTTGTTACCCTCGGAGAACGTGAACCAGGTATTGGCGGCCATCGGGGGCGTGACAACTTGCCCGTTAATGCGAGGAACGTAATGATTGAGGATGGCGCGACGCAGGAGGTTGTGCCCGCGCATGCGGTCGTCGCCCTGCCAGCTCACGAGCAAAATCCGCGGCGTGCGGATCGACTCACCCGGATGAAGCACCAGCCTAGTTGTCTGCTGGCCGGCGCGAATGGCAACCTGCTGGTTGTCGTTGCGGGTAATGTTCATGGACCACTGGCCGGTCCAGCCAATGGCGCCCGCCAGCCCCCCGCCGGGGTAGTGCAGGTTGAAGAACGGCAGATGCCCGTCGGACGATCGGCCGCCGTTCGGCGCGAGATTGATGTTCGCCTTGGGCGGGATGATCTGGTCCAGCGGCAGGAAATCGCTCGGGCGCAGGTGCTGCCATTGGCATGATGCAGGATCGTCTCGCCTGTCGGGAGGACCATTCGCATGTCCAGCGCGAGGACGTTTTCGAGGATGGGCGTATCCTGCTGGCCGGCATTGCGGAAGCGAAGGACCCACTCGGCCGCGGGGAGGTCGGCAAAGGTCTTCAGCTCACAGATGATCTCCAGGCCGCTCGCGGCATCGGTCCAGGTGATCGTGTGCTGGCGGAAGCCGGGCCCATCGTTGCTGACAAAGCTGAGTTTGCAGGCACGCAGGATCTCCGCCGAGGTCTTCCCGCCATAGATGAATGAGAACGGTTTGTCGCTCACCAGTCCGGGCGTTTGCAGCCCGCCGACGACAGGAAGCTCATCGAGGCGCTTGCGCGTGCCATCCGCATAGGTGACGGCCGCATCGCACCAATCCGCCTGGTCCCACCCCGGCCCGTCGCCGGCGTCGAGAACGCGCAGCGTGAGTTGCCGGACGCCGGGCAGATCGAGCTTGACCGGGACGGGCTGCTCTCCGCCACGGCAGATGCCGGAGCGATACAGCTCCTTGCCGCCGACTTCGACGACGAAAACCACGGTTCCGTGTTTGCCCTGCGTGTCGTAGTTGTTGTCGATGCCGATGCTCGATTCAAACGACTTCGCGGGCGATGGCAGATTCACAACAATATGGCTGATGCTGTGCGTTCCCAGCCCGTGCGCGAACGACTTGGCGCCGATCTGCATCGGTGCGGTGTCGATGACGGAGCGATTGAGATGAAACGTCCCGTGGTCCTGCCGGAGCACCTGGATGCCGACGCTCGGCGCGGTGGCCGGCGGCGATGGTTCGAGCAGCGACGATCGAAGCCAGTCTTGCAGGACATCGTGCTCGGCGGCTACAACGCACCCACAGGAAAGAACCAAGCCCACGAGAGGAAGTGTTCTCATGCGGTGGATTGTAACCGCGCGAGTGGTCTGTCTGAAGCGGAAGCGTCAGCGCCTGCCCCGAGTTTGGGCGAGCGCTGACGCTTCCGCTTCAGACAATCACTTCATCAGTTTCCGATACTTGATCCGATGCGGCTGGTCCGCGCTGATGCCCAGCCGCTGCTTGCGATCGGCCTCGTAATCCGACCAGTTGCCGTAGAACAGCCGCACGGTGCTCTCGCCCTCGAACGCCAGGATGTGCGTGGCAATGCGGTCGAGGAACCAGCGATCGTGGCTGATGATGATGGCGCAGCCGGCGAAGCTCTGCAGGGCCTCTTCCAGCGCGCGCATGGTGTCAACATCGAGGTCGTTGGTCGGCTCGTCCAGGAGCAGCACGTTGGCCCCGCTCTTGAGCATGCGCGCCAGGTGAACGCGGTTTCGCTCGCCGCCGGAAAGCAGCCCGACTTTCTTCTGCTGGTCGGTGCCGCTGAAGTTATATCGCGAGACATACGCGCGCGAGTTGATCTGCACGCTGCCCAGACGCAGCATTTCCCGGCCATCGGAGATCGACTGCCACACGGTCTCCTCGGCGCTCAGCGTCTCGCGGCTCTGCTCGACGTACGCGAGCTTCACGCTCTGGCCGACGCGAATCGTGCCGCTGTCGGGCTTCTCCTGGCCCGTGATCATGCGGAAGAGCGTCGTCTTGCCGGCGCCGTTGGGGCCGATCACGCCGACGATCGCGCCCGGCGGAAGCATGAAGGACACGCCGGCCATCAGCAGGCGGTCGCCGTATCCCTTGGAGGCGTCGATGGCCTCGACCACCTTATCGCCCAGCCGCGGCCCAGGCGGGATGTAAATTTCGATCTCCCGCGAGCGTTTCTCGTGGTCCTCGGCCAGCATCGCCTCGTAGGCGGAGATGCGCGCCTTGGACTTGGCCTGCCGGGCGCGCGGCGAGGCGCGAATCCATTCCAGCTCTCGCGCCAGCGTCTTTTGCCGCGACGCCTCGGTCTTCTCTTCCACCGCCAGCCGCGCCTGCTTCTGCTCGAGCCAGGAGGAGTAGTTGCCCTTCCATGGAATCCCGTGGCCGCGGTCCAGCTCGAGGATCCAGCCGGCCACGTTATCCAGGAAATAGCGGTCGTGCGTAACGGCGATGACCGTGCCGGCGTAGCGCTTGAGATGCTGCTCCAGCCACGCGACGGATTCGGCATCGAGGTGATTGGTCGGCTCGTCGAGAATGAGGATATCCGGCTGCTGGAGCAGGAGGCGGCACAGGGCCACCCGCCTCTTCTCGCCGCCGGAAAGCACCTTGACGTTGGCATCCCCCGGCGGGCATCGCAAGGCGTCCATCGCCTGTTCCAGCCGCGAGTCCAGGTCCCACGCGCTGAGATGATCCAGCCGCTCCTGCACCTCGCCCTGGCGCTCCAGCAGCTTGTTCATCTCGTCATCCGACATGGGCTCGGCGAATTTCTCGCTGATCTGCTCAAATTCCTTGAGCAGATCGACGGTCCCCTGAACGCCCTGCTCGACGATCTGCCGGACGGTCTTTGTCTCGTCGAGCTGCGGCTCCTGTTCGAGATGGCCGATCGTGTAGCCGGGAGAGAGGGAGATCTGCCCGTCGAAGTTCTTGTCGACGCCGGCCAGGATCTTCAGCAGCGAACTCTTGCCCGCGCCATTGACGCCGAGCACGCCGATCTTGGCGCCGTAGAAATAGGACAGATAGATGTCCTTGAGGATGATCTTCTTGTCGTAGCTCTTGCCGACACCAATCATCGAATAGATGACTTTGTTGGGTTCGTTGGGCATTGCGGTAATGTTAGCCTGGAAAAGTCAGCGATCTACTGGTCCTTGATCGCCTCGCGGACGATGGGAATCCAAAGCTCGTAGCCGCTGCGGTTCATGTGCAGCATGTCCGGCAGGAACAGGCCGGCGTCGGGCTGGCCGTCCTTCATCATCACGGCGGTGGTGTCGATATAGACCACCTTGTTTTCGGCCGCGAACTGCCGTACTAGCTCGTTGCCTTTGGTCATCCGGTCCCACATCTTCCAGCGCGACGGGCTGGGTTTCATCGAGATGTAATAGATGCGCACATTGGGCAGCGCCGCGCGGGCCCGCTCGATGAACGCGCGCACGTTGGCCAGGACCTGCTCGGGCTTGGCGCCGCTGTTGATGTCGTTCTCGCCGCAGTAGATGACGATCGCGCGGGGTCTGTAGGGAATGACCACGCGGTCCATGTGGACCAGCAGGTCATCCATCGTGGATCCGCCAAAGCCGCGGTTGATGGCCACCAGGGGCTTGAAGTCCTCCGGCAGCCTCTTGCCCCACATCGCAAAGGTCGAGCTGCCGATGAACAGGACCGCGTCCTTCGGCGGCGGCGACTTCAAATCGGACTGCTCGAATGCGGCGATCTCCCGCTCGAATCGGCGGGTCGTCGGCCGGGTTGCCTCCTGCGTCGCCGCACATGCGACAAGGCCCGTCAGCACTAGCACGCCCATGGCGGCCTTCCATTGCTTCCTCATGCCCGGTTCTCCTGTGGTTGATTCGGAATCGCCGTTCAATCGTTCGGTCTGCCACATGCCTGCCGATTCTACCCTGCGCTGGATTCGAGAGTAGTGGGCCAGGCGCCGAATCCGCTCGTTCGCCCCACCCTTGGATAGCGCAGACAAAAGGGCCGCTCCTGTTGGAGAGCGGCCCTTGTGAGCGTCATCTGCAGAACCACCAGGAGACTCGATCGCTCCAATGAGACGAAGCAACCCTGACCTCCGGGTTGCTGGCCCAGCCACCGCGCATACTAAAGGCCCGCCGTAAGCGGCGGGCCCTTAGTGGCTTACAGTAGCGGGGGGAGGATTCGAACCTCCGACCTCCGGGTTATGAGCCCGACGAGCTACCAGGCTGCTCTACCCCGCGATCTTTACCTGATTCTAGATCGGCAAACCGGAACGTCAAGCCGCAATCTTATCTTTCACAGGGATTCCCGCCCCATGCACGGGTTCGCAGTTCGCCCCGTCAGCCGCAGCCGGTTTCCGCCGAGCTTTGCGCTTGACATCGCCCGCGCATTGTTTCAGTATCCCGGTAACTCTGGAATGCCTATGCGCATGAACCGCCTCGTCGCGCTGTTGTTTGGTTCCATCATCACGGTGGCTTCCGCCGGCGATCCGCCAGCAAGAAGCTCTCTAGATGCCGACCCCCACCTCGTCGGCTGGTGGAAATTCGACGAGACCGCCGGTCAATCGGCCGCCGATTCCTGCGCCCAGCCTCATGCCGGCGCACTTGAGGGCGGGGCGTCCTTTGCCACCGCTTCGGCGCCTGGCCGGGTTGGCGCGGCCATCAAGCTTGACGGCAAAGACCAGTGTATCAGGATCACCGGTTACAAGGGCATCACCGGCACCAAGCCGCGCACCGTGGCCGCGTGGATCAAGACGGCCGCGCCGGGCGGCGAGATCGTCTCCTGGGGCCTCGGCGACGCCGGCAAGATGTTCAACGTCTGCTTCATCCGGGGCGCGTCGGGGTCACGCCCAGGGGTGGCTACCTCTACATGAAGGCGCCGGTCAATGATGACCGCTGGCACCATGTCGCGGTCGTCGTGCGTGAGGCCTCGCCGCCCAATCTCCACGACGATGTGAAGCTCTTTCTCGATGGCGAACTGGCCGAGATCGACGACATTGGTCTATTGGATCTCTGGCCGATCGATACCGGCGAGAAGCAGGATGTGACCATTGGCCGGCGGTTCAAGGGCGCCATCGACGACCTGCGCATCTACAACCGGCCGCTTTCCGAGGATGAAATAAAGGCGCTGTTCAAGCAAGCGCCGTGAATGCCATAAGACGGCGATTTCAGATGTCAAATTTCAACTTTCAAATCTCAGACATCCGGAGCACCCCATGAGCAAACGCCAACCTTCCCGCCGTGACTTCGTCCGCAGCAGCGCCCTGGCGGCCGCCAGCGTGGCCGCGGTTGTGCTGGTGAGATCCCGCAGCGCCATGGCCGCGGATGAGAAGCCCGCCGACAAATCTGCCGAGACGTCGAAAATCCTGAACTACAACCCGAACATGGAGTATCGCCGCCAGGGCAAGACCGGCCTGATGGTGTCGGCGGTGTGTCTTGGCGGCCACTCCCGCAGCAATCAGGAGCAGCGCACCGAGATCGTCAGCCGCTGCATCGACGCCGGGATCAACTACATCGATGCCTGCTGGGACAACGAGGTCAAGCGCGACGCGGCCGCCCTCAAGGGTCGGCGCGACAAGATGTATCTGGCCCTCTCCCACGGCGCAAAGAGGTTCGCAACGAGAACTACCGCACGTCGAAGAAGCTCGTGGACTCCCTCGACGAACTCCTGAAGGACTCGCAGCAGGAGTACACCGACCTCTGGCGCATCACATGCTATGAGCCGGGCGGGCGGCACACGTTCGACACGGCGGCCGAAATCGCCGATGCCCTGGAGAAGGCCAAGAAGGCGGGCAAGGCCCGATTCATCGGCTTCTCGTCGCACGATCGCCGGTGGATCAGGTTCATGATCAAGTATTTCCCGCAGATCGACTGCGTGTGCTTCCCGTTCACCACGATGAGCAAGGCCGCGCCCAAGGACAGCCTGTTCGAGGCGCTAAAGAAGTGTGATGTCGGCGCCTTCGGAATCAAGCCCTTTGCGGCCGGATCGCTGTTCACCGGCGAGAAGGAAGAGGACCTCAAGCGTGCCCGGCTGGCCATCCGCTACATTCTCCGCACCAATACCGTCATCCCCATCCCCGGCATGAACAGCGTCGCCGAGGTGGACAACGTGCTGAAGGCAGTCGTCGAGCGGCGCGAGCTGGACGTGAAGGAAAAGGCCGAGATCAAAGCCATCAACGAGCACGCGCTGGCCAGCCTGCCGCGACATTACGAGTGGCTCAAGCAGTGGGACTACGTCTGATGAGCCGCCTCCAGTCAATCGTGCTGATGGCCGCGGTCTGTTGCGCGGCGTGGTGGTTGATCCACCTCGCCTGCGGTGAGAGCACCTCCAGCAGCGGCGGGACGCCGCTGCCACTTTCGGCGGCCAGTCAGCCGTCGAGATCGGGCGGCGAACAGCTCCTGCTGCTCGATGACGACGAGCCCACGACGCGACCCAGCAGCGGCGGGACGCCGCTGCCACTGGCCGACAACGGCCGCTGCCACGTCTGCCATCTGAACTTCGCCAAGGAAGAGCTCTCTTTACGTCACGCGCAAGCGAATGTCGGCTGCGCCAAGTGCCACGGTGTCTCGGATGCTCACATCGCCGACGAATCCTGGGCATCGGGCGGCAACGGCACCGCACCCGATATCATGTACCCGCGAGAGAAGATCAACGCCGGCTGCATGAAGTGTCACGCCGCGATTGATGCGCTCAAGCACAAGGCCTTCCTCGCCGGCACGAGCGAGCAGAAGCTCTGCACCGAGTGCCATGGCAAGCACCACATGGCCAGCCGCAAGTGCAAGTGGAAGTAGAGCGGTCTCACTTGCCGCGCCGTTCCCGCCGCAGCACCTCCAGCGCCGCCCTCAGCACCCCCGGCACATCCGCGTCGGCCTTGGTTCCGGAAATAACGATGGTGCGCAAAGCAGGGAAAACCAGCGCGTCGTGCGCGGCGTCCTCGGCGTCCACTACCTGTCCCTGCATGCGATACACCAGACAAACATCCTCCCCTTTGCTTACGACGACCCAGCCGAGGAATTCAAATCGTCGTCCCATCGTATCTCCACTGATAACGTCCGTTATGATGGGGCGATAATCTTTCCCTTTATTGCGGCGGACAGCGTCCCAAGTAGTTGCACGGCGCACGCGATGTGACGAGAATTGCTCGCGTGAGTAGTTGATCACCAGAATATCAATCCAGGAGAAAAGACAATGAACGTTGTGTCACGACGAACGTTGGTGAGCGCTGGCGCGGCCGCTTTGGCGGGCATGGCGATGGCCGCCGAGCCGGCCGCCGGCAAGGTCAAGGTCCTGGGCATCTCGTGCAGCCTGCGAAAGGGCAAGACGACGGCCGCTGCGCTGGCGATCGCGCTGGATTCGGCGAAGGAGGCCGGCGCGGATGTCGAACTCATCGAGCTGGCAGGAATGGACATCGACCCCGCGCGCCTGTTCAACAAGGAGATCACGCGCAAAGATGATTTCCCGGAGCTGGCGGCGAAGCTGACGGATCCCGCCACGCGCGGCATCCTCATCGGCTCGCCGGTCTATATGAGCGGGCCGAGCTCTCTGTTCCGCGCCCTGTGCGAACGGTGCTCGGCCATGAAGCGGACCTTTGCCCTGCGCGACAAGGTCGGCGGCGCGATTGCCGTGGGCGGCGCGCAACGGCGGCATCGAACTGACGCTGCAGTCGATCCACGCGTTTCTGCTGGGCGAGGACATGATCGTCGTCGGCGATGGCAAGCCCAACGCGCATCTCGGCGGCTCGCTCATGAACGGCGGCGACAACATCACCAAGGATGAGTGGGGCATGGCCACGGCGAAGAATGTTGGCCGGCGCGTGGCGGAACTGGCGATGAAGCTCGCGAAATAGCGATCATCGCTCCGTGTGCCGCGATCGCAGCGCTGACTGGTAATCGGCCGGTGAGTCGATATCCGTCAGGATTGACGAGCTGGGCGTTGGTAGCTCCAGGACCTCGTCCGGATGCGCCGCCAGCAGACCATGAAGGCCGACGCCGTCGAACTGGCTGAGAACCTCATCGCGATATCGGCAGGAGAAGAGCAGCGGATGGCCGCGCTGGCCGTTGTGGACCGGCACGACGATGGCTTTCGTCCCGGGGCCAAGACTGCAGATCATCGCGCCGATAAGCGCGGAGCTGATCGACGGCTGATCGCCGATGGCCAGCAGCACCGCGTGGCAGTCGGTCGGGAGGGCGCGCAGGCCGCAGCGCGCCGAGCCCAGCATGTCACTGTCGGGGTCAGGATTCATGATGAGGGTTGCGCGATGCTCGCTGAGGGCCCGGGCAATGGGGTCTCTGTCGCCGCCGACCACAACGAAGATTTGCTCGACGGGGCTGCGGGAAATCTCGGCGACGACATGGCCGATCATGGTCCCATCGCCCCAGGGAAGCAGCAGCTTCTGCCGCCCCATGCGGCGTGACTGGCCAGCGGCGAGGACGATGGCGCAGATCATCGGAGATCCTGGGAAAAACGAGCCGATGAGCCTTTGCGGCGGACGGCGATCAGTTGCGCGACGATGCTCGCGGCGATCTCGGGCACGGTGGTCGCGCCGATGTCCAGCCCAATGGGGGCATACACGCGGTCAAGCTGCTCCTGCGTAGCAACGCCGGCATCGAGCAGCGACTGACGGATCATGGCGCCCTTGCGGCGGCTGCCGATCATGCCGATGTAGCGGGCGGGCCGGTTGATGCACGCGGCGAGGGCCTGCTCGTCATGCCGGTGGCCACGGGTCACGATGGTTACGAACGTGTCGGAAGAGATGGGGAACTCGGCGAGCTGGGCGACGATGTCGCCGCAGCGGATGTCGGTGGCATCGGGGAAGAGTGCGCAATTCGCGAATTCCGGCCGGTCTTCGATGAGAGCGATATCGAAGCCGACGATGTTGGCCTGAGCAGCAAGGGCCTGGCCGATATGCCCGCCACCGACGATCAGCAGCACCGAATTCGGGATGAGCGGCTCGATGAGGATCTCGGTGCGGCCGGTCTCCGGGAGATCGAGCGCCAATGACTGCGCGGCCTCCTCTCGGTCGGCGGCGCGGACCGCATCGGCAAGACCGGCCGGAGCAGCATCGACGGTAAGCCATTCCACACCGATCACGGGTCCGCCGTTCTGAGTTCCGGCTTTAGCCGGCGCTGTGCCACAGATCCTGGTAAGCAGGATGCCGCGCTGGCGCCGGCGGATTGTATCGGCGGCGTGTGCGTAAGCCTGGCGGGATTTCCCGACGGCAGGGTCGATCAGAATGTCGCACTTGCCCGCCGCAGATGGGCTCATGGGCAGCGGCGGTTTCGCCGGTCAAAGCGAAATCGAATATGACGGGGTTGCCCGAATGGATCGCCTGCACGGCAAGCCGCTGCGCCTCCGCCTCGACCGCCCCGCCGCCGATCGTGCCGTCGATGGAACCATCGGGATGAATGATGGCTTTCGTCCCGGCCTTGCGGGGAGTGTGGCCCGAATCGCTCAGGATCGTCGCCACGGCGAAGCTCCGGCCGGCGTCGATCAGATCGACAATGGATTGATGCAGCTCAGTCATCATGCTTTGGCATCCGGCAGGCGGATGGGCATTCTGGCGGATTCGCTGGCCGGTCGCGTGGAAGACCGCGTTGGCGATGGCCGGCGCGATGGCAATGATCGGCGTCTCGCCGGCGCCGATGGCCGACAGATCGGGGCGGTTGAGCAGCTCGATGTCGAGCTGCGGAACATCCTCGAATCGCGGCACGTCATAGCCCCAGAAAGAAGCATTGAGCATCTTGCCGCCTTCGAAGCGCATCTCTTCGCGCAGCGCCGGCCCCATGCCCATGATGATGGCCGCCTGAACCTGAGAAAGAAGGTTGTCGGGATTGAGGATCGCCCCGCACTCGAAGACTTCGCACACGTGCGTGACGGTGATCTTGCCATCATTGATCCTGATCTGCGCAGGCGGCGACATAGGAGCCCTTCTCCGTGCCGCAGGCGATGCCGACGCCGATGTTGGGCTGCTTGTTCTTGAATCGCGCGGCGAAGTCGAAGCGTTTGGCGGCCGCTTCCAGCACGGGCGCAGGCGCCGATTCTCCAAATGAGCCTGGCGGAACTCCAGCGGATCCTTGCCGGCTGCGGCGGCCAGTTCATCCATGAAGCTCTCGCGGGCAAAGTTGTTCGCGGTGGAGGCCAGGGCGCGATACGAGCCCTGACGCAGTGGGGCATTCGAGCCGACGAATTGCGAGCGGGCTTTCCCGGCCCGATATGGCGTCTCAATGGCCGAACCGCCCGAGTTGACGTTCACGAAGTGCCAGGATGTGAGCGTGCCCTTCTCGTCGAGGCCGGCCTCGATATCGATCGCGGCGGCCGGGCGGAAATAGGCCCAGGTGAATTCCTCCTGGCGGGTCCAGCGAAGCATGACGGGCTTGCCCGCGCCGCGCCAGGCGAGCGGCTTCGATGGCCGCCTCGCCGGTGTGCTTGCCGCCGTAGCCGCTGCCGAAATCGGGAACGATCACGCGCACGCGATCGTCGGGCAGGTTGAACGCGCGAGCAAGTTCACCATGATAACCAAAGGGATTCTGCGTGCCGGCCCAGACGGTGAGCTTGCCGTCTTCCCATTCGGCCGCGGCAACGCGCGGCTCCATCGGCGCATGCTGGACGTAGGCGACGTTGTAAGCTCCTTTGAGCGACTTGCTGGCCTTCGTCACGTCATCGGCGAACGGGTTTTTCGGCATCCCTCCGGCGCGGTCTTGCGCAGGTGCTCGAAAATCTGCTTGCTCGATGGATGCGCCGCCGGTTCCCATTTGGCCGATTTGGCGAGCAGGGCGAGCGCCTCCTCAGCGCGCGCCCGCGTCGGAGCGGCCACGCCCACGAACTGCCCATCTTCGACGACAACCACATCTTTCATCGCCTTGGCCGGCGCGGCATCGATGCCGGCGAGGCGAGCGCCATAGCTCGGCGCGCGCAGGATAGCGCCATACAGCATGCCCGGACGAATCGTGTCGGATGGGAAACGATGCGCGCCGGTGACTATGTCGCGGCGATTGGGCCGAGGCAAAGAGGTGCCCAGCGTCTTCCACTGCTGCACGCTCGTAAGCTCGACATTGCCGGGAACAGCCTGTGCGGCTGCCTTGCCGAAATCGTCGGTGGCCGCCAGATCCGCGTACGTGATCTCGCCGCCGGCCGGGTTGATGATCTTGCCGTCGCGAACCTCCAGCTTGGCCCGATCTGCCTTCCATTTTTGCGCGGCGAGTTCGACCAGCAGGCCGCGAGCCGCGGCCGCCCCTTGGCGCACGGCGGGAACGGTCGAAGGCGTCGTGCGGCTGCCGGCGGTGACGCCATCATCCGGAACCACCGACGTATCGCCCATGATCAACTGGATGCGATCCGGCGGAACACGGAGTTCTTCCGCGGCCGACTGCGTGAGTTCAGCCCGCGCGCCTGGCCCATCTCGACCTTGCCTGTCAGGACGGTGATCACGCCGTCTTTGCCAATGTGGACACGAGCGGCCACGCCGGCCGGCCGGCCCCCGCCCCCACCGCCACGCCCTCCGCGGCCGGCGCGCTGAGCATCGGCCGATCGCGGCAGCACCGCAATCATTAGCCCGGCGCCAAGAAGTTGTACGAACGTGCGCCGGCTGACGCCGAAGCTATACGCCACGTAATCCAGCGGCCCTTCGACATCGGCTGGAAGCGTGAGATCCTGTGTGTCTTGGTTTGCCATGGTTCACCTCCCCGCCTTCGCCGCGCGCTGCACGGCCTTGAGAATCCGTGGATAGACATTGCAGCGGCAGATGTGGCCATTCATCCGCGTAACGATCTGCGATTCGGTGGGATCGGCCATCTCCTTCAGCAGCGCGACGCTCGCGAGGATCATGCCCGGCGTGCAGTAGCCGCACTGGAAGGCATTCTCGGCCAGAAAGGCCTCCTGGACAGGATGCAACTTCTCGCCTGCTGCCAGGCCCTCGATCGTCATGATCGTCTTGCCCTCGGCCTTGCCGACAGGCGTGTTGCAGGAGTGGACCGGCTGGCCATCGAGCAGCACGGTGCAGGCGCCGCACCGCCCCTCGCCGCAGCCGTATTTCGTGCCGGTGAGCTGCAAGTCCTCGCGCAGGACATCCAGGAGCGGCCGCTGCGGATGGCGCTCACCGTCTTCCGCTGGCCGTTCACGGTGAAGTTGATCGTTGCATCCATAGACCTTGGCCGGCGGTGTGAAATGGCCGAGCCGGCACGCGGACATTCTAGCCGCCGCGCCGGAATTTCACACCACAATCAGATCGCTCCCACCGGCAACACCCAGACCTTGCGGGTCAGTGGCACGGCCTGTGAGCCGAGACACACGACGGCTCCAACACCCGTCGCGAAGCGGTCGAGAACATCGAAGTTCCTGGTCCAGTCGCTCGTGGGTGTTGCCGATTTCTTGATCTCGATGGGATGCAGCTTGTCGTCCCGGCGCACAAGCAGGTCAATCTCCTTGCCGTCTTTGTCCCTGTAGTAGTAGACCTGCGGTGTCTTTATGCGGTGCCACCAACTCTTCAGGATTTCTGCGACGACGTAGGTCTCTAGAATGGCCCCGGCCATCGCCCCTGCCTCCAGTGTCCTGGGGCTGGACCACTCGGTGAGGTAAGCGCAGAGACCGGTGTCGAGGAAGTAGAGCTTGGGCGCCTTCACCAGCCGCTTGGTCACATTGGCATGGAAAGGCGGCAGAAGGAACACCTGGAAGCTGGCCTCCAACACCGAGAGCCATGCCTTGGCGGTGTTGACCGCCACGTCGGCATCACGGGCCAGGTCGGACAAGTTGAGCATCTGCCCGGTTCTCGCCGCACACGCCCTGACGAACCTCACGAACCCGGTCTGGTTGCCCACCTGCGCCAAGTCCCGGACATCGCGCTCCAGATAGGTCTGGAGGTAGGAAGCGTAGAACAGGTCGTGGTTCCGGGCGGGACCCGCCACGAGTGCCGGGAATGATCCCTGCCAGATGTCCTTGTACAGGCCCATCAGCGTCGTACTGGCGGTGGTGGCCTCGCGCTGGGCGAGCTGCGTCCTGGTCGGCACAAAGGGCGGAACGTCAAGCTCCAGCCCGTGTCGTTCACGCCCGGAGAAACCCAGCAGGTGAACAATCCCGACCCGCCCGGCCAGCGTCTCGGACACCCCCTTCATCATCTGAAACTGCTGCGAGCCGGTGAGCCAGAACGCCCCCGGCTTCCGACGGGCATCCACCATGAGCTTGATCCGGGGCAGCAGGCCCGGAGCGTACTGAATCTCGTCAATCAGCACGGGCGGGGCGAACCGCTCCAGGAACAATGCCGGGTCCTGGGTTGCCAGGTTACGCAAGGCCAAGTCGTCGAGCGTCACGTACTTGCGGTCTGCCTCGCACAGCCGCCGCAGCAGCGTCGTCTTGCCGACCTGCCGGGGGCCGGTCAGCAGCAGGACGGGGAATTCCCTCGAAGCACGCAGCCACGGTTGCTCGATGGATCGAGGGCGATACATGGTTTTCAGTCTCCGTCCATTTTGCAGTGTCACTGCAATATAGCCGAACGCCAATGACGGGCAAGCGCGAGATGCATCTTCCGTACACGGTTCACTCCCATTCAATCGTCGCCGGCGGCTTACTGCTGATGTCGTAGACCACGCGATTGACTCCCCGCACTTCGTTGATGATCCGGTTGCTCATCGTCGCCAGGACATCGAACGGGATCCGCGCCCAGTCGGCCGTCATGAAGTCCTGCGACTCGACAGCGCGGATGGCGATGACCGAATCGTAGCTGCGGGCGTCGCCCATGACGCCGACCGTGCCAATCGGCAGCAGCACCGCGAACACCTGCGCCGTCTTGCGATAAAGGTCGGCCGCAACCAGTTCCTCCAGCACGATCTCGTCGGCATCGCGGAGGACCCGCAGCCGCTCCTGCGTGATGTCGCCGATGATGCGCACCGCCAGTCCGGGGCCGGGAAACGGATGCCGCCAGACGATGTTGTCAGGCAGGCCGAGCACGCCGCCCACCCGCCGCACCTCATCCTTGAACAGCTCGCGCAGCGGCTCGACCAGCTCGAAGCCAAGCTGTTCGGGCAATCCGCCGACGTTGTGGTGCAGCTTGATATTCGCCGCCGTGCCGGCCTTGCCATGCCCGGATTCGATCACGTCGGGATAGAGCGTGCCTTGCGCCAGGTAGCCGGCGCCCTGAATCGTCTGGGCCTCGCGCTTGAAGGCTTCGATAAACTCCCGGCCGATGATCTTGCGCTTCTGCTGCGGGTCGATCACGCCGGCCAGGGCGTCCAGAAACTGCTGGCTGGCGTCGTTGGTGCGCAGGTCGATCTTGAAATGATCGCGGAACGTCGTCTCCACGACCGCCTTCTCGTTCTTGCGCAGCAGGCCATTATCCACGAATATGCAGACGAGCTGGTCGTCAATGGCCTTATGCAGCAGCGCCGCCGTAACGGATGAATCGACGCCGCCGGAAAGCCCGCAGATCACTTTCGCATCGCCCACTTGCTCACGGACCCGGCGGATCGTCTGGTCGATGAAATTCTCCATCGTCCACGTGCCCGAGCAGTGGCAGATCTCGTAGAGAAAGTTCTGGAAGAGCTGCTCTCCGCGCGGCGTGTGCGTGACCTCGGGGTGGAACTGCACGCCGTAGAATGGCCGGGTTTTGTGGCGGGCCGCGGCGTAGGGACAGGTGGGCGTGGTGGCCAGCGCGATGAAATCGGCCGGCAGCTCATGCACCTGATCGCCGTGCGACATCCAGACGGTGGTCTCTTCCGGCAGGCCGCGCACGAAAGGGTCATCGGTCGTTACGTGCAGGCTGCGCCCGGCCATATTCGCGGGCCTTGGCGGGCTTGACCTGGCCGCCGAGCACCTGCGCGCCGAGCTGCATGCCATAGCAGATGCCAAGGATCGGCACGCCGAGATCGAAGATGCGCGGATCGCACTTGGGCGCGCCGCTTTCGTAGACACTGGCCGGCCCGCCCGAGAGGATCAGGCCCTTGGGGCTTAGCTTCCGCAGTTCGTCGACGGAGATGTCGGGGCGGAGAAGCTCGGAATACACGCCCTTCTCGCGAACACGGCGGGCGATGAGCTGGGCATACTGCGAGCCGAAATCAAGAATGGGGATGATCTCGTCGTGACGCATCTGAGTTTGATAACGCAAAGAGCCGGGGAATGCAAAAGAGGCCAGCGACGATGACAACGGAGAGCTTCGGCCAATTCAACGGTTCAAGGGCAGGTACTCAATTCGGTCAGCGAATTCAGCCGCATCGCAGACCTTGGCAACAAGCTCCAGCCACTCTACGCACTGTCCTATTGTGAGGGCGAGTTGGTGCGCGTAAATGATACCGCCGAAAGACGTGCCAGTTCGTTGTCGCCGGGCGCCTTCGATCAGAAAGTCCCTGTCTTGCGTGAAGGTCACACGACCCAGCTTGGTGGCGCGATCCAATAGCCGTGGATCATCCAACTCATCGGCCGCATCCGCTTGCGCCGTCAGGACGTCAACTCCGCGCTGGCGCAATGCAGAGGTAATCTCGAACCGGACATGCACGTCCATGTAAAGTGCGAGACTCATCTTCCCTGCTGCTGATGTCGTTTGAGCAATTCCTCCCGAGTCACAACAGGAATGGCGGCCGCGCGCATCTCCTCGGCCAACCTGAAATCCTCCTGGATACGGCTATCCAAGTCGGCCTTGTGGTCATAGTAATAGGTCATCGCAGCATGGATTTGCGCTAGCGTCAAATGCGGATAGCTCGCAAGCATCTCGTCGGGCGTGGAATTGTTTGCCATCTTGTCCATAACAAGATGGATGACCTTCATGCGCGTGCCCGCGATACGAGCAACGCCTTCTTCATCCAGAACAATGTGTGACACCAATGGCACCGGTACAACAGTCATACACACTCCGTCTATGAATCATTATAGCATGCACCCTCCTGCCCGCCGCTCAGGGATTTGGCATCCCCGGCCGATTCGTCGTTGTCCGCCCCGTCGGCCGCGTGCCCGGAGGATTGGTGCGGGTGGGTGGCTGATAAGTACGAGGCTGAACCGGTCGGTTCTTGATTACCGGCGGCTGAGACGGCTTCATCTGCTGGCCGAAGCTGAAGCCCCCGCCCTCGGCAAAGTCGGGCAGCTTGAAACCGCTGGCAAGCGACGGCACCGCGTCCTTCAACTCGTTGTATTTCCAGCTCCCCTTCACGGTCACCATGCTGCCACTGCGGCTCACGCTGATGTTGTCGATGAGCTTGCCGATACGCTGAATCTCGGCCGGCGCGTTCACCATTCCCGCCTTGACGGCGCTCTTCATCGCCTCGAATTCGTTGATCTTCTTCTCGGCGAGCTCCGTTCGCGGCGTCACCAGCAGCACTCGCGCCGAAATGCTCGATCCCACGTTGAGCCCGACAGCGACCGCCTGCAACTCCTCCTGGGCAAGTTGAGCCGTCGTGCTGGCGCCGCCGTGATCGTAGCCGCTGATCTCGCTGTGCATCTTCATCAGTTCGCTGTTCAGCGTTGCCTTCTTGCCGCTCTTGACGCGCCCCATCGCATCACGCAGCGACGCTTCGTCGGTTGCGACACAAACGACTCCGGACGATAGTCTCGCGGCAAACGGGGACTTGGGCCCTGGTTCAAGCCGAACGTAGTCACAGCCTTCAATCTTCCCGACGCTCTTGGATTCAGGGAAGACGCTGGAAAACGACACGTCGCCGCGCATCTTGACGGCTGCCACGAATTTCTCGGTTTTCGTTGACGCGGCCACGAAGACGTACTCAACCGAGTCGATGTGCTTGCGCACCGCCGCCGGAATCTGCCCTTCAAACTGCAACCGCATGTCGCGCCACGGGTCCGAGTCGCGCAGGCGGTTCATGTTGACAAAGACGATCAGGTCCGTATCCGGCGGAGCGTAGACCAGATACGACGCGGACTTGCCCCCGCCAATGAGATCGGACAACCATACGGCCCACAGCAGCCATGCGATGCCGGCAATCAGCACGAACGCCACGACACCCAGGATCGGCTTGGGGATGAACTTCAGGTCGAAGCTCATTTCGCGCCCGGCCGGCATCTCCGGAGCGGCCGGTGCTTCGGGGGCGAGCGTCGGGACTGCGACAGCGGCTGGCGCATACCCGCCTTCAGCGGCCACGTCCTGGTCGGTCAGGTTGATGGCCGGCTCCTCGGCAGGCGCTTCTTCGGCAACCGGCGCCTGGGCTTCGTCGGCCAGTTCCTCGGCCTGGCCCAGTTCCACCGGCGCCTCGTCGCGTGCCCATTGCTTCGAAGCCGCGCCAGCACTTCTCGCCGGCGCGGCACTGGCGGGCGCCGAGATAGACCGTGCCGCCGCGCGAGCAGGCGAGGGCACTTGAGCGGCCGCCTGCGCCGCCACTGGATCGATCGAGTCCACCGCAATCCCGCGCTGTTTGGCCATGAACTGCGCCCACGAGAGATTCGGCGCGCTCAGCACCACGTCAACCCCTTCGCCTGTATTCTTGTCGCACCCGACAACGCGGAATTGCATGTGACACCTTCGCGCAGAAAATGTGCCCACTGGCGGCCGATGACGGATTCGGCGATGATAGCGCGACCATTATAGCGTAACGCGGCCGGGACAACACCACTGCGGAACCCGGCCGCGATCCGCCCAAGGAAGCGAGGAATCATGGCACTCGTACAGATCACCTGCCCTGCGTGCAACCATCTGTTTCTGATCGACGATGCGCAACATTACGAGCATATCTCCTGCCCGACGTGCGGCGCGGGATTGAAGCTCGGCGCGGGAAACGTCGTGGCCCTGGTCAGTGCCCCCATGGCCGCGGGGGCGATCCCCACCGCTTCGCCAACCCCGGGCGCAGCGGTCTCGCCGCCCACACCCATGGCCGGCCCGGTGTATCCACAGGCTGCCGCGGCACCCGGCGCGGGGATGAACACCATGCTCGATTTTGTAAAGACGCAGGCATATCGCGCGTTCGCCATCGACATGCGCTACGTGACGCCCACACAGTCCGAGCAGGCCGCGCTCGCCGCGCAGGGGATCACCGACCCAACGGTGGCGCAGCATCTCGTATGGCGACGCTCGCTGCTGGCGCTGTTGCTCGTGCCTGCGGCGTTCATTGCCATCTCGCGCACCATCAGCACCTTCCTGGAGAAGTTGGGGAACATGAACGGCTTCGGCGCCATGATGGCGACGCTGCTTACGCTGCTCTACTTCGGCATGCCGGTCACGGCGGCGCTGGCGTTCTTCGCCTGGCCGAAGCTCAAGCAGGCGAGGTGGATCCTGCTCTGGGGATTGCTTGCATCCTTCGCCATCCCCATGTTCTTCATGATCTTCCCGACGCGCTGGTGGGGAGATAACGTTGAAGGCGCCAATAGCATCCTTCAGGCAATGTTCTTCCCGCTGTTCCTGTCGATCGTGCCGGGCATGATGCGCAGTGCGGCTCGCACCAAAGGACTGCTTCCCCAGTCGATGCTGAGCGGCTGGTTCCTGGTCATTGCCGCAGTCTGCCAGGCCGTCATCATCCTGGGCATCTTTGTCTTCGCCATTCAGGGCTCGGCCCAGTTTCTGCTGATATTCGGAGTGATCCTCTTGACTGGCGCGCCTCTCGTGTATGCCTTTCAGGCGCAGTCGTTCGTCCGCCCGTTGGCCACCGACGAGGAGTTGGCCGGTATGCGATTGGCGCGGTTGATCTACATCGGAGCTACGTCCCTAGGCATTTTCGCGGTCTCCATCTTCTTCCTCGTCTTCGACTCCGGCGAGACATTCGTCAGCAAGTTCTGGGAACTGACCAAGTTCCTCTTCGACATCTGGGCTCGCGTGCTCTTCCTCACGGCATTCGGCACCGATGTCATCTTGGCCCTGACGCTCTCCAACTGGACGGCCACTCGGCAGCTTCAGTCGATGCCGCAGGCCACGGAACTGGACATGAAAGCCGCCGCCTTCGACCAGGCGATGACCAAGGCGTGAGTGGGATGATGACGATGAAGACCGCTATCGCGTTTCTGCTGGTCGCACTGGCGAGTATCCCGGCCGTGGCAAAGGACCCCGATTTCAGCGAGTTCGACCGCCGCGCCCGCGGGCGAGCGGCTCAACGTCGTGTTCTTCGGCGCATCCCTCACCTGGGGCGCCAATGCCACCGATCCGCAGACCACGTCCTATCGCGGGCTGATCGCCCAGCGACTCGAAGCGGCCTATCCCCAGGCGCGATTCAAGTTCTTCGACGCGGCCATTGGCGGCACCGGTTCGCAACTCGGCGTCTTCCGCCTCGACCGCGATGTCCTGCGCCATCAGCCCGACCTGGTCTTCGTGGATTTCTCCGCCAACGACAACATCTACTCCGCCAACCCCGAGACGCTCGCCTCCTACGAGGCCATCATCCGGCGCATCATCCTCGAAGCCAACGCGCCCGTCGTGCAGGTGGTGTTCCCATTCATGTGGAACGTGTCGGCCGGGAAGCTTGAGGAGATGAAACGGCGCGACGCGCACCTGGCGATCTCGCGCAGCGTATCGCACCGCCTGCGGCGACGCCATCGCGCTGGCGGTCGCGCGCGTGCGACAAGAGCGGACCAACATCCAGGAATTGTGGCCCGTTGACGGCGTACACCCGGGCGATGCGGGGTATGTCCTGTTCGCGGACGCAGCCTGGGAAGCATACCAGTCGGCCGTGGCGCAGCGGCTGCTCTGCACCGCCCCGCCGAAGATGCTCTACACCGAGACCTACATGAACAGCACACGAGTGCGCATCTCGGGCCTGGCTCCGCTGCCCGAAGGCTGGAAGGCCGGACGGCCGAATGTCGTCTCGGCGTTCTTCGACATGCTGATGTCGCGCTGGCTGGATGACGAGGTGATCGCTCGCGCACGCAAGCCGGCCACAACCGGTCCGGCGGCGCGCCTGGCAGTTCGCTTTCGCGGCAGCATGGCGATGCTCTTTGGCGAAGGGACGCCCACCAGCGGCCGCTACCGAGCCTACATTGATGGCAAGCTGATCGAAGTTGCCGACCCGCAAACGCACAAGATGCGAGAGGATGTTGATGCTGCATGGCTGGCGCGGCGGTGCAACGGCAACGTGCATCACGCGCAGGTGGTTGCCGAGGGGCTGGATCCAGACTCAACGCATCTTCTTGAAATCGAGCCAATGCTGGACGATGGACAGGAGCTGCGTCTGGAGAGCATCTGCGTCGCAGGCGTGGGGGCAAAGGTCGAGCGCGACAAGTGATACCCGAGCGGACCGCCCCGGCTATAATGTGCCGTCTGGGCAACCTCACGGAGGTCGTGAAATGGCCGGGCCGGGTCCCGCGGGATCTATTGGCACAAGGCGAATGCCGCTGCGGCACTACATCTCGGCCGCGGTGATGCTGGCGTCGCTGGTCGGGATCACCATCGTGGTCCACGGTCTGGCACAGTCGCGCGTCAAGTACAACCTGCATCAGCAGGTGGACCAGGACGCCGCGCAGCTTGCCAGCCGGTTTGGGCAGCGCGCCGGCGACTTGCTGCGGGCGTTCGGGCGCATGCCGGTGCCGTGTTGAGGCAACCGCCCGAGCGCGCCGCGAGCATCCTGCACGGCCTGTTGAAGCAATACCCGGCCATTCGCATGGCCGCCGCGGTCAACGCTGATGACGTGGTCCAGTGGGCGGTGCCGCAGGAGATGAACGCCAGCCTGGCAGGGGTCGATCTGGCGGAGACCGCGTGGCGAACCGCCATCGCAGAGGCCCGGCGCTCGGGCCGCGAAACGGCGGTGGCCCGCTCGGGCGACTGGGAAGAGGACACCGTTGGCGTTGCGTACCCTCCCCTCTCTCCCGATCCAGGCGCATCCTGCATCGCCCGGATCTCGCTCGGGCCAATCCTGGCCGATGCCACCGACGAGTATCACCACCGGGACTACGTCATCGACATCGTCGATGGCGAGAGCCGCCTGCTGCGGTTCGGCAATGGCCTGGGTGGCCACAGCGGTTTCCAGGACCAGCGCGTGGTGCGCATCGCCGATCAATCGTACCAACTGATCGTTTCTCTGACGGAGGCCTCGGCCAGCGCTCGACTGGCGCGGCTGACAAACCTGATTCTGTGGCTGGGGATTCCAGCCTCGCTCCTGCTCGCCAGCGCCTACGGCCTGGCACGCGCCAACCGCCACCGGCGATTTGTCCGGGCCGAGGAGCACCTGGCGCGCTGGAGTCGCTGAACCGCCTGAGCACGGCGATCAGTGCGCACCTGGGCTCCGGGCCGCAGGTGCTGGACGAACTGGCGGGATTGGCGCGGGACCTGCTTCACGTGGATCGCGCGGGAGTGGTCTTGATCGACGAACCGGCTCAGAGCGCCCGCGTCGTCTCCTTCGCCGGCAATTTCCCGCCGAACCCTCGCACGGTATTCCCGCTGAGTACGCTGCCCACGATAGCCCAGTGCTTGCGCAGCGGCCAGATCGTCTTCGACCGCGACATGCGGCTGAGCACGGCCACGACCAACCAGGATATCGTGCGCGAGTTTGACGCGGCGGCGGTCATTCTCATTCCGCTGCGCGTCGAGGCGAAGTCTCTCGGCCTGCTGGCCCTGAGCGATTCGCATCCGCGCGACTTCACCGGCACGGAGCGGCAGTTGGCCAGCCTCCTGGGCACCCAGGCGTCGGTGATCCTCGCCAATCACACCCTCTATGAGCAGACGCGGCTGACCCTGGAGGTTCACAAGCAGTTGCTCGAGCAGCAGGACAAGCTCTACGCGGTCAACGCCGCCGTCTACAGCGCCCCGACGTTTCGACAGTCGCTGCAGGCGGTCGCCGACCAGCGCCCGACGCGTTGGGGGTCGGCGTCTGCGCCGTTCATCTGCGCACGGATCACGAGGGCGAGATGGTGGTTGTCGCGGCAACCGAGCCCCATGCGAGCCGATTTGTGGGCAAGCGATTCCGTATTGCGGATGGATACACGCAGCAGGTGGTGGACGAGCGAAAGGTCATTTACGTGCCGGACGCCTCGCGGGATCCGCGCATCAATCCCCAGTTCCGGCTGATGGTGGGCGGCGACAGCGTTCTGTACCTGCCGCTGATCGGCGGCAGCGGAGAGCCTTTTGGCACCATGGTCCTGATCGCCAAGGCGCCCGCCTTCGCCGAGTCCCAGCGGCGGCTGTGCGAAGTTTTCGCCGACCGTGCCGCGGCCGCCATCGAGAACGCGCGTCTTCAGGAGCAGACCCGGCGCGACGCCGAGACGCGGGCGATGCTCCTGCGCGAGCTGCGCCACCGGGTGAAGAACAACCTCGCGGGCATCCTCGGGCTGCTGTCGATGCACCGGCCGCAACTCTCGGTCGAGGCGGCGGCGTGGTTCGATCGCGTGGTGGAGCGTATCCGCGCCATGGCCGGGGCGCACGATCTGTTCAGCACCGGCGTCGACCGTGTCGAGCTGAGCTCACTGCTGGAGCAGGTGCTGGTTTCGGTGTCGGCGATCAAGCATCCCGGAGTGGAAGTCAGGACCGAATTCGCGGCGATGGATGTCATGCTGAGCCCCCCGCAGGCGATAGCGCTGGCGATGGCCGTTTACGAATTGGGGTCCAATGCAATGGTACACGCGATGAGCGAAGAGGGTGGCACCATGACGGTGCGGACGAGGCATGAGGCACAGCGCGTCAGCATCGAGGTAATCGATGACGGCCCCGGCTGGCATGGTGGGAGCAGCGATGCCGCAGACAACGGTCCCGGCAACGGCGCGGCTTGCGGCGGTGCCGGCAATGGCCGTCACGGCAGCGAGGGGGCGGGACTGACGCTTGTTCGCGAGCTGGTGGGGCGTGAATTGCAGGGGGTCTTTCGCATGGCGAGAGGGGCCGAAGGCGGCACGGTCGCCACCATCGAATTCCCGTCCTCATGCGAAGTTCGCCAAGGAGTTGCACCATGAACGAGGCATTCAAGGTTCCGCCGAGCCTGCGCGTGCTGATCGTCGAGGACGATACGTTTGTGGGGATGGCCATGCGCGGCGCTCTGGAGAAGGCGGGGCACGTGGTCGTCGGGCAGGCCGCCCGCCCATCCGAGGCCGCCGCGATCTACCGCGATCAGCGCCCCGACCTGGTGCTCCTGGACATCTGCCTGGCCGACAACAGCGACGGGCTGGCGGTGGCCGAAGAACTGATGGCCATCCGTCGCTGCCCCATGATCATCGTCAGCGCTTACAGCGACGGCGCGATGATCGAGCGCGCCGGCATGGCCGGCGTGTTCGGCTATCTCATCAAGCCGGTCAGCGACCGGTCGCTCCAGGCGCAGATCGAGGTCGCGATCCGCCGGTTTGCCGAGGCCGAGGAATTGCGCGACGTCAATGAGCGGCTCATACAGCACCAGGAGACCCGGCGCCTGGTGGAACGTGCCAAGGCCATTCTCATGAAACGAGCGGGTCTGGCCGAAGATGACGCGCACCGGCGACTTCAGCAGGAAAGCCAGAAGCGCCGGATGAACCTCGCCGACCTGTGCCGAAGGATCATCGAATCGGATGAAGTGATGCGATAACCCAAACCCCGGCATTTGACGCATCGCGCATCCGTTTGTATTTTTCCGTTCGTATGGAAAACCTGGCTAAGTTCGCGGACCTGGTGACCAGCGCCGCGCAGCTACCGGCGATTCATCGAAGCCGATCCCATCCCGCCGGAGTTGGTGCGGCGGCTGGTGGATGTCGTGCGATTCGTGCCGTCGGGCGGCAACCAGCAACCGCTGCGGTATCGGCTCGTGACGGATGCCGATGAGCGGGCACGGATCTTTCGGAGCCTGAGATGGGCCGCAGCTCTGAAGGACTGGGCCGGTCCCGCCGAGGGCGAGAGGCCGACGGGTTATGTCGTGATTCTCGCGGCCACCGGCAAGAGCCCGGCCACTGACGTTGGCGTGGCCGCGCAAACACTCCAGCTTGCGGCGACGGCCGCCGGTTACGCCGCGTGCATGCTGGGGAGTATCGACCGCCCCGCCATCCAGCAGACTTTGGGAATTCCGAGCGACCTGGAGATTCAGCTCATCGTGGCGCTGGGCCGTCCCGGCGAGCGCATCGTGCTGGAGGACCTGCCGCGCGACGGCAATCCCGCCTATTGGCGAACATCGGATCAGGTGCATCACGTGCCCAAGCGCCGGCCGGAAGACGTGATCATTGTCCGATCGCGTTTGATCTGAAGCGGAAGCGTCAGCGCGCTCTCCGGTGCCCCTCATACGAAGGAGAAATGATGCCTTGCCGTAAAGAGCCTTCATAGGGTGGGCACCGCCCACCGATTGGCAGGGCGGCGCGCGCCGCGACCGGCGCTGGTGGGCCTTGCCCACCCTACGTAGAATTCCAACATGCAGATCCGGCCAGCCACCTCCGCCGACCTCGATCGCCTCGCGGACATTGATGGCACGATCGACTCGCACGATTATCTCCACGTCGAGCGGACCGGCGAAGGCTTGGTCATCGCGTGGCGGCTGGAGGAGCGGCGGTTGCGCGAGCGCCTCATCGACAGCAACCGGCTCGATGATGAATCGCGCTACTTGCTCAAGCAGATCGCCGTAGGCATTGAGGAAGGCGTGGCGCTGGTGGCCGAGCACGAAGATGACCTGGTGGGGTCGCTGGCCGCGCAGGTGCAGCCGGGCAACAAAACGCTGCGCATCGCCGACCTGCGCGTCGATTACGACTTCCGCCGCCAGGGCCTGGGACTAGCGATGGTGTATCAGGTGATCCATGAGGCGCGGCAGCGCGAGCTTCGCGCGGTCACGGCGGCCACGCGGACCAACAACCTTCCCGCTGGCCGGTTGCTGCTGAAGGCTGGCTTTGATCTGGCCGGGCTGGACCTGCGACTGCACTCGAATCACGATCTGGTGAAAGAGGCGGTGGCGCTGTTCTGGTATGCGGCGCTGGATTGATCTTCCATTTCGACGAGATGCCGCGGGGCACTGCTCACGCCTTCGGAAAGATCTTCTGCAGGTCAAACCTGAGCCCCGCGAGTGGCCCGCGCCCTTCGACACCAGCATTGCCCTCCAGGGCCAGGACGGGCTCACCCTTGCGATGGATGCGCATCGAGCGCGTATTCGGATAGACCACCCAGACCGCGCCGAAACCGTGGTTCAGGTACAGGGCCACTTTCTCTTCGACCTCGTACGCGGTGTCTCTCGCGGAGACCACCTCAATGGCCACGTCCGCGGGAATCTCGATGTACCCCTCCGGAACCTCATCACCGGGCAGGCGACCCAAGGCGATGAACGAGACATCGGGACGGCGGGCCGTGGCCGGGTGACCAAAGCAGCGATAGATGGTTTCGGATTCCAGGACCAGCCCCGCGCGATGCTTTTCACAGAATGATCCGAGAAGCACAATCAACCGCGCTGCGACGTAGCTTGCCCGTGCGCCCATGTCCTTCCTTTCCCTCAAGATTCCCTCGACCAGCTCGTAGCGGTGTGAATCGGTCATCGCCACGAACTCGTCGATCGTCAGCAGTTTCGCCGGATGCTCGGCCACAATCGTTGTCATGGGACAGCTCCTCGTTGCAGTATAGCACGCGGCAGAGGCCGTTTGCGATTCTGATCTGGATTTTCTGCCGCGGCGGTAAATCTAAACATCTCCCCCGCGTTTCGGTAGCATCTACAGGAATTCAAGGAGAACACATGTCTACGAAAAAGCCGTCTCGTCGCAGATTCCTGAAGTCTTCCGCACTGGCCGCGTCGGCCGTGGCGCTGTCTCAGAGCCTCGTCGCACGCAGCGCTCATGCTGCAGGCAGCGACACCGTCAAGATCGGCATGATCGGCTGTGGCGGGCGATGCTCCGGCGCAGCCCGCGACGCCATGGACGCCGATGCGGGGCTGAAACTCGTCGCCATGTGCGACCTCTTCGCCGACCGAATCAAGAACTCTCGCAACAGTCTCAAGGGCCAGAAGCCCCAGCAGGTGGATGTGGCCGACGATCGGATGTTCGTCGGCCTCGACGGCTACAAGAAGGTCATCGCCGAGGCCGATGCCGTGCTCATCGCGTGCGCGGCCAAGTTCCATCCGCTCTACGTGAAGACGGCCATCGAAGCCGGCAAGCACGCCTTCTGCGAGAAGCCCCACGGCATCGATCCGGCCGGCATGCGCCAGCTCGGTGAGGCCGTCGAGCTGGCCAAACAGAAGAAGCTCAGCATCCTGTCGGGGTTGCAGAGCCGGTTCGACAGCGCCATCCAGGAAACGATCAAGCGGATTCACGACGGCCAGATCGGCGACATCGTCGCCATCGAGGAGAACTTCGTCCGGCCGCCCTACGGCGGGCTGACGCGGCCGGCCGGGCTGCCGGAAATCCAGGCCCAGTACAGCAACCAGTACCGCTTCAGTTGGCTCTGCGGCGACGATGTTCCGCAGTCGCTCGTACACAACATGGATCGCGCCACGTGGGCCCTGAAGGAAGCCGCGCCGGTCCGCTGCCACGGCCTGGCCGGCCGATCGGGCGTGCAGTTCCAGGTCTCGTGGGCGGGCGATGTCTTCGATCACCACACCGTCGTCTATCACTACGCCAACGGCGGCGGATCTACGCGCTGGCGCGCACCAACCCCAACTGCTACAACGAAGACTCCAGCATCGTCATGGGCACCAAGGGCGTCGCCAACGTCAAGTCCGGCAGCATCACCGGCGAGAACAAATGGCGATTCGCCGGCCAGCGCAACAACCCCTATGTCGAGGAGCATCGCGCAGTTCTTCAAGGCCATCCGCGACGGCAACCCCATCAACTGCGGCGACTACATGGTCCGCAGCACGACCGTCTGCATCATGGGCCAGATGTCCTGCTATAGCGGCAAGGAAGTCACGTGGGACCAGATCACCAAGTCCAACTACAATCTTGGCCCCAAGCCCGAGGAGTGCACGTGGGACATGGAGCCGCCGGTGAAGCCCGATGAGAAGGGGATCTACCCGGTGTACATCCCGGGCGTGACGAAGAACGTGTGAGTGCCGCCAGTGCCCTCACTGGCGGAATCGATGGACGCGGAGGGACCGCCAGTGGGGGCACTGGCGGCACTATTTCCCGCATTCTGGCAGCGCATCGAGAAATAACCGCCCATATCGCTTCGTAGCCACGCGGCTGTCCAGGATCACGACGATCCCGCGATCTGTCTTGCTCCGGATGAGCCGGCCGAACCCCTGTTTGAGCTTGATGATCGCCTCGGGCAACGAGTAGTCCATGAAGGGGTTGCCGCCCGATCTGCGGATTGCCTCAAGGCGTGCCTCGACCACCGGCTCATCGGGGACGGCGAAGGGAAGCTTGACGATGATGACGTTGCGAAGCTGATCGCCCTGCACGTCGATGCCCTGCCAGAAGCTGCTGGTCCCGAAGAGCACCGCGTCGGGCGTCGCGCGAAACCGCTCGAGCAGCACGCGCGGCGCGCGCCTGGCCCTGCACCAGCAGCGGCAGGTGCGCCTCTTCCAACGGCTGGCGCAGGCGCTCGGCCGCGTCGGAGAGCATGCTGTAGCTGGTGAAGAGGACGAACGCCCCGCCGCGCGTCATGTTCAGATAGTGGAGAATTCTCTCGCACGCAGCCGGCAGGAACGCCGGATCGTTAGGCTCGGGGAGATGGGATTCGACCAGGAGCCGCGCCTGTTGCGCATAATCAAACGGCGAGCCGACCTGAAGCGTCCGGCCAGTATCCAGACCCAGGCGGGATCGGACGTACTTGAACGCTGCGGGATTCTCAGCGCCGATGGATCCGTCGCTGTCGATCGGTGCTACCGCGTCATGCTCGGTCGGGGTAGCTTGCGTCAGCTCCGCCTTCTCACCCAGCAGTGCTTCCAACTTCGCCTGGTTGGTGGCCTTCCATCGCCAGTTGATGATTCCCGTGCTGGCGGGATTTTCGAGGGTATGTCGCGCCGCATTGCGTAACTCAGCCGCATCCCGGATCGCGAAATCGCAATACTCGGCCTGCCACAGGTCGCCGCCGCGCTTGAGGAGCTTGTTGATCTCTCGCGCGGTGTGCGACATCCACGTGTGCAGGATTCGCTGCACCCCAAAGCCTTCCAGTGGCTGGATGACGACATGCACGTGATTGGGCATCACGCACCACGCCAGCAGGTCGTAGCGCACGCCATCAAACTGCCGCAGCGCCTCGGCGACGATTTTCGCGGCGTGGGGCTGCTTGAGGCAGCAGGCGCCGTGGCCGGCATCGAGATGCTTTTCGACCGCGCCGGTGTGCAGACGCCGGAGTCGGCGCAGTTCATCCTCGTTCATCGGCCGGCCAGCCTGCTTGACCGATTGCACGAGTTCGTCGCGCTCGCGCCGAAGCGATTCCAGCACATCCGGCGGCAGCGAATCGGCCAGGCGGAAGGTGATCGCGTAGATGTCGCCTTTCCTCTTCCACGGCGAACCGGCGCTCCGAGCGCGGATGGCTACGGGCGGAGTTGCAGCAGCAGGCGGCGGTTCGGCGCCCGCACATCGCGCGCGCCGTGCCCACGCTCAGCAGTACACAACGTCGCACTGCACAGCGTCACGCTCGGAACCTGCTCAAACAACTGCTGGCGCAGCCCGTCGGCAATCGAAACCGGCGCTGCGTTCAGCGAGACGCGCAGTCGTTCCCGCGCGGGTCGTGGTCGCAATCCAGTAGACGGTCTCCTCCATGGATTGCGAGATGATCACCTCCAGCGATTCGGCCGCCTCGGTGAGATTGTTGGCCCGGGCGGTGATCTCGGCCGATTCCTGCGGATCGGACAGTTGCGCGAGCATCGCCCGAAGATGCAGCGACAGCTTCCTGAGCCGCGGCGACAGGTTGTTGACAATCCAGTTGGCCTTGCTGACCCGGCCGTTGCTGCGTCCATACTGCTGCTGCCACTGCGCGCATCTCGCGAAGAACGAATCGGCCAGAATGTGCAGTTCCTCGACATCGCGGATGGCATCGTTGGCGATCGACGCGTGCGTCGTCAGCAACCCCTTGTTCTTCCGCGGGTCATAGAGCGTGCGAAGCTGATAGCGGATGCTGCCCTCGCTGACGCGCAGGCCAAAATGATCGCTGGCGACATCCTCGACCGTGTGCGCCTCGTCGAGAATCACGGCGTCATATTTGGGCAGATAATTCACGCCGGCCATCCGCAGCGCCAGGTCCGAGAAGAACAGCGCATGATTGGTGATGAGTATCTTGCCGCCGAACATGCGCCGCTTGGCCGCCTGCCAGAAGCACTTCTCATAGAAGTTGCAGTTCTTGCCCAGGCAATTGCCCGCCTCGGCGCAGACGCGGTCCCAGACATCATTCTCGGGCAGGACCGGCAGATCGGAGAGCGAACCATCCGTGGTGCGCCCGGCCCACTCGGCGAGCATGCCGAGCGAGTCGTGCTGGCGCTCATACTCAAAGAGCGAGTTCATGCGCGACAGCGTCTGCTGCATGCGCCGCTGGCAAAGGTAGTTGCTGCGTCCCTTGACCAGCACGGCCGTGAACTCATCCGGATACACCGACTGAATGAGCGGGATGTCCTTCTCGATGAGCTGTTCCTGGAGGCTGATGGTGTGGGTCGAGATGACCACACGCTTCTTCTGCTGAACAGCAAAGTCGATGGCCGGCAGCAGATACGCGAAGGACTTGCCCACGCCCGTGCCCGCCTCGACGAGGAGGTGGCTGTTCTCGGCCAGCGCGCTCGACGGCGGCCGCCATCTCAAGCTGCTGCGGCCGGAATTCGTAGCGTTCGCCAAGCCGGCGTGCGATGGCACCCTGGGGGCCGAGGATGTCGTGGAGCGTCGTGGGCATCGAGAGGCGGTCCAGCCTTACATAATGTTAACGGCCTCCAGGGGGTGGGACAAGGTGATCGGTCACCGCGGTTCGGATGAGTAGCGAACCTCAAAATCCCTGAAGTCGCCACGAAATGGTTGCTCGGTGATGCGGAGCTTGTCGAACGCGAGCGCCGTCGGGCCCGCGCTTGAGCAATTCCAGCAGCCGATCCACGGTGTCGCTCGGCCCTTCGATCACCGCCTCGACCGTGCCGTCATCGCGGTTGAGCACGTAGCCGCTCAGGTGCAGCTTCCGAGCCTCCGACTGCGTGAACGCTCGAAACCCAACGCCCTGCACCCGGCCGCTGACGATGACGTGGATCCGGCGGCCTGACTGCCGGGTGGAGGGCTGGGTGGCGGCCGGCGAACTGGCCGGAGCAGCGCCGGTCGGCAGATGGGCGATCGTGATGAACACGATATTCAAAGCAATGAGCATGATGCCGCGAACCATGCCGCGATTATACATCGAGGAAGCTTGGAACCGTAACATCGCCGTAACAAGCCGCTGCGAACAACTTGCCCTCGTCCATCACTGCACTACATTGATTACTGCAATCGCAGGAGGCTTTCATGCACAGAGATCCTGACGGCATGCGCCTGTCTCATCGCCGCATCGGGTGGTTGGTCGCGATGATCCTCGCAACCGCGGCGTCGGTGGCACTGAGCCGGCCGGCGGATGCGCAGAGCTGGTCGCCGCACAGAGCCTGGCTATCGCCAGCCGGAGGTGCAGTCCATCGCTTTCAGCGCGGATGGCTCGCGAATGGTCGCCAGCTACTTCGTCCATGCTTTCAACCGCCCCGGCACCGACTGGGACTGCTGGATCGCCCAGTGGGACCTGAAGACCGCCCAACGGACGATCATCCGCGGCGCGGGTTATCCGGTGGCCATCGATCGCGAGGGGCGGAATATTGCCTTCGGCCTGGTCGATCCGACGGCGAGGCCGCGATCCTTCCAGCCGGTGATGCGGCTGGCGGTGGCGCCGTTCGCCGCGACACAGCCGGTGCAGGTGTTGGTGCGCCCAGTGGAGCAGGACAGCAGCGTCATCGCGGCCACGTTTTCACGCAACGGCAAACAGATATACGCCCTCAACCAATCCGGCGAGCTTCTGCGATGGGCACCAGGCAATGCGCCGGCTGCCGAGGTGCTGGCGAGAATCCTGCCGGACAACACGAAGCCCATTGACCTCTTCCGTGGCCGCGCGAGTCTGGCGTGCTCCGCCGGCCAGATGGGCGTGCCTCTCATTGATGGCTGCCTGCTCGCCGTCGTGCCGCATTTGGATCTCATGGTGCTCTGGGGGATCGGGCAGAAGAACGCCGCGGAGCATTTCCGCTGCAAGCTCAGTCCGGAGCTTGGCATCGCCGATGCGAGCATCATCGGCTGGATGGAACGGCTGCCGCACTCGTACGAGGCAATCATGACTATCGCTCGCACCGCCGCACAGGGCGCTGGCGGCTGCGCAGGACGCCTACATGAGCCGAATCATCGCATTCTTCGGAGGCAAGGAACTCGCGATGGCCGCGTGCAATGGCGGGCAGATCCAGGTGTTCCCGTATGTACGCCGGAATGCGGCGATTGACGGCCGGCCGCGCATTCTGCCCTGTGGCGGCAGCGCCATGGGCTTTACGCCGGACGGCAAGGTGCTCGCCGCGGCCGATCCCGCGGGGATCATCCGTTTCTGGGATATCGCCGCCGGGCAGATCGTGCGAACCATGCGGCTCGACGACAAACCGGCCGCCACCATTCGCGTCGCGGCGATCCAGAGCGAGTCGAGCTTCGGCAAGCCGCAGGTCAATCGGGAGCACCTCGCTTCGCTGGCACGCCAGGCCGCCAGAAACGGCGCGGGGATCATCGTGTTGCCGGAGACATCCATCACCGGCTATCTCACGGCTGATCTGAAGACCACATGGCAGGTGGATGGCCGGCCGACAACGGCGGGCCTCGCCGGCGCTGATCCGAAAGACGCGGCCGAGACCGTGCCAGGCCCATCGACGGAATTCTTCGGCCAACGCGCCGAGGAGCACGGGATTTACCTGACGGTTCCCCTGGTGGAGGTGGATCGCAAAACCGGGCGATACTACAACACGCTGGTGCTGCTCGGGCCAGACGGCCACATCGCCGCGCACTACCGCAAGATCAACCCCTGGCCGTGGGCCGAGAGGAGTTGGGCCACCAACGGCAACCTGGGACATCCGGTGGTAGACAGCCCCTTCGGCCGGCTGGGGCTGCTGATCTGCTACGACATCCACCAGCAGGCGAAAGCACTGCGCAAGCTGCGCGTGGACACACTCCTGTACTCGATCGCATGGGTCGAAGATGCTGGCAGCGATTGGTTTGAGAAGCGGCTACCGGCGATTGCCCGCGACAACGACATCAACATCATCGGCGCGAACTGGACGTTGCCCCGCGATAGCGCCAAGCCGACGTGGAGCGGGTATGGCCAGACGCGCATCATCGGGCGGACGGGGGCGATCCTGGCGCGCGCTGGCCGGGATATCGGGGACGAGATCGTGTATGCGGATGTGGCGATGCCGAACCATTGAAGGGGTCGGGTGGCATGCTCACGCCCGGCGCGGGTGATCTACGTTTGCTGCGGGAGTCTGCTCGCCGGGCGTGGGCATGCTGGGCGTACGATGCGCGTCCGATGCGAATCAACGAGCATGCCCACGCCGGCCGATTCAAGTCGTTGGGCAAATGAGCGTCTCGCGCGGCCGGCGTGAGCATGCCACCCAACAAATCCCCGCCGCCCAAAGTGTCCTGCACCCGCACCACCGTCCAGACGGCAAGGCCAGAGTTGCTTTGGCGTGGTGGCCGGAATATGTGTAGACTGCTCAGTTAGTCCAGCCAGGAGTTGATCGCATGTTCAGTCCGCGCCTGTTGGTTCCGTGTTTCGCCCTGTCCCTCGCGATGCTTTGCGCCCCAGCCAGGGGAGCGAAGCTGATTGACGTTCGGACGGTGGACGAAGAGATCGTCATGGTCTACTGGCACGATGCCGAGGTGGAGTACAAGGACACCGGCACCGGCCCGACCGCGTTTCACGGCGGCTGCGACAGCGCTGGCGAGGTGATCCACAAGTTCAACCCGCCGTTGGATACGGCCGCCGCCGTCAAGGCCGACAGCTATGAGGTGACTTCGGCCACCGACGCGCAGTACGCCGCCGCGACGCATCCCGTGGCGGTGAGTCGCAAGACGAAGGTCAGCGGAACCGACCGGGCCTGGCCCGACTGCAACTGCACGCTGGAGCACACCGTCTATCTCAAACTGCCGAAGAAGCTTCAGCAGGGCGCGAAATACACGATCAAGATCGCCGCGGGCGTCAATAGCGATACGGCCTCGAAGGACTTCACCTTCGACATCTTCTCGAGCGTTTCGGAGGCGATTCACGTCAACATCATCGGGTACGACCCCGCGATCACGGCCATGAAATCCGGCGACCTGTACATGTGGCTGGGCGATGGCGGGGCGAGGGATTACTCGTCCTGGCTTGGCAGAAAGGTCACGCTCTACAACGTGACGACCCGCGCCAAGCAGGATGTGGGCACGGTGACATTCTGGAAGAAGAGCGGCGGGGACTATGGCAATTGGAACCTCACCAAGTCGGATGTGTGGAACTGCGACTTCTCCGCTTTCAAGGGCACGGGGACGTATCGCCTGGTGGTTGACGGCGTCGGCTGCAGCCCGGACTTTGTGCTGAGCCGTAGCGTGTATTACGAGCCGTTCAAGACTTCCGTGCGCGGTTATTTCTACATGCGCATAGGCGAGGATAAGGACATCAAGCCCGTGCCGCGACAGCCGCGGTTCATTCCCGGCAAGGACCCGGCCGGCTTTACGGTGTATATGACCACCTACGGCCCGTTTCACCCCGACTGGAAGAAGACCGGCGGAGATCAGTGGGACAAGCAGGACTGGTCGAAATACAACGAGCCGGGAAATCCGACCAATCCCAACGCCTGGGGCGGGCACTCGGACGCCACCGACTGGGACCGCAATCCCGCGCATGTGTCGAGCATCTGGGACATGCTGCTGCCGTACATGCTGAGCAACGGCAAGATCAGCGATGACAACTGCCAGATTCGCGAGAGCGGCAACGGCATTCCGGACATCATCGATGAAGCCAACTATGAGACCGATTTCTGGCTGCGCCTGCGCGATGGCAAGGGCGGCTACGCGTGCGGCCTGAACAACCCGAGCAAGAAGGACACGGTGATGTATCAGGCCGGCGCCTCCCCCTACATGGCGTGGGTGAGCGCGGCCAACGCCGCCATGACGGCGGATGCGTTCCGCATCGCCCGCAAGCCGGAGCTGGTGAAGAAATATCAGGCCGCAGCCATCGAGGCGTGGAAGACGGCCAACGAGGAAGGGCTGGATTTGAGCCATGGCATCGGAAATGGCGCAGATGCGCGGGCACGACCTGAAGTTCATGGCGGCCGCGTTTCTCTACAATGTCACCGGAGACAAGACCTACGAAGATGCGATGGCCAAGGAATGTACGATCAAGACGCCGACGTCGGAGATCGACAATGGCAAGGGCAACCAGCTTTGGGGCGCGGCCGGGTATCTGCTGTGCGCAAAGAACAACGTCCGGCCGATCCACTATCCCGAACTGGTGGCGAACATGAAGGCGGCGATCACCAACGAGGCGATGAAGAAGAACGTCGCCAACAGCAACAAGTGGCCGTCGCGCCGCAGCAGCAACACGACCTATGGCTGGTTCCAGAGCACGCAGGAGGTGCAGACGGTCTGCGTCGCGCATGCGATCTCGACCGACCCGGCCGAGAAGGAAGCGCTGCTCAAGGCGCTGGTTCTCGAAGCCGACTGGGGCCTGGGGCGCAACCCGATGAACGCGGTGCAGATGACCGGGCTGGGCAGCCGCTGCCCGCAGCAGATCTTCACCTGCGGCCGGAATGATGGCGTGCCGGGCGTACACCCCGGCCACACGCCGTACATGAACGCCGACGCCTGGGGCGGCGGGTACATGTTCGACCCGCAGTTCTATGCCAAGAGAGGCTACCCGGCGTGGAAGGATTGGCCGCACGGCGAGGCGCTGTGGGAGGCGCCGTACTGCTTCGCGAACAACGAGTTCACGCCGCAGCAAAGCATGCGTGGGAAGATGTGTCTGCTGGCGTATCTGTATTCGCTGGGGGAAAGACCCTAAAACTCGTCCTCGTCCCGCTGGCGGGAGATCTTCTCTCGAACGATATCCCCCCACGTCGCAAGGACGGCCGCGTCGGCACCGGCGGCGGCCAGCCGCTGGCGCACCGGGCCGATCTCAGACTTCAGCTTCGGGAAACGCAGCAGGAGCACGGCCAGATCGCGGCGGTCGGTGAAAGACTTGGGATTCCCCTGGCGATGGTGATATGCGATGACCTTGCCGGCGATCAGTTCCTCGGCGCGACCACCAGCACATCCATCACCCTTCGCGAGGGCGGCAGCGCATCAACCGGGCGGACGTCAACCAAGTGGCGGTTCCTGGGCTTCTGAATCTGGAAGATTCGGTATCCGCGCCCTTCCCCGACCTCCCGCACTCGGACGGCAATATGGAAACGCTCGCTCAAAAAGGCGCAGCTCCTGGGCCAGTTCTTCCGCCCGAGGCGAGAGAAGATCAACGTCCTGCGTCATACGCGGCTCATCGACGTAAGCGTTCACGGCCTGCGCGCGAAGAGAGCGCAATCATCATGCCCGCGGAGAAACTGCAGCACCGCGTCCTGAATGGTGGCCAGCGGCAGCGGCTCACGCATGAGGAACTCCCGAAAGGACAATGATCCATCGCCAAACATCTCCTGATATTCTCCCTGCCACGGGCGGAAAAGGGAAGCACACGAATCCGCATTCCGCCCGACCAGCGGCGAGACGCCGCTGCCACTTTGCAGCGTCCGCGGCGTCCCCTCGCCTTCGCACGGCAGAGCATTATGATAGGTTCAGTTGGGCGTGATCGCTGGCGATCAGCGGAGAGAACAAATGGAAAGTCGGCTGTCTTCGCGGGAGCGCGTCATCCTGAGCTTGCGGCATCGCGAGGCGGATCGGCCGGGGTTTTCGTGGAGTTTTGGGCCGCAGCCGCCGGCACGTAAGGCGCTCGATGCGTACTTGGCGCAGTGGGGGCTCGATTACGAAAAGCTGCACGACCTCACCTGCGATATCCGGCATTTTCGGCCGGCGTACATCGGCCCCGCGCTGCCGCCATCGACGAGCATCTGGGGCTGGACGAATAAGGCGATGTCTTATGGGACGGGGAGCTACAACGAGTTCGACTATCAACCGTTGGCGACGGCCGAAAAAGTCGAGGATATCGAGCGGCATGTTTGGCCGAGCGCGGATCACCTGGACTATCGCGGGTTGATGCAGGAGATCCATCAGCGTGATCCCGAGCATCGGTATGCCCGAATTCTCTGGGGCGGCAATCCGCTGGAGACGCTGCAATGGATGATGGGCTTGGAGCGGTCGCTGGAGTACATGCTGGCCGAGCCGCAGCTTGTTCTGGCGGCCATGGAGCGGATCACAAGCTATTATCAGATGGCGCTGTGCCGATCGCTGGAGACGGCGCGAGGGGAGATCGACGCGGTGTACATCGCGGATGATCTGGGTACGCAGCAGGGGCCGATGTTCAGCCGGGCGACTTATCGCGAGATGGTAATGCCGTTTCACCGGCGGCTGTGCGGCATCGCGCACGAGTTCGTGCCGTTCGTGATCCATCACAGCGATGGGTCGGTGCATGGGCTGCTGCCGGACCTGATCGAAGCGGGCGTGGATTGCCTGGAAGCGGTGCAGGTGGAATGTGCGGACATGCGGCCGGAAAAGCTCAAGGCTGACTTTGGCGGCCGGCTGGCGTTTCAAGGCGGCGTGAGCGTGCAGCAGGTGCTGCCCCGGCTGAGCGCGGAGCAAGTGAGGGCGGAGGTGGCGCATCTGAAGACGGTCTTGGGCAAAGGCGGCGGATACATCTGCGCCGAGCCACGCGATCCAGGCGGGGACGCCGCCGGAGAATGTGGTGGCGATGGTGGAGGAGGCGGTGGGGCAGGCGATTGCGGAGATCTCTGCGTGATGATGCGTTGAGAACCAGACCACGCAGCAGGACTAAAGATCGGCGCACGACAGTGCGCCAAAGCTCGACTGCATTGCGGGTCATCAGTACCATTCCCGGCGTGACATCGGAATTGACGAGATCGCCGCACCTTCTCGAATTGCCCACGCCGTTGCTGTTCGTGGACGGAACGAATCTGGATCACCGGTGTCTGGAGGCATTTGGGCGCGATGACATTGATTTCGAGAAGCTCTTTGCGGCATTGGCCGCTGGAACGCGGTTGCTGCACGCGCATTTTTTCACCGCGCCCTACAACCGCGCCTCCGACGAGCGGCGATACCGGAAGCAGACCGGCGACTTCAACAAGATTCGCGGCATGGCCGGAGTGACGCTACATCTCGGTAGGCATCAGCCGCGGCAGGTGGAATGCTACAAGTGCGGCCATCGGTACACCGCGTATACGGAGAAGGGAACGGATGTTGGCGCCGCCGCACGGCTTGTGCAGGCAGCGTGTCACAAGGAAGCGGAGCGGCTCATCCTTGTCACTGGAGACAACGATTTCTGGCCGGCGCTGGAGATCAGCAAGGCGGAAGGCGCCTGGTGTGAAATCGCGATGGTTATCGGCCCGAGCGAATCGGCATTTCACAAGCTCAACGAAGTAGCGAACCTGCGCAATTCCTGCAAGCGGTATCTGAAGCTGGATCAGCAGTTTATGTTAACCTGTTGGCGCAATACATGAGGGCACTCCGCTTGGCGATGGGTATTTCCTTGACTCCTGAGAATTCACCGGCGATAGTATATAGGAGTAGTTGCCAGCGTAACGCTGGTGTGACGTGGTAATCAGCCCGTGCTAGACCCCTCAGAAGGCTATCGCGGGTAACTGTAGAGCGCCCCGCGAAGAGCCGGCAACGGCGAATCGCGGGGCGTCTTTTTGTGCAGTCTGAAGCTGGCCAGCGGTGTTGCGTTCTACACCGTCGGAATCTACTTTGGCGTTCGATGGATCATCCGCCGATGGCAATCTTTGGATGCTCCGAAGCCGCGATGTTCCTCCGGGGCAGGCCAAATGTGGCGGCGATCATCTCCATTCACGGCAGCCGCGAGTTCGGTGTTGAGGCAGACGTGGCGCCCCGACTTGATCTGACGTTTGACGATGTGGAAGTCGCGGTCCCGAGCGACGTGATGTTGATCGAGCGGGCGATGAGCCGCAAACGATGGGCCGAGCAGAATGGGCTGATCGAGGTCGCGCCAGTGTCGGCCGACGCTGCTTCGATCATCGAGTTCGCGGAGAGAATTCGAAGCGCCGAGGGGATCGTCCTGTGCCACTGTGGCGGCGGGATGAGCCGCGCACCGGCAGCCGCGTTGATATGTCTGGCTGTGTGGCGCGGCCCGGGCATTGAGCGCGATTGCGTCGAAGAGATTTTCAGGCTTCGCCGTGGCGCGGTGCCGCATGTCGGGCTGGCGCGGTTCGCGGATATATTGCTTGGGCGAAAAGGCAAGCTTGTCGAATCGCTCGCGGCCGCGCGGAGGTGATGGATAGCAAACGGTTGGAGTGCGTCGCGAAATGGTTAGGTTACACCGGCATCAAAGTCGGAGATATGGGCTCGTGTTACGCGACCGTCAATAGCAGCCTGCCAGATTCGCCCGCTGGTTGTCTCCATGCACGTCAGCGGCCCGCCGCCGCAGGCATGCGTATCCAGGCAAATCGCATGTCCGAGGTTTAGGGGGCGTCCGGATGTCTGCGGGGTATGCCCACACACGATCACTTTCCCGGACTGGTGCGGGAGAATCTTGTCACATCGCTCCCATCGCAGCATGTAGTCGGGCTGTTCGACCATTGGGAAATCGGGGTATGCGCTGGCATGGACAAAGATGTGGGTGTCGGATTCCCAGAAACCGACGGTGCGATTGGCAAGATAATCCCAATGCTCGCGAGGGACGTCGCGGAGAGACCCGCGTACTCCCCCGTACGACCGCAGCGTAGCATCGCCCCCATTCAAGAGCCAATCGGCGAGCTTCTCGTGCGAATCACGGGCGGCGAGCATCATCTGCTCGTGATTGCCCATCAATGTCGTGACATGTAGCGACCGGTCCAGCTTCAGCACGCGGTTCAGCACTCCGGCGGAGTCAGGGCCGCAGTCAACGCAGTCGCCCAGCAGGACCACGTGATCCGCAGCAGAGGGCGCCACGGCGGCGAGCAATGCGTCGAATTGGATCGGACATCCGTGAATGTCGCCTATGACGAGCGTGCGTGTCGGCAAGGGAAGACTCCGAGAAACCGTTGCATTATACGCAGGCGTATCCAAAGCAATCACGCCACCAGCAATGCCAGCGGCGTGAAGACAGGGCAATCGCATTTGCGTCACGCGTTACTTGTAGGGGCGGCTTTAGCCGCCGGAGCGACCGTTCCCGGCGGCTAAAGCCGCCCCTACAGCTCAAATGCGATTGCCCTGGCGCGAAGAGTGATTTCAAATTCCCAAGCTCAGATTTCAGATTACGCCCCGCCCACTTCCAGGCGCACGAACTTTTCCAGCGTCGCCCCGGCCGACTTCAGAAGCTGCTCGATCGTCTTGGTGTCGTCCTTGACGAACTTCTGGTCGAGGAGCACGCGCTCTTCGTAGAACGTGCGCATTTTTCCCTCGGCGATCTTCTCGGCGATGTTCTGCGGCTTGCCCGTAGCCTTGGCCTGCTCGACGGCAATCCCGCGCTCCCTGGCGACAAGCTCGGGGGGCATCCCGTCGCGCGTCAGCGCCAGCGGAGGCGGATTGTGGCCGGCGATGTGCAGGCAGATGTCCTTGACCAGCTCGTCGCCGGCGTTGCTGCTGACGGCCACCAGGACCGCGATCTTGCCGGTGTAGTGCTGATAGGCGCCGACCTTGCCGGCGGGATTGCTCATGACGGGCGTGCGGCCGACCTGCACGTTTTCGCCGGTCTGCTGGGCGGCCTGCGTGACGAGTTCCTTGACCGCGGCATCTTCGGTAACCTTGGCAGCGCCATCTGCCAGCAGGAGCTTCGTACCGGCGGCGAGAACCTTGGCCACCGGCTCGCTCTTGCCGGTGAAGTCGGTGTTGCAGAGGACCTCGACGGCGACGGCCGTCTTGCCATCCGCGCTGATCGCGATGGCGATGCGGCCCTCTTTCGCCTCGCGGCTGAGGATGCTGGTCTTGATGCCCTTCTTGCGGAAGCCGTCGATGGCTTTCTCGACATCGCCGCCGGTCTCGGCCAGCATCTTCTTGCATTCCATCATGCCCTGGCCGCTCTTGGCCCGAAGCTCGTTAACCAGTTTCGCGGTGATTTCCGCCATGGGTATTCTCCGTTTTCTCGTTCGTGTCTATGAAGGATAGCGGGGCGGCATGTTCGCCGCCCCGACAGGTATCAGGCCAACCAGGGACGGTCAGGCGGTGGGGACGGGAGCGGCCGGCTCAGGAAGAGGGGCTGCGGCCGGCGCCTCGATAGCGGTTGCGGGCGCGGCGGGCGCTTCGGCGCCGGGCTGCTCATCGGCGCGGAACGCCGCGCGGGACGAGCGACGGCGCTGCGGGCGCCGGCGGCGGCGGGCTCTTCGCTGGACTTCTCAGTGCGGCCGACCTTGGCTTCGATGATGGCGTCGGCCAACTCGTGGTTGATGATCTCGATGGCCCGCATGGCATCATCGTTGCCGGGGATGGGCAGATCGATCAGATCGGGATCGCTGTCGGTGTCGATCATGGCGATGGTGGTCACGCCGAGCTTGCGGGCCTCTTTCACGGCGATGTGCTCGCGGCGGGTGTCGACCAGGAACATGATCCCCGGCATCCGTTCCATCCTGCGGATGCCTTCGAGGTTGGTCTTGATCTTCTTCATCTCGCGGGAGAGCGTGGCCTTCATCTTCTTGGAATAGGTTTCGATCTGGCCCGTTTCCCAGAGCTTTTCGAGTTCCTCAAGACGGTTGAGGCGCGAGCGGATGGTGCGGAAATTGGTAAGCGTGCCGCCGAGCCAGCGTTCGGAGACATAGTGCATGCCGCATCGCTTGGCCTCTTCCTCGATGGCGTGGCGCGCCTGCCGCTTCGTGCCGACAAAGAGGACGTCCTTGCCGGTAGCGACGATCTGCGTGATGAGCTTCTTGGCGCGAAGGATGCCCTTGATCGTCTCCTTCACGTCGATGATATGGATCATGTTGCGCTTGCCGTGGATATAGGGTTCCATCTTGGGGTTCCAGCGGCTGACGCGGTGCCCGAAATGAACGCCCGCGTTGACCAGCGCTTTGACCAGTTCTGCCTGTGACATTGCCATGACTTGCTCCAATCTCAAACGGCCTCGCCGGCCGGCAGCCCGAACGCAGACGACCGCCAAGATGCCGCCTTCGCCATGGGGCTTTGACTCGCTTGAAGTTTCAGAAACAAAATCGCGCGCCAGCGGCTGTCTGCCGACATCGGCGGCAGCCGACGAGAGGCGCGGACCTCGACCCTTGGCAGGCCAAGACCCGTAAAGTAACCGCGCGGCGGAATTCTTTCAAGATGTGCTTTGCGAAAGTTTTAGGGGCGAGGCAGGCGAGGCGGCGGGCGTTGGGTGCGGTCTGGTGGGCAATGCCCACCCTGGTGGGCAATGCCCGGGCAATGCCCACCCTACCGGAGACAGATGAGGGCGACGCCCGAGCCTTTGACGGTGTGTACGCCGAGCGTCGGGTCGATATCGACGGTGCCCGAGAACGTGCCCAGCGCATACACCAGACCGCCGCCGGTGGCGATACTCCAGCCGGTGGCCCAGCCGCCGGTGCGGCCCGCGAACACCTGGTTGGCGGTGCTGAAAGCCCGGTTGACGGTCACCGGCGTCCACTTCTCGACCGCCATGACCTGCTGGGCCTGCGCGGTGGTGTAGCCGCTGATCCAGACGTTGCCGGCCGTATCGAGCGCCAGCGACTCGCCGATGTCGTCGCTCTCGGTGCCCCAGCCCTTGGCGAAGTTGAGCACGCACGCCTTGTTGTACCGGGCGAGGAACATGTCCTTGCTGTTGTTGACGGTGTCGCCGGGCAGGTGATTGTTGGGATTGAAGACTGCCTCGCCGCGAAAGCCGCCGGTCACATAGACAAAGCCCTTGGGATCGATCGCCAGGCCATGCACCTCGATGTCGCCGTCGCCGCCGTTGGCGGCGCCAATCGTGGCGCCCCGGCCGTTCAGTTTCCAGAGGAAGATGGTCATGTCCGAGCCGCTGGTCAGTGGCATGGGGTCCGCCGTGGTGCCAAAATCATAGGTGCCGTGATAGGCGCCGGTGGCCCAGATGTAGCCCTTGGAATCGAGGGCGATGTCGGCGATGCCGGCCGACTCGCCGCCGCCGACCTTGCTGATGGTGCGCGCCCACTGCAACTGGCCATTGCCGTTGACCAGCGCCAGGAAGTGGTTGACGCCCTTGATCTGCGGCCCGATGGAAAACGCGCCCCTCGTCGGCAGGCCCTGCTGCAGGCCGGTCAGGTAGACGTGGCCGTTGTGAACGGCGACGTTCAAGCCCTGGTCGGCGATCTTCCCACCAAAACGACGCGCCCAGATGAATTCACCGTCGCTGTCGAGCTTCATCAAGAAGCCGTCGGTATCACCCGCGCTCTTGAGAAGGAACTGGCCGTCGCCGGGATCGAAGTTGACGGTCTTGGAAAAGAGACCCGTGACGTAGACGGAGCCGTCCGTGTTGACGGCCACGCCCATGGCGGCATCGAAGCCGGTGCTGCCGAAGATGTAACGCCACCGCCGCTGGCCGGAACGGTCATACTTGGCGATGGAAATATCGCCGTGCATGTTGCCGGCGACGTAGGAATTTCCCTGGGCATCAGCGGCCAGGGAGTCGTTGTAGACGACTCCGGCGCCGAGGTTTACGCCAAACTGGAATGCCGGCGTGGCGGCGAGAAACAGGCGGGATTCGAGCGGCTCGATGCTGTTTGCGGATTCCACGGACATGAGCGTCTCCCGGCATGAGACTTCATTCTGAAGCGGTAGCGTCATCGCCAGCCCTGCACGTGAGCGGGCGCTGACGCTTCCGCTTCAGATGCACATGGGTATTGAGCCCAAGTTGCGCAGCTATTCTAATTACCAACGCCGCCGATAGCCATTTTGTTTCACAACATTCCGGGATGGCGGGAAGTCCAGCGCAGAAATCGAGCCGCCCATGCGTGGCATGGGCGGCTCGGCCTGCTGTCTGCGTTTCGAGGCTGATGCATGCTTCAGCGAGGTCCGCCACGGCCCCCGCCACCACCGCCGCGGCCGCCACGATCGCGCCCACCACCACCGCCACCATGGCCGCCACCGCCACCACGACGCCCACCTCCGCCGTGGCCTCCACCCCCACCATGTCCATGTCCATCACCGCGGTCCTCGTCACGGCCGGCGCCAACTCCTTCGGGCACAGGGTCGCTCTTGCCTTCCTCCTTGAGCACGGCCTTGCGCGACAGCTTGATGCGGCCCTGGTCATCGATGAGGATGACCTTCACCCGCACTTCATCGCCGAGCTTGACAATGTCCTCGGGGGCGTTGACGTACTGGTCGGACAGTTCGCTGACGTGACACAAGCCGTCGGTATCGGGCGCGATCTCGATGAATGCCCCGAACTCGCGGATGCTCACCACCTTGCCGTTGTAGATGGTCCCAACCTTCACCTCGGCCGTCATCGCTTCAACAAGGTCGCGGGCTCGCTCGGCCGCGCCACCTTCGGTAGAGCTGATGTAGACCGTGCCGTCGTCCTCAATCTCGATGGTGGCCCCGGTGTCTTCCTGCAGCTTCTTGACATTCTTGCCGCCGGGGCCGATCAGCTTGCCGATCAGCTCGGGGTTGATCTTGATCGTCAGCAGGCGCGGCGCCCACTTGCTGATCTCCGGGCGCGGCCCTGGAAGGACCGCCGCCATCTTTTCGAGGATGACCAGCCGCGCCTCTTTGGCGCGGTGGAGAGCCTCGCGGATGATCTCGTGGGACAGGCCTTCGGTCTTGATGTCGAGCTGGATGGCGGTCACGCCGTCGCGCGTGCCGCACACCTTGAAATCCATGTCGCCGAAGTGGTCCTCCTCGCCGATGATGTCGGTCAGCAGCACGTGTTTGTTTCCCTCCTGGACCAGTCCGACCGATATGCCGGCCACGGGCTTGGTAATCGGCACGCCGGCGTCCATCAGCGCCATGCACCCGCCGCACGAGCTGGCCATCGACGATGAGCCGTTGCTCTCGAGGATGTCGCTGATGACGCGGACGGTGTAGCCGAACTTCTCGATGGTGGGCATGACGGCCAGCAGGCTGCGCTCGGCGAGCGCGCCGTGGCCGATCTCGCGGCGGCCGGGCCCGCGGATGGGGCGAACTTCACCCACGCTGTAGCTGGGGAAGTTGTAGTGCAGCATGAACTTCTGGGCGTATTCATCCATGAGGCCATCGACAACCTGCTCATCACCCGCCGTGCCCAGCGTCACGGTGCAGAGCGACTGCGTCTCGCCGCGGGAGAAGATCGCCGAACCGTGTACGCGCGGGAGCACGCTCACCTCGCACGAGATCGGGCGGATGGTCGTGTAATCGCGGCCATCGGGGCGAACGCCTTCCATGATGGCCTTGCGGGTCACTTCCTCCTCGATCTCCACAAAGATGCCGCGGATCTGCTTCTGTCGCTCGCGACTGGCCACCATCGCCCCATACGGCGTGTTGGGATCCGTCGATGGCGGAGCGAGTTGGAGCACCGCATCGTCCATGATCAGCTTGATGGCGTCGCCGCGATCGTGCTTGCCGGGCTTGCCCTTCACCTCGCGAATACGATCGGTGACGAGCTTGCGCACCTGCTCCACGAGTTCGGGATCGGGCTGGTGGACCTCGCCGACCTTTTGGCGGCCGGCCTTGCTCATCAGCTCTTCGATCATCCCGACGATCTCGACGACGTGCTTGTGGCCGAACTCGATGGCGTCGGCGACGACATCCTCCGGCACTTCCTTGGCGCCGACCTCGATCATGCCGACGAAGTGCTTGGTCCCGGCGACGACCAGGTCCAGGTCGCTCTTTTCAAGCTGTTCCTGCGAAGGGAAGATGACGAATTGCCCATCAACGCGCCCGACGCGCACGTGGGCGATGGGGTGCAGCAGCGGAATATCGCTGATCGATATCGCAGCGCTGGCGGCGATGCCGGCCAGAACGTCGGGATCGTATTCGGCATCGGCGGCGAGGACGTTGAGGTGAATCTGCACCTCGTCCATGAATCCCTTGGGGAAGAGCGGCCGGAGGGGCCGGTCTACGAGGCGCGCGGTCAGGATTTCCTTGGTGGTGGGCCGGCCTTCGCGTTTCATGAAGCCGCCGGGGAACTTGCCGGCTGCGGCACGCCGCTCGCGGTAGTCAACTTGGAGCGGGAAGAAGTCGATGCCTTCCCGCGGCTCGGCCCGCACGACAGCGGCGAAGACAACGGTGTCGGCATACTGCACGGTCACCGCGCCGTCGGCCAGCTTGGCCAGCGTTCCTGTTTCGATGCACAACTGCTTGCCCCCAATTTCCCGCTCAACTCGAATCGCTTGCATGTAGACAGTCCTCTGTGGCCCCGGAATGGTTTAGTTCCATAAACCACAGATGGACAGATCCGGGCGTGCATTTTCGATTTTTGATTGCCGATTTTTGATTGGAATTGCCAATCGAAAATCAAAAATTGAAAATCAAAAATGAATGCGCGGGTGTGTGCATCTGTGGCTTGTAAGCATCGCGACGCGCGGGACTTGAAGCGGAGCCGAGGCCGATCTCCGCCGCCAACTCCCACAGGGGCTACTTGCGCAGCCCCAGCCGTCCGATGACCTGTTGATAGCGAGCTCGATCTTCCCTGGTCAGGTATTTCAGCAGGCTGTTGCGCTTCCCGACCATCTTGAGCAACCCGCGGCGCGAAGAATGGTCCTTCTTGTGCGTTTTGAGGTGCTCGGTCAGTTGCGTGATGCGCTTGGTCAGCAGTGCGATCTGCACTTCGGGCGAGCCCGTGTCCTTCTCGTGAATCCTGTAATCGCTGACAACCTGGGTCTTTTCCTGAGTCGTAATCATCCAAAAACTCCACCTGGACACCACGTCTCCAGCTTTCGGGCCGGATGGCGGGTCATAACAGGGTTCCTTCCCCGCCGCACGCGCAGCGGGCCAACAGTAAACGAAATAACGATAGTGCAGAGCGGTAATAAATGCAAGTCCTGAAAAGGAAAAGACAAAGGGATGGCGGGGATCCCGCGATCCTGTTCGCCGCGACAGACCGTCAGTTGCCGGTGGTCCGTTGTCCGTGGACGGGTCATTGGTCCTTTGGTCAGTTGCCAGAGCCTGGCGAGTCGCAAGACCCGAGTGGCGGATCCACTGACCACCGAACCACGGACCCAACCACTGACGACGGACAACGGACCACGGACCCGCGCCGAGTCATTTCGCCGTGAACTTGTAGATGGTGGTCGTGGTGTAGACCTGCCCCGGCGCAGCGCAGTTGTCGGGAACGCCGGCTTGTTGGGCGAGTCGGGAAAGTGCTGGGTTTCGAGGCACAGGCCATAGGCTTTGCCGTAGGCGCCGCCGATGCCTTGGGATTTCAGGCCGATGGCGCTGTAGAACTGGATGCCGGGTTCGGTCGTCAGGACTTCCATCGTGCGGCCGCTCTTGGGGTCGCGGACGACGGCCGCCTGCGCGAGCTTGCCGCCGCCGCTGTTGAGCACGTAGTTATGGTCGTAGCCGCCGATCTTGATCTGGGCGATGCGCCCCGATCAGCATGGGCTTGGTGAAGTCGAGCGGCGTGCCGGCCACAGGGGCGATCTCGCCGGTGGGGATCAGGCCGTCATCGGGCACCGTGTACTTGTCGGCGTTGATCATCATCTCGTGGCCGAGCACATCGCCGCTGCCCGCGCCGGCCAGGTTGAAGTAGCTGTGGTTGGTGAGGTTCACGACGGTCGGCTTGTCGGTGGTCGCCTTGAAGTCGAGCTTGAGGGCATTGTCGTTGGTGAGCGTGTAGGTGAGGCTGCACGCAAGCGTGCCGGGATAGCCTTCCTCGCCATCGGGGCTGGTGTAGGTGAACTCGACGGCCGGGCCGGCTGGTGTTTCGAATGGCCGGGCTTTCCAGATCTTCTTGTCGAATCCGACGTTGCCGCCATGGAGGTGATTCGGCCCGTTGTTGGTGGCCAGCGTGTACTCCTTGCCGTCGAGCGTAAACTTGCCCCTGGCGATGCGGTTGGCATATCGGCCGGCGATCGCGCCGAAGAACGGGTGGCCGGCAGCGTACTGCTGGAAGTTGTCGAAGCCGAGGACCACGTCGGCCATCTTGCCGTCGCGGTCGGGGGCGTGAAGCTCGGTGAGGATGGTGCCGTAGGTCATCGCCTTGGCAACCATTCCGTTCTTGTTCGTCAGCGTGTAAAGCTCGACGGCCTGGCCGTCCTTGGTCTTTCCGAAATCCGATTTTTTGATGGACATGGTTGTCTCGGTCTTGTTGTTGGAAGAAACCGGCTGTTGACTCGATGGCTGCGCACAACAGGTCAGAAGCAAGGCCATCGAACTCAACGGCACCCACAAGCGGTTCGTGATCTTGGTCATAGTATTTGCCGTGGGGCTTAGGATAGCAATCGCGGGCGGCGGCACAAGTGAAAGGATTTGTTCCGTGTTGTCAGGCTGGCAAGCTGACACGGCCTCAGTTATCTTCGTTGGCCGAAATGGACGTGGGCCGCGCCCACCCTACCACGGAAGGATCTTGTCATGATCATCACGGCGCACGCACACGCGCGGGCAGGCGTTGTCGGCAATCCCTCCGACGGCTATTTCGGCAAGACCATCTCGTGCATTGTTCGCAACTTCCGGGCCACCGTGCGACTCTGGGAAAGCCCTTTTTTTGAGATCGTTCCCGGCAGCGGCGACCTCGGCCGCTTCAGCAGCGTCGGCGAGTTCATGCGCGACCTCAAGCTGCACGGCTATTACGGCGGCATGCGCCTGATCAAGGCCGCCATGAAGAAATTCCACGCTTACTGCCAGCAGAGCCAGATCGATGTCCCCGAGCGCAGCTTCACCATCTCGTATGAGAGCGACATCCCGCGGCTGGTGGGAATGGCCGGCAGCAGCGCCATCGTCACCGCCACCATGCGTGCCTTGATGCAGTTCTACGACGTGCAGATTCCCAAGCACCTGCTTCCGAGCCTCATCCTGTCGGCCGAGAAGGATGAGCTGAACATCAACGCCGGCCTGCAGGACCGCGTGATCCAGGTTTACGAAGGCATCGTGTACATGGATTTCGACCGGGCGCATCTCCAGACGCACGGCTATGGGATCTACGAGCCGCTGTCGCCCCCGCAGGAACCGCCGTTCTATATCGCCTATGACCCATCGCGCGCGGAGATCAGCGATATCCCTCACCGAAACCTCCGGGCGCTGTTCGACGCGGGCGACCCGGCGGTCCTGGCGGCCATGCAGAAGTTCCGCGAAATAACCGACCAGGGCCGCAAGGCCCTGATGCGAAGCGATTGGGAAGCGCTCTCCGCCGTCATGGACGCCAATTTCGACCTGCGGCGGACCATCATGAACATCGCGCCGGAGAACCTCCACATGGTGGAGGTGGCGCGATCCACGGGCGCCAGCGCCAAGTTCTGCGGATCGGGTGGCGCGATCATCGGGCTCTACAAGGATGGGCGGCAATACCAGCAGCTCTCGGACGCGCTGGCGGAGATCCGGTGTACGGTGTTTCGGCCGATGATCCGGGAGCACTGAGGTCCGGAGAGGAACCGGAGAGAAACCACAGATGAACACGGATGGACACAGATTTCTTGTAGCAGAATCTGTGGTTCGTTCTGCTGGCGTTGATTGAGGATCGCATGATTCACAAAGCAGTCATTCCAGCCGCCGGGTTTGGGACGCGCATGTTGCCGGCCGCCAAGGCGGTGCCCAAGGAGCTTCTGCCGATCCTGGATCGGCCGACGATTCAGTACGTCGTCGAAGAGGCGGCGTCGGCGGGGATCGGTGACGTGCTGCTGATCACCTCGCGCGAGAAGCGGCGCTGGAAGACCATTTCGACCGCAACATTGAGCTGGAGCAGCGGCTTGCAAGCTCGGGCAAGCAGTCGCTGTTGGCGTCGATCAATGAGCTTGCTGGGCGCGTCAAGTTCCACTCCGTTCGCCAGCCCGTGCAGCGCGGGCTGGGCGATGCGGTCTACCAGGCCCGCCAGCACGTCGGCGACAAGCCGTTCCTGTGCATGCTCGGCGACGCGATCTTCAGCGGCGATCTGCTGCCCGCACGGCAATTGGTCGATTCGTATCGCGAACTCGGCACGGCCGTCATTGGTTTGGAGGAAGTGCCGCCGGAAAAGGTCGGCCGCTACGGCATCGTCGGCGGCCGGGAGATTCGGCCGGGAATCCTGCGCATCGACACGCTGGTTGAGAAGCCTTCGCCCGACCAGGCGCCGAGCCGGCTGGCGATCGCAGCCAGATACATCCTCACGCCGGAGGTCTTCAACTGCCTGGAAAAGACGCAGCCCGGCCTCGGCGGCGAAGTGCAGCTCACGGATGCGTTGCGCAGACTGGCGCGAGCAACCGGTGCATGGCATCGTCCTCAAAGCCCGGCGGCACGACATCGGCAACCCCCTCGATTGGCTGAAGACCAACCTCATCTATGCCCGGCGCGATCCGGCCATCTGGGGGCAACTCCTGTCACTTGTTCGCTCGCTTCTTGAATGATCGGGACGGGATCGCTATTTTGTGCTGACAATTCAGCGATTTGACGGGCCGAAAGGTGGTGGCTCCCCTTCGGCCCGTTTCTTTGAGACCAAGCTAGCCTTACCTATGAGGGCTGCTTGAGCGGCACCTCGCCATCAATGTGCTTCCTGCGCGGTAACGCCGTATAATCCTGTGAAGAGAATATGAGACGATTCAAGTGGATCGAGTGGAACCTGGTGAAGATCGATGCCCACAGTCTGTCGGCGGCGGAGGTCGAGGCCGCGTTCGATCGTGTCTTGAGCCTGCGGGAGCGACGGGACGGTTCTCTCGAGATGTTTGCCGCAACGCCGGCCGGACGGAGAATCTGGGTGATATGGCGGTATGACCGCGAGGATGATGAGGTCCCAGACGTCTTCGGCGAGATGGGCGACTTGCCCATCTTCGTGATTACCGCGTACTGAGAGGAACAACCCTATGGCGACCCCTGAAGTTGATCGTCGCAGCCCCGAGCGTCGTGCCAGAGACGAGCAGATTGCCGCTGAACCGCGGTTGGCTCCGCCCCAGTTGCCGCCCGATGCGCCCCTCTCGCCTGTGGAGACCTACCTCAGCCTTGATCGCCGACGGCCCCTGGCCGTGGCGGGCGTCGTGGAAAACGGGCTGGTGCGCCCTCTGGATCCCGCTGTCAAGCTCCCGGAGCATTCGCGGGTCATCATAGTGGCCGCCGGGGGAACGTAATTGACACCCCCACGGTGTGGCCGTTTTCATCAGGCCCGATTATCTACTCCCAACTCATTCGTTGAACACCAGCCTTTTCCGACGTAAAGTGCCGTGATGAGCGGCATCAAAATCGGCTTGATCGGCGGGACGGGCCTGGGCCAGGCACTCGGTGCGGAGACTCGCGGCCGGCCACACGACATCGTCACGCCCTTCGGACCCACCAGCGACAGCATCATCGAGACCGAATGGGAAGGCCTGTCGGTCTTCCTGCTCTCGCGCCATGGCCGGGGACACGTGCTCAACCCATCGCAGGTTCCGGCGCGCGCCAACATCTTCGCGCTCAAGCAACTCGGCTGCACGCACATCATCGCCAGCGGTGCTGTGGGCAGCCTGCGCGAGGAATTCCGCCCGCGCAACCTGGTCATCCCCGATCAGATCATCGACAAGACAAGCCGCCGGCCGGGCACGTTCTTCGAGCGGGCGGCCGTACACGTCGAGTTCGCCGAACCTTTTTGTCCCGTGCTCCGTCAAATATTGATCGAGGCGGGCGGGCACGAGGCCGGCCAGCAGCAGAGCACGGCGTTTGCCGTGCATGACCGCGGCTGTTACGTCTGCATGGAAGGGCCCGCGTTCTCCACGCGAGCTGAGAGCCTGATGCACCGCCTGTGGGGTGGCGATCTGATCGGGATGACGGCCATGCCCGAGGCCAAGCTGGCGCGAGAGGCGGAGATGAGCTATGCGCTGGTCTCGCTCGTGACGGACTACGATTGTTGGCGGGCCAAGCCTGCGGCCGCCGACCACCGGCCGGACAAGGCCGAGCTGCTGAAGGAAATCCTGGGGCATCTCAAGGCGGCGACGGACAACGCCATGCGGCTGGTGCGGCGCGCGGTAGCGATGCTGGCCCAGCAGCGCGATACGCTGGCCGACTCGCCGGCGCGGCATGCCTTGGAGCTGGCCATCTGGTCGGAAAAACCCGCCGTCTCGCCCGAGGAAGTGCAACGTTTGGCCCCGCTGTGGATCAAATACTTCGGCTAAGTCTTCTGGAGCCGTTATGACATCGCACGTTCTCAAGCGATTGGCGCATCGGGGCGCATGGACCGCTCTTGCCGTCTTCCTGGTTGTGGCAATCAGCCCACAGTCCGGCGGGCAGATTGCTGCGCGTATGCGGCCCGACCGCACTCCCGAGGGCAAAGAGCCCGGCGTGTATGTCAAGGATTCGGCAACCGCGTCCGACAAGTTCGAGTTGGCCAAGCGAATGGAGCGGCTGAAGGAATGGCACAAATCGGCGGATGTCTACCAGGAAATCCTGCGCAACTTCCGCGATCCCGTGGTTCCCACGGCCACGGACAACGATCAGAAGCCCATCACCTACAGCGGCGTGACGCTGGCGGTGCGCGATCGGCTCTGCCAGTGGCCGGAGGAGGGCCTGGCCGTCTATCGCACGCGCTTCGAGCCGGCGGCCGCCGCCATGCTTGACAAGGCGCGAGCCGATGATCCCGAAGTCCTTCAGAAGATCCTGAACCTGTACTTCGTCACCGAGACCGCCAAGAAAGCCGGCATCCGACTGATGGACCTGAACCTGGAGGGCGGCGATTTTGCCGGCGCGGCCTGGGTCGGCGAGCTGTTGCTCCAGAAGCACCCGACGCTTGGCCGGGCCGGCATCAACCCAAGTGCGCAGGAGCGAGCCGGCGTGCTGTTTCGCACGGCCATCGCCTATCATCTGTCGGGCAGTGCCGCCGATGCCGCCAAGCACCTGGCGGATCTGAAGGCAACCTATCCCAACGAGCAGGCGAAGATCGGGGGGCGCGACGTCAACATGGTGGTGGAACTTCAGGATCAGCTCCAGCGCAAGGCCCCCATCGCCGCGTCGCGAACGGCCGACTCGTGGCGGACCTTTGGCGGCGATGAGACGCGCAACCTGATGGCGTCGGCCTCCGTCCTGCCGACGGCCCAAATCTACAGCATCGACCTGACCCAGGGCCGGCCGGCGCAGGAGCAGTCGGCCAACCCCGACATCATGCCGGTCATCGACCGCGGCGAGCTGTTCTTCCAGGATGGCCTTCGCGTCTTCGCCGTCCATCTGGAGAGCGGCGTCCCGCTGCCCGGCTGGCAGCAGTCCTATTCCCAGAGCAACGGCCAGTACATCGTGCCGGTGCCGGCGAGAGACACGTTCCCTCCCGAGCAGCCCGGCATGCAGCGCCACCGCGCCTGCACAGCATCACGCTGACGGACACTCACCTGCTGGCGGTGATGGGCCGGCCGCAGGCGCGCGTTCCCGGCGCGGCCTCGACCAGCCGGCTCGTGTGCCTCGACCGCTCGACGGGCCAGCTCTGCTGGATCAAGGACCCGGCGCAGATCCCCAACAACACGGGCAACGTGCATGCCTTCACTTTTGGCGGCTCGCCCCTGGCTGTCGGAGATAATGTCTATGTCATCGCCCGCGGAAGCAACGGCGCCGGCGTGGAGGATTGTCACGTCGTCTGCTACGAGCTGCGCACGGGCAACTTCAAATGGATCTGCTACATCGCGTCATCACAGACCAATACCGGGATGGCGTTCGGCATGGGCGCCTTCACGCCCAGCGAGACCGAATCGCACCTCTCGCTCGCCAGCGGCCGCATTTACGTCCTGACGAATCTCGGCGCTGTCGGCGCGGTGGATGCCTACAGCGGCTCGACGGCGTGGATCAGCCTCTACCCGCGCAACCCCACCGTCCTGCCGAGCCTCAACAATATGATGCGGTTCGGCGGCCAGCCGATGCCGACCACGACCAGCATCCGCCCCTGGGACATCAACGGCGCGATCGTCCACGACGGCAAGATCTTCGTCCTGCCGATCGACGGCAGGCACCTGCTGATCTACGACATGGCGGACGGGCATCTGGTCAAGCGGCTCAAGAGGCAGTTCAGCCACTCGGACGACAACAAGCGATATCGCATGACGATGCTGCTGGGCATCCGCAACAACACGATTGTTGTCTGCGGCAATTTCACCGTCAACCCGAGCGGCGGCTCCGGCAGCTTCTTCGCTACTTTTGACTGGACCGGCAAACCTCCGACTCACGATCCGGAGGAACTGTCATACGACTCGCTGGGCAATATCCTCGAGCTGCCGAGGATTGAGGGTCGCCCATTACTCACGACCAACCGCGCCCTGATTCCCCACGAGGAGCGACTTGTCATCATCGATCTGGAGAAGAACCGCGTCGCCGGTTTGTTCCCGAAGAACGGCAAGTGGTCGGCGGAGGATCGTGGCAACATAGTCGGCATGCAGGATCACATCGTTGTCGCCGGCACCAAAGGCATCCACGTCTACACCGATCTCGGGGACCTGAAGCGCAAGTATGCTCAGCGAATTGAGGCCGATCCCGCGAACCTCGAATTGCGCCTCGTCTATTCCGAGCTGATGTTCAACGTCAACGATCTGGCCGAATGCCGCAAACACTTCGATCAGACCATCGAGCTGCTCGGCGGCGTCAAGTCCATGCGCAGCGGCAAGGAACGCGACCGCGTCTTCAGCGATGCCCTGCTCTTTGCCCAGAGACGCGCCGACGTCGACAAGGCCTCGGCTGAGGAGTTCTTCAACATCGCCCAAGCCGCCGCGGCAACGCCATCCCAGCAGATCAGCTATCGCCTCACGCGCGGCCAGTTCCTGGAGTCCGCCGACCCCACTGCCGCCGTCACGGTGTACCAGCAGATCCTCAGCGATCCGCAAATGCGCCAGCTCGTTCTCGCGGCCGACGATGGCGGAGCGCCGAAGCGGGCCGGCCGCATCGCCGAAGGACGCATCGGCGATCTCATTCAGAAGACGCCGAACGTATTCCGCGAAATCGCGGCCGAGGCCCGCGTCAAGCTCGATGCCATGGCCAACGCCACCGCCGACCAGCTTCTGGACCTCGCCGAGACCTATCCCAATGCGATGGATGTGGCATCGGCCGCCATGCTCCGCGCGGCCGGCAGCTACGAGAAGGAAAACAAGCCGCGCATGGCCAACCTGCTGCTGCGCCGAATTCTCTGGAAATACGGGGCGGTCAGCAGCGAGACATCCCGCCCGCGGCTGAGCGATGCGCAGCGTGCCGGCGTACTGGAGGCGATGGCCCGCAACGGCCTGCGGTGCGGCGACATCGACGGAACGTTTGGCCGCATGCGGGCGCTGGTGGCCATCAGCGGCGACGCCAGGCTCGCCGCGCCCCTGCTGATGGAGGATGGCAAGCCGCTGGCGAGAAAGGATGCCCAGGCGGTGCAGAGCTACAAAGAGGCCGTGGAGGCGCTGAAGGGGATGGCGCTGGCGCCGCCGGCCCTGCCGAAGATCGTGCTGCCGACGCCGCGCACGACCGAGGAACGTCTGGCCAACAAGCTCGAGCGCCGCCGTTTATTGCCGATCCGCAGGCACTGCCGAATGTGCAGTCGCTGCTGGCGCCGCCCGCGTACCTGAAGGGTGGCCGCCGCGCCGACCGCCTCGTGGCGTGGGCCGACGGCAAGCTGGCGTGCTTTACGCCGGGCGATGCCAAGCCGCTGTGGTCCGGCAATGCTCTTGCGCAACAGGCGACCGGCATCTATTGGCTGGCGGGCGGCTCGCGCCTTCTGGCGTGGAACGAGCTTGAGGTGGCCATGGTCGATGGCGGCAACGGCGCGGCCGGCTGGCGTGCCGCATTGAGCGGCCTGCCCACGATCGATGTCTCGCGATCGGCGGCGATGGTGGACGGGCCGCTGGCCGATCGCAAGGCCCCGGCCGCGCCCGAGCCGCCCACGCCGGCCGAAGCCCAGGCGCAGATCCGGGCGATGCGCATGGGTGGCATGGTCGCCGTCCAGCCCGTGGCCGCCGATGCCGCTCCCGCTGCCGGCGACGAACAGGAACGTATCGCGCGGATCTCGGCCACTCAGTGACCGCCTGGTCGTCATCAGCAGCACAGGCCGGGTGGCGGCCATTGAGCTCGCCAGCGGACAGGTCCTCTGGCAGTTGAGCATTCCAGACACGCGAACGGTTCTGCAGAGCGCGGCCTGCGAGGATTTCATCGTCATCCGCGCCTCGGGCGGGCAGACCACGCAGCTCATCGCCATCGACACGTTCACCGGCAACCAGGTCTTCCGCAGGAGTATCCGCGTCCAGCAGCAATCGCCCGTCAACTGCGACATCTCGCCCGATGGCGTACTGGTGTGGACAACCGCCGCAACGATCTGCGCAAAGGACCTCTTGAGCGCGGATGAGAAGCCGACGTGGCAGGTTGCCGCCACCAGTTACGTCGGGCTCTCGCAAGACGACCAGCTTCTGACCTGGAACAACCAGGTCATCGCGCTGCACGACAACGGGAGGTTCGTGACCCGTCACGACCTGCGCAGTGGCGCGGCCATCGAAAGCCCGCTGGGAACCAAGACCTTCAACGCACCGGTGTCTCTGCGTGTCCTGGGCTCGCGACTGTATACGCTGTCTTCGGAAGCGCTGATGTCGTATGGCCTGGCCAATCTAACATCAACCTCGTACATGATCGAGCAGAGCCGCCCCAACGAGCCGCAGACTTCCCGGCGCCCGCATGCCGCGATGCGATGTTCACCGCCGAGTACCTGCTCATACCTGTCGGCATCCTTTCAGGCGGCAGCGAGAACGGTAGCTATCTCCTGCAGGCCAATAGCCGCAAACTGGTGCAGAGCGAGGATGAGAAGCAGCCCGATGAGAGCGGGCGATTCGACTATGCTCTGGAGATCAAGGATCCCGCCAAGATCCGTTCGTGGCAGGCCGTGGACGGCGGCGTCTATTACGTCAGCGGCGACGACAAGCTCCACTGGCTCAAGGCCAACAGCCAGTCGGCCACCACGCAGCCCGCCGCCACTGCGGAGAAAGCCCCATGACCGAAGCGGTGACGCTCCAGCGGCTCACCGACCTGCGCATCGTCTCCAGCGATGACGGCGAAGCACTGCTTGGCCTCTACGGCGGCGCACAGCGCCCCGCGGCGCTGCCCATCATCGACTATCTCACGATCCGCGACCTGCTGGACATCGCCCGCGAAAAGACGGGCACTGCCCCGCCCGAGCTGCACGCGCTGCTCCTGGCCATGTTCGCTGCGCACGGATGGCAGCCTGTGCATCCGCCTCAATGCCGGCTCGCTGACAGCGCGGCTGGCCGGCTTCCTCCCGCCCACGGATGCTCAGGCTTGGAGCGAAAGGATCCTCGCGTGGTGGAAACTCTCGCCTCCGCGGGCCCTGCTGGCCGACGGCGATGACCCCGCGCCGCTCACCGGCGAGCGATTTCGCCCGCTCGTCCGTGCGACCGTCGATGGCGCCGATGCCGTCTATTTCCACAAATACTACACGCACGAGCAAACGCTGAGGCTGCTGCTCCGCCAGCGGGCGGCCAATGAAACAGCGTTGCCCGTTCTGACAGATCTCAAAGCGGCGCTGGCGGATGTCCTCGACGCCAATCCGCTGCTGCACCAGGGCCAGCCCGTCGAACTGAACGCCGATCAGAAGCGGGCCGTCGCCATGGCTTTTCTCGGCAATCTGCTGGTCGTTTCCGGCGGGCCGGGGACCGGCAAGACATCCATCATCTTCACGTTGCTGCGGTGCCTGCTGCGCCTGCGGATCGACCCGGATCGCGTGCGCCTCGCCGCCCCCACCGGCCGGGCCGCCCAGCGGATCACCGACTTCCTTCGCAGCGGCCTGGCGAGTCTGGCGCGGCAGGCTCCCGCCGATGCGCCCCTGGCCAATGTCTCCGCCAGCACGGTCCATCGGCTACTGGGCTACAGCTCCGCTCGTGGCACATTTGAGTTTGACCAGACCAATCCGGTTCCCGCTGACGTGGTCATCGTTGACGAGGTCTCGATGGTCGATGTCGAGCTGATGTTGCGCCTGCTGGCGGCGGTCGAAGCGGATGCGAAGATCATCCTGCTCGGCGACAAGGACCAGCTTCCCTCCGTCGAGGCCGGCGCGGTGCTGGCCAATCTCCTGCCGGCCGACGCGGCGGAGACATATTCGCTACCATTCCTCGACGCGATGAGCGCCCTTGGCCTCTTGCCTCCCTCTTCCCAAATCGAAAATCGAAAATCGAAAATCACGAATCACATCGTTCTCCTCCGCCACAACTACCGCTCCCAGCGACATATCCAGGATGTCTCCGCGGCCGTCAACGCCGGGAACTGCGCCATCGTGGATGAGCTGCCCGTACACCATCTCAAGCCCATCCGGCCGGGCGCGGCATCGTTGCGGTGGCCGAAGCTCGCGGATCTGAAGATCCCCGGCGGCGATGTGCCCGGCGGGGTGTGGCTCATCGACCCTGCGGTCCAGTCGTGGCGCCAGACCCTTCGCGCCTGGGCCACAGATCACTACCTCTCCAGCGCGGCCGGCGGCTACGCCGCTCTTGTTGAGCGATGCAAGCGTATTCGCAGCGAGGACATACTGAGCAGCGCCGAATTGACCCAGCTCGGCGGGCTCCTCAACCGCTTCCGCGTGCTGACGCTCGTCCGCGAAGGCCGCTTTGGCTCCGCGGGCGTGAACGAATACCTGGCCGAAATCCTCGCGCCGCGCCTCGACCGCGGCTGGCGATCGCGATTCTTCGCCGGGGCGCTGGTCATGGTCACCACCAACGACCACGTGCGCCAGATCTACAACGGCGATGTGGGGATCGTCCTGCGTGATGACTCGGGCGGCTATCGCGCGTTCTTCCCTCGCGGCGGCTCATTCCTGGCCTATCCGCTGGATGCGCTTCCCCAGCACGAGCTGGCCTTCGCCATCACCGTCCACAAGGCCCAAGGCTCGGAATATCAGCAGGTGCTGCTGGCCCTGGGCGAGGATCCGGCCCAGCCGCTGCTCACGCGCGAGATCATCTACACCGCCATCACCCGCGCCAAAGACCTGGCGGCCATCTACGGCAAGGGCGAAATCCTCAAGACGGCGATCGCGCGGCGAATCCAGAGAGAGATGGGGGCGGAGTTGTGGGGGTGAGCGGGGTTCGCGCAGGCAAGCTCAGCGGTCAATCCGCAGCCACGAGTTCATCGATGGATCTGTACAGCACGTTCAACAGAGATCGCCCTGCTTTTTCGTAAAGCAGGTCAAACTCAAAACTGTAGTCCACTGGTGCGACAACATCTCCTTTGTTGTCCAGCCACGGGTATTCACAGTTCGCGGGATGTCGCCCCGCATCGTCAACCGCGGGCGAGAGGAGCTCGATCTTCCTGGCCAGCACCGCCACTGCGCGAAGCAACCATATTGAGCCCGTCCGCCCACTGCGGGATGCTCGAGAAAGATGCTCGCGGGCAATACGTGGCAGGTTATGCCGAATGTAGGCGTGACTCGTCCGCAATACCTCCGGATCCACCCCCTGCCAGCACAAGTAAGCCTTGCATATCTTCTCGCAGGGGGTCTAGCGCGCATTTCTGGCACTTTTGGTACAAGAGAGGGTGATGGGGGTAATTTCACGGAGGATTGCATGCGATTGGAGAACGACGAGGAACGTCTGGTGGCCGAACAGGCCTTGCTGAACTATCGCGAACTGAAACAGGTGATGCGGAATGCTCCGCATGGCCGGGGGATGGCGGTGCTGGAGCAGGCCGTGCGAGAGAAAGGGTTCGAGCAAATGCGGAAAACGCTCAGCCTGCTGGTCAGCGCCCACGATGAGGCGCAAAAAAAGGGGTAAACAGCCGGCCGTGTTCCTGTGGGGCCAAGGCCTACTTTAAGGGCCTGTCGAAGAAGACGCTGCTGACCGTGGTGGGCGAGTTCGAGGTGAGCCGGCGGTACTACGCCTGCGGCAAGTGCCACGAGAATGTCCTGCCGTTCGATCAGTGGTCGGGTTTGGTCGGCAGCGGGATGGCGACGCCGGCGGCCCGGCGGATGCTGGCGTTGGCGGGAATGAGTTGGTCGTTTGACACCGCCGCCGAGCGTCTGGAAGAGCTGTGCTTGCTGAAGGTCAGCAACGACACCATCCGGCGGGTCAGCGAGGAGGAGGGCCAAGCGGCGCAGCGGTGGATCGCCCAGTCCGATTGCCCGGCCGAGTTGTTCCAGCAGGCCTGTGGCGATCAGGAGTTCTACACCGACGGGGTGACCGTCAACACCACCGAAGGATGGCGTGATCTTCGGCTGAACGTGGTGGGCAAGCGGGAGGCCGGCTTGCCGGCGACGCCCGAGCAATGGAAGGATCGGGTGCTGCCCGAGCCGAGCGTGCGGATCGCCTGGGCGTCGATGGCGGCGTGCGAGCAGCAGGGCCAGGCGTGGAAACGCATGAGCCGCAAGCTGGGGGTGATCGACGATGAAAACTTGAGCGTGCTGGCCGACGGAGCGAAGTGGATCTGGGATCAGGCCGGGCATTGCTGGAAGAAAGCCCAGTGGGTGCTGGACGTGTTCCACGTGAGCCAGCACATCCACGGCTGCGGCAAAGCGTTGTTCGGAGAGAAGAGCCCGCAGGCCCGGCCCTGGTCGCAGGCCCAACTGCAAAGCTTGATCGAGCTGGGGCCGGTGCAATACGTCAAAAGCCTCAGGGATCTCAGAGCCCTGCATACGGCGGAGGAGAAGGTCAAAGCCATCGACTCGCTGCTGGGCTATCTGGAGCCGAACCTGGATAGCCTCTGGTATCGCCAGCGTCTGGCCGATGGCCGCCCGATCGGCTCGGGGCTGATCGAAGGCGCCAACAAGACGATCGTCAGCAACCGCCTGAAACTCAACAGCGCCCGCTGGACCCCAAGGCATGCCGAAGCGATGGCGGCGCTACGATGCCTGGACTACAGCGGGCTATGGTCCGACTTCTGGGCTGATCAGGCAGCCTAAAGTGCCGGAAACGTGAGTTAGACCCCTCGCAGGCCATTTGAAGGAAATGAAGGTGCTGGCAGTCAGGCACCTCCGAATGCGAGAGCATGTGCTCTCGTGCCAGCAGATCGGCCGCAGCCTGCCTGGCGTAAGCCCTTCGCCATGCCGGGTGTCGATCCATGCTACACTGCCTCGGCGGACGAGGGCCTGGGGATTTCGCGTCCCAGCCGCCACCGATTAGGCAGCCGAGAGGGATCACGACGAACCTCCTCAAACTCCGCAGGCGTAAGCTCGATAATCACGATGGGGTAGAAAACGCCCGATGCCGGGTGAGCCCCAAAGAACAACGGGCGAATCCCGGCGGGTACCGTATCCTCATTCACCTCAAGAAGCTTCACCGGCTCCTTCGGATCGGTCTCTTCCTGGCTCGTACCCTCAAGGCGAACGATCCGCTGCATCCCCGGCTCAAGCTCGTAATGAGCTTCGGCAACACGTTGCACGACGGCTTCCTTGGATCGATCCATTTGCTCCTCGGCATCTGAGGTCATCCAATCCTATCATGTTGGCTTTCCGCAGGAAAGCAGCCGCCCGCTTTTTGCAGCCCAAATGTCATTCATCCGGCGCAAACAACCCCTGCCCATCTCCTTCCTCCTTCGGCGGCTGATACTTGATCCCCAAATGCTCGTACGCCGTCTTCGTCGCCCGCCGGCCCTGTCGCGTTCGCGTGATGATCGCCGTCTGCAAAAGGTACGGCTCCACCACGTCGACCAGCGTGTCGATTTCCTCGCCCATGGTGGCCGCCAGCGCCTCGACACCCGCCGGGCCGCCGCCGTAGACCTCGATGAGCGTGCGCAGAAAGGCGCGGTCCTGATCGTCGAGGCCCCGGTTGTCGATGCCTTCCAGTTCCAGTGCCAATCGGGTCACCGTCAGCGTGACCTTCCCCTTGGCCTCGACGGCCGCGTAATCCCGCACGCGCCGCAGCAGACGGTTGGCGATGCGCGGCGTGCCCCGGCTGCGCCGCGAGATTTCCCACAGCGCATCCTCCTCGCAGCTCAGTTTCAGCAGCACCGCGTTCTGACGCAGGATCTCGTGCAAGGCCTCGGGCTGGTAGAAGTCGATGTGGCTGACGATGCCGAACCGGCTGCGCATCGGCGCGGTCAGCAACCCGATGCGCGTCGTCGCCCCGATCAGCGTGAACGGCGGCAGCGGCATCGTGATCGTCCGCGCGTGCATCCCCGCATCCAGAGTGATGTCGACCTTGAAGTCCTCCATCGCGGGATAGAGGTATTCCTCCACAATCGCCGGCAGCCGATGGACCTCGTCGATGAACAGCACGTCGCCGGCATTGAGCTTCGTGAGGATGCCCACGAGGTCCGCGCCCTTGGTCAGCGCCGGCCCGTTGGTCACGTGTACCTGCGCCTTGACCTCGTTGGCGATCACGTGCGCCAGCGTCGTCTTGCCCAGTCCCGGCGGCCCGTGCAGCAGCACGTGCTCCACCGGCTCCTTGCGCCCCTTGGCCGCCTCCACCGCGATGCGCAGCTTGCGGATCAACGTCTCCTGCCCGATGTACTCGGCGAAGCTCTGCGGGCGCAGGGCATAGTTGAAGCGATTCTCATCCTCTCCCTGCGACTCGGCCGTGACAATTCGTTCACGCGGCATGGTACGCACTTCCGTTGGTAACGACTGCAATCAGATCAAATCTCCGCCGCAGAGCGCGAGAACCGTATTGAGGAACGCCTTGAGTTCCGGACATGCATCCGCGGCGACAAGCAAATTCTGCCCCTGCAGAATCCTCAAGCCGTCTCGGGGTTTCACATACCGCCGGCCGCGCAGCCTGTTCGAAACACTTCCGCAATCCGCTTGGACGGGGGATTCCCATGATTGACGTTCTCCGGCATCCCGGCCGGGGCTGCGCGGTTGTGGCCCGCCAACTCCTGAATCCTCGGCCAATACGGCAGCAGCCATGCCTCGAAATCATGTTGGGCCGCGTGCGCGTGGAAACTCGGATTATTCCCCGCCCAGCTTCGCATCTTCTGCTTTGCATCAGCCGCATCCGCGAATTCGACCGTACCCGTGTACACATCAGTCAGTGCCAGGACCGCATCGGCGGGCGGCCTCCCCGAGCAAAGCAGGTTCTCCACGATGCGCCTCAATTTGCCTTCTTTCGGGATCCGGCCATCGCAGGGAACGAAGTCCAGACGTGGCATTCGCCGCGCCAAACGGCGCTGCAAAAAGTCGATTAGGACGGGCTTGAAGGCCACCTCGGTCTTGCCCTCTATCAGGACTGAAATCTTCATGCCCTTCCTCCCACTCGTCCCAATCGCCACAGCTCATCGAGCGCATACTCGCCCAGCCAGCCATTGAGGTCAATGGAATCAGCCCACGTCACCTGGGTTCCGCCCGCGACCAGATCGCACACCAGAACTTCGCGCGGCTCGAGAAAGCGAATGAGCCGGTCGGAATGCGTTGCCACAATCAACTGCGTGCGCGCGGATGCCTCGCGCCATCAGGTCCACCAGAAGGCGCAGCAGCTCCGGATGCAGGCTGACCTCCGGCTCATCGATGAGCGTCACGTCCGTCAGCCCCGGGCTTTGCAGCAGTGTCACCAGCCATAGAAATCGTAGCGTCCCCTCCGAGAGTTCATGTGTAAACACCCGCTCCGAGAGCTGCTTGTCCTTCCAGGTCATCGCCAGCGTTCCGGCCGCAACTGGCGGGAAATCCAGCCGTTCAAAATCAGGGAAGGCGGCCCGCAGTGCATCCTCTATGGCCTCGAATCGGTCCCGAGCTGTCTCGCGCAGATAGTACAGGCATGAAACGAGTTCCTCGCCCGCGGGGCCCGGGAGCATTGTGGGCCGCATCTGTTGCGGCAGGCGGACCGGTCCCTTCCGCGAAGCGTCGAAGTTCAGCGCCGCATAATACCCCGGCGAGGCCAGATTCCTGCGAAAATCTTCCGGCTGCTGGTACGTCCGCGGCACCTGCGACAGCGATGTCTCCAGCGGATCGTGCTCCCAGTTGGGACGCACCAGCGCCCTGGTCGTGGGATCGTAATAGCGGATCTCCGCATGGCGCGAATCGATGTGCTTGAAGTCTCCCGAATCCGACCGCTCGGTGAGCGTCTCGCTCGCTATCAAATATGCCTGGCCCTGCGGTGAAAGCCGTAGATCGTATTGCCACGGCGGTTTCTGTGGAACATCCACGTGAAGCTCCACCGAAAGGTCATCGGCCCGTCCACGCGTCAGTATCGAAGTAATCCCGCCAAACTCGGCCATGCTGTCGTTCAGGTGCCCGCATGCCGATGCAGCCAACAGCGACAAGACATCGAGCAGTGAGGTCTTGCCCGCCCCGTTCGCCCCGATCATCACGGTCAGCGGGCGAAGTTCCAATCCCTCAATCGCTGCGAGTCTCCTGAAGCCATGGACGGAAATGCGGCTGAATTGCTTCATAAGCTCCTCCACCTATTCTAATCTCCGCGCCATGGGCGGTCACTGTACCGCCGGTCATCCCGTCCTCAACTGCAGCATCTCCCTTAATATCGCGCCGCTGTTCTTCAAATCCGGCCGCGCCTGCGCACGCGCTCCAGCAATCGCTCGGCCACCGGCCGCGGCTCGCCCAGCGACACCAGCCCCGCAATGGCTTCCTCCTCGAACGTGTCGCGCCGCGCGGCCAGCGACGCCGGCGCCTTGGCCGCCACGCCCACGGCAAACTCCGCCACCTTGCCCGCGAGCTGCGCGATGATCAACTCCGCCGTGCGCTTCCCGATCCCACGCAGGCCCACCAGGAACCTGGCATCCCGCGACTCGATCGCCTGCGCAATCAGCCCGATCGGCTGCGTGAACGCCTTCAGCGCCGTCTTGGGGCCGATGCCCTTGACCGTCGTGAACCGGTTGAAGAAGGAGCGGTCCGGCGCCCGCAGAAAACCGATCAGTTTCGGCTCCAGGTTTCCGCGCACTGCGTCGCCTTCCAGGTAGAAGATGGTGTGGAACGTGACGGTCTGCCCGACATCCCCCTGGAGCTCGTTGACATCCGCCGCCGGCACGAGCAGCTCGTAGAGGATCGCGCCCACCTGCAACTGCACGTGGTCGTCGCCCACGCGCCGCAATTCGCCCGTCACAGCGGAGATCATGGCAATAGCTTACCCGCCACCGTCGCCGCGCCAAATGCCGAAGGTCGAATGAGCGAATGCCTAAAGAAGCCCGAATGCCCGAATGCCGACTTGGTCCTTCACTCATTCGGCATTCGGCCTTGATTAGACATTCGGTCATTAGAAATTGGGCATTCCCCCGTGTATCCTCCGCGCCCATGCACCGTCGAATCATCCTGATCACCTTGACGCTCGCATCCTGCGCCTTCGCCCAGGAGTGGTCGCGCTTCCGTGGCCCCAACGGCGCTGGCGTCGCCGGTCAGATCAACATCCCGCTTCAGTTCACGGAGAAGGATTATCTCTGGAAGATCGCTCTCCCCGGCCCGGGCCACTCTTCTCCCGTCCTCTGGGGCGATCGCATCTTCCTCACCTGCTGCGATCCCCAGACCGCCACACGGATCATCCTCTGTCTCTCGGCCGCCGATGGCGGCACGCTGTGGAAGCGCGAGTACGAATCGAAATCCTTCCGCCAGCACGGCGACAACAGCTTCGCCGCATCCTCACCCGCGGCCGACGCCGATCAGGTCTACGTCTGCTGGCACGTTCCCGAATCCTATGTCCTCGTTGTGCTCGACCACTCGGGCAAGGAAGTGTGGAAGGCCGACCTCGGGCCATTCAAGAGCATCCACGGCAGCGGCGGCTCGCCCATCGTTTGTGGTGACATGGTGATCCTCGCCAACGACCAGGAAGACGGCCCGAGCTTCGTCATCGCGCTGGACCGCAAGACCGGCCGGGTGCGATGGAAGCTCGATCGCAAGAGCCAGTTCGCGGCCTATTCCACGCCGTGCATCTACCAGCCCGCGGGCCAGGCGCCGCAGGCGGTCCTGGCCAGCCGCACCGAAGGAATCTGCGGCATTGATGCGGCCAGCGGCAAGCTGCTGTGGCAGGTGAAAGACGCGTTCGACAAGCGCGTTGTCGCCTCGCCCATTGTCGCCGGTGACCTAATCATCGGCCAATGCGGTGAAGGCCCGAGCGGCCGGGTCACGGTTGCGGTGCGTCCCGGCCAGGGCAATCAGCCCGCGAAGATCGCCTGGAAATTCTCCCAACGCTCACCCTACGTCCCCACGCCCGTGTGCCAGGGCGATCGGGTCTTCTGCTGGAGCGACACCGGCACGGTAACGTGCCTCCGCCTCGACACGGGTGGGATTCTCTGGCAGGACCGCGTCGATGGCGCGTTCTACTCCTCGCCGATCATCGTGGGCGGCCGGCTGTACTGCATCAGCAAGCGCAGCGAGATGTTCATTGTCGGCACCGGTGAGAAATTCGAGTTGCTCGCGCATCCCGCTGGGCGAGGCCTCCTTCGCCACACCGGCGGTCGCGAACGGGAGGATGTATATCAGGACATTGAGGCGGCTTTTGTGCGTCGTGCGAGTGAGCCGCATACTGCGTATTTCGTATTTCGTATTGCGTAACCCCGTACGCAATACGAAATACGAAATACGCAGTACGCGATCCCTATCGTTCCGCCTTCGGATCCCTGCTCATAAGGTTGCTCAGCGCCGTCAACACATCCTTGTTCTCAAACAGCACCGAGTACACGGCCTCCGTGATTGGCATGACCACATGGAACTGCCGCCCCAGGTTGCGCACCGATCGCGTCGTGTGAACGCCCTCGGCCACCGACGACATCTCGCCGAGCACATCATCCAATTTCCGGCCTTTGCCGATCTGCTCGCCGACGTGGCGGTTTCGGCCATGCTCGCTGATGCACGTGGTAATCAGATCGCCCAGCCCCGCCAGCCCGGCGAACGTCGCCTCCTGCGCGCCCATCGCGATGCCCAGGCGCGAGATCTCCACCAGCCCGCGCGTCACCAGCGCGGCCTTGGCGTTGCTCCCCGCGCCCAGCCCGTCGAGAATCCCGGCCGCCAGCGCGATCACGTTCTTCATCGCGCCGGCCAGTTCCACGCCGACCACGTCGCTGTTGGTATAGACTCGGAACCATTCCGTCGCAAACGCCGCCTGCACGCGCGCCGCCAGCGCCATGTCGGCCGACGCCACCACGGCCGTCGCCGGCAGATACCGCGCCAGCTCGGCCGCGATATTCGGCCCGGAGAGCACGGCGATCGGATGCTCCAGGCCGCCGATGACATCCGTGATGATCTGGCTCGGCCGAAGAAGCGAGCCATTCTTCGATCCCCTTGGCCACGGACACGATCGCCACGCCCTTGGGCAGGCGATCGCGCAGCCTCTCGAAAACGCTCCGCGCATAGAGCGTCGGGATGGCCGCCACGATCAACGTACACCCGCCAAAGCATTCGCTGTCGTTGGTCGTGAGCCGAACCGACGGTGGAATGCGCACGCCCGGCAGAAACCGCCGGTTCTCGCGGTTCTGCAGGAGTTGCTCGATGTTGTCTTCCAGCGCGCCCCACATCGTCACGTGGTGCCCGCGCTGGGTCAGCAGAATCGAGCAGACGGTGGCCATCGCGCCGTCGCCGAGAATGGTGATGTGCTCAAGCATTTTTGATTTCTGATTTTCGATTTTCGATTGGTGTTCAGCTCAATCGAAAATCGAAAATCAAAAATGGAAAATCCTTCACTCACCTCATCATCGATCGCACCAGCCCATCGAGCATCCGGCCGACCTGATCCGTCCGGTAGCTAAGGTCCTGGTAGTCGATCTCATAGCCCAGGTCGCGGCAGAGGATCAGGTAATACCGCAGTCCTTCCAGCGCAGTTTGAGCGACGTTATAGAAATGCGCTTTGTTCCGCGGGCCACGGCGCTTGAAGCCCTCCGCGATCGTCCGCGGGACGTTCACCGCCGCCTGCTCCATTTGCATGGCCAGCCCGCCCTGCTGCTCGGCCGGCAGCTTGGGCGTGTTGCCAAAAACTCGCATGGTCAATGCATGCGCCTCCTGCCAGACTTTCATCTTCTCAAAGCTGTCGATGCGCGGCCGGCGCTCGCGCCTGTCGCGGCCCTCGCGTCCACCCTCGCGATGCTCCTCCTCCCGCCCTTCTTCGCGCATCTCTTCCCGGTCCTGCTCCTCCAACTCGGGGGCTTGCTCGGTGCTCTCGGGTTCGCTCGTCTGGTCGGGCTCGGGGCTGTCAAGTTCGCCGGTCATGGTTAGGTATCCTGCAATGTGATACGGTCGAGGGAGCATGGACCGTCCATGCTCGGGCCAAGATCAGATTACCTACCACCGACTTGGTCCGATTTCCAGCCCCGGCCCCTTGAGAGCTTCTCGCCGGCCGGTAATAATCAGCGGTTCGTTCTTCTGGAATTTGAGATCTGAAATCTGAGGTTGTCCGCCCCCTGTTCCCCGAACCCCGAGCCCTAAGCCTATGTCGTGGATCGAAAACCGTTTTGAAGAAGGCATGATCGTCACGAGCGTCGACTTCGCCATCAACTGGGCGCGCAAGAACAGCCTCTGGCCGATGACGTTCGGCCTGGCGTGCTGCGCGATCGAGATGATGGCCGTCGGCGCATCGCGCTTCGACCTCGACCGCTTCGGCGCCGGCGCTTTTCGCGCCACGCCGCGCCAGTCGGACCTCATGATTGTCGCGGGCACGGTGAACTATAAGATGGCCAGCCGCCTCAAGCGGCTCTATCACCAGATGCCCGAGCCCAAGTACGTCATCGCCATGGGCGCCTGCACGATTGGCGGCGGCCCGTATTTCAAGTACGGCTACAACGTGGTGAAGGGCGTGGACCTGATCGTCCCGGTCGACGTCTACGTCCCCGGCTGCCCCCCGCGCCCCGAGGCGCTGATCGAGGGCATCATGCGGCTCCAGGACAAGATCACCGGCAAGACCATCGCCCGCGCCAGCGAGGCTCGCGTTATCTCGGGCGCTGTCGCGGTCGCATAGATAGTGCCGCCGGTGCCCTCACCCATCGCCTCGCGACGCGAATCGCGCACGGCTCTTCACGAGAGCGTCAGCACGATGTTTCCGGTGGCTCCGTTATAGCCATCGACCGCGAAGTAATATGTCGTGCCCGCCACCGCCGTGAACGTCAGAGCGCTGGTCAAGGTTCCGCGGGGCGGGGCATCGTCATTGCTCGCGACCCTCGTCAGGCTCGACACCGAAGGACCCGTGTATACCGCCAGCAGCGTGTCGAAGTTGCTCCCGCGCGTGCTGAGGCTTACGGTGCGGCTTGTGGGAGCGGTCCAGGCGAACCAGACCGACGCGCCGCCGACATTGCCCGCATGATACGGTTCGCCATACTCCACCGTGGCGCCGGCGTTGGCGCCGTTCCACGTCGCGGAGTCGCCGGTCAATACCGTGGCGTTGGCGAAGTTATCGTTGGCGGGGGCCAGCGGCGCCACGGACTGGGACAGGTTCAGATCAATGTTGCCGGATGCGGCCCTGTAGCCGTCCACCGCGATGCGGTAGGTTGTGCCCTGAACGGCGTTGAACGTCAGTGCGCTGGTCACAGTGCGACTGGCCGGATCGTCGTCGTTGCTGGCTACAGCCGTCAGCGAGAAGACGGCGTTGCCCGTGTAAACAGCCAGCAGTGTGTCGAAATTGCTGCCGTGGGTATCCAGTGAGACTTTGCCGGTGGCCGGCGCAGTCCAGTTCCACCAGACGGACTTGCCGCCGGGGTTGCCGGCGTGATTCGGTTCGCCGGTTTCCTTGGTAGCGCCCACGTTCGCAGCGGTGATGTTCAGCGAACTGCCGGAGAGGGTTGCCGCGTTGGCGAAGTTATCGTTGGCCGGGCCAGGGGACGTAATGACGAACGATGCGGAAACGGCGGTGCCGGTCATGCCCGCGGCATCGGCCGCCACGGCGTAGCAGGTGTACGTGCCGGGTGTCAGACCGGTTGTGGATGTGCTGATGGTCCACGTGGTGCCGTTCTGTGTGCCCGTGCCGATGAGCGTATCCGACCCTGTTTGCAGGCCGCCGACGCCGTTGCTTTCGCGGTAGAAGGTCACGGAACTGACCGTCCCGCCGGCTTCCTGCACGTTGCCCGCCGTCAGCGTGATGGTTGTTCCCGTGGGCGCGGCCGCGGGGCTGGCCGCCAGCGACCCGATGGTGGGCGTGGGCGTCGTGCTCACGCCGCCCACCAGGTCGGCCATGAGCTGATTGACCACAGGCGTGCCGCGTCCGGTGACCAGGTCATATCCGGCCACTGCGGCATATCCGTTGTTTCCACTGGCGATATCGTGAAAGTCGCGTGAGGGCAGGGAGTAGATTGCGGGCAGCGTGCCGGTCGGGCCATCGAGGGATGACAGGCCCTTGAGTGCGCGGCCCTGGTTGGCGATGGCGATCACACCGGCCCACATCGGAGCGGCCATGCTCGTCCCGCCAACCTCGAACCATGGCGCTGTCGGGCCGTCCCAGGAGTCAATGACGGCTACGCCGCTGCTCGGGTCGGCGTCGAACGCCACATCCGGCACGGTGCGGTAGGTGGTGCTTTGTGTAACGACACCCTTCTGCCACGACGGCTGGCGCACGACGGTGCTGATTCCGCCGCCCGATCCGCCGTAAGTGCCGCTGGATGAGCCATTTCCCCAGCCGCTTTCCGAGAGGTAGTTTCCGACGCTGTCGGCGGAAAGATACGTGCCGCCCACGCCCAACACATTGGGCGAGGATGCCGGATACTCCACGGCCTTGGTGGAGACACGGGTGTAGTCGTAGGCGCCGCTGTCGCCGCTCGCGGCGATGAACGTCACCCCGCCATGTCCAGCCGGGGTTGTGAAGTAGGAGTCGTAGGAGGATTGGCCGCTATATTCACTGCCGCCCCAGCTCATGGACACAACGGACACTCCGGCCCATCGCCGCGCGGTATCGATGGCGGCAAAGAGATCGCTGTCGTTGTCCGAGCGCGCCTCCACCAGAAGGATACTCGCCTTCGGCGCCACGGCATGGGCCCACTCGACATCGAGCGAAGTTTCCAGGGCCCATGAATTGCCGCGGCCGGAGGGATCGGTGCCGGGGCGGGAACCGCCGGTCTGGCCGACGACCGTGAACGTGGGCGGGTCAGAGAGGCCAAATCGCTGGTCGAACGTCCTCAGGTCAGTAGTGATGGTCGGCGCGTCGTAGGCGTCGACGATGCCGATGGTCTGGCCGCTGCCATCGCCGGCGATGGCGCCGAACATGACCTGGTCAATGCCGTACGCATGCCGGATCCGCGCCGGCGAAAAGCCGGTCGGCGAGAGCGTGTCGGTGGGATGGAGATGGCCGCCCGGATGGGTGATCCGGAAATCCGGCAACGCCACCGGCCCGGAGGATAGCAGGGCGCGAGGCTCAAGCTGCTCAAAGCATGCGATGCCGGGTTTGAGCGTACGCCGACGGCGAGAGCTCGGGACGGAGGATTGGGTCCGATTGGTTCTTCCTGATATGTCGTGCCACCACATAGATACTCCGCTAAAGAACCCCCGGATTTATTATCGGCGCTATTTCACGGCCGGCTTGGTAATTCATCTACTCTCTGCCTCACGTGCATGGGCAGTGGCCGTCGGGCAAAGCGGCCCGCCATCACCGGGCAAAGCCGCGATCTCGCATCGCCTCGTGGCGATTCCGTACTGAATTCAAGACACGCTCGATGAACATAAGCAAGTGCAAATCGTGATCGAGCTATCGTGGACATGACTTGCTCGCTGCTCTTTCGATGAACAGGACGAGCGAGAAGGGGCTCTGTTACTTCAATGGGAGGTCGAAACGCACCCGGCAGGACTTGAACCTGCAACCCTCGGTTCCGAAGACCGAAGCAGGGGGGATACCCTCGGTTTTATCTGAGTTGATAACGCTTGACAAGAGCGACACTTCCCCCGATAATACCGTTGCTATTGCTACCTTTGGTTTGACGTGTTTTGACCCCTGCGGTAGCAATAGGGTAGCAATGGGCGGTAGCAACGGCGGTAGCAACGGCGCGGCCGTTAGGAGAATGTCAATGCAGCAGGCAGCACAAATGCGACCGGCTGGCGAAGGCAAACAGCCGATCACCCGGCGCTTCAATTTCACCAAGGACAGTCTTGAGGGTCTGCCGAACCCGCCGGCCGGAAAGCAGGCATGGGTCTATGACCTGAAGGTGCAGGGGCTGTGCATGGTCACGACTCCCGGCGGCGCCAAGACGTTCTATCTCTACAGGAAGATCGACGGCCGGCCGGAGCGCATCCGCATTGGCTCGTTCCACCGGCCGTCAAGCTCACAGCAGGGCGACGTGGAACCGCAGGTCAGCGTGGAGCAGGCGCGGAAGGCCGCGCAGCGACTCAACGGCCAGATCGCCAGCGATGCGAACCCGGCCGAAGAGAAGCGCGACGAGAAGCAGACCATCCGCGCCAACAACACGCTCGGCGCCTGTGGCACCGATGGTTCACGGATCACGCCGAGCCGCGCTTGCGGCCGCGCACGCTGGCGACGGACAAGAGCCGTTGGGAGACCTGCTTCGATGATTGGAACAACAAGGCCATCGGTTCCATCAAACCGGCCGACGTGCAACGCAAGCTCAACACGCTGGGCGAGGCCAAAGGCCATACGACCGCCAATCGCGCCGTGCAACTGCTCCGGCGACTGATGACCTTCGCCAAGGTCAATCCGAATCCCTGCGCCAAGGGTGAGATTCGTTTCTTCCATGAAGACCCACGGGAGCGATATCTCAGCGGCGACGAGTTGGGCAAGCTCCTGGCGGCCGTCAACGCCGAACCCAACAGCACGATCGCCGACTTCGCCAAACTCTGCCTATGGACAGGCCAGCGGAGAGGCAACGTCGCGAGTATGGCATGGTCAGAGTTGGACCTGGACAAGGCGCTGTGGATCATCCCCGCAACGAAATTCAAGACGCACAAGACGCTGGTCGTGCCGCTGGTGAAGCCGGCAATGGACGTGCTCACAAAGCGGAAGGGCAACGGAAGCGAGTACGTCTTTCCCGGCGTGAGCCGCGACGGCAAGGTGGCTCAGCACCTGACCGAGCCGAAGGCCGGATGGAAGCGGATTCTCAAGCGGGCCGGTTTGACCAACATCCACCTGCACGATCTCCGGCACAACGTCGCCTCTTACGCTGTCCAGCACGGCGCCAGCCTTCACGCCGTCGGCGCCGTGCTCGGTCATGCCAACCAGAGCACGACCCAGCGATATGCCCACCTGGCGCTGGACCCGATCAGGGCGACGATCACCACGGCGACGGATGCCATGCAGGCAGCGATGGAACTGGCGAAGGTGAAAGCAGAGAACGAGGCGAAGAAGTAGAACGAATAGGACGGCCGGCAGCGCAGCGCCCCGCAAGAACGGACGATGACGCCGAGAGACAGAAGGTGAGAGACGGAAGGTATAGCATTTGACCCATATTGACGATATGCTATAATGAGGATGCCGCGATGTGGAAGGTGGAGTACACGGACGAATTCGGGCAATGGTGGGGCGAACTGGATGAGGCCCGGCAGGATGCCATTGACCGGGTGGTGGGGCTGTTGCAGAGGCTGGGGCCGGCGCTGGGCCGCCCCCAGGCCGATGCCGTGCGACAGTCGCGCCACGCCAACATGAAGGAACTGCGGATTCAGCAGGGCGGCCAGCCGTATCGGGTTTTCTTCGCCTTCGATCCCCGCCGATCCGCAATCCTGCTGATCGGTGGATGCAAGGCGGGAGACAAGCGGTTCTATGACCGCATGATCCCCGTGGCCGACAACCTGTACGACGAGCATCTGGCGGAACTGCGAAAGGAAGGTTTGATCTGATGGCCGGCCGACACGATTTCAACGAGCTTCGCCAACGCATGACCCCCGAGCGTCGCCAGCGCAACGAGCGGGCCGTCAACGATGAGCTGCGCCGCATGCTGCTGGCCGAGCTGCGCCGCATGGCGGGCATGACCCAGGTGGAACTGGCCGAGGCGATGGACATTACCCAGCCCACGCTGTCTGTGCTGGAAGGGCAGAACGATATGCGACTGAGCACGCTGCGCCGGATTGTCGAGGCGCTGGGCGGGGAGTTGGAAGTGATTGTCAACCTGCCCGGTGAACGGGTGGCGCTGAGCCAGTTCATGGCGCAGCCCGCGTGAGCGAACAATCGGGACGGCCGGGTAGCTCCCGGCCGACGGTTCGGTGGGTCTGCTGGTTTCCACCTACGCCAGCAACCCGCCGGACCTTCCCACAACCTGTAGGTGGACCATGAGCGACGTGCAAGAACTCCGGCGACTGGCAGACACCTTCGATAAGCTCTCCAACGATCCCGCAGAGCGCGACACGCCAAAGGCTCGCGTGCAGAAAATCAAGGAGAAGAGCTTCAAGGGACAAGCGGGCATGATCGTGGAGAGACTGCTCCACGGCGGGCTGGACCTCGATGGCTGCCGCGAGTTGCTGACGTGGTTTGATGATGCGCAGGGGACCGCATTCGGGGAACACAGCACTCTGTGGTCGCGGTTCATCTGGGGCAGCCTCGCGCCCTGATATCCGTCGCACTATATCCCCGTAATGGGACCAAATTACGAGTTGCTGGAGGAATCGGCAGCGCATCCGCAGGTCTTTCCGCCAGAGTGGGTGTCGTCGCCGGAGGATGACGACTTCAAGAAAGCATGCGCGGAATGGGATAAGCAACGCCAAGACGGCGACAGCACTACCGGCGGTCAGGTGTTGCTGACGATGCGAGAGTTTGAGCTTCGGAATTCCGCCACGGCCTGCCGCGATCTAGCGGACCTGCTGGGGCGCGAGGGCGATGCATTGGCTGAGGCACCAACAATGGACAAATCGCAGCAATCCGACTTGGAGTGCATCCGTCAGTACATCACAGATTTGGATGCCTATGCCAAGAACAGCACCGACCACGCTCGTTTCTGTGAGCGTTGGAACATCGGGCAACCCGGCATGTTCGGCGTCCTATCACCCGGCATAGAACCGGGTGCTTTCTTCGCGATGAACCGCCAATTCTGTGAAACTGCCGCGCCGCTCAAGAAGGCAGTGGACGATGCCGCGCCAGTGCTGGTGGCAATGGCCGCCCGCTACGGCGTGCGCGGCGGCGCGTTCGCCATGCTCAACCCGAACAAGCCCGCGAGCCTCACCGCAGCCCGCGAGGCGGCATTACGGCTGGCCGACGCCGTCTGCGGCGGGGCTGAGCGGCCCGGCGAAAGCCCATCGCACATTGCCCACGGCGATATCCCAGACGGTCCCCGGCCGCCGAACCTCTTCCGATGGAAAGGCAGGGACGTTGAGAGCGCACCATCCCGTGGCGACTGCTCAACTATCTTTGGAATCAGCCGGACCGAAACGCCGCTGCGGATGACGTGATAAGCAACGTTTGGGACAACCCGGACACCAGCGACGATGCGTTCGATGCCGCCAAGCGAAAGGCAAACATCACGCTGCTTGACGCCAACTCCGGAATGTCCATTTCCATCAAAAGCGGGCGCGTGACGCTGGCCTGATCGCCCACCGTCCAAAAACCGTCCACCTCTGGACGGCGTTTGGACGGAGCACTTCGCCATGATGCTCCCGGTTTTACCGAGAGGCATCGTGAGCGACATCAATATCACCCACCTGTTGAGCGACCCGGAGCGGCTGCTTCTGTCCGATATCACCGCGCAGATTCTCCACCAGCGGCCGCAGACGCTCGCCGTCTGGCGCACGACTCACCGATACCCGCTCCCGTGGGTGAAGCTGGGGCGTAAGGTTGCCTACAGGGCGCGCGACATCGTGGAATTTCTCAACGAGCGCACTCGCGGCGCGGCCGCCGTCAGCAAGTAGTCCACCTACAGAACCGCCGCGCCCAGCGACGGGCACGGCGCTTGAATCCTATGCACCCGCAATCATACACCACGGATTCACCAGCGACAACGGCGCAGGCGTGGCAGGCAAGGGCCGGCGAGCTGTCGGCATGGGTCTGGCCGCACATGGTCAACAGGACCGATCGCCACGGCAGATACCTGCCGCTGGACCAGCGCACCGCCGGCAAGAGCAGAAGTTACACCGCCGGCAAGCTGCACATCGGCATCGTCAAGGCGCACTTCACCGCGAACGTGCCAGCGCTGGTGATCGGTCTGCACACGACCAGCAAAGCGAACACCTCGCGGTGGTTCGCCATCGAAGTAGACCAGCATGGTGATGATGACCAGCACGCGGCCGACGTGAATTTCTCGGCTGTGGTTCATTGGCAGAACAAGCTGGCAGACTTGGGACTCAGCAGTCTCTTGACCGACAGCAACGGCCGCGGCGGGTATCACCTCCATTCCATCTTCGATGGCCCCGCGCCGACGGCCGACATGTTTGCTTTCGCCAAGTCTCTCATCGCCGACTGGCAGACCACTTGGTTGACCAGCGAACCGGAGACATTCCCGAAGCAACGTGCGGTCACGCCTGAGACACCCTACGGCAACTGGTTGCGCGTGTTCGGCAGGCATCACACGCGGGCGCACTACTCGCGGGTCTGGTGCGACGGCCGATGGCTGGAAGGTCACGCAGCCATTGACGTCATCCTGGCGACCACGTTGAACCCGGTGGAGTTGATACCGCCTGCGCCTGCACCAGCACCGAAACCGGCGGCGGCAAAAGCACGGATCAATGGATACCGTTACCACGGCAACGGCATGACCTCGCGGGATATCGCGCTGTACTGCTTGTCCTGTCTCAGCAGCACCCGCGCCGATGACCGGCAGACCTGGCTTGAGACAGGCATGGCGCTGCACAGCGCGGACCCGACCGACAGCATGCTGTCCGAGTGGGACCAGTGGAGCAGGCAAAGCACGAAGTGGACACCGACCTGCTGCGCGACCGCGTGGAAAAGCTTCAAGACCAGTGGCGGCATCACTCTCGGTTCGTTGGTCCAGTGGCGCGGTGCGACAACCCAAAGAAGTGAACCAATGGCAACTACATCCACATCTTCAACGACGGCAGACCTCGACAACGACGATACGCCAGCGGCGGATTGCACGGTCAGTGTGCAGGACGATGGCGCGGACAACGTTGCGCGGCTGTGTTCCGACTTGGGTAATGCGGCAAGGTTCGCCAAGCAGCACCTTGACCGCCTGATGTGGGTGAACGGACTCGGCTGGTTGTACTACGACGGCAAGCGGTGGGTCCCAGACCTGATGGTGTACGTCCTGGCGTGCGCGAAGAAGACCGCGTTGAGCATCGGGTGTGAGGCGCTCGTCACCAACGATGATGATGAAAGGGCGCGCCTGTTCAAACACGTGTGGCGGTCCCAAGGGCGCGAACGCCTGATGGCGATGATCGACCTGGCCAAGCCGGAGCTGGCCGCCCCGATCACGGCGCTGGACGCGGACCCGTGGCGCTGAACCTCATCAACGGCACCTTGGACCTGCGGACGGCGACTCTCAGGCAGCACAACCCGGCAGACCGACTCACGAAAATCTGCAACGCAGCGTGGACGGAGGATGCCACGGCACCGGTGTTTGTCGCCTTCCTGCAACGCATATTCCGTGGCCGTCCTGAACTGGTCCCATTCATCCTGCGGTGTCTCGGCTACTGCTTGACCGGCGATGTGTCCGAACAGAAACTCCTGTTCTGGCTTGGGAACGGCCAGAACGGCAAGACGACTCTCGTCAATGTCTGCCTGCATGTGTTCGGCGACTATGCGTTCAAGGCAGCGCGGGATCTTCTCACCGATGAACAGAAGCACAGCACCAGCGTCGCGGACCTGGCTGGACGACGCCTCGTTTTTGTGTCCGAGTCGCGGGAGGGTGTCCGTTTCGATGAGACGCAGCTAAAGGACCTGACCGGCGAGAAGACCATCACGGCCAGAAAGATGAGGGAGAACAACCACTCGTTCGAGACGCAGGCGAAAATTGTATTGCAAAGCAACCACAAGCCGATAGTGCGCGGCACCGACTTTGGAGTCTGGCGTAGAATCTGTCTGGTGCCGTTCGCCGAGACGATCACCGAGGACGAGAAGGACACCACCCTTGACGGCAAGCTGAAGGCCGAGGCGGATGGCATCCTGCGGCTATTGGTTGCTGGTTGTGGAGAGTGGCAGCAGCGCGGCCTGAAGATGCCGGAAGCGGTTGTCACGGCGACCAGCGAGTACCGCGCAGGCCAAGACGTGCTTGGCCAGTTCATTGCCGACTGCTGCATCACAGCACCCAACGCGCAGGGATACGCCACCGAGTTGTACACCCGATACGTCGCGTGGGTGACTCAGGTGGGTGAGCGCGCATGGTCCCAACGGCGGTTTGGCGAGCAACTGAGCGAACGGGGTTTGGATCGCGGGAAGTGTCCGAAGACCGACCGCATTGTTTGGCATGGTGTCGCGCTCAAATCAGTGGACCCGGCCGGCGTCTTTTCCGAACCTTCCGAATGATCCGAACGGAGTTTCACTATAAGCGCTTTTATGAATTTTCCTATAGCGCAATAGCAAAACAAGGTTCGGAAGGTTCGGAAGGTTCGGAAATGTCAGTTTTTGGAGCAGAAATGAGCGTCCGCGAAAAAGTCATCATCACGCTTGAACTCGACAGCGACCGCGACGTGGTCCCATTCATCATCCGAGGCGCTGCGGCAGTTCGCGCTTACTTCACGACCAGTTCGCCATTGGAAATCCCAACGCTGACGGATATGGCGATATCAGTGACCTTCCGTCCCTGCGTAGACGCGCCCGGGGGCAGCCCGTGAACCTCGATGGTGAAATGATCGACGGTGCCACGGATAGAAATAGGCTGACCACGTTTGGCGTCGATCATGCGCTGCTTGATATCCGCCCCTTTCAATTGTGCCGTGCATCCCACCTGAGATATCTTTCCCCATGCCGGGCACGTGGACCCATACGAAACCTGAATGTAATCCCTCCCAGGATCAGCCCGGACAAAACTGATTGTGCCGCGCACTGTGATGGCGCGACCGACAATGTTCTCATTGACGAACTGCATTCGTAGGTCGGTGCGAACCGGCGTGTTGTCTGACCATTTGGCAACTCGTAGGGTTTGGGGAATCATTGCGAACGCCGTCTCCGGCGTCAGCACCGGCTGAGTTGCCGGCCGACTTGCTGGACCGGCGGCAACGCACGCGAGCAAAACGAGAGCGGTTGGTAGCCTTGCCATCGATTCTCCTGTTGCTCGAATTCTACCGCTCGCCCCACATCGACGCGAGCAGGGCGACGCGAGCCACCGCACCTCGTGGCCACCACAGCCGCCCCGCCGGCGGCTGAAGCAACTCCTACAAAACCGATAGGCAAATAAAGTCAGTTCTGGTTGTCGATGGCGTCCCAAACTGTCACGGCACGTTTTTTGCCACGGAAGGACCCTGGAATACAAGTGCTGGCCTTACCGTACTTTGCATTTGACTGCCGCGCCCTTGGCTCACATGCGAACGCAACGCGAACAAGATGCACGCTCCACCCTTACTACGTAAGGGGCGCTGTTTTCGGCCGTTTTGCGCTATGTTCTTGTCAACCGAGTTTGCTTTTTGTTCTAAGTCGCCTGCGTGCATTCTGCCGCGTCGAAACTCTCGGACGTGTTCTGATACGTCCCGAGCCGTCCGCGTGCGTCTGCGTGGCCGCTCGGCCGGGCTGGCGGCCAGGCGCATTGGCGGTACACTGCCTACCAACACTTCACAGGAAAGGCGGTTCTATGCGGTACGTTATCAAAGGCGCGGACAAGCAGACGGGTGAAGAGCGGACCATTACCGTTGTCGCCGTGAACGAAGAGGACGCGGCATGGCAGGCAGAGCGGCAAGGACTGTTTGTGTCCGCGATGAAGCCGGGCATGGATGTTGAGGGCCTGCCGTCACGCGCGGAACTGCTGACCGACCTGCCAATGCCTACCCCAACGGTGCGCCCGGCGTATGATGCCGCCATCATCGCTCGGGCAAAGTCGCTCGACTTCCATGGCACGATTCACCAAGTCATCGGGTTCATGGTGCTCGCGGGTTCTCTTCTCTACCTGCTCGCGGCGATTGCAGAGGGGAAGGCATCAGTTTACGGGGGTTTCATCGGTATTCTGGTGGCGATCATGTTCTTTGGCCTGGCCGCCGTGTTCAACCTGCTGGCCGCGTTGGCGCTGGCCCATCGGGACTTGGTGCAGAATAGCTTCACCGTCGCGCAAAAGTGATTCCAAGCGTGCCGCTGGCCGGCTGGCCACGCCGCAACGCCGGGCGCCAATGCCGCCAGCTTCGGCCAGCGTGAGTTCCTGGCACGTCCAGACCTTCGACCCCACTTGGATACCTCTTCTCGGTTCGGCGTGCGTCCTGCGCGGTCCTGCCGTGGCTGGCGGCGAAGCTGTGCAGGAGCACGGCCAGCACTTCGACGGCCACCTCGACACCCTCGACAACCAGATCGACAACGAGCACCTCGACGGCCAGCGGCAGGCACCCACCCGGAGCGGCCGGAGTGCCCGTTGAGCATTCTGGCGGTAGCAATAGGGTAGCAACGGGATTTCTCCGAAAGACCCCCGGCCGGCCGGATGTGCAGGAAATGCCTTGTTTTATAGGGTATTTTGAACGCACCCGACAGGACTTGAACCTGTAACCCTCGGTTCCGAAGACCGATGCTCTATCCAATTGAGCTACGGGTGCGAAGCGCGTGCGAACGCCACGGAATAACGTGATTATACGCGATCGCGTCGAAAAAGATACGTCGATCCGGATCGTTGGATCGCTGACACATCACGGCGCGAGGCGCCGCCTGTGCGGGCACGTGCAGGCACCCGTGGCACGATCACGGCAGGTCCCAGCGTACGATCACATCGGACGCTTTCTTGTCGGTCAGACGCCACGCGTAAAGCGATTTGCTCCTGGTGCTGTAGGCGATGCCGCTGGGTTTGAAGGGCAGCGGATCGGTCAGCTTCGTCCAGGTTGCACCGCCGTCGGCGGAGGCGTGGACCTGCTGGCCGGCGATAGCGGCGATCTTGCCGGGTTCGATCTGGATGGGACCGAAGATGGGGGCAGACTTGGCCGGGCCGTCGAGCTTCTGCCAGGTCTTGCCCTTGTCGGCGCTCTTCACGATGCCGTTGCCGTAGCAGATGCCCCAGTAGATCGCGCCGTCGGATGCCAGCAGCGACCGGCCGGCGCAGCCCAGGTCCGAGACTTTCGCCCACGTCTCGCCGCCATCCTCGCTGCGATAGAGGCCCCAGGACTTCTTCTGCGCCCAGCCGGCCGTGTTGATGATGAGGGTCCTGGCGTCGATGACGATGGGATCGGTCGAGTGGTTGCTGTCCTCGGGCAGCTTATCGCCGATCTTCTGCCACGTCGCGCCGGCGTCGGTGGATTTGTGGAGGCTGCGGACCTGCTCGTGCAGGCCGACGAGGAGCGTCTTGCGCTGCGGATCGGTGAAGTCGATGGCGACGCCATCGGAGCTATTGATCTTGCCGAGGCGCGTGAAGGTCTTGCCGGCGTCGGCCGTGGCGAACACGCCCGGGCCGTAGCAGCCGCTGATCCAGAATCGCTGCGCGTCGGCCGGGTCGAAGACGATCAGGTGCGGCCGGTTGCGAATCTGCTCCTTGTCGTCGGCGCCGAGCTTGCGCGAAGTTGCGCCTTGTCGTCGCTGCGCCAGAGGCCGGCCTCGCTGACGCCGGCAATCATCGCGGGACTGTCGGGGATGGCGGCCACGAGGCACACGCCCGCGTAGCCCCATTTCTCGCCGCCGACATTATTCGTGACGTTGGTCCACTCGGCGGCCGCGGCTGTTGAGCACATCACGGCCATCACGCAAAGCACGCCGGCCGAAAGATACTTGTTCATCGCAATCGCTCCTATGCCATTGTCCCAAGGGCCGCTCGCCACACGCGCGTCGCCCGGCAGTAGTACCGATGAGGCGGCCAAATGATGATGCGAACCAATCGATTCGAATCGGCGATGATCACGCTCGTGGCTCTGTTGACTTGCGGCTCCGCGGGGGTGCTGCGCCGGAGACGTCGCCCGCATGGGATGCCGAAGCGGTCAGGATGGAAGTGCCCGCGCAGGTGCTGACCAACCAGGTCTTCCTCGCGAAGATCACCATGAAGAACACGGGCGGCGTCGCGTGGCAGGGCGAGAGCCAGCCCATCCTCTATGCGCAGGACCCGCCGCGGAACAAGGCATGGGGGACGGATTTCATCTACATGCGCCAGGGCAACAGCGCCAAGCCCGGCGAGGAGTTCACGTTCATCTCGCATTCGCGGGCGCCAGGTACACCGGGCGAGCACGTATTCCAGTGGCGGCTGGGAAGGCGCGGCAGGGATGGCCAAGTGATCTATTTCGGCCAGGCAACCGCACCGCGGACGATCAAGGTCGAGGCGAGGCCCGCGCTCGCCCCGCCGCCAGGGCCGCTTCAGCCGACGTCGGGCAAGCGAATCATGACCTTCGACGATTTCGAGTACGTCGGGTCCTTCAAGGTGCCGCCGCAGGTGGGCGAGGGCGGGGCTGGCTTCTCCGAGAGCGGCCTGGCGCTTCGGAAGATGAGCGATGGCACGAAGCGGCTGTTCGTGAATTACACCCATCCACGGCAGACCCTCTTCGAGGTGGCGATTCCCAAGCCGGCCAAGCTTCAGGATGGCGACTATCGATCACTGAGCGTCGCCGACGTGAAGAAAGTCTGGGGTTCGCTTCGCATCGCGATCCCGAAGAGCGGCGACGTTGATTCCATCGCGCCCAACGGGGGCTTCTGGTGGGATGAGGGGCGATCGACTCTGTACTGGACCTACTATCACGGCTACCGCACGGGCGAAGCGCCGCCGGTCCTCGCGGGTTCGAGGCTCGGCGACGATGGGACCATCACGCATGCCGGCCCATGGCGCATTCCCCAGCCCGCGTCGAGTCACTACAAAGCCTATTGGGGTGGCATCACGCGCCTGCCCAAGGCATTCGCCGACCAGTACACCAGCGGTCGCACGCTGGCGATGGGATTCGGCGGCTACTACAGCATTCTGCGCCGTGCAGCCGCGGGCCGGCGCTGGCGGCCATCGCCGAGCCCGACCCGGCGCGGCCGACCGTCGATATGGTCGAGCTCCTGGCCAATCCCGCCGGCTCCGCAGCGCCCCGCGATGGCGACTACTTCTACGGCCACGGTCCCGGCGGAATCTGGCACGATGTGCCCGCCGATCCGAACATCGGCGCGTGGACGATGGATGACTGGTGCCGCGCGGGCATCTTCATCGACCTGCCCGACAAGCATGGGTATCTCGCGATGGTCCGCCTGGGCACCGGCCGAATCGGCTATGACTACGGCGGCATCTACTCGGCCGGCTACGCGCAGTGGTGGTACTTCTACAGCCCCGACGAGCTTGGCCGGACTGCAACGGACGCGGCGCAAGCTCGGCGAGATCCTGCCTCATTCCCGAGCGAAAGTCTCATACCCCGCAACCCCGGCGGATGCGCCCGACCATTGGGCGGTGACAGGGGCGTGCTTCGATGGCGACGAGAAGCTGCTCTATCTGTATAAGCCCGGCATCATCCCGGTCGGCAAAGAGCGACATGGGTGCGTCCACGTATACCGGGTGCGGTAGAGACGATTCCCGTCAATATGCCCACTCATTCACCTCGCGGCAGCGCGTCCCGCGATATGGCCCGTACACCACGCCCACTGAAAGTTGAACCCGCCGATCCGGCCGTCGCAGTCGAGCATCTCGCCGATCAGATACGCGCCCGGCGACTTGCGCGACGCCATGGTGCGGTAGTCGATCTCATTGAGCGGCACGCCGCCGGCCGTGACTTCCGCATAGTTCCAACCGCGGTTGCCGATCACGGGCAGCGTCAGTCGCGTCAGGCCGGCAACGAGTGCCTTCCGCTCAGTTCGGGAAAGCTGGGCCATGGGCCGATCCAACGCTATGTTCACATGGCGCAGAATGGCCGCCGCCAGTCGCTGGGGCAGACGCTGCGCGAGGATTGTCTCGATCGACTTCCTCGGCTCTTCGCGCGACGTTTCGATCAGCCATTGCTCCACGTGCTCGGCCGATTCGCCGGGCAATAGCGAGCACGTCATCTCCGGCCGGCGGTCTTCGGCCTTGGCGATCACCCAGTGGCGGCTGGCATCGAGCACGACCGGCCCGCTGATGCCGAAGTGCGTCCAGAGCAGGCTGCCGGTTCGCCGGTCGCTGCGCTTGCCGTGGGCGAAGGTCGAGAGCTCGACGTCACAGGACAGGCCGGAAAGCTGGGCATGGAAGAAGCGGCCATCGAGCACAAGCGGCACGAGCGCGGGATACGTGGGCGTGACGGTGTGCCCCAGCCGCCGGGCCAATTCCCAGCCGAATCCGTCGCTCCCGCTCCTGGGCAACGATCGGCCGCCGGTGGCGAGGATCAGCCGGTCGGCGTGAATCTCCGTGGAGCGAGCCGCCCCGGCCGCGATGTCCGTGGAGCGTGCCGCCCCGGCCGCGATGTCCGTGGAGCGAGCCGCCCCGGCCGCGATGTCCGTGGAGCGAGCCGCCCCGGCCGCGATGTCCGTGGAGCGTGCCGCCCCGGCCGCGATGTCCGTGGAGCGTGCCGCCCCGGCCGCGATGTCCGTGGAGCGTGCCGCCCCGGCCGCGATGTCTGTGGAGCGTGCCGCCCCGGCCGCGATGTCCGTGGAGCGTGCCGCCCCGGCCGCAGTGTCCGTGGAGCGTACCGCCTCGGCCGCGGTCCTTTCCGCACCGCGGACGACCGCATCCTCGCAGCGAACGGCAAACCCTTGCGGCAAGGGGGCGATCTCGCTGACGCGGTGTTCGGTGCGAATCTCGACATTCAGCTCGCGACAGCGATTCAGCAGGGCTTCGAGCACGGTTCGGGCGGAATCGGTGACGGGAAAGAGCTTGCCCGTCTCCTCGCGCTTAAGCCGTGCGCCCATGGACTCAAACCAGCGTACGGTGGCCGGCTGGTCGAGCGCGGCGAGGATATTGCGGACGATATTGCGCGAGCCGTTGAAGTCGGCGGGGGTAATCACGTCATGCGTCACGTTACATCGGCCGCCGCCGGCCACCAGGATCTTCGCGCCGAGCGAGCGGGCGCCATCGAGCAGGACCACGCGAGCGTCTCTGGCTTGCGCGCGAAGGGCTTCACCGGCCGCGATGGCGGCGGCGAGGCCGGCCGCGCCGGCGCCGATGATGGCGATGTGATGATGCTCGTTCACCGGCGGAATCTTACCCGGACATCTGCTGCACGACGAAACGGGACTATCGTCTCAACCTGGCGCGTCGAATTCGCGTGTGCTCGGGGGACAGGAATGTCCCCACTCGCGCACGCGATGGCAGACAGGAATGTCCGCCCCACCGACAAGGGCCGGGAATGTCCGCCCCACCAATGGCGGACAGGAGTATCCGCCCTACCGCCGCGCTTATGGGGCCGGCGGCGCATCGTGGATCGACTTGAGCAGGAGATACGGAAATCGCCGGTCGAAGTTGAGTTTGCGGGCAAGATCGAAGCACGCGGCCCGCGAGTCGCGATCGCGGACGCCAAGCGCCGTCACGATCACGACCTTTTCCCGCAACGACATGGACAGTCGCAGCAGCCTGGCTCGCGGCAGGTCGGCCTTTCCGTTCAGCGCGCTGGCGAAGGCGCGATTCTCGTAATCGCCCTGGGCCAGCAGTTCGATGGCCTTGCGCAGTTGCTCCTCGGCGAGATCCTTGCGTCCGGCCTGCATGGCGCTGAGATAAAGCAGCAGATGCGAGGTCGATTCACCCTTGCCTTTGCGCATCTCCTGCTCCGCGGCCGCGGTTTCGCCGGCTGTCAACATGGCCGCGAAATGCTCGCCGGGCACGTCCCGCATCAGGCGCGATGCTTCGGTGGCGTGGCCACGGCAGTATTCGAGCTGCGCCCGCAGGCGCTTGGCAGCGTCGGCGCTGAGGCTCGCATCGATTGCCCCAAGGCGGGTCTGCGCCCGCGTGATGGCATCCTCGACCTGTCCAGCCTCCGGCCGGAGCACCAGCGCCAACAGCTCGTCGGCATAGGCCATAAGGCACTCGGGATATGGATCCTGCTCGGCGCAGCGACACAGGTCGATCGCCTCCTTGATCTGCCCATTGGCGAGCATCGCCTGCCGGCATTGCGCCGCCATTTGCCGCTCGTCGGGCAGAAGCTGCAGGGCCTTCTGTGCATTACGGGCGGCAGCGTCGAAAACGCCGTTGGCCAGATAGTGATAGACCAGCGCGTTGGCCGCATACCCGCAAGGCCGATCGCCGGCGGCCGCGCGCTCCATCAGCGGAGTTGAACTGATCGGGATCGCGCATCGATCGCGCCGCCAGGTACATCAGCTCGTTGTTCTGTGGCTCGGCCGCCAGCAGCGCCTCATACTCGCGCTGCGTCTCGTCGCTGCGGCCGGCGGTGGACATGCTACTCTGATAGACCCGATGCCAGTTGATCAGCAGCGGGCGGCGCTGCAGGCCCGGCCGAAGAAATTGCGTGAACTGCAGCGCCGGCATTCCCGCGCCCGCGATCCCCAGGAACTCGGTCTGTTCGGGCTGGAACAGGAGTCGGCGCTGCGCGACCCGGCCGACCGTCTGTTCGCCGAGTTCCTTGCTCTGAATCGCCAGAACGACGACATCCTGCACCTGATCGTGCTTCTGAATTACGGACAGGGCCAGCCGCTGCACCGCGCCGGCCCGCGAATCCATCTTGATCTGATGAGGCGGTGTCTGGAAAGGGAAGTCGATGCCGCTGTAGACATAGACGGCTTCGCCGGCCGCGTGGGTTAGCTCAGGATCGCGCGGCGTGCTGCCAGTCGGATGATAGTACATACAGGCGCGCTGGATCACGGCCGCGCGGTCGGGATTGAGCACGACGGTCTGAGTGCCGAAGGGTCGCGAAAGGAATGGAGTGTGGATCGAAACGGTCTCGGCGGGAATGGCCGGCGGCGTGCCGGAGATCTCCACGCGCACGTCTCCTTCGGGGAGGCGGACGGATCTGGCCATGCGCGGGCCAAGCGTGAAGGGCTGGCCGTTGAGCTGCACGGTGTAGGGGGTATCGACGCCGCTCACAAGGTGGACCTGGCAGCGCATGCCCAGGATCCAGCACCAGCCGCACCACGCGAGAGACGCAGAACTTCTTTGGCGAGGTCAAGGTTTCCGGGCGAACGCCGCCAGGCCTGCACGCTCTGCTCCGTTCGCTGCTGGGCGCACTGCCACTCGGGGAACGGCAGCACCATGTGCCGCGAGCACGCCGCGCACTGGTCGATGATGCGCTTTCGCCCCAGCGGGATGATCGGCACCATGAGCACGACAACGTACAGCCGGGTGTCGTAGGTGCTGAGAGTGGTGATGCGCTGGCATGCGCGGCAGACGCCCTGGTGGGTCTGCAGGTTGCGCTTCCCGTAGTACCAGGTCCCGATCCCGTTCACGACATGCGGCATAGAGCCTCCCGGATAGCCGGCTGTTGGCCGCCAGAATCCATACGCCGCTGGGGTTTGTCAACAACTGCGCCTGTCAGTACAATCGCACGCCGGTTCCGGAGGAGAAGTGGACATCCTCGTTCGCATCAAGCGGCTTGTCCTACAACAGAAGGTCATCTTCACGCGCAAGGCGCGCGAGGAAATGGACTTGGATGGCCTCTGGGATGAGGATGTAATCGAGGCGATCGTCAATGCCCCGCGGATCGACAAGACGCTACGTTCGCGCAGCAGGTTCAGGCTTGCTGCTCGCGAGAAGCTGTACGTCATCAAAGGTTGGACCTACGATAACCTGATGATCTACACGAAAGGCACCATCCGGAGCGAAGGCGGCGAGGAGGCGTTCTACGTGCTGATCTCATCGAAGAGAGCCGATTGAGGCCGAATGACCATGTATCCCATCGCCAAGACATGTCCGACATGTGGCAGCAGGAAGATCAAGGTCGTTTGCTCCAACTATGCCACCAGCGTGCGAGGCCGAGCGGTTGTTATTCCCAAGCTGGAGCGAGAGGAATGCCCCGACTGCGGGGAGATCCTCTTCGATCGCGCCGCCATGCGCAAGAATCCAGTCGTATGGGTCCGCGCCGGAAGCAGCCGGCATAGTGGCTACCGTTGCCAGTAGACGTGCCCATCCTCCAGCGGCACGAAGGCGTCGGGGTGATACGGCACGACGCGCACTGTGTAGTGCTCCGCGGGCCGATCTGCAACGACGGACGCCGTGTAACTGTGACCGTTGACCGCGCCGGGGATGGGGCCTTTCAACTCCATCACCACCCGTGAGCTGGGATAATTGCCCACTGCGTCGGCGAACAGCTCGACGCGCACCACGTCCGGGCCGACTTCGCCCAGGTAGACCTTCAACTCGAATCGCCACCGCTCATCCTCGTGGGTGATGCGCATCTCACCGAAGCGCAATCCGCGCCAGCCGTCGGCGATCTGATCGCGCCAATCGTGCAGCGCCACGGCGATGCGGGCGTCCTCGGACACGCGGCGCTGATAGGCCGCGGCGGCCGGCAAATACGCCTTTTCCACGTAGTCGCGCACCATGCGCTCGGCGTCGAACTGCGGCGTGAGCTGCGCCATGCTCGCGCGGACGCGATTCACCCACGCCTGCGGTACGCCCTCGGCATCGCGGTCGTAGAACTCGGGCGCGACCTGGTTCTCCAGAATCTGGTAGAGCTGTTCGGCGTCGGCCGCGTCGTTCCGTGGTTGCCAGTTTTCGCGGCCGCCGATGGCCCAGCCCACCTCCGGCGCAAAAGCCTCATCCCACCAGCCATCCAGCACCGACAGATTGAGCCCACCATTGAACAGCATCTTCATGCCGCTCGTGCCGCACGCCTCGGCCGGCCGGCGCGGCGTGTTGATCCACACATCCACGCCCGCGGCGAACTGCTGCGCCAGCGCCAGGTCGTAATCCTCCAGAAAGACGACGCGGTCGCGCAGCTCGTCGCGAAAGGCGAATCGCGCCATCGCCTTGACCATTTCCTTGCCCTCTCCGTCGTTGGGATGCGCCTTGCCGGCGACGATGAGTTGCGCCGGCCGTTGCGCATCGAGGAGCAGCCGCGCGAGGCGATCGGGATCGCGCAGAAGCAGCGTCGGCCGCTTGTATGCGGTGAACCGCCGCGCCAGGCCGAGCGTGAGGCAGTTGGGGTCGAGGACATGCCGCGCCCGCTCGACGAGCTGGTCCGATCCGCCGCGCTCGCGAATCTGCCGCGCCAGCCGCCGCCGGACATAATCCACCAGCGAGCTCTTGGCCACGGCGCGAAATTCCCAGATCTCGATCGACGGCGTCTTCTCGACGGCTCTGGCCGCCTCGTCCAACTTGCCAAGCCAGCTCGCCTTGCCGTACGCGCCGCTCCAAAGCCCGCTGGCCGGCGCTGTCCCAGCTCGGCACGTGAACGCCGTTGGTCACATGCCCCACCGGCGTCTCGCTTTCCGGCCAGCGCGGATACAGGTCATTGAAGAGCTGCCGGCTGATCTGTCCGTGCAGCCGGCTCACGCCGTTGATGTGGCAGCAGCCGCGCATCGCCAGATACGCCATGTTGAACGGCTCGTAGGGATTCCCCGGATCGCGCCGGCCCATCGCCAGGAGCTGCGCCATCTTCAGGCCGGTGGGCTCGATGAACGGCTGCGTATATTTCATCACCAGCGACGGCTCGAACTGGTCGAACGCCGCGGCGATGGGCGTGTGCGTGGTGAAGACATTGCCCGCGCGCGTGGCCCAGAGCGCGACGTCAAACGGCTGATGGGCGCGCTGCGCGAAACTCAGTGCGCGGGCCAGCACCGCGAACGCCGCGTGGCCTTCGTTGAGATGGCAGACCTGCACGTCGATGCCCAGTTTCTCCATCAGCCGCCAGCCGCCCACGCCGAGCACGATCTCCTGCAGCAGTCGTTTGTCTTTGCCGGCGGCGTAGAGGTTGGCGGTGATGCCGCGGTCCCAGGGGTTGTTCAAGGGGTCGTTGCTGTCGAGCAGATACAGCACGACCTTGCCGACGCGCGCCTGCCAGACGCGCAGCAGGAGCGTGCGCCCGGGCAGTTCCAGCCGCACGCGAGGCCAGCGCCCATCCTCGCCGCGCACCGGCGAAATCGGCAGGCTCCCCGGATCGTTGTACGGAAACGCCTCGAGCTGGCCGCCATCGCTATCCAGCACCTGCCGGAAATAGCCCTGCTGATAGAGCAGCCCGATGCCGATTACCGGCACGCCCAGGTCGCTGGCGCTTTTGAGGTGATCGCCGGCCAGCATCCCCAGGCCGCCCGAGTAGATGGGCAGCGCCTCGCTCAGCCCGAATTCCATGCTGAAATATGCGATGGCCTTCAGCGGTGCATCCGGGTGCGTGTCCTTGAACCAGCCGGCGCTCTTCTGGTACTTGTCGCGCTTGACGAGCCAATCCTTGAGCTCTTTCTTCAGGTGTTTGTCTTTGGCGGCCTCCTCCAGGCGCTCCTGGTGGGCGTTGAGCAGGATCATGTAGGGGTTCTTGGTGCGCTCCCAGGCCTCGGAATCGAGCCGGTCCCAGATTCGCCCGGCCAGTTCGCTGCCGGTCCAGCGCAGATCCAGCGCCAGATCGGCCAGGTCCTTCAGTTCCTTCGGCAATGGACGATGGAGGAAATCACTGAGCATATTGATGCTCCGGGCATGGTCTGAAGCGGAAGCGTCAGCGCCCGCCCCGGCAGAGCAGGCGCTGACGCTTCCGCTTCAGACAAGGAGATCGCACACGGTCGCCACGCTCACAATGTAACACGGCAAGGAAGCGCAAACAACCGACCATTCAGTGCATCTCGACGGCCACGCTCCCGATCGCGCTGCGGAGATAGTTGAATCGCACATCGGGGTGGTCGGCCAGCAGCGACATCGGCACGGCCGAGTCGGGGATGCGCTTGGAGATCATCAGCGCTGTCAGCCGCATGCCGAACGGATTGTCGTGATGCCCCGGGTGCCAGATGGAAATGCGCTGGGCCTTCCACGTCTCGTACGGCCCGACGGTGGCGGCCTGCACCGGCACCATAGCCGTGTTTCCGCCGCCGGACGTGCGGGCGTTCTGGATGATGGTCACCGGGTGCAGGTTGACGATGCGCGTGCGCAGCGAGCGATATTCCTGCGGCGACGGCGGCGCGTTCGACGTGCTTGCCTTCGCGCTTGGGAGGGTCGTTGAACGCCCAGTGCTTGATCTCGCCCTGCCCGCCCTGCATGACCAGGCACCGCACCTGCTCGTACCTGCGCGTGTAGGCCTCCAGGTCGCCCGTGGGGAAATGCAGGTTCTCCGGCGGCATCCGCAGCTTCGCATCGATGCGGTTGAAGCACAGGTCCATGTCGCATCTGGCGAAGGACAGCGGGTGCGTGATCGGCACCGGCCGCTGGCCGTCGTACCACTCATCCATGCCCCAGAAGTGCGCATGGCGCAGGTTCAGCCCGATGGCGTTGACGATCCGCGCCACCAGTGGAAGCTGCTCCGTCGGCCCGATCGGCCCGCAGATCCCCGCGGGATTGTCGGCCGTCGCCTGCTGCCACGCCTGCACGTACTCCAGCGCCTCGGCGACGTAGAACTCCTCGACGGTGTCGTAGATGCTCACCTGAAACCCCGGCCGCGAAAGCTGCACGAGATCGTCGGCGTTGAGCGACGCCGCATCGTTCAGGATCGCGCCATCGAGCGTCGTGTAATCCCACCAACCGGGCGCCAGTTTGCTGATCGGACGAGTCATGGTTCGGCCTCCTTATACCTATCCCCCAGAAGCTCTTTGATCGGGTTGAACGCTGGGCCGGCAAACCCCAGGTGCAGGTGCCGCCGCCAGCCTTCGGCGAACTCGAATCCGCGAGACATCCGGCCCATCTCCCGGCACATCTGCTCCATCTCCAGAAGATATGCATCCATCCCCTGGCTCACATCCAGCCACTCTTTCTGCGAGCGATGCTGTGCGAGCATCTCGCGCTTGGCCGCGATCTGCGACGCCACATCCACGTAGCAATCCGGCCGAGCCGGCACGCGCAGCGCATCACGCAGGCCATGCGGCACGGCGTGGTAGATCGCCACCGGCGTATCACAGGTTGGCACAACCGGCTCAGTCGGAAAATTCGGCATGCCTCGCGCGAAGGCCGCGCTGACGATCAGCCGGCAGGTGTTCTGGTGGTCTTCCATGTAGTCCTGCGGGCTATGCGTCAGGATGATGGTCGGCCGAATCTCCCGCACAATGGCCGCAACGCGCGCCAGCGACGCCTGGTCATAGAAGATCGCCAGATCGTCAAAAAGCGGCCGATGCAGTATCGCCCCCGCGACCCGCGCCGATTCCGCCGCCTCGCCCGCGCGAATCGTGGCCAGCTCTTCGCGCCCATACTGCACAGACCCGCAGTTGCCGTTGGCCAGGTTCCACATGTGAATCTGCGCCCCGGCCTGCTTGAGCAGTAGGAGCGTTCCGGCCATCGTGAACTCGATGTCGTCGGGATGCGCGCCGACGGCCAGGGCGATGATCGGTTGCATGGTGTTCACCCGCGGACATGATACCGAAAACGGCTGGCGGAGCGAACGTCGCCATGCCGCCGGTGCCCCCTGCCGGTTCTGCGACAGATATGGCAACTCAGGCCGCCAAGAGCCCGCGTCTCAGCGCGTTGTCGGCGCCTTCGACCTGGTTGCAGGTAGTAATAACCCTGCGGAGGGCAGAAGCCCGGGCAGAGCCGCCTGATTTGATGAAGGGGAACAGGATTCCGTCGCTTCGACACCGCGCGGATGAAGATCGCGAAACCGAATCTCGCTCCCGCGAAATAGGCGTCAAACGCAGCACGCGATAGTCCGCAAGCATCTCGCACTTTCGCCCACAGGCGAGCGGGAGTTGCCTCAATCACACGCGCGACGACAAACGAAGCGGTTACTGCCCGAACGGGGGAGGAGACATAGACGATGACGAGAGTCCCCGGCGTCAACCGTGGCCGAAGACGGCGCAACTCAACCGTCTTGTGACCAGCAAGGATCTTGTCTGCATGCTCAGGACGAATGGACAAGAGCAGCGGTTCCTGGCTCATGCTAATCAGAGTGTACTATCGGCCAGACCCATGCCAAGCCTGTAAATTCGACGGAAGCACTCGGGCGTAAGCTCGTACGGGGTCAACAGCGGCGGGTCGGGCTTCTGGTGCTGGGCCAGAATCTCCGTTAGGGCCGCGCGCTCGACAGCGTGCTCGAACAGCTCGGTGAGCCCAAACCGGAACGCCATCGCGGTATTATCTGCACTGCCGTCAGCCAGGGCTTTCACGTCAGCCCACGCAAACACACCGAGCCGTCGAAACCGACGATACAGGTCTCTCGCGGGTCCTATTGCGATCTCATCCAGGCTGGAACAGGCGCGAAACCTCCTCGTGCCGCTGTACGAAGAATCATCGCTGACGTACCACAATACGCGCGCAGGCGCCGGAGCACCGCTGGACGAGCACCTCGGTAATAGACGTGCTCCGTATTGAGCGACAGCTCTGGGGCAGCGCCGAATAGTCCTTGGTCAGCCAGCTTGGCGTCAAAAAGGTGCTCGGCCCACCGGGCCTGGATCGGCACGACGAAAGTCGGCAATGCCTCGCAGTCGAATCTCGCCGGCCAGATGCGTTTTTCCATCTGGGCGATCGCGAGGGGCGACCCCGAGCCCCGTGCCACGTCGTTGAGCCCGGACGCCAGTTGGGTCAGCGCACCTGCGCGCTCCGCAGCCGTTGACGCCAATAGACTCGCTCGTGCGGCAAACTCTGCGGCGGGCGCAACGCCCGACAGGTGCATCTTGATCCAGCCTGCGCCGGCATTCTCAAATCCCACTTCGGGCAGCGCCTGCGAGACTATCGACGACAGGTACGGCTCTGAGACCACCGTCAACGGGCGCTTCCTGCGGATGGCAGCCATAACGGACTGGAGCGCGAGGTTCCTCGCCAGCGTTGGGCCGAACGTGGACCGGGTCACCCGGAGAAAAGCGACGTCAACTCCTTCCGGCACATTCACCAGGACCAGCATTGCGAGGGGCGTTGCGTCGGTGCCAAGCACGAGCAGCGAATCATGCTGTCGCGGATCAGAGATCGCCCTGCGCAGTCGCTCGTGGAAATCGAACTTCCTCTCTGACGCGCCATGATCAAGGAATTGATCCGCCAGACCGTCCAGGTCGGAAGTCGAAATCCGCCTCACTTTGATCGCGCTTCCACCCAGTCGCGCCGGCGCGTACTCGGCCTGTCGTAAGGACTCATCAAACTGAAGAACCAATGCCTCTGGCGGCATCAGGGCGATACCAAACTGCTTCTGAAGCTCGTCGGCAAGTCCCAGGAGTTCCGCGTCCCGCGTGATGAAGAATGGTGCCTCGGCAGCTATAGCGCAGGCGAGTTGACGATGGTCCCCGGCATCCGTGCGGGACTTTCGCTGCGGAAAGGCCGCCGTCAGTTGCGAAAGCACGCTCGCCTTGCGCTGCGGGTCAGCTAAGACCTTGGGCATGCTGCGTACATAATCTCTTGCCCGCTTGCGCTCTTCGGCATTTGGACCTCGGTCGATCTCGTTGAATATCTCGTCAGTCACCCAGAGGCACACTTCTTCGGCGAGCCACGGTGCCAGCAGAGCCGCCGCCCCATTTTTCGCAGCCCGCTCAGGGTCCAAGAGATCGTAGACAACGTTCGCATCCAGAACGGCGACGTGTTTCGATTCGGCCAGGGCCTCCCGATGAGCGCTCATCAAGTCGGCGTGCCCAAAATCGAGCCAATAGCTGGTCAGCGTCTCTCCGGTCTTGCCTCGCCCCGTCTTCTCATCGACCGCACAAAATCCGAGCCTCGGCCACAATGGATGCGCAGGAAAATCGCGGCGGCAATGCAATGAAATGCCATGCAAGTGGCCCATGCGTTTCTTCAGGTCGTCAACAAGCGTTCTCGCTATGCCTGCACCCCGATGGCCCTCGTCAACACAGAGGTGCTGAAGCACCACGCGCGAGCGTGCAACGTAGTAAAGTGCGTAGCCCGCCAGCGCACCGCCGGCATCGACCGCAGCTATGATCTGGCGATCGGCCGCACTCTTCCGAAACGCTGCCTCGGGGAAGAACCCCAGGTGGTAGCGGTGACGGTCACCGAGCGCGATGACTTGGTCCAACAGCGACAACGCAGGTTCGACAACAACGATACTCACCATGTCTGCCTCCCAGTCTCGGCGCTCAACGCACCCGCCTACGCGCCTACGCCCATGATGCGGGCCATCTACATCAAGTTCATCGCTACGCGCAATGCGCAGATGCTGCCTCACTCCGACAGCGGAGAATACCACGCTGTCACACCCGATACCCGATGCGAGCAAGGCTGTGGCGTCACTGGCTGAGAAGTCCACACGGCACTGCTCGCAAGCGAGCCGGTTAAGCGGTGCGCAAAACAAGAGGCGGCGGGACATCGTCTCGCCGCCTCTACCCTCTTTGATTCTCACCCCTCCACCTACCTATCGGCGGACATCGCGCCGCACTTTTGCTTTGCGCGCAAAAGTACGACGCGATAAACCGCCAGGTCCGAAAGCACCGGCCCAAGGCTCCAGATCTTCTCAAACCACTGCACGACGGGGATCATCGACGGCGGGCGGACCTGCCGCACGATGTCAAAGCCTGCGTTCTGTAACGCCTGGGCAATCATGGGCGCAGTGCGCAGGCCGGTGTGGCCGGGAAATGGCTTGAGAATGATGTGGTACTTGCGGCACAGCTCGATCCAGTGCCGGGGGTTGGGCGTGTAGACGAAATACAGCCCGCCATCCTTCAGCAGCCGATGGGCCTCGGCGAAGATGCCGCACATCACGTCGTAGCCGCAGTGCTCGGTGACATCGACCGAGCATGCCTTGTCGAACGAGCCATCCGCCAGGTGCGTGCAGCGGCTGGCGTCGGCCACGGCGAAGGTTGCATTGGGATAGTCTGCGTTGAACTTGCGCGAATCGGATGGCCACGTCCGACAAATCCACGCCGTGGACGGTCGCGCCGCGCTGGGCGAGGTGCTTGGCCAGCACGCCCGGCCCGCAGCCCAGGTCGAACGATGCGATCGCCGGGCCGGGGATCGAGGCACGCATCGACCCACTTCAGCCGCCAGCGGTGGCTGCGATACCGCTCGTTGCCCAGGACGGACTGATAATACGCCTCATCGTAGGTCTCGACGGCATAGTCCTTGTCGGCCGTGGGAAGGGGCTGGGTCATGGGGGCGGGATTATACCGCGTCCGACGGCAACAGCGGGATCAGCCACGCCGGCAACGCTTTAGCGCGGAACACGCTGCGCTCGTTCTCGAACACAGCCAGCCTGCGGAATGGCCGTCTCAGGTCGTCGTTATCGAAGACCCACACGTGCGACAACTCGACGATCGCAGCCGCGAGATTGGCCAGCGTCCGAGGGAATCGCGTCGTCAGCTTCTCGCTGGGAACATCGTGGCCGCCCTGCGACACTCGCATGGCGACGCGCTCTTCCGAGATCTTCGGTCCCGAGATGCCGATGAAGCAGAGCAGGACCGTATAGCCGCTTGCGGCAGCTCGTTTGAGGAAAGCAAGCTTGTCGCCCACGGGGTCGGAGAACACGGTCTCGAACACGAAGCTCTCGCGCTGCCGGAGGAGTTCCTGCCGCAGGGCGTCGGCCGCCTTCATGGCCGCGTAGGCGTCGAGTTCAAGCTCGACGGCAAGGACATCGGCGCTGACCAGACGCAGTCCGGCTGGCAGAAGATGCGCGTGATAGAAGGTGGTCTTGCCGGCGCCGTTTGGACCGCCCAACGCGACGACAATCGGTCGTTGGTCAGGGAGCGAAGTCATCGTGTTGCGGAGCCCGGCTTGACCGGCTGGAATTTGCGGTTGACGAACCGGCCGACAGTGCGACTGCCGTCCGCATCAATACGGACGAGAAGCCCCTTGCCGTGCGCGGCAGGCGCATAATGCGGGTAGGGCTGGTGCTTCAGGTGATCGACGACGCGGCGGCGCCCCGCCGGCGCGTCCACCTCGGCCAGAAGCGAGGAGAGCGGCCGTGCGGCAACTGAGCGGCACAGGCTCAGCACCTGATCCCCTTGCAGCAGCGGCTCGATGGCGCAACCCATCCTCGCCCAGAATTCGACCTGCCCGGCAATGGAACGTTCCTGTGCTTCACCCGCCAGGCGTGCGTCCAGGACCAGAGCATCCGAAAGCTTCACGGGCTGACTCATGACCTAATGGTAGCAAAATGCTACCGGGAGTCAACCAACTTCACTCTGCCCGGCCGGCGAAGCTACCCCGAGCACGTCGCCAGCGCTGCCATCGCCGAGAATCTTCAGCTCCGACGCGAATATCGCGGGCGCAGCCACTTCGCTAGCCGGCGCTGTCATGGCCATCGCAGCCGGGATATTCGGCATCTCCGGCACATCGCGGCTCACGCGCGACTTGCCGCTCAACGAGGAGATGCGCTGGATGCGAACCGCATCCGCCAGCACGCGCCCATTGGCGCCGCTGTCGGTCAGCCACACCACCAGTTTCGTGCCGGTGAGCTTCCAGGTCTTGGTCTTGCCGCCAAGGTTCAGCCACTTCTTCCCTGCGTCGGTGAGGTCGGCCGGGTTGCCGCGCTCGTTGACGAGCACCGCGCCCACCTTCTTCGTGCCATCCAGAACGGTAAACGTCGCATTGCTGGCATTGGTCTTGGACGAAGGCCATGTGACCGACACGCGATAGTAGCCGCTGGTCAGGCCGGTGAAGCACCAAGTGGCGCGGTGGGATCCCGTGCCGCTGGGGTAGCGGTAATCGTTCTGATAACCGCTGCCCGTGGCCGTGCGCCAGACGCCGGTCGTCGTGAAGCCATGGTCGCCGTCATCGAGGATCAGCCGCGCGGGCTGCGCGATCGTCACGTTCACGCTGGCGGAACTCAGCGAATACAATTTGCCGTCCGAGCCGCTCCAGGAGAAGCTGTCGCTGGTGCCGCCATTCGGCGTGTAGGTCAACGTTACCAGGTCCGCGGCGAGAATCTCCTGATTCAGCGTCACGGCCGCGGAGCCGAGCTTCAGCGTGCCGTTGGTGGGCAGCGCCGTGATCTTCACCTTTCTCAGCAGGTTACCGAAGTCGGGGTCGGTCTCGTGGCCGGTGAAGTCGGCGACGGTGAACGCCAGCGTCGTGCCGGTCGTGACCGACTTGCTGAAACCGCTCACCACCGGCGGCTTGTTCACCTCGGTGATGTAGATCGTCAATGCCTTGTCATAGGTCAGCCCGCCCTCATCCGTCGTGCGCACGCGGACGCTGTAGCGGCTCTGGGTCGCAAAGACGAACGATTGGGCCGTCAGGAGCTGGCCGTTGTTGATGGTGAAGGCGCTGTTATCGGTGTCGCCCGCGCCGCTGACGAAGCTGTAGGTGAAGCTGTCGGGGTCGTCGGCGTCGATTGTGGAAAACGTGCCAACAGGCGTTCCCGCCGGCTGGCCCTCGGGCACACTGGTGGACGAAAGGAACAGGTCCGTCGGCGGCGCGTTGTTGATGTTGCTTACCAGCGTCAGCGCCAGCGACATCGGCGGGCTGACTTTCTTGTTGGGGTCCTCCGCCACGGCCAGCAAGGTCACATCCTCGGCCGCGTGCCCCTTGGTGTTCCAGACCAGCGACCATCCATCCGAGCCGTCGAGATCGCTGCCGATCAGCTCGGAACTCTCGGCCTGCGCGTCGCCGTTGACGTCGTCGTAGAACCGCACCGCGCTGATGGTATCCGGCGCGGTGTCGTGCGCCGTCGCTTGCAGCGTCACCTGCAGACCCACGGTGATCGGCGAAGGCAGGTCGGCGGTGAACGTATCCACCACCGGCGCCGACAGGAGCTGGCGCGGCTCCATCGCCTCAAGGATTGCGCGCGGCGTCGCTGGTGTTCGGCGAGTCGTTGTTATCGTCCACCTTCGAATCCCATGTCTCATCTCAGCTTCCTCCGTTGCTCTCAGGCAACTCGCGTGTGCTCGGAAGACAGGAATGTCTCCACTCGCACACACGATGGCAGACAGGAATGTCTGCCCCACCGTTCCTCTGCGCCGGACTGCTCAATCCGAACCCCACAGCACGAAATCGGCCCCGAACTGCGCGGCCGTCAACAGCAGTCGGCCGGGGTACTGGCTCTCCGACGGATTGTCGATTCCCCACGGGTTGAAGATCGTGAAGATCCGCGTCGTCGGGTTGTAGGAGACCAGCGCATATGCGTGCCCGCCGACGATGCCGGTAATCGGGGTGCTCCCCGTGGCCAACGTGATGAACTTCCCGGCGTTGTACGCGTTGACCACGTCGTTCACTGCCGCCGGCACGTTGGTGGCGCTGGCAAGCGAATGCCACAACGGGGGCGTAGTCGTCTCGCCGGTGATTTGCAGCGTCACATCCCACGGCCAGCCGCCTTCGATGCCCAGGAACGAATTGGTCCCATCCTGCCCCGTCCAGCCTTCGGCGTTGAGCTGGGCATAGGCCTTCTCCGCCAGCGGCACCCACAGTTCGTTGGTGCTGCTGCTGGCCGGGTAGAGATAGTCGGAGTAGATCAGGTTTCCATCGCCGTCCACCGGCAGTTGCCCGTCCACGGTGACGTATTCCGGCTGCCCGCTGTTGTAGAACCGCACGGCGAACGTGCCGTCGCCATTGTCGATGAACATGCCGGTAATGTCGGCCGGACTGCGCGGCCGTCTCTCCCAGCGCTGACAAGAAATAGCAGTCGCCCAGGCTCCCCTGGCGCACGTCCGAATAACCCGGGCCATTGATGAAGAGGCTCCCCGCCGCCTGCGCATAGGTAGCGTCGTCCGGAATGGCCGGCCGATCGGTCCCGAGGAACCACTTGCCGATGAGCTTCTCGAGCTGATCCGCGCTCGACCCGCCATAGAGATTGCCCAGCGCCTGCCCCTGGAACTGCGCGTTGGCGGAATTGGCATTGACCACGTGGTCCGCCAGCACCTGCACGTCCTGGCTCATGCCCAGCGAGCCGCCATTGGCCACCAGCACGCGGAAATCGTGCAGTTCGTTGCTGCTGATGGCGCCGTCGGCCTCGGCCGAGCGGAAGATGGCGATCATGTCCTCGCGGCTCAGCGAGCCGTCGTTGTAAAGGTTGCGGGCCGTCGCCGCGATAGTGGCGTCTTGCAGGTTCTGCGAGAACCAGTCATCCGCCAGCGGCGCGATTGTCAGCGTGTACTGCCCCGTCGCGCCCGCCACGTCGCCATCGCCGGTAATCGGATCGTAGCCGGAGTTGTGATATCCCGAGACTCCCAGGTAGTACGTTCCGCTGGTGGTGAACGCATACGTCATGTACGAGTCGTAGCTGGGTGTCTCGGCCGGCCCCGTGCCATCGTCGTTGTAGGCCAGCTCCGTGCCGTTGGCATCGAAGAGGCGGATCCACGAATCGCTCAGCGGGTTCGCCCCGCACTTGTCGATGTTGAAGCTGATCGTCTGTCCCGCCGTCACCTCGAAGGCGTAAATGTTCACATCCGGCCCGAACGCCGCGCCCGCCGCTAGCTCATCGGTCACCTGGCGCGGCTGGCTCATGTCGCCCAGATCGGCCGCCGTGCTGATCCGGTCGTTGGGGTCCTGCGCCACCACGGGCGTGATCAGCACCAGGTCATACGTGCCCGCCGCGCCGGATGTGGTATTGTCGCCGGTGACGGCGTCATAATCCGAATTGCGATACCCCGAGACGCCCAGGTAATACGTGCCGGCCGACGCAAACGTGTAAGCCAGGTACGAATCGTAACTGGCCGGCTCGCCCGGCGCAGCGCCGTCGTCGTTGAAGGCGAGCTCATTGCCATTGGCGTCGAAGACGCGAATCCACGAATCGCTCAGCGGCGCGGCCCCGGCGGAGTTGATGTTGAAATCCACCTCCTGCCCGGCCGACACTTCGATCGCGAACATGTCCACGTCGCCGCCGTCGTAGAGCGTATCGCTCGTCGTGATCGCCTGCGTGACCGTGCCCAGGTCCTGCGCAGTCGCCAGCGTGTTGTCCGCGTCGGCCGGGAGCGAGATGTCACTGACGATCAGGTGGTAGGCGCCGCTGGCGCTACTGACGGTGCCGCTTCCGTTGATGGGATCATAGCCGTTGTTGGCATATCCCGAGACCGCGATCGTGTACGTATCGGCCGAATCGAACGTGTATTCCAGATAGGAGTCATAGCTGGGCGATTCACCGGGCGCAGCGGCGTCGTCGTTGTACGCCAGCTCATTGCCGCTGGAATCGAACAGCCGCAGCCACGAGTCCGGCAAGCCGTGCGCCGGGTGGTTGATGTTGAACGAGACACTCTGCCCCGCCGTCACCTCGAAGCTGTACATCTGCACGTCGCCGCTGGCCAGGGAACTGCTGATATCGATCGGCTGGGCCGTGATCGCCCCCAACTCGCTGGCGTCGCTGAGCTGGCCGCCGGGAACGCCCGCCTGCACGGTGATGGTCTTGTCGTAGCGGTTGTTGCTCTCGTCGGCCTCGGTGATCGTGTTGTTGATGTCGGCGATGATCGAGATGGTGTGCGTGCCGGCGGAGAGCTTGCCGATGGGGGTGTCGGTGGTCGAGGCGAAGCCGTCGGGATCCAGCGAATCGCTATACCACTGCCCCGCGTAGTTGCCGTCGATCAGCAACTGCGTATCGAATCGCGTGCTGGCGGCCACGCCGCCGTCGTTCGTCACCGACCAGCTCGCGTACAGAGGCTGGTTGTCATAGAGCGTGGCGGTGTCGCTGTAGTCGCCGATCGCGGGCGACAGCACGACCGCATCTCCCCATCCCGACTGCGCTGCCGGCGTCAGGTCGGGCAGGGCCGTCGTCGCCGTCAGCGCCACATCGTCGATCCACGCGCCGGCCGCGCCTGACGGCACGGCCGAGCTGTCGCTGTCGAAGTCAAAGCTGATGGCCAGCCACGTCTGCCCCGCATAGGCGCTCAGGTCGATGCTCTCGCTCTGCCAGCCGCTGGCGCTCTGGTTTCCGCTGGCTGAAAAGACCTTTGACCAGTTTCCCGAGCCATCGCACACCCACACGGAGAACTCGTCGTAGTTTGCCTCGGTCTTCAGCCACATCTCAAATGACAGGGTGGCGTTGATGTCGCCGTCCAGCGACACGCCGCTGCGCTGCATGTACGTGCTGAGATTGTTGTCGTACGTCGTGCGCTCGTTGTTGCCATTGTCGGCGCAGAAGGCGCTCCAGTTGCCGTCGTACGCCGCGGCGTCGTTGTCGCCCCATTTGGCGGTCGTAATGCCGCCATTGTTGCCCACGACCCAGTCGCCGGGAAATGCGCCCTCAAAATCATCCTGAAACACTGTCACCGACAGCAGCGTGCGCGGTTCCAGCGGATCGATCCACCTTGCCGCATGCCGCGCCTTCCGCGCCTGCGCGTCGCTGCTTCGAGGCGCATCGCCGGCCAAACCATTTCTCGCTGAGCTTCATAGGATCTTCTCCCGAAATACCTCGTTCACGCTACAACAGTCGAACGGGCTCGGCCATAATAACGTGTTGACCCGCGAATGCCAGAAAACGTCTACTCCACCGGCCCCGGCCGTAATATTCTCGGCGCCGTCTTGATCCTCGGCCGGATTGCCAGCCAGTCCATGCCCTGGAAAACCGGGTCGTCGATCTCGCGTATCTCTTCTTCCCCGCGATAGGGGCACATCGCATCCACCCATGCGATCAGCCGCTGCAGGCTTGTCTCATCCACCTTCACGCCATAGTGCTTGCCATTGGAGCACAGCTCGATCAGCGGGCTTCGATACGACAGCGCGGTCATCGGCCGGGGCGTGGTGTAGCCGGCCGGATCGACCTGCCCGTAGCCCTCCACCATCAGCATCCCGGCGATGCCAAAGCCGGGCGGCGCCTTGTCAGGCTTCTTGTACGGCTGGCCCCACGTCGGCCGGCCCGTCAGGATGAAATACGGCTCGGCGAAGCCGAGGAATCCCGGCCGATTCGTCAGATCCAACCCCTTCCGCGCCTCGCCGTCGCCCTGATGACACTTGCCGCAATATTTGTCCAGCACCGGCTGCACATAGCGCGGATACGACACCGTCACATCCGTCCAGTTCGGCGGCGTGATCGAGCGCACCGGCCGCGATAGCGCCATCGACGCCGTGGCATTGACCGGCGCGCGGCTGTGCGACTCGTGGCAGCCGAGGCATCCGCGATACTCGCCTGGCATCACGCCCGTGAACGACCGCATGGTCTGCAGCGCCCGGCCATTTTCGTCCAGGAGCTGGAAGTGCAGCGCCAATCCCGGCGGCGCGTGAAACGCCACCGAGCCGTCCTGCTCGATCGGCACCGTCCCGATGATGCGCTTCACGCCTTCCGACTGCACGATCGAGACCACCGGGCCTGTCGATATGTACGGCCGCTGGTACCAGTAGGTGTATGTCTTGGGATCGATCGAGAGCACGCGCAGGAATCTGGCCTTGTCGCGCAGCTCGGTCGGGGCGTTCTGGTAGACGTTGTTGCAGAAGATCACGCCGTCCGTGGGCGGTTCGACCGAGTTGCCAGCGATTCTCTTCGGCCACGCCACGCGATCGGCAATCGCCGGCGGCCGAATCCTCGCCTTCAGCGGCATGGCATGAAACACGTTGTGCGTCCCCTCGTAGATCAGCTCGCGATTGCCGTCGACATCCATCAGGTACAGCACGAACTTGCCGCCGCGATTGGCGGACACGAGGAAATCGCGCTCGCTCAGCGGATAGGGCGAGTAGTAGGCCTCGTATCGCCCGCTCGCGTGGTAGTCGGGCGACTCGATCGGATCGACCGGCCCGTTGCCACATTCCGGCCACGGCACGTCGGCCGTGACCTTCGTCAGCCCGTCGGGGAAGTTGAACCCGCGATCCGGGTCGATGATGCCCACCGATCCCGAGAACCAGTTGTGATGCGCCGACCCGGTGAACATGACCCGCCGGCTGCCGGGGATCGATCGCGCGTCCTTCATCACGTCCGGCCAGACGCTCTGGTTGCCCCAGAACGTGTTGAGCTGCGTGCCGTCGGGATTGCCGTCCACAGCTTCTGCGCCCGCCACAGCGGCTTGTCGGTGTATTCCCAGCGCGTGTAGACCAGCCGCCCGTCGTTCATCACCGATGGCAGATAGTCCGGCTCGTTGTTCTGCGAGATGAGGTAGATGTTCCGCCCGTCGCGATCGCGCGGGCCAGGACGAAGGCGTTGGTCGGCGGCATGCAGCGCACATAGGTGTGCGCCGCGCGTGGTCGAGAAGACGATGTGCCGGTCGTCGGGCAGGTAGATCGGATCGAGGTCGTCGAACGGCCCATCGGTGAGCTGCTTCAGCCCGCTGCCGTCGACGTTGATCTCGTAGAGGTGGAACGACTTCTCGTTGTGCGGCTTGAAGCAGAAGAGGACCTTGCTGCCGTCGAATGACACATCCGGCCGCCAGAACGAGCCGTGCAGCGGCGCCTGCGGCATCAGCTGTGACACGTTGCCACCGGGCGAGAGGCCATCGAGCACCAGCAGCCGCGCGCCGGGCACGGCCATGTAGCCCAGGCGATGCCGCGTCTCGTGCTGCCACTCGGAGCCTTGCGGGATACGGCATGTCCACCAGGACCAGCCGGGTGAAATCGATGACCGGATTCCGCAGCGCGACATCGCGCTTGATTCCCCTTACCCGCAGATAGAGCTCTTTCTGCGGCTGGCCAGCGTCGAGCTCCCTCTCCACCTCAGACAACTGGCCACTGACAACTGACAACTGACCACCGACTCTCTCCGCCAGCTTTCTCGTCCACAGGATTTCCTGACGCACGCGCTGGGCCGTCGGACTGTTCCCCGCCTGGTGCAGCCAGTCGCGCTGGATCGCCTCCCGCGCCTGCTCGGCCGTGAGGCGTCGCGTCTCAGGTGTCTGCGGGCGAACGTATGGCGCAACCGCCTCGTTGACTTGCGGCCGAAGCTGAATCCTCGGGCCGATATCCAGGATGATCTGCACCCACTCGGTGGATAATCGCCCCGACTCGCCCTCGGCCTTGAGCTTCTCGAATCTCTTCTCGATCGCCTCCGCCTCGCGCCATCTCGCCAGCGATTCCGGTGTCTGCTTCTCCCGCTGCTGATCGGTGATCGGCCGGTATTCCAGCAGGACTTCGAGCATAGACGTGACTCGCTGCTGGTAGAACGCGCTCCCGGCGCCGAGCCAGTCCGTGGGCTTTGTTCCCATCCATGCGCTGAATTGGGAATACTCGCCGGGGAAACGAGACTTGATCCGGATCGCCAGCGCATGCGCCAGCCGGGCGTCAAGCTTCGCCCGCTTGTCGACCAGCGCCCGCCGGCACCCGCTCAGCAGTCGCGCAAACGTGTCGGCCGGCGGGCACAATTCCGCCACCTGCTGGCGCGTCGTATCGGGCCTCTTGTCGAGCTCCCGCAGCCCCGCGCGGTAGATCGCGGCAACCTCCCCGGCCGTCAGCGCATCGCTGTAGATCGTCAGATCATCCAGCCCACCCTGGAAACACTCCGTCCCGTTCAGCGATGCGATGCACGGCGATGCAACGCCGCCCGCCCGCATCTCGCCCGGCCGGTCGAGCCTGCCGATCTCCCGGCCATCGAGGTAGACGCGCATCGCCCTGCCATCGAAGCTCGCAGCGCAATGGTGCCACTGCCCATCCAGCACATCCTCCGGCCGGATCGCCGCACGACACTCGACGTAGCCGTTAACGTTCAGCCCCAGCGACAGGGCCGTCCCGTGCTCCTGAAACGAGAACAGCAGCCGGTTATCCCCATCCTCCTTGCGGAAGATCTCGTTGTACCGATCGAAATGCACCGGCGCAACCCACGCCGAAAACGAGATGTGCGTGACCCCGCTGACATCCATCTTCCCCTCGACCCGCAGCATGTGCTGGCCTGAAAGCTGGATCGCCTTGCCCAGTACGCCGTCAATGCGCTGGATGTCCGCATCGCCGGCCGGCGCGGCATCGTGCGAGCGGCCGCCGCTGTCACGGCAGATCGCACCGCTCGGCTCGTCGAATCTCCAGTGCGCCAGCAACGGCTTGTCGATGGCCGGCCGAGTCGCAGGCGCTGCCCCGAGCGAGATAGCACAGACGATCACGGCGAGCACAATGCGCACGGTCCTGCCTCCTGACGTGCGCATATCCTACCACATTCGGCCGTGGAGCGTGCCGCCTCGGCCGCGATTCCGCCAGGTGGAGCGCGCCGCCTCGGCCGCGATTCCGCCAGGTGGAGCGCGCCGCCCCGGCCGCGATTCCGCCAGGTGGAGCGCGCCGCCTCGGCCGCGATTCCGCCAGGTGGAGCGCCGCCCCGGCCGCGATTCCGCCAGGTGGAGCGCCCGCCCCGGCCGCGATTCCGCCAGGTGGAGCGCGCCGCCCCGGCCGCGATTCCGCCAGGTGGAGCGCCGCCCCGGCCGCGATTCCGCCAGGTGGAGCGCGCCGCCCCGGCCGCGATTCCGCACGGCCGGGGCGGCTCGTGCCACTGTCCCCCGTCACCGCCAATAGTAGTTCCACGTGTAATCCAGATCGACCGTCTTCCCCGGCTCGAGCTTCGCATTCCACGTGATCCGGCCGATGCCGTTGAAGTGGTTCCACCAGTATGGCCAGTTGTACCAACCCCACCAGGAGGGATACCTGCCCCCTGCGGCGAAGCTCGCATCCTCGAACACGTTGACCATCTCGGTCTTTCCGCCATTGCCCGCTTCGGTGACGTTTCCCAGCACGTTTCGCACCACCTCCACTTCGCGCGGTTGCGTGCCGAAATCCGTCAGGCTGATCTTGCCGGCCAGGTCGATTCGGCCATAGGTATTCCCCTGCCACACGGCCGCGTTAGGCTCGCGCTTTTTCTCCACGTCCGTCTTCTTCACGCGAATATCGACGGCCGCCGTCACCTCCAGGTCGCTCTCCGCGCCGATGGCCGTGTAGGTCATCATCCCCTGCGCCAGCACGCGATCACCCTTCACCAGCAGCGCCGGCGCCGTCGTGAAGGGATACTCGCCCTTGTTGGTCATGCGAATCTTGTGGATCACTTTCGGCGCGGACATGAGCTTCGCGATCTCGGCCGTCCGCGCGGTGTCGAACTGCTGTCGCACCTCCGGCGGCGGCGTGAACGGAATGTCCAGCGTGTAGACATCCTTGTATGGCACGGTGTACTCGGCCACCGGCAGCGTCATGCGCTGGCCCTTCTTCAGGGTGATGTGCTTGACGGAAAAGATGAACAGGTCCTCGCTCTTGCCCGAGCTGGCGATCTCCGGCCCCAGATCAATCGTCGTGCCAGCCTCCGGTGGCCGGGGCGCCCGCACTTCCGTCATCCGCGCGCTCTGGCTAATGATCGCATTGGACATCTGGTAGGCTGTCTGTGCGTCCTCGCGGAAGTACTGCGAGAGCTGCGCCACCGCCTGCTGGAGCGACATCGGATCGACCGTGTCCTTGAACGCGAACGTCGGCACGCCCACCACCAGGTGCGCAGGTCACATCCGACACATCCGCCAGCTCGTTGATCAGCGTCGCCTGGAGCTTCACGGCCGCACTGCCCTTGCCGTCGATCGTGACCTTGTACTCGGGAATCCACCGGATGCCCTTCTGCACGTACATCAGCCCGACCTCCGCCTCCTTCTGCGGCTTACCCTCCGGCCAATCCAGCTTCAGGGTCATCAGGTTGCGCATCTCCTCGCGCGGGAGCATGTCCTTGTGCTCGCCCTTGAAGGTGATGTCCACGATGCGGTCGATGTTGACAACCTTCACGCTGCCATCCTGCCGTTTCATCAGCACGATGTTGCCCTTCACCGTCAGCTTCTCTCCCGAATACGGCGGGCTGGTGGCCTCCAGCTCCTCGCCACTCTGCGCCGGCACGCCAATGATCGTGGCCGCGTACTCCACCAGCCCGCTGCCGCCGCCAGCGGCCCTGGGCATCTCGACCACCACCGGCGCGCCGGGATTGGTTTCCGTGACCGTCACCTGCGCGCCGACATTCGCCTCGATCAGCTCGCGCAGGCTGATCGCCGTGCGGTCGACAAGCACCTTGCGCTGGCTGGCCGTCACCGCGCTGAGCTTGACGTTCTTCTCCGCGGAATACGGCCAGAACGTCCCCAGCACTGGCGCGGGCAGGTAGTCCATGCTGACGTTGCCGTTGGCATCGGTCGCCATCTTGCCCGAAATGAAGCACGAAGGCGTGCCCATCCTTGAACACGGTGATCTCTTTCACGGGCATCTTCGCCAACGCGCTCATCGGCGCTGGCTTGTCGGCGTATGCCGCAGTGGCCAGCATGCTCATTGCCGCGACACACACGGCTATGCGGGTTTGGATCATGGTCTCTCCTTGTTAGGTCTGAAGCGCCAAGCGTCAGCGCCTGCTCGGGACCGGGGCGGGCGCTGACGCTTCCGCTTCAGACAGACCGCGCCGTCCTCTCCACCATTGACGCGCTCGCCGCGGGGATGTTGCGTAAAGCGTCTGTAACATCCGCGCACTCTGGACAACAGCCCCCCGATGAGCGAAAAAGAGCGGCAGGAATTTACCGGAGGACTCGATGGCACATCAAATCGGTCGGCGGCAATTGCTCGGTCAAATGGCGACGGTTGGCGCGGCGATGGCGGCCGCCAACATGCTCCAAGCCGCGGAGCCGGCCAAGACCGACGCCCCGCCGCCCAAGTTCGACCGAAAGATCAGGGTGGGCATCGTCGGCTGCGGCGGCCGCGGAAGCTGGATCGCCGGTCTTTTCAAAGAGCACGGCGGCTACGATTTCGTCGGCGTGGCCGACTATTCCGAGGCCGTTGCCCAGCGCGTTGGCCCGACGCTCGGCGCTGACAAGTCCAAGTGTTTCTCCGGCCTCTCGGCCTACAAGAAGCTCATCGACAGCGGCATCGAGGCGATCATCCTCGAGGTGCCGCCGTACTTCTTCCCCGAGCACGCCGCAGCGGCCGTCGCCGCCGGCCTCCACGTCTACATGGCCAAGCCCGTCGCCGTGGATGTCCCCGGCACGCTCAAGATCGGCGCGATGGGCGAGACCAACACGCAGAAGAAAAAGGTCTTCCACGTCAACTATCAGAATGCCAACCGATCCCCTCAACATTGAAGTCGCCAACCGCCTGCGCGATGGTGGCCTGGCGCGCTGCAGATGATCTTCTCCAGTGGCGTGGCCGGCGGCGGTGGATTCGGCGATCCACCCCTCGGGCCGACGATCGAGAACCGCCTGGGTGGCCTGATCTGGGTCAACGACGACGCCCTCGGCGGCGGCTACATCGTCAACTACGACGTTCACGTCATCGATGCTGTGATCTGGGCCCTGGCCCGCCGGCCGAGCGTCGCCTACGGCAAAGGCGCCCGTTGCCGCAAAGACCCCCACGGCGATTCGTTCGACACCAGCATGGTGACTTACACCTTCGATGATGGCCTGGTGTGGTCGCACCAGAGCGCGACCGGCACAACCCACGAGTGGATCAAGCAGGGCTCGCTGGAAAGCTCGATCCAGGGCTCGGAGGCCAGCGCCCGCATCGCCTACTGGGGCAAGGCCTACGTTCGTGGCGGCCCCAAGCACTTTGGCGGCGGAACGGTCGAGGACCTTTACGCCGCCGGCGCCAAGCGCAACATCGCGGCGTTCTATAACAACGTCATCAACGGCAACTGCGCCAACGAAACCGCCCGCCGGTCGGTGGACTGCACGCTCACGGCCATCCTCGGCCGCGAAGCCGCCCGAACGGGCAAAGTGCTGACGATGGACGAGCTGATCAAGGAGAACCGAAAGCTCGAGGTGGATCTGAAGGGGCTGAAGGCATAGTGCCGCCAGTGCCCTCACTGGCGGTCCGAACATCGCGCGACACCGCCGGTGAGGGCACCGGCGTTACCGGCGTGAAATCCCCGCTCCGGCGGGGGTAGAGTATGCGGGGCGACAGAGTCGAGGTGCATATGCCCAGTCCGTTTCCCGGAATGGACCCATATATCGAGGACTCCGGGCTGTGGCACGATTTCAAAAGCCGCTTTCTGACCTCGTGGTCCGAATCGCTATTGGCGGCCCTGCCCGCAACCTACGACGTCCGCATTCAAGGATGTGTCAAACTCGTCGAGCGGTATTCGGACAAGGAGACCAGTCGCGAGACCCGCCCCGACATGGCAATCGTGCAACGCGAGCCTTCCGCGTCCAGAGCCGCAAGCGGCGCCGTCGCCACGCTCGAGCCTATCACACTCCCGCTCGTCAGGATGACCGAAGAGACGAAGCGAATTCCTCCTCCAGCGAGTCCACATCGTCGAACTCGACCTGCTCCTCGCCGGCCGGCGCATGTACGCCAACTCACTTCCCCCGGGCGACTACTATGCCTATGTCACCCGGCGCGATCGCCGGCCAAACGTTAACGTCTACGCCTGGAGCATCCGGCGCCGGCTTCCCGCGATCCGCATTCCCCTGGCCGCGCCCGACCCCGATATCCAATCGGACCTCGCTGCCGTTTTCCAGACCGCCTACGATCGCGCCCGCTATACACGGACTCTGAACTACAGCAAGGCGCTCTCAGTGCCCCTCAAAGAAGAGGATCGCCCGTGGGCCAGACAAATGGCGGGAATCGCTGGCCATCACTCGTAGACGCTGGCGGATGCGGTCAGGCAGAGCGTCTAGCCGCCTTCGCGCCGGCACGGCAATCTCGATGCGGTACACGCTCCTTGCCCGGTCCTTCCCACGGCACAAACTTGCCCTCGGACATGGCCTGCCGCGCGGCCTGTCCGTCCAGCTCGTCCTCCTTCGCCTGCATATACTCGGCATCCTCGAAAGGCACGATAGCGGCGAGCGGTCTGCCGTTGCGCATCAACAGAATGCGCTCCCCGCGAATGCCGGCGCGGTTGGCCAGCATGCCCAACGAGGATCGGGCTTCGGTGATGGGTATTTCCGTCAGGCTGGTGGGTGCTCGTTGACGCATAGGGACACCTCTGCAAAGTGTACAACTTGTACATTAAGCGCAGAGCGCAACCCAGTCAAATCGTGCTGTTGTTGAGGCCAGCCTTCACGCCGTCGGCGGCGCTGCTTCCGGCGCTTCCCCCGTCCCCGCCAGCCTCTCCGCCGCCGCGATGAGCTTGTCCAGCTTCACGGGCTTGGTGAAATACTCGCTCACCCCCAGGCTCTCGGCGTACATCTGGTGGCGCTTGCCGGGGTTGCCCGTGATCATGATCACGAACGGCTTGGCCAAGCGAGGCTTCTTCGACTTGATCTTCTCCAGCACCAGAAAACCACTGCGACCGGGGAGCATCATATCCAGCACGACAATGTCCGGCGGGTTCTTCTCCGCCAGCTCGACCGCCTTGTTGCCGTTGCCGGCCGTCTCCACGATCGCGCCGGTCGGCTCGAAGGCCGCCTGCATGCTGGTCAGGATATCCATGTCATCGTCGACCAACAGAATTCGTTTGCCCGCAAGTGCTTGACTCATGACGTTCTCCAGTCATTCGAGTGTCTGCCTGCCAATGGAAAAAGTCAAGCAAACAGAAGTTAACGTCCGATAAATCAGCAGGAGCCATGCCCACTCGGACTGCGCCCATTGTCGTCCTCGATTCCGGCCTTGGCGGGCTGACGGTGGTGTGCGCCATTCGCGCGCTCATGCCCCAGGAGAATCTCCTCTATTTCGGCGACACCGCCCGCGTCCCCTACGGCCCCAAGTCCGCCGCCACCGTCACCACTTTCGTCCGCCAGATCATCTGCTATCTCCGGCCCTACGCCCCCAAGCATGTTGTCTTTGCCTGCAACACGGCCACGGCGCTGGCGCTGCAGACCATCCGCACCGAATTCCCGCAGCTTCCCATCAGCGGCGTGGTCGAGCCCGGCGCCCGGGCCGCCGTCGAGGCCGCCGGGGACAAGCCGCGCCCCCGCATCGGCATCATCGGCACCGAAGCCACCATCCGCTCCGGCGCCTATGAGCGCGCCATCCTCCGCCGCCGCCAGAACGCGCGCGTCCTCTGCCGCGCCACGCCTCTGCTGGCGCCCCTCATCGAGGAGGGCCGGGAGGATGACGATCCCCTCGTGCCACTGGCCCTGCGGCAGTACCTGCACCAGCTCATCGAGCAGCGTGTCCACGTGCTGGTCCTTGGGTGTACGCATTATCCCGTCTACAAGCAGCTCATCTCGCATATCATGGGCTCGCACGTCGCGGTGATTGACTCCGCCGACAAATGCGCTGAAGATGTGCTCCGTCGTCTGCGGGCAGCGCAACTGGAGCGAGCTGGCGGCGATGAACCGGGCGCCCTGCGGTGCTTCGTCACCGATGATTCGCCGCGATTCCCGGTTCTCGCCTCGCGCTTCCTGGGCATGTGCATCGACTCCCCCACGTGGGTCTCGACCGACGATCTGCATGCCCTGGCCGTTGGCGCGTTGGCCGCGGGCCTTCGCCCGGCCATCTAGCGCGTCTGCCCCGGCACAACGATCGAACCTGCGACCCATGCGCCATACGCTATCACTCGCTCTGGCATTGCTGCTCTGGCTGACCCTGGGATGCGCCAACAAGGCCGACAAGGAAGGCCGCGAAGACTGGGGCTCCTCGCAATGGAACGAAATGAAGCAGGACGACCGCCAGCGTCTGCTTTCCGAAGACCAGCGATTCAGGGCCAAGGCGGGCTTTCTTGAGAAGATCGCCGACACCATCGGCGAGCAGATCGTCCGCATGTATAACTTCATGACCGGCGATACGCCTTTCGACCAGGCCAAGAACATGCTCTCGCCGAAGTACCCCGACCTGCGCCGCCAGGCCATCATGTACCTGTCCAAGCATGAGTACGGCCGGCAGGACCCCTATCTCAAATACTACGCCGAGATGGCCCGCAACGACCCCGATTACACCGTCCGCGCCATGGCCATTCGCGCCCTGAATCGCGCCCGCGACAAGAGCGTGACCACGATCTATCTCACCGCGCTGGATGACAAGAACGAGCTGGTGCGGCTGGAAGGCGCCAAGGCCTTGGCCAACATTCCCGAGCCGCTGGCCGTGCAAGCACTGATCAAGCACCTCGACAGCCCCGAAGAGACCAACAACGTGCGCGTGGCCTGCGCCGAGGCGCTGCGATGCTACCGCAGGCAGGAGGTCGCCCAGGTCCTCGTGCGCAACCTGCGCGATCCCCAGTTCGGCGTCGCCTGGACCAGCCGCCGCAGCCTCAAGCTCATGACCGGCAAAGACTATCGCTACGACCAGTCGGCCTGGCTGACGTATCTGTCGGAAACCACCAAGCCTTTCGGCTGATGATGTAGCACAGGCGTCCCGCCTGTGATTAACGTGCGGACCTCGGATTACGCGGCACGCAATACGCAATCTGAAATCTGAAATCTGAAATCTGAAATCCGCAATCTGAAATTCGCAATCCCATGCGTGCCCTCCTCTTCACCACCTCCCTTTCCTTCGCGCCGCGCCATCCCGACCCGCCCCCATCCGAAGGCGACAGCCTCATCCGCGTCCGCCATGCCGGCATCTGCTCCACCGACCTGGAGATCGTCAAGGGCTACATGAAATTCCGCGGCGTCCTTGGCCACGAATTCGTCGGCGAGGTGCTCGAATCCCCCGACCGCAAACTCGTCGGCCAGCGCGTCGTCGGCGAGATCAACATCGTCTGCGGCCACTGCGACCTGTGCCTCGCCGGCCTCTCCTCCCACTGCCGCAACCGCTCGGTCCTCGGCATCGTCAACCACGCCGGCGCCTTCGCCGACCTGCTGCGCCTCCCCGCCGCCAACCTCCACATCCTCCCGCCGGCCATCGATGACGACCAGGCAGTCTTCATCGAGCCCCTCGCCGCGGCATTCCAGGTCCTCAAGCAGGTCAAGCTCGACGGCCGAAAGTGGGTCACAGTCCTCGGCGACGGCCGGCTGGGGCTGCTGGTGGCCCAGGTGCTGCAAACCGTCGGCGTGCCCGTGCGCGTCATCGGCAAGCATCCGGAGAAACTGGCGCTCTGCGAAAAATGGTCGATCCGCTCGCGCCCGCTGGCCGACATCGCCCCGCGCCACGACCAGGACGTGGTCGTCGATTGCACCGGCAGCCCCGCGGGCTTCGAGTTGGCCATGCAAATGGTCCGCCCCCGCGGCACGATCGTCCTCAAGTCCACTTTCGCCGGCGCCAAGCCGCTCTCCCTGACGCCGCTGGTCATCGACGAGATCACGGTCATCGGCTCGCGCTGCGGCCCGTTCCGCGAGGCCATCCGCGCCCTCACCCAGAAACAGATCGACGTGGTCAGCCTCATCCACCGGCGCATGAAGATCGAACAAGGTGTGGAAGCGATGACGCTGGCCGAACGAAGTGGCGTTTTGAAGGTGGTTTTGACGATGGAGTAAGTAGCGTCTCAAGCGGAAGCGTTAGCGCCCGCCCTGAGGTTGCCAGCGCGCTGACGCTTCCGCTTCAGAAAGACATAGACCCTGGACCCCACCATGCCCAAAGACCTCGCCATCGTCCTCAACAACGGCTCGCTCAACTCCGCCGTCATCTCCGCCCTCGCCTCGCAGAAATACCGGCCGATCATGATCTATGGAGATGTCAGCGGAAACCCCTCCTCCCGCATTCGCGCGGCCTACGACCAGCAGGTCGGCCATTTCAAGCCCTATCGCGAGCACACCCTCTCGATGAGCTACCTCACCGCGCTTCAGCCCGCGGGCAACTCGGCCGCCATGCTCTCAGACCCGCGCCAGGGCGGCCTGCTCGCCTCGCAGCTTCTCAACCTCCTGCCGCTCATGGCCGCCGCCGCCCCTTTCGCCTCCCACTACGAGGCCGCCGCCATCTACGTCGGCCTGCGCGTCGGGCCCGGCGCCGACGACCTGGCCCAGGCCACGGAATTCGTCCAGATCTTCACCGAACTCGTCCAGCTTCCCTGCGGGCAGGCCGAGGTCGAGGTCGTTGCGCCGCTGCTGGAGCTCGAGCCCTGGCAGGTCATCGACGTGGGCTACCAGGTCAACGCGCCGTTTGACAAGGGCTGGTCCTGCACCGAGGAAACGGCCGCCCCCTGCGGCTCCTGCCGCTCCTGCCGCGCCCGCGAAGCCGCCTTCCAGCAAGCCGCCAAACCCGACCCCCTGGGCGCCCGGAAATGACGAATGCCCAAAGGCCGAATGCCTGATCAATGACCAATTCCCAGGCCCAAATGCCGAACGCGTCCTTTGGAGTGCTGCAACTTGTTGCAGCGCTGTTTTGGCCCGACCGAGAGACTCTCCTCCATCTGTGTCGTCTGTGTTCATCTGTGGTTCTCCTCTCTGAAATCTGAAATCTGAAATCTGACATTTGCGATCCGCTCCTTCATGCACGGCCTGATGTTCCATCACTTCCACGATCAAATCCACCCTCCTGGCCAGGGTGCCATCTCCGCCGCCCAACTCGCCGAAATGATCGCCTTCCTCGGCCGCGACCGCATCCTCTCCGCCTCCGAGTGGCTGGACCGCGCCTGCAACAGCACCCTGCTCCCCGAGCACATTCTGCCTCACCTTCGATGACAACCTCCGCTGCCAGTACGACGTCGCCTACCCCGTTCTGAAGGACCTCGGCCTTACTGCCTTCTGGTTTGTCTATACCTCCGTCCTCGAAGGCGCCATCGAGCCGCTGGAGGTCTATCGCTACTTCCGCACCACCCGCTTCGCGACGGTCGATGACTTCTACACCGCCTTCTTCGCCGCCGTGCGCGATTCCGAACACGCCCCGCGCGTTCAACCAGCAGCTTCGCGGTTTCAACCCCGCCGCATATCTCCGGGCTTTTCCCTTCTACTCCGACTCCGACCGCCGCTTCCGCTTCGTTCGCGACGAAGTCCTCGGCCCACAGCCATACCGCCAGATCATGGATTCCATGCTCCGCTCGGCCGGCATCGACGCCCATGCCCTCGCGCCGCTCCTCTGGATGGACGCCGCATGCATCCGCCAGCTTCACGCCGACGGCCACATCATCGGCCTGCATTCCCACACGCACCCCACGCGCCTCGAACGCCTCGACCCGGCCGGCCAACATCGCGAGTACCACGCCAACCACGCCTGCCTCACGCGCTTCCTCGGCACGCCGCCGCTGGCCATGTCCCACCCCTGCAACTCCTACAACGCCACCACCCTCTCCATCCTCCGCGACCTGGGGATTCGCCTCGGCTTCCGCGCAACATGGCCCCGCCCTTCGATCTGAAGCGGAAGCGTCAGCGCCGCTCTGCACCGAAGCGGGCGCTGACGCTTCCGCTTCAGACCATTTGCTCGAATATCCCCGCGAAGACCACGCCAACATCCTCAAGGCGATGTCATCATGAAGATCACCGTCTTTACCAGCAACCAGGCCCGCCACATGGCCCTGATCGAGTCCCTCGCGGCCATCGCCGGTGAGGTGTGGGCCATCCAGGAATGCACCACCATTTTCCCCGGCCAGGTTCCCGACTTCTTCCGCAAATCCCCGGTCATGCAGGACTACTTTTCCCGCGTCCTGTCGGCCGAACGCGCCATCTTCGGCCTCCCGCGCTTCCCCCCAACCAACGTCCGCCAACTCCCCGTCCGCATGGGCAACCTGAACCTCCTCCCGCTGGACATGCTTCGCCCCGCGCTGGCCTCCGACATCTACATCGTTTTCGGCGCCAGCTTCATCAAAGGCAACCTCTGCGAGCGTCTGGTATCCGCCCGCGCCCTCAACATCCACATGGGCGTCTCGCCCTATTACCGCGGCAGCTCGACGAATTTCTGGGCGATGTACGACGGCCGCCCCGACCTCGTCGGCGCCACGATCCACCTGCTCACATCCGGCCTCGACTCCGGCCCCATGCTCTTCCACGCCCTCCCCCCGCCCGGCGACACCGACCCGTTCATCCTTGGCATGCAAGCCGTCCGCAGCGCGCACGCCGCGCTGGTGCGGCACCTCCGCTCCGGCAACCTCCTCACGCTCGAACCGGTCCCGCAGGATAAGAGCCTCCAGATCCGCTACACGCGCAACAGCGACTTCACCGACACGGTCGCGGCGGAGTACCTGGGCGCCTGCCCTCGCCAAAGGATATCGGGGCGTGTCTGGCGAAGCGGGACATGGGGAGGTTCCTGCGGGCGCATTGGTGAGAGTCACCTCGAGGGCAACCACCGATGGATTGCCTTCTGCCATTCACCGACCCGCTATCCACGCCCTCCCAAACCCGCTATAACATGCCCGGCAGGAGCCGCATCATGACCCGATTCTTCCATCCGATGCCCCTCATCTTGGCCGCCGTTCTCGTTGCGATTATCGCTCGCGTGCAGAGCGCCCACGCCGACGATGCCGCCTACCGCACCGCCATCGAGGCCGACTGGGCACTTCAGGAGAAACGCCTCAATCGCCAACCCGACGCCCCCGAGACCATCCGCGATGTCCTCCACCGCGGCCAGCGACTCCTCGCTGACCTGCGGCAGATTCCCGGCGCCCCGACCTGTCCGCCCAATCGACAACGGTGTTGGACCTTCAGCGACAAGCCGACAATCTCGATCAACTCGATCGGCCCGCGCACCTCAAGCTCTATCACGACATCCGCCACCTCAACCGTTCCCTGGCCATGGTCAATCCCCTGCTCGCCGGCAAGCCGCTGGTGTTCCTCCAGCGCCGGCGGTTCATCTGCCAGATGCTCCACGAGTATCTGGCCTACTACTACGACGGAATCTCCGGCGGCGGCGTGTTCGTGCTGGATAAGCCCGGTCAGTCATTCGCCACCCGCGACGTGCTTGCCGGCCGGCTGCCCGAAGGCAACTACACCACTCTCGCACTCTCGTACGATGCCAAGACCATCTACTTCGCTTTCGCCGAAAAGTCGGCCGACAAAGGCAGCTTTTACACGCCGTCGGCCGCCGCGCGACACTTTCGCATCTACGCGGTCAACGCCGATGGCTCGAATCTCCGCCGGCTCACCAATAGCGAGTTCGACGATTTCGATCCCTGCCCGCTGCCCGACGGCGGCATCGCCTTCATGTCCACGCGCCGCGCGGCGGCTTCGTGCCGCTGCAACAACCCCTGGGAGCCGCTGCCCGCCTACACGCTGCACCGCATGGACGCCGACGGGCACAACGTCCGCACGCTTTCGTTCCACGAGACCAACGAGTGGCACCCGAGCGTGCTGGACGACGGCCGGATCGTCTACATCCGCTGGGACTACGTCGATCGCTCGGCCGCCAATTTCCACGGCCTGTGGGTCACCAATCCCGACGGCACCAACCCCGCGAGCATCTTCGGCAACTACACGAGCGCATCAACGCCTGCTATCAGCCGCACGGCGATCCCCGGGTCGAAGCGGATCGCTGTTCGTCGCCGGGGCACATCATGCCGACGTCGGCGGCTCGCTGGTGCATTCTCGACCCGCAGCGGGCATGCGCTCGATGCCAGGAGTGGCGAGGACCGTCTCGACGCCGTCGAAGTCCTCACGCCCGAGGTCTGCTTCCCCGAGGCGGCCGGCTGGCCCAAGAGCTACTTCCACAGCCCCTGGCCGCTCTCGGAGAACTACTTTCTGGTCTCCTTCAGCTTCGATCCGCTGCCGGGCATGAGCAGCGGAAACACCACGGATGCGCAGACCGGCATCTACTACTTCGACCGCTTCGGCAACCTGGAACTGCTCTATCGCCAGAACGGCATCGCCAGCATGTATCCCATTCCGCTTGTCCCCCGGCCAGTGCCGCCGGTGGTCGAGAACGCGGTCGACAAGTCGCTCGGAAACGAAGGCGAGTTCATGCTCACCGACGTGCGGCAGAGCCTCATGCCGCTGCCGGCCGACCGGCCCATCAAGGCCCTGCGCATCTTCCAGGTGCTGCCCAAGACCACGCACATGGCCAACGAGCCGCGCATCGGCCACGCCAATGCCGAGAGCGCGCGGATGCTGCTGGGCACCGTGCCGGTCGAGGCCGACGGCTCGGCCTATTTCCGCGTGCCGGCCGGCAAACCGCTCTATTTCCAGGCGGTTGATGCGAAGGGCCGCGCGGTGCAGAGCATGCGCAGCGTGACCTACCTGCAGCCCGGCGAGCGGCGCGGCTGCGTGGGATGCCACGAGCCGTCGGCCACGATCGCGCCGCCGCGAGAGACGCTGGCGCTGCAGCGCGGGGCATCCGTCATCCAGCCCGGCCCCGATGGCACCCGGCCATTCAGCTATCCTCGGCTGGTGCAGCCCGTGCTCGATCGCCATTGCGTTCGCTGCCACGACGGCTCAAGCGGCGAAGGCAAGAGCAAACTGGTCCTGACAGGCGAGGCGGCACCCAAGAGCACCTTCAGCCGGTCGTATGAGAACCTCAGACCTTATCTCCGCTGGTACGAATGGGGCGGCGCCAGCATCACGCAGATCGCCACGCCGCCCGGCCGGATCGGCGCGGATGAGAGCCGGCTGTTGAAGGTGCTGGGGGACAAGAACCACCGCGCTGCGGTCACTCTGCCCAAGGAAGATCGCCTGCGCCTGGTCATTCTGGCTTGACGGCAATGTGCCCTTCTATGGCACATATGGCAAAGCCGAGCAGGAAGCCCAGCGCCGCGGCGAGGCGGTCCCCGAGCCGGCGGCGCAGTAGAGACTCTATTTCTTCACTTTGAACACCGGCAGCCTCCCCTCCGGCAATTGCAGTACGATCAGCGCCATCGCCGTGGCGTAGGGCTCCCCCCCTTCGCCGGTCCAGTTCCCGGCGCGTGCCTGGCGCTCGATCAGCATCGCCATCGCGCCAGCCAGCCATTTCTCAAAAGTCTCTTCCCCCGCCGCCTTGTTCGCCTGCGCCGAGTAGTACGTTCCGTAGAGAAGGAATGCCTCGTTCTGTTTCGCCTCGCCCGCCACCGCCAGATACTCCAGTCCCTTCTGCGCCTCCGGTTTCCGGAGCAGGCCGAAGTGTGCCAGCACGCTGACGGCCGCCGCGGTCCGCGCCACCCGCTCTGCCCCGACCCCGCCACATAGGCGAAGCCGCCATCCCTGTCCTGGCAACTCTCGACATACTTGATCCCGCGCCACCACCTCCTTGTCTGTCGCAATCCCCGCCTCGCCGGCCGCGTACAGAGCGACCATTTGGCAGCACGTGACCGACACATCCGCATCCTGCGGACTGGCGCGCAGCGCCAACCGCCCTGGGCATTCTGCGCTGACTTGATCAGTGCCACGGCCTTCGCCAGTGGCTCGGCCAGGCGCTTGCGGTTCTGCTCATCGCCGCCAATCGCGGCGATCTGCGAGAGAAAGAGCGTTGCGAAGCCGTGCGAGTACATGCCACCGGTATCGTCCTTTCCGAACATGCCGCTCGCATCCGTGCGCGACAGAACGAACTCCATCGCCTTGAGCACGTTGGCCGCATGATCCCCCTTCTGCGGCGTCGACCCGGCCGACAGCATCGCCAGTCCCGCGATCGCCGTCACCCCCACGTGCGGCTTGTCGCCCGGCCCGGCGAAGCTGCCATCGTCGGCCTGGGCCTTGACCAGCCACGCCAGACCCGCCCCCGCGGCGGCCTTGGCCCGGTCGGCGGGAACGACGTCCGGGGGCTCAGCGCCAAATGCAACCGGAACAACAAGAGCCAGCACATAAGCCGCCAATCGAGTCATTGATGACATCGTGTCTCCTCGTTGCGTATTGCATGCGCGACGCCGAGGGTTAGTTGCAGGCAGGCGGATTCTGCCGGATCACTGGCACGCCCGTCGCGCGGCTGCTAATGTGGGTTTGAGAACCTGCACCGCCGGAGGCGGTTGGGTCGATAGAATAGCTGTTCGTAGTGCGGGCTTCAGCCTGTCCCCAGACAAGGTGAATCATGGATGATCTCAGCGGCAAGCGCGTGACCGTGATGGGACTGGGGCGATTTGGCGGCGGCATCGCCGTCAGCCAGTGGCTGGTGCAGCAGGGCGCGAAGGTCTTCGTCACCGACCAGGCCGAGCCCGATGCGCTGAAGGAATCCATCGAACAACTCGCCGGCCTGCCTATCGAGTATCGCCTCGGCGAGCATCGCGAGGAGGATTTCACCCTGGCCCACCTGATCGTGGCCTCGCCGGCCGTCCCACCCGCCAGCAGATACCTCGTCGCTGCGCGGAACAGCGCATTCCCATCACAACCGAAATTCGCCTCTTCATCGAGCGGTGTCCCGCGCCGATCTTCGGCATCACGGGGACCAAGGGCAAGTCGACCACCACGGCCATGCTCAACCTCATGCTTCAGCGCCGCTACGTCACGTGGCTCGGCGGGAACATGGGCCGTTCGCTGCTGGCCGACCTGCCCCAGATCAGCAAGGACCATCTGGTTGTGCTGGAACTGTCCAGCTTCATGCTGGAGTACCTGGAGGAGGCCCGGTGGTCGCCGCATGTGGCGGTGATCACCATGCTCGCCAATGATCACATCGACCGCCACGGCTCGCCCGAGGCCTATTTTGCCGCCAAGAAAGTCCTGCTTCGTTACCAGAAGCCCGAGGACTTCGCGATCCTTAACGAGAGGTGCCCGCACCTGCCGGAGCTCACCGGAGCCGGGCAGGCGAAAGTGATGCTCTATGGCCTGGAGAACCGCCGGCCATTCGAGCTGAAGCTCATCGGCCAGCACAATCAGCTCAACGCCCAGGCGGCGTTCGCGGCCGCACAGACGGCCGACATCTCCTGGCACCACGCCCAGGAGGCGATCCGCGAGTTCACCGGCCTGGAGCACCGGCTGCAGCTCGTCCACGAGCATCGCGGCGTACGCTATTACAACGACTCGATCGCGACGATTCCCGAGGCGGCCGTGGCCGCGCTGGACGCATTTCCGCCCAAGACGGTCATCCAGATCATCGGCGGCTACGACAAGAAACTGCCGCTGACGGCCATGTGCTCGGAGCTGGTCGAGCGGGCCAAGGCTGTGCTGTGCATCGGCGCGACAGGGCAGGCCATCGCCGAGATGCTCCAGAGTGCGCCCCAGATCGGCGGAGCGATGGTCTATTACTGTGGCGACCTGACGACGGCCATGCGCGAGGCGCGGAAGCTGGCGGCCAGCGGCGATGTCGTGCTCCTGAGCCCGGGGTGCGCCAGCTATGGGGAGTTTCATAATTTCGAGGAGAGAGGAGAGAAGTTCGCGGAGTTGGCGAGGGAAAGCCTATGATCGCCGTTATCCAACGAGTCACCGAAGCCCGCGTCGTAGTCGCGGGGAAGATCGTCGGCCAGATCGGGCCGGGCATGCTGGCGCTGGTCGCGGTGGCGCGAGAGGATACCGCCGACGACATCGCCTGGCTGGCCAACAAGCTTGTCAGCCTGCGTATTTTCCGCGATGCGGCCGGCGAGAAGCACTTCGACCGCGACATCCGCGAGGTTGGCGGATGCATCCTGCTTGTGAGCAATTTCACCGTCGCCGGCGCAACGCGGAAGGGCCGCCGGCCATCGCTCGACGCGGCCGCGCCGCCAGAAGTCGGCCGCAAGCTCTTCGATGATCTCGTCGCCGCGGTGAAGGCCACCGGCGTTCCCGTGGCCACGGGCAAGTTTGGCGCTGACATGCAGGTGTCGCTGACCAACGACGGGCCGGTAACATTCATAGTGGGGAGGATGGTGGATGGCGGGTAGTGAATCGTGGGTTGCGCGGATATCATCACTGCCCGAAACGGAGCCGGTTATGCCAGTCATCTCGATGTTCTACGGCGTCATCGTTCTGATGTATTACTTCGATGACAAGCAGCATCATCTGCCGCATATACACATTGAATACGGTGACGAGACGGCGGTCCTTGCCATTCCTTCCGGCGAAGTGCTTGAGGGCGCGATTCGTGCATCCCGCCTGAAGCTCGTGCAGGCATGGATCGAGATACATCAGGAAGAGCTGATGGCGGACTGGAAACTTGCTGTGAGTGGCGAGACGGTGTTCCGCATCGACCCGCTCAAATGAGGAGACGCCATGATGATCAGAGTCACCGCTGTCCGGGCGATGGACGATTACCAACTGGAACTTTCGTTTAACACCGGCGAGACCCGGCTGTTCGATGCCAGGCCATATCTTGAGAAGGGCATCTTCACTGAACTCAAGGACGTGTCCTACTTTCGATCCGTCCGACTTGCTTTTGGCAGCATCGCATGGCCCCATCAGCAGGACTTCGGCCCGGACTCCCTGTATGCCGAATCACGTCCGCTGCCAGTCAGTGCGATGAGCGCACCGTAGGTCCGGCAACTCCGATTCTTCACCCCCAGTGCTTTCTCATGTACTGGACGAACTGCGGAATGCTTTGCTCGGGGTCGGGCGCGGTTTCGGGGTGCCAGCGCTTCTCCGTCTCCAGACATATCCAGGCGTCGTACCCAATCTCGCGCAGGGCCGCGATGATCTTGTCCAGCGGCAGATCGCCCTCGCCCAGCAGCCGAGGAATGCTCTTGCCGTCGCGAATCGCGCCGTCCTTGATGTGAATGTGCCGCACGTATCGCTTGAGCGTGTTGGCCGTGCTTGTGGGGCTTTCGCCGTGATGACAAGGATGCTCGACATCCCACAGGCAGGCCGCCTCCTCCGGATCGAAATCGGAGAGGATTTCCAGGACCGCGGCGCTGGTCAACCAGTCATCGTGCGTCTCCAGCAGCGTCTGGCAACGCTGCACGTGGCAGATCTTCACGAGTTGCCGCAGGTGGCGCCTGGCCAGCGCAACCGCCTCGGGCGCGACATGCCCTTGGGCACCGCGCCGCCAAAGATGCGCAGAAACCTCGTGGCGGTTTGCCCGGCCAATGTCGCGTAACGGCCGCATTCCTCCAGCATCATCTCCCACCGCTCCTGCGCTGGAGTCACCAGGGTGATGGATGTGTTGTAACAGGGAATCTCGATGGCATGGCGCTTCAGAAGATCAATGGTGGACTGCAACTCACTGCCAAACGACGCGAGGCGCGTGATGTCGATCTCGTGGCCGAGGCCGCGCGGGTCGATGCCGGCCACGCCGTGCGCCGCGGCCGCTCCGACGATCTGCGGCAGGCTCCAGTTGGGGCAGACCAGCGTCGAGAAAGAGAGCTTCATGCACGGAAACGCTAACGAGAGCGGGCTAAGCGGGCAAGTGCTTAACCGGCTCGCTTGCGAGCCGCTCTCCGCGCTGGCGCCTCAATCACGCCCCCGCGCGACAGGCCGAGTCGAAATACCCCACATCCAGCGCCACTTGGTCCACGTACTTCGGGAACACCCCGACCACCACCCCGTCCGTGTTCTTGATGCGGGCGAGCGTATACTGGAACGCATCGCGCACATCCTCCTGCGTCTTGCAGAGCCGCGCGGCCGCCAGAATCTTGAACGCCAGCACGGGCTTGCGCACCTGCCGGATCAGCGCCAGCATGCGGTCGCGATCATCGGTCAGATACACTTCCGACGAATAGCCAACGGTCTTGCCGCTGACGATCGCGCTCTCGCGCTTGCGCCGCGAAAGGTTGTAGACGCACGCCATGTAGAAATCGACGTCCCAGTGGTGCTCCTCGGCATACTCGATCACCGCGGGATCGTGCGTGCCCAGCCCGACGGCCATTCCAGTCTTGCGTATCGTCGCCAGATATGGCAGGCAATCCTTGATGCGGCCCTCGCGCCAGAAGTTGTCGGTCTGACTGCCATGGTGATAGACGCCCTTGACGCCTGCGGCCGCCATGATACGGATGTTTTGATGGATGTCGTGCATCTCGCTGGCGGTCTGGCCGAGCACATTCATCCGGCCGCCGGCGCGGCGGTATTGCTCCACCCAGTCGAGCATGCGGAAATCGCCGCGGATCATGAGCGTCTTTACCCCCTGCTCGGCGCACTGATACAGCGCCACGACATTCCCGGCCGTGAAATACGCCTTCATGTCCTGGTTCATCCCATCCGAGAAATGGCTGTTCCCGCAGGGCGGATTGTGCCCGATGATGAACCGCCCGACTTCGGCGTCGCCAAGACGAATCGTGGACGCGGCGCCACATATGCTCATAGTTCTGCGCTCCGATCCAGCAATCTGAAGCGGAAGCGTCAGCGCCCGCCCCGGATCGCAGGGCGGGCGCTGACGCTTGGCGCTTCAGACACTTGTATCGACCCAGCGCCTCTGACGTTGCACGCGACGTTGGCCAGCCGTAAGCTCTCACGCCCGCAACACCGCGGAAGGAGCACATGACCTATCGGCAGCTTTTTCAGCAGATCATGCACTATGGCCAGTTCGATCGCATGCCCGTCCTGCACTGGACCGGCTGGCCGGAAACCCACGCCCGCTGGCAGAAGGAAGGCATGCCGCCAGACGTCAACCCGCACAAGTTTTTCAATACCCAGCCGATGTGGTCTGGCATCTGGACCAACCTCGGCCTCTACCCTGCTTTCGAGGAAGAGCTGCTTTCCGAGACCGATGAGTATCGCATCACGCGCGGCACGGATGGCGTGGTCGCGCAATCGTGGAAGAACCGGAGCTGCATCCCGCACTACATCAATTTCACGCTCAAGTCGGCCAAGGACTGGGATGGCTTCAAGAAGCGACTGCAACCACACCCAGCGCGCATCCCGGCCGACATCGACCAGCGCATCGCCAAGGCCGAAGCATCCGGCCTGCCCGTCGAGTTCGACGTCGCCTCCATGATGGGCTGGATCCGCAACTGGATGGGCGTCGAGAACATGTCGTATCTCATGTACGACAACCGCGACTGCTTCGCGGATATGGTCAACACCCTGTCCGACCTCACCTGCTGGGCCATCGACCAGGTCGTGCCGAGGATCAAGAGCGGCGTCGATTACGCCCACGGCTGGGAGGATATCTGCGGCAAGGCCGGCCCGCTGGTCAGTCCGCCGATCTTCGACCAGTGCGTCGCGCCCGGCTATCGCAAGATTCGCAATAAGCTCGAAACCTACGGCGTGAACCTGCTCGGCATCGACTCCGACGGCGATGTCGGCGCGCTGCTCGGGCACTGGCTGGATGCGGGCGTAAATTTGCAGTTCCCCATCGAGGTCGGCACGTGGAAAGGCGATGCGGTGAAATATCGCAAGCAGTATGGGCGCGAACTGCGCGTCATCGGCAACTTCGACAAGCTGGCCCTGGAGCGCGGCGCAGCGCCATAGCGAAGGACATCGAGCGACTCCGGCCGCTGATGAAGGATGGCGGGTTCATCATCCTCCCCGACCACCTCATCACGCCGGGCGTGGCGCTGAACGACTATCGCTGGTATCTGGATCAAGTCCGTCAAGTCCGCCTGTGATTGCCCGTTCGCTTTCATATCGCACGTTTGGTATGCTCATTCGGTGCTCTCGAAAGGACCAGCATGGGTCTCAACGAACGGCGGAAGATCAAGGAACTTCAGGATGTCACGTTCCCCGGCCGCGTGAAGGAGATCGAAGAGATCTGCGGCAAGCCGATTCCTTACGAAGTTGACTGGGAAAGCCTCGCGGACGATGCCGAGGGGCTGAACTTCATCGACAATCTCTCCTGTCATCGCCTGAACATGGCCCTGCGCGTCATTTGCCAGGACGACATGGGCAAGCAGGCCGTGCGCGACGGCCTGAAGCAGATCAAGCTCAAGAACGTCAAGGACAAATCCGCCATGAAGATGACCTTCGACGGCGGCGTGCTCGAAATGCACTGCGCCTATGCGCTGCGCACGGATGGCATGTTCAGCGACAACGAAATCCGCGAGCTGCTGGTGAAGAAGCTCTGACGCTGTTGTGGCAGAGCCGTCTCGGCTCTGCGCGTTCCCAGAGCAGCGGCGGGACTCCGCCGCCCACAGGCGGGACGCCGCTGCCACCTTGCGTCGAAGGTTGTTCCCGCGCCTCATCGGCGGTAGATTCCTCCATCGAAGGAAACACTTCGATGAGCAAGAACTACCGCATCGGCATCGTCGGCGTTGCCCACATGCACATCAACAATGTGGCCGCCCTTTTCAAGGACCATCCGCAGGCGCAACTCGTCGCGTGCGCCGACACCGTCCCCGATCGTCCCGAGCTGCGCGAAGGCCCCTACACCCGCGGCTGGAACCTCAAGCACGCGATGCAGAAGCTGGGCTTTGCCAGGAGCTACACCGACTATCGCGAGATGCTGGCCAAGGAGAAGCTCGACATCGCCATCTGCTGCTCGGAAAACGCCAAGCACGCCGAGGTGGTCGAAGCCTGCGCAGCGGCCAAGACCAACGTCTGCGTCGAGAAGCCCATGGCCGGCACGCTGCGCGATGCGCTGCGCATGGTGCGTGCAGCGCAGCAGAGCGGCATCACGGTGCTCGTGAATTGGCCGGCCACGTGGGACCCCGCGGCCCAGAAGGCCAAGGCGCTGATCGAGCAGGGCGCCATCGGCAACGTGCTTCAGGTGAAGTGGCGCGGGTCACACCGGCCCGCTGGGCGCTGGCGCAGCGCACGCGGGCGTCTCGGAAACGGCCGCCCCGCTCACCAGCACCGAGATCGCCGCTACCTGGTGGCACCACGACAGCACCGGCGGCGGCGCGATGCTCGACTACTGCTGCTACGGCGCGATGTTCGCCCGCTGGTTCATCCCCGACCGCGCCATCTCCGCCACCGGCATGCGCGCCAACCTCAACAGCCAGTGGGCCGACAGCGATGACAACGGGATCATGATCCGTGCGCTTCCCGAATAGCCTGGCGCTCTTCGAGGCCTCGTGGACCCAGCTCGACCCCGGCGTCTCCCCCGGTCCGATCATCTTCGGCCAGACCGGCACGCTCGTCGTCGAGAGCCGCGACGGCAAGCGCATCGTCCGTCAGGAACGCGGCCACGACCAGACAACCATCCATCAATGCGAGCCTCTGCCGCCGAGCCGCGACACCATCGCCAGGGAGTACATCCACCACCTGGAGACGCGCCAGCCGGTACACCTGACGCTGGAGATGATGTTCAACCTGGATGCGATGGCGATCCTCGACGCGGGGCTGCGCTCCACGAACAGCGGCAAGGTGGAGCTGGTCAACAATGCGGCGTGGTGTCTGGGGTAGATGGGTTCCCGTGCGGAATACGGGCCGCGCAGCGCTATTATCCGAGTAGCGCAGAAAGGATCCCGCATGACACAGAGAATTCAGTTCCAATCGCGCGTGGGCGAGGATGGCGTTCTATCCCTGAAAGTGCCGCTGGGTACGGCCGATGCCGGCACCGATGTCATCGTCACGATCCAACCTGCCGGAGAGGCCACGAGCGATCTTGCCGCGCCCTCCGATTGGCACGACTTTGTGGCCAGCACGTACGGCTCGTGCGCTGGTCTCGGGCTGGAGCGGCAGGAACAGGGCGACTATGAACAGCGCAGAGTATTGAATGAGCTGGCTGCTGGATACCAACGCGTGCATCCGCTATCTGAACGGGCGAGCACCGGTTCTGCGCGACCAGATCGACGCTACCGAGCCCTCTGCGATTTTCGTCTGCTCCGTCGTAAAGGCAGAACTATACTTCGGCGCGGGCCGGAGCAAGAACCCTCAGCGCACGCTCGCAGAGCAAAAGCGATTCCTGTCTCGTTTCATGTCACTCGCGTTCGACGACCGCGCTGCAGAGGAATATGGGCGAGTTCGCGCGGAGCTTACGCTGCGGGGCACGCCTATCGGTCCAAATGACCTGTTGATTGCATCGATAGCGATTTCCAACGACATCACGCTCGTGTCACACAACACGGCCGAATTCAGCCGCGTGACAGGGCTGCGCCTGGAGGATTGGGAGATCTGATCATCACCGCCAGCACCCCCATCAGCAGCAGCGCGCCGCCCAATAGCAGCAGCGCGATGACGTTGCTCCCCGTGCGATGCTTGATCACGCCAACAAGGTAAGGCCCGACGAATCCGCCGAGATTGCCCACTGAGTTGATCAGTGCGATGCCGCCGGCCGCCGCCGTTCCGCTCAGAAATGCCGTGCCCAGCGCCAGAATGGTCCGAGCGTGGACTTAAGCCCGGCGAATGCAATCGTCAGCGCGGCCATCGCCAGGTAGGGGTTGTGAAAATACGCGCTGGCCGCGAATCCCGCGGCGGAGGCGGCCGCCGCGACAGCCACGTGCCAGCGACGTTCGCCCGTGTGATCGGAGTGCCGCCCGGCCAACAGCATGATGATGCCGGCCGCGAGGTAGGGAATGGCGTTGATCAAGCCTACGACGAAGTGCCCTTTACCGGAGAACGACTCCACGATCGAAGGCAACCACATCTCATACCCGTACCCGCCGACATTGAGCAGGAAATACAGCAGGCACAACAGCCACACCCGGCCGCTGGTGAAGGCATCGGCCAGTCGATGCCGCGTGGGCGCATCCGCGCCGGCGGCATCCTCATCGAGCAGCGCCTGGATGGCGGCCCTGTCATCTTCGCTGAGCCATCGCGCCTGCTTCGGGCCATCGGGAAGCAACAAGAGAATGACCAGACCCATCAGCACGGCGGGAATGCCTTCCAGCAGGAAGAGCCATTGCCATCCGGCCAGCCCGCCGACACCGCTCAACCCCAGCACCGCCCCGGAAACCGGCGAGCCAACCACGCCAGCCAGCAATCCGCCGGTGGCGAAGAGCGCAATCGTGCGGCGCGCTGGTGCGAGGGATACCAGTAGGTCAGGTAAAGGATGATGCCGGGGAAGAAGCCCGCCTCGGCCGCGCCCAGGAAGAACCGCATCACATAGAACGCCGTGATGCCCTTCATGAACATCATGGCGGCCGAGATCACGCCCCAGACGATCATGATCGCGGGCGATCCAGACGCGCGCCCCGATCCGCTGCAAGAGCAGGTTGCTGGGGACCTCGAAGATGAAGTAGCCGATGAAGAACAGCCCCGCACCGAGGCCGTAGACGCTGTTGAAGACGTCTTTGTCTATCCCGAAAAGCTGGCGCAACTGAAGCTTGGCGAAGCTGACGTTGATGCGGTCGATGTAGGCGATGACATAGGACATGAACAGCAGCGGCACCAACCGCCATGTAACGGTGGTGAGTACATCGCGATTGGCCGGTGCGTATTCGAGCCGCTGCAGTTTGCCCATCGGCCGCATTCTAGCGGAAAGCCTGTCTGAAGCGGAAGCGCAAGCGCCGCCCTGGCGCAGGGCGGGCGCTGACGCTTCCGCTTCAGACGTGATATCCTTTCCGCTCATGCGAACCACGGCAATCATGTCCTGCGTTGCGGTGCTCATCCTGTCTCTCTCGGCCCTACCCGGACCCGCCCCGGCCCAGCAACCGGGCGCCGAGGTGACGATCACCGGCAATGTGCTCAGCAACGTCCACACCGGGGAGAAGGACAAGAGCGTGTTCCTGCTCGCCTACGACGGCACGCCTCAGATCAAGGCGGAGTTCGAGAAGATATTGGCCGAGGGCTACCCGGAAACGGGCCTGGACGCCGACGCGGCCGTGAAGCTGCAGGAGCAGTTCATGTCGCGGCTGAAGTATCACATCGACGGGCCGCTCGTGGAGAAGATGTGGAAGGATGCCCAGTGGACCGTGCGCGGCGTGATGGCCGTCACGGGCACGATCTCCGAGAAAGATGGCCGCAAATGGCTCACGGCCAGCAAGTCACAGCCGGGGCGCTTCACGTTTCCGGCCAAATGGCTCGCGGCCGACCAGCCGTTCGTGATGCCGGACAAGCCGCCGCTCATGTTGAAGATCGGCGGCAACCTCACGCTCAAATGCATCTGGGTGCCGCCCGGCCGATTTTTCATGGGCGAGCCCTATTATCAGTGCCCGCATTGGCAGGAGGACCCGCCGCACCTCGTAACGCTGACCAGGCCCTGCTACATGGCCGAACATCCCGTAACGCAGGAGATGTACGAAGCCGTGATGGGCAACAACCCCAGCGTCGTGAAAGACCCCAAGCTACCGGTCAGCCAAGTCGATTGCGCGAACATGTACAAGTTCTGTCAGCTTGTCTCCGAGAAAACCGGCGGAAAAGTGCGCGTGCCCACGGCTGCCGAATGGGAATACGCGGCTCGCGTGGGCACGTCCAATCCCACTTTTCCGGAGCGATACGCCAGCCAGAACAGCAATTCCACCGCCAGGTACGACTGCCCTCCCCTGCCGGTGAAATCGAAGCAGCCCAACGCCTGGGGCTTCTATGACATGCATAGCGGATGGTGGGAGCGCGTCAGCGACGGCACGAGCGTGCTCGATCGCGAGAGCGTCGTCAACCCGCGGCACATCCCGCCGCAGGACAAAGCCGAGGCTACTCGCAGCAACAAGCACGGCCACATGGGCAAGGGCCAGTGGACCTACGCCATCAGCGAGATCGAGTACATCGGCAGCGAAGCGGGAGCGGTGAGATTCCGCGTGGTGGTGGAGGCGGAAACGCCGGCCACAGCGCCGACGGCCAGCGGCAAGGAGGACGCCAGGTAGTCGCGTCCTTGCTGCCTGAGACACGTACAGCGAAGCGGTGAGTGGCGCAGTCCGCGGCCGAGGCGGCACGCTCCACCGTGGCACGAGCGGCCCCCGCCGTGCGAAGAAGATCGCGGCCGAGGCGGCACGCTCCACCGTGGCACGAGCGGCCACCGCCGTGCGGAAGATCGCGGCCGAGGCGGCACGCTCCACCGTGGCACAAGCGGCCCCCGCCGTGCGAAGAAGATCGCGGCCGAGGCGGCACACTCCACCGTGGCACGTGCGGCCCCCGCCGTGCGGAAGATCGCGGCCGGGGCGGCACACTCCACCGTGGCACGAGCGGCCCCCGCCGTGCGAAGAAGATCGCGGCCGAGGCGGCACGCTCCACCGTGGCACGTGCGGCCCCCGCCGTGCAGAAGAAGATCGCGGCCGAGGCGGCACACTCCACCGTGGCACGAGCGGCCCCCGCCGTGCGGAAGATCGCGGCCGAGGCGGCACACTCCACCGTGGCACGTGCGGCCCCCGCCGTGCAGAAGATCGCGGCCGGGGCGGCACGCTCCACCGTGGCACGAGCGGCCCCCGCCGTGCGGAAGATCGCGGCCGAGGCGGCACGCTCCACCGTGGCACGAGCGGCCCCCGCCGTGCGAAGAAGATCGCGGCCGAGGCGGCACACTCCACCGTGGCACGAGCGGCCCCCGCCGTGCGGAAGATCGCGGCCGGGGCGGCACGCTCCACCGTGGCACGAGCGGCCCCCGCCGTGCGAAGAAGATCGCGGCCGAGGCGGCACACTCCACCGTGGCACGAGCGGCCCCCGCCGTGCGGAAGATCGCGGCCGGGGCGGCTCGCTCCGCCGTGGCACGAGCGGCCCCCGCCGTGCAGAAGAAGATCGCGGCCGGGGCGGCACGCTCCACCGTGGCACGTGCGGCCCCCGCCGTGCGGAAGATCGCGGCCGGGGCGGCACACTCCACCGTGGCACGTGCGGCCCCCGCCGTGCAGAAGAAGATCGCGGCCGAGGCGGCACGCTCCACCGTGGCACGAGCGGCCCCCGCCGTGCGGAAGATCGCGGCCGGGGCGGCACGCTCCACCGTCACGCGCTCGTGGTCAGCTCGTGCGGGGCGTGGCCCGTGCGGGCGCCGGATGAGTCGCCTTCGCCCTGGGCCTGCTTGAGTTGCTGATAGAACCCGAATTCCTGGAGCATCTTCAGCTTCGGCAGGACGTTGCCCTTCAGGTCGACGTGGAAGAAGCCGGGAAAGATGTCCGGGTTGTCCAGGATCAGGCGGAAATACTTCTCGTGACGCGCGGGGATCCGCACCTCGGCGCCGAGGCAGATTTCGTGGCCGGTGAAGACGAACTCGGGCAATAACCAGGGGCAGAACTCCAGCTTCACCTTGTCCTTCCACTGCTGGTAGATCTCGGTCTGCGGAAGGAGGCTGAGCAGACTCGGCAGGATGCGCACTCCGAGCGTCCTGAAGGAAACCATCTGGAACAGCGACTGGCTGAAATCCTCCATGGTCTCGAACGGATAGCCCCAGACATAAAACGCGTCAACGCGCGGGAAGATCTTCACGGCCTGGGGGATCAGCTCCAGGATCTGCCGGGCTTCAAAGCCTTTCTTGATCAGACGCAGGATGCGGTCGGAGCCGGATTCGATGCCGAAGCGCAGCTCCAGGCAGCCGCACCCGGCCATCGCCTGCATCATCTCGACATCGGTCAGGTTCACTCGGCCGAAGGCTTTCCATTCGACCTTCAGGCCGGAATTGCCCAGGGCCTGGCAGAACTCCATGACCTGTCGTTTGCCCGAGATGAAGAACTCATCCTGAAAGAGGAACAGATCGACGCCGGCCCGCTCGTGCAGGTGCTTCATCTCGGTCAAAATGTTGGCCGCGCTGCGGTGGCGCGTCTGCCAGTTCCAGACCGGGGCCACGGAGCAGAAGGTGCATGGATACGGGCATCCGCGGCTGGTCATCATGCCGTAGCCGGCGTAGCGCTTCAGGTCGATGCGGTCGAAGGCCGGAAGAGGCAGAGCGTCGAGGTCGTCGATGCGCGGCTGGTCGGGGTTGTGATGCGCTGCGCCACTGGACCGCCAGGAAATGCCGGGAATGTCGGCCAGGCTGCCATTGGACCGGAGCGCGGCCATGAGCAGCGGCGCGGTCAGTTCGCCCTCGCCACGCGCGATCACTTCGATCCACGGGAAACGTTCGAGGATGAGATTCTCGACGCTCTTGGAACCGACGCCGCCAAGGATCAGCCGGCGGTCGGGGTAGCGCTCCTTGAGCGCCTTCATGGCGAGGATTGTGAATGGAAGGAGATTGGCCATGCACGACAGGCCGATCACCGGCGCGGGGTTTTCCATGAACGCAAGGAAGCGGTCCATGTCGAAGGGATCGTCGCTGTCCTCGAGTTGATAGTCGCGGAAATCCACGGTGAACCCGGCCTTTTCCAGCACGCTCACCAGATAGAGGCAGCCGAGAGGCACGTGGCGCTCGCGCTCGATCTCCTGGCCGTAGCGCATGAAGAGGAGGTTGAGGTTGACGAGGGTGATGTCGGGCATGGGGTGATCAGAAGTCGTATTGCGTAATGCGCATTTCGTAACCGGGCAGAAGTCATGGATCGTTGAGTTTCGGGCGATCCGGGCGGATGCCATCGATGGCGACGGGGAAATCGGGCTCTCGCTTTGGCTCGGATTGGGTGGCGGGCTGCGATGCGGGCGGCGGGGTTGCCGGCTTGTCGGGGCGGAGGCCGCGCATGCGGACATCATCGGGCGGGATGGCCATAAGGCCGGCGACCATGAGGGGTGGATGTGGAGTGTCGGCGGCGGGCTGCGTGGATGGGGCGGTCGTGGGCGCGGTCGTGGGGGCGATGGGACGATCGACCATGAGTCCCAACATGGTCACGTTGGCCGGCGGCCGGCTCTCCGCGGGGGCCGTCGCCGGCGCGGTAGCGGGCGCGGTCGGCACGTCGTTGCGAATGCCGGCGACTCTGACATCCTCCGGGCGAAGGGCGCGCATGCCGGCGACCTCTAGCGGCTCGGAAGGGCGGTCGATCCTCTCGCCGGCGATTCCGGGAGAGTTGGGCCGGCGTGCCCGCTCAATAATCTCCAGTTGCGTCGCGGGCACTGTCGCCGGCGCGGTTGCCGGCGGGGCGGCCGGCACATCGGCGCGCAGGCCGTGAATGGCCATCTCTTCCGGCCGCACCGCCCGTAATCCGGCGACTTCGACCGGCTCGGATGGCCGGTCGATCATCTCACCCGCGATTGCAGGAGGATTGGCCGGGCGTATCCCCGCGACCGGGACGATAGGCTCAGTCGGCTCTGTCGCGGGCCGAGTCAGGGGCTTCACGTACACCGCGCCGACGATGGTGATGGGTTGATCCTCTGCGGGCTTGGCGGCGTTGTCCTTGGACGTGCTCGCGGGGTGGCCGGCGATGTCCCGTGGTGCTCGCTGCTCCTTATCGCATCCGCCTTGCACGATGCCCAGCGCCGCCAGCATGACTGCGGCCACCTTGCCGAGGAATGCCGGCATGTGGCTCTGAGGCACCGTGGTGGCGGCGATGATGCCCTGGAGCTGGGCGGCCGGCACGGCCGAGAGCATCATGCTTTCGGTCGCGGAGAGTTCCAGGCCGATGCTTCTGGCCGCCTCGCCACGCCGGGAGAGCAGCAGCGTCTTGAACTCGGGATCGACGGCGGCTTTCTTGATCAGCACCTCGATGCCGCGCGGGACGCAACCCACGCCCTTGCCGCAGCCGGGCGGCCTGCCACCCACGATGGTCGTCCGCACCGCTTCCTGCTCTTCCTGCCGCTGTGCCATAGCTGCCTCCGCTGAATATGACTGTTGGATGCGCGGCGCGTGGTAAAGTTCTGACGAAATGAACCACGGAGGCACAGAGCCACGAAGATTTGGAGTATTTGAAATCTGAAATTTGAGATCTGGAATTCTGTTCCTCTCCGTGGCTCCGTGCCTCCGTGGTTAGATTAGCCCGAGGAACTCCCGAACGTACTCGCGCACCCCATCCAGCCCGCGACGCAGGGCTGTATGATTTCCGTGACGGTCGAAGAACTCGACAGCCTTCCGCGTGTCAAACTGGTTTTTCGGCCCACCGCCCTTGCGGTCCACGACCGTAGCCGAAGAACCGCTCAGTTCCTTGGCGAATTCGGCCGCCGTCTGCCAATACATGTAGCAGTCAACCAGGTTGTATAACTGGCCGGCGACGCTGTCGTCGCCCAGCGCCAGCGTCAGCGCATCGGCCACATCGCGGACGTGAGTGATCTTGCCGCCCTGGGGCGTGTCGACCGTGCCGCCGAGTTTCGCGGCGCGGATCAACTCACCCCATTGGGCATATCGTGGGTCGGGCGGAATGCCATAGACGGCGGCCGGACGCCAGGCGCTGGCGTTCATGCCATACGTGTGGCGATACGCGATGAGGTGCGACTCGACGGCGGCCTTGGCCGCGCCGTAGATCGTGCTCGGCCAGGTCGGGTGGCGCTCATCCAGCGGCCGATCTTGCAGGACCTGGTGATAGACCGAGACTGAGCTGACGAACAGAAACTGCGGCACGCCAGCCTGCCGCGACGCCTCCAGCAGCCCCAGTGAGCCGAGCACGTTGACCTCGACATTGCGCTGGGGCGAGTGATCCAGCGCCTGCCAGTCGTAAGCGTTGTGGATTACCACGTCGACGCCTTCGACAAGTTCGGCCTGCGCCTGCGAATCGGCCTGCTCGCCCACACACCATTCGGCGACAAACGGCGCGATGTGCTCGCGGCGGCTTTGCGGGCGCACCATCGCCCGGACACGATGCCCGGCGCGATGAATCGCCTCGGCCACGTGGCTGCCGACGAAACCGCTGGCTCCGGTGAGTGCGACGAGCATGGCTTGGCCTGGCCTCACGCAATAATCCTACCACGAATTTTGCCACGGATGTGGATCGTTCCTCGCGGCTGACGTGCCCCGTGCTTGGATATAAGACTTGACCAATATCGCCTCTAGGTTATAATGTGACAATGTGGAATGTCGAAATGACCGATGAGTTCCATGACTGGTGGAGTTCGCTGAGCGAATCCCAGCAGGATGCCCTGCAAGCCAGCATCGAACTACTGGAAAGCGAGGGGCCATTTCTCGGAAGACCCCACGCGGATACGGTCAGAGGCTCGCGGCATGCGAACATGAAAGAGTTGCGCACCCAGTGCGGCGGCAATCCGCTCCGATCGTTTTTTGCCTTCGATCCGCGCCGATCGGCCATCCTGTTGATCGGCGGCGACAAGACCGGCGACGATCGGTTTTACGAAAAGATGATTCCGCTCGCCGACGCGCTGTACGACTCGTATCTCGAAGAACTCCGAAAGGAAGGTCTGATGTAATGGCCGGACACCGAAATATCAACGTGTTGCGCGAGAAGATGGGGCCCGAGCGCGTGGCCAAGGCCAAGGCGCGCGCGAAGGAAATGCAGGCCGAGATGCTGCTGGCCGAACTGCGCAAGCTGGAAGGCGTGACCCAGGTGGAACTGGCGGAGAAGCTGGGCATCAAGCAGCCGGCGGTTTCCCAGCTCGAGCAACAGGACGACATGCAGGTCAGCACGCTGCAGCGTATCGTCAAGGCGATGGGCGGGGTTCTGGAGATCACCGTCCGCCTGCCCGGCGGGGAATACCGGCTTGGTCAGTTCAACAGCTCTGCATTGCGGAACCGCCAGTGAAACTCGCCCGCATGGTCGTGGTGGCCGATGCGCCGGCGACACCGCCGGCCGGCAAAGGCGCTGCGGCGAATCCGGATCGCTGAAGAGGGTGCGGACACCGACTGGCGCACGGCCAGCAACGGCGCCCGCACCCGCATTGAAGACGGAGCATCCGGCTGACGAATCGCGACGGACTACGAGCGAGCGCTCGCGAGCTTGCGACGGAGGGCCTTGGCGCCCAGAAGTCCCATCAGACCCAGGCCCATCGCCCAACTGGCCGGCATGGGCACGGCGGTCGCATTCGTTACGACAATGTCGTCAAAACGTGACTGGTTGGACCACACGCCTTCGATCCCCACGCCGCCCGAAAGAACGGGAGCTGCGTCCACGACGTCAATAACCGGTGTACTGCCGCCGTTCAACCACGCCTGGATGTGTGAACCAACCGCAAGCACTTCGACATGGTTGGCTCCGTTCACCACGCCAGCGCCGTTGACATACTCGAGACCAGGTCCCACATTGTTGCCGTTGATGCGATCCAGATGCACTCCGCTGAAACCAACGCCGGCGCCGAGAGACAGCTTATACCCATTCATGTGCAGACCGAAACCACCGTAGTTCGACATATCATTCGTGCGGAAATAGAGAAACCCGATTCCCTGGTAAGGGTCGAGTGTCGCCGACACTCGATAATCTGACCAGGTGGAATCACCATCATGGACAACTGCGCCGGAGTTGTGCCCAGTCCCCTGGGTGTACGCCCAGCCGTTCTGCACCCACGATGTGCCTTGAACGATGTTCCAGTCGGAGGACAGTGTTGAGTTACTGAAGTGATCCTCGCTCCAACCTGCTTCCTTCCTGCGCGGCCTGCGCCCTCCGCCGGACGAAGTGAATTGTTGTGATATTCAGTATGACAACAAGCCATCATTTCCGTTGTCATCAGTCCTGTGGACATCCGTGCTCGGCACAATGCCCGCAAGCGAGGGCGAAGATCTTCAGGAGCAGGCTCACGCGATCGTCCGCCCCAATACGGTTCCTCGCCTATTTGCCCGTAAACTCCACCACCTCGCGCTCTCTCCGCGCTGCACGATCAGCGCGGAGGCCGACGAGATCTTCGCGCCGTCGATATCAATCGCTCCCGGCGCGGCTTGCAGGACGATGGTGTCGGTGCGATCGGGGAAGATCACCCGCAGCGCCTTGCCCCCGGCGAGCGTCTCGAACCTGGGGGCGGGCTCGCCCTCCTTCACTGGCACCATCGCGACGAAGTACCCGCCGTCGCGCTTCGCCTGCGGAATCTGGAGCTGAATCTGGTCCTCGCGGAACGGCTTCTTGAAGGTCTTGCCGTAGTATGGCGCGAAGCCGAAGCCGCACGGATGGCCGACCGTGCGGGTCTTGTGCGCGAACGTGGCCGGCTCGGCGATGTAGCAGTGCAGGTCCACGCCGTGCTGGCCTTTGTAGATGGCGAGCTGCCCGCTGCACATCGAGGCTTGTCGGCCAGGCACCAGAGATTGAGGTAGGGATCGAGTTCGCTGTTGCCGCGTCAGGTCGTCGCGGATGACCAGGTAATTGTGGCCGAGCGGGTCGGCATCCTTCACGAAGACGAACCGCCGCGTCCACGTGAATGGATTCTTCAGCTAGACTTCCTGGGCGATGCCGTCGTTGAAATTATCGACGCCATGGATTGCCTTGAGTTGGAACGGCACGCGATGGAGATAGCTCAGCCGGCGCTTCATCTCGGCGAAGTCGGCTTGCGGAGTGCTCTTGAAGGCGGTCACCTCGCCCATGCGATCGAGATCGGCCGTGGAAACCGGCGAGCCGTTGGGCTCCACGGCCGTGAACGGCGCCTTCTCCGACTTGCGATATTGCTCATCGGCGCTCTTGCGCCACCAGTCGTCCTTGGGATCGTCGCCGGCCGGGCGGATTGTCTCGTCGTGGTTGAACGTCAGGCCGCCGGGGTGCATCCACATCTCGCGCATCGACGGCGTGTACATGGCCGCGAAATCCATCATGAGCGGCGCGCCCTTGGCGTACATGACCCACGTACCGCGATCATTGTGGCCGTGGCCCCAGGAGAAGGAGTCGGCGTAGATCTGCACGTAGGCTTCATCGTGGCGCGGGAAGCCGTTGCGCATGACGAAGCCATAGCCCGGAATATGCTCGGAGGACAGCTTCGGTTCGACGGCATCGAAGCCGACGTCGAAGAGCTTGAAGGCCGAGTCGGCGTGGCCGCCGAGATCGTTGTTGCTCTCGTGCACGCCCCATGCGAGTTGCCGCGCCAGGTCCGCGTCGGTCTTCTGGAAGAAACCGGCCAGCGGGGCGAAGGTGCCCTCGCCCATGTAGTAACCGTCGCCCTCGGGCCACCCCGCGCGGAAGCCGCCGCGCACATCCCACGGCAGGAGCATTGCCAGGCGCGCATGCGCGGCCGCCCGCATGCGGTTCTGTGCTCGCGACAAGTCCACATCGCCGCACGAGGCCAGCGCCGCCAGGCCCACGATGGGCATGGTGATGGCCATGCCGCCGTAGTGCGGGCACTCCAGCGTCACGCCATGCTGGTTGACCTGGCTCTCCATGTCGAGCGTGAGGACTTTGGCGAGATGCTCGCGCCACGCCTTGTTCTGCGGGTGGTGGGGGAGCAGCGCGGCGATCCGGCAGGTGCGGCACATGACCTGCGACATCATGTTGGCCGAGCCCCAGGCGAAACCGGCCGAGCGCGGCGGCACGAAATCGTCATGCACGGCGAAATACGAAATGGCCGCCAGCCACTTGCGAAGCTCGCGCGACTGATCGGGCGTGCATGCTGGGCTGGCCAGCGCATCCTCGGCCAGATCGGCCAGCACGCCCTCCTCGATGCCATAGTCCATATGACCCTTGTCGATCTGCGCGAAATGACGCACGAGGTAACTGGTCTTGGCCAGCGCATCCGTCACCGCGCGTTTCTCGGCCTCGGTCGGGGCGAGGCGCGATTCGAGGATGGCCTTCACCTCGTTCGACAGGCTTGCGCAGCCGCCGCGACTCATAGCGCACGCGATCGCCCTCGGGCACAAAGAGCCGCGGATATTTCGCGGACTCGTCGTAACTCAGGACCCAATCCTTGACCGTGTCGAGCGTGAGCCGGCCCATACGCACGTGTCGTAGCGCCAGGTCGGAGCCCCATGTGCGATCATTACTGATCTTCGGGCCGCTGCGATCGTGAATGACGTGCCGGCCCTGCGTGCGCTGCATCCCGCCGATGCCATACACGCGCTTGCCCAGGCAGGCCGCGCGCGGAAGAAGACCTCGCCCGACTTGCGCCGCTCGAACGTGATGCAGTTGGTCTGGCAATACTGTTTGAGCGTGCTGTCGGGGTGCGGGTTGATATCGGGATGAACCCAGCGGCTGGGCTGCAGGCCAACGACGGCCAGCATCGGCGCGGGATTCTTCGAGTCATACAGGCCAAGGTAGAGCGTCTCCTCATCGCCCCACTGCAGGTAGGCATTGATGTAGGCAAATCGGCCATCCTTGTCGAATGTCAGCCCGCCATCGCCTTCGCGAAGGTTGCCATACTGGCTCCGGCCATGCCACTCGGCGCTGTCCGGTTTCAATTGCTCGCCGAAGGAGAAGCAGTAAGCGTTCGGCGTGGGCAGCTTCGCATGCGTCTGTCCCCACCAGTCCCAGATCAGAGCCCGATCGGGCGAGTCGAACGTCGGGTTGACGTAGGCGTACGTGGCATCGCTCCTCATGCCTGAAACGCCGGCCATTGGGTATCGCCTGCCTTCCGAGAGATTGAACTCCTCCGAGATGACCGCCATATCTTGCCCCGCGTTCAGTTCCACGGTTGCGACATAGGACTTGCCACCCTCGAAGTCGTATCGCAGCCTGGCACGGGCGAACACCGCGCCGCTGTCGGTGATCGTCGCCGAGTAGCCCACGCACTTGCTGTCGGTCTGCCACCACCCCCGGCCGATCCACGCGCCGCCGGGAAGCCGCACGCCCTGAATCGGCGCGGGAATCTGCTCGGCGGCCAAAGGCGTGGCGAAGGTCTTCACGCCGGCCGGCAGGCGAATCCCGGTCTTGCCATTGGCCAGCTCGATCCGCACATTCTGTCGCTTTCGCAAGCAGATCCGTCTGCGGCTGGCCGACGCTCTTTGTGCTGGCACTCAGTTTCCAAGTGCCAACCTCATCGGGCTTGAGCGTCACCATGAACGACAGCCGCGCCGATTTCACCGTCCTATCAGGCCAAAGCTGCACCTCCGAAAGCTGCACCGCCACCGGCCGGCCCGCCGAATCCTCCAGCGAGCATCCATCCGACGCGGCCTGACCCTGCGGGAACTCGACGGCATACGTGACGCGATCCGGGCCCCAGTCAAGCCCGAAGGGTTCCTGGATCCTGAATGTCCGCGCCGGCGCGGCCGATGCGATGGAGGCCACGCAGGATGCCAGGAAGAGCGATGGAATCAGTGTGCGTGATGTGGGCATGGCGAATGAACTTCCGTTTGTGAAGTGGAGTGTACAGCAGAGCCAGACGAAAGTCTCAGTTCGTAGGGGCGTTCGTAGGGGCGGCTTTAGCCGCCGGGAACGGCTCCTGCGGCGGCTGAAGCCGCCCCTACAACTCAAATGCGATTGCCCTGACAAGAACGAGCATCCGCCCGCCGGGCTGGCTTCGCGCAAGTAATCCACCAGTGAGGGCACTGGCGGCACGCTTGCACTCGCCGCCCGCAGCCCTATCATAATCCCCCAAATTTCACGAAAGGATTGCAACCATGCCCGAAAAGAGCGTTTCCCAGGATTCATTCGCGACCGCGGAAGGCAAGTCATACAAAGGCCCCAAGCTCCGCGTGGCCATCGTCGGATGCGGCGGCATTTCCGAGCTGCACATTCGGACCTACCAGAACATGCCGGAAGTGGAACTGGTGGCCGGCGTCGACATCAAGCCCGAGCGCCTGAAGGTCATGAAGGAGAAATTCGGCTTCACGCATCTCTTCGAGGATTGGAAGAAGATGCTCAAGGAGATCAAGCCGGATGCCGTCGATGTCTGCACGCCCAATGGCGTACACGCCCCGGCCGTCATCGATGCGTGTAACGCGGGCTGCCACGCGTTCACCGAAAAGCCCATGGCGATGAACCCGGCCGAGTGCGAGAAGATGATCGCGGCCGCCGACAAGGCCAGGAAGAAGCTGTCGGTTGGCTTCCAGTATCGCTACCACCCCGCCACGCAGTTCCTCACCCGCGCCCGCGATGATGAGCAGTTCGGCAAGGTCATGTTCGTCAAGTGCCAGGCGCTGCGGCGGCGCGGCATCCCCAACTGGGGCGTGTTCGGCCAGAAGCACCTGCAGGGCGGCGGCCCGATGATCGACATCGGCGTGCATGTCATCGAGATGGCGCACTACATGATGGGCCGGCCCAAGCCCGTTGCGGCGTCGGGCAACACCTGGACGTGGATGGGCAACAAGCCGTCCAACGTCGTATCGATGTGGCCCAACTGGGACCACAAGACCTACACCGTCGAGGACATGGCCATCGGCCAGATTCGCTTCGACAACGGCGCGATCCTGCAGATCGAGGCGTCGTTCGTCTCGCACATCGAGAAGGATGTGTGGAACTTCTCGCTGATCGGCGAGCGCGGCGGCTGCACCTGGGACCCGCCGATGATCTTCCGCGACAACGCCGGGACGATGGTCAACACCGCGCCGGGCTGGCTCAGCAACAAGACCGACTTCGACACCCTCTTCGCCATCAAGCTCCAGAATTGGGTCGATGGCTGCCTCAAGGGCACCAAGCTCGAAGCGCCGGGCGAGGATGGCCTGGCCGTGCAGAAGATCCTCGATGGCGTGTATCGGTCGGCCGAAGCAGGCAAGGAAGTGCCGATCAAGTGAAAGCGATTTTCGATTTTTGAAATCTGAAATCTGAAATCTGAAATCTGCGATTTTCGATTGAAGAGCCTCACTGGGGGCCGGCTTTTGCCGGCCCCCCAATCGAAAATCCAAAATCGAAAATGCGGAGCAATCATGGGAAGGACGATCACCCTCACCGTCGCCAGTGCATTAGCCGTCACCCTCACCGGCTGCATGCAGCAGCATCTCCAGATGAACACGCTGTCGGCCGGCACCACGGTTGCCGACATCTACTACCAGCAGGTGCTCTACAACCTGGCCGTGGTCAGCGTCGACCAATGGGCCGTGCCAAGCCAGGTGAAGGTGACCGGCGGCCTGATACAGATCGCCGACACCATTCAGCCGCAGTTGAAGGTCACCTGGCCGCCGCACGTGACGCCTTCGGAAGAACTTCAGGTCTTCGGCTCGCGGCAGATGCTCGGAAATTGGCAGGTCGTGCCGGTGACCGATCCCGAGCAGTTGCGGCGGCTGCAGAAGTGGTATCGCTGGGCGTGGCTGCGCCAGCGCCAATGGACAGGCGCGGTGCCGACGACGCAATACGGCATTGGGATCCAATACCGGCTGCCGACGACGTGCCCGGTCGAGGAATTGCCCGGCTTCGGCTGGATCAAATTCGGCAAAAGCCTGCCGCCGGGGACGCGGTTTTCGGCCTGCTATCGCGGCCAATATGCCTGGGTGCCGGATGACCGCCTCGAAGACTTCGTGAAATTCACGCTGATCATCATGAACGAGGCCAGAAAACTGCCCGAGGACCAGCAATTGCAGATCGTGCCGGGGCTTATGCCGAAGTAGAGCGAGCCGCCCTCGGCCGCGCTTCGTGGAGCGAGCCGCCCTTGGCCGCGCTTCGTGGAGCGAGCCGCCCTCGGCCGCGCTTCGTGGAGCGTGCCCCCCCCGCCGCGCTCCGTGGAGCGAGCCGCCCTTGGCCGCGCTTCGTGGAGCGAGCCGCCCTCGGCCGCGCTTCGTGGAGCGAGCCGCCGTCGTGGCGTGCCCCCCCGCCGCGCTTCGTGGAGCGTGTCGCCAGTGTAAGCTTCGCGGCAACCCTCCCAGTGCCGCCGGAGGCATTGGCGGAGATCATGAGCAAAGCCGCCGATGGCTTCTATGTCGCTTGTGGTGCAGGCATCCCTGCCTGCTCCGCCACCGACACCCAGGTGACGGTGACGGGCCTCAAGGACGTGGACGGGTCCTCACGTGGACGACGCTGTCCTGGTGGGCACGCTCCAGACTCGCAGCGGCCGGGTCGTCGCCGATGGCATCCCGTTCTTCTACACGGCCGCGTCCAGCGGCAACTACGTCGGCATCATCCCGGCCAGCACCCCGCTCAAGGAACGCGCCGAGTACGATCTCTACATCGCCTGCACGCGCGGGGGCCGGCGCATGACCCTCGTGATCCGCCGCACCGTCGTCTACCTCCAAGGCCAGAACGCACGAATTCACTCGCAGGTCCGCAAAGCAGAGCGATTGAGTCCGGGCCAGGCGCTCATCGGCTGCTGCGTTGAAGGTGTATCGGCTATCTGAGGTGTCTGCCTGTGGACACTTGTAGCACCTTGCCAGAGTTGGCGTCGATGGTGGCCGCGCCGTGGTTTCCACCGCCGGCGGGAGCAAAATCACCGCTTACGATCCACACGAGACGGAGGTCGCTGCCGCCGGCGTAGTCCCACTTGAGCGTGCTTGTCCAATACTTCAATGTGGTCCTGTCTGGTGGATTGATGCCCAGTTTCTCCGCGAGGCTCTTGTAGGCAAGCTCGTAGGCCCGCTCTTCACTCACCGTGTACAACGGCTTCCGCGCGGGCATCTCTCTGCCCGTCTCCATTCCGGCCGGGGCGGTAGCAGGGACTGAGTATGCTCTCTTGTCTTCCTGTTCCCACCACGTGTTGACGGCCTTAAGCGTCGCTTCGCGATCGGTGACCATGGAATGCTGGTCCTTCGGGAATTTCTGTCCCGTGATCTGCTCCAGCGCCTCGACGAGATAGGTGGCCTCGGAACCGTAAGCGTTGGAGTTCACCTCCCAGCCGTGGGGGCTCAGCCTTCTGAGTTCCTCGACCAATCTCGGCACCGCGTGCTTCACTTTGAGCTGGCCCAGCGGCCGGACGAAGTACCAGTCCATTGCATCGGGATCGTTGAGACGTTTGAGGAAGAAGGGGATAGCGCGCCGATCGCCGATCTCGCCGATGAGAGAGGCCGCATACTTCCAGTCTGTCTGAAAATCTGGATAGTGCGCCCTTTCGCCCTTCTCCACCAGCGCCGCCAGGCCGGGACTGATGGCACGTCCTCGGTCCACCAGTTCCGTCGGGTATCCGCCGGTGTTGGCCTTGAGGTAGGCCCTTATTTCCTCCGCCTGCTCATAGTCCGGGCGGAGCGGCACATGGTTAGGGTCCGAGGCGCGCTTGCCCCAGACGGCGTCGAGAAATGCTTTGAACTCGGCGGGCGGCCGGCGCGGGTCATCGGGGGCAAGTCGGGCGCGAAACTCATAACAGACGCGCACTTCGCGCACGGGCGCAGTCGCTCCGCCTCCGAAAATCGGGGATAGAACAGCACGAGGTAATCACCGGAGTCGCTCCGGTCGCCCAGCCCGCCGCCGCGATAGTAGGTCGAAGGCGGCCGCGAAAGCAGCCATGCCTTCAGCCGGGCCGCGATCCGCGCCAGTTCCTCATCGCCCAGCGCTTCCCACGGCTCGCGCTGCAGCAGTTCTCGACTCCCTCGGCGCAGCATCGCTGCCTCGGACGGGCGGGGATTGCGATCGAGCCGGCGGATGCGCCGCTCCGGCAGTTCAAGCTCGAAATCGCGGAGTCGCACGTGTGGGTTGTCCCCGTAGTAGACGACCCGAGCGGGAAGCGTTTCCGCCAGCGTCAACTCCCCCTGGGCCGCCGCCGCGACGTTGCCATCGGCATCGCCCGCCAAGCGGCGCAGCTCCCAAATGCCGGCGTTGGGATTAGCGGCCACCGACTGCCGCACGCCGGGGTCCTTGTCCAGCGCCATACGGCCCAGCGTAGCCTTCGGGATGGTCGAGTGACTTGCGGCAAGTGCCCGCACCTCGAACGACGGATCGGCCGCCAGTTTCGCCAGAGCAGCCGGCGCAAGATGTGCGTTCACCGCGAGAGCTTTTCGCACGGCGGTGTCCTTATCCTCGGCCAAAACTGCCTGCAATTCGTAGGGGCACCGCCGCGACTTCGCGAGGTAGATCCGACGCGCGGCGACACCGCTGCGGGCAATCTCCTGAAGGACTTCCGGCGGAGCCGATGCGTTCTCGGCGACCGCGCTGACAACGTTGAGGTCGGCATCGTTTGCCAGGCGGCGCAGGATGCTCGCGTCGGCTGCGGCATTAGTTGCCACGGAGCGCCGGATTGAGGCATCGGCGTCGTCGGCGAGCTTGCGGAGTACGGCCGTAGGCGCGTGCGGATTGGCCGCCAGAATACCGCGCACCGTCGAGTCCTGATCGACAGCCAGGGCCTCGCAGAGCTTCGCGGATACCTTTGGGTGTCGCGCCGCCTGGTACTTGACCGCCGGATTGGATGAGGCAGCGGCCTCATCGAGCAGTGACTGGAGCCGAGGAGCGAATTGCTTCTCGTCATGGCCGATCAGCAGTTCGAGGATGGCTGCCTTCTCGTACCAGGCTGTTTCGGAAGCAGAGACGCACTCCCAGTATGGGCGGGAAGCGAATGGCGCGAACACGAGATCATCGAGCATCTCCTCCGCCCGGCAGACCGCGCGGTACTTGCACACATAGAGGGCGGCATCGTCCGGAAGGCGCAGGGCGTTCCATGTGGCCGGCAGGCGCTCGGCGGTGACCGGGAGGTCGGTGCCATAGGCGGAGTCGCTCCTGTAGCAGTGTTGCGAGATGATCTGGTCGGTGGGAAAGAGCGCAGCGAGTTTCTGCGGCGCGTTCAGCACCATCGGCGTCTTCGCCAGCAGATACAGCAGCACTTCAGTCTGGCCGGCGTTCACGGATGAGATGCGCAAGGGGTAGACCATGCGCTCGCTGGCAAACGTGAAGCGTATCGGCTGAAGCTCACCCGTGTTGAGCTTACGCGCCGCATCGGCGTTCAGCGCCTTGCGGTCGATGCGCATCGCGACGTACACCCATTTCTTCCCGGTGTAATGCTGAAGCACATCAGCCCGCTTTTCGGGAAAGGCAAAACCGTTGTTGTTCAGCCACTGCGAGAGGGCGACCGGGTCGGATGCGCTCAGGACGGCCACGTCGTACACGCCGACAACTTTGCGCTCCAGGAGAGTGACCGGTTCGCGCGGGCCATCGCCGTCCTCATGCGCGCCTCGCAGCCCCTCGCGGGGACGATGCTGGGTGAAGTAACTGATCTCGGCGAAGGGATCGTCGGCGGGCGGGATCGCGTGAATCTCCGGCCTGGCGGGCAGCGGCACGACCCAGGCGAAGTCCTCCGCCTGCCCTTCGTACTTGACCTGGATAACGAGGACCTCGCGGCCGTCGGCCCAGTGGATGATCGCCTTCTGCGACGGCTCGTTCAGGTCCGCGGCCTTGTTCCAGAAAAAGCCGCCGTCGGCGAATCCATTGGAGACACCGATAAGCAGGGCGGCCGCCAGAAAGGGGAGGGGAATATGTCTCATTTGCGGGCTCCGCGCATTTGGACGCCGCGGGAGCCTTGATGGTTCCATGGCCTGAGCGCGAGTCGCTCAGTCGCCAATGCGGATGGCCCACTTGTTCTGGACGGAAGGGAAAAGGGGCCATGATTCGAATCAGTGTGACCCGTTCGCCCCCGCGCCATCCCGGCGGGATCGGAGAAAGGGATGAGTACGTTCTTGGCCATGGCGATGACAACGGCGCCCACCGCCGACGCCCCAAACCGCAGCCCTCATATCTTCCTGCCTCTCGCGCTCACGCGGTTCGCAGCGCAGGTGCCCGAACCCCAAGGCGCAGTTCCAAGACCCCACCGCCCGGAACCCGCACGCCGGCACGAACTGCAGCCTGCACGATCTCCCGCCACCCGGAGAGAAAAGGGGCCATGGTTCGAATCAGTTTGACTCCTTCGCCCCCTCGCCATCGCGGCGGCCGTCCTTCCCCGCGACCGCCCCGCACCCGGCCTTCGCCCACGCCAGTTGCCCCAAATCAGCCCTTGGCGATTCGTTTCCTGAAGGTCTGGAATTTCGCCACGTTGCCCTCGGCTTCTGACCAGCGGGCGATATCCTTGAAATCGATCGTCTCCGCCTGAGCGACAAGAACCGCTTGCTCCAGGGCCTGGCGGTCGTTCCAGTGGAAGTAGGCCGCCAGCCGGTCCTTGACGCAGTCGGTCGGCGAGAGCAGGCGCAACTCGCCAGCGCTGGTCCGCCGTATGCTCACGTGCTCGACCCGCTCATCGCCAACCATCAGCGGGCCGGTTGGGAACTCGACCAGATACGGGCATTGGCTGTGGATGAAGTGCCGCCCCTCGGGATGGAAGCCCAGGGTGCGCATCGCCTCAATCACCTTGCGACGAGGCACCGGGCCTTCCTCGATGAAATCGAGGTCGTGCGAAACGTACTTGCCGCATGACCAGATCGCCACGCACGAGCCTCCGGTCAGCGTCACGGTGATGCCGGCCGCGCAAAGCGCCTGGCATACAAGCCCGGCCAGCTCCTCGACGGAGATCATGCTCAAGTCCTTCACAGTGGCTTACCTCTGCGTCGGGGCCGAGCACGTGTCATCATCAGCTTTTCACGCAGGTTAACGGGATAGAGCGATAGCGCCCTTCCCAGCAGATCCCGCAGCTCCTTCCCCGCCGGATACCGGGGATTGAACTCGTATTCTCGTGCGGTCCCCACTGGCCGTGCCACCACCACCCCGGCCGCCTCCATCTTCTCCAGGGCGCTCTGGATGGGGAACAGCGGCGCCTGGAAAAAGCGGGCGATTTCCCGCGCATAACCCCGGCCACGCGCCGCGAGAAAGATCAGCACGCGCTCCTTGTTCAACGATCCGAGCAGACTTGCGAGCAAATCGACCTCCGGCGTCCAGAGATACAATACATAGGTCAATTGACCTAGATTATAAGTCGGAACGTCCCATCGTCAAAGCCAGGTAGCCAGGTACTCCGCCCACCGCTTCACTTGCCCCGCGAACGAGGCGGAACGGTTGCAGCGCAGGTGCCCGAACTCCAAGGCGCAGCTCCAAACTCCATCCACCGCCCGGAACCCGCACGCCGACACGAACTGCAGCCTGCACGATCTCCTGACCCGTCAGCGCACAAGCTCGGGTATGCGTCGCGAATTTTCACGGTTTTTCCACCGCGCGCCCGGCCGAACGACATCCCCCGCTCCCACCACACCTTGCGCCAACCACCCCCGCACCGGTGTTGCGCGAATGTGAACCGATTCCGCAACGCCACCGGATATATAGAGGAGCGCGCCACCCGCGTGTCACCCGGCCAACGTTTGGCCGGCGCGGAACATCACCCGCCCCTCCAGGAGCACCCATGATCTGCGCACTATCTGCCTAACCGCTGTCTGCTTCGCTCTTCGCTGGCCACTCGACACTCTCCGCATGGTGTCACTTTCGGTCGGTTCGCTGTCGGTTCCATGTCGGTTCCATGTCGATTTTGGTCGGTTCCTGGTCACTTCCATGTCGGTTCTGGTCACTATTTCCAGGACGCATCTAAGTGTCGCCATGCAAGCTACAAACTCAACCCTCTTGCTGAAGCACACTTATGCCCAACCCGCCCCGCTCAACCAACCGACAGAGTGAATTTTCCAGGCCAATTGTCGCAATCCTGCCGACATCCGCTGCACCAGCCGCCCTTCCCGCCCGGCTCCCGATCCGAAGCCGAACCCACCCCAATCGAAAATCGAAAATCGAAAATCGAAAATCCCCGGCCCCTCGCCCCTCCCTTCGTCCTCCGTCGCCAGGACGAAACGAACCCAACCCGCTGCTCCACTGTATCCACCCCTGCGTCGCCCGTCGCTTCGTCGCTCCTGCAGAACCTCAATCAAACTGGGCAATCTGCCCGCCCCTCCAGCGCCCCTTCTCCATCATTTGTCGAAACGAACCCAATCGCCTGCCACCCACACGTCCACGCACGATTGCCATGCCGCGCCAGTTGCACGAGTCCGCACGTGCCACCGGATTTGCCTTGCCGCAACGCAACTTGGCGACGATACTAAGACGAGATGAGATGAGATTGGGCGCTCAGAGTCTGTCTGAAGCGGAAGCGTCAGCGCCGCTCAGACTCGATGCTGGCGCTAACGCTTCCGCTTCAGACATGCCCGGAGGAATCATGACCCAGCTCACGCGTCATCCGGCCTATCTGGTGATCGAGGACAAGCTCGATGCCATTGGCCAGAAATACCGGGTGTTTCAGATGGCGCGGGGGCTGATCCTGTGGACGCCCTGCGCGGCCGGCTCGTGCGTGGCCGCTGCGCTGCTGTCGCACTGGGCGGGGCCCGGAAAGCTGGCGTGGACGATCTTCGTGACATGGGGGCTGTGGATCGTCCTCAGCGGGTTCTGGTGGCTGCTCAAGCCCATGCTGCTCAAGCCACGCGCCGTTCAGGTAGCGCGACTGGTCGAGCAGCGCGTCGAAGGCCTGCACAACGGGCTCACCAACAGCGTGCTCCTGGCCAAAGCCAACGACTTGCAGGAGAGCCCGTGGCTCGGGCCAATCTTCGATGAAATCCTCTCCACGACGCGGACCAAGCCGCTGGGGCGCGCGGTGACGATGCGCGACCTCCAGTTGATCGCCATGATCGCACTGGCAGTGGTGGTGTTCCTTGGCGGCATCCTCATGGTGCCGGCCGTGCGGCAGCGGTTCCAGCACGGCTGGACGCAACTGTTCCAGCCCTCGAAGGAAATGCCGTATGAGGGCACGGTGACCGACATCAAGTGCGAGCCGGAGAGCGCAACGGTCATTGTCGGCCACCCGCTGGAGATTCGCGTCACGGCCCATGACCCGCGCAATCTGCTGCCGGCCTGCCAGATCGTGTTCGACAAGGCCAATTGCCGCATGGACCAGCCGGCCGCCATTCAGCCGCAGAGCGTCGAGAACGGCAAGCTCTCGTACACCTGCCGCATCGAGCACGTCGAAGAGCCGCCGGACCTCAACCAGCCCATCCGCTGGCGCGTAAAGATCGAGGACAGCACCAGCCAGTGGTGCGAGATCAAGGTTGTGAAGCAGGTGAAGCTGCGCGAGGTGGTGCTGACGGTGACGCCGCCGCTGTACACGCACAAGGATGCCAAGGTCATCGCGCTCAAGCCCGAGGAAATCGGCAAGAAGCCCCTGGCCGTGCTGGAAGGCAGCAAGGTCAACATGTCGGTGGCGGTGGACATCCCCGTGCGCAACGCCATGCTCCAGCTCAACGACGATGGCACGGCGCCCATGCAGCCGGCCGAGCAGAACAAGCGATTCACGGGCAGCGCCGTCGTCATGAACAACTGCCAGCTTTCAGGCGCTGCTGGCCGAGGGCGAACAGGTCATCGCCAAACATCCCGACCCACCTCTGGCAATCGCCTGCACCAAGGACGCCGCGCCGAGCATCGACATGAAGTGGCCGACGCAGGATCTGGCGGTGTCGCCCAGGTCCGAACTGAAGGTGCAGGCGCTGGTGAAAGACGACCAGGGATTGCAGAGCGTGCGCAGTGCTGCGCAGTCTCGGGGCCGATGGCGAGATGGAACTGGTCTATGAGAAGCCGCTCGGCGGAAAAACCACGACGGCCGAGATTGCGTATGTGCTGGATATCCCCGAGAAGAACCGCGTCCACGGGCAGTCAATCAAGGTGCGCATCCAGGCGACGGACAATCGCGATCTGACGTCGGCGATGAAGTCGGGACTGGGATCGCCGCTCAGCGCCAAGGATCTCGGCCCGCAAACGACCGAGTCGAGCATCTACGAAATCAAGTTCCGCGACCCGGAGGAGGTGGCCAAGGAACAGAAGGAGCATCTCGATCAACTGCGTCAGAAGCTCATGGAGCTGATCAAGAAGCAGCAGGGCCTGCTCACGCTGGCCGTTGCCTGGAAACCCGGCATGGCGAGCATGCCCGATATCGAAAAGGGCCAGGCGGAGATGCGCGCGGAGATGCTCAAGCTCGCCAACGAGTTCCATTTCGAGCCGGAGGACAAGATCGTCCAGAAGACCCTTCTCGTCCTTGCCGAAAACCCGGCCAAGGATGCCATCGACCTGACCCAGGCCGTGCAGACCGAAAAAGTCGAAGCGCAAAAGACCAAACTCAACAAGGACCTCCAGGCCAAGCAGCGCCGGATCATCGACGTGCTGGAGAGCCTCATGTCCAAGCTGATGACGGCCAATGCGCCGACAACTCAGCCTGGCAAGAAGGGCAACGAGCCCCTGGATAACGAGCGGGAGAAATACAAGGAGCTGGCCGAAGAGCTGAAGAAGTTCATGGCTGAGGAGAAACGCATCCTCGATCAGACCGCGACGCTGGCCAAGAAGCCGGTGGACAATTTTGACAACGCCGACAAGAAGCTTCTCGAAGAGCTCAAGATGGCCCAGGAGAAGCTGGATGCGTTCATGCAGGAGAAGATCAGCGACTTCTCCAAGCTGGCCGAACAGGACATGGCCAACGCCTCGCTGCTGAAGGAGATGCTGGAGGTCTACAGCGAAGTGACCATGGCCAAGGATGCGCTGAAAAAGAAGGCGACGGAGATCGCGGTTCCGGTGGAGGAGATGGGGCTGGAGCTGGCCAAGTCCATTGAGAGCAATCTGGAAAAGTGGCTGATGGACAAGCCCGACCGCGAGAAGTGGAATCAGGAGGACCCCATCGGCAAGCAGGACATCCCCATGGCCGAGCTGCCCAAGGAGCTGGAGGACATGGTCGGCGAGCTGATGGAGCAGCAGGAAGACCTGTTTGATGAAATGGAAGACACCGCAGCCAATTGGGCCGATTCGATGGACAAGGGCGCGGGCTGGGATGCGGCCGACGGACCTATCGCCAACATGTCGGCCAAGGGCGTGACCGGCAATCAGCTCCCCAATAACAACGAGATGAACGGCCGATCCGGCGAAGGCCGCAGCGGCAAGTCCTCAGGCGAATTCGTGGAAGAGACGGCCAGCGGCAAGGGCGGCCGCAACACGCCCACCCGGCTGGATCCCACGCCATTCCAGCAGGGCCAGGTGAAGGATGACTCCAAAGACCCCGTCGGCGGCGCCACGGGCGGCGGCAAGATGAGCGGCCAGGGCGGCGCTGGCCTGGAAGGCCCGGTGCCCCCCAAGGATCTCCGCGAGAAGATGGAGCGCCTAAGCACGAAACAGGCCGAGCTGCGCAACAAAGCCGAGCGCCTACAGCTCGACCAGAAGGCCGGCCGCTACGACAGCTTCAAGCTGCTGGAGGCCGTTGCGCTGATGCGCCGGGTTGAGTCGGACATCAAGGCCAACCGCTATCAGACAGCGCTGCGTCGGCGAGATGTGATGCTGGACCGGCTGGAGACTTCGCACCTGCTGCTCAGTGGCCAGATTCATCTTCAGAAGGACACGACGCCGAAGATGAATGAAAAGATGCAGGAGCAGATCAACGACGTGCTCAACGGCAGCCTGCCGCCGGCGTGGTCGGAAGCGCTCAAGGAGTATTACAAGAAACTGTCGCAGTAACTGGAGCTTGAAGTCTGCGGCGAGGTCGCTAACATTACTGGTCTGCCGCTAAGAGAGTAAGAGAGCGGCGTGAGCACCTTTAGCTCAATTGGATAGAGCGACGGCCTACGGAGCCGTAGGTTGCAGGTTCGAGTCCTGCAAGGTGCGTTTCGGGCAATGCGGCAAACCCGAGTTCGGCCAGGCGCTGACGGTCTTGGGTGATAGGCGACGATCGAGGTCCAGTGCGAGGCAAACACAAGGCCATCATTTCATGGGATGTTTCAGAAAGAACTCCCGGATCAGGTTGTTGATTCGCCGGTTCGGCTCGGCGTCAACAGAGGCATAGCATTGGCGTAGCACCTTGTGGTTCTTTCAGTTCAAGGAGCAGACATGAGGACTCGGATTTCAACTCTCGCTTTTCTGGCCGCGATGGTGTTCGCCTACTCCCTGGCGCGTGCGGATGAATCCAAGGAGGTGACCCTCAAGGGGAATCTGATGTGCCCCAAGTGGCGCTGGGCGAAGGCGACAAGTGCGGCGACATCTTGATCGTCAAAGACGGCGACAAGGAAGTCCGCTACAACGTCGTGTGGACCGAGAAGACCAAGGGCAACCACATCTGCAACGGCAAGAAGGCCGTCAACATCACCGGCACCCTCGCTGAAACGGACGGCAAGAAGACGCTGACGGCCACGAAGGTGGAAGTTTCTCACCAGCGCTGAAAAGCTCGACGTGCTGGACACGACCTTCCCGCACGACAAGCCCCAGAATGCTGTACTGGAACGTGCAGAGCGAGATCGACGGCGAGGCGACGATCCAGATCACATATTTCACCTCGGGCATCACCTGGAAGGCCGACTATACGCCCATCCTGCACGACTATCAGACGGTTCAGTTCACCACCACGGTGGAGCCCGCGAACAAGGCCGACCTGATTTTCGAGATCGTCCGCCACCAGGGGCGCAACAGCAAGCAGAACAACGTGACGCTGGAAGAGACGCAGGCCAAGCCGTAATCTCACGCGCAGACTGTGCTGGCCGACCCGGCTTGGCTCAGTCAGTCTGGAGCCAGCGGAGGTGCTTCATGAACTTTCGCCCATCCGCGAGGTTGGCGCTGTCGTCTGCCGTCCTCTTTGCGCTGCTGCCGTTTCGCTATCTCGGCGGCCAGGAAGCAAAAGGCGGCGCACGGGACAATCGTGCGCCCTCGCATTACCAGGCCGATACCTCGCGGCTCAAGCCGCTGACCGATATGTTGCCGGCGGATGAGTACAAGGGCTTCAAGGGCGGCCTCTATCCCGATGGAACGAACCAGCGCCCCGGCGCTCATGAGCAAGCCGGGCTCAAGCTGGCCGGGCAGATCCGGCCGCTGGATGCGCAGGGCAAGGCCGCCAATGACGGGAAGATCGTGCTGCTGGGCATCGGCTTCAGCAACACGGTGCAGTGCTTCAACGGATTCATTGACGCGGCCGCCGCCGCCAAAGACATCAACCCGCACGTTGTGCTCGTGAACGGCGCACAGGGCAGCCGGTCGGCCTTCATGATCCAGGACCCCGACAACGGGCACCTCGGCCAGCAGTATTGGCGCACGTGGGTTCCCAGCCGCCTGCGGGCCGCTGGCGTGACAACGGCGCAGGTGCAGGTCGCATGGCTGAAGGAAACCGATGCGCGGCTTTTCCCGCTGCAGCTTCAGGCCATGGGCATCAAGGAGTACGACTGCCCCCTGGATCAGCCATTCCCCAAAGGCGATCAGACGCTCCAGGGCGAGCTGCGGCGAATTGTCCAGACGATCCATCGTCTGTTTCCCAACGTGAAGATGGTCTACCTGTCGAGCCGCAGCTACGGCGGCTACGCCCAGCGCGGCAATCCCGAGCCGTTCCCCTACGAATCCGGCTTCGCAGTGAAGTGGCTGATCGAGGAGCAGATCCAGGGCAAGGCTGATCTGAACTTCGATCCGGCCAACGGCGAAGTCAAAGCGCCTTGGCTGAGCTGGGGTCCATACCTTTGGGCCAACGGCTTCGCCAAACGCGCCGACGGATACGAGGCGCTGTATGAGGACTACAGCGATCGGGACCACCTGCACCATTCGCCGCAAGGGATCAGGAAGATGGGCGGGCAGTTGCTGCGGTTCTTGGTAAGCGATACGACAACGCGAGGCTGGTTCTGTGTCAGGTGACTGTCAGCCCGTCAGAGTACACTGGTTCCGAACAGCAAGCGAACTTACGCAGATTCGATCAAGATGGAACAGACGACGAGTTTGGATTACCCAACGCTGGCGTCCATCACCAGCTTGACTCACTGCGCGTCCATCCCGCACAATCTCTTCAGGCTTTCACGGACCCTCTGCAACTGCTCACCACGCGGGTCCGGGCCGACCGACGTGTAATACCCGGTCGGAATCCCCATTTCGTATCGCACGTAGGCGGCCTTCTCCGGCGGATCATCAGGCTCGATGCACTCTGGGCCCTGGGCCGGGCGGCCATGCCGTCAAGGCAAATCGTCCGACCAGTCGCCCGGTTCGATGGGCCGGGCGCCGAACAGGCCGCGCAGGCCCTCGACGGCGGTCGGTCCCGTCACCAGTGCGGGAGCTGCGATCACGGCCGCTGGCCACGCCGGCGCCTGCGATGCCAGGACCGTCGGCCTCGCCCGGCTTGTCTTCTTGATGTTGACCACAAAGCTGCCGATGGTGGCCGCCAGCGACGTCCGGCCAGCCGTGTCCTTGATCTGCTTGGCGTTCAGCTTGACACTGTAGGTTCCGGAATCCAGCCGGTCCCAGCTTCCGCCCGGCGGGACGATGGAGTACGTCGCCACGATCTTCAAGGCGTTCTTGGTGGACGACTTCTTCACATACTTGGCCAGGTAACTGTATTTCTTCGGGCCGGTGACGGTGATGTCCCCCGGGCCAATGGTGCTGGCCAACACCGGGCTGTAGCCCTGATACGTGACCGTGAACGAGTACAGCTTGGCCCCGCTCGTGGTGACCGCCGACAGCTTGGGCGTGGCCGACGGCGGCGGGATGGCCGCCTTCGTCGTGGCGTCCGCTTTCGACGGGGCAAGCTCCGTGTGGCCCACGTTGTCATGAGCCACGCTGTAAAAGCCGTATTTGTGGCCAATCACGCCGCTGTAGGGCGCTGATGTCTGAGTCGTCGCCGACTGCCACAGGGTGAATGGCCCGCCGTTGTCGGATACGAAGATGTCGAAGGAGGCGATCCCCGATCCGCCCGTGTCATCCGCGCCCGACCATCTCACGGTGAAACTCGGAGGGCTCGTGGCCGGCAGGGCCGTGACGTGGCTGGTCGGCGCACCGGCGTCGATGGTGTTCAGCGCCTGCTTGTTCAGATCGATGCCCTGAGTCGGATCCTCGTCATTGACCTGGTCGGTGGCGATCGTCTGCCCCTGGTCGAAAGTGACGAAGGCGACGTTATGGATCTGGCTGCCGCTGGCCAGGCCGGCCTTGGCCTTGACGATGTAAGCGACGTTGCCCATGCCGCAACCCGTGCCGTCCTCGGGCGGCAGGAAGCCGGTCAGGATGTCGGGCGGCAAGTCGGTGTTTGGGTCAAGCGACTGGAAGGAGACGGTGACAAGGCCGGTGTTGGTGATGCCAGCGCTCACGGCCACGTTGAGAGTCTTGTCGTTCTCAGTCATCGAGACGGTCTGGGCAACGTGCCGGCTGCCCGCGGGGATCACGAGGTTGATGTTCCCCCAGCCGATTCCGGTGAACTGGAACGTGCCGGGGTCGAGATTGGCGTCGAGCTGGTTGGAGATGTCCACGCGCTGGGCCGGCGCGGTCGCCGACGGATCGTTCTCAAAATCAATGCGGTAGGGCATGAGCGTGCCGGCGGCGATGAAGGCGCCGGTGCCGAAGCCGGCGGGGCCGACCAGCGAGTTGGGGTCCACCGACGTCAACCCCACTGTGGACCCGCCGGGGCCAGGCTGTGCCGGCGGCTCTGGGGGCGGGGGCGGCGGCGGATCCTGGCACGAACAGTCGCAGCTCTCGGGGCCGCTGGCGCCATCAGGATCGCCTTTTTGCGCCACATAGTATCTTGCTGTTGTCGCATCCGTGAAGTGAAAATCCTCGGAGTTCTTGCCCGTATACTTGAACTGGATCGGAACCTTGTCGCATTTCCTTGGAAATGAGAAGTTGTCCCCCTCCTTGGCGTTCTTCAGCTTCTCCCTGTCGGCGGCCGTTACAATGTAGGTATCCTCAAGTCTCCCCTCCGTGATATCAAACGGATTGTGCGTCCCATTGGGGTCGATCCCGTTTGTCGGCGCATTGCCGGCATATACCCGCAGATTCGTGCTGCCGCCGTTCAGGCCATAAGGGTCGTTGGAAAGGAACTGTCCGGTCACGGGGTCATAATCCCGGAGCCGCATGTTCAAGACCCCGCCAACGTCCTGGGAAACGCCCCACTCGCCCACAAAGGTAAATGGATTCGCCAGGGCCGCGCTGATGGTGGTCGTCTGGCCAAACGGCAGATAGCTGTAGCGGTTGACGTAGTTCCCCGCGTTGTTGGTGATTCCGACCACGTCGTAAGTCCCGTTGAAGTCGTAATACGCGGCCCCGCCGGCGTCGACACGGCTGGTAAGTTCCAAGCCGACCACGAAGTGGTCCATCAAGTTCCCGCTCCCATCATACTGGCTCGCCAGGTTGGCCAGGCCAAAGGGGTCAGTCAGGTCGTGCGTGGTCTGGCCATTCACCGTCTCAGAACTGCGGTTACCCAGCGCATCATAGGTATACGCGCTGTCCAGGCCTGGCCCGCTGATGCCCGTCAGCCGGTTCTGGTCGTTGTACGTGAAAGTGGTGGTGCCGCTCCCGTCGGTCTTCTGGATCAGGTTGCCGTCGGCGTCGTACTGGTAGGTTGTGCCGCCGACCGCGGTGTACTCGTTGAGGTTGTTCGCAGTGTAATTGGTGGTCACGCCGTTGACGGTCTCGGTCAGTCGGTTGCCGGCGGCATCGTAGGTGTAAGTGATGCTCAGGCCCGTGGTGGCGATCGAAGTGAGCTGGGAATCCGCATCATACCCGTAATTCGTGGTAGCCCCATCGGTCGTCATGCTGGCACGGCGGCCCAGGGCATCGTAGGTGTAGTCGTACTCCGAATTGACCGTGACGTGATCGGAAGCCAGGTTGATCAGTTTGAGCAGATTGCCGGCGGCGTCGTACTGATAGGTCGTCCGCGTGCCGTTGCCCATGTTTTTCCGCACGAGCCTTCCGGCAGAGTCGTAGGTGTACTGGACGATGGAGTTGCTGCTCCCGTCAGTCAGTTGCTGCAACCGGCCGAGAGCATCGTACAGATAGTTGATGGTGAAGCCGGTCTGATCGACGCTCTGGGTGCGCTGGCCCACGGAGTTGTAGGTAAAGGCCAGGAACTTGCCGTCCGGGTAGGTGATCCTGGTTACCAGGTCCGCGTTCTGCGGATCGGTGTATGCCAGCACGATGTCGCCGCTGGCGTCCGTGGCCTTCACCAGGTTGCCGTGGCTATCGTAGGTGTACTTCTGCGTGGTGCCGTCGGCGAAGTCGACCTCGCTCACCTGCCCGGCAGTGTTGTATTTGGATGCGGTGGCATGGCCGCGGCGATTGACCAACTGGATCGGGTTGCCGGTGGGATCGTAGGCGAACTGCTCCTGGCTGTTATCGGGGTAAGTGATAGCCATCAGATTGCCGCTGCCGTCGTAGCGATACTGCGTACTGTTGCCGCGCACGTCCTGGTAGCTCAGCATCCGGCCCTGATTGTCGTAGGTGAAGCTTGCCGTCAGACCGAGCGGATCGGTGGCCTTGATGATGTCGCCCAGGGCGTCGTAGGCATAGACGGATTTTGTGCCGAGCGGGCCGAGCACCTGCGTCAGGTTCATCTGGCCGTCGAAGCGGTACTGGGTCACGTGCCCGAGCGCGTCGATGGTCTCGGCGACCATGCCGTCGTCGTCTTTCAGCACGGTGCTTGCATTGTTGTTGGCGTCCGTGGTGGTGATGCCGCCGGCGGCCCCATAGGTGTAAGTCTGGCCTTCCTGGTTGTTGTCGCGGTGCTGGTCGATGAGCCTGCCTTGCGGATCGTAGCTGAAATAGATGTGCGTATTGTCCGAAAAGCCTATCGAAGCCAGTGCGTTTTCCGAGGGCGCCCCCTGACCCGTGACATAGGTGTACGATGTCTGGCCGTACTTGTCGGTGTACGTCAGCAGGTGCTGGCCGGCGGCATCATACGTGTAGGTGCTCGTCCGCCCGGCAGAGTCCTGCACTTGCGTGAGCAGACCGCTGGTGTAGGTGAGCGTCAGGAATGCGCCATTGGAATGGGTCAGCCTGGTCAGCAAACCGCTGGTGTAGGTCGCCGTGATGCGGTTGCCGTTGCGATCCTGCACATAGTTGAGCGTGCCGTCGGAATTGAATGCCGTGATCGCGCCGTCCAACTCCTGCAACTGAAAGGCGCCCCCTGTGGCCGTCAGGATGCCGTGGTCACTTGGAGTGGCCCGGAAGCTGCCGTCGGATTGCCTGGCAAAGAAGCGCAGAGCGCCGTTTGTGTTGACGGTTGCGTCGCCCTGGGCGTCGGTGCTCACGCTGATGTTCCAGTTGCTCGTCCATCCGCGGCCCAACGTACCCATTTGGTAGCGGCCGGCGATCGGCTGGAGGTAAGCCCGCTGGAATGTCAGCGCCACACCGGGGGTCGGCATCGAGGCGTCGAGATTGCCGGCGAGCGTCGCGCTCGCGTAGGCGGAGTTCGCCTTCCTGATCTCGAAGGCGAACAGCCGGCTCACGTCGGTGGTGGCCTCGCCGAGTTGGCCGAGGTAGGCGGCGTCATTATCCAGGGCCTGGACAAACGACCCCGAGGTACTGCCCATCTGCGCCATCAGGCTCGGATAGATCGCGTTCCAGGCGTCCGGGGCGATCGACGACGGCCGCAGGTTGTTTTCGAGTGTGGCCCAGTCGAGAGGGTCGGTGCTGGTCGTGTCGACCTCGCCGACGCTGAAGAGTATCGGCGGCCGCGAGAAGTCCCATTGGGTGTGCAGCCAGCCGGCGTAATAGATCGGAACCGTCACCGACTCGCCGGGCTGAAGCACGCCCGGCGTGGCTCCGCTGGCCAGGAATTGCACCGCCTGGCTGTAGCCGGCCGGAGTGGTGTCACTCACAAAACCGTTGGTCACCAGCGATGGATCGAGGGTCAGGAATGCCCCCTCCAGCCCCTTCTGTATCGCGCTCAGCACCAGGAGCGGCGACGGCAACGGCGCCGTGCCGACGTTGCTGTACTGGACGTAAATCGTCGAGGACCGGTGGTAGCCGATCGGGTTGGGCACCGTCAGCGTGACGTCCAGAGCGCCGACGCCGCCATTCACGACCGTCAACGGCTTGGGGAGCGTGACGCTGTAGCCGACGTTGTCAGTGATGCGCACGGAATAGCTCCCGGCCGGCAAGGCATGGGCGGGCAAGGTGGCGGAAACGATCGGCAGACCGCTGGGGTCCTGGGCCCCCGTGTAGTGCAGCGGGATCGGATTGGCGGGCAGGACACCGCCGCCGGCGCTGACGAACTGCACGGCGGGGCTGTCGTCGATGCCGCTCAGCCCGGGCCCGCTGGCGGGGGCCTGCAGCGAGACGGGAAAGCCGCCGGTGAATTGCAGCGTCGTGTCGAAGCCGTTGCCGTCCGTGGTGGGCGTCATGTCGGTCACGATGAAGGGCGGCACTTGCGCCTCGATGGTGTAGGCGCCGGCCGCCTGGACGAGATCGTCGTAGACGAGGACGTAATACGTCCCCGGCCTGGCCAGAACGACCAGCGCCTGGTTCGGCGACGCCGCTGTCACCGAGCGGGCATCGAAGACGTCGCGGGTCGGCGGGGCGCCCGCCTCGACGTACAGCTCGTTGTGGTCCGATATGTTGGGGTCGGTCAGGGTAATCCGGAGCGGGGCGGGGCTGGTCACCGCTATCCTGAAGAGCTGGGCCTGGCCGCTGCCGATCAGGCTGCCCTGAAATGGCGTCCCCAAGGCCAGGTCGGCCTGCGCTGTCTGTTGCAGGTCGAACGCATAGGCCCCGGCGGCATTGTGAACCGTGAGTACGTAGTTTCCCGACGATGGCAAGGTGATCAGACTGGAACTGGTGCTCACATCGCTGAACGCCGTGAAGCCGCCCGGCCCGGTCAGGTCAAACTCGGTGGCATTGTTGGCGGCGGCCACGAGGTTGAACTGGACCTGGGTGTTGGCCGCGGCCGAGAAGGCCCAGTGATCGACGGCCGAAGCCGCATCGAGGCCGCCGTGGTCGGTCTGGTTGATCGTCAGCGCGAATTGGTGGACGGTAACGTCGTCGGCGGTGATGACATAATCGCCGGTTGCCGCCGAGTGCGCCGAGGGGGCCTGCACCCGGACATGGTAGGCGCCGAGCGTGGCAAGCGTAACCCCCGCGAGCGTCACGTCCGCGCCAGTCTGGCTGTTGCTCGAACTGGCCAGCACGGTTCCCTGGGCGTTGGTAAGAGTCACCTGCGCATAGTCCAGGTTGGGCGGCCAGGAGTTGGGGAAACCCTGGCTCCCTGTGACGACGGTGACGGTGATCCCCTGCCCGGGCCGTCCGAGGAAAACCCAGTCATTGACCGGCGTGGCGCCGGATATTCCGCCCTGCGTGGGGCTATTGAGGGCGAGGGCGCCGCCGGTGCCTGGGGCGGGATGCTGGATGATGCCGTTGTTGGTAGCCGAGACGGTGCCGCCATCGCTGTTGAAGTGGGTCAGGCTGGAGACGTCGATCACGCTGCCGGCGCCGTCGCTGACCAGGGCGAGCGGGCCACCGCTGACGTGGGTCAGCCCCGGCAGATTGACCACACCGCCGGCCAGGGCCTCGACCTGCACCTGCGAGCCGGAATTAAGGTCCACGGTCAGGCTGGCGAGGCCCGCGATGGTTAGAGCGCTGCCGCTGCCGGTGGCCTCCAGCGTGGCCGTGAAGCCGACGCCGCTCGTGTAGCTGGTCACCGCCGGAACGCTGACCGTCGCGCCGGCGCTGGCGGTGATGCTCGTACCTTGGACGGAGGTCAACGCGTTGAACACGAGGTTCTCGCCTGTGCCGCTGACGTTAATATTCACCGTCGCAACAGTGCTCAGGCTGACGGTGTTCACCGTACCGCCGCTGTCGAGTGTCAGGCTCAAGTTGCTCATGGCGGCCAGCAACGGTGTCTCGACGCTGGCTCCGCCATGCGACTCCAGCGCGGCATTGGCGGTGGTCGGCGTAAACGTGGTCAGCGCCGACAGGTCGATCACGCTGGTCGCGTCATAGGCCCGGAAGTGGACCGATCCGGTGGTGACCTGCGGCAACTGGCTCAGGTTGACCAGCCCGCCGCCGGTGACCACCACATCCACGACGCTGCCGCCCAGGGCGCCGTTCAGCGTCGTCAGGTTGGGCAGATTGATCTGCGAGCCGGCGTTGTCCGCCCGGATCGTGGTGCCGGAGTTGCTCGGACCGCTGTAGCTGCTCACTGTCGGCAGGTTCAACACCCCGCCGGTGGTGGCGTAGAAGCTGTCCTTGGTGAACGTGGCCAGGCCGCTGAAGGTGACCGTGGCGCCGTCCGCCGCCGTGATGCTGCCATTCGTCAAACTGGTGATCTGGGCCACCGGCGCTGCGCTGGCATTCGAGCCGATCGTCACGGCCACCGAATCCAGCGTGGTCAGGGCGCCGATCCGCAACGTGGCCCCATTGTGCGACTCCAGCGCGGCATTGGCGGTGGTCGGCGTAAACGTGGTCAGCGCCGACAGGTCGATCACGCTGGTCGCGTCATAGGCCCGGAAGTGGACCGATCCGGTGGTGACCTGCGGCAACTGGCTCAGGTTGACCAGCCCGCCGCCGGTGACCACCACATCCACGACGCTGCCGCCCAGGGCGCCGTTCAGCGTCGTCAGGTTGGGCAGATTGATCTGCGAGCCGGCGTTGTCCGCCCGGATCGTGGTGCCGGAGTTGCTCGGACCGCTGTAGCTGCTCACTGTCGGCAGGTTCAACACCCCGCCGGTGGTGGCGTAGAAGCTGTCCTTGGTGAACGTGGCCAGGCCGCTGAAGGTGACCGTGGCGCCGTCCGCCGCCGTGATGCTGCCATTCGTCAAACTGGTGATCTGGGCCACCGGCGCTGCGCTGGCATTCGAGCCGATCGTCACGGCCACCGAATCCAGCGTGGTCAGGGCGCCGATCCGCAACGTGGCCCCATTGTGCGACTCCAGCGCGGCATTGGCGGTGGTCGGCGTAAACGTGGTCAGCGCCGACAGGTCGATCACGCTGGTCGCGTCATAGGCCCGGAAGTGGACCGATCCGGTGGTGACCTGCGGCAACTGGCTCAGGTTGACCAGCCCGCCGCCGGTGACCACCACATCCACGACGCTGCCGCCCAGGGCGCCGTTCAGCGTCGTCAGGTTGGGCAGATTGATCTGCGAGCCGGCGTTGTCCGCCCGGATCGTGGTGCCGGAGTTGCTCGGACCGCTGTAGCTGCTCACTGTCGGCAGGTTCAACACCCCGCCGGTGGTGGCGTAGAAGCTGTCCTTGGTGAACGTGGCCAGGCCGCTGAAGGTGACCGTGGCGCCGTCCGCCGCCGTGATGCTGCCATTCGTCAAACTGGTGATCTGGGCCACCGGCGCTGCGCTGGCATTCGAGCCGATCGTCACGGCCACCGAATCCAGCGTGGTCAGGGCGCCGATCCGCAACGTGGCCCCATTGTGCGACTCCAGCGCGGCATTGGCGGTGGTCGGCGTAAACGTGGTCAGCGCCGACAGGTCGATCACGCTGGTCGCGTCATAGGCCCGGAAGTGGACCGATCCGGTGGTGACCTGCGGCAACTGGCTCAGGTTGACCAGCCCGCCGCCGGTGACCACCACATCCACGACGCTGCCGCCCAGGGCGCCGTTCAGCGTCGTCAGGTTGGGCAGATTGATCTGCGAGCCGGCGTTGTCCGCCCGGATCGTGGTGCCGGAGTTGCTCGGACCGCTGTAGCTGCTCACTGTCGGCAGGTTCAACACCCCGCCGGTGGTGGCGTAGAAGCTGTCCTTGGTGAACGTGGCCAGGCCGCTGAAGGTGACCGTGGCGCCGTCCGCCGCCGTGATGCTGCCATTCGTCAAACTGGTGATCTGGGCCACCGGCGCTGCGCTGGCATTCGAGCCGATCGTCACGGCCACCGAGTCCAGCGTGGTCAGGGCGCCGATCCGCAACGTGGCCCCATTGTGCGACTCCAGCGCGGCATTGGCGGTGGTCGGCGTAAACGTGGTCAGCGCCGACAGGTCGATCACGCTGGTCGCGTCATAGGCCCGGAAGTGGACCGATCCGGTGGTGACCTGCGGCAACTGGCTCAGGTTGACCAGCCCGCCGCCGGTGACCACCACATCCACGACGCTGCCGCCCAGGGCGCCGTTCAGCGTCGTCAGGTTGGGCAGATTGATCTGCGAGCCGGCGTTGTCCGCCCGGATCGTGGTGCCGGAGTTGCTCGGACCGCTGTAGCTGCTCACTGTCGGCAGGTTCAACACCCCGCCGGTGGTGGCAAACAGGCTGCCGCCAGCAATGGAGGCCGAGCCGTTCACCAGGAGCGTGGCCCCGATGCCCGAGGCGGTCAGCGATCCGCCGGTCATCGACAGGCTGCCGCTGAGGGTCGAGCCCGCGGCGACGGTCAAGGAACCGCCGGTGATGGACAGCGTATCGTTGGCGGCCGTCGTGAGGCTCTTGACGGACTCGGTGTCACCCGTGTTGATGGTGACCGTCGCGAGCGAAGCCGTGTTGATGACCACGTCGTCGCCGGCGCCGGGAACGCTGCCGCTGCTCCAGTTGGCGGCCAGATCCCAATTGCCGCCGCTCGGGTTGATCCAATTGACGGTACTGAGCAGGGTGCGGCTCTCAAGGGCCTCCAGCCGCGTGGCAACCCAGGCAAGATGGCGCCTTGTGGGCCTTTGCAGCCTGGAAGACAGGACCTTGCGTTTCCTTGGCCAAAGCATCCAGCACCTCCGCAGGGAAACATGGGCGGTTCGACGTGACGTCGTCGTCATTCCTACCGCGCATGGCCAAGGAACTCAACGCACGAACTCAATAGATGGTCCGACGCTTCTCGCGATCATTTTGGCTCGAAAGGCCATTGACAGTTGGCAGCTCCTTTCAAGTGGATGAGAAGCCACCGAGCAATTCAGTATTAACTCAGAATGACGCGGCGACTGACCCGCTCAGTGACCCGCCTCAGGCAATTTGAAGATCGATGAAACGCACACTATGAGAAGATATCCGCGCGTTCGCCGGCGACCGAATCGTTGATGTCCGTCGCCTCGCCGAAGAACCAATCGGTGTCCGCGCCGCCCGTGAGCGTGTCGGCGACGCCGTCGTTGAAGACGGTGCTGGCCGGGAGCAACACCGGCGCGATGGTGCGCAGGTCGGTCACGCGGGCGCTAAGGAGGTGGCGGCGTTCCATCGCAGGATGATGTTGATCAGGTCCGGAACGCTGGCGTCGAAGGCGGTTGTACCGCCGATGAGAATGTCGTCGCCAGCCTGGCCAAGCAGCGTGTCCTTGCCATTGCCACCGATCAGCACGTCGTTGCCGGCTCCGCCTTCGAGGTCGTCGTCGCCGCCATTGCCCACCAGGACATTGGGGTTGCCATCGCCGATGAGCGTGTCGCCGGCCGAGCCGCCCAGGACGTTGCCGATGCCAGCGATGGCGCCTGCGCCGCTGGCGGTCCCGGCCACAAGGTTCACGCTGACGGAGACGGTCCACAAATGGTAGTCGAGCGTGTTGACGCCCGCTGCGCCGTTAAGGCTGCCGCCCACGGACGCGCCGGGGCTCAGGATGAAGAGGTCATTGGCCGCGCCGCCGATGAGGTTCTCGAAGGACGCGAAGTCGAGGACACCCGCGCCGCCGATGTCGCCGGCGCTGGCTGAAGTCAAATCCCAGGTGTTGTCTACGTTGCGGGCGATGAGCGTATCGGCATTCGGGGAACCGACGAAGTTCTGGAGATTGACCAGCCCGCCGACCGCCGTGGCCAGCGGCACCTGGAGATTAACGGTGACCGGCATGGCGTAGAGGTGATAGTCCAGGGTGTTGTATCCGCCTCCGCCGTTGATGGTGCCGGCCACGCCGGCGATGTTGGCGAGGCTGAACGTGTTGTCGGCCGAGCCGCCAGTGAGGTTCTCGAAGGAGGCGAAGGTTGTCGCCGCGTTGATGTCGCCGACGTTGTACGAAGTGACGTGCCAGGTGTTGGATGTGTTCGGGCGCTGTGAGGATATCGCCCGCGGTGACCCCGCCGATGAATTTCTCGACATTGGCGAAGCCGCCCGTGCCCGTTGCAGCGCCGGTCTGCAGATTCACGGACACCGGCGTGGTGTAGGCGGAGTAGTCGAGGGTGTCGAGCTTGCCGCCGCCGTTGACCGGGCCGCTCACGCCCATGCCGTCGGCGAAAATGAAGCTATCCGGCCCGGCGCCGCCGTTGAGATTGCCGAACCTGGCGAACGAGACCGGGACCGCGCCGCCGACGGTGCCGCCGTTGGGAACGGTGATGTTCCACGTGGTCGGGCCGTTGGGGCCCCTGAGCGTGTTGGGGAACGCCGCATTGCCGGTACACTGCTCGATGCTGGAGAAGGAGTTGATCAGCGTCGCCGTCGAGGCGTTGAGATCCACCATGGCGCTGGTGGCGACAAGGGAGTAGTCCAGCGCGTCAACGCCGGCTCGGCCGTCAATCGAGCCCGAGACCGATCCGCCGGCGTACGGATAGAACGTGTCGGTGTTGTTCCCGCCAACGAGATGCTCGAACCCAAGGTAGTAGTACATCCAGTTGATGGTCCCGCCATCGGGCGACAGCAGGCCCCAGGAATTGGGAGCATCGGGCGCGACCAGCGTGTCGGATGCGGTCCCGCCGATGAACGTTTCGATGTTGGCGATGCCGGCCGTGCCTGGCGCGGTGCCGGCCTGCAAGTCCACCGTAACCGGCGACGCGAAGGCCGAGTAATCGACGGTGTCGTTCGTGCCACCCACGGCCAGCTCGATGAGCGTGTCGGTGCTGCCGTCATCGGCCATGATGTAGGTGTCGTCGTCGGGGCCGCCGATGAGCTGGTCGTCGCCCGGCCCGCCGATAAGGGTATCGTCGCCGCCGAGGCCGGCCAGCGTATCTTTGCCCGCATTGCCCACGAGGAGGTTGTCGTTGCCGTCACCGGTGATGGCATCATCGCCCGAGCCGCCGATGACTGTCTCGATGCCCATGACGCCGCCCGTGTCGGTGGCGGTGGCCAGGCTCAGATCGACCGTGACCGGCGTTGCATAGGCGGAGTAGTCCAGGGTGTCGTTGCCCGCGCCGCCATTGATCGTCCCGGAGATCGGGAAGCCGTGCATGTCGAACGTGTCGGCGGCCGATCCGCCGGCCAGGTTCTCAAAGGAGGTGAAATCGTAGGTGGTTGGCCCGACGATCTGGCCGCTGTTGGGACCAGTGATGTGCCAGGCCGTGGCGCGCGTCGCACCCGGTGATCTGGTCGAAGGCCGACGGGCTGCCGACGAGCTTCTCGATGCCGCTGAAGCCGGCGACTGCGCTGCCGGAGGCCGTTTGCAGATTGACGATAGCCGGGCCGGGGGATGGCGAATAATCGAGGGTGTCGTAGCCGTTGCCGCCGACAACCCAGTCGAAGCCGAGGCCGACGCTGAGAACGTCGTTGCCGTCGCCGCCGATCAGGGTGTTGCTCCCGCCGATGCCGAAGATCACATCGGCGACGTTGCCGCCGACGAGCGTGTTGTCGGCCGCATTGCCGATGAGCGTATTGGCCGCCGTGGTGCTGCCGGTGACGTTCTCGAACCATGCCGATCCGTCGCCGCCGCCGCCATCCTGAAGGACTATCTGCAGGTTCATTGCCCGGGTGGCGGAGCTGACGTTGAGATCGAACTGGACGGCGCTGGTGACGGCGGACATGTCGATGGTGTCGATGCCCTGGGCCGGGCGTTCGATGAGCGTATCGGTGGTGGGGACAGCGCTGTCGGCGAAGACGTAGGTGTCGTTGCCGGTGGCACCGTCGAGCTGGTCGTTGCCGCCATCACCCCAGAGAGTGTCATTCCCATCGCTGCCGCTGATCGTGTCGTTGCCGTCGCCGCCGTGAAGTTGGTCGTTCTTGTCCTGCCCGTCGATGACGTCATCGCCAGCGCCGCCCCAGATCGAGTCGTTCCCGCCGATGGGCACGATGGGGGCCGCGAAGACGCCGTTGTCGCCGTGGAGGGTATCCTGCCCGTCGCCACCGTGGATGAGGTCGTTGCCGTCGGGGAGGAAGATGGCGTTGAAATTTCCGAAGTCGCGGCCCGAGACGACTGCGCCGGGGACCACTTCGACGTGCCAGGCGCCGTCGCCGCCCGGATAGGACTGCGCCATGCCCGGCGGCACGATCTCGCGGATGGACCAGACGCCCTGGGGCACGCCGGACAGCGTATACTGGCCGGTCTCGTCAGGAACGGTGGCGGGATTGTCGGACTGCGTGATGGTTGAGGGCTCGTTGGGGTCGAGCACGCCGTTGTCGTTGAGGTCGGCGTAGATGGTGACGCCGGCAATGGCCGGCTCGCCGGCGTCGCGCGTGCCATTGGCGTTGAGGTCGTTGAACTTGACTCCGGAGACCGTGCCCGCTGGGTTCCCCTGGGCATTGCCGAAATCCAGCCCGGTGATCTGCTGGTTGTCCAGGGTGACGAGGTAGCCGCCTCCCTTGGCAGGGACAGTCAGATACATGCCCTGGGGCACCACCTCGCGAATCCAGTACGATCCGGCAGGCAGGCCCACGAGCGCGAAGACCCCGGACGCGCTCGTGTTGGCGGAGGGTTCGTTCGGGCCCAACGTGCCGCTGCCGTCGAGATCGGCGTAGATCGTGATGTTGGGCATGCCCGGCTCATTGGCGGCGCGACTGCCGTTAGCGTCGAGATCCATCCATACCGTGCCCTGTGCCGTGTTGAGCGAACCCGCCGTACCCTTGGGAGCCGCGGCCAGCGGCTGTGCCGCGAGGCCGGCGCTCTGCCGCAGAAAGGCCCGGTCGATCAGGTAGAAGTCGTCGGCCGTGATGGACCCGCTGTAGTCAACGTCGCCGTTGCCATAGCCACGGAATGCCGGATCGCTCTGGAGCCGATAGCCCTGGTCGATGCGGAAGTAGTCGTTGGCGTCAACGATGCCGTTCAGGTCGGAATCGCCGTTGTAGGCGTATTTCACCAGGACGCTGCTGGCGTCGCCAGCGTTGGTCATGGCCGCCAGGCCGGTGATGCCGTCGGCGCGACTGCGGGCGGTCGTGCTGGTGATTCCCGAGCCTTGCCAGAGCGCGTCGGGGATGCTGTTGCGGGCTTGGGCGATGTATCCGCTGATCGTCGTCAGCAGTTGCGCCAGCGTCGCAGGGTCGCCGAGCACCGTCAGGGGATTGTCGGCCAGATCCAGCACGCCGTTGCCGGAGATCATCAGAGATTTGGCCACGAGAGCATTAGCGCCGCCCGGCGCGAGGCTAACGCGCCCCGCATCGCCAACGCTCAGGGCATCGACCTGGCGCTGCCCCCGAGAGCCAGCGTGCCGTTGCCCGAAACCGTCACGGACATGGCCACGAGAGCATTGTTGCCGCCCGGCGCGAAGCTGACGCTGCCCGCATCTCTGACGATCAGTTGATCGAGATGCGCGCTGCCACCGATGGTGTTTTGTCCCGTCCCATCCACGATAAGCGAAAGCGGGCCGCCCGAGTCGGATTCCGCCGGCAGGCTGTAACTGCCCGCGTCGATCTGCACCGTGCGACGCCCCGTTCCGATGAGCATCGGGCTGAACGGCAGGGGCGAGGCGATGGTCATCGTGATGTCGCCGGTGCCGCCAACGATTTGGACAGACGCAAAATCCCCGGCCGTGATCTGGTGACTGTCGAAGACAATCGAATCCCCCTGGAAGAGGACCGTGTTGGGGCCGCTGGCGCCGATGATTGTCAACGTGTTGTTGCCGCTCCCGCCGTAGACCGCCAACCCTCCCGCGGGAATCGGGTTGCCCTTGCTCAGATCAATCGTCATTGAATCGTTGCCCGCGAGCAGGTCGAAGCGCAGGCTGCTGACGAAGTTGATCGGATGGCTTAACACGGTGCCCTGGCCAACGCCCGTGATGAGCACTTGCGACTGGGCATCCAGCGCGACGGTGTAGCTGTCGTCCAGAGAGGTGCCGACAACGTGGCCGAAGGTGTTGCCGAAATCCAACCCGGTGATTTCCTCGTCGCTTGCCACAATATTGACCGAGTAATAACCGGCTGCGGGCTGGGTCTGGTCCCAGCCGTTGCGGAGCACTTCGCGCAGGATGTAACTGCCGGCCGGGAGATTCGCGAAATAATAGGATCCATCTTCGGTCGTGACCGTGGATTGTTCGCCACTGTCGAGTGTCCCGTTGTTGTTCGCGTCGATGTAGATGGTCCAGCCGGCCAGGCCGGGCTCGCCGGCATCGGCGTTGCCGTTGCGGTTGAGGTCCTCGAATTTCCGGCCGCCAATGAAACCGAGCAGCGGCCTGTTGCCGAAATCGCATCCGGTGACGATCTGCCCGGACTTGAGCCCGACCGTATAACCAGTGGGCTGTCCGGTGGCGTCCACGGGGAATGTCTGGCGATATCCGGCCGGGACAACCTCACGCACGATGTAGGTGCCGGGGGCGAGGTCATAGAAGGCATACTGGCCCGTCTCGTCAACGGTCGTGGCCGGATCATCAGCGAGCGTGAAGGTGGATGGCTCGCCGGCATCCAGCGCGCCATTGCCATTCAAGTCGATATAGATCTGCACACCGGCGAGGCCGGGTTCATCGGCTTGCCGGATGCCGTCGCCATTGACATCCAGCCATTTGGTCCCGTGGATCTGGTCGGACGGCCGATTGCCGAAGTCCTTGTTGTGGGCGGCGCCACCGCTGGCCAGCGCCACGGGCCCGGGCGATGCCGTCTGTACGTAGCCCGGCTGCAACGTCTCGATGAGGCGGTAGTTGCCCGGCCGCAGACCGGTGAACTGATACCACCCGCGCTCGGTATTGGGGTCGATCAGGCCGTCGCCGTTGAGGTCGATGTCCGCCGTCGTTGCCGTGGCGACGACCTTGTTGTCCTCGTCAAGGGCCTGGATCGTCCATCCGTCCAAATACGGCTCGCCTTCGTCGTGCGTCCCGTTGCCGTTCAGGTCCAGGAACTTGCGGCCGTTGACGCTTGCCGGGAGGTAGTTGCCGAACTCATAGGGGCCTTCGATCTTGCCCGCTTCCACCGTGACCAGGTACACTGCGCCGAAGGATGGGTCAATCGGCGTCGTCGGGAGGCTTTGGGCCCATCCGCCGGCCACCTCGACCAGCGTGTAGTTGCCCGGCGGAACGTTCTTGAAATCGAAGGTGCCTGATTCGGTCGCGGGGTCGATCGTCCCATCCTCGTTGAGATCGGCGTCGATGGTGAGTTGTGAGGCGATGGGCTTGCCATCGGGGCCGAGAAGCTCGACGGTCCAGCCGTTCTGGCCTGGCTCGGCGGGGTCGTGGACGCCATTGCCGTTGGTGTCCTGGAAGAGCTGGCCGCGGACCTCGCCATTGGGATTCAGGTCGGTCTTGGGTGGCACGAAGCGAATCGGGGAATCGCAACTGATGGCGTCGAAACCTCCGCCCGAAACGGGCGCTGGCTCGGGGCCGAGCAGGCTGTAGTAGGCCATCGTGGTGCCGCCCCAGATGGTGTCGTTGTCGGCCTGGCCGCAGATATCGTCGTCGCCGGGCCCGCCCTCGATGTAATCGTTGCCATCGTTGCCGCGGAGCACGTCGTTGCCCCATCCGCCGAGAAGCGTGTCGTCGCCCGTCCCGCCGAGGATGGCATCGCTCTCGGTCCCGCCGACGAGGAAGTCGTTGCCGTCCCCTCCCTCGATATAGTCGAAACCGCTGTCGCCGTAGATGGTGTCGTTGCCCTGGTCGCCCTCAATCTTGTCGTTGCCCGGCCCGCCGCGGATGAGATCGTTGCCGTCATCGCCGGTGATGATGTCGTCGCCGGGACCGCCCTGGACGGTGTCATTGCCGGCCAGCGCGTTGATAAGGTCAGCGCCGTCGCCGCCATCCAGTGAGTCGTTACCCGATCCGCCAAGAATCTGATCGTTGCCGTCGCCGCCGAAGATGGTGTTGTTGCCGTTAGTGGTGGTGTCGGGGGTGCTCTCGCTGACGGGCTGGTGATCGCCCCAGAGGCGGTCGTCGCCGCTCCCGCCGTAGATCAGGTCGTCGCCCTCATCGCCGGCGATCTGGTCATTGCCATCGCCGCCGCTGAGCGTGTCGTTGCCCTTGCCGCCGAAGATGACATCGTCGCCGGCGTCGCCGCTGAGGCTATCAGCGCCATCGCCGCCGTAGATCCAGTCGTTGCCAGCGCCGCCGCTGATGGTGTTGGGCCCGTTGCCGCCGCGCAGCGTATCGTTGCCATCGCCGCCAAGGATGGTCGCGGGCACGTCTACGGTGCCGTCCAGGGTGATCTGGTCGTTCCCGGCGCCAGCATTGACGTAGATCCGCGTGACGCCGCTGTAGGACTGCACCTCCCCGAAGCCGCTGACGATGATGTTGCCGCTGGGGTCCTTCTTGAGGTTAAGGATCTCGGCGTCGTCGGTGTCGCCCGGCCGCCGCAGGCCGGCGTTCGGCCCGACGTGCGCCACCAGCGTGCCGGCCGTGAACCCGTCGCTGCCGTTGCTGACGTGGGCGAGAACCGGCGTGGGCACCGGCGGGCACTTCACGTCGAAATCCACGATCGTCGCGCTCACCAGGTCCACCGACTTGTCGAAGAGCGTGACCTCGCCAAAGGGCGTGTCGAACCCGATCTTGGCATAGGGCGCAGGAACGCCTTGAGCGATCCGCTCATTTCGAAGATGCACAGCACGCCGCGCGAGAGGGCCTTGCTCACTTCGTCGAAGTAGAACCGTCCGTCGTGGTCCTGGTCGTCCCAGTCCAGCGACAGCGTGCCGGTCAGGCCGCCCTCGACGCCGGCTTTGGCCACCACCGCGTTGATCTCCGCCCCTGCGCCGATCGTCGCAGTCAGCCGGAATACCGGCGCATCGGTCGTGAGGTAAAAGCCATCCAGGAAGCTGTGCCCAGGCTCGAATCCCCTCGTATCAAACCCCAGCCCCAGGTCCACCCCCACGCTGAACGAGCCGAAGATTTTGCCGTACAGCACGGGAATCAGCAGCGGCCCGAAGAGCTTCTCGAAGCTGAAGGACGCCTCGAGTTTGGGCGCGTCCCAGGTCACCAGGTTGAACGCGCTTGCCGAAGAAGAGGTTGAAAAGCGTCGAGGGGTGCTCCAACACCGGCAGGTGCAGCCCGATGCTGTTGAGGTTGGTGAGGATGCCGCCAATGGCGCCGCCCAGCCCGGACGCCTGCGACTCCGGCGAGCCGGCGCTGTCGGGCGTGATGTCCGAGTCGCCGGCGGCGATCGGCGTGCTCGTGCGGGCATCACTGCTCAGGTTGAAGCTTCCGAACTCGATGCGACCCGTGGACAGCGACACCGCCGCGTCCACGATGCCTTTCACCTTGCCCAGCATGTCGATGAAGTCGGTCACGCTGCTCAGCCCGCTGCCGAAATGGTCGATCAACCACTGCACCGTGATCGGGCCGTTGCCCACGAACTCCGAGAGGTCGCTGACAACCGGGATTTTCGATTGCAGGAAATCGAAGATCGGCTGGAGCGGCTGGAGGTATTTCTGCAGGCCCTTGGCCGGTCCCAGGATCGGCTGCAGGAGGTTGGTCATGAAGTCGCCGAGGTACAGATACACGTTGTTGAGCTGTACGATCGGCTGCTCGCCGGTCAGGCCCTCGCCGTCGAGGAAGTGCCATTTGATGTAGAGGCTGGCCCCCATCTTGGGCAGGTCCGGCGAGCCCACGCCGGCCAGCAGGTCCATATCGACGATGGCATCGCCCGACAGCGAAGCCGTGATCAGGCTCGTGAACGGCGTGCTGGTGAGTTCCGGGATCGTCAGCTTGCCGTCGCTGTTGGGATCGTTCACGTTCAGCTTGAGCGTGCCGATGATCCCCGTCGTCTCCGGGTGCGATGCGCTCTCGCTGGCCGTCACGTCGAGGAAGAAGAGCTTGGCGGTGACCCCCGGGACCGTCGCCGACAGCCCGAACTGGATCTCGGGCACGCTCGGATCCGGATTGAGCTTGAGGTAGAACCCTTCCGTCTTGTTCAGCCCCATGCCCAGGCGCACGTCGTAATTCAACCCCAGCACCACGCTTCCCGAGATCCCGAAGTTGATCGCCGACAGCCCCAGGTCGAACGGGACGGTGATCGAGTCGCTGCCTTTGAGCCGCAGGTTGATCGAGAGGCACTCGGCGCCCCCGATGGTCACCGCCACGTCGCTGACGTTTGTGATGGGCGTGCCGGTGTCAGGATCGACCAGCACGTTAAGGTCCAGACCGGGCCCGGGGCCGTCGCCCGGCCCGAGGTTGTCGTACAGGAACTGCTTGATCGCCGCCTCGCCAGCGCCCAGCGCCGTGCTCAACCCGCTGGTCAGGCCCTGGAGCTTGCCGACAATCGTGCCGCTGAGGTCCACCGCATCGCCGATGAGCGGCAGCTTCGCGAGCACGTCGCTCTGCAGCCCTGCCTTGAGGACGCCCAGGAATGTATTGAGGCCGGAGACCAGCCCCATCAGGTCGCAGTCCTGTGCCGCCAGGTCGCCGCTCATCCCGCTGGGCGTCCCGAGGTAGATGCCCCCCAGGTTGTTCAAGTCCGCGAAGACGCGGAAATCGCCCGGGTGCGTGGGCGATAGCGGCAGATACACCGGCATGACCGCGTTGACCATGCCGTCGATCGTGAAGTCAAACGTGCTGCCAGTGATCTCGCTGAAGGGGATGACCCCGTGCGAGTCGGGCGAGCTGTCGTTGAGCGTCAGGGCGATGGAAGCATCGCTGGTGCCGGGGTAGTACACATTGACCGTCGCGCCGCTGCCTGGAGCTGAATCGAACGTCAGGTTCGTGCTTGTCAGCGTGTAGTGCCCATCCTGGACAACATCGTCGATGCTGACGATCGCCGCCCGCACCTGCTGCGACGATGGGATGGTCGTCGGCAGTGGGAAACTCGCTCCCCCCGAAGCGGTCATGGTCTCGGTTTCCCGGCGTTTGAGGTAGAGCAGGTCGGGGTCGCCGGCCGTGCCAAGCTGGGCCCCGGTGATGCCGCCGAGCTGGGCCGTGATGGCCAGCGAGGTGCTCTGGGCCCCGCCCGTGACCGTCGCTGCCGTCGTGTCCAGCAGGAACGGCGAGCCGGTGGAGAGATTGACGCCGAAGTCGAGCTGCAGGTCGGCGCTGGCCGACACGGTCACCTTGCCGCTGCTGTCGAGGCTCACGGGGATCGAGCCGCCGTCGAGCTTGACGTTCAGCGGAAAGTCCGTCGGCGCAAGCGTCTTGTTCAGGTGGATGTGCGCGATGATCGCCTGCTCGGTGATCGACGGGCTGTCGTTGACATCGGCGGTTTCGAGCGTCAGCGATCCTGGCGAGAGGCCCAGCAACGACTCGATCTTCCCCGAGAGCGACGAGAGGGTTGGCGCAAAACCGGTGATCGCGGTAATGGATGGCAGCAGTGCAGCCTTCGCCGCCAGCGGGAATCCCACCTCGTTGACCAGCGCGTTCCATCCTTCCTCCGTGGCCGTCAGGATGGTCGGCGTCTTTGTGGTGTCGCTGCCGGTCAGCACCAGGTCCAGCCGCTCGCGCAGCATGTGCAGCTCGTCGGTCTGTTGCGCCGTCAGGCTGGAGATGGAGCCGGAAATGGCCGCATCCAGCGACGCGATCTGCGCCGACACCCCCGCGCAGGCTCGTCACGTTGACCTGAAGCCCCGAGGCCGACGAGAGCAGGCCCGCGCCCAGGCTGAGGATGTCGTTCACGCTCTTGTCGATCAGCGGCAGCTTCGTGTTCAGCGCCGGAATGTCCGTGGAGCCCAGGAAATCTACCACCTGCGAGATCGCGGCATAGACCGAATCCCACGAGAAGTTCTGGAAGCTGCCGATCAGATCGGTGAACTTCTGGTTGGGCCCGACGTTCAACGTGCTGAAATCGTTGGGCGTCGTCAGGCTCAGGACCAGGGCCGGCGGATCGCTCGGATCGATTCCCAGCAGCGCATTCATCCCCGTGCCGGTCGCGACGATCGGCAGCGTGCCGCTCACGGTCGCGGTCGGCGGGGTGACGCTGACCACGCTGGACAGGGGATTGCTGGTGAACTCCTGCAAACTGACGCGCCCGTCGGCCGCGCTCGTGCCAGGGTCGGTCAGGCTCACGCGCGTGTCAAAATGGAGATCGATGCTCCCGCCGTTTACCGCCAGGCCGATGTTGGCCAGCGCCGCGGCCAGGTCCAGCCCGGTCACCTGCACATCCCCAACCACGCGCACGCTGCTGCCATCGGTCAGGAAAACATGGTCCGCCACGTTCCCGCTCAAGCCATGCGTCACCGGCGGCGTCAGGTCAAATCCCGCCGTTAGGGCCAGCGTCACATCCCCCACGAAATGCGCCTGCGCCGTGGCCGCGACCGTCAGCGGCCCAAGCCCATTGCCGAAATCCAGGTCCACCGCCTGGTCGAAATGCTTCGTCAACGGCAGGTCGATCAGCACCGAGTTGCTCGGCGCGTCAAACCGCAGGTTGAGGCTGCTGGGGCTCAGGCCGGTGATCGTCGCAATCTGGCTCGCGAGCGTCTCGTAGCTGCGGTACTTGTATCCGCTGATATCCGTGAGCGCCGTCACCAGGTCGGAGATCGTCGAGCCTATGTCGGCCACGGTGCTGATCTTCTGGCTCACAAATGGGATGGCGCTGGCCAAATCGAGCTTGGGCCCGGCGAGGCTTAGCGCTGTGGACGCATCCGAAAGGAACCCGCCCACGTCGGCGATGGTGAGGTTCTCAAAACTGGCCAGCGGCGACAGCCCCGGAGAAAGCCCCCAACTCAACGGGGTCGAACCGAATATATCGGTCGAATCGAGCGTCAAGGCCGGGCTGGGACCCAGCGCCGCTCCCTCGAACATGACCGAGACAGGCAGAGTGGCGTGTATGGCTGCCGAGGTGGGTGAGAGGCTCACCAGCGATGCCAGCGTCCCGCCGGAAAGATCGGGATAGGGCAGCAAGCCGCCGGAGTCCGTTCCCGAGAGGGTAACGGCCAGGTCCGCATTCAGCGAAAGAGATGCGCCCGAGACATTGATCTCCGCCATCCCCAATGTTCCCGTCACGTCCGGGAGAGATGTGACCTGCGCCGTCAGGCTTGTGCCATTCAGGCCCACCAGCACCTCGCCCGGCAAGATGGCCCCGCTGCGCAGCGGCATGGCTACGTGCAGCGGCAGCGAAAGCCCCGCGCTTTCCGAGATCGTCACCGGATCGAGATGGATCTGGTCGTCGACGGGGAAGACGACCGTGTGCGTGGTCGTCTGGGTAGCGCCCAATGTCAGGTCGAGCGTGAGAACCGGATTGGCCGGATCGACATCGCTCACCGCCGCCGTCACGCTGCTGAAAGCCACGCTGATTCCACCGCCGCTGTAGGTGAAGCCTGCCAGCGCCGCCTGCAATCCACTGGCCGTCGGTGAGAGCGTGCTGAGATAGGTCGAAACCGGGTCGTACAACCCATTGCCAAGGATGGTGGCGAGATTCAGCGTGTCGCCGATAGTCTGGTTGACGATGGGGAGGACGGTCTTGAGCTTCGCGTCATTGTCGAGGACAGAGCCGACATTATCGCGGATTGCCTGGACGACGTTCCGGATGGCGGTCTGGACGGACGAGGAGAGGTCATCGCTGACCGTGGTCACCACGGGCGGCGCAGCGTGCGCCGCCAGCGGCGCCGGCACCGGCAGGTCGCCGGCCAGCAGCACCCGCTGCTCAAGCGACTCGATTGCGTGCCATCGCCGGAAGAGATGTCGGCGTGCGACATCCCGGGCGTCGCGATGTGTTTCGGGCAATCCTCCACGGGTGCCACGACCCGATCGATCACGACCCTTGCGCATAGTGAGCCTCCGTCCGATGTGCCCCAAAAGCCAAAGGCAACACGCGTGCGTGCTGCCGAAATCCTCTCCAGTGCGGGCCTGTGCGAAGAGATGTGCTCTTCCCGTCCGCGCCAAAGCCGAAGCCAATTGTGACCGTCCATCCCGCCTGTGGCAAGAAAAAAAATACTAGAATTGTACGCTTTCGTGTGGACAGCAGTCCCCCGGAAACCCCATGCCGTGCCAGATGCCGCAGTTGATGCCGGAGATGGTGCTGCAATGCGGGTAGCCGAAGTTCGTTGAATGGCCGGGATGAAGACAACCGGAGATGCGAATCCGGGCCAGCCCGGCGGCAAGCATGGCCGCTGGCGCGGCCTACGTCGCGGGCAGTTGGGCCCCAAATGTCCCCAGCGTGGCAGCCGCCATCACGTTGCCTTCGGCATCCTTCACCTGGTTGGCGAGCAGTTTCACCGTGTACGTTCCGTTATCCGCCGCTCCGAAGTCGTGGCCGTTGGGCGCTGGGATCTGGTACACCGCCAGCACGGCCGTCCCGTCGAGGCTCCAGTATTTCGAGATGAGCTTTGCGACGGGCGAGTATTTGTTGGGGCCGGTCACCTGGATGTTGCCCGAGCCGACGGTCGCCGGGTCCATGCGGCGGTTATCGGTGTATTTGACGCTGAACTGGTAGAAAGCCGCGCCGGTGGTAAGCGTCCTGGCCGAGAGCTTCGCCGTGGGCGGCGTGGCATCGCCCATGTAGACGTGGGCGGTTGCGAAATAATGCTCGGCAGTCTCGTAGGTGTCGCGCTTGCTGATCTTGAGCATCACCGTCTGCGGCTGGTCGTGTACGTTGTCCAGCACGGGCTTGATCGTCACATCGGCGAAGGATGCGCCGGCCGGTATGTTCACGGAAGTGCCGATGTGCGCGTAGTTGACGATATTGGTGGCCGTGCCGCCGATGGCGTAATAGACGCGCAGCGCCGCATCGGTCGGGCCGTTGCGGGTGAAACGGAACACCGCAGCCACCCCGCGCGATTCAATCGCCGTCGGCGTGATCGCCGTCACGGCGACCTTCGGCGGATCGTCGTCAATGATCGTGCCCACCGCGCGGGCGTTGCCGAGCGACGCGCCGGTGGCCGAGGTCAGCCGCAGGAAGAAGGTCCGGTCGGGCTGGGGGATGATGTTGCCGATGATCGGCACGGAGACGGTCTGGCTCACCGTGTCGCCGCTAAATGTGAGCGTGCCGGCGGTGGCCGTGTAGTCGATGCCGGCCCTGGCACTGTTGTCCTGCGTGGAGTATGCCACGGTGATCTTCGTAAGCGTCGCGGCATTGAGGCTGACGGTGAAGAGGACGGAATTGAGCGTGCCGGTGGCGTTGTTGCCCTCGTCGGCCGAGGCGCCGGTGACGGAGACCGCGATCGCACCGCCGCCAAATGACAGCATTTGCCGTGATTCCAGGCCGTGCATATCGACGACGTGACGCCGTGCCCGCACATCGGACGGCGTGCCGCGCCAGACTCGGCCCACCGCCGCGCGCATTCGAGACAGAATTCGATGCAGCCCTTTCATGGTACACCTGCTGGCTGGGGGTGAATCGGCGTGCGCTGGAACGCGATCTCGGGAATCGCCACGACGCTGGCGACAGGCGGGCCGGAGCCGCTTTCGATGGCGATGGCCCAGCGGTAAGAGCCGTGGGCCGGCTCGGGATCGACGATGATCACCCGGCCGGGCATCTGCGGCACCTGATATCCCTCGGGGTCGTACAGGTACGGTTTGCCGGAAATCGGGCAGACGATGGGAAATCGGTCGGTATCCTGGAGGGTTGCCAGTTCCACCAGCGACTGGGGCAGCCGCTTGTTAACCAGGTAATACTGGAGCAACAGCCCGCACAGGTCGTGCAGGCGATTGGCGCACGGATCGAGCGCATTGCCGGCAGGCGCGGGCCTGGGCGCGTCAATGTGCCGCTCGGCCTTGGCCTTGGGCTTGTCCGTCGCGGCGCAGCCGGTCAACATCGCCGTCGCCGCCAGCGCAATCACGACTTTCACGCGCGTATCGTGCCATCTCATAAATCACTCCGCCGGCCGCGTGGTGCCCCGTCGCATCGCGTCCATTTGATCGCCGTATTCGCCTTTGTCGATGGCGCCGGGAACCAGCTTGACGCCTCGCTCCTCCTTCCCGGAAATGTCGCGCAGCTCGCGATTGTCGGCCGCCACGTGCGGCGTCAGGAAAATCAGCAACTCGGTCTTGGACTTGATCGTGTTCTTGTGCTGAAACAGCTCGCCCAGCCATGGGATGTCGCCGATCAGCGGAACCTTGTTGACCGTGTCGGTCTTGCGATCTTCCATCAGGCCGCCGATGACAATCGTCTGCCCGTTCTTGATGGCGACGCGGCTCTGGGCCTGCCGCATGGCGTAGACGGGCGAACTCAGGTTCTCCGAGATCTGGATCGTCTGGCCGGTCAGCGCCGAGATCTGCGGCTGGACATCCATGATCACCAGGCCTTCGGGGTTAATGTGCGGGATGACATTCAGGATGATGCCGATCTCCTGGTAGGTCACCGTGTTGGTGATGGCGCCCAGGGCGTCGGTGCGGCTGTTGGTCACGAGCGGCACCACCTGACCGACGCTGATCGTCGCGAGCTGGTTGTCGCTGCCCAGAATGTAAGGCCGGGAGAGCACATCGAGTTTTCCGGCCTGCTCCAGGCGCGGATGGTCGCGGTGAAGTCTTTCTCGACAATCCCGGCCACCAGCCCGCCGGTCTGGTTCTGCAGGCCGAAGTCGGTGCCGACCTTCGTGCCAAAGCCGCTGGCCCGGAGGTTCAGCACGGAGAATTCCATGCCCAGGTCGCGCGTGTTGGTGTGCGTCACTTCCGCGATAAGAACTTTGATCAGCACCTGCGGCACGGCGCGGTCCAGGTCCATCAGGACCGCCTTCACCTTTTCCATGTTCGCGGGGCTGGTGACGATGGTGATGGAGTTGGTATCGGGGTCGGCCACCGCGGAGACCGCGCCGACAATGCCCATGGTCGAGCCCGTGCCGCCAACGCCGCCAAAGCCGCTGCGCGTTCCTCCAGAAGCGTTGCTGCCAAACCCGCCGCCGCCAAAGCTGCTGCCACCAAAGCCGCCTCCGGAGCTGCCGCCAAAGCTGCCGCCGCCGCGGTTCCCGCCGCCAAAGCTGCTGCCACCGAAGCCGCCGCCGCTCCCGCCGCCGCCAAAGCTGCTGCCCGAGCCGAAGCTGGCGCGCGGCAACGTCGCGCCGGTGTTGCTGCCATACGAGCGCGATCCGGCACTTCCGCTGAAGATGCTGTTGAGGCTCGTCTCGACGTTGCGCGCGTTGGCGTTCTTCAGGAAATACGTGAAGATGCTGGTCTGCTCCGATGGATCGGCATCGACCTCCGTTACCACTTTCTTGATCATGTCGATGACCTCAGGCGGGCCACTGACGACGATGCGGTTGGTCCGCTCGTCGGCCGAGGCCGTGAGTCTCACCTGGTTGCGCACGGTGGCCTGCGGGTTGGCGCCGCCGGCCGCGCCCGCGGCCTGCGGGCCGCCCATGGCAAACCCGCCCGGGCCAAAACCGCCGGGCATGAACCCTCCGGGCCCGAAACCGCCGGGGGCAAAACCGCCGCCTCGCCTGCCCCCGCCGCCGCGTCCGCCCTGCCCGGCCCCTTGTGCGGTCGCCGCCTGATCCGTGCCGAACACGTCCAGGATCAGCTTCGCCACCGTCGTGGCGTTGGCAAACTGGAGCTTGATCACCTCCACCTTCGCGATGCCGGCGTTCTGCGTGTCCACCTTGCTGATGATCTCGACGATGTGTTTGATGTTGATCGAGCGGTCCGTGAGGATGATCGAATTGCTGTTGGCGTTCGCGGTGCAGACCGCATCCGTGCTGAGCATCGCCGTGAGATCCGTCTTCAACTGGGTGGCGTTGACAGTCTTGATGGGGATGATCTGCGTGATCCACTGATCGGTGGCCTTGATCTGTTCCGGATCCGATCCGACGTACACCGGAATGGCCGCCGATTTCACCTTGTTGACCGAGACGATGCGAAGCGTCCGCCCGGTGGGCACGGCCGCGAATCCCTTCGACACCAGCACCGAGTTGAGCACGAGCACCGCATCATCCGGCGTCACCGGCGTCTTGGTTTCCTCGAGGGTCGCCCGGCCGGTGAGAGGGACATCCTTGATCAGCACGTACTTCGCCACTTCGGCGAGCTGGGTCACCACCACGTCCAGCGACGCATCCTTGAAATTGAAGATGATGCCGCCGTTGGCCCTCTGGACATAGACCGGCCGGGTGGTCGGTTGCGTTGAGGCAACCGGCTGCGTCGCCGCGGGCTGAGTGGCCGCCACCGGTTGCGTGGCGGGCCCGGCCGGCTGTGTCGATGGCTGCGTTTCGGGAATGGCCGCATCGGGCTGCGTCGCGGCCGGTTCCGCGCCCGATGCCCACGGGGTCAGCCCGAATGTCAGTAGAACAAGAAAAGCCGGAAGATACCGCTGCTTTTCGCACATGGTCGCACCTTCGTAAAGCCCTTTCCAAGCCCGTGGTCTTTCGCCGCGTGTTCGAGTCGGTTTCGCTATTCCTTCGATTTCAGCTCCGCTTCGCGCCGCGCCTTGAGACGCGCAACGATGTCATCCTCGACGCCGCCGCTCGCCGGTGTGCCCGTGGAGCCCTGCCCGTCGGCGTCCGCCACCCCGGGCTGCGTGCTCGGCATGGTGGTCGCCTCGCCGCGCACGATCTGGTTTTCGCGGAGCAGGTTAAACCCGATCTCAATGTTACGCGTCTGCCCGCCGGATTCGTAATTGATCAACATCTCGTCTATCCTCGTGATCTTCCCGCTTGCGATGCTCTCCCCGACGTACACGCGCGACGTCGTCCCCAGGCGGCCATTCTCGACATACGCTGCATAGGGGCCTTTGTCGCTCTCCCATTCCTCCAGCCTCACGATGCCCACCAGCATGTAGCGTTGCTCGGGCTGGACCGGCGAAATTCGCTCCCGCCTGCGCTCGGTCGGGCGATTGCGAGAGAAGATATTGCGCTGGGCGATCACGCCGTAATGTTCGCGGAAGTAGCGCTGGTCCGCTCGGTTGGTCGATTCAGCAGCGATGCCGTTCCGCCCAACCGCGAGCAGTGCCACCAGAATCGCAAGCAGCGTTTTCATGGCCGGCCGCCTTTCTCGGCTTCCTTCTCCGGGACCAGGCACAGCGTCGAAATGCCCACGTCCATCATCAGTTCCTCGGATCCCTCTCGCTTGGGCCGGATCTGCAGGTCCGTCACGCGAATCGGAAAAGTGGCCGCGTTCACGCGCCAGAGGAATTCGCTGATCGACTGCATGGTCGCGCTCTGCGCGGAAACATGCACCGTGACCTTCTGGAACTGCTTGTCGCCCTGGGGCCGGTCGCCGCGCTGGGCAATGCTGAGCCGCGACTCTTTTGCCCAGTTGAGGATTTCGTGCTGGAGCTTTCCCATGGCGGCGTTGGCGTTGAGCTTCAGGCCGGCCTTGTTCATCTCTTCCCACTTGATCTGCGTGGCACGGCTTTGGCGGTTCTCCCGCTGAAGCGGCTGCAGCTTGGTCACCGTGAGCGACCTCACGTCCTCCTGGGCCTGCACGCACCGCGCCCACAGCGGGTCCAGCACGTAGGCGTACAACCCGAAGATCGCCGCCGCGGCGCCCGCGGCGATGGCGATCTGTCGTTCTCGTTTGGAGAGGATCACGCGTCACTCCTTGCCGGCATACATGAACTTGACGATGAACGGCGCCTCCCGAAACCTCCCTGCCAGGTCGCCGATACTGGGCAGCACCACGTCGGTGAAGCTCTTGTTGCTACGCAGCCTGTCGCCCAGTTCCAGCGCCAGGCTCTGCTCGGGCGTCCTGGCGCCCACCTCGACCTTGCCATCCTCGTGAAACGCGAAGCTGGTCGCGACGATGCGCCCATCGGCCGGGAACAGCAGCGTCAGCTCGCGCAGGCATCCCATGACGGCCGGGCGCTCGTCGAACCATCCGGATGCGATCTTCGCCTTCTCCCGGATCGCCTCGCCGTCCTTCTTCTTCTTGTCCTCCAGCTTGATCTGCTCCCGCACGGTGCTTCACGGCCGCTTCCTTCCGGATCACATCCACCCAGAGACAGGCCAATGTGCCGACGACAGCGACAACGGCGGCAACGGCCAGGACTTGTTGCCGGCTCACCCGATGCACGCGGGGAGCGGCCAGCCGCGTGTGCAGAAAGTCGATCGCCAAGCCGCCCTTGCGCCCGCCAGCGCCAGCGCCACGGCCGCGGTGACGCGCCGGCCTTTCAACAGGTCAGCACGCCCGGCGGTCACGCCCAGCGCCGACAGATCATCGTTCATCCGGAACTTCACGTCCCCGCGGCTCGCCAGCATGTCGGCCGCCGACGAGTCCATCCCCACGCCATCCCACAGCAGCGCGCCCGACAGTCCGGCCGCGCCATCCTCGCGCGGCAGCATCGCCAGTGCCCGCTGCACCTCGCCGCCCAGCATGGCCATCGTGCTGGCCGTGTGACCGTTGCCGGCGGCCGCGCCCGCGCTGCAAACCCCCAGGTGCTTGAGCATGCGCGGCGCCGATTCGCCGCAGATCACCAGTTCCGCCGCCTCGCTGTCCACCACCAGCGACAACATGTCCCCCGTCGAGTTGCCAGCGGTCGAGGCCAGCGCCAACGACGAACTCGTGATGGCCATTACATTCAAGCCGGCTTCGTCGGCCATCGCCTGGATGCGATCCATGTGCCGTTTGGGCATCGCCGCCAGAAGCACGCGCCTCGGCTTCTGCGGATGGCTTTGCCCCGCAAAATCGAAGACCAGCTCCATGTCCGATGGAAAATCCCGCTCGGCATGCAGTCGAAGCGTGCTCGCCGCCACTGCCGCCGATGCCGGCGGCACCTCTCTCGGCCTGGCCATCAGCCATCGCGCGGGAACTCCCACCACGACGTGCGACGCCGAAAAATGGTTCTGTCGCAGGAATTGGCGCATGCCCGCCCCAGGCCCGCCGGATCATCCCACGACGCCTGCGGCCCAAATGCGAACTCCGCCGCCGCCGACAGCTCGCGGCTATCGTGCGCGACTTTGACCTGCGCCGCGAGGATCGAGTGATCGCCCAGTGCGAGGCCAAGATATTTGCTCGCGCCGAGCATCAACGCGCACCTCCTGATACAACGCTCACCTGAGATGGATCCAGCGTCCCCGAGCGCAGGGCCTGCAAGATCTGCTGGTCCATCGGCCAGCCGCGATCCGTCAGATCCCGGCGATACACGATCTGCGGCGGGCTCACCCGCATCCACCACGATTCGCACACGCTTGAAGGCCCGGCCATTGGCGTTGACCGCCACAATGTCGGCGGAATATTGGTACGAACTGCTGGTGATCTTGTTTGCCAATTCCGCGGCTTTCTGCGGCAGCGCCTGGTTGACCCACGAAATGTCCGCCGGATCGAAGTTGGCGGAGGTGCGGTACGACTGGATGGCCGCCACGTCCGAGTCGTCCAGCCCGAGGCAATAGAGCACCTCGCGCGGCGCGAAGGCCAGGTTGATCAGCCCGCCGCTGGGCCGGGCGGTGGCCACCACGGCGCCGGCCGTTCCCGTCGTGCCGCGCGCCTGCGACGATGAGCTGCCCGTCTTGCCCGCGGTGGCGGTCGCCGCCGCCGCGGCAGGCTCGTGACTATAGACCGTCAGGTAGTCGTACAGCCCATACAGCGTTGGCCAGTCCACATTGCCGTTGCCGAAGCCGAACCCCGAGCCGCTGTAGCCGTCCATCGAGGCGCCGACCGGCGGGACAACGGCATCGAACATGCCCGGAGCGCCGGCATTGGCCTGGCTCATTCTTCCCGTCTGCATCTCGACCACTGTGCCATAGAGCAATGCCCGGGTCCAGCCTTTGACCAGGAGCAGTTCTTCCACCGTCTCGAACGGCGCGTTCTTCGCCACGTAGGCGTTGGGCAGCGACGAGTAGTAATCGCTCTCGGCGCCAAACGCCATCGCGTTGTCGTCGGGGTCGCGCCAGTCAATCAGCGATTCGGCCAGGTCGTCCGTTATGTAGGGCAGGTACATCAGATCGTCTTCGGTGGCGTAGTTGATGTTGACCTTGGAGGCCTCGTTGACCAGGCCGAAAACAGGCAGTGAATCATCGCCGTAGTTGGGGCGGATCACCCAGAAATAGCCGCCGGGCAGATCGCTCGCTCCCAGCGGGATCGCCGCGAAATTGGTGGAATCGAGGTTCAGGGCCATCACCCCTTGCAGGCTCTGGTTCTGGTCGATCAGGGCGAGCACGTACTGCTCGGCGCCGCGCTCGATGGCCGCCGCCTGCAGACTCGCCACGTGATTGGCCGACGCGGTCGCCTCGACGTACATCGATCGGGCGAAGACCACCACCAGGCCCGCGAGGATCAGGACGATCCACAACGTGATGATCATGATGGTGCCCCGCCGGTTGCGCCGGGTGGCATGCCCACACTTGCCGCCAGCGACTCGCTTTGCGCGTGTGCGATGCTCGGCGAGGGTGGGCATGCTCCAATTGCGTGCGAAGGCCGCTGCATGCCCACACCTGCCGATAATGCCATGCGACAAATCCAGAGTTTCAGCGGCAGGCGTGGGCATGGCACCCAATCTGAAATCTGAAATCTGAAATCTGAGATGCCTCATTTCCCACCCCCTCGGCCGCCGCCCGAAGTGCCGCCGCTGCTCGCACCCGTGGCGCCGCCGCTCGTGCCCTTCCCGGCGCTCGCGCCGCCGGCCACCGCGCCGCCGCTCGTGGATTGGGTGCCATTGGCGGCCGTCACGGAACCGATCGTCGGGTCGAAATAGCAGCTCAGCGAATAAATTCGCGACGTGCGATAGGTCCTCGGCTCTCCATTGTCCTTGTCGGGCCACTGCAACTGCAGCGTCACCTCGACGGCCGTGGGCATCGCGTTACTCAACTGCGTCGAATCCCATTCATCCTGCCAGGTCTGGCTGGAAGCGTCCCAGTATCGCAGCGTGAACGACTTCACATTTCGACAGAGCACCTCTTCATCGGGATCGGTTGTGACCTGTGAGAGCAGGTTGTTGGTGATGCCCCGGACGAGGACGTTGGGCGTTCCATCGCTCAGCGTCGTCACGTAGAACTGCACCTTGCGCACGCCGCCCTGTTTGGTCTGATCCAGGTTGGCCGCGGCGCTGAGCAGTTCCGAGTCGTCGCCGATGCAGTAGAACTGGATGGCGTCGGCGTCGTTCTGGTGCATGCCGACGAACCCGCACGTGCCCTGGACCTGGAACCCGCCGCTTTGAATCTGCCCGGCCAGCAGCCCGACCGGCGGCAGCGCCGATTCCAGGTCCTGCCGGATCATCTCCATCGCCACCTCGGCCGCGCGGATCGGCGTAACAATGCCGATGGAACCGTTCCGCGCCTTGATTCCGGCCCGCAGGCTCATGTACAGCGACATCGACAGAACGGCCACCATGGTCATCGCCAGGATGATCTCCAGCAGGGTGAAGCCGCGATGTCGGTTGTTTCTGCTCATCGCTGTGTCCCGCTCCCCGAACTGGTTGAGCCGCTGCTGGTCGTGCTGTTGGCAATGTTGTAGACGAGCGTCGCGACGGTGACCGATCGGTCCTCCATCCGCACCTTCCAGGTGACGCGGACGTTCAACCTCCGATACGTTGTAGTCGCGGTCCGCCACCTGCATTTCCCAGCGATATCCCGGATGGTCCTCGCCGAAATCCCCGCTGGATGCCGAGGAACTCCACTGCCCGCTGGCCACGATCTCATCGAGCTTGGCCTCGGCCAGCGCGGCGGCCTCCAGGCTGGTCCGCGCGGTGTATGCCGTCCGCTGCGACACCGAAATGCCTTCCATGATCGCCGGCAGGACGATGCCGATCAGCAGCAGCGCCGCGAGGACTTCAACCAGCGTGAAGCCCCGGCGCGCGGTAGTGCGAGCCTCTCCTCTCGGTGGGGCAGACATTCCTGTCTGCCATGCGCGTGCGAGTGGGAACATTCCTGTTCCCCAAGCACGAGGCCCTTTTTGGGGTGGGGCAGACATTCCTGTCTGCCATGCGCGTGCGAGTGGGGACATTCTTGTCCCCCGAGCACACGCAAATGACGCCCGGCAGACAAGAATGTCTGCCTCACCGTCCCTCGCCCTGCCAAATGAGATTGGACGGCGCGCGGTGTTCATCGAATGCTCGCCTCCGCTGCCGTCTGAATGTGAAATATCTCTGTCGGCGTCTTGCAGATAATCCGGATCGCCTCGCCCTGCGGGGGAGAAATCTCGATGATGGCGGGGTCCGCCCGACCGCTGGGATAGAAGTTGACATGGTCAACGTTGCCGTTGCCATCGCCTCGGATCAGGTTCAGCCGCATGTCCTCGGGCAACTCGAAGACTCGCCCTATCTCCTTGCCCAGCGGCACAAAGCTGCCTTGCTCCTGCGTGGTCAGCACGTACCGGTTGGCCTGCCGGTCGATGCTGAGGCGGTAGACCTGCCGATCAGTGATGGCCTGCGTATGCGCCCAATTGGCCACCGCGAGCAACTGGTAGGCGGCATCATCCGCGCGCCGCCCCGACCAAAGGCCGCGGAGCGACGGCGCCACGACCGCCAGGACAGCGCAAACCACCACCATCACCAGGACCAGTTCCAAGAGCGTGAAGGCGCGAGGTTGTCCGCGTCGCGGTCGCATGGGGCCTTACCAGTTGCCGATATCGTCGGCCGTGCCGTCCTGTTGATCCGGGCCCATCGAGTACACGTCGAAGCCCTTGGGATTGTGCTGTCCGGGAATGCGGTAGATATACTCATGCCCCCACGGATCCATGGGCATCTTATTGTAGAACTGGTGCCACTTGGGGCATCCCGCCGGCGAATCCACGAGCGCGCGAATGCCTTCCTCCTGCGTGGGATACCGGTCATTATCGAGCTGGAACTGCTCGATGCCCTCTTCGATGCCCTTGATCTGCGTTTCGGCCGCGGTCTTCTTGCTCTGCTCGCCGCGTCCGACGAATTTCGGCACGACGATCCCCGCCAGCACGCCGAGAATGACGAGCACCAGCAGCAGCTCGATCAGCGTAAATGCCCTCGACGTAATTGCTTTGCAACCTCTGTTCATATGCGTTCCTTTGACCATTGCCTTCACTTGATCAGCTCCTGCAGCGTGAACACGGGCAGGAGCATTCCGACCACCACGGTCCCGATCAGGCCGGCCATCAAAAAGAGCATCAGCGGCTCGGCCAGTGCCACCAGCATCCTGAGTTGACGTTCCAAGTCGCTCTCGAACGTCGTTGCCAGCCGGATCAGTTCCTTATCCAGCCGCCCGGTCTCCTCCGCCACCGTCACCATTTCAACCACCGACGCCGGGAAGAGCTGCGGGCACGCCGCCAGGCTCTTGGCAAGCGAGGCGCCGCGCTGCACCTCCTCGGTGGCGTGCGAGACCGCGTCGGCCAGCGTCTGATTGCCCAGCGCTTCCTTGGCCACGCGCAGCGAGTTGATCAGCGGCACGCCCGCGGCCACCAGCGTCCCCAGCATCCGGCAGAATCGCACCAGCGCGAATCGCGCGGTCACCGCCCCCAGCGCGGGGATGCGCAGGATCATCCGCTCGATGGTGCGCCGGCCCGATTCGGTCATGACGGCCCGCCGCGCCACGAGGATGAGCCCCACCAGCACGAGGCCGACGATCAGGCCGTAATCGGTGATCACCTTGCTGACCGCAACGATGAAACGTGTCAAGGCGGGCAGTTTGCTCCCAAACTGCTCGAAAATCCCGGAAAAGCGCGGGATGAAGAACGTCAGCAGGAAGATCAGCACGCCGGTCGCCAGGCACGCCAGCACGACCGGATACACCATCGCCGCCTTGACCTTGCCGCGCAGGTCGCGCTCGCGCGTGCGGAAGTCGGCGATCTGCTGAAGCACCAGCGACAGAAATCCTCCCGCCTCGCCGGCCCGCACCATGGCCACGTAGATCGTGGAGAACGCCTTGGGCCATTTCGCCAGCGCATCCGCCAGCGGCATGCCGCCAACCACGTCGTCGTGAATGTCCGTCCAGGCCTTCTTGGCCCCCGGCTGCGATGTCTCGCGACCAGGAGCTGCAGCGACTTGGCCAGGGGCAATCCCGCCGCCAGGAGATTGGCCAGCTCACGCGTGAACGACTCGACCGATGACTGCGAGATACGACCCGGTCGCGCATGCTGGCGAACAACCGCCTGTCCCTGTTGCACCTCCTCGACGGAGATCGGCGAGAGCCCCCGGCCGATGATCTCGCCCAGCGCCGAGGCGCGGCTGTCCGCCGGCAACGAGCCGCTGAGCTGTTGCCCCGACCGGTCCAGAGCTGTGTAGGCGAATGCCGGCATCAGTGGGCCTCCGCGGCGGGAACTGGATCGAGTTCCTCTTGCGCACCGGGATGATCCCCATGGCCCGCTCGGCGGCCTCGGCGCCGCTGGTGATCTCGTCCTTGGTGGCCCGCAGCACTTCCTCCGGCGACGTCCGCCCCTCCGCTATGATGCGCCAGCCGTCGGTACGCAGGCTGATCATGCCCTGCTCGGCGGCCTTCTTGCGTACCGTTGGCGCGGGCACCCGATGCAGGACCATTTCGCGAATTTCGTCGGTGATCACCATCAATTCAAAGATGCCGGTTCGCCCGCGATATCCCGTGCCCTGGCAATCGCGGCAGCCGGCGCCACGGTACATCACGGTGGGCACGACCGCCCCGAACTCCGTCTTCAGCCGCTGCACCTCGACATCCGGCAGCGGCGTCTTGCACTTGGGGCAGATCACGCGCACCAGGCGCTGGGCCATCACGATCTCCACCGACGACGCCACCAGGTATGGCTCCAATCCCATGTCGATGAGCCGCGTCGCGGCGCTGGGTGCATCGTTGGTGTGCAGCGTCGAGAAGACCAGGTGCCCCGTCAACGACGCCTGTACCGCGATCTCCGCCGTCTCCTTATCGCGGATTTCGCCGATCAGCACCACATCCGGGTCGTGGCGCAGGATGGCCCGCAATCCGGCCGCGAACGTCAGCCCCGCCTTGCTGTTCACCTGGATCTGGTTGATGCCGCCCAGGTGATATTCGATCGGATCCTCGATCGTGATGATCTTCCGGTCGACCGTGTTGATCTCCGACAGCGCGGCATACAAAGTCGTCGTCTTGCCGCTGCCGGTCGGGCCGGTCACCAGCACGATCCCGTGCGGCAATTCGAGAATCTTCGTGAACGCGCGATTATCGCGCGCCGACATGCCCAGGTGCGTGGTGCCCAGCAGCGTGTCGCCGCGATCCAGGATGCGCAGCACCACCGCCTCGCCGTGCAGCATCGGGATCACCGACACGCGCACGTCGATCTCGCGGTTGGCCACCCGCAGCTTGATTCGGCCGTCCTGCGGCAGGCGCTTCTCAGCGATGTCCAGGTGCGAGAGGATCTTCAATCGCGAGACGATCGCCGCCTGGAATCGCCGCACATCCGGCGGGATGCTCGCCTGCTGCAATTCGCCATCGACGCGATACCGCACGCGCAGCTCGCTCTCGAACGGCTCGAAATGAACGTCCGTCGCGCGCAGCTCGATGGCCTCGGTGAGGATCTGGTTGACGAACTTGATGATCGAGGCGTCCTGCGCCGCCTTGCCCAGGTCCAGTTCTTCGTCATCGCCCTTGGAGTCGATCACTTGCAGGCCCGACTCGGAGGCCAGCGTCTGCATCGTGTCAGCGCCGACGCCCAGCAGCCGCTTGATGCATCGGTCGATTTCGGCCGCCGTCGCGATGGCGGGCCGGCAGTCGCGCCCGCACGCGAGGCGCAGCGCATCCAGCCCCGTGGTGTCGCTCAGGCTGCTGGTGGCCACCAGGACATACCCGTCCTTCTCCTCCAGCGGCATGAGCTGATGCTGCACGAGCAGGCGCGTGGGAAATTGCGCGATGAATTCCTTGGAGGGACTGGCCTTTTCCAGATCGACGTACGGGATGCCAAACAGGGAGCTTAGGTAGCGCAGCAGCTTTTCCTCGGACACGCCGTTGGCGGCGAGCACCGCCTGGTCCAGCGGCTTGCCCTCGGCCATCAGCGAGCGCGGCACGCTGCGATGCCGGCTCGTCCAGCAGCCCTTCCGTCACAAGTTGCGATATCAGGTCCTGCACGCCATGAACCTCGTTATTTCACCGCGGAGTCGCGGAGGACGCAGAGTTCTGAGATTTGAAATCATCTTCTCCGCGATCTCTGCGTCTCTGCGGTGATCCTGATGAGTGACGGGGCGCCGCGAAATCGCGGCGCCCCGCCACGACCTGGGTACTACTGACTACTCAAGTATCATGTTGACTACGAGCGTTGCTTCCTGGAACTGGGTGAGGACTTTCTTCAGTTCCTCCTGGGCCTTGGTCAGTTCCTCGCGGGCCTTGGCGCGGGCTTCGCGCAGGGCCTTGAGCTTGGCCAGGATATCCTCGGCCTTGGCGTCCTTGTTCTCCAGGGTCGTGCGCAAATCCGCCGCGGCCTTCGCCACCGGTGTCTCGGGGGTGGTGGCCGCTGCGGCATTGCCGCCGCCACGCCGTCCGCCGCCGCCGAAGAACCCGCCGCGGCTGTCGCGCTGGGCCGTCATCACCTTCTCCAGCAACGGCTGGATCACCTTCCACTCATCGTCCTTGGCGGCCAGTTGCTCCTTGAGGCGGTCCATCATGCGCTGGCGCATCGCGGCCGGATCGCGCTGGCCACCGCCGCCGCCTGCCTGCGCAAACGCCTGCGCCCGAACAACAGTCCACCAACCATCGCCACCATTGCCACTTTCCAACTCGACATCCGATGCTCCTTTCCGTGAAAACGGAATCAATGCGACGAGTTTGTTGTAGCGGGCCGAGTCGTCGCACTCTCGCCTCGCCGGTTAATCTCGTGTCGTCTGTGCTCTTCCGCACGCCTTTTCTGCATCTCTTCGAACTTCACCGCGCTGCGCGTCCGTCAGGATCCCCTTGATCTTCTCGTCCAGCCGGTCGAATGCCCCGGGGCGCTGCCGGTCCACCTGGCTCATCGCCGCGGTGTATTGCTGCATGATCGTCTCATACACCTGCCGGTTCTCGGCCGTCAGCATCGGCAGGATCGCTTCGTCCCGTTGCTTGCGAATCGCCGCGCGCCGCTCTTCCACGTCGCGCATCGCCTCCCGGAACGCTTCCTCGCGCCACTGGCGGACCGTCGCATCCTGCTCGGCCGTCAGTCCCATCGCCTGGGCAAAGCTCATTCTTCGCGTCGTCGGCTGCGTGGCGCCTGGCCCATTCGTCTGGCGCAACTGCGCATCGCTCCGGTTGTTGCGAACCAGGCCCGCAACCAGCCCCGCGGCAAACGCCACCAGGAAACCCATGGTGATGATCACCCGCAGCTTGGTCATGGCTGGCGCTCCTGCCTCCATGCTGGCTCTACCCATTGCGCCAACTCGACCGCGTTGCCGCTGGATGCCTCTACGCCGCTGACCACTTCATCCGGCATCGTGACATCCGCGGCGACCTCAACAGCGCCACCAATGGGACGCTGAGGCATGGTCCTGCCGTGAATCAAGAACGCCAATCCGATGCCCAGGATGATCGCCGCCGCCGCCGTCAGCCATTCCGCGATCCGCAGGACCGACCTCTCGCCGAGTTGCTGAATGGTGCTGTGTACGCGAGCCAGCGCCTCGGCCGGCATGCTTCGCCGCGGCGCCGGCCGCAGAAACCGCGACAGCGACTCAAGCTCGCGCAGCTCCCGCTGGCAAGTCTCGCAACCGCTCAGGTGCGGCGCGAACCACTCCCGCTGCTGCGAGGACAACTCGCCATCATGCCACAATTCGACTTCTCGTTCATGCGGGCAGCTCATCGGGCCTCCATGGCCAATGGCCAGTTCTACAGATAATCCTTGAACCGCTGCCTCAATTCCTGCCGCGCGCGATGCAGCCGCGACTCCACCGTGCCCTGCGGCACGCCCAGCGACTCGGCTATCTCGCCATAGCTCATCCCCTGCAGTTCTCTCAGCACGATCACCTCGCGATGCTCGGCCGAAAGCTCCTGCAACATCGCCATGACATCCATCCGGTCGTCCACCTCACGCTGCGCGGGCAGGACCGCCAAGCTGCTGTCGCTGTCCACGATCTGCTCCAAGCCATCTCCGATGGGGAAGACCTTGCGTTTCCAGTTGTCGCGACGTATGCGGGCCACCTGCCGCACCAGAATTCGCGTCAGCCACGTCTTCACCGACGAGGCCCCGCGAAAACCGGCCGCGCCCTTGAATGCGCCTGCAAAGGTCTCCTGAACCACATCCTCGGCGTCAGCGGAGTTTCCACAAAGACAACACGCCACGCCATACAAGTAGTCGGCATGCCGGTTGACCAGTTCGTGGAACGCCGCCTCGTCGCCGCTTCTAAACCTTTGCAGAAGCTCAAGGTCGGTCATGTGCAAGAGGCGTTTTACTGGAAAACGCCCTTGCTGTCATACTGTTCCGGCAGAGCCCGGTTTTCTTCCATGAAAATCCGTGCAGGAGAAGTCGGTCCTCAAGGTCCCGGAAAAGGGGCCATGGTTCGTTCTTCCATCGCCGGCCGATGGGATGAAGATGTCGCACCATGAACAAGGCCTCACCGGTGGCGTGTGAGCGTTGGCGGCAGATCATCGAATCATCGAGCAGCAAAGAGCAGTGGACAGGTTCGGCCGCGAACGGCAGGTCGCCCCATCGTCGCTGTTTGCCTGGAAGCGTCGGCTGGCACGCGAGGCTCAGGAGGCGGCCAGGCCGGCGTCGGGCGTACGGGCGGTCCGCAAGAGGCCGCGATCGAGTCCATTGGCCAAGTGGGCCCTTGCGGCGCGGCCTCTGGCGGACCCTGCGGCGATGGGCGTCAACGCGCATGCCCACGCCGGCCGATCAGGTCCAATCACTGTATCGCGTCCGTTGCGGCCAGCGTGACGTGGGCATGGCACTCATCTCACTCATGCCACTCAGTGACGGTCGCGCGGCCGATCGCCTCGGCCGCCATGTACGCGCCGGCCGGCTTTCCGTCAGATTCGAGCAGCCAGGCGTGGCCGGCAAAGGTGGCGTGGGAAGCCACGCCGCCGGGCTCGACCTGGCCGTACGGACGGCGCTTTCCCTGTGTGTCGAGCCAAAAGACGCGCAAGAGTTGACTGGTGTTGTTGACGATGATGATCTCGGTGCGCGAGCCGCCATCGCGCGACTTGAGCTGACCTTGCTCTCCGGCCGGTCGCGCGGGCAGCTCGACGACCTTGATCGGCGGCGGCGCGAGCCGGCCGGTGTAGATCGAGTCAATGAGATCGAACGCTTCCGGGTCGTAGGTGCGCAGCCACTCGTTTCCCGGCCGAGGCGGCGGCTGGAGCTTGCCGTAGTCGCCGCGCGAATCGAAATACCACATCGTCAATTCGGCAAAGAACTCGTGCGCATTGCTGGCCGCATACATTGTCTTCCACCGGCCCGCTTCGATCGATTTGGTCCGCTGGGCTTCCACTTTGTCGCGGATGTCCTTCGAGAGCGCATATTGCAGGATCGTATGGGCGAACTCGTGGGAGCAAATGTCGCGGTGGTCGCGATAGCGGTCCGACGGCAGCTTGAGCAGGCCCTCCTCGGCGGAAGAGGCATGGAACCCGCCATACCCCCGCCCACGTTGATCGAACGTCAGTTTGCCATCGACCAGCTTGCCCTTCATGTGGCGGTATTCGGGAAGATCGGAGCACTCCTGGTCTTTGCCGATGATGTGCATCTCCACGCCAAGGCTGGCGAGATTGGCGGCCAGTTGCGGCGCGCGGCCGACCTGCCGGTCGATGCGACGCGCCGCCTCGTACATCGCGGCATCAGAAACATCGGCGTGCGCCAGAATCCTGATCCCGCGAACAGAGAGCTCTTTGCCGTAGAAGCCCTGCCGCGGCGAATCAAGCCTCTCAATCGTCTGAGCGCGTAGGGTGGGCACCGCCCACCACATCACCGCGCAAAAACACATCGCAAGACGCGTGCGCATCACTGCACCGAAAGGCTGAACAACGTCACGCTGCATCCGGCAACCTTGAGCTTGTCGGAGATCCCCGTCACGTCGGATTCCTGGATCGTGATCTTCTCCGGCTGACCCGGATCGTTATAGGCCATCGGATCGACTCCCGCGATCTGATATCGCTTGCCCGCGCCGACCAACTTGGCGCCGGCGAGCGTCAGCGGGATCTCCTGCGCCTCCGTCGTCATGTTGACGACGCCGATCGTGAGCATCTTGCGATCCTCGCTCCACGCCGCCTGCGCATCGATCAAACCTGTTGTGGTCGTTGCCACGGGCACAGTTCCTAATCGCTGGCGATAGAGCTTGAGCACCAGACCGGTCGTCTCAAAAGCGGCGGCCGTCTTGCTCGTCTTGATGCAGCCGATGACGTTCACCGTCTGCGCATAGTTGGCCATGTAATAGATGTCGCTGTTGCGGGCATATTCGTGCAGGCCCGCGGCGATGCCCAGGCCGTCCTTGAGGAAATACCGCGTGCCGAGTTCGCCAAAGACCTGCGGGCCATACCAGTAGTTCCACTCGTCCAGGGCGATGCGGATGTCCTTGCCTTTGAGCGAATCGAATTGCGTGCGGTATTTGCGATGGGCATCGGCGATGCGCCTCACGTCGTCGGGAATCTGGCGGATGTGCCCGGGCAAATCGGCGTGATCGCGGCAGTAGAAGTGCTCGCTCATGTACGCCATGTTGTCGGCGCAGTTCTTGAGCATGCCTGCGCTCCACGCGCCGACCGCGCCGACGGCGATCAGCTTGATCGAAGGATCGACCGACTTCATCGCCTGGGCAAACTCGTTGTGCTTGGCGATGTACTTGTCCAAAGGCATATGCCCGAGTTGCCACCCGCCGTACATCTCGTTGCCGATGCTCCAGAACGGCACCTTGTACGGCTCGGCATGCCCGTTGGCCGCGCGGAGCTTGCCCATCGGCGCGTCGGCCGGGCCGTTGGCGTATTCGACTTCCTCTTTGGCCGCGTTCACGTCGCCCAGGCCGCTGTTGACGGCGATGTAAGGCTCGGTTCCGAGAATGCGGCAGAACGCCATGAACTCATCCAGTCCCATGTCGTTGTGCTCGATGCCCTGCCAGGCGGGGTTCTTGCGCGGCGGACGGCGATCGGGATCGCCCAGGCCGTCGCGCCAGTTGTAGCCGGAGACAAAGTTCCCGCCCGGCCAGCGATAGACGGGCGAGTCGAGTTCCTTCAGCAGTTTGAGCGTATCAGCGCGCATGCCGCTGACGTTGTCGGCCGGCATGAGCGAGAGCGTGCCAATGCGCAGCGAGCCAGTGCCCTTGGCGGTGATCTCAATGCGGCCGTCGTCGGTTGTGGCGCCTGCGGTAAGCCGCAGCGGCGTCTTGGCAAACGCATCGGTGAGCTTCTCGATGCGGATTGTCTGCCGCGCATCGGCCGCATCGCCCCAGATCAGGCTCACGCTAACCGGCCCTGCCTCGGCGCTGCCGGCAAGCCAGATTCGGCCGACATACTGCTTGCCGCTGACCAGCCCCAGACCCGCCTGCGAAATGCCGCACACGCGGTCGCCGGGGAGATTCACCTGCGGGGTGTGCTGCCCGACGAAAGGACTCTCGCGAATCACCGTCACGGCATCTTCGCCGCCGACGATCTTCCACGGCGACTCCTTCGTGCCGGCGCGAAGAAGAACTTGCGGTCCTGAAGCACCTCGGCCCAAATGCCGCCATAGATGCACCGGCCAAGATGCTCGATGAACTGGCCGTAGATGTACTTCGAGATGGGCTGGCCGGTCTTGGCTGCGTCGATGGCAATGGTGGGCTTTTCAGCCGATGGGTTCGCGGCGGCATCCGGGGCGGCCGAAGCGTTCGTACCCACGACCAGCAGCACGCAGACAAACAGAATGAATCCTGCTGACATTCATGGCTCCTTCGTGATCCTGCGGTTGCCGCTCACGGCGATTCCGCAGCGCGAAGGCATGTTTAACATGAAACGGCCGGCCAAGCCAGTTGGCGCCAATGGCTCTGCGACAGACCGCCACACATCGGCGAGTGAGGTGAGAGAACGGGCCTCGCAATCGGGTGACTCATTTCCAGACGCGCACAGGCCGTCTGGGCGGAGCCACCCGAAAGGAGGCCCGGGTATGATGCACAATCAAGTACGCGATGCGTTGGCCGCTTAGTTCCCACCAGCGCCACCGCCGCCGCCACGACGCGTCCGCGCCGCGAGCTTGAGGCTCACGTCGGCCGGGTCGGCCTTGCCGCCCTTGATCGTCACTTTCGCGGTAGCCATGCCTTTGTCCTGAACGCGGCATGAGACGTTGTAGTCGCCATCCGCGACCTTGGCGGTGTCGAACTTGAGTTCGAACTTGCCGTCCTTGTCGGTCGTCGCGGTCGCCAGGGGCTCCTGACGAGTGCCGCGAGCCGCGCCGGGGTCACGAGGCTTGGTGAGATTCACCTTGGCATCCGCCACTGCGGCGCCGTCCTTGTCCACGACTTTGCCGGTAATCACGCCGTCGGCGGCCTTGGCAGTCGTCGCACCGAGCACAAACACCAGACCAATCACTGCCACTGCGGGCAGCATCCATTTGAGGGACATGTTGTTCCTTCCTTCCACAAATACCGCGCGAGGGTCACGACACTGTCAACACGACAGACCTGCTTGAGCGAGGGTGAATCGCACAGTCGTTTGGGTTGGTTACTCGTAGAACGCACATTCGATGCCGTTATTGTCCCAGACATGACGGCATGGCAGACCTCGCCCGACAGTTTGCCATCTCCTGGCATCGGCCGATCATACCCTTTATGTCTGCCAAGCCGCGTTCCGGCCGCGTCAGGAACGATTATTGCAGAATTCGCCTGTCTGCAATGTCGGCGGCACGACCATTGCTCCACATCTCTTGCGTCTTGGTGATGACCAGGACGAAAAACAAGCCACCCTAGAAGAGTGCCCCCTCCTACAGCCCACACGCACTCTTCCGAAGCCCGAAAGCCGTCCTTGCCCAGGACGGCTTTTTTCATCGGAACTCATATGGCACGCAATATACGTATTTATAGATAGTTACAACGGTTGCGGTTTTCAGCGAGGTCGTCATGTCCCTGTGGCAGAAACTGGCGCAGAGCAGTGCCGGACCAGCCATCGTGCTGATCCGCCTGCTGGTAGGCTGGGTGTTCATCAGCGAGGGCATCCAGAAGTTTCTCTTCCCGGCGGCGCTGGGCGTGGGGCGATTCATCAAGATCGGTATCCCTGCCCCGCACTTCTTCGGCCCCTTCGTTGGCGTAGTGGAGATCGTGTTTGGCACGCTGATCGTGCTGGGGCTGATGACCCGGCTGGCGGCGATCCCGCTGCTGATCAACATAGGTGTCGCCATCGCCACGACCAAGGTGCCGATGCTCATGCACGATGGCACATGGAAGATGCTCCACGAGGCCCGCACCGACTTCTCCATGGCGCTGGGTCTGCTGTTTCTGCTGATTGTCGGGGCGGGGCGATGGTCGGTCGATGCCGCGATCAGTGGCCAAACCAGATAACCGCGCATGTATCGAGCAGGAACCTCGTGGCGGGTCCTATTTGAGCATTGCCCAATCACCGTCCATCACAGGACCGGTCACAGGGCCCAGGATCTTGATGGTTCCCCTGGCCGATCCCGGGCGGCTACGGTTGATCGGCTTTCGGAGTGGCGTGATCTTTGCGACAGGCTCATCATCTTCGCACACGATGACCTCATCGCCGCGCGCAACTGCGGAACGCCTTTCCGGCGCGTCTGCGCTGTAAGTAGCGGCGAATGAACGGAAAAAGAGCCATGTTGCCGAGCCCCAAACCAGACTAAACAAAAAGGACGTCGCGCCTTCAACGCGACGTCCGAAATATCGCGGGGCCATTGGCCCCGTGACTCAAAGGTCATCATAACTATCGGCCACGTCGGGCGCGAAGTCAAGCGGAATATTCAAAATCGTGCGGCGGACGGGATTTGAACCCGCACGACCTTTGAGTCACGGGGTTGAAGGCCCCGCGCGTCTACCAGTTCCGCCACCGCCGCACTGGAATGCCCGGCATGGGCTCGCCATGTTCGTGCGTCTCCTTCTGCCCTGGCGGAGAAAGACTCTCAAAGATCACAGGTCCGACCGTAAGCGCCATATTACTAACGGGCAAGCAAACGCAAGTCAAGGCGCAGCGGAATGCCAGGAGCCTCGATTACGCGTACTGCGGGACTTTCATCAGCTCTCCCCCCTTCAGCGCCGACTGATGCGCGACAATCCCCGGCACCGTACACGCGAGGGCGAGCTGCACATCCACCGTGGGTTTCCGGCCGTGCAATAGCGCCTCAATGAACTCGTTCGTGATGAAGCCATGTGAAGACTCGTGGCCCGTCGGATGGCGCAGCGGCTCGGGGAGCATGGTCCTGTACCAGTCGTTGCGCTTCTCGTAGTCACCCATCTTGGCCGCCCACCACCAGCCGCGCTCGCCGCCGGGAACCGGGCCCTTCCACCAGACGCGCACGCGGAAGGCATTGCCTTTGTCGGTCCGGAACATGGCCGTCTCATTCCAGAACGGGTTGTTGTACGGATTGCCCTTGATGAGCGCGTCGGCGTCGGCCCAGCCGTGACAGGAGACTTCGGTAAGGCGCTCGCCGGTGATGCCGACCATGTGCGCGGTGCAGTGCGTGGGATAGAACATCGGCGGCAGGCCGTGGCGCCAGGTGGGCTTGCCTCCCTCGAACCAGAGGCTTTCCAAGCCCGGGTGGAGATACTCCGATTCGCAGTAATGGATCCCCGCAACATCGCCCCTGGCCAGCGCCTGGCGCATGGAGATCACGAACTGCTGGTAATATCCCGTCTCGGCCATCATGTAGGTCAGGCCAGCTTTCTTGACGGTTTCGGCCAGAAGCTGGGCGAGTTCCAGGCCCTCATTGACGCTGTAGCCCACCGCGGCGGGAACGGCGCTGATGACGTGCTTGCCATGCTTCATCGCCTCCACGACGTGCTTCACGTGGTTGGGGCCTTCGGTGAAGATGGCGACGGCGTCGATCTTCTCATCGAGCACGAGTTTCTCCAGCGATTCATAGGTCTTGGCGCAGTGGTAGACCTGCGCCAGCCGGTTACGCCGCTCGGGGCGAAGATCGCTGACGGCCTCGACGATTGCGTCGGGATGCTCGTGCCACTGGAAATCGGTGCCGAAGCCGCCACCCACCACGCCCATGCGGATCTTCCGCGGCGAGGCGCCAGCAGCATGCGCGACGCCGCTGGCCAGCGCGGCCGCAGTCGTGGTCATAAGGAAACTCCTGCGGGATATGCTCGACTTGGTCTTGCGCGTGTTCATGGATAGCCCTCCAGTCAGACCGGCCGGTTGAACTGCGGCACCTTCTTGAGTTCCCCCTTGGCCATCGCCGACTGGTGCGCCACGATGCCGGGGACGGTATACGCCAGCGCTTCGTAGATGTCGATCGCGGGCCGGCGGCCGTGGGTGATGGCATCGACGAACTCGTGGGTGATGAAGCCGTTGGCGTTGTTGTTGGCCGTCGGATGGCGCAGCGGCGGCGGCAGCATGTCGGTGTCGTACCACGCGGGCTGCTTGTACTTTTCGCGCTGCGGCAATTCGCGATCGAAGCCACCGGCATCCTTCTCAACCTGCTTCGCCGTCCGGTAGATGTCGCGGCCGTTGCCCAGGAAGCTCATCTTGCTGCCGTACCAGTCGCAGGCGCGCCAGGCTCCGCGCCGGTATGCCAGAGCCGGGCCTTGAATGCGTGGCCGCGGCTGGTCTTGAACTGCGCGGTCTCTTTGCCGAAGGGATTGCGATAGGCATTGTTGTCGTAGGCATCGCCACCCGGCGACCAGCCGTGGCAGACGACCTCGGTCAATCGCTCGCCACTGATGGAGATCAGCAGGCTCATGCATCGGCTGGCGTAGAACATCGGCGGAATGCCGTAGCGCCAGTGGTCGCGGGCTTTGTTGTCAACCAGCACATCGGCAGGCGGCGTGACGTATTCGGCGTCGGCCGCGAAGAGATCGCCGAATCGGCCATCGGCGAAGAACCGGCGCGGAGATGACGAAATCGAGGTAGTAGCTCGGCTCGGCCATCATGTAGGTCTGGCCGGTCTTGCGGGCGGTTTCCTCCAGAAGCTGTGCATCATCGAGCTTGAGGCACGCCGGCCAGTTGACAATGACATGCTTGCCCTGGAGCATGATATCGGCGGCCTGCTGGGTGCGCGATGGCGCGCCGGTGAACAGGGCGACAGCATCGACCGACTTGTCCTTCACCAACTCCTGCAGGGTTGGATAGTCGCGCACGCAGCGGTAGGTCTGCATGAGCTTCTTGCGGCGCTCGGCCAGCAGATCGCTGACGGCGACGACGGTGCAGTCGGGGTGCTCGTGCCACTGGAACTCGGCGCCGGCCAGCCCCCCCACCACGCCGATTCTCACCTTGGCCGGCGCGGTGTCGGGCACGGCAAGCGACCAGAGCATGACCATGGTGTGCTTCCTTTCTGAATCTTCGGTTTCCGGCCAGAAATCCGTGTTACGGCTCGACCAGCAGTGCGCCAATCGCCGCCGCCTTGAGCGCCTCGCCGATCTTCTCCCGCGCCATGGAAAGCCGCGTGACCGCATCCGCTTGTGGCGGCAGGACGACGACGTCATTCTCCATCGCAAGTCGCACGATCTGCTCGATCGTGCGAGTGCCATCCAGCAGCCGGATCAGCCGCCGATAGCGCTCGTCACTGGGCGCCATTTCGTGTCGCAGCGTCGTGATGCTGTCCTGGACGCCGGTCTGATAGCGGATGATCGCCGGCACGAGCGGCCGCTCGTGTACGACCGTCGAGAATCGCGGTGGCGTCACGGACAAGTCCATCAGCCCGAGCATCCATAGCCTCAGCAGTTCGGCCGCGGTCTGCCGGAACGATGCCTCATAATCCGACTCTGGAAGCTTCACGACCTGCCGCGCGTGCCGCTCGATGTCGGCCCAGGCAATGCAGCGCGGGTGCATCTCCTGCAGATGCACCAGAGTCGCCTTCGTTGTCGGCCGGGAGGTCTGAGTGAAGCTGCCGGCGTGCTCGCCGAAGCCACCGAAGCGCATCGGCTGATTGTCCTTGACCGTGGCGTAGCTGGCCTGTCGGCGCAGCGGCGACATGATGTGCATGCTTTTGACGCGCTCGGCTGATATCAGCTGGAGAGCAACGCCAGAGCGGCATAGCAGCGATCGTCGGAACGAGCGGTTGCGCAGGAAATCGGAGACCTGTTCCAGCCGCACGCGATCGTCGGCAAATCGCCGCAACAGCGCCTGCGGCTGCGGCCAATACTCATCCATCACGGTCGAGTTGGCCATGGCGTCGCCGAGATACTGCATGTCGTGCTCGCGCACGCGATCCATGAACTGATGGAAGTAGCAGGCGTCGTTGTTCTCTTCGAGATGATCGTGGGCGATGTAGCCATCCGGCTTTTCGAGCAGCGACCCGACCTGCTCGGCCAGGGCCCCGTGCATTGATCCGCCGATCAGCGGCGACTGCGCCACGAGCTGGGCGATCTCCCGGCCGGCGGGGATATCCAGCGAGCCGTCGGGCCGGGCGCCAGGTAGCACATCGCGTCGCGCAGCCACTGCTGCGAATACCACCCGGGATAGAGGTTGTAGCTCACATAGGCCACGCCATTTGCGGCGAGATTGTGCCGGAAGATCGACAGGACCTTCTCGCGGACATCGCGCGGCACCCAGGAATAGACGCCGTGCGCGATGATGTAGTCGAACGTGCCGAATTGCTCGGTCACGTCGAGAATACTCATCTGGCGAAGTTCGATGTTGTTCAGCCCCGCAGCGGCCAGCGCCGCCCGCCCCTCCTCGATCTGGCGTGCGGAGAGGTCGATGCCGAGCAATGTCGCATGCGGAAGCTGCGCCGCCATGGGCAGGAGGTTCCATCCGCCGGCACAGCCCAGCTCCAGCACGCGGCACTTTTCGATGGGCGGCGACGTCAGGCCGTGCATGGCGGCCACGGTCTGCAGGCGCCGGGGGTGGGTCTCCGGAAACGATGTCCGGATGTAGGGAACCTGATCGTACGCGTTTGTTAAGGTCATCCCGGGGTCTCCGTCAACAGCGCATTCGCGCGAGCATGGTGATCGCCTCGGAGATCTTCTGCGCCGCGGCCGACTGCCTCATCTGCGGCGCCAGGTTCGGCGGCAGCACCAGGATATTGTCGGCCAGGCTCTGGGCGGTGATCTCGGCGACGGTGCGCGTGCCGTTCGACAAGTTGCACAAGCCGGCGATACGAGCCGTCTAGATTGGCCATTTCATGGCGCAGCGTCGTGACGCGATCGTGAATCTTGGCCTGGTAGCGCGTGACGGGATCGACCGCCGGGCGCTCGGGGATGAGGTTGGCGAAACGCGGCGGGTTCACGTTCAACTCGATGATGTTCAGCAGCCAGAGCCGGCAGAACTCCTTGACGGTACCTTCCAGTTGCGTACGCAGGTCGGCCTCGGAGATCTTCAGCGCCTGCCGGGCGCGCTGCTCGACGTCGCTAAAGGCGACGGCGCAGCGGGAAGCATTCCTGCAGGTACATCAGGGCCGCCTTGGTCGCGGGTAGCGACGCCTGGATGAAATTGTTGGCGGCATTGCCGAAGCGCATCGGCTGGTTGTCTTCGACGGTGGCATGACTGGCCTGGCGCCGCAGGGGCGAGACGATCCACATCTGGCGCACGGCGGCCGGCACCGGGTCCTGCACTTTCACTCCGCCCCGGCACAGTAGCGTGCGACGGAACATGCGGTTGCGCAGGTAGTCGGAATACTGCTCGAGCCGCTCGCGGTCGCCGGCGAATTTCTGCAGGAAGGGATGCGCGTCGGCCCAGAACTCATCGAGCACGGTTCCATTCGTGCGCATCGCCCAGGTAGGTCAGGCCGTGCGCCTCGACGCGCTGCATGAACTCGTGAAAATAACAGGGGTCGTTGATGTCCTCGAGATACTCGTGGACGAGATATTCATCGGGCTTGCGCTGCATCGCCGTGTTCTCTTCGGCGAGGGCCGCGCGGATGCTGGCGGCAATGATGGGCGACTGGGCGGCAAGCTTGACGGCCGCCCGACTGGCGGCAACATCGGGATCGCCTTCCGGCTTCTTTCCGGCATAGCGCATCAGGTTCGCGCATCCACCGTTGCATGTGCCAGCCCGGATACACGTTGTAGCTCACGTAGGCCACGCCGTTATCGGTCAGATTGTGATTGAAGACAGACAGGATCTTCTCGCGCACTTCCAGCGGCACCCACGAATACACGCCGTGGCAAAGGATGTAGTCGAACCGGCCCAGTTCCTCGGTGATGTCGAGGATGCTCATGTGGCGGAACTCGACGTTCTTCAGGGAGAGATCCGACACCACCGACTGCGCCTGCTGGATCTGGCGCACGACAGGTCGATGCCGACGAATCGTGCCTCGGGAAACTGGTGCGACAGCGGGAGCAGGTTCCACCCGCCGGCGCAGCCGAGCTCCAGCACGCGGGCCCGCTGGATCGGTGGCGACTGCACGCCATACATGGCCGCCACGGTCTGCAGCCGCCGCGGATGCACCTCCGGAAAGGAGCAGTGGATGTAGGGAATTCGATCGTACGCATTTTCGTATTCAGTGCCCACGAGGGGCATTCTAACCGAAGTCGTGCGGCTTCCAAGTGATCGGGCGAGGATTCGGTCTGTCTGAAGCGGCAAGCGTCAGCACCGCCCTGCGGGCTTGAGCGGGCGTCAACCACGATTTTGCATGGACCCACCGCCCGCCTTGGGCTGACAATATAGTACATTTTACGTTTCCATTGCATGCGTCAACTTCTTGTGGTAATTTGACATTTGTAGGTCTGATAATTGTGGATGGTGGCGCGGTCTTGGGTGTCAGCTCGCTGTACCGGCCGCTCGGTGGCTCAAGGCGGCTTTCGCCAAGATCCGCGCCTTGGGGCTAGAGGTTGGTGTGCGCACTGGAGGGCCAATGCACTTCGCGGATGCAGCCGCGATCCGAATCTCACTTCTGCGATTTGCAGGCGCGCCCGCCAAAATCATGCTGATTTCTCGTCAGGGCTGTTGTCCGGTATGGCCAGTTGAACAGGGAGAACACCATGTTCAGGAGAGCGCAAAGGTCCATTCGGTCGGCGGTGCGGTCAGTGTGCGATCAGCGAATTTACCTGGCCGAGGCGATGGAGGAGCGAATGCTGCTCAGTGGCGGAGCTTTGTTGCCCGGTGCTGTGTGTCCCGTAGGCAGTAACCCGCAATGTGTCGCGATCGCGGACCTGAACGGGGACGGTAAGCAGGACCTGGTGACGGCGAACTACGGTTCCGACACCGTGAGCGTGCTGCTGGGCAATGGCGACGGCACCTTCGCGGGCCAGCAGACCTTCGCCGTCGCCAGTGGGCCGGTTTCCGTCGCGATTGCGGACCTGAACGGGGACGGCAAGCAGGACTTGGTAACGACGAACTACAACTCTTCCGGCACGGTGAGCGTGCTGCTGGGCAATGGCAACGGCACCTTCCAAACCCGGCAGACCTTCGCCGTCGGCAGGTATCCGTTCTCCGTTGCGATTGCGGACCTGAACGGGGACGGCAAGCAGGACCTGGCGGCGGCGAACGCCGGCTCCAATACCGTGAGCGTGCTGCTGGGCAATGGCGACGGCACCTTCGCGGCCCAGCAGACCTTCGCCGTGGGCACTGGTCCGCTTTCCGTTGCGATTGCGGACCTGAACGGGGACGGCAGGCAGGACCTGGTAACGGCAAACAGCGGTTCCAACACCGTGAGCGTGCTGCTGGGCAATGGCGATGGTACGTTCGCCGCCCAGCAGATCTCCGCCGTCAACAGTAATCCGCAATCCGTTGCGATTGCGGACCTGAACGGGGACGTCAAGCAGGACTTGGTGACCGGGAACTGGGGGTCCAACACCGTGAGTGTGCTGCTGGGCAATGGCGACGGCACCTTCGCGGCCCAGCAGACCTTTGCTTTCAGCGGTAGCCCGCAGTGCGTTGCGATTGCGGACCTGAACGGGGACGGCAAGCAGGACTTGGTGGCGGCGAACGGTTCCAGCGCCACGAGCGCGCTGGGCAATGGCAACGGCACCTTCGCGGCCCAGCAGACCTTCGCCGTCGGCGGCCATCCGGTCTCCGTTGCGATTGCGGACCTGAACGGAGATGGCAAGAAGGACCTGGTAACAGCCGACTACAGTTCCAACACCGTAAGCGCGCTGCTGGGCAATGGCAACGGCAGCTTCGCGACCCGGCAGACGTTCGCCGTCGGCAGTTCTCCGCAATCCGTTGCGATTGCGGACCTGAACGGGGACGGCAGGCAGGACCTGGTAACGGCAAACAACGGTTCCAACACCGTGAGCGTTCTGCTGGGCAATGGCGACGGCACGTTTGCGGTCCAGCACACCTTCACCGTCGCCAGTGGGCCGGTTTCCGTCGCGATTGCGGACCTGAACGGGGACGGCAAGCAGGACCTGGTAACGACGAACTACAACTCTTCCGGCACGGTGAGCGTGCTGCTGGGCAATGGCAACGGCACCTTCCAAACCCGGCAGACCTTCGCCGTCGGCAGGTATCCGTTCTCCGTTGCGATTGCGGACCTGAACGGGGACGGCAAGCAGGACCTGGCGGCGGCGAACGCCGGCTCCAATACCGTGAGCGTGCTGCTGGGCAATGGCGACGGCACCTTCGCGGCCCAGCAGACCTTCTCCGTCGGCACCGACCCCAATTCCGTGGCGATTGCGGATCTGAACGGGGACGGCAAGAAGGATGTGGTGACGGCCAACTACGGTTCCAGCACCGTGAGCGTGCTGCTGGGCAATGGCAACGGCACCTTCGCGGCCCAGCAGACCTTCTCCGTCGGCACCGACCCCAATTCCTTGGCGATTGCGGACGTTAACGGGGATGGCAAGCAGGACCTGGTGACGGCGAACTATGGCTCCAACAACGTGAGCGTGCTGCTGGGCAATGGTGATGGTACGTTCCAGACCCAGCAGGTTTTCACCGTCGGCACTATTCCGTGCGCCGTCGCGATTGCGGACCTGAACGGGGACGGCAAGCAGGATCTGGTGACGGCGAACAACGGCTCCAATACCGTGAGCGTGCTGCTGGGCAATGGCAACGGCACCTTCGCGGCCGAGCGGGCTTTCGCCGTCAACGGTCGTCCGTACTCCGTGGCGATTGCGGACCTGAACGGGGACGGCAAGAAGGATCTGGTGATCCCGGTCCAGAGTGTGAACGTACTGCTGAATCAGAGCAATTCCCCGCCAATCATCGATAGCGTGGGCATCACGCCAACCGGGCCGAAGACCACCCAGACCCTGACGGCGAACGTCACCAGCCACGATGCGGATGGCGATACGGTCAGTTACAGGTATCAGTGGAACAAGAACGGCAACCCGCTGACCGGCCAGACCGGCAGCACGCTGGACCTGAGCGTGCCGGGCAACGGCGACAAGGGTGACAGCATCACCGTTACCGTCACGCCCAATGATGGCACCGTTGATGGCGCACGGGTCACCTCCGGCCCGGTCACGGTGATGAACACCGCGCCAGTCATCGACACGGTAGGCATTACCCAAACCGGCCCAACTACCAACCAGACCTTGACGCCCAACGTCACCAGCCACGATGTGGATGACGATACGGTCAGCTACAGGTATCAGTGGAGCAAGAACGGCAATCCGCTGACCGGCCAGACCGGCAGCACGCTGGACCTGAGCGTCGCCGGCAACGGCGACAAAGGCGACGTGATCACCGTCACCGTTACGCCCAATGACGGGACGGCAAATGGCACGGCGGTCACCTCCGGCCCGGTCACGGTGATCAACACCCCGCCGGCAATCGCCGATGTGCCCGCCGGCGCGATCATCGACGAGGAAGTGGCCTACACCTTCACGGCCAGCGCCACCGACCCGGACGCGCCGCCGCAAACGCTGAGTCTCAGCCTGGTGGACGCTCCATCGGGAGCGGCCATCGACCCGGCGACCGGCGTGTTCAACTGGACGCCGACGGAGTCCCAAGGCCCCGGCGTTTTCAATTTCAAGGTGCGGGTGAGCGATGGCGAGGCCAACACCGACGCCCCTATCACACTGACGGTCAGGGAAGTGAATGTAGCGCCCGTTCTGGCTGCCATCGGCAACAAGACGGTGGCCGAAGAGAAGTTGCTCACCTTCACGGCGACGGCCACCGACCATGACATTCCGGTTCAGACGCTGACGTTCAGCCTGGCGGGGAACATCCCGGCCGGCGCGAGCATCGACCCATCCACCGGCGTGTTCACCTGGACGCCGACAGGGGCGCAGGGCCCGGCAAGCTATACGTTTGACGTGGTTGTGAGCGATGGCAGCCTGACCGACAGCGAGACGATCACCGTCACGGTGACTGACGCCACCCCGCCGACCAGCGCTGTGCAGGCGCTGCCCGTGACGGAATCAACCACCAAGTTCACCGTCGCCTGGTCGGGCCAGGATGATGCGGGCGGCTCGGGCTTGGCCAGCTACGGCGTCTTTGTCTCGGATAACGGCGGGAGCTTCCAGCCGTGGCTTGCCGGCGTCACCGCCACCTCGGCCATTTTCGGCGGCCAGCCGCTGCACAGCTATGCGTTCTACAGCATCGCCCGCGACAATGCCGGCAATGTGGAAGACCCGCCGGCCACGCCGGATGCACAGACTTTCGTGGCCGCCGTCAACGGCACAAGCGGCGATGACACGATCCGGCTGCGCGTCGATCCGGCCAACGGCAGCCTGCTCCAAGTATTCATGCACGATCCGCCGGGTGACGTGCCGGAGTATGGCATCGCCCTGGCCGCTTTGCCAAGCCTGACGATTCGCGGCCTGGCCGGCAACGACACAATGGTCGTTGACATGAGCTACGGCAACCCTATTCCCGCTGGTGGCCTGACCTTCGACGGCAGCGACGGCATCAACAGTCTCATATTCAAGGGCCTCAGCGGCGATCAGACGATCACCGCCTCGCCCCTGAGCATCGGCGGCAGGACGATCAACTACTCCGGCATTGAAGAGATCGGCTTTGCCGACGGCTCGGTGAACATCGCCTCGACGGCGGGCATGGGTCTCGTGGCCACCGACACCGCGACCGTGAACCTGACCGGCTCGATGACACTGCCCGCGCTGGACATCAGCGGCGCCGCCCGGGTGAACCTCACCGCCGGCGGAGACAAGGTGCTGCGCACGGGCGGCCTGGCGATCCTGGCGGATGCGACACTGGACCTGAACGACGGGGCGATGGTTGTGGAGAGTAGCGCTGGCAGCCGCGACCAGGACTTGGCGACGGTGGCGGGGCTGATCGTGCGCGGCCGATCGGGAGGAACCTGGATGGGCACCGGGCTCATCAGCGGCATCGCCGCGCAGGACGCTGTGGGCATCACGGGCTTGGCGGCGATCATCAACGAGGATGGGAATGGAATGCCAATCCGGCCGGAACTGGATGGGAACACCAACGCGATTCTCGTAGAGTACACGTTCAATGGCGACTCCGAGCTGAACGGAAAGATCGATGCCAACGACTATTTCCAGATCGACCAGGGCTATCGCCTCCAAGGTGATCCGGCCTTCCGCGGGTATCAACACGGCGACTTCGACTACAGCGGCTCGGTGACGGCCGATGACTATTACCTGATCGACCGGGCCTTCCTGCATCAGAGCGGCGTGCTATCGGGCGGCATCAATCCCAGTTCCCTCACGGTCTTCAACAACAAGCTCTACTTCGCCGCCAACGACGGCACGACGGGACCGAGCTTGTGGCAATACGACGGCACTGGGGCGACGTTAGTGCCCGGAACAGCTGGGATCAATCCGACCTCGCTGACCGTCGTTGGCAGCACGCTGTATTTCGCGGCGACTAGTGCCAGTCAGGGGACGGAGGTGTGGAAATACGATGGAAGCACCGCTGCAATCGCAGCGGACATCAACCCCGGCAGCGCATCATCCAATCCGGGGAATCTGTCCGCCTTCAATGGTTTACTGTATTTCTCGGCCACCGGCAGCGATGGCAAGACGCAATTGTGGCGGCTCCAGGGGACGCAGGCCTCGCCCGTGAGCGATTCGCCCTCGCCAAGTGGCCTCGACACGGCTTTCGGCACGGGCGGCGAGGTGATCACCCCCGGCGCACGCGGCTTCACGGATTCCTGGTCGGTTGCGTTGCAGCCGGATGGCAAGATCATCGTCGCGACAACTGCGAGCAACGGCAGCAATTACGATTTTGCCCTGGCTCGCTACACGACCTCTGGGGCCTTGGACACTACGTTCGGAAGCGGAGGGTTGGCGTTTGCGGATTTCGGGAGAGATGAGTACGCTCAATCGGTGGCATTGCAGCCGGACGGGAGTATCATCGTCGTCGGCTACACCCACTCGTCCGGTTACTTTGCGTTTGCCCTGGCCCGGTTCACATCATCAGGCATTCTGGACACCACCTTCGGCGGCGACAATAACGGCATGGTGACCATGAAGATTGGCACCGGCACGGATCGCCTCTATTCTGTAGCCTTGCAGCCGGATGGGAAGATCATCGCGGCCGGGTCCGGCGTTAAGGCCAACGGGAGCGGAACCTACGATTTTGTCGTAGCTCGCTTTACGACCGCCGGCATTCTGGACACCAGTTTCGGTTCCGGAGGCGTGGTGGTTCAGGACTTCGCGGGCGAGCAGGACTACGCCTACGCGGTGGCGGTACAGCCGGATGGGAAGATCGTTGCCGCGGGCGACTGGTATGCTGGCGGTGTCAACCCCAACTTCGCGGTGGATCGCTTCACGGCCACAGGCGCCTTGGACACCAGCTTCACTGGGAATGCCGGGGCCGGGAGGGCATACGCAGACTTCACCGGCAGACCCGATTACGCCAGGGCCCTGGCGTTGCAGCCCGATGGGAAGATCATTGTCGCCGGAGAGGCCCAGACGGGCGCGAGCGGCGAGTTGATCGACTTCGCGTTGGCACGGTTCACAGCGACGGGCGCGCTGGATACCACTTTCGGTCCCAATCACAACGGCAAAGTCCTCACGAATCTTGGCCTCGACGAGTCGATCAAATCCATCGTCGTCCAGCCGGACGGGAAGATCATTGCTGTCGGCACGGGTGGCGGTATGTTCCACCTGGCGCGATACACTGCCACGGGCGACCTGGATACCACCTTCGGCAGCGCCGGAACGTTGATCGCGGATGTCGCGGGTTCAGGACAGACCAGCGGCGCGTATGGAGTGGCGTTGCAGCCGGATGGCAGGATCGTCGTCGCTGGATTCGCCAACACCACCGCCGGTCTTACGGGCACTGCCCTGGTCCGCTACGCCGGCGACGGCACACCCTTGAACCCACGCTCATTGACAACTCTGGGCGGCAACTTGTATTTCGCGGCCACCAGCGGCAGTGTCAATCAGATCTACCGTTCGGATGGCATGCTCCAATCCGCGGGCGGCGTAACCGTTCCTCTGACAGCCAACACCGGCACCATCAACTACAATCCCACCGGCGTGACAGCATTCAATGGCGCATTGTACTTCGCCGCCAACGACGCGGTCGGCGTCGTCAGTCTCTGGAAATACGACCCCGCCACCACGTCCATGAGCCCTGTCCCCGGCACCAGTGGGCTCAATCCCAGCTCGATTACCGTCGTGGGCAACACCCTGTACTTCGCCGGCACAGACAGCCACGGCACGGAACTCTGGCAGTACACCGGCAGCGGTTCGGCCAGCCGCATCACGGATATCAACCCCGGCGCGGGCAGTTCCAATCCCACGGACCTGGTTGGCTTTGGCGGGTGCCTGTATTTCGTGGCTCGCAACAGCGCCACCGGCGTGCAGTTCTACCAGTACGGCGGCAGTGGAAGCCCCGTGAAAGTGATGGACATCGACACGGCCGCCACCGGCACGGTCCATGCGTACCCGGTCGCCTGGGGCGGCGGTCTGTACCTGGTCGCGACTGATTCGGCCGGGACGGAATTGTGGCGATATCTGCCCGCCGCCGCCGCGGCGGCTGCCGCGCCGCTGTCGGGCGACAGCAAGATCGACGGCGCGGTGTGGGCATGACGATGAATGGGGCATCTGAAGCGCCAGGCGTCAGCGCCCGCAATGGGCTTGAGCTTGCGCATCGCGGGCGGTAGTTTAGCCGGCGCTGCGGGCGCTGGATGTCGCGCGGCATCATCCCATGACAACCACCGACACTTCGCCCATCCCGCGGACACTGCCTGGAGACACCAGCGGCCTCGCGGCCATTGCCAGTTTCGATGACACCGGCGCGATCCCGCTGATCGTCGGCATCAGCGGCCACCGCGATATCCCCGATGCGGACGCGCCGGCCATCGAGGCGCAGGTCCGCGCGGTGCTCTCGGCTTTGAGCCAGCGTTGGAACCAGGGCATGCCGACCGGAATGCAGGCCCGCATCGTGGTGATGTCGCCGCTGGCCGAAGGCGCTGACCAGCTCGTCGCGCGCGTCGCGATCGAGCCGCAGATCAACGCCAGGCTGGTGGTTCCCCTGCCCATGGAGGAAGACGAGTATGCCAAAGATTTTGAGGGCAATGCACTGGAAGCGTTCAGGAACCTGCTGAAGAAGGCCGACCGCAAATTCGTGGTGCCGCTGCCGGGCGAGTGCGATGGCGGCGGCACGGATGCGGGCCAGCGGCGGCGACGGCAGTACCTCGAGACCGGCATCTTCGTCGCCCGTCACTGCTATGTGCTGCTGGCCCTCTGGGATGGCCTGATCAGCGCCAAACCGGCCGGCACTGCCCAGATCGTTCACGTGAAGCTCCACGGCTGCGTCTTCCACGAGAATGCGGATTTCGACCTGCTTTCGATCCCGGCCGTCGGCCCGGTGTACCAGATCGTGACCCCCCGCCGCAGCCACACGGCCCCGTTGCCCGACAAGTATGAGCTCAAGGTCCGCCATCCCGATGAGACAACCGAGAAGCCGCCGGCGTGCGACCTGCGGGCCGAGCCGTGCAACCCGCTCACGCGCGAGGTCGTCGATTGCCTGCGCGAGTACAACCAGGACGTCATCCGCCTGAAGGGGCCGGCCAAGCCCGCGGCACCGGCGAAAGAGCCGGATCTCGACTACCTGCGCCGACAGCAGAAGCTGGCCAGCGGTTTGGCCGGCCACTACCAGGGGCGGTGGGAGAGCGTGCTGCGCATCTATCTGACCCTGTTCGCCTTCGCCGGCCTGGTCCTGAGCATGTTGTCCTTCTTTCCGCTCGGCGCGGCCAAGTCCAGCATCCATCCATGGGCGCCGAGCGTGCGCGAGACCATCCTGATCACGCTGTATCTGCTTGATGTGGGCGCGATATTCGCCTGCTGGTACGTCGTGCGCCAGCGGAGCTTTCACCGCAAGTACCACGATTACCGCGCGCTGTCCGAGGCGCTGCGCGTCCAGTTCCACTGGCGCCAGGCAGCGGTTCGGGACAAGGGACGCCCCATCTGCGCCGCGGACTACTACGTCCAATACCAAATCGGCGACGTACACTGGGTGCGTTACGCGATGTACACGATGGACCTGCCCTGCTGCCCGGATCGCGAGCCCGGCCTGCGGCAGGTCCGCAGCGAGTGGATCAACGGCCAGCGGAAATACTTCGCCCGGAAGGTCCGGCAGTTCGGCGGCACGTCGCGCAAGGTTCGCTGTTTCGGCAGCACGTTTCTGCTCGTGGCGATGTTCTGGGGCGTGGTGAAAGTGCTGGCCAAGCCGCTGGACCGGCTGGTCGTTTCGGCAAGCCACGGCGATATGCACCTGCGCATCCTGGTCAACCTGATGATCGTGTTCCTCGCGACAACCCCGGCGTTCGCCGTGGGCTTCTTCGCCTATGCGCATTTCCGGGGTTTCCACGAGACGATCAAGCGGGCGAGGATGATGCTGCCCCTCTTCGGTCGCGCGATGCGGCAGCTCCAGAGGATCAACAAGCCGCGAAACCTCACCGAGGAGGAACAGAAGCTTCCGCCGGAGCGACAGCATGCCTTGGCGGAGGCCGACAGCGTCCGTCGCCGTCAGGCGATCGAAGACGCCTTGCGCGAGGTTGGCAAGCAGGCGCTGGCCGAAAATGCCGACTGGCTCATCATGCACCACCAGCGCGGCAAGCTGGATTTGCCGAAATAGGCGGCGTACATATGCGGGCCTTCTTAGTCCCACAACGCTACCCCGTCATGGCGGAATACAGCAGCGGAGCGTTTCCACGGGGAGGCGGATGGCCTCCAGTTCCCGCCGACGCTTCTTGGCGTGCGAGGCCCGCGCTGCAGCGTTCTTTCGCTGGTCCTCCCGGATCTCGGCGGCGATCCGCGTCAGGCGCTGCGTCCGGTCCTCCTCGTCGTGAAGCGTCAGCGCATCCAACAGCGCGCTGGTGGCTTGGCGCATTTGGCAGATGTTCACCTCCGGATTTTTTTTCCCGCAGCCGCTCGGTCTGGCGGGCCAGGAACAAATGGCTGACCTGCGTGATCCGCAGGTGTCGCAGCACCGAAACGTATTTCCGCACCTCGAAATGGTCCAGCCCCAGTTCGTCCTTCTCGTCCTCCAGCGTCCGCTCCACCGACCACCGGTGGAAGGCCACGTGCAGAATCACCTCCAGCGGCACCCCCGGCGACGCATCCGAGAGGAAATACTTGATCTCATCCCGGTCCAGAACGTTCCGCGCCGCCACCAGCCAGTACGGACCCACCACCCGTCCGTCCCGTTTCATCCAGAATGGCGCCGCGCGAACTTCCCAGACCATCGGCCCCGCGTCCGTGTCCTTGATGTGATACGGTACCCACTCCTGATCCAGCAGCGGCCGCGACCAGCGCACCATGTTCTGCACCTCGCCCCGCGGCGTGTCGACGCTGCTGGGCTGGCGCACCCACCCCATCAGATTCTTCGGGATTTCCAGCACGAAACGCAGCTTCAGCTCCTCCAGCCCCTCGATGAACGCCGGCTTCTCCGCGTACCATTCGTCGGCCGTCACCCACCCGAAATGCATCCCGTTGCCCACGGCCCGCCGCAACTGCTCCAGCGCGATCAGGTGCTTGGGACGATAGCTCAGCGCGGTGGGGATCCCCACCTCCTTTCGCCGCTGCGCGTCCCATCCCTTTTCCGGCAGGTACAGGTCGCTGTCCAGCATCGCCCGAAACTGCCCGTCGAAGCTGGCGTAGGCCAGATGCACCGCCATCACGCAGTTGTCCTTCTTGCCGGTGGCCCCGCAATACTGCCGCTGCACGCAGGCGGTCTTCCGCCCCTTCTTGGGATAGCCCGACTCGTCCACGATGGCGATGGCCTGCGCCTCGCCGTGGTCGCGGGTGACCAGTTGCTGCACGCGGTCACGCAGGCGATCGTGGTCCCACTCGGCCAGCGACAGAAATTCCTGCAAGGTCCGTGGCGGCACGTCCATGAGCCGCGCGATCGGCTGCACGCTCTTGCGTTGCAGATCGCTGAGCTGGCCGGACACGTATTCCTTGAGATGGTAACGCGTGTCGAAGCTGACAAAGCAGTCGGCGAACTCGTCCAGGTAGCCGGACAGGGCCGGTCTCAACGCGCGGATTTGTTGCACGGTCATCCGTGACCTCCGGGTCAACTCACCCGCGCCTCACGGATGATCTATCGGCACAAAAGGCCGAAAAACATGGGCGGTAGCGCTGTGGGATTAAAAGAACTCCGGTCTTCCCCACGCACGTGGGGGTGAACCGGCAACCTGCTGCTGGTCGAAGGGAGGCTCAAAGTCTTCCCCACGCACGTGGGGGTGAACCGGGCGAGGGCGTGGGTGCGGATGGACTCCATTTGTCTTCCCCACGCACGTGGGGGTGAACCGTACAGTTTCTCCCCGGCGTTGAACACAAAAATGTCTTCCCCACGCACGTGGGGGTGAACCGGAGCGCACGGTCCGCCGCGAGATCATCAAGAGGTCTTCCCCACGCACGTGGGGGTGAACCGATTGCGTCGGCGATGAAGGTTGGGCTCGGGGCGTCTTCCCCACGCACGTGGGGGTGAACCGGCATGCGATGGGTCGGATTGCGAGGGCGTCCCGTCTTCCCCACGCACGTGGGGGTGAACCGGCCGACCGTCGCGCTCCGCAAGCACTTGCGGCGCGTGCGTGAGCCGTGCGTAGCGGAGCGGAGCACGGCTCACGCACGCGCCCGCCCTGGGCCAGTTCTCGCCCATTGCCAATGGCCGCCAGCAGTGACGCGTCACCTATCGCAACACACATGTAAAATACGCAACAAGTTCGGGGAATAATCCCCGCCCCTCCCGCGTTATCCCCTCTGACCCATCTCCTTCCATCCACCATGTATTCCGCACCGCCCATCACCTCAATCCCCGCCTCCCGCGCCGTGCCGCCGTTCGCGCCCCCGGCAGCAGTCGCCGCTCCCCGCTCCCGCGAATACCGATTTACCAAACGAACCCAGCCCCACCCCTTCGCGCCGGGACCGCTCGTCGTTTCAATCCGCCCAAGCGGCGACGCCGCTTGGGAACCGAACGGCGGCACGGGAGCGACCACGGCCCCCCTGTTTCAATCCGCCCAAGCGGCGACGCCGCTTGGGAACGTGTCATCCAGCGCTCGCACCACATCAGGTACTCGTTTCAATCCGCCCAAGCGGCGACGCCGCTTGGGAACTCCAGCGCCGACCCATTCCAGAAAGTTGACCCGGTTTCAATCCGCCCAAGCGGCGACGCCGCTTGGGAACCCAGGGTCCGCTGACGTGGCGCGTGTCCGTAAGCGTTTCAATCCGCCCAAGCGGCGACGCCGCTTGGGAACGATTGAGCTGCGCGAGATGCGCGGCAAGGTTGATGTTTCAATCCGCCCAAGCGGCGACGCCGCTTGGGAACCAGATCGCGGAGGCGCAGGCGCAGGCGAAAACCTGTTTCAATCCGCCCAAGCGGCGACGCCGCTTGGGAACGATGTCGTTCCAGCTCGTCGGGAGCTGGATCGGGTTTCAATCCGCCCAAGCGGCGACGCCGCTTGGGAACTCGACACCTTCGACCGCCTCTCCTAGCCATGACGGTTTCAATCCGCCCAAGCGGCGACGCCGCTTGGGAACACATATATAGACGGCACCTTCTGTAGCATCTGTGTTTCAATCCGCCCAAGCGGCGACGCCGCTTGGGAACCGGACCTCGCGGCCGGCCGGGGGAGATGAAACGAGTTTCAATCCGCCCAAGCGGCGACGCCGCTTGGGAACTCGTTTTCCGCAGATTCCGCAGCATGCCATTTCGCGTTTCAATCCGCCCAAGCGGCGACGCCGCTTGGGAACTCGTTTTCCGCAGATTCCGCAGCATGCCATTTCGCGTTTCAATCCGCCCAAGCGGCGACGCCGCTTGGGAACCCCGCACGTGAAATTCACGATCCAGCGACAGAGCGTTTCAATCCGCCCAAGCGGCGACGCCGCTTGGGAACCTGGTCTTCTGTGCGGTGCTTCTGCACCCAACACGTTTCAATCCGCCCAAGCGGCGACGCCGCTTGGGAACGCTGAACAGCGGGCGACAGCACCTGCTGATGTTAGTTTCAATCCGCCCAAGCGGCGACGCCGCTTGGGAACCTTGGCTTCCTGGATGAGGTTGATCAGCGGCATGTTTCAATCCGCCCAAGCGGCGACGCCGCTTGGGAACCTCGCTCGTCGGCGTTTGGAACCGCGCCATAACCGTTTCAATCCGCCCAAGCGGCGACGCCGCTTGGGAACGCGGTGTCCATCCGGGTGGTGCTGCATACGGGGTGTTTCAATCCGCCCAAGCGGCGACGCCGCTTGGGAACTAGGCCACCAGTGAGGTGCCGCCTTCGGTGTCCGGTTTCAATCCGCCCAAGCGGCGACGCCGCTTGGGAACGCACTGCGGACAATGTAGCGGTATTCAAGCGCGAGTTTCAATCCGCCCAAGCGGCGACGCCGCTTGGGAACGTTCGTGGTGCTGGATGAGGACTATCGGAAGATGTTTCAATCCGCCCAAGCGGCGACGCCGCTTGGGAACTACCGGAACCGATGGGTCGCGCGATACTGGCAGGAGTTTCAATCCGCCCAAGCGGCGACGCCGCTTGGGAACACTGGTGACCACCACGATCACCGATCTGATGCTCGTTTCAATCCGCCCAAGCGGCGACGCCGCTTGGGAACGTAAACCACCCGATCACCAGGTCGAATGCCCAGTGTTTCAATCCGCCCAAGCGGCGACGCCGCTTGGGAACGGATGAGGTCTGCCATTGGATGGGCGAACACGTGTTTCAATCCGCCCAAGCGGCGACGCCGCTTGGGAACTGGCCGCCTTGGCCGCCGCGTCGATCGTCGCGACGTTTCAATCCGCCCAAGCGGCGACGCCGCTTGGGAACCTGCTTTGACCAGCACTCGATCGCGCGGTTCATGTTTCAATCCGCCCAAGCGGCGACGCCGCTTGGGAACGGGAACTCAGACTGCTACACCGCCGGCGGCAAGTGTTTCAATCCGCCCAAGCGGCGACGCCGCTTGGGAACGGACCTGCACAAAATCCGGCGCGTCATCACCGCGTTTCAATCCGCCCAAGCGGCGACGCCGCTTGGGAACGGTGATCATCGGGCTGCTGGTTTTGTCGGCGCTGTTTCAATCCGCCCAAGCGGCGACGCCGCTTGGGAACGAAAATCCACGCCCGGGCCGCGGTCACCGGGCTGTTTCAATCCGCCCAAGCGGCGACGCCGCTTGGGAACACGTACGTGGGAGTCGATCACCCGCACGCCGGCCGTTTCAATCCGCCCAAGCGGCGACGCCGCTTGGGAACCCGGCTCGCCGGTGGCCCGATCAATCCACATCAGGTTTCAATCCGCCCAAGCGGCGACGCCGCTTGGGAACACACGACCGGCCATGAATCATCCAGGCCGACTCGTTTCAATCCGCCCAAGCGGCGACGCCGCTTCTCGTTTCAATCCGCCCAAGCGGCGACGCCGCTTGGGAACACCCTCCTTACAACGAGGGACTCGACTACGGCAAGTTTCAATCCGCCCAAGCGGCGACGCCGCTTGGGAACGCTGTTCAGTGACGAGGTGATGATGGACGCCGTGTTTCAATCCGCCCAAGCGGCGACGCCGCTTGGGAACGCCACCGACACGATCGTTCCCGAGAAATTCACCTGTTTCAATCCGCCCAAGCGGCGACGCCGCTTGGGAACCCCAGCCGACCAGGGCGGCCAGGAGAGCTTCTGGGTTTCAATCCGCCCAAGCGGCGACGCCGCTTGGGAACGGGTTACACGTGGGAAGCTGAATACGTGCGGTGTGTTTCAATCCGCCCAAGCGGCGACGCCGCTTGGGAACACGGTCGCGCGATGTGGCCCGCCCGCGTGCGCTGTTTCAATCCGCCCAAGCGGCGACGCCGCTTGGGAACGGTTGGGCATGTGGCTGTTGCTGCGCTTCGCGTGTTTCAATCCGCCCAAGCGGCGACGCCGCTTGGGAACCCGGCAAGACCCCGGATGTGCTGTTCATGTCGCGTTTCAATCCGCCCAAGCGGCGACGCCGCTTGGGAACAGAATCCAGTGCTACGTCTGCCCCGGCTGCGACGGGTTTCAATCCGCCCAAGCGGCGACGCCGCTTGGGAACAGTTCCTCTATCTGAACACGGCTTCGCACGGCAAGTTTCAATCCGCCCAAGCGGCGACGCCGCTTGGGAACGAGAGTGCCGGGGACGTTGGTGGTCGGTGATCGGTTTCAATCCGCCCAAGCGGCGACGCCGCTTGGGAACGGCTCCGCTCGCCGCTCGGCGTCGGCCGGGCGTGTTTCAATCCGCCCAAGCGGCGACGCCGCTTGGGAACGTGGTTCGTCGGTTCAGTCCGAGGGCGAGAGTGGGTTTCAATCCGCCCAAGCGGCGACGCCGCTTGGGAACTTCCGTCCGTGTAGCAGCCGAAGTTCTCGATCCAGTTTCAATCCGCCCAAGCGGCGACGCCGCTTGGGAACTCGCGATGGGTAGGATGAGACGGTCGGCACGGATGTTTCAATCCGCCCAAGCGGCGACGCCGCTTGGGAACTACGTGCGCGTCGCGAAGCTCTTGCCGAGCGCGGAGTTTCAATCCGCCCAAGCGGCGACGCCGCTTGGGAACGGCGTAGTCGGCTCGCGCTCGATCCTCCGTGATCGTTTCAATCCGCCCAAGCGGCGACGCCGCTTGGGAACACGTACCCACCTCCCCGAGCCACGCGGATGCCCGTTTCAATCCGCCCAAGCGGCGACGCCGCTTGGGAACGCGGATCTGGCCCGTTCCTTGCAGCGCGTGGTCGTTTCAATCCGCCCAAGCGGCGACGCCGCTTGGGAACGCCAACGCCGCGACACGCCTCAGCGGCCCGCGTAGTTTCAATCCGCCCAAGCGGCGACGCCGCTTGGGAACGCCAACGCCGCGACACGCCTCAGCGGCCCGCGTAGTTTCAATCCGCCCAAGCGGCGACGCCGCTTGGGAACCGATCCCCGGCATGAAGGACACGCCGGAGAATCGTTTCAATCCGCCCAAGCGGCGACGCCGCTTGGGAACGCTGGCCGACCGAATTTCGCTCGCCTCATCGATGTTTCAATCCGCCCAAGCGGCGACGCCGCTTGGGAACCTCCCGGTCGATGCCCAGGCCGTTGGCGATTCGGTTTCAATCCGCCCAAGCGGCGACGCCGCTTGGGAACATACTGACCGTCCCCGGTTTCGCATCGGCTGTGTGTTTCAATCCGCCCAAGCGGCGACGCCGCTTGGGAACGGGGCGGACCGATCCGAAAATCTCCACCGTGGCGTTTCAATCCGCCCAAGCGGCGACGCCGCTTGGGAACGCAAAAATCAATGCGTCGTTCCCGATGCGGATGTGTTTCAATCCGCCCAAGCGGCGACGCCGCTTGGGAACAACAGAAATCGTGGGAAAAACAGCGGGCGCAGACGTTTCAATCCGCCCAAGCGGCGACGCCGCTTGGGAACCGGCCGGATCGGGCACGGATGCGGCGGTGGATCCGTTTCAATCCGCCCAAGCGGCGACGCCGCTTGGGAACGATGCCGAAAAACGATGCGTCGGTGGCGGGACTGTTTCAATCCGCCCAAGCGGCGACGCCGCTTGGGAACGCCGCCTCGGCCAGATCATCAAGTTCCGTCCTCGTTTCAATCCGCCCAAGCGGCGACGCCGCTTGGGAACAACGGCAAGGATTACGACGCCTACACCCTCCAGGTTTCAATCCGCCCAAGCGGCGACGCCGCTTGGGAACCAGGGTGGTTCTGAGAAGGCGATGGCCCGGATTGCGTTTCAATCCGCCCAAGCGGCGACGCCGCTTGGGAACGTGGCCGGCGTGTGGACTGATCTCTCGGACCTGGTTTCAATCCGCCCAAGCGGCGACGCCGCTTGGGAACACCGTGCAGGGATGCACGCGACCCGATGCCGCCCGTTTCAATCCGCCCAAGCGGCGACGCCGCTTGGGAACCGGTCGGCCGGAGGCTGGCGAGCATCGCGCTCCGGTTTCAATCCGCCCAAGCGGCGACGCCGCTTGGGAACACGGTCTGGCCCGTGCCGCCCTGGTTGTCGCGAGTTTCAATCCGCCCAAGCGGCGACGCCGCTTGGGAACCGGGCGAAATCCTCATCCGCCAAATGTTCGTGCCGTTTCAATCCGCCCAAGCGGCGACGCCGCTTGGGAACTCGTCACCGACAGCAGCAGAACGATGTCCTTGTCGTTTCAATCCGCCCAAGCGGCGACGCCGCTTGGGAACACGTATGCCCCCGTCGCGTAGCTGTAGTACACCGCGTTTCAATCCGCCCAAGCGGCGACGCCGCTTGGGAACCATGGCGGAGCAACTATACGGGCTGAACGAAGAGCGTTTCAATCCGCCCAAGCGGCGACGCCGCTTGGGAACCAGCGCGGGCCTTGGTGATGGTCAGCGCCTTCTCGTTTCAATCCGCCCAAGCGGCGACGCCGCTTGGGAACCCGTCTCCCACAGCACATCCAGAGGAACTCCCTTGTTTCAATCCGCCCAAGCGGCGACGCCGCTTGGGAACGGCCCTGTTTCAACCACTGTCCAGCCCAGGCCCGCCGCAGGGCATCGCACGAACCTGGCCAACTTCATCGACATCGCCATCATTCCACATCCCTCCCAATCATCCTAACTGTTCAGTTGTCAAAGACCACCGTCGCCGTGCGAACCCCCCGGCCTTCCGCGCGCTGGGGGTTCGCGATTCCGTCTGGCCGCTATCCGGCCTGCCCGGATCGTGCCGTATCGCCGCCGGTTAGATCACCAGCGGCTCCGTCAGATCGCGCGGCTCGCGAACGCCCATGTGTTCCGTCCGCCCGACGGCATCCTCCGCCAGGAAATAGAACCTCAGCGAGTCCTTGGCCGGGTCGATCTCTTTCTGCAGCCGATCCTTCAGTATAACCCACTGCTTGTCGCCCACGCGACACTCGAACACCGAATATTGCACGCGAACGCCAAAATCCTCGCAGCACCTCGCCACCCGCCGCAGCCGCCGCCTTCCGGCGCTGTCCACCGTGTTCACATCGTACGTGACGAGGATCAGCATGGTGCGTCAAGCATATCAGATTTCAAAGTTAAGATCTCACCTCATTTCATCACCAGCGGCACATAATGCGCCAGATCCCCGCGCACGTGCCGCGCCAATATCCGCGCCTGCAACGCCGGAAACCGCCCAATCGGCGACTCCTGCTCCAGATACGGGTGCATCCGCCGTTCCTGCTTGCGCTTCCTGATACGCCGCGATGATCCGCTTCCGTGCCGCCTCGCTCAGCTCCACCGCGCCGCCCGGCCGGGTGACGAAATCACCCTCGCCCACCTGCTTGCGGTTGATGAGCGTGATGACAAACCGATCCACCACCGCCCGGAACTCCTCCATCAGATCCAGCGCCAGCGACGGCCGCCCCGGCCGGTCCTCGTGGAAAAACCCCACCGACGGGTCCAGCCCCGCCGCCACCAGCGCCGCCACGCAGTCGTGCGTCAGGATGCTGTAAAACAGCGACAGCAGCGAATTCACCGCATCCAGCGGCGGCTGCCGCGATCGCTTCACATATCGCAGCCCGCCGGCCGCATCGGGCGTCATCAGCGCAAAATGCTCGAAATAAACCCGCGCCGCATCGCCCTCAATCCCGCGGGCCCCATCCAGCGTGCCCGCCCCGGCCACCGCGTCCACGCTCCCCGCCAGCAGTTCGGCCGCCGTCCGCAGCCTCTGCGCCGCCGCGCCATCGGCAATGTCCCGCGCGGATCGCAGCAGGTTGTTCCGCGCATTCTGCACCTTCCCCGCCACGATCGCCTTCGACAGCCCCAGGCTGAACTCCGCATCATCCGCCAGCCGAAACTGCCGCCGCCGAAGCTGCACGTTGCCCGAGCCCGGCGCATCCACGCGCGCCATCAGCCGCCCCGTCGCCGTCAGGAAATTCATCGCGATCTGCTGCTCCGCGCAAAACTCCATGAGCTGCGGGCTGACCATGATGTGCCCGAAACACGCGATGGAATCGATCATGTGAATCGGCACGCGCAGAACGGTGGCGTGGTTGATCTCGATGGCGATCGTCTGCCCGTCCCGATGCAGATACGCGCCTTCGGTCACGACGTAGAGGGTATTGAGCTGAACTTCATCCATGGGGGGGCAGTCAGTTGCCAGTTGCCAGTTGCCAGTGGTCAGTTGCCAGTTGCGACCCACTATCTGCTATCCACTATCCACTATCCACTATCTACTATCCACTATCCACTATCTACTATCTACTATGTACTATCTACTATCTACTATCTACTATCTGCTCTCCACTATCTGCTCTCCTCTTCGTGTCTTCGCTTCTTCGTGTTTTCACCCCTACGCAAACGGATTCGGCGGCTCCCTCACTCCCGGCGGATCGCGCGCGAACAGCGCTGCCCAGTGCCGGTCCAGCGACCCCGCCGACTGCGTCAACTCCGGCAGACACACCGCGTGCAGCGAACACCCCTCGCATTGCGGCCGAAGCTCGGCCGCCGGCACCGTTGTCCCGCTCAGCAGATCGCGCAACTCCTCCGTCGTCCGCAGGGTCAGCTCGCGCAGCTCGGCCGTGAACGGCACACCCCGCCGCCGCCGCGACGAGGCGTGATACACCGCCCCGGCCGGCACGCCCACGCCGAACATCTCCTCCAGGCAGATCCCCTGCGCAGAGCTGCACATCGTCATTATCCCACTTGCGCCGCGGCCCAAGCTTGTAATCCACCGGCACGGGAATCGCCGGCCCGCCGCCCGGATCGGCATGAAACTCGACAATGTCGGCCTTCCCGACCAGGTTGAGCCTGTGACAAAACAGCGGCAGCGCCCGTTCCACCCGCAGCGCCCCGCCGGCCGCATCCAGCGTCTGCCGATACCCCGGATCATCCGCATGCTCGTGGGCGAGAGTGCCTGAGACGGTGTGGGCGTTATCGACCCAGACATCGTCGATGCGATGCAGCGCGCAGCGACGGGGGCAGTAGAGGAAGTCGTTGAGCAGGCGAAGTTGGATGGGGTCGTCAGACATTGGGTTGCGCCGGGTTCTCTTGGCCTTTCGCCACCTGAACGAGTTTCCGGTCGTCGAAATCCCATTTCCAGAGCGTCACACCGTCGGGAACCTTCGACTCCTTGAACCCAGAGAAGTCGTGCTTGATACAGAAGCATTCAGGCTTCGTCGGGTATTCCTTAACCCAAGGTCCCTTCTCGTTCTTGTCCGTCTTGATCGCATCAAGGAGACGATGGGCATGGTACTTTCCGTACTTGTCGTTGTGCTCGAACACGTAGAGAGCAACGGTGGACTGCATTCCCGCGCTCGATGAATGGTGGCGGTCGTACATGTTGGCCAAGGCCTCGAAGAGCAACTGGAGATCCTTCGGGCCGAACCAGGTCTTTTCGGCCAAGGAAGCGCTGACAAAGCCATGAGCGCGATAGAGTGCGTAGCCGATCGTTGGTTTTTGGCCAAAAGTGCCGTGTTCGGATTCCCCGCCCTCGGTCGCTTGGTTGTCGCCGGGGTTTGTCTGGGCAACGCGCGTGATCGACCATTGGACGGGGGCGATCTTGTGGACTGAGCGGGCAAAGGTGAGCTGAACAGGACCCTTCACTTGCCCGCAATTCCATTCAGCCTTTTCCTCCTTTTGCTGACTCTTCTCGGCTCCGGCATCAGGCTTGTCTTTGACCTTGTCAACCTTGCCGGTTGTCATCACAGCGCCAAACGTGCGGACATCAACAAATCGGCGACAGGCGGCCTCGGTTGCGGCGCCGATCTTCTTGTCGCGCTCCTTGTCCTTCTTCTCAATGGGCTTTGCCCCGTCAAAACCGGTCTTCTGAGAGTCGGCGATTGCCACGCGTTGCTGGTTCGCTAGAACTCCGCTATGGCGAACGAAAATGTCGTACCCTGGGTCAGTAGATGATCCATCCTCCTTCCAAGGCTTCCACGCCTCTCGTTCCATCCGCTTCATTTCGAAGACATAGTCTCGCCACTTCCGCTTGATCGAAACGTCGGTCACCAGACCTTCCTGCGTCAATGGATCGGTTCGTGGCAGGTTCCCAGCATTCTGGGTCGCCGTTGGGGTTCGCATCCTGTACTTGGAATAGCAGGACGAAGTCGTACCGACGCTCGGTCGGTTTCGGATCAAACTCGTTGCTCTGGTTCTGCGTTGCCATGTTCTATTCCTTCCCTTCTGTGTTGAGGTTGCCAGTGTCGAGGGTGGTGTCGGCCTGTTTTCGGGCAGTGCCTTCGTTCTTCTTCTTTCGGAAGAACTCAGCCATCTGATGTTCGAAGCCGATAGCGAAGACGCATTGCTGCGCCGGCGAAAGCGTTCTGGGTAAGTTGCTCACCCAGTGCATCGTCTCCTGCAGATCCTTTCGGCGTAACGTTGCCTCTGCCGGATCGTCGCGGTCCAACTTGCTCAGGTGATGTACATGCATTCGTAGCGGCAGGTATAGGCCCGTCGCCGGCCTGGATGAAGCCGCCCCGTAGTACCGCGAGACGACGTTGGCACAGAGCTTCCGCTCCTTCTCCTCATCGTCGCCTCGATTGCTCGTCGCCTTGGCCTGAATGCGGCTCAAAATCGCGAGCAACCGTCCACACACATACGCCGGGTCGCCCCGGTCTCGTTCGAGTCCGGCCATAATCGGTCTCCCTTCGTGTAAGACCTCTGGATGATCGTTAAGAACCGCTTTCATCAGGCCCAACCGAGCGGTCGTGAAGCCTGGTAGAGCGGATCGCTTCTTTTCCTTCGCGTCGTGGATTCCTTCACGCAGTCGGTCCAGCGCAGAATGCGCAATGCTCAGCGGCAGCGTCCGTCCAAGTAAGGCTCTCTCAAAGACCGCCAGAATCGTGTCCTTCTGGACGTCCCACTTCATCCCCAACCTGCGAATCTTTTCTCGGTCCTTGATCTCCCGCCCGAGGGCAGACGGAATGTGCCTGTCCATAATCTCGGCCCACGCAGCACCCTTCACGCCTTTGCCCGGATCGGCCAAACGCACTGGTTCGGCGAACTTGCCGCCGTAAGGACGAATGATCTCAGTGCTCTCGAACCATTCGGCCAAGTTCGCGTCAACGCGCTCGAGCGACTCGTCAAACCAATCATGAATAGCCGCACGCCCGGGATTGGGAGCCGACATTACGGCCAGGAAGAATCTGTTGGCGCGGCTCTGGACAGATAGGTCCGATCCCGTCTGCAAGGCGCCGAACCTCTGCTCAAGATGCTTGACGCCGTTGAGGACCCGATCTATCGGGCGCAGCGAATCCGGGTTCCGGAACCAGTACACAAAGGCCAAGCCTGCGAGCTTCTCACTTCCGCCGTATCTGGCCCCTCCACCGCGAGGCGGCTTGTTCTTGAGCAGATTGTTCAAAGCAATCGTGTAGGAATCGACGCAGTCGCGGCACATCGGAGCATTGAAACAATCTTGCAGACCATGTGACTGAAAAGGATCTTTGTTGTAGGACATCAGCGAGACGCCCTTACTTCCGGGCCCGGGCAGCCCTTTGATAACGCGTTTGTGTATGCGATCGGGGGTACACGGCAGTCCGCAGCAGAGGCAGTGCGTGTCGCCGAATACGGCAGACGCCGAGCCGCCAGCAGACCGGCCGCGCCACATAGTCCGAACAGCCGGCATGTCGAAGACCGGCCGGCGGTCGTCGGTCGTGATGCACAAGGCGATTTCCTGTAGGTCGGGCAGCTTGAGCTTCGGCAACTTGCCGGGCCGGGGCTTGGGCTGGAAGGGGACGAGGGCCTCAACGAGGGATTTGCGAAGCTCACCCGCCAGCGTGCCATCTTGACGTAACAGCCGTTCGTAGAACTGTCTTACTGGCAGCAGACCGATGATCACCTCAGATTTGTCGGCCGCTAGTTGCGCCGTCGCTTGGCGACACTTCCCAGCGTTGTCTTCAACTCTCGCGAGTACCAACCGATCGGCACGCCCGACAAAGCAGTCAGCGCCGAAGTCGCTCTGATTCCGCCGAAGACTCTCCGGCCGATCGGCGTATGAACGTCCAAGGGACGCCTTGCCGTGCTTGTCTTCGCCCGCCAGCAGCGGAAACCAGCAATCCAGCGAGCCATCGGCTTTTCGCAGGGGTTCACCTTCTGGCGTGATCATGAGTAGAAAATGGACGGTCTTGTCGGCAAAGCCGCCAGATTCCTGCCACCCAGCCGCGTGCGAAAGCTTACGCAGTTCCTGCAGTATCATGGCTCCCTCAATTCCATAAGGCGCGGCATTACTGTGCTGCGGTCGATAGCAAGGCGTCCCGTGTCCAGCGCTGCGGGGAAGAATCGCGGCTTGGCCTGCTGCTCCTCGGCATGGTCAGCAATATCAAAGAAATCGTAAAACATGAGCCCAAGGGGTTCGGTCCGATCGATTCCCCTCTCTGACTCCTCTGGCTCGGCCGGGCCGAAATCGGCCGCGAACTCGCGGCAGCCGAGTACGGGCCGCGCGTAACAACCCCCGCGTCGCACGCGGTCACGAAACCGTGCCTGGTATTCGTGGTACGGGTTGGCATGCCCAATGGGATGCCTCTGCTGCCCCATGAGGTGGATCGTGGCAGTAATGATATACGCCACATCGCGAAGGGCCACCGTGTTGCGCTGGTCCCGGCAGTCAGGATCGTCTGCCTGCAAAGGCGCGATGCGCATCGATCTGACCTGCCGCGAGAGCCGCTTCTTGACCTCGTTGCGTCGGATGCCGCTGAACTGAATCGGCTTCAGCACGGCAATGCAGCGAACGTTCCATCGGAACAACTGCCGCTTCCAGAAGATGGCTTCGAGAATCCCGCGTGCCGCGGACGGTGTCATCACCGGGTAGCTCACTCGCTCCACTTTCAACTCCGGACGGGTGAAACAAGCCCAGTCGCCGGAAACCTTCACATGCACCGGGTATTCTTCCGGGTCGATTCGCATACCCACTTCCCTTCACACAACAGTCTTGTTGACGTCCAGTTCGGTTCGTATGCCCACGTCGAGGTCGTAGAACGAGCTGATCCATAGCTGCAAACCGAATGGGCCATCTTCGATCAGACGCTTCTGCTCCGCGGCATAGCGTGAATAGATGTTAACGCTGAACTGCTGAAGCTTTCGGAACAGCCGCTTCGAGGGACCGCATTGGCGCAGCAGTTCAAGCAGGTGTAATGCGTTCCCGTAGTTGACGATAACGGACTGCGACGGCTCGATAAGCTTGAACTTGCGTGCCACCTCGGGGAACCGCCACTCCGCGCGCATTTGCTGGATTTGCTCCTCATCCCAGCCGTCTGGTCCGATGATGTTGTAGAGGCTCCGGAAATACCGCGCGTAGCACGCGGGGTCGGCTAGATCGACAGGCTCGGCGCCGCTCAACATGCTGCCCGCGAGTTTGGCCCCGCTCTGGTAGGGGATGCTCGGCGGCATGGAGTGCTGCTCGGGCAGGAAAATCACAAACTCCCCGTCGCCTTTGCCCTCTCGATTGCACCGACCCGCCGCCTGGGCGCACGAGTCCAGCGGCCCCAATGCCCGCAGCACCAGTGGGAAGTCGAGGTCCACGCCTGCCTCCACGCACTGCGTCGCAACGAGCAGGCAGGGACGATCCCTTGGAATCGACCGAACGGCGTCCAGCACTTCGCGACGGTGCGCCGGGCACATCGCGGTCGAAAGATGGAACAACGGGATCGGGAAGCAACCGCTCTCGCGTGGCGCGTGCAAGATCGCGAAAAGCTCGCGCGCATGACGTTTCGTGTTAACGATCGCCAGCGCCCTCCCGCGCTTGCTCATCCTGTCCGCCACTTCCTGCAAGGTCAGCTTGGGAACTCCACCGGCTGGTAGGCGCCAGCGGTGCTCCACCAGCCGGAAGAGTTCGCGAACATCCTCAACGCTTCCCATGATCTCGCGGCAGTTGGTGAACCCAATTGGGAAGCCATCGCGCTCTGTCAGCGCCGGCTGAGTGGCAGTGCAGAGGACAAGAGAAGACCGCATGTAGTCCAGCAGCCGTTTCATCATGTCCAGCATCGGCGACATCAATCCGACGGGAAGCGTTTGCACCTCATCGAAGATGATCACACTGTTGGCTATCCGATGCACACGGCGGCAATCCGTTGCCCGGTTGCTGAAAAGGCTCTCGAAGAACCGTACGCTCGTGGTCACGATGATCCGGGCATCCCAGTCTTCCGTCGCCTGCCCGACCGCGTCTTCGGATTCGCCCTCCGACGGAATCGCCACGTTGCTGTGGTGTTCAAGAACCACATCCTCGCCGAAGATTTCGCGGTAGATGGCTGCATTCTGCTCGATGATGCTGATGTAAGGAATGACCACGATGACGCGGTCTAGCGCGTGAGTGGATGCGTGTTTCAGTGCAAAGGCCATCGACGCGAGGGTCTTGCCGCCGCCAGTAGGCACCGTCAGCGTGAATGCTCCCCTGGGCTGTGAAGCCTGCTCCAGACACCGATCATAGACGCGATTGCGGAGCTGCCGCACCCGATCATCGAGCGGTCTTCTCGTTAGTCTGCTGACCGCGCTGTCCAACCGGCGCAGCAAATCTTCCGGACTCCACGCGCTTGGGGCGTCCTCAGTCCTTCCGCTGGCATCGCGCCGATCAGCGTCGATCACACACGAAAACAGCAGGCGGATGGCCGTCTCCATGGCCAGCGTGCAGTTGCCATCTCCGAACGCAGTGTTTGCGACGCGCAATGCGTCCAGGGACCCAAGCTCCCGCGCCGCGGCGACGACAGAATGGCTCATATAGCTTCCGCTCGTTTTCAAGCCGTTTTTCGAGGCCGCAGATGTCCGGTAGACCCGAATGATGACCAGCGAGGATGTCCAACGACAACGATGTCCGGCTGGGTAGGTCGCAGATGTCCGGTAGACCCGAATGATGACCAGCGAGGGCCAGAGGCACGCCCATTGACTCATCGGCCCGTTGGGCCTCGATCGCGCCTGCGGATGAGTGATGCGGCCGGCTGCCAACTGCCTGCGTTACCTCAATTTCCAGTTCGCGATCAGCTTGGCAGCCCGGGTCGTAGTCCGTGCGTGCGACAGCGCAATCTGGAACAACACCGCTCTTTCGGCGGACGTATTCGAAGGCCCATTGCTGCCATTGTGGATGATATTTCCCCAGATCATGCAGCATTCCCGCCACATGCGCAGCCCGAGCGAACGCGCGATCGCACGGCCTTGCCTCCAACGCAAACCGTCGCGCCAACTTCGCCACATTAACCAGATGCTCCTTCAGCTTCTGCCAGTCGCTGAAGTCCGGCGGCCTCGAATTGCCCGAATGCGCGTAATACTCCATGCGCCCGACCTCCTTCTCCGCGGCCAAGCCTATCGGCCGTGGCTGACAACACCACGTCAGCGGAGTTTCCGCCTTTCCCGGATTTCGCTCCAACTTGCAATACGCGGCGGGGCCGCACGCGCTGTCATTCGTAGCCCCACAAATGCCGCCCACACGGATATGTTACCACTTGGCCGGCCCGCGCTGCAAGAGAATGCCGCTATTGCGCCGAACCAGGGCAATCGCATTTGAGTTGTAGGGGCGGCTTTAGCCGCCGCAGGGGTCCTTCCCGGCGGCTAAAGCCGCCCTTACGAACGACGCGTGACGCAAACGCGATTGCCCTCCACCCTGAACGCAACACACATGTAAAATACGCAACAAGTTCGGGGAATAATCCCCGCCCCTCCCGCGTTATCCCCTCTGACCCATCTCCTTCCATCCACCATGTATTCCGCACCGCCCATCACCTCAATCCCCGCCTCCCGCGCCGTGCCGCCGTTCGCGCCCCCGGCAGCAGTCGCCGCTCCCCGCTCCCGCGAATACCGATTTGCCAAACGAACCCAGTCCCACCCCTTCGCGCCTTCGCCTCTTCGTGTTTTTACCAAACGAACCCACCTCGGCAACCTCCGCGGTGAATCCCCGCCAAAAAAGACCGGCGGGCCCGCATCGAAATGCGGGCCCGCCGTTCCGTCCGTGCGGACGAGGTACCTCGTTTACTGTCCCGTGATCGTGCTACTCGGCCTGCGCCGGTTGCACCTGCGGCTGCCCGCCCTGGACCGCCTGAACGGCCGCCGTCGCCTGCGGAAGCTGCTGCGCCTGGGCCTGCTCCATGAGGCTAACCAGCGCCTTGATCTCGCGCAGCGACTCCGGGCTGCCCCACATCAGCACCCAGTCCACGTGCCAGTTGCAACGCTCAAACGTGCAGCCTTCCAGGTGATAGATCGTCTCGCGCAGCACCAGCGTACACGCCACAAACTTGCAGCGGATAAACGCCTGGCCGCTGATGTACACGGTCTGGTTCTGGAATGTTTCGCCTTCGTGCTTGGTCAGAAGCATGCCTACTCCTCTTTACTGAAAAAAAGATGACAGGTACCGATCGCCGTCACCGGACAGCAATGGTTGCCGGCGGCCGAGCGACGCTAATGCTATCGGCTCCGGCCGCTGGCCACATAAGTTCGGGGCATCATCTTCATAAAGATTTTGCCGTCAACCTCATCCATATCGTTTCTACGGGTCCGATAGTGCAATCCGCTCGCTGCAAACCACGGGCGCAATCGACACGCAATCGGGCAATCGCGTTGAACAAGGCTTGGCGGGGCTGTACCATGCCCGACTCCCGGCGATTCATCCTCGCCGGGTCAGTGAACATGAGCAATTCTGTCGCATCCTCGCTTCCCCTGGCGTTCTCGGCCAAGGCCCTGCGCACCCAGGATTCGCCCATCAGCGAGCTGATGGCGGCCGCCGTGAACGGGCAGTTGGCGAGGTGCGCCGCCACCGCCACACCCCGGGAGGCCCGCGCATGAGCCGCACGCTCTTCTGGTACGTCATGCGCGCACTGCTGCGCCTCTTTCTGGCCACGTCCCTGGTGCTGGCCGGACTGCTGAGCTTTGGCGGGCTGCTCAAGCCGCTGATGCAGTTCGGGCTCTCGGGCAAGCAGATCGTGATGCTTCTGGCGTGCTTTCTCCCGGCGATGCTGACGTATTCGCTGTCGTTCTCGGCGCTGTTCGCGACCACGGTGGTGTACGGGCGTCTGTCGGCCGACAACGAGCTCACCGCGTGCCGGGCGGCGGGGATAAGCTGCCTGACGCTGGCCATGCCGGCGGTGGCGCTGGGATTGATGCTGGCGCTGGTGAGCGTGTTTTCGATGTCGTACGTCGTGCCGTACTACATGCTCAAGGCCGAGAAGGTGATCTACGCCAGCGCCGCCGAGGGAATCAGGAAGAAAATCGAGAGCGCGCATCAGATCAAGTTCGAGCGTTACGTGATCAATGCCGAAGAGGCGCGCATCCTGCCGCCGCCGCAAGACTCGCCCGATGAGGAAGTTGTCCTGCTGCTGCACCCGATGTTCTGCTCCTACAAGCAGGATGAGAAGAAGGTCTACTCGCCCGCGGAATTCTTCGTGGCGCGGGAGGCGGAACTGCACATCCGCCAGGGAGATGACGCGGTGGAGCTGTGGGCGCAACTTCGCGGCGGCGTGAAGGTGCCGCGGCGGCCGGAGGGCTCGACGATCGCGGGGCTGGAGGCCGTGGAGTTCGGGCCGGTGAGACTTCCCTCGCCGGTGCAGGACACACCCCGTTTCATGACCAACGACCAGCTCAAGCGGCTCTATCGCAATCCGACCGGCCATCGGGAGGTGCGCAATCTCCACGCGCAGGTCCTGCGGCAGACCCAGGAACTGAAGTTCCTGGAAATGGTGCAGACGTCGCTGAAGACCGGCTCGCGCGAGTCGGTTTTCGAGAACACCGGCGGCGAAAGCTACACCATCGCCCTCAAGGGCGGGGCGAGAATCCGGCCGCCGAAATGGGGCGAATCGAAGTTGGTGCTCTTCTCGCCCGCGGCCGCCGCGGATGTGTGGCTGGCGCGGACCTACAACAAGGTCAGCACCGTTGACAAGGCGCGGGAAATGGTCGTGACGGCGCAGTCGGACCTCGAGCGGCACGTGATGTGGCTGGAGTTCGACATCGCCAGGACCGCCAAGCGGCCGTTCTCGGTGCCGACGCCGCCGGAACTGCGATCGGATGAATCGCTGACCCCCGAGCAGTATCTGAACAAGACGGGGCTGCGGAATGAGGAGGCGACGAAGCTCGATCGCAAGGTCCGCAACCTGCAGGCCGAGATCGTCGCGGAAATTCACGGGCGCGGCGCGTTTGCGGTGGGCTGCCTGATCCTGGTGGTGATCGGATGCGCCATCGGCATGACGTTCCGGGCCGGCGACTATCTCAGCGCCTTCGCCCTGAGCGTCGTGCCGGCGCTGATCTGCATCCTCCTGATTGCCACCGGCTCGCACGTCAGCCAGTCGGACTACCGCAACATGAGGCTGGGCCTGGGGCTGATCTGGGGTGGCAACGTGGCGGTTTTCGGACTGGCGGCGTGGCTGCTGGGCAGGCTGCAAAGGTATTAGAGAAAAGACGAATGAAGTTGCTCGACCGATATGTCGCCGGATCGTTCATCCGAAACTACCTCATCAGCTTCTTCGTGCTGGTGGGGATGTTCGTTGCGCTGGACATGGTCATCAAGTTCCACGAGCTCGTCGAAGTCAACACCAAGATGGGCTATTCGGGGCTGGCGGCGGTCTTTCACCTGATTCGCTACACCGCCGATTTTTACTTCTACCAGTCGCTGCTGTATTTCCTCTACCTGGGCAGCGTGATCCCCGTGGTGGCGGCGGCGTTCACTATCATGCGAATGGTGCGGTTCAACGAACTGGGCGCGCTGTTGTCCACGGGCGTGCCAATGCTGCGCGTGGCAGCGCCGATGGTGGTGGTGGCGCTCGTGCTCAACGGGCTGGTGTGGGTTGACCAGGAAATGGTCATTCCCAAGGTCATCTCCAAGCTGGTGCGCAAGCCGGACTATGGAGTGGACGTTGACTGGTTCCAGGTCAACGCGATGCACGCCGGCGAGACCCGCGGAGGCGAGGCAAGGCTTTTCGCCTCGCGGTTTTATCCGCGCAGAACCCGCCGCGCATGGATGCGCTGAGCCTGGTCGTGGTCGGCGGCGATGACCGCCCCGTGTGCCAGATCCGGGCCGACTCCGCCGTGTGGGAGCCCGCCCGGCGCGTCTGGCGGCTGGTCAATGGTCAGGAGGATGACCTGAGCAGCCCCGATGGCGAAGTATGCACGACGGATGTTGCCGACTATGGCAGCGAGACCATCACGCCCGACGAGATCCAGCTCTACCGCAATGCCAGTTACGTGGATCTTCTATCGACGCAACACATCAACGAGCTGCTCAAGCGCCGCGCAGCTATGGCGCGGCCGACCTGCTGCGCGTGAAGCACACGCGCGGAGCAGTGCAGGTGATGATGAACATGATCATGCTCCTGCTGGCGATGGCGACGGTCCTGACGCGCGAGCCCCAGCAGTTGAAGCTGGCGGCGGCGCGGTGCGTCTTCTTCTGCGGCTCGTGCCTCGTGACGATTTTCTCCTGCCAGAAGATGGCCGGCCAGTCCCCGATCATCCCTCAGCTTGCCGATCACTGGCCGATCATCATGGCTTGGATGCCCGTATTTCTGTATGGGCCGATGGCGGTGTGGCTTCTGGATCACGTAAAGACATAAATGACAGCCCCTGCACCTTCTCGTGCGATGCAAGTGCTCGCCGATGCCGGCTTTGCGGATGAACCGAAATGTTTTCCCAAAGACCAGGTTCATCCTTGACCGATAAACGTAAGTGGCGGATAATTAAGATGATGGCGAACTTTCGGCTGGATAGCATCGCCCAGCTCGCCCGGCAACTTGCTTTTGCACCCTACGACGTGCGAATTGAGCAGATCGCTCGGGCCGAGGACCTCTTGCACAGTATCGATCCCGCCAAGGCCTATCCCCTCGATTTCATCATCTACCGCATCACGGATTACCGCCCAAAGCTCGCCGGCGACTCGCTGCTGACCGGCCTGGCGCTTCAGCACGACCTGGGGCTGCTGATCGAGCGCGTCAGCGCCACGTTGCAGCTCGATGTTTCGCACACCGCTCAGCCGGTGCTGAGCATCGAGGATGTCTGCGATCGCTTCAGCGTCACCAGCAAGACGATCCAGCGCTGGCGGCGGCGCGGCCTGCCGGCGCGGCGGTTCATCTTCGCCGACGGCAAGCGCCGGGTGGGTTTCCTCCTGAGCAGCGTCGAGCGGTTCCTGTGCGCTCGACGAGTCCGATGTGGGCCCGGTCAATATCTCGCAGGTCGATCAGGGCGAGCTGGCCATGATCGTCCGGCACGCGCGGCGGTTGGCTGGGTCGCGCTGCTGCCTGGGCTTGATGCTCCGGCGGCTGGCGCGCATTGCGCATCGCTCGCCGCTCACGATCCTGCACACGCTGCGCAAGTTCGACCTGGATCATCCCGATGAGGCGATCCTGCCTCGCGTACACGGCGACATGCCTGCCGATCAGCGCAGTGCCATGGTAAGCGCCTGGCGCGGCGAGCGCCCGGTGATCGAGCTGGCCCGCGAGCATGGCGTGCCGCGGTCCGCGATCTACCACGAGCTGCTCGAAGCGCAAGTGTCGCGCCTGCGCCGCGCAAGGAGCAGTTCTTCGACGATGCGCTGTTCCACCAGCCGGATGCCGAGCCGGTGATTGCATCGCTGCTGGCGCAGGATGAGCTGCCGGCGTCGCCGCCGCGGGAGGAGCTGCGCATCCCCGCCAATCTGCCGCCGCACTTGCAGGAGCTCTATCGCACGCCGCTGCTGACGCGATCGCGCGAGCGGGCGCTGTTCCTCCAGTTCAACTACCATAAGTTCCAGTTCGCGCAACTGCGAGGCCGGCTCGATCCCGAGCTGGCGCGAAAACGCGACCTCGATGCGCTGGAGCGGCAGTTGTCCCTGGCGGCCGAGGCGCGAAACGCCATTGTGCGCGCCAACCTGCGGCTTGTCGTGAGCGTCGCCAAGCGCCACCTGCGCGGCGGCCCGGGCCTGCCGGAACTGCTGAGCGAGGGCTCGCTGGTGCTGATGCACGCGGCCGACAGCTTCGACATCGGCCGGGGCAACCGCTTCAGCACCTATGCCACGTGGGCGTTGATGAAGAGCTTCGCGCGGGCGGTGCCGCAAATGTCGCGCGGGCGCGGTGTCGGCATCGACGATGCGGACCTGCTGCGCAGCGTGCCGGACGAGCAGATGACGCTGGCAGCATCGCGGCTGGCCGACCGCGAACAGGTGGGCGTGCTCCTCTCGCGCCTCAGTGAGCGCGAGCGCACGGTGCTTTCGGCACACTTCGGGCTAGAACAGTCGCGCGAGCCGGCGACCTATGAACAGGTGGCGCAGCGGCTGGGGTTGAGTAAACAGAGGGTGCGGGAGATTGAAGTGACGGCGCTGGCCAAGCTGCGCATCGCGTGCGGGAGTGGGATCTGACCCGCTTGTCCTGGGCGGGCGCTGACGCTTCCGCTTCAGATAGATGGGTGCTCTGGCAACATGTCTTTCCGATGAGGGGTAAGAATCGGCATGAACAGGCTGCTGCTGGCTCTTGTAAGCCTTGGCGCGATCGTGACGACCGCACGGGCAGACTTGGCTGCGGATGCCTTGCGGATGACGAAGATCGACGTGGGGTTGGCCGTACATCTGGGCACAACCGATGGACAGGTGGAGATGGCGCTGGCCGACACGGGCAGGATGCTCGTTCATGGGCTGGCGCTGGATGATGTTGCGCTGGTCCGGTCGCGCACGGCGATCCAGCAACGCGGGCTCTATCCGTTGGCGTCGGTCACGCGCGTGAGTTCGCTCAGGGCCCTGCCGTATGCCGACAATATGGCAAATCTGCTGATCGCCCGGCCGGAATTGCTGAAGGATGTGCCGCGCGATGAGATCGTGCGCGTGCTGGCGCCGGGCGGGGCGGCGTATCTGGGCGGCGAGGTCGTGACTAAGCCCCGGCCGGCCGGGATGGACGACTGGGGGCATTTCGATCACGGCCCCGATGGCAACGGCGTCTCCCACGATACGCTGGTCCGCCAGCCCAATCAGATTCAGTGGGTCAGCGGCGTGAAGAGCATCGCCCTTGGCGGCAACCCGGCCGGCTACGACCCCGGCGCCGGCGTGCGCGTGGCCGGGGGACGCATCTGCATCGACTACAACCTTCGCCAGGGCGCTGAGAAGCGCGCCAGCAAGAGCATGCTGGCGTGTTTCGATGCTTTCAGCGGCGTGCCCCTCTGGAAAATCCCGCGTGATTCGGCCGTCGCCCTTCGCCGCTGGCAACTCGTCAATGACGGGCCGTTCATCTACACGTTCCTTCAGAAGGGCGGGCCGCTCGTGGCGATCGACGCACGCACCGGCCAGATTGCGCGGACCTTCGCCGATGCGGTGGGCAACCCGCTGCCGGATGAAGCCACGCAGGTGCGCGTCGGCGGCGATTGTGTCGTTGTCAACATCGGTACGGGCCTGTTGGTCCTCGATAATGCCACCGCCAAGCTGAGATGGAAGCTCGCGGCGGCGGGTCTGTCGCTGCTCTTCCCGTCGCTGGATGTCGCCAACAAGCGAGTCTACGTCGCCGAGGCCGATCCCAAGCCCGCGCTGCGCAGCCGCTGGCCGTGGGCGACTGTGAAGGCGGTGCTGTGCCTCGACCTGGAGAGCGGCAAACAGATTTGGCGCAACGAGGATGTGGCCGGCAAACCCGTGGGGCAGCTCATCGCCGTGGGCGACCATCTGGCGCTGTTCTGCGGCAGCGCCATCGGCGGGCGCGGCGAGGGCGGCTGGATTGGGTCGATTCGCGTGAAAGACAACAAGCTCGTCGGCGAGGGCACGTTCAAGGTCGCGTGGAATGACTCGATGTACAACGCGGTCGTCCGCGATGGCCGGATTTACTACGCCGGCCACACGACGATCTACCAGACGCCGCTGGACCGCATCGAGATCAGCAAGGCGGCCAGCCAGGGCTACAACCAGCGGTGCAACCGCTTTGCCGCGACCGATGATCTGTTCATCTGGGGCTATGTGACATATCTGGACAAAGCATTTAACGGCACGCTGCAGAGCGTCTGCCGCTCGGGCTGCGCGCTGGGCGCGACGCCGGCCAACGGCATGGTGTATTTCACGCCGTCGGCCTGCGGGTGCTTCACGCAGATTCGGGGATACAACTGCATGACGAGCGAGCCTCTCCGTGCCGCGGTGCCCGACGATCAGCGGCTTGTTCGCGTCGCAGCCTGTACGGTTGTGTGTCTTGCCGGTGCAAGTCCGGCCGCGGCAATTGGCTGATTCGCCGCGTAGTTATGTTCGACGTTCCAGCGAGGTGACTCATGGAATGAAAGCTCGAAAGTAAAAGCCCTTGACGGTGTAGGGCAAGCGAGTTTCCGGGCCGCAGCATCAAGCGAACTCTGCAGCCTCGAAAAGCCGGCCACATGAACCGTTTCAAGTGGAACACCGCGGACGCCGAGCCCGTCGCAAATGGGCGAAGGCTGCCACGGGCGGAAGTACAACAGCCGCAGGCCGCCCGGTCCGCCGGGGCACGGGAGACGGCACGGAAACACAGACACGCAGCTTAAAGCAGGGACCCTCTGGTCTTCGGCCGCGAGGCAAAGACCCGGCGGCGAAAACCATAAGCCGCCGGGAGAGGCCCAGAGGCTCGGATGAGGCCATAGTAAGCGATGAGGCGACGGGACAACATAACCCGACGCGGAGCCAAGGGCCTCTGGACCGGAGCGTCCGGCCGGAACCTGCCGACACGCCGACTCAGTGCGGCGATTGCCCTTCGGGGCTAGAAGTGCAGGGGCCGAAAGGGCGACTGGCCGCCTATAAGTCGTCAGACGACGAAGGTGGCGGCGGGTCGATCCGGTTTGCAGCCGTACTGGGGAAAACCCGCCGTACGGAATTTCAGAGGGGGAGAAGGAAACAGGATGGACGGCCTGCCGGCCATTTGCCACGAAGCCCGAAAGGGCGGACACATCGGAAGCCGGTGGCCTACGCATCACTGCACTTCTCTCTACTCGACGCGCCGACGCCGCGCCCGAACTGGTCCCTCCTCAAGCCAAGCCATTGGATGGCCCGATCGCCGATGAGTGGCTGCGCCGGGGCGAGCGCACGGCTGGCCTGGAGACCGAGCCCGTCAACGCGCCCGACGACCTGCGCATCGTCTCCATTGTGCAGCAGCACCGGATCGAAGCGAGGCAGGCCGACGGCAGGATTCGCTGGAGTTTCACGGCCGGCGGCCGCGTGAGCGGCAAACCGATCATCGCCGATGGTCTGGCGATCTTCGGCTGCCACGATGGGTGGGTGTATGCCGTCCACCTCGACAGCGGCACGCTCGCCTGGCGTTTCCTGGCCGCGCCGTCGATCCGATTCATTGTCGGCTACGGCCAGCTCGAATCATCCTGGCCGATCTATGGCGTGGCCATGTGCGAGGACAAGGTGATCGCGTCGGCCGGGCGCCATCCGGAGATCGGCGGGGGGGTGTTCGTGGTTGCACTGGACCCGCAGACCGGCGCGCTCGCCTGGAAACGTACGCTCAGCAAGCCCGCCGCGCGCATCGGCACCAATAATGGCAAGACGTCCGGCGAGATCGTCCCGCGGAGTTTTCTCAATGCTTCCCCGATCGTCGAGGGCGATACCATCCGCATCGACGAATACTCCTTCAGCCCAACCGAGAGCGAAGAGGCGATCAACCAGCGGCTGAATACGAGGCCGGCCAAGAAGAGGTAACTGGCATCATCGGGTTACCGGCGCGTGCCGGCTTGCTTTTTGAACCAAGCATCAAGGAAGCTGCCCGGTTGGATGGGGAGTTCCTTGCCATCCTTGAAGACCTTCATTCCCTGCTTTTGGTCACAGACGATCATGGCTCCAACCGGGAAAGAAACGAATCCCTGGATGCCGCGCTGATTCAGGTACGCCTCGTAGACCGAGATGCACGCCAGGTTGGCCGAAGCGTTGTGGTCATGGTCGTCGTTGGTGCAACCGACAAACCAGCCAGAATCGGCTTTGCGTTCGGGCACCGGAGCAAACCGCGCCATGAAGAAGCTCCCTTCGGCGTATCGGGTGCAGGCGATGAGCGACTGGCGGATGCTGGGGAAGTCGAGTTGGTCCCGAAGATTGACGCTGTCGAGTATGAATAACTGCAGTGACATTCGGCTCAACGTGCGCGTGATACCCGGCACCCATTTGATCGGCATGCCTTGCATGTCCGGCTCGAAGAGCGTGAGGCGTGCCGAATCGTGGATCTGCACCTGCGTTGTCATCCAGCCGATCTGAAAAGTCTGGCCCGGCTCGAAAACCGAGCCCTGAGCCACCATGTCCTCAACTGCCTGCACGATGTTCCTGAGATCGGCTTCGGCAACTTGCGACTGGTCGGCATCAAGGACGAATTCGGGGTGGTGAAAGTGACTGCACTTGGTCGTGGTGACAACCATCTTGAGCTCCGAGGAAAGGTGAATGCTGCCCGGGCCATTGCCGATGCTCAGCCGCTGCCGCGCCCATCAATCATCAGCGACAGGAGCTTTTCAGCGATCCGCGCATCGTGTTCCCGGTTGCCCGGCAACCCCATGGCGATTGTTTCAAGCTCATACAGGTGGTCAGTCAGGTGGTCCTTATCAGCACGGTCCACAAGCAGACGCAGAATGCCGGGAGCATACGAGTCGTATTCATCCGCCGGCACGCCGCAGCCGATCGGGTCCCATTCGGCCCGGAGCACTTGGCGGATGGCGCGGATCAGCTTGCTGGTGTTCATGCCACCCCTCCCGCTACGGCTCCATGCAGACGCGAAACCCGAAGGTTGACATGCGGAAGCTCGGCGCAGCGTCGTGGCGGTAGGCCGAGCGGCATTCCACCGGGCCGAAAGACCAGCCGCCGCCGCGCAGGATGCGTTTCGTCCCGATCGCTGGGCCAGTGGGGTCGGTGACGCTTCCGGCGGGGTAGTCGCCCATCCAGTCTGCGCACCACTGCCACGCGTTGCCGGGCATGTCATCCAGGCCCCACGGATTGGGCTTGAATGTAGCGGCCGGCGAGGTGTACACGAAGCCATCGCTCCAGCGGAAGCAGATGCCAGCGCTGGCGAGCTTGTTTCGGAGGGTCTGATCGGCCGCGTTGCACCAGCCATTGCCATCGTCGGGGTTATCGCCCCAGCAATCGGCCGTCTGCGTGCCCGCGCGGCAGGCGTATTCCCACTGGGCCTCGGTGGGCAAGTGGCAGGCCTTCCCCTGGCGCCCGCTTAGCCACTCGCACATGGCTTTGGCGTCGGCCCAGGTCATATGGACAACGGGGTGATCGCCCTTCTGTGCGAATCCCGGGTTGCGCCACGATATGCCGTTGGCCTTGTGTACGCCGCTGTCGTCCAGGACGGAGGACCAGCCGTCTTCTTCGGCGCGGGTCCGGTAGCCGCTGTCCTGGATGAAGGCGGCGAACTGGTCCACCGTGACGTGCGTCGCGCCCATGTAGAAGCCCTTGGTCAAGGTCACCTCATGGAGCGTCTCATTCTTGAATCGCTCGGGTTCGGTCGGCGGGCTGCCCATCATGAACTTCCCGGCGCGATCCAGAGCAGCTTCATGGTGACCTGGTTGCCCAGGTCGATCGCGACCTGCCTGGGCGGGGCGGCCGGCGGGACCACGGGCGACGCGGCCAGGCAAACGACACAACAAAGCAGCACGTGCAGGCGAATCATGCTTTTCCTCCGTTGGCTGCACGCACATCCTATTCCCCTGCGGGTGCGGTCGGCAAATGCCGGAATATCGCGCCACGGCGAGCGCGGATTTCCCCGTTGGATCCGGCATCGCGAAGTCCGCCGAAGGTCAGTGGGTGCCCGGCGGCTCGAGCACGGCCTGGCTGTGCATGATCAGCCAATCGGCGTTTTCGGCCAGAGCCTGCCTCCCGACCTCAGTGAGCAGGCCCTTGGCCCGCTCGTCGGGCTCGTGCTGTGGAGGCAGGAGCTCGAGTTGCCTGGCCGTGCGCATACAAAGGGATCATCATGGCGTAGCGCCTGGCCAACTGCGCAAAGCCGCGGAAGTGGATCCAGCCAAGCAGCGCGCCCGCGATGGCGGGCATGGTGGCGACGACGACGGCGATGGAGTCGAGGGTAATACGGACCCACGGCTGGTCGGGATGGCGCCGCCGCCCACCGGTTGCCCATCCTGGCAAACATCTTCAGCAGGCCCCAGCCGACGGCCAAACCCAGTGCGATGCCGCCCCAGCGGCGAAAGGTGCGCAACTTGCCATTGTGATCGGGGGCCTTCTTCTTGAAGAACGCGAGCTGCTCGTCAATCCAGCATTGGGTCAGCATTTCCAGTGGTCTGTGCGAAGAGGGAGGCTGCTGGGGGTTGTCCAGTCGCGGGAGATCCATCGTGTACATCGCGTAGCGCACCCAGTTGAGCTCGCCAATCTGGTATTGCAGGTAGAAATCGGCGACGCAGATGGGCTGCGATCGTGCGTGAATGTCGGCCAGCCGCCAGAACAGTTGCACTCGCAACGACTCCGCGAGCGCGCGGTACTCGTAGAACTTGCGCTGGAGAGACAGCGACTTGCCGAGCCAGAGACACACGAAGATGCCGGCGATAAAGCCGGAATAGAGCACGATGATCCACCACTCCGCCTTTCCCGGCAGCCATGCGCTCTGCGGGCGGTGGGCGGTCAGCGGCAGGAATGTGAACATGTTCAACAGGAAGGCGGCGATCACGAACAGGCCGAGGTATGCGACCATCACCCAGTTCCAACGGGCCTTGTAGAAGGCGCTGATGAAACCTGCGATGCTGCAATGCTGGCGCAGGAAGAGGATATCGCGCGGAAAGTCCGCGCCGGGAATGAGCCCGTCGGCCTGGTTGGCATCGTTCTCGCCCTCCTGGGGCTGCTTCTCAGCCATCCAGCGATCCTTCAGTCGCAGCCAGTCGCAGTGGTACTCACGCAACCTTTTAATGACCTCGAGCGTGAAGACGTCATTCCCCAGGGCGGTCGGCGCGGGCTTGTTCCTGTCCTTGATGGCTTCGTCGGAATAATGTATTTGCAGCTTGTCCTCTGATTCGGGAAGGACGTGCCCATTGGACGCGACAATCTGGTAAACCGGGCCAACCGTGGGAATGGCGAACACACTGAAATCGACCGTTGGCTGATGGCAGACGCAGTTGTGGAGCTTGATGCCGACGATCTGCGACGGATCGGCGCACGCATCGGTGTGCCGGCCGTCCCACAGCGCCAGCAGGATGTAGCAATGGTGCGCGATGAAGATGTCGGCATGGAGCCGCTGGTGCGCTTCGCCGTGAGCGCACTTGCACGCCGCGACGCCTCCCCCGGAAAGATGCAGCACCCTGTCCGCCCTGGCCAGCAGCCGCCGAAACTCCGCCAGCGATTCGGCGGTGTGTAAGTCGTTCTCGCATTGCTGCTGCGGCGTCGCCAGCGGGACGATCAGGCGGGCGTTGATCTCGGGCCCTGTCGCGACGCGCGCCACCAGTTGCGAGGCGCCCTTGGCCAACGTGGACATGATCACGAGCCGCGCCTGCTGCCCGGCGGGAATCCCGTGATTGAGCTTCTCCTTCAGCTCCCGGAGCAGTTGCAGCACCCTTTCTTCCAGGTCCTTGATCTCGTTCCTGGCAAGATTGCAGTGCCCCGTGACGCCGATGATGAGCGGGATCGGCCCGGCGTCTTCGAAATCCGCGATGGCGCGCAGCGGCTTGACATTTGGCGGGGGCGCGTCGGAAGCGGGTTGACTCGACGGCGCGGCCTCAATTGCCGAACCCTCGCCTGGTACCGTGCTGGCCGCGATTGTCGGTGTGGTTGACATAGGGATGTCCGCTGCAGCCCATGGTCACGCTGCAAAAGCCAGAGATACCTTACCACGCGGTGGAGCAAACTCAAGAGGAATTCGAGCAAGCATCTAATCCCACAGCGCTACCGCCCATGTTTTTCGGCCTTTTGTGCCGATAGATCATCCGTGAGGCGCGGGTGAGTTGACCCGGAGGTCACGGATGACCGTGCAACAGATCCGCGCGTTGAGACCGGCCCTGTCCGGCTACCTGGACGAGTTCGCCGACTGCTTTGTCAGCTTCGACACGCGTTACCATCTCAAGGAATACGTGTCCGGCCAGCTCAGCGATCTGCAACGCAAGAGCGTGCAGCCGATCGCGCGGCTCATGGACGTGCCGCCACGGACCTTGCAGGAATTTCTGTCGCTGGCCGAGTGGGACCACGATCGCCTGCGTGACCGCGTGCAGCAACTGGTCACCCGCGACCACGGCGAGGCGCAGGCCATCGCCATCGTGGACGAGTCGGGCTATCCCAAGAAGGGGCGGAAGACCGCCTGCGTGCAGCGGCAGTATTGCGGGGCCACCGGCAAGAAGGACAACTGCGTGATGGCGGTGCATCTGGCCTACGCCAGCTTCGACGGGCAGTTTCGGGCGATGCTGGACAGCAACCTGTACCTGCCGGAAAAGGGATGGGACGCGCAGCGGCGAAAGGAGGTGGGGATCCCCACCGCGCTGAGCTATCGTCCCAAGCACCTGATCGCGCTGGAGCAGTTGCGGCGGGCCGTGGGCAACGGGATGCATTTCGGGTGGGTGACGGCCGACGAATGGTACGCGGAGAAGCCGGCGTTCATCGAGGGGCTGGAGGAGCTGAAGCTGCGTTTCGTGCTGGAAATCCCGAAGAATCTGATGGGGTGGGTGCGCCAGCCCAGCAGCGTCGACACGCCGCGGGGCGAGGTGCAGAACATGGTGCGCTGGTCGCGGCCGCTGCTGGATCAGGAGTGGGTACCGTATCACATCAAGGACACGGACGCGGGGCCGATGGTCTGGGAAGTTCGCGCGGCGCCATTCTGGATGAAACGGGACGGACGGGTGGTGGGTCCGTACTGGCTGGTGGCGGCGCGGAACGTTCTGGACCGGGATGAGATCAAGTATTTCCTCTCGGATGCGTCGCCGGGGGTGCCGCTGGAGGTGATTCTGCACGTGGCCTTCCACCGGTGGTCGGTGGAGCGGACGCTGGAGGACGAGAAGGACGAACTGGGGCTGGACCATTTCGAGGTGCGGAAATACGTTTCGGTGCTGCGACACCTGCGGATCACGCAGGTCAGCCATTTGTTCCTGGCCCGCCAGACCGAGCGGCTGCGGGAAAAAAAATCCGGAGGTGAACATCTGCCAAATGCGCCAAGCCACCAGCGCGCTGTTGGATGCGCTGACGCTTCACGACGAGGAGGACCGGACGCAGCGCCTGACGCGGATCGCCGCCGAGATCCGGGAGGACCAGCGAAAGAACGCTGCAGCGCGGGCCTCGCACGCCAAGAAGCGTCGGCGGGAACTGGAGGCCATCCGCCTCCCCGTGGAAACGCTCCGCTGCTGTATTCCGCCATGACGGGGTAGCGTTGTGGGATTAACTGCCGCTCCAACAGTTCTCGGTTCACCCCCACGTGCGTGGGGAAGACGACAGATTGAGCATGACCTTGGTTTGAACATCCGGTTCACCCCCACGTGCGTGGGGAAGACGGAGGACTGGCGGTGTGGAGTTATTGAATTCGCGGTTCACCCCCACGTGCGTGGGGAAGACTCCTCAACCAAAATTCCAGGCTTGGGCTTTTTCGGTTCACCCCCACGTGCGTGGGGAAGACGCGTTTGGACACACGAATCAACATAGCACACCGGTTCACCCCCACGTGCGTGGGGAAGACCCGGTAGCGCTATCCTGGCGGTCGAAGGCGCCCGGTTCACCCCCACGTGCGTGGGGAAGACGTTCGCTGCGTGAGGAACTGAGCGGGATCGAGCGGTTCACCCCCACGTGCGTGGGGAAGACGTAACCTCTGTTATTGCTGACAACCCACAAACCGGTTCACCCCCACGTGCGTGGGGAAGACAATGACGCAACTCGACCCCCGACTCGATCTGCCGGTTCACCCCCACGTGCGTGGGGAAGACCGTGAATAGCAGGCCCTCGCCGGCATCCACGTCGGTTCACCCCCACGTGCGTGGGGAAGACCGCAGACGGTTTCGATCAGCGGCGGCAGACGGCGGTTCACCCCCACGTGCGTGGGGAAGACTCGCGGCGGTGGACCGCGATCGTCGCGCCGGACGGTTCACCCCCACGTGCGTGGGGAAGACATCCACGCGCCCGCGAGCTGGAAGCTCAGGGCCGGTTCACCCCCACGTGCGTGGGGAAGACTGGCGATGTGGTGGGTGGTCATGACGAGTTTCCGGTTCACCCCCACGTGCGTGGGGAAGACGATAACCTGCGGTCAAAATCTTGTGAATCTCTGGGTTCACCCCCACGTGCGTGGGGAAGACGTATTCCGCGGCGATCTCCCGCTCTCCCGCGCCGGTTCACCCCCACGTGCGTGGGGAAGACCTGATGGGTTTGCTGGACCACTTAATGGACCACGGTTCACCCCCACGTGCGTGGGGAAGACTGCTCGACGGCGCTGTCGACGGAGAGCACGGCCGGTTCACCCCCACGTGCGTGGGGAAGACGCGAGTTTGCGGGCGGAGAGTTGACGAACTTCCGGTTCACCCCCACGTGCGTGGGGAAGACGAATGGTAATCCAATCACGATCACGCCCGGCCGGTTCACCCCCACGTGCGTGGGGAAGACGACCGGCAACCGCCAGCGATCGGCGAGCGCCACGGTTCACCCCCACGTGCGTGGGGAAGACGTGAAACCAGCACCCCAGTAGACCGGCCGGAACGGTTCACCCCCACGTGCGTGGGGAAGACTGGGAGAACAACCCCGAAAATCAGACGGGCAACGGTTCACCCCCACGTGCGTGGGGAAGACACGCCCTTCGGCACCTCGATGGCTCGCCAGCCCGGTTCACCCCCACGTGCGTGGGGAAGACCATACCCCCCGAAATCATGCGGGAAATACCCGCGGTTCACCCCCACGTGCGTGGGGAAGACGATGGACCCTCGACCAGCGCTGCGCCTGTCTGCGGTTCACCCCCACGTGCGTGGGGAAGACAGCCTGGGGAATTCCCAGACGTTGGGCGGGACCGGTTCACCCCCACGTGCGTGGGGAAGACTTGCCCAGCTCGGCAATCTGATCTTGGATTGGCGGTTCACCCCCACGTGCGTGGGGAAGACATGAGCAGTCAGCCCGAAACCTACTGGCGCGACGGTTCACCCCCACGTGCGTGGGGAAGACCGGCGGCGACTGCGTGAACGGTTTCCCCCTTCCGGTTCACCCCCACGTGCGTGGGGAAGACGGTGTGAGCCGGCCGATTCATGGAGGCCCGTGCGGTTCACCCCCACGTGCGTGGGGAAGACGCGACGCCGTCGATCGTCGCCACCAAGGTGCGCGGTTCACCCCCACGTGCGTGGGGAAGACTTGTGCTGGCCGGCTGCCAATTCCTGGGAAATCGGTTCACCCCCACGTGCGTGGGGAAGACCGCGGCAGCAGGTCGGGAGGGGACTCTGATGGCGGTTCACCCCCACGTGCGTGGGGAAGACTCGCGGCCGGAGGCACTCACCTCGCGGCCGCACGGTTCACCCCCACGTGCGTGGGGAAGACCGGCCGGAGATCTGGTTGTCGCCGACACCGATCGGTTCACCCCCACGTGCGTGGGGAAGACTCAGGCGTGCGGTTGGCGGCCACCAGCAGCGTCGGTTCACCCCCACGTGCGTGGGGAAGACTGGTGGAACCGACCGATTCATGGAGGCCCGTCCGGTTCACCCCCACGTGCGTGGGGAAGACCTCACGACCAGCGGCTCTTCCTATGGGAATAGCGGTTCACCCCCACGTGCGTGGGGAAGACAACCTGCCGTTGTGTACTGTGTATGTTGTGGTCGGTTCACCCCCACGTGCGTGGGGAAGACAGTGCGGCATTATGCTTTCCGGCGCGTTTTCGGCAAGAGCAGGCCGTCGAAGTCTCGAACGCTTTTGGGCGTTTCGCCATGCGACAGGAGGGCAAATCCCTGTTCGCCGGGCTGGGGGTGGATGAGAATGGCCGACCCGCCCTTCTCGTCGATTTCGCGGCAGACGCTCTCCCATATGCGCTCGCGAATCCGCGCCGAGGCGTGGCCGAGAAAGACGCCGCTTTGGGGCTGGACCAGGTGGCGGGTCAGGCGGCCGCGGAATCCCGGACGAACCTTGTGCAGGATCAGGACGATCATGCCGCACCTCCCGTGGCCGCCAGAATCTGGCCGATGGGCGTGTCGGATGAGAACGCGGTCGGTTCCCACAGGCCGGCCGGCAGGGCCGCATCGTCGGCGAATTCATCCTTTTCGTCGGCGGGGATTTCCAGGACTTTGCGGATGTCGGGGATGAGGCGCTGCATGAGCTTGGCCGCGTGCAGCGCCCGGCGCGTTTCGGCGCGGACGAGGCTGTCGAAACCTTCGCCCCGCGGGCCCTTGGCCAGCTCGAACGCCAGGGGGATGGTCAGCTCGACCTTGTAGAGGTCGGCGATGTCGTAGACGAACGAAAGCTGTTTCCCTGTATGGATGAACCCGATGGCCGGCGAAAAGCCGCCCGACAGGATGGCCGCGTGGACCAGGCCATAGAGGCAGGCATTGGCGGCCGAGAGCGCGCGATTGACGGGGTCGCCGCCGGACCATTGCTGGCGGTCGTAGGAGCGGCCCTGCCAGGGAACGCCGCTGGCGCGGGAGGCGGCCGCGTAGGCCTCGCGGACGCGGATGCCCTCCTTGCCGCGGAGTTGCTGGAGGGTGAGGCCGGGGTCGAGGTGTTCATCGCCGAAGCGGGCACAGTACATGCGGACGACCACCTGCAGACGCGTGCGTTCGTCGAGCGCGAGGCGCCTGGCGGAGCAGGTTGCGGCTGTGGCGCGAGCCGCCCATGCCACAGGCGTAGAAACGGATGCCCAGCTCGCCCGACCAGATCAGCAGGCAGTTGCTTTCGGCCAGCATCTGCACGGCGCGGTGGGTGATGCGCGTGCCGGGGCCGAGCATGAGCAGGGCGAGGGATGCGACGGGGACTTCGGTGGTGCCGTCGAATTCGTGGATGGCGATGCCGTTGGCGGTGTGGCGGATGACGGCGCGGTCCACGTAGAGGAAGGAGAGGCGGTCGTCAAAGCGCCCGATGTCGAAGAGGTTGGTTTTCATGGCCTGGCCCCGGTGGCGATGCGTGGTCTTGCTTGTGGTAGATCGGCAGGAAAAGGGTGGGGGTTGAGGTGCGGGGACGGGGTGGGAGGGGCGTGCGGATTGAGGTTCGGAGTTCCGCGTTTACGCGGTGTGTGTCGCGGCCGCGCACCCTGGGTGTGGCGGATATTCACTTGTCAAAGAGCGTGCGTGCCGTACGGCACGTTCGGCCGGCTCAACCGGCCGGCGGCGTGAGCCGCAACGGTAACTCATCGCGCTACGCCGGCGCGATGGAGAGGAGGCCGAAGCCGAAGGCCTTGGCGGGGCCGATGCCGGCGGCGAGGGCCGCTCGGAACAACGTGGGGTCGGTCACAGCAAGCAGTCCATCAAACTCGGTCCACTGGAGACGGATCGACTGGTCCTCTTCCGCGCGTCCTGCGAAGGACCATCCCGAGCGCACAATCCATCGCTCGTCCCAACCTTCGGTCCCGGTCGGTTGGAACTGCGGTTGAAATCCGGACGACTCCGCTTTTCGCCAGAGCCATTCCATCGCCAGCGCACGATTGGTGCCAACTCCCACACGCTTGCCTTTGAATGGTCCAGCCGCCATCCGCCGGACGACGTTCGCGCGAACGCGGAAACGAAGGTGCATTCCAGGCTCCACTCTCACGGTCAGTGGTTTCACCTGTGGCGGGGCCGCCAAGAGGTGTCCGGCGTTGCCCACGGGCCTCTCCTTGGCATCAAGCGATTCGTTCAGGCCGAAGGCATATCGCCAATTGGGTTCTTTGCCTGATTGAACCAGTATTACACAGCGCCCAGTCCGATCAGCGGCCTCCGGGGCAGTGTCAACCCGGAAGAGAAACCCGCGCTGGTCGTTGCGCGGTTCATGTACGTCCAGTTCGTCGGCAATCGGTGGGAAATCGGAATCCTTGTACGGCCCAAGGAATTGCGGATCGTGGGTCTTGCGGGCATCAGACGGAAAGGCCATGCACAGGCGTTGATGGACGCGATAGAGGTTGCGGAGCCAGAGCCGGCCGGGCGCGGACGGTCGGGGTTGATACCGGTGTCGATGAGCAGCGTGGAAAGGTACATCATTCAACCTCCTTGGGTTTCAGGCGTTGTCGGCGGGTTTCCAGTGAGCGAAACTCGATAATCTCCTTGCGCTTCTGGATGATCCGATCGCGATATTGCGGATCTTCGGGGTTGATGCGGTCGAGGCCCATCCCCAGGCCATACTCGATCATGGTGACGGCGTCGTGGCAGAGGCGGCAGAGGGAGCGCAGCTCCTCAATGCGCTCACCACCTCCGGCGTGGCGATACGTGACATGCTGCACGGTTGTCGCCGGCTGCTTGCAGAAAACGCAAAGCCCCTGATCGCGACGCAGCCGGCGAGGGCGCATGCCTTTGGGCTCCATCATCACCTTTCCCGTCTTCTCATCCTTGACCTCAACCAGCGATTCGCTCGTCCATGCGGCGTCCGAGTAATTCGCCCGTGGCCGAGCCGGCGGCGGACAAACGTGCTGAAGCGGATCACTCTTCGCCAAGACGACGGCCTTCAACTCGCCACGCACCACGAACCGCGCGTGGTGCGCTGGTGGGTCGAACGAATAGGGCACGTCGTACCACACCTCCGCGTCATGCGGTGCAGTGGGCTGCGAGTCACTCTTGCGCCATTCGATCACGCAAGGTAGTTTGCCTTTGCCCGGCGGTTCCTCCCCCGCATGCCGCGGATGCCACGGCACTACCGACAATGCCTTGTCCAGCCCGTCCCCAACAAACATCGGATTCGTCCACGATTCCCCATCGCGCGGCCTGCACAACAGCGGCACGCTCGGCGGGCAGGACTTGCGGCCCAGGTAGAGCGCCCACTTGGGCGAAGCGAGCGCCGCGGCAACCGTATCAATCAAAGCCGGATCGCCCTGAAGCGCCACCAGGAAGCTGGCGTCGGCCAGGTATTCTAGCCGTTTGATGACTGTGCCCTGCGCTTCCGTTTTAACGCCGCCAGCCGCCGTGGTCATGCCAATGGCGGCGCCGACACTGTGGTAGTCCCACCAATGGACGCCGGTCCGGTCGACGCGGACGCCCATGCACAAGGTGTTGAGAAGGTCCACTAAGGCGCGACGCGGTTCGTTGGCGTTCTCCTTGCGTTGTTCAACAAGCCGGCTGGCCAGGGGACGCAATTCTTCGCCCGGGATCGGCTCTTGAACCACATATTGGCGGTCTCGTCCCATCGCACAGCAAATCAACCCGATGATGCCGGACTTTGTGGGGGCCTCCATCGTGCGGCGCATGACGAACTTGGAAGTATCGCCCCACGATTGGAGCGGACCTTCGAGCCGGAGGAAAATCGTGTTACAGCCAGAGCCGTTTGAATTCATGACGCCGCCTCAACGCCTTGCGCACTGGTCACCGCGTTCATCACACGCTCCACGAAGCAGCGGAAACTTCCTACAACACCGTCGCCTGCGATGACGGGCCTTTCGGAATTGCCTTCGACATAAGTTAGCGCATAACGGTTGGACGGCGAGAACCAGAACCGTTGAGCCTCGATCCCGTACCCATTGGCGATGTCATGAACATACTGGCCGAGTCGGGCAATGCTCTCAGCGATCAGACCACGTTGCGACTTGTCCGGTACCGGATCGGCAAACGCGTTGGCATAGCTCACCGGCGTCGCCGAATTCGTCTTGACCTCGACGAGAATTCCATCCGGGCAGTTGAACGCCGCGAATGCGTGCTGCTTGCCGGACGGATTCGCCTTCGCGGCACCTTCGAGAAAGCATTTGACAGTCATGGCAGCGAGCTGCACATCATTGCTGAGATTCGTCAGCAATTGCACCCAGTCGATGGCGAAGTGTTTGTAAAAGCAAGCGGAGTTGAACATCGCCTCGTTGACGTGTCCAGCGCCAGCATCCTGTCCCGGAACGTCGTCCGCCGCCGTGAAGTAGTCCACTTCGTTGATAACCGCGTGAGTGGAGAGAGCGTGTGCCGTTGACAGCGCCGCCTCGACGGTGAACCTGCCTTTGAGGCTCGCGAACGGACCCTTCGCGTCAAATTCCGTCATCCGACCGCACAATGCGATGTCGGGCGTCTTCGTAAACGTGCCGATGATCCGGGCGAACTCGGCGCCAAGGTTACCATTCCCGGTACGCACGGCGGCGCCCATGTCGTTAATGGCGGATTGAGGCAGGAAGAAGAGGATATCAGACCTGTACACGTCAGTCTTGTCCAAGCCGACGCCTCCATCTTGGAATACCTTTTGAATGGCTTTGCGGTGCTCCTCGCTCGGCTCATTGCCATCGGCCGCGGCTTCCGCAATCTCTTCGATCAGCCGGCGGGTGCGCTTTGCGCCGCCTCTTTCCAGCGCCGCTCTGAATTCTGGACTTCGGCGGACGCTACGTTTGAGGCATTGGCTGGAGATACGGGCACGTGTAACGCCGCCAAAGATGCAGGTCTTCGGAGCCCCCAAATCATCCCGGTTAAGGTTCGACGGGCTGTGGTTCTGGATCATGTGGATCTCGATCAGCATGGTTTGCTCCTTGAGTTTGATAGTTCGTGGCGTACAGATATTCGCACGCCCATAAGTCCTGCGGCGTGCGGTGAATCTCGCCACAACGCACGGCATTTCCGTGAGCAATTAAGCGACTTTTCTGCCATGTGTCATCCGGGTTGAACTCCCTGTCCCAGAGCGACACATCATCGAGCAGCAGCGCCCAGTCGATGCCAGTCACGTTCCTTGTATGCGCCACACGCCCCGCTAATGCTTGTCCGATCGCCTCCAAAGCCCAAGCCAGCCGCGCCTCAATGGCAGATAGGCTGGAGCAAATCACGGCGTCGAAACGCCTGCGAAAACGATCGCGGGCTCTATAGTCTGGCGGGTCATTCGGTTCGCAGACGCCGAGAACGGCGGGAAATGATGGCCCGACACCCGATTCCGGTCGAACCTGCGGAACGGATGCTGCACCAAAGAGCTTGGCGATGAGCCATGACATCTCGCGTCGCGGGGTTCGCTCGTTCGTGGCGCGCAGTGGCCACCACACCCCAGTGAACAGGTCGAAGCCCTGAAGCGACTGGTCCAGCGGTTGGCCGCCGAGCCGGCGCAAGCGCGAGCGATCGCCCGCCTTCAAGTCTTCCAGCCGTTGGATGAATGCAAGCGCCTGGCTCATGGCCCGGCCTCCTTCTTGCTCCGGCCTCGTTTGGGGTTCGCGGGGATGTCAGCGGTTACAGTCTTGGCAGATTGATTCACTTTGTCCACCAACCCTGTAATGTGCCTGTTGAGCAGGGCTCGAGCGTGGTCCTTTGCCGCACGGCGGCGCAGAGGCGAACCCTTCGCGGTCGAATCGACGACGTGCTCGACGAGAGGCTGGTAGATGCTGCGAAGGAACTGCTTGTCGTCGGTCAGGCCCGCCGGGTCGTCAAGCGCGGCGCGAATCCGTGCCTCGGCCTCCGGTGTCAGCAACACGAGCGCCGCCTGAATCTCGGGATGCTTGCGGTCGGGATTGGGAGCGACTGTCCGGAGGACGCCGCACCGCTTAAGCCTTGTCTCGTCGTCCTCGTTGGGCCTTTTCTTGGCATCCGTGCCGCGCAGGATTTCGGCGCACTCCTTCGTGAGGCTTGCCAGCTTCGCTGCGGCGGCGTCCGGCAAAGGCACAGCGAGCGCGTCGTGGAAGATGTACTAACCGTCGCCGACGATGCCGATAGCAACGGCCTTGGCGCCACGCAGCCGCAGGGCATCGCGCCAGAACTTGAAGGCATGCAGGGCGACGTCCGCGTTGAGGTCGGGTAGACCGATGGCTTCGGTTTCTTTGAGCAGATGAGGATCTTCGACCCAGAACTTCTTCACCTGCGTATCGCTCTGGCCAAGCAGGGGTTGCTCTTTCTCCGTCGGTTTCTTGATCAAATCCTTGATGGTTGCCCGGTCATCCGCCGAGCACAATTGGTTGAAGACTCGTGCAATCTTCGCGGCATCGCTCGCGTCTGGGGGCTTGCGCCGCTTTGGAATCCGCCTGCAAGATCGCTGGCATCCTGCACTTGCGGATGACAGGGGCGATCTTCGCGACCTTGTCAGCCAACTTGCGCCTCTCCGTCTTTTTCGCCTTGTAATCGCGGTTGAGCTTCTGGAACTCGGCTAGGACATCCTTGCCGAATTGCTGGCCGGTGGTGACCGGCGTGGGCCACCCTTTCTCGATACACAGGTCCCTGACCAGTACGCCAGAACCGCCGCAGTTGGCACAAGAGCCCTGCTCGCCTGCGACATTCAGCCACAGCTTGCGGGGTCGCCAGGCGAGATTGGCCACCGCGTCTGGCGCGTCCGGGGGCGTAGTCAACAACCACGGCGCTTGATCGGCCTGCGCAGTTACCTTTGGCAGGTTCGCGCCGAGGGTGAGAAGCAAGTTCTCCCCTTCAGCAATCGCATAGGCCGCACTCCCTGGGTTGACTGATGCCGGGTAGGAGGCGTTGGCCGGAGCCCAAACCGAGAGCCGGAGGATTCCCAGAGCGCAACACGCGGGACAGAACCCATACGAGCCATCGTGTACGACGTGGCGGATGTGATTCACCGAATACGCGCCCGGGAATTCTGCCAGCAGGTCGGCAATCGGGCGAGATGGCTGGTCTTTCAACGTTGGGTCCTGATAGAACCGCGTGTCGTCACCGAGCAGGTTGAAAGCGGCCTCATGGTTAGCCAGTTTGGGCAACCAATCTCGAGGAATACCCACGCTCGTTTCACTGAGCGACGCCAAAGCGGATTTGGCGTCGTCCTTGCACCACATCAGCACCGCCAGCAGGAACCTCAGCAGCGCCACGCGGTCCATCGGGTTGGACGCGGCGATCTGCCGGATGCTGCCGGCCTCGCACAGCGCTGTGCGGATGCCGATCCGTTCGAAGGTCCCATCATGCCGAAGCACCGGAATCCATTTTTCGGACAGCAGGTTGAAGCCCATGATCCGCATCCTCCTTCCGCCAAAGCGATTCGCGGCCCGCGTGCCCTGTCGAGAAACTTTACCGCCGAGGACCCAGGATTGGCCGGAATGCGCCGTGGCGCTCGATTCGTATGAGACAAGTGTCTGCGTTTCGCGGGTCCGTGTAAAGGCTTGAGGGAGGAATTTCGGGTTTTCACTTATGGTTTCCGGTCGGAGGGTGGAGGCGGGGAGAGGGGAGAGGGGAGCACACGCGATGGCAGACAAGAATGTCTGCCCCACCGTTGCAGGCCGCGATGGCAGACAAGAATGTCTACCCCACCGTTGCAGGCCGTGTACGGACGTTCGTGCGGGGTGTAACCTTGGGGCGATGAGCGGCATGGATGGCAACGAGAGCGTGGGCGACGGCGGGCGGGCGGGTGGGCGGCCGTATGCGGTGTTCAGGCTGCTGCGCGGGGATGGGGAGAAGTATCAGCATGCGCAGGCGCGGCTGATTGAGTTGGCCGGGATGGTGCGGCATTCTGGCGATCGAGGTGCTGAGGGAGAATCCGCCGGAGGGCGTGGGCGCGGACTGGGTGGAGACGTTTGTGGCCGGGCACCGCAAGGAGGAAGAGGCGGAGCATGGGCAGTTTTCGTATTTGCCGCTGCCTTCGATTGGCGATGAAGCGGGCGACGGGCAGGTTCGGCGCGTGATGGTGGTCGGGCCGCGTGGAGCTGGGCGGTATGTGGGTCAGTTGGCCGGGCTGATCGATGGGCGGCAGCTCCTGCCGGAATCTGGGGAGAGCGGACCGATTTTGCGGCGGATCGGCGCGGATGAGGTGGTTCGGCGGTACGTTGAGGAATCGGCGGTTTGGGCAAGCGTGACGCCGGTGGTCCTTCCGGGGCGGGACGATCGCAAGCCGGCGAAGACGCGAAAGCTGATGGAGAGGGCGCTGGGGCAGGCGGGGGTGGATGAGGCGTGCGAGTTGGAGTGGAGCACGGAGGCGTATTTCAGGAATGCGCTGAGCGCGCACAGCTATGACGGACAGGGGCGGTTCGCGGGGTATCATCGGCCGGAGCATTTGAAGGTGATGACGGCCATTCACGTGTGCTTGAGGTTTGGGCGGGCGGTGGCGGGCCCGGTGGCGATTGGGTCGGGGCGGCATTGCGGGTTGGGGGTGTTGGCGGGGATTGATTCGCGGCGGGAGTAGCGGGGCAGCGTTGAAGCGGGAGAAAGAGGCGCGGCCGGGGCGGCACGCTCTACGTGGCTTGTGTACGGCGGAGGGGAGAGGGGGTAATCTTGGGGGGATGAGCCGCGCGTGGCGAAGTTTGTGTCTGCTGATTGTTGCGACGGGCCTGTTGGGGCGCGAGGCGTGGGGCTTGCAGAGCGATGAGCTGCTGTTGCTGGTGAACAAGAACGTGGCGGCGGGGCAGGCGCTGGCCGAGTTTTATGCGAATGCGCGGCTGGTGCCGGAGGGGCGGATTCTGGCAATTCCGCTGCCGGATGGGGATGAGGTTTCATTTGATGCGTATGAGCGGGAGGTGGTGCCGGCCGTGCGGCAGTTTTTGCGGGAGAGGGGGCTGGAGAAGAGCGTCAGGTGCATCGTGACGTTCTATGGAGTGCCGCTGCGGATCGGGCAGCGGCAGCTCGCGCCGGCCGACAAGCAGGAGTTGGCGACGGTCAAGGCCGAGCACACGAAGACGTTGGGGCAGATTGGCAAGCGGCTGGCCGAGATCGAGGCGAAGGTGGCGCAGGCGGATCCGGCGTTCAAGCCGCTGGCGGGCAACGATCTGGAGCATCTCGCAGCGCAGGCGCAGGCGGACCTGCCGCGGCTGGGGCGGTGGGCGGCGGCCGGGGGCGCGGATGAGGGTAGGGCGCGGCAGGCGGAGTTTGTGGCGGCGGTGCGGGAGCTGGCGGGGCCGGCGGGGTTGTATCGGCTGGTGACGACAGCGCCGAGCACACAGGCCGATGATGAGCACGGGCAATCGCTGAGGAAGATGGGTGAGGACATTCGGGCGGCCGCAAAGGAAGTCAGCGAGTTGCAGGAGAAGCGATACGACGCCGCGGCGCGGGCGAGGCTGCGGACGATGGCGGCGGGGATGTTTGGGCTGATCGACCTGGCGCGGGTCATGCAGGTGCAGCGCGAGTATCTGGAGGATGGCAATACCATCGCGGCGCTGGACAGCGAGCTGGCGCTACTGTGGTGGGATTATTACCCGCGGGCCGGCTGGTTCCCCAACCCGCTGTGCTATCAGTCAGCGCCCGCCCTCAATGCCCGGCCGACGCTGATGGTGAGCCGGCTGGATGCGCCGCAGTCCGGGCAGGTTCGGCAGATGATATTGGCGTCGCTCAAGGCCGAGCGCGATGGGCTGCGCGGGCGGGTGGTGCTCGACAGCCGGGGGATCGTGAATCGGCCGGGCGAGGAGATGAAGATCGGCTCGTATGCGTGGTATGACCAGTCGATCCGCAACCTGGCGGGGCTGGTGCGCACGAAGACGAAGCTGCCGCTGCTGCACGATGATTCGCCGGATGTGCTGCCGGCCAATTCGGCCCAGGAGGTGGCGATCTACTGCGGGTGGTACAGCCTGAAGAACTACATTCCCGCATGCCAGTTCAACGCGGGCGCGGTGGGGTTCCACGTGGCGAGCTTTGAGCTGACAACGCTGCGGCATGGCACGGAGAACCTGTGGGTGCGCGGGCTGATCAACGATGGCGTGGTGGCGACGCTGGGGCCGGTGGCGGAGCCGTTTTTGGGGGCGTTTCCGGCGGCGGATGATTTCTTCGGGCTGCTGCTGACGGGTAAGTTCACGCTGGCCGAGGTTTATTGGAAGACCGAGCCGATGACGAGCTGGATGATGTGCCTGATCGGGGATCCGCTGTACAACCCGTATAGGAATAGCCCGGCCATCGATATGAACGATCTGCCGGCGCGGCTGAGGGATCGGGTGAGGTAGGATCCGAAAACCTCCGAAAGCCTCTCGCCCTTGGCAAATCAAGGCCCATCTCTATACTCTTTTCCCTCTCTATGAGCATCCTCGTCAACAAGCGGACCAAAGTGATCTGCCAGGGCATCACCGGCTCGGCCGGCGCGTTTCACACGAAGCAGTGCCGCGACTATGGCACGAAGATGGTCGGCGGCGTCACCCCCGGCAAGGGCGGCCAGAAGGACGACAACGGCCTGCCGATCTTCGACAGCGTGGCGCAGGCCGTCGAGGCCACCAGCGCCACCGCCACGATGATCTTCGTGCCGCCGCCCTTTGCGGCCGATGCGATCATGGAAGCCGCCGACGCCGGCATCAAAGTCATCGTTGCCATCACCGAAGGCGTTCCCGTCCTCGACATGGTCAAGGTGAAGGCCTTCCTCCAGGGCAAGCCCAAGAGCGTGCTGATCGGCCCGAATTGCCCCGGCATCATCACCCCCGGGGAGTGCAAGATGGGCATCATGCCCGGCTACATCCACACGCCGGCCAAGCAGGCCAAGACGGGCAAGAAGGTCGGCATCATCTCGCGCAGCGGCACGCTCACGTATGAAGCCGTGTGGCAGTGCAGCACGCGCAACATCGGCCAGACCACCTGCGTGGGCATCGGCGGCGATCCGGTGAAGGGGCTGAACTTCATCGACCTGCTGGACCTGTTCAACCGCGACAGCGACACCGACGGCATTATCGTCATTGGCGAGATCGGCGGCAGCGACGAGGAAAAGGCCGCGGAGTTCATCAAGCAATACGTGAAGAAGCCGGTGGTCGCGTTCATCGCCGGCCGGACCGCCCCGCCGGGGCGGCGCATGGGCCACGCCGGCGCGATTATCAGCGGCGGCGAAGGCTCGGCGGAGACGAAGATCGCCGCGCTGCGCGACGCGGGCATTGCCGTGGCCGAAAGCCCGGCCGAGATCGGCGCGGCGATGGCGAAGACGCTCGGCTTGGAATGAGTTGCCGGATGAGCACCGCCCACCACTTCGCGATGCTTGCTCAGCGGGTACAATTCGGGCCATGCGCCGTGCCTTGCGGATCGTCTGGCTGACGTGGGTGGCAACCTCAGCCATGGTCTGCCTGGCCGCCATCGTGCTATGGGTGCGCGGCCGTTGGGTGGAGGACCGCGTGATGTGGGGGGAGTCATATCGTCACGGGCCAAGCACTCGTACCGTTGACGGGGTGATTTACTTTGGCGGGAATGCCAACACTGTGCGGCTGGGCGTCGTGGCCAGGTCAGGGGTGATCGGCTTCTATCGCAGCATCTCCCGGCCAGTGCCGGGTGTGAATCGCGTTTTCCAAGGGCGCTTCATTCGTTGGTGGACGCATCAGGCGAGCGGTGGTGACATGCCGACGGATACCTTCTGGCGTAAGTTGGGCTTCGGGTATGTCGGCTACAGTCAGGAATCGTCGTTCAGCACGCGGACGATGAGGGGCGTGTGGATGCCCTTCTGGTTTGTGGTGCTGGCGAGTGGCGTTTCGCCGGCTTTGTGGGGGAGGGGCTGGTGGCGCAGGCGAATTCGGCGACAGAGGATTCGCAAGGGGCTGTGCCCGGTCTGCGGCTATGACCTGCGAGCTACGCCAGTGCGATGTCCCGAATGCGGCACCGCGACCACTTTGCCCAATACTCTGCCCGCTGGCAACTTCCACGGCTGAGCCTATCCTCGATCTCTCGTTCTGAAGCTGAAGCGGAAGCGTCAGCGCCCGGCTGACCTCTGCGCCCGCTATCGCCCGAACCGGCGCTGACGCTTGCGCTTCGGCCAACGCCGCAACCCAAAACGGACTCATGGGCCTTGAATGTCCGCACTCGCACAGTCCCAGCGGCGTACCAGTGCTTGAAGCCATGCCCGCAGAAACGAACGAACGCCCTCATCCGTGGTTGCGGCACTATGCGGCCGCGTTTCTCTGTGCCGCGGTAGCGAGCGGGCTCTGCTGGGCCTTCAAGCAGTTCACGGACCATCGCGTTCCCTTCATGCTGTTCGTGCTGGCCGCTTTGATTGCCGCATGGTACGGCGGTCTTGGGCCGGGCCTGCTGGTGCTGGTCGCGGGCGAGTTGCTGGGCGACTACGTCTTCCTCTGGCCACCCGGCTCGCCCGAAGACCATGGGCCGACTGAGATCATGGTGCTGGCCATCTACACGGTGACAACGCTGGCCTCGGTGCTGCTGATCGAGATGCTTCGCCGTGAGCATGCGCGCACCGCGCGGCGGCGATCGACGCCGACAGCCGCCGCCGCGAGTTAGAGCAGGAGATCGCAGACCACCAGCGGGCGGAAGAGGCCCGCAGTGAGGCGGAGGCGAAGTATCGCTGCCTCGCCGAGGAAGCCCTGGTGGGCATCTACATGTTGCAGGAGGGGCGGTTTGTGTACGCCAATGCCCGGCTGGCCGAGATCTTCGGATACACCGTTGAGGAATTGCTGCAGCGAGGCGCCCTGGATCTGACGCTTGGCGAAGACCAGCCGCTGGTGCTCGGGAAGATCAGGGCCCGCGAGAGCGGCCTGGTCCACGGCGCAAGTACACCTTTCGTGGCGTGCGCAAGGATGGCCAGGTCATCAATATCGAGGTCATGGGCTCGAGCATCGTCTACCACGGCGGGCCCGCGATCATCGGCACGCTGATGGACATCACCGAGCGCAATCGGGCGGCGGCGCAGTTGCGCCAGGCCAAGGAGGAGGCCGAGGCGGCCAACCAGGCCAAGGACCGGTTCCTTGCCGTGTTGAGCCACGAGCTGAGAACGCCGCTGGCCCCGGTGCTCGCGGCGTCCGACATGATGCTCAAGAGCAGCGGCCTGCGGTCCGATGCTCTGGCCAACCTGCAGATGATCCGGCGGAACGTGCAGCTCGAGGCGCGGCTGATCGACAACCTGCTGGACGTGACGCGCATCGCCCGGGGCAAGATCGAGCTCGACGTGCGAGCGGTTGACATGCGCCAACTGCTGCGCCAGACGGTGGCGATATGCTGGCCGGATCTACAGGCGAAGGAGCTCCGGTTGACGATGGATGTGGACCATGGACCGCTGCGTTTGCGCGGGGACCCGGCCCGGCTGCAGCAGGTCTTCTGGAATCTGCTGCGCAACGCGGTGAAGTTCACGCCGGCGGGCGGGCACATCAGTTTGCGCTCTTCGAGCGGGTCGAGCTGCCGGTCGCGGCTGCCCGACGTGGATTGCGAGCTGCCGTCGGGCAGCGCCTGCGCCAGCTCGCCCGATCGCGATCCCATCGCATCCTCGCTCGTGGTGGAAGTGAGCGACAGCGGCATCGGCATCGATCCGCAGCACATCGACCGGATCTTCGCCCCCTTCGAGCAGGGGGATCGCAACGTCACGAAGCAGTTTGGCGGGCTGGGCCTGGGTCTGGCGATCTGCAAGGCGCTGGTCGAATTGCACGGCGGCAGCATCGCGGCCCGTAGCGCCGGCAGCGGCACGGGCTCGACGTTCCAAGTGTGCCTTCCGATCTGCTCGCCGAGATTGCCTGCGTGCGATGAGTGCCCGAATCAGGCGCCGGCGCCAGCGCCGGCGCCTGAGCCGGCGGCAGCCCGACCACTGAAGCTGCTCCTGGTGGAGGACCACGCCGACACCGCGCAAATGATGGCGCGATTGTTGCGGAGCGAAGGGTACAGCGTCGAGATCGCCGGCAACGTGGCGTCAGCGCTGGACATGGCCAGCCGCCATCAATTCGACCTGATGATCAGTGATCTTGGGCTGCCTGATGGGACCGGGCACGATCTGATGCGCCAGTTGATCGCGCCAAGCGGCACGTCAAGGCAATCGCGCTCAGCGGCTACGGAATGGACGATGACGTGCAGCGCAGCCGCGAGGCCGGTTTCATCGAGCACCTTACCAAGCCCGTCGGAATCGACCGGCTCCAGGCAGCGATCGCAAAGGCAACGGCATAACCGGTCCGCTTGCAAGCCGCTCCGCACCGGATACGGGCTGAAGCCCGCACTACGAACGAGCTACGGCGTCTTCTTCTCCACATCCCACGCCAGCGGGCCCCAGATCGTGCGCAGCAGCTCGTAAATGGCCGGCTCGGCCGTCATCAGTTCCGCGCGGTTGAAGGGAAAGAAATCGTTCATGCCAAAATAGGCCTCGGTCATTTCGGCGAAGAATTCCTTCTGGTCGGTCAGCGCGTAGTGGCGCACGCGCTTGCCCGTGATGAGCAGCGTCGCATCGCCGTGACCGCCCTTCTTGTAGCTCTCGAAGGCGCCCTTGATGCGCGGCTCGTCGAAATCCAGCACCTGGTCGTGATAGGCATGCGCCAGCTCGTGCAGCACGCACCAGGGCTGCTCGTTGTTGGTGCGCGGGTTAATGAATGCCGCCGCCTTGGGGATGTGAACGCACCTGGCGAGGTCGGCCGAATAGCCGTTGGCCCGCAGCCACCCGGCCGAGGGGTGGTACTGCATCGGCCAGAGCTTCCCATGCGTCAGGTCGAGCACGATGGTGACGGCCTGGAGTTTGGCAAGCCGGTCCGGCGCGACCACCGTCTTGATGTCGGCGAGCTTCGCCTCCAGCAGTTGCAGCGAGCGTTTGCCGATTGCCTCGTTGGGCGGCTGGAGGAGGCGATCATCCACGCGCACCGTCCAGCCTTCGATGTTGCGCACCGCCCGCGTGGTCGGCTTCGGCGGCTCGGGCGGCGAGTCCTTTTCCGCGCCGCGCACTGTTGCCGCGGCGGCACATATGAGGATCAATGATGGAAACAACAGGCGGGTTATCGTCTTCTCCATGCCGCGATTGTACTGCGGCGGCCGCTTTTCTCGGCAATCTAAAGCGCCAAGCGTCAGATTGCCGCGATGTGAAAATGGAAATCGTCCCAACTCGCCAGTCCGATGGCCCGATACAACCCATAGCGGATACTTCGTCCGCCTATGGTCCTCCTTGGAGATCCGGCCATGTCGATCGAAACCGCACTCCAGACGCCGCAGCGCATTGCCAGGCTTGTGGACAATCTCGACACCATCGCAACCCTCCCCGAGGTGACGGCGCGCATCAGCGCGACGGTCAACGACCCCAGGAGCAGCGCCAGCGAACTGCGCCGCATCATCTCGCACGATCCATCGCTGGTCTCGCGCATTCTCAAGCTGGTGAACAGCACCTTCTACGGCCGGGGGAAGCGCATCAATTCGGTGGAGCGAGCCATCGTCCTGCTGGGCTTCGATGCCGTCCACAACCTGGCCATCAGCGCAACCATCGGCGCGCTGTTCACGCACGTCAACCTTTGCGATGACTTCACGGCGCACGACCTCTGGACGCATTGCGTCGCCGTGGCGGCCGCGTCGCGCGAGATCGCGAAGATGATCAACAAAGGCATCGCCGAGCGGGCCTTTCTCGCCGGCCTCGTCCACGACGTGGGCATGCTCGTGGAACTGCAGGTCTGCCCTCAGAAGCTGATGGATGTCTGCCAGAGCTGCAAGACCAGCCAGGTTCCCTTCAGCGCGATGGAACTGGACCGCATCGGCTGCGAGCACTCGGAGCTTGGCGGGGCCCTGGCGGCCAAGTGGGGCTTCCCCGAGTTCTGCCGTTCGGCCGCTTCGTACCATCATTACCCGCACCTGGCGGAGCCCGAACACCGCCAGCTCACCGGCATCGTCTACGTGGCCGACACGCTCTGCTGCCAGGATGCCATCGGCTTCGATCTGACCGCGCCGAGCAGGTGGCCGAGACCGCGGGATTCACGGGGCTGGTGCCGCTGCGAGTGATCGAGCAGGCGAGGGAGCGGCTGCCGCAGCTCGTCAGCGACGCGATCATGGTCTTCACCGTTTGAATCGAACGCGACCGCAGCACAGCGCCACCGCGAGCGCATCCGCCACATCCGGCGGCCGCGGCGGCTCCTTCAGGCTCCACATGGCCTGAATCGCCCGCTGCACCTGCGATTTCCCGGCATGGCCGTGGCCGACAACCGATTGCTTGACACGATTGGCCGCGAACTGCTCAATGCGCACGCCGCGGCGCTGCGCCACCAGCAGGATCACCCCGCGCATGGCCCATGAGGATTGCCGTGCGCGGATGCGCATAGTGCGAGTAGAGCTGCTCGACCGCGCATACATCCGGCTTGTATTCGTCAAAGAGCGAATCGAGTTCGCGCTCCAGTTCCAACAATCGCTCGGACAGCGGGCTGCGGGCGCTCAGGCGGATGACGCCGCCGCAGACCAGCGCCGGCCGGAGCAGCCGCCAGTCGATCACGCCATAGCCGGTGAGATGCAGGCCGGGGTCGATTCCCAGGATGCGCATGAGCTATGGGTATCACCCGGCCGGCGCATCCGCAAGCATCAGGCGATCACGAAGGGATCCCGATCGGCGGCGCTGTATAGAATCTCCAGTTCGCCCAGCTTCGTCGAGATGCGCTGGCCGAGCCGCCGCAAGACCTTTCGCTCTGAATTGGAGTGCAGGCGCAAACCACCGTCATGCCGCGCGACGCCGCTTTCAACGCATCGTGGTGGCGCAGCTCGCCGGTGAGATACAGGTCGGCCTTCAGATCGGCCGCGTCGTAGACGAGATTCCCGCAGGCGCCGGCGCAAGCGGCCAGGCGCTGCGCGGGACCGATGGTTGGGCCGGCGACGAGGACGTGATCGAGCTGCATCTCGCGCTTGATGCGCACGATCAGATCGGCTCGGTCCACCGGCGCTGGCAACTGCCCGATCCGCCCCATGCCCTTGCCCTCCGGCGGCGCCACGAGCTGTACGAGATCGAACGCCGGCTCCTCATACGGATGGCTCGCCCGCAGCGCCTGGATCACCGCCTCGACCCGATCCAGCGGGACGATCGTCTCGAACCGCTGCTCCTCGACGCGCTCCAGTTTGTTAGCCTCGCCCACGGCGGGATGCGCCGCTCTCGCCGAAGAACGTGCCGGTTCCGTCGGAGCGGAATGAGCAGCGGGCGTAGTTGCCGATGTGGCCCGCGCCGGCCGCGAAGATCGCCTCGGCCACCCGATCGACCGCGTCGATCGGCACGAATACGACGAGCTTGCAGCTCGTGGGCTTCGCCTCCGCCGTACGCAAGGGCTGGCGATCCGTCAATCCCAGCGCATCAGCCAGCATGTCGTTGGTTCCGCCATCGGCCACATCCAGCGCGGTGTGCGGCGAATAGATCGCGACGCCGCGGCGAATGGCGTCGTGGATCAACGAGCCGGCGGTGATCCGCTTTATCGCGTCGAAGATCGGCGGGTGATAGCTCACAACGACGTCACAAACGTGTTGCGCCGCCTCGGCGGCGACGGCGGCGGTATAGTCGATCGTCAGCATGGCCCGGCCGATCTCCTGTGCGGGATCGCCAACGAGCAGGCCGACGTTGTCCCAACGTTCGGCGTAACGGATGGGGGCGATTTCTTCGAGAACCGAGAGGAGTTGCGAGAGGCGCATGGGTGAATAGTGCGCAACAAGGGCGGGCGGATCAAGTCGGGTGCAAGTCCCGCGGGTAGACGGTATAATGTGGCAGAGGTGCGATGATGACGGCAGTGATGAATTCGCATATCGCTCTGGATGACCACGGGGTGGCGTGGATCGATGGCACCGGCACCAAGGTCAAGGATGTGGTGCTTGACAAGCTGGCCTACGGCTGGAGCCCGGAGGAAATGCACCGACAGCATCCGCATCTGCCCCTGGCCAAGATTCATGCGGCCATGTCGTATTACTACGACCATCAGGCAGAGTTGGAGGCTGAGATGGAGCGCGACTATCAAGAGGTCGAGAGCATGCGTCAGGCCGCCGGGGAGTCGCCGTTCGTCAAGCGCGTTCGGGCGATGGGGAAGCTGCCGTGAGCCTGGGGCTTTACATGGACGAGCACGTGCCTGCCGCGATTACCGAAGGGCTGCGATTGCGCGGCGTGGACGTACTGACGGTGCAGGAAGACGGACGGCGCAAGACCGACGATGACCGATTGATCTCGCGAGCCGGCGAAATGGGGCGTCTGCTGTTCAGCCGCAACCAAGACATGCTGCGACATGCCGAGAGGCGCCAGCGCCTGGGTATTGGGTTCGGCGGTGTCGTGTACGCTCACCAGCGGAACGTAAGCATCGGGCGGTGCATTTCTGACTTGGAATTCATCTGCATGGCCGGCAACCCGGAGGACTTTGCCAATCGAGTTGAGTATCTGCCGCTGCGGTAATGCTTCAGCCGTGAAGCGTCACTTGGCGCGCAGGCGGCCGGTTGGTCCTGCTTCGCTTGCTGCGATCGCAACCTGTCGCTACGGTATGTGCGTGACGCTGCTGCGAAAGGCCACTCCATGCACTTCTTGAGATCGCGAATTTTCGTGTGCGTTGCGATGTGCGGCGCCTGGCTCGCTTCGCACCCCAGCCGCGCAGGACTCGCCTCTCACGGTCAAGCCTCTCACCTTGGCGATGGATTGCCTCGCCCCGGATGCGGAGACCTCGGTTGTCTCATCGGGCGCATTTTCGCTCGCCGAATCGGTGAATCAGCAAAGCCACGAGGATGAGTCTCCAGAACTGCCGGTTTACGCCTGCGCATGCGGCTGTGGCGTGTTTGAAGTGGGCACCAGCGCGATGTTCCCGCACGGGCAAGGCCTGATGGTCTGGCAGGAATGGGATTACCAGGACCAGAACCGAAACCACCATGGCACCTCGAGCGCACGGCCCAGAACAACGACAACAAGGACATCCGGACCAACTACTTCACCACCGGCCTGCAGTATTTCTTCAACCGCAAGTGGGGAGTCCAGCTTGAAATCCCGGCCGACAACCGGCATTTCGCGACGGCCGATGCCACCTACGACTGGAGCGCGCTCGGCGACATCCGGGTCAGGGGCCTGTACACGGGCTTCTCTGATGATCTGTCTCTGGGCATCGATTTCGGCGTGAAGCTGCCGACCGGCGACTTCCGGCACTCGGGCTCGGATCGCGACACGCAGATCGGCACCGGCAGCACCGACATTCTCCTCGGCGGCTTCTACCGCACGAACCTGAGCGCCAACCGCAACTGGAACTGCTTCACGCAGATCGAGGCTGATCTGCCCGTGCTCATCCAGGATCAGTACCGCCCCGGCTTTGAAGTCGACGGGTCCGCGGGGATCTATTACAGCGGCTTCTCATTCCACGGCATAACCATCTCGCCGGTGGGCCAGGTGATCCTGTCGTACCGCAGCCGCGACCAGGGCGACAACTCAGCACATCCGGTGGCTTCCGGCTACGAGCGCGTGCTTCTGTCTCCCGGCATTGAAGTCGATTTTCGCCAGTTCACCATCTACGCCGACGTCGAGTTCCCCGTGTTCCAGGACGTCACCGGCGACCAACTGACGGCCCCCGCGCTGTTCAAGGTGATCGTGAGCTACCGGTTCTGACTGGAGTTGGGCGCCTCGATAGCAGCCCCCAGTTTGACGAGTGCGTACGGTTCGAAAACGTGCCGGCCGTCACGGTTGATTCGCCGTGACGGCCGCGGATATCGCGCGTTGTCGGCCTATACGGGCTAAAGCGTTAAAGCCCGCACTACGAACTACAAGCTAAAGCTTGCACTACAAACGGGGTTACTTCAGCACGCCGTCTTTTTTGCCCATGAAACGCAGGAGGTCGATGACGCGGTTGCTGTAGCCCCACTCGTTGTCGTACCAGCTCACGACCTTGAAGAATCGCTTTTCGCCCTTGAGGTTGTTCTGGAGCGTGGCGAGGCTGTCGTAGATCGAGCTGCGCTGGTCGTGGATGAAGTCGGTGGAGACGAGTTCTTCGTCGGTGACGCCGAGGATGCCCTTGAGATAGGTCTCGGCGGCCTTCTTCAGGGCCTTGTCGATCTCTTCGATGCTCGTGTCCTTGGTGGTGCGGAAGGTCAGGTCGACGACGGAGACATCGGGCGTCGGCACGCGGAAGGACATGCCGGTGAGCTTGCCCTTGGTGGCCGGGAGCACTTCGCCGACGGCCTTGGCGGCGCCGGTGGTGCTGGGGATGATGTTGATGCGCCGCCGCGCGGCCGCCGCGCCAGTCCTTCTTGGACGGCCCATCCACCGTCTTCTGCGTGGCGGTGTAGGCGTGGATGGTGGTCATCAGGCCGGTCTCGATGCCGAAGCCTTCCTTGAGCAGGACGTGGACGACCGGCGCCAGGCAGTTGGTCGTGCAGCACGCGTTGCTGACGATGGTGTGCTTGGCCGGGTCGTACTCGTTCTCGTTGACGCCCATGACGATGGTCTTGATCTTTCTCGTCGCGCCCTTGCCGGGCGCGGAGAGGATGACCTTCTTGGCGCCGGCCGCGAGGTGGCCCTTGGCCTTCTCGTTCGGTGAAGAGGCCGGTGGATTCGATCACGTAATCAACGCCCAGGGCCTTCCACGGAAGCTGCCCCGGCTCCTTGGTGGCCATGACGCACTTGATCTCGTGGCCGTTGACCACGAGAGTGTCGTTCTCTTCCTTGGTGGGGTCGCTCTTCTTGGTCTCGACCTTGTGCTTGAACTTGCCATGCACCGAGTCGTACTTCATCTGGTAGGCGAAGTAGTCGGCGTCGGTGGAGATATCAACCACCGCCACGACGTCGATTTCCTTGCCCAGCAGGCCCTGGTCGCAGAGGGCCTGGAAAACCATCCGGCCGATGCGGCCGAAACCGTTGATGCCTACCTTTAGCGCTGCCATGAATCCTGGCTCCTTTCGGCGTGTTCCTGGTTATTGTAAGAATTGGCGGCGACGCCGAGCCGCGCATTGTTGCTATTGTTCCCGGCGCAGGCGGTTGCTGGGCCAGGACTGGGAGGCAGAAAATAGGGAAGAAGCGGGGTGGTGTCAAGCGCGCGGGCGAAGCAAACGCCACCATGGCAGATGAGACCGCGCGGGGGCGGATTCAGCCAAAACAAATCCGAGCGGACTTACTGGTTGGGGAAGATCTCCTGCAGGTCGAACGAAAACCCAGCCAGCGGGCCGCGCCCTTCGACACGAGCGTTGCCTTCCAGAGAGAGGATCGGCTGACTCTTGCGATGAATGCGCATTGCCCGGGTATTCCGGGTATTCGGATAGACAACCCAGACCTCGCCAAAGCCGTGGTTCAGGTAGAGCGCAACCTTCTCTTCGACCTCGTATGCGGTGTTCCTTGGCGAGATTACCTCAACCGCGACGTCGGCGGGTATTCCGATATAGCCCTCCGGGATCCGTTCCCCAGGCAGGCGCCCAGCGGCAACGAATGACACGTCCGCACGCCTGCCGGTATTCGGATGCCCAAAACACCGGTAGGTTGTTTCTGCGTCAAATACATAGCCGACACGACGTGTTCTGCAGAAGCCAACCAGTAGCGCCGCGATCTGCATTGCGATGTAACTTGCCCGCGCACCCATGTCTCTCCTTTCCCTCAAAACGCCTTCGATCAACTCGTACCCACGCGAGTCCGGCATCGCCATGAACTCGTCGATCGTGAGCAGTTTCGCCTGAGGCTCGGCCGCGGTCGTCGTCATGGGACAGCTCCTCGTCGGATTATATCATGAGGGCAGGTCGTCGCGGGTCAATCAACGGCATCTTCCCGACTCTGCAGACGCACTGGCGCTCAGTCGTTCAGGAAGATCTCCTGCAGGTTGAAGGCGAGCCCAGCCAGTGGGCCACGGCCTTCAACACGAGCATTGCCCTCCAGCCAAACGACAGCCTGACCCTTGCGATGCATGCGCATGGACCGCGTATTGGGATAAACAACCCAGACTTCGCCGAAACCGTGCTTCAGATAGAGCGCCACCTTCTCCTCGACCTCGTAGGCGGTATTGGTCGGTGAGACAACTTCGATGGCGAGGTCGGCCGGGATTTCGATGTACCCATCCGGAATGGGCCCGCCAGTCAGGCGGCCCGCGGCGATGAAGGACACGTCGGCCCGCCGGGCGGTATCCGGGTGCCCAAAACACCGGTAGATGGTTTCAGACTCCAAGACAAGCCCCGCGCCTTGCTTTTCGCAGAACATGCCGAGACGCACAGTCAACCGCGCCGCAGCGTAACTTGCCCGCACACCCATGTCTTTCCTTTCCCTGAGAAGGCCCTCAACAAGCTCATACCGGCGAGAGTTGGGCATCGCCGTGAACTCGCCAATTGTCAGCACTTTCGCCTGAGGTTCAGCCACGGTCGTCGTCATAGAACAACTCCTCGTCACAGTATATCACACGCGGACGGCCTTTTTCGATTTTCGCAGCAATCCAAAATCGGGAATCGAAGTCTTCGCCGTTTGGCTTGACCTCGCTCGTGGGGTAATATGTTCTGGCGTGGGCGGGAAGCCCACGAGGATTGCTGATTCTCAAGGAACGCCCATGTCGGGACTTACAGTGCCAGTGACGCGATTGGCCGGCCGGGCCATTGTTGTCGGCAGCGCCCAGTGCCGCAGCTTGCCGTGCCAGGTTCTGGCGCGGATGGCCTGCCCGCTGATGGAGGTCGAGGATCCGTATGCGGCCATGCTGGAGTTGTACCGCCGGCCGGCATCTTATCGGGCACTGGTTCTGAGCTTGCGGAGCATCTATCGCGAAGAACTGGCCATCATCCAAGCCGCGAAACGGCGATTCCCCACCGTGGAGATCTGGCTGGCGCACACCGACGGCCAGGCTGCCAGTCTGGCCGAGGCCATGCAGATGGGGGCGGATGGTTTGCTGAGCGAGGATGGCCTGCATCGATTTGCCGCGCCGGCCAGGCCCGCCCCACCGCAGTCCACGGTTGATGCGCCACCGGCCGACGAGCCGCCGGCCGAGAGCGACCCGGATGACCCCCCTACCGAGAACGCCGATCCGATCCTGACGGCCGAGGAGCTCAAGGCGTTGTTGGAGGACAAGCCGATCTGAGAATCTCAGATTTCAGATTTCAAATTTCAGATTTCAAATTCGATGGTCGCTCCCGAACGCATCCTCGTCATTGGCGACACCGATCATCAGGTCGGCGCGGCCGTGTCGCAGGCCGTGCCGGCGGCACAGGTCTCGGTGGCCGAGGATTGGTTTGACGGGATTGCGCAAGCGTGCGCGGGCGGGTTCGCATCCGTGCTGGCCTCGGTGCAGCCGGTCGAGCATCGCGCCGCTTCGGCCGTGAATATTCTGCGTCAGGCGGCCGGTGCTGCCCGGCTGCTGCTCTTTGGCCCGCCGGCTCTTGAGCCGCTTTCGCGACGAATGCTCGAGTGCGGCTGCGACGACTATCTCATCATCCCCACCAGCCCGGGCGAACTCCATCAGGTGCTCGGCGCGCCGCTGATGCGCATCGCGCCGTCGCCAACCATCGAGAACGAGTCGGCGGTCGAAGCCGATCCCCAGCCGCTGCTGATGGGGCTGCCGGTGGCGGACTTGCTGCTGGAGTCGCTGGCCGAGCATCCGGCCGACGCGATGGCGCACGCGATCAGGAAACTCAATGAGCACCTGTCGCCGACGATGCAGCTTGTCTATGCGCCGCCCAATGCGGCCGCGCCGGCCGCCCAGGATGGCCGGGTTGTCGTGAGCCACGCCGTGCGGCATGACGAGCAGGAGATTGGGCATTTGCAGCTGCTGCTGCCGCGCAATGAAGATCCGAACGTAGCGCGGCATCTGGTAGCGCGGCTATCGTCCGTGCTCGGGCGAGTGCAGGCGCTGGTCGATCGCCACAATCGTCTGCAGAAGCTGGCGATCACCGACGACCTCACCGGCGTGTCGAATGCGCGCTACTTCCGCCACTTCCTCGCCCGCATCATCGAGCTGGCGCGCGCCAAGCGGTTCCCCGTGACGCTGTTCATGTTCGATATCGACAATTTCAAGCGGTACAACGACGAATACGGGCATCCGGTAGGCGATGAAATCCTCAAGCAGACGGCCGCCCTGATGCGGCGATGCTGCCGCGAGCACGACCTGGTAGCGCGCATCGGGGGCGACGAGTTCGCGGCCGTGTTCTGGGAAAAGGAAGGCCCGCGCCAGCCCAAGGATCCCAAGATCAAGCCGCCCGGCCGAACGCCGCAGACGCCGCTGGATATCCTCGGTCGGTTCCGCAAGGCGCTGGCCAACCAGGAATTCAAGGGGCTCGGGCCCGGCGGCAAGGGCACGCTGACGATCAGCGGCAGCCTGGCGGTTTATCCCTACGATGGCCGGACCATGGAAGAGCTCATTGAGGCGGCCGATCACGAGCTGATGTTCCGGGCCAAGCAGTCGGGGAAGAACAAGATCTTCCTCGTCGGCAGCCAGGAACAGTTCGCCTGAACTGCATCTGAAGCGGGAGCGTCAGCGCCCGCCCTTCGCTCTGCAGGGCGGGCGCTGACGCTTCCGCTTCGGAAATCTCGTGTACAATCCACGCATGCTTCAAACGATCGCATGGAATGGCTCGGCCGCGGTGCTCTTGGACCAGACGCGGCTGCCGACGGAAACAGTCTTCGTTGATGTGACCAACGAGCGGCAGATGTGGGATGCCATTAAGCGGCTGGTCGTGCGCGGCGCGCCGGCGATTGGCGTGGCGGCCGCGTTTGGCGTGTATCTCGGCGTGCGCGAATTCGCCGGCAAGGAACTGCTGCCGTTCTACACGCGGCTGAACCAGGTGGCGGACTACCTGGCCACCAGCCGCCCTACCGCCGTGAACCTCTTCTGGGCCGTCAACCGCATGCGGCGCGTGGCGCGAGGCGGGGCAGAACACGGCAGTGCGTTCGCCGGCCGAGACGGTCGATCTGGTCAAGCAGCGCCTGCTGCGCGAGTGCCTGGCGATGATCGACGAGGACAACCGCGTCTGCCGGGCTATAGGCGAAAACGGCATTGCGCTGCTCGAGACAATTTCAAATCTCAAATCTCAGATCGCAGATCGCATCAATATCCTCACCCACTGCAACGCCGGCGGCCTGGCGACGGTGCAGTACGGCACAGCGCTGGCGCCCATCTACGTCGGCGCAGAGCGGGGAATGAAGTTCCACGTGTGGTCGGATGAGACCCGGCCGCTGCTTCAGGGCAGCCGCATCACGGCATTCGAGCTGGCGGCCAACGGGATCAATGTGACGGTGATCTGCGACAACATGGCGGCGACGGTCATGAGCCAGGGCAAAGTGGATGCGGTGATCGTGGGCACCGATCGCGTGGCGGCCAACGGCGATGTCGCCAACAAGATCGGCACCATGGGCGTGGCGATCCTGGCGCGGCATTTCGGGATTCCGTTCTACGTGGCCGCCCCGACCAGCAGCATCGATCGGTCGATCGCCAGCGGCGCGCAGATTCCCATCGAGGAGCGCGATGCGCGGGAAATCACCAATGGGATGGGGCGCCAGACAGCGCCGCCGGATGCGAGGGTTTACAATCCCGCGTTCGACGTGACGCCCGCGGACCTGGTCAGCGCGATCATCACGGAGCGAGGGGTTCTTCGGCCGCCGTATCAGTTCTGAAGCGGAAGCGTCAGCGCCCGCCCTGACAGGGCGGGCGCTGACGCTTCCGCTTCAGATATTCATCCTTGACTTGAGTCGCCTGCGGGTCAACTCTGTTGCGCGGAGAGAACACCATGCGGCTCGCGAAGTGGGTCTTTTGCCTCCCGCTCTTTGTGTCAACGGTGATCCTGGGACAGACACGCCCGGCGACCTTTCCGGCGACTCTGCCCGCGGCCCCGCCGCTCGTGCAGTTTCCGGACGGCGTGGATGAGGTCACCATTCCGATCACGCGCGCCGGCGGGCACCTGCTGGTCCGGCCGACCATTAACGGCCAGGATGCGGGCTGGTTCTTTCTCGACAGCGGCGTTACGGACACGATACTCGACCGCTCGTTGGCCGACCGGCTCCGTTTGCGCAGCCTCGGAAAGCGCAGCGTGGCGGGGATCGGCACCGAGGCCATCAGCGATATTCTCAGGATCCCGGCGATTTCCCTGGGTACGCTGGTTGTGCGCGAGCACCTGGGAGGCGCGATGAGCTTCCGCAGTTTCAACGCCGCACTGGGCTATACGATGACCGGCATCATTGGCGCACCGGTGCTGCGCGAACTGCCGTTCACGGTGGATTTTCGCGCCAGCACGGTGACGTTCCACCGGCGCGCGAAGTTCAAGCCGCCGGCGGGCGCGGTCGAGGCGCCGCTGTTCATCGGGTCCGACCAGCTTCCCACGATCAGCGTGAAGATCGAAGAGCACGCCGGCGATTTCATGATCGACCTGGGCTCCAACGGCCGCATCTCGATGCACGGCGGCTTCGTGGGCCTGCATCCCGAGATGCTCGAAGGCAAGCACATCTGCTCGTCGATCCGCTTTGGCATCGGCCAGGGAAACTCCTGCCACGCGGAGTTCAACTCCGTTGAGATGCTCGGCCGCAAGCGCGGTCCCGTTCCCATTTCGTACCCGGAGCCTGGCAAGGAAAGTGCCTTTGAGCAGCACCTGGCGGGCCTCATCGGCACCGCAATGTTCCATGGCTCGCGTCTGACGCTGGACTATGAAAGCCAGCGGCTGTGGGTGCTGCGGCTCCCGCCGGAGGACCTGCCGGTGGCCATCCAGCGGTTTGAGGCAATGGCCAAAAGCGATCCGGGCCGCACCAGCGCCCTGCTGCATGCGATCTATCACGGCCGGATGGATGCCGCGATGGAGTTGATCGACCGGGGCGCCGATGTGAACGCCGCTGACAGTGGCGACGCGACGCCGCTGATGATGGCGGCGCATTACGGCGATTTGCCCCTCGTGGCGAAGCTGCTGGCCAAGGGCGCCAAACCCAACGCCCAGGCGGTGGTGAGAGCCATGACGCCGCTGATGTTCGCGGCGGAGAACGGCTCGATCGAGATCGTCCAGGCGCTGCTCAAGGGCGGCGCCACGGTTGATCTGGCCGACACGCTCGGCCAGACGCCGCTGTTTCTGGCGGCCGCCGCGAACTGGCCGCGCATCGTCGCGCTCCTGATGGAACACAAGGCCGACCCCGGAAAGACCAGCCGCAACGGCGAGACGCCGCTCATGATGGCGGCCAAGGGTGGCCATGATGAGGTCGCCGAGATGCTCCTGCGCCTGGCGCCAGGGTCGATCAGCGCACGGGCGCAGGCTGCTCGGCGATGTGCTATGCCGCGGCCAGCCCCTCGGTCATCCGCACGCTGCTGGCGCACGGCGCCAACCCCGGCAACGTCGCCGGCGACGGCCACACGCCCCTCGTTGGCGCGGCGGGGAGGAACTGCCGCGACGCCGTTCGCTGGCTGCTCTATGCGGGGGCCGATCCGCGGGCACGCTACAGCAGGGGCACCGCCCTTGACGTGGCGGCAGCGTCCGGCTCCGCCGCGGCAATCGACACGATGCTCCTCTCGCCACCCGCGACGACGCAACCGACCACTCTGCCCGCCCAACTGCCGTCGCTGCGCGGCCTTCGGCTTCCGAGCGGCGCTGCAAGCGTCAGTGTGCCTCTGATCAGCGCCGGCGACCGCTGGGCCGTTCGCGCCCGCATCGGCGGCCAGGACACCGGCCTGTTCCTGCTCCAGGCTGATTTGGCGATCGGGATCGTCGATAGGTCCATCGGTGATCGGTATGCGAAGCTGACGAGCACGTCAACGGGCGCCGCCAGCGCCGCGGGGGCCGTGGACCTCGTCTGTGTCCCGGACATGAGTCTCGGCGCCGCGGTGGTGAGCAAGATGGCGGCCGCCAGCCGCGACTTGAGCGATGTCACGAAAGATGCCGGCCTGCGGATCGGCGGCTTCGTCGGCATGAACTTCTTCTGCCACGCGCCGGTGACCTTCGATTTCCAGGCTGGGCAGCTTATCTTCCACGATCCCGACCGGTTCACACCGCCACCTGGCGCGGTGGAAGTGCCGCTGCGGATGTTCGGCGGACTGGTGGCGGTCCCGGCGAGCGTCGAGGGCCGCGATGGCTGGTTCGCGCTGGACATCGGCGGCGTTCATGGCGTGCGCCTGGCCACGGCGTTCATCCGACTGCATCCGCGGATGATGGAGGGCAAATGGACTACGACGCTGGATTACGCGGGACTCTCGGGTGAGTCGACAACCCGATTGCTCGCCCGGTTTTCGACGATGCAAGTCTTCTCGCGGGATCTTGGCCCGGTGCAAGCCAGTTTCTCGCCGGATCCCGCCGTTAACAAGATGCCCGCGGGCCTGGCCGGCGCCATCGGACACAAGCTGCTGTCCGGCGCGCGCCTGACCATCGACGAAAGCGGCGGCCGTGCGTGGGCGCAGTGGCCGCCGCGCGAACCGGCCGAAGCACTGGCCAATCGCCTGCGCGATGCCGAGGCGGACCTCGTGGGCCGCACGCCGTTGATGCGCGCTGCCGCCATGGAGCGGGGGGATGCCGTGCGTCTCCTGCTCCAGCGGGGCGCCGATGCCAATGCCCAGGACCATCTCGGCGCGACAGCTCTGCTGCTCGCCGCGAGATATGGGGATCTCGATTCGGTTCGCGCACTGATCGAGAAGGGCGCCAATCCCAATCGCGCTGCAAAGAACGGCGAGTCTCCGCTGCGGGCGGCGATCGAGAGCGGCAGCCTGGACATCGTCAAGGCGCTGCTGACGGCCGGCGCCGATCCCAACGCCACCGACAACGCCCCGGTGCTGATGTGGGCCGCGCGGATGGGGCAGCCCGACATCGTGGAGGCGCTGCTGCGAGCCGGCGCACGGCCGCAGGCGACGAACCCGGAGGGCTTCACGCCCCTGTTCCTCGCCGCGGCCACGGGCGAGGCGAAGATCGCGCGCTTCCTGCTGGATCGCGGCGCGGATGCCAACTCATCCAGCAAGTCCGCGGTGACACCCCTGATGGGCGCGGCCGCCAGCGGGAACGTCGAGATCGTTCAACTGCTGCTGGCGAAGGGCGCGAAGATCGATGCGCAGGATGCGGAAGGCCGCACCGCGCTCATGTTCGCCGCGGAGCGCAACAGCGGCGAGGCGGCGCGATGCCTGCTGGCGGCCGGCGCCGATCCCGCCATCCGCAGCGCCAAACACGGCACGGCGCGGCAGATCGCGGCTTCGCGAGGAACGGTCCGGGCGCTGGAGTGGTTGGTGGAGAGGTGAGGCGGCCGCATGCTGAGGCTGTCCGTCGGCGTTGGTTGTACTCGGTCATCTTCTGAGGAAATCGCGGCACATTGCCGGAAAGGAACGCAAACATGAACCTGTCACGGCGTCGTTACGTCACGCTGGCCATCCTGTATGGGATCGCAGCTCTGGGTGTCCTGTTCTTCTCCCGTTCATTCAGCCACCAGGTCTTCGCGGCGCCATCGCCTGCGCCAACCACCAACGCCGCCGATCTCTATCTCAAAGCGGTGAGCCTGATCTCGGTCGATTGTCCGGCCGCCTCGGACCTGGAGTACCCCGAGTATCCGCCGTATGGGCCCAAGTGGGAAAGCCTGGCCCAGGCGGCATGGGAGAAGAACGCAGCAGCGCCTGTTCGCGCGCGAAGCTCGCGCCGTGCCTCAGGCAAGCTGGCCCACCGGGAAAGACTATAGATACCTGGTTACGCTCAAAGCCCTGGCGAACGACTTGGGTGATGCCGCGATCTACCAGCACCTGCGGGGCGAAGATGCGCCCTCGGTCGAGACCATTCGGGACCTCATGCATCTGGCGAAACTGCTGCGAAAGGACGTCCACAACGACCAGATTCGCCCCCTGGTTGCAGGCGGTGTCAACGCCTTGGCCATGAACCGGCTCCAAATCATGGCGCCGAGGATGAAGCTCACGGCGGATGCCAAAGACGCCCGCTCGCTGCCGGTCGGTTCCGCGCAAGCTCATCGCGGAGTTGCTGGACCAGCAGGACACGGAAGATTACCTCAAACAGGCTGTCATCAAGGCAGGGCTGCCCGGCGGAGGCGACCGACCGCTTGTCTACTCGCGATGCGAGTCGCGCGACGGGCTGTTCTACAGGACTGACAATCCGCATTACGGTTGGTATGCCGGCGATGGGTCGTCTCGACGTTACTCGAAGCAGAAGAGCGGCGGCCAGTTCCGCGACGTTGCCTCGTGGGCGCCTGCCGCTGGCGTGAAGGATCCGCAGACGGTTCGTCCACTTCCGTAGCCGTAGGCGTGGCCGATACCAATCGCTCTACGCTCGAAGGCTGAAGGATTACCGCAGCGGCAGATACTCGACGTGATCGACAGAATCCTCCGGCTCGCCGGCCATGCAGATGAACTCCAGATCGGAAATGCACCGTCCAACACATCATACCTTGAGTCCCAAGCTTCGCCGCACAAATCGGCGGACCCGCCGACAGGTGGCCATGGCATCCCTGACCATTGCGGGCGTCGCCCAACTTCCAGGATAGCGTACGAGAACTGCGGCATCGCCCAGATCCCGTAAGCCGGGTGTCAGCGCAATCCACAACGGCTCGACAGCAAGGACGCGTTGTAGCAACTTGGTCAAATCGTGTGTCTTCGGAAACGCGATGCCGGCCTCCTGCAGCCGCGCCTTCAGATACTTCTCCGCGCACTGCTGCGAATGCCAGCATACCGAATCAAGCTGCTTTCGACGTGAGCGACGCAAGAGCGAGGCGGCGACGAAATCTTCTTCTGCCTTTTCGACCCATTCTTTCGTCAGCGGCGTCATACAGCACGATTCCCTTCTCCACGATCTCTTTTACGAAGAAATCACCCAGCGCCATGCGACGCTCTAGCTGACGCGGAGAACGAACCAGCAGGTCGCAGGGAAAATCCAGCGCAACCTTACCTCGGATTCCGCTGGCTATGCGGTAGCTGGCGCCGCGATAGGCCATCACCAATAGGAGGTTAACGTCCGAGTCCGCAGTCGGCATCCCATAGGCGTAGGATCCGAAGAGAACGACGCGATCAACGCGGGCGATTCGCGCGATGGCGTCGCAGGCATCCAGGATGGTCTGGGCGCTGATCACTGGCCGTAGTCTAGCAGATGGCCGCTTGATTCGCCCGCCCACAATGGTGCGAATCAATCGTTCCCGCCCACTCGTTTGCGGACCCCACCGGCGCATGTAGAATACCGGCCATGCTCAAGAAACACTGGACAATCGTGGCCGGCGCGTTGGCGGCGATGCTGGCGGTGAGCTGGGCTTCGGCACAGCAGACATCCCTTCGCGAGAAGCTCAAGGCGCTGCCCTACAAGATCGCCTACGAGTGCTACGTCAACGGCAACTGGGAAATCTTCGTCAGCAATGCCGACGGCTCGAAGGCGGTGAATCTCACGCAGACGCCCGGCGTGCATGAGCACTATCCGCAGATCTCGCCGGATGGCACGAAGATCTGCTTCTCCGTCGACAGCGGCGAAGGGCGCGAGACCGTCCGCAGCCTGTGGGTCATGGACAGCGATGGCAAGAACCGCCGAAAGCTGGCCGATGGCGCGCGAGCCATTCTGGGCGCCCGACGGCAAGGTGATCGGCTACCTGCCCCAGGAATATCCCAAGTTCAACGTCATCGACTTCTTCACCAAGGGGATGAGCTTCTACAACCTGGAGACGGGCAAGTCCGAGCAGCATCCCAACGGCGAGAAGCTCATGCACCTGTACAATCCCAGCTTTGCCGCGAATGGCAAGTGGATTGTTTCGACGGTTCACGCGGGGATGGGGTTCAATCATACGATCCTGGCGATTGAAGCAAATGGTAGCAAGATCGTCAACCTGAAGATCCCCGGCTGCCGGCCGTGTCTCAGCCCCGATGGCAGGCAGGTTGCCTGGGGCGCGGGCGACCATGAGATCGCGGTGGCGCCGATCGATCTTGAGGGCGACACGCCCAAGGTGGGCAAATGGTCGTTGCGAATCCAGTGCAGCAAGCAGAACAAGATCTATCATGTCAACTGGTCGCCGGATGGGCGATACCTGGCCTTCAGCCGCGGCCCCGATGGTGATGGTGATCTGACCAAGCCGGGGACGTTCAAGGCGGCGTGCGAGATCGTGGGCGTGCATGCGCAGGGGTGGAATATCTACGCTGTGTCGGCCGAGCGAACCGGCGTGCTCAACCTCGACACCGCCGGCGAGGCGGACTGGGCACAGTTGACGACCAATGGTGCCAGCAACAAGGAGCCGGCGTGGATCGGGCCCCGAGCCAAGGCAAAGGAGTGAGCCGTGGCCTGGCGACTCATCTCTATTGCGATAGTGGCGGGGCTGCTGGCCGGCTGTAAACCCGTTGCAAAGAATGCCGGCACTGCGCCTGTCGAGATCGTCACGAAATCCGGCGTGGCGATGGTCTACGTACCGGCCGGGGAGTTCGTGATGGGCAGTGATGCCGGCAATGCGGATGAGCGGCCGGCCCACAAGGTGAAGATCAGCGGCTTGCTCATCGACAAGTTCGAGGTGACCCACGAGATGTTCACCAAGGCGCAATTGCCCAACCCATCGAAGTGGCAGGACAACCCGCGCAAGCCGGTCGAGCGCGTGCGGTGGAGCAATGCCAGGCGATACTGCAACGAGCGATCGCTGATGGAGGATCTTCGGCCGTGCTATAACGAGAAGACGCCGGGTTGGGACTGCGACTACTCGGCCGACGGCTATCGCCTGCCGACGGAGGCGGAATGGGAGTATGCCGCGCGGGCTGGCGGCGACGGCGATGACCTGAGCCAGGGCGAGAAGCTTCGGCAATACTCCTGGTTCGCCGAGAACGCCGAGGCCAAGACGCACATCGTGGGGCAGAAGAAGCCGAATCGGTGGGGAATCCACGACATGTACGGGAATGTGTCGGAGTGGTGCGAGGATGTGTACGATCCGGATTACTACAAATCCAGCCCCGCAGCCGATCCGCACGGCCCGCCCAGCCCGGGAAAGGATGTGAAGCGCGTGATGCGCGGTGGCAGTTGGAAAGCCAGCGCCGAGATGTGCCGCGTCACCTTCAGGCAGGGCCAGCGCACTGGCGACACGGACGCGTGCTTCTACACGGACTACTGCGGATTCCGATGCGTGCGATCGATCACGCGCGAGCAACTCCAACAATTGCGCGCCAACTCCAAATAGGGTTCGTGGTAACGATCTGAAGCGAACCGCAACCTATGCTCTTCCACACCTGGCCGTTTCTCCTCTTCATGCTGGTCGTGCTGCCGGTGTTCTACGCACTCCGCCGCACCAGGCTGTGGATCCCGTGGCTGCTGGCCGCATCTTACTTTTTCTATGGCTGGTGGAACCCGTATTACCTGATCCTCGTCGTCTATTCGACGCTGCTGGATTACATGCTGGTCACACTGATGGACCATTCGCGCCGGCCGGCGCGATACATCAATATCACCGCCCGACTGTTTCGGCTTGATTTCGATGACCAGGTCCTCAAGGCCGCATTCCTCGTAAGCGGCACACTGGCATTGGCGCTGGTGGGGACCGCCGTACTCGGTCCCGTAACACTCCGGCCAACGTTGATCGCCTTTGGCACGCTGGTGCTCCTGATGGCGATCGGCTCGCTGCTCGGCAGCCGGCGGATGTGGCTGTTCATCAGCCTGTTCAATAACCTGGCGCTGCTGTTGTTCTTCAAATACGCCGGCTTCGTCGTCGCGAACCTCAACCTCGCATTTGACGCAATGCACCTGGGCATCGAGCTGCCCGCGCCCGCCACACTGATGCCGTACGGCTTCAAGTACCTGCTGCCGGTGGGCATCTCGTTCTTCACGTTCCAGTCGATGAGCTACACCATCGACTTCTATCTGGGCAACGTGAAGCGCGAGCGGAATTTCCTGAGATTCGCCACATTCGTCTGTTTCTTCCCGCAGCTCATGGCCGGGCCCATCGAGCGGGCGCGACGGCTGTTGCCGCAGTTTCAGCAGTTCCCGCCGTTTCGGTTGCAGAACCTGACGGATGGGCTGTCGCTATTCCTGGTGGGCCTGTTCAAGAAGCTGGCGCTGGCCAACTATCTCTCGCTCTATGTCGAGCGCATCTATGACAACAATCTCTCCAGCGCCAGCGGTTCGGAGCTGGCGCTGGCGACCTTCGCCTTCGCCTGGCAGATCTTCTTCGACTTCAGCGGCTACACGGACATGGCCCGCGGCGTGGCAAGGATGATGGGATTCAACCTGATCCTGAACTTCAATAATCCCTACATGGCGACGGGGCTGGGCGAATTCTGGCAGCGCTGGCACATCAGCCTTTCGACGTGGTTTCGCGACTACGTGTACATCCCGCTGGGCGGCAATCGGCGCGGCACGCTCCGGATGTACGCCAACCTTTTCGTGACGTTCCTCGTCTCAGGGATCTGGCATGGCGCGGCATGGACGTTTGCCATCTGGGGCATCCTGCACGCGCTGGGCGTGATGCTCACGCGCGAGCTGGAGCGATCGGCGTTCTATCGCGATCGCGTGCCGCGCATCTTCAAGCAGGCGTGGGTGTTCGCGTACGTCTGTTTCGCGTGGATATTCTTCCGGGCCACGTCGCTGTCGGATGCCATGCTGATCGTGCAGCGCATCTTCACGGCCGGGTGGACCGGCCCGCACATCCCGGCGCTGATGCTGCTTCTGGTGCTGATGGTGTGGATGTATCAGTTCCTCTACGAGTCGAGGTTTCGCGACCAGCTCAAGGCCGCGCCGGTGCGCATCGGCGTGGCGGTGTTCATGATGGCTTACCTGCTGGCCTGCTCTTCCGGCGGCGGCTCGTTCATCTACTTCCAGTTCTGATATGGAGAACAAGTCGCCCGCCATCCTGACCGCCCCCCCACCGATTGATGCGCCGGCCGCGCCGGCCGCCACTGAAGTGCCATTCGGCGTGAACGAGGTGCGGCTCAGTGCTCGGCAATGGCTGGTGGCGATTTCGATCATCATCATCGCCATGATCGCAACGCCGCGGATATGGAATCGCGTCGAGCGGCTCGAGACGGGGGATGATTACCGCATTCCCTACTCGCTCAGCAACGACTATGCCCTGTTCTCGCGGCGGCTGGAGCAGGTTGCCGATCCGAAAAGGATTCCGGTGCTGGGCGACTCGGTGATCTGGGGCGAGTACGTTTCACCCGATGGGACACTGCCGCATTTTCTGGGTGAACAAATCGCCCAGCCTGGCCGGTTCGCCAACTGCGGCGTCAACGGCATGTTCCCGCTGGCGATGGAAGGGCTCATCGAGCACTACGCGCGCGACCTGCGGAATCGGAAGATCATCGTGCAGTGCAACGTACTGTGGATGACCAGTCCCAAGGCCGACCTGAGCACCGACAAAGAGGAGCAGTTCAACCACTCGCGGCTCGTCCCGCAGTGGGTCGGCCGAATCCCCTGCTACAGGGCCGATGCCAGCGAGAGACTCAGCGCCATCGTCGAGCAGCACGCTGGCTTTTTCCAATGGCTCACGCATGTCCAGACCGCGTATTTCGAGCAGAAGAGCGTCCCGCAGTGGACGCTGAAGAGCGAGGGCGATCCGCCAACTTATCCGAATGCCTGGCGCAATCCACTGTCGCAGATGACGCTCAACGTGCCGGCCGAGCCCGCGGACGATCCCCAGCGCGGCGTGACGAGTCCGCGGCATCGCCCGTGGATGGCCGAGGGCGCCGAGCCGCAGCGATACGAGTGGGTGGAGCTGGGCCGATCCCTGCAATGGGCGGCGTTCCGGAGATTGCTCACGCGGCTGCGCGACCGCGGCAATGATGTACTGGTCATCGTCGGCCCGTTCAACGAGCACATGATCGCCGCGGAACAGCGGCCGACGTATCAGAAGATGCGCGAGGGGGTGAGCGCTTGGCTGGCCCAGACCGGCATTCCGCACATCGTGCCGGAGACTCTTCCCAGCGAACTCTATGCGGATGCCAGCCATCCTTTGACGGAAGGGTACAAGCTGCTGGCCAGGCGCATCGGGCAGAATGAGACCTTCCAGAAATGGCTTGGCATCTCACAGGCGCATTGATACGCAAGCATGCACGTCGCCGCAGGCGCGATCGGCCGCCACTGTATTCTGGTACACAGACCACTGGACATCTACGCATTCGAAGCTACCATGGGGGCTTGGCTGGCAAGATCGCATCGCTCTGGGTGCAGCGGTGAGCCAGCATCGATCACGATATGATGACAGGGGGAATACCTGTTGTCGGAGTGTACCATGCCCATTCGGATTTCACCTGTCAACCTGGCCGAGCGTATCAACCAACTTCAGGCCCAGCGGCAAGAGCACGCGGAAGCGATCGCACAGATCGACCAGGCCCTTCAGCAGATTCGCAGTCTGGTCGATCCGTTGATCGGCAGAAGGGGCGCGCCGGTCAAAGCGATGCCGGTGGCCCCGGTCTCGCAGGTTTCCGCGCCGCCGACACGGGGCGGCCGGCGGCGGCGGCGCAGCTTCCCGCTCACGGGAGAGGAGTCGGTCCTGCAATTTGTCCAGGAGCGCGGGAATCCCTCGACGGGAGAGATCGTCGCCCACTGGCGGTCGGAAGGCCGCGGCGGCAAGGCCGACAACGCGCTGACCCGGCTGGTGGCCGAGAGGCAGCTCAATCGCGATGCGAACACGGACGGTCGGGGCAGCCGGTATACGCTTGGCGGCGCCTTTGCCGGCGGAGCCATTGCCGCTCCCGCCAAAACCGCCGCCAAACGGGGCCGTACTCGCGGGCAGTATTCGATGACCGGCGAGGAGTTCGTAATGCAACTCGTTCGGCAGCACAAGCAGCCAACGACGGGTCAGATCAACACGGCCTGGCGTGGCGCGGGCCGGGCTGGCCGGGCGGATAAGACCATTGGGAAGCTGGTTGCTGAAGGGAAACTGCGCCGCGAAGACGTCGAGGAAGGCCGCGGCAGCAAATACGTCATCGCGTAGAGCTGGAAACAGGCAGCCAGACAAACTCATAATTTTGTCGTTCGCCCGCAATGACGCGGAGAGTGTAGAATAAATGAGATGAGAAGGCAGCACGGCTCCGGCCGGAAACAACGCGATCAACGCCAGGGCGGCTCCCGCGGCCCATGGGGGCATGGCGGCGGCCAGCATCACCGCGGGCGTCCTCAATCCCGCTCAGCGCAGCGAGGGCCGATCATCTGCCCCATGTGCGGGGCGACCGTCACCAACCTGCGCAGCCACATGGAAGCAAAGCACGACGATCCCACCTCTCATCCGCGCGATTGATCGGGCCGATCAGGGGCTCAGGGTCGATCAGCCTCCCGCTTGACGAATCTCCGGGCAAAGTCCCGTACCGAACGCGTAAACGTAAACTCGTCGGTCTCGGCCAGGCATCGCGAGGGCGCGCCGATCCAACTCTCGATCACGAACTGATCCGGCCGGCCATCCACCATCGCATAGTCGTATCCCTGCCGCATGACCGAGACGTACCAGGTGGAGTCATCGGCCAGGCCTCGCCGCTTCATCGCGGGGTAATCCGACGCCCAGTAGATCAAGCTGAAAGGCAAGCCCCGCTGGCGGCAATACTGCTCCAGCTTCCTGAGTTCCTGCCACGAGCCGCGGTTGAAAACCGTGAACTCCGCCCAGTTCACGTCCAGTCGGTAGAAATCCAGCCCGCGGACCTGCATTTCGGCCAGACGCTTCTGCAGCGCGTCGATCCACCGTATCTGGTCATCAAACGGGATGAATGGGTAAGGCTCGATATCGCCGATGAGCACTTGCGGATACTGCTTACGCACCAGCGCGATAAAGGCAGCCGTTTCCTGAACGGCATAGTCGTCGGGCTTGTTGATTTCCTTGCGGGCACAACAGAGCGGTTCATCCATGGCCAGCGAATGCATGCTGGCGCCCAGGCGCAGATAACGGTCCCACGCGCGGCGCTGGATATTGAATGTCTTCTCGCCCGTCGTGCCCCAGGGCTTGACCGCGCCAACTTCCAGCTCGAGCTTCAGCCCCCACTGCCGCAGCATCGCGAACCACGTCGTGAGCTGCTCGTCGCTGAACTGCTTGTTCATCACGTGATCGGCATAGCCGAGCACATCGACCAGCGGGCGTGTCTCCTTCCACGCCTCGGGCCGCTCGAACAGCTCGCGAAAGCAGCGCCCGTTCTCGTGCGAGGGCGGGTACATGCAGACGAGGGGCTTGGTGGTGGGGCCAGCCCCGAGAAGGATAGCGGGAAATATGAGCAGCATTGCTGCGCCAGCAATGGTCAGACGCCAGTATCTCGCCACCACGACGCCTCCGTGGCCGATGGGTGGCATGCTCACGCCCGGCGCTGGTGATGCTCATTTGCAGCGGGAGTCGGCTCGCCGGGCGTGGGCATGCTGGATGTCCGGCGCGCGTCCCGCGAGCATGCCCACGCCGGCCGATCCAGTTCACTCCGCGAATCACATCTCTCGCGGCCGGCGTGAGCATGCCACCCGACTTCTGTCAATCCGCCAGCGGCTTGACCATGATATTCTTGAAGTAGACCTTGCTTCCGGGGTCGTGCCCCTGCAGCGCGAAGGTCCCGCTGCCGATCTTCCGGCCGGGCGACGGTGGCTGCGGTGGAGTGGGCTCGGTCCAGTCGCAGGTCGTCTTGCCGTCGATCTTGATGACCACGTGCTTGCCCTCGACGATGATCTCGTAGAGGAACCACTCGTTGTCCTTGGCCGGCGGGATGTTCATGACATCCTTGACGTTATACAGCCCGCCCGTGCGCTTGGGGTCGGAGTGGCTGTTGTTCACCTGCGCCTCAAAGCCTATCGCCGGCCAGCCGCCTTCCTGGTATTTCGTGTGGAAATAGATCCCCGAGTTGGCCTTGGGGAACGTCATCACGTCGGCCTTGAAGTAGAAATTCTTAAAATTGTGGTCCTTCACCGGCCCGTCGTAGAACAGGTGGGCAACCGGGCCGTTGACGACGACCATGCCGTCGGCCACCTTGAACGTGTCGGCGTTCTTGCCGACCTTCCAGCCATCCAGCGTCTTGCCGTCAAAGAGGCTGTAGAAACCGTCCTTGTCCGGGGCCGGCGCGGCTTGTCTTCCGCGCACGAGAAGCCCGCCAGGACCAAAATCGCCATTGCCACAACAAGTGATTTCATGAAGACTCCTTCTCAACAATAGTCGGCCGCACGATCCGGCCGCGCGAGTTTCCTACGACAACCCGGTCGTCAACCCATCCGGCAGCACCTTGATTCTCGCCGCCGCCGGGACCTTTGGCAATCCCGGCATGGTCACGATGCTGCCGCAGATCACCACCACGAAGCCCGCGCCGCCGCTCACGCGCAGCTCGTTGACCGTGATGCGGAAGTTTCTCGGCCGGCCGCGAACGCCGGGGTTGTCCGACAGCGACGTGGCCGTCTTGGCGATGCAGATCGGCAGCTTGCCGTAGCCGGTCTTCTCCAGGAGTTGCAGGTCGTTTTGCGCCTCGCGGTCGAATTCCACGTCGGCCGCGCCGTAGACCTTCTGCGCCACGGTGCGGATCTTGTGCTCCAGCGAATCTTCCAAGTCGTACAGGAACTTGAGCTTGTGCCTGCGGTTGGTCTTGATGGCCCGCAACACGGCCTCGGCAAGAGCGGTCGCGCCCTTCCCGCCATCCTTCCAGTGGTCGGCCACGGCCGCCTCCACGCCCTGGCTGCGGCAGAAGCGGACGATCTTCTGCAGGTCCTCATCCTTGTCGTCGGTGAAATGGTTGATCGCCACGACCGGCTCCAGCCCGAAGAGGCGGATGTTCTCGATGTGCTTGGCGAGATTGCCCAGGCCGCCGCTCTGGGTCATGCCGCCGTGATACGCCACGGCCTTGGCCGTCGCCACGATGACCGCGGCGTTGGGCTTGAGCCCGGCGATGCGGCACTTGATGTGGAAGAATTTCTCCGCGCCGAGATCCGTGGCGAAACCCGCCTCGGTCACCACGTAATCGGCCAGCTTCAGCGCCAATCGCGTGGCGACGGCGCTGTTGGTGCCCTGGGCGATGTTGGCGAACGGCCCGGCATGCACGAACGCCGGGGTGCCTTCCAGCGTCTGCACCAGGTTGGGATGAATCGCGTCGCGCAGCAGCACCTGCATCGCCCCGACAGCCTGGACCTGCTTGGCCAGCACCGGCTCGCCCTTGTACGTGAAGGCGACGACCATGTTGCCCAGCCGCCGGCCAAGGTCGGCATAATCGCTGGCCAGGCAGAGGATGGCCATCACTTCGGAGGCGGGCGTGATGTTGAAGCCGTCGCGCCGCGGCACGCCGTTCTTGACGCCGCCCAGGCCGATGATGATGTCGCGCAGGGCGCGGTCGTTCAGGTCGATCACGCGGCGCAGCACGATGCGCCGCGGGTCGATCCCCAGCTCGTTGCCGTGCTGAAGGTGGTTGTCCACCATGGTTGCCAGCAGGTTGTTGGCCTTCTCGACGGCGTACATGTCGCCGACGAAGTGAAGATTGATGGCCTCGGCCGGGACTACCTGGGCCTGGCCCGAGCCGGTGCCGCCGCCTTTGATGCCGAAATATGGCCCGAGCGACGGCTCGCGCAGGCAGATCATGGTCTTGTGCCCGAGCAGCCGCAGCGCATCGCCCAGGCCGATGGTGGTCGTGGTCTTGCCTTCGCCCTGCGGCGTGGGCGTCATCGCGGAAACCAGGATGAGGTTGCCATCGGGCTGCTTCGATCGCTTGAGCAGCTCCTCGATGGGAATCTTCGCGATATGCCGGCCATGCGGCAGGATCACCTCGGGATCCAGTCCAAGACTGGATGCGATTTCGGCGATCTTGCGCTTCGGACAACTGTTCTCGATCTCCAGATTGCTGAGCATACTGCACCAATGCCCCGAAAAAGTTCCGGAAAAAGCCCAACCAGAAATGTTGATGATGCCGCGCAGGCGGCCAGAGTCAAGCTGTCATCCTCGTCATCCTCTCTTGAGGGTCTAGCGCGCATTTCTGGCACTTTTGGTACAAGAGAGGGTGATGGGGGTAATTTCACGGAGGATTGCATGCGATTGGAGAACGACGAGGAACGTCTGGTGGCCGAACAGGCCTTGCTGAACTATCGCGAACTGAAACAGGTGATGCGGAATGCTCCGCATGGCCGGGGGATGGCGGTGCTGGAGCAGGCCGTGCGAGAGAAAGGGTTCGAGCAAATGCGGAAAACGCTCAGCCTGCTGGTCAGCGCCCACGATGAGGCGCAAAAAAAGGGGTAAACAGCCGGCCGTGTTCCTGTGGGGCCAAGGCCTACTTTAAGGGCCTGTCGAAGAAGACGCTGCTGACCGTGGTGGGCGAGTTCGAGGTGAGCCGGCGGTACTACGCCTGCGGCAAGTGCCACGAGAATGTCCTGCCGTTCGATCAGTGGTCGGGTTTGGTCGGCAGCGGGATGGCGACGCCGGCGGCCCGGCGGATGCTGGCGTTGGCGGGAATGAGTTGGTCGTTTGACACCGCCGCCGAGCGTCTGGAAGAGCTGTGCTTGCTGAAGGTCAGCAACGACACCATCCGGCGGGTCAGCGAGGAGGAGGGCCAAGCGGCGCAGCGGTGGATCGCCCAGTCCGATTGCCCGGCCGAGTTGTTCCAGCAGGCCTGTGGCGATCAGGAGTTCTACACCGACGGGGTGACCGTCAACACCACCGAAGGATGGCGTGATCTTCGGCTGAACGTGGTGGGCAAGCGGGAGGCCGGCTTGCCGGCGACGCCCGAGCAATGGAAGGATCGGGTGCTGCCCGAGCCGAGCGTGCGGATCGCCTGGGCGTCGATGGCGGCGTGCGAGCAGCAGGGCCAGGCGTGGAAACGCATGAGCCGCAAGCTGGGGGTGATCGACGATGAAAACTTGAGCGTGCTGGCCGACGGAGCGAAGTGGATCTGGGATCAGGCCGGGCATTGCTGGAAGAAAGCCCAGTGGGTGCTGGACGTGTTCCACGTGAGCCAGCACATCCACGGCTGCGGCAAAGCGTTGTTCGGAGAGAAGAGCCCGCAGGCCCGGCCCTGGTCGCAGGCCCAACTGCAAAGCTTGATCGAGCTGGGGCCGGTGCAATACGTCAAAAGCCTCAGGGATCTCAGAGCCCTGCATACGGCGGAGGAGAAGGTCAAAGCCATCGACTCGCTGCTGGGCTATCTGGAGCCGAACCTGGATAGCCTCTGGTATCGCCAGCGTCTGGCCGATGGCCGCCCGATCGGCTCGGGGCTGATCGAAGGCGCCAACAAGACGATCGTCAGCAACCGCCTGAAACTCAACAGCGCCCGCTGGACCCCGAGGCATGCCGAAGCGATGGCGGCGCTACGATGCCTGGACTACAGCGGGCTATGGTCCGACTTCTGGGCTGATCAGGCAGCCTAAAGTGCCGGAAACGTGAGTTAGACCCCTCTCTTGATCGGCCGGCTCAGGAAGCATGCAATGCGCCCATATTCCTCGCCCTCCAAATCCGCCAGTTCATGTTCGATGTCCTCGAGGACGCCGATCTTGCTCGTCCAGAGACCGGTTGGAAGCTGCCGCGCAACGTGAGTGGCAACCTGGCCCTTCGCGTAGATTGCCACCTTCTCAGTGTCAGGCCGCAAGTCGCCCGATTCGCATTGCTCAAACCCCTCTGTGCACAGCACGCATACGAACGCATCGACCGAGTCGTCGCGTGGGCAGCGGCGCGGCCAGTAATACGACACCAGAGGATGATAGTCGAACCGAATATCGTCGTGGCCAAGAGCCCATGCGATGCAGTTATAGCGAGAGCTTCGCGGACTGGTAGTCCGGTAGGAGCCCTTCCTCAGACTGGTGAAGAGCTTCTCAAGCTCGGCTTCAGGTGTTGTACCCATGCTCCCGGCCCCATCGCAGCCATGCCTCAGCCATCGCCGCCATACGACCGCGTTGCTCCTCGGCAACCGGGTTGTCGCCCGTGATGGCCGCCAGTGCCCAGAACCAGTCATCCGGTTCGCGCCGCAGTTCCGCCAAAATCAGCGGAATCGCGAACTCGCCCATTCCGATGATGCGCTGATATGCGGGATGCATCGCCCTCTGCGATGCCAGCGCCAGATGCGCCGTCTCACGCCGCCACGCATCTGCCAGGCGGGCAAATATTGCGCGAAGCTCCGTCGCGTCTTTGCTGCGAGTTTGCTCTTGCCTGACGGTCATATCCATATTATACCCGCCGCGATTCATCCCTCATACCCCCGCGGATGTTTCTCGAACCAGTTCCACGCCGAGCGGATGATCTGCTCCGGCTCCTTGTACTTGGCCTCCCAACCCAGCGCAGTCTTGGCCCGCGATGGATCGGCATATAGCGCCACGGCATCGCCTGCTCGGCGCGGGCCGATCACCAGCGGCACCTTCTTTCCCGTCACTTTCTCCGCGGTCGCGATGATCTCCTTGACCGAGAATCCCCGGCCGGTGCCCAGGTTCAGGAATATTGACTGCCCACCCTTCAGTTTCTCCATGGCGAGAATGTGGGCGTCGGCCAGGTCATCCACGTGGATGTAGTCGCGGATGTTCGTGCCGTCGGGCGTGGGATAGTCCTGGCCGAACAATGTGAGCTTGTCGCGCACGCCGAGAATGGCTTGCAGCACGGCCGGGATCAGGTGCGCCTCGGGGTCGTGATCTTCGCCGAGAGTGCCATCCATTGCGCAGCCGCTGGCGTTGAAGTAGCGCAGCGCGGCGAAAGAGAACCGCTTGTTGGCGGCCAGATAGTCCTTGAGGATGTGCTCCACCATCAGCTTGCTCCGGCCATAGGGCGAGACCGGCGCCTGCTTTTCATCCTCGGTCATGGGGATCTTCTCGGGATCGCCGTAGGTGGCGCAGGTGCTGGAGAAGATGAAGCGATCGACGCCGGCCTCCTGCATCGAGAGCAGCACGCCGATGGTCGTGCCGACGTTGTTGTCGTAGTACATCAGCGGCTTCTCGACGGATTCGCCGACGTAGGCGTAAGCCGCAAAGTGCATGACGGTGTCGATGCAATGGTCGCGAAGGGCCTTGGTGAGCGTGGGGCGATCGCGCAGGTCGGCGATGACGGCCGGCACCTTGAGGATATCGACGACCGCGCGATGCCCGCGCGAGACATTGTCGTAGATGACCGGATTGTGGCCGGCCTGCCTGAGGCGTTTGACCGTGTGTGATCCGATGTAGCCCGCCCCGCCGGCGACCAGGACATTCATGCGTTCTCCTAATGAGTGTCTGAAGCGCCAAGCGTCAGCGCCCGCCCCGAAAGAGCGGGCGCTCACGCTTCCGCTTCAGACGGAACGACAGAGATAACGCAAAGGGGTGGGATGGGAAAGGGGGAAACGCGGCGTCTGATTTTTCCTTGCCCGCCCGCGCTTTGGCGGGTAGGCTCGATGAATCAGGAAGCTGCGATGATCTGCCAGCGATGCGTAGCGAACATCCCCGACGGCGCGGCCTTTTGCCCGAGGTGTGGCCAGCAGGTGGGCGCTGCGCCGGTCGTCGATGCGCGCCGGCCGGTGCCGCCGCCAGCGCCAATGTCGCCTCCGCCGATGCCGCAGCCGACCTACCCTCAGCAGCCGCAGCCGATCTATGTGGTGGGTCCACCGCAGGTCTACGTGGGCCGGCCGGCGCAGTCGGGGGTGCCTGTGGGTGTTGGTGCTGATCGGGTTCATCCTCCTGCTGCTGCGGTTGATCGCGTTTCTGGCGACGGTGAGGTGAGTTGGGTCATATTGCACTTGCGCCTCGGCCAACACATGGTCGCGGAAATAGTTGCTCAGAAAACCGGGAGTGTTCAGGTCCACCTTCCGGCCGAGTATCTCGCCGAGTTCGATCTCCATACCCGCCAGGCGCAGCAGCCCCACCCGAGCGCCGGGCTCGAATTCGACCAGCACATCAACATCGCTCTGCGGGCCAAAGTCATCGCGTAGGACTGAGCCGAAAAGCGCCAGCCGGCGAATATGGTTCCGACGACAGAACTCCGCGATCCGGTTTTTCGAAATATCGACTCGTGGGTGATCCATGGTTCCACCAGAAACGTCGGGGTTGCCGAGCGAAGTTAGCACTTCCGCAAGCTCAGGGCAATGATTCGGGGCTCCACGTCAAGATTGTAGCCCCGGCGCGAGCGTATCGCCTATCCCCGCCGCAGCCAATTTATCTGGCGGGCCGGCATCACCGGCCGCCGAACAACTCGGCGAAGAACGGCTTCATCGCTTCCCACGAGCGACGATCCGCCTCGGCGTTGTAGGCCGCCCCTTTGCTCGCGTCGTTTCCGGCGCTGGGGCGGGTGAAGCTATGCACGGCGTTACTTCCCCCCAATCGCCCTGAAATACACCTCGCGGACCATCAGGAAGTTCACCCAGTTCCGCACGGCGTAACCGCTCTTTTTCAGATTCGCCTCGCTGAAATCCTGCGTGGCCCCGCCGGTCGGGTGTACGCCGTCGTTGCTGATGAGCGTGCCGTCCCATTTGCCATCCGGAGCGTTGGCGAGGATCGCGGCGCAATAGTCTACCAGCGGCACCTTGTGCTTCGCCGCCAGGTCCTTAATGATCTTGTTGGCCGCCTCGACCGCCTCCATCCGGCCGCGCTTGGGCGGAATCGTGTTCAGGATCGGGACGCACCTGGCGTCGAGGCACATCCGAATCAGCTTCTCCAGCCCCGGCGCGTAGTCGGCCGGAACACTGCCGCCGGAGATGTCGTTCGTCCCGATCATGATGATGGCCATCTCGGGCTTGTTTGTCGCCAGCACCTTAG
>CAWIJX010000004.1:0-2288612 GCA_963836515.1 uncultured Phycisphaerales bacterium
CGCTGTTGGCCGAGATTGCCACGAGGATCGAGCAGGAGATCGAGAAGCTCAAGGCCGCTTCCAGCAGCGCAGCGGGTGACGGCAAGCGAGGCGGCTACATCACTGCCAAGATGCGTCATGCCGTCGCGGTTCGTGTTCACGCCGAGGCGCTGGCCGCTTGCCGCCCGGCGGCGGTTGCCGTGGACGAGTGGGGAAGGCGGCTGCAAGGGATTATGGGCGACATGAATGGTCGTCCTAGCAGCCTCGACACTCACGAGGCGCATCATGGTTGGTATTGTGCTGGCACAGCAATACGCAAAGCTCAGGGCGTCAGCGAATAGGAGCAGTGTGGACAGACAATCGGCTTGCTGAGGCGGCCATCATGCAGCCGGACGCCCAGATCATATCGTAATGAACTCCGCATAAACAACGTCCCCCGATGTTCGGGGGCCGTGTGGCGCACACTGTTCATCGCGGGATCATGCAGGCCATGCAGTCAGCGCCGTATAGTGAAAGCTAACCGCCGTGGGATCGACGCCAAAGCCGGCGCGGATGGTCGTGTCGGCGGTGGTGATGAGGCCCGCCTGGGCAATACGCGGGCCGAGATAGGGCACGTAACACTGGTTCGGCCGGAGAATTAGCGACATGGCTGTGCGGCTGGCCCTTCCGCGCCGCTACGACGATCATCCCGCTGTCCGGCTTGTTTTCCGGCTATACCCACTGGTAGCCCAACGAACCCTCATAGGGGTCAACGTCCACAGGCACGTTCGGGGCTGCGGGCAATTCGACGGGGAGCGTCTGCCCGCATTGTGGGCAAATCTGGACCTCCTTCTTGGGGTCTGGGGTCTGCACGTCGTCAAGGTTGTCGGATTCGTTGTCCATGATGCTCTCCTTCTGAAAATGTGCCTTTCGCCGCCTCGACGCTGACTGGCGAACCAGGATTCATCAGCCATCATTCGTCAAGGGGCTTGCCGACAGAGACTTACAATGGAGTGCAGGAATCCGAAACTGACAGCATCTCGCGCAAGTTCACCTGCAAACCTGCGGGAGTCCGTTTCGACGAGCGGGAATGGTGATCGGCGCATGAAAACACGATGGCCACGTTACAGTCGCCAGCAAATTCCAATCGAATTCCGACGCGGGAGCGTTGCGCCAGACACGTTTGCCCACCGGGTATTCTCGACTTCCGCCGGTCTCCCGCGTGATTACCGCCCTGGGAACTTCGTCGGGAATTGGGACATCATCCCCAAGCTGCTATGGTTGCTGAGGTTACAGAAATAAACTACGATCCCGGTTCTATGCGCGGAATTGATGCTCCGCCGAACAGCCCTTTGATAGAAGAGGTTCTGCCGCGAGCCTCTGGCGAAAGGACCGGATTTGGATGTCGGAAAGAAACGAGAGTTCGTCGAGTGACAACGCCATCCTCAGTTTTCTCCTAGACAAGGTGAAGAGCGATCAAGGCGCGATCGCCATTCACAGCGGTCACTTCATGATTCTCCCCAACTCCCCTGTGCCGACCCCAACGGTCGCAACCCAACCACAAGTGGAGTCGCCGCCATCGGCAAGCCACTGCAATCCAATCAAAGACGCGCTGAACCGTTTCTCTCTCCGAACGTGGCGGCTAGGTGCGGCCTTGGCCGCAGCATTGCGATCCGACGGGCGGGACGCGAGCCTGTTGATCCTGACGAACGACTGGCAGTATCTGCGCGGGCAGGCCGTTACGAACGCCAAGGATCTGCGGCGGGCGTTTTACCAAGCCAACAAGACGCTGTTTCCATCGTACCAGGCCATACTGCGAGAGCACGACCTAAGTGATGATGTAGTCATGAGTGTTTCTGGCTGGCAGCCCTTCGTCTCCGAATACTGGTTACGCCGCAGGATCGAACGCCGGCTAAAGCGCCTCGCCAAGAACGGCGGCGCGATCGCCAAGAGGTTGAACGTCGAAACAGCCAGCGACGGCACCCGCCGCCTCGTCTATGACGATCTGGGCCGCGCCTGTAGGCTTCTGATGTGCGGCCAGTCGGATTGCGCGGGCGAATGCACCGAGCTAATTTGTCTTTTGCACGAGCAGGGAGTTCGGATTCTTGTTAACATTATCCCGTCCGAATGCGAGATTCCCGTCGCTGAGGGAAGCCGCCGTGCAATCTCGCTCTTTGGCCTATCCGACCTTATCGCGATCAATGTGTCGCTTCCCTGCCTAGCCGCTGCGGGCGATCCTGATGGCGGATCGGGCGTTCGGTTGACACGTGTGACTGGCGCGGTTGTGGATGACGGCGAAGTGGACGCAACTGCGGAACCCATTCATCTGACCGGGTGAAGGATGACGGGTGGCAAAAGGCTTCAACACGCGGTTAAGCATCTGCTGGTGGATATCGCGCCACCAGACGGGGCGGCTGCGCTATTGTTGAAGCACCCTGCCCGAAAAGACGTGTTCTTCCCGTTGACCCTGCATTCAAACGCACAAGTCAAGTCGGCCGACATCTTGGAACGGTACTATCTCTACTCCACGCAACTGGGTGTCGAAATGGGCGATCAAACCGTCACCACCGTCCTGAGCGACACGAGCCCGGTTGAGGAACTGATCTTTAGCGGCAAGCTCGCAATCCGGCTATTCGAGAGCGGCCCGATCGAAATCCGAACCGAGTTTTGCGATGCCGCGCACGACATTGCTTTATGTGTGATGAGACCTACGCAATCGCCGATTGAACTGCCTCGGCCCCTGTCTGAGAACTTTCGGCACGCGATAACGCAGATTGTGGAAGCGTGGCGCGAACACTCGGAGAGCAGCGTCCATATTGACCAAGACAGCGCCGAAAGAGTCGCGGCGGCAGTCACTGCGCTCCTCTGCGATGCGGTCACTGAACCGCCGTACTTTCCCTTGCTCTATGCCGCTGTCCGTTGTGGCAGGCCAACGGCACTTGCCGGAGGCGGGGGCGAGAAATGGGGAGTCAATGCGCTGTCTCACAACGTGTTCCTCCTGGCTGATCGTGACAACCTTGTCGATGGTTACATCAATGAGATGATCGGCAGACAAGATGAGAAGCCCTATTACGGTTCCAAACCACGACCAAGCGCCGAGGGACTTCCTGGGGCTATAGCCAGCGTGTGCAAGGATCGCGTTCATCTCATCGCAAAACGCGACAACGGAACAACCCGGATCTTTGCCAAATGCAATATTCCGATCAGTGATGCGGCGGGTGATGTTGATCCTCATCTGGCGCTGCACAACGACCAATTCAGGAATCGTAGTAATTGGGCATTGATTAGGTATGCGATGCAGTATCTCCATCGCAGGCATCAGGACAGCGCTTTGGTGACCGTTTGGCTTGGCACAACTGATGAGCAGGATACACACCACCAGAGAGCGATTCCGGTGGGGTTCGTTCCGGGACAGCGAGTTGATGCGCTTAGATTCGCGACGACGCACACGCAATTGGAGTCGCGTTTGGTTGAGATAGGCGATCCCAGTGATTGGCTTTCGGTCAAGGTGGTCCTTCTCGATCCGCTAACCGACAAAGGGAGGCAGTTGCCGGCGATTGCCCGCACGAAGGAGCTAATCGAGAGGATTCGGCAGCGCGCTATCAATGCAATCGCGGGAATTGAATCGTCCGTGAAGTTTCCCGGACCCTACGAACTTGACTTCCAGAATAAGGACCAATATCCCGTGCTTATTAAGCAAAAGGGGGAGAAGACGCACATTGCCGAGTTTGCTTATCATTCCGCTGAATACCTGTTCCTGCTCAAGCTCTGTAAAGAAGCCGTCACGACCAAGTTGCCCGTCACCCACCGGGAGATCGCAGACGAGATCTCGCCAATGCGCAAGAAGAAGACATCGGGTGGTAAACAGCCAAGGACGAGAACGCCACAAGAAATCGCGCGGCGGTTTTTGGAGGGTTTCTCCAAGAAGCTACGTGATTTGGGTATCAACCCGAAGGATGTCGTCAGCAATGAGTACCGAGAAGGCTGGAGCTTGAACTCAGATCGCACAACCCCAATTCGGCTGCCCAAGAGTGTGGCCCCAGATCGACGGGGCATTGAACAGGTCGGCGCGTGGCAAAAGAATGGCGAAGAGAGCGTCGAGGAACCGGGCGCGGAAGAGGAAACATGAATCTTGATTGGGTCGATTTCGTCGTGATAGCCGCGTACTTCGCGGGTCTTTGCCTCTTCGGCTTACTGGTACGTCGCATCAAGAGCTTTGCCGATTACGCGATAGGTAGCAAGACCGTCCCCAGCGCGATGATCTTTGCGAGCCTTGCGGCTACCTACATCGGGCCGGGCTACACCATGGGGTTTGCCTCCAAGGGGTTCTCCTCCGGGTTCTTGTTCTTCTTCGTCGCCTTGGCGTTTACTCTCCAGACGCTTCTCGTTGGGCTTTTCGTAGCGCCTCGGCTCCACCGATACAGCAACTGCTTCACTGTGGGAGATGTAATGGGGCGCGTGTTTGGCAAGGGCGCGCAGGTGACAACAGGGCTGATAACGCTGCTCCTGTCCATTGGATTCGTAGCAATCATGGGCAAGGTCGGTGGATTGGTGTTGCAGGGGACGACGGGGTTGCCGCTGGTGTGGGGTGTGATTATGGTCACTGGCGTCGGCATCGTCTACACCTTCACAGGCGGCATCAAGTCCGTTATCGCAACGGATTCGATGCAGTTCTCGATTTTCGCTATCGCGATTCCCGTTCTGGTGCTAGTGGTCTGGCTCAATTCCGGCATCCATCCGGTCGAGGTCGGTCGCGACGGCTGGAGAGCAATGTCATCCTCAATCCAGCAGATGGGCATTGTGGGAACCGCAGGGCTGTTCTTGTCTTTCTTCCTCGGCGAAACGCTTATCCCACCATACGCCAACCGGGCGTTGGCCGCTGGTTCCGAGAAGATGGCCAGAACCGGCTTTGTCGCGGCGGCGGGATATAGCATCATGTGGTTCGGGATGGTCGTTGGGTTAGGCATCATGGGAAGGGCAGCTATGCCCACAATCGCGGCGGATGACGTGTTCATGGCGCTTACAACGCGCTTCCTTCCGCATGGGATGATCGGCCTTATTATCGTCGCCATCGCCGCCGTGATTATGTCGAGCCAAGAGTCGGTGCTTAACGCGGGGTCCGTGAGCTTCACCCGTGATCTGGTTCGACCTCTATCATCCACAGCCTTGGGCGACGGAGTTGGCATCGGCATTACCCGTGCCACCACCGTGGTTGTTGGGCTCCTGGCAACCATCGTGGCGATCAGGGCCCCTTCGATCATTGATGGTTTGCTTATTATCTACTCCCTGTGGGCACCAAGCGTGCTGCCGGCTTTCCTCATGGGAGTCCTGCTTCCCAAGCCCTCAAGACGTGCTGGTCTGCCGGCGATGCTTGCGGGAGGGGCAACTTCCATCACTTGGCAGTTCATTCTGAACAACCCCGGAGGTCTTCCGGCGATCCTTGTCGGTTTGTTGGCGAATCTGGTGGTTTATGCAACGGTCTCGGTGTTAGCTCCGGCCAGATCTGGCACAATCGCAGGGGACCCCCAGGAGCAATCACTCGTCTAGGAGCGGCCATGATTTATTGCTTTGCTGCGGTTTTTCCGGTAACCTCCATCGGTCTGGCGATCTGGATTGCATTTGCCACGCTCGACTATGTGAGGACCGCGTTCAAAAAGCCCGCGCCTATCGCTGCGTCTGAACGCCATTGACGGTGCAACGGTCGGTCACCCGATTCTCTACACCATCTCCACCGGCATCCTGGTCGCGCACGAAGCATGTTCATGACAGTAATCGACAGCACCGAGTGGGCGAGCCGCTTTGCATGGATTGCTCGGGGAAATGCACCGCACAAACACACGGTCAGTGTGCCGACGAAACCGGCGACGGCCAGCTCAGACAGTTCATCGCAAGTTCAGGCTGACAACGCGGCCATTCAGCATCCCAGGGTGCCGTCAACGGTGGCACCTGTGGCCGGATGTTCCCGTACCGTCGCGCCGAAGAACTTACCCAGCGTAATCTTGCCAAATGCAACACGGAAAAGCCTCCCGAAAGGGCCGTTTTCCTACACGATCCTTGTAACTTTTCCTTGAAACTTTCCCCGCCAAAAAAGAAACCCCTGATTTGACAAGGGGTTACGTGCAGCAATCAATACGGGTGTGATCCGTGCGTTCTAGCCAACTGAACTAATCGCCCAATTTTTCAGCGCCGCTCTTATCGTCTCTTCAAGCACGCATTTCCACCGACCTCTGCCGGTTTCCAGCGATCATGTCATGGTATCAGCCCCCTGCTGAAAGGCAAGCGATTCCGACTCTGCTTCACACGAGGGCAATCGCATTTGGCACGGTATCACGTTCTTGCGCTTGCACTGGGAGGGGGTGGCGCCGAGCTAAAGTGCTTCACACGCTGCCTCTGTCATGCCGACTCGCGCCGGCGCTCGGCCTTGGGCGTGAAGAGCGTCTCGCGGCCGTTGACGACGGCCTCGGTCACAATGTAGCGCCCGCCGGGCCCCTGGTCGGGCAGGGCATACATCAGGTCCAGCATCAGTTCCTCGCACACCGCGCGCAGGGCGCGGGCGCCCGTATCGCGTTTCAGCGCCTTTTCGGCGATGCGACGCAGCGAGCCCGGCGTAAACTCCAGCTCGCAGCCTTCCATCCGGAAGAACTTCTGATACTGCTTGACCATCGCGTTCTTCGGCTCGGTGAGGATGGTCACCAGCACGTTCACGTCCAGCGGCTCGAGCGTGGCCGTCAACGGCAGCCGGCCGACGAACTCGGGAATCATGCCGAATTCGATCAGGTCTTCGGGCTGCACCTGCTGCAGGACATGCGCCCGCTGCTCGGTCGATTCGGGGTCTTCGCCTTCCGAGTTGAAACCGATCTGGCGCTTGCCCAGGCGTTTGCGGATGATGTCTTCCAGGCCGACAAACGTGCCGCCGCAGATGAACAGAATCTGCGTCGTGTCCATCTGGATGTACTGCTGCTCGGGATGTTTTCGGCCGCCCTGCGGGGGAATGTTGCTGATGGTGCCTTCGAGCATCTTCAGCAGCGCCTGTTGCACGCCTTCGCCGCTGACGTCGCGCGTGATCGACACGTTGTTCTGCGTCTTGGCGATTTTGTCGATCTCATCAATGTAAATGATGCCCCGCTGCGCCGATTCCAAATCGTAGTCGGCATTCTGCAAGAGCCGCAGGAGGATGTTCTCGACGTCCTCGCCGACATAACCGGCCTCGGTCAGCGTCGTGGCATCCCCGATGGCGAAGGGGACATTGAGGATTTTGGCCAGCGTGCGCGCCAGCAGCGTCTTGCCCGAGCCGGTCGGGCCGATAAGCAGGACGTTGGATTTGTCCAGCTCGACATCGGAGGTCTGGTCGGCCCGTTCGCCGATGTTCAGTCGCTTGTAATGGTTGTGGACGGCCACCGACAGCGCCTTCTTGGGGAAATCCTGGCCGATCACGTATTGATCGAGGAATTCTTTGATCTGGCGCGGCGAAGGGATGGTATTGAAGACGGGCTGCGCGCTGGTGAGCTTGCGTTTTTCCTGGCGGATGATGTTGTGGGCCAGGTCAACGCAGTTGGCGCAGATGTAAACGTCGGCCGGGCCTTCGACCATCGGCCCGACATCGCGGGACGACTTGCCGCAGAAGGAGCACGTGGTGATGCGGCGGCCGCGGAAACCGCCGGGGGGCTGGTTGCCGCCCCCGCCGGGAGGGTTGGGAGGACCGCCCATGCCGCCGTTGCCAGTGCGATTGGTGCTCGCCATCGAGTTAGCCTTCCTTGCAAGTCTGAAGCGGAAGCGTTAGCGACCGCCCGGGGTCTGAGCGGGCGCTAACGCTTCCGCTTCAGACAAACCACTCATCTTATCGGCACGCCGCCCCGCCCATCGCCACTATTGGGCGTGCGGCGGCGACTTTTCGGGCGGCGCCAGCCTCCTGAGCATTTTGGCTTTGGCCCGCTCGAACTCCTCATCCGAAATCTTCCCGCTGCGATGAAGCTGTCTGAGATCAGCCAGAGTGAAATCCGTTGATGCACTTTCTTCGGGTCGATCCAGGCGTCTCTTGATGTACGAAACCAACAGGAAGCCGGCCACGACCAGAGCCACGAGGATGGCCGACCACAACATGACCGAGACGATCGCGCTGGAATCGTTGATCAGGGCCATCAACAAGCGCAATGCTACGATCCGACGGGGGGTGGGTCAATCACAAAAGGCCTGTCGGACCAGGCAGGCGGGTCCGAATAAAGCGAGCGGCGCGGGGCTGAGAAGGATGACGCCGCCGCGCCAGAAGAGCACAAGCGGCGATGACCAAAATCATCGCCGACTGCGGCTCGGGAACCTGGACCACATTCCACGCCAGGCCGTAGGTTTCGCCGGCGGGGTCTGCATCCCCGAAGATTTGGCCGAAATAGTCGACACGCACGCCATAGCTGCCCGAAGCGGGCAGCACGTAGTGCAGATGCTGGACGTCGTTGTAGGGCGTGTCGGAGATGGCGTAGAGGGTTGTGAACGTGGAATCCCAGATCTCGAGGTTGAGCTGCGCCATGGCGAGGTCGGTTACGCTGAGGCTTGATGTGGCGGGGTCCCAGTCGCCGGTGTTGGGATCCAGCCCAGGGAGCACTCGATTGCGGAACCAGACAAGGGTGGCGTCGAGATAGTTGCCGGCCGGCAGCGGTGTGTCCAGCACATAGTCCAGGTGCTCGCCGTTTTTCACGCTCGCGAGGCTCCAGCCTGTCGTGCTGACCGTTCCGGCCACGCCGTAGGGATCGAGCGTGCCGGAGATGTACTGGTCGAAGGCGCGGTTGAGGTTGATCCGGCCGGCGCCCTGGGCCATGTCCAGTCCCTGCTCGGTGCGGGTGACGCCGTTGACCAGGTGCTGGCCGTTGTCCCAGCCGGGCAGTTTGTCGGCCGAATTGAGCAGCACCGCCTTGATCACGCGGGCGTCTCGCGTGTTCTCGAAGCCGGGGTAGAAGAGGTTGGCGGACAGGTGATAGCTAAGGCTGTCGAGCAGCGCTACGCCCGAAGCGACGATGGGAGCGGCGAAACTGGTGCCGGACCCGATGATGGCGGCGTTCGGATCGGTGCCGGGGCCGTTGTAGGTGGCCAGCACGATGTAGTAGCCGGGAGCGACGATGTCGACAGGCGCGCGGACGCTCGGAATGACGACGTTGCCGGCGGGGTTTCCGGCGAAATCCTGCGGGCCCCGGCTGCTGAAGAACGCCACCTGGTTGATGCCCGCCATCGTGCCGTCGCCGACGGCGCCGACCGAGATCACGTTGTAGGCCGAGGCCGGCCCGCCGACCGTGTTGGCGCCGGGGCCGGAATTGCCGGCCGCAACGACAAAGGTGGTCTGGGGATGGGCACGGGCAAGCGCATCCATGGCGATGGTCTCGGGCAGCACGCCCGCCGGGTCATCGAATCCGAAGCTGGTGTTGATGACGTCGGTGGGACCGGTGAGCGTGGCCTGAATCGAGCCACCGAAGAACGGATAGTTGATGGTGCGGCTCCAAGTGGCCTCGGCAAAGTGGCGGTAGGCGGAGAGATAGGTCAGCGCGGTGATGTCGAACGAGCCCGATCCGTCGGTGGCGACGGAGGTGGCGATGGCGCCGGTACACAAGTTGGTAAATGGCGCGATCCCGACGCGAACCGCGCTGGTCGAGCCGGTGCGAAGCTCGCCGCCAGCGCCCGCGATGGCCATGCTGCACGCAGTGGCGTGGGCCTGGGGATCTGAAACGACAAGCGAGTTGCCCTGGGCATCCGACGGCGAATAGCGGATATTCGGGTCGTTGACGACCATCCCGCTGAGGGTGGAATGGCCGGTGGGACCGGCCCAGGGGTGGCCGGCGTCGATATGGGCGGTATATGTGTCCTGGCCAAAGATGCCGATGACCTGGTTGGGGTCGGTGTCAAGAACACCGGTCTGATAGAACCGGTCAGCGCCGACAACGCCGTTGATGTAGTTGCCCCAGGTCAGGTCCTGGGTAACAGGATCGATGCCGGTGTAGTCATAGAGGTTCTCGTGGACGGTGATAGGGGTGCCCGTCTTGAGGGCAAAGGGCGGGGATGGGATGCTGGTGCTGCCGGGATTCGACGCCACACTGGGAAAATGCGCAGGCAGTTTCAGCCCAGGCGGAGCGACATTGAGCAGCAGCGTGGGCGGCGTCGATGGGCCGGTAATGAGGCCAACGTTCGCCGGCTGGGCGAGATCCAGCAAAGTCGGCGGGTCGGCGGTGCAGTTGCTGGCCAAAGCGAACGCAACGAGCACGGCCAAGACCCAATGGACGCAACCCGGTCTTGCATGCAACGTCAGCGAGTCAGGCATATTGTGATTAGCGCAAGCCACAACACCACCAGCGGGAGAGTCGGATCTCGCCTTTGGCAAAGACGGGGAAAGAACGCCCTCCAGACGCACGCTCCGCCCAACCGCGGGGCCTATGCGTATGGCACAGTCTGTATAATACCCCAAGTTTGTAGAATCGTCCAAGAGACAGGCCAAGGTGAGTCCGATAACAAAGACAATTGCATCTATCAAGGAGACGGAACATGAAAACGTGGATCGGCATGGCGGCGACAGCTTTCCTGTGTGCGACATGTGCGGGCCGGGTGTTTGCCCAGAGCGCCCCACCCTCGGCATCCGGTTTGGCGGTCTCGATCTTCACCAAAGACAAGCCCCCGGCCACGCCGAAGTTGGACGAGTTGCCGCTGCGCGAAAGCATCTCGCAGTACGGCATCACGTGGACGTTTGAGAAGCCTGCCCGAGTGGGCCAGTTTATCAACGGCGACTGGTACGTCGTCGGTCCTGTCACCGTGATCAAGATCGACCCCGCCCCGCGCCATGGCAAAGACGTCGCCGACGACGAACTCGACGGCCGCGAGAAGAAGGTCCCCGTCGACCAGCGCTGCCGCAACGGCTCCATGCTTAACGCGCCGGCCAGGCAGGAGGTGGCGTGGGACTCGGGTGTCATCAACTACTATCACCCGGAGCACCGCGCCACGCTGCCCATCGCCATGAAGAGCGGCGACAGCCTGGCCTCCAGCATCAGCCTCAAGAAGGGCGAGAAGGTCACGTATAAATACAAGCCCGGCACCGTGCGCGGCGAAGGCGACAACAGCCCGGTGAAAATCGTCGCCGTGCTCACCTGCGCCGCCGAGGCGCTGCCGCCCGACGCCTTCCGCCCGGGCTACAGCGGCCACGATGGCGAGATTCGCCTGGCTCGCGACATCAAACGCAACCTGCTGCCGGTCTTCGATCGGCCCGCCGGCGCCCCGGACCCCGTCGCGTTCGCCGACCTCATCCAGCGGCCATGGTGCGACTCCGGCTTCTTCTCCTTTGATGTCCCCCAACAGAGCATGCCCAACTATGCCCAGGCGAACGCCCAGATCCTCGCCAATGCGGTCCTCCTGGCGTGCTGCGAGACCAAGCCCGAGGTCAAGGAGCGTCTGCTGATCAACGTCATCCAGACCGGCATCGATTACTACAGCCTGGTCCGCAAGGGCCATCCCGGCTGGGCCTGCCATGGCGGCCACGGCTCCGGCCGCAAGTTCCCCATCGTCTTCGCCGGCGTCATGCTCGGCGACGAAACCATGGCCAACATCAACACGAGCTTCCCCAAGGCCCATTTCGGCGAGGATGAACAGACCGCCTACGGCGATTGCTGGACGGGCGCCAAGGTCGTCTTCACCGGCCACTCCGGCATCGACGCAGTCACCGGCATCGGCCGCGACTTCGTCCGCGCCGGCAACCCATGGGGCCCCTACGAGCATCTGACGCCCGACAAATGGGTCCCCGAGGAGTTCCGCAGCGATGCATATCGCCGGGCAAACACCTCGACGTGCTTCGTCGCCCAGGCGCTGGTCTTGCGTGCCATGAAACTTGAAAAGACCTGGAACCACGACGCCTTCTTTGACTACGTCAACCGCTGGATGTTCGAGGATGACAAGCCCTTCCGCATCGAGGTCGCCAGATACTGCAAGCCGCCGTATAGCAAGGACACCTACCTCGACAACAGCAAGGACTGGTTCCACGAGGGCTATGCTGACCGGCCCTGGATCAAGGAACTGTGGAACAAGTACCGCCCGCTGAGTTCCGCGCCGACCGACGGCTGGAAGCAGAAGCACGACAACAGCTACTATCGCAACGCCGTTGAGAAGCAGAGGAAGAGGTAGGCACAAATCGGTCGGCAGCGCGGTGGGCGGTGCCCACCCTACTTTGCCGTCGTCACGATATGGAACCGGCCGTCGGTTCCCACGAACGCCGCAGGCTTGGTGCCGGAGAATGACACGCCGACAATGCCCTGCTGGCCGGTGGGTTTGCCATCGTCTCCATAGATGGCCCACTTCACCGTCGCCCGGCCATTGACCGACATCGGGCCGACCTGCCAGAGCAGCAGCACATCGCCTTTGCCGTTGGCGACGGCCGCGGGATAGATCTCATCTTTCTCGGGGGACGGCGTGGTGACGTGGAGCTTGAAGGCGCCCTGCTCGATATCCATGGCCGACCAGTAGAACGCGATGTCGGCTCATGAAGGCGCACAGCGCCTTGCCTTCGCGGTCGATCGTAAGCTCCGGCCCGCACATCGGGCATTCCTTCAGCTCCCAGTTGTCCTCGTTGACGCGGATCGGCGTGAAGTTGTTTTCGGTCTTGCGGCTCTTGAGCAGGTAGAAGTCGCGGATGTTGTTGTCGGCCACGCGCAGCGCGAGATAGACATTTCCGTCGGCGGCGATGCGGGCGCGCATCATGCACATCGAGCAGGCCAGGCCGGTGATGCCGGTGATTTTCAATCGCTCGGATGGGGCGAAGGTGGCGCCGTTGTCAGTGGAGCGCGACATGTGAAGCCAGGTCGCGCTGGGGATTTCCTTCTGTGGCGGGTCCATCACGTGCCAGAAGACGAGCACATTGCCGGCGCCGTCGGCGGACATCGTCACGCCATCGGTGCCAGGCATGGGCGAGACCTGCTTGGGCGGCTCGAACGTCTTGCCGCCGTCAACGCTGCGGGTATAGCGGACGTAGACCTTCACGCCCGGAGACCAGCGATCGGCCCAGACAACATGGATGACGCCATCGCTGCCCACCGACAATTTCGGCCCACGCTCGCCCATGGTCAGCGAGACCTTGCCTTCGGTGTTCACCTGCACGGGAGCCGTAAGCGTCGCGCCATTGTCGGCCGAACGCACATACCAGGCGTGATCGCCCAGGCCGTAGACCATGTGCAGGATGCCTTTGGCATCGACCGCGACATCGGGCACGAGCGCCCGGTCGGGAAGATGAATGATCTGTGGGGGCTCGGCGGCGAGGAGGCGGGTGGCGAAGACAAACGCGGTGACGAATGAGAGCCGGATGAGCATTGTCATAGTCCGTTGTGATCGGCTCGCAAGCGAGCCGGTTAACAGGGGTCATTTCTTCACGATAACTTTGCCCTTTTCGCGCGGGTGGAGGCTGCACGAATACGCGTATGTGCCGGCCTTGGTGAACTTGTGCTCGAAGGTCTTGCCGGCTTTGATCTTGCCCGAGTCGAAGGAGCCATCGTCGGCCTCGACGGTGTGATCGTGATCGCTGTCGTTGGTCCAGACAACGGTGTCGCCGACGGCGATGCTGACGCTCGCGGGGGTAAAGCGGCCATCGGTGATGGTGACATCAGTGTGGGCTTTGGGCGCGGCGGCGCTGATGAGCAGCGGCAGCGAAGAGACGAGCAGCAACCGTAATATGCGCATATGGCCTACCATCTAGCCAGACACACCCGCGGGGCCTTGGTTGTTCAGCCCGGGAGTTTACCACATCATCCGCACGGTCTCTATCACCGGGCAGGCGGCCGTGTCTTTCCGTCCACCGGAATATAAGATGGCCACCCTCATGCGGTTTGGTTTGATCATCGTCCTGGCGCTGACGGCGCCTGCCCTTGCTGCACCCGCCACGAGGCCAGCCGTGCAGACGGACGCCAATTGGCCGAGGTTCCGCGGGATTGGCGGCACGGGCGTGGCCGATGCGCCGGCGCCGACGAAGTGGGATGGCAAGACGGGGCAGGGAATCTTGTGGAAGACTCCCCTGCCGCTGCCGGGCTATTCCTCGCCGGTGGTTTGGGGCAATCGCGTTTACCTTACCGGCGGCGATCTCACGACACGCGAGGTCTACTGTTTCGACGCGGACACCGGCCGGTTGATCTGGCGGAAGAAGGTCGGCGCAGGCAACGGCCCGATCGTAGTATGGCGCGAGCCATCCTATGCCGCGCCGACGCCGGTGATTGATGGCAGGTGCATCTACGTGTCGTTTGCAGGCGGGGACGTGGCGTGCCTCAGCCTTGATGGCGAGAAGCTCTGGGAGCGCAAGTTCGCCGAGCCGAAGAACACCTATGGCCACGCAACGTCGCTGGAGCTTGTCGGCGGGCGGTTGTTTGTGCAGCTCGATCAGGCCCAGAGCGAGGATGGCAGATCGAGGCTCCTGGCGCTGGATACGAAATCCGGCGAAGTGGCGTGGGATGTGGCACGGCCGCTCGGCTCGGGGTGGAGCACGCCGATTGCGATCCGCGTCGCGGGCAAGGACCAACTCGTGACGGTGGGCAGCCCGTGGGTTATCGCATACGACCCGGCCGGTGGCGAGGAAATCTGGCGGGCCGACTGCATGAAGGGCGGATTCTGGCCGGTGCCGTCGGCCACTTTCGCGGCGGGGCTGGTGTTCGCGGGAATGGATAGCGCGTTGCTGGCGGCGATTCGCCCCGACGGCCGAGGCGATGTCAGCCGCAGCCATGTGGCATGGACGGCCGAGGCCGACCTGCCAAACGTTTGCTCACCCGTAAGCGACGGGCGGCTTGTCTTCACGCTCACGTCCGGCGGGTGGCTGACGTGTTACGAAGCGAGAACGGGGCGAAAATGTTGGGTGAAAGATTTCGTGGCGATGAACCGGATCTTTGAATCATCGCCGGTGATCGCTGGAGGGTGCCTCTACATTCTGGACAATAACGGCGTGATGTTCATGGCGCGCGTGGCGGAGAAGTTTGAGTCGGTCGGGCAATGCTCGCTGGGCGAGGAATGCACGTCGTCAACGCCGGCCATCTCGCGAGGGCGCATCTACATCCGCGCGATACGGAATCTGTACTGCATCGGGCGGTGACTCATCGCATCAGGCGCACGGCCGCGAAACCGTGGGCTTTCAGGTCGAGGGTGATGGTCTTGTTGACAACATCCAGGGCTACTTCCCGACCGGGCCGCTTCAGCGCCCCTTCGTGCCGCCGCAGGGCCAACTCGGGGCCGCTTTGGGGCCGCTTTGTGCGCACCCCGGGGCCACTTCATGCCCGCTTTTTCCGGGACGAATCTAAATGCGTTGATGCCATCGGATTCGTAAACCCCCAAACAGGATACTGTTTATGGCAGACCTCCCTGGAACCTCCCGCCGTCAGAGTGATGAAATGATCTTCCCCAACCCAATTCTCCCCGCCGACTCCGAAACCCCCGCCCTTCAATCCGAATCCTCCAATCTCCAATCTCGAACCCAGAACCCTGGACCCGGAACCCCAGACCCTTCCTTCGTCTCTTCGCGCCTCCGTGGTGAAGCTGATCCCCCGCGGATCGAACCCACCGATCCTCCCGCCCCAAGCCCGCAACCTCCCGCCGCGCCAGAGCTTGCAGATTCCGCTCCCTCTCCCGCGCACTCTCCCCTGCGAAACAAACCCATTCCCCCACCCATGGGCGGGCGCTCACGCTTCCGCTTCAGAATGGACTCACGTTAGCATCCCCTCAACCAAAGGAGTCTTCCACATGCGCATCCCGCGTACTCTGTGTCTGCTGATCGCCGCGATCGTGTCTCTCGCCACTTCCGCCCGCGCCAAATGGATCTGGATCGAGGGCGAAAAGCCCACGCGCACCGATGTCACGCGCCACCCCTGGTGGTATGACAAGGTCAAGCGCGACCAGCTTTCCGGCGGCGATCTCATCAGCAACTGGAGCGACAAGAAACCCGGCCTCGTCGAGTACAGCTTCTCGGCCGGCTCGGCCGGGCAATACGAGTTCTGGGTGCGCGCCAACCCTGTCGAGGCGGGCCTCAGTTACCGCCTCAACGGCGGCGAGTGGGTGGCCATCGACATGTCCAAGGAGGCCACCGGCAACGTCAACATCGCCGACGATGGCAAGATCGACCTGCGGTTTTTGCAGTGGGCGAAGGCCGGCAAGGTCTCGCTGCAGAAGGGCGACAACACCATCGCCTTCCGCATGGACAGCAAGAACAACAATCACGGCATGCTCGACTGCTTCGTCTTCAGCGGCGAGCCCTTCACGCCGCGCGGCACGCTCAAGCCCAACCAGCTTGCTGCTGAAGCCCGGCAAGTCGCCGAAGAGAACAAAGGCTGGTTTGCCTTCAGCCCCCCCGCCGAGAAATTCGCCGACACCAGCGGCTTTGACCTGCGCAGCCTCAATGAGAAGGTCGCCGGCGAAGGCGGGTTCATCGCCGTCAAAGGCTCGCATTTCGTTCACGGCCGGACCGGCCAACTGGTGCGCTTCTGGGCGGTCAATGGCCCCAGCGGCAATCTGAAGGACCGCGACAACCTGCGGCGTTGCGCCCGGCTCCTGGCCAAGTATGGCGTGAACATGGTGCGCTTCCACGGCGGCTATTTCGACCAGCAGGGCGAGGTCGATCTGGCCAAGGTCAAGCACGGGAGCGACGTCGTTCAAGCGATGAAGGCCGAGGGAATTTACACGCATTTCTCCATCTACTTCCCGCTGTGGCTCACGCCCAAGGCCAACACGCCGTGGCTCATGGGCTACGACGGCAAGAAGCACCCCTTCGCAGCACTCTACTTCAATAAGGATTTCCAGAAGCAGTATCAGTCCTGGTGGAAGGCCCTGCTGCTCACGCCCGATGAAAACGGCAAGCGGCTCATCGACGAGCCGGCCGTCTCCAGCGTCGAGATCATCAATGAGGACTCGTACCTGTTCTGGACCTTCGCCGAAGGCAACATCCCCGATCCGCAGCTTCAGCTTCTTGAGAAGCAATTCGGCGACTGGGCGGCGAAGAAACACGGTTCAATCAAGGGCGCCATCCAGGCGTGGCGGGGGCTGAAATTGAAGCGCGACAACGTCGCCGAAGGCCGCCTCGCCTTTCGTCCGCTGTGGAACATGTTCAACGAGAAGCATCCGCGCGATAAGGACACGGCCGCTTTCCTGCTGGAAAGCCAGATGAGCTTCTACAACGAGACGTGCCGGTTCCTTCGCGGGCTGGGTTTCAAGGGCCTGATCACCTGCTCCAACTGGACGACGGCCAGCCCGCAGGTGCTTGGGCCGCTGGAAAAGTACAGCTACACCGTGGGCGATTTCATCGACCGCCACGGCTATTTCGAGTGCAACCACAAGGGCGACAACGCCGCCTGGTCCATCCGCACTGGCCACACCTACAGCGACCGCAGTGCGCTGCGATTCGAGGGCGAGCAGCCGGGCAAGCCCAAGCTCTTCGTACACCCGGTGATGGATCCGCACTACAACGGCAAGCCGTCGATGATCTCGGAGACGACGTTCTGCCGGCCCAACCGCTATCGCTCGGAGGCGCCGCTCTATTACGCGGCCTACGGCGCCCTGCAGGACAGCGACTGCATCGTGCATTTCGCGCTGGACAGCGCCTCCTGGGCGGTCAAGCCCGGATTCTTCATGCAGCAGTGGACGATCATGTCGCCCAGCATGGCCGGCCAGTTCCCCGCGACGGCGATGATCTATCGCAAGGGTCTGGTGGCCGTCGGCGATGAGCTGGCGCAGATCAACCTCAAGCTGGCCGACCTGCTCGAACTCAAGGGCACGCCCCTTCCGCAGGATGCGGCATTCGACGAGCTGCGGCTTAAGGATGTGCCGGCCGGAACCGAGATCAAGCCCGGCAACGTGATCGATCCGCTGATCCACTATGCCGGCCGGACCAGCGTCAACATCACCGATCAAGGCGGCCAGTCGAAACTGGCCGACCTGGCAAAGTTCGTCGACCGATCCAAGCAGACCATCACCAGCACCACCGGCCAGGTGAAGCTCGATTATGGCAAAGGCATCCTGACCATCAACGCGCCCGCGGCCCAAGGCGTCGGCGGCAACCTTCGCGACGCCGGCGATGTCCAGCTCAAGGACGTCGCCATTACCTGCGACATGGATCTGGCTCACATCGTGGCCGTCAGCCTCGATGACAAGCCGCTGGCCAGTTCGCGGCGGATTCTCCTGCAGGTCATGACCGAGGAGAAAGGCAGCAACTTCCAGGCGCAGAGCATCGGCGGGAATAACAAGCGCATCGTCAACATCGGGCAGGACCCGTGGCTCGTGAAAGAGATCGGCGGCACCGTGCGCTTCACCCGGCCGGACGCCGCGCGGTTGAAGGTGACCGCGCTGGACCTGGCCGGCTATCCCGCCAAGCCCATCGGCTCGGCGGCCCAGATCAAGCTCGAGCCGCAGACGATGTACTATCTCGTTGCGGAGTGATCCCGCTTCTCACTCTCCGCGCCTGGATTGCACCGGCAACGCGCTGGCCGGCTGGGGCCGCACGCTGGCCGCCCAGATCTTCCTGGCCGCGGAAGTGACCACCACGCCCGCGCACGCCAGCATCGCCACGATCAGCAGGCCCTGGAGGATGCTGTTGAACAGGATGCTCCAATCGGCCGAGGGCTTGCCGAGCTGGGTGCGGATCGTGGTCAGGTGCCGGTTCATCATCGCGAAGGCCGCCGTGGTCGTCGTGATCGTCACGATGACCATCGGCGTGATCGTGATCCACAGATATCGCCCCTTGCCCTCGTTGAGCAGATAGGCCGACACGATCGCCAGCGCCACCACGGCGAGCAGTTGGTTGGCGATGCCGAACATCGGCCAGATGGCATCGATGCTGTTGGCCGTGATGAAATACGACCACCCGCCGACGATCAGCGCCGTGCTCAGGATGGCGCTGGGCCAATAGGATGTCTGGCCGAACTTCGGATGAATCTTTCCGAAGACCTCCTGCAAGAGGAACCGCCCGATGCGCGTGCCCGTGTCCACCGTCGTGAGGATGAACAGCGCCTCGAACATGATGGCGAAGTGGTACCAGTACTTCCAGAGGTTCTCCAGCGCATCCTTGCTGGCGCTGATGAATCGCCTGGCCGCCTGGTCGAAGATGTGCGCCATGCCCACGGCCAGCGTCACCGCGCCGCCGGTTCGGCCGCGCAACGACTCTTGGGTGCGCTTCTCATAGGTTTCGAGATTGTCGCCGACAGTGACGTGCTCGGGCCCCTGGCCGCCGCCCACCTGCAGGATCTTGTCATGGTACTGCGGCACCTTGCCGAGATCGGTGTTCATCGCATAGTAGTCGTTGGTCGGCAGGCCGCGGCCGCGATCATCGCGACCACGCCCACCAGGCCCTCGATGAGCATTGCGCCGTAGCCGATCATCCGCGCATCGCTCTCCTTCTTCACCATCTTGGGCGTGGTGCCGCTGGAGACCAGCGCGTGGAACCCGCTGATCGCGCCGCACATGATCGTGATGAACAGGAATGGGAAGATCTGTCCCGAGACCGTCGGCCCGCCCGTCATGAAGACCTTGTTGAACGCGGGCGCTTCCAGCTTGGGGTTGGCCAGGATCGTCCCGCCCACAAGCAGCGCGATCGTGCCGATCTTGAGGAAGCTGGAGAGATAGTCGCGCGGGCAGAGCAGCACCCACACCGGCAGCACGGACGCGACGAAGCCGTAGATCGCCATCGCCACCGTCACCTGGCCGCCGGTGAGATTGAAATAGCTGCCGATTTGGTGCTGGGCGACCCAGCCACCGATGAATGTCGCGAACAGCGTCAGGCTGCCGCCAATGAGCGATGCCTCGACGACGTGGCCTTTGCGGATCCGGTACATGTACAGGCCGACGAACAGCGCGATGGGGATGGTGCAGGCGATGGTGAACGTGCCCCAGGCCGAGCCGGGGACGAGGCGAACGGAGCCAGCGGGAATGTTGACGGAGTTTTCGGTCTTCGAACTTGGGTTTTCTATCGCAAGAGGCGCAGGCGTCTTGAGGGGAAAGGTGTCGCCGAACACCATCGACTGCTCGGGATCGCCCGGCGCTCGCCACGCCAGATGAGCTTCGTGCCCTTGGGAATCATGTACACGTTATGGGCATCTCGCGCTGGGATCTCACCGGGAAAGACGAGTTGGCTGGCGGCCGGATACTTTACCTCTTCCCCGCCCAATGCCTTCACGACGACTTTGCCCAACCCGGCCAGCGCAATGACGATGATGAAGAGAATGGCGGCGGTAGCGGCGATGCCGGCGGCCTTGCCCATGTCGCTATACGCGATCTGCGCCAGCGACTGGCCCTTGCGCCGCATGGACGCGGCCAGCACGAGGAAGTCCTGCACCGCCCCACCAAGGCACACGCCGATGACGATCCACAACAAACCCGGCATGTAGCCGAACTGGGCCGCCAGCACCGGGCCGATCAGCGGGCCCGCGCCCGAGATGGCCGCGAAGTGATGGCCGAAAAGCACATACTTGTTGGTCGGGTGATAGTTGTGCCCGTCGTTAAGCACCTTGGAAGGCGGGTCGCGGCTGTCGTCCAGCACCGCCACCTTCGCCGCCAGGAACGCGCTGTAATACCGATAGGCGATCGCCATCAAACACAAGATCCCGATCAGCAGCGGCATCGCATGCATAGGCCCATTCTCCCGGGAGAGTAGATGAGGATGATAACGCGCGTCGGGCGTGCCGCCAGTGCCCTCACTGGCGGAAAGCCGACCGCCAGTGCGGGCACTGGCGGCACCGTCCTTTACATACGCGCGCCGCGATATCCCTCGCGTGTCCTATGACCATCATCACCATCGGCGGCTGGATGGATGGCGGCCGACTCTCTACAATCGCAGGCTCGCCACCCAGAGCCGGGACGGCTCTGCCACAGGAAAGCCCTTGAACGACACCGAAGCACGAGAACGATTCGAACGACTGATCTGGCCACACCTGCCCAGCGTGCTCCGCACCGCGCTGATCCTCACGCATAATCAGGCCGAGGCCGAGGATCTGGCGCAGGAGACCATGCTCAAGGCCTTCCGCGGGATCGCCGGCTTCCGCGACGGCACCGACGCGCGGGCGTGGCTGATGACCATCCTGCGGAACACGCGGATCGACCGCCTGCGGTCGGCCGGCCGGTTTGAAGCGATGAGCCTGGATCAGGTCGGTGACATCAAGGATGGATCCGATGAGCCAGATGGCGCTTGGCAGGAGCCACAGGATATCCTCGAACGTCTGGCCGACCAGGACTTGATCGAGGCGTTGCAGGACCTGCCGGAAGAGATCCGCTGGGCCCTGCTGCTGGTGGATGTCGAAGGCATGGGCCACCAGGACGCGGCCAGGCTGCTGGATGTCCCCGTCGGCACGATCAAGTCGCGGGCGCATCGCGGCCGGGCGATGCTGCGGCAGGCATTGGCGCGAAGTGCCGCCAGTGCCCTCACTGGCGGTCGTCGGTACGGCTCCGCCGGCTCCGCCGGTGAGTGTACCGGCGGCACAGTACATTGAACCTTGGATCGGCCGGGCATCGTTAATGAATGTGATGGAACGCCATGGACGCGCGAACAGAACAACTCGACCAGGCGATTGCCGGACAACTGGCGAAGCTGCGGAGCATGCCCGTCGATACGTCACGGCTAAAGCTGGCCTTGCGTGACCAGGTCTTGCCGCAGCGGGCGAGTTGGCGATGGATCGGCCCGTTGCGCGCGGTGGCCGCGGCGATGCTGGTCATCGTGGGGTCGGTGCTGGCCATGCTGCTGACCTCGGGTGGTCCGGTCGAGGCTTCGGCGGCGGAGATGGCCAAACTCCACTGGGACATCGTCAACGACCGCACGCACGTCATGAAGGTCAATTCGATCGACGAGGCGAGCAAGGCGCTGTGCGAGGTCGGCGCGGGCGCCCACGCTGCCGCCCGATGCGCACGTGATGGCGTGCTGCATGAAGTCGATCAAGAACAAGAAGGTTGCGTGCGTCCTGCTCAACAGCGAAGGCGTGCCGGTGACGCTCTCGGTGGCCAGCGCATCCGATGTCCGCCTGCCAAAGGTCAAAGGCGAGGAGCACAGCGGCCGGACATTCTACGTGCAGCAGATCGACAAGCTCTGCATGGTCAGCGGCGACGTGCAGGGCAAATGGATCTGCCTGATGGGCGAGCTGAGCAAAGAGCGGCTGATGATGATCGCCGCGGCTCTTAAATTCTGAAGCGTGGCACGTGCGGCCCCCGCCGTGCAGCCAAGATCGCGGCCGGGGCGGCTCGCTCCACTTTGAGCAGAGAGGGCCGCGGGGTGTGCCATGATGCGGGAACTGCGGCCCCGCCGTGCAGCCAAGATCGCGGCCGGGGCGGCTCGCTCTACCTACTTCACCGTGAAGATGTACGGGCACGCCACGATCACCGGCCGCTGATTCATCAGGCGCACCATCTGAAGCTGCGTCGCCAGCAGCCGCGCCGTTAACTTGGGCAGCGCATTGAACAGCGGCAGGTCGGCCAGGCTGACCTTGGGATGGATGGGCGAGGCGCATCCGGCTCCGTGCCGCGCAGCAGATCGCCCAGGGTCTTGGTGCCGGGAACGATGCGCAGGTCGTACTTGCCTTCGGCCAGATTGGCCTTGGATGCGGCGTAGGCGATGGCTTTGTTCAATCCGCCCAGTTCGTCGACCATCCCCAGCGCCTTGGCCTGTTTGGCCAGGAAAATCCGGCCATGCGCCACGTCGTCGATGTCCTTGATCTTGTCCTTGCGGGTGGTCATGACGCGGTCGACAAACTGCTCATAAGTCTGCTGCATCCAGTTGGTGACCAGCCGCCGCTGCTGATCGGTGAAGGGATGGGCCATGCTGAACAGGTCGGCGTTGGTGCCGCGGATGAAGGTCTCGGTGTGCAGGCCGATCTTGTCGAAGAGATCGTGGAGGACGAACTTGCCGCCGACCACGCCAATGGAGCCGACGATGGCATTGGAGTCGGCGAAGATGTACTGGCCAGCCGATGCGACATAGTACCCGCCGCTGGCGGCCATGCCGCCGACACTGATGATGAGCGGCTTGTTCTTCGCCAGTCGCCGCGCGGCCTGCCACATGACCTCGCTGGCCATGGCGCTGCCGCCGGGCGAGTCGATTCGCAGGACGATGGCCTTGACATTCTCATCGCGGCTGGCGATGCGGAACGCCTTGCGCAGGTCCTCCGAGCCGATGTTGCCGCCGCCGAAGAGGTCATCGCCGCTCTCGCCATCGACGATCACGCCGTCGACATAGATGATGGCAATCTGGGGCTTGCCGCTCTCCTCGGCCGGCGAATGCTTCTTGAACAGCGCGCTGACCAGCGACATGGGATTGGTGATGTCCAGCGGCTCGCGCTCGGCCAGCCCATAGCCGGCCACGACATTCACATCGCGCCCGAGTTCCTTCTTCATCAGGTCGCGCAGGCCGTCCTGGTTGACCAGGTGATCGACGAACTTGCGCTCCTTGGCAACCTTGGCCGAAACCATCACGCCGTTGATCGCGTCGATGACATCGTCTCGCGAGATATTGCGGTGATAGGCGATGCCGTTGACGATCTGCTCATACATCGAGTCGAGGATCTTGTTCAGCTCGCCGCGCAGCTCCTTGCTGGGCTCGGTGCGAGTGTACTCCTCGTCAGCGCCTTTGTACTGGCCGATCTGCACGTAGTCGGCCTTGACGCCGATCTTGTCGAGCAGGCCCTTGGCAAACATCGTTTCCATGCCGACGCCGGGAATCTCAATCTCGCCGCCGGACATCATGCAGATGTCGGAGGCGCCGCTGGCGGCGATGTAAGCGCGGGTGTCATAGGCGTCGGCGAAGACGAACGATCGCTTGCCGGCCTTGCGAAGATCGGAAAGGGCATCGCGCAGTTCCTGCGCCTGGGCGAGATTGAACTCAGTCTCGCCAAGGTTGAGCAGGACCGCGCGGCAATCCTTGTTGTCGCGGGCCTTGGCCAGGTGCGCCAGAACGCTTTGGAGGGTCAGGCTGTTGTCGCCAAAGAGCGAAAAGAGCGGCGGCCGCTCGGCCACGGCGCGATCGAGGTCGATAAAGGCGACCTTGAGCTGCTCTTGCTCTTTTTTCTTCTGCTCGTTGTATTTCGCGATGATGTCGCGGGCGACGGAGGATTTGGCGACGGGCCTGGTGGCGGGAGCGGCGGCCGGGGCCGAACCCTGGGTCGGCCGGGATGAGGGAGCCTTGGCGAAGGCGATGGCGGCGATCAACAGCAGGATGGGAACGATGCGCAGATTCATATATCTCCTGAAGCCGGGGTCACGACTGTCCTGAATAGATAGTATGTCGGTCAAAGCGGCGTGGGAATCATACCCGGTTAGGCGCATAAAGCATCGGAAGTTTTACGCGGAATCCGGGTTTGGCACGGCCTTTGGCGAGCAAAGGTAATGCCCAGCCTGGCCGCTCGGTGGATTATAGGGCTGGGCGGCCCTGGAGCGGGTGTTCTACCAGCAGGACGACCTGGGGGATGGCCCTGTTTGCGGGGTTGCGCGTGTTTCAAGTGCGCCCCAAGGATTGGCAATTATTGTGCCGTCTTGCCGGATACCGATAGATGTCTCGAATTCGGCGGCTGGCAGCGTACGTCATCGCATGAGCCCGCCGCGCTGCGGCTGACGGGCCGCCAGCGTCGCGGCAGAGCGACAGCGACAGTTTGGCGATCAATGCAACATTTGAGGGCTCGGCGGTATCTATGAAGCCATGCGGCATGGTTGCGCCCACAAGAGTGCTTCAACGCTCAGGCGCATCGCTCGTAACACCGTAAGTAGCTGAGTTCTGTAACTCACGGAGGACTGATGAATCGCATGTGTTCGGCCGGCGGTCTACGGTCAGCAGCCATCGGACTGCTGGCGGCAATTGGACTTATCGGCCTGCCCTGCGCCAACGCCCAGCAGCTTTCGCCAGAGGACAAGGCGGCGGCACTGCTGAATGCGGCCAGGACGGCCCAGAACGAGCGGAACTACCCGGTGGCGGCGGAGAAATACCGGGCGTTTCTGAAAGAATTCGCAGGAACACCCCGGACCAACTCGGCGCGATACGGGCTGGCCGTAATCCTAATGGAAGCCCCGGAAAAGGATTACAAGCAGGCCGTGGAACTGCTCTCGCAGGTGGCCGGCGCGGAGATGCCGGAAAAGGCGTTTGCCGCCTATTACCTGGGTGTGGGACTGAGGGAGCAGGGATATCAGCTCCTCGCCAGAGCCGCACGAAAAGAAGGCTCGCCCAAGGACTTTGAGGCGCAGGCGGCGGGTCTATTCGAGCGAGCGCTGGCGCAGTTTGTGGCGGCCGTGCCGCTATTGTCGGCCACGCCGCCGAGCACGCGGCCGTCGGCCGGCGAGCTGTCGCTCGAAGCGGAATGGGCGGCCAAGTCACGCTGCGACCAGGCGGAGATGCTGATGCGGCTTGGCAGGGGCAACCAAGTCGTGCCGCTGCTTGAGCCTTGGCGGAAGGATCCGGCCTTTGCCAAGAGCCGCTATAAGAACCAGGCGAACTACCTTCTGGGCTATGCCTACTTCTCGCTGAAGGATTACCTGGCCGCGGGCAAGTGCCTGGGCGTGCTGGCGCCGTTCAATGATCCGGCGATCGGCGTGCATGCGCGGTATCTGCTGGCCCGCACTCACCATATGGCGGATGAGAGGCCCGAGGCCATCGCGAATTATGAGGGAGTGCTCGGCGGATACGATGCCGAACGCAAGGCGGCCGAGCAGGCCCTGCGCAATCCGCAGGCGCTCAGACCCGACGAAAAATCGCGACTCGAGGCGCTGCTCAACAGCCCCGCGCCGGATTACGTCATGCGCGGCTGCTTCCATCTTGCATCGCTGTTCAATGAGATGGGCAAGATCGGCGATGCGCAGGTTCGATATCAGCAATTCATCCAGCAGTTCCCCAAGTCGCCGCTGGCCGGCGAGGCGCAACTGCGGCTGGGGATCACGCACGTTCAGCTCAAGCAGTTCGGCGAGGCGATGCAGCGTCTGCAACCGCTGGCCGACAACCCGCAGCTTGGCGATCAGGCTCTGCTGTGGATTGCGCGGGGACAGATATCCGCCGCCGATCCGGCCAATCCACAGGCCGTGCAGCAGTCGCTGGTGCAGGCCATCGAGACGTTGCGACGAGCCTCCGAGCGTGCGAGACAACTTGCATCGACGGATCCCTCGGTGCTGTCGAGGCGCGGGGAAATCCTGCTGGAGATGGGCGATACGCAGCACGCCGCCAAAATGTATAAGGAAGCCGCGGCGACCTATCAGCGGATCATGTCGGAGGCGGCCGCGCCGGAGCTGGTGGAATTCGCGCTGGCGCGACAGGCGGCGGCGTATCAACTCGCCGGGCAGTGTCGCGAGTCGGATGAAGTCTGCCAGCGGTTCGCCACTACGTACCCCAAGAGCAGTCTGCTTGGCGAGGTGCTGTTCCGCCACGCCGAGAACGCCTATCTCATGGCCGTGGCGACCCCCGCGGGCCAGGACGAGGCCAAGCGGCTCTATACCGAGGCGACCAAATGCTATCAGCAGGTCATCGACAAATTCCCCGATGGGACGTCCACCAGTCTCGCGCGGCAGGGCCTGGGCACGGCGCTGTATCAGCTTGGGCAGTTCGAGAACGCGGCCAAGGCGCTCAACGCCGTGCCCGAATCGGAGCGCACCGGCGACCTGGCGGGCGTGTCGTATCTGCTGGCCGACTGTAATCTGCGGACACTGCCGGCCGAAGCGGAAGATGCGCTGTCGATCGCACGGCTCCTGGAGCAGTTGAAGAAGATCGCCGACCAGTTGCAGGCATTCGTGCAGTCGCAGGAGACTTCGCCACAGGCACCCGATGCGCTGATCAAGCTGGGGTATTGCTGGCAGCGAACAGCGGCGGCGATCGCCGACCCCCAGGAGAAGCAGAAGACGCTGGCGTCGGCGCGGCAGGCATACGCGGTCTTCGGGCAGAAATATCAGCAGCATCCGCTGATGGCGGTGGCGGTCATGGAAGATGCCAGGTGCCTGGCGCAGCTCGGCGATCTTGGCGGCGCCGCGGGGCAGCTTCAGCGATTCATGCACCCGCCGCTGCGCGAACACCCGGTGGCGCCGCTGGCGCTGATCCGGCTGGGCGAATACATGAGGCCGCGGTGCGCCGCCGAGGCGGTGCAGATCCTCAGCCAGGTCAGGCGCAGCACGAGGCAACGCTGCTGAGGGACCCCGCCCGAGCCGACTGGGTGCCGCTGTTGAATTATGGCCTGGGCTTGGCGCTAAAGGACAGCGGCAAGCTGGCGGAAGCTCGGGCCACATTCGAGGGCCTGATCCGGCAGTATCCCAAGAGCAGTGAAGCGTCGGAGGCCGTGTGGCGCCTGGCGCAGACGAAGAAAGACGAGGCGATGGTTAAGGTCGAGGCGGCTCGCAAGGCCATGGGCCAGGCCGGCAACAAGGAGCAGGCCAGGCAGGCGCGAACCAGCATGGACGAAGCCATGGCGGCGCTGCGTGAGGCTGCGGAGTACATCCGCACGCAATTGCAGCCGCTGGCCGACAAGCCGAACCTGACCACGCTGCGGCTGCGGATGCTCTACGAGGCGGCCTGGATCAACCGGACGCTCTGGGAGGGCGAGATCGAAGCGGCAAGGGAAAAGGCCGCGGCGGATGCGCTGCGGAAACTGCAGGAGCGCACCGGCAAGACGTTCGAGATTCAGCCGTACATGGTGCAGGCCAAGGCACAGGAAATCCCGCTTTCCGCGGTACCCGTGCCACCCAGCGAAAAAGCCATGCGCGAGCAGTACCAGGCGATCATCGCGGTCGGCGGCGAAGACAGGCTGGGCAGCGACGCGCGGTTCGAGCTGGGCGATCTGCTGGCCCGGCGCGAGGAATATGAGGCGGCCATCAAGCTCCTTGCCGAGGCGTTGGAGGCGGATGCGCCGCCCGATCTGTCGACAAGATTCGCCTGCGGCTGGGCGGGTGCCACCTGGCCAGGGGCGATGCCAAGGCCGCGCGCGTGCAGTTCGCGGCCATCCTGCAAAACCCCAAAGGTTCGCTGGTGCCCTTTGCCCGATACGGCGTGGGCGAATGCCTCATGATCCAGCAGGACTGGAACGGCGCCATCCAGCAGCTCTTACCCTTCCGCGATCACGACATGATGCGAAGCACCGCGGCCGCCGACCGGGCCATGCTGCGGCTGGGGCATGCCTATGCGCATTTGGGTCAGTGGGAGCCGAGCCGCGCCTCAATGGAGGCGCTGGTACAGCGGTTCCCGGGCAGCCCGCAGGTTCACGAGGCTCGCTATGGCATCGGCTGGGCGTGGCAGAATCTCAAGCAGTATGACAATGCGGTGACGGCGTTCACGCAGGTTGTCCAGACGTTCGGCGGCGAGCTGGCGGCCAAGCGCAGCTCCAGATCGGGCTGTGCCGCCTCGAACAGAAGAAGCTGCCCGAGGCGATCAACGCTTTGATGACGGTGGTCTACACATACGACTACCCCGAGGTGTCGGCGGCGGCGCTGTGCGAGGCCGCCCGCGCACAGGTCGAACTGAAGCAACTGGAGGAAGCGAAAAAGCTGTTCAAACGGGTTGTCAAGGAAAACCCGTCGGGTAAATGGTTTGAGCTGGCAACGAAGAAGCTGGCAGAGCTGAAGTGATTTCGATTTGAAATTGAGATTTGAAATTGAGATTTGAGTCTGGAGATTCTGATGCTTTTCCGCGCTGTGACACGGATGGTTGGCGGATGAGTGAATGAGAGACAAAGGAAGGATCATGAGACGATTGACACAGTTTGTTGCGGGCCTCGCGATCGTGGCGGTGTTGTGCTTCTCGCGGCCGGCGTGGGGGTACATCGAAGCGGCCTACACGCTGGGGCGGATCATCACCGAAGCCACGAACGTGGTCCTGCTCAAGGTCGAGAAGACTGACACTGAGAAGAACCTCATCATCTTCCGCAAGGTTGCCGACATCAAAGGCAAGCACCCCACCGAGTTGATCAAGCACAACATCGGCCGGGGCGGCTTCCATCCGCGCGAGTGGCAGTTCATCATGGCCGCCGCTCAGCCCGGCAAAATGGCCCTGATGTTCCACAACGGCTCGGCGGCCGAGACTTGCCTGGATGACTACTGGTATCAGACCTATCCTGGCGGCGAGTGGTGGAACATGAACCACGGCGAGCCCTACCTGCTGCGCAGCTATGCGGGCAAGCCAGAGAAGCTCGCGACGGCCGTGGCATCCATCCTGGCGGGACAGGAAGTGATCGTGCCCTGCCTGCGCGATGGCGACAAGAATGCGCTGCAGCTTCGCACCGCCAAGCGTCAGCGGATGAAGGCAAGCCTCAAGAAGCAGGACTATGACGAGAAGCGGGATTTTGCCGGCTGGGGCGGCGAGGAATTCTCCCGCATCAACAACATGCCCGGCATGGCGATGCTGGGCAGCGTGGGGCGGCTCGACCCGGCGGCGATGGGGGTGGCGGCGGCCGACATCAATGGCGATGGCCAGCCCGATCTGTGCCTCTACAGCGAGCAGCGCGTGGTCGTGCTCCTCAATGGCGGCAACACCTTCGAGGAAGTGCCCCTGCCTTATGTCGGCGGCGCTCGCGCGGCCGCCTGGGGCGACTACAACGGCGACGGCAAGCCCGACCTGCTGCTGGCGACGCCACTGGGACTGAAGCTCTTTACCAATAAGGACGGCAAGTTCATCGACGACAGCGCCGGCCTCCCGCAGGAACCCTATTACAACCTCCGCTCGGTGGCGTGGATCGACAGCCGGGGCGATGGCCGGCTCGATATCCTGGCGGCCAACGGCTTCATGGGGCTTCGGCTGTATCGCAACCGCGGCAACCAGCCGCAGCAGCCGAGCATGGGCGCCATCCAGATCGGCAAGTGGTATTACTGCGGCCCGTTCGACCAGCCGGATGGGAAAGGCTTCGATCGGGTCTATCCGCCGGAAGGTGAGATCGACCTGAAGAAGGAATACCCCGGCGGCAAAGGCGGGCAGAAGGTGGGTTGGAAGGAAGGCAGCTTTGTTGACGGGCAGGTGAACAGTTTCCTGCCGCTGTTCAAGCCGGAGCACACAGCTCGCGCGGTGATCTACCTTTACCGCGAGATCGAGGTTGCCGCGGCGGCCAATCTGCCAATCTCGCTGGGCAGCGACGACACGCTGACGGTGTGGCTGAACAACGAGAAGCTGATCGCTGAGGACGTGAGCCGGAGTTGCGAGCCGAACCAGAGTCAGGCCGTGCTCAAGCTCAAGCCCGGCAAGAACGCCTTGCTGATGAAGATCTGCAACGGCGATGGCGAATGGCAGTTCTATTTCGCGGCACAGGCGCCGGTGATTCACACCGCGCCGCTCTTTGACGATGTTTCCGATCAGGTGGGCCTCGGCATCAACGGCATCGGCAGCAACGTCAAGGGCGATCACCTGGCGGTGGCCGACGTCAATGGCGACGGCCGGCAGGATTTCTTCTACGGCGCGGGCGATGGCGTGCTGGCGCTGAACACGCCGGCGGGGTTCGTCGAGGCCAGGGACAGTGGTATCAAGTTCCCCGCGGGAAAAATCTCGCCGATCTTCGCCGATATCAGCGGCAATCACGTCATGGACATGATCGTTCCGCTGCCCACCGGCTGCCGCGTTTACAAGAACGACGGCAAGGGCCATTTCACGGACACCACCGCCAAGTGCGGCGACCTGGCGAAGTTCACCGGCAACGCGCTGTGCGTAACGGCGGCGGACTTCAACAACAAGGGCCGAAATGACCTGTTCTTCGGCTGCGCCAAAGGGCCCAACCGCTACTTCCGGAACAACGGCGGCGGCGTGTTCGTGGATGCCACCGACGAGATCGGACTGGGCACCAAGGTCTATAACACGCACGCGATCTGGGTCGGCGACCTGAACAAGGACGGCGTGCCCGATCTGGTCTTCGCCAACGAAGGCCAGGATTCGGTGGCCATCCTCAGCGCGGCGAATCGCACGGGCGCGGTGCCCGCGCCGGCCGCGCCGACGACCAAACCGGCGAAGTGATCTGAGATTTGAAGTATTTGAAATCTGAGATTTGAGATTCGTGATCTGCTCTCAAGGAGTCCGTTAATGACGTGGGTTGGAAGACTATTCTCCGGCGCGGCCATCCTCGCCTTCGCCTGCACCTCGCCCGCGGCCGATTGGCCAACTTATCGCGGCAATCCGCAACGCACCGGCTGCGTGGATGGCGCCGCGGGGCCAAAGACGCCGAAAGTGCTGTGGGTCTACGAGTCGCAGGAGCACTTCGTCGCTTCGCCGTCGTGCTCGGCCAACACGCTGTTCATCTCGGGCATGGGCGCCTTCAACTCCGCGATCTTTCATGCGATGTCGATGGAGCCCAAGCCGGCCTCGCGTGAGATCTGGGGCAAGAAGCCGCCGTTCCTGAAGCTGCCGGTGGTGTGCTCGCCCGCGGTCGTTGAAGGACGCATCGTGTTCGGCGATGGCATGCATCAGACCGATGGGGCGACGCTCTACTGCATGAGCGCCGACAACGGCGCGCCGGTGTGGCAGCTTCCGGTGCCGGGCCAGCTCGTTCATCTGGAAGGTGGCCCGACCATCGCCAACGGCCGGGTGTTTATCGGCGGCGGCGCGGCGGGTGTCATCTGCGCCGACATGAAGCGCGTGACGCTCGACGGCAAGGAACAGGATGCGGCCGCCGTGCAGGCGCAGATCGAGAAGAAATGGAAAGAGATGGTGGCGCGATTCGAGGCCGACAAGAAGAAGGACCCGGATTTCGCCATCCCGCCGGATGAGAATGCCCTGCCCAAGCCCGCGCCGATGAAGCTGTGGCAAGCGGGCGCTGTGCAGTGGCACGTGGATGCGCCGGTGGCCGTGGTCAACGACCGCGTACTCGCGGCGTCGGCGCGGCTCGACACGGAGAAAGTTGGCGACCGCGCCCTGTTCTGCCTCGATGCCAGGGATGGCAACATCAAGTGGCGCACGCCGCTCAAGCACAATCCCTGGGGCGGGCCGAGCATCGCCGGCAACCTGGCAATCGTTGGTTGCAGCAGCATCCGCTTTGAGCCGAAGGACATCCCCGAGGGCAAGGGCGAGGTGGCCGCGATCAATCTCGATGATGGCAAGCCCGTCTGGGAAGCGCCGGTCGGCGGCGGCGTGGTTTCGCCCATCGCCATCGCCGGCGAACTGGCCATTTGCACCGCCACCGATGGCAAAGTGCGAGCGCTGGCCGTCAAGGATGGCCAGGAGAAATGGGCCTACGACGCCAAGGCGCCGATGTTCGCCGGGGCGGCCATCGCGGGCGACCTGGCATACGTGGCCGACCTGAAAGGCATTGTTCATGCGATCAACTTGACAACCGGCAAGGCCGCCTGGACTCTGGACATCGCCACCGACGCCGCAACTAAGGCGCCGGGGCTGGCATACGGCTCGCCCATCGTGCAGGGCGGCCGGTTATTTGTGGCGACGTGCAATATCGACTCTCCAGCCAACCAGCAGAAGACGGTCGTGATCTGCGTGGGAGAGTGACGGAATCTGCGATTTGAAATCCGAAATCCGAAATCCGAAATCGAGGTACACATGAGACTTTGGACGATTGGAATGCTCGGGATTGGCCTCTTGTCCGTCCTGGCCGACGCGCAGGCGCCGGCGACTCTGCCCGCCGCCACGCTGACTGTGGACAAGGAAAAGAGGACCGTGACGATTCCCGCGGCCATCGCGCCGCGCAAGCTGGATTACCTGCAGCAGATCTACCCGATCGAGGTGGTGGCGTGCTGGCCGCATCCGCAGGGCAAGAAAGCCCACGAGACGGTGGTGGTCTTCACCGTCAAGCCCAGCGAGGTCCACAAGGCGCTGGAGAGCCTCGGGCTCAAGCCGGGGAAAACGGCCGAAGGCGAGGATGGGATCGGCAGCGGACCGGAACTCAAGATCAACCTGGAGTTCCCCGGCGCCGATGGACAGCCCAAGCTCCTGCCGCTGGAGAAGACCCTGATCGACAAGAAGACCGGCAAGGGGATGCCCATGGTGAAGTGGTTCTTCACCGGCTCGGTCATCAGCCAGCTCAGCCCGGACAAGGATGAGAAGATTCTATGGCGCCGACCTCACCGGCACGCTCATCTGCGTGTTCCCGGTGACCAATCAGTGCGTCATCCAGACGGACCTCAAGTTCGGCGATCAGAAGCTGATCGAGTTGGAGGACAACAAGCGGCTCCTGCCCCCGGAGGGCACGGCCGTGAAGCTGATTATCGAGGCGAAGTAGTTCCGAGTACCGAGTTCCCGATTCCGAGTTGCGAGGTCACCATGGCGCTGAGGACGATGGGCTATGTGACGTTCACGGTGGCGTGCCTGGCCGGCGCGGCGATCCTGGGCCTTATGGGCCTCGGCGGCATCGGCGCACAGCGTGACGACCACACTGCGTCGCGCACGACGTCGCCAAGCGCCCAGCCGACGGCCACGCCCACGACGCAACAGGTGGCTACGGCGGCCGTTCCGCCGCCGCCGCCCCCGCCGCAGGTGGCGATCACGCTGCCCGGCGCCTGCGAGGATGTGGCCGCGGGTATCGGAAAGAGACTGGCCACGCCACTCAAGTTGAGCAGCGCGTTCCTGCCGCCGCTGGCCGAGCCACGGCAGTTCACGTGGAAGCGCGGACCAATCCCAGCGGCCCTACGCCACGCCGGCGGAGGTCCGGCGAAAGCCCATCGCGCAGCGTCCCCACAACCCGGCCCGCGCTGGCCAGGGTGCGCCCGCTGTTCGATCTGCCGGCCATTGCGATGGGCAGCGCCGTGCCGCCGCCCGAGCTGCCGCCCCTGGCGCTATCGCCAAGACTGTCCATGCCGACGCTGGCGGTGATGCTTCCGATGCTGAAGGTGCCGCTCGTCAGCCGCCGCCCGGACGCGATCAGCCTCCAGGGGCAGCCGGCGCTGGATGCGCAAGGCGGCGGCAGCCTGCCGGTCTTACCACCACTGAGGAAGACCGCCGTGGGCGGTGGCCGGCCGGACCCGGTGGAGATCGCCCCGGTCGTGCTCTCGCAGACCCCGCCCGATAGTGACCCGCCCGCGCCGGCGCGAACGCTGGTCAAGAGGCCGGGAATGAAGTGACAAGGAATATCACCGGATGATTGCTGTGAGAGTTGTTACATACGCAACGGCCGCGTTTTTCGGCCTGTTTTCCTGCCTCGCCGCGCCGGCGGCCGGTGAAATCAGATCGCTCAAAGTCAACGGCGCCAGAATCCTCGTGAATGACAAGCCCACGCGTCTCTGGGGGATGCGCGTCGCCAGCGCGGCCGGGCGCGAAGAATACACGAAGGACCTGCTGGAGAACCTGGAGTTCTACCAGGCCCGCGGCATCAACGCGCTGGTGGTCTATTACCAGGGCTCCTCCGGCCAGACCTACAAGGTTTTCTCACCCGACGGCAAGAGCTTTGAGGATGCGGGCATTCGCGATCGCATGCGCGCGATCATCAAAGCGGCGGCGGAGAAAGACATGATCGTCATCATCGGCCTGTTTTGCCCGCGAAAGATGGGGCTCAACGGGCAGGACCCGCGCCTGGCGTCGATCGATGCCTACGTCGAGGCCTCGCGGCTCGTGGCGGCCGAACTGAAGGACTTCAAGAATGTCATCATCTCCGTGGCGCACGATCCTGGCGCAACGTGCTTTTCGGCTGGGTCAACCCGTTCACCGCACAGGATGCCATCGCATGCCTGAAGGCGATCGGCGAAGTCGCACCCGAAATCCCGCGCGGCTGCGGCGGGCCCGAGCATGCGTTCAATATGGAAGTGGCCAACTCCGATGCCGCGAACATTGTGATCCACAACGAGCGCGCGCCGATGCCGCCCAAGTTCCCCCAGGCCAAGCCCACGATCAACGTCTGTCTTTTCGGCCGGGAGGCGGGCGGGCGCGATCCGCAGGGCGCCTTCTCACAGCCCGACCGCGACAGGATCTATGACGCAGTCGATAAGTACATGCCATCCGAGAAGGACCACCTCTGTGTACACTTTCAAGGCTGGCATGAAGGCGGCATGGACATGCGCAAGAACCGATTCGCCCCCGGCGGCGCGGGTACGATGAAGGACCCCGGCACGGCGTGGTTCTTCGAGGCGCTGGATCGCCGCCTGCATCCCCCGGTTCAGACGCGGCCGGACCGCCCCACCACCGGCAAGACGATCTTCGACTGATCTTTCTTTCTGAAGCGGAAGCGTCAGCGCCCGCCCTGCATGATCGCGGGGCGGGCGTGACGCTTCCGCTTCAGAAATCAGAAATCGTCACCACGAATTCGCCTGCACGTAGTCCTTGTCGCCGCGCAGGAAGTTCAGCGTGTTGGTCAGCGCCTTCATCGCCTGCCGCTCGACCGACTCGAACGTCCGGCTGCCCACGTGCGGGGTGATGATGATGTTGTCGATCTCCCGGAACATATGCTCGGCGGGCTGGGGTTCCTTCTCCAGCACATCCGCGCCATAGCCCAGAAGCTGGCCGGATTTGCAGGCCGCGGCGATGTCCTTCTCGACCACCAGCCCGCCGCGGGCGGTGTTGATCAGGATCGAGCCCCTCTTCATCTTCGCGATGAGATTTGCGTTCCCGACGCCGCGCGTCTTTTCGTCAAGGCTCATGTGCAGCGAGACAACATCCGCGCCGGCGATGGCCTCCTCGATCGTGGCGGCGCGCTTGACGTTGTACTGCTTCGCGAATGACTCATCCCAATGCACGTCATAGCCAACGCACTTCATCTCAAACGCGGCACGCGCGCTTGATGACCTCCCTGCCGATCCGGCCGACGCCCAGCACCGCGATGGTCTTGCCGAACAGCTCGTTGCCCGTGATGCGCTTCCACTCGCCTTTCTTGGTCGAGCAGGTGCGGCCAGAGGTGCTTGGCGATGGCAATCATCAACATGATCGTGTGCTCGGCCACGGTGGTGTGATTTACGCCGGGCGTGTTGAGGACGGCAATGCGCTTGCTCGTCGCATACTTCACATCGATGGAATCAAGGCCGATGCCATACTTGGAGACGACTTTGAGCGGAGTCTTCGCGGCCAGCGCCGCGTCGATCACTTTCGCCGTGATGGCATCGTCGCCGTTGAGCAGCGCGTCGAAGCCGTCGTTGGCTTTGATCAGTTCGAGCATCTGGGCTTCGGTGAGCGGGCCGCGGGCGCGGATGATCTGATGGCCGGAGTTGGCGAGCACATCGTGATGCGGCCCGGGAGTATCCTGAAAACTGGTCGTTGTCAGCAGAATCTTCATTGTTGTTCCTTGGTAGCACAGGCGTCTCGCCTGTGTCTTCCGCCGCCATCACCATCATTCACAGCCGAGACGGCTGTGCTACAACTCACGCCTTCAGTCCCACCAGCAATCCCCGCAGACACCCCACGGTCTCGGCCAGGCCCGGCACCGGATCGCTGGCATCCTTCTCATACTCAATGCCGACCAGGTACTGGTACTTGATCTTCAGCAGCGCCTTGAGGATGCCGCGCAGGTCCATGACTCCCCGGCCGCCTTCGATGCAGTGTCCATTGGGCCCGGCCTTGTCCATGTCGCGAATATGCAGGTCGTAGAGGCGCGAGCTGTATTTCTCAATGCACTCCACCGCGTCGGCGCCGCCGCGCACGGCGTGCGCCAGGTCCATGCACAGGCCGATGCGCGGGTCAAAGCTCTCGCACATCTTGTACGCCTCGTGCGGCGTCGGATACGACTTGCTCTCCGGGCCGTGGTTGTGGATGGCCAGCCGGATGTCAAACTCCTTCACCAGCTTGTCCAAGAGCGCCATCGAGCCGGCATCGGGATGGCAGACGATGGTCGGAATCCCGGCATCGCGCATACTCGAATGCCTTGCGGCAGCCGGCCTCATCCTTGGGCAGCGTGACCACGCCGCAGCTCATTACCGTGATGCCGCCATCCGTAAACTTCTGCACAATCTCGCGCCGCTCCTCGGCGGTGGCCTTGAAGGGCAGGTGCATGTCCTTTAGTGATGCATAGTGCAGACCAACGCGCTGGATGGCCTTGATCGCGGCGTCGATGCTCAACGTGCGCAACGAATACGTGGCAACGCCGATCTTCAGCCCGCCAAACTCGCTGCCGGCCGGCGCGGTGGCCGGTGCGGCGCTGGCCGACGGTGAGGACGTGGATAGAGATGCTGCCATGGCAAGGCCTCCGATGAGAATGTGTCGGCGTGTGATCATGGGGTGGGATTTTCGATTTTTGATTTTCGATTTTCAATTGGTCAATCGAAAATCGAAAATCAAAAGTTGAAAATCGAAAATCACGCAATCTTCTTCAAAAACTCCCCTATCCGATCCAGTCCCTTGTCAATCTGCTGCATGCTGGTCGCGAAGCTCAGGCGAACATGCGTGTCGAATCCGCTGTCGTTGCCGGGGACGACGGCCACGTGGTTCTGCTCCAGCAGCGCGGCCGAGAAGCTCACGGCATCTTTGATCTTCGACCCCGCCGGCCTTCTTGCCGAAATAGGCACCGACGTTGGGGAAGCAGTAGAACGCGCCCTGCGGCTTGACACAGATCACCTTCGGCAGAGCGATGAGCCGCTCGTGCATGTGATGCATGCGCTTTTCGAACTCGTTGCGCATGGCGGCGATGGATTCCCGGCCACGCGGATCAGTGAGGGCCGCCACGGCCGGCATTTGCGTGAAGCTGGTGATGTGGCTGTTCATCTGCGACTGGAGCTTGTTGATGGCGTCGATCACGTTCTTTGGCCCACCGATATAGCCGACGCGCCAGCCAGTCATGGCGAAGCTCTTGGAATGGCAGTTGAACGTGAGGGTTTGCTCGATGAGCTGGGGGTGCAGGGTCGCAAACGAAACGAACTTCAGGCCGTCGTAGATGAAATGCTCGTAGATTTCGTCCGAGAATACTACGAGATTCGGGTGTTTCACCACGACATCAGCCAAGGCCTTGAGCTCTTCGGGCGTGTAGCCGTGGCCAGCGGGGTTGCTGGGGCTGTTCAGGATCAGAACGCGGCTCTTTGGGCCAATCGCGGCTTCGAGCTGAGCGGGCGTGATCTTGAAGCCGTTCTTCTCCTCGCCGGGGATCACCTTGACGGCCGCCCCGGCGATCTTCGCCTGCTCGGGATAGGTCACCCAATAGGGGCTGGGGAGGAGCACCTCGTCGCCGGGGTTGATAACGGCCATGAAGGCCATATAGAGACAGTGCTTGCCTCCCGCGCCGGTGGTGATGTTCTCCGGTTTGTAAGGCAGGTTGTTCTCGTCATTGAACTTCTTGGCGATGGCGGCCTTCAGGTCCGGTAAACAGGGGGTCGGGGTGTACTTGGTTTGCCCTTTGTCGAGGGCGGCCTTGGCGGCTTCCTTGATGAATGCCGGAGTATCGTAATCCGGTTCACCGGCCCCGAAGCCCACCACGTCAACGCCAGCCTTCTTCAGGGCATTGGCCTTGGCCGACACGGCCAGGGTAATCGACTCGGAAATCAGGTTCATACGATCGGCTAAACGGATCATCGCTGCTCCTTTACATATGTAATTCCGCCAGTGACCTCACAGGCGGTTCGGGCTGCGGGGCAGCGTTGGATTCCACCAGCGAGGGCACTGGCGGCACTGCGCAACCTAGAACCTAATCAGGCCATCGTTCTAATTCAAGCTACTGCATCACGTACGACAGGCATGCGGTATTATTGGGCTGCCCGATACGGATGTGGTGCGGATAATCTCAATTGCCCTAGATCATCGCGGCTGAAGTATCATGCCGAGTGATGCCGATCTCCATGAAGTCACGGATGACAAGGAGATGCGATGGTCACGGAAGACTTGAACAGCCACGCGTTGGTTCTACCGCAAGCACAGCGTTGCATTCTTGAGAGCCTGGTCCGGCGGAAGACCTGTCCGCAGGCGGTGGCCACGCGGGCTCGCGTGATCTTGGCGGCCGGCGAGGGTCTGGGCTCGGTGGGGATCGCCCTTCGGGTGGGGTGCTCCCGCGAACTGGTGCGACACTGGCGAGCCCGCTACAGGGCGGCCCAGCAGGCTTGGGGAGCGGACGTTGCCCAGTGGGATGAGGCGGCCCTGGCCCGGAAGATCGAGCAGGCGCTCTCGGACGAGTATCGCTGCGGGTGTCCGGGCAAGTTCACGCCTGAGCAGTACTGCCAGATCATGGCGTTGGCCTGCGAGAAGCCGTCGGACAGCGGCCGGCCGGTGACGAACTGGACGAACCGGGAGTTGGCCGAGGAGGCGGCCAAACGGGGGATCGTGCCGTCGATCTCGCCCCGGCAGGTGGGGCGTTTTTTAAAAGGAGGCGGACCTGCGGCCGCACAAGATGCGGTATTGGCTGAACAGTCCCGACCGGCAGCATCCCGAGGAGTTTGCGGCGCGGTCGGGGGCGGTGTGCGCGGCCTACGGCTCGGCCATCGCGATGCACGAGCTGGGCACGCACCTCGTGAGCGTGGATGAGAAGACCGGCATGCAGGCGATAGAACGCGCAGCGCCCACGCTGCCGATGAGGCCGGGACAGGTGGAGCGTCAGGAGGCCAATTACGTTCGGCACGGGACGCTGATGCTGACGGCCAACCTGGAAGTGGCCACGGGGAAGGTAATCTGTCCAACGGTGGCGTTGACGCGGCACGAGGAAGACTTTGCCGCGCATGTGGCCCAGACGGTGGCCAGCGACCCCCAGGCAGCGTGGATCATCGTGCTGGACCAGCTCAACACGCACCAATCCGAGACGTTGGTGAGGCTGGTGGACGAGTTGTGTGGACTGGGGGTGGAACTGGGCGTCAAGGGCGAGTCGGGCCTGCTCAAGGACCTGAAGAGCCGGCGAGCGTTCCTGGAAGACCCCAGCCATCGCATCCGGTTCCTGTACACGCCACGGCACGCTTCGTGGCTCAACCAGATCGAGATCTGGTTCAGCATCCTGGCACGCCGGCTGCTGCGCCGGGGCAGCTTCCAATCCATCGACGAGTTGCGGCGGCGTGTCCTGGCGTTCATCGAGTACTTCAATCAGACGATGGCCAAGCCGTTCCGGTGGACCTATCAGGTCCGGCCCTTGAGCGCGTGACGGACGTGGCGGAAAGGGTCGATCTCAACAGACTGGCCACGATTCCCGGCGGAAAGGCAGGTGGCGCCCGCAAGTCATCATCCCCAACAGGCGATTGGACCGACCGCAACGCCTCCGGCGCGGGCCACGCTTCCGCCTGGTCCGAGCAGCCCCGTTCCGGCCATGCCTCTCGTGCCCGCCGTCGAATGCCTCGATCCGCCCCTCCACACCACCCCCTCCTTACCCGAGGCCACGATATCTCTGCCCTGATGATCTAGTTTGATGATCTTTCCCATTTTCACCATTTACCCAAGTGAGAGCCATAATGCCTGGCATTCTCCAGATTTGAGCAATTTTAGGAGAAACATCATCAAAAACCGGCGCAGAATGCATGGAGCGTTGTGAGCGCAGAAATAGCGCACAAGGGCTGTGAGTCGTGAAGTTACGGGTCGTCGGCACGGGTGATTTTTCAATGGTTACGGCGATGCTACAGGCAGGTTTGCTGGACATAACGCCTTGTTTGTCATGTGATTGCGCCAGGACGATCGGCCTGGAGAATAATCTCGAAATTCTCTGGACAGCGGACAGATTCGTGATATATTTCAGTTGAGGCAATGGTCCCATAGATTTAGCGGAGCTGGACGGGCTCTGGAACTCCATTCATCTCTAAAGGCCTCTGTCGAACGACACAGGCCGCTTCGCCGGGTGTAGCCCGGTGGAATGCAGAGGGAAAGTGAGACATGGGTATGCGCAAGGGTAAACGGTTGTTGAATCCATCGCGTGTGGCACTTTTGGCAGGAGGACTGCTTGGATTTAGCGGAATTGGCGGCTTGGGCAGTTCCACAGCTCATGCCGCAGGTGCAGGCGCGGACAGCGTGACCTTTAACATCGTGCTGAAGTCCATCGGCGGCGTCGGCATCGACACGCTGGATCCCGGCACGGTGTACACAGACGCCATGGCGACAGTCGGCGCTGCGCCGTACACGTTCAACCTGACGAGTACGGTGGCCAGCGCTGGTAGTGGCAACGGGATCCAGGACGCTACAGGCACCTTCACCCAGTCAGGTGGCCTCAGCGGGCAGATCAAACCCGCAGGTGGTCTCGCTGTGCTGTCGGGTGGTGGGGGCACTCAGGGAACCGCCGTAGGCATCAATCCCTTCACTGCGTCGGGTACGACTGCCTGGGCGAATCCGCTCCCGGATATAACGAATGTTAGCGTTGCGATACGCGGCGACTCGAGCCTGATTGATCCGGGCAACCTGACGCCCGGCACTTGGGTCGGTCCCATCGGGCAGTTCAGCGTCCTCCCTGGCACTTTGACGGCGGGTGCCTCCGACACAGTCAACTATGTGCCCGCAACTGGCGCGACCAGTTTCTGGGGCGCGGTAGGTGGCACCTACGAGAGCGGGACCGGCGTGGCTGTGTCAACCGGCACGGCGGGTCGCGTGTTCGTTCCGAGCGCGAGCGGCGTGGTGACGCTAAACAACAACACTGCGGTGAATGGCAACGCCAGCCTCACCAATGGGCTGAACATCGCCGCCGGCCAGTCGCTGGCAGTCCTCGGCGGCACGGTTAATATCGACGGTGCGCAGAGCCACGGTCCTGGCGCCAATCTCAAGGTCTTCGGCGGCACGGTGAATCTGCGCAGCGATCCGGGTCCGGTCAATGCCAACCTCAATGTGATCGTGAATGGCGGCAACCTGAACATCGGCCAGGCAGCAGTCGGCGCAGGCGGCACGTATAGCATGAACACGCTGACGGTGAGCGGCACTTCGACGGTCAGTGTGCCGGACAACGTGACTAACGCCGGGCGCAAGGTGATCTTCACCAATGATATCAACGTCACCGGCCCCAATGCGTTGGTGGACTTGGCCGGTAACGCCATGGTGGTCAACTACACGGATGAGACGACAACCGTGCGGAAGATCATCGGCTACGTCCGGTCGGGGGCCTACAGCCCGGGGTCTTTTGGCAGCGGGAGTCCCGATTTCGGTGGCACATCAGGTATTACCAGTTCGGCCGCCGCGAACGAGTACAACAACGCGGATGGCGAGACAGCCCTCGGCTATCTGGACAATGGCAGTGGCAACTTCGACCCGAAGACGACTTTCCTCGGCGCAACCTCGACGGTACCGGCCAGCAGGTGCTCTTGCGATACACCTACGCCGGCGATGCGAACTTGGATGGGACCATAGATGGTGCCGACTTGCTCGCTTTTCGCACGGGCTTCTTTAACCTACAGCACGGTTACATCGACCCGGCGGACGTGAATTGGGAGCAGGGTGATTTTAACTACGATGGCAAGATCAATGGGGCGGACTTGCTGATCCTGCGCACGAATTACTACCTGACCCATACCACCGGTCTGTACGACCCCAAGATCGACTCTGCCTTTAATCAGTTGGCGGCCGAGATTAAGGCGCAGGTGGCAGTGCCCGAACCAGGACTGCTGACGGTCATGGGGGCTGCGATTGGTCTGTTGTCGTTGAGGCGGCGCAGGGCCGCACGGTGATAAGAGAGACTTATGTTGTTGCGGTTGTCTCGAACAACCGCGGAGCACATGGAGCGTGAGATAGCCCAAGGGCTAACCCCTTTGCGGGCAAAACGAGAGAGGATTCGTATGACGAGCAAACTCAAGAGGCGTGTGGCGAAAGTGCTTGCTGGGGCAGCCGTGGCTGGTGCCTTGGCGTGTGTGGACACCGAATCGGCAATGGCTAGCTTGGTCATGGATCTGCGGTTCGCTCCGCTGGCGTCACAGCCGGCCGGCACGACCTTTGCCAGCGGCGCCTTCGACAGCGGCATGAGGAATCTGGATCTGACCAAGGTGACTGGCAGCTCCGTCACGGTCCAGGTTTGGGCGCAGCTCACTGGAACAAACGCCACCGAGGACGAGGCGATCATGTACGTTCGTGGCGCCGTCGGCCAGGCGAGTGGTGGCAGCGCGCTGACAGGGGCGGGGGTGTCGTCGTTCAGCCTGAACTCGAATTTCTACAGCACAATCACGAACAACAGCGCTGGCAGCGCTAACGGCAGTGGTTGGGGCGATGCCACGACGGTTGGGAATGCCATCTATGGCGTTCTTAACGACAACCTCGCCAACGTGTCAGCAGCGACCTTGACGGCGGCTGGCCAAGCCTCTAATACCACTTGGCGTCCTCTCTCCTCGCCAACTGGCGATGAGTTCCTTTTCGGGACGTTCAATGTCAGTCTGGGCACCATCGCCGGGGCTGGCGCCTCGGACAAGATCACTTCGTACCAGTGGGTGGTTCCGAGCTGGAACAATGGTGGATCCCACAACAGCAAGACGAATGCTTGGGCACAGTTTTCCATGGATGCCGGAGCGTTCAAGTATCCCCAAGGTGGCGGCACTGCGGGAGGCGCATATGATCCGATCAACTATCCCGCTCCGGCCTCGGGCAACTTCGTGAATTTCCTGGTTCCGCACTCTGCCGCGAATGAAACCTTCAATGCCGGCTTCGGTGCGGCGCAACCCACGGACCACACATCCTACGGCAGTCTCACTCCAGCCGGCCAGGATGGATACATCCATGCCGGTCCTCTTACTGTTAACGCCGCCAAAGGCACCGTCTCGATCGTTGGCCTGAGCCCCTACTCGCAGGACAACCGGAATAAGTGGGTGTATGCCCTTTTGTGGCTGAATCAGCCCGCAAGCGATGCGATCAAGACTGCGTTGACCAATTCCTTCCTCCAGCAGAATTTCGGCGGTGCTAGTTGGCCCAACTCCAACTATGGCGACGCTCCAAGTTACATCCACGTCTATGACAACCCTTCCCAAGACTACGGCTGGGTGTTCATGACCCAAAAGGATCCGAGTCTCCTCACCAACCCCCCCACGTACATGATCCGCTTCGACGCCATGCAGATGTACGTTGACACCGGCAAGGACTTCAACTTCCAGTACTTCAACTGGAACTTCGATTCGACCGTCCCCGGTCTTTCGCTGAACGCCTTGTCCGTGGTCAGCGTGCCCGAGCCCTCGACCCTCCTGATGGGCATGCTGGGCCTTGGCATGGTGGGCGCCCTGAATCTTCGCGCTCGCCGCAATCGCAAGTAAGCCTCTACCCCTCTCTCTCGAAATCAACAGGCCGCTCCGGTAACGGAGCGGCCTGTTTCGTTGTATTGAGAGGGTCATCCCATCGCCTGGAAGTAACCCGAGGACCTATGCGAATCAGCATCGCAGCGATTGTTCTGTTGGCCGCTAACTCCACATGGGCGCTGATAAACCCCAAGTTCACCCCGGTGCAGTTGGTGCGCCAGGCGGAGCTGATCCTGCAACTGGAGACGGCTGCGGCGCCGGTGGATGGCAAGCTGGCGGTGCGGCTGGTGAGGGCCGTAAAAGGCGCTGCGCCCAAGGCGATCACGCTCGATCTGACCAGGACCGCTCTGCCACAGGCGAAGCACCTGGCCGATTGCCTGGAAGGCCGGCCGCAACTGGCGATGCTCTTCGCCGGGAAACTGGGCGTCGCGCCGGCCGAAGGTGGCAACGATGACAACGCGGCCGATCCTTCGCCGGCCGGACGCGCCGCACTGCACGTCAATGGCACGTGGTTCCGGCTCAGCGGCGGCGCGGGCAACGCGTGGAGCGTGGAGGAGGTCGACAAGGGCGAAATGCAGGCCGTCTGGGCCGGGGGCAGCGACATGCTCCTCCGTCTGTCAGACTACGTGCTGGCGGACCAGGATGCCGCCGTACCCGTCGTGGCCGGCGTAAACTGGGACAAGCAGATCGCCGTTGGCAAGCTCGATGGCAAGATCTCGGCCATGCTTGCGGTTGACATGAAAGGTAACGGCCGGATGGCGCTGATGGTCTGCTGCGAAGGCGGCGACCGTATCTACCAGTGCGAGCCGAACAAGAGCGACCTGCGTGACATCACGGCCAGCCTGAAGCTCGCGTCGAAATCGCGATGCGCCGCCTGGGGTGATTTCAACGGCGATGGGCTGCTGGACCTGGCGAGTTGGAACGGCGATGAGCTGCAAGTGTGGCTGGCCTGTCCCGATGGCACGTTCGAGCTGGCCCGGCCGAAGGGACAGTGGAAAGGCGGATGCCTCGGGCTGTCGGCGATCGGCGGCGGCGTCAAGGGGCGCGCGGCGGTGCTGGCAACAACGGAGCAATCGCCGATTCTCATCTCATTCGAGCTGGGCGACAAGCTGGAGACGAAGACGCTGTTGGCAGATGGCAAGATCGCCTCGCTACTGGGGCGGCCGCACGCATGCCTCGTGGCCGATTTCGACGGCGATGGCGTGGCCGACATTCTCCAGCCCTTTGAGAAGGGATCGATCTTCTTCAAGGGAAAAGGCGACGGCCTGTATGCCGAGCCGACGGCCAGCAGCGCTGTGGGAACGGGGCCTGGCAACGCAGCGGCGTTCGTCGGCGACTATGACGCCGACGGGCTGCTCGACGTGTTCGTGGCGGCCCAGGAACGCTGCCTGCTCTGGCACGACCTCGGCGGGGGTAAGTTCACCGAGAGACTCGCGTATGCCGGTGAGGCCGGCTATATCTCCAAGCCCAACGGCATCGGCGGCATGACCTGCGACATCAACAACGACGGCCGGCAGGATGTGCTAATCCTCTACTCGGACATCTGGCCGCAGTTCTTCTTCAACCGGGGCTTCCGAAGCTTCGGCCACGCGCATGACATTGATCTGGGGGAACGCGAGCTGCTGAAGGACGCCGAGCCCGGATGTCAGGCCGGCTGCGTGGCCGACTTCAATGGCGATGGTGCGCAGGACCTGGCGTTGGCGCTGAAGAACGGGCAGGTCGTGGTGTTTTTCCGGAGCATCGACAACGGTTCGAATACGGCGGTGCGAGTGGCGGGCTCGCCCAAAGCCGCTGCCGCCGGTCCGTTCACGGTCACCGCCAGTACCGGCAAGCAAGCTCTCGGCGCATGGAATATCATCCCCGGAGGCGAGGCGTTCTTTGGCCTTTCCCGCGCGGGCGAATGCACGCTGCGATGGCATCGCCCCCCACCGCGCCTCAGGAGAAACGGGTGAAGGTCGAAGGCGACGAGCAATCGCGTGTCGTCGTCGAATAGCGCAGCCCATCTGAAGCGGAAGGGTCAGCGCCCGCTCCGGGAAGGGCGGGCGCTGACGCTTCCGCTTCAGACACTCATTTCTGTACAATGCTCGGAACATGACCATCCACAAACATCGCAGACCCGAGCCGCCCAAGGTCTGGCCCGTCGAAGAGTACGAGACCAACACCGGCTCGGCGGGCCGCAAGAAGATCGTCTTCGTCGGCGCCTCGTACAAGTTCTGCCACAAGGTGCTGCGCGACATGCTGCTGGTGGGCGGGTTCAACGATGTGGAGCTGGTCGTCCACGACATCGACCCCGAGCCGATGAAGATCGTTGGCGACCTGCTGGAGCGCATCGCGCGACAGAAGAACACCAACGTCAAGGTCACGCGGACACTCGACCGCCGCGAGGCGCTGAGGGCGCTGACGCGGTGATTCTCTCGATCACCACCGGCGGCCGGGAGGCGGACACGCGCTCGTGGGAAGTCTGCGCCAAGTATGGCATCCCCGTGGGCGTGGGCGACACGCTCGGCCCGTCGGCGCTGGCGCGCAACCTGCGCACGGTCCCGATCGTCTATAACCTGGCACGCGAGATGCAGGAGCTCTGCCCAAAGGGCATCATGCTCAACTTCTCCAACCCGATGTCGGTCCTGACGGCCGTGCTGGCGCGCAACTGCTCGCTGCCGGTGTTCGGGCTGTGCCACTCGGCCGACGAGATGTGGCGGTTTTTCTCGAAGGCTTTCGCCGTGGCGAAGAAAGACATCGACCTGGAAGTGGGCGGCGTGAATCACCAGGCCTTCGTCACGCGCGTGTGGGTGAAAGGCGAGGACCGCACGAGTCAGATGCTCGAGGCGATCGAGGTATCCGAAGCGAAGATGGAAGACAACCTGCTGGAGATGCGCGAGGAGGATGTCGAGCTGCAAAAGGACATCTGCCGCATTCTGCACGCCTGGCCAAGCACGGGGCACACGCACTTGGCCGAGTTTTACAGGTATTTCTTCACGCCGCGGCGGATCGAGGCGTTCAGCGGCGAGCTGCGCCAGATCATCCCCGGCCGGCAGCCCTTCGGCCGGACCGAGTGCCCGGAGATCATTCATCGCTGGACGTACGGAAGCGAGCCGGTGGGCGATCTGCACCTGCTCACCAGCGAGCACGCCCACGAGCTGCTGTGGGCGTTCTTCACCGGACAACCTTACACGCGCGTGGTGAACGTGCTCAACAGCGGCGATTTCATCCAAGGCATCCCGCGCGATGCGTGCGTCGAGGCGAAGGTGACGGTGGCCGGCGCGAAGATCAGCGGAAAGAGCATCAAGTTGCCGCTGGCGGTGCTGGCGCACGTGCAGCGGTGGACGACGATTCACGAGCTGTCGATCCAGGCGGCCATGAACTGCGATCGCGACGCGGCGAGGCAGGCGCTGATGCTCGATCCGCACGTGAACGATCTGTACGACATTGAGCCGATGCTCGATGATTTCCTGGCGGCGCTGAGGCAGTGGCTACCGGGAAAGTGGTTCTAGTTCGGAGTTCTCCGTTCGTAGTTCCGCGTTTACGCGGTCCGGGACACCGCCACCGCCTGAAGGCGGAACTCCAAACTCGAAGGCGGAACTCCGAACCAACAAGGAGAGACCATGAAGCGATTGGCGTTGCGGGCGGCGTGTGTGCTTGGGCTGCTGGTCGTCTCGCACAGCGCACAGGCGCGGCAGGTGTTCGAGGAATTCAACTACACCTTCGACAAAGGCGGGGAATTCTACGACTTCATCATCGATGAGGATTTGAAGGGCTCGGCCACGATTGGCTGGGCGGCCGGTGGCGCCATGGGATCCGTCGGCTGCCTCAAGTGTACGGGTGCGGATGTGCGCCTGGAGAAATACGAGTGGTTCCGCCTGGCCGACAGGACCATTTCCTTTCATTACTTCAACAGCGGATACAAGAAGGTTTCCGTGCGCTTGCTGGTGGCGACGCCCGAGCAGCAGGCGTCGTATGCGGGCTTCTGCCAGTACGTCGTGACCGATCTGAAGGAGAACCAGTGGCAGTGGGTGCAATTGCGCGCGTCGGACCTGATCGCGTGGCGGAAACCCAACGCCAAGGTCACGCCCGACATCATCTTCAAGACCGTCATGTTCATGTGCGAGGGCGGCGATGGCAGTTCGTACATCCTGCTGGACAACATCCGCCTCGGACCAGCGATCACGGAGAAGGATCTCAACGTCAAGGCCAGGGCTGGCGCGGCTCGCGTCGTGGGGAACAAGCAGCAGGTGCTGATGGATTTCGAGCGGCCTGAAGAGAGCAAGCTCATCGTGTCGGAGGATGGCGGACTGCGGACGGAGATTTCGGACAGGTGGGCCGCAACGGGCAAGAACTCGCTGAGGCTGGAGGCGCCCAAGGGCCAGGACTGGGTGAGTTTCCAGATCGACCCGTCGCTGCTGAAGGGCTGGGAGCAGTATGACTATCTCGCCTTCGACTTCTACAGCGAGGACCCGACATTCACGCGGCTGGCCGTCGAGCTGTGGGACAAGACCACGAAGAACTTCCAGACGCGCTGCACCTATGACGAGCTTAAGCCGCTGCACCAGGGCAAGACGCGAATCCTGGTCGATCTGCGCCGCGCACGGCGGAATGTGAAGGGCGACATTCCCCTGGCCGAAGTGCCCAAGGCGGACATGATCGACCTGTCGGCGCTGACGCGCGTGAAGGGGTGGTTCGGCACCAAGGCCAACCTGAAGGACTATGTGTGCTACGTCGATAACGTCCGCCTGCTCCAGGAAGGCGCGCTCGACAGCAACATGAAGATCACACTGCCTTCCGGCACTCGGGCGTTCGACTTTGGCGAAGACACCCCGCTGGTGGCCGGTTTCACCGAAGCGAATCTCACGACGGTCTACAGTAAGGAGGCCGGCTTCGGCTTCGTGAATCCGACGAACCTGCGCGTCGAGGGCGCGACTGGCCCGATCCGCTCACCGGCGATTACGTGGCCGGCGGGCATTATGGCGAGGATGGCAAGTGGGTGCCGGCCGGCTTCGAGTTCCGCGTCGATGTGCCCGATGGCAAATACCTCGTGTGGATCTGCGCCGGCTTCTTCCCGTATCCGAACCTCTACATCGATCTCGACGTCAACGGACAGCTCATCTACGACGGCGAGATGAACTGGAAGAAGTTCTACTCGAAGAGCTGGGGCTACCGCTGCTTCGACCTGGACTACTCGGAGAAGCCGAGCGCCCTGTGGAAGAATTGCGTGGACAAGCTCTTCCCCGGCATGGTGATGGAAACCACCGTCAAGAATGGCGCATTTGTAGTGAAAGGGCAGAACTCGTTCATCAGCGCGCTGATCCTGCTGCCGGCCGATCAGAAAGATGCGTTCGATGCCATGTGCAAGCAGATCGAGCAGGAGCGGATCCGCTATTTCTACCAGGAGCGGTTCCTCCAGCGGCCGCCCAATGAGCCGTGCGCAGAGCGATGCGAAGATGCTGCTGTTTGCGCCGGGGCCGACGCGGCAGATCATGCCGTGGAGCGGGATGAGCGACAAGGATGCGAAGAAGGTGCAAATCGTCGCCAGCCCCGGCGAGGCGACGGCGTTCCAGGTGGCGATCCGGCCGTTCGCCGACGTTGGCCAGACGACACTGAGCATCACCGACCTGGCTGGACCCGACGGTGCCAGCATCGCCAGCAAACAAGTCGGCATCTACTACAAGAAATACATCAGCGACGGCGAGAGCATTCATCCTTGGTGCCTGCGCGACCGCCCTACTGTCAACCTCGAGAGCGGCCTGACGATGGGCTTCTGGCTGCGGCTGCGCGTGCCGGCCGATGCCAAACCCGGCACGTACACTGCGACCATCACGGCAACGGCGGCCGATGGCGAGAAGCGGTCGATCCCGGTGAGCGTCAACGTAATGCCGTTCACGCTGGCCGGGAATGTCCCGGTCGGTTTCGGCCTGTATTACGACACGCCCGATGGCGGGCAGTTCGTCGAGTACAACGCATTCAAGGACGAGTCCGCCAATCGCGATCGGCTGCTGAAAGAGCAGCTCGAGATCATGCGCGATTTCGGGCTGACCAGCGTGCAATGCCCCGCGCCACAGGTCACGCGCCTGCGCGGGAGTGGCGCGATCGAGACGTTCGAGTCGCTGGAGAAGGTCGTGAAACTCGCCAAACAGGCCGGGATGGTAAGCAATGACAAGCAGGCATTCGTGCTCTCGACGCTGGGCATGGCGCGGAGCATCGGGCGGCTCTTGGGCGGCCACGATGCGCCGGGCGAAGAGCTGAAACTGGCGGGCTTCAACACCGCCTACGTCTCGGCCGTTCGCCAGCTCGTCGAATGGGGCAAGGAGAACGACGCGCCGATCATCCAGTGGGTGGTCGAACGAGCCGCGCGAGCATCCCAATCCATGGAACCGCAACCTGGCCGACACGATCGCCCTGTGCGACCTCACGCGGCAGGTGCGCGGCGCGATCGCGATGGTCACGCCGATGGGCGATGTCAACAACGGCGTTGACTATACCCCTCTGCTCGATCATCTCGATTTGGTCGCGACGCATCCGACGCGGCACTCGGCGAAGATGATCGAGCGAGCGATGAAGGATCTCGAGCAAGCTCCCGCTGCACATCTACAACGGCGGCAAGGACCGCTTCACCAACGGCCTGTACATTTGGCGAGTAGGCGCATGCGGCAAGTGGGAGTGGCACTTCAGCCAATGGACGGGCGAGCGGCCAAAGAACGGCTATCCCGGCCGGGACATGCACAACCCGTTTGTCCGCTACGAGTACACGGCCGCTTTCATCCCCGCGCCCGACAGCTACAAAGGCGGCGTGCTGCCCACGGAAGAGATGATGCTGATGTCGCTGGGCATCAACGACTATCGTTACGCATACACGCTGGAGCAGGAACTGGCGCGGGCCAGGCGCGAGGGGAAGAAGGCGGGGATATGCGCTGAGGTCGATCAATACCTCGCCTCGCTCAAGGCCGAGATCCCGGTCTTGCCCGACATCTCCGGCTTGGCGGCGGAGGACGACCTGGCCGCGGTCGGTCAGGGAGTGAAAGGCGCGGCGGCCGAGAAGCTGGATGAGTACCGGCGGAAGATCGCGGGATATGTAGCGGAGCTAAAGAAGTGAACCACAGGTGGACACGGATCTATGGATAGTGCCGCTTCTGGGGGTACTCACCGGGCCGCTGTGCGACTATCATTCGGCGCATGCCTTCGACATGCGCCATCGTGATCTTCGGCGCCAGCGGCGACCTGGCCCACCGCAAGCTGGTGCCTGCCATCTACGAGATGGCCCGACAGAAGCTGCTCAACGAGCATGCCTATATCCTGGGCTTCTCGCGTACAAAGATGAGCGATGGGGATTTCCGCCGACAATGTCGCGAGAGTGTTGGGGGATACGCGCGAAACCAGCCACTGGATGAGACGGTCTGGCGCGAGCTCGAAGGGCGACTGCACTATGCTCCCGCCGATTACTCTTCGCAGGAAGACTATCGCCGCGTGGGCGTGACGCTGTGCGAACTCGATCAGAAGCACGGCGCCAGCGGCAACCGGCTGTTCTACCTGGCGACGCCGCCCAATCAGTTTCAGCCGATCATTGGGCATCTTTCGGACCTGCGCTCGCCTTGTTCAGGGCACGAAGAGCTAGAAACTGCCTGGACGCGCTTGATCGTCGAGAAGCCTTTCGGGCACGACTTGGCCAGCGCAGTCTCTCAACCGGCTCATCCACCGGCATTTTCGCGAGGAGCAGATCTTCCGCATCGATCACTACCTGGGCAAGGAGACGGTCCAGAACCTGATGGTGATGCGCTTCGCCAACTCGATCTTCGAGCCGATCTGGAACTACAAGTACATCGACCACGTGCAGATCACGGTGGCCGAGCAACTCGGCGTCGAGGGCCGCGGCGGCTATTACGATCGCGCCGGCGCTGCGCGACATGGTGCAGAACCACATGTTCCAGCTCATGGCGCTGGTGGCGATGGAGCCGCCGGTGGCGCTCGATGCCGTCAGCGTGCGCGATGAGAAGGTGAAGGTGTACCATTCGATCCGGCCGGTGCGCCCATCGCTGGTTGATCGGCTCACGGTTCGTGGGCAGTACGCCGCCGGCGAGCATGCCCGAGTGCAAACGGCCGGCTATCGCGGCGAGAAGGATGTCGCTCCCGACTCGCAGACCGAGACGTTCGCCGCACTGAAGCTCTATGTCGACAACTGGCGTTGGAGCGGCATGCCGTTCTATCTGCGCACGGGCAAATTCCTCAAGCAGAAGCTCAGCGAGGTCGTCGTGCGGTTCCGCTCGCCGCCGCTGACGCTGTTCCAGAAGCAGTGCGAGTCGCCGGTGTATCCCAACGACCTGGTGATCCGCGTGCAGCCGGATGAAGGCATGAGCCTGCGCCTTAACGGCAAAGTCCCCGGCGGGCAACTGAGCATCCAGAGCGTGGCGCTGGATTTCCTCTACAGCACGACGTTTCATCGCGAGCCGCCCGAGGCCTATGAGCGGCTGATCTACGATGCGATCAACGGCGACCAGACGCTGTTCATCCGGGCCGACGAGGCCGAGGCGGCATGGGCAGTGATCGACCCCATCGAGCGGGCGTGGGCCGGGCAGAAACAGTCGCCGTTCGAGTATGCCCCCGGATCGTGGGGACCGAAGCAGGCTTTCGAGTTGATCGAAGCGGATGGCCGGCGGTGGTTGCACAGCACGGACCAGCCGGAGCCGATTATCGCGTGTGCGCTGTGAGGCGTGCCCCCGCGGCTCCGAGGTCATGCGCTGCCGGCCACATCGCGCGGATGGACCGCGATAATGCCGGGCAGGCTGGCGAAATCCTGGATGTTGAGCGTCAGCACTCGCTCGATGCCGTTGACCTGCATCAGCGCCGCCAGTCGCACATCATGCACTCGCTTGCCTCGAATCGCGAGCGACGAAACAAGACCGAGCCACTTCTGGAAAATCTCAGCCGTCTCATCCAGCAGGTCATGATCATCGATAAGCTGGTTCAGTTCATCGGCTACGAGCGACGGTTCCCACCCAAGCCCGTTCACGTTGGCCGGCCTCGTCGCCACTGACCAGAATTCGACCAGCACCTGCGGCGCGACAACCAGCGTATCGCCGTTGGCGAGAAGTGCTGCAATTGGGGATAGCACCAGTTGGTGCTCCGCATCGGCCTCGTTCACAACGCGAAGCACGATGTTCGTGTCCAGGAGGTAGCGGGCCATCGTCTACTCGTAAAGGTTTTCCCGTCGCAGCGACTCCAGTGGAATGGGTAGTGCTGGCGGTCGCTTCCGGTTAGCCCAGCGGAGAAACGCCTGCACTCGCTCCTCTGGGGTACCTTCGGAAAACCGGGACTTGCCCGTCTCTCCGCGCGTCAGCATGATCGCTTCGCCCTGCTTCTCCAATACGAACCGCGTGTGCGGCTTGGCGTCGCCCAGCGCCTCCGGCGGCACGCGCAGCGCGCCTTGCTCATCGACTTCGAGGACCATCGTCATGGGCTTCTCCATGCTTGATCATAGGGACTGACGGACACACGCTTCTCTCCGCAATTCTAAGTTCGCAGCCGGCAATTCGCAATCTACCCGACGATCTTCCCCGCGCGGAACAGCGGCTTGACTTTCGCCGCCAGCGCCTCGACTTGCGTTCGCTCCTCAGGCGTGATCGGCTTGAATTTCATGCCTATCTCCACGGCGAGGAAGAACAGCTCTTCGCGTGCGGGCGGCATGGCCGCCGTGATCGGCTTGCTCAGCGAGAATTTCAGCCCCAGCTCGGCCTCCTGCGGGTCGCTCGCCGGCTCGTACCACATGTTCTTGTACTTGTGGTCCTTCTTGTACTCTTGGGATGGCCACTCCTGGCGGCACATGGCCTTGATCGCGATGACCGCCATGCCCTTGCCGGTGGCCATTTCCAGGATCTTCGGGCCGAAATCGCCCACCTGGAACGAGCCGAAGTTGAGCGGGAACATGATCAACTCGAAGTCGAATCGACTCATCGCGGCCAGGGCGGCATCGGTCGTGTGGGCCGTGATGCCGATATGGCGGATCTGGCCGGACTTCTTCGCCTCCTGCAAGAACCCCATCGAACCGCCCGGCGCGAACGCTGCATCGACATCCTTCTTGACATCCACGAGCGCATGAAGCTGGTACAGGTCGAAATAATCGGTCTTGAGCAGCTCCATCGACCGCTTCATCTCGGCCTTGGCGCCGTCGGCGTCGCGGCGCTTGGTCTTGCAGGCCAGGAAGCAGTTCTTGCGATAGGCGGCGAGAGCCGGGCCCATTCTCTCCTGGGCGTTGCCGTAGGCCGGCGCCACGTCGAAATAGTTCACGCTCATCTCAACGGCCTTGGCCACCGCGCGATCGGCCCGCTCCTGCGGCATTCCGGCCAACAGCAGGCCGCTGAAACCGATGATCGAGAGTTCCTCGGTGCTCTTGCCGAACTTGCGCCGCGGGAGCTTGGCGGCATCCACGGCCGGCTGGGCGTGAGCGAGTCCCGATGCGACGGCCAGCGAAGCGCCCGAGACGGCGACACTACGGAGAAACGCGCGGCGGTTGAGGTGGGTGGAGCTCATGGGGTGCATCTTACCTCATGGGTCCGGGTGTTAGAATGCCCCATTGTCAGTTGTAGTTTAGAGAATGTGGTCACGGCAAGGCGGGTGCGATATGTTACGCAGGCGATTGAGGACTTGGTGGCCCGCGATCAGCACGACCCGGCCGGGTGAGCCGGTGCGCTGCCGCATCGGCCGGACGTACCGGCGGACGGCGTATCAGTTGCAGGATGAGCAAGAAAGTACCGGATGCCCTCGCCGTTCAGCTTCCCCGCAGCGCGGCGTGTTGCGGTGGAGAGTTCGCTGCGGCCGGTCGGCCGGTCCAGGCGAAGGAGAAGGAGGCTGAAAAAGGCTTGTTACTTATTACCCGCCTTTCAGGGCACGCATGATAATTTCATCGGTCCAAGACCCAGTCGGAATTGACCGACGCCGCTATAGTTATATGCTGGCACCAGGAGATAACTATGATCATTAAAGCGATTCTGCGCGATGGCGTCATCCAGCCCGTCGAACCGCTGCCGCCCGCTTGGGCCGACGGGCAGGAGTTGGTTGTCGAAGAACCGGAACCGGACCGCGCAGCGGCCGAGATCGACAGATGGGCGCAGGAGTTGGAGGCCGCCACGGCACAAATACCCGCCGAGGAGCACGATCGTTTCCTTCGGGCGCTGGAACAAATCGAACGGGAGAGCAAAGAAGCCGTTCGCCGGCAATGGGGGCTGCCGTGACCGCCGGCTACCTGCTCGACACCAATCACCTCTCCCGTGCCGTTACGCCCGCATCGTCCGTGCGGCAGCGGATCACCGATCTGCGGCAGCGCGGCGTCAAGGTGGGGACCTGCGTTCCGGTGCTCTGCGAGATTGAAGCGGGCATCCAGCAGGTGAGTCAGCCCGATGTGTACCGCCTCAACCTGGAACGCTTGCTGCGCCAGATACGGGTCTGGCCAATCGACCCATCGACAGCGAGGATCTACGGGGTCATCCATCATGATCTGAGGCGTCGTGGCCGCGTGCTGTCGCAGGTCGATATGATGCTGGCCGCATTGGGCAGGCAGATGACCCTCACGGTGGCCACGTCGGACCAGGATTTCGCTGCGCTGCCCGACATCACGACCGAGAACTGGCTCTCGGTCATCCCTTGAGTTGAGCGGCATCGGCGCCTGCCCTTTGCACCGCCGCTGGCGGAATCTTTGGGCAATAAAGCGATAATAACAAAGTGAACCTGACCCCCTTCGCCTTTCGGGCTGATAGTTGACAAGGCACAGAAAGGCAGCGTGAATCATGGCCGATGGGAATTTCCAGAACGGTCAGGGCGCGACGACCCAGATAGGCTGCGTCAACCGCAACAACCAACGCTGCGAGGGACATCGCGGGGTAGTGGGCAACGATCATGGGCAATACGCATACAAGCTGGTGTGCCAACATTGCGGTAACGAGTATGGTGCCAACGGTACAGATGTGTTTCAGCGAAAGTGCCCGCGGTGCCAGAACGGAAACCCTGGCATCCCGTTCTGAGTCCCAGTGAGGTAATCATGCCACTCGATGAAAAACGATTCCCCGAGTTGATTCGCGAGTTGTACCAAGTTGTCGCGCAGTTGGAGAAGATGTTCCCCGGTTGCCCGTTCACCCCGGACGGGCACATGGTCGGCAGCTTGGCCGAATGCTTTGCGGAATACTACTACGGCCTCAAGCTCTATGCCTGTTCAAACCGAGGGCACGACGCACAGGTTGAGGACTGCAAGGTCGAGATCAAGGCGACGCAGGGAGATCGGGTGGCCCTCCGGAACGGGCCAGAACGGTTGCTGGTGTTTCGCTTGCTTGCGGATGGCACGTTTGCAGAGGTTTATAATGGGACCGGCGCAGCCCGTATGGGCGCTGGTCAAAGGCCGACCGAGGCCCAGCAACGGTCAGTTTCAAGTTAGCCTGGCGCGGCTCCGTCGGCTGATGGAGTCGGTCCCGCAAGAGCAACGGCTGAAGAGAGTCCGAGCCTGAGACGGAAAGGGACACTGCTGATTTTCTTCGCCGCCACCTCATGCATAAATGAGCAGTGTCCGCAGTGTCCCTTCTTTCGGCGCCCATACCCATGGCAGACAAGAATGTCTGCCCCACCAGTTGATCCATCAATCCGTCACCGGCCGGCGGATGATGCGGGCATAGTCGATGGCCCGGCGGATGACCTCCTGGAGGGTTTCCTTCACCATCATCTTCTCGCCGGTATCGCAGCAGACGATCGTGTCGGGCGTGGACTCGACATAGCGGATCTTCTCCGCATTCACCACGAATTGCTGGCCGTTGAGACGTGTGAGGAGGATCATGGCGATGTCAGAGATCGAATTTCAGATCTCAGATTTCAGATTTCAAAAAGCGCCCCCGCGACAGCAGAATAAACACCCTGTCGCGAGGGCTGCAAGTCCGTTATACGCAGCGGCGCGGGTGTCGCGCCGCCGCCGAATCACCGCGTGGTGTTCAACAGATCGGTGAGCAACTGATCGCTCGTCGTAATCACGCGGCTGGCGGCCGAGAATCCCGTCGAGGCAATGATCAGGTTGATGAACTCCTCGGAAAGATCGACGTTACTCATTTCCAGTGCCCCGGCGACCACCTTGCCCGCGCCCAGCGTCCCCGGCGCGCCAATGACCGCCGTGCCGCTGTTGGCTCCTTCGACGAACATGTTGCCGCCGCGATCCACCAGGCCCTGTTGATTGCTGAACGTCGCAATGGCGACCTGGCCGACCGTGCGCGTCTGGCCATTGGTGAACGACCCGGTGATAATGCCGTCGTTGCCGATGGAAAAACTGGTAAGCCGGCCGATGGCGCGCCATCCTGGCTGGTCATCACCAGTTCGGAATCGCTGCTGGCCAGCGATGTCATCTGTGAAAAGTCGAGCTTCACCGCCAGCGGCGAGGCCGCGCCCGTGCCCGTGCGATCGATTGCCAGCGTCGTGCCGGTGCTGCTTTGGAGCTTGCCGTTGTTGTCGAACGTCAGCGTGCCGTCGCCCAGCGCGGTCGATCCCCCACCCGCATTCGCCGTCTCCGCATAAAAGCGCCACTGGGTGCCGGCCGTGCTGGTCTGCTCCAAGGCGGCCGTCATCGACACATTCACCGCCGCGCCGAGCGAGTCGTAGACCACGAAGCTCGTGTGAACGCTCTCGCCCGTGGGATCGCTGGCGATGCCATTGGCGTTGACGCCATCGGCGAACGTGAAGGGGCTCTTGCCCATCGCGTTGACGAAGCTCCCCGGCGTCAGAGAAATCGCGTTGTCCTGCCCGCTGTTGCTCACCACGGCAATGCGAGCGACGCTGGGGTTGGTTGCGTCATTGAGCAACGTCACGCCGGGAGTGGGCATGCCCGCCGGGGGCACAACAGTGTTATCGATCCCCAGGTTCTGGTTGTAGAAGTTCAGCAGGTCGCCGAGGGTGGATGTGTCGCTGACGGTGAAGGTGGCGGATGGCAGATCGCGGCCGCCTTTGCCGGGCGCGAACGTCAGCGTATCGTTCATCGCAAACAGGGGCGTCGTCGGATCGGCGGTATCGGCCACATTCGTCAGCAGTGTCGTGCTATCGGGGGCCATGCCCCAAATCGTCGTCAGGGCCTGGCTGTTGAGGATGCCGGAGCCCGCGGCGGCAGTTCCGGAGGCGTCGAGGTTCCCTTCGAGCGTGGCTTTGGATGTCGCCTGGGCGGTCGTGGAAGTGCCCATGGGAACGCTCAGGTCCACAAGCTTTCCGCCCGCAATATTGAAGTTGGCGTCGACGCCATATCCCTGGACGAAGTCGCCGGCGTTGGTGACGAGCTGGTTGCCGGGGTTGAGTTCGAAGGTGCCGTCGCGAGTATACTTTTGCTCGTCGCCGCGGACGACAAAGAAACCATTGCCATCGATGGCCAGGTCGGTCGCTTTGCCGGTGGTTTCCATCGCGCCGGCGGCGAAGTTGCGTTCGAGGCCGGAGACGACGGCGCCCAGGCCGCGCTGACTGGGATTGCTGCCCCCGTTATCGGCCGTGGGGGCCGTGCCGGCCGAGTCGGTCACGTAGAACTGCGGCTTGAACTCGATGCGGGTGCTCTTGAAGGCCACGGTGTTCGCGTTGGCGATGTTGTTGCCGACGACGTTCAACTTGGCCTGGTTGACGTCCATGCCGGAGAGGCCCGCGTACAGCGTGTTGGTCAGCATAGGTTCGCGCTGCTCTCTGGTGCGGGATTCGGCGTCTCCCGCAGTTCCTGCGCCCTGAAGCGCACCTTTCGCGGCCACGCCGCCCGTATCCGTTCACCATCGGGGTCCGACGTGCAGCCGGACGACATGGGGCAAATCGCGTTCCAGCGCACGATAATCGACATTTCTCCAGCGCCCTGCTTGCCGATACGGAAGACTGGCGGGTAATATTCTTTGATCGGGGTCCGCGGAGCAGAGCCATGATCCACCGCATGCGCATCCAGAACTTCAGGAGCCTGCGCGACGTGCAGGTCAGCTTGGACCCGATAACCGTACTCATCGGGCGCAGCGGGACGGGTAAGACAAATTTCGTGGATGCGATCCGATTCCTGCGACAGTATCTGGTCCGGAGAAACGATCAGTTCGTGCATGAACGAGGTGGCTGGGCACGGGACCTTTTCGCCGCAGCCAACAACAAGACGGTTTCATTCGAGATCGAATTCGGCGTTGAAGGCGTTTCCGGCCGCTTCCTTTACCGCTTGGTGCTCAATACAGCTCACGGTTCAGGGCAGCTAGTTGAGGAGCAGTTGTCGCTTGGAGATAGAACTCTCTTTCATCACCGTGACAACAAATGGCTCGTTGCGCCCCAAGTCGTCGCACCCCCGCAGCCGGGTAGCTTGGCACTGGGCATCCTTTACGGCATTCCCGAAGCCAAGCTTGCGCATTTGTCGCTCACACGCGGCATCGGGTGCTACGAATTCCCTGGCACCGTCCTGACGGCAGGATCTGCGCCATCGCCTCAACGCACTGGGCTCGCGGACCGCGCCGAGGACTTCCTCGCCGCCTATGAGGCGATCACGAGCGATCTCACCGCGCTCTCAAACGAGCAGGAGATCTACGCTGCGTTGCGGCGGCTCAACCCATCCATCACGAGCGTCGAACAGACGGTGGACCGGGCCCGTCTGGTCGTCGGCCATCATGTGGCCGACGGCAAAGTGCTTTCCTTCGACCTGTCGCAAGAATCGGCAGGATTCCGTCGCTTTCTGGCGCACCTGATTGCGATTTATCAACTGCCGCCCAGACAAACACTCGTCTTTGAAGAACCGGAGAACGGGATCTTCCCCGGAGCCCTCCAGGTGCTTGCCGAGCAGTTCCAGAACTGTGCCGACCGCGGACACTCGCAGGTGATTCTGACTACACATAGCCCGCAGCTCCTGGGACACTTTGCGCCGCAGAACATACGAGTCGTGGAGTTGAGCGGATACGAGACCCGCATTGGGAGCATCGCCAGGGAGCAACTCGACGCGCTACGGGACGCAATGCTCACGACCGAGGAACTGCTGACCGTCGACCCAGCGCGGCTTGACCCAATGCCACAGCCAACCTGAAGCATGGGGAACTGGAATGGGAAGGAAGCGATTGGTGCTCTTCGTCGAGGGTGAGTCCGACGCGGAGTCGGTGCCGATTCTGGTCAAGCGGATTCTAACGGACGTGAATGCCTGGGGCGATGTGATACTTGATGAGGCGGCCTTCAGAGTCGGCAACGTCCACAATCTGACCGGCCGCAAGCAGGCGGAATGGCTGCTGAAACTGGGGGCCGCGCGTAGGCGCCCTGATGTCGCCGCAGTGCTCGTGGTTCTGGATGGCGACGAGAGGAAAGTGGAGGGACAGCCGTTCTGCGCGGCGCGGGTAGCCAGACTGCTGGCCGAGCGAGCCAGAGAGGCCGGCGCGGGCACCCAATTCTCGGTTCGCGTGCGTCTTCGCATGTCGCGAATACGAATCATGGCTTCTGGCGGCCATCGCGTGCCTGAAGGGAAAGCCCCTGTCCCCTGAGAATCGTCCCGGCGTTCGGGCCGACGCCGCTGCCGTCGAGAGCGACACAGAGCAGTCGCCCCGAGATGCGAAGCGCGAGCTGGGGCGGCGTATGCACAACGGATACAAGGCCAGCACCGACCAGAAGCCCTTGACCGAACTGCTGGACCTGAATGTGTTGCGCAACCTCGCCCCGCGCTCGTTTCGCCGGCTCGATCATGCCGTTGCGGATCTTGTCCAGGCTATCCGAGCGGGCAAACCATTTGCGTGACTCCGCTCTGACTACACTCTCCCGATTACCATGCACAGGATCGGCTCCCACCCGGTCTGGGAAAGCCCCAGGAACTTGCGGATGTCATCGTCATAGAATGCGCCGATCGCGCACGCGGCCAGGCCCATGGCCCCTGTCGTGAGATAAAGCCGCTGGGCCACCAGGCCCGCCTCAAGATGCGCCAGGCGATAGGCGTCTGGCCCGGCGTTGCTCATGATGACGGGCAGGTTCGCCGTCATGATGCACAGCGCGGCCCCCTGACCGCACCAGTCCTGTTCCAGGCAGATCAGGCGCAACTGGCGCGGAAATCGCCCGCACGCAGGAGCGACCACGCATCGCCCACGGGATCGTAATACCAGATGCCGCTGTCCATCCCCGAAACGGCGTGGACCACCCAGAACGGCCGCACCAGCGCTGTGTGGTTGCCCTCGGGGCGCAGCGGCCAATAGGCGCCGGCACGGAAGGCCAGCCAGTTGATCTCGATGAACTGCTGATACGTCACCGCATCCGGCAGGTAATGGCGCTGACTGCGGCGAGAAAGGAGCACCTGCCCCAGCGGCAGCGCCTCTTCGGGATCGGCCGCCGCGACGGGGATTCTCGGCAATTCGGCCGTGTGTACCGTCAGCTCCGTCAGCGGTGGCCGCACTTCAGCCACGGCCACCCCCGGGGCGACGCAGTCGCGGTGCGTGGCAACGATGGCCGGGTAATCCACGCCGGCCGGGCAGATCGGCCGGCGCTCGATGGGCGGCAGTTTCGGCCCCGCGCCGACGTGCTTCAGCGGCCGGGCGGTCTTGTCGGCCCAGACGATCATGGCCTGCACCCTCTCGGCATCAAAGAACGGCGCATCGGCCGCCACGCCGATCAGCTCGGTCATGGCGCTGTCGCTCACGCGCAGCCGCGTCATCGCGGGAACGCCGAGCCCCGCAGCCGTCATCAGCAGGTTCTGCACGAGGTGCCCGCAGTCCATGACGCAATAGCGATACGCGCGAAGCTGGTATTTCCATGCCGAGCGGGCAAACAGCGTCGAGACCAGCAGTGCGCCGGGGCAGGTTTTCATGAACGACAGGTCGGGCCGGCCGCGAACGATCCGCGAGAGCGTTTCCGGCCCGCCGCGAAGTCGCCGCAACTCGAAATTCGACGAGGCAAAGTGATAGAGGCCACTCTCCAGCCCATCGATGTCGCAGGCCACGACGTAGATCTCGCAGGGAAACAGCGCACCGGCGCTGGGACAGCTCCGCAGGTGAACCGTCGCATCGCCCGATACGCGGTCGCCCGTCAGGCCGGCCGCCATGTACAGCCACGTCGCCAGCGTTCGCAGGTCGTGCGGGGGATGCATGAGCCCTTCGGGAAGGCTGTCGGGGCCGTAGCGGAGCACGTCGAGCGTGTCCGTCGTCAAAGGCAGCAGGTCTTCGGGCAGCGCAATGGCCGGGGCATGGTCGAACAGCCGAAACGGGCTGGGGCGCTCGGCGGGGTCGAGTCGATGGGGCGTGGCGCGGACCGACTGATAGCTGTGCTTGCTCTGCGCATGATAGTCCAGCACGCGGGCAGCGCGCTCGACGATCTTCGGCGGAAGCTGGATCGGCTCCATTGGCCGCTATCCTGCGGCGGAAACCGTCCTGCGCCAAGGGCCTGTGTGCGAACCGCATGCGGGGCAGCGTCCTGCCTACTACTTGCGCGAGCCGATGCAGTAGACGTTCTTCTGTCCGACCAGGAACATGCGGCCGCCCGCCACCGCTGGCGAGGGATGGCTGCCATCGCCCAGGTCGTTGACCGCCAGTACGCGGAACTCCTCGCCGGCCTGGATGACGTAGCTCTTGCCGGCATTGGCGAAGAAGATGTGGCCGGCGGGATCGGCGATGGGACTGGCCCAGTTCGACGAGAGACCTTCGAGGCGTTTGGAGTAGATTTCCTTGCCCTTGTCGAGTTCCCAGCACTTGAGAATGCCAGGGGTGTGCAGGCGATAGACATGCTTGCCGACGATGATCGGCGAGGCCAGGGCCTCGGGGACGTTGGAAACGGTCCATTTGATGTGCGTGGCCGAGACGTCGCCGCTGCCCGTAGGATCGATGGCGAATCCGGGACTGCCCCGGCCGCTGTCGCAGTAGATCAGCCCGCCGCCGAAAGCGGGCGCAGGCACATCGCCGGCCGCCTTGCACCACCAGATGCGCTGGCCGGTGGCGGGATCGAGGCTCTGAAGCGCGCCGGCGGCCGCGCCCATGCCGGAAGCGAGGATGAGCAGTTGCGACTTGCCGTTGACGTGGATGACTGTCGGCGTGCTGTGGGCAAAGCGATTCTCGGGCAGCGGCGTGCGCCATTTCTGCTCGCCGGTGGACTTGTCATAGGCAATGACGCAGCAGTCGGCCGGCTTGGTCATCGCGTAGAGCATGATGACGGCGTCGCCGAAGAGAATCGGGCTGGAGCCGACAGTAACGTCGAAGGTATAGGGGACGAGATCCTTGCGCCAGACGATCTTGCCCTGGAAATCCAGCGCAGCCATGACGGCCGAGCCGAAGACGCAGTAGACGAGCTTACCGTCGGTGCAGGGCGTGGGCGCGGCATAGCCTCCGCCGGGGCCGCTGCGGAAGTCGTTGCGCAGCCACGGGCCAGGCGGCACGAGCGTGTCCCAGAGCAGCTTGCCATCGGCCGCGGCGTAGCAGGCGACGTGGTGCTCGGGCATGACCTTGGGATTGTGCTTGTCATCCGGCGGCCAGTGGACGGTGCAGACGAAGACGCGATCTCCCCAGACGATGGGGCTGGCGTGGCCCTGGCCCTTGAGAGGCGATTTCCAGAGGACGTTGGTGTTGTCCTTGCCGCCCCAGGTCAGGGGCAGGTCCTTCTCCTGGGTATAGCCCTGACCGGTGGGCCCGCGGAAGGAGGGCCAGTTGTCGTCGGCTGGCGCGAGTGGTGGCGAGGAAGAGAAGCACTGAGGTAAACGCGATGAGTTGCTTTTGCATGGTGGTCCTTGCAGCGGTCGAGCCTTATAGGCGGCAACGAGAGCCTTGCCTTGTCTCTGATTAGCGTGCGGGAACGCGATTTGTTGAGGAGCGAGGGGAAGATTGGCAGCGCCGCGCCAACCCCGGGCAAGGCAATGACGGCTTGACACGATGGGCAGGATTCGTCGGGATGTGAGCGTACTCAAGAGTCAGGCTCGTCGCCTCCGGGCGTGGTCCACCGGCTTACCGCGTGGCAAGCATAGGACACGTCGCTGGGACTGAATCCAAAACCCAGCTTCTGGACAGCTCTTGCGACGTCGGGGTAGCGCGACAGGGCATCCTGTTCAATGGAATGGTATCGCTTGGCAGCGGGGTGCATGAGATGGAGGGTGCGCGGAGTTCGGCCCGTCGTGAGTTCTACGATAACCTCTATGTAGCATTCGATCGTCGGATCCGCAGCGACCTTGCCGAGCTGGATCACGACCTCAAGCCGCGGCTTCCACACTTGCATCAGTTCGCGCCAGAATTTCCTCGCGCAGTCCTTCATGTCCTCGCTGATATCTTTGTCCTCGGAGCTATTCTTGTTTGACCAGGGGATCGCATTGGTTACGGCGGCTTTGGACCGGTCGAAGCCAATCGATAGCAGGGCGAGCTGGACAGCGGGGTTGTCCCAGGGGCGGCCCGGCACATGGTTCGAAGGATCGAGTCGCTCGAAACGCTGTTCGGGCGTCATCCGGTCGATGCACTCCCGGCAGAATTGGGCATTGCCCGCCCCATAGAGGTTCTCAGCGGAAGCCATCACGAGGACGCCGTCCCACGAAGGAGGCACATGCGGCAGGTAGGGCTCAGGGAACCACACTTCGGCAGGTGGGTTTGTCGCGAACGCGCGGCAAACGTGAAGCATCGGCTCGCGCAGTTCAGGAGACATGGCGACTTTCTTGGCAGTATGGTCGCCCTCGTTCGAACCTAAAGCATCGACTCGCTCGGATCCTCGAACTCCTCGTTGACCAAGACCTTCCTGCCAGTGCCGGCGGCCTCATCGGGTGACAGCGTGATCAGGTTGATGATGTCCGCCTGCGTGCGCTCGGGCAGTTGCGCCAAGAGCGGTTCCACCATCGCGTCCCGCTCCTCATTCGATTTGCCGGCAAAACGAGGGTCGATCACACGCACGCGGATCGATGCCGAGTTGAACCGGTAAGCATCGGTGCGCGGAAAGACCGGCCTGAGCATCGCTTCCACGTTGCGGGTCTCATCGGTTCGCATCGTTTCCCAACGGCGGCTTGTCGCTTGGCTCATGGCAATTGTCCTTCAACCCAATCATAGGCTGCCTTGGCGGTTCGCAGAAACGCTCGCGTCTCTCCGGTATCCGTGCGCCTGGATTCGTACCTCAGAGCTGTTGACCAGCCTGATCGACGAAACCTCTTGACCAACTCCAGCGGGATCGGGCGGCCAAGATCTTTCAGGAGAACGGCGAGGATTTCCGGCTCGTGCATCTTCGAACCCGAACTGATCTTCTTCAGCGTCTCGTCATGCGCTGCGGGTGGAGTGAGGTGTAAGATCAGGGCTTTCAACGTGCATTCCACCGTATATCCGGCCAGATACATCGCATCGAGATTATAACGATTATCCAGCAGGAACTCCGCTGTCGTCAACCGCTGTCGGGCGGTGCGCTGAAAGTCACGGCTGGATAACGGCATCCTTCCCTCGTATCCACTGGCAATCGCGATGAGGCGATATCGCGTCAGCCTGAATGGGTGCGAATATACCGCAACGGCCCGGTTGCTTCCAAGTCACCGGTCACTACCGGCCACTCCCCGGCGGCAGCGTCGCCGTCAATTCCATATCCGCGATCACCGGCCGGTGCGGCGATCCGATGTCCGGGCCGACCCATGCGCTGCGGCAGCGCCAACCCGCGCCGCCGAGAATGTGGTCGATGCGAAACCGCGCCCATCGCGTGTAGAACGTGTATCCAAATCCGAAACCGCCGACGGAGAAGGCATCGGTCAGGCCGCCCCAGTGCGCGCGGTAGATGCTGCTGTCGGTGGTCATGTTGAAGTCGCCGGCCAGGAGCAGAGGATCGTCGATGCCCTCGGCGAAACGACTGATGATCTCGGTCTCGCGCCGTCGGTCGGCGATATTCCCCTCAACCGTCATGGATGCGGAGAACTGCTTCTCGATGGCGGTCACCAATGCCTGGCGCGGCGTCGAGAGGTGCAGGTTGATGAACTTGATCGGGCCACGCGGTGTCCGGACTTCGTAGCAGACGGCCACGCCGACACCCGTGCCGACTCCCGTGTCGTGTGGCAGAACATCCGCCACCTTGCGGATCGGGTAGCGGCTGGCGCTGGCGATACACAGTTCGCCATAGTGCCTGCCCACGCGCTCATGCTGGACGTTCCAACCGCCACCGGGAAAGTCGAGCGGCTCGTACTGCGCCGTATATTCCCCCTGGAAGACAACGATGTCCGGCTTCACCGCCGCGATCAGTTCGCCGACGGCCGCGGGGTTCTTGCGATGCCCGTGGATGTTGCAGGTCAGGATGCGCAGGCGCAGCAGCGGCTTCTCCGCGGGCAGAACGGTTCGCCAGGGGATGCACAGGCCCATCACCGGAAACAGCAGGAGACATGCCGAAACCAGCAGGACGAACAGCATGCGCCGCCGGAAGACCGCCGCGACGGGAACAAGTACGCCCAGCGGCAGGGTCAGGAACCATCGCGGCGAAAACATGAGCAGCGTGGCCATCCACCAGCGGTCTGCCAGGCGCAGCGTAATCCAGCAGCCCACCACAAATGCGAGGTAAAGCCAGCAGAAGATGGCGACGACCATGCCCAGCCGGCGACGCCACGGTGGGATGGCGGCCGTCTGGCCATCCGCCGGCTTGCTCGAGCATCTTCTGAAGATCGGCATTCGGGGCATCGTCTCTCGCCACGGTCATCAGCGGCTGTATCGTCTTTGGAGTGCGGGAACTTGTTCCCGCTTTGTTTTCGATCCTCGCGCGACGAGCGGCTCGCAAGCGAGCCGGTTAAGCACACCGAAGACAAAGCGGCGATAAATCGCCGCACTCCAAAATCACGCGTTGGAGGATTCTACAGGCTCCCGCCTTTTCTGCCATTGGCGTCTACAGGGCCACGGCTTTGCCACTGCGCACCGACTGCATCTCGGCATCGACGATTCGCACGGCCTGCGCTGACGTTTCCGGCATGACCCGATCTGGCGGCGTCCGTTCCCCGAGACAATCAAGGAAATAGCTCAGCTCATTGGCGTAAGCATCGCCTGCCGGCACCGCCGGTGTCTCTTTTCCCCCGGCCGTGTAGATCGCCAGCGATGGCGTATGGAGATTGCTGTACTCGACCGTGACTTTCTCGAACGCAACGACCGCGCTCATCGAGAACGGGAATGCACTGTGGAACCACCCCGCCTCGGCCGTCACCAGGCCGATGCCGGGAAAATGGTATTGTGTGTGGATGTGGTTGATGCCGTTGTCGGCCGTTATCGAACCCCGGGCCGTGACCGACGCCGGCGCGCCAAAGAACCATTGGACCACGTCAACATCGTGGATGTGCAGGTCCAGCGCCGCGTGGCCCGATCGGGCGCTGTCGAGGAACCAGTTCTCCCACGACCACGCCGGCGCTCCGCCCACGCGCCGGAACGTCGCCGCTCGCACCGCGCCAAACCGCCCCGAGTCAATCATCTCCTTGATGGCCACATATTCCGGCCAGAATCTCAGGCAGTGCCCGACCATGAGCGCCCGGCCGGTCTTCTTCGACACCTCGCTCATGCGGGCCGCGTCGCGCCAGGTGAGGGCCATCGGCTTTTCGCAGAAGCAGTGCTTCCCCGCTTCCATTGCCGCGACGGACATCGAAGCGTGAAGGAATGTCGGCGTGCAGACGTCGATCATGTCCACGTCGCGGTCGGCCAGCAGCTCGCGGAAATCGGAGTACTTGCGGACGCGGCTCAGATCCAGACCGCCAGGGCCAGTGTCGATATTGCCCGAGGTGGCCGCGCCCTGCATCTGCCCTGGGCGGATATCGCAGACCGCGGCCAGTTCCACCATCTTCTCAGCCTGATAGATCCGCGCATGCGCTGCGCCCATGAAGCCCAAACCGACAAGGCCGACTTTGATCGCCATGAGATCGCTCCTGATGAGGTAGATACACGCCGGCAGCCGGATCGTCCAGTTGCTCGACGCGGCTACGCCGTACGCAATACGGAGTACGCAATTCGCAGTACGCCACCCAGTTGCTCGCTCTGTTTCAGGGCCGGCAGCGCCTGGTGCATGAACGTCCGGTCCATCCAGTAGTAGTCATCGGCGTTGATGGCGCCGTTGAGATCCAAATCGCCGCTGTAGTACGTCACCTTGTAGCCGGTCTGTGACTGGAGCCGGTATGCCTGGTCCATCAGGTAATAGTCATCCGCATTGACAACCCCATCAATATTCAGGTCGCCCAGATAGGTGTATCGGTAATGGTCGGCCAGGACCACCGGCGACGTGCCGTACGGCGAATGCACGATGACGTCAACGATGCTCGCGGCCTGCGCCGGCGGCGCGGCGATGATCGTGTCATCGGCGATGATCTGCACGCTGGCCGCGTTCACACCGCCGAAGAAGACCTGCGTCTGGCCCGCGCCGCCGGAAAAGCCGTGGCCGTGGATCGTGAGCGGAACCGCGCCGCTCGCCGGACCGCCGGCGTGATCGAGGCTCGCGATGGCCGGCGTCAGATCGACCGCCTCGAAACTGCTGCCCAGGATGCCCGTCAGCGCATGCAGATCGTCATCACTCCATCTCGATGAAGGCGCGCCGCTCAGAAACCAACTGCTGCCGTTGTCGGCCACGATCATGCCGTAGTCCTTCAGCGCCTGCAGTATGATGCGGTTGGTCGGCGAGAACCCCGAGATGTCGAAGCTCGCCTTGAGCCGGAACCGCTCGCCCATGCGCGGATAGCTGGCGTTGTCCACGCCGGCCTCGTGGGATGCGGGGAACACGTACGAGTCATCGGTTCGGGGCACGGTGAATCGCAACGCGTGGTTGATGACGCCCTGGTCCAGCACCTCATCCGGCCGGACCAAGCCCGGCAAGATCGGCAGCCCGGCTGCGTCCGCCGACGTATCGCCTGGCGTGCGGAACGAGTCCTTGCTCATGTCCCAGACGGCCTCCGAATCGGCGTGCCACCGGCCATCGGGCTCCTCGGAGGGGCGATGGGCGTTGTAAAGCTCGTAGGCGATGTTGTTGTCCTTGTCGTAGACGAGCAGGTGCCGGTCGCCGGTATTGTCGGCCGGCGCCAGCGGGTCGCCCTCGATCACCGCGCCCGCCGGGATGGGCACGGGCAGCAGATCGCTCTCGTCCGGATAGGCGTCGATGACGACGGTGACCTTCGGCTGCGTGCCGGAGACGACGTTGTAGGGGATGCCGATGTTGGCGCCGTCCCATACGGTGCCGAAATCCGGGTGGAGCCGGGCCGTCGCGCCGATGCTGGCAACCAGCACGTCGGAATTGGCCGCCACCGGCGCATTGGTGATCTTCTGGTTCCACGGATTATCGGCCGGAAAGAGCTGGTTCCCCGCGAGAGACAGAAGCACGCGCCCTTCAAGGGGCTCGACAAAGACGCGCACCTTGGGATGGCCGCTGGCGCAACGGCGCATTCCGCTGAACACCATGAAGCGAGCGTACAATCCGGGCAGTTGAGGGTCCAGCGCGAAATGCGCCTAAAGCAACACTCTCACGCGGGCCTGTAAGGTGCGATACGCTACAGCGACCTTCACACGTGGCTGGTCAACGGTGTGACCTCATCTGGTATCATGCCTGTTGAGTCGGAGGATACCCATGGTCATGCGCGACTCTCTGGCAATCTTGCTTGCGTGGGCGTACGGGGCTTTCGCGGCCGCAGCGCCCGCCACGGCGCCGGCGGAGCAGGTTTCGCTGGGCAAGGGCGTGGTGCGATTCACGCCGCCGTCCGCGCCGTGGGAATTCCACGAGCTGGCCACCGAGGGCAATGCCGCGGTCTATCGCTGGAATGCGGGCAAGGCGAACATGGCCGTCTTCCACGTGCCCAAGGTCGCGCCATCCAACGAGCTCAACGCCAGCCTCATGATCGACGGCATCCTCCGCCTGCGGAGAGAGATCATCGAGCGCAAGCAGCTCAAGGTGTTGACCGGCCCGCGTCTGGAGGATGATGCGCGGTTCTTCGCCGTCGTCTACGAGAAGTTCGAGCGGCCGGATGGCACGACCAGCCAGTGGCATTACTATCGCAATCTCCCGCCGCACCAGTTCGTCGTGTCGGTGCTCGTGAACTCGGATGAGCCCAGGGAGGTCGAGACGACGAGACTCGCGGCGGCGGCGGTGGCGCTCAGCGCCCAGCTCATCAAGCCCGGACAGAAGAAGCCGCCGCCGCCGGGAGGCATCCATGTCGATGGCGGACTGCCGCCCGTGGATGTGACGCAGGCTCGCGAAGCCGTCGCCGCGGCGCAGAAGACCTACGATGACCTGGTGACGAAGGCCATGGCCGATGTGGCCAAGACGCCCGAATACCAGGCCGCCGTAAAGCGGTTCGAGGTCGCCGAAGCGGAGCTGAAGCGCCAGCGGGATCGAAGTCCGCAGGACTTGGATGCGCTGGGCCTGGCCGGCCAGAAGTGGATGGAATCGCGAAACGCCGTGGAGGCAACCCGCCAGGCCATCATCGGAAAGGACGAAACCATCGCCGAGGCCAGGCGACTTCTCGACCAGGCGAAGCAGCAGCTCAAGCGCGCGGAAGCCGCAACCCCCAAGGACAAACCCTGACGCCCACACCCCATGCCCGACCTGCGATTCACCGCCTCCGGCGATTTCACCATCGTCCAGTTCACCGATACGCACATCAAGAATGGCGAGGTGGAAGACTGCCAGACGCAGTCGCTGATGGAACGGGTGCTGGAAGTGGAGCGGCCGCAGCTCGTGGTGCTGACGGGCGACGTGATCGAGGGCGAGCCGTGCCGCGATCCGGCGTGGGCGTGGCGGTTTGCCGTCGAGCCGATGGAGCGGCGCGGCATCCCGTGGGCCGCGGCCTTCGGCAATCACGACGATGAAGGATCGCTCAGCCGGCCGGAACTGCTGGAAGTCCAGCAATCGTGCTCAATGTGCCTGACCCAGCGCGGGCCGGAAGACATCTCAGGTGTGGGGAACTACTGGCTGCCCATACGACCGGCGGTTGGTTCGGAGATTATCACAGCGCTGTTCTTTCTGGACTCAGGCAGTTACACGACGCTGAAGAGATACGACTACATCAAGCCCGACCAGATCCGGTGGTTCGTGCAAACCAGCCGGCAGGCTTCGCACCAGAACGGCGGCCGGCCGATTCCGTCGCTCGTCTTCTTCCACATTCCGCTTCCCGAATACGATGACGTCTGGGACCAGGGACTGGCCAGGGGAACCAAGCTCGAGAAGGTCTGCCGCCCGGCGCACAACAGCGGCTTTCTCGATGCGATGGCGGCGGCCGGCGGCGTAATGGGCGTGTTCGTGGGCCACGATCATATCAATGACTACGAAGGCACGCTCCGCGACATCCGGCTCTGCTACGGCCGGGGCACCGGGTATGCAACCTACGGCCGGGAGGGATTTCGCCGGGGCGCGCGCGTAATCCGGCTACGCGAGAACACCGGCGGGCTTGAGACATGGTGCCGGCTGGATGACGGGAGCGTGGTGCGGTACGTGAGCTAAACTGTTGCGCCCCTATGCATCTGCTGCAAGAACAGACGCTGTCCTCATGGCGACATCGTGGGCGGCGTGAAGATGCCGACCTGACCCGTGCCGATCCACCTTGCCAGGATGCTCCGACCGGGGATATCCACCCCGTCATGCCGGAAAGGCCCGTTTCGGAAATTGGCGACAAGCTCAAGCGTATCGCCAAATAGCGTCCGTTGGACCATGCGGTCTTCGCTCAGCCAATGAAAATCGGTCAGTGGCAGCAGACCGGCCTTCCGGTGCAGCGGCGAGAAGAAGTCGTAGTGGGCCTTGATCGGTTGCTTTCGCTTGGACCATTCGGCCGTGTTCAGATGGTACAGCGGCGGCACGTTGTAGAGCAATTCCAGCAGTTCACGCGCATGGTCGTCGTCCACGAACTTGAGGCTGCCGTAGCCCCACTGGTGCGTAGCCACCACCGAGTCGTGGAATACGGTCTGGTACAGCGGCAGCCGGAAGCGGGGATCGGCGTACACCCGCCGGTACTCCTCCTTCATCGGCACTTGCTTGAAGAACACCGCCGGGCCATCCGGGGGGTAGTAACCGCCGAGGTAATACGACAAGGAGCGGTCCTTCAGGTCCGGGTCGCCCCAGCCGATGACCGGCGTCATCATGCCGTGGGCGAAGTGGATTGTGCCTGCGGCATAGGCCGACCCGCCCTCCGAGCCGATCACCGCCTTGAACGTGTCGCGTATCCAAGCCATGCGGGAGAGACGGGCGTTCATGTCGTCCTCCTGCGTGGCCGGGTGCAGCGGCGAGTAGTCATCGAACAATTCACCATACGCATCGCAGTCAATGAACCACGAATTGCATTGAAACTGTTTCATCAATCCGGCGACCCGTTTCTCTACGTAGGGCCGGGCGGCGAGGGGGCTGAGCACGTAGCCCTTCTGCTTGAACCCCTTTTTCTTAGTCCCATCCTGCCTGACAACCGGGCCGGTCTCATAGAGCGTGCGGTCGAACTGGGAAGTCTCCCAGGTGTCGGCCTCATCGGGCGAGTGGATGCCGTTGAAGGAGTCGTAGGGGCCGATCAGGTAGCCCAGCGACGCCGCCTTCCGCACCAACTCCGGCCGGTTGCGCAGCCCCTTCCAGTTGGGGCTGCCCAGCCAGAGCCGGTCCAGCCCCGCATCGGCCAGCGTCTGGATCATTCTTGGCGACAGTCCGTCGCCCCAGGTATCCACTGGCTTCAAGAGGTCTGGGAAGGCACTATTCAGCAGCAGGCAGTTCAGCCGGCATAACTGGGCATCGGACAGGACAGAAATGCCAGTCTTGAGAAGGTCATGCGCTTCTTGCGGCAGCGTCATGCTCTTCCACGAGTCGGCGTGGTAGAAATCCCGCTGTTCGAGAATGCGGCTCAACTCTTCAGCGACCTGGCCCTTGTCGTAATTGTCCACCCATTCCTTGGCGGGCAGGCCCTTTATCAGCTCGCGGGCGTCCTGCCCCATCAGCGTCCACAGACGCTTGCCCACCGATGGCGCGGAATCGCTGGATTGCTTGATGATCCGCTCGGCCAGACGTTTGAGGTCGAGGAAGTCATAGCGGGTAATCAGCCCGTCGCCCCACAGGTACACATGCGCTGCCCCCAGCAATTTACCTGCGTCGGGCGTCCGCTCGATTTTTTGCCTCAGGCTGACGAACTGGCCCTGCTCGACCAGGTACTTGCAGTAGAGCTTGGCCGGCTCGACCGGCGAGGCGCCGCCGAGGCAAATGCGCAGGCCATACTGCTTGACCTTGCGATTGGGCGTGAAGGTGTGGGTCAACTGGGCGGTGAGCTTGCCGTCGTCCCGCCGAAAGGCAAGCTCGTTGTTGAAGGGATTGGTCACGATATAGGTCAAGGTGCATCCGCCGCAGTCGATGCCCCAGAAGGGCATGGATAGCCCGCTGGTGGTGTCCAGCACCCCTTGCTTAAGCAGGAAATCGGCCCACCTGGGATCATCAACCGGGACGTACAGCCCCTCGAACAGGGGGAGGATGTAAGCTCGAACAGAGGGGTCGGGGCCGAGGACAGGCCACGTGAAAGAGCCGGGCTCGGTGGCGGTGAACTGAACGAGCAGCGCGTCACCGTTCAGCCGCATGTCCACCGTCAACTTCTCGCGCGGAAGGCCCCACCGAGCCTGTCGCCCATCGTGTTTCAGATCGGCAACCGGGCCGTGGCTCGGCCGTGGCAGCGATAGCGTCAATGGTTGCCCGCCCAGCGGCGTGCCGGTTACCTGCAACGTCTGCGGCTGGATGGATACCAGCCACCGATCCCCCTTAAGCAACACATCCTGAGCCCTTACCGCGCCAATGCACAACACGACTAGCGACAGGGTCGAGAAGAACCTGAATGGCTGCCATTTCATGGGCGGATACGGGCTGAAGCCCGCACTACAAACGGGTCATTCGCCTTGCAGCATCCTCCGATAGCGGGCCAGCGCCATCAGCGGGAAATACAGACGGTAGAGGTGATACTTGAGATAGAAGACGCGCGGGAAGCCGGTGCCGGTGTAATGGTTCTCCTCCCAGTTGCCATCTTCGCCCTGGTGCTCGACCAGCCAGCGAATCGCTTTGACGACGGCCGGGTCTGTGGCGCCGGCGAAGACCATCAGGCCCATGGCGCCCCAAGCCGTCTGCGAAGGCGTGCTGGCACCCTGGCCTTTCAGCGATGGGTTGGCATAGGTCTCGCACGTCTCGCCCCAGCTTCCATCCGGCTTCTGGCAGGCGCGGAGCCACGCGGCCGCTTCGCGAATATAACGCCGATCCATCCATTCGCCGACGTACCGCACGCCACTGAGCACCTGCCACGTGCCGTAGATGTAGTTGACGCCCCACCGGCCAAACCACGGGCCTTCTTTTTCCTGCCGATCGCGCAGGAACTTGATGGCCCTGCGCACGGCGGGATTCTCAATACCCATGCCGCAGCGGCCGAGGCACTCCAGCACGCGGCCAGTGATGTCCGGGCAGGAGGGATCCTGCATGGCGTTGTGATCGGCGAAAGGCACGTGCTCGAGGATCGGCCGGTCGCGCGTGCGGTCGAACGCCGCCCAGCCGCCGTCCTTGTTCTGGAACGCCAGCAGCCATTTGAGCCCGCGCGCGATGGCCGGCTCGGCCACCGCGCCGCCGCAGCGCTTCATCGCCATGACCACCATCGCGGTGTCATCCACGTCGGGATAATGCGGATTGGCGTACTCGAAAAACCACCCCGATGTCTGCACGCCCGGGCAGTTCTTCGACCAGTCGGATGCAACCCGGCATTCCTTGTCCAGGAGCCAGCGTGTCGCGCGGATGGCGCTGTCGGATTCGCTGCTGAGATTGCTTTCGGCCAGGGCATGCAGGGCGATGCCGGTGTCCCACACGGGCGAGTGGCAGGGCTGGATGCGAATGGCGTCGCCATCGCGCAGGAAAAGATTCTGCAAGTCCTGCTGCGCCTTGACGACGACCGGATCGTCATCGCGATAACCAAGGCAGCGCAACGCGATGAGGATGTAGACCATCGGCGGGAAAATCGCGCCAAGGCCCTCGGAGCCATCCATGTGCGCCAGCAGCCATTTCTCGGCCTCCTTGATGGCCTCGCGGCGCGGCCGCTCGACCGCGATCTGGTGATAGCGTTTCAGCGCCAGGTCGATCAGCAGGAAGATGTCGCGCCAACGTCTGGGCAGAAGGTTCTTGGGCGGCTGGATGGGCATGCCGTTGCCGGTGTAGAGCTCGCGGATGCCCTGTTCGGGGCGAAGCTGGCGCACCGGGCGATAGGCGCTGACGATGGCCAGCGGCAGGATCATCGTGCGCGTCCACGCCGAGACGGAGTACAGATTGAAGTAGAACCATCGCGGGAGGAAGACGATTTCCGGCGGTATGCTCGGACAGACCTCGTAGCTGATCTGCCCGAGCGCGGCCAGGTAGAAGTTCGAGAAGCTGTTGCACTTTTCAGCGCCGCCGAGCCCCAGCACCAGTTCGCGGGCTGGCGCCATATGAGGCGACTGGGCATCGTCGCCGAGCAGTTTGAGGGCGAAGTAGGCCTTGACGGTGCCGCAGAGATCGCTGGCGCCGCCGGGGAAGAGGCTCCAGCCACCATCGCTCTGCTGAATCCGGCGAAGGTAGTTGCCAATGAGCGGCAGTGCGGGCTCATCCTCCTGGCTGAGGATGAACTTCAGGAGTATGTATTCGGATTCGAGAATGCTGTCGCCCTGGAGCTCGCCCACCCAGTGGCCCTCGGGCTTTTGAAGCTGCAAGAGGGCATTCTGGGCGCGGTCGATGGCCCGGGCAATGGCGGGGTCGAGGTGCGGCGTTGGGCCGTGCAACGGCGGCACCGACAACACGATGGGCGCAGCGCCTTGGGCGGCTGAGCAGCACGTGCGGTTGACGTCGTTATCCTGATCACTCTTTCCTGTCCCTGTGCGAAGCCCGAAGCTCCGCGATGCAAATGCAAAACGCTTTGCACCCGACGACTTGTACTGACGAACAATACCCGAAGGGCGCATGGCTGGCAACCGGAATCTGCCATTTGTCGCCCTTTCCCTTCGCCGATAAATGAAGATGATCCTGTTGAGCGCGATGGAGGAACCATGAAGGTCCAGAAAGCGATCATCACCGCCGCGGGGCGACAGCAGCGCGAGCTTCCGCTGCAGGCCCTGGTCGACCGCGATGGAACGTCCAAGTCGGCCCTGCAGATCATCGTCGAGGAGGCCGTGGCGGCCGGCGCTGAAGAGATCTGCATCGTCGTCTGCCCGGGCGACCAGGAGAGCTACCGCCGCGCGGCCGGCGCCCACGCCTCTCGCTTGCAGTTCGTGGAGCAGCCAGCGCCGCTGGGCTACGGCCACGCACTCCATTGCGCCCACCGCTTCGCCGATGGCCAGCCGTTTCTCCACCTCATCAGCGATCACCTCTACATCAGCCACACCGAGTCCCGCTGCGCCCCGCAACTTGTGGAAATCGCCATGCGCGAACAATGCGCCTGCTCGGCCGTCCAGGCGACGCGCGAGAGCATGCTCCCGTATTACGGCACGGTCGGCGGCCGACGCGTACCCAGACAGCCCCGTCTCTACGAGATTGAAACCGTCATCGAGAAGCCCACCCCGACCGAGGCCGAGCAGCAGCTCATCGTTCCCGGCCAGCGCGCGGGGCACTACCTCTGCTTCATGGGCATCCACGTCCTCACGCCGGCCGTGATGGATATCCTCGGCAAGCTGGTCCAGGACGGCGGTCAGAATATCCAGTTGTCGACGGCCCTGGCAGCGCTGGCCAATCAAGAGCGATATCTCGCTTTCGAGCTGCAGGGCGACCGCTACGACATCGGCGTGCAGTATGGCCTGCTCATCGCGCAGCTCGCGCACGCCCTGGTCGGCAAGGACCGCGAGGAAGTCCTGGCCCAGCTCATCGAACTCCTCGCGTCGCGATATCGCAACAACTCCTGAGCGCATGGAGGCAACGCCCCACCATGACCGCGCAACTGGTCCAGATCATCATCTCGGATGACCCACGCGTGCGCGACAGCGCGCTCGAAGCGTGCTGCCGCAATAGCTCGGCCCAGCAGTTGCTCCAGGAATGTGAGCAGCTCGACGCGTTTCGCCGGTCCTGCGACAACCTCTATCATCGCGTTCGCGCCCTGTTTTTCCTTTACGCCATCCACCGCTTCCATCTCCCGAATCTGCTGGGCGAATCGCGCGGGCTGGTCCCGTTTGAGGGCCACAACCACCTTCTCGCACGGCGATTCGAAGAGGCAATCGACGTCTTCCTCGGCGAACAGACACGGCGCGGCCCTTCCGACGCCATCTCCAGCGCCCTGGCCGCCGCGTACCACGATCTGGGCTTCCAGACGCTGGCCAACCAGGTGCGCCGATCCGTGCGCTGCGTGCGCGGAAACCAGTGGATGTTCCGCATGGGCCACCCCGCCGATCAGCCCCTGCGCATTCGGCGTGAGATGCTGCAGCGCGCCGCGCACGCCACGTTCCCCGTACTGGCCGAGAAGACACCCGTTCGCATGGACCTCTCGCACAGCGCCTGGAGCGACATCTTTTTCCTGGGCATGGATTTCCCCGAGGGGCGCGCGTGCTGAACGTCTCGATCGACCTGGCCGTCCGCGGGCGCGACCGCGCGCCGCGACCGCCGGTCGAGGCGTATCTGCGCGTGATCGACCAGCCGATCCTGCGGCTGGTGAGCGTGGACCTGGGCGCCCGCGCCGACATCGACAACCTGCCCGAGGTGTTCGACTTCGCCAAGGACTACCTCGGCCTGCTCAAGGCCGCAGTTATCGCCGCGGGCATCGTTCCGCCCGGACTGGAAGGCTCGGGACAAGCCCTCTCGGAACTTCTTGGCCGCATCGTCGGCCCGGGGATGGGCCTGGAGATCGTCTCCAACGTGAACAACATCCCCAAGGGCTCGCGGCTGGCGGTGTCCACGAATCTGCTGGCGTGCCTGATTTCCGTCTGCATGCGCCACCGGCCAGGCGGCGAATCTCACCGGCCAGCTCCAAGAGAACGAGCGCCGGCTGGTCGCCGCGCCGGCCATCCTGGGCGAGTGGCTGGCCGGCTCCGGCGGCGGATGGCAGGATTCGGGCGGCGTCTGGCCCGGCGTGAAGCTCATCACCGGCTGCCTCGCCCAGGATGGCGACCCGGAATTCGGCGTGAGCCGCGGCCGGCTCATGCCCAACCATCACATCCTCACTGAAGAGGAGCTTCCCCCTCGCGTCCTGCGCGACCTGCAGGACAGCCTCGTGCTCGTCCATGGCGGCATGGCCCAGAATGTCGGCCCCATCCTCGAGATGGTCACCGAGAAGTACCTATTGCGATGCGAGACCGAGTGGGCCGCGCGCAAGCAGGCGATGGCCATCCTCGATGAGGTCCTAGGCTCGCTGCGAAAGCAGGACGTGCGCGCCATCGGCTCGGCCACCACGCGCAACTTCCTCTCGCCGATCCAGTCGATCATCCCGTGGGCAAGCAACTACTACACGGAATCGCTCATCGCCAGCGTTGGCGGGCACTTTTCCGACGACTTCTGGGGCTTCTGGATGCTGGGCGGGATGTCCGGCGGCGGGATGGGCTTTATCTTCGACCCCCGCCGAAAACGCGATGCCCAGGATTACCTCCAGGCGACGATGAGCGACACGCGCCGCCGCCTGCAGCACGCGCTGCCGTTCGCAATGGAGCCGGTCGTCTACGATTTTGCCATCAATACCAATGGCACCACCGCGCAGCTTCTTGCTGAGGACCACGCGGTGTTGCCGCCCGGCTATTACGCCATCATGGTTCCGCAATGGCTGCGGGCCGACCCGCGGACGCTCACGCCGATGGTGCGCGTGGAGATGGACCGATTCGGCCAGGCCTGCCGCGAGAATGTCGAGCTTTCGGGCATGATCGAGGTGCTCTTCGACCGGCTCCTGCCGCGCCAGCGGGAGCGGCCACAGGGAGCATTCGCTGGCGACCTTGCTGGAGCAGCTTGGCTTCGACCAGGAGCAGCACGAGCGCATTCGCGGCGACCTGAGCAATGGACGCATCGGCCTGGCGCAGAACCGCTTCCCGGCCGACACCGTGATTGAGGATGTGCGCGAGAGCGACGTGGTTGACGCGGCTTCACCGGACAAACGGCTGGAGAAACTTGGGCTGGATGCTCTTGCCGCCGGCCAGGTGGGCGTGCTCTCGCTAGCCGCCGGCGCCGGCAGCCGCTGGACGCAGGGCGCTGGCGTGGTCAAGGCGCTTCATCCCTTCTGCAAGCTGGGCGGCCGGCATCGCACCTTTGTCGAGGTTCACCTAGCCAAGAGCCGCTGCATCGGCCGGCTGTGCGGCCTGATGCCAGTCCACATCATCAGCACCAGTTATCTCACGCACGCGCCAATTGCCGAATGGCTCGAAGCGCAGCATCGCTACGGCTACACCGGCCCGCTGCACCTGTCACCCGGCCGCGCCGTCGGCCTGCGGCTGATTCCCATGGTTCGCGACCTGCGCTTCGCCTGGGAAGAAGTCCCGCAGAAGATGCTGGATGAGCAGGCGCAGAAGGTCCGCGAGTCTCTTCACGCGGCCCTGATCGGCTGGGCCCGTTCGGCCGGTGAAGCCACTGATTACACCGACAACCTGCCCTTGCAGTGCCTGCACCCCGTCGGCCACTGGTACGAGGTGCCCAACCTCTTTCGCAACGGTCTGCTGGCCACGCTACTCAAAGAACGCCCGCAGCTTCGATACCTGATGCTGCACAACATCGACACGCTGGGCGCCAATCTCGACCCCGCGATGCTCGGCTTGCACATCTCGCGCGGCTCATGCCTGTCCTTCGAGGTCATCACCCGGCGCATCGACGACCGCGGCGGCGGCCTGGCCCGCGTGAACGGCCGGCCGCGCCTTGTCGAAGGCCTGGCCATGCCGCGCGAGGAGGATGAGTTCGCGCTGTCCTACTACAACTCCATGACGACATGGATCGATATCCACAAGCTCCTCCCGGTCTTCGCGCTGAGCGTCGCCGATCTCGATGATGCCGACAAAGTCGCGACCGCCATCCGGCAGGTCGGCTCGCGCATGCCCACTTACATCACGCTGAAGGATGTCAAGAAACGCTGGGGCCACGGGCAGGAGGACATCTACCCGGTGGCGCAGTGGGAAAAGCTCTGGAGCGACATGACGGCCCTGGGCGACGTGCAGACCAGCTTCCTGGTAGTCCCGCGCAGCCGCGGGCAGCAGCTCAAGGAACAGGCGCAACTCGACGGCTGGCTGCGCGACGGCTCGGCCGGCTATGTCGAGACGCTGTGCGACTGGGAATGACACAGTGCCGCCAGTGCCCTCACTGGCGGGAAAGTGGCAGCGGCGTCTCGCCGCTGGGAAAGTGGCAGCGGCGTCTCGCCGCTGGTTTTCCGCCGGTGAGGGCGGCACTTCAAAGTAATCACTGCGAACGCTATCTTCTCCCAGCATGGATGCACCGGTGTTTTCGCGCTACATGCTGCGGCGCTCGCTCTTCCCGTGGAAATTTCAGGAGACGATCGATGAGACCCTCGCGTTCGCGCGCGAATACGGGATCGACGAGATCATCTGGATGATCGACACGCAGGAGTTCAGCCACGGCTTGCCGACGCTGGACCTGGTGCGAAAGTACATTCCGTGGCTGAAAGTCGCGCGGCAGAAGCTCGGCGAGCATGGCATCGGAATGTCCATCAACCCCTGGGTGACGCAGGGCATGCGCGATGCCGGCTGGGACTTGCGCGATGTACACGCTGGTTTTCAGTGGCTGATGGATATCACGGGGATCCAGGCCGAGGCGCAGGCCTGCCCGATGAGCGCAGGGTGGCGGCGCTGGCTGTGCGATGTGTATGAGATGTATGCATCCACCGACCCGCACGTGCTGTGGATCGAGGATGACTTTCGCGTGCATCGGCACCGGCCGGTGCTGTGCGCCTGCTTCTGCCAACAGCACATCGAAACATTCTCAAAGAAGGTCGGCCGGGCGTTCACGCGTGAATCCCTGGTGGCGGAGATCCTCCGCAGTGGCGAGCCGAGCCCGCTGCGCCGCGCAGTGGCTGGAGCACGTGGGCGGCGTGATGTCGGAAGTCCTGGATCTGCTGGCCGCGCGGGTGTATGGCGCGAATCCGCGCTGCAAGCTGGGGCTGATGTGCAGCCATCCGAGCATGCACGCCACCGAGCGGCGAGACTGGGATCGCGTGGCACGCGCGGTGGCCGGCCCGCACGGGGTTTTCACGTTCCGGCCGGGGATGGGATTTTATCAGGAATGGTTGCCGCGCGGGCTGTACGACTCGCGCCAGTGCGTCGCCAATACGCTCAACTGCGTACGCATGCCGGGCCACGCGTGCAGCGAGGTCGAGAACGATTCGTACTCGCGGTTCGCCAAGTCGGTGTCGATGACGCGGGCGCAGGTGCTGCTGTCGGCCGCGCTGCGGTGCCCGTCGGTGACGCTCGACATCTACGATCACCTCGGCACGCCATTGGCCCAGGAGCCGCAGTATGGGCGGATGCTCAAGGAAATCCGGCCGATGACGGATGCGCTGGCCGAGGCGTATCGCCCGGAGGGAATTGAGCGCGGGTTTGGGATGCTCGCGCCGAGGATCGGGCGCAGTACGTAAGATTGCGCGAGGGCGCGGATTTCCATGAGATGAATCTTGGGCACGAGCCATGGGCGGACATCCTGCAGGCGATGGGATTGACCGTGACATGGCAGGATAGCGCGGTGATCGCCGTGAGCGGCCAGCGACTCGCGGCGTATCGCGATCGACTCGACCAGATCTTCGCGGGCGGCGTGCTGATGGACCTGTCGGCACTGGAATGCCTGGTTGCGATGGGACGGGAGGGTCTGGCCGGCGTCCGGCTGAAGAGCGTGTTCCGCCGGCCGGAGCGTGCGACGCCGATGGAGCACATCAGCGACGGCGAGTTTGGCGGCGGGCCGGATTACCGCGTGACGCTCGATCAGGCGGGGCTGACAGTGCGCGTGGGCGAGTTGGAGGCGCTTTAGGGGCGCGGGTGATCTCGCAGATCATCGACAACGAGCTTCGGCCGCTGATGCCGGGGTGCGTGGCATTCGAGAACAATCTCGGCGGGCGCGTGGTCGTCGTGCCCTACGACCTGCACGAGTACATGCCGGTGTGGTTCCTCTCCTGGCACCGGCGAAGGCAGTTGCAGGCGATGGCACGATGGCTCTTCCGCGAGCGCGTGCCGATGAGCGTGGATGGCGGGGCGTATCCGCTGGCGCTGCGGACGGATTATCCGAACTACACGATGGCGTGCGTCATCAATCTGTCGGCGGATGCGTGGCCGAAAGCGACGATCGAGCTGGATGAGGATCGGCGCTTCGGAAGGGTCGAGCAGCTTACGCGCGATGGGAAATGGAAACGATTGCGGGCCGATCAACACGCGAGGGCAGGCTCGATGTTGAGCATCACGATCGAAGGGCCGCTGACATGCGGCGATCTCGCGGTGGTGCGCGCCGAGGCTGTTTAACCGGCTCGCTTGCGAGCCGCGCGGGGCTGATACGGGCTAAAGCCCGCACTACGAACTACGACCTGAAGGTCGCACTGCGAACGCTATTTCGCCACGGACCACGGACCCGACCACGGCCCACTGACTACTGACTACTAACACCGACCCAGCTCCATGCCCCGATCGAGGAAATATCGATACGTTTTGTAGTTGACCGTCTGCGGGATGGAGTGGTCGCTGTGCAGCACGTAGCCGAAGTGGCCCTTGACGATGGGAATCTTGGCCGCCAGCTCCGCGTCGATCTTTTTGCGATCGTTGGTATACAGCACGCGCACGTCGATCCCGCCCATGAGCGAGAGGCGCTCGCCGAAGTTCTTGTAGATTCGCAGCAGATCCATGCCGGCTTTGACCTCGATGACCTGCAGGCAGTCGATGCCGGCCTCGACCATGCCGCCCAGCAGCGGCTCGATGAAGCCGCAGGAGTGCATCGTCACCGGCCGCTTGTGGGCGTGCGCGAAGTCGATCGTGCGCACGTGGCCCGGCTGGATGATCTCCCTGTACATGTCGGGCGACATGAACGGCCGCTGCTTGAAGCCCATGTCTTCGTAGAACCAGATTCCGTCGGGCCAGCCTTCCTCAGCGAAGAGCATCTCCTGCATCTCGACGGTCAGCCGCGAGTAGGTACTGACCATGTCCTTGATCCAGTCGGGATCATCGGCCATTCCCATCAGCATGTACTCGTGCCCACACACCGGGTGCATCAGCTCGAAGACGTTCACGCCCGCCCAGTTGAAAAACCGCTGTCGCTCGGCCGCGTGGCGCTTGGTATTGCGATAGGCCTCGAAGTTGATCCGCCGGCGGTCGGGCTTGAGCAGCGGCTTGATACGCTCGTCCCACTCGCGCCGGCTCTTGACGGCGAAGTCGATGTGCTCGGGCGTGGTGTCGTGCTTCTTGTGGCGGCGCATGACCGCGCCGTTGCCATCCCGCTGCACGATCGTGTCATCATCCTCGGAGATCGTCTCGGGCTTGAAATCCAGGTCCGCGACGTAGTTGAACGGCCAGCAGTTGGACAGGTCGTAGCCGAAGTGGTCGTCAAGGTTCTCGCCTTCCTTGATGAAGCCATCGGCGGTCCACTTCTTCTGCGTATCGCCCCAAAAGTGCTCGTAGATGCCAATGCGATCAACGGGCTTGCGCTTGAGGATGTTGGTCATCCGCTCATGGCCGGTCATTTCTCTCATGATGGGAGATGTTGCGGCAGAGGGCGGGAAAGGTCAATGGTAGAGCGCGCGCCCTCGGCCGCGATATCGTGGCGCGCGCCGCCCTCGACCGCGGTATCGTGGCGGCGCCGCCCTCGGCCGCGGTATCGTAGAGCGCACCGCCCTCGGCCGCGATATCGTGGCGCGCGCCGCCCTCGGCCGCGATATCGTGGCGCGCGCCGCCCTCGGCCGCGGTATCGTGGCGCGCCGCCCTCGGCCGCGGTATCGTGGCGCGCGCCGCCCTCGGCCGCGGTATCGTGGCGCGCCGCCCTCGGCCGCGGTATCGTGGCGCGCGCCGCCCTCGGCCGCGATCTCCGCCGCACGGCCAAGGGCGGCTCGTGCCACAAGCCACCAACCATATTACACTGCCGCTCCATTGAGAGGGCCTTCTATGAACCTGACCATCGCGGGAGTCGTGCCCAGGCGGGTGGAGATCGTAGCGCACCGGGGTAAATCGTATCTCGCGCCCGAGAACACGCTGGCGGCGTTCAACCTGGCCTGGAAGCTCGGGGCCGATGCCTGCGAGCTGGATATCCACCTCACATCCGATGGCCAGCTCATCGTCTGCCACGACGCCTCCACGAAGCGCACGGCCGGCGTCGATCTGGCCATCAAGTCAACTCCATTGGCGCGGCTGCGCGAGCTCGATGTCGGCAGTTGGAAGAGCAAGCAATTCGCCGGCGAGAAGATGCCACTGCTATCAGAGGCGCTGGCGACGGTGCCCGAGGGCAAGCGGCTTCTTATCGAGGTCAAGTGCGGGCCGGAATCCATTCCGGCGCTGCAGAAGGTGATTCGCGCATCGGGCACGAAGCCTGCGCAGGCCTGCATCATCAGCTTCAGTGCCAACGTCGTCGAAGAAGCCAAGCGCATCCTGCCCGAGCACAGAGCGCTGCTGATCTCGGGGCAGAGCCAGAAGAACGGGCAGTGGTCGCCCACCGTCGGCCAGATCATCGAGACCGCCGGGCGCATTCATGCCAATGGCATCTGCGTGTCGGCGCAGCCGTCGGTCAATGCGGCCTTCGTGGCGGCGGTGAAATCGGCCGGGCTGGAATTCAATGCATGGACCATCGACACTCCGCAGCAGGCGCGGAAGATCATCGGATACGGCGTGGATACCGTCACGTCGAACCGATGTGCGTGGCTCGAAGCGCAGATCCGGGGGAAGTGACGCCTCTTCACCTCTGAAAAGCGAGAAACCCCGCTCCCACCAGCCCGGCGTTGTTGCCGACCTGCGCACGGCGAATCTGCAAGCCCCCCGCCGCCGCCAGTTTCGCGGCTGACGCCACCTCCACCAGCGCCGGCTCGAACAGATCGAAATGCTCATCCATGATCCCCCCGCCGAGGATCAGCCGCCGCGGCAGAAACGTATGCACGATCGTCCACACGGCGATCTGCGTCGCGCGGATCACGTTGTCGATGATCGCCCGGGCGGAGGGGTCGTTGCCTCGCGCGGCGGCGAAGACTTCCTGCGTGGTGCCAAAGCTGAATCGCTTTCCGGCCTCAGCGATGGGTGGGCCGCAGGCAATCGTCTCCAGGCAACCCGGCCGGCCGCAGTAGCAGGAAGGGCCTTGTGCATCGATGGGGACGTGCCCGATCTCGGGGTGCTCGCCGTTGGCCCCGCGATAGAGCTTGCCGCCGGACATGGCCGCCCCGCCGACACCCGTGCCGAAGGTCAGCATCACGAGGCAATCCGCGCCTTTGCCCGCGCCGGCAAACGCCTCGCCCACCAGGGCCGCGTCGGCGTCATTCTCCAGACGCACGGGCAATGAAAACTCTTTCGCCAATGCCTCGACGAGGTTCTTCCCGCCCCAGGTCGGGAGTGTGTAATCCGTCATAACCACGCCGGTGAACGGGTTCACCGGGCCGGTGCAGCCGATGCCGATCCCGGCCAGGTCGCGCCGTGAGAGGCCGGCCGCAGCGAGCATCTCATCGGCGGCGGCGGCCATACGCCGCACGCAGGAATCGAAGCCGGCCCTGGCATCGGTGGGGATTTTCGTCTGCGCACGGATCGCGCCATCGTCGCCGATGACGCCGATCGCGATCTTCGTCCCGCCGATGTCGATGCCGATGGACTGCATGGCCGGCATTGTGGACCGGCCGCGAGCGGCTCGCAAGCGAGCCGGTTAAGCGCTCGTACGCCTGCAAGGCGAACCGGCCTATAATGCTCCGAAGCGAAGGAGGTTCGTGCCGTGGCGCAGGCCGACATCATTATCGCCGACGATCACATGCTCGGTCACGCCGTCGAGCTTTATAACTCCATGTTCCGCCCCAAGCGCGAGGCGGATTTCTTCAAGCGCCGGTTCATGGGGCGCTACAACGTGCTGACGCTGTTGGCCCGGCTGGACGAGCGGCCGGTCGGCTTCTGGATCGGTTTTGAGCTCAAGCCGGGGATGTTCTACCACTGGCTGGGCGGAGTGCTGGGAGATTTCCGCCGCGCCGGCGTCGCCCGCCAGCTTCACGAGGCGCAACTGGCCTGGGCCAAGGACCACGGTTATGAGTACATCCGTTGCGAGTGCATGAACCACCAGCGCGAGTTCATCCATTTCGCGGTGGCCACGGGATTCGACATCGTGGGAATCCGCTGGGACTCCACTCACGCGGATAACCTGATCGTATTCGAGAAGACGATTCTGGAGTGAATGGCGGGGTCAGTCACGATCGACATCGGCGAGCCGATCGCGATGCTGCGATGGCCGTGGCGATGCGGTCGCGGCGGTGGAGTGTTCGATTGTGGGAGTGGCTGGCCTGGCCGAAGTTTTCTGGGCATCGCCGGTGCGCTGCGCCGTGACCAGTGAAAAGATCGCGGCCAGGACGATGGCGAAACCGAAGCGGAGATGAGGCCACAGGTGCAGCATGGATGCCTCCATCAGGGCTATCGGACGTTTGGATGGGGGGCTTTACCAATGGTTTGGGCGGAGCGGGCAGTGCGCAATGGCGCGACAGGCTCCCGTTTGCGGAAAGCCGATCACGATCGGAAAACAAGGCTCCAACGAGTTGTAGCACTCCAAAAAGATTAGAATGTCGCGCATGATGCGCTACCGCGCCATTCCCGAGTTCTATGACTGCGAGTTCGAGCGTCAGCCCATGCTGCGGCACGATGTGCCGTTCTTTCTCTCGCATCTCCCGCGCCGGCCGCAGAATGTGCTGGAACTGGCCGTCGGCACCGGGCGCGCACGGCCATTCCGATCGCGCAGGCCGGGCACCGCGTCGTCGGCATCGATCACGATGCGAAGATGCTGGAGATCGCGCGGCGGAAGCGCGACTTTGCGGGCGTCAGCGAGCGGCAGCTTCGGCTTGTTCATGGCGACATTCTCGATCTGGACCTGGGGCGCACCTTCGACTGGGTCTGTCTCCTCTTTAACACGTTCCTGGTCTTCACCAGCCTGGAGCAGCAGGACCAGGCGCTGCAGCGCATTCGCGCCGATCTCAAGCCGCGCGGGCGGTTCTGGCTGGACATCTTTCAGCCGAACCTGGCGATCCTGGCCCGCCAGCGCACGGCGGGGCTGGAGCCGGCGCTGTTCTACGTGCCGCGATACGATCGCACCGTCTTCAAGACCATCGAGGTCCGGCCCAGCCCGGCCAAGCAGCTTCAGCGCGTGATCTACCAATACCTGTGGATGGACAAGCAGGGCCGGCAGCACCGGCAGAAGCGCGTGTTTGACCTGACGTTCATCTTGCCGCGCGAGCTGGTGCTGCTGATGGAACGCAACGGCCTGCGCATCGAGCATCTCTACGGCGACTACGACGGCAGCGAGCTCAACGACAACTCGCCGCGCATGGTCGCGTGCTGCACGATACAGTGAGGGAACCACAGATGAACACAGATCGAGCACAGATGCAGAAGGCATTTGGGATCGCTTTCTCATCCGTGTTTATCTGTGTTCATCTGTGGTTTCATCTCTTCAGCAGCGGCGCGACAACCTGCCGGACGAAATCGCCGGCCAGCCAGCCGTTGTGGCCGCCGTCGTTGCCCAGATCGGCCCATGCGGGCTCATATGCGTGCTGCACGAGTTTGCCGCGAAGCTCGGGTGGCAGGGCGTCGGCCGACTGAAACCCCGTATGTCCCGCCGCCGGCGTCTTGATGTTGTCGTAGGTTCCGAAGTTGCCCGTGCGCCATTCGAGCCAGAGCTTGTCGCCCTCGCTGTAGAAGACATGGAGTTGGCCGCAGATGTGCTGCAAGGCCGGGCGCAAGTCATAGCCGGGGGATACCGATGGCGCCAGGAGGACGACAACATCGACACTGTCGCTCTCGGGCAGGCGCGACAGCGCACCAGCGTCACGCCGCAGCCGGCGCTATGCGCGATGATGGCGGCCGGGCCGGTCGGATGTTTCGCTCGCCACCCGGCCAGTTCCTGCGACAACTGCGTTTCGGCGGCCGAATGGATGCCGCGGTCCTGCAGGTTCATCATGTACAGTGGCGTGGGCACCCCCACTTGAACGTGCTGCTCGTGATGGCAACCCCGCCGTCTTTCAGGCCCTGGCGCAGGCCGTCGTACCACGCGCCATTGCCGCCAGCGCCGGGAACGAAGACGAGCAGGTCCGGGTTGTCATGGAAGGAGCCTGCGCAGCCGGCGCAGAGGCCCAGGAGGGAGAGGGCATAGAGGCGGGATAGCATGGGCCCAATGTAGCGGGGCGGGCAGGGCGAGTCGATTGACAATAGGGATCGGGGAAGGTGAATCGCGTATTGCGTATCTCCTATTGCGTGGCGCGCGAGGGTCCGCCAGTGGGGGCACTGGCGGCACAATTCAGATCATCTTCGCAATCTCCGCCAATACCTCGCGAACATGCAGGTCCCAGTAATCCCAGTTGTGCTCGCCGGGGTGTTCGCGGTAGCTGTGCGGCACGCCGAGTTTCTCCAGGTCGGCGTGGAACTTGCGGTTCTGCGAGAGAAGGAAATCCTCCGTGCCGCAGTCGGCCATGAGTTTCGGGAGCAGCTTCTTTCTCCTGGCCTGTTTGGCCAGGTGGATCAGGTCGTGCTCCGAGCCCTGGGGCGAGCGGCCGAAAATCCGCCGATATTCTTCCTTGGGGAAACCGCCGTCGAACTCGCGCAGCGCGATACTTCCCAGGCCCACCGCGCCCGAATGGCTCGCGGCGAAGCTGTAGCGATCGCAGTATTGCATCGCAATGCGCATCGCGCCGTAGCCGCCCATCGACAAACCGCCGATGAACCGGGCGTCGCGCTCGGCGCGGGCCGGGAAGTTGCGCTCGACGAAGCAAGGCAGTTCCTCGCCGATGTAGCGGGCGTAGGCCGGGCCTTCGTCGTTGTTGGTATAGAACCCGCGAAAGCCATCGGGCATGACGACCATCAGCGGCAATTCGGCGGCGTACATCTCGATGCGCGTGCGGCGCAGCCAGATAGTGTAGTCATCCGAGAGGCCGTGGAGCAGGTAGAACGTGGCGAATGGCGGCTTGCCGCCATCGGGCAGCAGCACGTACATCCCCACCTGCTTGAGCAACACCTGGCTGAACCAGTGGACCTGACACAAAGACATCGTTATCTCGCTGCTTAACCGGCCCGGCGGCAGGCGATCGGCGCCTCGCCGCTCTGCCTGTCTGGCCGCCAGCCACTGACGCGGATGACGCCATTCCTGAGCTCGGTGAGCCGCTGTACATACTCTCGCAGCTCCGGCTCGTCAAACTGTTCGAGGAAGGCCGATTGCGCCGTCGGATTCGCCGCGCAGGATCTGGTCGATGAGTTGACCTTTTGTCATAATGCGTTTACTTTCGCGGCGAGAACCTGGCCGACATTATCGGCCTGTAGCAGGATCGGTTTTTCCCATGCCGCAGCTTGAACCACAAACGCCGCCCGACCCCATCGCCGCCCTGCACAAGATGTCAACGACGGCCGGCGTCACACCCAGCGAGTACGTCGCCATCAATAACCTGGCGATCGTGACCATTGTGCTCGGCCTGGCCACGGCGATGGGCATCCCCTGGGTGCTGTTCTCGATCGTCGGGATCGGCGCGCTGGTTTGCGGGCTGATCGCGCTGGTGCAGATTCGCCGGAGCAACGGCACGCAGGGCGGGATGGGGCTGGCGTGGGGCGGGATCGCGCTGGCCGTGATCTTTGCCGGCGCGGGGTTCACGATCTACCGCGTCCGCGAGTACCGCCTCGACATCGACCGCCGCGAGATCAACCGCACCATCCAGCAGCTCGGCGAGCGCGTCAGCCAGGGCGACTACGCCGGCGCCTACAAGCTCCTGAACGAGACATTGTCGCGATCGTTCACCCTTGCCGAATTCCAGGCGCGATGGGAACTGGTGGCCAAGCGGGGCCGCGTGCTCAACGCCGCGGGCAACAACATCTTCGACTTCTTCGAGACGGCCGGCATGCCGGGCGCTCGCACCAACATGCGGCTGCACCTGGAGGGTGGAGCGGTCGATGATTGGCGATTCATCGTCGAGCTCCGCAAGACCGACAGCGGCTGGCGAATCCACAGCATCGGCAACCTTATGGAGCCGCGCAGCCCGGGCAAACCAAAGCCCAAGACGCCCCCGCCGACGATCTGAGCGGCTGCCGGTCACACAGCCTGCCCATGGGGTTTCCCGTACTGTTGCGCAACGGCTGGCAACACGCGCGACGGCCCGGTGTAGATGAGTCTGTACGCAAGAGAGACTCATCGTGACTCAGCAAAAGGTCATCTCCTCCCTCACCGCCGGCGCCGTAGGGTTGCTGTTGCTGGCCGCGATTGCGTACATGCTCCACAGCCTGACCGATCGCGAGGCGGCGTCCACGCTCACCCCCACAGGCCCCCAGCGGCCGGCCGCGCAGGGCGATGCCGCCGATGCCAAGGTGGCGGAGGAGCCGGCGATTCATCTGGCGGAGATCCCCTGGTGCCGTATTCCGAATCGGCCCGAGTCGGCCATCGTGACGCTGGCTCAAATGCCGTGGGTTCGTCGCTCGCCCCGGCCCGCGGGCGGCGTGTATATCTATCAGGCGACCCTGCCGGTCCTGCAGCGGCGCCGCGATCCGAACAAGCCCGACCTGGCGGCGGTTGAGGTCGCCGATTGTCCGTGGCTGCGCCGCAGCCCGCAACCGGCCGGGCTGGCCGCGGGCACCGGCGCCATCGACCAGGCGAATACCCCCTGGCTGCAGCAGCGCCCGCAGATGCGGGCCAACGTGGCCGAGGCGATCGTGCCCCACCTGCATCCCAAGCGCGTCGTCAGCAAGCCTGACGCGGCCATGTTGCAACTCGCGCAGGTTCCCTGGGCCGATCGCGACGTTGCCCGCCCCGAGCCTGCCAGGATCTTTGAGGCGCAGTTGCCCCACCAGCTCAAGAGAGTGCCGTTCAAGAACAGGGACGGCGGCTGATGCAATAGGAGTTTGACGGGAGTTCCGGGAGGATCCGACATCATGATGAAGCGATTCCACCATTTCGGGTACGTTGCCGCCATCGTAACGGCGGGCGCCATGAGCGGCTTTGCGCAGGCGCAGGCCACGCGCCCCATTGACCGGCCCGTGCCGCGAATCAAGGGCGAAGCGGCCACCATAGCCGAGATCAATGAGCAACTCGCCAGCACCGATCCGGCCGTGCGGCAGCAGGCCGTGGAGGCCATCCGCCAGCGCATGCGCACCCGGACGCTGGCCGAGTCGCGCTTGCAGCTTCGCAATCTGCTGACGGCCAAGATGTACAAGGAGGTCGCCGATCTGTCGCTCGAGGGCATCCTGAGTTTCCCCGGCGATACGCGCTCGGTAGAGGCCGTGCTCCAGCTCCGCATCAAGGCGCTGCTGTCGCTCGGTCAGGCCGACCAGGCGATGGCGGAATCCAAGAGCCTCTTCAACATCTCCAGCATGATCGGCACGTCGGAGGCGATCCTGGCCGTGGCCGAGTGCCTGAACGTCGCGAAAGCGGCCGACGTTGAGCTCTTCAACCGTTTCCGCGAGGAGCAGATGGCCGGCGCGACGCTGCCCACAACCATTCCCGCCAACGGCATCATCCCGCCGCGAAAGTGCTTGGTTCTGGCGGCCATCAAGGTCAACAGCAAGGTCTATGACGATGTGCTCCTGAAGATGACCGGCGAAGACCCCGCCACGCTCATGGCGCGCGGCAATCTGCTGCTGATGGCCGACCGCGTGAAAGAAGCCCGGGCGATCTTTGAGCGCATGTATTCGCTGGCATCGGCGGACCTGATCGAAGCCAGCGAGGCGCTGGCACGCTGCATGAAGGCGGAAGATGGCACGGTCGGCCGGGCCAACGCCTGGATCCTGTCGATCCGGCCACAGGCGACGCCGGTCCGGCGGCCGGCGCCGTGATGTCTCGATTTTCGATTTTGGAGTTGCGATTTTCGATTGACGCCGGGCGATTCAGACAGGCCCTGCGTCAGCGTACGACTTTCGCCAGCTCCGTGGCGTCGGCCTCGCTGCCGGGCCTTGCCGCGCCTCTGGCGAACCAATGCGCGAAGACGCCTGTGTAGAGCGTCTGCCCGTCCTTTTGCACGTCAATCCACAGCCAGCGATCCTTGAACGTGACGCCCTGCACGAACTGATTGGCGCGCTGGAGCTCCGCCGCCTGCCATGCCCCGCCCTCGGGGTATTGCTTGTCGAGCAGATGGAGCATGAACTCCCGCTTGCCGGGGCGCGTGAAGCACGCAGCGCCGGCCAACGCCAGAGTGAGAATCAGGATCAACGCGATTTTCATGCACTCTCCCGATTGCAATATCGGCCGGCGCCGGCGGGCGGTTGAGGACGCCGCAGCTTGTATTGAGATCAACGCGATTATCGGGACGTGCCGGCGGGCATGCACAACCGCACGCGAGGGTGCGAGTTGGAATGAACTGAGTGCCATGCCCACGCCGCCCGGCGCTGAAGATTCACTTTCGCCGCTGAAGGTTGCTCGCCGGGCGTGGGCATGCGGAACGCCCACTGCGCATCCGACGAGCATGCCCACGCCGGCCGAATCCAGCTCATCTCACAGATGGAGATCGCTCGCGGCCGGCGTGAGCATGCCACCCAACTGCTCAGGCGTTCATGAGCTTGCGGACGATTGAGACGGCACTGGCCGCATCCGCGGCAAAGCCATCGGCGCCGATCTGGTCGGCGTATTCCTGGGTGATGGGCGCGCCGCCGATGACGACCTTGACCTGCTTGAGCCCGGCGTTGCGCAGGGCCTCGACCGTGTCCTTCATCTTGGGCATGGTCGTGGTCAGCAGGGCCGAGAGCCCCACCACCGCGGCGCCGTTCTTCTTGACGGCATCGACGAAAGCATCGGGCGTGACGTTGGTGCCAAGGTCGATCACGCCGAAGTTGGCGCCCTTCCACATCATGGCCACGAGGTTCTTGCCGATGTCGTGCAGGTCGCCCTGGACGGTGCCGATGACGGCGCTGAAGGCGGGCTTGATGCCGGCCTTGACCAGCAGCGGCTCCAGCAGCGCCATGCTCTCCTTCATCGCGCGGGAGGCGATGAGCATCTCAGGCACGAACACCTGGTTGCACTGAAAGCGCCGGCCGACTTCGTCCATCGCCGTCACCATCGCGTTCAGCAGCGTCTTGGGATCGATCTTCTCATCGATCGCCTGCCTGGTCAGCTTGGTGGCCTCGACACGGTTGCCTTTGATGATTGCGTTACTAATGCCTTGAAGGTCTGCCATTGCGATACCCTTGTTAGAAATCGCTCCTGGTCCACACGTCAACACCTCAACAGGTCATACCATCGCACGCTATAGCGGTTATAATGTAGAAGTTTTGGGAACTACGTCAACCACATAAGACGGGCATGCCGCAACCATTAAGCCTCGAAATCGAGTCAGCACAAGCCAGGCAGTTGGTCCATATTCCGGCCGACCGCCATCAGCAGCGCCTCGTCGATCTGCTGCGGCAGCTCAGTCTGCCGCTGAATACCCGCTGCGGCCAGCGGGGCATCTGCGACGGCTGCACGATCGAATTGCTGACCGGCTCGCTGGTTAACATTGCCACCGGCGAGCGCATCGAGGCCGATTATGAGCCGCTGGCGCTGCGCGGCTGCGAATATCGCCTCGACGGCGGCGATGGCGTGGGCCTGGTGAGGATTCGCATTCCGCCGCGGTCGCTGCTGGCCTATCAGCCGCAGATCGTGACCGACTATCGCATCAATGTTCCGCGGGCGCACCACCCGCTGGCGCAGCGGCCGACCTTCAGGCACAGCGATCTGCCGTCAGGCTGTGATGCACTGGAAGGCTTGCGGCGGCTGGTCGAGAACCAGTGCGACGGCGATCGCGCCGTGCGCATCGCGCCGAGGCGCAGTGGAAGCCGGCCGCCTTGGCGCAGGCAGCGGAATACCATCTCGACGTTGAATTGCGCGAGGACCACTGGCTCATTACTTCGATCAGCGACCGCCCGGGCACGGCGCAGTTCGGAGTGGCCGTCGATATCGGCACGACAACGGTGGCCGTGCTGCTGGTGGATCTGAGCGATGGCGCGGTTGTCTCGCAGGCGGCGGCGTTCAACCAACAGATGCACCTGGGCGACGATGTGGTCACGCGCATCACGCTCTGCTGCAACGATCCGGCCATGGTGTCGCAACTCCAGCAGGCGGTAGCGGCACGAACCATCGCGCCGCTGATCGTACAGGCCCTCGCATCGGCGGCCATCTCGCCTCAACAGGTGAGGTGCATGACGCTCGCCGGCAACACGACCATGCTGCACCTCGTGGCAGGCGTCAATCCGGCTTCGATGGGGACTTCGCCGTTTACGCCGGTCTTCCTGGCGCATCGGATCATGCCCGCAAGTCAGATCTTCGGGGATCACTGCGCCGGGATCTGCCGCGAGCAGGCTCCCGTACACCTGCTGCCCGGGCCGGCCGCGTATGTAGGCGCGGACCTTAGCGCCGGCGTCATTGCCAGCGGGCTGCTCTATGACGAGGGGCCGAGCCTGCTTGTCGACGTCGGCACGAACGGCGAAATCATCCTCAAGTACAACGGCAAGCTCTACGGCTGCGCCACGGCCGCCGGACCGGCGTTCGAGGGCGCGGGCCTGTCGTGTGGCATTCGCGCCGGCGATGGCGCCATCAGCCATATCCAGCTTCGCCGGGCGCCCTTCTCGATCTCGACGGAGTGGATCGGCAACTCGAAGAACGGCCATCCGACGGGGTTGTGCGGGTCGGCCTATGTCGATTTCCTCGCTGAAGCCCGACGCATTGGCCTGCTCATGGCCACGGGTCGGTTTGATCGTGAAGCGATCTTCGATCCCGACAAACACCTCCTGCCGTGGGGCGACCATGACACGGCGCTGCGGATCGCCCTTGGCCAGGGCCGCCGCGACATCGTCGTGTCGCAGTTGGACATCTCGCGGCTGCTTCAGGCCAAGGCCGCCATCGCCGCGGGGATACTCACGCTTCTCGACCGCGTGGGCGTGCGCGCCGAGCAGATCAAGACGGTCTATCTCGCCGGCGGATTCGGCACGCACATGTCGGCGGCGGCCGCGATCAACTGCGGACTGCTGCCGGGCTTCGCGCCGGGTCAGATTCAGCCGGTCGGCAACAGCTCGCTTGCCGGCGCTATCTGGCACTGCTCGACAGCAGCATCCTCCACGAGCTTTCCAATGTTGGCCGGAACCTCAAGGTGGTAGAGCTGAATCTCGATCCGCAATTCGAAGAGCGGTACATCGACAATCTCGCATTGCCGGAGCCGGCCGGGGAGCCGGCATGAGCGCCGTTCTTCGCGATCCGTTGTTCGGCGAGCCCCAGGAGAGGGTCGGGCGCGACATCATTTACGAAGGCGAGCGCCAGGCCCTGCCGCCCGGCGCGGCGTTTCTGCGGATATTGGGCGTCAACTACGTTCACCTGAAGACCGAGGATGATGGCGATCAGTACATCACCGAGGACGGCCTGCCGTTCCTCGAGCACCTTCGGCCGGAGAATTGGTACGAAACCGAATGGTTCGAGAAGCATCGCGAGCGTCTGCACGGGACGAGCACGGTCTATCGCGTGCCAACCAAGCCGCTGGCGCATCATCCGGTGAAGTCGCTGGACCTGGTGGTGAAATGGTCGCGCGTGGGCGAGGACATCCCGCTGGATACCTTCACGCTGTCCCGCGCGATCAATGCGGAGTTCAACAGCCCCTTCGAGGAATTCTCGCTGCTGATGGAGTTGCGCGAAGGCCTTTACGGCCCGCGCAACCTGCGCATTCTGACGCAGAAGCCGCTGGCGATTCATGTGCCTCCCGAGCGATTGCAGCTCTGGCAGACCGGGCGCTCGCGCGACCGCATCCTGCGGAAGATCGCGCGCCACGCCAGCGTGGAAGTGGACATCCTCCGCTCGTACATCCTGCTGTATGCCTGGATCAAGGGCATCAACGCCGTCGATGCCTACCGCCAGTCCTTTTTCGACGAGGCCAGGCAGCAGGCGGAGTTGGCCGCGCTGACCAAGCGCGTCGAGGAGGACCTTCGCGCCAAGGGGTTTTTCGTGGCCGACCACAAGCCCTCGCACTTCATCGTGCGCATGAATGGCCAGACCGTCTGCCAGCGCAAGAGCACGGGCAGCACCGCCTATGCGCTGGTGGATTACGAGCTGCTCTCGCGCACGCCGGAGAATGAGGAGATGGTCAAGGCCGCCCTGCGCAGCCGGTATCTGTACCTGCAGCGCGACCGCTTCCATCCGACTCACGAGATCGAATTTCCGCCGCAGCTCAAGCCGGTGACGATCATGGGGGTGGACTACATCTTCGGACGTGCGGAGAGCACCAATGGCATCCTCTGGGTGGTGGGCAAGGACCCCGAGCTGTTCAACTATTTCCTGCCCGAGCGGTGGCGCAGCAAGCAGATCCAACTCTCGCGATCCGGCCGCACCTGGTACACGCAGACCAAGGACCGCATCCATCTCGTGTGGAAGGTCTCGCGCGTGGGCGACCTGCCGCCGGGGGACCTGCGCGATCCGCAGTACAAGCGGCTGCTGCTGCAAGGGTACAACAGCCCGTTTGAGAAATTCGCGCTGGCGCTGGAGATGCACCGCCGGGGCGTGAAGACCATCTACCCGCGCGCCATCTATGTGACGGCCAAGCCGGCCGGCATGACGGGCAACGTGATGGACGCACGCCGATTCGAGCGGGCGCGGAAGGTCCTTTCCCCCGAAGGCATGCCCGTCCTGCAACTCGAGCCCGACTACATCACCATCTGGGGCTATTGGCGCGGTTTGGAAGACAACCGCGCTCCCGAGGAGATGGGATACTGGACGCCCATCGACGCGCTGCAGGCCCGCAACATGGGGCTGATCAACTCGCGCGACCTGGAGGAGATCGTCGAGCGGCAGCGGCAGAAGCTGGCGCTGGCGGGCTTTGAGGATGTCGATCTCATCGCCGACCACATCCTGCTCTCGTATCGTCCCGGCGGCGGCCTGAAGCTGGACGCAGCGGGAAAGATCGAGCTGCGCCACTGCAACATGGAGATGGTGAGAAGACTGTGATCGCTTCGCCGACGGCTTATCGGCCAACAGCTATACAACCGTTCCCGAGCCTGGATCGCTGTTGATCCTGCCACTGTCGGGGCTGGCGCTTTTGCATCGTCGCCGCATCCCTTAGACTCCGGAGCACCAGGAGCATCAGATGAGATCGTTCACCTTGAGTATCGCCGCCATCTTGTTCTGCACAGGCGCCGCCTCGCTGGCCGACGGCGTGCTCGGAGTCGGGATCAAAGGCGAGTTCCCCAAGCCGTCGTCATCGGGCGCACCGATTGAGTTTCAGTTGTGGAAATGGGGACCCGACGCCGCAGGCGCAAGGAGCTGATGAAGCTCACCAGCGGGCAACAGATCGATTGCGCGTCGCTGCCGAAGACGGGCGTGCATTATCTTTTCCGCATCCCCGTTGACCATGACTCGGTGCGATGCATGCTGCGATCCAGCGACGGCGTCAACCAGGCCGGCTGGGGCCCTGAACAGCCGCGGCGCGACGAGCCGCGGCGCAGCGGCTCTACCGCGTCTTCGCCGCGCACTATTCCTTCCCGCCGCAGGTGGGCAGGTATTACATCGAGGTGGAGGCGACGAGCGGCGGCAAGTCGGTCGCGAAGGCCGCAATCGTCTTTGAGATTGTCCGCGCAAGCCAGCCACCGCGCAACACCCAATACCTCAAAGGCAGGAAGGACTGCGCCGGCAACGAGATCACCGGCTCGCCACCTGTTGTGCTTGCGACTCTCAACGAGACGCCCGTGCTGAAGGACAACGACTATTCCTTCGAGCCGCAGCATGCGTACAACGTGATCAACTTCGAGCGGTTCCCGCCGTTCGCCCTGCCCAAGCGGTTCATGGCGGTCTGGAACTCGCGGCGATTCACTGACGAGGACAAGTTCGGCGGCCCGCTTGATCGAGGCTTCACCTCGATGGCCAGCGTCAAATGCGAGCAGGACAATCTGCCGATCAGCCAGCGAGCGTGGTTTCACACGCCCGACCTTCAGGTCATGTTCATCGGAAAATGGGTGGAGAAGGAGCCGGGGAAATATGCCGACCTGAAGGCCTACGCCGATCATCGCTCCGCATTCGTGTCGGCCGAAAGTGCCTACAAACTCGGCCGCACCTGTTACGAGGCCTGGGGCGCGGGCGGATATGGGCCTTACGACGCCGGCATCTATGGCTGGGACGAGGAGCAGATGTGGCCCAGCATCGCGGCCAAGCTGCTCAAGGAGCATCCCGAGCTTCTGCCCGAGCGACTGGCTAAGCTGAAGGAGAAGGATCCCGAGGTGAAGAATGGCGACACTCTGGGCATACTGAACGATGAATACATCAGCGCGTGGGGCGACTTCATCGGTCACGGGTATCGCGGCGCGAGGGACGCGGCCGCAGCGCGCGGCCGGACGCTCAAGATCTGGCACTATGGCTCGAAGGCGCCGGGCGAGCACCTGTTCGTCAACCGCGATGAGGGCAAGGCCGACCCGGCCACGGGGCGATACCGCTACGAGGAGATGAGCGCACTCTGGCCATGGTTTAAGAACGGCGGCGAGATCGACTTCTACGGGTCCGAGTATTCGCGGCAGATCGACTACTTCCAGAAGGATTTCTACTATCACACGCTCTTCGCCGAGAAGTCATCAATGTACGAGCGAGACGGCAACGGCGACTATGTGCTCGATGACAAGGGGCGGCGGAAGATCCGGCGCGATGTCTTCCAGGAGAAAGTCTATGTCGATGACGTGAAGATCGGCCACGAGGACTGCGAGATCGGCCCGGTCTTCCTAAAGGCATTCATCGCCAAGGGCGAAAATGCGTTGTACTGGCTCAATGGGGGCAAATACTACAAGCGACACGGGACGCTGATCACGGACAAGCAGTTGATCCCGGCGCTGCGCCCGGCAACCAGGAGACCTGGGGCGAGTGCGCCAAGCTCGGCTCGCGCCCGGTCAACCCATACCTGGCCGAAGCCGCCGCGATCTATACGTACATGATGGGGCTGGAAGGCCTGTATTTCTGGGATGGCGCGGTTTCACCGGCCCGGCCGGCTACGGCCCCGACGGCGATGCCAAGACCCGGGAAACTCTCGGCGAAATCGAGTTTGTCATCAAGGGGATGCACCGAATCTCGCACTTCAATGCCCTCTTCGAGGGCGACTACAGCTTTGTCAGGCCCATGCGCCACTACGACACCTACAATCGCGACCATCCCCTGATCCGCGGCGTCATCAATGGGCAATACCTGGCGCTGGCGATGACCAATCCCTATCTCGACCCCGGCGAAACCCAGCAGGTGGAGCTTTGGTACGATGCGCCGCAGGGCGGCATCAAGCAGGCGCTGTGGTCAGGCAGCGTGCAGTTGCAGGCCCGCAGGACGCACCTGTTCCAGTGCAAGCTGCCGCAACTGCCTGCCGGGGCCAGGTATGATCCCGACAAGCTGTATTTCCGCTACACCTGCGTCGATGGCAACTTCCGCCAGACGTTCACGGTCAGCGGCAACTACGACGTGCCATGTCCCTGACGAAGCATGACCCGACATCGCACGGTGCGCCTTTCGTTTGATGGCTGCGGCGGGGCTATTCGGGTGGCAGTGGTGGCAGCAGCAGTGACTCGGGCATCGCCGACCTCATCGAGCTCGTAGATCCCGAGCGCTGGGATGGCAGATCCTGACGATTATCGCAGAGCGCGTTCGTGATAGAAGGCCCCGGCGGGAACGGGCTCCTCTCGTGACCTGGGTGGCTGCCATAGAAGCTTCATTCGCGCGAGCCCCGTCGTATCCCAATAGTCGATGCGCAGCGGGTGCATGCCGCTGCCCAGATTGACGACGAACTTCTGACCGCTGCGATACCGCAACAGCGCGGGCGCATCCAGGACGAGCTTGTCATCGATCCATATCCTCGCACCGAGGTTCGCGATGACCGTGATTTGATACCGCCCCCCTTCCGTAGCGCGGAGCATGCCCGTCCAGCGGATCGAGAAGTTATCCTTGGGCAGCGATTCGTCCGGCGCCTCCAAACCCCAGTCGAAATTGACCTGCGCATCGATCCGCGTACCGACAAGCTGAGCGAACTCGGTTCCCTTGAAAAGCTCGGCCAGCAGGCCTGGCTCGAGATTGGCGGCGCGCAGCCCCGCCAGCTCGACGCTCTCGATCCGCTTCTCGGCGCTGCCGCGGTCCAGGCCCTTCAGCTCGGGCAGCGCCAGGCGATACCACCTGGCCGCATGCTGCCGCAGATGAACCTGGGCCAATCCCGTCTGCTTTTCGCCCAAATCCCACCACGCCTCGGCCATCGCAAGGCGAGATGGTGCTTCCTGCGGATCCTCAAGCTCCTGCCGGGCCAGCTTGGCCACCAGTGAGTCTGGTCCTTTGCTCATCAGAGGCAAGCCGGCAGTCCAGTCGTTCTTGATGAAACAGAGGAACCGCCCCACCTTGGCGGCGGCAACGGGGTCGTGCCCCTGAGTCAGCAATTCGCGGGCAACGCCCACGCGAGCGAACTCATCCTCCATCTCGCGCACGGCGCCGGCGGCCGTCTGCGCCGTCTGCGCGAGCACATTGTCGCGAGCCCTCTTTGCCGCGCCTGCGGCGATCCGCACGAACGCATCGGCATTCCTGTAGTCATCCGCCAGCACGGCCAGATCGACCGATTCAAGGCACACGTGCGCCGCCTCGCGCAGTAGTTCGGGGCTGGCAGCGCATCGCGAGGCGTGCTCCAATTCCGTGCGCAGCATCGCCAGGCGATCCAGCCCGTAAGCTTCGGCCAGCCGCGCAACCGCCTTCTCGCAAGTCCTCGCATCGCCGGCGCCACTTGCGATATCGCGCGCCTCGCGCAGCAGGACATAACGGGCGGCCGGATCGTCCGACGCCGCCGCCTGTTGAAGCATCTTCCGCGCCAGCGCCTGGCGGTCGGCAACCGCAAGCAGCGCATATTCACTCACGTAGACCTCATGCACGAGGCGTTCGGCGCGGGCGACTTCCTGCGGAGAGGGAATCGGCGGGCGCATGCTCGGCGCGGAAGCCGGCGGCTGCGCGCAAGCGCGAACAGGGCCATCACGAGCGCAAGCACGACCTGCACAGACCAATGTATCACCATGGGAGCCCTTCCCTATGTCTCTTCGTATGATAGTGCAGTGGACGGTGTTGTCAATCGGAGACTTCCGAGACTTCCGAGGCTTTCTGGCCACGAAGGCGAGAAGGGCGCTATGATGCTGGCAATGCGCTTGCGCCAGCATTGGATTCGCCTCCTCGCCACCTGCGGCTTTCTCGCCATCGGCTGTGAAGGCATCGGCACCATGACACCCGGAAAGATGGAGTGGGTCCGGCCGGATTCGCAGCGGCCTCGCGTCGGGAATGTCTATCTGTTGCGGGCGTTCATCGGCTTATGGTCCGGGGGCGTCAACGAACTGGCCCGGAAGCTCAACGAACAGGGCGTGCGCGCATGCGTGTTTCAGCAGGAGCAAGCCGATGAGCTGGCGCGCATCATCATCGATCGCTACAAGGGCGCGAAAGATCGCGAGCCTCTCTGCCTGATGGGCCATTCCTTTGGCGCCAACGACGCAGTTCGCATCGCGCAGCGGCTCAACGCCGAAGGGATCACGGTCGATCTGCTGGTGACGTTCGACGCGACTTCGCCCCCGCCGTTGCCACCCAACGTGAAGCTCTGCTACAACTTCTACCAGCCGAGCGTCTGGGATGCCACGCCGTTCCTGCGCGGCATCCCGATGACGCAGGAATCACCCAGCGCGGGGAAGTTGCTCAACTGCGACGTGCGCGGAAACCGGCAGGACCTGCTCGAGGCCAATACCAATCACGTCAACATCGCCGGAAATCCGAAGATTCACCGCCTCATCATCGACGAGGTGCTGAGCCTCTGCCCCGTGCGCCAGCCAGAGTCAATGCCTGATTGAGAACCGCTGATACTCGCCCGTTCCCGGCGAGTCCTGCACGGCCAGATCCTCGACATAGTCGCCCATCTTCTGCTGAATATCGGCGATCAGATCGAGCATCTCCTGCTGGGGGCCTTCGATGACCAGCTCGACCCTGCCATCGTCGAGGTTGCGCACGAATCCCGTCACGTCGTACTGCATCGCCAGGTTGTACGCGGTATAGCGAAAGCCCACCCCCTGAACCCGCCCCGAGAAATAGCAGGTCTTGCGCATGGCTGATCCTCCAGGGGGCATTCCATAGACACAACGGCTAGGGGGACTCCATGACGCATCGAAACCCGATGTCGGCCCACGCGTACCCGGGCCACATCTTCCAGCGCCACGCTGAACGCCCGGAAGGCGTATTCCACGAGCCGCCGCGGATCACACGATAGTCGCCTAGCGCCGGGCCCGTGGGGTCGGTCATAGAGCCTTCCGGATACTCATCTGCGAAGCAGTCGAGGCACCATTCCCAGACATTTCCGTGCATGTCATAGAGCCCCCAGGCGTTTGGCTTCTTCCGGGCCACCGGATGCGTCTTGCCGTCGCTATCCGGCGTGAACCATGCCATATCCTCCGCTCGCCCCGTTCCGGCATATGCGCCGGTGCTTCCGGCGCGGCAGGCGTATTCCCACTCGGCTTCGGTCGGCAGGCGAAAGGTCTTGCCCGTGCGCTGGGAGAGCTTCAGGCAGAACTCGCTTGCGTCACCCCACCTCAACTGCTCGATCGGCAAATCGTCGCCCTTGAACCTGCTCGCGTCGTTGCCCATGACCGCCCTCCACTGCGCCTGGGTCACTTCCGTCATGCCCAGGTAGAACGCCCGCGTGATCCTGACGCGATGTTGTTTCTCGTTCCAGTTGCGGCCGCTCTCATCATCGGGGCTGCCCATCACGAATTCCCCGGGCTCGATCCGCGCCAGTTCCATGTTGACGCCGATGCCGAGTTCTACCGCCAGCGCCGGTCGTGTTGTGGTCTTGGTTGACGCCGTCGGCGAGAGCCCGAACTTCGCCTGCGTCGCCGCCGGCTTCTGTTGCGCCGCCGGCAAGCCGCCCACATGGGGGTGCCGTCTGGTTCGCGCAGGAGCACCGCAAGCAGCACCACCGTGCAGACTGCCACGGCGCCCCACAGGGCCTTGCCGGCCGCGCCCGGCCCATGGCGATGCGCAGCAGCGCAACGCGCATCGACTGTGCCGCGCCGGCACTGTCGTCGGGCGCCAACCGCCGCCGGACCGCCTCTCCGGTGATGATCTGATACACCGGCACCGCCTCACGGATGTTCTTCAGTTCGCGCGGGCCCAGGTACGTCGCTTCGAGTGCCAGGCGGTGTTTGACGACGTCATAGACGGTCTGCGAGAAGCAGATGCCTCCCGGCGCAGCTTCACCCAGCAGCCGAGCGGCGATGTTCACGCCGTCGCCCATGACGTCCCCCTCATCCAGAAGCACGTCGCCCAGGTGGATGCCGACGCGATGCTGCAGCGTCTTCTCCGGGCCATCGCACTCCATGGCCCTCGCAAACGCCTCCTGGATCTTCAGGGCGGTGGCCACCGCGTCGCCCGCGCTGCCGAAGTACATCAGCAGGCCGTCGCCCGTGTTCTTCAGCACGCGCCCATGATGGGCCGCGCACGTGGCGGTGATGTACTTGATATCCCGGCGGATCAGCGCGATGGTGCGCGATTCGTGCTCGGCCATGCGGGCACTAAACCCGACGGCGTCGGTGAACATGATCGTTGCCAGCACGCGGCCGGGGCTCGCAGGCTTGGACATGCTCCAGTTCCTTCCAGACGATCATCATATCGGCGGAGCATCGGCACGCCAATCGGCGTCGATCACCCGCATGGCGATGCAGACCGCGTAGAATGGCAGGCGATTTTTGCGCCATGCGCTTGCAATCCTCCGGCCGCGCGATAGTCTATTGTCAATGGACCGGTCTGTCCGGCGTGATTTTGCGCGGCTGCTACACGGAGGTAGCCCATGTTTATGTCACGCACCCTGGCCGCCTGGCGCACTGTCGTAGCGGCCGCTGTTGTTGGGTCACTGCTCGCCCTGTCCGGTTGCGAAGTCACTTGGGCGGTCAAGTCGCGAGACGAAGGCGAGCGACTCTTCGCCGAGCGCATGTATCAGGACGCGGCCGGCGCGTTCCGCAATGCCATCAAACAGGATCCGCGCGACTACCACTCGCAATTCTATCTTGGCGTCTGCTATGACGAGTTGAAGCAGCATCAGCAGGCGTTCGAGCAGTATTACGCCGCGCGCAGATCATGCGCCACACCAACGAGGGCAAGGCCGACGAGGACAGTTTCCGCCTGGTGGTGCTCGACACCATCGCCTCGGCCATTGCGCAACGACGACCGCGAGCTGGAGCTGGGCCGCGCCAGAAGCGCGCCCGCGAGTTGAACACCGCCGAGGACTGGTTCCTGCTGGCCAAGGTCTACCGGCTCAAGGGCGATGCCGACCTGGCCATCGACGCCTACCGCCGGGCGGCGCACTGGGACATCAACAGCTTCGCCATTCGCCGGGAGATGGGGCTGTATCTGCTCGATCCGCTGAACCAGCGCAAGGATTCCGAGTATTACCTGCGCCAGGCGTACCGGCTGAATCCCAACGACGAGGCCGTGAACAACGCCCTGGACCGGCTGGGAGTGGCGCCGCTGCCGGCGTATGAGGCCAAGCAGCCCGAGTACGCGCCGCCGGTTCCGTACAAAGGCCCGCTGCCGTCGGCCATGCAGAAGGAGCCACTGCCGTCGGGCGTGCCGATCAAGAACGGCAGCGCCACGACGGCCGAGCCGTAAGCATCGGCGGCGGGACGCCGCTGCCTGGAGTTTGGCCAATCAGCGGCGGGACGCCGCTGCCACTATCATTTTTGATGCCTACGGGAAGCAGGGAAGCGTCGGTGTAATACCCGACGCTTCTTTATTCGCCGCGAAGTCGAATGACATTCCCGCGCAGCGCGGCATAATCAGCGGCATGATGCCTCGCTCGTCTCTGGCGGCAATGCTGGTTGCCTTTCTTCTGGCTTCGGATGCGTCCGCATCGGCTCCGCCTCCGGGCCTGTATGTTGAGAAGGGCATGGTCGTGCGCAATGGCCGGCCGTTCCGCGGAATCGGCGTGAACTACTTCGACGCCTTCTATCGTCATCTCAAGGACGAGAAGAACACCAGTTACGATGCGGGGTTCAGACAACTGGCCGACGCGGGCATCCCGTTCTGCCGGATCATGGGATGCGGCTTCTGGCCTATCGATCAGAAGCTCTACCGCGAGAATAAGGGAGAGTTTCTCCGCCGATTGGACGATGTCGTCCGCTCGGCCGAGAAGCACGGCGTGGGACTGGTCCCCAGCCTGTTCTGGCAGACCGCCGCCTTGCCCGACCTGGTTGGCGAGAGCGTCAACCAATGGGGCAACCCGCGGAGCCGCACCCGGCAGTACATGCGCGAGTATGTCCGCGACATCGTGCAGCGCTACGAGGATTCGCCGGCCATCTGGGGATGGGAATTCGGAAACGAATACAACCTGGACGCCAACCTGCCCAATGCCGCGCAGCATCGGCCGCCAGTCGTTCCGTCGCTCGGCACACCCACCACGCGCAGCGCCGACGATGAGCTGACCTACGAAGCCATTCGCAGCGCCTTTCAGGAATTCGCAACAGAAGTGCGCAAGTACGACCCGCATCGCATCATCTCGACCGGCGATTCGGTCCTGCGCGAGTCCGCCTGGCACAACTGGAAGGAGAAGACCTGGCGCAAAGACACCCCGGAGCAGTTCCAGGAGATGCTTTCCGCCGACAACCCGCCGCCCGTCAACGTCATCAGCATCCATGCCTATGGCGATGTGACGCGGCACCTGGGCGAGATCATGCAGGTGGCCAAGGCGATCGGCCAGCCACTGTTCGTCGGCGAGTTCGGCGTGGGCGACGGGGAAGCGGACGGCGAAGCGAAGTATCGCGCGATGCTGGCGGCCATCGAGACATCGGGCGTGCCACTGGCGGCGGTGTGGGTGTTCGACCATGGCGACAGCAAACTGAGCATCACATCGGACAACAATCGCGCCTATCAGTTGCGGGCCATCGCCGAGGCAAACCGGCGGCTCAGGTAAGAACGCGAGGATCACGCGGCGCCTGCTCAGCCCGGCTACCGCAAAGCCCGATCAACGCCGCGGCCGGCCGGCGGCCTGCGCCACTGCCTCACTGCCTCGGCGGGATTTGCTCTGGACACCGCAGCTTGTAGAATGCCCGCCGAATGTACCGAACCTTCGTCATCCTCCGCCACACGTTTCTCGAGGCCATCGTCCAGCCGATCTACGGGCTGCTCCTGGCCGTCGGCTGCGCCATCCTGCTGATCTTCAGCTTCTTGCCGTTCTTCACCCTCAGCGAAGACACGGTGATGTTCAAGTCGGTGGCGCTGGACATCATCCTGCTGCTCGTGCTGATCACGACGCTCTTCGCAACCAGCAAGTCGATCTTCGAGGAGATCGAAGACCGCACGATGCTCACGCTGATGAGCAAGCCCGTGAAGAAATGGGAGGTGCTGCTGGGCAAATACCTCGGCATCATCTCGGCCGCTCTCATGGCGGTGGCGATCCTGGGCGTGGTGCTGGCGCTGGCGACGTGGTCGCGCGTGCCGACGGACGAACTGATCCGTTCCGACACGCTCGACGATCAGTCGTTGCGGAAACTGGCCGATCTGCGGCTGATGCATCTCTCGGGACTCGTGCCCGCGCTCGTGCTCAAATGGTTGCAGATCAGCGTATTGGCGGCCGTGAGCGTCGCCATCTCGACGCGCGTGCCGCTGGTGGTGAACCTGCCGGTGGTGATCCTGATCTACATCGCCGGCAACCTCACCCGATTCCTCTATCCGCTGACCGGCCAGGCCTTCATCATGAAGGCGTTCGCGGTGCTTGCCAGCACACTGCTGCCGTACCTGGAGATCTTCGACCTGAATCGCAACACGATCTTCAGGAAGATCGCGGTGGCGCAGTTTGCCACCGACCCGACGGCGGTAAGCCTGAGCGTGATCTGGGGCTATGTGGCGTACGCGCTGGGCTATGCCACGGTGTACACGTTCTTCGCGCTGACGGCCGGAATGTGGCTGTTCCACAACCGCGAGTTGGGCGGCGCGGAAGGGTGAGTCTGTCTGAAGCGGAAGCGTCAGCGCCCGCTCAGGTCTGGGGCGGGCGCTGACGCTTCCGCAGACATCATTCCGCGCAGGTCGGCGGAGGTGATATGCCGGCTCGCGGCCCAGAGCGCGATCGTGAGGGATAGCAGGCCCACAACCAAGACACCAGCCAGCGTCGCCGCCAACGCGCTCCAGTTGATTGACCGCGCTGATGCAATAATCGTTGGCACAACACCCACCAGCGCACAAGCCACGCCCACCAGCAGACCCACGATCAGCAGCATGGCGTTCTCCGTCAGCACCAGGCCAAGCCGCCGAGCGCGCGCAAAGCCAATCGCGGCCAGCAGCGCCATCTCGCCGCGCCGCTCGGCCAGTGTCCGCAGGAGCATGGCCGCCAGGCCGATCGTCCCGAGCAGCAGGCCCAGCGAGCCGAGCATCTGGAATGTCGAGAGGTAGGTGTTGGCGACGGCCTGGTATTGCGCCAGCCGCGAGGCGGTGGTTTCGACCGAGACGGAAAAGTCCTTGAGCTGACGCGGCAGCCATTCGGCGAGCTTCGCCGCGTCGGCATCGCCGGCGCGCACCAGCACCATCCCGAAGCCGCTCTGCGACGGGAACAGCCGTCGGAAATCGCCGTCGAGCATCAGCAACTCGCTCTGGAACATGCTGTGCGGAATCGTGGCGACGAGCTCCAGGTCCACCGGGCGGCCGAATTCATCGGCGGCCTTGAGCGTCTGGCCAATCGAGAGCTTGAGGATGTAGGTGGCGCTCTCGGCGTCGGCGATGATCGGCACCTGAGCAGCGAAGGACGCGGAGCGATTCGCGCCGATCGCGGCTTCAAGCTCCGCCGGGATGCCGAGGATTGTCGGGCTGGTGGGACGGGTGATATTGAGGCAACTCGCATCCTGTCCGGCGAAAACGCGGACGTTGGTGAAGTGGATGCGTTGCCAGATGGGGTCCTTGAGCTTCTCATCGGAGATGCCAAGCAGACGGCGGCCCTCGTCCGTGTTGAGGTTACCCAGGAGCGGCACATCGGCGCGGATCATGAGCTGGTAGCCGGCCGTGCCGGACGCCCGGTCGTGTGTGTCGGCCGGCGGACGCTGTTTCATCGACGAGACCGTCACCAGCAGGAAACTCGCCAGCGCCACCAGGCAGATGGCGGCAAGGCTCCGCGAGCGGCTGCGCGAGGCGTTGCGAAAAGCCAACGCGGGCAATGAGAGTGATGCGCTGGCGTGGCGCACCGGCGCAAGTCGATATGCCAGGAGCGACAGACAGCCCACCAGCAGCAGTGCGCCGCCGCCCAGGAAAGCGATTTGCTCGGATATCCGCAGGAAGCGAGATCCCGCGAGCAGGACGATTCCTCCGATCAGGCAACCGATGCCGACCGTCTGGGACGCCCGGCCGCGCGAGTGGGCAAGGCGAACGTCGCGCTGCCAGCCGCCAGCCAGAAGCGTCGCGGCCTGCGACCGGCGCAGCCGGCGTACGGCCCAGATCACCGCCAGCATCGCGACAACAACGCTGCTGATGAACGCAATGATCAGGGTGAGAGGATCGGCATAGAGCGACAGCGCCGATGTGCCCACAGCGCCGCGCCACCAGGTTGGCGACCGCAGAGCCGCCAGCATGAGCCACGTATAGAGCAGTCCCAGCGCCAGCCCCATCGCCGACCCGAGCGATGCCAGCACAGCGCCTTCGGCCAACGCAAGCCGCGTGAGCGATCGGCCCGTGAATCCGACGGCGGCGAGCAGGCCAAACTGGCGGGAGCGCTGCTCGATATTCAGACGCAGCAGCATGGCCACCAGCAGCGCGGCCGACACAATGAGGAAGAAGCTGAACCCGATGAAAAGCATCGAGAAATCGGTGCTGCCGCTGGCGGCAGCAAGTTGCTCGGCCTTGATGGCGCGGAAACTCAGGCCGACCTGCGCCGGATCGATGCGATTGAGCAGCTCTCGCTGGAACGATTCGGCGTGAGCAAGAGCGTAGCGAATGCTGTTGATCCGCCCGTACTCGCCGCCCCAGAGGCGGTTGGCGGCCGCGAGGCTGAGGAACAGCTTCGGAGCGGCTTTGTACTGTCTCCAGTATGTTTCATCCTCATCGGTGACCAGTTCCCGGCGGATTGTCAGGCCCTGTGGCGCCTGCCAGCTCCTGAAGCGGTCGGCATCGGTCAGGCCCTTGTAGGCGGGCGTGAGCGTGCGATCCGCGCCAAGGCCCTGCATGGGAATGATGCGAGCGACAGTGAAGGAATGCTCGCCGCGCACTTCGCGCAGTTCGCCATTGCTTTGGCGCTGGTAGTAGTCCAGGCGAATCTCATCGCCAACCTTGGCGCCGAGCTGTTCGGCCGTCCATTGGTTCACGGCGATCTGGTCATCCTTCAGCACGGTGTCATCCAGCGAGCTGATGCCGGCGCCGATGGCATAGTGGATGGTCTTCTCCGGACGCGCGTTGGCCGGCAGCCGCACCACATTATTGATGAGGTAAACCGAGACCTTGCGAAGCGGGATATGCGCAGCGGCCGCGGCCTCGTCGGCGTCGCGCTCGACAGCGGGGACGATGTAGGTGCTGCGCGAGCCGAGGACCTGCTCATCATTGCCGCCTTTGCTGGCGGTCAGGCCCAGGTCGTCGAGCTGCACCACCGATCGAAGGATCGCATTGAGCTGCGCACGCGCCCTTAGCATCGGATGTGTCGCCACGCGACTGCACGAGGAGCATGTTGGTGCGCCGGGGCTGGCCAATGGCTCGCTGGAGATCTCTCAGGTTCACCCAGACGATGCGCGGCGCTCGCTGGCCGCCGGCGGGATTGAACATCGCCGCCATGGTCGTCCCGCGCGCGATCGATGAGACCTCAAGCGGCAGATCGGTCGTGACCTCGTTGGCGGCACGCCGGGCCAGCGCCGCCTCACGCGGCAGGTCTTCAAGCGATGGCAGCTTCAACCGGATTGCCTTCCCCGGCTGGGCGACGCGCAGGTCATCGGCAAGTTCGCCATTGATGATGCAGTGGTCCGCCGGCACCTCGACCCATCCGGAGAGCGCGACGATCTGAACCCCGGCGACGATGTGGTCGGCGGCATCGTCGGTTGCACCACCTCGCAGGAGAATCCCACTGACGCAGCTCTGGAATCGCTGGCGGAATCCGGAATCGTCGGCGATTCGACCGGCGAGGCCATCGGCGAAGAAGCCCGCCGAAATGATCGCGTAGTCGGTCTGCCCCAGCCGCTGCACGGCCAGCTTGCGCAGGCTGCCGCGCACACTGTCGCCCACCATCAGCGCCGGAGAGGACGGCGGCTGCGACAGCGATGCCCGCAATCACGGCGAGATTCGCCGCGCGAAAATGCCAGAGGCTGAGGAGGATGTAACGCAATCGGGACATATGCATGAGTGCCGCCAGTGCCCCCACTGGCGGTCATTTGCGCGAGTGGCTCCGCCGGTGAGGGCGCCGGCGGCACTACTCCAAACGGCCCTCCTCAAGTCGCGCGCGCCTCGCAAACACTCCGGCCAGCGCGGCGCTGTGCGTCACCACAATGACGATCGTCTGCCCGTCGCCGCAGAGCGAGCCGAGCAACTGGCCAATCGCCTGAGAGTTCTTGCTGTCGAGGTTGCCCGTCGGTTCGTCACACAGCAGCAGGCGTGGCCCGTTCATCAATGCGCGTGCCACCGCCACGCGCTGCCGCTCGCCGCCGGAAAGCTCGGCCGGCAGATGCGTTGCCCGGTCGCGCAAGCCGACGCGGTCCAGCAGTTCCGTGGCGCGGGCGGTGTCCTGGTCGCGCACTTTCCCAATCGCCAGCCGGGCCATCAGCACGTTTTCCAGAGCAGTACATTGCGGCAGCAGGTGGTGGTCCTGAAAGACAAAGCCAACGCGGCGGCCGCGGAATGCCGCCAGATCGCGCTCGTTGAGCGCGAACGGATCGATGCCGTCGAGCGTGACGCCGCCACTGCTGGGCCGGTCGAGCGTGCCCAGGATATTCAGGAGCGTGCTCTTGCCCGACCCGCTGGGGCCCACGATTGCCAGCGAATCGCCCGGCGAAAGCCTCAGGTCCACGCTGCGCAGCACGACCAGCGGCTCCGTGGGCGTTGGGTACTGCTTGTGAATCGCCGTCGCCTCAAGACCGATCTGCGATGAGGTTGACGTCACTTCGGTAGACACGCTCGATAGACCTCCAGCATTCCACTCGCCATGTGATCGTCCGTGAACTTCGCGCCGATCGCCTGCATGCCGCGCCGGCCTATCTCCAACCGGCGCATTTCGTCGCCCATCAGCTCGGCCAGCCTGGCCGCCAGCACCTGGGTATCTCCCGGCGGAACAAGCTCACCGCCGCCGGTGGCCTCGATCAGCTCCGGAAACGCGCCGTGCGCCGGCAGGACAACCGGCGTGCCGCGCAAGGCTCTCCAGGACATACATGCCCTTGGGCTCGGGATAGACGGTCGGCACGCACATCAGGTCCAGTCCATCCAGGAACGCCATCTTCCCGGCCAAATCGACCTCGCCAATATAGTGGAATCGCTGAGCAAGGCCATCGCTGCGCGCACGCTCGCTCAAGTCGTCGAACCACGCGCGATGGGCCGCCCCGAGATATCCGGCCACGCGAAGCTGCACGTCGTCCATGCCGTCCATCGATCGGGATGCGCCAAATGCTTCGATCAGCTTGTGTACGCCCTTCTCCGGGCAGATTCGGGCAAGATACCCGATACTTCTCGCCGGACTCGCGCAATCTGGTCGCGACTCGCGCAGAAATTGGCGCACCACGCCGGGATAGACGACCGCAATCCTCGACTGCTCGACGCCGAGATACTCGCTCATCCGCCGCGCGTAATAGCGACTCGTCGCGACGAATCGATCGACGTCGGCCACGCGCTGACGGATCGCTTTCTGTGCATCAGCGCGAAATGGCTCGGCCATGGCATCGAGAAAGATATCCTCGCCAGTCAACTCGCAGATGATGGGAACACCGAGGCGCTGGCGGAGAAACCCGGCAGCGCCAATGAACATCAGATTGGGCACGCTCAGCACGTCAGGCCGTACATGCTCGCTCAGGAAATCCGCCAGTCGCTGCAGCTCTTTAAGCTGCGGCCCATCTTGCCCGCGCAGCACACTGAGTGTGAACGGCCCGAGTTTGGCGGGCGATGCCTGGGCGGCAAACCGGCCGAGGCGATTCAGCAGCCAGGGGCGATCGAAGAGCCAATCGACAAACCGCGGCGTGCGTCGAAACAGACGTGTTGCGTATTGCAGCCACGCGTTGATTCCCCCGTAGAAGACTCGGCCGATGCTGGCGGCATCCGCGTCGGTCCGCAACGGCGAGTAGAGCGGCACGAGCATCGCATCGTGCCCGGCTCGCCGCAGCGCCAGCGCCAGCGCGTTGTCGCGCAGACAGCTTCCGCAGTACATGCCCGCCGCGCCGGCCGCCAGTATGCATATCTTCAAGGCCGATCACCTGGAAAAGTCATGTGCAATAATAGGCCAGCCACCCACCGGCACGATGCGCCGTCAGATGCGCTTGAGGACATAATGAGCGACAATCCACGCAAGCCCCGCGATCAGGATCAGCCACATCAGCACCCGCCGGACCGCCGCGGCACGAAAGCTGACGCCGCAGCGCGGGCAGACGATAGAGTCCGCCCCCACCGTCTCATGGCAACTCGGGCACTTGCGGAGAACCATCGCACACCTCTTTCGCATTTCTGAAGCGGAAGCGTCAGCGCCAGCCCTGACTTGAGCGGGCGCTGACGCTTGGCGCTTCAGGTACACGAGTCTATGGACATCGCGGCCGCCCGCAAGTCGCATTTGCCCATCGTTGTGGTAGATTCGCGCCTCGTTTTGTCCCAGAGCAGGCCATGCCCGGCACTCTTGTCGTCTTCGAGAAGATCCTCGCCATGTTCCTGGTGATCATGGCCGGGTGGCTCGTGCGCCGGCGCGGACTGGCCGACGCGAGCTTGACATCGCTGCTCAGCCGTTTCACGACGGACATCGCGCTGCCTGCGCTGATCTTCAGTCAGATGCTGACCAAGGTGGATCAGCGGGCGCTGATGGCAAGCTGGGCGGTGCCGTTGGCCGCGGCCGGAGTGCTGGGATTGGGCCAGCTCGTGGCTTGGCTGACCTGGCGCTTTTTCTGCACTTCGCCGCAGGCCCCCACCTTCATCTTCGTCGTGTCCATCGCCAACTGGATCTACCTTCCCCTGCCCATCGTGCAGGCCCTCTACGGCGATCACGGAATCCGAATTCTGCTGCTGTGCAACGTCGGCGTGCAGGTGTATCTGTGGACGGTGGGCGTCGCGACGCTGCACGGCGGGCGGTTGGACCGCAGCGCCATGAAGACGTTGCTGAGGAACCCGGGCCTCATCGCAACGGTGGCCGGCATTGTCCTCGCGCTGACGCCGCCGCATAGCCTTGGCGGCGCCGTCGGCGCCATCGCGGGCGGCTCGATCCTCGAGGCCCTGGCCATGATCGGCAGCCTGACGATCCCGCTCTCGCTGATAGTGACGGGGTTCCAGCTTGGCGTGATCCCGCTGCGCGGCACGATCGACCGTCCCATGATCGGAGTGCTGATCTTGCGCCTCTTGGCAACCCCCCTGCTGGCGTTGCTGATCGTCCTGCTCCTGTGGCACTCGCACGTCGCCACCGACCGCGCCGCACTGGCCGTGCTCTACCTGATCTCGGCCATGCCCGTCGCGGTGAGCTGCAGCATCCTCGCCCAGCGGTTCAACCAGGATGCATCGCTGGCCGCCCAGAGCATTTTCTACACGACGCTGGCGAGCCTCGCAACCGTGCCGGCGGCATACTGGATCTTCGGAATGGTCATCCGCTGAATGTCTGAAGCGCCAAGCGTGAGCGCCCGCCCCGCCGAGGCAGAGCGGGCGCTGACGCTTGGCGATTCAGACCTGTGCAGCCATCGCTGAGTTCGCTAAGATACGGCCCGAGGTACCGATCGTGCGACTGTGGGTGCGAAAACGAACGGTGTTGATCGCCGTGCTGCTGGGCATCATGCTCGGCGTGGGGCTGTTCACGTTCCAATACGCCGAGGGCTTTTCCTATTTCAGCACCGATCCCAAGGCGTGTACGAACTGCCACATCATGCAGGACAAGTTCGACTCGTGGATCAAGTCGAGCCACCACAACGCCGCCACGTGCGTCCAGTGCCACCTGCCCCACGAGCTGCTCCCGAAGCTCGTGGCCAAGGCCGACAACGGCTGGCGGCATTCCAAGGCGTTCACGCTTCAGGATTTTCACGAGCCGATCACGATCACGCCGCGCAACGCCCGCATCCTTCAGGACAACTGCCTGAGCTGTCATGGCGATCTCGTGCATGACATCGTCGCCGGCAGCACGACCGACCGAAATGCCGTGCTGTGCGTGCATTGCCACTCAAGCGTCGGCCATGGGCCAAGATGAGGAGACGTCATGACTGAACCATCAACTCCGCCTCACTCACCCTCGCGCTGGCGGCCGCGAGCGCTGTTCGCGGGCATCGTGCTGGTAGTCGCCGCGGCCAGCGCGCTGATCTCGGCGCTGCTGGTCACCATTTTCCAGCACAAGCAGGAGGCGAAGAACCCCTACATCCGTTTCGTCAACGTCACCAGCGACACGACCGATCCCGCCCAGTGGGGCAAGAACTGGCCGCGCGAGTTCGATGAGTACAAGAAGACGGCGATGCCAACCAAAACGAACTTTGGCGGCGGCGATGCCAACCCCGCGCAAAAGTCGAGCCAGTTCCCCTGGCTCACGCGCATGTTCGCCGGCTATGCCTTCGCCCTGGATTACCACGACCGCCGCGGCCACTCGTACATGCTCTTCGACCAGGAGCACACTCGCCGCGTGACCGAGCGCCCGCAGCCCGGCGCCTGCCTCAACTGCCATTCATCCATCGTTCCCACCTACCGTCGGCTGGGCGATGGCGATGCCGAAAAGGGTTTCGTGGACCTGTGCAAGATGAAGTATCAGGATGCCCACGCGGAGGTCGTCAAGACCGGCTCGATGAATCCGATGATCGCAGGCACCAAGCAGGAGCTCAAGCACCTTGACGGCGCGCATCCTGTCTCCTGCGTCGATTGCCACGATCCCAAGACAATGGAACTGCGCGTCAACCGGCCGCCCTTCCTCCGAGCCATCAAGGCTCTCAAGAAGAAACAGGGCATCGAGGATTACGAGGTCAACCGCGACGCTACGCGGCAGGAGATGCGGACGTTCGTGTGCGCAGTGCCACGTCGAGTATTACTGCGGGCCGAAGGTCACGATGTTCATCCCGTGGGACAACGGCACGAAGGTCGAGGAGATCGAGGCGTATTACGACGCCTACAAGTTTCCCGATGGCCACCGCTTCTACGACTGGCCGCATGCCGAAACGGGTGCGGAACTGCTCAAGGCCCAACATCCGGAATTCGAGATCTGGAGCCAGGGCATTCACGCCCGCAGCGGCGTGGCCTGCGCGGATTGCCACATGCCCTACCAGCGGCAGGGCGCGCTGAAGGTCTCGGACCATTGGGTGCGCAGCCCGCGGCTAAACATCAACCGCGCCTGCCAGATCTGCCATCATTTCGACGAGAAGGAGCTCGACTCGCGCATCGTCTCCATCCAGCAGCGCACGCGCGACCTTATGGACCGCGCCGCTGCCGCCTATATCGACATGCTCGATGAGATGGATCGGGCAAAGAAAGCCGGCGTGGGCGCCGAGCGGCTGGCCGAATCGCTCAGGATGCAGCGCAGCGGCCAATGGCGGCTGGATTTTGTGGCGGCCGAAAACTCGATGGGCTTCCACGCGCCGGCCGAGGTGGCGCGGATTCTCGGCGAGAGCATCGACATGTTCCGGCAGGGCCAGGTTGCAGCGCAAGCCGCCAGACTCGGTGCAGCCACGCAACCGGCGACGCAACCGTGATCACGCCGTCGTTCGTAGCGAGAGCTTCAGCCGGCTAAAGCCCGCACTACGAACGGTCACCCAATCATCTGCCGCAGCACGCGGTGCAGGATGCCGCCGTGGCGGTAGTATTCGATCTCGACGGGGGTGTCGATGCGGCAAATGGCCGTGAAGTTCGTCTGCTTGCCGCTCTCCTCAGTCGCAATGACGGCGAGTTGGGCGCCGGGCTTGAGGCTCTCATCGAGACCGAGAATGTCGAACGTTTCCCGGCCCGTCGAGCTTGAGGGTCTGGCGCGTCTCGCCCTTGCGATAGACCAGCGGCAGCACGCCCATGCCGACGAGATTCGAGCGGTGAATGCGCTCGAAGCTCTCGGCGATGACCGCGCGCACGCCCAGGAGCTGCACGCCCTTGGCGGCCCAGTCGCGGCTGGAACCCATGCCGTAGTCCTTGCCGGCCAGCACCAGCAGCGGCGTGTGCGTTTCGTGGTACTTTACAGAGGCGTCATAGATGCTCATCACCTGGTTGGACGGCAGGTACGTCGTCACGCCGCCTTCGGTGCCGGGGGCAAGTTGGTTCTTGAGGCGGATGTTGGCGAACGTGCCGCGCACCATCACGCGATCGTTGCCGCGGCGCGAGCCGTAGCTGTTGAAATCGGCGGGCTTGATGCCGTGCTCCATGAGGAACTTGCCGGCCGGGGAATCTTTCTTGATCGACCCGGCCGGGGAAATGTGGTCGGTGGTCACGGAATCGCCAACCATCACCAGGACGCGCGCGCCGGTGATGGGCTTGATCTGCCCCGGCTGTTTCGACAGGCCCTGGAAGAACGGCGGCTCCTGGATATAGGTGCTGGCATCGTCCCAGTTGAAGATCTCGCCGCCTTTGACGGGGACCTCGTTCCACTGCGGATTGCCCTCGAAGACGTTGCCATACTGCGAGCGGAACATGTCCGGCGTCACGCACGCGCCGACGGTGCGGTCAATCTCGGCCTGCGACGGCCAGAGATCGCGCAGGTAGACCTTGCGGCCGCCCGTGCCGACGCCGATGGGGTCCTCGGCGATGTTGATGTCGATGGTTCCGGCCAGCGCATAGGCAACCACCAGCGGCGGGCTGGCAAGGTAGTTGGCCTTGCAGCCGGGATTGATCCGGCCCTCGAAATTGCGATTGCCCGAGAGCACGGAGGCGACAACGAGATCGCCATCGTCGATGGCCTTGGCGACGGCATCGGGAAGTGGGCCGCTGTTGCCGATGCAGGTGGTGCAGCCGTAGCCGACGGTGTTGAAGCCGGTCTTGTCGAGGAACGCGCTCAGGCCGGCTTTGTCGAGATAATCGGTGACAACGCGGCTGCCGGGAGCGAGGCTGGTCTTGACGTGTTTCGGGACGTGCAGCCCAAGCTCCACGGCCTTCTTCGCAACCAGCCCGGCCGCAACCATCACCGAAGGATTGCTGGTGTTGGTACAGGATGTGATGGCGGCAATGACGACATCGCCATGGGTAAGGCCGGGAGCGCGGGCGTCCCCGCCCGCATGGGATTGGGCGGGCGAGGACGCCTGCGCTCCCAACGACTTCTTGAAGACATCCACCAGCGCCGTGCGGAAGTTGCTCTGGACACTCTTGAGCTCGAGCCGGTCCTGCGGCCGGCGCGGGCCGGCGACGGCTGGCGAGACGGTGGACAGGTCGAGATCCAGCGTCTGGGTGAACTGCGGCTCGTGTCCGCTCGTACGCCACAGGCCCTGTTCCTTGCAGTAACGTTCGACGAGGTCAATCTGCTCTGCGCTGCGGCCGGTGAGACGCAGATACGCCAGCGTCTGATCATCGACGGGGAAGAAGCCCATGGTCGCGCCATATTCAGGGGCCATGTTGGCCAGGGTGGCGCGGTCGGCCACGCTCATGCCGCGCAGGCCATCGCCATAGAACTCGACGAACTTCTCGACCACGCCGAATTTCCGCAGAATCTGTGTGACGGCCAGGACCAGGTCGGTGGCGGTAGCGCCTTCGGGAAGCTGGCCATGCAGCTTGAAGCCGATGACCTGCGGCGTGACCATGAAGATCGGCTGGCCGAGCATGCAGGCTTCGGCCTCGATGCCGCCGACGCCCCAGCCGACAATGCCCAGACCGTTGATCATGGTGGTGTGGCTATCGGTGCCCACGAGGCTGTCTGGGAATGCGACGCCGCCGCGGCTCGTGACAACCTTACCCAGGTATTCGAGATTCACCTGATGCACGATTCCGGTGGCCGGCGGAACGACGCTGAAGCTGTCGAAGGCTGTCTGGCCCCACTTGAGGAACTCGTATCGCTCGCGGTTGCGCTGGAACTCCTTCTGGGCGTTGATGAGCAGCGCGGCACCGGTGCCGTACTCGTCCACCTGCACGGAGTGATCGATGACCAGATCGACGGGAACGAGAGGGTTGATCTTCTTCGGCTGGCCGCCGGCGCGCTGCATGGCGGAGCGCATGGCGGCCAGATCGACGACGGCCGGGACGCCGGTGAAGTCCTGGAGGATGACGCGCGCGGGCTTGAAGGGAAGCTCAACGGCCTCGACATTCCTGGCGTCGTAGCGGGCGAGGCGCTCGACGTCGTCGGGATTGATCTCGAAGTTGTCGAGATTGCGCAGGGCGCTTTCGAGCAGCACCTTGATCAAGAACGGCAGGCGGTCGATGTGGCCGATCCCCAGCTTGGTGAGAGCATCCAGGCGATAAATGCTGACATCGCCTGCGTTGGTCGAGAGATTCGCTTGCGCGCCGAAATGATCGTTGGTCTTGGCCATGGTTGTGGTCAGTTGTCCTGTAAAGTAAACCCCGCACGGGAAAACCGACCGAGCGGGGTGCGGTATTGTACGCGCCGCCAGCGAGTGCTCAAGATGAGTGAAGGTAAGTGGGCGGAGGGAGGATTGGGAAGAGGAGAAAGTGGGTAGTGGATGGTCGGTAGTGGGTAGTGGCAGTGATTGACGGCCCGCCGTTCCTCCTTCATAGTACCCGCCATGACACGAGAAGAGCTAGCCAGGATGATCGCGGATGTGGCGCTTCTGCACGGGGAGTTCACCTTGCGGAGCGGCCGAAAGAGCAATTACTACCTCGACAAATACCGCTTTGAGACGCAGCCGCAGGTGTTGAAAGAGCTGGGCGCGATGTTCGCAACGCACGTCTCGCCCGGCGTGGACCGCATCGCGGGGGCGGAATTGGGCGCGGTGGCGCTGGCGGCCGCCACGTCGATGGCCTGCGGCAAGCCGTTCGTCATCGTCCGGAATCAGAAGAAGGACTACGGCACGAGCAAGCTGGTGGAGGGCATCCTGAATCCGGGCGAGACAGTCATGATCGTGGAGGATGTGCTCACGACAGGCGGCCAGGTTCTGGAGGCCGTCAAGTCGCTGCAGAGCGCCGGAGCGAGGATCGACAAGATCGTGGGCGTGGTCGACCGGCTGGAGGGCGCCCGCGAGAATATCGAGAAGGCAGGGCTGAGGATGGAGGCACTGTTTACGACCAAAGACCTGGGGGTGAAGTAGATTTGGATCGCGTCTGAAGCGCCAAGCGTCAGCGCCCGCTCTTTCCGGGGCGGGCGCTGACGCTTCCGCTTCAGATTTTTCGCTATAATTCTCCCGTGCCCACTCGCCAGCTTCCAACGCCTGCGCTCGCCGCCGATCCCGATGCGTCGTTCGTCCATGCCGCCCGCTCCGGCGATTTCGCCGCTTTCGAGCAGCTTGTCGAGCGACATGAGCGATCGCTGTACACGCTGGCCATGCGCATCGTGCGCAACACGCAGGATGCCGAGGAGGTTGTCCAGGAGACCTTTCTCAGTGTCGTCGAGCATTTGAAGGACTTTCACGAGGATTCCGCCTTCCGCACGTGGCTGGTGCGCATCGCGACGAATCACGCGCTGAAGGTTCTCCGCAAGCGCAAGAGCTCGCCTGTTCTGGTTCTCGATGGCCGGGAGGATAAGGACGACGATCCGCTGCCCCACCCACAGTTCATCGCGCCATGGACCGAAGACCCCGCTCATCTTGTCCAGCAGCGCGAGACACGGGAGCTTATTGACCAGGCCCTGAGCGCGCTAGAGGAGAAATATCGCCTCGTCTTTCTTCTGCGCGATGTCGAGGAGCTTTCCACGCAGGAGGCGGCCGAGGCGCTGGGCATCACGACCAACAACGTCAAGGTCCGCCTGCTTCGCGCCAGGCTCATGCTGCGCGAGCGGTTGACGCGCCGGTTCGGCGACGAGTCGCGGCGGCTTCCGCCGCACAACCACGACTGATTTTCCTGTAACTTTTCGGCCAATGGCCGGATCGGAAGGTTATGTGCAGGTGTGTCTGAAGCGGAAGCGTCAGCGCCCGCCCCAGTCGGCGGAAGAGCGGGCGCTAACGCTTCCGCTTCAGACAAACAAAGAGCGGGCGCTGACGCTTCCGCTTCGGACAGACAAAGGTCAAGACCATGAAATGCGAGGAACTGCTCAAAGCGATGAACGAGTACGTCGATGGCCAGGTCAACCCGGCCATCTGCGCCGAGTTCGAGCAGCACCTCGCCGGCTGTAATCCCTGCCAGATCGTCGTCAACAATATCCGGAAGACCATCCGGCTCTATAAGGACGGGCAACCGTACGAACTGCCTGCTTCACTGCACCAGAAGTTGCGAAGCGTTCTGCGCAAGAGATGGAACGAGAGAATGACGAAGGCCGAATGAGACCTCAGGGAAGGATCTTCCACAGCCCATCGGCGCCCGGGGGAATCTGCGCCGGCTGGCCCAATCCATCCGCCGTGAGCAGGCATCGTGTCTTGCGCAGTGTGAAGACTGCCTGTATTCCGCCGCTGCCGCGGAGAATGACGGGCAGCGGCGAGCCGGGAGGCAGGACGGCATCGGGAACCGCGGGATCGCTCGTACCCTTAACATCGAAGAGCTTGCGGCCGCGCATCTCGTAGCAGGCGATGTGGCCCGCGACATCCGCAGTCCACAGCCGGCCAGCCGAGTCGATGGCGACGGAACCTGCCGGGACCTTGATCTCGCCGATGCGCTGAGCGTCCCTGGCCCTGACGAGCATGATGCCTTCGTGAACCTGCGCGATGATAGGCCGACACATCGCGGTAGGTGGCCAGGATCGCCGGGATCCCATCGGCGCTGGCGGGCAGCAGGTCCATGGGAGTTTCCAGCAGGCTGATCGCGCCCTGGAGATCGCCGTTCGGCGAGAATTTCTTGAGCGCGCCCTTGGCGCCGATGACGCTCTCCTCGAACGGCGAGCCATCCTGGTTGGTGCGGAAGACGCTGGTTTTGCCCCAGGCGTTGGTGGCGACCCAGATGCCGCCATCCGCATCGACGGCGATGGCGCGAGAGGCGGCGCCGAGTTTGCTGTCGGTTTCGCCGGGCTTCTCCGCGGATTGGCCGAACCGGCGCAGGATGCCGCTGGCGCCGATGCGAATGATCTCGACGCGGTTCTTCGCAGAATCAACGACAAGGACCGCCACGGACTTGCCATCCGGCTCGACTGCGGCGTCGCGAACCAGCGGCCGATCGGCCTTGAGGACAAGGAGCATCTTCTCGATGTCTGCCGGCACGGCGGGAGAAGGCGCAGCCGCCAGCGACTTGATGCGCGGCAGTTCCTTCGATTGCCATTGACCAAGAACCGGCACCGCGCCGCGCTCGACGGTGACGAGGCCCGCGCCTCCCGCGGGAGTTGTCGAAGGCCAGATCGTCGGATCGTTCCACGTGAGCACCAAGTCCGTGCCGTCCTTCCAGAGATCGTTCACCCGGCGGTATTCGTTGTTCTTCGTGTCGAGCTCTTTCTTCAGCTTCGCTAACTGCTCCTTCAACTCGGTCGTGGCTTTCTCTGTCTGGCGCTTGGCCTGTTCCTCGGCCGAGCAAACCTCGAATTTCCCGGCCGCGAGTTCGTTGCGGGCATCGCCGGAGAGCTTCCACGTGTAGACGCCTATCGGAGCACTCTCGGGGAGCCTGGCCTCGGCCGAGATCTCGGTGAAGACGAACGGCTGCACATCGCCGTTGACGGTCTTCTCAAGGACCGTCTGGCCTTTGGGATCGGTGACGAGAATCTGGCGCGGGCATGCTCGCTGGTGTTGCGGACGGTCGTGGCGCGGGCCTTGACGCGCAGCATTGAGCCAGGGAGCAGCACCTCGCTGACCGTCGGGCGCTCGTAGGAGACGGTAGCCGTGTTGAACGGGACATCCTTGCTGTCGTAGGCCAGCGTGAACGTACACGCGACCGATTCGCCCGGCTTGAGATCGACGGGCTTGGTATGCGGCTCGAATGTGAGGTGCCATTCGGCGTCGCCGCCGAACCAGTATTGCATGAAATCGAACTTCCTGGGGTCGTAGTAGATGTACGCCGGCCCGGCCGACGTGAGCATGGCGCCCCAGCCGCCGGCCTCGTAGCGGGGCTTGTCGGCTTTGCGGCCGGGGGTGAAACGGCTAAAGACGTGATCGACGGGCGCGCCGCCGGCGCTGGCCCACATCTCTTTGTTGCCGCGATCGGCGTGGAAGAACTCAACGATCCCGCCGGCCGGGAGAAACCAGAAGGCCCGGCCCTGGGGCATGGGCGGGACCTGGCCGAAAACGCCGTGGACCATGTAACGGAAGAGCGGTGCAACGCCATCGCCGGTGTTGGTGATCTTCACATCGACGCGAAGCCGGGTGGAGTCAGGCTCGATGCTCATCGTGCGCTCGACGCGCAGGTCGATGGGATTGGCGATGCTCGCCCCAGTGAGCTGCCGTAGGAGCGCCACGGCAATCTTGCCGCCGCCGGTGACGGTGATCGCCGCGCGGTCGGGGCCCTTGGAATCAATGCGATACTCGAAAGGCTTGCCTTCCCACCGGCCGCCGTAGTGATATGGGCAATCATCGAGCCACTCGAAAGGCGAGGATTGCTTGCCCTTTTCAGTGTAACGCACAACGCGGCCTTCGAGGACAGGAACGACCTCGACGATGATGCGCGCGTTCTCCATGCGCACGACGTTGCGATCGGCACCCTCGAACTTGCGCACGGATTCGGTGAGAGTGCATTGAGCATTCGCATAGCCACAGAGAACACAGAGGATGAGGGGGTGAAGGGGTGAGGAGGTGAGGGGGTGATTCTTCATTTTGCACCTCCTTTGGGGGCGGCGCTTACGGTTGGAGTGAGCAGCGCGACGTGGGGCAGGCCGGCGTGCGTGGTGTACTGCACGCGCAGCACGACGGTTTCCCGCGGCGGAGGTGAATACTCTTTGGGCAGCATGATCGTCGCGGCATCGCCGGGTGACAGATCGGGAAGCTTGAACTGGCCGGCGGCACGAACCGTGAGCGTCAGATCGTGAAGCGCATATGGCATCTCGGTTGCCGAATCGCACCAGCACCTGCCCATCGGCCTGCTGCTGGGCGGTAACAACCAGATCCTGGTAAAGGTCGCGGTTCCACTTCTTGATCAGCCAGCCGACCTGCTCGTTATCCTGCGGCGGGACGGTGGGCACGGGCTGGTCGAGAGCGCTGCCGCTGTAGTCGAAGAGCAGCGACCCCGCGATGCCTTTCTCCAGCCAGTATTGCCAGAGGTTGTCCCTGGGGAAGCTCGTGTCGTTCCAGTTCACCTCGGTGCTCATGAGGGGCTGCTCGGTGATGGCGGCCGTCACGGAATCGACGGCCTCCTTACTGAGCAGGTACTGGCACCCGACCACGTCCACGCCTTTCACCCGGCCGTCGGCCGCCTCGGCCTCCCATTCGCCGGAAGCCTTGGTTGCCATGACCGGCCGGTGATATGGATCGAGCTTGTGAAAGGCCTCCTGGATCGCGACGCGCGCCTCCTCCGGCTCGCCGTGAAGCTCGTTGGTGGCTTCCCACATGAGAATGCCGGGACATTGCGAGAGGCAGGATGTGTAGCCGCGCACGGCCTTGGTAATGTTCGACGTGTCCTTCGGATTCCAGAAGGTACACTTCTCGCACGAGGCGAGCAGCGCGCCGCCGGCGCTGGTGAGCAGTCCCTCGGACTGATAGAGATCGATCTGCGCGGGATTCGTCGGCCCGCGGAAGCCGTTGCCGCCCATGAGTTGAAGCTGCCAGCGCTTGTGCGGGGCGTCGCCGGCGCTGCCCTGGGCCTTGAGGATGAACCGCTCGTTGTTGAGATAGAAATCGCGTCGGTTGCGAATCGCGAACGTGACGGTGTGGAAGTCGGCGCTGTCGGCATCGAGGATGCGCGACTGCTCGCCGATAACCATGAACATCGCGCGGCACGTGGCGAAGCGCGGCCGCTCGTCGCGGATGACCTCGATCGTGTTGTCGCCTGGCGCCAGTGAGAGCGGCTGCTCGGCCGTGTCGTACGCAGGGCAATTTCCGGCGTAGGCAATCTTGCCATCGTAGCGGCCATACACGGCCCGCAGCCTTCCGGCGAACGGCTTGCCGGTGTCGTTGGCGATGATGAGCTGAAAATGGAACCGGCGCATCTCGCCGGGCTTCTCGGTATCGAAGCTGATGGACTTGACGTATACGGGCCCCGTGACGTCCAGATGAAGGTCGCCGTGAATGCCATACTGCGGCTTGGGCTGGTGCATGCCGCTGGTGCCTCGGAGGCGTAGCTCGACCTCGGCGCTGCCCTCAGAAGGCAGAGCTTGCGGCAGCGCCAGAGACACCGGCAGTTGTGGCAGGAGATCGAGGAAGAGCATGCGAGTCTTCTCGTGCTGCTCGCCCTTGTAGGGGCTGTGAAACTCGACCCAGTGCGTGAGGACGGCCATCTCCTCTACCGGCCGGGTTTCGCGGAGACTCATGCCGTTCACGCTTGCGACGACGCTGTCGTTGATGTGCGAGAGCTTGAGGATGCGCGGCCGAAGCTGCGGATCGCCGGTCTTGTAGCTCACCGATCGCTTGAGGTCGAACCACCCGCGAAGCCATTGGTCCGCAGTGATCGGGCCGGGAAGCGCGACAGTGGTGATCGCGGGGGCTTTCCAGTCCTTCGGGCGCCAGTTGCTCGGGTAGTCATAGGCGTCCACCTTCGCCACGGCCCAATCACCGGCCAGGCTGATGCGCTTGCGGATGCCGACGGTGACGGGAGGCGCCCAGGCGATAGCGAGCGGTGGCTGATTCGCCGCCGCGACGATCTCGGCACGGACGCTGATTTCACCGGCGAGAATGCCGGCCGAGTTGAACAACGAATGGCGCTGTGCCACTCGCGAGCAGGTCGAGCAGGATCGGGGCCGGCGGCGGTGCAGGCTCCGGTGAAGCGATATCGACACGGCGGCTCAGCGTGATCCGCAGCTTGGCGCCGGCCGGAAGACGCGAGGCGTCGCCGACCAGAACCTGGCCGGACGTTTTCTCGCCGGCCGCAAGATAGCTGGCATCGGTGCCGACCCGCAGCGTCTGTGCGGAGGTCAGGTCCGCCAGGAACAACAACAGCGCGACAAGAACTGTCGCGCGAGGAAGATGCTCGGCCATTCCGCTCGGCTCCTTTCGGACAGTAGCGACCACTTATCCAAACAGTGGCAGCGGCGGAATGTTGAGCCGGTTGGTGGTGCGAGCTTCAGCTCGTAGTTGGTAGTGCGACCTTCAGGTTGTCGTTCGCCGTGCCCTCTTCAGCTCGCCACCGCCTGCGCCAGTTCCTTGCGCCGGTCGGCCATCTGCGCCTTGAGGCGCATGAGGATCGAGCTGTGCATCTGGCTGACGCGCGACTCGGAGAGATCCAGCGTCGCGCCGATCTCCTTCATGGTCATCTCCTCGAAGTAATAGAGGATGATGATGAGCCGCTCGGCACGCGACAGCCCCTTGGTGATCAGCTCCTTGAGGTCCTTGCGCTGGATTTCGCGCACGGGGTCGGCGCCGCGCTTGTCCTCCAGCACGTCGATCTCGCGCACGTCCTTGTTGGAATCGGTCTCGAACCACTTGCGCGAGAGCGACACCAGCCCCACGGCGCTGGCGTCCTTGGCCATCTTCTCCAGCTCGACCATGGGAATCTTCAGCCGCTTGGCGATTTCCTCGTTGGTGGGCGAGCGGCCCAGCTCCATCTCAAGCTGCTTGGTGACGCCGTCAAGCTTGTGGGCGCGCGAGCGCACCAGGCGCGGCACCCAGTCCATCGAGCGCAGCTCGTCGAGGATGGCGCCGCGGATGCGCGGGGCGCAATACGTCTCGAACTTCACGCCCCGGTCCAGGTCGAAGGCGTTGATCGCATCCATCAGCCCGAAAATGCCGGCCGACATCAGGTCGTCCAGCTCGACCTCGTCGGGAAGCTTGGAGTGGATGCGCTCGGCGTTGTAGCGCACCAGGTGGAGATAGTTCTCCATCAGGATATTCCGCAGGAGCTCCGCCCGCGTCCTTCGATATTCAGTCCACACGTCCTTGATCTCGCGAGTGTCTCTCTTGGCCATAACTACGCTCCCAATCCATGGGTTTGAACGAGCCAATTGGCCCAAGTGCCTCTCGGACTTTGGATGTCAACGGGGCAGCGAAGCCAATCGTCTTTATCGGTCTTGATTCTCCGGTTTCGTTGATTTTCTGAGTTTTTCCTCTTCCATCCGCAAGTTTTCGTCCAGCATTTTTTGCGCCATCAGCGCCAGGACCAGCCCGATAACGTACGTGCCGGCCATTGCCAGCAGCGCCCGCAGCACCGCCGTGGAAAACGAGTTGCCCGCCTGCCAGCCGCCAATGACCAGGCAGATGGCGAAGACGATCAGCGACAGGCATGCGGCGATCCGGTTGACCATATTTCACCTCACCCTCGCCACCAGCGGAGCAATCGCTGGAAGAATCCCGACGGCCTGGCGCCGCCACGCCGTCCTCGAGCCGCGACGCGAGCTGCGCCACGCACAGGCTGGCCGGGCACCGCGGGAAAGCCAGGGCAAACGGCATGCGCCGGCGCACGGCGGCGGATACGTTCTCATCCAGGCTCATGTAGCCGGCATCGGCAAGGCTGACCGAGAGGAACTGCCGGCACACCCGGGCGATGCGGTCGTAGACCAGCCGGCCTTCCTGGACGCTACGCACCTGGTTAACCAGCAGGCCGATGCCGCGATCGATGCCGTCGCGGCTGAGGACCTTCACGACGGCGTAAGCGTCGGTGATGGCGGTCGGCTCGGGCGTGGTGATGACCAGGACGTGGTCGGCCGCGCGGGCGAAGGCCAGCACGTTGGGGCTGATGCCGGCGCCGGTGTCGATGAGGATGATGTCGGCCTGTTCCTCCAGCCCGGCCAGCGATTCGATGATCTGGCGGCGCTCGTAATCGCCCAGGTCCGCCATGCGGGCCAGTCCCGAGGCGCCGGCGATCAGGCGGAATCCGCCGGGCGCGGGGACCATCACGTCGCGCAGGGACTTTCGCCCGGCGACGACGTGCGACAGGTTGAACGGCACGTCGATGTTGCACAACACATCGCAGTTGGCCAGCCCCAGATCGGCGTCAAGCACCACGACATCCTTGCCAGCCGAGGCAAACTGCATGGCGAGATTGACGGCCAGGTTGCTCTTGCCCACGCCGCCCTTGCCGCTGGTGATGGCATAGACCACCGCCCGCGGCTGCTGGCGAACCAGCGTGCGAAGATGAGAGGCCTGGTCCAGCACAGTCATGGAAGCCTCCCGGTGACGTCAGTTTTGATTTTCGATTTTTGATTTTCGATTTGGGCAATTGAAAATTGAAAATTGAAAATTGAAAATCTCATCTTCCACCTCCGAGTATCAACTGCGCCAGCTTCTTCGCTCCGCCGGGCTCGATGTCGTCGGGCACGTCCTGGCCGGTGGTGATGTACGACAGCGATTTGTGTACTTTGTGGATGACGTTGAAGATGGTGCCGACGTGGACGGCCTCGTCGAGCTTGGTGAAGATGATCTTGTCAACGCGGACCTGGCTGAATTTCGCGATGGCCGACTCGATGCACTCCTCACTGCACGTCGTGGCGAGGACCAGATGGACCTCGTCGGGCGCGGCGGCCGCGATGAAACTGCGCAGCTCGTTGAGCTTGAGCGTGTCGCTGGGGCTTCGGCCGGCCGTATCGATCAGGATATACTCGCAATCGCGCATCCCGGCGATGGCACCCGTGAGATCCTCGGGCGTGGCCACGATTCGCAGCGGCGCGCCGATGATGTCGGCGTACTTCTTGAGCTGGTCCGTCGCGGCGATCCGATAGGTGTCGATGGTGATCAGGCCGACGCGCTGCTTCTCGCGCAGCTTGAGGTTGGCGGCGAGCTTGGCGACGGTCGTGGTCTTGCCCACGCCGGTGGGGCCGATCAGCGCAACGACGTGAGGGCCGGTCTTCTTCGTGCGGGCGATGGGACCGGCGACGGGCAGGACGCGCTGGAGCTGCTCGGCGAGCTTGTCGCGGACGAACTGCGCATTCTTCAAGTGCTCCGGACGAAGCTGCAACCGCAGCGCCTTGACGATGTCGGCGGCCAGTTCCTGGGCCACCTGGTTCTGGACGAGCATGAGATAATGCTCGAAAACCTCCTCGGGAATCTGCGGGGTGCGCTGGGCTCGCGTCTCGCGGACCAAGTCGGAGACGAGGGTCTTGAGTTGCCCCACTTCTTCCGATAGCCCCATCACGACGACGTTGCCCGCCGCGGAGGTTTGCAGAAGCCGGCGCGCACCGGTCACGAGACGATCGGATTGCGCCATCGGGGCGGACGGGGTGGACAACGCGGCGGCACGGCGTTCGGCCTGACCGGCGACCAGCGATGCCGCGCGCGCGGGCGACTGCCGGCGCGCCGGCACGAGCGTATCCGCGCGGCCCGCCACGATCTCGACCACTTCCTGCATCCGGAACCAGGGCCAGCGCCGGCGCGCGTACTTGCGCGTGTGGACGATGACGGCCTGGTAACCCAGCGCGAGCTTGACTTCGCGCAGCGCCTCCGCCATCGTTGGGCCTGAGAATGTCTGAACCTCCGTCGCCATAGTTCATTCCCGTCAGCCGTTAAGCCCGACCACCGCGACCGCTTCCGCGGCCACCTCGGGCACGATCTCGTTGTAAGCGAGCACGGCAAGCTGAGGCAGCCGGCCCTCGACCAGCCGGCGCACCATCTGGCGGATGTTCGGCGCGCAGAGCAGCACGCTCTGGCGGCCCGTCTGCGACGCCTCTGCCAGCTTGGCCTCGATCTGCCCCACGAGCTGCTGCGCCGTGCGCGGCGGCATCGTGTTGGCCGCGCCGCGTTCCGTGCGCTCGATGTGGCCGTTGATCAGCTCCTCGATCGCGGGATCGAGCGTGATGCAGCTCAGCTTGTCGTGATCGTCCACGTATTGCTTGCAGATGGTGCGGGCCAGCGCATTGCGGGCATACTCGGTGAGCACGTCCAGATCGTGCGTGCGGGCCGAGAAATCGCCGAGCGTCTCGATGATCGTCTCCAGGTCGCGGACGGGCACGCGCTCGCGGAGCAGGTTCTGCATGACCTTCTGCAACTCGCCCGGCTTGATCTGCGTGGGGATGACCTCGTCCACAAGTGCCGGCACGCGGGCCTTGAGGTTGTCCAGGAGGTTCTTCAGTTCCTGGCGGGTGAGCAGCTCGTGCGAGTGCGACTTGATGAGCTCGGTCAGGTGCGTGGCAATGACCGAGGCGGCATCGACCAGCGTGTAATTGAGCCGCTCGGCCTGGCCCCGCTGCGAATCGGTGATCCAGTAGGCCTTGAGCCCGAAAGCCGGCTCGACCGTCTGCTCGGCCGCGGGGATCGGCCCCGACGTGGCGCTGTTGTCCATCGCGAGGAACTGGTCGGGATAGGCCACGCCCCGCGCGATCGCCTGGCCGCGCGATCTTGATCACGTAATCGTTGGCCGTGAGCAGGTTGTCGCGGATGCGGATGGGCGGCACGATGATGCCCAGCTCGGAGGCCACCTGCTTGCGTATCATGCCGATGCGGTCGAGCAGGTCGCCGCCCTTGGCCGGGTCGAAGAGCTTCACCAGGCCGTAGCCGATCTCCAACTCCATCGAGTCGAGATCCAGCAGTTTCTCGACCTTTTCCGGCTCTTTCTTCGCGGCCTTTTCCCGCTCCTTCTTCGCCAGATCGCTGGCCGCGCGAGTCTGGCTCTGGTTCAGCAGGTAGGCGAGCGCGCCGCAGCATCCGCCGACAATCAACAGCGGAATCTTGGGCAGTTCCGTCACCATCATCAGCACGAGGAACGCGCCGGTGATGACCAATGCCTTGGGCTTGGCCACGATCTGCGCGAGCATGTCCTCGCCCAGGTCCGACCGGCCGCTGGCCCGTGTCACGATCAGGCCGGCGGCGAGAGACACGATGAACGCCGGCACCTGCGCGACCAGGCCGTCGCCGATGGTCAGCTTGGTGTAAAGTTCCAGGCAGCGGAGCAGGTCCCAGTGGTGCTGCACCATGCCCACGTACAGGCCGCCAAAGATGTTGACGATGACGATGATGATCGCGGCGATGGCGTCGCCGCGCACGAATTTCGACGCGCCGTCCATGGCGCCGTAGAAGTCGGCTTCGCGGCCGATGTCGGAGCGGCGCTGCCTCGCCTCGGTTTCGTTGATGGTGCCGGCGTTGAGGTCGGCGTCGATGGCCATCTGCTTGCCGGGCATGGCATCGAGCGTGAACCTCGCCGCGACTTCGGAGATGCGCGTGGCGCCTTTGGTGATGACCACGAACTGGATGACCACGATGATGATGAAGATGATGACGCCGACGGCCAGCGAGCCGCCCGCGACGAAGTTGGCGAAGGTGAGAATCACCTCGCCGGCAGCGTGCATGGCCGAGTCGGGATCGCCCGCGCGATCGCCGACACTCAGGATGAGCCTCGTCGTGGCGACGTTCAGCACGAGGCGCAGCAGCGTGGTGGCCAGCAGCAGCGACGGGAAAACGGAGAATTCCAGCGGCGAATGAACGTAGAGGGTGGTGACGAGGATGATCGCCGAGAGCGAGAGGTTGACCACCAGCAGGACATCCATCACGGCCGGCGGCAGCGGCACCAGCAACACAAACAGCATGGCCAGCGCGGCCAGGGGCACGATCATGCCGCGGTTCTGGTTCAACCGGAGGAGGATGGGGTTGGATGTGATGGCGGTCATGGGCGCTGGTCAGTTGTCCGTGGTCCGTGGTCAGTAGTCGGTCCAGTTGTCATTGGTCAGTTGTCAGACTTCATTCTCTGCTATCTGCTATCTGTCATCCGGCCACACGTCGGGTGGCCTTGCCCGTCAGTTCGTAAACGTATGCCAGGATCTCCGCGACGGTCGCGTAGAACTGGCTGGGGATTTCCTGGCCGACCTGCACGAGCTTGTAGAGGGCGCGGGCCAGGGGTTTTCGTTCGATGATGGGGATGCCATTGGCGATGGCGATCTGGCGGATGCGGGCGGCCACGGGGCCCTGGCCCTTGGCCAGCAGGCGCGGCGCGTTCATCGTGACCGAATCATACTTCAGCGCGACGGCGATCTCCGTGGGGTTGGTGATGACAACGTCGGCCGTGGGCACATCCTTCTTCAGCCGCTGCTGCGCGAGCTGCATGGCGATCTGCCGGCGGCGCTGCTTGATCTTCGGATCGCCTTCCATGTGCCGCATCTCTTCCTTGACCTCGTCCTTGGTCATCATCATCTCGCGGTACGAGCGATAGCGGCGGTAGCCGTAGTCGATCGCCGCCAGCACGAGCATCAGGAAGGCGATGCGGATGCCGATGGCGTAGATGATCGAGGCGCCCAGGCCAAACGCCTGGATGTAGCCGAGCTGCTGCAGCGCGACGATCTCGGCCACGCGATCGCGCACGGCCATCCATGCCGCGAAACCGGCCAGGGCGAGCTTGAGCAGATTGACCGCCAGGTGGAACACGTTCTCGGCCTGGAAGATGCGCCCCAGGCCGCGCAGCGGATTGAGCATGCCGGCGTTGAGCCGCAGGCGGTTGGGGTTGAAACTGAAACCAAGCTGGATCACGTTCGCGGCAATGGCCATCAGCACGCAGCCCACGAGCAATGGCGCCATCGCCCCGCCGATCATGCTCGTGACGCGCAGAAGCAGCGGGCCCATCGCATGGATGCTGAGGTTGCCGAAGGCTTCCGCTGACAGCAGCTCGCTCATGAGCATCCGCAGGACCTTGATCAGCCCGCCGCCGAAGAGATCCATCAGCACGAAGAACCCCAGCAGCAGCAGGGCCGCCGTGAGGTCGGGGCTTTGCGCAACCTGCCCCTGCTGCGCGCCTCTTCCTGGCGCCGCGGCGTCGGGGCTTCGGTCTTTTCGCTGGAGTCTTCCGCCATAACACACCACTACGCGGCCGGCGGCAACAACGCCCCGGCAAGCTGGCGCATCGCATCCAGCATGGAATCACGTATCACCTGGCTGGTCAGCACCAGCCCGAGAATCAGCACCACCAGTCCCAGCATCGACCGCAGCGACAGCGCCGCGGCCATCACGTTGATCTGAGGAATCGTCTTCCCGATGAAGCCCAGCACGATGTCGACCACGAGCATCGTCAGCAGCACCGGCGCGGCCAGTTGCAGGGCCAGCGCCGTGGCCGACTGCAACAGGCCCACCACGAGATCGAGCAGGTCCTGCGTCATTCCGATGGACAGCAGCGGCAGCGACGCGAAGCTGTCGTGGACGCCTCGCAGGAATGCCCGGTGCCCGCCGACGATCAGGAAGATGACCAGCGTCAGCAGATAGTAGAAATCGCTGATGACCGAGCCCGACTGGCCCATCTGCGGGTCGTAGATCTGCCCAATGCCCAGGCCGAGCTGCTGGCCGATGATTTCGCCGGCCCAGTGGACGGCGACGAAGACGAAGGAAAGGGCCGTGCCGATGGCCAGCCCGAAGAGCATCTCACCCGCAATGCACACCGCCAGCAGCCACGTGCTGAGCGGCAGCGAGGGCGGCAATGCGACGCCATTGGTCATGCCCAGCGCGAGTACCAGCGCCAGCATCAGCTTGATGCGCTGGGGAATCCGTGCGCCGCCGAACAGCGGCGCAGCGAGCATCATGCCGGCCACGCGAAAGAAGACCAGCACGAACATCGGGACGAGATTGAGCAGGCTATCTAAAGTCATCCGTGACTGCTGTGTAGGGTTCGCAAGAGGCCGCGAGGAGGCCGCTGCGGAATTCAAATCACTTGGCGCGGCCTCTTGCGGACCCTACGGTCCACCGAACATCGTCGTCGCATACTCCATCAATCGCTGCGCGACCCAGGGCGCTGTGAGCACCGCCGCCAGAACCATGGCCGCGATCTTCGGCACAAAGACCAGGGTCTGCTCCTGAATCTGCGTGACGGCCTGGAAGAGCGAGATGATCAGCCCGACGACCAGGCCGACAACGAGCAGCGGCGCCGCTATCACAAGCGACAATACCAGTGTCTCGCGAAGCAGGTCGCAGGCCTGATCGACGTTCATAGCTCACGCACCCTTCCATGAGTGCCGCCGCACGAGCCAAAGAGTTGGCGGCGGGGATGCCAGCGACCATCCGTGGCCGCCGGTGCGTCCCATAACTCACATAAAGCTACCCATGAGGCTGCCCGTAATCAAGCGCCAACCATCCACCAGCACAAAAAGCAACAGTTTGAACGGCAGCGAGATCAGCGAGGGCGGCAGCATCATCATGCCCATGCTGATCAGGATGGCCGAGATGACCATGTCGATCACGAGGAACGGCAGATAGACCTTGAAGCCCAGGAGAAAAGCCGTCTTGAGCTCGCTGAGCATGAATGCCGGGATCAGCGTCATCGTACTGACCTCGGAAAAGCTCTTGGGTTCGGGCTGTTTGGCGAAGTCGGTGAACAGCAGCACGTCCTCGGTGTTGTCGCCCTTCTCGATCTGGCGAATCATGAACTGACGCAACGGCTGCTGCGCCTGCGCGAGGGCGTCCCTCTGGCTCAGTTGGCCATCCATGTACGGCTGCAGCGCCTTGGCATTCACCTCCTGCCAGGTCGGCCGCATGATCAGGAAGGTCATGAACAGCGAAAGGCCGATGAGCACCTGGTTGGGCGGGAGCGACGCGGTGCCCATGGCCTGGCGCAGCAGCGAGAGGACGATCACGATGCGCGTGAAGCTGGTCATCATGATCAGGATCGCCGGCGCCAGCGAGAGGACCGTCAGCAGGATCAGGATCTGGATGGCAGAAGAGAAATTCTCTCGCTTGCTCAGATCGGGCAGTTGGAGCGATCGGAAGGAATCGGCCGCGGAGGGCACAGTGGTCGGGCCGCTGTTGGTGGGCGATGCAGCGCGCGAGGGGGGCGTCGCATCGGTGGGCGGGGTGGCGTTTTGGGCCGCGGCGGGAGAAACGACCAGCATCAGGATGAGCAGAACCAGAGCGACTGTGCCGCCAGTGCCGTCACTGGCGGAAGCGGCGTGTGTCAAGACCGCCAGTGGGGGCGCTGGCGGCACGAGCGAGCGATGCAGCGGCGGGACGCCGCTGCCACTTTGAGGGCGAGGTCGCTCGAAAATGCCCTTCCCGGTAAACATGATGCCTCTCACGCCCGAAGTGAAGTCAACTCGGCGGGCCGTTCGGTTGCAGCCTTCTCGCCGACTTTCGAGAGCGTTCGTATCTTCGCCAGCAGTCCCGAAAGGTCCTGTCTTACCTCCACAAGCTCCTGCTTTTCTCCTGAAGCGGCCGCCGTCGTTGGCTCCTCGGCAGGCGACTCGAACTCCGCATCCGCTTTCTTGAAGAACGACATGAACGACTTCCCGCCGGCGCTGCCCTTCTGCGCGATCTGCCCCAGGATCAGCGCGATCTCGTCGGCATCCGTGATCTGCGACAGCACTGTCGGGCCGCTGGCGCCGCCGGACAGCAGCAGCACCCGCCGGCCGACCTGCACGAGCACGAGCTGTTGCCGGGCGGAGAGCGCGCTGCGGGCAAGGATGCGGATGGCATCCCCCTCGCCGACAGCGCCGACGTTCAGGAACCGCTGCGTAAACCAGCGAATGGCCAGGATCGCACCCAGGACAATGCCCAGAGCGCCAAGCACGCGCCAGAAATCGAAGCCGCCGGGGGAAACCGATCGCGAAGCTGAAGCGCCGCTGGCGGGCGATTTCTGCGGCCGGATGGGGACGCTCTCTTCCCTCGCCGCGGGCGCCGTCTGCGCAACGGCATCCGCCGGCAGCGCCGACACGGCGGCCCCGAGCACAACCAGGATGATCGCATGAGCGGTTCTCACAGATCCTCTTCGCGGCCGGCGACGATCTCGTTGATGCGCACGCAGAAGTTGTCGTTGAGGACCAGCACCTCCCCGCGCCACGAGCCGGTCGTTTACGAATACGTTAACGGGGTCGCCGGCGAGCTTGTCGAGCTCGACCACCGAGCCCTCCGAGAGGCGCAGCACGTCCTCCACGAGCATCCGCGAGCGCCCGAGCTCGATCTTGACGTTGAGGTCGACGTCGCGCAGCAGGTCGATGCTGCTGACGTGGGCATCCTGCATGACCTGCTGGAGGTTGGGGAGTTGGAAATCCTCGACGGGCGGCGGCGCGGCCGCCGGCATTTCGGAAGGCGGCCCTTCGGCTTCGGCCACGGCGGTGGCCGATGCGGCCGCCGCATCCTGCGGCTTGACCACCTGCGAAACATCGTCGAAGCTCGCCTGCTTGAGCAGCTCGTCGATGCTCGCCTGGTCGACCGACGGCCCACCGGCATCCGCGCCGACTGACGCTGAACTGGCCTCTTTTTCGGGAGTCTCATTCGTGGAAGTGGTCGGCTGATCCTCAGCCATGGTTCACCATCCTTGGGGAGGCGGCACTGCCGCCTCGAACGCAGCGGAATATACCCGAAGCGTCGCGGCAATTCCAGTCAAATGCTCTATGATATGCCGGCGTGCGCGAAGCCGGGAACCATCCAGCCTGTGCGTATCCCGCCATGCCGTCGCCCGTGAAGGTGCCGCTGGCCGTGCTGGGAGAGCATCCATGCCCCTATCTTCCCGGCCGAACGGAGCAGACTCGCGCGTTTCTGGCGGAGCAATTCCCACCCGATTTGTATCACGAATTCATGAACGCGGGCTTCCGCCGCAGCGGAGAGCTGATCTATCAGCCGGTCTGCCGAGGCTGCCGCGCGTGTCTGCCGATTCGCGTACCGGTGACGACGTTCAAGCCGAGCAAATCGCAGCGGCGCTGCCTCAACCGCAACAGCGACCTGCAGATCACCAGCAGCCGGCCACAGTGTACGTCCGAAAAGTTTGAGCTTTACCGCCGGTACATCAGCCTGCGGCACCATCAGCCGGCCGAGCAGGATGCCAGCGTATTTGAGCAATTCCTCTACCGCTCGCCGATCCAGACCACCGAGACGTGCTATCGCGACCGCTGGGGACGATTGCTGGCCGTCGGCATCTGCGACATGTGCCGGCAATCCGTCAGCAGCGTCTATTTCTATTTCGATCCCGACGCTTCGCGGCGGGGATTGGGAACCGCCGGCGCGCTGGTCGAGATCGACCTGGCGCGAAAGTTGGGAATCCCCTATTACTATCTCGGCTACTGGGTCCAGGGCTGCGGGGCGATGGAATACAAGGCAAGCTTCCGGCCATGCGAAATCCTCCACCCCGACGGCATGTGGCAGCGCATGGGTATCTGAATCGCCAAGCGTCAGCGCCCGCCCCGGGTGAGCGGGCGCTGACGCTTGGCGATTCAGACGGGCAGGGCGGGCGCTGACGCTTCCGCTTCAGAAAGACGATCTACACCAGCGACTTCAGATCCGCCGCAAAACTCAGCACATCCTGCTCGGTCGTATCCCACGACGCCATCAACCGGCAACCGCCCTGCCCGATGAACGTGTAGTAATGCCAGCCGCGCGCGTGCATCTCTTCGATCACTTTCAGCGGCAGTTGGACGAAGACCGAGTTGGCCTGGCGCGGGAAGAGCTGCTTGACCCCGCCGATCTCGCGGATTTTCGCTTCGAGAAGCGCGGCCATGCGGTTGGAATGCTCGGCGTGCCGCAGCCACGCGCCGGTTGAGAGCATGCCCACCCACGGCGCCGACATGAAGCGCATCTTGGATGCAAGCTGCCCCGCCTGCTTGCATCGCCACTCGAATTCACGGGCCGTGTCGCGATTGAAGAAGACGACCGCCTCGCCCAGGCCCGCGCCATTCTTCGTCCCGCCAAACAACAGCACGTCAACGCCGGCCTCCCAAGTGATCTGTCGCGAAGGGACCTTCAGGTGCGCCACGGCGTTGGCGAATCGAGCGCCGTCCATGTGCAGTTTCAGGCCGAGTTTCTTCACGCATTGACCAATCGCGCAGCTCGTCAACGCTGTAGACGGTGCCCAGTTCCGTCGCCTGCGTCACGCTGACAACGCGCGGCTTGGGAAAGTGCAGGTCGTTGCGGCGCGTGGCGGCGGCCTCGATGGCCGCCGGGGTGAGTTTGCCGTTCTCGCCGGGCAGCAGCAGGATTTTCGTGCCGTTGGAAAAGAACTCGGGCGCACCGCATTCATCGGTCTCCACGTGCGAAGTCTCGTGGCAGAGGATGCTGTGATAGCTCTGGCAGAGGTGCGAGAGCGACAGCGAGTTGGCGGCCGTGCCGTTGAAGACGAAGAACACCTCGCAGGGGCACTCGAACAGCTCGCGCAGCAGGTCGGCGGCGCGAGTTGTCCACGGATCGTCGCCATAGGACAGCGCGTGACCCGCATTGGCCTCAGCCAGCGCCGCCCACGCCTCCGGGCAGATGCCGGCGTAGTTGTCGGATGCGAATTGTCTCTTGCGGTCCATAGCTCGCTCCTGATAGCTCTCACCATGCGAAGTCGATCGCCTTGAGCAGCGCCCGCGCAATGACCATGTGGCCGGCCTGGTTGGGGTGTACGCGGTCCCACGCCAGGGCCATGGGATGGCAATGCCGCAGCACCTCGTCGAACGCCGCTTGCGTGTCCACCAGGATGGCATCGTGCTTCCCGGCCAGCTTCTTCACAATGGCCCCGTAGCGGTCCATCTGCGCCCGCATGGGATCCTGGCGATTGGGCTCGATGAAGTACGGCGTCACCAGCAAGAGGCCCTTGAGCAGCGGCCGCGTGCGTGCAACCAGCTCTTCCAGCGTCGCCTCATATTCCTCCGGCAGAACATGAATTTCCGTCTGCCGCGGCAGGTCAAACTGCCGCCACACGTCGTTGATGCCGATCATGACCGACAGCCAGTGGGGCTTGAGGTCGATCACGTCGCGCTGCCAGCGTGCTTTCAGGTCGCGCACGGTGTTGCCGCTGGTGCCGACGTTGATGACGCGGATGCCCAGGTCCGGATGGGCCGCCGCCAGCAGCGCATCGACCATCGTGACATAGCCGCGCCCCAGCGGGTCGAACAGACCCTCGGCCACCGGCTGGACTCGTCCGGCATCCGTGATCGAATCGCCGATCATCACCCATTTGCTCTTGCGCGTGATCTTCATTGCATTGACTCGCTTGTTGTCCCTTCACTCTGCGGGCAAATCGGCCGCCCGTCAAGGAATGTGCGCTATGCCGCGCTGGCGCATGGCCTCGACACATCCCCCCTGCCGCCGGTATTCTGTGCGGTAGCGGGGCATGGGCCCCGGACATCGGATCACCAACGGATGTGTCAACATGATTCCTCGTCCCTCCTTTTCGAGCAGGGCTTTCGCGGCGATCGTGCTGCTGATCTCGCACGCTGTTTTCGCCGCTCCCGCCAGGAACGTCATCATCTGCATCAGTGACGGCTGTGGGTTCAACTCCTTCAACGCGGCCAGCTACTACGAATACGGCCGATTGGCGCGCAGGTCTACGATGGCCGCGAATGGCTCAAGCTGGCCCACCACACGATCTCGCTCAACCAGGTCAGGTCCAATCCCGGCAGCACTACCAGGCCCAGCGCCATTGTCGGCATCGACCCGGCCAGCTTCTGGGACCTGCACGCCGACGTGGCCTCGGTCCGCGCGCTGGCGTCGGGCGTGCCGTTCAAGGGCTATACGCTGCTCAAGACCAACCCCACCGACTCGGCCGCCGCCGCCACCGCCATGGCGCTGGGCACCAAGGTGCTCAACGGCCGGCTGAACTATGTCGACGACGGATACTCGGAAGGGCCGGCCACGACCAAGTGCATCTCGGAGATCGCCAAGTCCCTTGGCAAGTCGGCCGGCGTGATCACCAGCGTGGACTGGAGCGATGCCACTCCGGCCGGTTTTGGCGCGGCCCACAACATCGGCCGGGGCAATCGCAGGGACATCGCCAACGAGATGCTCACCGCGGGCGTACTGGATGTCATCATGGGCGCGGGGCATCCGGAATATGATTGGAATGGCGCGCCGCGCGAGCCGCGCGAATCGCATTACGATCGCGTCGGCGGGCAGTTCACGTGGGAGCTGCTCAGGTCGGGCACTCACAGCCGCGGCTGGAAGCTGATCGAGACCAAGGCCGCCTTCGAGGCGCTGATGTCGGGCCCCACGCCGGCGCGCGTGCTGGGGACGTTCCAGAATTGGACGACCCTTCAGCAGGATCGGGCCACGCGCGACTGGAACGGCGATGGCCGGGTGGACAGCGCCGATCTGAAGGTTGCCCCGCCCTTCGGGGACCCGTTCATCCCGACGATGCCGACGCTGGTCACGATGACGCGCGGCGCGCTCAACGTCCTGGGCAAGAACCCCAAGGGCTTCTTCCTCATGGTCGAGGGCGGCGCCATCGACCACGCCGCGCATGCCAACCAGCCGGGCCGGCTCATCGAGGAGCAGATCGATTTCAATCATTCCATTCAGGCCATCGTCGATTGGGTCAACATCCACAGCAACTGGGACGAGACGCTGGTCATCATCACGGCCGACCACGAGACGGGCCTGATCTGGGGCAGCAACTCCGACGTGGTGGCTTTCGAGCGGCTGCTGAACCGCGGCCCGCGCCACACACCGGCCATGTGGTTCAACAGCGGCGGCCACAGCAACAGCCTCGTGCCCCTCCTGGCTCGCGGCCCCGGCGCCGACCTGCTGGCCAAACGCGTCAGCGGCGCCGATCCGGTCTATGGCCAGTACGTGGAAAACACGGTGATTTTCGAGGCGATGAAGGCCGCGTTCACCGGCAGCGCCGATAGGGGCAATGGCAACGGCAATGGCAGTGACTATGACGACAATGACCACAAGTTGCCCAGGACGCCGGACGAGCGCCGCCGGTATGGCGATGACAATTGATACCCAGGAAATCCAAGAGGTGCTCCAGATCATGACTCACGCTCTCATCACGTTGGCTGTGCTGTTTGCTCTTACCTCAGTTGTTGCGGGAGCTGCATCGCCCCAGCGGCTCACCGCCGTCCCTTTCACGGCCGTCAGGGTCGCCGACGAGTTCTGGGCGCCGAAGCTGCGCATCAATCGCGAGGTGACGATCCCGCACGATCTGAGGCTCTGCCGGGAGACCGGCCGGATCGACAACTTCGCCAAGGCCGCGGGGCAAATGCCCGGCGAGTTCCGCGGCATCTACTTCGACGATTCGGATGTCTACAAGGTCATCGAAGGCGCGGCCTATTCGCTCTCGACGCACCCCGATCCCACTCTGGAAAAGCAGATCGACGAGATCATCGCGAAAATCGCCGCCGCCCAGTGGAAGGATGGCTATCTCAACAGCTACTACACGCTCAAGGAGAAGGACAAACGCTGGACCAATCTGGCCGCCATGCATGAACTCTACTGCGGCGGGCACATGATCGAGGCGGCCGTGGCGCACTTCCGCGCCACCGGCAAGCGCACGCTGCTCGATGTCGCCTGCAAATGGGCCGACCACGTCGATTCGATCTTCGGCGCCGACAAGCGCCACGATGTCTCCGGGCATGAGGAGGTCGAGCTGGCGCTGGTCAAGCTCCACCAGGTCACCGGCGAGGGGCGCTACCTCAAGCTGGGCAAGTTCTTCATCGACGAGCGCGGCCACAACGCCTGCGGCACAAGCTGCACGGGATCTATGCTCAGGACCACAAGCCGGTGATCGAGCAGAGCGAGGTGGTCGGGCACGCCGTGCGGGCGATGTACCTGTTCTGCGGAATCGCGGATGTCGCGGCCGCCACGAATGACGACAAGTACCTGCCGGCGCTGGACAAGCTCTGGGGGAGCGTCGCGCTGCGGAAGATGTACGTCACCGGCGGCATCGGCTCGCGCCACAGCGGCGAGGCCTTCGGCGACAACTACGAGCTGCCCAACGACACGGCCTATTGCGAGACATGCGCCGCCATCGGCAACGGCCTGTGGAACCACCGGATGAATCTTCTCTACGCCGATGCGAAATACGCGGATGTGCTGGAGCGGGTGCTGTACAACGGCTTCCTCTCGGGCGTGTCGCTCTACGGGGACCACTTCTTCTACGTCAACCCGCTGGCCAGCCGCGGCAGCCACCACCGCCAGGCGTGGTACGGTTGCGCCTGCTGCCCGTCGAACGTGGTACGCTTTCTGCCGTCGCTGCCGGGCTATGTCTATGCGACATCGAGCGATGCCGTCTACGTCAACCTCTACATGGCCAGCACGGCCCAGTTCAAGCTGGGCGAGCTGCCGCTGAGCTTCGCGCAGGAGACGCGCTATCCGTGGGATGGAAACGTCAAGTTCACCGTCGGCAGCGCGGGCAGGTATGACATCAATCTGCGCATCCCCGCCTGGTGCTCGGATGCCGCCATCAAGATCAATGGCGAGTGGCAGAAGATCGAGATGAACCGCGGCTATGCCCGACTCGCGCGCCAGTGGAAATCCGGCGACGTGATCGTGCTCGATCTTCCCATGCCCATCCAGCGCGCCAAGGCCGATCCGCAGGTGAAGGCCGATACTGGGCGCGTGGCGATCCAGCGCGGGCCGGTGGTGTACTGCGTCGAGGCGGCCGACAACGACGGGCGCGTGTATCAGCTCTCCCTGCCGGCCGACTCCATGCTGGCGGCCGAGTACCGCGCCGACCTGCTGGGCGGCGTGACTGTGATCAAAGGCAAGGCCGCCGCCCGCTACGCTCAGGATCCCGCCAATCGCCCGGCCGACGTGCTGGCCATCCCCTATTTCGCCTGGGACAACCGCACGCCGGGACAGATGCTGGTGTGGCTCCCGGAAGATGCGAGCCTGGCCGAGCCGGTGCCCGCGCCGACGATCGCCGGCTTGAGCAAAGTCACGGCCTCGCACATCTGGGAGCGCGACTCGGTTGTCGCTGTGAATGATCAGATTGAGCCGAAAAGCTCGAACGATGAAACCGTCCCGCGCTTCACATGGTGGCCACACAAAGGCAGCGACGAGTGGGTCCAATACGACTTCGCCTCGTCGCAGAAGGTCAGCGAGGTGGAAGTCTACTGGTTCGACGACACCGGCCACGGCGGCTGCCGTGTCCCCGCGTCGTGGAGACTGCTATACAAGGACGGGGAGGAATGGAAGCCGGTGAAGGCGGCCGGCGAGTACGGCATCGCGCGGGACAAGTACAACAAGCTGGCGTTCGAGCCCATACAGACGAGCGCCCTGCGCATCGCCGTGAAACTGCAGGATGGCATGTCCGGCGGCATGCTGGAGTGGAAGGTGAAGTAAGAGCCGTTCGGAGTTCCGCGTTTACGCGGTCTGGAAGCTGTTCGGAGTTCCGCGTCTACGCGGCCTGGCGCGCCCGCCCCGCCGATTCGACATCGCCCATGGACTCCGTCGCCGCCCGTTGCCGACCGCCTGTCCCGCCAACGCGCAGAACGGCCCGAGCCTTCTCGGCGGCATTCTTTTGGAGTGCTGAAACTCCTGGGCCGGGAATCGCTCGCGGACCGCCAGCGAGGGCACTGGCGGGGCACTGCCGGCACTCCTCTACCAGACCTTGTCGTGGTCGGCGCTGGTCAGAATATCGTCGGCGTGGCCGGCGGCCGGGGGATTCACTTGCGTCCCAACCTGCGGGGCGGATTTGGAGAACACGGACGCGGGCGCGATGCCGGAGATGAAGGAGCCACTCGGCACTCCGATCGCATGCAGCGGGGCTGGCGGCGATGCTTCGACCGGCGGGGAATCCGCAGAAGTGGCGTGGGCGGGTGGGGCCTGGCTGGCCTGATGAAGCGGGACCGGGGGATGGGCGTTTGCCAGAGGGTTGACGGATGCTGCGCCGCCGGCCGGATTGTGGGCACTGCCGTGTGCCGACAGTGTGAGTCCGCCCGCCGCCGCGAGCGCGGGCTTGGCCATCACCGTACCCATGTCGATTTGCATGTCGCAGGTGAAGAACATCGCGTCGCTGGAATTCGTCGGCCCGGAATCTCCCCACCCATCATCCGGGAGGTACGGGTGTGCTGCCGTCCCGGTGTCGTGCTCCGAGCCTGTGTACTCTGCCGCGCTGATGCTGAAGCCGCCGGTGTCATCGTCGTAGGCGCTATGCACGTCGATGTAATAGGTGCCGTCGGCCGGGGCAGTCCAGACGATGCGCGAGGCGAAGGTGTCGATGCTGCGATCATCGTTATACGCCAGTTCCGTCACGCCATCGGCATCGACCACGCGCATGATGCTGTCCACAAGCGAGCCCAGTGCGGTGTTGAACTCATAGCGCACGTCCGCCTGGGCTGGGAAGGCATACACGACGACGTCGCCGCCGTTCTGGATCGTGGCACGGACGCTCTGGCCCACCTGCAAGGGCCTCGCCTGAGCCACGTCGAGCGGCGCGCTGTCTGATTCGGCCAGAACGTATCCGGAATAATTCGGATCGGCGAACATGCCGGTGTCGGGCTCGGCCCCGGTGTAGACATCAGCGTCGACCCTGAAACTGCCGAACTCGTCGCTGCTATAGGCGCGCACCTGGATGTAGTAGGTGCCGTCCGACGGAGCGGTCCAGATGATGCGAGAGGCGAGGCTGTCGCCGCTGTCGCCATTGTCGTCGTTGAAGGCCAGTTCCGTCACCTCGTCGGGGCCCAGCACGCGCATGACGGTGTCCGAAAGCGAGCCGAGTGCGGTGTTGAACTCATAGCGCACGCCTGCCTGCGCCTGGAAGGCGTAGATCACGGTATCGCCGCCAATCTGGATATTGGCATGGACATTCTGGCCCACCCGCAGCACCGGCGTCTGATCCGCCGACACGAGCACCGGCGCCGAGTCGATGAATGTGCTGCCATCGGTGTTGCTCGAATCCGTGCTGTCCCCACTCGGATCGGTGGATGTGCTGCCGTCGGGGCTGTTGGGATCGAAGCTGTCGCCGCTCGAATCCGTTGAGCCATTATCGCCCGAGCTGTCGTCCCATACATTGCCCGAGTTGTCGCCGGTTGTCGTGTCGCCCGAGTTGTCCAGGGCGGCCAGATCTGGATTATCCGTGGAGCTGCTGTCGCTGAGATTGGGGTGGTCGGCCGTCCCGGTGTCGGGCTCTGCCCCATTGTACGCCGCCGCGGTGATGCTGAAGCTGCCGGTTTCGTCCATGCCATTGCCGCGCACCTGGATGAAATAAGTGCCGTCGAGGGGGGCGGTCCAGATGATGCGCGAAGCGAGGCTGTCGCCGCTATCGTCGTTAAAGGCCAGCTCCGTCACATGGTCGGGTCCCAGCACGCGCATGACGGTGTCCGAAAGCGAGCCGAGTGCGGTATTGAACTCATAGCGCACGCCGACGTGTGCCTGGAAGGCGCAGGTCACGGTATCGCCGACATTGGTGATATTGGCGTCAACGTTCTGGCCCACCTGCAGGGCGGGCGTCGGCGCCAACACGATTGGATCGGTCACAACCGACGTAAGCAGACGGCGCGGTTCCAGAGCTTCTAGAACGTACTGGAACTGAAGCGACCCGTACCTAGACATAACTCCTCCCGATCTGGCCCGATGTCCGAACCTGGCAAACCAACTCGACTATACTACGAGAATAGATGCACTGCGGCCAGATGTTTTTCAAGAATTCGCAAAAAAGTTGGCCGAGGACGCAAAAGAAGCCGCAAATAGGACGCAAATATTTGCCCCCTGCCAGTCCGTGCGTCGGTGCTGAAGGTAGAACGGGACCGGTGCGAGAGTTCAACGGGTTTCAGAAGAGAGTGGTGAACCCTGCCGCCTTGAAGTGCCGGTCGTTGGTGAAGACGTCGGTGATGGCCAAACGGCGCATCACGATGAACGAAACATGGTCCATCCAGAAAGACAGATTTCATGGCTGGTGCTCGTTATGTCGCTCGGCTGTGTCGGTCTGGCCTGACGGGTAGCTCCTCCGCAGCAGCGCGAAAATCTCCTCCTGGTTCTTCCGCTCCTGCGGATCGGATTCCGGCACGATCACCTCTACCGGCGTTCGATCCGCAATATGCACCGGCTCCGTCGGCATGAAGACGCCGTCCTGGTAGATCGCTTTGACTGTCATGCTATCACCTCCACGACGCTGGTCGTGTCGTTGCCGAAGATACCGGTCACCCTGGCGGCTATTCTATACCGCCCCTTCTGATCGAAAACAAAGCTGAAACAAGTTTCAGCACTCCGAAAAGGCAGGCGGCGGGCGAGGACGCGCGCTACATTCCCGCCGTCCCCACAAATGCCATCGTTCCCTCGGGCACGGTCTGGAGCTTCGCCTCATCCAGTGATGCCTTGCCATCCTTGATTTGCCCCACGACCTGGAGCGAGCGAGCACGGGGGTGACGATGAAGATGGCCTGGCCTTCCTCGATTCTGCCCAAGCCATCGATGCGCCAGATCGAGCCTTGTTTCAGGAGCACGCCGCTGCTTGACACGACCGTGCTCAGCGAGCGCGTGAGCAGGTCGCGGCGCTGCTTGACCATGGCGCGGACCTTTTCGAGGTCGGGGCGGTCGGCCAGGAGTTGCCGCGCGGCGCGCGGGCGGCGGCGGCGGCGGGGTCGTCGGGGTTCATCCAGGCGAGGTCGTCGGCGTTGATGGCGGTGAGTTTTTCGCCGTAGGCCTTCAGATCATCGCCCCAGCCCCAGCCGGCGCGTTGGCCGAATTTGATGGTGCGGTCGAGCAGGATGATCTTGAGCAGCGGGTCGATTTCCTTGTTCGAGTGGATGAGAGCGATCAGGTCCAAGCCGGCCGATTCCCACTGCTTGTCGCTGACGGCGTCGATGCGCTTGAGCAGGTCGGCGGCCAGGAGCGACTGCGGACTGGGGGCCGGCTCGCCGTCGTATTCGCCGGTCTTGAGCACCTGCGACTTGCGGGCACTGGCATCGCTGGTGAGCACGAGGTCGCATTCGACGCTGACGATGCGATCGCCGATCATGGCCGGCTTCCACTTGCTGTCGGGCGGGAGGTAGTACATGCCCTCGGCGCCCTTGCGCTTGAGGCACTTGAGGTCGGCGATGAGGGGAGCCGCGAAGACTCGCCGCAGGTCGCCCTTCAAAGGCCCGTCGGGCTGGATCGCCCTGGCCGCCTGGGTGAGGTACGCGCGATAGTCGTTGATGGCCGCATCGAAGGGCGACTGCGGGAATTTCGTCGCGTAGGCTTCCATCGCCTTTATGCGGCCGGCAGGCTCAGCGCCGGCCGGCAGCAGGCTGGCGGCCCAGCCGCGACTGGCGGCCGCCCATGCCTCGACGCTCTCCCATGCCGGGGCGTCGGCGACCGCACGCCTGAAGTCGGCGACCCTCGCGGACGTCGGCTCCTGCTTCATGTACTGCTCCAGGGCGGCTTTCAGCGTAGCGGCCGAATTGGCCGAGGCGCGGACTTTGGCCAGGGCCGAGGCTTCCCTCCCGGCCTGTTCCAGCGTGGCTTTCACGCTGGCGACTCGCTGCGCGAGATTCTCGATGGTCGCCTTGTCCTGCGCACCGGCAGCGGCGTTCTTGCTCAATGTCGAGAGCGCGGCCTCGGCATCGTCGAGCTGAGGCGAAGGCGCGGTCAGCCCTCCGGCCGCCAGAGCGGCCTCCAATTGCCGCACCTGCTCCTGGGCGCCGGTGAGCTTGTCCCGCCACGCCTTGGCCGCGCGCTGCTCGGCGGCGCGTCTGGCTTCTTCGCTGCGCTTCTGGAAATCGGCGATCTCCTGTTTTTCGGCCGGCGTTTTGGCCTTCGACTCCACGGCCGCCAGGGCCCTGGCGTCGATAGTCTCAGCAGTCCGGGCCTTGAGCAGATCCATCGCAGCGCGGAAATCGGCGATGCGATCGCGCTCTTCGCCGAGCTTGCGGTCGAGCGTTTCCTTGAGCACGCGCATGTCCGCGCCGTCGAGCAGCTCCGGCGTCTTTCGCGTGAGCCCATCCCAGAAATCGGCGGCTTCCTGCAGCTTGTTGGCCAGCACGAGCGACTCGAAGCGGTTGGCGAGATCCTTCCTGCGTCGTTCGTTGGCCTGGGCGCGCACGAAGAGGCCCACCAGCAGGGCGATGGCCGCGGCGGTCAGGATGCACCCGGCCACGGTGAAACGAATGCGCCGGCGTCGCGATTCGGCCCGCCGGCTCAGTTCGTCGCGCACGCGCCGCGAAAGCTCCTCGGGCAACTGAGGGTCGATGACGACTGCGGCCCGCCTGCGCTGCTCAAGTTCCTCCGTCGGCAGCCGCAGGTCGATCGCCTGCGCCAGCCGGGCACACGCCGTCTCGAAGCGAATCTGTGCCTGGCGGCGCTGGTCCTGCTCGGCGATCCAGTGCTCCACGCCCTGCACCTGCTCGGCCACCTGTCTGTCGAGCTGCGCCCCCGCGGCCGCCGCGAGCTGCCGGACCTGCCGCGACAATCGCACGCAGGCGTCGTAGTCCATCGCACTATACGCGCTGTCCAGTTCGGTCAGCAGACTTCGCGCTTCGACCAGCGCATCTTCGGCCCGATACGCCGCCAGGGCGCTTTCGAGTCCCGTCTTGAGCTCCATCGGCACGGGCGTGCGCCAGCCGCCGGATGAGACTTCCTTGAGCAATTGGGCCACGCGATAGCGGTCCCTGGCGCGGACGGCGGAGGTCGTTTCCGTGAAGAGGTCCCGCAGCCGGGCCGACTCAAAGGTCCGCAGGTCTTCCTCCCAGATCGGGTTCTTCGGATCGGCCTGCGCCAGTGACCGCATCACCTCGATGCGCTCGCCGAGGGGCGACTTGCTCAAGGCCAGCCGGCGATGCTGGTTGAGCAGCGCCTTGAGCGGCTCGGCCTTGGCGTAGGCATCGGTCAGCGCCTGGCGCAGTCGGCCAGCAGGCCCGCCGGGCGAGCCAGGTCGTAGAGGACGCAAATCCTCTCCCAGTCGGGCAGCTCGGGAAAAGCGAGCGTCGCCACGATATCGGCGAGCGGCGGCGGATCGTCGGCGAGCTGGATCGCTTCGCTGCGCAGGCCGCGGCGCAGGTAGTCGGCGCAGCGGCCGAGCCGCTCGTTGGTCTGGCGGCACAGCGCGGCGTAGGAGGAGGCCATGGCGACCAGCTCGGGGCAGCGCGTCTGGTCGTTGGCGGCCAGGAAGGTGCGTATCCGATCGACGATTTGCTGCGCATCCGCCATCTATTTCACCTTGATCGAGGCAAGCTTCACGCCATTGGGCAGGTCCACGCGGATTTCGCAGTCCAATGGATCGTCCAGCGCCTTGAGGTCGGCCGAGGCCGCCGCCAATGCCGCCTGCGCCTTGTCCACGGCATTCTGCTTCTCCTTCAGCACGGGATCCTGTTTATTGAGGGGTTTGAAGTCTTTGAGTTCCTGCTGCCGGTCGGTCAGGGCATCCTGACAGACCTTCACTCTGGCCTGCGCGGCGCCTTCGCGCCGGCCAAGTCGAACTTGAGCGCGCCCTGCGGCGAAAGATACACAACCGGGATCGCCACGGCGGGATGCTTGCGATGCCGCAGCATCACCCGCCAGGGAACATCCTTCTCCCAGAGCTCCTCCCACAAATCGCCGCCGACCGTGCAGCGGATGATGACCAGCCCTTCGAGCATCTCGGGGACGGCGCGGCGAAGCTCCTGCTGGCCGCCGTCGCGATCCAGTTGCAGGTCCAGCCGCGGCACGAACTGAAGCACATCCTGCTTGCCGCCGTCAAAGTTCAGCTCGACGGCCGCGTGGCGCAGCATGTCGTAGTCCTTGCCCCGCGGCGCTTTGAGCCACTCGAATTGCACGACATTCCCGGCCGCCAGCTTCAGGTCGGCCAGATCGTCGAGATACGGCGTGGTCTTGCGATACATGAGATGGGTTGCATCCTCGCTCTTCATTTCGTATTCATTGCGGACATCCGGCAGTTTCACCGTCAGCCGCTGAATCTTCCCGGAAGCCGGGAGCTTGATGGCAACAGGCCCCCTGGCCGTTGGCGGGGGAAGCTCCAGGCTGGCGGCGAAGGTTGCGGCGCGGGCACGGTCTTGGCCGGCTGCTGCGCGTCGTTGAGCAGTCGAGTAAGCTGGTTGATCCTGTCGTTGTAGACCTGGATGGGAACGAACTTGCCGGGATCGGGGTTGTCCCTGGCCGATCTGATCTCCGCCTTGAGCTTTTCCCAGTCATCCGGCGATTTCCAGGTCTTGAGCTTGTCGTCAAGTTCCCGTTGAAGGCGCCGGCGCTCGGCCTTCTCATAGTCGAGCTGGCTGCGCAGTGTGTCGTGCTGCCTATCGGCCGCGGGTTGCGGCGGCGGGGCCGCCGGCGCCTGCGCTGGAGCCGGGCTGTTCCGGGGTGACAGTTGCACGTAGAGGACCAGCACGAGCGCGAGAATCCACCCCGCGACCGCGACGGCCCACGGCATCGCGCGATACCGCGCTGGCAGAGGCGGCATCAACGCGCCGGCGCCGCGATGTTCTGTGCGTGGCGGGCGTCCAGCTCTCCAGGGATGGCTGCTCCTCCTGCATGACGCTCGACGGCTCCGCGAGGGGTATCTCGGGCGGCTCCTGACCGGCGACCTGCGTAGCGGGCACGGCCGGGGGATTCTGCAGCGAACGTAGTGCTTTCGTGGACGACGCTTTCCGGGCCGCATCGCGCAAGCTGGGCGAACTCCGAATCGGGCGCGCGCGATGGCGAGGTGAGGTCGATGACCAGCGATCCCGCGCCGGCCGCGCGAGCGCCTCTTTGGCCGCCGCGGTCCCCGCGACGCAGCATCGCCAGATGCACGTGGTGCCGGCCGGCAGATCGGTGAAATAGGTGCTGAAGGTGGCTTCCCATCGCTGGCTTTCGGGGATGAGCGACAGGGCGTCGTCGATCAGGGCCAGCATGTTGACGCCAGCGGGATAGATGATGTAAGCCGGCCGGGAGGGATCGGTCAGGAATGACTCGGCAAGCGTACCCGCCCAGCCAGCATCCCCGGCCGCCGATTCCCATCCGGCGCAGATTCGCGGCGGGTTCTCGCCCTGGGGAATCGCGCGCCCCTCCTCAAAGAGCGTTGGCTCGCCATTCCACTGCGTATCCATCACGGCGGCCTGGCGCATCGCCCACGCGGGCCCGGCGGCGCACTGCTCTTCGGGCGCGACGGTGATGTGATGCGCGAGCTTGTTGGATCGCTGCGTGTAGTCGAGCCCGCAGAACCCCACGCGCGACAAGACGGACACGTCCCGCCCGGCCACCGAAATCCGCCAGTGCGCATAGGCGACCGGATTGTTCGCCGCATCGGCCTGCCCCGCCGGAAAGAGCGGCCGGTATCCGCTGAGCGACTCCAGCCGCTGCATCAACTGGCCGGAGATTCCCTGCGTCATCGCGACGGTGCAGAAGCCCCTGCTGCCTGGCTTCAGGCCGCGCGGCGCGGAGGTATGGAAGAGCTCATGGCTCATGTGCTTGCGACCAGTCCGCTGGCCCATTTGGCGAACATGTAGAGCACCGGCGCGGTCACCCAGCGCGGCGCGATGTCGCGCGGGCGGATGCTCAGGAGGCGCGTACTTTCCTGCACTTCCGGAGCGCGCCCGAGCGCGCTGACTGGCACGTACATCACGTGCTGGCAGAAATCCTCGGCGGCCGCCACGACTTCCGGCGCATGCTCCAGCAGCATGCCGCGAACCGCATCGGATACGGCTTCGATCCGCGCCACATCCACTTTCGCGCCGCTCTCGCTTTCGACGATCGGCTCGCCGTCAATGCTCGCCTTCAGCAGCGGCTGCCACACATCCAACTTCGGGACGACGACGATCAGCGGCCGGTCGTATTTCTGGCTCGGCCCGACGCCCGCGTACAGCCGCACGCGCAGCGCGGCCTCGGTGAGGAGCGTTTCCTGGCGCTGGGTGCGCCCCGCGTCCTCGAGTTGCGGATCGTGGCTGAAGCTGCGGCACCGCTCGCGGAAGCGCGGATCCTGCGTCGGATCGTAGAGGAACATCAGCACGCGCGACCGGGCGAGATGCCGCGTGACGGGCGACGCGGCCGTGTCCATCCCCGGCTGAAAGTGCTCGCCGGCGTTGTCATAAAGGCAGACCAAACGGGTGCGCGTGGCGGGAGTCAGCGGCGCGGCCTGCTGCTGCGCGGGACGCACGGCGAAGAGGAATGGCCGGGGAAGGCTGAGATGTGCTGGCCGAGGCGGATCTGGTCGTAGAGATGGCCTTCGGTCTGGGTCTTTTCGATGGCCACCAGCTCATCGCGGTTGCCGTGCAGGAAGAGCTTCTCCTCGTATTCGTTGAGGGTGCGGTTGCTGACGGTGTCGGCGTCGTTGAATCCCAGGCCGAATTTCAGGGGCAATACGCGGCGCAGCTCCCACGTCATGCTCGTCAGCAAATAGGTCTTGCCGCTGGCCGTGCGCCGATGATGGACATGAACAGCGGCTCGGTTTCCAGGAGCGGGCGGGATGAGCAGGTGGCATTGCGGGCAGGCGAGCAGGCCGCAGGGCATGCCGCGTGCGTCGAGGGCGAATCCTTCGATGGTGAATCGCGTGGGCAGGAATCGCGCCGCGCCTCGGGGCCGAGCACCTGGTCGCCCAGCAACTCGGCGTGTTGCGAGACCCAGAGAATCTCCTCCGGCGCGAAGCGATGCCAGCAGTGCGGGCAGGTGACGTGCGCCAGCAGTTTGACGGGCAGCAGGCTGGCATCCGGCGGCGGGCAGATCTTCATGGCAGCCGCGGCGATTGGGCTGGCGCTCTCGGGCGGTTGTGCCGCGAGACACGTCTTGCAGATGATCCGGCCGTTCTGGTCGTACACCTCGTCAACAGGAAACGAGCCACAACACGATGCGCACTGGTAGAGCACATCCGCCTGGGCCGTGATGGATTCGTTTGGCGCTGTCACTGCTGGCGGGACCATCTTACAGCGTCGGCCGGGGCAATAGAACAGGCGGTTGGCGATCGGCGCCAAGTGGCTTTTTGCAGCGGGAAACTGGCCCTCGCTGACGCAAGATGGTGTTTTTCTCGGAAAATCAGGGGGTATTTTGGCAGCAGCCCTTGAATTCCCGCGATTTTTCGCTACTTTTTGCACTTGGAAAGCTTGGAAGTTTTCCCAACGGTCCATCGGCGCGTCGCCAGTGGGCCGGCATTGGGTGCGATTGGGAGCGCATCCAGGACCACCGGTGGGACATCGGCGGTTGGCTCCCCCGCCAGAGGAACTGGCGGGAAACTCAGCTCTCCCAGAAGGAGAAACGCTATGGCAGGAAAGGCCCTCACCAAGTCGGAGACCATTGTCGAGATCGTCAAGATCGCGTCGAAGGACGTCGAGGTCTCCAGGAAGCAGGTCGCCTCGACGTTTGAGGCCCTCAGCGAAGTGATCAAGGCCAGCGTCGGCAAGAAAGGCCCGGGCGTGTTCGTCGTCCCCGGCCTGATGAAGATCACGGTGGTCCAGAAGCCGGCCGTTCCCGCTCACAAGGGCATCAACCCCTTTACGAAGCAGGAGCAGATGTTCAAGGCCAAGCCGGCCCGCAAGGTCATCAAGGTCCGGCCGCTCAAGGCGCTGAAGGACATGGTGAAGTAGTTTCGTTTGCGGAGACAACGGGCCGCGCTTCTCGAGGCGCGGCCCTTTTTCTTGTTCGTAGTGCCGGCTTCAGCCCGTCGTCTTCGGATCAGATACGGGCTAAAGCCCGCACTACGAACACAACACACTTTACCCCGCCACGGCGAGCGCCTCTCCCGCCGCGCCGATCTTTGCACGCGGGCGAACTGCTGGTAGGCGCGGCGGTTCACCGGGATGTTGCCACGGAAGGCGAGATTGGTCAGGAGCGAGAAGAAGGGCTGGCGCCTGGACCAGAGGCTTCCCCAGACGCGGCGGAAGATTCGCCAGGGCGAATAGAAGCGCCGGTCGCACGCTTCCATCTCCCGGATGATCTGCTGGCGCGACAACTGTTTGTACTTCGCCACCGGGAACGTCAGCGTGTAGTAGCGCCAGTCTTCCGGCAAGGATTCATTGTCGATGCGGCCCTCCGCCTGCATGGTATCCCAAAGGCGGGTGCCGGGCAGCGGCGTGAGGAACAGGACGTTGAGCACATCGACACCATAGGCATGGCCCGCGTCGGCGATGCGCCGGCCGATGCCGCGGCGGTCGGCATCCAGGCCCATGATGAACGAGCCGCAGACGAGGATCTTGTGGCGCTGGATGCGCCGGACCGACGTGCGGAGATCGCGGCCTTTGAGCAGGTTGAATTTCTTGCCGACCTCGTCAAGCCCCTCGGCGGTGGGCGACTCGAAACCGATGAAGACGCCGACGCAGCCGGCCTGGTGCGCCAGCGACAGCAGTTCCTCGTCGTCGCCCATGTTGACCGTCGCCTGCGCGATCCATTTCTTGTCGATGCCGGCGGCGATCATCGCCCGGAAGAGCGCCTTGCGCGCTCGATATGGCGCTTGCTGGTCCCGATGAGGTTGTCATCGACGACGAGGATCTGCTTTTCACGGATGGCGGCGAACTCGCGGACGACCGTCGGGATGGAGCGATGGCGATACTGGCTGCCGTTGAAGGCGGTCACCGAACAGAAATTGCAGTTGAGCGGGCAGCCGCGCGTCGTCTGGATCGAGCCAAAAGCGTAGCCTTCAGGCAAGAGATCGTGCCTCGCCGCCGGGACGTTTTCGATATCGACGAAATCGGAGGTGTAGGTCGGCGCGAGCTTTCCCCGGCGCGCGTCCTCGAGGACCTGCGGCCAGGCGCCCTCGGCCTCGCCGATCACGACGGCATCAACGTGCGCGCGAGCCTCTTCGGGGCACATGCTGGCATGGATGCCGCCCATGACCACCGGCACGCCGCGGGCGCGGAAGGCGGCGGCGATCTCGTAGGCGCGATTGGCCTGGGAGGTGAAGGCGGTGATGCCCACCAGATCGGGCGCGGGCAATGCGGTAAAATCGACCGCGCCGAGATTCTCGTCGAGGATGCTGATTTCCCAGTCGTCGCCCGTCAGGGCGGCGACGGCCAGCAGGCCCAGCGGTTTCCAGATGCGGTAGCGATGGAAGCGCTCGGCCTTGATTTTCTTCATTACAAGAGGGTTCTGCGGGTTAATCAGATACAGACGCACAGGCAAACTCCTTAATGGGCAATGGGCGCTCCCTCAACGACCCCGCCCATGGCCGACTCTATTTTCGCTATTTGCGCGACAAAAGCAATGCTCGATTTCGGAAGTTTTTGATAAAGCCGATTCTCACGCAATGTACGCCTTTTTCTTTCGGCCGCTGAGATAACTCTCCATCACGCACGACGCCAGCTCGGCCGCGCTGGTGTAAAACGCCACGCCCTTGGTGAGCTTCGTGAGCTGATCGACGAAGCCGACCCAGTCCATCCCCCAGTAGTCCTCGATCAGCGCGAACGTGCTGATGCGCGCGCCCTCACGGACGGCGAGCACGGCTTCTTTCAACGTCGCCAGCGTGCTGCGCTCGTCAGGGGGATACAGCAGATAGACGTACTTGTCCTCGACGTGGGCCGTCGGCTGGCCGTCGGTGATGATGAAGATTTGCTTGTTCTCGCTGGTGCGCCGCTTGAGGATGCGCCGCGCGAACTGCAGGCCCATGTGGAGATTCGTGAAGTGCTGCGGCGCCTTGGCGAGTTTGTCGATCGGCACGCGCAGGCGCACGGTGTAGTCATAGATCGTCACGGGCTTGGGCATGGTCAGCGGGAGCAGACCCTCGGGAATGCGCGATGCGCCGGAATAGAAGCCGACGAAGTCGATGCTGTCCTGGGGAAACCGGCCGCGGACCAGCGCCTGCATGGCCATGGCGACTTTCTTGGCCGCGGAAAACCGGCCATAGCGCATCATCGATCCGCTCTGGTCGAGCAGCACGACCGTCGAGCAGCTCGTCATGCCTTCGTGCAGGTGAAGCTCAAAATCGTGCTCGTCAAAGCGGATGAGCGGACCTGAGCCCTTCTCAGGCAAGCCATGCCGCGTCAGCGCATTGTGCAGCGTCTGGTGAAGATCCAGTTCGCTGACGGGATCGCCGTATTCGTAGGGCTTGGTGCCTTCGATGCGCTCGCCGCCGTGCCCGCTCGTGATCTTCTCGTGGCCCTCTCGCTGGCCGGTGCGCAGGTTGGAGAAGACTTCCATCAGCGCGCGTCGCTGCATGCGATTGATGCGCGCGGAGTGAGGCGGAGCTGGCCGCTGCCATCGCGCTCCAGCATGCCGTCCTTGATGAGCTGCTCAAGCATTTCGGCCTGCTGGGCGTTCTTGGGGTCCTGGAGCATCTCCTCGATGGCCTTCATGGCCTGCTCGCCGTACTCCATGATGAACTGCATGAGCTGGTCGAGGCCAAAGAGCTTGTCCTGCGTCGGGAACTCGGTGCCGTCGAATTCGCCGTAGAAGTAGCGCATGGGGGATTGTAGGGCGGGCCCAGGGATCAAGCGCCGGACGAACGGCAACTCACCGGCGGCACGCCGCAGTTCCTGAGCCTCCGACCGCTTCGGGCTGCCGGGAAGCCGCGAATGGACTGATATTGCTGTCGCAGAGCATCGGTCAGTCCCGGCCGGGCAGAGGCCGGTCTTGGCGCAGTTCCGGCTGCCGCGCCATCGGAGTGTAGCCGACGTCTGCGTCAGGGCCGGCAGCGGGAATTGGGCCGGACGCGCTCGCCCCGCGGGTGTTGCGCTTTTCGTCGTCGCGGAGAAAAGTTCGCTTGAGGGGGGAGTTGTCGTCGGTGGCATCGTGTAAGTGTCTATTGTTGCGGGGGATGTGAATCCTAAGATATGGATCATAGCGGATTTCTTGAGAAAGAACCGACCAAAGCCAACACCTAAGCGACACATGACCGACACCTGACCGACACCAAACCGACCAAAACCGACACCTGACCAACACGTAAACGGCAGGAAAGGGCGAGGGGGTGGGCAGAGCTGAGTTTTCCGCGTCGGCGCGCAGGGCCGGCCGGATGGAACCGCGTTGGTTCTCAGAAGCAGAGCGGTCATGGGTGCTCCTTGAGGGGCGGGGCCATCGGGGCCAGCACGCGCTGGCCGACACATGTCGCTGGCGGCGCGCCCTCTATATCTCCGGCGGCGCTGTGCGAATTGGTCACGGATGGCGCAACAGGCGCAACGGCTTGGTGGTTTTTCGCGGGAAAATGAAGGATTTGGCGTGTCGGGTCGGGTGGATTGGCGCAACGATTCCCCTAACAAAAGCTCATCACAAGGGCAGATAGTGGCAGACGGAACGTGCTCATTCATGTAGAGCGAAAGACTCACGGAAGCTTCCCCATCGCCGACGGCACGCCGGAGCTCCTGAATCTCCAGATGATCGCGCTCCATATCGGTCGCGAGCGCTGGTGACAGCGAGGCGGCTGGGGTCGATGTCGAGTCTTTTGGTGATTCACCTTTTTTGGCGACCCCGCGCATCTTCCGCGCCCCTCGTTCTAACGGGAGTTCCTTCTTTCGCTGCTTTTCCTGGCAACGTACTCGGAATGGTACAGCATGTAGTTGAGGCGGTATAGCCTAGTGAGTGCTTCGACACCGCGGCTGTAGACTTCGGCAAGCGGCATACTCAGCGGCCATTCGATTCGCAGGGCGCCAAGGTCGATGAAGGGATCGCTCAAGGTCTGGTCGGGATCGCTTGAGAGGAGTGCGTATTCCTGCACGATACGCCAGAATGATGCTCTTGCTCTTGACTGATCCGCGATTTGCCTCGAACTCCAACGCACCACAACCGGCGAGCTCCAGCAGGATACGCCAGAAGTCATCTGGCATGCTCTTGAGGTGGCGTGCAAAGCCAACGTGCGACGTCATGGAGAAGCAGCCCGTCATATCGCATACATCGAAGGAGAAGTCGTGGGCCAGCTTCTTCAGAGCGCACGATGACCGACGATCCGCTCCAGAACGGCTCCCATGCATCCCGCGGTGCCACCGTTTCTGCCATGGCCGTGAGCATTTCATTTAGGGAGCAGAGGTACTGGTCGAAGGTCCGCACATCGCCATCTGTCTCTTCGTCGCGGTCGAGCGAAGTGAGCCAAGCCGCGATTGCTCTGGCCCAACGGTCGGTCTCTTCGCGATGTTTCATATACTGCGCCAGTCTGAGCTGAAGCGTTGTGTGTCGCTGTGGCGCGGATCATGGCTGGGTGGCAGGAGCGCCATCATCGGAATAACTTCTCAAAGATCTCATGGTCGTGCTGCCGCAGACGATCCGCAAACTCGTTCACGTAGAACATGTCTGGTGAGAACCGTTGTGCTCTCACACGAATGCTAAAGTTAGGCTGGTCAACATCCAGATCGAACAGCACCAGCCCCACGCCAAAGAGCATGCACAACGCCTCGAGGCGGCTCTGGTCCTCTTCAGTCAGCGATGAGGGCATAGCGATGTAGGTCTTCGCGGAAAACAGGCGATATGCCACGGCTTGCCCAAAAGCCACAACGGGTGCCAGCGGGTCGATCTTTATTTCTGCAGACACGATCTCCAAGGGGAACTTAATCAGATTGCTGGCCAGGGGCTTGTAGACGCCAATGACATCAGGCGTACCCCATTTCGTTTTCAAGCCCGCGCCGCCCAATGAGGCGACTTCCGTTACTTCGTCCAAGTCGTTCTTCAGCCATTCGGCAAATGGTTTGTAGAAGTCAGCCTCGGCAATCTTCTTACCGGTAGGTGCGACCTGCTCAGTATCGCCTAACTTCACGGCCTCGGCACCACCATTCGACACGGGCTTAAAGAGCCCGCGACTGGGCTTGGTAATCTCGTTGGGAAGGATGGCAGACAGATTCCAGACTGAGCCACCGATTGTATTCGTCGGCGTCTCCGGATGCATTCCGCTGATCTTCCTGACCAGATCGCCATAGCGAATGCCGCCTGGAAAACCGGCGATGATGGATTTCGCGAGTGACCGTATTTCGTGAACACCGAGCTTTGCCATCCTTGTATCGTACTCGTGCGGGCGAGTCAGGTGCAATAGTGCGGCGCCAAGGTTGATGGGTCGGCCGAGAAAGCGGAGGAGCAGCAGACGTGAGGTGGCGAGGGAGAAAGAAAGGCCACTGCTGATGTCCGCAGGCTGCTGATTCTCGCAGCGGATTTGTCTTGCGGGAGGGGAGAGGGACACTGCTGATCTTCGCTCATTGCTGGTTTTCGCTCGCCTGCCGCTGGGCCTTTCCGCCGCGGTCTCATCGGCTGGGCGCGGCGCACCGGCGCAGTCTGACTAGGCTGATGCCGGCGGTGTATGTGCTTGGTATCAGTCGCGCAGCGCGCCGGGTGCAGAGCGAGTTTCGCCAGAGCGTGGCGCGGGGCGGGCCGTTCGAGAAGAAGCCGTGGGTGCTGGCGACGGCAAGCCGGCTGGGGTTGATGTCGCGCTCGCAGCCGGTGGGTCGGGCGAGAAAGAGAAGCGTCATATCACTTGCAGAACGCTCGCGAAGGATAGAGAATTGTCATGGGTTTGGGTGGTGGATTGCGCAATGAATCGTGGGCGACAGGCACCTTCCTCCGCCCGGCCGCAGTCGCGAGGAGGCGTTTTGTGGCCATGAAGAAAGCTGAAATGGAGGAGCATGCTTCCGAATATTATGCGCATATGGCCGCCGCCCGGGCTGCGGACGGCAAGGGCCTATTCCGTGTCGCTGTCCAAGCAGCCAAGGCCGCCTGGGCTCATGTCGATGGGATGATGCAGTACGAGCAGAAATACCAGGACAGAGAGTTTACGAGCGTGCCGGCCATCGACCTCGTCCTCAGGTATGCGCCGCTGCTGCTTGATCATGCGAGCCTCGCTGAGCTTGAATCACTCTTCGAGAACTACAGACGAATTACGAAGAAGACCACGGACAACCTGCATAGCAGGCTGCAAGAGGGGCGAGAGCGTATCTGGGCCAACCACCGCCTGTGGAGCCATCTGGAACTGCATCCCGAGACGCGGCAAGATGCCTTGCGCGGCGCTCTTGGGGGTAGTCAGGAGTATTGGCGTTCGGTTGCGGAAGCATGGGAGCGGATGGGATTGCTCTGCCGCACGCACGACGGCGCGAGCTACCGACTTGCTCTCGCCACGCGGATGGGACAAGTGGTTTCCGGCAAGTGCCCCCACTGTGGCCGTATCGCCCAGGCGCCCAAGGCGATGCTCTTGGAGCAGACGACCTGCCCGTATTGCCACGCGACGGTCCACTTCGTCATCCTCGCACAACAGGGTAAAGCCGAAGCAAGAGAATAACCATGTCATACATTGCATCATTCCTCCTAGATCATCGCGGCTGAAGTATCATGCCGAGTGATGCCGATCTCCTTGAAGTCAGGGATGACAAGGAGATGCGATGGTCACGGAAGACTTGAACAGGCACGCGTTGGTTCTACCGCAAGCACAGCGTTGCGTTCTTGAGAGCCTGGTCCGGCGGAAGACCTGTCCGCAGGCGGTGGCCACGCGGGCGCGCGTGGTCTTGGCGGCCGGCGAGGGTCTGGGCTCGGTCGGGATCGCCCTTCGGGTGGGGTGCTCCCGCGAACTGGTGCGACACTGGCGAGCCCGCTACAGGGCGGCCCAGCAGGCTTGGGGAGCGGACGTTGCCCAGTGGGATGAGGCGGCCCTGGCCCGGAAGATCGAGCAGGCGCTCTCGGACGAGTATCGCTGCGGGTGTCCGGGCAAGTTCACGCCTGAGCAGTACTGCCAGATCATGGCGTTGGCCTGCGAGAAGCCGTCGGACAGCGGCCGGCCGGTGACGAACTGGACGAACCGGGAGTTGGCCGAGGAGGCGGTCCAACGGGGGATCGTGCCGTCGATCTCGCCCCGGCAGGTGGGGCGTTTTTTAAAAGGAGGCGGACCTGCGGTCGCACAAGATGCGGTATTGGCTGAACAGTCCCGACCGGCAGCATCCCGAGGAGTTTGCGGCGCGGTCGGGGGCGGTGTGCGCGGCCTACGGCTCGGCCATCGCGATGTACGAGTTGGGCACGCACCTCGTCAGCGTGGATGAGAAGACCGGCATGCAGGCGATAGAACGCGCGGCGCCCACGCTGCCGATGAGGCCGGGACAGGTGGAGCGTCAGGAGGCCAATTACATTCGGCACGGGACGCTGATGCTGACGGCCAACCTGGAAGTGGCTACAGGGAAGGTGATCTGCCCGACGGTGGCGTTGACGCGGCACGAGGAGGACTTCGCCGCGCATGTGGCCCAGACGGTGGCCAGCAACCCCCAGGCAGCGTGGATCTTCGTGCTGGACCAACTCAACACGCACCAGTCCGAGACCTTGGTGAGATTGGTGGACGAGTTGTGCGATCTGGGGGTGGAACTGGGCGTCAAGGGCGAGTCGGGCCTGCTCAAGGACCTGAAGAGCCGGCGAGCGTTCCTGGAAGACCCCAGCCATCGCATCCGGTTCCTGTACACGCCACGGCACGCTTCGTGGCTCAACCAGATCGAGATCTGGTTCAGCATCCTGGCACGCCGGCTGCTGCGCCGGGGCAGCTTCCAATCCATCGACGAGTTGCGGCGGCGTGTCCTGGCGTTCATCGAGTACTTCAACCAGACGATGGCCAAGCCGTTCCGGTGGACCTATCAGGTCCGGCCCTTGAGCGCGTGACGGACGTGGCGGAAAGGGTCGATCTCAACAGACTGGCCACGATTCCCGGCGGAAAGGCAGGTGGCGCCCGCAAGTCATCATCCCCAACAGGCGATTGGACCGACCGCAACGCCTCCGTCGCGGGCCACGTTTCCGCCTGGTCCGAGGAGCCCCGTTCCGGCCATGCCTCTCGTGCCCGCCGTCGAATGCCTCGATCCGCCCCTCCACACCACCCCCTCCTTACCCGAGGCCACGATATCTCTGCCCTGATGATCTAGGCACCGCGGTAGGCGCCATCTGTATTTTCCTGTTCCTGATGGAAAAGCATCGAGCCATGGCCGAACGCGAGCGCAGCTGAGCGCGTGCGAAGCAGGCGAAGGATACCGCTGAGGCTCGCCATGCGGCAACCGACAGACGAACGGTCGAGTTGGAAGCATGGTCTCGCAACCAGGCAAGCGAGCTGGAGTCGCGTGCTGTGCAAGTTGGGGTCAAGGAGAAGGAACTGGCTTTGGCGCAGCAGCGGTTCCAGAATCAGATCGAGTCGCGTGCTGCGCAAGTTGGTGTCAAGGAGAACGAACTGGCCTCGGCGCAGCAGCGGTTCCAGAATCAGGTCATCAGCTACAGAGAACTGCAGGACGAAAACACGATCCTGAAGCGCGACCTGCAAAACATCGACGTCAACCTGCACAAGCTGCAACTCGATGGGGAACCGCGACAGCACAAGCAGGAGGAACTGGACCAGCGAGCCACGGCGTTGGCGCGTCGTTATCTGGATGACACCGTCAAGGCCATCGGCTCATTGCTCGGCCCGAACAATTACGCGGCCTGCAAAGACCGTCTCTTGGATGTGATCAAACGATGCCGGGAGATTGGGTTTGATGTGCCTGCCGAGGAAGAGAGCCAGCATCTGGCGGACCTGAAGATGGAGTTTCAGAAAGCCGTGAAGGCTGCTTTCGAGCGGGAGGAGCAGGCGCGGATAAAGGCTCAGATTCGCGAAGAGGAGAAACTTCAGCGAGAGATTGATCGCGAGTTGAAGCAGTTGGATCGCGAACGGGCCGCAATCCAGGCCGCATTGGAGAAAGCGTTGGCCGAAGCGGAGGACAAGCACAGCGAAGAGATTGAACGATTACGGGTCAGGCTGGCAGAGGCCGAGGAGAAGTCGCAGCGAGCCATGTCACGGGCACAGATGACAAAGGCCGGGCATGTATACGTGATCTCGAACATCGGATCGTTTGGCGAGGGCGTGTACAAGATCGGAATGACCCGAAGGCTTGAGCCAGCGGAGCGCGTACGCGAGTTGAGCAGCGCGTCGGTCCCATTCCCTTACGATGTACACATGATGATTTCCTGCGATGATGCGCCTTCGCTTGAGAATTCGCTGCACCGCGCACTGCACAAGCGTCGGCTCAACAAGACAAATCCGCGTAAGGAGTTCTTCAAGGCTGACATCGAGTCGATCTGCAAAATAGTGCGCGAGCACCACGGGGAGGTTCAATATGTGGCCGATCCTGAGGCGATGGAGTACCGTCAGAGCCTTACAATCTCTGAGGAGGACTCCGAATTCATCGAGAGCGTCTATGACGGACTGAGCGATGGAACCGTCGTGACCGATGACGTCTGAAGGCGCTCAGCAGCAGGCTTCTCAGGAAACTCTTTGATTGCCCATCCTGGGCATCTGAGCGTGAACATGATGCAAGCCCCAAGGCTGGCGCGTATGATCTTCGTCGCCGTGCCGCCGCTTCTCAAAACGAACCGCTATCTCGCTCCCGCTGCCGCCCGGCGCAGGATGCTGTACCGCAGCGCGCTGGATTCCAGCATCTTCGAGGGCGTTCGCGGGCTGGGGCGCAAGTCCGCTCATCGCGCTTCTCCCCACTCCAAGGCCCGCTCGACGGCCTCGGGCAAAACCGCCGCCAAAAGAAGAACGATACATCAAACGGGGCTCTCGGCGGCGTTGCGGACCGCTTCGGGTGTCGGGCGCGCATTCGGTCCGCAAACGAGCCGGAGTCAGCGTCTTGCACGATAGACGTCTGTCGCCGGCTCGTTTACGGACCCTACCGCGCTGGACCATGGCGGCCGCAACGCGGCAGGGGTGGGATGGCGGGAAGTCCGCGTCCTGGTTGCTGGAACCTGAATCTGCTTGACGCATGTCAACACGGGGGTATATTATGCCGATGACAAGGCCGAGGCATCCCAAGCCCGCCATTGAAAAAGCGGTGCAGTATGCCGAGCAACTTGGCTGGCGCGTCGTGATGTCCAGCGGCCATGCGTGGGGGCGGCTTTTCTGCCCGTTCAGTGCAAGAGAAGGGTGCATCATCAGCGTATGGTCCACCCCGCGGGTTCCGGAAAACCACGCCCGCCACATACGCAAAGCCGTGGATGCGTGTCCTCATCGGGGCCAGCAGCAGGAAATGCCGGAGGAACCGACATGAGACAGACCAACGAGAACACCCGCGAAAAGGAATACGATTTCGCCCTGATCGTCGGCGGCGTTGATTCGCTGACATCCCAGGTTGAAGATGGGTTATTCAGTGCCGGCTGCGACGATGCAACCCTGAGCATTCAGTACGGGCTGCTCTACATCGAGTTCAGCCGGGCGGCCGCGTCACTCAAGGATGCGATTCTCAGCGCCATCCGGGACGTGCGAAAGGCTGGCATTGGCGCTGAGGTCCTTCGCGTTGATGAGTGCAATCTGGTGACGCCGTCGGAGATCGCCCGGCGCATCGGGCGCAGCCGCCAACTCGTGTTCCAATACATCAATGGCCAGAGAGGCCCCGGCGGATTTCCGCCTCCGGAGTGTCATCTGGCCGAAGGATCGCCGCTCTGGGCCTGGTGTGCCGTAAGCTACTGGCTTGCACAGAATGACATTCTGCGCCCTGAAGACGGTTGGAACGCCGAGGCGGTGGCCGCGATCAACAATTCGCTGGAAGCGGCCAGGCAGAGGCAGCGCAACCCGCGCTTGGTCGGCGAGATCGCCCGTGGTCTGGCATCGCGACTTTGAGCACCGGCGATTCCGGGCATCCACGCACATCAGGTCGTCGAGGATCACGGCGGCGGCGTGAGGAGCAGCGACTGTTTCTGGATGAAAAACTCATCGGCTTTGCACCAGGGGAAGTCGAGGCAGGCGCGGAGTTGGTCGGCGGGTTCGGTGAGGATCAGGGCGCGGGCGGAGAAGATTTCCAGGGAGGCGGTGGGGAAGATCAGCGGGCATTCGTTGCGGTACATGAGCTCGACGTTCCATGCGAGAAACCAGGTGGGGCGGTGGTGGTCGACGTAGACGTCCATGAGGCGATGATGGATGGGGGCGGCGTGGTGGCGGAGCAGGCGGGCGATGTCGGGGGTGAGGTGGCGCCAGCGGCCGAAAATCGTGCGGAGTTTGGGGACCTGGATGATGAGGCCGCCTTCGGTGTAGGCCAGCTCGTAGGTGAGGCGGGCGCGCATAGCCGATCGCGTCAGCGGGAGGAGGCGATCGACGGCGGGTTGGTCGGCGGCGTGTCTGGCGATGCGGCAGGCGGCAATCAGGCCGGATATGCGGGCGTTTCCGCAGTCGTATTCGTTCTTGTCGGGTTGGTCGCGGATGAGCTGGCGCAGTTTGGGCCAGTCGCTGTCGAGGCGCGACCAGTCGCCGGTGACGCTGGCCCAGAGCCAGAGTGGATAGAGGCGAGCTGTGTCGCTACGCACGATGTCATCATCGACGCGGATGAGCGATGGCGGCGCTGGGTCGAAGGCGGTGCGAATGGCGCCGAGGTCGGCGGGATAGGTTTTTTTGCCTACGAGACCGCCGAGCGGGCCATCGGCGGCCGAGAGCGCGGCGACGCGGGCGCGGGCCTTGGCTTGCAGCGCATCGGGGAGATGGGGATAGGCGAGGGCAAGGGTGTAGAGCGTCTCGGTGGGATCGGCGAAGAAGCGGTAGGATTCGGCCGGGAACTTGCCGGCCGGGAAGACCATTGGACGCCAGTCGGCAGAGATCAGCTCGTCAACGGACTTGGCGAGGCTATCCTTGAGCGATGATTCCAGAACCGTGGTGCCGGCCTTCCGAGGCGCGGGCGCTGTCCAAATGATCGCGTCGAGTTGGGCGTCGGTGATTTTCGCGACGGCGGCGCTGGCCTCATCCGTCAGCGGGCGCAGCGTGGTGCCGGGCATCTTCTCGGGCAGGCCGGGGAGGATGTGCGCAGGCGCTGCATGGAGAGCAAGTCCCAATCCCACTTCATCGACTGGATCTTCTTCCAGTTCTCGGGCGAGAGTTTCTCGGCCGGCTCGGGAGCGCGATTGGCGGCATTGCCCCCCTGCTGCATTTTGCAGGCGATGAGCACGACGCCGGCGTTGATCTCGTGGGTGGGCAGATAGTAGAAGCTGTCGCCGGAGATGGCGATGGGCACATCGAGCACGGAGCCGCCGCCATAGACGGCCGTGCCGCGCGCGAACCATTCCCAGCCGATGGGGAGTTGCTTGCCGCTGAGATGGATCTGCCATAGGTTGGCGGCGAGACCGGGCTTGATCTCGTGTACGCCGTGACACATCGGCTGGGGGTAGCCCTTGAGCGTATCCAGGTCCATGGCGTTGACGTTGTCCTGGTGCGTGTTGAAGAGCACCCGGCCGCCGAGGGAAAGCTGGCACTGCTCATCGTGAACCAGCAGGAGGCTGTCGTGCCAGCCATAGGTGCGCGACTGGTCCATGATGGGCGTGATGTGGCCGGTGGACGTGTCGAGAAAGCCGACGTTGAGGAACGGGCTGTAGTGTTCGTAGCGGCTGCGGAGCAGGGCCGAATACTTGACGATGACCTTGCCATCGGGCGCGACCAGCGGCGGCGCGCCGGGGCCGTTCATGCTCTCGGCGAAGACGATGGGGGTGACGAATTTCGGCTTGCCGGTGGCGGGGTCGAGAACGAAGCAGGTCTGCATGGCCGGCTCGTCGGCCAGCCGCTTGCGCAGGTACTCGAGCTGCTTCTGATAGGTCTCGGGCTTGCGCATCAGCTCGAAGTTGGCCGCGCGGAGCTTGTCGTTCTCGCCCTTCTTGTGGCGCCAGCTCGCGAAGTCGCCGAAGATTTCCTTGACCATGTCAAGCAGCACGTTCTGCATGGCGTCGGCGTTGCCAACGGGCATGACGGTGACCATGACCGAGCCGTCGGGGGCAATGACGGGGTGATAGCCGCGAAAGCTGGCGCCCGGGAGCTTGGGGCTTTGCCAGAGCTGTTGGCCGGTGGCGAGGTCGAAGGCATAGACGTGCATGTCATCGCTGCCGACGTAGATGCGGGCGGATTTGGAGTCGATGGCGGGGCTGGAAAGGATGGGGCCGGATGTGGCGGCCGACCATTTGATAGCGCCGGTGGCGCAGTCGGCGGCGTAGAGCTTTCCATCGCGGCTGCCGATGTAGACGATGTCCTGGTTGATGACCGGCGCGTTCCAGATGGCGCTGCCAGTTGGGATAGACCAGGCGAGCTTGCCATCGGCGATTTTGACGGCGTAGAGCTTGCCGTCGGCCGCGCCGAAGTAGACGCGGGTATTGTCGGCGGCGGCCGCGTGAAGAATCGGTCCGCCAGCGCGGAAGGCCCACAGGTCCTCGCCGGACTGGGCGTCGATGCAGTGGAGGATTCCGCGAAGTGTGCCAAGGAAGACTTTGCCGCCGGCAATGACGGGCTGGACGCCGCTGTTGATGCCTTCGTCGGGGAAGGCGCGATACCACTTTGCGCAAAGGGCGGGCGGATTTCATCGGTGGTAGCGCCGCTGCGCGGGGTCGTGGCCGAGCATGGGCCAGTCGGCGGCAAGGGTGAGGGTGGGGAGGAGAGAGAGCAGCGCGGCGATGAAGAACGAACGAGTCATGGGGGCCTCGACAGTCAGTAGTGGCGGATGGAGACGATGTTGGCCGCAACGCGTGAGTCGTGTACCGACGGCGACGCCAGAAGGCGGCCGGAGGCAAGTTCGTTTTGCAGGAGTGCGAAGGGACGCGGGCACAGGCTGATGGGCGCGGGTTGACGCGGATGTAAAGGGCGGCCGAAGTTCGTTTTGCAGAAGCGCGGGGGCAATGCGGCCGGGAGATTGCGATGGGTTCGTTTCGCGCACCAGCGTGAGCTGATGGCGGTTGGGCGCGGGTAGGCACGGATGTAGAGGCCGGCGGAAGTCCGTTTTGCAGCAGCGCGGGGCGATGCGGCCGGGAAGTTGGGATGGGTTCGTTTCGCATACCAGCGTGAATCGATGGCGAGTGGACGCGGGTTGGTACGAATGTAAACAGCGGCCGAGGTTCGTTTTGTAGGAGCCCGGGGCGATGTGGCCGGGAGGTTAGGATGGGTTCGTTTCGCACTCCAGCGTGAATCGTGGCGAGTGGGCACGGGTGGGCACAGATGCAGAGGGCTGCCGAAGTTCGTTTCGCAAAAGCGCGGAGCGATGCGGTTGGAGGTCGTGATGGATTCCTTTCGCGGAATGATGAAGCGACGCGGGCGCGGGCGGTGGGCAGATTGCCCAGTTTGAAATTGGTTTCGCAGAAGCGATGGGGCGACGATCCACAGATGACGCAGGTGGACACAGATGTAGTTGCGGAGGCGACGGAGAGGATGCGCCGAATGGGTTCGCTTCGCAGAAAAGATGGAGCGCGCGCAGGCGGCGGGCAGATTGCCCAGTTTGAAGTTTTTTCTGCACAAGCGGCGGGGTCCCGGCGGAATGCGGGAACGGAGGCGGAAACGGAGGCGGGAACGAAGGGGGGGAAAGCGGAGCGACCTTGTGCGGTATTGGTGTGGAGGGGGGCAGGGAGCGCCACGCGAGAGCGCTGTCAACTCCTGAATATTTAGCTAACTTAGACACTATATATAATACGCATGAGGCGGGCTGTTTATTCCCATGTGCGCAATTTTGGGCATGAGTTGGGGTGGGGCGGTGAAGAGGTTGCCCGCGCCGGTGGGAGGTTGGTCGGTGAAGCGCGGGTGCCCCCTGTAGAGCCGTCTTCTCAGTTCATCCGGCACAGGCTCGCCGCGACCTTTCCGCGCACCGCGTACGGTGCGGATTCGGGCACCCTTGCTGCTGATGGGTTGAAAGTCACACTGAGTTTGCCCATACTCATGTATATGGTGGTCTGACGTGTGCGGAGCAGTGCTCCAGGTCGGGCGGCAAATCGGGCGGGTTACGAGGCAGAGAGATGGCAAAGGCACGAGTCTTTCCGAATCCGACGGTCAAAGAGGTCATCTTTCAGATGAAGAGGTCATCTTTCAGATGACCTCTGGAGTTTGGCCCTTTCCTTGAAAATTCCTGCGGGATTTTTCTTGCTTTTGTGTTGGGACTTCGTTCTAGTTATACAACTAGAATAGGAGATATGTCCTCATGGGTTATCCCACCAAGGTTCAGCTCATCCAGCGAAAGGAGTCGCTGCAATGGTACGTCAACCTCCCCGCCGCCGTCGCTCACGCCATGGACTTCCGCAAGGGCGAAGTCGTCGAGTGGACCGTCCAGGACCGCCGCCGCCTCCTGCTCACGCGCCACTCGTCCCCGGACTCGGGCGGGACTCCGGCCCGGCGCCCAAGCCACTGACGGCGGCGCTGCAGCGCCTACTGGATCGTTGCGGCACGCCGTCCATGCAGCAGCGGGTCTGTCAGAGGCTGCGCCTGCACCTGCTGTGGCTGGTGCTGTGCCTCTCCCGGCGCACCATCACCGGCCTGCTGTACACCGGGGGGCGGCAGTTTGGCGACTGGACGGCCGACTACCGGCTCTACTCCCGGGGGCGGGTGGATGCCGGGCAGTTGTTCGGGGTGGTGCGGGAGGAGGTGGAGGCGATGCTGCCGCCGTCGGCGCCGCTGATCGTGGCGATGGATGATTCGCTGCTCCGCCGCCGCAGCCTGAAGATTCCCGGGGTGGCCTGGCGGGTCGATCCGCTGGGGCCGCCGTTCCAGATCAACTTCGTTCTGGCCCACCGGGTGGTGCAGCTCTCGGCGGCGGTGCCGCTGGGAATGCCGGGGGCGGCGCGGAGCATCCCCATCGATTTCGTGGAGGCCCCCACGCCCAAGCGGCCGGGGAAGACAGCCACGGACGAGCAGGTGACCAAGTACCGGGAACTGAAGAAGCGGATGAACATCAACGTCGTGGGGGCGGCGCGGGTGGCGGCGTTGCGCCAGGCCAGCGGGCGGGAGATCTGGCTGACGGTCAACGGGCGATTCACCAACCGCAGCGTGATCAAGACGCTTCCCGAGCGAACGGTTCTGATCGGACGGATTCGCGGCGACGCCTGCCTGTATGGGGTGCCGCCGGAGGAGTCCCGCGGGCCCAGGGGAGGGCGGCCGCGGCGCTATGGCCAGAGACTGCCCACGCCCGAGGAACTGGAGAAGGACAAGACGATCCCCTGGCAGACGGTCCAGGCCTATGCGGCCGGGAAGATGCACAAGTTCAAGATCAAGACGGTCCAGGCGGTCAAGTGGAGGCCGGCGGGGGCCGGGCGGGTGCTGCGTCTGATGATCATCGCCCCGCTGGGCTACCGGCTGCGCAAGGGAAGCAAGATGCTCTATCGCAAGTCGGCCTATCTCATCGTCACCGACGCGAGCCTGCCGCTGGCGGCGGTGCTGCAGGCGTATCTCTGGCGATGGGGCATCGAAGTCAATTTCCGGGACGAAAAGAGCGTGATGGGCGTGGGGGAAGCGCAGGTGCGAAACGCCCGTTCGGTCAAGACGGTCCCGGCGGTCGCCGTGGCGGGATATTCCCTGCTGCTGCTGGCCGGCATCCACGCCTACGGACCCGACGGCGTGCCGGCGGAATTGCCCGCCCCCAAGTGGCTGGAGGGACGCCGGCTGCCGCTCTGCCCCACCCAACGCCTCATCGCCCAGTTACGCCTGGAGACCTGGGGCGAGCAGATGCAGCCCAACAGTTTCGAGGGCTTCCCGACCAGCCCGTCCCGTCGCAGCGACGCGGACCACAAGCCCCAGAAACCTCCCTCGCCTCTGGGCAGTGCCGTCCTCTACGCGAGAAAGGCGTAGCGAATGGCCAAACTCCAGAGGTCATCTTTCAGATGACCTTTCCAAACCTCTTCTTCATTGCGGACCGTATCGGTGACTTCCAGCTCAGGATCATGAAGGATTTCCCCGAGTCGAAGCTCTTGCTCCAACAGCAGTTCATGATTGGGGTGGCCGAAGACGCTGACAAGATCAAGGCTATCGCGGATCAGCAGAAGCAAGAGGCGGTGAAGCGAATTTGGCAGTTCAACTCTGGGACTGGAGTGACGCTGAATGTGGCTGCGGATTCGCTGGGCCTCGTATCAACTCAGCATAAATCCTATTCAATCGGCGCCGGCCACCGGTTTCGAGACGCCATCGCGAACGCAACCGCAGTTTTCCTTGAGGTCACGCAGGTGCCCCTGCTGCTCCGCGTCGGCTTGCGATACATCGACAATGCGCCTGTGCCCAGCAAGCGGAGCACTGCATATGAGAGGTTTTACAAGACAGCGTTCCCTTTGGACCGTTTCCCCCTTGAGAGCGCGGAGAGCATGAGCTTTCAGACAATCGTGCAGCGGGAGTCCTGCCGCCTCCGATATGTCGAATCGCTTTCCATGGAGGGAGAACAACCAAAGCTGAAGCTGGACTTCGATGCGTGGTCTGAGAGGGTGGAGGCGGCGAAACTGCTGGACCTCACCGATAAGCTGCACGATACGATATCCACCGAGTTCTTCGGCATGATCAAGAAGCCCGTGCTCGACTACATGAGCCGTCGCAAGGAGGTCGTCGATGTCGCGTGTGGAGCATGAGATCTCGCATGGTACTGGCGATACTGGCGCAGCTTCCGTCGGCGCTACTGGCGCGACTTCCGCCGGCGCCACCGGTGCCGAGCCGCCTCAGCAGTTGTTCCTTCGTAGGATCAAATTTGACAGATATGAAGTGCTCTTGCGGCTGACCGCTGACGGCCGTTTCGTCGACATCGCAGAGATCCGGGTTAGCGCTGACTTCCGAACGCCAGAGCAGCAGCTCGCTTCCGCTCGCTCGGCGGATGTGGACGATTTCTACAGAGGGTGAGGTCAATGGGCAGGTTCTATGAAGGCACCCTCAGCCCAACGCCGCGACTCGGCGACATCGTTGTCGGCTTCCACAGCGCTTTGACCGAGATCGAGGACCTGGGTGCTGCCGGCGAACTAGGCGATCTCGCGGTTGCCATCCGTCACCCTCCATATCTTGTGATCATGACGCCGTGCTGCTCGATAGAGGAAGGCTCGGTCGTCCTTGCGCCTCTAGTCCGTCTGCAGCAGCCGAAGTTGTACCTGAACCCGTACTTCGCTGAGGATCTCACGCGACTCAACAGGAAGGCGAAGCCGGAGCAGCAAGTGCCGCCTGCACATTGGGCTAAGCTGCCCCCGGAGGAACGACAGGCGCGGCTTGCCAAGGGCGAAGGTTACACGCTCCTGCAGGGGTTTATTTACGCACCTAATGATCTGCTACCGAAGTACGAAATCAAACACAAAGACCTGCCCCAACCGATCACCACTGGCCATTACATGGTGGACTTCAAGGAGATGTTCCGAGTTGAGTGCAGAGCGATAGCTCGGGGCCGCAAAGATCTGGGGAGACTGAAACGACTGCAGCTCTCCGTGCAAAGCAGGGACGAGTTGCGGCAGAAGCTGGCGTACTACTTTAGCCGGGCTCCCGTCGAAGATGAGGTCGAACTGGGACGACGCTGACCCTCCGCAGGCCAGCGTGGGGCGCGCGCGTGCGAGTCGGGAGTTTCGGGCCGCGCGCCGACCGGGCATCGGCGGTGCTTTCTGGCGTTGGGGAGTAGTCCGTGAGCACCATGGAGTCTGGCGTGGGCATGGAGTCTGGCGTGGGTCCGCTTTGCCCTGACTCTACAGGGGCCGCGCAGACTGCGCTGTCGGTCTTCAGGAAAGGGAAGTGCCAGAGCCTTTCCCAGATAGACGCATCACGGCCGTATGCAGTCGTCGGTGACCAGCGCCGCTGGCTCGCCATAGGACGGCGGGACGCCGCGGGCGGTGACGCTTTGGGCGGCTTTTTCGCGGCGCGAGACTTCGAGGGTGAGGCCGGGAGCTGGGCGGGAAGGTCGGACCTGGGGTCGAAGCCGTAGGCGTCGAGGTCGGCGTGAGGGTCATTGAGGGGGGATCGGCCGGAGAGTTCGAGTGTGCGGTAGAGGGCGCGCAGGCCGCCGGTGAGCTTGGGCAGAGTGTTCGTGCATGAAGCCCCGGGTCCCATTCTCTTGGTGTGCTGTGATATCGCGCGGGGGCGAGAGCAAGCGGGCGAGGCGGTGCTGAAGATCGCGGCGGTGGGCCGCACGCTCCACGAACTCTCATTGCTCCAGCACGGTTCGCCAGCGGATGGGCATGGCGGCGAAGGCGTCGCGATAGCTGGCGTCGAGCGGAACCTGGACGCAAGCCTTGGGGCGAAGAAAGAGCGGCATCTCGGGGACGGCGTCGCCGACGCGGAAGGCGCGGACGTACGTGCGGATGGCGAGGTCGGATTCGTAGGCGGCCACCGTCAGCGGCTCACTCGGCGGGAGGGCATAGTCCTGCCCCGCGACTTCCTCCCAAAGGGCGGCATGCATGCCGCGGGGCTCGCGGGGGGTCGGGGGAAGCAGGTCGATCATCAGGAGATGGACGCCACGGTCGAGCAGCTCGGCGGCCTTCTCGATGAAAGAACGCAGGCCGTGGCGCGTGGCTTTGTTGCCGGGTGAGACGATCTCAACCACGGCAACGATGTGATGCAATGTCTGAAGCGGAAGCGTCAGCGCCCGCCCCGGCGGAGCGGGCGCTGACGCTTCCGCTTCAGACGGCCAATTGCAAATCGCAAATCCCTCGACATACTCACCACACTCACAGGAGTCTCCCATGGATTTCAGAGCCCTCGTTACTCTCACCGCAATCGTCCTCGCCGCCGGCGCGGTCTTCGCCGCCACCCCGCCAGCTCCGTTCGGCGCCGTCCCCACCACCCAGCAGCTTCGCTGGCATCGCGGAGAGCGATCGCTGTTCTTGCACTTCGGCGTGAACACCTTTACCGATCGCGAATGGGGCGATGGCAAGGAGGACCCGAAGATCTTCAACCCGGCGAAGCTCGACGCCCGCCAATGGGTGGCCGCGGCCAAGGCGGGAGGGTTTCCGCTGCTGATTATCACCGCCAAGCACCACGACGGCTTCTGCCTCTGGCCGAGCCAGTACACCGACCACTGCGTCAAGAGCAGCCCCTGGCGCGATGGCAAGGGCGATGTCGTGCGAGAGCTGGCGGATGCGTGCCGCGCGGAGAGCCTGCGCCTGGGCGTGTATCTGTCGCCGTGGGACCGGCACGAGAAGAGTTACGGCGATTCGCCAAAATACAATGACTATTACTGCAACCAGCTCACGGAGCTGCTCACCAACTACGGCGAGATCGACGAGGTGTGGTTTGACGGCGCATGCGCTGAAGGACCGAATGGCAAACGGCAGGTTTATGACTGGCCGCGATATCACGCGCTGGTCCACAAGCTCCAGCCGGCGGCCGTGATGTTCTCCGACGCCGGCCCGGAGGTGCGCTGGATCGGCAATGAACAGGGCACGGCCGGCGATCCCAATTGGGCGACGGTCGATCCGGCCGTGTGGCTGAGCCCCGGCAAGGCGGCCGACGGCTTCCGCGAGCCGCAGCGGTTCCTTCAGCACGGCAACATGGGCGGGACGGTCTGGCGGCCGGGCGAGTCGGATGTCTCGATCCGGCCGGGGTGGTTCTGGCACAAGAAGGAGGATGAGAAGGTCCGCTCACTGGACAATCTCGTCGATCTGTACTTCAAGTCCGTTGGCCGGAACAGCGTGCTGCTGCTGAATGTGCCGCCCAACAGCGATGGGCTGCTGGCCGACAGCGATGTTCGCCGATTGGCGGAGTTCAACGCGCGGTTAGGCGAGATATTCAAGACCGACCTGGCACGCGGGAAGAAGTGCGTCGCCAGCAGTGCCCGCGGCGATGACGCGGCCTTCGCCCCCGCCAATGCGGTCGATGGGAATCCGCAGACCTATTGGGCCGCTGACGATGCGACGACGAGCGCCTGGCTGGAAGTTGATCTGGGCCAGCCGACGAGCTTTTCGATCGCCTGCATGCAGGAAGCCATTCAGCTTGGCCAGCGCATCGCCGAGTATCACATTGACTGCTGGGATGGCGCGGGATGGAAGACGGTGGCGAAAGGCACGACGATCGGCCACAAGAAGCTCGACCGCTTTGCGCCGGTGACGGCCCAGCGCGTGCGGCTGGTGATCGACAAATCCCTGGCCTGCCCGACGATCCGGGCGTTTGCGCTTTATTGATGTCCCGCTGCCGCCGGCATCTGTGAACTGCATTACCGCACGCCGCCACCGGCAGGCCAGTACGCGGCATCTGCCTTTTCCCTTGACTCCCCCGCCTGTAACTGCAAGATGAATAACCCCGGCGGGACCACCCGCGCGGGTAAAGGAGCAGGTGTAGCGATGGATGGTGGACATCATCCCGCGGATGGGCCGCGCGATCCTTCGACAATGACGCTGGCCGAGCGCGTGAAGCATGCGACGGGCGCGTCGCCCCTCAATTGCTATCAATGTGGCCGCTGCGCGGCTGGGTGCCCGCAGAATGTCGCCGGCGAGATGGACCTGAGCCCCACGCGGATCATGCATCTGCTGCAGCTTGAGTCGGCCTTCGCGCCCGAGCCGGATCAGGCGCGGAAATACGCCGAGCAGGCGCTGGCCGCCGACACCTGTTGGCTGTGCGCGGGGTGCATGGCCTGCACGACGCGCTGCCCCCAGGAACTCGATATCGCCGGCACCATGGATGTGCTTCGCCAGGAAGGCCTGCGGCGCGGGATCACCTCGCGCAGCAAGCGAGCCCGCGATATCCAGGCCCTCCACCGCGCGTTCTTGAACAACGCGCTCAAACGTGGGCGAATCCATGAGATCTCGATGATCATCAGTTACAAGATGAGGAGCGGCCACCTCTTTCAGGATGCGATGCTCGGCCCGAAAATGATGCGGCGCGGCAAGCTTCACGTGTTTGGCGGCCACAAGTCAGCGACTGACCACGTTCACCGCGCCATCGAGGAGTTGGATCGCCGGCAGGGAGGTGGCAAGTGAAGAGCATCGGCTATTTCCCCGGATGCAGCCTCAGCGGTACGGCGGCCGAATATGACCACTCGCTGCGGGCGGTCGCCAAACACCTCGAGATCGAGCTGCGCGACGTTCCCGACTGGATCTGCTGTGGCGCGACCTCCGCACATGCCATGAACCACAATGCGGCGCTCTGCATGGCCGCCGACACGCTCGCCAAGGCGAAGAAGGCCGGCATCGACAGCATCCTCGCGCCGTGCGCGATGTGCTTTCAACGGCTGGCGACGGCCTCGTATGAGATGAAGCGCAACCCGCGTCTGCCCGCGACGCTGGCGCAGGTGCTTGGCGAATCGCCCAACCTGCGCATCGATCAGGTCCGCGCGCTCAGCCTGCTGAACTGGATCGACAACATGAGCGAGGAGCAGCTCAAGGCCAAGGTCGCCAAGCCGCTGCATGGGCTGAAGGTAGCGTGCTATTACGGCTGCCTGCTGGTTCGGCCGGGCAAGGTCACGGCGGCCGCCGATGTGGAGACGCCGCGGAGCATGGAGCGGATCGTCACCGCGCTGGGCGGGGAGCCGGTTCGCTGGTCGATGGCGACCGAGTGCTGCGGCGCATCGTTCGCGCTGTCGCGCAAGGATGCGGTACTGCGGCTGGCGCGACGGATCTATGACTCAGCGCGAAAGGCCGGCGCGGAGATCATCGCCCTGGCCTGCCCGATGTGTCACAACAACCTCGACATGCGCCAGGCCGAATACGCGCCGGGCGAAGCGCCACTGCCGGCGCTGTATCTGACGCAGCTCATGGGCATCGCGTTCGGGCTGCCGATCGAGGAGATGCATTTGAAGGCCCATTTTGTGCCGGTTGAGCCGGCGATATCGAAGATCGGATGAGTTGAGCGACGGGCGCAACATGAAGACTGGCAACTGGCAACTGACAACTGGCAACTAATTTATGTCTCGAATCGGCGTATTCATCTGTCACTGCGGCGAGAACATCGCCAAGACCGTGGACTGCCCCCGCGTCGCCGAGGCGGCCCGCGCCTTGCCTGGCGTCGCCTATGCCGTCGACTATCGCTACACATGCTCCGAGCCGGGGCAGGCCCAGATCCGCGACGCCATCGTCAAGCACAAGCTGACCGGCGTTATCGTCGGGGCGTGCTCGCCGCGCATGCACGAGAAGACGTTCCGGAAGACCTGCGCATCGGCCGGTCTGAATCCTTATCTGTGCGAGATCGCCAACCTGCGCGAGCAGTGCTCGTGGGTCCACACCGACCGCGACAAGGCAACGGCGAAGGCGATCGAGATCGTGCGGTCGATGGTCGCGCGCGTGCAGCGCAATGTGCCGCTCTCGCCGATCAGGGTGCCGCTGACCAAGAAGGCGCTCGTGATCGGCGGCGGCATCGCGGGAATTCAGGCGGCGCTGGATATCGCCGATGGCGGGATCGAAGTTGTCCTCGTCGAGCGTTCGCCCTCGCTGGGCGGCCACATGGCGCAGCTTTCGGAGACGTTTCCCGACGCTCGACTGCTCGCAGTGCATCATGACGCCGCGCATGGTGGAGGCCGCATCGCACAACAAGATTCGCCTGGAGACCTACAGCGAGATCGAGAAGGTCGAAGGCTACGTCGGCAATTTCACGGTGACCATCCGCCGCAAGGCCCGCAGCATCGACTGGAACAAGTGTACCGGTTGCGGCTCGTGCTGGCAGAAATGCCCGCAGAAGAAAATTCCCAGCCAGTTCGATGAAGGCTTGGGCCTGCGCACGGCCATCGGCGTGATGTTCCCCCAGGCCGTGCCGAACAAGCCGGTGATCGATCGCGCCTTCTGCACGAAATACAAGAACGGCAAGTGCGGCGTCTGCCAGAAGGTCTGCCCGACCGGCGCGGTGATCTACGAGCAGGAGGATGAGCTAATCAGGAGAAGGTCGGCGCGATCGTCGTCGCCACGGGCTTCAACGTGCTGGAGAAGAAGCATCTTCCCGCGTATGCCGATGGCGATCATCCGGATGTGCTCACGGGTTTGCAGTTCGAGCGGCTGGCGTCGGCTTCCGGGCCGACCGGCGGCGAGATCAAGCGGCCATCCGATGGCAAGGAGCCGCAGGCCATCGTCTTCGTGCAGTGCGCCGGCTCGCGCGACTCGGCCAAGGGCCGGCCGTATTGCAGCAAGATCTGTTGCATGTACACGGCCAAGCACGCGATGCTCTACCGGCACAAGGTCCACGGCGGCCGCGCGATCGTGCTGTGCATGGACGTGCGCACGCCGGGCAAGGGCTACGATGAGTTCTATCGCCGCGCCACCGAGCAGGATGGCGTGATCTATCTGCGCTCGCGCGCCGCCCGCATCTATAGCGAGGATGGCTCGCTGATCGTGCAGGCGGCCGACACGCTCAACGGCGGCGAGCGCATCGACATCAAGGCCGACATGGTCGTCCTCGCCTCGGCCGCGATTCCGCAGGCGGATGTGAAGCAAATGGCGCAGAAGCTGGGGATCGGCTATGACGAGCACGGCTGGCTGAGCGAGGCGCATCCGAAGCTCCGGCCCGTCGAGACGAACACAGCCGGGATCTTCCTGGCCGGTGCCTGCCAGGGACCGAAGGACATTCCCGAGTCGGTGGCGCAGGCGTCGGCGACGGCGGCCAAGGTGCTGGGGCTGCTGAGCAGCACGGAGTTGCAGCGCGATCCGGTGGTGGCTCGGGTGAACCGCATGCCGCCGCCGATCTTCTCGACATGCATCGGATGTTTCACCTGCGCGGCCGCGTGCCCGTACAAGGCGATCGAGCGCGAAGAGATCAAAGACCGCAAGGGCAACCTGATCAAGCTGGTGGCGAAGGTCAACAGCGGGCTATGCCAGGGATGCGGGACATGCGTGTCGCTGTGCCGGTCGAAATCAATCGACCTGGATGGGTTCACAGACGAGCAGATGCATGCGGCGCTGCTGGCGCTGGCGGAGTGACGGATTCACCGCGGAGGCGCAGAGGACGCGGAGAAGAGGAACCACAGATGAACACGGATAAGCACAGATGAAGAAATCCAATTCGTGGAATCTGTGGTTTCAATGAATGGTGCGGAAATTCATATGAGCGTTGAAACGCAATCCAAAGAGACTGCTGGCACGACGGCCTTCGAGCCGCGCATTGTCGCGTTTGTCTGCAAGTGGTGTACGTATGCCGGCGCCGATCTGGCCGGGACCAGCCGCATGCCGTATGCGCCCAACGTGCGCACGCTGATGCTGCCATGCACGGGGCGGATCGACATCACGTTCGTGCTGCGGGCGTTTCTCCAGGGCGCGGATGGCGTGCTGGTCAGCGGCTGCCATCCGGGCGATTGCCATTACACGGCCGGGAATTTCCGCGCGCGGCGGCGGTGGACGTTGCTGCGCGACCTGCTCGACACCGTTGGCTTCGACCTGCGGCGGCTGGACATGGCGTGGATTTCCGCGGCCGAGGGCGCCAAGTGGGTGAAGACCATCCAGGCGTTCACCGACAAGATTCGCGACCTCGGCCCGTACGAGGCGATGCACAAGGTGGCGGCCGACCACGAGCCGCCGGCCGCTCCGCGGGCCAATGGCGAGTTGTCGCCGGTCGCGCACAATCTTCATGGCGAGCCGGCGCCGGCATCGCCCGAGCTGATCTCGGCCGTCAAGGACGCGTTGAGCACGGGCAAGGTCAAGGCGGTCGTCGGCTGGGTGCGCAACTGGACGCTTTCGCGCCTCCGGCCGATCTGGCTCGTGGGCGCGGAGGATGCCGGCACGCTAGCCGCCCCGGCCGACAACCCGATGAACCTGCGCGGTTCCTCAAGAACGCGCCGCTCAAGGCATTCTCACCTGTCGGCATCGTCGCGCAATCCGGCGAGCTATTGGCCATCAACGTGCTGCTTCAGGAGGCCCAGATCGAGCCGGCCGGGATCGTCATCTTCGCCATCGCCGCCGATGGCAGGTTCCTCGGCGTCAAGACGCTCGAGGAAGCGTGCAAGGAACTCGTTACCGATCCCTTGAGAGAGCTGCCGGCCGGTCGGCCCGTCGGATTCTCCGACGAGATTCTCAAGAAGCTCGAGGAGTTGATGGCGCAAGCCCGAGGACCGCTGGGCGTTCTGGAGCGATCAGTTCTCGCAGTGCATCAAGTGCTACGCGTGCCGCCAGAGCTGCCCGATGTGCAACTGCACGCAATGCTACGCAGACAAGAACCAGCCGCAGTGGTTCCCCACGGCGGCCGACGGACCCGGGAATTTCTCGTGGCAGGTCGTGCGGGCGTTTCACCTGGCCGGCCGGTGTATCGGTTGCGGCGCTTGCCAGGCGGCGTGCCCGGCGGAAATTCCCATCAACCTGCTGGGCGCGGCGATGGCGCGTTCAGCGCTGAAGCACTTTGATCATCGGGCTGGCCTCGATCCCAAGGCCACGCCGCTGCAGTCGGAATACAAGCAGACGGATGGAGAATCATTCATCCTGTGACAGACCAACGATCCACAATGACCGTGACAACCCAAACAGCTTCGAGTGTTCGTGAGCGACTGTTGCTGTCGCGCGAGGCGCTGGACCAGTGGGCCGCAGCGCTCATCGCGGCCGGCTTTCGCGTGATCGCGCCGGTGGCGATCTCGGATGACAAGGTGGAGTATCGCGAACTCACCGCCAAGAAAAGTGGCAGCGGCGTCCCGCCGCTGGGTCAGCAACAGAGCCGGGACGGCTCTGCCACCCTGAGTCAGCAACAGAGCCGGGACGGCTCTGCCACCCTGAGTCAGCAACAGAGCCGGGACGGCTCTGCCACTATGAGCGGTCTGGGCAAGGGCCTGCCGCGCCTCAGCCCCAAGGGCTCGTGGTTCCCGCGCACCGAGCCGATCCTTCACATCACGCGCGACAACCGCCATTGGTCGGTGGATGATGCGAAGATGGACTTTCCGCCCGTCGTGGTGTTCGGCGCCCGGCCCTGCGATGTGGCCGCGCCGCAGATTCTCGCCCCGCTCTTCGGCTGGGATTTCCACGACGCCTTCTTCGAGGACCGCATCAAGAAGATCGCGTTCGTCACACTCGGCTGCAACGCCCCAGCCGACAGCGCCTGCTTCTGCACATCCGTCGGCATCGATCCGGCCGGCGAGAACACCGGCGACGTGCTCCTGACGCAGCTCGAAGACAAGCTCTATCTGGCCACTGCCTATACCGATGCCGGGCGCAGATTCTTTCGGTCATCGCCCCGGATCAGAAGAAACCGGTCGACGCCGATCCACCTTCTGCCAGCGCCATTCGCGAGAAGGCGCGGCAGAGCATCCAGGCGAAGTTCGATCCCGCCAATGTCCGCAGCGCCTTGGAAAAGCGGTTCAACGATCCCCTGTGGGAACGCGCCGCCCGCTCGTGCCTGGCCTGCGGCACCTGCGCCTTCGCCTGCCCCACCTGCCACTGTTTCGACATCCAAGATGAGCAGGCCGGTTCGCGCGGCCTTCGCCAGAAGAACTGGGATGCCTGCGCGTTCCCGCTGTTCACGCTGCATACCTCCAGCCACAACCCGCGCCCCGACCAGCCCTCGCGCTGGCGGCAGCGACTCTCGCACAAGTTCCGCTACTACCCCGAGAAATTCGGCCACGTCCTGTGTACCGGCTGCGGGCGCTGCATGCGGCTCTGCCCGGCGGGGATGGATCTGCTGGCGGATCTGAAGGACCTCTCGGAGGGTGCAGGGATCGGGGATCAGGGATCAGGGGCTGCGTTCAAGCCAATCGAAAATCGAAAATCAGAAATCGAAAATCCCGTGCCCGGCATCTTCGCCCACAACCCCGCCGGCTCAAACAACATCTACCGCCCCTACCTCATGAAGGTCGCCGCCCTGCGCGATGAGACGCCCGATGTCCGCACGCTGCGTCTCGAGTTTATCGACCCGAAGGAGGCCGAGGCGTTCGATTTCCGCGTCGGCCAGTTCGGCCTGTACAGCGCGCTCGGCGAGGGTGAGTCCACCTTCTGCATCGCGTCGGCCAGCACGCGCAAGGGTTACATCGAATGCACCTTCCGCCAGGCCGGGCGGGTCACGCACGCCCTGAGAATGCTGGGCGAGGGCGATCTCATGGGCTTCCGCGGCCCTTATGGCAACAGCTTCCCGGTCGAGAGCTGGAAGGGCAAGGACCTGCTCTTCATCGCCGGCGGCATCGCCCTGCCGCCGATGCGCAGCGTCATCCAATATTGCCTGGATAAGCGACAGGACTACGGCGACATCATCATCGTCTACGGCGCCCGCACATGGAGCGATCACGTCTACAAGGACGAGCTGGCCGAGTGGGAGAAACGCGGCGACCTCACGCTGTGGCTCTGCATCGACTGGAAGGCCGGCTCAGGCGGCCTGTCGCCCGAGCCCGCCCAGGAAGGCTGGCGGCCGCTGAATATGAAGGACCCCGGCGCCAGTGAGTTGGATATCAACCATCGCCGCTACACGGGCTTCGTGCCGCAGCTCGTCGAGGCCGTCAAGCCTTCGCCGACCAACCGCATCGCGATCCTCTGCGGCCCGCCCATCATGATCAAGTTCACGCTCCAAAGCCTCAAGAAGCTCGGCTACGACAGCGCCAACGTCTTCACGACGTTGGAAAACCGCATGAAATGCGGCCTCGGCAAGTGCGGCCGCTGCAATGTCGGCCCGATCTACGTCTGCAAGGAAGGCCCGGTCTTCACCGCGCAGCAGGTCGAGGCGATGCCGCCGGAGATGTAGACAGCAGTTGCAGAACGCCTTCCTTCATCTCGCAAAACCCCTGGCCCGTCAGCGTCCCGAAGGTGACGGCGGCCGCGTCGTCCGCGAATTTCTGCTTGTACTGGCTGGTCAGCGGAACCTTCTGTGAGACCAGCAGGCCGATGTGCTGGCGCGACCAGTTGTTCTTCAACTGAAGCAGTCGCAGGAGTTCGCAGTCCTGCGCGCGCGCCTCAGCGCATGCACGCGGAAGCTCGCGACGGCGTCGCCGTACGCGCCCGCGTTGACGACCAGCGCGCACTCATCCAGCTTCTGCATGGCCCCCGCGCCGGCCAGCGACTGCCACGGCAGCACGCCGTCGCTCTCGTTGGCGTAGGCCTTGAGGCACCACGCGGCCGATTCCCAGTTGCCGCGATCCGGATTGTTGCAGGCGCCGTAGGCGTACATGAGCGAGGGCATGCGCGATTTGGCATAGCGCACCATGCGCGGCATCTCGAACCCCCCGCCGCCGAGGTAGACGATATTCATGAGGCCGTCGCTGACGCTGCCCTGCCAGGGGAGTCGCGAAATGTCGCCGCGGAACAGAAACGTCGGCCGGCCGCGGTTCATGCCGGCCAGGCCCTTGCGGAAGTAGTCGTCGTGCCACTGCGCGGTGTAGACCTGCGGATCGTTGACGGCCTGCTTCCAGAGCTTGCCGAAGAGGTTCAGCGCCGCCCAGTCAAGATACTCAAATGGCTCATCGAGCGTCCAAAGCGTGTAGCCGAAATTGGGCTTGTCGTTCAGGTAGCACTCGGCGATGGTCTTGTTCCAGCCCTTGTCATTAAAGTGCTTGACGAAGTCGGCCGTGCAGTTGACCCACGCATCCTTGAATGCCTGGTCCATCGCCTGCTCGATAGGCTTGGCCAGCACATCGTGCCTGAGCTTCTGGTTGTCATCCTTGCCGTTGACGGGCACGCCCTCGCCGGGGTTGTAGTGCTGGCGGAAGTTCAGCGGCCAGCCCTCGAACAGCGGCAGGTAGAGCGTTGGCACGGGCACGCCGGCCCGCGGGTTGTCCTTGAATGCCGCGCCATCCAGCAGGCCGCCCAGGTTGGCGTCAAAGCTCGACCAGTCGGTCACGTGGCCGGTTGCGTCAACCTTGGGGGCCCAGTCGCCGTGGACGTTGCCGCTCTGGCTGTAGGGCACGCGGTTGATGGTGCAGCGATGATAGTGGGCAAGGCGGAAGCTGTCCGTGAACTGGGCACTGCCGGCCTCGCCTGGCCCGCCGTAGCAGTTGAGCTCGGGGTTGAAGTGGATTTCGTCGGGGATGACGACGTCGTAGACCTTGATCTTGAGCGGCAGTTCGACGGTGGCCGCGCCGGCCGAGAGTCTCACGCTGGCCGCGTAGTCGCCGGCGGGCGCGGTCTGGGGGATGTGGTAGTCGACAGTGATGGCCTGGAGTTTCTGGCCGGCAATCTTGTTGTCCTCGGCGGGACAATCGAAGGTATCCTTTAGCGGGAGGGCATACTCGGATTGGCCCTGGACGTACCAGTTGCGCCAGAGTTTGGCGCTCGTGCTTGAAATCTCCTGCGGCCCCTTGAGCGAAGAGGCGGAGACGCGGCACTGCTTGATCTGGCCTTCGACGGCCAACTGGAAACTGACAATCTCGCCGCGCGCGGCGGCCAGCCGGATCGTTCCGCTGGCGCCATCCCACACGGCGTTCTTCTGACGGATGTCGCCGGCGAGTTTCTCGCCGATGATCTCGCCGCTGGTCGGGCTGAGTTTCGTGATCTCAGGAAATGCCCACACCTTCGCCTCGCCGAGCGACTTGGGCTCGCCGGCCTGCGGCTGGAATGGAGAGGCGGGCAGAGCGGGAACGGTCAGCTTGGGACTCGCTTTGCCGCTGGCCACCACATAAGGCGATTCATTGCCAGCGCTATCGACGGCACAGATTTCGACTTTCACGTCGGCGTCTGGGGGCAGGTCGGCAATCGGGAAGCTCTGCGTCTGGCCACTCTTGCCGGCAAATGGAATCTGCCAGCGATCGACCGATTGACCGTTGACCTTGACGCGATAGGCGAAGGCTCTCTCGGGAACGGTGAAACTCAGCTCGATGGCGCCGAGTTCACCCCAGGCCCAGTTGGGCGCGGGCGCGACTTTCACGTTCGTCGGCCCGGCCGGAGCGGTGTGGTCCTCACGGCTCGTCATCACGTCGAGATATGGACCGTTGCCCGATTCGCGCGCGTAGATGCGGTTGTTCACGCCAACCGATGTCGAGCCATCCATCAGCACCAGTCCGTGGCTCGCGCCGGCCACCAGGGCCTGCACCAGCCGCGGGTCGATCCTGACGCGCAGCCAGCCATCGGCCGGGTTCAGTTCGCCATCGAAGCGCAGTGTATTGCCGTGGCCGAGGATGACATCCCAGACCTTGGCGCCGGCCCAGCCCCAGTTGGCGGTCTTGTAGGAGGATTCCGAGAACGTCGCTCCGTGGCCGGCTTCGTCGGTGCCATAGCGCCGACTTGCCCTCGACCCAATCGTGGCCGATCGTGGAAATGGTCAGCCATCTCAGGTCCGAGCCGCCGTTGAGATTGAACTTGCCCCCGCCGGCGGGCTTCACGCAGAGGTAAGCCTCACTGATCTTGCGGCCCTTCAGCGCCGACACATCGAAGTCGGCCAGGCCGAATTCCTGCCACACCTTGAGCTTGATCGTCTGCGCAGCGCCCATGTTGTACTGCTGCTCCTCCCCCACCGCCGAGAGCCAGACATCGCGCGTGGCCGGGCACTTGACCGCCTGGGCCAAAGCAACGCGGGAAAGCAGACAAATCACCAGCAGGCCGATGACCAACATGCGTTTCATGCGATACCTTTCGCGGGAAGTGTACCTGGTGTTAATACCCGCGCGACGAAGGCATGTTTTGCACTGCGTGAGGCCGGTCCGTGCCGGCTGGTTGCAGGACAGCCGCGATGTTCCTCCGTGGCGGACGCTGATATGCTGCCGGCCGGACAACGCCATGCCTGAAAGCGCCATTCAGCAAATGATGCAGATCGCCCTTCAGCACCATCAAGCCGGGCGGCTCACCCAGGCCGAGAGTCTCTACAGGCAAGTCCTGGCGCAGCAGCCCGAGAATGCCGATGCCCTTCACCTGCTGGGGGTCATCGCCCGTCAGGTTGGGCGAAACGACATCGCGGTCGATTTGATCGGGCAGGCCATCGCCCTCGAACCCAACTTCCCCGAGGCCTGCAGCAGTCTCGGCAATGCGCTGAGAGACATCGGGAGACTGGATGAGGCCATCGCCGCCTACCGGCAGGCCATCGCCCTGAAGCCCCGTTATCCCGAAGCCCACAGCAATCTCGGAATGACCTTGAAAGCCAGGGGATCACTCGCGGACGCCATCACCGCCTTTCGCCAGGCCATCGCTGTCAGGCCCAATCTCCCTGAAGCGCACAACAATCTCGGCAATGCCCTGAGAGAGATTGGCCAGCTCGGCGAGGCCATCGCCGCCTTCCGTCAGGCTCTGGTCCTCAAACCTGACCTTGCCGAAGCCCACAGCAATCTCGGCAATGCACTGAGAGACGTCGGGCAATTGGATGAGGCCATCGCGGCCTATCGCCAGGCCATTGCATTGAAGCCCGACAGCCCCGAAGCCCACTGTAATCTTGGCACTGCCCTTCACGACAGCGGGCAACTGGACGAGGCCACAGTTGCCTATCGCCAGGCGATTGGCCTCAAACCCGACCTTCCCCAAGCCCACAGCAACCTGCTTTACGCGATCCATTTTCATCCCGGCTTCGATGCTCAGGCCATCGCCGAGGAACACCGCCGCTGGAACCGGCGGTACGCCGAGCCTCTGCGGAAATCCATCCGGCCGCATGCCAACGATCGCAACCCCGACCGCCGCCTGCGCATCGGCTATGTCTCCCCGGATTTTCGAGAGCATCCCGTGGGGCGATTTCTGCTGCCCCTGCTGACCCACCATGACAGGAATCGTGTTGAAGTCTTCGCTTACGCCCAGGTGGCAGTCCCCGATGCGATGACGGAGCGTCTTCGTTCATGCACCGCTGGCTGGCGGAATATCGTGGGTGTTTCGGACAGCCAGGCGGCGGATCTGATCCGCCAGGACCAGATCGACATCCTCGTGGATCTGACCATGCACATGGCCCACAACCGCCTGCTGGTCTTCGCCCGCAAGCCCGCCCCGGTGCAGGTCACCTATCTGGCCTACTGCGCCAGCACCGGCCTGGAGACCATCGACTACCGCCTGAGCGATCCGTATCTGGACCCGCCGGGGAGCGAGGAATCGTTCTACAGCGAGAAGACAATTCGCCTGCCGCGAACCTACTGGTGCTATCAGCCGGGGATCGCAACGCCGGACATCAACCTCTTGCCCGCCCATGAGCATGGCCATGTCACCTTCGGCTGCCTGAACAACTTCTGCAAGGTCAACGAGCTGACGCTGGCGGCCTGGGCGAGGATTCTGGGGGCAGTGCCGAGCTCGAGACTTCTGCTGCACGCTCCCGATGGCAGCCATCGACAGCGGGTGCGGGGGCGGCTGCGGCAGGACGGGATTGAGCCCGATCGCGTGCGATTCGTGGGCAGAGTGTCACTGCCGGACTATTTCCGGCTGCATCACGGAATCGACATCGCCCTGGATACGTTTCCCTATGCCGGCGGGACGACCACCTGCGATGCCCTATGGATGGGCGTGCCGGTGGCGAGCGTGGCGGGAAAGACGGCGGTCGGCCGGGCGGGAATGAGCATCCTGTCCAACGTCGGCTTGCCCGAGCTGGTCGCCGATTCGGAAGAAGGCTATGTTCGGATCGCCCATAATCTGGCCAACGATCTCCCCCGCCTGAGCAAGCTGCGTTCAACGCTGCGCCGGCGAATGGAGCGGTCGCCGCTGATGGATGCGCCTCGCCACGCCCGTGACATTGAGGCAGCGTATGGGGAGATGTGGCGCAGGTGGTGTGCGACGGCCATCGCGTCGTAGACATCGGCGGCGCTCTTGCGCGAGTCTCAGTGGCCGATGGTTGAGGAAATGCCCTGCTTACGCCTCGGGCTCGGGCATGAGGAGGGCCACGAGCATCGCCGGGATGAACAGCAGGCCGTCGCACAGCAACGCCACGCGAAAATCTCCGACGTTCGATATCGTTCCGAATAAGACAGTGCCAACGGCCGCGATGATCCGCCCGATGTTGTAACAGAACCCCGCGCCCGTGGTCCGCAGCAGCGTCGGGAAGAGCGGTGGGAGATACATCGTGAACAGCCCAAAAACCCCGGAGGAGAATCCAATCAGCCCCACCCAGGGCAGCAGTGAGTAGTACCCGCGCGGCACGCAGTACCCGCCAATCGCCCCGACCGCTGCACCCAGGAACATCACCGCGATGGCCCGGCGATACCCCAGCAGCCGGGCGAGCCAACCCGCGAAGAAATTGCCGACGATCAAGATGCCGATGACGAAGGAAAAGACAAAGCTGACGCGAAGCTCGCGCGTACTCTTGTCCACCGCCGCCAGATCCGGCAGGTTGCGCACGTGCTGAAGGTTCCAGAACATGAACGCCCACCAGCCCGTCAGCGACAACCCGCACAGCAGGATCGTCAGCACCGTCGTGCGGCGCAGCCGGGGGCCAAACAGACTTGCGGCGCTCGGTTCATCGTGGTGGGCCTTGCTCCTGGCGGCCTGCCATTCCTCGGGTTCGGGGACGGCTCGCCGAATCCAGAAGACGATCAGCGCCGGCAGAATGCCCACGAGGAACACCCCGCGCACGCTGAACGGGGAAATCACCGCATACGCCAGGCATGCCACCAGCACGCCGATGTTCACCCCCGTCTGGAGCACCGCCGCGATCCACGGCCGCCATTGTCTGGGCCATGTCTCCGAGAGCAGCGACGAACCCACCGCCCATTCGCCGCCGATTCCCAGCGCGGCGAGGAACCGGAAGATCAGCAAGTGCCACCATGCTCCCGCGAAGGCGGAGAGCCCCGTGAACACGGCATAGCTGAGGACGGTCAGGCACAAAGCCGCGCTACGGCCCAGGCGGTCGCCGATCCGGCCGAAGAACGCGCCGCCCAGAGCCCACCCTGTCAGGAACGCCGCCTGAATCCACGAACTGCGACTTTTGACCAGGTCGCTGGTTTGCGCCGCGTTCAGCAGCACCGCCACGAACGGCGCCGCCGCCAGCGTGTACAGGTGCATGTCCAGGCCGTCGAACAACCAGCCCAGCCACGCGGCGATTCCGGTTTTCCATTGCGTGGGCGTGAGGTCCCGCAATCGAATCGGCGGCAGAGCGGCGATGCTTGTTTGCCGGGATGCGTCGGTCGATGTGGAATCGGGCGTGCTCATGTTTCACATCGCGCCTTTCCGCCGAACTCCGTTCGGGGACTCGTCCCCACCTCTCTGATCGTCTGGGGCGGCTGCCGTCGCGAGCGTCACCTGAACCAACAACGCTACGGTTTCCACGGCACGCTCTTGAGATCCTTCCGAACGGCGTCAACCTCTTCCTGGTCCCATTCGGGCACCGGCAGGACGTCATGCTCCAGCATGGCCCGGAAGAACTTGCTGGCGATGATCTCATCGCCGAGCTGAGTGGGATGACGGCCATCTTTCACCAAGGCAATGTCCTTGTACTTGGCCGTGTCCTCCCAGACGCCTTTGACAGCAGTTGATCCAGCCGGGCATGCGCCACTGCGCGCCGCCGATGGAATAGTTGTGGATCTGGAGCGGGCAGTCGGCCCCGTTCTTGCCGGTGTAGCGGTAGAACTTGCGTTGCAGCCGCGCTGGATAGCCGACGGTCGTTGACGGGCCGTAGCTGGCGAAAAGCCGCTTTTCACCGCTGAAGATCTTGAGATCATTGACTGCGCCGGATGCAGCAACGGGATTGAGCTTTGCAGCGGCCTGTTGCTCAGCACCGGCCGGTGGCGCAGAGAACAGGATGACTGCGACGGCGACCTCAAGGAATGCCGCGCCAATGCAACTGCGCACGTACGTGTTGCTTTCCATTCATTTCTCCTTGTCTTGTCGTCCGGAACTATACCCGAAACAAATGCGACTGTAGATGCCGCCGGAAGGCACGGTCGCATCAGCCGTCGTGGCCCGAGGCCGCCGCTCAGTTCACGGCCAAGACACAAACAGGGGATGGGGAATGACGGGCAGGAGTCGGCCTGCGGCGCAGGACCAGACTGAGTTCCACCCCGCGCGCCACGCGCTCGATGGCCGTGGCGTTGCGGCGTAGACGGCCGTAGAATCGCGGCCGCTGCCGCCGTGGTATCGTGGCAGCACCGTGGAGGTCCGGCATGCTTCGCCCTCAGCCTTCAGGAGGATCGAATGCCCAACAGAGTTCAAATCAAGTGGCTCGGCGAACCGGAAGAGCACAACTATCCGGCGGCCAAATCGTACCTGAGCCTGATCTACGACGAAGCCGTTGCCGATGCGCAGGTCGAAAAACTGAGACGCACCCGTCGCGCAGTTCAAGGCCAAGGACATCTTCCGGGCGTCTTGTCTGTCTCTGCTTGGGGTCAGCAACGCTCACGTCGAGAAAGACCGACGCAAGATCAAGATCGGAAAGGCATTGTCGCCTCTTCTGGTGGTGCGGGATTCAACGCACGGCAAAACCATCGTCGCGGACGGCTATCACAGGCTGTGCGCCGTCTATTCGTTCGATGAAGACGCGGTCATTCCCTGTAAGATCGTGTAGATGGGGCGCGGCGCTCTTCTGACAACAAGAAAGCCCCGACTCCCGGCGAGTCAGGGCTTCCTTTGTTGGAGACGACGAGACTCGAACTCGCAACCTCAGCCTTGCAAAGGCCGCGCTCTCCCAATTGAGCTACGTCCCCGGTGCGTGCGTATTCTAGTCATCGGGCGCCGGCTGTCCACCGGATGAGTTTCTGAAGCGGAAGCGTCAGCGCCCGCCCTGGGCAGCGTGCAGGGCGGGCGCTGACGCTTCCGCTTCAGCCGAACCGCGCATCGTCATGGATGATCGTTTAGAATGCCAGCACTATGGCACAGCGAAAAGCGACGAAACGCGGGATTGCGCGGCGGTCACTGCTGGCCGGCTCGGCGGCGGGAATGGCGATGCTCCTGGGCGGCCCGGCGCGTGGGGCGGATCGGCCGGCAGCCGGCAGCGCGGGAGATTTGCGGGAGAGACTGCTGGCGTGTCTGGGCGGCGCGTGGCCGGAGCCGTGCGAGCTGAAAGCGAAGGTGACCGCCAGGACGCAGAAGGCGGGATACCGGCTGGAGAGCGTCACGTATGAAGTCGAGGAAGGCGATCGCGTGCCGGCGCACGTGCTGGTGCCCGATGGCGTGAGCGCGGCCAGTCCAGCGCCGGCCGTCGCGGTTTGGCATCAGCACAATGGCCAGTGGCACCTCGGCGGCGATGAGCCAGCGGGGCTGTCCGGCAATCCAATGCACCACACCGGCGTGGCGCTGGCCAAGGAGGGCTATGTCGTGATCTGCCCCGACGCCCTGTGCTTCGGCCAGCGGCAGAGCAAACAGTTGCGCGGCGGCGATTACGAGCGGTTCGAGTTCCTCCGCTACGTCGTCTCGGGCAAGTGCATGGCGTGGAAGAACATCCTCGACATGCGGCGAGCGGTCGATTGCTTGTGCGCGCGGCCGGAGGTGAAAAAGGAATCGATCGGATGCTATGGGCATTCGATGGGATCGACGTTCACCTGGCTGGTCGGGCCCTGGGAGCCGCGGCTGAAATGCCTGGTGGGCAACTGCTGTCTGCCGACCTACGCGGCCGTTCATCGCACCCACATCCTGCACTGTTTCCCGAATTTCATCCCGGGCTTCTTCCAGTATGGCGACACGCCCGACATCGCCGGCCTGATTGCGCCGCGCCGGCTGCACCTGAACTTCGGCGAGAAAGATGACGGCAGCCCGATTGCGGAAGTGCGCGGGCGTGAAGACGATCGCGCTCGCCTATGAGCGGGCCGGCGCGGCCAAGCAGTTCAGCTATTACATCGAGAAGGATAGCGGGCACGTGCTGTCAAGTGAGATGTGGAAACGGGCCAGCGAGTGTTTCCGCGCGGCGCTGCGTGCATGAGACTCCATCTGAAGCGGAAGCGTCAGCGCCCGCCTTGTGTCAGGGCGGGCGCTGACGCTTCCGCTTCAGACATCGTCTGTCAATAATGGCGGCCGCGCGGCGTTCAATGCGATGGGAGATCTCACCATGCGAACATCTTGTGCGGGATGGTTCTTTGTCGTCGGACTGGTCGTTCACTCGCTATCATTTTTGGTGTACGCCAAGGATGAACCGGCCAGCGCATTCTTCGACGCCAAGGGCGTGAAGATCCACTATCTCATGCAGGGCAGGGGCGAGCCGCTGGTGCTGATCCACGGGCTCTACTCCAGCGGCGAGGTCAACTGGGGTTGGCCGGGGATCATCGCGGCGCTGGCCGGCAAGTACCAGGTGATCGCGATCGACATGCCGGGGCATGGAAGCTCGGACAAGCCGGAGAAGGACGATGCCTATGGCGCACAGATGGCCGAGGATGTCGTTCTGTTATTGGATCACCTGAAGATCGAGCGGGCGCACGTCGTCGGATATTCGATGGGCGGCATGGTGGCCATGAAGCTGATGACAATGCACCCTCAGCGCGTCATCTCGTGCATCCTTGGCGGGATGGGCTGGATGCGCGCGGGCAGCCCGCTGGCGGACTTCTGGGAGAAGATGCAGGTGCGCGAAGGCAGCCGCACACCGGCCGCATGCCTCCACGGCCTGGGCCGGCTGGCCGTTACCGAGGATGAGCTCAAGGCGGTGAAATTGCCGGTGATCGTCCTGGTGGGCGATCGCGATCCCGTGAAGAAGCTCTATGTGGAGCCGCTGCAAGGCGTGCGCAAGGATTGGCCGGTGATCGAGATCACGGGCGCGGGGCATATCACCTGTGTTGTGAAGACGCAATTCAAGGAGGAGATCGTCAAGTGGCTTGACGCGCACGCGACGAAATGAGCCTGCATGCACCGGCGGCACTGAATCACGACCGCCGGTTGATCAACTGAACCAGCGCCTTGTCGTAAGGCTGGTCAACGTAGATGCTGTGGTATTCGACATCGCAGTCGGAGCAGCAGCGCCGCACGAGTGCCAGGTATTTCTGCACTTCCTGCTGATAGGCCTCGCGGAGGTCCTTGGGGTTGATCTGGACTCGCTCGCCGGATTCGAGGTCTTCCAGCGTCACCTGTCGCTCATAAGGCAGGTCCACCTCGGCGCGATCCAGCAGGTGGATCACCAGCCCCTGGTGGCGGCGGTAGCGAAGGTGCTGAAGCGAGCGGGCGAAATCCGCGGGATCGAGCCAGAGGTCGCTGACGAGGATGACCAGCGACCGGCGGGGAAGGCGTTCGGCCAGCCGGTGCAGGCCCGGCGCGATGTTGGTGGTTCGGCCGGCGTCAACCTGCTCCATTTCCAGTTCCATGAAGAGCCGGTCAAGGTGCGCGGCCGACGAGCCCGGCGGCAGTTCCATGCGGATGTCGTCATCGAGCGTAACCAACCCCACCTGGTCCTGCTGGTGCGCCGAACAGATAGGCAAGGCACGCGCTCATGTGCCGGCCATATTCGTGCTTGTTGGCGAACTGCATGGAGGAGCTGGTGTCGAGCACGATGGTCGCGCGGAGATTGGTTTCCTGTTCGTAGAGCTTGATGTAATAGCGGTCCGAGCGGGCGTAGGTCTTCCAGTCGAGGTGCCGAAGCTCATCGCCGGCGACGTATTCGCGATGCTCGGAGAATTCGACGGAAAAGCCGCGGTGCGGGGACTTGTGCAGGCCGGTGATGACGCCTTCGACGACCTGGCGGGCCATGAACGACAGCCGCCCCGACCGGGCGGCGTCGGCCGCACTGAAATACTTGTAGCGATGGGCCATAGGTGCGATCGGCGATTGTCGCGGTTATCGGTCGAGATTCAACTGCCACAATTCCTAGCTTCGCCGGGGCAGTGCGTTGTCCGGGGAGCCGATAAGGTGCTATATTCGGGGCAATCCCGTATTGCGTATTGCGTAAACGGAGACGTAATACGCAATACGAAATACGCAATACGCACGCAGAACCAGAGGAGTTCGCATGAAAGGTGTCATTCTCGCGGGCGGAACCGGAAGCCGGCTTTTGCCGCTCACCAAAGTCACGAACAAGCACCTGCTCCCGGTCTACAACAAACCGATGATCTACTACCCGCTGGAGTGCATGGCCAGGGCGGGCATCGATCAGGTGTTGCTGGTGACCGGCGGCAACAATGCCGGCGACTTCATCCGGCTTCTGGGCAATGGCCGGGAATTTGGCTTCCGCAATCTGAATTACACGTACCAGGACGGCGCCGGCGGGATTGCGCAGGCGCTGGGATTGGCCGAGACGTTCGCGGATGGCGACTCGATCTGCCTGATCCTGGGCGACAATATCGTTGAGTACACGATCAAGGACGCGGTGCGGCGGTTCCGTCATCAGGGGCAGGGCGCAAAATCCTCCTCTCGCAGGTTGAGAACCCGCAGGCGTACGGCGTGGCCGAGATGGATGGCGAGCGCGTCGTGCGAATTGTCGAAAAGCCCAAGGACCCCAAGAGCAACTGGGCGGTGATCGGGATTTACTGCTACGACGGCCAGGTGTTCGACATCGTCAAGAGCCTCAAGCCGTCTTCGCGGAACGAGCTGGAGATCACCGATGTGAACAATGCGTACATCGTGCGCGGCGAAGTGACGGCCGACAAACTCGATGGCTGGTGGGCGGATGCCGGGGAGAACATCGACTTTTACCTGCAGGCCTGCAACACCGTGGCCAAGAGCGGGGCGAACAAGGAATTGCCGGGAGGCAAGTAAGCCATGAGAACGATCCTCGTCACCGGCGCGGCGGGATTCATCGGGGCCAACTTCATCCGCATGCTGCTGAACCGCGGAGAGCAGGTGAAGCTGGTCGCCGTGGACAAGCTCACCTACGCGGGAAACCTTGCCAATCTGAGCGACCTGCTCTCGGATGAGCGGCTGGTCTTCATCAGAGGCGATATCTGCGATGCCGATCGGATGGCGAAGGTGTGGAACGAGCACAAGGTGCGCGAGGTCGTGCATTTCGCGGCCGAGAGTCACGTCGATCGCAGCATTCTCTCCTCCGGCCCGTTCATCCAGACCAATGTTGTCGGCACGCAGGTGCTGCTGGACGTGGCGCGGGCCAAGGGCGTGGACAAGTTCCTGCAGATCAGCACCGATGAGGTTTACGGCTCGCTGCCGGAGGACCGGCCGGACATCAAGTTCACCGAGGAGACGAATCTCACGCCCAACAGCCCTTACAGCGCCAGCAAGACGGCGGCCGACTGCCTCGTGCGGGCATACCACCACACGTTCGGCATGCCCGTGCTGATCACGCGCTGCTCGAACAACTACGGGCCATACCAGTTCCCCGAGAAGTTGATCCCGCTGTTTGTGACAAACCTGATCGAGGGGCGGAAGGTGCCGCTGTACGGCGATGGGATGAACGTCCGCGACTGGATCCATGTCGAGGACCACTGCGAGGCCGTCTGGACGGTGCTGAACAAGGGGCAGTTTGGCGAAGTCTACAACATCGGCGGAAACCACGAGCTGGCCAATCGCACGATCACCGAGACCATCCTGCGCGAGATGGACAGGAAATGGGATGAGTGGGTGACATATGTGAAGGACCGGCCGGGCCACGATCGTCGCTATGCCATGGACGCCGGCAAGATTCAGCGCGAGCTGGGCTGGGCGCCCAAGCACCGCTTTGAGCAGGCGATCCGCACGACGATCGAGTGGTACAGGAGCCACGAATCGTGGTGGCGCGAGATCAAGACGGGGGAGTATCTGAAGTATTACGAGAAGCAGTACGGCGGGTGACTTTCGATTGTTGCTTTTCGATTTTTGATTGGGTTCGTTTCGCAGGGGAGAGTGCGCGGGAGCGGGAGTCGAATCTGCAAGCTCTGGCGCGGCGGGAGGTTGTGGGTTTGGGGCAGGGCGATCGGTGGGTTCGTTGCGCAGGCGATCAGGTTCACCACGGAGGCACGGAGGGCGCGAAGAAATTCGCTCTGACAGCGGGTTGTTCTGGGTGGGATTGGGCATAAGTATATCCATTCCAAGGGGTTATAGGTTGCTTTGTCATCGACGTATTTAGATTCATCCCGGAAGAACTGACCGAATGCGACACCAGCGTGACATCAAAGCAGCGCCGAAGCGGAGCCGAACCGACGCCAAACCGACACCCGCGTGACCGCGAAGCGATCCCCTTGCCGATGTTGAGCAATATATGGATATTGGCAGGGCGTAGGGCTGGCGGAACGCAGGTGGCAGAGGAGCGGATGGCGGATAGAGACAGCAGATGGCAGATAGCAGATAGCAGATAGCAGATAGCAGATAGTGCGGGAGGCATGGGCGCTCCTTGAGTGGCGGGGCACCCGCGTCGGCGTGACGTCGGCCGATGAAAGCCGCGGGTGGTGCGCCGTTCAACCTATCGGCGGTGTTGCGTAAATCGGTTCGCGCGGCGCAACATGGCGCAACGGTGGCGGCGTTTTTCGCGGGAAAGCGCGGGATTTGGCGGGGCGGGGATCGATCTTCGCAGCGCGCGTGGGGCGGGGCCGAGCCGGGCTCGCGACAGGCGCCGGCTTTGCTGGGCGTCATGCTCAAGCGAATCCGTTCTTTGTCTGACATTCGAAGCTCATCCATCCGGCCGGTATACCCCGGCCTCGGGGGTGACACTTCTATTTCGGCTATGGGGTGACAATTCTACTCCGGTACGACAGGTGGTTGTCAGTGACCTTGCCAAGCCTGATCCAGGCCGTAGAATTACCTGTATGCATCTCCAGCACACCATAAAGGCCGTGGTCCGGCCGGGGGATCAGGCAGGCTTCGTGGCCGAGTGCGTTGAAATTGCGGTGGTGACGCAAGGGGCCACGCTGGATGAAACAATCGCCAACTTGCGCGAGGCCGTACAACTTCATTTGGAAGGCGAAGACCTCGCGGAATTGGGCTTGGCCGCCCGTCCGACGGTTGTAGTGACCATGGAGCTGGAGCCGATGCATGCCTAACCTTCGACGGATGTCGGGCGCGAGGCGATTGCGATATTCCGGTCGTTGGGATTCAGCGTCCATTCGCAAAAGGGCAGCCATGTCAAACTGCGCCGGATCGGGACCGATGGTGAGAAGCAGACTCTGACGGTCCCCGATCACGCCGAGCTTGACACCGGCACGCTTCGAGCGATCGTTCGTCAGGCAGCGCGATACGTTTCTCTGGATGATCTGCACCGGCATTTCTATCGCTAAATCCGCCACGGTCGCGTAGTTGTCCGGCGGTGGAAGGAGAACGGTCCGTAGTCGTGTCCGCAACGCCGCCGCCAGACACGCACGATGACGCACAGGAGATCGTCGGCTGCGTTGCAGACCGTTTCGGGCGGTCGGGAAGACGCGGTTCGCAAGAGGCCGCAGAGACCCGGCGCCGAGATCGAGGATTTGCGGCGCGGCCTCTTGCGGACCCCGTCGCTGGCGTGCGAAAGAATTATTTACGTCCCCTTTGCAGCTCCCCCGCCGCCAGACACGCACGATGACGCACAGGAGATCGTCGGCTGCGTTGCAGACCGTTTCGGGCGGTCGGGAAGACGCGGTTCGCAAGAGGCCGCAGAGACCCGGCGCCGAGATCGAGGATTTGCGGCGCGGCCTCTTGCGGACCCCGTCGCTGGCGTGCGAAAGAATTATTTACGTCCCCTTTGCAGCTCCCTGCGAAAGAATTATTTACGTCCCCTTTGCAGCTCCCAAGAGGCCGCAGAGACCCGGCGCCGAGATCGAGGATTCTGCGGCGCGGCCTCTTGCGGACCCCGTCGCTTGCGTGCGAAAGAATTATTTACGTCCCCTTTGCAGCTCCCGTTCATCAACGAGCTGATCGAGCATCTCCAAGCATCGCCGGCCGAGGAGTTGAAGGTGGACCGGCAGCGGATCGGGCTGGTGGGCTTCTCGTCCGGCGGGCTGACCACGCTGCTGGCCGCGGCCGACAACCCCACGTTGCGGGTGTATGTCGGGCTCGACCCGGTGGATTACCAGGGCATGGGCGCGGCGGTGGCCGGAAAGGTGCGATGCCACGTCACCATCATCCGCGCCGAGCCCTCATGGGTGAACCACAACGGCAACGCGGTGGAAATCGAGCAGGCGTTGAAGGTGCCGTTCGTTGACGTGATGGTGCCGGGGGCGATTCATTCGGACCCGGAGTGGCCGACGGAATGGATATTGGATGTGCTGGGCGGAAGAACGGCCCAGGAGCGGCGGGCCGTGTTCGTGCAACAGGCGACGGCGACGCTGCGATCGCAGCTTGTGGGAGACAGGCCAGCAATGGACGAGAAGCGAGCTGCTTCGGATGTGGGCAGATGATGTTTGGCAACTGAGCAGCGGACCATTGGCCCGTCGGCGTCCTTGTCAGTAGTCAGTTGTTTGTTGTCAGTGGTCGGGTCCGTTGTTCGTTGGTCAGTGGATCCGCCAGGCGGATTTTGAGGCTCGGCGCGGTGAGATGACTCCGGCGCACTGGTCATGCACCGGGTGCAGCAGGCGCAGGGGGACGGCGCGGGGGGACGACGTGGCAAGACTGCGATAACAATAAAGTGAATCTGACCCCCTGGCTTCGCACAGTGAACCTGACCCCCTTCCTCCTCCCGCTTCGCACCTGCGCGGCTACGCTCTGGCGGACGATCCTCTCACCTGTGGCTTTTGCCATCGCAGGTGGTGCAGCAGCAAACCGCAGCAATCCATCGGCAGGGCTTGGAGCGAAACTTCCTCGATGATAGAATGCAGCGATGCCTCAGACTTGGTTCGATCTTGCAAGCGACGCGCGCAAGGCGGCCAATCGGCTCGTGGAGTTCAACCCGCGCTCCTGCCTCAACCGCGCGTATTACGCGGCTTTCTCGAAAGTGAACCATGCGCTGGTTGGAACTCCCGGAGTGATCATCAAGTTGGGCCGCGAAGGGGATATGCGGTGAAACCGAACGCGGACCATGCACTGCTGGCAAAGTGGCGGCGGAGGACTTGCGCTGCAATACTGGTATGCGCCGGCGTTGCTTTAGTTGTCTGGTGGTGGCGTATCCCTCCAGCAAAGGCAAAACAACTGGCGCCGCTGATCGGCGAGATGGATATGTACGCTCTCTCGCACCAGGGCCGCTACCCCAGTTCGTGTGTCGGCCTCGCGTCATTCTCGCGCCTTACGGAGCAGTTTCGCGTCTATGTGGGCGAATCTGGCGGAACCACCTGGGACCCCTTCAAGGTCAGCGACCATGATTTCACGGTAATGGTCAGCCCGCGCGGATATGAGATCTTCCTACCGACAGAACAAGTGAAGATGAAATCGTTCTCAAGTTTTGAAGTGTGGCGATACGATTCAGTGGCGCGATCGTGGCAGAGAGGGCGTATTCACTGGACTTGGGGCACTGTGTTCTGGTCCGATAAGTGACGGGCTGTGCAGAGGAGCGCGCCGATTCCTGTTATATTTGGAACCACAAAATGGGAGGAACCACAAAATGGGAGGAACCACAAAACGGGAGGAACCACAAAACGGGTAGAGTCGAGAGGTGGCGCGGTGGTTTAGGTTGAGCCTATCCGTTCCCGGCCCTTTCGTCTGCCGGTGCCTCAATAGCTCTTCCATGCTCCGTTTCCACCTCCCGCTCATCGAACCGGACGGGCGGATTTCCCGCATCCGGCTCTCGGAGAAGGATTTGACCGCAGCGGGCACACGGATCGGGAAATCCCTCCCGATCCTTCGCCAGCCTGTCCAACGGTTTCCGCGCCGCCTGGCACAGAGTGAGGTATTAGCCCTTGAGGGGCAGTCGTCCTCGTGTGTCCTTGGCGCTTCTTCCGTCGCTCCTTCAACCAAGGCTCCTTCCCTCGGCGGTCGTTACCCGCTTCCTCGGTACTACGAGCCTCTCCGTCATCCCATACGACCCGGCCCATGCCCTCGCGGGCCGCCGGTTGAGGGCCGCATGCGCCCTCATCGCTGGGACTTCCCGTGTTGCCGCTGGCGTCTGTGCATGCGTGCCGTCGCCACTACCCCGGCGGAACCCTCGGGCCCTCGTCACTGGTCGGCATCATGCCGCTCTGGCGACCCGATGGCGGCGGCCTTCCCCATTACGTCGCTGGGTCGGCTTCCGCATTAACTCTTTCGAGGCCTGCTCGGCGTTCACTCACGTTACGGCCCGCATGCTCGCGGAGCTGCTGAAACGGCCCTTTCCATCGAGAGCTTCAACCGTCTGGTTGCCCGCGCGGCTGTCTCGATTGCTACCGGGCGCAGCAGAATGGTCCGCAACGCCGCCGATGACCCGTGCCGGGGAATCGACGCCTTGGCGCGGCGGCGTGGCGGACCCTGCTGGCGGCACAATCACTTCAGCCAGCGGCGGAAGAAGTCGAGAGTCTTGTTGGCCGCCCAGCGGTGGCCGCCGCCGTGGAGGTCGAGTTCCAGGCGGTCGCGCGCGCGGCGGCCTGGTAGATCTTCTCCACCTCGCGATAGCAGCTCATGGCCGAATCCAGCAGGAAACAGTCATCGTACACGCCAATCTCCACCAGAAGCGGCCGGGGCGCGATGAGGCCCTGAAGGTCGGGCACGTCGCACAGCTCGTACAGGCCGGGCGTGACCTGGCTGCCGCAGAAGTTGACATCGCGAACGCCGAAGTCGGCGAAGCGGTCGCTGTAGCAGATCACGTCGGCGGCCTTGACGCGTTCGTTGACGATCGACATCCACGTGGACATCGTGCCGCCGAAACTCACGCCGATCACGCCGATGCGCTGCGGGTTGACGAAGTCCTGCTGGCAGAGGTAATCCAGCGCGCACGAGCCATCGTGGACATCCATTCCAAGCACCGTCATGCCAAGGATGGTGGCGCAGGTAGTGCAGGTTGCACAGATCCCGGCCGCCGCCGCGGTTGACATCGTTCCAGTGCGGCTTGCGGCGGTCGTCGCGTTCGCCGAAGCCGCGCCAGTCGATGGCGATGACGGCGTAGCCGGCCTGCGCCAGCTTCAGGCCATAGTCCATCGGAGTGGCGTCGAGATCGGCCCGTGCTCGGGGCTGGTGCGGACGCCCATGACGGCGTCCTTGCCGTAAGGCCCGTGGCCATGGCAGGCGAGGATTCCCGGCAGCCGGCCGGTGGAGTTGGCCGGGCGGAAGAGCAACGCGGCCACCGAGAGGTTCTCCTCGACGTCAAATTCGACGCGCTGCTTGACGAGGCCATCGTCCTTCCACTCGGCGATGATCTCGGGCTTGAGCGGGACTTTTCGCGGCAACCGGCCGAGCGTGGCGCATGCGCGGAAGAAGCTGCTCTCGCCACTTTTCCCAATGCGCTCGTGTTTGCCCGTCGAAGCGGAACTGCGGGCGATGTTTGGCCGCCAGATCGCGAAGGTAGGCGTTGATGGAGAAGTTGCGTGGCATGCGGAACTTGGTATCCGCCATCTCGCCAGCCGTCAACGGCATCCGGGCCGGAACCGCGCCGACGGAACCTGTCGAATTGGATGCCCCGGTTGGACGCACAAGACGGCATCGACTATAGAAAGACCTGTCGGGAGCTGGAAACGAGCGCCTCCGGCATTCTCACGGACGAGTCACTATGGCTTCTTTCGTACATCTTCACGTACATACGCACTATTCGCTGCTGGATGGCGCCTGCAAGGTGCCGCCCGTGGTCCGACGCGCCAAGGAACTGGGGATGGATTCGCTGGCCATCACCGACCACGGCTGCCTGTTTGGCATCATCGAGTTCTTCAACGAGTGCAAGAAGGAGGGCATCAAGCCGATCCTGGGCATGGAGTCGTACATGGCGCCGGGGGATCGGCGCGATCGCACGACCCAGGGCGGCTCGCCGGGCGAGGCCGCCTATCACCTGCTGCTGTTGTGCGAAAACCTGGACGGCTACAAGAACCTTCTCAAGCTCGGAAGCATCGCCTACCGTGAGGGTTTCTATTACAAACCGAGAATCGACAAGGAAGTGTTGCGGGAGCACTGCAAGGGACTCATCGCCACGAGCAGTTGTCTTGGCGGCGAGATCCCCAGCGCCATTCTCAAGCACGACATGAAGCTGGCACGGAAGATCGCCGAGGAATACGCCGGCATCTTTGGGCCGGAACGGTTCTTCATCGAGGTGCAGAACCAGGGCATCGAGGAGCAGAACCTGGCCAATCCCGAACTGGTCGAGCTGGCCACCAAGCTGGGCGTGGGCGTCGTCGCCACCAACGATGTCCATTTCCTCCGCAAAGACGATCACTTCGCTCACGATGTGCTCACTTGCATCAGCATGGGCAAGCAGGTGACGGACCAGAACCGGCTGAAATACTCGGCCGAGCTGTATCTCAAGAGCCCGCAGGAAATGGCCGAGCGCCTGGGGCAGTTCAAGGGGGCGATCGACAACACGGTGCGCATCGCCCAGATGTGCAACCTGGAGCTGGATTTCTCCAAGCGCTACGCCCCCGTCTATAAGGTGCCGAAGGAAAAGCTCACCACCGCAGCGCCCGACTCGGCGCAGCCGGCAATGAAGGATGACGAGCGCTATCTGCGCCAGCTCTGCGAGGAGGGGCTCAAGTGGCGTTACGGGACCACGGACGTTGCGCCGGAAATCCGCTCGCGGCTGGATTACGAGCTGAAGATCATCGTCATGAAGAACTTCTGCTCGTACTTCCTGATCGTGTGGGATTTCTGCAACTACGCCCGCTCGGAGGGCATTCCCGTCGGCGCCAGGGGCAGCGGCGTCGGCACGATGGTCGGCTTTCTGCTGGGCCTCTGCAACGTCGATCCCATCCGCTACAACCTGCTCTTCGAGCGATTCATGGACCCGAGCCGCAACGAGATGCCCGATATCGATATCGACATCTGCCAGGACGGCCGGCAGAAGGTCATCGAGTACGTCCGCAAGAAATACGGCCACGTCGCGCAGATCATCACGTTCGGCACGATGGCGGCCAAGGCCGCGTGCAAGGATGTCGGCCGGGTGCTGGGCGTGACGCTGCAGGAGGTGGACAAGATCACCAAGCTCATCCCCGGCACAGTGGGCATGACGCTCAAGAAGGCGATGGAGCAGGTGCCGGACCTGGCCAGGCTTTATGAGGCGGATGCGAAGATCCACCAGGTCATCGACATCGCCATGCGGCTGGAGGGCACCTGCCGCAATGCCGGGTGTCACGCGGCCGGCGTGATCATCGCCGATCAGCCGATCGAGAACATCGCGCCGCTCTACAAGGACAGCGACGACAACATCCTCACGCAGTTTGAAGGCCCCATCGCCGAGAAAGTCGGCCTGCTGAAGATGGACTTCCTCGGCCTGCGCACGCTGACGACGCTGCAGCGGGCCATCGACCTGGAGTTTCAGACGCGGGCGCTGCGCGGCAATCCCAAGCCCAACGCCCCGCTCACCAGCGACGGCCGGATCGACATCGAGAAGATCGACTTCGCCGACAAGAACGTGCTGGCGCTGTTCTGCCGCGGCGAGACCAAGGGCATATTCCAGTTTGAATCCGGCGGCATGCAGGACCTGCTGATGAAGATGCAGCCCGACCGCATCGAGGACCTGATCGCCGCCAACGCGCTGTACCGACCGGGGCCGATGGAACTCATCCCGCTGTACTGCAACCGCAAGCACGCCCGCGAGCCCGTGCCCTCCGTGCATCCGATCATGGACACGATCCTGGCGGAGACGTATGGCATCATGACCTATCAGGAACAGGTCATGCAGATCTTCAACCAGCTTGGCGGGATCGAGCTGTCCAACGCCTACAAGCTCATCAAGGCCATCAGCAAGAAGAACAAGGAGTTGATCGAGAAATTCCGGCCGCAGTTCATCGCCGGGGCTGTCAGCAAGGGCATCACCAAGGAACGTGCTGAGGAGTTATTCGAGCTGATCCTGAAGTTCGGAGGCTACGGCTTCAATAAGTCACATAGTACCCGCTACGCCATCGTCGCCTTCCAGACCGCATTCATGAAGGCGTATTTCCCGATCGAGTACATGTCGGCCGTGCTGACGTTCGAAATGGGCTCGACCGAGAAGGTGGTCGAGTACATCGAGGAATGCCGGCGGCTGCAACTGCCCGACGGGCGTCGAGGCATCAAGGTCCTTCCGCCGGACATCAACTATTCCGACAAAGACTTCACGCCGATTTATGAAGAGAGCGACGACCGTTTAACCGGCTCGCCTGCGAGCCGCGTCCGCCAATCGAAAATCAAGAATCAAGAATCAAAAATCCCATGAGGGCGTCATCCGGTTTGGGCTGATGGCCGTACGCGGCGTCGGCGAAAAGGCGGTGGAGGCGGTGATTGATGAGCGACGTAAGCGAGGCGCCTTCACCAACCTCTATGAGTTCTGCGAGCGCGTGGACCTGCGCCACCTGACCCGAGCCACGCTCGAGGCGCTGGTCAAATGCGGCGCATTCAGTTCGCTGAACGCACGGCGCGCGCAGCTTTTGGCCGTTCTCGAGCGCGCCATCGAGATGGGCCAGCAGGCGCAGAACGACAAGCGCATGGGCCAGCTCAGCATGTTCGGGTCGGCCGTCGCCGCCGCGGCCGGCACCGCGGCCGCTCCGGCCCCCCTGCCCGGCCTGGATGAGTTCCCCGGGGCCGAGTTGCTCAAGTTCGAGAAGGAGTTCCTCGGCTTCTACATCACCAGCCATCCCCTCACGGAGCACCAGGCCACGATCGAGCGGTGCTCGACGCATAGCACCAAGGACGCGATGGCCTGCTCCGAAGGCACGGAGGTCATGATCGGCGGCATGATCAACCGGGTGAAGACCAGCGTCACCAAACAGGGGCGCTCGGCCGGGCAGAAGATGGCCTGGATCACGCTGGAGGATTTGGAGGGCGGCATCGAAGGCGTGATCTGGGCCGAGACCCTGGCGGCCATAACGCAGCAGTATCCAGATATCGTCGCACTGGAGCAGATCGTCTTCGTCAAAGGCCGGATCGACCGCAAACGCGAGACGCCCAGCCTGGTCATCAATGACATTCTGCCCGTGGCGCAGGCCGTCACCAGGCTCACAACCGCGCTGGTCTTGAAACTCGACCGCACGCGCCACAACCCCGAGACGATCGCGCAAGTCAAGCCAATCCTCGCGACACATGCGGGCCGGCTGCCGATCTACGCATCCGTTTCGGTGAACGGCAATGGCCAGTCGCTGGTCCTGCGCATTGGCGCCGAGCATGGCGTGAAGCCCTGCCAGGAGGTCGTCGATGACCTGGAACAGGTGCTGGGCAGCGGCGCGGTGCAGCTCGTCGGCGCTGGCAGCAAGCGCCGTGCGCGGTGCAGCAGCCGCTGTTCGCCGATGCCGAGCAGCCGGCGGAGCAGACAGCCGGCCCGGCTGCGCCGAACCCGACATGCCGCCAGAGGAGGTCGAAAGCGAATGATCTCGGCATTAGTTGCCAGTTGCCAGTTGTCAGTTGCCAGTTGCAAGATCGGAGTCCCACTCGCTGCTCGGTACTCTCACCTTGCCACCCTGTCGCCTCCTCACCTATAATGCTCCCTGAAAGGAGTTTACTCCGATCACGGGGCCGACCGGATTCGACCGGATGGCCAGGTGTATCGTGGCACGCCGAGGCGCACGTTGGCCGCGTTAAAAACGTGCAAAACCAAAACTGCCAATAACAGCGATGTCATTGGTCGGGTCGGCTTTGACGAGTCGATCCGCATGGCTGCCTAAGACGCGGCCGTGGTCGTGAAGGACGGCCCGTAAGATTTCGCGACCATCACAAATTCATCGGGCTCGCCCAAGAGCGGCGCATCAGCGCTGGCGGGCTAAACAACACTGACGCTGGATTCTCCGAATGCCGCCGCCGGCAGTCGGAGCGTCGAGATCAAACCGGCGGATAAGCGTGTAGAGGCGGTATATCAGTCATCACGGGACGGGGGTTCAACTCCCCCCGGCTCCATTGCGAACACGTTTTGCACGATGTTGCAGGATGTCGCAATATGAAGCGAAGCCTCGCCCTGTGCGGGGCTTGCTTCATTTTGGGGGTTTGCCTCATTGCCGACGTGCGGCATATCGCGAGACACGATGGTCTGCGTCTACTCCGCCGCATACTCGACATAGAAGGTCTCCGGCTTTTCGCCGGCCGCGAACGACCACGACGCATCGGCCTTTCCCGCCTGCGACGGGGCATAGATGTGGGTGGCCGTCTTCATCGCGCCGGCCTCCTTCCACGCATAGGTAGCCTTCAGCGGCGAAGTGTCCTCCACCGTGTACGCCAACTCCGCCTGCGCTCGCATGAAGTTGCGGTTGCCGGTATTCGTGAAGCGGATCTGAATCGGCCCGACCGTCGGGGCGATGGCGGCGTCGCCCCAGCAGAAGGTCTGGCTCCACCAGTCATTCGGCTCAGGTTTGCGCTGGATGACCTGCCAGTCCTTGAGGACCGGCTGCCACGTCTTGCCGCCATCGAGTGAGCAGTGGATGTTGTACTTGGAGGGCTTGGGCGGCGCCGCAGCCAATGCGGGCGGCGCCGTAGACGCGGATGGCCTTGGCGCTGCGCGGGGCGGCGAACTCCAGCGTCACCGACGGCGAGTTCATCGCCCCGGCCACGAGATGCGCCGAGGCCTGGTCCTTGTTCGGCCCGGCCGCGATGAACGCTTGCCCGCTGGCCTCGTAAGTCACCTTGTTCTCGCCCGCCTTGACGTGCGGCACGATCGTCTGGCCGCACTGGCAGACGGTGGTGATCGTCAAGCCCGTCGCCGCCAGCGCCTTGGCGCCGCGCCCAGCTTCAGCAGGTATTGCCGGTGGCCCTTGACCGTGTCGGTGAGGTCCAGGCCGTCTTTGCCGTCGGCCTTGACCCAGGTCTTGCCCTGGTCGGTTGAGACCTCCACCGGGCAGGTGAACTTGCCGGCGAGAATGAGCCCGCCGGTGGCACCGTTCTGGAAGATGCCGTAATCCTTCTTGGCCACGGCCGCGGCCGGCGTGGCTGCTACGACGTAGGGGCTGTACCACTCAAATGTGATGTGATCGCCGGCCTCGTCAACGACGGCTTCCTTGTACTTAACCGAGAGGAAGTCGGGCCTGTAGACGTACACGGCGTTACCGTAGCGGGCGCCGCCCCCGCCGGCGCGTTTGCCACTCTTGAACATGTTCTGGGGCTGGCCGACCCAGGTTTCGTTGCGGTGCGGGCCGGGAATGCCGCCGGCGTTGTAGTTGATGCCCCAGTAGGCAAAGGTCTTCCCATTCTCCAGGCCGGGGTTGACGTAGCGCGCAGGCTCTCGCCGGATCGCAGGTAAACCACGGGCGGAATGCCGGCGTAGCCGGTGGAGTAGCCGACGAATTTCGAGTCGGAGAAGATCGAATCCGAGGAATGCAGGCCATTGGGCATCCAGCCGCGCGAGGTGTCGGTGGCCTTGGCGGCCGGGCCATATTTCTTGTCCGCAACCTCGGAGAGGCTCATGAGGCGCTCGCCGTTCGGGGTGAAGATCACGGTCGAGATGTCGTGGTCGAGCAGCGCCCAGCGTCCCTCGCCATAGGCGCCGCCGGTGAGCCAGACCTCGTGGCTGGTGTGGCCGCCGATCCCGCAGATGCGGCTGCGGCCCGGGCCGAAGAGCTTCTCGAACTCGGCGCAGAGCTGGTGGTGGGTGGTGAAGCAGATGCCGAATCCGTTGGCGAACTGGCCGGTCCAGAAGTCGCGCCAGTCCAGTTCGTTCTTCTTGGGATCCCAGCCATCATCGGTGAGATCCTCGCAGGCGGTGCAGGTGTGGTGGAAGTTGAGGTTCCGCCAGTACCACGCGGCCAGGGCCTTGTCCTCGTCGCTGTCGGTCTTGCGGCCGGTGACGCGGGTGTACAGCTCATTCTGGGTCTGGAAGAGCCGCTCGAAGGTCGAGCAGGACAGCTCGCCGGGATACCATGGATGGTCAGTCTTGGTCTGGGGATCGCCGACGCCGGCCCATGAGAGCGAAGCCGACAACAGCACGATGGAAGCGGTCAGTATTCTTGGCATCAGTAGGTCCTCAGGGTTTCATCGGGTGTTTGAGGAAGAACTCCCAGATCACGTCGTTGGCGTGGATGTTCATGGTGACCTTGCCGAGGAAGGCCGCCGAAGTGTCCTCGCCCGGCCAGGTGTGGCCGCCGCCTTCGATGGTGTAGAGGATCACGGGGGCGCCATGTCGGCCGGCGGTCCATTCCTTGCGCTGGATTCTGGTGCCGTCGTGCGCGGTGTCGGCGAGCGTCGTCATGCGCGGAGATTGCTCGCAGCCGTTGATCCTGACCCAGGTGGCGATCGTCTCCTCCACTGACTTGAACGGCAGGAAGCGGGCGATGGCCGGCGTGGGGCCGTTGTAGGGCAGAAGAGTGTCGGCCGTGCCGTGGAAGTGCAACACGGGGACTGGCCGGCGTGGCTCGACGCGCTCGATGGCGATGGTCCCGGAGATGGAGGCGATGGCGGCGATGCGGTCGGACATTTCGGCGGCCAGGCGGTGGCACATCATTCCGCCGTTGGAGATGCCGGTGGCGTAGACACGCTTTGCATCAATATTCGCAACGGTGGCCAGATCGTCCAGGAGACGGGCCGTGAACTTGACGTCATCGGGCATCCTGCTGGCGCCGGGCAGCGCCCAGGCGTTGAAGGTGAGCATGACGCTGCCCAGGCCGGTGCCGTTGGGGTAGACGGCGATGAAGCCGGCCGCTCGGAGGTTCGGTCCATGCCGCAGAACCAGGGCATGATGGCGGCGTTCATCGTGGCGCCGTGGAAGATCAGGACGGCCGGCGTCGGTGCGCGGCGATCGTAGCTGCGCGGCACGTGTACGAGGTAGGTGCGCTCGCGGCCATCGACGGTGATGCTGCGCCAATGATCGCCGGGGATGAGGGGGGATGGGGCTGTGGCAGGCGAGGAGGAGGCGGCGGCGGCGGGAAGTGTCGCGGCGAGAAGGAGGGGGAGGAGGAGCGAAGGGGCGCGATGCATGGGGTGGAGGGTACGGCTATGGGGTGGATGGGTCAATCACGTAGAGAGGGTTCAGGGATCAGGGAGCGGGGATGCCAGGGCGAAGGGGTGAGGGGAAACTCCGAATGGCGAAATCCGAAAAGCAGCGGCGGGACGCCGCTGCCACTTTGGTTATCCCTGCCATTCCTTCAGATCATCGACGAGCTTGAGCATCTCCGTGCGCTTTTCTCGAAGAGCGCGAAGACCACGACGATGATAGCGCCCAGGACGATGCCCGCGACGAGCCAGGGCCAGTTGGCCTGGGCGCGGAGCTGCGCGTAGCGGACCATGGTGGCGATGGCAACGAGCAGGAAGAGCGTGCCGAGGAAGAGGAACGACTGGACGCGCAAGGCGATGCCGGCGAGCACTCCGCAGACGGCCAGCGCGGCCAGAAGCAGCGGCAGCCACGGGGCTTTCTCCAGGCCGCTGAGATAGATGTCGGCGCTGGACGAGACATAGACGACCATCATCGCCAGGTAGCGGATGGTCTTCAGTTGCTGCGACGAAAGCCGGTCGGAGTTGAGTTGGGCGGCGGCCAGGACGCACAGGGCCGGCGGGATGAGCCAGAGCTGGGGATGGTCCATGAAGCCGAGCGCGGGTAGGTGGTTGAGGACCGCCCAGAGGCCGGCGTTGGCGGCCAGCGCGGCCAGCAGGCCGAAGATGGCCGAGCGCCGGGTGATCGAGAGGAACGTGTAGAGAATGGAGGCGGCGAAGAGGGCCAGGGCGTAGCTGAACTGGCCGTCAAAGGCGGGCGTGCGCCGAACCAGAAGCCGATGGCCGGCAGAAGCGGCAGAAACGCGGCGGAGCGCTCCAGGGGCTCGGCGAGAACCGGGCGATTCTGCCGACGGAAGAGTTCGCTGAGCCCGACGCCGGCGAAGGCGATGCCCATCAATATGAATGGCCAGTACATCCGGAAGAGGCCCAGGCGGAAGAGCCAGGGAATCGTAAGGCGGATGTGTACGGCGAGCAGGACGAGGAGGACCTCGGCGGCGTAAACGTAGAGCATCCGGCCGCGCTCGGGGAGGTCGAAAGGATCCGCGCCGAGACGGCGGCGCAGACTCTGGCGCCGACGATCAGGGCCACGAGCGCCAGCGAGATGCAGAGGATGCCCCACCAAGCGATGATGCCGCCGGCGGGGTCGTAGGAGACGCCCTCGATGGCGAGGATGGCCAGCAGTGTCAGCGCGGTCGCACCCGCGATGTACGGCACGAGGATGCGGGCGGAAAGGGTCCAGTCATTCTGGCGGCGGAGCAGTTTGGCCAGGCCAGCGCCGTAGAACGCCGTGACGGCGGAGAGGGCAACCATCGCCAGCACGAGGCGGTCGAGGACGATGCTCGGCAGCATGGGGTCCAGCCAGGACCACGACCAGAGAACGATGCCGGCTGCGCCGAGGATCAACGCAGCGATCTTGGTCCTGGTGCCGGGTCGGTCCCACGCGAAAAGTGCGAGACTTGCCGCGGCGGCGCAGGTGCTCAGCGCCATGGCCATGCGGATGGTGAACTGACGGTCGCCCAGAGCCGGTAGAAGACACAGCAGAAGCACAATCGAAGCCTGGACGTTAAGGGCTCGCGCCAGCCAGTTGGGAGCCGGTCCCGGCCAGGTCGGGCGCATGGGGATGGCAATCGATGAGGCAAGCTGCGCCAGGTTTGCTCGAAGGACATAGAGGCTGCCGATGAGCAGCGAGTAGGCTGAGACAAGAATGGGTGTGAGGCGGACCAGCGACCATGGCCGGAGGTGCAGGGCGTGCATGAATGTGGCGATGGCGACGAGGCCCAGGACGTAGAAGCCGCCAAGGATGAAATGCGCGTCGGGATCGTAGCAGCGGGCGATGGTCAGCGCGGTTGCGGCGGCAATCGCCGGCCACATGAGCGACTGAGGCGGACCGCCGAAGCGGGCGATGTCGCAGAACAACGCGATGGCGGCCACGAACGCGAGGGCGGCGGCAGCGACGATCAATGCGCATTGATGGAACGGGAGTCTGGTGCGCGAAATATCACCGCCCGCTGGCCGGAGAAATGACAGTTCCATTAGAAGTGAGATCAGCCCTCCCACCGACAGCACGATGACATTGGCGAGGACCAGTGCCGACAGCCATGCGGTGGGGAAGAGACGGTGCCCCTCCTGCTGCCACCAGACGCACGCGGCGATGTTGAGCAGGATGCCGGCGGCATAGAGCCAGTCGCCGCGCAGGGCCCAGAAGCTCAGCATCGCGGCCAGCGCGGCGGCGATACACAACCCGCCGATGGTCCACCACGGGCCCGAGGGGTCGTCAGCGGCAGCGCGCAGGGACATGACGATGATCACCGCCCCCACCGCGACGACGCTGCGGGTGACTGTCGCGGCCTGGAAAGCGGCGCCGCGCGAGATCGCAATAGCAGGCCCACGGGGAGCATCAGCATGCCGGCCACGGCGCGCGAAACCAAGAGCAGGTGATAGGCGAGCCAGCCGTGCTGCGGCGAGGCAGCAAGGCGTTGCGCCGCGAGTGAGCCGATGACGATGAGGATGCCGCAGGATGCGCCGGCGGAGGGAAGGGCGAAGTAGACGGCCCATAGCACAGTCGCCCCCGCAATCGCGGCCGCCATCCAGCCCCAAGTGGAGGACAGGGACTCGGCGAGGGCGGCCGGGACATGCGCCGGATCGATGAGCAGCGTAATCTCGCCGATCGTCAATGGCGCCAGCAGCATGAGGAGCACAAGGAAGCGGTGCAACACCAGCAGGGGCGAGAGGCGCTGGTTCTCGCGATCTCGGAAGCGGAGAACCGCGAGCCAGCCGAGCGAGTAGAGCCCCCCGCCGATGGCGTTGAACTGGAGCAGGCGCACCCAATGCGGGCTGGCCATCGCCTGCCCGCCGGTCACGATGGACAGGGCATAGGCGAGGCTGATCGTCAGGTGCATCACCATGGCGGCCGAGAATGCCAGGGCGGGCGAGCGGCGGTGGAGGGCATGGCCGATCAGGACGAACATCATGATGGCCAGTGGCGGGATGTAGTTGGCGGTGCTACCGATGCGATGGAGCAGAGATTCGGGTGCGGGGTCGGCGGCGGCAGCGCCTGAGAAGGCCATCGCGGCGCGGTACAGCGTCAGGATCAGGATCGGCGCGATGGTCAGGATGAACAGCGCAGCCATGGAGAGCCGGCCGAGGTTTTCGGACTGCTGCGCGAAATCCGGCCAGCCTAGCCGGGCGCACGCTTGTCGCATTGGCTGGCGCAGCCAGAGCGGCACAGAGCCAATCACCAGCATGGCCGCGCTGAGCCATCGCCACGCGGAAGCGGCCGATCGGGATGCATCCGCGCGGCCGGCCAGCAAGAGGCACCCAGCGCCAGACAGGACCAGCATGGCCAGCACGGCGGCGTTGCGGAAGCGATCCCAGAGGCTGGCGAGGAAGACGATCGCGAGGAGGATCAGGAGGAGCCATGAGCCGCCGTCCAAGGCGTGAACGGCGGCGCCGCCGATTGGAGAGAGGATCGAGCCATCCAATTCTCGACCAATTGCGGGGGCGACGCCGATGACCGCCAGCAACACGGCAAGGATGAGCAGGCCGAACGGCAGGATGCGATCGACGGCGAACCAAGGCGGATCCAGTAGCGCGGCAATGGTTGGCGATGGAGTGGAACGATGGAGTGTCAACCGCAGGGCCAACCAGGCAAGACTCAGGACGGAAAGCGAGATGCCTTGTGCCTGGAGCGTGCGAGGATCGAGCAGCGCATGGCCGGCAATTCCGGTGGCCGACAGGAGCACTGCTGTGACGAGAGCGATCTGGAATGCGGTGAAGAGCGCGGGCCATTGCCAAAGGAGGGAGATGGCAAGCCAGACAGCCGCGCACCAGAGGATGCGCAGCGCGGCGGGCTGGAACTGCGCAGACTTCTCCCCGAGTAGCGCCAAAGTCGGAAGCAGCGCCGCGCTCGATGTGAGCAGTGCCATCACCGTTGGCGCTCGCCAGGCGTGAGCGGTGTCGAAGAGCCACTGCAGGTCGGGCGAGAGCGCGGCATGCGCGTCGTCCGGTTCGTCTTCAGCCGCCCGACGCAGCAGGAACCGCCCGACGAGAGAGCCCGCAGAGCACACCGTCGCGTAGACCAGAAGCGTGATGCTCCATCAATGCGCCACGTCGCCGGGAAGCGGATAGCGGAAGACCAGCCCTTGGACGACTGCCGCGCCCAGCAGCCACATCGAAATCCACGTGCCGGCCCATACTCCACTGCGCCAGGAGAGCAGCAGCGCGCCGGCCGAGTATGCCGCGTAGACCCACGTGGTGCCGCGGTCGTCGCGCTGGCCGAGGCCGTAGATGCTCACAAGGACCAGGCTGGCGACGGCGATGGCCGCGGCGGCGATGGCATGGTACATCGCGTGAGAGCGGCGGCCCTTTCGCAGGAGCAGCTCCTGCAGGGCCACGACCGCGACAAACAACGGCAGCAGGCCCGCGCCATTACTCGCGGAGGTCAGCGACCGCAGGAGGTGTGAACTGCTTTCGCCGGCCCATGATATTCGCTGCCATGGCAACACGAGGTGAAAGGCCAGAACGTATGCCATGCTGAGCGCCGCCATGGCGGGCAGATGGGCCGCGGGCATTTCGAAGAGCACGGCGGCGGCCGTCAGCGCGGCGAATGCCAGCAGCGCGATGCACAACATCGCCCCCGGCTGCGGCCAGGCCAGCGCGATCGTGCCGATGAGGATGGATGCGCCGACGATGGCGACGGCGGTCCACGCGGTGCGCGCGCCGGCCAGCGCGGACTCACGCAGTTGCTTCCAGAAGAAGAGGCCCGCGCCGAGCGATGGGATCGCGCCGAGGCTGAGTACCGGCGCGAGTTGCCGCACGGCGTTGGTCCAATCATTGCCGCGAGTGGCCAGGAAAGCCAGCGGGAGAATCGCGGCGAAGCTGCTGGTGAGCAGCATCATGAACATGCTGTTGGAGTCTGTCGCTGCGATCTCACCACGACGCCATGCCCCGCCAACCGCCACGAGATTGGCGGCGACATAGCCTGCGAGAGGCACCAGCGCCAGGAGGATGAACTGCGATTCCGGGATCGACGCCCTGCCGGCGAAGCGGCTGATGAGGGCATGGGATACGCCGCCGATCATGACGGCGATGGTGAGCGGGCTTGCGCAGAGCGGTGCGAGGACTCGCGCGGCGAGCCATAGCAACCACCCAAGGACGCCGAAAGCAACCACCTCCGCCACGACAGCCAGCGCGCTCGCAGCGACATCCGACTGCGATGTGACGGCGAGGAAATCGAGCGGCACCAGCAGCGCGCCGATCAGGAGCATGGCGCGGCTGGTCGTCGGCAGTTTCCAGCGGTGCTCCGTATACAGGCCGACGGCGAAGATGCCGGCCGTGATGATGTGGAAGAGCGAGAACTTCAGCAGCGGGCGGGCGGTAATCTCCTTCCAGAACGTGATGATCAGGGCGACGGAGCAGCCCATGACCAGCAATCCGCCGATCAGTTCGCCCCAGCGGATGTTGCTCTCCTGCATGAACGTGCCGAGCACCTGGAGCAGCGGCCGGCGTGGAGGACGGGCGGGGCGCGGCGGCTCGATGGGAACGACGCGCCGAGGTTGTGGCGGTGGCGGCGACGATCGCTCATCAGCAGGAGCGAGCGATGCCGGCGGTTGATACTCCAGGCGATGTGGAACCTGTGACGTGGGCTCGATGGTCTGGGCGGCCGGCAGAACCTCGGCACCGGGCACGGCCGACGGCAGAGGCGGGGGTTCGGCGATGGGAACAGGCCGCCCGTAAGCTGCCGTTCGCGCGGCGGGATGGCCGCTTAGCGCCGCCATGACTCGGTGGTGTGTATCGAGATCGATCAGCCCCGCGCCCAAAAGCCGGTTCAACTGCCGACGGGTGATGTCGGCTTCATCGGGCGCAACCCCGGAGTACGGCGGCATCCGGGGCGATCTCGGTCCGCCAACGGCCCACACAATGACTTTGACAACGGCCCAGATCAGCACGCCCAGGACGGTGAGAACCACCAGCGCAGCGATCAGCAGTAAACCTTCCATTCCCAAGCCCGCCGGCGCACGAAGAGCCAGAAAGGCATCGCCCGCCGCCCGCGCCCACGCTGGCGGGCAATAAAAGAAGCGGCTGGTTCAATATGATGTCGGCGCTCCGGAAGACCGGATTCAAGAGCCTCAAGGGCTATGTCCTGACGCCGCGGCCCGAAGACATCGATGGCCGCTTTTTGGACACGAACTCAACCGCTTCGCATAGCAGTTTACCTCCTGATCGTTGCAGAGTCCATCTAGGAAACAGGCATTACGGATGGAGATTGGGGTTTTCCACGCGCAATCCTTCCGCTAGCGCTGCGGCGTTGAGTTCCTCGTCAGCGGAAACAAGCCAAAACTCCGCTGACGCAGGCAACTCGGGACGCGATAGCAATGCACAGGCGAGCTGGAGGGCATCGGCGGGCGCAAGGCATGCGCTCTGGCAAGCTGAATCGCCCGGGAAATCACGGGCCCCTCAAGCTCGATGACCTCAAAGATCTCCCCCACTTCGCGATCCAAGGTCGCCAGGGCAACAGCGACCTGCTCTGCGGTATTGCCCGGCTCCCGCCCGCGGCGGACAATGGCCGAGGTCACTTCGACATGCGCTAATCGTGCCACCACAAGACGATCGGAGGCCAATGACAAGTCCAACATCCATTGGCTGCCGGTTTCATTCCGGTAGCGCTTCAGTAATGCCGAGGAATCCAGAAAATGCTGCGGCATAGGTGCTCAACGGCGTTCGCGAACTAGCTCGTCGGAAAGCGAGCCGCCTGGCATTCTGATGGGCCTCCATGACCTGAAGCGCGCGATCGATTCCGGCGTCGGCTTGGGTGGAACGATGCGGACGACCCCCCGCTGGCGGATCAGTTGATCCAACTGCTGCTCACACGTCGGTAGGGTTTGCCGCGTGGCTCGCTCGTCAAGCAGGCGTCGAAGCTCCCGCCTTTCCGCATCATCCAGTGCTTGAGCAGCATCGAGAATCCTGTTCACATTGGGGCTGACCATGTTGGCTCCTGCTGGTCAGATTATACCATCGCACCCAGGCACGCCCAAGAGGCTTGGCGCCTGACGACTTTCGCTTTGATGATCGCTACACGCAGCGGCCCGCAAGCGAGCCAGCCAAACCGACGGCTATGCCATCACGGTTGCGACGATCTGCCGCCTGCGGGGGCTGGTGTCAAAGTCGATGAGCACGATCTGCTGGTACTCGCCCGTGAGGAGTTTGCCGTTGGCGAAGGGCACCGTCAGGCTCGGGCCGAGCATGGCCGCCCGGATGTGGCTGTGGCCATTGTCATCGTTCCACGTGGCCTCGTGCTCGTACGGGGCATCGTCGGGAATCCACTTCTGGAAGACCGCCTTCACGTCGTGGCGCACGAGCCCCGGTTCGTACTCGAGCGTTGTGAGGGCGGCCGTGCTGCCGACGACAAAGAGATGAACCAGCCCCGAGCCGCCGATGTCGGCCAGGCGTTTGGCCAGGTCGGCACTGACGTTGATGATGTCAGTGTTGCCCTCGGTGACGAACTCGAGCGTGAAACGCTGCATGGTAGACCTCGCTGCTGGCGGAGCATGGCGCATGCCAATCCGCGGAGGGCGGTATAATGCGGGGATGGGCATCCGGATTCAAGCATTCGCCGGCGCTTTTCTCGCTTTCGCGGCGATGTGCATTGCGGGCGAGGCTGGTTTCCAGATCTCAGATCTCAGATCACAACTCGCGAAGCAGATCGATGATGAATGCAGGTTGCTGCTGGCCATGGCCATCCAGAAGCCTTACGGATGGGCGTGGCCGACCGGCGCCGTGCAGCCGGATTCAAAGGGCGGCACGCCGGTGTCGCTGGAGCCGCTCAGCACGCCGGCGGCCGGCTGGGTGCTTCTGCGCCGGGCGCGAGCTGAAGAACGAACATTTCGTGACCGCGGCCCGACAGACAGCTCGCGGCATCATGGCCTGCCAGAACAGCGGCGGCCGAATTCCCGCACGAGCGATCTTTGGCAAGACGGCGATCGTCAAGGAAGTGCCAGGCGTCGTGCCCGATCGCGCCGACGATTGCGGCCATGGCGCTGCTGCTGGGCCTGGGCGACAGTGGCCAGGCCGAGGACCGCCTGGCGAAATCGGCGGCCTCGCGCGCGTGCCTGTGGCTCACCCGCCAGCAAACCGCAACGGGGCTCTGGCCATCATCGTACTCAACCGGCGAGAAGGACTTCAGGATCGTTCGGCTCGATCTGCCCGAGTACCGCGATGCGACCCTGGCGGTGCTGCTGGCGTGCGCATCCCTGGAAGATCCGATGCTGCGCAAGAGCGCCGAGAGATCGGCGCAGCAACTGGTCAATCTTCGGATTTCAGACGGGCGCATGCTCAAAGGGCTCTGGGACGCCGCGTATGAGCTGAACGGGACGCCGTCCGACCGGATCGTGCAACAGGCGCGGGCCGTCGATGTGCTGGCCGGCCGACACGCAATGCAGACGCTTCTGGCGGTGCAGGTGGGATTCGGCGATGCCTCGACGGGCGGGGCACTGCAGGCGGCCGCCGACGCCATGACAAGGCTGCGGTACGAAGACGGCCTGTGGCAGCGGCTGTATCCGGTCAGGGAGGGGGACCGCGCCGAGCGCGTCAAGGGCAAGTCGCCGGGAAGCGCCGTCCTCTTCGCTTCGACCCGGCCGACGCGGCAGGCGATGCTCGAACAGAACGGCGCCTACGGAATCCCCGGCATTCTGTCGGCGGCGGCGACCGTGAAGGACCTGGGGACCGACGGCTACCAGACGACATTGGAGCGGGGCCTGGACGTGAGACAATCGTTGGCGCGTACGCTCGTCGGCCTGAGCGACGAGCCGCTGGAGATCGTGAAATACTCGCCGGACGATCCGGCGTGGCAGGCGCTGGCGGGCGATCCGCCAAAGGATCTGGCGGGGAGAATCCGGCGGATCGATCTGCTGCTGCTCAGAATGAAACTGCAGCGCCAGCCGTAGCGGCAATCGGCTCAAGGGCCACACATCATGCTTTGACGACCAAGTGTACTGCGCCGCCAGCATCGACATCGGCGCCGATGGTCGTATCTCGCAGCCCCGGCCGGCGGAGTAACGCGCCGAAAGTCCAGCCAAATGCTCTTGTTGCATGCTCGTCGCGCGTGGCACTCACCGCGCAGGCGCTACTCTCAACGCCGCGCCAATTCGTACACTTCAGATACCAAAGAAATCGGAATTGTATCGCTTGAAATACTGACAGCCCCTGCTATACTCCCGCCTGTTCGGTAGGCTCGTTGGTCGTGGGCCTGAGGGCGGGAGGAGCGCTATGCTCCCACCTCCAGGCCGGTTCCCTTGGGAAAGGAGTCGGTCATGTCGCTTCGCTCAGTCTGTCGCAAAATCGGTGCGGTCGCCGGGTCCGTGGTCGGCGTTTTGGAATCTCTTATCAACTCATTATGCGCCAAGGTGTTACCTGATAGCGCAGGGTGGCAACGCCTTGGTGCGACTTCATCCAGCGCATGGAGCCGCGTCAGCTTCTCTCCTCCAGCCTGACGCTGGGCGCCATCAGCGGGCCGGCGAGCCTCAATGAGAACGACGTCGGCTACTATGAGTTCGTGGGCGCCACGCAGTCGCCCGCGACCATCACCTGCGTCGCGATCGGCTGGGGCGACGGCTCGTCCGTCGAGACCCATTGCTTCGCCTCGCAAACCACGTCCATCGACGAAAGCTATTGCCACTGCTACGGCAGTGTCAGCGCCGACGCCAAGTACACAATTTCGGCCACGGTGTACGACTCCGACAACGACTCGGATACCCAGACGCTCGATGTCACCGTCGCGGACCAGGTGCCGACGCTCGACTCCATCTCCGGCCCCAGCAGCGTAAACGAGAACGAGACCTGTTGCTGGGGCTTCTCGGCCAGTGTCGGCGGCGTGGACACCATCTGCTGCATGACGATCGCATGGGGCGATGGGGGCACCGACACCTACTGTTTCACGTCGAACTCCGTCAGCGAGAGCTACTGCCACACCTACGGCAGCGTCAGCGCTGACACGCAACGCGAGATCACCGCCATCGTCTACGACACCGACGGCGACAGCGCCTGCCAGACACTTGGGGTGACCGTTGTGGATCAGGTGCCGACGCTATACCCCGTCTCCGGCCCAACTTGCGTGAATGAAGGGGACCAGTCCTGCTACACCTTCTCGGCCAGCGTGGGCGGCGTCGACACCATCGCCTGCATGACGGTCGCCTGGGGCGATGCCTCGTCGGACACCTACTACTTCACCTGCGCCTCATCCTCCGTCGAAGAATCCTATTGCCACACCTACGCCGATGGCGACGCCGATTACCACATGACGGCCACGGTCTACGACAGCGACGGCGATTCGGCCCAGCAGGGGCTCGACGTTCATGTCGCCAATGTCGCGCCCACGATCAATGTCAGCCCCACCTGCGTCACGGCCGGCCAGAGCACGGATTTCGCCTTCTCGGTCAGCGACCCCGGCCCGGACACCGTCTTGCAGTACGTGCTCTTCTGGGGCGATGGCAGCTCGGAATCCTACAACGGCGCAACGGCCTGCCTGTCCCACACTTACGACGGCTTTTTCAACCAGTACATGATGACCGTATCGGCCGTCGATGAGGATGGCGCCTACGCCGCGTCCGTGGCGGTCACCATCGGCGGGGGCAGCCCGGCCGTCGACATCGCCTATCCGACGGGCATCGTCGAAGATCAGCCGTTCACCATCCCCGTGCTGGCCGACGCCCGCGTCGCCCAGTACGTGGCCAGTTGGGGCGACGGCACCACCGCGACCATCGCCGGCCAGACCCGCGCGCTCACGCACACGTACAAGCAGCACAGCCCCACCGGCGGCTATGCCGTCCAGATCGTCGCGTACGACCAGAACAGCAACTACTCCATCAGCAGCCCGAATCTAACGGTCGCCGAATCGGCGCCGGCGGCCGCGCTGGGCGAGCATTCGTACAGCGTCGAGAGGAATGCGCTGTTCACGTTGCCCTTCGCCAGCAGCGATCCCGGCCGGGACATCACGTGCTACGCGGTCTGCTGGGGCGACGGCACGAGCGAGACGTACGACGGCGGCGCGCAATCCGCCGAGCACATCTACAATGACATCTATTTCTACTGCTTTTCTTACTCGACTGTCTCGGTTTCGGTCAGCGCCAGCGGCGAGGACGGGACGTACACCGTCGATGGCTCGCCCTTCACGCTGGCCGTCGCCGGCGCGGCCGGCAGCTCCTCCGCCGGCAGCGCTCTCCAGCTCCCTGTCCGTCTCCACCGACAGCAATGGCAACTACGCGCTCTCCTGGAGCGGCTCGGCCGACGCCTGGGAGATCAGCGAGGGCGGCATCGTGCTCGACTGGGTCAGCGGCACTTCGTCGTACACCACCCGCGGCGCCCGCGCCCTCAGCGGCGAAAGCTCGTGCGACGAGTTCGTCGTCAGTGGCTACGCCAACGGCACGTGCATCGGCTCCTACGAAGCCGAGTACGCGGGACCCCTGAATACCCCAACCGGCTTCGGCATCTCATCCATCGAGCGAACACAATGGGGCAACTTCGACGTTAGCTTCGTCTGGAATGACAACTCCAGCTACGAATCCGGCTACATCATCAAGAAATCCGGCCAATACCTAGCATCCGCCTTCCCCAACGCCACCTGCGTCACCGCCAGTTGCGGCGATCCGGGCGGCACCTACGAACTGTGGGCCTGGACGTGCTATAACTACGCTTGGTCCGACCCCGCCACGCTGACGTTCACCGTTCCGCCCACTCCCGACGCCCCCAGCGACGTATGCGTCACCGGCATGACCCCGTATGGGGCCACCCTCACCTGGGGCGACAACAGCGACAGCGAGGATGATTTCCTGCTCGAATGGGGCGCCGGCGGCAGCTACGACCACAGCGCCGTGGCCGAGCGGAATCAAACCGAGTTCACCGTGCCGGGCTCGTTCGAGCCCGACACCAGCTACAACTTCCGCGTCTCGGCCGAAAACTTCTTCAGCGCCAGCACGGCGGCCACCGTCAGCTACACCGCCAGTGATGTCCCGGCCGTACCGACCGGCCTGGCCGTCAACTGGATCAGCGCCGCGGGCGTGGAACTGGCGTGGGATTCGCCGGCCGAGGAGGATGCCGTCACCGGGTTCATCCTCCAGGTGAGCAGCAACAATACCAGCTTCACCAGTCTGACGACGGCCAGCGGCGACGAGACCTGGGCCTGGGCCGATCATGCCTTCGCGGCCAACAGCACGTATTACTTCCGCATCGCGGCGGAGAATGGCATGGGGCAGTCGGTCTGGTCAACGAGCGTCTCGGCCACGACCGGCTCGACGCCCTCCGCCCCCACCAGCCTCTCCGTCTCCGCGATCACATCCGGCTCCGCCGCCGCCATGAGCTGGACCGACAACGCCAGCAACGAGAGCGGCTTCATCGTCGAATGGTCCACGACCACCAGCTTCGACGCCCCGGCCGGCACCGACTACGCGCCGGCCCACACCGGCACCGGCACGGTCAACTTCACGGCAACGGGCCCGTTCGACCCCGCCACCAGCTATTACTTCCGCGTGATGGCGTACAACGACTACGACGCCTCCAGCGCCAGCAACACGGTTGGCCCGATTACGACGGCCAGCTACCCGGCCGCGCCCAGCGATCTGGCGGCCATCGCCGTCGCCGACGATGAGATCGACCTCACGTGGACCAACAACGCCACGAACGCCACCGGGCTGTACTTGCAGAGCAGCACTGATGGCAGCACGTGGGGCTCGGCCGTGTCGCTCTCCACCAGCGCCACCACCTACGATGACGGCTCCCTCACCCCTGACACCGTCTACTACTACCGTCTCTACGCGACCAATACCGCCGGCCAGTCCGCCTGCGTATTCATCGACCGCGCCACCCCCAGCGACGCCCCCGATGCCCCGACCGTCTCGGCCGCCAGCGCCTGGCACGTTGACTTGAGCTGGACGGCCCTGACCTGGACCAATCTCGGCGGATACCGCGTCTATCGCGGGACCACCGATACCTTCACGCCCGATCAGGACCACCTCATCGCCGACGGCGTCACCGGGAACGAATACGCCGACACGTCGGTCGAGCCCGACGGCGTCTACTACTACAAGATCACCGGCGTGACGACATATGGCGATGAATCCGCCGCGTCGGATGTGTCGGATGAGGTCGATGCGCTGGCCGCCCCGACGATCACCGGCGACAGCACGGCCGATGAAGGCGACAATTACGGGATCACTCTCACGCTGAACGGCAACACGATCAATTCCTGGGACATTGACTGGTCCGACGGGGCCTATGACAGCTCGATCCAGGGCACCACGACGACAAAGACGCATCGGTTCATGGGCTCGACCAGCGCTGCCGACATCGTCGCTTACGTGTATGATGCCGACGGCATGCACGAGCTGACCGGCCCAAGCGTGACCATCAGCAACCTCGCCCCGACGGTGAGCATCTCCGGCGACAGCGAGATCGACGAAGGCTCGATGTACACGTTGAATCTATCCGCCAGCGATCCCGGCGATGACGAGATCACGCATTGGGTGATCGACTGGGACGACGGCGGCGACGCCGAAACGATCTGGGGCAACCCCGAGAGCGTCGATCACTTCTTCGCCCATCATGCCGACGACCCCCTGACGATCTCGGCCACCGCGTTCGATGCCGATGGCGATGAGAGCGATGCCGACACCCATGATTTGACGGTGGACGATGTCGCGGCGACGATCACGGCCGACTGGGGCGACGCGCCGACGGCCAACGACCCGTACCAGATCACGTTGCACGCTTCCGACCCGGGCGGCGACCCGGTTGACGACATCACCGTGGACTGGGGCGACGGCAGCGATCTCGACACCGTCCCCGGCGGCGACGGCGTGGCCGAGCACGTGTACACGGACACGGGCGACTATACCATCACGCTCGACACGGCCGGGAGCGGTAATTGATCGGAGCAGCGCCAGTACACGATGAGCTCCAGCGCCAGTGTGTACCTGCCCTCGCCCCACATGAACACCGTGGCCCCGCAGACCACGCGTTTGTTCTGGTTTGAGATCAGCGAGAGCTACGTGATCAGCCCCGCTTATGGGGATCTCACGGTCAAGCCGCAGTATTCCAACCAGCCGCACTACACCGATCGCTATGTCGACTTCGCGCCGACCTTCGCGGGCGCAGCAGGAAGTCATGACGCTGCTCCAGGGCTCGATCCGCATCAACGCCGGGGCGATCCCCGGCTGCCCTGGCCACCAGTGGAACTTCCCGACCACCCCGGAATATGCCGTGGGCATGGACAGCGTCGGCTCGGACGGCAGCATGACCGGGCACATCTGCTTCAGCGCCCAGCATGAGCACGACTGCTACAGCCAGTGCGTGGGCGCCCTGTGGAGCTTCACGTTCCACGCGTTGACGCTGAGCATCGAGAGCAGCGGCTACAGCCAGGAGGGCTCGACGACTCAGGTCGGCCAGTTCGTCGTCAGCCGAACCGACACCTCGCCCATCGCGCCGGCCGTCAACCTGGGAAGCGCCATCGGCTACCAAGTTGGCTACCCAGGGTCGGCCACCAGCGGCTCGGACTACACGCCCCTGGACACCCACGTGCGCTTTGGGGTCGGCCAGACATCCACGTCGTTCCCCGTTGTCGCCAGCGATGACAGGACGCCGGAGTGGACGGAGTACGTCCGAGCGGATCTGTCCGCGTCCGGGCATTTCTACGTTGTCCCCACAAAGTGGACGGCAACCGTTGACATCGTGGACCCAAGAAACATCGGCATTGCGCTGAGCGCGCCGGTGCGGAGCGATGGAAACAAATGGATTTGGGTGAACAATGACGACGACAACAAGAATGGCCGGCTCGATTGGGCGGAACAGCAATCCAGCGGGGACGACGACCTTTACGCTCTGGAACTGAGCTTCCCGTATATCGTACCGGGCACGAGCGTCACCTTGTCGCTTATCTCAGGAGCCGTCAACGTGTGGGCTTCCGCGAATAAAGGACTCAGGCTGCTCGGCGGCTCGGTCTTTAGCGTGGCCTTGACGAACTCCAATCATTCGGTCTATGTCGAGGCCGTCGGCAAGAGCCTCGCACCCAACGACATCGTCTTTATGCTTCAGGCCTCTGACTCGAAGCAGGTCACGCACCCGTCGAATCCGACTCCGGCAACCACCCAGGCCGCCGCGGACCCGCACCCGACGCAGGTGACGTTCATACCGGACATAGCGGTATCCACGGACGCGTGGAGGCCGATAAATTTCGTGTCTGTGGGGCACTGGAAAGTGGATGACCCCTCGGCGAATGAGGGGCAGATCGTCCAACACCTCGTTTTCAAGCGGAAGATGGGAAAGTGGGAGCCCGCGGACCAGAACCCAGCGGAGACAACCCTGATTGAGTACTACGAGGCGTGGACCGTCAAAGTTGACGGGCAGGGCAAGAGCAGCATTCAACTCAGGAAGAAACAGGGTGGTGACTGGTACTCGGATCAAGCCAACAGGGACATCTTTGCACTCGGCTCGGGCGCGGGGCGGAACTGGGGCGGCGAGGATAATCACTACGGGACCATCACGGAAATCGGAACGTACGTCTACATCGACAAGATCGCGATCAACGCTAATACTCACGATGTGGACGCATCCCACGATGTTGCATCAGTGGAGAGCAAGCCCGGCCCCTTTGATGATGCGCAGCCCAAGAAGGAGCACTCAGCCACCTATAAATTCGTGTGGCCGAGAGCTGTGGACGGCAAGTACAAAGAGGAGCCCATCTCAACCAAACTCAGTGTGTCCCCAACCCCGGATGGTGGCGTAGACAGATGGACCATCATAAGGAGTGTAGAAGACGTCGTCAGGGCCATGATGAATCGATGAGCAGCACTCGTGTCAACGCCGCCCCATTAAGTCGCCCGTCGCTTTGGTCGCGCCGGCGGCTGCGGCATTCTCGTCACCCGGCTGTCGCAAAGGGCTACGGCTCGAGCCAGGCCCAGCGCCGGCTGATCTGCTTCAGCCGGCGCACAGTCTGGGGCGTCACATGGGTACCATCGAGGTCAACACGTTGGAGGGTCGTGATCTTCGCAAGCGAGTCGAAAGCGGCGTCGGTGAGGGCGGTATTCTCAAGGCTGAGGAACTCGAGCCCGAGATTCCCCAGCAGCGCCATGCCGGCGTCGGTTACCCGCGTACCGGACAGATCCAGGCTGCGCAACTGGGTCAGTCGAGACACGTGCCGGAGACCCGCATCGGTAACCATGTCCTTGCCAAGGTCCAGCCCCTGCAGTCGCCTTAAGCCGCCTATGCAGGCGAGGCCCGCATCTGTGATTGGCGTCCGCGACAGATCCAAGAAGCGCAATTGGGTCAGTCGTCCGATATGCGCCAGGCCCGCGTCGGTGACGCGCACGTGCGCAAGATACAGCTTTTCCAGGCGTGTGAGGCCGGCCAAGTGCGCGCAGCCGGCGTCGGTGACTCGGGTACCGGACAGGCATAGCACGCGCAATCGCGCCAGGCGCCCCAAATGGCGAACCCCCTCGTCCCCGACCGCTGCGTCGCGCAGATAAACCTCTTCCAACCGCAGGAGCGCCGCCAGATGCGCAATGCCAGCGCCGTTAATCGTGGCCTCATCCAGGTCCAGTATTCGGAGACGTGGTAGCTGCGCCAGTGCGCCAGCCCAGTGTCATCGAGTGCCGCTCGGCTGATGGAAAGCTCCTCCAAACTCGTCAGGTGCCCAACTCGGAGCATGCCGGCACTCGTGATCGTGCCGTCCGGGAGATACAGCGTGCGCAGATGCGTCATTCCGCCCAAATGGGCCAGCCCTGCGTCGGTCATCCGTGTTCCAGCCAGATTGAGCGTCTCCAATCGCGTCAGCGCTACCAGCGGAGCCAGATCCGAATCCGTTGGCGGTGGGTCGCTTTGGGAGTTTAGATGAGAGAGTGGCTCCAGTCGGCTGGCGCGGTTCGCCAGATACTCCAGCCGCCGGGGAAGGGCCCTGACGAGCCGCGCATCCAGCGGCTTAACCTCGATGATTGACCACTGGCCTGACCTGCGCAGCGCCGCGAGCACCGGCTGCTCGTTCCGCCAGCCCCACCACAGCCACGTCAGCCCAACAGCGGGCGGAAGGATCAAGACGATGAGCAGAATGAGGATCCTCTTTCGCCAGCGCCGGATGATGTGCGACCGGGGTGATCGCTGCCACGTCCGCGGCTTAGCCGCGTCAAAAGGCTGGCCACATTCCGGGCAGCAACCCTCACTGGCCCGCAGGTCGTAGCCGCATTTGCGACAATACCGCCCTCCCCTGACTGTCTCCGCAGTTGTCGCTTTTCCGCTCCGCCCAAACATGCGTCCATTGTACAGCGCACCGTGTCATGCGCGAAGAAAATTACCCTCCGGCGCGAGAGGACGAATCGTACTGATATGTGCGCGATGAGTTCTGGTGTGACTCGTCGCTTACGTGTATGATGCCGACGGCATGCACGAGCTGACCGGCCCAAGCGTGACCATCAGCAACCTCGCCCCGACGGTGAGCATCTCCGGCGACAGCCAGATCGACGAAGGCTCCATGTACACGCTGACTCTCTCGGCCAGCGATCCCGGCGATGACCCGATCACGCACTGGATCATCGACTGGGGTGCGGGCGACAACCCCGAGACGATCTGGGGCAATCCGACCAGCATGGATCATTTCTACGGCGGCAGTTTCTCCAGCGCCTTGACCATCTCGGCCACCGCCTTCGACGCCGACGGTGCCCAAAGCGACGCGGCCACGCAGGGCCTCACCGTCAATGATGTCCCGCCGACGTTCTGCGTCACCGGCGGCGACAGCGCCACAGTCGGCGCCGCCTATACCCTCGACGTGCAGATCGCCGACCCCGATCCGGCCGACACCAACGTCATCACCATCGACTGGGGCGATGAGCAGCAGGACACCCTCGGCGGCACGGGCGGCACTCTGGCCCACACCTACGACGCGGCCGGCGAGCAGTGCATCACCTTCGACGGCCCCGAAGGCGCGACGCTCCCCGATCCGCTGGATGTGGACGTCGCCCTGCCGCTGTACATTCTGCACCTCTACGGCCCGGCCATGACCGCCGAGCCGCACGGCGACTTGTCGATCGTCGGCGTGGATGCCACCGAGGATGGGCGGACGGCCACGGAGTATGTCGAGATGGCCCCGACGGCCGACGCGGCCATCGAGCAGGTGATGACGCTGCTGGGCGGGACGCTGACGCTGGATGCCAACTCGGGCAACAACTGCCCCGGCGACGAGTGGGCGTTCCCCGACAACGCGGCCGCCGACAATTCCCAGCCGTTCAACGTGGCCATCGACAACGTCAACAGCGAGACGCTGGCGATCACCGGCCACGTCTCGTTCTGGGCCGAGCACCAGCACCAGAATGGCTGCTGCTGCTCCTGCAACACCGAGTGCTGGTCGAACCAGTGGACGTTCACGTTCGAGCCGACCAGCGGGGACGAACAGACTTCGTCGCCGGGGTATGCCGCAATGGCCGCCACGAACAGCGCCACCAGCGCAACCACCTCCACCGCACCGGGAACGGGCGATCCCTACTGGTATCATCTCTTCTGGATGGAAATGTCCAGCCCGTGCAAAACCGGGTCCTGGGACAACGCCTCGGGCAACCTGTACGTTGACCGCAACTACGCCGACGGCTATTACTACCGGAACACCAACCAGTACGTCAACATGGACCCCGACACCTTCTCCAGCGCCGGCGACGAAGTGATGAGGATCGTTACCGGCGGCATCACCGACGGTTCCAGCAAATATTGGGACTTCACCGACCGCGGGAACACCGGCTACAACGACCCTTCCAAGCCCTTCGACGTCATCGTCAACAACATCGCCCCCGACCACACGATCACCGGGCAGATCGACTTCCACCTCAACAGCGGTGTCTGCTACAGCCAGACCCTCTCGGCCGAGTGGAGCTTTACGTTCCATCCGTTGACGGTGGGGATCGAAAGCTCCGGCTACAGCCAGGAGGGCTCGACGCAGATGGGCCAGCTCACCTTGACGCGCACCGACACCTCGTGCCTGGCCCCGGCCATCGACCTGAGCAGTTCGATCACCTACGGCGGCTCGGCCAGCCGCGGCACGATGATCAACGGCGTGGTCATCAGCAGCGCAGGCGCGGACTACCTGCCGATCCACCTGGCCTTCGCCAAGGGGCAAAGCTCGGTCAGCGCACCGGTTGCTGCAATCGACGACAAGATCGCCGAATGGACGGAGGACGTGACTGCGCGGCTCATGCTGAACACGCATTTCTTCCTGATCGCCGGGAAGATGCAGGGCCGGGTCGAGATCGTGGACAACGACATCGGGATCGGCGGCATTCCCGACGGGATTCTCTGGGCCAGCAGCACTCTCATCCCCGTCAACTTCATCTTCCCGCAAGAGATCCGCCCGAACGCCACGATCACCATCGGCCTGACAACGAGCGTGGCGACGCTCTGGGCCGACGCCAACAGAACCGTCGAGCTGCTCGGGCCGCACGCGGGCGAGTCGCGGCTGATGATCATGACGACGGGTGAGGCGGGCCTCACCCGCTCGGCGTATCTGGAGATCACCAATGGCAGCACGCTGGCCAATGGTTTCGCCATCACCCTCGCTGATGACGATTCCACGGCCAATATCCCGGGAACGGCGCAGAGGCCGAGCCCGCCGACGAGCAATCGGAAGACGACGACGCAGCCCGCAGCCAGCGCACGACTGATTATCGACAGTCCTTCCGCATCGGCAACCGGCGCGTACGTCGTCACCCTCGGCGAGCAAGTGCGCGCCCATGTCGTAGTCGTTGGTTACGGCCTCCCGGTCTGGATTACCACCTGGGACATCTCGGGCCGGCTGTTCAGCTCGTACAGCCCGAACCCCGCGCAATCCGTCCTTGAGTCGTTCGGGAATCCCGATGGCGACTCCACAGAATTCCGCTGGTGGCAGGCAAGCGGAAACCTAGCGAGGTGGTCTCTCGAAAGGGTGAGTGCAACCGTCTGCCTTCCGAGTGGCAGCACCCTAACTACACAGAAGTTCATTACCCTGCTGACGCCCACCGTGCAGACCGACCTCCTCCGGGTCCATCAACCCGAGACCAGCCAAGCCGGTGACGAACTGTGGCCCGAGGGCAACCCCAACGTCGGCGGGCAGAACGAGGGCGGGCTGATCTGGAATGCGAGCGTGGGATTGCCTGAGCGCCAGCGCACGGGTCAATGGGCTTTCTTGAACGTCGCTACGAGCATCACCGAATCGTGGACGTTCCCAGGGGGGCGAACCGGCACGACCCCGTACCGACCTGGTCTGCATACGGATTTCCCGTACGTACAGGGCGAGAACAGGCGGCGAAACTTCGGCGCTCCGTGGGCGGTGGGGACGGGACACCGTGTCAAAATAGCGAACCACAGGTCCGAGTGGAGCGATCTGCGGGGTGAATCCACCAATCATTGGAAGGTGGATTATGACACCTACATCATGTTCCGCGCCGGACCCACCGCCAGACTGGGTGCCTGTGGAGCACGTCGTCTGGGGCTTTGACACCAACATAACAAGGGGGGCTAATAATCAGTGGGCTCTTGATAATCGTCGAACCAACCGATGCACCCCATTGCGGCCAACCGCAGTTCAGCCGACGGCGTTTCCGGCGTGGGACAACGCCTGGACGCACGGGCTTCTCATGGATGAGGAAATGCGTCATACGGGCCAGGCAGGTGATCCCAATAGGACGTTCCGGAGGGCAGACATGCGATGATTGCGAAGCAGGCGCAACTTGGCTCGTCGTGGTTCCGCTGGCTGACTGGCGCGGCTGTATCGACTTGCGCGTTGTTGGGGTTGGTCGCTGCGGTGCTGTGGGCGCGCAGCTATTTGGTGCAAGACGTCATCCTCCGGCAGTCGCATCAGATCAGTGTGGCTGGCAGGCCGGTTCATCTGGACGACGCGGAATATGGTTTGCCTTCCGAGGGGTTCCCCGGTGGCGCGATTCGTTGGACCTCGCTCCACATCCAATCGGTAGAGGGGGCCTTTGCCTTGCAGCAACGCGTAATTGACCGAAGCTATGCGCCGCACGAGGAGACCGCCTTTATCTGGCAGTTCGACGATTTGATAGACGGGACGGGGCTGCCCACCTATGAGCGATCCCCGCCCACTACCAGAGGGTGGAGGCCTCCCATGGCCGCGGAGCCATGCTTCCCGCAAGGCACCGTCCGCTGGTTTCAGTGGTACACGTCCTCACCACCGGGCGCCGCGCCGAGCGGACCCGGCATCAAGCGTTGGGGCGTGGCGGTTCCGTATTGGTCTGTTGTTCTTGCCACGCTGTTGTACCCTGCGATCGGCATTTGGCGATTCCGAGTGCGATGCAGACAACGTAGACAGGGCCTTTGCTTGCGTTGCGGCTATGACCTCCGCGCCTCGACCGATCGCTGCCCCGAATGCGGCACGCCCATTCCGCCACGGCCACCCGGGGGTCCGTCGAATTCCGTCGCACTGCCATTGCCATGAGCGCAGCATCGCCCAAACTCGCCGATACCGGTCGCGGCACCGTCGCCCTGCCGCACTATATCCTGCACCTCTACGGCCCGGCCATGAGCACCGAGCCGCACGGCGACCTGGCGATCGTGGGCGTCAACGCGACCGAGGATGGGCGAACGGCCACGGAGTATGTCGAGATGGCCCCGACGGCCGACGCGGCCATCGAGCAGGTGATGACGCTGCTGGGCGGGACGCTCACGCTGGATGCCAACTCGGGCAACAACTGCCCCGGCGACGAGTGGGCGTTCCCCGACAACGCGGCCAGCGACAACTCCGAACCGTTCAACGTGGCCGTCAACAACGTCGATTCCGACACGCTGGCGATCACCGGCCACGTCTCGTTCTGGGCCGAGCACCAGCACCAGAATGGCTGCTGCTGCAACAGCGAGTGCTGGTCGAACCAGTGGACGTTCACGTTCGAGCCGACCAGTGATAGCGAACAGCAGACGTACGCTCAATGGGTGAGCAGTCGATGCTGGAGGGCGGGCGTGTCGCCAGCACGCAGTCTTCGTCGGGCGCGGTTGCGACGGCGGCGCCGCATCTGTTCTGGCTGCAGATCTTCGGCTCGCCCGTGAACGAGCAGCACGTCTGGGGCGGTCTGTGGATTGGTGCGGGATTGGCTCAGCAGACGGATCACTACGTTGAGTTCGCGCCCACCATGGATGCGGCAGCCCATCAGGTGAACGACATCGTCAACGGCGCCATCCTCACGGATTCCGGCGGCGGCGTCACCGAGTCGGATTTCGGCAACCCTCAGACGACCGGCATCAACGACAGCTCTAAGATGTTCGACATTGTGGTGGATAGTATCTGGTCCGACCACAGCATCACGGGCCACATTGACCTCAAAACCCCCGCCGGGTATGGCTGCTACAGCCAGTGCGTCACCCACCAGTGGACCTTCACCTTCCATCCGCTTACGGTGGGGGTCGAGAGTTCCGGCTACAGCCAGGAAGGCTCGAACGCCCACGGGCAGTTCACGCTGAGCCGCGTTGACAACTGCGCGTGCCTGGCCCCGGCCATCGACCTGAGCGGCACGATGACCTTCGGCGGCACCGCGATGAGCGGCTCCGATTACACACCCTTAAGCAACCGCCTGAATTTCGCCGCAGGGCATGACTCGGCCGTGGTTCAGGTCTTCGCGAAAGATGATAAGGTGATCGAATGGACGGAGGACGTCACGCTCAGCCTTCCCCAGGACGCCAATTTCTACATCGTCGCCAACAAGCAGACGGCGCGCGTGGAGATCGTCGATAACGATCCCGTGAACATCATCCTGCAGAACCTCCCGGAAGAGAGCACGGGCACGCCGAACGAGACCGATCCGGGCGCGTTCATTCCGGTCAATGATAACGATAATAACGGCAACGGCATCCCCGACGGGCAGGAGAGCGTTCCCCCTTCCGGCGATCCCGACGTCTCGACGATGCTGCTGTATCTTCAGCACGACGTGAAATCGGGTGCAACCGTCACTTTCTCCGTCAATCATCCCGAACTCGTGCGCGTGTTCAGAAGCAACGGCACGGAACTCCACTTCAGCCAAATGGCGGGTTCCAATAATCCACCTCTCGTCCTGTTGAACCCGGCGACGGACGGCCCGACCTTGAGCCTCCGGGTGGAGGCGATCGGCGCGCTGTCAACGCTGGGCGGCATCGTGTTCCAGCTTAAGGCGACAGACGCAACGACCGCACCCACAACCAAACCGAGCAATTCGGACGATAAAGTCAACGCGCGGGCGGTGGAGCAGCATTGGGAAGTTCAGGCGTCGATCAGGGATCCGCGGTCTTGGTTCTGGTGGCGCGATGCTAACGACGCGCCAACAACGAGCCACCAACTTCACTCGCCATTAGAGGCATTCGTATCGCAATTGAGCGCGGTCGTGAAGGGCGGGATGCTGGAGATGACGCTCGCTTTGAAAGGGGGCAAGGGGTTGAAAGACATAGAAGGAACTGGCGGCGCAACGCATATAAGCAAGGACTGGCTCGACGGCTTGCATCCAGGGGCTCCCTACCAGAATTTGGGCATCGCGGCCTTCAGCATGCATAGCGCAGGGAGTCAGGACGTGATCTCCCTGAATCTAGATCGGGGCTCCCTGACCGACTGGGGCGACCCCGCGCCGAATGGCTACGATGTCGCAAGGGAATGCACATTGCGTGCGCCACTCGCAGCAAGCGAAGGGACCGTAGACGTCTGGTTCTGGTACGGCGACGTATTCGACTCGTCGGACCACTGGCTCACCGACGGAGCGTGGGCGCTGGATACTCCGCAGAATCGGGCGATCTGGAAGCAGGAGGACGCAGCCAAATGGCGCGGGAAGCCCGGCGCCGGCTGGGTTGACTACACCGGCCACAAGAATGGCAATTGGGTCCTTGAGAACTGGCGATACTGGAACCCAATGCTGATGGTCCTCGTGGGGTTCCACCTCGACTGGTCATGGGCAGACGGAGTTTGGACCGTGACGCTTGACGATCCACAGACAACACCCGTCTACGGCAACAGCCAGATACTGTGCGCGACCGGCATTGATTTCAAGGCGAAGCTGGCGGAGAAGGGATACAAATGGGATCAGATCTGGCGGAACGAGGGAGAGACGTTTGAAAACGGAGTGGCCAAACCGGACTGGCGAAAGTGGAACGTACCCGTGTCGCATCCCAAGATTCATTACCCGATCGCGCCCAAATGGGTCTTCTCGGATGCCCAACCGTCTTCAATTCCAGGATAGAAACCGATGAGGCCTTTCATGCGGGATACTCTGCATGGTTGCGTTCAACTCCTGGCGGGCGATGGGCGATGCCTGTGGCTCGCCATGTCGCGCGCCTTGACGGCTTGCGTGCTTTGTTGGCTCGGCCATGCGCTGGCGCAGGCGGAGGGCGAAAGTGGACTCTTGCCGCAGCATCCCCCGCAGGCGCACGCGCCCACAGCCGGTATGCGTATCGAGCAGTCGGTTCAGTCGGCGCCTCCCGGCGGTTACGATTACGTCTCCGACCCGGTCGTTTCCCCCACCTGCGAGAGCGTCGCCTACGTGGTGAGCGATGCCGCAGCGCGGCACCGCGTCGTGAGCGGTGGCGAAGCAGGTCCAGCGTGCGACTTGGTCGACGAAGTCGTCTTCAGCGACAACGGCCGTCGCGTAGCATATGTGGGGCGGAAGGACGATTGGTTTTTCATAGTCGCGGGCCGGCAGCCTGGCCCGAAATACGAGAACGTCGCGGAACCCCGTTTTAGCTCCGACGGCGCGAGGCTGGCTTACCACGCCAGGACCGGTGACGGTTGGCATCTCGTCGTAGATGGCCGGCCTGGCCCGGCGTACGCGCGTGTCCGCGACGCCACCTTCGCAGGCAACGGGAGAAGCGTTGCATACTGTGCTCGGCGGGGGGACCGATGGTTCGTGGTCGTTAATGAGCGCGAAGGACCTGCGTACGTCAACGTTCGCTCGCCAGCTTTCAGCCCGGATGGTGCGCGCGTGGCCTATTTGGCTCAGCGCCCGGACGGCAGTTGGTGCGTCGTCGTAGGCGACCGTGAGGGGCTTGCGCATCGGCGCGTATCGCCTCCTATCTTCAACCGTGACGGAAAGCATGTTGCCTACGTTGCCTCAGACAGGGGCGGGAAGGCTGCCGTTATGGACGAACACGCCGGCCCGCAGCATGCCGACATCTACCATCTGATGTTCACGGCCGACGGTGCCAAGTGCGCCTATGTATCGCGAGACGGAGGCCTTTTCCGGCTCTTCGTTGACGGAGCGCCCGGTGCCGCATATGACCAGATCAGCCGCCCGCAGTTCAGTGCTGATGGCAAGCGCGTTGCGTATGGCGTGATGCGCAACGGTTGCTGGTATCCGGTGATCGACGGGCAGGTTGGCCCCAGATACGAGACCTGCGGATCGGGCTCGCCCATCTTCAGCCCAGACGGAAAGCACGTCGCGTATTACGTGCCGTCTCGCTTCGTGGTTGTTGACGGGCAGCCGGGACCCATATTCAACGTCGTCCACCATCTAGGGTTCAGCCCAGACAGCAAGCATTTCGCGTACATAGCCTATGAGCATCCGCGTTCGGTCGTGGTTGTCAACGGGCGTCTCGGTCCGGAGCACGACGGGGAAATCGTCGGAGATCTCAACATTTCGTCCCGGTGGCGCGGTGGAGTACCTGTTCGTCAAGGACAAGGCCGTTTACCGAGTACGTTTGGCATCACCAGGAAAGGCAACAAGTCGATGAGGGAAGCGTGGGAACGCGGAAGCGCGGTGACGGGCGGCGATGGCGTGGCCGAGCATACCTACGCCGTGGCCGGTGATTACGACATCGCGCTCAGCGGTCCCACCGGGGCGAGCATGCCTGCCGCTCACACGGCCAGCGCCGCCGCCGTGAGTTCGACGTCGCGGCTCTTCTGGCTGCAGATCACCGGCCCGGCCATGAACGAGCAAGGCGCGTACGGCAACCTGTGGATGGGGTCGAACTATGGAAGCGGCTGGATGCCTCGTCAGACGAATCAATACGTCGAGCTGGCGCCCACCCTCGACGCGGCCGGCCATCAGGTGCAGAACATCGTGGCCGGCGTCATCATGGTTGGCGGGACCGAATGGGATTTTGATTCCACGACCACGGGCATCTACGACAGCACCAAGCCGTTCGACATCGTGCCGGAGACGATCTGGTCGGACCACAGCATCACCGGCCACATCGACTTCCATGCCGGCAATGGCTCTTGCTACGGCCAGTGCTTCACCCATCAGTGGGGCTTCACGTTCCATCCGCTGACGGTGGGGATCAAGAGTTCCGGCTACAGCCAGGAAGGCTCGACCGCCCACATCGGGCAGTTCACGCTCACCCGCACGGACAACTGCAACAGCCTGGCCCCGGCCATCGACCTGAGCGGCACGATGACCTTCGGCGGATGCGCCATCAGCGACTCGGACTACACGCCGCTGAGCGACCACCTGAAGTTCTCGGCCATGGAGAGCACGAGCACGATCTTGGTGCATGCGAGAGACGATACGACCAGCGAATGGACCGAGGACGTCACGGCGAGCCTTCCGCAGAACGCGAATTTCTACATCGTCGCCAACAAGCAGACGGCGCGCGTCGAGATCGTGGACAACGATCCGGTTGATGTGGTGCTTGCGAACATGCGGGAGGAGGCGGCCGGCACGCCCAACGAGATGGATCCTGGCGCGACGGTGCAGATCGACGATGGCGACGGCAATGCCAATGGGATTCCCAACTATGCCGAGACAACCGTCAGTGTCAGCGGCCAGGCGCTCGTGCCGCTCGTGCTACGCTTCCAGAACGACGTTAAGCGGGGGGCGACGGTCACACTGACGATGACCAACGCGCAGAGCTTCCGGCTGCGCGACGCGGGCGGCACGGTGCTGGCGCTTGCGACGGACTCGTCGGGGGTGGGCTCCATCGTGCTCAACCCGCGCGGTTACACGTCGCCGCTTTCGCTCCACCTGCAGGCTTGCGCCGCAGGAACGACCATCATCACGTTGACGGCGACGGACGTGGCCGCGCATCCGAGCAGCAGCAACGATGCCGCGGCGGCCGCCACCGATGACTTCGTAGACTTGGAGGTCGTGGGCGTCACAGCGCAGAACAAGATCAACGTGGGTGGATTCGTACCGGTTAACGCAGACAATGACAACAAGTTGACGCTCACCAATTATGTGCCAGCCACCCGCGATTTCGACATCGGACCAAGCGACGCTCCCGCAAAGCGGCAGAACGAAAAAGATATGAAGCAGATCACGCTGGCCGCCCGGAGCAAACCAAACCAGCAGAGGTCGGTCCGGCTAACTTGGGTGGAAGCCGGGCAAGATCGAATCAAGATCTGGCGGTCGCAAGATAAGCAGCAGGCTGCGCTGCAGTCCGGCGTTACGTGGGCCCTTGGCGCGCAACCAGCCACTCTGTGGGTGGAAGGGATCTGCGAAGGCAGCGAGCTGCGCGATGTCACGCTCACGCTCGACCTATTGGATGCGCAGGGCCATGTCCTCAAATGGAGCGATGCAAAGTTCACCGTGGTGCCCGTGTTGGACTCGCTGGAGGTGACTACAGTGGGGCGACCCGGCCTGGGCAAGGATCCCATTGGTGGCAACTGGGCTATCCTCAGCGGCAAGGGGCTCGCGGCGGGCAGCGACACAGCTACCATGCAAGCCAAGGTGGAAGTGCGCTCGCTAGGTCACGTTCGCCTCATCCAGAACGCTCACAATGTCGGCAAAGGCATGGCGTACTCCAACGGCTCTCCGGCGAAGCAGTTCGATTTCCTGGGCAATCCGGGCAAGACGCTCCTCGACGTCCCCGACCCACCGGGCCGGCAGGATCCACCTTTCTACACATATAAGGAAGTGAATCCGGGCACGCTGATTCAGATGGTCACCGCGAACGATAACCCCTGGATTGCGCTTGTAGGCGCGCTCCCAACTCCCGGTGCCGCCGGTACCCTGGATGTCAGCTTTATACTCGACCTATGGGCGGTCTGGCAGTTTCCGGATAAGAGTATCTGGCCCCTCGGCTACACGACTTGGTGGGTAACGTTTGCGGGCAGGATCACGCAACCCGCAGGCAACGGGGATCCCACGTTTGCACCAAGTTCAGGCAACGCAAACACGCCCAGTTCCGGCTTCACGAGAGCCAATCAACTGCCCGACGTTCTTGCGGCCCCGTACGCTAACCACGCCGACGCCGGCTGGCGGTGATCGCAAATGGAAAACGGCGACAGGATGCACTATGAGATACCCTCTATTCCTGGCAGTACGGCCCTTGCTCGGCACCTTTGCCCTCATGGCGCTCGGCGGGTGTACGCTCCGATGCGAATGCTGCGGCGCACCGCATGCGCCCGCCACTCGGGTGGGCTCGACCGAGGAGAGCGCATTCCTTTTTCCTCCGGAATTTGTCGACCGCGTATTCGTCAGCTATATCGCGGATCGCCCGGCACGACTCAGGCTGGCGTACGTCGATTCGCGCCACAATGTCTATCGGTGGCGCGGCGCCGTCATTCCAGCCAGCTACGTCATCGGGGGGAGCGGAAGCGGGCCGGGGTGGCTAGAGGAGGAGGATGTGCGAGAGGCGATTTGGGTGGATCCGCCAATAGACTACGTGCTGGTGGGCCCGGATCTGGCCGCCCCCGGCTATTACGATAATTCAAGCAAAATATTCTACGAATGGCCCGACGTGTTCTTCCGCCCCAGCCAAGTAAACTCGCCCCGCATCGGTGTTGAGCGGCATCCCGATGGCGACGAAAAGCTGGCGATCCTAACCATGTTGGTTCCCAGCCACCTGAAAGCCTTTGCCGAGGAGATAGGCGCGAAGGACCCCGCGGCAACAGATAAGTCGGAGGACGTGAAAAGGGGAAGGACGTGAAAAGGGGACGTAAATAATTGTCCTTCGTTCGCCATGAACCACGATGCCATGACCTGGGCCGACAACGCCACCAACGCCACTGGCCTGTACGTGCAGCGCAGCACGGATGGCAGCACGTGGGGCTCGGCCGTCTCCCTCTCCACCAGCGCCACCACGTACGATGACGGCTCCCTCACCGCCGACACGGTCTACTACTACCGCCTCTACGCCAGCAACTCGGCCGGCCAATCGGCCTACGCCCTCATCGATCGCGCCACGCCCGGCGATGCCCCCGATGCCCCGACCGTCTCGCCCGCCAGCGCCTGGCACATCGACCTGAGCTGGACGGCCCTCACCTGGACGAACCTCGGCGGCTATCGCGTCTATCGTGGGACCACCGACACCTTCACGCCCGATCAGGACCACCTTATCGCCGATGGCGTCACCGACAGCCAATACGCCGACACGACGGTCGAGCCTGACGGGGTGTATTTCTACAAGGTCACGGCCGTGACAACATACGGCGATGAGTCGGCCGCGTCGGATGTTTCCGATGAGGCCGACGCGCTGGCCGCCCCGACGATCACCGGCGACAGCATGATCGACGAAGGCGATGAATATGAAATCACGCTTACGCTCAACGGCAACACGATCGACTCCTGGGACCTGGACTGGGGCGACGGCGCCTTCGACTCACTGGCAACTGGCAACTCGCAACTGGCAACTCACCATTACATGGGATCAACGACCGATGCCGACATCGTCGCTTACGTGTATGATGCTGATGGCATGCATGAGCTGACGGGCCCAAGCGTGACGATCAGCAATCTCGCCCCGGCGGCGAGCATCTCCGGCGACAGCGAGATCGACGAAGGCTCGACGTACACGCTCTCCCTCTCGGTCACCGACCCCGGCGGCGATCCCATCACGCACTGGGTGATCGACTGGGGCGCGGGCGGCGCCAGCCAGACGATTTGGGGCAATCCGAGCAGCATCACGCACATTTATCCGCATCACAGCACCAGCTCGCTCACGATTTCCGCCACCGCCTTCGACGCCGACGGCGCACAGAGTAGCGATGCCACAAAGAGCGTCACGGTCAACGACGTGCCCACGACGGTGACGGTCATCTACCCGTCGGGCGGCCCCAAGAAAGGCCTGCCCTACACGATCAAGATCACCAGCACCGACCCCGATCCCAGCGAGATCGGCGACGTGGTCATCGACTGGGGCGATGGCAGCACGCCCGACACCGTCTCCGGCGGCAACGGCTCGATCTCGCACACCTACACCGGCACCGGCCCGTACACGATCTCGCTCGATGGGCCGGCCAATGCGAATCTCCCGGCCGACCATCAGGTGGCGCCGAGCACGGATGGCGAGCTGCTGTATGGGCTGGAGCTGAGCGGTTCCGCCATGACCGGCACCGCTCACGGTGACCTGGAGGTCAACGCTGAGGATGCCGATCCGAACAATAACCACCTGCTCGGCCACTACGTTGAGATGGCGCCGGCGGCCGACGCCGCAATCGACGAAGTCATGACGCTGCTGGGCGGCACGATCACCGTCAACGCAAACAGCCACCCCGGCTGCGGCGGGCACACGTGGACATTCCCGACCGACGCGGCCAGCGACAATTCCCAGCCGTTCAACGTGGCCGTCAACAGCATCGATCCCGACACGGACGTGATCACCGGCCACATCGACTTCAACGCCGGCCACGACGATTTCTACTATCAATGCGGCGGTTGCTGCTGGAGCGGCAGCGAGTGCTTCTCGCACCAGTGGACGTTCACGTTTGAGCCGCTGACCATCACGGATTTCGGCGCGACCGGCTATGCCAAGGAAGGCACCACGGAGCATGGGAATTTCTACGCCTGCCGCGCGCTCGGCGGGCCGGCGTTTGACTTGGCATTTACGCTGGGCGGCACCGCGACGGAAGGCTCGGACTTCGTGCCGATCCGGCATGTCATCCATTTCGAGGACGGGGCAGTCTTCGCGCAGAGCGACCCGATCTATGCGATTGATGATAGTGTCGCGGAGTGGACGGAAGAGGCGACGGCAACCATTGATGACGACGGCGAGTTCCTCGTTGACGGCGGTGATCAAGCAGAGGTCCCAATCGTGGAGAACGCCACCGAAAGCGATGACCTCGAACTTTCGGTGCCTCAGCGCGTCTTGCTAGCTAATTACGATGACGACGACGAAGATGGCAACCCAGACTACACGCAAGTGTATCCGATAGGCCAGCCTGACGACGATCTTTACGAGATCGGCATAAATGGGCCGTCCGACGGGCGCCCCAGCGCGACCATCAAGCTGACGATCTCCAGCTATCTCCGCATCTGGGACTCGCCAACCAAGACGCAGTTGCTGCTCGAAACTCGCGACGGGTCGGGCACGTACACGTGGTACTGCGGGGAGAAGGCCAGCGCATCCGGCGGATACTGGACAGGGTCCACGAATGTATGGTTAGAGGTGCTGCGCGGGGGCGAGGTGATGCTCGAACTCGACGAGGTTGACCCAGGGGCTCCGTCCGTGCCCCAAGGCGATACCAAGATACGCCCCGCCGTCGGCATGAAGCTGTTCTGGACGCGTCCCCTGCCCAACGCCGAGATCGAGGCGGGGTCGTTCGTCGCCCCGATCATTATCGGACAGCGGGTCCAAATGCGTGTTGAGCTTGATGGCGCATGCACAGTTCAGTCCATCGACTGGAAAAAGCCGGCGCAGAAGGTGTTCGACTCATGGGTGGTCTCCGCGGGACAGAATACGGGCGTGCTCAACCCGACGAACTGGGTTGCCTTCAATAACCAGGATGCCTGCGAGTTCACCTTCGCGGGCTCCGGCGAGGCAGTTGTGGGTGCCGCAGCAGTACTTGGAGTCGCGGGATACGGCCCAGTTGTCATTGACCGCCCAATCAAGCTGACTGTTGCGGCGCCGCATCCTGTCACCATAACGAGTTCGATATTGCGAGTGGCTGCGCGCCCGTTTGCGTACGGGACTGACCCTCGATTGCAGGTCGGACCGGTAGTCAGCCTGCTCGATTCATTCCGCGAACCCGGTTTCCAGGGTGACTCGTGCTATGTCCAGATATTAAGAAACGACGTAACCCAGAGGATGATCCCGCCACCGCCTCAGATGTGGGCCAAGCCCGGCCCGGCTCTCGATGGCGGTTGGCCCTACAGCGGCACCTCGGCGGTTCCGGGCGTGGTCAGCTTCTACGACCAACCAGGATCCACAGTCAACCTGCTATTACCGGAAAACAACCCATACCAAGTAGTGGACGGATGCCAGTTCTCCACGTACCTGATGTTCAAGCCCGTCGGTGGGGGATCGCAATGGGTGCCGTTGAAAGTGTGGGAGTGGTCTCACAGCTTCTTCTTCGATCTCACCGGAATGACCTGGCGGTTGCTCGGCAGGCCCGCGGGAGATGGCGAGATTCCATGGCGTTACACCAACGATCATCCGCAATGGGGCGAATTGCGCCCCGGGTAACGATGCTGAGGTATTCATGCTAGCATGGTTATGCATCCGCTGCGCGTCGCTGGACGTGCTGCTCCTGGCGCTGTGCTTCGTCTGGTTTCGTAGCCACTGCGGCACCGAGGGTCTTCAGCGGCACACGACGCGCCGCGAAGACCTTCGCTGGGAGGCTGATTTCATCATCTGCCGCCGAGGTGCGATTGAGCTGCAATATCGTGAGCGTCGGGCGCCTCGCGCCTCTGCATTTGAGGCCGCGAAGCCACAGAGTCGGTTCGGGAACCACAAATGGACCAGGTACCCGAAGGAGTGCGTGACTGACTACATCGTCCGGCGATACCTAAACAGCCGAGCGGCCTTCGAGCCGCTGGGTCCATATGAAGCGCGAAATCTGCTGGGGCGGCTTGGGTTTTCTGCCCGCAGATGGAGTTGTGTCTGGTGGGCACCCCTGGGGATAACAGAATACAATCAACAGATCGCCATACCGCTGTGGGCACCGTTTGCGCTGCTGCTGATATGCGTCGTTCTGTCGGCGCGTCCTCTGGTGCGGCTGCTCTGGCGGCGAGCGGCCGGGTGCTGCCTCCACTGCGGGTATGATCTGCGCATCAATCGGGCGCTGCCCCGAATGCGGCACGCCCATCTCGCCGAAACCACCCTCTGCCCCGACAAACCCGATCGCGCCATTCTCGTAGCCGCCGACATGAATAGGCCCTCAATCATCCTCGCTTCGAACCACGCGATACCCAGGCTGGAAATCGGCAAACTCGGCGTCACCGTGCTCGGCCCCGACCCCGATCCCAGCGAGATCGGCGACGTGGTCATCAATTGGGGCGATGGCAGCACGCCCGAAACCATCTCCGGCGGCAACGGCTCGATCGCGCACACGTACAGCGGCACCGGCCCGTACACGATCTCGCTCGATGGCCCGGCCAATGCCAATCTGCCGGCCGATCACCAGGTGGAGCCGAGCACGGACGGCGAGCTGCTGTATTGGCTGCAACTCGGCGGTTCGGCCATGACTGGCACCGCCCACGGCGACCTGGAGGGACGTAAAAAGGGGACGTAAATGACGTAAAAAGGGGACGTAAATAATTGGCCGTCGCTCGCTATGAACCATGATGCCATGACCTGGACCGACAACGCCAGCAATGAGAGCGGCTTCATCGACCGCGCCACGCCCGGCGACGCCCCCGATGCCCCGGCCGTCTCGCCGGTGAGCGCCTGGCACATCGACCTCGACTGGGATGACCTGACGTGGACCAACCTCGGCGGCTATCGCGTGTATCGCGGGACCACCGACACCTTCACGCCCGATCAGGACCACCTCATCGCCGACGGCGTCACCGACAGCGAATACGCCGACACATCGGCCGAACCCGACGGCGTGTACTACTACAAGGTCACGGCCGTGACAACATACGGCGATGAGTCGGCCGCTTCCGACGTTTCCGACGAAGTCGATGCGCTGGCCGCGCCGACGATCACCGGCAGCACGAGTGTGAACGAAGGCTCGGAGTACAAGATCACGCTGACGCTCAACGGCAACTCGATCGACTCGTGGGACCTGGACTGGGGCGATGGCGCCTTCGACTCACTGGCAACTGGCAACTCGCAACTGGCAACTCACCATTACATGGGATCAACGACCGATGCCGATATCGTCGCTTACGTGTATGATGCTGATGGCATGCATGAGCTGACGGGCCCAAGCGTGACGATCAGCAATCTCGCCCCGGCGGCGAGCATCTCCGGCGACAGCGAGATCGACGAAGGCTCGACGTACACGCTGACGCTGTCGGCCAGCGACCCCGGCAACGACGCCATCACGCACTGGGTGATCGACTGGGACGACGGGAGCAGGCGCAGACCATCTGGGGCAATCCCACGAGCATGGATCACTTTTACGCCCACCAGAGCACCAGCGCCCTGACCATCTCGGCCACCGCCTTCGACGCCGATGGCGCCGAAAGCGACGCCGACACGCAGGAGTTGACCGTTGACGATGTCGCCCCAACAATCACGGCCGACTGGGGCGGCGAGCCCGAGGTGGGCGAGCCCTATGACATCGCCCTGCACTCATCCGACCCCGGCGGCGATGCCGTCGGAGATGTCACCGTCGACTGGGACGACAACAGCACCCCCGACACCATCACCGGCGGCGACGGTGTGGCCGAACACGTCTACGCCGATCCGGGCAACTACACGATCAGCCTCGATGGCCCCACGGGCGCGAGCATGCCGTCTCCGCATGCGGCCACGGCCGCCGCGCCGACATCGCGCCTCTTCTGGCTGGAGGTCGTGGGCGATGCAATGACCGGATCTGCGCATGGCGACCTGGGCATCGATTCCAAGCACTCGGGCGACGGTCGCCACAGCAACCTGTACGTTGACATCGCGCCGACCTCGAGCGCGGCCGCGAATGAAGTGATGACCATTCTGAATGGCAGCGTCGTCATCGACGCCAACAGCATCCCCGGCTGCCCCGGGCACACCTTCACATTTCCCTCTCCCGACGCCGGCATCAACGACAGCTCCAAGGCGTTCGACATCTTGGTCAACAATATCGGCGGCAACCACGACATCCACGGCCATATCGCCTTCTACGCGCAAGACGCCCACGGGTGCTATAGCCAGTGCTTCAGCCACCAGTGGACCTTCACCTTCCATGCGCTGACGGTCGGCGTCGAGAGCTCCGACTACAGCCAGGAGGGCTCCACCGCCCACGTCGGCCACTTCACCTTTACCCGGACCGACACCTCGTGCTTCGCCCCCGCCGTCGACCTGAGCGGCGCCGTCACATTTGCCGGCTGCGCGATCAGCGGCACGGACTACACGCCCCTCAGCAACCATGTGCGTTTTGCGGCCGGGCAGAGCTCGGCCACCTCCTCCGTCTACGCGATCGACGACAAAGTCAGCGAATGGACGGAAGATGTGGTGGCCATGTTTGCATCGAATTCCGATTTCTACGTCGTCCTGGGCAAACAGGGGGCTTGGGTCGAGATTGTCGACAACGATGTTGGCATCGGCGGCGTGCCCAATGGGCTGCTCTGGGCCAACACGGATGATGACAACCACAACGGTGTCGAGGATTGCGACGATCGGTCCGGCTTCAGTGATGACGATCTTATTCCCATCACGTTCGACTACCCGCAAGAGATTCGCCCGAACGCCACGATCACCGTCGGCCTCACCGACGCGACGGCGACGCTCTGGTCCACGGCCAGCAGAACCGTCGAGCTGCTCGGGCCGCACGCGGGTGATTCGCTCCTGATGATCATGACGCCGGGAGGCGCGGGCCTAATCCGCTCGGCGTTCCTGGAGATCACCCACGGCAGCACGGCGGCCATTGGCGCAGCGATTACCATCTGGATCAGCGATGCCACTGCCCTGCTCCCCGGGACCTCAGTGAGACCAAATCCCCCGACGAGCACTCAGGCAACCGTGACGCCGCCGACCGCGAGCGCAAGACTGATTATCGACAGTCCGGCACCATCCAATAATGAGTGGGAGGATGCCTACACGGTTGCTCTCGGCGAGCAGGTGCGAGCACACGTCGCTGTGTCCGCGCCCTCAGGGACGGCTTGGAGCACCGCGTGGGAGATCTCCGGAAAAGTCTTCAACTCCTACAATCCGGCCGCGCAGGCTTCGGTCCTTGATTCCTCGGTCAACACGAAGAGCGATTCCCTAACGTTCCGATGGTGGCAGGCGAGCACAAACAAGGCGAGATCACCGGAATTGGTCGAAGCGACGGTGACGGCGGGCGGCCATAAGGTCGTCCGCGGAGATCTGGTCACTGTCCTCACACCCGATGTGTCGCAGCAGCCAACTCGCGGTCCAAACGGCCCGAGAGGAGCCAGCATCGGCACCTGTGGCATGTCAACGGTCAACGATCACAACCTGCCGCTGGCACCATCGCCTGATCGGTTGTACCCGGAGGGCTGGCAGGGGTTCCAATGGAACGCGCAAGTCAGCGCTCCACAAGGAGCCGCTTTCCCAACTACTGCGAGGTGGGCCATCCTCAATGTGGTCAACTGGAATTGGGAATACTTTATCCCTGTCGGCGCACGGCTCTCAGGCCAGGGCCCTATAACGGAAACCAGCCGCGCCTGCACACGGGTTTTCCGTTCGTCGAGGGGGGAGGCACGGAGTGCATTTACCGCCTGCTACGACCGCCGCTGCTTCCCAGGGGCGCGAACAGGTCCGCGATGACTCTGCGCAACCACAGACGCCCGGAAGAGGGCGGCGGGTGGGGCCGCCGGCGGGATACCATCTATTGGACCGCGCAGTTCGACACGTACATCATGTTCACCTCCGGCGCGGCAGGTGCTGCCTGGGTACCGCTCCAATGCACGCGGTGGTACTTCGATGCACGCGTGCGGAGAATCCCGAACGGCGCCGCTCGTGGCGCGTTGCATAACTGGCAGGACCTCGGGTCGCACAACCAGATCCTCCAGGCTCCAACGCAGGCCGCCGGTTTCCCGCAGTGGACCGGAAGGATAGCTGAAGAAGAAATGAACATTGAACACGCCCCATGAACGCGCTACTCCAGCGGATGTTCCGGTGTCTTCGTTGGCTAAGGGCCGGCTTGGGGTTGCTCTTCGCGCTTCTGCCGCTGGGCCTCCTGTGCTCGTGGCTTCGGAGTGGTTGGGTCCGCGACAACCTCACGATAACCTGGCGGCAGGTTGGCGTGCCGGGGCGCACGCTGCGTGTCGAGAAGGCGAGCGTGCGTGCCGTTGATTCTGACGCTTACATGAGTGCGCTGGAGCAACTCGCCTTTCCGGGTGCCTGGCTCAAAGAACGCACCATGTGGCTGGTTTCGTCGTCAGGTGGGATACGCATATATTTGAAGTCAAACGAGGTGTACTATACCGAATATCCCGAAGACTTCATTGGAATCGCAGCCGACCTTGACTACCCACCAGGGGTGCGCGTGGCTCGCGAAAGCGAGCCAACCGACGGGTACCCGCTATCCTGGGCCGTGCATCAGCGCGGAGAGCTACGCAGCCAGGAACCCGCGCAGTATGTGTTCCACGTTGGAGCTAACGCTGGCGACAACGCGGGCCCTTGGCACTATCACGATTCCTGGGTCGTCTTCCCCTACTGGTCCCTTGTCGTAACAACGCTTCCGTTTTCATTCTGGTACGCCGTGCGGAAGCGCCGCCGATGGGTGCGAAGGAGACGAGCCAGGCGAGGCCTCTGCCTCCGCTGCGGCTACGACCTCCGTGCTTCCACCGACCGCTGCCCAGAATGCGGGACGTCTATTTCAGCAAAGCGTTCGCCGGGGCCGCCGAACTCCGTGGCGCCCGCTCAAACGTCGCCATGAACTCCGCCCCGCTCAACCTCGCCGACACCTTCACGCCCGACCAGGACCACCTCATCGCCGACGGCGTCACCGACAGCGAATACGCCGACACATCGGCCGAACCCGACGGCGTGTACTACTACAAGGTCACGGGCGTGACGAGCTATGGCGATGAGTCGGCCGCTTCCGACGTTTCCGACGAAAGGGTGAAAAGGGGAGGGGAAGAAAAAGGGTCATCAGCCAATTTCACTCCTTCCCCTTTCATTCCCTGCCCGCCCGACGGGCCCATTCCGCATCGGTTTGCTGGTAAAGCAACGTTGATAGCCAGCACCGACGGTGCGCACCGAAGGAGTCACTGCTGATTCGCTGCTGAATTTCAACACGGCGCCGCGACAAGCGGCCGTGGGCCTTGAGTACGATCAGCCCATGGACACGATTCGCGCGGCGGCGGTGCAGTTTGAACACGCGGCGGGGAACAAGGAAGCCAACTTTGCCAAGATCGAGGCATTCGCCCGGCAGGCGGCCGCGCAGGGCGTGCGCATCCTAGCATTTCCCGAGTGCTGCATCACCGGCTATTGGTTCCTGCGCAATCTCACCCGCGAGCAATTGGTCGAGTTGGCCGAGCCGGTGCCCAATGGTTCCTCGACCCGGCGGCTGATGGCGCTGGCGAAGCGATACGGCATGACCATTGGAGCAGGGCTGGTCGAGTTGGACGGCCAGCGATTGTACAACACCTACGTCGTCGCCATGCCCCGGCCTCCGATTGACCGCCAGCGGCGGCCGCCGAGCTCAAGGCGATGATGTGGCAAGTTCAAGTCGCGCACAATTGCCCCGAAAGATCGTTGGATTTGACCAGCCGGCCGCGTTTCGATACTGTTATCGCACCACTCCGGAGAGGTGGCAGAGTGGCTGAATGCGCCGGTTTCGAAAACCGGAACAAGCCCGCCCGCCAGAATGCCGCAAGCCCCGCAGATAACCGACTTACAACGAAATCTGCCGAAGCCGCCGAAGCCGACTCTGCGCAAATCTCTGCGCTTTGCCCTGCCCATAAGCAAGATATCGCGACGATTGCGGCGGCGTGGCCCAAGGTGCCTGACAGTATCCGGCGGGCCGTGCTGGCGATGGTTGCCAGCGTGATAGAATAGTCTTCGGGCTGGGCGGCGACGGCTGCCCCTTGGCCCCGCCCTTCCGCCGACTTCTGCACCGTTGACGGCGAAGGGCGGGGCGGCCCGCCCTACGAACGGTGCAACAATGCCGAACACAACCGAGACTCGCCCCGCTTGGGATTTGCGGCCGCTGGCAAGTGATGCGTGGGCAAACACGCGAACTGCTGACAAGCCGCAGGCCGACAAGACAATCATGTTTGCGCGGTGGAAGCCGTATCCTTGCAGACTCGGAACGCCAACGGCATTCCGCGACCTGTCGATAGGGCGGCGGACATTCTACATGCCTGATGATGCCGAGCTTCGGACGATGAAGGCGGCATACCCCGGCGACGATGAGACAAACCCGAACTGGTTGCGCATCGGTGCGGACCTGCAACGGGGCGGGCATTCAATCGCCGAACTACAGGCCGCGCCCGTGCCGTCGATTCTGGCGATGCTAGAGCAATTCGCGGTACGCGGCGAAGCGGCGAAGCCCGGCGTCTTGCACCCCGATGACGTGAAGATACTGCGGGCGCTGGCGCTGGCGAAGACAACCGTCAACCAATACGACCTTGAAGGCAAAGCGGGCTTGTCCCGCAGGACCATTTCCAAGCGGTTGACGAAGCTACGCGGCCGGGGCTTGACTTATCGCCCCAATGGTAAGCATGGCGGCGAAGCCATCACCGATGCCGGCCACGCGAAGATTGCGCATTGATTGCGCATAACTTTCCCGCAGAGCTTTCTGCGCTTCGGCATGATGCCGGGCGATGGCAAAGACACCCACTTTAGAGCCGCTGCGGTTCATCGCCCGGCGGCTGCGCGTCCCGGTGAAGTGGCTGCGGGATGAAGCCCTGGCCGGGCGGATTCCACATCTCAACGCGGGCGGGCAAATCCTGGCCAATCCTGAGAACGTGGAAGCCGCGCTGGCGGCCCGCGTGGCGGGCGAAAGGGCGGTGGCGCATGAAGGCTAATCCCCTGCCCGACTTGCCCTGTGAGCCCTTCGCCGTGCCGGCTGAGATTGCCTGCCGTTTGTGCGGCTTCGGCCGCGCCAAGTGGTGGGCTCTGGTTTCCAGCGGCCGAGCGCCCGAGCCGATTCGCATTGGCCGCAACACCCTATGGCGGCCGGAAGTCTTGCGGGCGTGGGTGGCGGCCGGCTGCCCTGCCGTCAACAGCGCCCGCTGGCAGGAATACCGCGAAGCGACAACGGCGAAGCTGGCCGGGCTGCCGAAGGGCGGTGACCGATGAGCCCCAACGGAATCGACCGTGACGAAATCATCCGCGCCTGCAACCTTTACGTTGAGCCGGGCGGCATTACTGAGCTACGCATTTTGGACGCCGTGACCGGGCAGGACCGGCGGCCGCACGTCGAAAGCGGATACTTCAACGACTGGACAAAGCTGGCCGACGCGGCGGCGCGAATCACGGCCGCCGATGCGTTCTACATCCTGCCCAACGTAGTCAACCCGGCGCTGTTGGCACGGGCGGCGAATCGACTGCGCGCCCCTGGCAAGAAGCCCACCACATGCGACGCCGATATCATGCGGCGGCGATGGCTGCTGGTGGATTTCGACGCGGCACGGGCGGCGGGCATTTCGTCAACCGATGCCGAGCATCAGGCCGCGCTGGACCTGGCCCGGCGCGTGGCTGATGAACTGGACGCCGAAGACTGGACGCGCCCGCTCATCGGCGATTCGGGCAACGGCGGACACCTGATGTGGCCCGTTGACCTGCCCGCCGATGATGGCGGGCTTGTAGAGCGGTGCCTGCACGCGCTGGCGGCAAAGTACGATTGCCCGGCGGCGACTGTCGATTGCAGCGTCTTCAACCCTGCCCGAATCTGGAAACTCTACGGCACGATGGCCCGCAAGGGGGATTCGACGGCGGACAGGCCGCACAGAATGGCCCGGCTGTTGGACGTGCCGAGCCCGCTGGGCATGGTGAGCATAGAGCGGCTGCAAGAGTTGGCCGCCCAAGTGGCCAAGCCTGCCGAGCCCGCGCCACGGGTCGCCCATCGCCACAACGGCGAGTCTTTCGACCTGGCCCGGTGGATACGCGAGCACGGGCTTGACGTGGATGGCCCGGATCCATGGAAGGGCGGGCAAAAGTGGGTTTTCAAGACTTGTCCATACAATGCCCAGCACACCAACAGAAGTGCGTGGCTCGCCCAGTTGGCCAGCGGCGCGATTGCGGCCGGATGCCATCATGCCGGATGCTCCGGCAAAGACTGGTACGACCTGCGCGACCTTATCGAGCCCGGATGGCGCGGCAATGGCCAACACAAGGCCAGCGCCCGGGCGAAGGCCGAGCCCGTGGAAGGCGGCGGCGAGCTGGTGGGCGGGCCGATTATCGACTGCGCCGCAGATATCCGGCCGCGCTCGATTTCGTGGCTTTGGGAAGGGCATTTCCCGCTGGCGTGTGCGTCAATGCTCTGCGGCCGCCCTGGCGGCGGGAAATCTCTCTGCGCCTACGAAATGGCCGCCCACGTCACAAGAGGCACGCCCTGGCCCGATGGCACGCCCTGCCCGCAAGGTGAAGTAATCATCATCGCGGGCGAAGATGACGCGCCCACCGTAGGCGTACCACGCCTGATTGCCGCTGGCGCGGACCTGCGCCGCGTTCACATCTTTTCAATGGTGCGACACGTCAACGAAGACGGCCAGCATTGCGAGACGATGTTTTCGCTGGCGGACCTGCCAACCCTTGAAGCTGTTCTAAAAGCGCATCCTGATTGCAAGCTGGTAATCATTGACCCCGTGGGCTCATTCCTGCCCGGCAAGGTGGATGCGAACCGCGAAAACGAAGTGCGGGCAATCCTTGGCCCGTTGTGCAAGCTGGCCGAGCGGCATGGCGTGGCGGTCTTGCTCGTCGCGCATCCACGGAAGGCATACGGCGAGAATGCCGACGACCTGGCCCTTGGCTCGCGAGCCTTCACGGGCATTGTGCGGGCAGTTTGGCACCTGTCGCGCGATAGGGCCGATAGAGACCGGCGGCTGCTCTTGCCCGGCAAGTGCAATCTTTCACGCGAGCCCGACGGGCTGGCATTCCGCCTTAAAGGCGACCCACCCCACATCGTTTGGGAAGCTGAGCCAGTCAAGATGAATGCCGATGACGCGCTCATCGGCGATGCCGAGCGGCGTGGACCTGAGCCCGAAGCCCGCGACGCGGCCGAAGCGTGGTTGCGCCAAATCCTGGCGGCTGGACCTGTCGCCAGCGGTGACCTGCACAAACCCGCGCCCGGGACAATCCGGGCGCTGGCCAAGGAAGCTGATTTGAAGTGGCCGACAGTCCGCCGGGCGGCGGACAAGCTGGGCGTGCGTCGCGAGCGGAATACGTACAGCAAAGCTTTTGAATGGCGGCTTCCGAAGCCCGGAAACCTTGTTGCTCAGGCTGTTGCTCAACCCCCTATAGGCACAAGCAACATGAGCAACATGAGCAACATGACTCAACCCATTGATACACCAACAACTTATGAAGGCTATATTTTGCCAGTTGCGCAAGTAGCTCAAGTTGTAGAGTGTCAGGAAGGCGGCGCCGGGCCGGCCGAAGCGGCCGACGATGCCGAGCCGGGCACGCCGTGCATCGAACTCCCCAACGGCAGTTTGCTGCCGGTGGGCGACGAAGGGGGCGCGGAATGATCGACAACGAGCCCTTCACCCTGGACCTGACCTTGACCGCGAAACCCATCCCCGGCGACGCGCCGCCCGTCATCAGGATGAGGAAGGCGTTGAAGTGTTTGCTTCGGGTCTACGGCGTCCGTGCATCGTGGCAGGACATGCCCGCCAGCGTGGCCAGCAATGCCCAGGACAACGGCGGCGGCATCGGGGCGGGCGATGACACTACCAGCGCCAGCAACACGCCAGCGGCGATGGCGTGGGCTCAGCGGCATTGCCACGGCCACGGCGACTTACCTACGGATTCAACGGCGGCATGTGCTGCCCAAACTCAAGAGCCGGGGAAGCCCGGCAGCAAGGCAAAACCATGCTCAGGCTAATGACCTTTCAAGGCGCTCCGCCCGATGAGCCGCAACCAACGGACAGTCGCCACATCGAAGCGTGGCGGTGGGGCGAACCCATCGAAGCGAACCGGCGAGTTGTGCTTCGGGATGGCCGCGCCTTCCTGGCCCAACGGGGCGAGCGGCACGCGGCTGTCAGCATCAGCCGAACCGTCAGCACAAACGAGAACATCCTGGCGGACGTTGCGCCGATTCTCTCGCGTGGGCTGCCGCCGATTCGCATCGAAGCATCAAAGCCCATCCCGGCGGGCGCGGTCTTGTTCGGCGGCGACGGCGGCCGTGTGACTGACGAGCGCTTCGGCGAGCCGATCGGCACGGCGACGGGCGCGGCACGGGCCGGCGATATCGTCACGGTGGCACCGATGCCGGCGAGCCCAAGGCAAACAACAGCAGACAGCGGCGGCCGCGCGGCCGTCGAATCGGTTTCACCCTCTATTGGAGTTTCAACAATGTCAGTCAGACCCCCTCATGTCGTTTCCGTCACGGAATCGTGGAATGCCCGCGTGGCTGGTTTCCAGTCGAAAGGTATGACGAAAGCTCAGGCCATCCGGCAAGCCGTGGCGCAGTATCCGGCCGCACACCAAGCGATGCTGCGGGAGCAGAACGCCCAGCCGAAGTAACAGGCAACATCAACACCCTTTACCAAGGTGAACTATGACAGAGCTACTGAACAGAGTTGAAGAAGCAGAGAAGACCGATGAACGGCAAACCTGGCGCGAATATGCCGCGATGCTCGGCAAGACCGAGCCGGCCGCCAGCGACGCGACCGCGCTGCGCAGTGATGCAGCGGCTTCACCTCACTGTCGAGGATGCGCAAGCGCATAGCGCCGTTCTCAACGAAGGCAAGACGCTGGCCGACGAAGCCGGCGCACTGGCGCAGCGACGGCAAAACCTGGAAGCGGCGATGGCGGAATGGGTATCGCTGCGCGACGAGACGCATCAGAAGATCGAAGATTTGGAGAAGCTGCTGGCGGCCGCCGATGGCCGAGCCCGCGCCGCCGGTTGGCGCGTGCAAGAGTCCGAAGAGGCTGGCGTCAAGTTGCATCGCATCCGCGCCGCGCATCCGCGCCTGTTCCCGGCGATGGATGACAGGCAGAACGCTGCTGATGCCAAAGCACCAGGTGAAGGCTGCAAGACCCGCGCGCGGTGAGCCCGCGATGGCCGCGGTACGGGCTTAGAACATCCCGCGCGGTTGTGTTGGGCTGGCGGCTCGTCAAAACCGCCAGCCCTTCACCTTGCCCTTCACTTCCACGGCTGCAACGGCAAGGCACGTCCGGGCATGAACATGAGCGCAACGACACGGCCAGCATCAGAACGCGGCAGAATGCGAGCCACGGCCACTGGCGGACATATGGAGCTAGGTTCTTTCCAGGGGGGTGTACGGCTTGCGGGTAAGCGACGGCCGACTATCACGTAAATTTCAATGGAACTATTTCAGCGCATAGCGCGCATAGCAAGGTGAACCATGAAAAAGACACTGACGATTTCCGCCCTGGCCCGCGCCGTGAAGCGTGACGCGGGAACGGTATCGCGCTGGACGAAGCGAGACGATTGGCCGTTCGGGCCGCCCAAGTGGCCGGCATCCATCGCGCCGAAGGTTCTCAAGTGGATGACTCGGCTGGACAGTACGGGCGGCAACTGGATTCCGCCAGCGGCCGGATCGGCTATCGACTCGTTGGAGTTGCCGCGCCGCGGCGATCGTGAAGACGAGCGGCGGCTGAAGATGTTGATTCTTGAAGAGCGCGGCAAGTTGCTTCGGCTGGAACGGCAGAAAATCGAAGGCGACACGCTGGACCGCGAAGACACCATGCGAGAAATCATCGCCCGGGAGACCGTCATCGCCAACGGCGTGCGATCGGTTATGAACATCGCGCCGCTGTTGATCGGGCTCAACGAAATCGACACGCGGCAGGCGCTGGAAAAGTGGGCGCGAAATCTATGCCGAGAGCTTCAGCGTGGCGACCACGGCGAAGATGCTCCCGCCTGCCCGACACCAGCGGCAGATTCGCCAGCGGCAGATTCGCCAGCGCCAGTCGAAACCGGCCGGCCGATCCCTAGATCGGAGTGGCCGATCACTCACGCCTTGGCTGGTGAGAAGGTGTGAGATTCGCGATGGCTGCGATTCTGGCGCGCCGAAAGTGAGGGTGGTATCGGAAGCCGTCCGAAGCCCGCGAGGGGGCGCAGCGTTGAAGCTGCGGGCGGCACGGCGGCGATTTGCGGGAATGCAAGGGGGCGATGTAAGGTGAAGCAATGGCCAAGCGGCAAAACATCGCGGAGCAACTGCGGGCAGAAATCAGAGCGGCCGGCAAGCGGGGCGTGACACGCTACAAACTGGCCGCGCTATCGGGCGTGACGGAAGGCGGCTTGTCGCGGCTGATGGCGGGCGAGAATGCGCCGCGATTGAATACGGCAGAGCAAATCCTGCGGGCGCTGGGCAAGCGACTTGTCATTGCCGATATTGATACTTGAGAATGCGCAGGCATCGCGATATGATGTTGACGGTTCAACCAACGGTGCAAAATGCCAAAACGAAACGAAACGAGCTACTCGCCTTGCAAGGGGCTGCGAATCTTCCGCATGACGTATGGCGGCCGCGACGGCGAGCGGAAAACATCGGGCAACTGGTGGTTTGAATTCCGCGACGGCAACAAGCGCCCGTGGCGGCTGCCCGGATTCACCGATGCGGCGTTGACCGAAGAATTGGGGCGGCACATCCTAGAGCTTGTGAACTGGAAGGCGGCGGGCAAGACCCCGGATGCCGATATGCAGCGCTGGATTGAAGGCATGCCCAATGACCTGCGCTTGCGGCTGGCCAAGATAGGGCTGCTGGACGGCAAGCGCGTCGCGGCCGGCAAGGCGCTGGTGGAGCATATCGCCGATTGGAAGGCGGCGCTGCTGGCCAAGGCCAACACCGACCGCCATTGCGAGCTTGTGACAGGCCGGGCGCGGGCGGCGTTTGCTGCCTGTGGCTTCAAGCTGTGGGGCGAGATTTCGGCCAGCAAGCTGCAAGCCCACCTTGCGGACCTGCGGGCGGACAGCAAGGCCGCCGATGGCACAATCCGGCGCGGCATCAGCAATCAGACGTTCAACTTCTATCTGGCGGCCGCCAAGCAATTCGCGCGGTGGATGATTCGCGACGGCCGGGCGAGCGAAAGCCCTGTTGCCCACCTGCAAGGGCTTAACGTCAAGCTGGACCGGCGCCACGACCGGCGGGCGCTATGCCCCGATGAGCTTCGATGGCTTCTGGACGTGACGGAAAACGGATACAGCACAATCGGCGATGATGGCAGGCCCGTGGCGATTGTCACGGCAACCGAGCGATTCGGCATGACGGCGGAAGCCCGGGCGCGGCTGTATCGACTGGCGGCGGAAAGCGGCTTGCGGGCCGGCGAGCTTCGGAGCTTGTCGCGGGCGAGCTTCGCCTTTGAAGGCGATGAGCCCAGTGTCACGGTAGGCGCGGCGTACAGCAAGCGGCGGCGTGAAGACGTGCTGCCGATGCGCCATGACACGGCGGCCCTGTTGCTCGCCCACTTGGCCAACAAGATGCCAGCGGCGCAGGCGTTCAACGTGCCGCGGCGAACCGAAGTTGTCCGCATGTTCAGAGCGGACCTGGCCGACGCCCGTACGGCGTGGCTGGAATCGCACAGGACGCAACAGGACCGCGACGAAGCCGCCAAGGGTACATTCCTGTGCTACGTTGACGCGGCGGGCCGCTATGCCGATTTCCACGCAACGCGGCATAGCTTCATCACGGGGCTGGTGGAAGGCGGCGTGAGCCCCAAGGTGGCGCAGACGTTGGCCCGGCATTCCGTCATCACGTTGACGATGGACCGCTACACCCACCTGTACGCGGGCAACCTGTCATCGGCGCTGGACGTGCTGCCCGACCTGTCGAGTACGCCAGCGCAGGCGCAGACGTTACGGGCGACGGGCACGGATGGCGCGGCGGCTGGTGACTCTGCGCAAAGCTCTGCGCTTTCGGGCATGAAAGACCCCGTTTTGCCCCGATGTGATAGACACGAAAGCGCAACGATAGCAAACACGGCGACTCAAGCGAACCATGCGGAAATCCCCGGAAAAACAGGGGTTTTGACGCGGCAATCGGCTTCGGATACGATTGACGCGACAACCCGGAGAGGTGGCAGAGTGGCTGAATGCGCCGGTTTCGAAAACCGGTAGGCCCGCGAGGGTCTCGGGGGTTCGAATCCCCCCCTCTCCGCTTGCCGAGTCGCCCGTGAAGCACAACGTGTTGCTTCACGGGCACTTGCATTTCTGGGGCGTTCCCGGGCAGGTGCGTTTGTGGCGTTTTTGTGGCGGTTTGTAGCGGGAGGATTCTCTGAGGATCCCATGCCAACTGTCCGAAAATCGTTCCGCATCGGCCGCGTGAAGGGCTATCTCCGCGGCACTGTCTGGTACCTCTGCTATCACGAAAACGGCCGGCGTCGCCGGCCCAGAATTGGCACGGACTGCACGGCGGCCCGCAGGCTGGCGGCGCAGACCAATGCTCAGCTCGAAACCGGGGCCGCTCCGATGCTGAGCTTCCAGCCGCTGTCGGTGGCGGAGTTGCGGGAGCGCTGGCTCGATCACCACGAGCATGTGCTTCGCTCCTCGGTCCACACCATCAATCGGTATCGCACGGCGACCGAGCACCTGCTCAACTTTCTGAGGGATGAGCGGCCGGTTCGCGTCGCATCACAGCTCTCGGCCCGCGATGCCGAAGCATTCGTTCAGTATTTGCGGAAGATCGAGGTGGCGCCCAACGGACACAAGAACACTGCCAAGCGCAGGCTGCTGGACAAGGGCATCAAGTACATCCTGGAAAGCTGCCGGGCGCTGTTTACCTACGCCGGCAAACGCCGGCACCTTCCACCGTATGCCGAGAACCCCTTCAGCGCCATCGAGATCGATCGCATCCCCGTGGAGAATGCCAAGGCCATTGTGCTGCTCACGGCGGAGCAGGAGCGGCAGTTCTTGGAGGCCTGCGATGACTGGCAATTCCCATTGTTCCGCATGGAGTTCATCCATGTGGCCCAGAAGGTTGGCCTCTCGCATTTGACCATGCCGAAGGTGCTGCGGCACCAGTTTGCCACAGCGTTGCAGGACGGGCGAGTCGATCCGCTGATCCGCAATCAGCTCATGGGGCATGCACCGGCCGATCAGGCAAGACCCGGTGCCGGTCTGGGGATGACGGCCGTCTACACGCACTCGCGACCGGAGACGGTACGCGGCCAGTTGGAACTGGCCCTGCGGAACAGGCCGGCGTTGGCCAGAGAGCTGGCAAAGAGGTGCCGAAAGTCCTTGAGCGTCGCCTGGGGCCGCCAGTTCAGGCGTGCGGCCAGCCCACGGAACTCCTCTTCGATACGATCATAGTCGAGGCCGCCGGCTTCCCGAATGATCCGGTCTCGCAAACGTTGTCGTTGCCCGGCAGTCATGGATTCTCTCGTCAGTCGTGTCTGGAACTCCGCGATCAAGGCTGCCAGAGGGCGGCCCAGAAGCGGTGCATGTTCCTTGCCCTCGGCAGCGACGCGCCGCAGCCGGAGCAACCCCGGGCGTGGCTCCAGCAGCGGCCGAAGCGGGTTAACCAGGGGCAGCCGCTTGTCGCGCTTGCCCTTGGTGGTGTAGGCCAGGTCGGGCATGCACGGCACCTTCAGCCACCCTTCCTCGATGTGTTCGCCGAACAGATAGCACGGCTCGGCGGTGCGCAGGCAGCAGAAGATGTAGAGCGCGAAGATCGGGAACTGATAAGGATCGCAGATGGTCAGCAGGTCCGCGGCCATGGCCATGCTGATATCGGGCTGGGCTGGTGGACCTGGCGCGGTGGGTCCGCGGGGAATTCATCACTGGCACGGCGGTGACGGTCGTGGTCGTGCTGTTCTGGCTGCTTGTCGAGCGGCGCGGTTCGTCGCTCTCAATCCCGACGAAGTGCTGCCGCGTGTGCGAACGGATGATCGCCGCCGGCGGCCGTTATTGTCCGCATTGCGGAAGCCGCACGTGATGCCTCGGCGTATGACGAGCGAGGCGACGGCAACAGCTAGCTCGACTGCGGGGTTCTTTCCCCCGATCAGGCACATCGCGTCGCCGAGCAGCTCGCCTGTCACCTCCGGGGCACTTTTGCCCTCGGCCAGGGACGGCAGGCACGATCAAAGGCCATGTGTCAGTTGGCGTCCGAGGTCGCCGCGATGACCGGCCTGGACGTGGACAAGAGCGATATCGCCGTCCGTACCGGCAACACGCAACGGCCCCAACCCCGGCAAGAGCGAAGATCCTCCGTCAACGCCGCTATACAACAACCGTCCGCACTGGCGGCGACTGCTCCCCGCGCCGCCCACCGGCCCATTACTTCTTTTCCAGCTTCTCCATCTCGGCAATCTCCTCTGGCGTCGCCTCGACCAGAACGCGGAACTTGGTCGTGACATAGGCCACGTCGTCATGGGCCGCGCCATTGCCCACGTCCTCGTGATAGGTGACGCAACAGCCGCTGTTGGTGCCCTTGCCCCAGTGTCCATGCTTCTTCCCCGTCGCCTCCTCCGCCTCGCATGAATCGTAAGGGTCAACGCAGTCGCTGTTGCGAAACACGAACTTGTCGCATGTGATCTCACCGGAAATGTCGCCAGCGAGTTGCGACGAATCGCGTCAACTTCGGTAGTAAATTCAGCGTAAGAGAGCGTCTGGCCAGGAACCAGAACATCCACGACAAGAGGACGGAGTTATGCGCAGGCGAAACGATGGTCATCGGATTCTGTTCGCGTGGGCAACGGTGCTGGCCAGCGGCTGGTGTATGGCGGTCCTTGCGGCAGTTCCAACCATACGCGGCGACGCAAATGGCGGCGGCAGCATCAGGACCCGTGGCATCCTGACAGCGCAGGACAAGGATTCCCTCACGCTACTGACCGATGGCGAGGACGCGCCAGTCAAGTACGTCTTTGCCGACAGCTTCGACAGGAAGCAGTTGATGATCACCTGGCCCATAAGCCCTTTGCAGATGACGTACGTCAACGATGGCGATGTCCGCAGGCTGCTGAGCATCAGAAGCGAGACTCGCGCCGACAAGGGAACGGTGACCGGCTCGGTCGTCTTCATCGGGCCTAATGCCTTCTGGATCGCGGTGAAGCCCAAGGACGGCCCGATGGACGCATACGCCTGCGGAGGGACCGCCTGGAAGGAGATGGGCGAGAGCCTCAAGACGCTGCACAAGGGCGACACCATTGCGATGCGGTTCCACGCCGACGGCCAGCGGTATCGGATCGATGCCCTGAGCATGGGAGAGGAGGTGCCGAAGGCGCCCGCAGTCGTCCTGCCCGCGGGCGTCGAAGCCGTGTTCGATGTTGAATACACCAAGGTCGCCGACAAGAGTCTCCGCCTGGATGTGTACCGCCCAAGAGACGCCAAGGCGCCGTTGCCGCTGGTCGTCTGGATCCATGGTGGGGCCTGGGTGGCCGGCTCAAAAGACGATCCCCATTTGGCCCTGGGCCTGGTGTCTCACGGCTACGTCGTCGCCAGCATCAACTACCGCTTGTCTTTTGAGGCCATCTTTCCGGCACAAATCCACGACTGCAAGGCCGCCATCCGCTTTCTTCGCGCCAATGCCAGGAGATACTCCATCGACCCCGACCACGTCGGCGTATGGGGAAGCTCTGCGGGCGGCCACCTGGCAGCGCTGGTCGGCACCAGCGGCGGAGTCAAGGCCCTCGAAGGCAACGTGGGCGGAAACCTCGATCTTTCCAGCCGCGTGCAATGCGTCGTCAACTATTTCGGGCCCACCGACCTCCTGGCCTTCAGAGGACAGAAGACCACGGTGCCGCTCGACACGCCCAACTCGTTCCTGGTTCGGTTCGTGGGCGGCCCCGTCGACGAGAAAAACCCGCTCGTCGCCCAAGCCAATCCCATCGCCTATGTCTCCAAAGATACTCCTCCCTTCTTCGTCGCTCATGGGGACAGAGACGATACGGTACCGTTCAACCAAAGCCAATTGCTGGTCGAAGCCATCAAGAAAGCCGGCCGCTCCGTCGCCTTCGAGGTCGTCAAGGGCACAAGCCACGACTTCGCGCCCGAAGCACAGCGACAGTATGAACGTCTTGAGCCCATGGTCATCGCTTTCTTCGACAGGTATCTGAAGAGGTCGCCGTGAAGGCAAGATTCCACTATGAAGAACAAGCATTCGTTGCTGCTCGTCCTCGTTGCAGCCTTCTTGATGGCGTGGCCCGCAACGGCGATGGCCTTCATCGGGAGGCAACCGCCGACCCTGGGCGAGTTGTGTCGCCAGGCCGATTACATTTACGCCCTGCGGGTGGAGAAGTTCAGCAGGGAAACGGGCGTCATCGTCTTCAAGCCCGCGCAAGAGCTGAAGACGAACACGAAACTGGCGGACGGCGTGCTCGCCAAGCACGTGATAGGGTGGAAGGACACGGGGTCGAAGATCATTCTCGATTGGGCGGGCGAGGGGAAGACCGCCGTCCTGTTCGGCATTGTCTTCACGCCTCGGGGTGGAAAACCAACCAATGTCCCAGGCTGCGGTTACGTCTACATCGACAAATACTGGTACTTGGCCGGTTACGATGCGAAGCGCGAATGCTGGACGCTGGTCAGGGGAGACCCGGCCGTGCTCGCGCACTATTGCGGAACGCCGGAAGCGTTGGTGGAGGCCGTCCCCAGGATTCTGCAGGGCGAGGTGGTGGTCGTGTCCGCGATGGTGGGCGGCAACAAGGAAGACCTGGAGAAACGAACCGGCAAGATTCGCGAAATTCGCGTCAGCTTGAAGCCGGACCTCGCCGGGAAGATCACGGCGCTGTCCGACGACGGCAAGCAGTTGACGCTGCTTCCCGACCCGACAACGAAGGAAAGAACCCCGGCCGCGATTGACGTCAAGATCGCCGACGGAACGCGCATCATCGCCATCGTCAGCAGGGATACTGTCGGGTTGGCGGTCGGCCAGTACGTCCGCGTGTGGCTGGAAATCGGCGATGAGAGAGTGGCGGCCACCGTGCAAATCGGCAGGCCACGGTAACTGCTCGATGCCTGCGCGAGCCATGGGCGGATTGACGAGCACGCCGAACCGCAGCAGGTGCGGCATGAGTATGCCCTGCGTTAGCGTGCCGAGGATGGCAAACGGATGTTGGGACAGGTCTGGCACGTGGAACGTTTCCTGGTCCGCTCGTTCCTGGCGTGGAATCTGAGCCGCCCCATCAACCCGCTTCCCGGAAATCCGGGAACGCCCGCAATTTCCGTCTGGCGGGGTGCTCTTGCGGGGTGCTGTTGACGGCCTGATGGGAGCGAACTATTGTCAGGCCCCGGATGGCAACCGAGGTCCGCACACGTCACCATCTCCGAAGCCGCCGGGAGATGGGCTGCCTTCCTCGCCCCAAGTTTTGCGGAGTTGCTAAGGCGGCAATGAGCTAGCCCCTACTTATGGATAGGAGGATCAATGCGAACAGGATGGATCATGCGTTCGGTGATGCTGTTGAGCTCGATGCTTGCCCTCATGGGTTTCTCGGCCGGGGCAGCGGAAAAGAAAGACAGGAATGGCAAGACGCCGTATCGCGTCTACTTCATCGGGCACAGCCTCTACAACTTCGGCTCGTGCAATGTCCCGGCCGCAGTGCAATATCTCTCGGAAGTGGCGCAGGTGGACCGGCCGATCCAGGCCTTTACGTTTATCAAGGGCGGCGCGAGACATGAGGACTATTTGAACTCGCCGGAGGTCATGAAACGCCTGCGCGAAGAGCCTTGGGACATCGTGATCATCGCCGGCAACATGAACGACATGGCGTATCCCGAGAAGGTCAATCTGGAGTACGCCAAGAAGCTCGACCAAGAGGTGAAGAGCCGCCATATTCGGCTCTTGGAGTATGTGGCCTGGCCATGGGTGAAGGTCAGCGGAGACCAAATCTTCGAGAAGCGCATGCGGGCACAGGAAGCATTCAACCAGCCGCTGCTGGACCTGGCGAAGGAAACGGGCGCGACTCTAGTCCCCAGCGGGCCGGGCCTGGTCAACGTTATCAGGAAGGACCGCAAGTTCCTCGCCGACCTCAAGTATGGCGAGGTACATGTCTCCCCGCTCGGGTATTACTTCACCGCGTGCGTGCTCTTTGCCTCGATCTACAACCAGAGCCCCGAGGGATTGCCCAGCGTCTTCCGCGAGTACAACGTCGATAAGGAGACGGCGAGAATCCTTCAGGCCACCGCGTGGGACACGGTCCAGGAATGGCGGAAGTTACAGGCTGCCCAAGGGGCAAGGCCCTGAACTCAGATTGACCCATACGGGATCCAGTTGGCCGACCTGCTCCCATCACGGCCGCCGACGGGCGATTGCGCTATGGTGAGGTCAAGTGATTTCGATGCATCAGCGCCACTATCACGGGTTTGACGATGCCGCCGCCGGTTCCTCCACCAGCACCAACGTCCCGAAGTGACTGGTGTCCTCGGCGTCGTTCGCATCGCCACGCCAGACTTGCCGCGAGATCTCCTTGTCGTCTCCTTCATCCACGGCCACGTCCAGACCATAGACGCCCTTGGCGCCGAATTTCACCCAGTTGCCCTCGCCGGCGAAATAGTTGCCGCCGCCGAGTCGGATCTCCATGGTGTAGCCGCCCTCGATCTCCTGCACGGCTGCGCCGCTAAACCAGTTGACCTTGCCCCGGAGCGACTGGGCCCAACCGCCCTTGTGATTGCGGGGGACGAAGAAGTGCGTGTCGTCGCCGGAATAGATGACCGAGCGGTTGTGGTTGCCGTCCATGAAGATGTGAATGCCATCCTTTGGGGTCTTGCCCTTGGGGCCGTCGAGGACTTTGAAGGCCAGGACGAGATCACGGCCGTCGAAGTCCTTGCGCGGCCCATTGCGGGGCTCGTAGGTCCAGATGGCGCCAAAGGCAGCCTTCTTGGTTGGTGTCCCCTGGACCTTCTTCTCAATGGCCTGGTCGAGTTTCCAGAAAGGCTCGTCGGGCTTGCCGTCGATCACCACGGTCTTGTCGTCGGGCTTGCCGGTCACGGCGACGGATTTGACCAGAAGGGCGGCCGGGTCGGCGGGCCCGATCTTCCAGGTAAACGACTTTTCCGTGGCGCGGGGGCCGGCGGGAAAAGCGTCCTGAGCCTTGACGGCGAACGTGAACTCGCCCTGCTCGCCCGGGGAGCCAACGAGCATGCCGTCGGGCGAGAGGCGAAGCCCATGCGGCAGCGCGCCGCCGCCGAGGCTCCAGGTGATGTGGCCGACGCCGCCGCCGACCTTGAGCGGACGCAGGACATGCTGGTCCAGCGAGACGGCTTCCAGCGGTTGATCGGGGATCACCGGAGGTTTGTCTCGATGGACTTGGAGAATCAACGGACGCTCAGTACGACCCTTGCCGTCGGTCAACTGGATCACCAGCGGATGATCGCCGACAGAGGCCGACTGTCCCGAGATCACGCCGTCGCGGGACAAGGACAGGCCCTGGGGCAAGGCGCCGCTGGCAATCGACCAGGAACAGGGGCCAGCCGCATGGAGCGCTTTCAGCTCAACCCGATAGGGCTGGTCGGCGATGACCGGCTCAAGACGGCGATTAGCGATAACCAGCATCGGCTTCATGCCGGCGGCGGATAGGTCTGGAGGGCATCCCACACGACCCGCTTGATGACGGTTGCGGTCTCCACGGGGACTTGAACGTCCTTGAATGCGTCGCCTCGAACGGGCTTGCCGCGGGTGTCCATTGGGTGGATGTCGCAGGGATACGCCAACGGGCACTCGTTGTAGAGCATGGCCATGACCAGCACGTTCAGGGCGTAGGAGGTGAGGCGATTGGGATGGATCGTATCGCTGAACAGCTCAAAGCGGCTCTTGACCCCCGGCAATTCGCCGCGATCCGCCAGGCGTGCCAGTTCCTGGATCACGAGGTTGCAGGGCATCAGGCGGGTCTTGGGGGCGTTGGGGAAGGCCTTGTCCACGGCGTCGCCAACGCGCTCGACGTGCGCCTCGGTATTGCCGAAGTTGGGGTGGTCGAGGGAGGCGACATCGGTCCAGTTGCCGTAGATGAAGACTTGGCATTGCGGGTTGGTCTTGAAAGCCTCGGCCGCGAACTTCGGCGCATACTCCTCGTCGCTGCTGACTTCGCTCGGGCCTTTCCAATGGGCGTCCCGCGCTCATGACCAGGGCATCCCATTTCTTGTCCGGGCCGAGATAGACTTCGCGCCAGGACTTGGGCATCCACTGATTGGTCTCCGTCTTGTAGTGGTAGGCGATGCCGGCGCCGAGAATCGTGTAGAGCATCTGCTTGTGGCCCGGGTGACCGACCATGGGCGCCAGCGGTTCGAGGGCGCGCAGGCAGTGGGTCAGGCTATGGCCGATGATCAGGACAGCCTGGCCGTCCTTGTGCATGGACGCCGCAAGGGGTTCTGCGGCCGGCGCATTTCCACCGGCCAGCAGCATTGCGCCAACGGCGCCGATCGCAACGAGGGAACGCAGAACGAACGACTGTGTGGTCCTCATGTGAATACACCTCGACTTTCTTGAACGGCGATTTTCGTTCTTGGTTGGGCATTCGTGGTGCTCAAGTCTATCACAATCTACCATGAATCCATGAACGTCATCGTTTTCATGCTCGATTCGCTCCGTCAGGACGGCGTCAGCTACTACGGGCGCTACGGCTGCCCGCCGAAGACGCCGAAACTCGACGCGCTGGCGGCCGAGGCGGTGGTGTTCGAGAACTGCTACCCCGAGGGCTTGCCGACAATCCCCGTGCGGGCGGACCTCATGACCGGGCAAAGCACCCTGAGCAACCGGGCATGGCAGCCCATGTCGGCGACCGACGTCACCGCCGCCGAGATCTTCCGCGACGCGGGGTTCCAGACCGTCGAGGCGCAGATACCGGGCAGCTTCGACGGGCGTGAGCAGTTCGGGGAAGGCCGTCGGCCGCGGCGGCCACTCCATGGGCGATGGCGGCGTCGGCAGGCTCTGCGGATCGTCTGAGCGATCCTCGTCACTCGGGTTGGCGTGATTTCTGGAGTTCATCGCTGCGTTCCTGATTCGTCTGTCCGCTTGGCCATCACGAGCGTGCGGTTTGCGCCGGGCGGCTATCGCGACCGTCAACCGCAAGCCGTGTGTTGCCGTCGGCCCGCGTGTCCTCTATGGAAAATGCGGATGAGAACCGCGAGGAATTTCAGGTCAGTGGAAGCGACACCAAGCCAGATGGCAGCGACGGCAGGGCCCCTCGACGTCGCAGATGGACCATTTGATCAACAAACAGCCATCCTCACACGCGATGCTTTCAGTGCCACGTTGGACCTAACGGTCATGAGTTTTCCGGGCCTGGGACCATCGCTGTGCGATGATCTGTAACTTCATGCTCACTTCGCTTTCTGCACCTCCACGCCGGCATTCCATTGCCGGCGTTGCTGCTCGAACTGGCGCAGATTCTTGTCCTGGATGTCCCTGTTGCTGCCTTTGATGTTCTGCATGTAATCCAGTTGCGCGGGGCTGGACTCGGCCGGGAGCTGTGGCTTGCCCGCAACCCCGGGCTGCTGGGGCGGCGCCCCCAGCCACGTCTCGCCGCGATAGAAAGCGTATCGCGAGTCGGCAACCCTGGCGATCAGAGTGGCTTTGCCACGCAAGCCGTCGGCCACGAAGATGCCACGCAAGTCGGTCTGGCCGCTCTTGAATTCGCTGTCCTGCGAGCCGATCGCCTTCACATGCACCTCGGGCAGGTACTCGCCCCTGGCGGAGTCCATCACATTGGCCCGCACGCGGCCGGCGCCAGGCTCCTCCTGCACCTCGACCTTCAGCGGGGTGATCAGCACCACGCCGCTCGTGAACAGGTCGTCGCCCCGGCAGATCACCAGGTAGGCCGCCTCATCCTTCACTGGAAGCTTCGCCGAAATCTCCTTCTCGACATAGTCCTTCCCATCGCCCAGTTTCAACGACATTTCCGCCTCAGGGGTGATTCCCGAGAGGTTGACCCGCGCAATGTTGGCCAGGTTCTTTTCGCGCAGGTACAGCTTCATGAGGTCGACCTTGTACAGGCGGATCGCGGCGTCCTTGATGTTGCGGTATCTGATCTTCAGCTCCGGCGCCTGGCCGGGCTTGAAGATGCTGACCTCGTCCACCGCAATCTTCGTCTGCTCGAAATAGGCAATGGCCTCTTTGGCATCCGGGTAGAGACCCTCGACCTTGTGATACCACTCGATGGCCTGGGCGGGCTTGCCCTGGGCATGGTGGATCTGGCCGACGATGTAGCGGGCGAAGTCACGGTCCTTGGACTGGCCGTTGGCCACAACTTCAGCGGCTTTCAGGGCCTCGGCGTGGGCGCGCTGCCAGAAATACCCCAGGGCGCCCGTGTATTGGAAGCTCGAAAGGTACGGGCTCTTGGGATAAAGGCCCTGAGCGCTGCTGGAAAGGGCAACCACCGCGGGATAGTCCTTGAGTTCAAGCAGCACATTCGCCTGGCTGAACGCCGCCTCATCCACCAAGGGATTGTCGGGGTACATGCCGCGGAAGGCCGCAAGCATGCGCAGGGTCTCCTGGAGCATGTCGATTCGGTTGGGGACGCGGTCCGTGGGCACCTGGGTGCGGCCGCGGGACAGGGCGATGCGCCGTTCCTGCTTGGCCAGCACGTGCGCTTGCGGCGATTTCTGGTAAAGCAACTGCGACATCGCGAAGTAGGATGAGACCACATCGGCGGTGTCGGGGTACTCGCGCCAGAGGCTGTCCTGGAAGTCGATCGAAGCCAGGAACTGGCCCTCATCCTGGAGGACGGCCGATACGCTGGAGTCGTTCATGAAGCTGGCGTCGATCACCGCACGGAAGACGTACCACGCCCGCTCGAACTCGCCGATGTCGCGGTAGGCCTTGCCGACGACCAGGATTCGGTCGAAGGGGATCACCAGGTCCGGGTGTCGTTCGCGCAAGACCTCGAACATGGCCACGATCTGCCTGGCATCGTAGAAGCCCGGGGTCGTGTGGATCCAGAGCAGCATCCGCGCCAGGTCTCGCTCGTTGTAAGCCTTTTCCACCTTGTACAGCTCGCTCAGGTAGCCGAGCGCCTCCTTGTACAGCCCATCGTTGAAGTACGCCGCGCCCATGGCAAATCGCTCGGCGCTGTTCCACTTATACTCATCCTTCGACTGCTCGCCCGGCACCAGCACGACCAGGGATTTGGGTTCGGCAATGCGAACGCGGCTGGGCGACATCACGTCGCGGATGGCCGTGGGCAGCATGCGATAGCTGCCGGTCGAGTAGCCGGCCAGTTGATAGCCCAGCGTGTCAACGATGTCGCCGGGTGCGTAGTAGAACGTGATCCGCGAACGGTTGACCTCGAACTGGCGGAACCCGCCATGCACTGAGCCATCGACCAGAACGGTGCCGGCGGGCAGCGGCTCTTCGATGACCATGTACTGGTCCGCTCGCCACTTCTCGGCAAACTCGAGCCTCACGCTGACGCGCTGGCCTACCTCGGCGTTGGCGACGGGCGATGTGCTCGCCGCGCCGATGCCGCGGCCGCGATACTCCAGCGGAGCGTGATAGTAGTACCGATCCTTGAATTTCAGCTCGGCCAGCGTTCCGGGGTCCTTGATCTCCGGCGAGAAGCCGCGCAGGGTCACCGCGTAGGTGAAATTCCCGCGGCCCACCAACTTGAACGTCACGTTGTTCTTGCCCGCCACGAGCAAGTCAGCAGGCACGTTGCTGATCAGTGTGGGCTGGTTGCCCCGCACCTCGATGGTCTGGAACGGCTTGCCGTTTATGTCGATCGCCAGCCGGTAGTCGGCCGCCGCGTATTTGCCCTTGGCAAAGTACGCGGCCAGCGCCGCGACAGCGGGGCCGTTGGACTTGGCCAGGGGATAGCCGTAGCAGCCGCGCTCGTGGAGCAGGAACTCGGCCGACTCCCGGGCCTTGGCGGCCGTCGGCTTGACCTTCACGATGGCCAGCAGCGCCACGGCCGTGGTCTCGATGCGGTCGTTGAGCCAGGGATGGGACTTGGCCGCATCCCAGTTCGTGATCGCCCGCCCATCCACCGTCCTGGCCTTGGCCTTGCTTTCCAGGAGATCCAGCATCTCGGTAGCGATCTCGTTGCGGTTGAGGTTGGCCAGTGCCAGCGCCGTATACGCCAGGGCGGCGTCGCTCAAGGCGCTGCGTTCGCGGTACAGGCGATTGACGTTGGCATAGTCGGCCGCACCGGCCACCGAAAGGGCGTGGAGGAGCACCGCCTTGGCATCGTTGTCGTTGGCGGCAGCCTTGGTGAACCGGTTCTGCAGGAAGGCCTGTGCATCGTTCAGCGTCTTGTCATTGACGACGATGCCCAGTTGCCGGGCTCGCGACAGCGCCCAGAACGACATGGCACTGGCGGCCCAATTGCTCTCGTTGTCGCGGCACATCCATGCCCACCCGCCATCTTTCTGCTGGGAAACCACGAGCGCACCGACCAGCGACCTGGTGCGGTCCATCAGCCGCGCATAGTCCGCCTGCGGGACTGCCACGGCCTTGGCGTACTCCAGCGCGCTGACGGCCGCGAGCAGTGCCGATCCCGTCGATTCACCGATTGGCGACGGCGCGGGCATGACTGCCCCGCTCTTGTCCAGAGGCATCGGGCGGTAATCGCCGGCGGCCATGTCCAAGATCGCCTGCTGCATGCTCGGGCCAACCGAGATCGTCATCCACCGACTCCTGTACTGGCGATCGGCGGGGAGTTCGAGGCTGACGGCGGCATCGCTGGTAGCAGCGCCGCCGGCGGCCGCCGCGAACTCCAGGCCCCAGGGGCGCACGTGCAGCGCGCGGGCCACGCTGTCGGCTAATGCGCCGGCCTTTGCCTCGACCCGCACCGTGAGCCGCACGGCCGCCGGAACCTCCACGGCGTCGAACAGGACCTCGCTGCTGGACTGCTTCTTCACCTGTATCTTCTGAGTGAGTTCAGCGACCTTTGCGGCGTTGTCGCCCTCGCCGGAGAGGATGAGCTTCAGATCGACCGCGCCCTCGTACTGGCCCAGGTTGTGGATACGGGCCAGGATGCGGACCTTGTCCCCTTCCTGCAGGGAGGCCGGGCTCTTGATCTCGACGAAGAAATCCTTGCGGGTGGTGACGCTGGCGGTCGCATCGCCCACGAGGGTCTCCACGGTGCAGCCTCGCGAGGTCATGCGCCACGCCGAGGTCGTGTCGGGCATGGGAACGCTGACCGTCGCCTTGCCCTGCTCGTCGGTGACGATCGCCGGGGTCCAGAACCCCGGTGATGAAACCTCCAGTCGCCCCTGCTGCGATGCCGGAGCGCCGGCGGGTGCCACGCCATCCGCAGCGCCGTGCGGTGCATCAACGCCCCTGAATACCGGGGCAGGGAGCTCCTTCGCTTGATCCTGAGGCATCCGCTGTTGTGCGGCTTGCGCTCGGCCCGCGTTGCGCCCAACTGATTCACACGGTTGCCCCTGTCGCCTCCCGGCATTCCGAAGGGCGCCAGCACCGCATTATCGGCATTGAGCACTTGCCCGCCGACCACCTGGGCGTTGCCGCCGACCGCCAGGGTGTTGTTGTACGGATTGGCCATGTTGCCCGAGAGGTTCACTCCGCCGGCGTTGCGGCCGGTGCGGAGCATTGGCATTTGCACATTGGCAGTACCAAAGGTCACGACCGGATTATCGAAGTCCACGATGTCGGCGTTGATGTCCGCCAGTTGCTGCATCTGGTTCATGGACCGCAGCTCGACTTCTTTCTGCAAACGGTCCCGCAGTTCGCTGACCCGCCGCAGCTCGTCCTCGCCGCGGGCCAGGCGCTCGGCCTCGTCCTGGAATGCCTTGACCACGTTCCGCGTCGTCCCCGCATACGCAAAGCCCGCCGACGTGGCGATACGGAATTCGCCGGCGCGCCGCGTATCCGCCTGGAAGAAGTCCACGATCCGGGGCGTGTTGTCGGCGAACACCGCCAGCATCGCCTCGTCAACCAGGGCCAGGCTCAGCTCGGACTTCACCGGCTTGCCCAGTTGATCGGTAACGACAATCTCCACCTTCGCCTCCTCGCCCGGCGCGTACACATCCTTCGCCGGCTTCACCGCCAGCTTCAGCTCACGCTGGACGGTGAACGACCGCGCTGCGTAACGGAGATATTTGCTGTCCATGGCCGCGGCTGTGACCGTGAAGCTGGGAAAGTGCTCGTGACCGACGCTCAACTCAACGTCGTTGTTGTCCTTCTTGAGCTTGAGGATGCGATAGCCAAGGATGTCTTCACCTTCGAATGTCAACAGCGCCAGCGCCTGGTCCAGGCGCGAGTGCAGCTTCATCGCCGCCTTCGCGCCCACCTTCAGCGTGTCGCTGTCGGCGAAGAACCGCAGCTTGATCTCGTCGCTGGCGTCGGAGATGCTCACCGAGTTCTCGCCGGTGACCACTTGGCCGAAGCGGTCCTTGCCCGCGCCGCGCAGCACGTAATACCCGCCCTTGTCGAGCTTCAACCTGGCCGTGCCGATACCGGTCTTCTCATCGGTCTGGACCTTCTGCTCGAACTCCGTCTGCTCGGCCGCCGGCCGCGCCGCGAGGTTGACCCAGGGCACGCCAGACAGCACCGGGTCGGGCTTGACGATCTGCCGCCGCAGGACGATCAGGTTCACCTCGGCACCGGTCGGCTTGCCATCGGGCGTGGTTGTCTTCACAGTGACCTCGAACGGCTCGCCCGAGAGATACAGCGGCTGCTGCGTTGTTAGTCCGATGTTGAAGCCCACTTGGGCCAGGAACACGCTCGTGCTGGCCGCGACGTTCTCACCGTCAACGGCGGCGGTGAACTGCAGCGCCGAACCAGGCGTCAGGCCGGTCGTGTCGAAGGTGATCTTGAGCTTGCCCTTTTCGTCCGTCTTCTGCGAGAATTCGCGGCCGTCCGGCAGGCGATACCGCACTTGCTTGGCCGCGACCGGCGTGCCCCAGTAGTACTCGCCGGTAATCTCCAACTCGATGATCTCGCCGCGGAAGTAGACCTGTCGTTCCGGTTGCAGCCTCAGTCGCATCTTCTCCGTCTGGAACTGCTGGACCGCAAAGCCGCCAGTGAAGACCAGCGGTGTGGCGGTGCTCCCGGTTTCGAGCTTCTGCCTGGCGTTGATCGTGTATTTCCCGACGGCCGCCGCTTCGTCCAGGGCCACGCGCGCATTGAGCGTTCCGAATTCCGACAGCTTCTTCTCCTCCTCCCACAGCAGCCGCCCGTTGGGGTCCGTGACGCTGAGCAGGTATGCCTGGTCGCCAGGCACGACGTAGGACCCGTCCTTGACGTGACGGATCACCCCGGCGATCGACACGGCCTGGCCCGGGCGATACGCCGGGCGGTCGGTGTAGAGAAAGCCCTTGGGCGACAGGCCGCGCGAGACGTTCAGCCCGCTCATCACGACCATGTTGGCCGCGACGCTCCGCTCACGCACATCGCCAGCGCCGCGCACGGCAAACACGCGGATCGTGCTCAGGTCCGCAAGCTGCTTGAACTTGGCGCGGAAGACGCCGTCCTTACCGGTCTTGCCCGTGGCGAAGATCTTCTGGCCGTCGCTGAACAGCAGATCGACGCTCTCGGCGCCGATGTTCCTGACCATGTCCTGCACGAAGACCAGCGCCTCGCGACGGCTGCTCTTGAGGATCAGCTCGATGTCCGAGCGCATGACGAGCGTCGTGCATTCCAGGTCTTCCTCGCTGATGTTGATGACGCATACGCCGGACTTGTCGCCCTCGATCGGCACGGGCAGTTCCTGCTCGGACGACTTGTACTTCGCGTAGTTGTCGACCTTCAGTTCCCACGTCTTGTCGGGCTGGATCAATGCGATGTCCAGCGACTCCACGGCGGCGATCCCGTGGGCCTTGCGGAAATACGATTCCAGATCCAGGCGGTACATCTTCACCGTCAGCTTCTCGATGTTCCGTGTGCTCAGTTTCAGCCTGGCCGGCTCGCTGGTTCGGAAGACCCGCTCGGTGCTCAGCGCCAGGTGCTTGCGCGTCATCACCGCGACTCGCCCGGCAGCGCTGGCGGCGCTGCTGCCCCAGTTGAGCTTGCGATAGGCTTCGATCGCCTTCTCCAGCTCACCCAGCTTCTCCTCATAGATCTGGCCGATCCGGTACTGCGCCAGCGAGGACTGGTCGGTGTTGGGAAATCGGCTGACCAGTTTTGACCACTCATCAACGGCCTTGCGGTAAGCCGCCGCAATCCTGGCCTGGTCGGCTTTGGCCTCCTCGAGTTTCTGGGCGGCCGTGTAACTGATCTGGCCCTTGACGAACAGGATCTGGGCGACCCGGCCGTCCAGCGGATGTTTCTCCATGAAGGCGTCGAACTGCCTCGTCGCCTCGTCATAGTTCCCGGCCGCCACCGACTCCAGCGCGATCTGGAACTCGGCGTTGATAATGGCCACCTGGCTCGCCGCCCACTGCGGGCCGTTGGGGTATTGGGTGACGTACGCCTGCCACTGCTCGATGGCCTTGGCATACTGCTTCTGGTCGAAGCGGATCTGGGCGATCTGGTAGACCGCCTGCTTGGTTAGCTCATCCTTCAGCTCGGCGGGGCTCTTGTCCCGGCCTTCATAACGCTGGGTCGCATCGGCGCCATCGGGCAGGCCATAGCCGCGGCCGGCGATAAAGTCGTCGTAGGCGGCGATGGCCTGGTCGGCCCTTCCGGCGTTGCGGTAGGTCTCGGCCACGAGCCAGATAGCCTCGACGGCATTGGGATGCCTGGGGAACTTGCCGGCGAATTCACGGGCCACCGCAACCGCCTTCTCCAGCAGTTCGGCCGGGGCCGGCATGTTGTAGGTGCGCACGAGCAGCCACGCCACGTCGCCGGCCGCCACGTCCCTAGGCGCATCCGGCCGGGTCGCCATGAGCTTCTGCAGGTCCTCCGCCTCCTGCCGCGCTGCCGGCTGTGCGCCGTTGGCCAGCAGCGATTCGGCCAGGCGATACCGAGCCTCGACGAACCGCTTGCCCGCCGGAGGCGGGTTCTGCTTCTTCTGGTTGACGGTGCGCTCCTGGCTGCCCACGGGCCCGACCCAATCGGGATCGAACTCGCGCAGATAGGCCTGGTATTCATTGATGGCCTGGACGGCGTTGCCGCCAAGCTGGCTGGTGCGGGCCAGCTTGAGCATCACCTCGTCGCGCAGCTCGCGACCGATCTCCATGGCCAGCGCGCGGGCGTACAGCTCATGCGCCTTGCCGTAGTTGGGCGGCACCGCGCCGACGTCGGTGGGGGCGGGCTTCTTGCACAGGGCATCGGCAAACTGCACGATGACTCCCGCGATCTCCTTCTTGCGCGCCTCGCTCACCAGGCGCAACGCCTCGGCCTCGTAGATCCCCTCGGCTTCCGGGTATTTCCGCTGCGCGATCAGCGACTGCGCCTTGAGGAACAGCGCCTTGCGCATCCAGGCGGAATCCTTGTGCTGATCGAGCACGACTTGCGCAGCCTGGATCGACGGCGCATACTCGCGGTTGTAGTGCAGCGCCAGCGCCTTCAGGTACAAGGCCTCGGCCGCGGTCCTGGGGTTGGACGCAAGATCCGCATTGAGTTCGTTGATCGCTCGGGCATAGTCCCGGGCCTGCATGGCCTGCCGAGCCCGTGCCAGTGGCTGAGTGGCCGGCACGGTCGTCTGTGTGTAGGCGCGAGCCAGGCCTAGCAGCACGACAAGGCCCGCAACTGCGGACGTGAAACGAGCACGTTGCCACGCGATATACGCCTTGGGCATGTGATTCTCCTGGGCTGTGAATCCAGTTCTTTTCCTGCACCATCGTCGGACGAATGGGCGGCGATCTTGCTTGTGGCTTGGACGACGGCAAGCCCGGGCGGTTCCGAAGGTTATTGGATTCTCCCGGGACTCCGTTGGCCAAAGCGGTGTGCGGGACGGCATCGTCGCCACGGCCGGCGGTTCGCGGTTACCGGTTTGCGGGCGTGGAACTTCGGCCTGACGTTCAACTGATGCGCCAGGTCGCCGTGCGGGCATACGGCGATCCTGCGACGGCGGGCCCTTGTCATCGCTGCCCACAACCCGGCCTCCGGGCCGCTATCTGCCCGCCGCCCACGCCGTGCTCCTCGCCATGATGGCCTTCCATGCCTCGGTGTCCCAGAACGGCGCCTGGCCATCGGCCGCCCTGCCCAACACGGTGCCGGTGAAGACGACAACACGTCCCTTGCCATAGGTCAGGCCCATCAGCAACGGCTCGCCATGGTCGCCGGCCAGCAACGTCGTGGCACCCTTCCTGGCTTTGACTACATGGCGATAGAACACTGTTGGCGGCTTGTCCCAGCTCACGCCCGCCAGCGGCGAGTCCTGGGCTGGCACGGCAAACCGCACCGGCGGCTCGCACTGGCGAATCTCCCACGGCGCGTTCAACTCGACCGGCAGGAATTCCGGCCCAGCCGCGCTGCATGTTGCCGGCCTGGCCCAGCGTCGTCAGCCCGCCGAGGATCACCAGCCCGCCGCCCTGCCGCACGAACTCGCCGATCATCCGCACCTGCCCCAGGCCCAGCCCCCGCGTCTCAACATTCGCCAGCACCACCACGTCCTGCGTGAACAGCGGCTGCCAGTCCAGCTTGAAGCCCGAAAGCTGCGTGTCCTGCTGCTGGTGGAACGTGGTGTAGGCGCTGTTGACGACCGCGTTCTCGCCCAGCGGCGCCAGCGCCTCGTCGATCCGATACAAGCGATTCCACAGCCCGCGCATCACCAGCACGTTCAGCTTGTCGTCGCGTTGGAACTGAAGGCCCGCCGGCGGGGCCATGCCCTTGTAGTGCTCGGCCAGCCGCTGGTCGCTCCACGGCTCGACCAGTTCCGCCACGGCCCGATCCCACGACGCCTCCGCGTTGCCCAGGTAGTTGCAGCCGACGCCCATGAAACCCATGTCCGCGTGCTCGAAGGGCACGGTGAAGTCCTGATAGACGTTCGGCTTCTTGAAATCCGTCGCCTTGATCTCCAGCGACGGGTTGTGGATCGCCGGCACCCCGGGCAGCGGATGCATGACGCAGTCGCTCACGCCGATGCGGAAGGCCGGCTTGTCGAGCGTGTTGTCAGCCACCTTCAGGCGGAATGTCGCGCGGTACTTGCCGGGAATGCGCGGATAGCTGTAGGTGTTGGCCATGCCGCCGGCAGGACGGTTGGGCTTGCCGCGGACGGCCCCGCCGTTGAGCGCGTCCGAGTCCTTGACACGCTCGGCCGTGGTCTCGCCGCCACCCCAGTTCTCCGGCTCCAGCACGTCGCGCCAGGCGGGCTTCCCCGTGGGCGACTCGTTCTTCGGCGTAAGCTGCAGATCCTCCGCGCTGGGAGTGGCGACCTTGGGCGCATCGGCGGCCTTCTCGTACTGCGCCTCCGGCGTCGGCGCACTCCGCCTCCACCACCAGCATCGCCCAGTAGGGAATCTTGTCCACGGAGAAGGCCAACTGCCCGTTCTGTCGCTGCGGCTCCAGCGGCCGGATCTCGTGCGATGGGAAGTTGATCAGCACCGCCCGCTTGAAACCCTTGGGTTCTTTGAAAAGCACCGTCACATCCGTGGCCGGCTCGGCCGGCAGGGCCTCCTTGTCCTTGGCCAGTACCGTCTTGCCAACGGGCGGGTTAATCAGATGCATGATGAACAGCGTCCCGCCGTCTGCCGCCGGCCGAGCCGCGGCGAACGGCTGCCACCACACCGGCCGCGCGGATTTCACCGAGACGTTCTGGTCCGCCTCGGCCCAGGTCCGCAGGCCGCGGTCCCACAGCAAGCGAGGCGAATCGCGCACCGAAGCGGTTGAAGTCCGCCGCCTCGAAGACCGGCCCTTGATACCAGCCCATCATGTGGCTGCGCAGGGCGAGGTTGACGATGAAGTTGTACGGCCGGTTGCCGCCACGATCGAACGGGTAGGTCGAATGGTGGCCGCCATAGTAGCGCACGATCTCGGCCTCGCGGCGGATCAGCTTCGCGTACTCATCCCACGACACGTCGCCGGGGAACGCCAGCGCCTCGTTGGCGATCAGGCCGTCATCCTTGCACTTCTCGCGGAAACTCGCCGGGACATTGTCGGCCCCAACGGACCACGTGATCTGCGTCCCGGCGTTGTAGCCAAAGAGATAGCCGGGGCACGCCCTCCAGATCGCTTCCTTCATCCGCTTCACCAAGCGGACGTTGGCGGCCTCGCTGTCGAACTTCTCGTCCGCCAAGAAACGAGCCGTCCAGCGTCTGGCAGCGCGAGGCGAAGAACTCGCCGTCGAACCGCACCCCGTCGTAGCCGAACATCCTGGCCGAACCGATCAGCTCGTTGACCCCGATGTCCAGCACCTCGTCCCGCGTGCAGGGATACCACACCGAGCACCAGTTGCAGCCGCCTTTCGTATACGGGGCGAACCACGCCGAGCCCTTGTAGCCGGCCTTCTCCATCTCCTCGGGCGTGCCGGGCACCATCCGCTTTTCCCCCGGCTTGGGCGGGCCCAGCGTCTCCATCAAGTCCAGGTACGCCGCACTGTAATTCTCCAGCCACGGCCGGCCCTCCGCATAGCCGGGCAGTTCCGGACGACGGCGGAGGGTTTCATAGGTCACCGGGCCGCCCCCGGCCGCCTTGCCATAGGTCACCGTCTGGATGCCCTGGGCATGGAACGCCTGCGTACACCTTGATCATGTTGGGCTTGGAGCTCGTTGTAGCTGGTCTGCCCGGACCACCAGTTGTCCTCCTTGGGCGTCAGGCAGTCGAAGTCGCTGGGGCCCCAGCCGAAGTGATCGAAAAAGTTGCCGTACTGCGACCGCCACTGCGCGGCGAACTCCACCGCGTACTTGTCGATGGTATCGTCCATCATCCCGCTGAACTGCATGCCGCCGTGATTGCCGCGGCCCCACATCAGCACCTGATGGACGCTGGAAGCGCAGGTGAAATAGTCGCTCCGCCGGGAGATCTGGCAGCGCCGCGCAAGAGCCGGGCCCGCAGTTCCACCCCCAGCCACTCCCTGGCCTGCCACTTTCCCTGCCAGAGGGCGGTCTTGCCCGGCTCCACGGTGACGGGCACCGCCGCCAAGGGCAGCGGCGTGTCGAGGTCGTGGATCAGCTCGACGACGAGCCTGGCCGACGCAGCCTCATTTCCGGCGTTGGCGACCACCACTTCCAGCGCGACCGTCTCGCCCGGCTTGCAGTAGATCTTCTCCGGCGAGACTCTTTGCAGCGCAAGCTCGGCTCGACAGACCTCCGCAACCAGCAACACCAGCGTTACGACGAGTGCGTTCTTCATTCGGTATTTCCTTCCTAACGAGTCCGTTCCCGATGGTCCCTGGCGGCGCCTGGCGCCGGAATACACCCCGTGCCAAACGGATTCAAGTCCCCGTACATCACAGTCGTTCTTCCTCGCCTTCCCGTCCTGAGCCCATCGCATGATGTCCGATCCATGCAATGGGGAGGCGCTTAGGCTGAAATGCTCGCCATGAGGCACATGACCATCGCAGCGGGCCCGATTGCCCATGGCTGCACGTCTTCGAGACCGTGGTGCGCGGGCAAGGGATCGACCTCGGCGGGAAGGATATCAAAATGGAGAGCATCAGGGTGACGAACACGCTGAAAGACGGACGGCGCTGAACCATCACCGCAGCCGGTGCCCGAAGGGGGAAACACCTTGGGCTTGTGGACTATGAGCAACTCAGTTCGCTTCAAACTGTTCGTGATGATGGGGCTGCAATTCTTCATCTGGGGCTGCTGGCTCCCGCTGATCTACAGCTATCTGCCCAGCCTGGGCTTCACGCCGGCCCAGCAGTCGTGGATCCTCAACGCGTTTCCCATCGCCGCCGTGGTCGGCCTGTTTTTCAGCAACCAATATGCCGACCGGCACTTTGCGGCGGAGCGCTTCTTCGGGTTCAGCCACCTGGTCGGCGGAGCCGCCATGCTCCTGCTGGCGTTCACCAAATCCTTCTGGCCGTTTTTCGGGCTGATGCTGCTGCACTGCCTGCTCTACGTTCCCACCGTTTCCATCGTGAACTCCATCATTTTTGCCCACCTGAAAGACCCGCAAAAGGAATATGGCCTGACGCGCGTCGGCGCCTGCATCGGATGGGTGCTGGCGGCATGGCCGTTCACCTTCATCCTGGTGGATTGGGACAAGGTACATGCGGCCAATCCGCACGGCCTGGTGAACTGGCTCAGCACGGTGCTCGGCTCGGGGTTGACCGGACCAGCGCTGCAGCAGGCCACGCGATGGACGTATATTGTGGCCGGCGGCGCCTCGCTGCTGCTGGCGGCCTGGAGCGTCGTGCTGCCGCACACTCCACCCAAGCGGGTCGAGAGTGGCGCCGACCGCTTTGCCTGGCTGGAATCTCTCAAGCTCCTCAAGCAGCCGTTTGTGCTCGTGCTCTGGCTGGTGGCCGCAGTGGACTCGTTTGTGCTCTACAGCTACTTCAACTGGACCGGCGGTTTTCTGGCCACCAGGGCCGCTGCCGGGGGCGTGGGCATTCCCGGCAACTGGATCATGCCGATCATGAGCGTCGGCCAGATCTCAGAAACGCTCATGATGCTCATCCTGGGACTCGTCCTCAAACGGCTTGGCTGGCGCTGGACGATGCTGATCGGCATCCTCGGACATTCAGCGCGCTTCGCGGTGTACGCCCTTTTCCCGAATCCGGCGGCCGTGATCGCCGTCCAGGCCCTGCACGGAATCTGCTACGGGTTCTTCTTCGCCACGGTCTATATCTTCGTGGATGAGTATTTCCCGAAGGATGTGCGGGCCAGCGCCAGGGCTTATTCAATGCGGTGATATTGGGAGTTGGCGCATTGGCCGCCAACTCCGTCTGCCCCTACCTGCTGCAGAAAGTCTTCACGCACGGCGACATGATCAACTACCGAAGCCTGTTCCTCGTCCCGCTCGCCATCGCTACCATCTCTGCCATCGTGCTGGCCTTATTCTTCCATCCGCCAGCAAGGAAAGTTACCGTCAGGAAGTAGCGCGCCGGTCGCGCGGCATCCCGGAGGCAAGAGGTGAATATCGTCGGCGAAGATGGTGTCGAAAAAGCCGCTCGGGCACAGGAACACTACGCATAACAGTGATTTCATTGGCTGATGATCGATGGGCAGAAGGACGTGCCGAAGATGAAGCTCATAAAGTTGTCCGTGGCGCCGTAACGGCTGGGGGAGACGCGCCAAGGAAGGAGATCAGATGATCACTCGGGAATCGATTGTGATTGTTGCGGCTATCGTGGGTCTTTTCCTGGGTGACGGCGTGCCGGGGCAAGGTCAGGTCACTGCGCCCATCGCGCCGGCTAGCCAGCCCGCAGCGATCGCGCGCGTGGCGTACCCGGCCGAGTCGCCGGCCATGTGGCTCTCGCACGAGGGCAAGAGCGACGCCTGGTACAGCGATACCCAGAAATGCCGCGAACTGCTGGCCAAGCTGGACCTCAATGACGCGCGGGTGAAACGCTACATCGCGAGGATCAAGGAGAAGTCGGAGATCCTGCGCCGGGTCAATGGCTTCGACTGGCGGACGCGCACGGCCGTCGAGTTCCTTCAGAATATGCTGGAGGACCTGGCCGCGGGGAAGGAGCCGCTGCTGCGATATGCCGGCACGGGCTTCGGTTACGCCTACTGGTCGAACACCATGCGGCGCATCGAGGCGAACTGGGTCCATGTCCCACCGACCTACGACCCGGCCAAGAGCTACCAGCTCTTCATCTATTACAAGTGCGGTGGCGGGCTCCACAACAAGGACGGCAAGGCCGCGGGCGGCTACAGGCCCGATGAAGCGGTCGCCAACCAGACCGACACGTTCCACGCTTGGAGCAGCCTGGACATCCAGATCAAGGGCCGCTACGGCGGCTCCATCGAGGCCGAGGAGTTTCCCGCGGCGCTGAGCAGGGATTTCTCCGTCGATCCCGACCGCTTCTTCCTCTCGGGCTGGTCGGATGGCGGGTTCACCGCGCTCATGCTGGCCGGGCACTATCCGCACCTGGTGGCGGGCATCGCGCCCCTCTGCGGCAACTGGCAATACGCCAATGTCGAGAACGTCGCGCTGAGGAACCTGCCTGTCCTGACCGTCGATGGCTGGGGTGACGGTGGCTACAACAGCAGCCAGTTCCTGCGCTGGCAGGCGCTGCGCGGCTGGGGGTCGCAAGTATCCTGCGTGTGGGGGCATCACGGGCACGCGTACCTGCCCTATGAGGACATCAAGGAGTTCAGATACATCCTCGATTGGGCCAAACAGAAGAAGCGGGATGCGTGGCCCAGGCAGGTCCATTACGCGACGTGGAATCTCCTCTGGAACCGCGCCTACTGGGTGTACCTTGACCGGCTGGCCGATCCGCTGCTGGCCGGCCAGATCGACGTGCAGGTGAAGGACGGCAACCGGATCGAGGTGAAGACGTGGAATCTGGCAGCATATCACGTGATACTCGACGACAAGTTGGTGGACCCGCGCAAGGACGTCACGATCGTGACCGACGGCAAGGAGTCCTACGCTGGGCCGTTCAAGGAACGGATTGATGTCGAGTTGGTGAGGAAGCCCGAGGGCAAGTTCATCAAGTCGGCAGACATGCCGGACGAGATCGCCGCCGTCATGGACGCCGGAACCTATCGCCGATCCAGCAGCGGCAAGGAGGCGCAGGTGGTCCCCGGGCGGACGTGGCTGGTGGTGAGAGGCACGGCCGGCGATGAGGCGACGAAGGCTCTCTTGGAGAAATGGTTCCCGCAAGGCGCCAAGGCCGACAGCGAGGTGACCGATGCCGATCTCGCCGAGCAGAACCTGTACCTCTACGGCGGCCCGGACATCAACAAGCTCACCGCGCGCATGGCCGCCGACCTGCCGGTGAAGTTCGAGAAAGGCAAGTTCACGCTCGGCACAACGGTGTACGACCAGCCGACGCACTGCATCGCCTTCCTCCACCCCAACCCGCTGAACCCGAAAAAGTACGTCATCGTCTACGCCTTCAACGACGCGGCGGTCTTCGCCAAGAACGGATACTTCGGCCTGACCGGCCAGAGGGAGTTCCGCACCGGCGACGCGGTGGTGCGGGGCATCCCCTTCTCCCGTCCGAAGTTCGGCGCGACCCTCAGCGGGTCGGCGTACGAGGCGCGCTATGTGATGTTCGGAGCTGACTGGAAGCCGGATGTGCGGCCGCCCCTGGGCGAAGCCGAGAAGCCGTTCGATTATCTGCAACTGCTCCGCCTGCGCGCCGATGCCCTGCGCGAGGTGGCGGGCGTGGATGCGGGGATCGTCTGGGAGCACGTGCCCCCGTGGAACCGCTGGAACAGCAGCCTGGCCGCCGGGCCGGTGACGATGGCCGACCTGGCCACGCAGGACCAGTTGCCCGAGTACGTCTGCGTCGGGGAGATGAAGGGCTCGGAGCTGGTCGGCCGGCGCGGCGCGGCGGCGATGAGCCTGCCGGCGGAGATCGAACCGGCCAAGACCTATCGCGTGGCCTTCGCGTTCAATGGCGTGCCATCCTATGCGCCGAGCCGGACAAGATGCCCAAGCTCTTCAAGTGGGCCACGCCGGAGGAGTTTCTTGCCGGATCGGCGCACGCATCGCCGTCCGGAACTTCATGCAGACGCCGCTGCAGACAACTGAGGCCGTGGCGCAGTACGTCCGCAAGCATGGGAAGATCGCCCCACGGCCGGTGACCGACAGCCTGACCGAGTACATCGCCAACCCGCGCGACAATGACTACGGCGGCAGCGATTGGTTGCACCTGGGAGTGGACATCGCCAAGACCGGCACGCGGGGCGGGGATGAGCGATACACGCTCGCTCTGGGCATCCGCCCGGCCGGCCAAGGCGAGGCCGCTCCACCGCGCACGAACGCAAGACAGTTTCTGGAGTTGGCCCTTCAGGGTCCGCCCGCCAGCTTCGACTTCGCCACCTTGGATCGCAAGCTGCCGGTGGCGGCCGCCAGCACCGTTACGCGCTATGCCGTCACGCTGGACAGGGACGGCAAGACCTACGCCCTGGCCGCGCCAGAAGCCCGCGGGGCCATCGGCCAAGCCGTGCTGGTGGAAGTGCGGTTGGCCAACAAGGGCCAGGCGGACGTGGCGATCACGGCCGCGCTGTCCAACACGGCAATCAGCAGCATCTACGGGCAAACCTGGCCGGAAGACGCCAAGGGCCAGACCTGGTATGCCGGCTACCATCGCGCGACCGGGCCCGCGAAACAGCCACCCCGCCACGAGGAGGCCGCGCTGCTGGTGGGCGAAGGCAAGCCGCGCACCCTGGTCGCGCCCAATGCAGGCTACAACTTCGGGCTCGTGGGCATGGCCCAGGATCTGACCGTCAAGGCCGGCCAATCGCTCACGCTGCCGCTGCTGCTGATTTCAATCGACCGCCCCGAGGCCGGCCCGGACATCAGCCTGGCCACGGCATTGGAATCGCTCAAGCCGCAGTTCCTGAAGGCGGCGACAAAACCCGAGTGGCCCTGAGCACCGGAACGGGCCGCTCAGTACGTTGCCCAGCCGACGCTCTTCACCAGCAACCGCACCTTGTCGGTTTTGGCTTCGTCACATCGGATGCGGATGGAGCGAATCGCCCGTGGATCGACGGCGCGTTCTGGCTCACTCGCCCAGGAAGGCGTCAGCGCATGGCCCAACGCTACGCCCGCCTCGCCGTTCGCTGATTGACCGCGGTTCCTGGGATACGCAGCCGAGAATGACTTGCCTCCCTCTTCGACGAACCCGATCGCGAGCTTGGCCTGGCCCTCAACGAGATCAATGGGCACAATCATCGCGATCTCTCCGCCCGCAGGCCGTTCCTCCACGCGCAGATTGAGCGATACCTCGAACCATCGTGCAGCCGCCGCACCTTTCTCGAACTCCACTACCAGTCCATCCGGCGAAGCCGACACTTTCACGCAACCCTCGCCCGAGGCCTTCCAGCGATCGGCTGCGATGACATTTTGCAGGTCGCGCACGCTCTTCGGCTTGGATGGCAACTCGGGAAGCAGCCGCAAGGAAAGAACGCTCTTGCCCGCCGGGCCGAAATCCCCCTGGATTTCCACGGCTCCAAGCGTGAGCCGCGAGATGCCGCGCAGGTCGCATCCCAGAGCCAGATCGGCGCGGCCCATGGGCTCCACGGCGACTTGGGCGGGAAGTGCCAACTTCCAGTCCTTCGGCCCCTTGACCATCAGTCGCCCTTCCGCGCGAGCCTCGCCGAAGTTGTAGATGTAGACCGGAATGCGCTCTGGATCGTCGGAGCCGATGTGGTAGCACGACTGCAGCCAGTCGACGGCCGGAGCCGTTGACTTCTCTTCCGGCCAGGTCGCCTGCAACACCACCGGCGACGGCTTGCCCTCGGCCATCCGCGGCAGCGCCGGGGCAGGCTCAAAGTCGAGACTATCCTTCGAGTCAGAATGGGAAGACGGCAAACACAGGGGCATCGGTGACCTTCAGGGTTGTCCCAGCCTCATTGCGTACTCGCCCAATCGTGTCGAACACGGCAGACGCGGGAATCTTCAAGGGCAACTCCGCCGCATCTTTCTTCGTCCATGCGATTAGGACAATCCGCTCTTTCCCATCCGGCCGCGCGCGGAACAGATAACCCGTCAACTCCTTGTTCTCCGACCTGAGCCGCCCGAGCGGCTTGGCGTCCGCCATCAGCCGCCCCATGGCTGCCAACGCCAGATAACCCGGCCGCGGCGTCAGGTCGGCGTGGACGATGCCGAACTGCTGTTTGCCCTCCGTGTAGTGCGGGAAGTAGAACCAGAACGTCTCGGACGCGCCCTCGTGGATCGACAGCGCCAGCAGCCGTACCAGCCGATGCGCCTGCTCGCGCAGGTTTTGGTCGCTCAGCTCGCGAAGCTTCTCATCGCCCGACCACTCCACCGGCAGGTTGCACTCGCTGACCCAGATTGGCCGGCCGCCGGAGATCTCGCGGAACTGGCGGTAATATTTCGACAGCCCATCCATCGCCCAGTAGTGATGGAAGCTCAGCGTGTCAAAATAGAGCCAGGCCTGGTTGGCGTGAAAATCGGCGATGATCCGCGGGAAGTAGTTGGCGAACACGTTCTGGCAAACGATCATCTGGGGATTCCCCGCCTTCAGGCCCCAGTAGCAGGCCTTTTGCATCGATGCCATTTCCGCGCCGGTGTGGCCGCCGAACATGACCCAGTCGGCCTCGTTCCACGGCTCGAACGCCTGCACCTGCCCCTGCCACCGTTTGGCCATCTCGCGGTAGAACCGATACGCGTCGCGCAGATCGGTCGGGAACCGCTCGCTCCTGGCGCTGGCCCACTTGGGCGATCGGTGATTCACCTGGAGGATTTGCAGCCCGGCCGCGCTCTCCACCTGGGCGGTGATGTCATAGCTGTTATCTTTCGCCGGCCGAAACTCCCCCCGGCGCGGCTCCATGTTGCCCCAGTCCAGGCGATCGCGGACCCAGTTCAACCCGGCCAGCGCACACAGGCTCGCCACCGCCGCTCGCCGAGGCACCGGGTAATTCCAGGACATGCCCACATCGGCGCAGATCGGCGAAGTCTTCGGCGTCGGCTCCGCCAATGGCGCCAGCACGCCCACGGCGATCGCCGGCTTGTGCTCATCGTAGCGCACCTCGTAGTAACCGGCCGGCAATCGGCCGAGGCTGATCTGTCCCACGGCTTGGCCTTCGCCGACCACTTTCCCGTCGTAGTCCACGGCCCTCCACGCGCCCGAAGCCTCCTTCGGCAGCGCGACGTGAACGTCTTCCCCGGCCAGGAACACATTTCCGGGATGCTCCGGCAGCGGCCTGGGGATTGCTCGATCGCCGCCCCACACAGGTTGCGATCCTGCCACCGCCAGAAAAATCGCCGCAACCCAGCTCAACGAGCTGCCCGACATACGCATGGCGAACCTCCTGTGTGGTCCTTGCCTGGCCAAGACCGCGTCGTTCTCTCTGCACTCCAATTCACCGCAACACACCGTCGGCCCCGCCGACCCGCGTCCACCCTGGCGACGATTCCTCCCGCAGGATTCAGGGCGCAGCACATTCGGCCGCGACTGTAGGCTGCATGGTGAAGACCGCGACCCGCCGATTGACGCTGTCCAGCACAAAGACACTGCCTTTGTTGACGGACACATAGGTCGGGTAAACGAAGCTCCCGCTGCCATCTTCCGGTTCCGGGACCTTGTTTCCTGGGGCGGCGGAGTCTGAGTTTCCGTCAGCGCCGATCCGCGCGAGTTGGTTGCCGTTGGTGTCGAGCATCTCAACGCAGAAGCGGAACACGTTGGGGGCGAAGACGCGGCCGTACTCGTCGGCCGCCAGGGTTGAAACGTAGCAGACGCAACCGGGGTCGGGCTGTAGCCCATCACCCGAGCTGGGCACGATGCCGCAGCCGGGATAGCGCCACAGGGCACCGGCGGCTTTGATCTCATAGCCCAGGTACGCCGAGCGGTAGGAGATGGCGTCGGCCGGAGCGTTGGTTAGTTTGTCGAAGGGCGTGGGCTGGCCGTAGTCGGCACGCTTGAGGTTCCAGGGATGGTGGCCATAGAAGGCGCCGCCGCTGGACGGGAATTTCATCACCGCGCCCCAATGCCAGAGATAGCTGTTGTAGTAGGAATAGCCCCAAGGGGCATCGCGATGCTCGCCCCGCCACCACAGCCATGGCTTGGCCGGCAGCTTGCCCATGAAGGCGGTCGGGTAGGGCTTGTCGGCGGGCTTGATGTTGACGCCCATGTAGATGTTCCCGGCCGCGTCCACCCCCAGGCCGCAGTCGCCATAGCCGGCGCCGGCGATGAGGTCCTCCTTCTTGACTGTGCCATCAGGATTGAACACATCGACGTGGCCGCCGTATTCGCCGGCCTTGCCGTAGTTGGTCGCGCGCAGGAAATAGATGTCGCCGTTTGCGCCGATGCACAGGCCGCGAGCGCCCAAGTTCGGCCCATAGGCCCGGTAGGTTCGGGTCTTGATCTTGTTGGAACCAGTGGCAGGGAACGGCAGCGGCTTGCCGGCCGGGTCGTAACGCGAGATGGAGTTGGTGTTATAGCCATCGAGCGTGTAGACGTTGCCGTCGCGGTCCAGGGCCGGTTCCAGGCCACTGCACAAGGGCTGCGTCTTGCCGGTGGCCAGGTCCATCGTGGTGATCTTCGGTGGTCCGCTGCCACCGCCCTCGTGGTACAGGATGCGGTTGCGCGCCACGTCGCCGGCCAGGAACACCGGATAGCGCAGGCCGTTGTTGTTGTCAACCCGTTGGCCGGGTTCAAGCGATGTGCCCTTGTCCATCACCGGGATAAGGCCCGAGGACTCGGCCCGCCCGGCCACCCAGAGCTTTGCCGGTTGAGCCATCGAGTCCAATGCCATGACCGCAACCGACTGCCTGGCCAGGCGGGCCAGTTCCCTTGGCGCGCCGTTTCCCCAGGCCGAGAACTTGAACAGCGTCGAGTTGCCCCATCGCTCCGTTCGGTAGCTCTCCAGCGTGATCTTCTTCTTGGATGAAATGTAGATCTCGCCGGTCACCTGGTGGACCGCGATCAGCTCGGGGCTTTCGGCCGCGAAGCGGCCGAGGGGCTTGCCGTCGGCGGAGAAGATGCACACGCGGTTGTTGCCGCGATCGCAGACGTAGATATTGCCGGCGCGGTCGGTGGCGAGTCCTTCGGGATCGTTGAACTGTCCGTCGCCGTCGCCCGGTTGGTCCTGGCCAAGAAAGAGCCGCTCGGCCTCCTGGTCGGCCCACTGCAGACGGTAGACGCCGTGTCGCTGCTTGAAGCCGCGATTGCTGGAGTAGTTGGTCATGTAGGCCCACTGGCCGTCCGGGCCGATCGCGACATGGTCCAGAAAGTCGACGCCGGCTTCGCCATCGCCGCCGAGCATCCCCTTGGTGCCCTTGCGAAACTGCGGGCCGACGTAATTGACGCCCTCCGGCGAACCGCCCTCGGGGTGCATGGCCAGGAGGTAGCGCGGCGGCCCTTGCTCGGCCATCGTGCCGCAGCCGCTGGCCAGCACCAGGTACCCCTTGGGATGCCAGGCCATGGTCTGGTTCTTCAGGCCGTTGGTCAGCGGATAGATCGTGCCGGCCAGGGCGTTGATCATGAGGGGTAGACGCTCGCCCTCGATGTCCAGCGTCCCGACCGTTTTGGTGCGCTCTGGCGGCGTATTGGCCGGATAGGGCATGATGGTCCGCAGGTACTTGCCATCCTTGTCGAGCACGCGCATGGCGGAGCGGCCCCGGAAATAATCCGAGAGCATCACGAACAGCTCGCCATGGCTGCCGACTGCCAGGGCCTTGATGTAACCGCCGAAGGTGTTGCCATCGAAGCCGGCGTATTTTTCGAGCGTGGGCTTCAGGCCCGCGAGCACGCGGACCCGCAGCGCCCCGCCCGCGGCCGGCTTCCCGGCGTCGTCCGTGCGGTCCCAGAAGACCTCCTGGGCGAGGATGTCCTTCTGGAACGGCGCCGGTGGATTCGTTCCGAGGAGCCCGGCGGCGAGGTGGCGAACGACCTTGCCCTGGGCGTCGACGATGGCCACCTCCACGTCGGTGGGGGCGGAGATCTCGAAGCTGATCTTGACCTTGCCGCCGGCGGCTTCGGCCCTGGGGGCCGACACGAAGGTGACCTTGCCGTCCTTTTTCACATCGAGCGGCGCTTCGTAAGTACCGGCCAGGACCGCGGCCGAAAGCACCAGAACGCCTGCCACGATCATCGTGCTTCTCATCTCTTCCTCCACCTGCCAGTATCCTTCCGATGCCCACGGCATGCAACCGCAACGCGCTGAGAGGGGTATTAACAGCGTGATCGCTGGCTGCCGCGAGGCGGCGAATGGCGTCAGGACAGTCATAGCCAACGCCGTCCGGCCTGCCCAAGAGACACGAAAGGCGAGAACCATGAATCATCGACTTCCGGCTATCGTGCTGATGCTGGGCCTGGTGACACTGCTCTCGGGACGGGCCGCCGCGGCCGAGGAGAAGAAGACGCCGCCGCCGGCCAGGAGCGGCAACGTCGTGGGGATCCTGATCGACCGAAAGGACGCCTACATCATGGTCAAGCCCGAGGGCAAGCAGGAGCCGGAGAAGTATCTCCTGGCTGTGCCGGGCGGCGCCGTCAGCCCCAGCGTGGATGCCGCGGTCAAGAAACTCTTTGTGCCGAACCTCGTCTTGCTCAAGTGGCAGCGACAGGGCGAGGACGCCGTGGTGACCGAGGCCTCCGCCCTCGTCCCTTCGCCGAAGCGATCCGAGCAGGTGACCGGCGGCAGGAGGGTGATCAACTACTCGTTGACGGGTACCGTGCAGGGCACCGTGGTGGCATGTGAGGTCGGCGACAAGGCCTGTTACATTGACGTCAAGCCGGCCGCCAGGCCGGACTTCATAGCCTGCGCAGGCCCCGTCGAGCTGTTCCAGAAGGCGTTCAAGACGGGCGTGTTCGACCTGTCAGGCTTCCAGGTCCTCAAGCAGGACTTCACCGAGCGCTACTGGCCGGCCTTTGTGATCGACAAGGACACGAAGAAGGGCGGCTTCGATGCGAAGGCTATTGAAACCATGAAGGCACTGAACCCCGGAGACAGGGTGACGATCGAGTGGTACTACGATGAGCGAAAGCGGGCGGCGAAAATCCAGGTCCTCCCCCGCCCCGCCGCGCCGAAGCCGACGGTGGGCCCGGCACAGATGTCAGTCCCCGCATCGCAGCCGGTTCCGAGTCCCGAGGAACTGGCCCGCGCCAGGCTGAAGGCCGCGCAGATGTACATCGACAACGATATGAAAGAGCAGGCCCGCGCCAGGCTGAGGGAGATCATCAAGCTCTATCCGGCCACCGAGGCGGCCAAGGAGGCCCGCGCCAAGCTGCCGGCCTTGGGTGATTGAGATTTCTACCACAACGCGTTTGGAGTAACGGTCAACGCAAACTGAGACCCCGACTCGAAGATGAGCGTGTTCTCGCCCACCTGCATCTCGACGGCAATGCGCTCTGCGCCAGCGTGGAATCCATTCCATTCCCCGGCCTTGTGGATCCGCTTGCCGTTGAACCACACCGACTGGAGCCCCCCGCTTGTATTGACGTATACCGTGGCCCGCTTGTCGGACCTGATCGTCGCGAAGCCGATGTAGCGGCCCGCCTTGCCGACAACCTTCTCAACGGACATCGCGTAACCTTCCTGGCGCACCTGGTCCGGCCACCACGAATCAAGGGGCGCCTTCTCCGGAAGCTCGTAGGTTACCCACGTGTCATCGGGTTTGACTTGAAGGACGGTTTTCTCGTCGAGAGCCGCCTCGTCCTTCCTGGCCGCACGGATTCGTATCGGGGTGACCAGCCCCGGCAGAATCTTGATCTTCAGCTTCTGAGGGACCGGAGTCTTCTGGTAGCCCAGCGCGTCCAGCGCGGCCCGGGCCACCGCCCTGTACCCTTCCAGGTTCAAGTGCGACCGATCGGGCTCCCATTGCCAGTTGCCCTGTTCGAATGACTTCACCAGGTACGGCCTCATGTCCGCGATGAGGCAGTTGTACTTCGCCGCCAGGTCGCGATGAATCTGGTCTTCGCCGCGCCTCTGGGAGTCGGGCGTCTTCGCGTCGGCCGCGATTCTCTCGGTTTCCTTCCGCACCACCTCCCGCACCTTGTTCGCATTCGCCATGTCGGCCGGTTCCATGCCGGCCGGACATCGCATGTATCCAAAAAGAAGCAGGACCGTGGCATGGCGGGCCTGGAGTTTCCTGATCATCTCGTCCATGGCGGAGCGGAACTCCTCGTCGGTCATTCTTTTGACGTTGTGGGCAGTGGCCATGATGATCGCCAGGTCCGGTTCGTACTTCAGCACGGCCCAGTCCAGACGCCGCAGGTTGTCGCCTGCCACATCTCCTCCACCGGCGGCGTTGATCAGGATGGGCTCCGGGCGGCCGGCGTCCGTGATCGCCTGGCGCACCAGGTACGGCCAGGTATTGCCGTCCGTGAAGGAGTGCCCGATCACGGCGATGCGATTCCAGTTCCTGGGCGAGATCGGCTTGTCAGCGGGCATGGTGGCCCCTTCCCCGGCGCAGCCGGCATTGATCGCCCCCGCCAGCACCAGCAAGCTCAACCCGATAGCTCTCGTTTTCATCGGCGTTCTCCCGGGGTCCAGGCTACCTTCGCTTATCCCACATCCACGATGCGGCCCGTCGTCAGCGATTCGATGGCCGCGGCGATGACCTTCTGGGCGGCCAATCCGGCCTCGCCGCTGCCGTCGATATCCTCGGGGTTGGCGCCGTCGGCCACTTGCTGGAGGAACGTGTGGATGCGTTCGCGGAAGGTGTCGTCGAAGCCGCGATAGCCGCCGAAGACGGGGTTGGTGTAGACCGACTTCACCGGCTCGCCCGCTGGGTACAGCGTAGCCTCGCGCCACATGTCGTCCACCACAACCCGTCCGTTCAACCCGGCCACCTCGCACCGTTCCATCGGGTGGCCGCGCTTGATGTCGTAGCTGCTGGTGAGGTGGCCGACCGCGCCGTTGGCAAACTGCATGTTGATCGACGCGGTGGACCAGATCGTGCGTCCCGGCGCTTTCATGGCGAAACACTGGACGCGGGCGACGTCGCCGGCGAAGTAGCGCATGATGTCCACGGAGTGGGGGTTGAGGGCTTTGAGATGGAAGAGGGGCGACTCGTAGTCCTCGGGCTTGCCGATCCACAGGGCCATGTTCACGAACAGCAGGCTGCCGAGCCGGCCCTCAGTCTGCCACTGCTTGGCCAGGCGTGCGGCGGGCGTGAAGCGGTGGTTGAGGTCGATGCCGAAGCACCGCTTGTGCTGGCGCGCGCACGCGGACCATCTCCTCGGCCTTGTCGATCTCGTTGCAGATCGGCTTCTCGCAGAGCACGTGGCAGCCGGCCCGAAGGGCCTGGAGCGTGGGCTCATAGTGATCGCTGCTGTACTCGTAGCCGCCGGTCGTCACGCTGCACAGATCGGGCTTTTGCGCATCGAGCAGTTGCTGGGCGCTGAGGTAATGCGGCACGCCCAGGCGCTGGCCGGCGGCCTCGGCGCGGTCGGCGCGGATGTCGCAGACGCCCGCGAGCCTGGCCAGGGGATCGCCCTTGTAGATGTCGGCGTGCAGGTTGCCGATGGGCCCCATGCCGATCACGCACACGCGCAACATGATGATTCCTCCATCGTCAGGCCGGCTGCCGGGCGGAAACCTTCGGCGGCAATTCGTATCCCTGCTCGATCAGATCTTCCAGGAAGAAGTCGAAGTCGTGCGTGCCATCATCCTTCTTCCAACGCCCGACGGAATCGGGCCGCATGGGTATCCTGGCCAGCGGAAAGCCGAGGAACTTCTCCAGCTTGGCCAGCGTCGCTTCCTGGCGCAGGACCATGTCCTCGAAGCGCACGTGCCGCCAGTGCCTGGGCAGGGGCGTGGCCTTGACGATCTCGCGCTGGTACTTCCAACTGATGGCGCGGCGACGGCGCAGGTCTTCGGTCTTGTCGTAGTGTACGCCGAAGTCGGACAGGTCGTCGGTGACGTGGCTGCCGAGGATGCAGTCGCGCGGGTCGCGCACCCAGAAGATGTAGCGGATCTCCGGGAACATGCGGACGATCCACGGAAAGACCAGCACGGTCTCGGGGATCTTCCAGCCCTTGAGCCCCGAATCGTTGGACAGCACCGAGGACAGATAGGACTCGACGAGCCGCTTGAAGGCCGGATCGATGGGCATGGTGTGGGTTTTGGACCAGTCCCACTCCATGCCGCCGAGGTGGACGACATGGCGGGCGAAGACCCGACACGCCTCGTACATGTCCTCGGGCGGGACCAGGTCGCCCGATTCGTTGATCTGGGCGCCCATGTAGACCCCGCTGGCGCTGAGGGTATGGGACATGGCGCGCGTGCCACCGTGGCCGCGGCCGATGACGGTGATCATCATGGCAACTTCTCTCCTACATCTTTGGCACGATCAGAGCTTCTTCGCGCTGCGCTGGAGCTGAAGCTCCTTCTGCTGCAGGCTTTTGGCCGCGCCCGGCGAGCCGATGTGCAGGGTGTCATAGGCCTGCTGGGAGGTCTTAAACGGCCCACAGCCCTTGCCGTGCCAGTTGAGGTTGGTGTAGATCGGGTTGCGGCGGCCGGTTTCCTTTCGCGCCTGGCGATCCACGCCTGCATGCGGGCCTCGAGCATCTTCACGATTTCGGGCTCTTTGGCGGCGAGGTTGTGGTTCTCCCGCGGGTCGGTCACCAGGTTGTACAGCTCCACCTCGGGCTTGAAGTGGAAGTCCGGCTCAAGGGCGTGGATCAGCTTCCACTGCGGCGTGCGCCAGCCGTGCTTGCGCATCCAGGTGCACTCGGTGATGTAGAACTCCGGCTCGGGCATGCGATCCTTGCCGCGCATCAGCGGCACGAGGCTCCGGCCATCGAACTTGATCCCGGTCTTGATGCCCATCAGTTCCAGCGTCGTGGGCAGGATGTCCTTCATCTGGCAGTAGTCGGCGAATCGCGTGCCGGCCGGCACCTTGCCGGGATAGACGAACACCAGCGGGATGTGCAGCGTGCAGTCGTAGATGCCGTGGTGATCGAAGAAGCAGTCGTGATCGTAGTGGGTCTCGCCGTGATCGGAGTCGATCACGACCAGCGTCTCTTCCTCAATCCCGAGCGTGCGCATCGTCGCGAAGATGTTGGCGATGCAGGAGTCCATGTAGGCCAGGGCGCCGTCGTACTGGGCGATGATGTAGTCTTTGTCGCGGCAGCCGGGGGGGAACCAAGTGGCGAAGAAGTCGCAGAACGGCTTGAATTCCATCACCGGCTCGAGCGACTTGTGTTTCTTGTCGAACTCGTTGCCGTCGTAGAACATGCGGTGGAACGGCTCGGGCGGCAGGTAGGGCGCATGGGGATCCATGTGGCGCAGAAACAGGAAGAACGGCTTCTTGCCGCCGGCCAAACGCTTGAGCTCCGGGATCGTCACGGCATTGAGGTTCTCGGCCTTGTGGCTGCGGCCCTCTTTCCAGGAACCCCAGCCATCGAAGTCGAGGTATTTCTGGAATCCGCGCGAGGCCGGATTGCCGCTGAATCCCACGCAGGTGGTGGCGTAGCCTTCCTTGCCCAGGATTTCGGCCACGGTCGTGACGTGTTTGCCCAGTCCGCCTTCGTGGCGAAGGGCGACGACGTCGGTGCCGAACACGTCCATCCCGGTGAACATGCTGGAATAGCCCGGCGTGGTCGGGATGCTCGGGCTGAAGGTGTTGCTAAAGATCGAGCCGCCCGCGACGAACCTGTCGAGGTGCGGGGTGGTCAGGCGCGGATAGCCGTAGAGGCTCATGTGGTCCGGCCGAAGACTGTCGATGCCGACGAGCAGAAGATTGGGTTTGCGCTTCATGTTGGTTTCTTCTTCCTTCCTCTATCTGGCTTTCAGCCTCTTCAGGCACGCGTTGAGGTATCCATAGCTCTCCGCCGCGATGATGCAGACATCCGGCAATGCCAGCTTGCCGGCGCCGATTACTTCCAGCACGACGGGGCCGTCGTACTTGCCCTCGACCATCACCTGGCAATAGGCGTACAGGTCGATATCGCCTCGGCCACATGCCTGGTTCTGCGGCGTGCCGGGCGCGGGTCCGCAGCCAAGGCAATCGCGGATGTGAACGTGCTTCACGCGCTGCAGAATGGGCTTGAGTGCGGCCGCCGGGTCTTCGCCGGCCCGGTAAATGTGGCTGGGGTCCATGTCCACGCCGAACGCCGGGGCGGCGATCTTCTTCATCGCCCGCAACGTGGTCGGCGTGTTGTAGATCGCCGCGCCGACGTGGGCCTTGCAGCAGAGCGTCACGCCAAATGGCCTGGCCTTCTCGGCCATTTTCGCCAGCAGATCGGTCTGCCGCACGAAGTCCTCTTCCACTTCGCTCTTGCCGCCGGGGCCGACGTTGACGATCGGGATGCCGATCTCCGCGCCGGCCTCGTATGCCTTCATGAGCCGATCCTCATCCAGCCCCGCCTCTTCCATCGAGAGAAACGGAAGATGGTTGTCCTGGGAGATCTGCTTCAGCTCCGCGGCCCGGCTGCGCCACTGGTCGAGGTTGAGATGCTCGCACATGCCTTTGATGGCCGAAATCTCCACGCCGTCGTAGCCCGCCATCGCGATGTGCCTGGCCGCGGTTGCGAAGTCGAAGGCGCCGAAAAGCACCGAGTTGACACCGAGTTTGATCATGGTCTGATCCTGGCAATCGCAAATCTGAAATCTGAAATCTCAAATTTGCAATCTGCAATCTGAAATCTGAAATCTGAAATCCCTACAAGTCCACAATCGTGTGCGTTTCCCACGACTTGATGGCCGCCTCGATGATCGTCTGGACCTTCAGCGCATCCTCGCCGGAGCCGTCGATCTTGTCCCACGGGGTCTTTGCCTCGAGCTGATCGACCCACGAGCCGATGCGGCTCTTGAAGGTTTCGCCAAAGGACCGCATGCCGCCCAGGTAGTGGAAGCTCTCGTATTCGATGGTGTTGCGCGGGTAGAAGTAGAGATGCTCGCAGGCGTCGTCGATGACGAAGCGGCCCTTGGACCCGACGACCTCGCATCGCTCCAGGCCGTAGCTGCCGCCGGCGTCGTAGCTGCCGGTGAGGTTGCCCACCACGCCATTGGCGAACTGGAGCAGGACCTGGGTGTTGGACCAGATCTTCCGGCCCTCGCCCTTGACCATGAATGCGGCCACGCTCTTCACGTCGCCGCAGAAGTAGCGCATCACGTCAAAGGAATGAGGGTGCAGGGCGCGGAGATGGAACCAGGGCGAGGTCTCGACCGGGTTGTTGATCCACATGCGCATGTTGATGATCGCCAGTTGCCCCAGGCGCCCGGCATCGACCCACTCCCTGGCCCGCAGCGCGGCCGGCGTGAAGCGGTGATTGAGGTTGACGGCGTACGGAAGCTTCTTCTTTCGCGCCAACTCCACCATCTGCCTGCCCTCTTCAACGCGGTTGGAGATGGGCTTCTCGCCGAGGACGGGCAGGCCGCCTTCGAGCAGTTCCATCGTGGGAGCGAAATGGTCGGAGCCGTTCTCCTCGCCTCGCGTACACATGCTGCACGCGTCGATCTTGATGCCGCTGGCGAGCATCTCCTTGACGCTGTAGAAGGCCCGGCCGCCGAACTTCTTGGCTGCGGCGTCGGCCTTTTCCTTGATGATGTCGCAGACAGCGACGATCTCGACCTTGGGATTGTTCTTGTAGCACTCCGCATGGAGGCTGCCGATGTTTCCGACGCCCACGACGCCGACGCGCAATTTCATCTCGTTTCTCCGGTGAAGCTCATGTTTGAGCGGACTGGTTTAGATTTGGAGGGGGCTTGTGTCAAGCAGGCGGCATCTCACCGGTCCAGTGGCGCGGTCTGCGGTCTTGCCTGAAGCGGAAGCGTCAGCGCCCGCTCAGGCGCAGGGCGGGCGCTGGCGCTTCCGCTTCAGACATGGCGATGACGGCGCGCCTGCTCAAGCTCGGCGGGCGTGTTGACCTGAAGCAGCGCTGGCCAATCGGCCGGTAGAGGCACGGCCGCCGATGTCACGGAATCGAGCAGAGACTGCAGACCGAGCTGGCCGCCGAGCAACCGCCGCCGAACCTCCGCTCGCAGCGATGTGTGATAGAGGGCGATGAGCGGTTCCCAGTGACGGTGATGGAACGCCACCGCCTGCGCTTGCGGCGTACGCGAGGCAAGAAGCCTGTCAATCCATGGCCGCCGCAAGTCTGCCAAGTCGCAGGAGAGCAGAAGGATCCAGCCGTTGACATCGCACAGCGCGGTGTAGAGGCCTCCGAGCGGGCCAAGGCCAGGCAGTTGATCGGCGATCGTACGCAGGGCGATATCCGCATATTTGTCCTGGCGCTCGGCGACAACCGTGATCGGGCCAAGCCCTTCCCCGAGCGCGTCGGCGATTCGCCGGATCAGCGGCTGGCCGCCGATGACTGCGCGGGCCTTGTCCGAGCCGAAGCGAGAGCATTGGCCGCCGCTGAGGATGTAGACGGGGAGGGTCATATACCAAAGTGGCAGCGGCGTCCCGCCGCTGGTTTTTCCGCCAGCGACACTATCCGCCGATCGCCGTCATGACCGCTGCACCGGTGCATGGATGCTCTGACGCCTTGCGGCGCAGGCCGCGGGACAGCAGTTCGTCCAGGGCTTGTGCATCGAGATGCGGCCGGATCGCGCAGAGCACGTTGCCCTGCGGCCGGTCCATCAGGCAGGGATAGAACCGCCCATCGGATGCGATGCGGATGCGACTGCACCCGTCGCAGAAGGGACAGCTCATGGCCGCGATGAAACCGACCCGGGCCGTGGTGCCGTCAATCATGTGGGCTTGATAGACGCGCGCTGGCGCATCGCCGGGCGGGAGTGCGGTCCACCGTCGCACGACCGCGATCAAACGACCTCGCATCTCTTTCGCGGACACAAAACGATCGGCCCACTGGCCGGCGAGCGGGCCCATTGGCATGAGCTCGATGAAACGAATCTCCAAGGCATGTCTGGCCGCGAATCGCAGGAGTTGAGGCAGCTCTTCGTCGTTCTCGCCGCAAAGCACCACGGTGTTGAGCTTCACGGGCAAGCCTGCGCCTTGCGCGGCATCGACTCCGCGCAAGACGCGATCCAGGGCATTGACGCCGGTGATGCGCTGGAATCGCCGTGGGTCCAGCGAATCGAGGCTGATGTTGACGCGCTGCAGGCCGGCGTCGGCCAGTGGCTTCGCCTGGCGCTCCAGCGTCGCGCCGTTGGTGGTCATCGCCAACTCGGACAATGCCTCGATTCGGGCGAGCCGTCGCACGATGTCGAGCAGATCTTCCCGCCGAGTTGGCTCGCCACCTGTGAGGCGGACTTTTCGCAGTCCATGCCCGCCGGCGAGGTGACGCACGAGTTGATCGATCTCGTCAGCGCTGAGCCGCGCGGCCGTTGACGCTCGACTCGCGGAGGCCGGCCGGCAGTACACGCAGCGCATGTCGCACGCCGGCGTCAGCGACAGCCGGAGGTAACGGATCGTGCGGCCATGCATGTCTGCAATCATGACGGTGCGAATACCGAAGATACTCAACCGATGCGATGCTCGCCACTGTAGATGTTGCATCCATCGCCGCGCACGAATCCGGCAAGGGTCATGTTCAGCCGCGCGCCAGCTCGATGGCCAGGCTCGACGGCGCGGAAATCGACGCAACCAGCCCAATGCCGGCCATTGCGGCCTTCTGGCAGATCTCGAACGATGCCCGGCCGCTGACCAGGAGTACCACATCATTGAACGGAAATCGTCCGGCGGCCGCCAGAGCACCGATCGCCTTGTCAACCGCGTTGTGCCGGCCGATATCCTCGCGGGCGCAGAGCAACTGACCATCGGCGGCAAATAGCCCGGCCGCCTGAAGCCCGCCGGTCTGGTCGAATGCGGGTTGAGAGGCGCGAAGCTTTCCGGGCAGTGAGATCAGCGTGGGCAGATCAATGGTGATGGCAGTGTCTGTAGCTCGCGCGTTCAGAGCTACGGTTTCGATGCCCGTCTTGCCGCAAATCCCGCAACTGGCGCTGGCGTAGAAAGCCCGATGCTGCGTGGCGATGGACCGCTTCGGCTCGGGCAGGACCACCAGCACGTTGCCGCGCTCCGAATCGCCCACGTTCGGGCAATAGTCGACGCTGACAATTTCATCCGGATGCGCGATGAGACCCTCCGTCAGCAGGAAGCCGGTGGCCAGGTCAACGTCATTTCCCGGCGTGCGCATGAGCACTGTGACGCGCTGCTTGCCGAGGCGGATTTCCAGCGGCTCCTCAGCCGCGATGTGGTCGGAAAATGCCTGGCGCTGGCCGCCCGTGCAACGAATGACGCTGGCGCTGGATACGGGGCCGGCACGGTTCATGGCGTCACCTCCGCGGGACTGATGGCCACCGCCAGCACCTTGTACTCCGGGCAGCGAGTGAGCAGGTCGGATGAAGACGAAAAGAGGCAATTCACGGCCGCCTGCGGGAAATGAAAGCTCGTGAAGAGTGTGCCGCGAGCGACGCGATCGCTGAAACGTGCGGCAAGGCGGCACGGTGCCGTGGCGGCTGACGACTTGCGCCGGCCGGCCGTCTTTCAGCCCGCAATCGCGTGCATCGTCGGGATGTATCTCCAGCCAGTCGCGATCGACCACCCGCGCCAGGCCCGTGCGGCGCGTCATGGTGCCGGCGTTGTAGTGCTGCAAGACCCGGCCGGTCACCAGCACGAATGGATACTCGCTATCCGGCTGCTCGCCGCTCGGCAGATACTCGACGGCGGCGAACTTCGCCCGGCCGCGCGGGAAGCGATCGACGTGCATGATGGCCGTGCCGCCGTGAGACCGATCGGGCACCGGCCATTGGAGCCCATGTCCCTCCAGCCGATCATACGACACACCGGCAAACATCGGGGCGAGGGAGGCGATCTCGTCCCAGATCTCCGCCGGCCGGTCGTAGCTCATGGGGTATCCCATCGCCGTGGCCACCGCGCAGATTGCCTCCCAGTCGGACCTGGCATCGCCGGGCGGATCGACTACTTGGCGCAGCGCGCTGGATGCGCCGCTCGCCATTGGTGAACGTGCCATCCTTCTCCAGTGCGCCGGCCGCGGGCAGAACCACATCCGCAAGCTGCGCCGTTTCGCTGGGGAACAGATCGGAGACGACGAGGAAATCCAGCGATGCCAGCGCACGGCGCACGAGAGATGTGTTGGGGTCCGACTGGGCCACGTCGTAGCCGACGATCCACATCGCCCGCAGTTTGCCGGCCAGCGCGGCGTCGTACATCTCCGGGAGCTTCCAGCCAGGTGTCTGCGGAATTGCCCGGCCCCAGGTCTGCTCGAACCGCGCCCGCACTGCGGGATCGTCGGGCTTCTGATACCCCGGCAGGACATTGGGCAGCGCGCCGATATCGCACAAGCCCTGGACATTGTTCTGCCCGCGCAGCGGATTGACGCCCACGCCCGGCCGGCCAACGTTGCCGGTGACGATCGCCAGGTTCGCCACGGCCATCACGCCATACGACCCGGTGCGGTGCTCGGTGACGCCCAAGCCGTGGAACGCCATGGATGCGCCGCTGGTGGCGTACATTCGCGCAGCGCGGCGCAGGACATCGGCCGGGATGCCGGAGATTTCCTCGACGCGCTGGGGCGTGTAATTGGCGACCACCTCGCGGAATGCAGCGTAGTTCTCGGTGCGATCGTTGATGAACCGCTCGTCGGCCAGGCCTTCCGCGATGATCACATTGGCCAGCCCATTGAGGACGGCGACGTTTGTGCCGGGGCGCAGTTGAAGGTGCAGGTCGGCAAAGCGCGTCAGCTCGATGGCGCGGGGATCGATCACGATGAGCTTGGCGCCGCGCCGCACGGCCTGCTTGATGCGGGCGCCCACCACCGGATGGCCTTCGGTCGGGTTGCACCCCACGATCAGCAGCAGGTGGGCTTGCTCGATATCCGCCAGCGAGTTCGTGGCCGCGCCGCTGCCGAAAACCTCCTGCATTCCGGCCACGGTGGCGCTGTGACAGACCCGCGCAGTTGTCGATGTGGTTGTTCCCCAGGCAGGCACGGGCAAACTTCTGCATGAGGTAGTTCTCTTCGTTGGTGCCGCGGCTGGAAGAGATGCAAGCGACGGCGTCGCTTCCATGGCTGCGCAGCAGCTCGCCGAAGCGGTGGGCGATGTGGGCGATGGCCTGGTCCCAAGTCGCCGGCCGCAGGGCGTCACCTCTTGTCTGGCGAATCAGCGGCTGCGTGAGGCGATCGGCCGAGCGCACATAATCGAAGGCATAGCGGCCCTTGACGCAGGCATGGCCGGCGTTGACGGGCGAATCCTCATCCGGCCGCATCCGGATAATCCGCCCGTCGCATGTTTCCACGTGGAACTGGCAACCGACGCCGCAATAGGCGCAGGTTGTGCGATCTGAAATCTGACATTTGAAATCTGAAATCTGACATTTGCAATCTGACATCTGAAATCTGAAATCTGAAATCTGAGATTTGAAATTGGCCTTGTCCTCCAGCGCGCCCGTCGGGCACTGGGCCACGCAGGCGCCGCAGGTGACGCAGCGCAACCCCTCGAAGCTGCCGCCATCGACGCGGATGATCGTCTCGAAGCCGCGCCCGCCGAGTTGCAGCACGAACTGGCCCTGGATCTCATCGCACGCCCGCACGCAGCGGGCGCACAGCACGCATCGCGAAGGATCGAAGCGGAAATACGGGCTGCCGTCATCGCCCGCGGCCGCGCGGACACGATGGCGCTCACCACGGAATCGCGCCGTATCAACGTCATATCGCACCGCCAGTTCCGCCAGCTCGCCGCCGCCGCCATCGGTCGTCTGCGACAGGTATAGCTCGATGAGCGTGCGTCGGATTCGCTGGATGTCCGGTGTGTCGGTCGCGACCACCATCCCCTCGCGCAGCGGCATGGTACACGCGGCCGAAAGCGCTCGCTGGCCCTCCACCGCCACAATGCACAGCCGGCACGAGCCGTAGGGCCGCAGCCGGCGCGAGCTGCAAAGCCCCGCGATCGGCAGCCCCTCGCGCAGCGCCACGTCCATCAGCGTCGAGCCCGCTGCTGCGCGATACGGCCGGCCATCAATGGTGATGTTGAGCATGCTCACCTCGCCACCTCGCATAGCCGCAGCGCCGATTGCATGGCCACCGGCGCCATGCCGCCCAGCGCGCACAGGCTGGCATGTCGCATGGCGAAGGCGATGTCGGCCAGTCGCTGCTCGTCGCCGAACTGGCCAGCGCCGCGCTGGATCGAATCGAGGATTTCCACGGCGCGCTGAGAGCCCAGCCGGCATCGCGCACATTTACCGCAGCTCTCGTCGGCGCAGAATTCCATGAGGCGATGGGCCAGTTCCAGCGGGTCGGTCCGATCGTCGTAGACCACGATGCCGCCATGTCCGAGCATTCCGCCGGCCGCCGCCATGGCGTCGAAATCGACCGGTACGTCGAGTTGATCCTCGCTCAGCACACTGCCCAGTGGCCCGCCCACCTGCACGCCCAGCATTTTCCGGCCACCGCGCACGCCGCCGCCGAAATGCTCGATCACCCGGCGCAGGGTGATGCCGAACGGAACCTCGACGAGGCCGGGCGTGCGAAGGGCGCCGGCCAGTTGCAGGGCGATCGTGCCCCGGCTGCGCTCGGTGCCCATGGAGGCATACCAGTCGCCGCCGCGCTGGATGATCGGGGTGATCGTCGCCAATGTGGTGATGTTGTGAACGACGGTGGGCTTGCCGAACAGGCCGTGCGTGGCCGGATACGGCGGCTTGGGACGAACGGTTCCGCGCCGGCCTTCGAGGCTCTCCAGCAGCGCGGTCTCTTCGCCGCAGACGTACGCGCCGGCCCCGGACCGCACCTCGACGTCGAAGGAGACTCCGCTGCCCAGGATGTCGCGCCGAGGAATCCCGCCTCGCGAGCAACCTTGACTGCGCTGCTCATCGAGGCCAGTGCGCAGCGGATACTCTGCCCTCACATAGATCAGCCCCTGCCGCGCGCCCACCGCATACGCGCAGATCGTCATTCCCTCCAGAATCGAGAACGGGTCGCCCTCCATGAGCATGCGATCGGCATAGGCGCCGCTGTCGCCCTCATCGCCGTTGGCCACGACGAATTTCTCATCGGCATCCGCGGCCGCAGCGGTTTGCCACTTGGCGCCGGCCGGAAATGCAGCGCCTCCCCGGCCGCGCAGGCCGCTGCGCCGCACCTCGTCGATAATGTCGGCCGGGCTGCGCTCGGAGAGCGCGCGGCGCAGCGCGACGTATCCACCGGCCGATTCATACGCCCCGAGCGATCCAGCGGCGATCCGCCCGCAGCGATCAAAGGTCACGCGCAGTCTGATCGCACAGGAAGGGGATGCTCTCGGTTGGGCCTGCAAACCAGGGCGCGATTTCCGCGCCTTGCAGCATGCCTCGATCCAGCAGCGTGCCGACATCCGCCGCGCGAACGTCGATGTACGCCACGCGCCGAGCGGCGTGGTGACTTCCACGATCGGTTCCAGGAAACAGGCGCCGCGGCTGCCGGTGTACGTCAACCTGAGATCGGAGCAGCGCCGAGACGCCGCTGCCACCTGCGCTGCCACTTCGCCGGCGCCCGCGGCCCTGCTGGCGCTGTCCTGCGACAGGAACACCTCAACCACGCTTCACCTCCCCCAGCAGCGACGGGATCTCGTCGGGGGTGAGCCGGCCATGCACATCGGCGTCAATCGAGATGGCTGGCGACAGGGCGCAGGCGCCCAGACAATGGACGCTCTCGACGGTCACGCTGGCGTCGGCTATTACGGCGAGCTGCGATTCGACCGCGTCGGCGATTCCCCGCGCACCCGTCGCCGCACAGGAATCACCCCGGCAGACACAGATTCGGTGCCGGCCGGGCGGCGCGCTTCGCAGCGAGCGGTAGAACTCGATGAGGCCGCGAACCTCAGCTTCCGTGGCGTCGGATGCGGCGGCCAGTAGCGCGATCGCCTCATCGGGAATGAAGCCGGCCTGGTCCTGGATCCGCTGAAGGGAGGCCAACAGCGCTGCGCCGGCCGGTCAATCGCGGTAGGATATCCGACATCACATCCCTCCGAATGAACGCCAATGCGCGGCCTGCAAGTGGCCGTCGCGATAACGCACTATTCCTATCCCACATGGCAGTATAACCCATCAGTTGGTGGGATCAACCCCCGGGCGAGCGCATGTACTTTTACTGCTTGAGCATTTGCAGTAAGTATGTCGGATCAATGGCGCACCGGTAACGTCTGTTCTTCAGTCTGTCGTTGCTTGGATTGCCTTTGAGCTTGTTCATGGCGATGCGACGCAAGCGGGAGAGGTTCAAGGCGCGAATCCCCAAATCCCGACTCAAATCAAAAATCGAAACTCAAAAAACAAAAATCGGAAATTCCTCCCCCAGCACATCCGCCACCCTCGCCGCCGCCGCCGCAGCCCCGGCCATCGCCGGCGGCGCGGCCTGCCGCACGAACGCCTGGTCGATCAGGTAGAAATCATCCGCCGAGATTCCGCCCCGGAAGTCGATGTCGCCGTTGCGATAGCCACGATAGTCGGAGCTTGCCTGGAGCCGATACCCGCGGTCCATGCGGAAGTAATCATCGGCATCGATCACGCCATTCAGGTCCGAATCGCCGTTGAGGGCATACTTCACGATGACGCTGTATGGCGCGTTCTGAGATTTGAGATCTGAAATCTGAGATCCATCATCAATGATCGCGGCCAGGCCGTGGATCGCGCTCGGATCATCGCGGGCGGCGCTGCTCGTGAGGCCCTTTCCCTGCCACATCCCGGCCGGATCATTGCGAGCGGCCGCGATCTTCGCGTTGATCGTGGCCAGCGTGGCCTCGGCGGCCGACTGGTTGGCGCAGCCGATGATCAGGGTGTTGTCGGCCAAGTCGAGAGTTGTGCCATCGGCGATGGAGAGGCTGGAATCGGCGATTTGAATCATGTCCCGTTTTCCGCGTGCTCGCCCAAAGAAAGGTTTGCGTCTTTGACTGCTGTAAAAAATTGGCTTATGACCCCTTTGTCTGCCCGCACACCAAACGACGCGGAAGTGACACCCATGGAGCGGCGCGTTGCCAGTGGCTGGTTGCCAGTTCCGAGTTGCCAGTTGCCAGTGGATAGCAGATAGCGGATGGCCGATAGTGCGGAAGGCATGGGTGCTCCTTGGTTGAGCGGTGGCCACCTGCGCCGGCGTGACGTCGGCCGGTGAGAGTCGCGGGTGGCGCGCCCCTTCAACCTATGCGGGGGTGTTGCGCAAATGGGCTCGCGCGGCGCAGCATCGCGAAACGGTGGCGGGGTTTTTCGCGGGAAAGCGAGGGATTTGCCGGGGCGGGGTGGTCAATTGGCGCAGCGCGCGTGGGAGGGCGAGCCGGTGGTCCCGCGGGAAGAAGATCCACAGATTACACAGATTTCACAGATTGGCGGAGATTGATCTGTGTAATCTGTGAAATCTGTGGATATGTTTTTTCCGGATCAACTGAGGATTTCGGGGGTCGGGAACTCCTCGGCCAGCAGATTCGCGGCGTCGGGGCCGGTCGCGGGAGCTGCGCCGGCGGCCAGCGGGGCTGGTTGGCGGATGAAGGCCTGGTCGATGAGGTAGAAGTCGTCGGCCGAGATTCCGCTCTGGTAGTCGATGTCGCCGTTGCGATAGCCGGAGTGCTGGCCGTCGGCTTGCAGGCGATAGGCGACATCCATGCGGAAATAGTCGTCGGCGTCGAGGCGGCCGTTGAGGTCGGAATCGCCATTGAGGGCGTACTGGACGATGACGCTGTAGAGGCCGGGCTGCTGGGAGCCGACCTGCTCGACGAGCTTGGCGCCGGCTTCGTTGTTGATGATGGCGGCCAGGCCGTGGATGGCGCTCGGGTCATCGCGGGCGGTATTGCGGCGGACCCCACACGGCTCATATAAATTTACGCATCCCCTTTTCCGCGCCCGGGGCGATTCGAGTCATGTCCCGTTTTCCGATCCTCGTGTCCCGTTTTCAGCTCGTCAGACTACTCCTTGAGAACTTCGGTCAATGTGCTCTCTCTGCTGCCAAAACCATCCAACTGAATACAGTCCGGGTCAATCTTTCCGCCGCGGATCTGGAACACTATCGTGCGCCATCGCACCTGCTGCGGCGGCGCTCCTCTGTCATGTACAAAGGCTGCCAGCACGAAGCCGCTGTCGCGTTCGGGCGGTTCTTTCATCTGGCCCAGACTCCGCACGAAATGTGAGGGCGACGATATTGACATCTCATTGAGGGAGGTCATGCCAACCGGGAGGAACCAGTCTTTGTGCTTTCGGAAATATGTCAGGACCACCGGTCCCGCAGCGGCAGCTTTCTCGTCCTCCAGGCGCCGCCGCTTCCAATATTCAGGAGTCCGGTGCATGGGCTCAAGATCCTGCGCATCTCGCGGATCTTGCTTGCCGACAGCAAGGCGGCGCCGTACCACGGATGAAGGCGTGAACAACGCCCTCTCTTGTTCCAGCGTCGGCGGGCCTTCTTCGAGCAACGCACCGTAGAAGGACACAACCAAGTCCGTGGAGGCGTATCCGGACGCTGGCTCAGTTGTTGGCACCAGCGTTCGGGCTGGCGCTTTCGCGAGAGCAGTGGGATGGCCCAAGGCCATGACCGCCGTCAGAATGCACGCGTACAGCAATCTCATAGGTATCCTCATCAAAGACCCGATTCGCCGACCGCGCTGCCGCCGCCGCTAGGACTGTTGTCATAAAACTCGAGGTTCGGTGTGCGCTGTTGGTTGAAAGCGTCCGTGCCGGCCGCGTGGAGGGCGTCATAGACCATATTCCAGCAATTATGGGCGCCGACGGTGTAAGGCGTGTTGTTGTACGCGCTTGCGGCGGCCCGGGCGTCGGTAGCCTGCGTCGCAGTCACGTTCCAGTGCTCCTCGCGTGTGTATCCCGCAGCTTTTGCGCACCGGAGGGCCTCCGTGATGTTGTTGTAGTTCATCGTCGTGACTTTGTTGGTATTGTCGTACGAATAGTACGTGCAACCGCTCCCATTCGGTATGATGATGGCTGAATGACCACCGTTGCCGCCTGCTCCGTTCACGTCGTTGATGTGATATATTTGAGTCGGTGTGACCACCGGGGTACTGGGATTGCCCGGCTTTATGGAACGACGGGATGAGGAACTGCTGCTTGAGAGCGTGGCGGGTCCGTCCGAACCGCAATAGCCGACCGTGCTGCCGAGCGTCACCTGTTTGACCCCTGCTTCGGCGAAGGCCACAACGACAGAGACATCAAAGGACGTGCCATCATAGGAACCGTTCTCGCTGAGCGAGGCGGTCGAGCCGTTGATTGTCCAAGCTGCGCCACCGCCGCTGATCTCCCAAATCGTGGCATCGCTTCCGGCATCCACGCCATATGCCTGCCAATTCACCCCAGTTGCCGGAACTGGCTGATTCTGAGGATCCAGGGCAAATAAGTGGACCCGGAAGGTGATCGTAGTGTAATCGTCTCCAGCGACCTCCGGCAGGTCGTCCGACTCGTTCGGAACTACCTCCGACTCCAGGTTAGGCGTCACCGCGTTCACTGTCACGCCGAACGACGCGCTGCCGCTCGAACTCCCGTCGCTGACGCTGACGTTCACTGTATACGATCCGGGCGCCGCGTAGAGGTGGGAGAAGGTGAAAGCGGTGTTCTTGTAAACCTGGAAGGGATCCGACGTGGTGCTGTCCCCGTAGTCGATCGTCGCGGTGTACGTCTCGCTCGTGCCGGGGTTGTCAAAGGAGCCCGAGCCCGAAAGCGTGTCGCCGAGGTAGATCGTGGAGTTATCCGCCGAAGCGGTGACGCTCGGCGGGACATTGCTGACGCAAACGTCCTGCGAATAGTCGCTGGATCCGCCATCCTTGTCGAAAATGCGCCCGTAGACCGTGCCGCCGCTGCCCGCGAACGTGATCTGGGCGCTGGTGCCGTCCGACGCCAGATCGTACCTTGCGGCCAGGCTGCCGGGATCCAGGGCGAAGCTGTAACGCAGCCCGGCCGCCCGGTCCACGCATGACGGGTCCTGGTTGTACTGCGTGTCGAAGCTCGCCGTGATGCTCTCGCCCTCGTTCGGGAACGCGTTGCTGACGGTGAAGCACCCCGTCGGCGCGACGTTGTTGACCGTGATGCCCTCGACAGAGTACGTGGTGTAGCCGTTGTCCTTGTCGAGAATCCGCCCGTAAACGGTGAACGAGCCGTTGTCATTGAATGTCAAACACGTGCCCGAGGGGGTGTCGGCCGACGCCCAACCGCTGGCCAGGCCGCCGCTGTCCACGGCGAAGCTGTAATGCAGCCCGTAATCCAGCGTGTCAACGCAGGATGGGTCGTAGCCATCCGTGATGCAGGCCGCCACCGAGCCGCCCTCGTCCAGGGTCGTGGGGTTCACGCTGAAGCAGCCCGTCGGGGCGACGTTGTTCGCGGTCACTGCTTTGAGCGTGTACTGTGACGAGCCGCCGTCTTTGTCGGTGACGGTGGCGTAGACGGTAAACGAGCCATTATCGTAGAACGAGATCGTCGCGCAATTGCCCGCCGGCGCGATCTCATAGCTTCCCGGCGGACCGTCCACGGCGAAGCTGTACAGCAGGCCGGCCGTCCTGTCGGCACAAGAGGCGTCCCAGCCGTCCAGGCTGACGCTGACGCAGGAGCCTTCGTCGATGGTGACCGTGCCGAAGTTGACGCAGGCCACGGGGGCGACGTTGGCGGCGGAGACGCTGAAACTTGGGTCGGCGAAGGTGAACCGGCGCCGGACCTGCGGCGCAATGCGCGTAGCGCCCGGCAATCGCCTGGGACGCGGCGCCGCTGTGGCTTGCAGAATGACCTTCTCCCGGAGGAGCATACGTGCTTCGATCGCGTTAATTTGACTCGCAATGCGGCCAGCAGTCAACGGTCACGCCGGCCGCGCGCCGGCTCCGCCGTCTCGGGTTGCGGGCGATCCGGCGGCACCGTTCCGCATTCCAAGCAGGCGGACGTGGCGCCCAGCGGGGAGAAACTATTTACGTCCCCGTTCAAGCTTCCCTAAAGAATGGCTTATGACCCCTTTGTTTGCACTGTGCTGTCCCCTTTTCTGTGCTCCTTTTCTGTGCTCCCCTTTTCTGCGTTGGTCCCCGCAAGACCGCAAGTTGTTGGGCGTCACGCAGGACGCGCGTCGCTGTCGCCAGTTTGGGGCGTCATTCGGGGCGGCGGCACGGTTCCGCACTCGGGGCACCGGTCGGGCGTGGCGCGGAGGTCGTAGCCGCAGATCACGCATAATCCCGCCCGCAGCCGCCGCGCCCGCATTCGACTCACGCGCTGGCGCATCCACCACCACAAGACAAAGGGCGCAAGGAGCAGCGAGATGAACCAATGCGGCAATATGCAGTAGAAATACTGCACTGGCCGGTCTCCCTTTGGTCCACAGAGTTGGATTCCTGCTGACGTTTTCGGCAGCCGAAGCCCCAACCTAGCACTCAACGAGCCCTGCGTTCGTGCCTGGCGCCATTCGTGCTCTGTGGGCAAATGCGGTCGGCGCGTAACCACGCGAACCGGCTTTCCCAGCCGCTCCGCGAAGGCCCGTGCAATTTCTGGTGGGGGCTGATCCTCTGGCGGCCAGTCGCCCACGGCATATCGGGGTCGAGCGACGTCCAACGTGATGCGCCCGGCACCGCTCTCTAGGCTGATACTCAACCCGTAGTCCTTCGCATTCGGAGACGAATACCGTCGAATCACTAGCTCCCTCCTCCACCAAACCCCCAGAAGCCCGTCAATCACGATGGCAAGTGACAAAGAAATAACGAAGAGGCCGAGAAGGATCCTCGCCAACCACCGGCAAGAGCGTCGCGCGGAGCAAGGGATTCGAGGCCGATCTGCGTGTGCGGAAGGCATCGGCGCTCCTCCAGTCACTAAGGTCGCGGATTGACTGTAAGGTCAATTGCCAGGCTCCTCACATCCTTATCATCCGCGTTCTGCACCGAGACCAGATAGACCTTACCGGCCGCCAACTGCGAGGTAGCACTTACGGATACCTCCCAATGGCCGTCGTTGTTGCGGTTGATAGATACCCAGGCATCGCTTTCCGGAACAGGCACGCAACGAAAAGGATCATTTATCCATACCCAAAGAGTGCCCTTAAGATTTGCTGGATCAGTGACGTTTGTACCGTCGGTCTGCCGGATGACTGCCACGTCGGAATACGCGGTGTCCCCCTGAGCGGGCCGGGTCAGCGTCAGTGCTGGCTTGCTCGTAGTGAGCCGCACGTCAACAGCTTTCACAGCCATTTCGCGAACTGGTTCGCCTGAGTCGCAAATGAAATTGTGGTTGCTATCGATCCAGGCATAGACGTCGTACGCTCCGCTGGAGATCATCAGATCGACGCCGTCCCCAGACAACGCCCCTGCCGCCACCGTGCCGCCTTCACTCAGCACCTCATACCGCACCAACGCCTGCGCCTCGGCAGTTGCGGGATCGGTCAGGGCACTGATGTGAACCGTCGCGTTGCCCTCATCGTCAGTCGGCACATCAAGTTCAGGAACGCTCGAATCGACGGCAGTGGCCGCCGCGTAGGAATCTGGCTTGCTCACCGTCATGGATACCAGCGTCACCGCGTTCACTGTCACGCCGAACGACGCGCTGCCGCTCGAACTCCCGTCGCTGACGCTGACGTTCACTGTATACGATCCGGGCGCCGCGTAGAGGTGGGAGAAGGTGAAAGCGGTGTTCTTGTAAACCTGGAAGGGATCCGACGTGGTGCTGTCCCCGTAGTCGATCGTCGCGGTGTACGTCTCGCTCGTGCCGGGGTCGTCAAAGGAGCCCGAGCCCGAAAGCGTGTCGCCGAGGTAGATCGTGGAGTTATCCGCCGAAGCGGTGACGCTCGGCGGGACATTGCTGACGCAAACGTCCTGCGAATAGTCGCTGGATCCGCCGTCCTTGTCGAAAATGCGCCCGTAGACCGTGCCGCCGCTGCCCGCGAACGTGATCTGGCGCTGGCGCCGTCCGACGCCAGATCGTACCTTGCGGCCAGGCTGCCGGGATCCAGGGCGAAGCTGTAACGCAGCCCGGCCGCCCGGTCCACGCATGACGGGTCCTGGTTGTACTGCGTGTCGAAGCTCGCCGTGATGCTCTCGCCCTCGTTCGGGAACGCGTTGCTGACGGTGAAACACCCGGTCGGCGCGACGTTGTTAACCGTGACGCCCTCGACCGAGTACGTCGTGGAGCCATTGTCCTTGTCGAGGATCCGGCCGTAGACCGTAAAGGAGCCGTTGTCATTGAATGTCAGGCACGTGCCCGATGGGGTGTCGGCCGCGGACCAACTGCTGGCCAGGCCGGCGCTGCCCACGGCGAAGCTGTAGTGCAGCCCGTAATCCAGCGTGTCGACGCAGGATGGGTCGTAGCCATCCGTGATGCAGGCCGCCACCGAGCCGCCCTCGTCCAGGGTCGTGGGGTTCACGCTGAAGCAGCCCGTCGGGGCGACGTTGTTCGCGGTCACTGCTTTGAGCGTGTACTGTGACGAGCCGCCGTCTTTGTCGGTGACGGTGGCGTAGACGGTAAACGAGCCATTATCGTAGAACGAGATCGTCGCGCAATTGCCCGCCGGCGCGATCTCATAGCTTCCCGGCGGACCGTCCACGGCGAAGCTGTACAGCAGGCCGGCCGTCCTGTCGGCACAAGAGGCGTCCCAGCCGTCCAGGCTGACGCTGACGCAGGAGCCTTCGTCGATGGTGACCGTGCCGAAGTTGACGCAGGCCACGGGGGCGACGTTGGCGGCGGAGACGCTGAAACTTGGGTCGGCGAAGGTGAACCGGCGCCGGACCTGCGGCGCAATGCGCGTAGCGCCCGGCAATCGCCTGGGACGCGGCGCCGCTGTGGCTTGCAGAATGACCTTCTCCCGGAGGAGCATACGTGCTTCGATCGCGTTAATTTGACTCGCAATGCGGCCAGCAGTCAACGGTCACGCCGGCCGCGCGCCGGCTCCGCCGTCTCGGGTTGCGGGCGATCCGGCGGCACCGTTCCGCATTCCAAGCAGGCGGACGTGGCGCCCAGCGGGGAGAAACTATTTACGTCCCCGTTCAAGCTTCTCCCCGTTCAAGCTTCCCGCCATCCTTGTCGAAAATCCGGGCATGGATCGTATGATCACCGTTGTCCGGGAACATGACCTGAACACTCTCGCCGTTCGTGGCGTCCGCGTAGGTTCCGGCCAGGCTGCCGCCGTCGATGGCGTAGCTGTAGTGGAATCCGGCCGACACGTCGGCCGATGATGGGTCGGATTCGCTGGAGAAGCCGACCGAGAACCAGTCGCCTTCGTTGGGCGAGGCGTTGCCCAGAGCAAGGCAACCCGTCGGAGCGACGTTATTCACCGTGATGCCGGAGACCGAGTACGTCGTGGCGCCATCGTCCTTGTCGAAAATCCGGCCGTAGACGGTGAACGAGCCGTTGTCATCGAACTGGAGACTCGTGTTTGAACTGCTGCCCGCACCCGAATAGCTGCCGGCCAAATCGCCGCTGTCCACCGCGAAGCTGTAGTGCAGGCCATATTCCAGATCGACGCAAGATGGGTCGTAGCCGTCCGTGATGCAGGCGCCGACCGAGCCGCCTTCGTCCAAGGTCGTGGGGTTCACGTTGAAGCAGCCCGTCGGGGCGACGTTATTGGCGGTGACTTCGCACAGCGTGTACTGCGTGATCCCGCCATCCTTGTCGAAGACGCGGCCGTAGATGCAGGCGGAGCCGTTGTCGTTGAAGGGGAAGTTGGCGCCGTTGTCGGCGGAGGCGCTGAGGTAATTGGCCGCGAGGCCGGCGGTGGCGTTGGCCGTCTGTCGGAGGAACACCGGCACGTCAACGGCGCCAATGCGGTCGCAACTCGCCTGGCGTTCAACCGTTGGTTCGGCGATTCGAGCCATGTCCCGTTTTCCTGTTCTGTCCCGTTTTCCTGTTCCAGGTCACAGCCCGTTGTGCAATGGCGGCGCTGTTGGCTGTGGTGCCAGCGGCAGACCGAGTCGCTTGAATAGCCATCGCCGGTATGGGAGCCAATGCGGTATCCACCAACCGGGCTCCGGGCGAGGATCCAACGCATCGTTTGTCCTGCGACCGGCCACAGCCGGAAAGCTTGAATCAATGATCTCCAGCCTCCCGTACGCGTCGAACCAGAGCAGAACCATCTGGTCCTTCTGCGTATTCACGTTTGCATGGCGATGTTGCGCCACGACAAATGTCATGCATCGCCGCCGGTGCAGGCGGGGCAACAGGCAAAGCTGGCCTCCTTCGCAGTCGGCATCGGGTTGGCCCAACGCAGCCGTGACTTCGTCGGCCGATTGTCCGAACCTAAGTCGTTCGACATGGCGGGCCAGCGATTGTCGCTTCTCGACGGGGAGGACGATTGCATATCCGACGTAGGCCTCGTCAGGTGGAACCTGCTTCGGCACTGGAGCGGCGACACTGTAGGCCAGAGCGATCGCTAGTGCGACCACGGACAGGATGGGGCCTTTTTCGGTGCGCATTGCCAGCCTCTTGGTGGAATAATCACATGCCGTCGTTGTAATGCTGCAGGAACGATGCCAACGAGTCTGGCGTCAACGCGGCGGGTACGTTGAGCGCTCCTCCAGCGCTCAAGGCGTCCTCTACCACCGTCACGCAGTTAGGCCCGTTGAGCACCCAGTTCAGATTGCATTGCTGGAAGCTCCGCCACCACGAGTGGATTGCGTCTGCATCCAAACCCACAAAGACAAACGGAACCGGCTCGAACCCCTCATCCTGAACGTCGGCGGAGTATGTTCGGTTCCAGACGGCGGGTCCGTCTGGATTGCCGCGATAGAGCGGCCACCAACTGACGTAGCTGGGATCCCAGTCGCCTGTGGGTGGCACATCCATCGACACGTGGCCGGCGGCACCACCCAACCAGTTCGAATGCCAATAATACACAATGACCACAGGATCCGAATTAGGCTGCGCCACTACACTTGCGAGCACCACGTCAACGTTCGGGGCGAACTCGCCATCGCCATCAACATCGAAAGCGCCCACAATCGTGTACTGACCCGCCAGATTCCAATCGAGTAGCGACCACTCGCCCCCGGCATTGGCAACCTTGTTGCCTTGCATATCGAGGATCGCGTAGACGATCCTGCCGTTAGCGCTCTGCGGGGTCGGAACTCCACTGACGTTCACCACAGTCTTGTTGTGCGAATTGCGCGTTAGGGCCAGCGTGGGCGGATTGATCGCGCTAGTCGAGGTAACCGTCTCGCTGGTCTGGACCGCATTCCCGACCGTCATCTCCAACGTGACTGCGTTGACCACAACATCGGTCGTGCGATCGGTAGTACCGCCGTCCCTGTCAGTGATCCTGCCGCGCACGGTGTAGGTCCCGGGCGTGTCGAACTCGTATGGAGCCGAATCGCCGCTCGATGCCGAGCCATGTCCCGCTATCATGTCTCGAGCCATGTCCCGCTTTCATGTCTTCCTCCATTTGAGACGATTCATCGCGGCGGGTGAATCCCGGCCTCGTTTCGGTACACCACGGCTGCGGCGCGTTCCATGTGGCCGTAGCCGTCCAGGAGGATGCCGTCGGCGTCTATCTTCCCGGCAAAGATCCGGAAGACGACGGTTCGATCTTGCGATGAGCAGCGCCCCGGTCGTCGGCGAAGAACGCCAACACATCCCCATAGCCCGGTTGAGGCTGGGGCTTTACGTGGTCCAGGCTACGAATGAAGTTGAACATTGAGGAGATTTGCACACAGATCTGCACCTCGTGGAGCGACTTCGTGTTTCTCGGTATAAAATCCTGCCGGTGCTCGCGAAACCAGAGGAGGCGGGCGGGCTGATCATCGCGGAGGCCCCTCTTCTGCAAGAGCCAGTTACGCAGGGAAGAATCGTGGTGGAAAAGCATCTGCTCCTGCCGCAAGGTCGGCGCCTCATCCTGGAGCAACGCCGCGTAAAACGCAACGACCAGATCACTGCCGGCGTCGGTTGGGCCCGGTGGATGTATGTCCATTTTCATCTTGACCTCCGCGGGCGGCGGGACCCGCTCCGGATCGTGGCTGGGGTCCGACCGCACCAGGGCGCAATGGATGCTCGCACTGCAGCCCAACAAAGCGACCCAGGCCATGAAGCGCATCATGGTTCGGTCTCCTTTCAGGATCAGAGGTCCCCCGAGAAGTCCGCGCGGAACAAGTTGACATTGTACGCGTCGTTTGGCACTTCATCAACGTACTGGACATTCACGTTCGCGGTGCGCAAAGCTCCGTAGACCATGTCCCAGCAATTGTGGCTGAAGGCGCCATATTGGGAGCCGTCGAACAACGCTGCGGCGTTTGCCGCGGAGCTCCATTCAGCCGGGTCAAGGACGGTCCATGCTAGCCAGCGAGTATAGCGCCCCTCCTTGGCGGCTGCGAAGGCGTCGAAGATGTTGTTGAAAGGCACGGTCGTCAATCTGTTACTGTCGTCAAACGAATAATAGGTGCACCCATTCCCGTTGGGAATGATCACGGCCGCGTGCCCGAAGCCGAACGCGCCGTTCCGGTCGTTGAGAAAATAGATCAGGTCCGGCGTCACATGCGCCCGGGAATCGCGGGCGGGTTGATCTTTCTGCGGTGCGCTTGCTTGCTGCTGGAGAGCGTGGCCGGGCCGTCCCAGCCGTAGTATCCGATGCTGCTGTCGAGATCCACGTCCTTGACGCCAGGATCGGCGAAGCTGACGACGACGGCCACGTCGAAGTATGTCCCGTTATACGGCCCACCCAGGTTCAGCGAGGCCGTGGAGCCGTTGATCGTCCAGGTCCCGCCCCCGCCGCTCACCTCCGAAATGGTGGCGTCACTCCCCGCGTCAACGGTGTACGCCTGCGATGTCACGCCCATCGCCGGCGCCTCCAAATACTGCGCATTGAGCTCATAGAGATGAACGCGATAGGTGATGGTCGTGTACGCGTTCTCCCACGAGTTCGGGGAAATCGTCCGTGTCATTTGGGATGAGTTCTTCGCTGAGCAAGGGCGTGCGACCAACGATCTCGACATTGGTGGAGGCGCCAGGGTGGAACCCGGGTGCGCTGTCCTCGTCGCAAGGGGAGGCCGTGATCGTCTTCGACCCTAGCGATGAGTACATGTGCGATGCCGACCCGCTGCTTCCTGCCGACACGATCTCGGGATCGCCTCCCTCCGCCCAGTCGATCTGCCACGATGTGATGGTGTCGTCGCCGGGGTCGGTAGCGCTGAAGCTGGCGGTTATTATGTCGCCCTGGTAAGCCTTGGTTGGATCGGCCGTAACGGTTACCGTCGGCGCGACGTTGCTGACGCAGACGCTCTGCGAGTAATCGCTATACCCGCCGTCCTTGTCGAAGATGCGGCCGTAGATCGTGTGCGAGCCGTCATCCGGGAAGGTGATCGAGACGCTCTCGCCGTCCGTGGCGTCCGAGTAGGCGCCGGCCAGCAGGCTGGGGTTGTCGATCGCGTAGCTGTAGTGGAATCCGCCCGACACGTCGGCCGATGATGGGTCGGATTCGCTGGAGAAGCCCATGGTGACCGAATCGCCTTCGTTAGGGGATGTGCTACCCAAGGTGAAACACCCCGTGGGCGCGACGTTGTTCACCGTGATTCCTGAGACCGAGTATGTCGTGGAGCCATTGTCCTTGTCGAGGATCCGGCCGTAGACCGTAAAGGAGCCGTTGTCATTGAATGTCAGGCACGTGCCCGATGGGGTGTCGGCCGCGGACCAACTGCTGGCCAGGCTCCCGCTGTCCACGGCGAAGCTGTAATGCAGGCCATACTCCAGATCGACGCAGGATGGGTCGTAGGCGTCCGTGACGCAGGCGGCCACCGAGCCGCCCTCGTCCAGGGTCGTGGGGTTCACGCTGAAGCAGCCCGTCGGGGCGACGTTGTTCGCGGTCACTGCTTTGAGCGTGTACTGTGACGAGCCGCCGTCTTTGTCGGTGACGGTGGCGTGGACGGTAAACGAGCCATTATCGTAGAAGGAGATCGTCGCGCAATTGCCCGCCGGCGCGATCTCATAGCTTCCCGGCGGACCGTCCACGGCGAAGCTGTACAGCAGGCCGGCTGCCATGTCGGCGCAGGAGGGGTCCGAGCCGTCCAGAGAGACGCTGACGCAGGAGCCTTCGTCGATGGTGACCGCGCCAAAGCTCACGCTGGCCGTCGGCGCGACGTTGGCCACCGAGACGTTGAAAATGCACGGGCTGTAGGTGAAGCAGCCCGAGCCGATGGGCGTTGCCTGGGCGCTGTAGGTGGTCGGCCCGTCGTCGTATTTGTGGGACGCGGACCCGCCGGCGCCGGAGATGGTGTCGGTAGAGCCGTCGCCCCAGGTGATCGTCCAGGAGGAGATGGGATCGATGCCCGCGCCATACGTGGCGCAGACGCCGAGTGTGACGCACTCGCCCTCGTTGATATTGGCGGAGCCGGCCGAGAATGAGATGCAGGCGGGGGTGAGCGGTGGCGGCGAATCGCTAACGGTCACGCACCAGCTTGGATAGGTGTAGGTGACGCAGCCGGAGCCATGGGGCGTGGCGTAGGCGTAATAACTGCAGACCTGGCCGTAACTGTGGGAGGCGCTGCCACTTACGCTGGATATGGTGCTGGTGCTGCCGTCGCCCCAGGTGATGGTCCACGAGCTGATCGGGTCGATGCCCGCCCCGGAGTTGGCCGAGACGCTGGCCCAAACCGACTGGCCTTGGTAGAGCGTGGTCGGGGCCAACGATGCGGATAGGGTGGCCGGCTGATAGCCATCGAGCATCCACCGCGTCTCCAGTCCCTCAATGGGGCAGAACACTGGCTCATGCCGGGTCCTGCGTGCCAGCCCGACCGCCGTTGTCCGATGCGGGAAAGCCACCGGCGCGGCCGCCCTCCGAAGACGTGCAAGACACTTGAGCCCTGACATGACAACTCCTTCCCGCGATCCCGCAATTTAGATGAGACTCAAAGGTACGACCAAGACCCAAGGAATCGCGATGTGTGGTGAGATTACACCAGCGGGCGGCGGGTTGTCAAGTGCCTAAGTGGAACAAATTCGATCGCTCTGGTTTCGTGTCAACCAGCTCGCGCCATATCGGACCGCCGCAGAACGAAATGTGCAGGGGACTTGGGGCAGGAGGCTCGGGCCGCGACAGATGACGGCTGGCATCACGCGGCCGGACTGGGTATCGTGTGATTTAATCTCGGAGGATTTATGGACGAGTCGGGGTCGGGCCATCATCTCTTCAGCGTTCTTCTGGTGTGCTACGGCAACTATCCACAGTATTCCACACGTGCAATCGACAGCCTGGCGCGGACGCCGCGTCTCACGGAGTCTTGCGAGGTTTACATCGGCTGTAACGCCGTTGGCGCCGACACGGCGAAACTGGTGCGGGAATGCGTCGATTCGGGGATTGTGTCGGGCGCGATCGAATCGCCCCGCAACCGGCACAAGCAGCCGATGGTGAGGACCATGCTGGATATGGTAGTGACGCCATTTATTCTGGTCATGGACGACGATTCGCATGTTAAGGAACATTGGGCTGAGGCGATTGCGGAGTTTATCCGGGATGAGGACCCGGTTGACGTGGCCGGCGCGATGTACTTTTGGCCGAGAACCGAGGAGTATCAGCGGGCGGTGGAGCGCCGGCCGTGGTGGCGCGGGATGCAATACGTGCCGGAGTCGCAGCGGAAGCAGATCGAGTTTTGCACGGGCGGATTCCTTCTGGCGCGGACCGCTTTTTTGCGCCAGCACAACTACCCCGACGTGGGGATGGTCATTCAATACGACGATGCGATGCTCGCGGACCTGGTGTACCAGGTTGGTGGGAAGCTGCGGGCGCTGCCGGATTCGGTGCTCTCGCGCGTGGTGATCAATGACGGGCAGCGCCGGTGGAAATGGGAGGATGGGGCGAACGATGGTGGGGTGGAGCCGGAGGGGCGGAGGATTTCAGATTGCAGATTTCAAATTTCAGATTTCAAATTTCAGATTTCAGAGAAATCGCCGCCGGCCGCGCCGGTCTCGCCGTTCCAGATACGGGCTGAAGCCCGCACTACGAACCATGAGGCAGCACTTCGAGCGGCGGTGGACTGCCTGCGCGGTGGGCGGTATCGCGATGCGGAAGTCGCCTGCCAGAAGGTGCTGGCCGCGCAGGCCGATCACGCCGTGCGCTGCATCTGCTGGGCATCGTCATTCACCACACCGGCCGGAGCAGCGAGGCGGCGCGGCTGATTGAGAAGGCGATTTCGCTGAGCCCGAAGCTGCCGGATTACCATAACAGCCTGGGAAACGTGCTGGACAAGCTCGGACGAATGGAAGAGGCCATCGCGGCGTTCGGGCGGGCTATTGAGCTGAAGGGCGAGCATCCAGAGGGACATAACAATCTGGGCAACGCACTGTTGCGGACGGGGCGCGACGAGGAGGCGCTTGGGCATTACCGCAAGGCCATCGACATCAGGCCGGGTTACGTCGAGGCTCACATGAATCTCGGACAGGCGCTGAGGAAGGTGGGGCGAGGTGAGGAGGCGATCGCGTGCCTGCGCAAGTCGGCCGAGTTGGCCCCGCGGAATCCGGACACGCACAACAGCCTGGCGCTGGCGTATCAGGACCGCGGCGAGATAGGTGAGGCGCTACGATGTCTGGATCAGGCGGTGCAGCTTCGGCCGAATCATGCGCAGGCGCGGATCAACCGGGCGCTGATGCTGCCGGCCAGCGGGAATTGGGAGCAGGGGTGGGAGGAATATGAGTGGCGATGGAAGCTGCCGGATAATCACGCGGAGCATCTGCGGTTTCGCCAGGCGATGTGGGATGGGGGCGACATGGCCGGCCGGACGATTCTGCTGCACTGCGAGCAGGGACTGGGGAGCACGATCCAGTTCATCCGGTATGCTACGGTGATCGCACAGCGCGGCGCGAAGGTGATGGTCGAGTGTCAGCCGCCGCTGAAGGCTTTGTTGGGCGGGTTGAGTGGCGGTATTCAGGTCTATGCCAGGGGCGAGGTCCTGCCGCCGTTTGACGTACACTTGGCCCTGATGAGCGTGCCGCGCGTGTTGCGCACGACGAGCGAGACCATTCCAGCCGGCATTCCGTACCTTCGCGCTGATGAGGCTCTGGTGGGCAAGTGGAAGGCGGAACTGGCGAAGATCGCGGGGTTCAAAGTGGGCATCGCATGGCAGGGGAACACGGCGTATCTTGGCGACCGCCAGCGATCGATCCGGTTGCGCCATTTCAGCCCGTTGGGGCGCATCGATGGCGTGCGGCTGGTGAGCCTGCAGAAGAAGCGGGGATTGGAGCAGATTACGGAGATGGCAGACACGTTGAAGGTCGTTGATTTCGTGGATCGCCTCGACGAGACAACCGGGCCGTTCATGGACACGGCGGCCGTCATCCGGAATCTAGACCTGGTCATTACGAGCGACACGTCGATTGCGCATCTGGCCGGGCGCTGGGCGTGAGGGTTTGGGTGGCGCTTTGCCGCTCGGCGGATTGGCGGTGGATGCTCAAGCGCGAGGACAGCCCTTGGTATCCGCGCGTGATGCGGCTGTTCCGACAAGAGAAGCCGGGAGACTGGGATGAGGTGTTCAATCGTATCGCCGAGGCGCTACGGGCGGAGGTGAAAGGAGCGGGAAGATGAAGCCGATCCGTATCGAGATCTCGCCGGGGGAACTGATCGACCGTATCACGATCCTGGAGCTCAAGGTGGAGCATTTGGCCGATGCGTCGCGCCGCAAGAGGGTCGACACCGAGCTGGCAGGACTGGTCGCCCTGCGGGCTGATACGATAGCGGATTCGCCCGCTCTGCGCGACCTGTCGGCTGCGCTGGCGGGCGTCAATCGGGAGTTGTGGGAGGTTGAGGACGAGCTTCGCTTGTGCGAGAGGCGGCAGGACTTCGGCGAGCGGTTCGTGTCGCTGGCGCGGTCGGTGTACCGGCTGAATGATCGGCGTTCGGAGCTGAAGGCGAGCATTGATACGGGCTGCGGGGACCGTGCGCATACAGATGAGAAGGTGTACGCGGGGGCGGTCCCGCGCAAGTAGACTGGGGTATCGACTCTTTCATCGTGGCATTTGCAGGAACGAACTCGCGCAAAATCCGCGCCTGCTTGCTGCGCCGGCCGGGAGCCGCCAGAACGAGGCGGCGGCTCTTGCCAAGTCCATCGCTCTTTGCCCGGGAACTGGCGCGACCAGGAATAAACAGCCGGCCTTATGCGTACTATATATAATGCCAGAGTTCGGCAAAAATTCGGGGCGACACGCACCGCGCCAACCACGACGCGGCCGTTTCCTCATCCAATGCCGCACAATATCGCTCCGCTTCCCTCGCCACCCCCGTCGCCGCCACGTCGCTCCGCCCTGTACCGCCGCCGTCCCGGCGGCCCCGGCGGCGTGGCTTTCCCCAACCCTTCGCCGCCATGTCGCTCCGTCGCTTCCGCAAGAACGAACTTCAATCTGGGCAATCTCTCCGCCGCCCACCCGCCCTCATCCTCTTCCCCGCCCCTTCGTCGCCACGTCGCTCCGCCCCTTCGTCGCTTCCGCAAGAACGAACTTCAATCTGGGCAATCTACCCGCTCGCCTTCGTCCGGGCAGGTCTCTTCCCGCTGCGAATCTGCCGGATTGGCAGCCCCGCCCCATCCCGCCCACGACAACCGTCACGTGCTCGCCCCCCACCGCCTTGCGGTGCGTCTCCCCGGCGCGAAAACGAACTCCGGCTCGCCTTGATCTAGCAATAATATGATAAACACAGGCGGGACGCCTGTTCTGCCCTTGAAACACAAACGCCGCCACTTGACAACCCCCGCACCGCCGCTAGACTACCCGATTCCCTGCGGAAGCCCGCGTGCTCTCCGCGGTTCTTTTTTGCCAGCTACGCCGTGAGGAAAGCTATGACGACGACGTGTTACATCCCCAAGCCCGGCGAGGTCAAGGCCGACTGGCTGCTCGTCAATGCCACCGACCAGGTGCTCGGCCGGCTGGCCGCCAGGATCGCCATCATCCTCCAGGGCAAGCACAAGGCCACCTACACTCCGCACGTTGACACCGGCGATTTCATCATCGTTATCAACGCCGAGAAGATCCGCGTCACCGGCCGAAAAGCCGAGCAGATGGAATATCAGACGTACTCGCACCATCCGTCGGGATTGCACATTTATACCTACAAGGAAATGAGCGCCCGCAAGCCGGAAAAGGTCCTCGAGCTGGCCGTGCGGCGAATGTTGCCCAAGAACCGGCTGGCGCGCACTCTGCTTGGCAAGCTCAAGATCTACCGCGGCGAGCAGCATCCGCACGCCGCCCAGCAACCCAGGCCCTTGCAGTTGGCCTAAGTATTCGCATACGAACAGGCAGGAACGAGAGCCATGACTGAAACCGAAACTCCCGCAACCGAAGTCCTCACGCAGGCGACGGCGCCCGCCACAGTGGCCGCGCCTCCACCCGCGCCGGCGCCGGCGCCGGCCCCCGAAGGGCCCAAGACCCGGCAGAGCTACGTCTGGGGCACCGGCCGGCGCAAGAGCTCTGTCGCCCGCGTGCGCATCGCCGTGGGCAGCGGGAAGATCGAGATCAACGGCCGGACCCTCAACGAATACTTCCAGGGCGAGCGCGACCGCAAGGCGATCTTTGGTCCGCTGGAAGTGACCAACACCGGCGGCAAGCTGGATATCTGGGTGAATACCAATGGCGGCGGCGCGACGGGGCAGACCGGCGCCATCCTCATGGGCCTGGGCCGGGCCCTGGCAAAATATGATCCGACGCTGGAGGTTCCTCTGCGCAACGCCGGGTATCTGACCCGCGACTCGCGCATGAAGGAGCGCAAGAAGTACGGGCAGCGCGGCGCCCGCCGTCGCTTCCAGTTCTCCAAGCGGTAAAGAGCTTCCCCGACCTCAAGTGCAAGAACCCGCCCCCTCCTGGCGGGTTCTTGCCGTTTTGGGTGTCATGAGAATCCACCGCTCGCTTGCTCCGGCCCGCCAACTTATGTACGGTGCTGGCTCCCATGGACGGTGAAACCCCTCCGACACAGGCATTGCTCTCCGTCGCCAACGCGCGCGTGCGGTTTGGCAGCCTGGTAGCGGTCCATGATGTCTCGCTTCAGCTTGGCCCGGGCGACCTGGTGGGCCTCGTCGGCCCCAATGGCGCGGGCAAGACGACGCTGCTGCGCGCCATCGCGGGGCTTCAGCCCATCGCGCGCGGAACCATCCGCATCCTGGGGCACGACCTGGAGGATGCGCGAATTCAGGCCATGCGGTTCCTCGGCTTCACCGCCGACACGCCGCCCATCTACGACGCGATGACCGTGCGCACGTTCCTTCGCTTCATTGGCATGGGCTACGGCCTCGACCGCGAGCTGTCCGAGCAGCGCATCGACTTCTGGCTGGAGCGCGTCTGGCTGACGGAAAAGGCCAACCAGCAGATCAAGTCGCTGTCGCGCGGGATGAAGCAGCGGCTGGGCCTCGCGCGCACGCTGCTGGCCAATCCCGTCGTCATCCTGCTGGACGAGCCGGCCGCGGGACTCGATCCCGGCGGACGCGTGCAGTTCCGCCAGCTCCTTTGCAGTCTGCGCGAGCAGGGCAAAGCGCTGATCGTCTCGTCGCACATCCTCGCCGACATGGGCGAGTATTGCACTCACATCGCCATCATGGCGCAGGGACGGATCATGCAGTACGGCACCGTCGCGCAGATCGCCGCCGGCGCCACGGGCCAGCGCTGCCGCTATGGCGTGACGCTGGCGCGCCCGGTTGCCGGCCTGGACCGGCTGCTGGCGGAGGTTCCGGAAATCAGCGGCGTGGAGATCGACGGGCAGAGACTGATGCTGGAATATTCCAGCGAGCCGGAGCATGCCGCGGCCCTGCTGGCACAACTGGTGGCGCTGCGGCTGCCCGTGGCATCGTTCGCGCCGCGCGTGGCGGACATCGAGGAAGCGTATCTGCGCGGGCGTAAGGCAGGTGGAGTGATGTCGCTGTTCATCGGCAATTCGATCGGATGGGCCCAATACCAGTTGCGCGGAGGCCTGCGCAGGATCGGATTGACCGTGCTGCTCTATGCCGCCGCGATTGGCGCTGATCCTGATCACGTCGCAGTTCCCCACGCGCCCCGCTCGACGCGAGCCGTGCCGAATTCGCCCTCGGCTGGATGATCGCGCTGATGGGCCTGCAGTTTCTGATGCTCGTGGTCTTCGGCTGTTCCACGGTGGCGTCATCGCTGCGCCAGGACCTGACCAATGGCATGATGGAGTCGCACCGGCTCATGCCGATCACGCCGGCCGAGGCGATCGGCGGCTATCTCGGCGGGTCGGTCTGCCAGATCCTGTCGCTGGCGCTGGTGAATTTCATACTCGGCGTCTTCATGGCGCTCAGCGCCGGTCTGTCGCTGGAGCGATGGTGCGTCCCCAATCTCCTGCTGCTGGCGCAGGCCGCGATGCTCTGGGCGTTCATGCTGTTCATGACCTTCTACACGCGGCACGCGTTCGCCATCCTCCTGGGCTCGGGGATCCTGTCGGCGATGACGAACTTCGTCGCGCTGATGCTTCTGCCGGCACTGATGTTTCTCTACGGCCCGATTTTCGGCTCGATCGCCTATTCCTTCAGCGGCCGCTTCGTTGTGCCGGGTGAGGTCGCCGTGATTAGCGTGCTGGCGCAGCTTGCCGTGGGCGGCATCTTCTACGCGGGTTCGATGCGCCGCTATCGCCGGCCGGAGCAGAGCGGGCTTGGCATCGTCCTGGCGCTGGCGCTGCTGGCCGCATGGGTGGGGCTGTCGATCATGGGGCTGCGCTATTGGGACCGCATCAACATGCTGGCGCGGTTCTGGCGCGATCTGACGACGGAGTGGCAGTTTCTTGCATCAATGGTCGTGTCCATGCTGCTCGGGCTGGCGGCGGTGGCAAGTGCGGCGCGGGATGCCTCCTCGCGCGGAAGAGGGCCTCGCACCGCGGGCGCCGCCTCGCTGGTGCCCCCGGCCACTGTCATCGGCGCCACGGCCATCATTATGCTGTTGCTCTACGGCGTGACGGAACTGGCCCCGCTCGGGGCATCAATGGTGGCGCGCATGGCCATCGTGGTGGCGGCGTTCTATGTGTCGATGCGCTATCTGCTCGGCGTCCTGTATCGCGCCGGCCGGAAGGGCATGCTGCTCGGCGGTGGCTGGATCGCGCTCACGTGGCTTGGCCCACTGGCGCTGGCGTACCTGCCGCGGACGGACCCTCTTGAGAGCTATCCCATGCTCGATCGCATCGCCACGATCAGCCCTGTCGGCGCACTGGGGCATCTGGTCATGGCGGAGACCGACACCACGTTCGGACTGGCGGTGCAGGTCGTCCTGGCGCTGGGTCTGGCGATCCTCGCCTATGCGACGGATCGGCCAGCCAATCCCGCACCGATCGCGCTGGGCGAAAACCATCCTGGCGGCATCTGACCCACGGGGCATTCGGGCTCGGCTTGGCGGTTTGATTAGAACAGAAGAAGAGGGAGTGGATCAAGTTAAGGTCAGGACAGTCTCGACCACTTCACCTTGACACCAACCCCACAGCCCTATAGGGTTTGTCCACTCATCTTCGGCCAAGAACACTGGCCAGTTCGCATGTTGACCGATTCGCTTGCGTCGCCGATACCGATGGTTAGACGATGACCAGCTCTGACAGCCAAGTCAGCCGCTCTGCCGCAAACGCCGACACCGACATAGGCAAACTTGTCGTTGATTCGGGTCTGGCCACGCGCACCGAGGTGGAGTTCTGCCGCGAGCAGCAGAAGCAATCCTCCGATCCCAACCAGCGGAGCCTGACGCAACTGCTGGTCGAGCATCACTTTATCACCACCAACCAGGCCAAGCGCATTCGCTCGCAGCTTGATGATCGCCGCAAGAGCCAGATTCCCGGCTATCGCCTGATGGAAAAGCTCGGCAAGGGCGCCATGGCGACGGTCTACAAAGCGCGACAGGAATCGCTGGACCGCATTGTGGCCGTGAAGGTGCTTCCCAAGCGGCTGGCCGAGAGCCACGAATTCGTCGAGCGGTTCTACAAGGAAGGGCGAGCGGCCGCACGTTTGTCCCATAACAATATCGTCCAGGCATACGACGTCGGCTCGTCGCCCGAGGGTTATCACTACTTCGTGATGGAGTACATCGAGGGCAAGACGCTCTATGACCTGATGCAGCCACCGCCCATCGGGGATGGCCGGGTATTCTCGGAGGCCGAGGCGCTGGACATCGTCATTCAGATGGCCGATGCACTGGCGCATGCCCATGAGCGCGGGCTGATCCATCGCGATGTGAAGCCCAAGAACATCATCCTCACGCCGCAGGGCGTCGCCAAGCTCACCGACCTGGGCTTGGCGCGGGCGACCGACGACAAGCAGGCGGCCGAATCCGAAGCGGGCAAGGCTTACGGTACGCCGTATTACATCAGTCCGGAGCAGATTCGGGGCGAGGTGGACATCGACTTCCGCGCGGATGTCTACTCGCTGGGGGCGACGATGTATCACTTGGTGACGGGCCGGCCACCGTTTGAGGCGGAAACGCCCACGGCGGTGATGCACAAGCATCTCAAGGAGCCGCTGATTCCGCCGGACCATCTGAACACGGCGCTGTCGGCCGGCATTTCCGAGATCGTCGAAGTGGCGATGGCCAAGAAGCGCGAGGACCGCTACGCTTCAACCCACGACATGCTGGAAGACCTGCGCGGTGGCGCGAAATGAGCCCCCGATGCACGCGCGGCGCAGCGTCGATCTGGATTCGCTGGCGAAGGTCGAAGAGAGCGGCAAGACGGTGGACCTGCCGCCGGCCACGGCTGACGAGCAGGCGACGAGCCTCAACGGTCCTTTCATGTGGGTGGTTGCGGGGCTGGTGGTTTCGGTGATTCTCAACCTGATCCTGCTGGCGATGCTATTCAGGAAATAGCCGCGTCACTGATTGGTGCTCAGTGTCTGAAGCGGAAGCGTCAGCGCCCGCCCTTCGCCTGAGCGGGCGCTGACGCTTCCGCTTCAGACGGACCGCGCCGACTGCGCTGCTCTGGAAGTTCCGGCTGGTTTGGCTACAACAGCGGGCGATGACGCGGTCGGAACGGAGAATCCTCGTTGACACCACCGTTCTGGGCGTGGCGCTGACGCTCATCGTGATGGCGCTGGGTTTTTTCGGCTGGCTGGCCGCTCCGGAGCGGTTCTTCTATGACCTGCGTGCCCGCACGTGCCAGTTTTTCACACCGCCGCCCACTGACAAACTGGTACACCTCGATATCGACGATCGCAGCCTGGAGGTCATCGGGCATTGGCCCTGGCCGCACGCGAAACTGGCCGAGATCATCGACGAGCTGCGCATCGCCGGCGCCAAGGCGCTGGCGATGGACATTATCTTCTCCGAGCCGGAGCCGCTGAGCTACGACGTCGTCGCGCCGTTGCAGCGCGGGGCTGACGGATCGTTGGCCGCGGAAACTCAACCGACGAGCCGCCCGTCGGCGCGGGCAGACTGGTGGCCGCCGAGGCGGTTCGACGGCGACGCGGCGCTGGCGGCGGCGCTGAGACGATTCGGCAAGGCGATCGTGCCGGTGTCGCTCAACCTTGGGCTGGCCGCGCCATCCTCGCGCGCGTATGACGCGATGGTGTCCGAGCTGTACGAGAGGCCGATGCTGGACCGCGCAGCTCACCGATCGCGTGCAAGCCAAGGGGCTGCCGCCGGTGGAGGTGTCGCAGGCCGTGGCCCAGCACTACGTGCAGGCCAAGCGCGAGGCGATGTTTCAGCGCATCGCCAACGAGATGAAGGGCGCTGACCGCTCGGTGGAGCAGCTTCGCGCCGTCATCCTCAAAGGTCTGGATGCCAGCATCGTCGGGTTGCCCGAGCTGCGGCAGCTTCAGTCGGAATACGATCGCTACCAGGCGGTGAAGGCGCTGCGGCGATTTGCCCGGCCGCTGACGGACGATTTCCCGGCGCTCTTGAGCATGCGCGACGAGCAGGCGACGCTGAAGGTGTTCACCGAGGCGGCTGGCGGCAGCGGCTATGTGGATTACCTGCCGCTGGGGGACGGCGTGGTGCGCAACGTGCCGTTGTGGGCGGCGCACCGCGACTTCGCCTTTCCGCAGATGGGCCTGGCGCTGGCGTGCGTCATGCTGGACGTCGATCCAAAGCGCATCCAGATCACGCCGCGGAGCCTGATCATCCCGCGGACTGACGGCAAGGAAACGGCCGTCCCGGTCCATAACGTGACCACGCCGCGTGGGCGCGCGGGCATGTTCATGGACATCCCGTGGTTCGGCAACCCCGGCCAGCGCGACTGGGAATTGATGTACGACTATCCCGAGCACAAGTGCCCCAAGCAGCACATGCCGGTGCAGTTTGTGTGGGAGGCCTGCGAGCTGCAACATCGGATGGCGAGGAACATCGCACAGATCGATGACAGGATCATCTTCCTGCTGAGCATGCTAAGTGCCAGTGCGTCGCAGGCACGGGCAGCGACCTACGAATCCATTACGACGCAGATGACGGATGCTTTGGCGAGCGTCCGCAGGCACTTTCAGGCTACGCCCATCGTGTCAGTTGTGACGGATCATTATATCGAGGTCCGTCCCGATGAATACGACGCCAATGCCCGCAGCATTCTGGTTGCAAGGCTGCTCGCGCAATTGAAGAACGCGGGTCTACTGGAGCAGTACGCGCAGTGGAAGCGAGAGGACGTTGGCGAGGACGATTGGGCTCGCTATCAAAAGCTCAAGCCCATCCCTGAGCGGCTGCCAGAGCTTGTCTCCCAGACGGTGGCATTGGCCAAGGACTTGGAAAAGCGTCGTGCCGAGCTCCGCGCCCAGTTGCACGACCGGGCCGTGCTCATGGGCTACATCGCCGTCGGCGCGATCGCCGACGTCGTGCCCACGAGCCTGCATCCACGCTGCCCCGGCGTGGTTGTCCATGGCGTGATCTTCAACGCCATCATGACCGGCGATTTCTGGCACCTCACGCCCCCCTGGGTTACCGCCCTGATCGCTCTGCTGCTGGGGTTGCTGACGACGGCCATCGTCGCGCGGCTTGCGGCGTGGAAGGCGCTCACGGCCGCGGTCCTGCTGGCGACAACTTATCTCGTCTTCAATGGCGTCTATCTCTTCGACTACCACAACCTCCTTGTGGGCATGGCGCCGCCGCTGATCGCCGTCGCCGCCGTCTGGTCGGGCGGGACCCTCACCCGCTATATCCTCGAGACTGCCGAACGGCGCAAGGTCGAGAAGAGCTTCCGTAACTATGTCGATCCCGCGCTGGTCGACTACGTGCTGGAGACCGACGACCCGCTCGATGGCAAGCTCAAGGAGATGACGGTCGTGTTCACCGATCTCCAGGGCTTCACGACGATTTCCGAGCAGCTTAAGGAAGGCGCTGTGCCGCTGCTCAATGAGTACATGGCCCTGATGGTGCCTATCATCCGCAAGTACCGCGGGCTCATCTACGCAGGATTGCTGAATAAGCTGCTGGGCGATGGCATGATGTTCTTTTACGGAGCCCCCCGTGACAACCCGATGCACTCGATTCACGCGGTGGCAACGTTGCTTGAGATGCAGCAAGCCATGATGGGGTTCAACCATTCCCTCACTGAGCGTTCGTTGCCTAACCTCATCATGCGCGGGCATTGGCTCCGGCCAGATGATCGTCGGCAACTGCGGACCGAGCGACGGCAGTTTTTGGGACTACACCGTGCTGGGCGACCTCGTCAACCTCACCTCGCGACTCGAAGGCGCGAACAAAGTCTTCGGCTCCCGCATCCTAATGAACGAGCGCGGCGCGAGCTGGTCGGTGATCTCGCACTGTTCCGTCCCATCGGCCGAATCCAGGTCAAGGGCAAGCATGAAGGCGTCATGGCGTTCGAGCCGCTCTGCCTCGTCCAGGATGCAAGCGGGCAGCACAAGCGCCTGGCGGAGACGACGGCGGACGTGGTGCGGGCCTTCATGGCCGGCCAGTTCAGCGGATGTCTATCGGCGATTGACACCATGGAGCAGGCTTTCGGGCCGGGCAAGCTCACGGCGCTGTATCGCGAGTTGTGCGAGCAGTATCTTCGCGAGCCGCCGCCGGCCGGGTTTGACGGGCAGATTGTGCTGACTGAGAAGTAGGCGTGTTGAGGAGCGTGCGATGCGCGTGTTCGGGCTGTTCAGGGGACTGTGTGCGTTGTTGCCGGCCCCAAAACGGTGAACCCGACCGAATACTATCTCCGCGCCAAGGGCAAGATCACCGGGCCGTTCGACGTGCCATCGTTGGTGAAGCTGGCGCGGTCCGGCGTGGTTCGCGGCGTTGACGAGCTTTCCTCCGATCGCGCGCACTGGTCTCCCGCGGCCGAGTTCCGCGAGCTGGCCTCGGTCCTCGCGCCCGTCGCGACGATCGTCAGGCCATCGCTGATACCAGTCCCAACCTCCCCGGCGCCCACCGCAGCCGCCAGTCGTGCGGCGATCGCGCCGTCCCTGGCCGGCCTGGCCCGAGCGTCGAGCTTGTCGCGAAGGCTCGCGCCAGCCGTCGGCATCACCGCCGGGATCATTCTCCTGCTTCTGCTCAACATGCCGGTGATGGTAATCGACAACAGGGTGCTGTGGTTTTGGAGCGCGGTGGGCGAGCCGGGTATGCGGTCGTTCGTCGCCACGTGCCTGCTGCTGCTGCTTGCCGGGCTGATGCTGTGTGTGGTCTCGCTGACGGCGCGGGGGCTGGCGCAGCCTGCCTTTCCTGGCGTGTACCGCCATGGCGCTGCTCCTGCTGATGATCCTGGCCATCAGCTCGGATGAGCCGCTGGAACTCTCGCAGCTTGTGCTCACATGGTATCTGCTGCCGGCGCTGGCGATCATGCTCGCCGCCGTGGCCCAGTTTCGCGCCATGGCGCCAACGCCGACCGGCGCGAAGCTCGCCCAGGTCGTGCTGGCATGCCTCGTGGCGATTCTGGCGATCACCTGCGCGATCATCCTGATGGTTGGGATGTCGCGCGAAACGCTGCTGCCCAAGCCGGTCCTGGCGGCCGCGGTGCTTGCGATCCTGGCATGTGGCGCCGCCATAGCCGCCGCGGTGCTGGCTGTCATCGCCGCGGCCACGCAATGGCAGCGGAGCAACACGGCCAGCCTCATCCTTTCATGCGTTTGTGCGGCGATCCTTCTGGTGTCGAGCCTCTTGCTGTCCATCGCCGCGGCTGAGGCCGTCAGCCAGGCATCCTCATGGCTCGGTATCAGCGCGGCGTCGGGCGGAGAAACCGCGTCGGTATGGTTCCTGTTCTTCCGCCTGGCGGCCATGCTGCAGGCGCTGGTCTGTGTGGGCGGGGCGGGCATGTTCGAGGCGATCGAATCCGGCCAGCGCCGTTGACGCATTGTGGTGCAGGCATCCTGGCTGCGTGTTTGTCGTGCATGCCATTCCGCCAGTGAGGGCACCGGCGGCACTACCGGTAAATCCCCGCACGTCGGCTTGACGCGATGTTGCGATGCAGATACCCTACCCATGAGGAGGTGCATCGTGGGTCTATTCAGATGGCCAGCCGCGGGGGCCTGTCGCGTTGTCGCAGCAATCGAAGTCCCGCCGGTGGGGCCAGCCGCGGCCGCTGCCAAGCTGGTCCTGGCGACCCGTCTCGACTGCGCATCGACGCAAATTGGTCGCACTCAGTTTCTCAACGCGATCCTCATGCGGCTTACCTCGCTTGTGGTACTTGCAATGGCCGTGCCCTGCGACGCCAAGGCGGGTGGGGAGGTGTTCGGAGATGCGCGGCTCTGGAGCGTCCACCTGCGGGTTTCACGGGAGGGCTGGAATTTCATGCATCCCACGCTCGCGGGAAGGGGCGGCGGCCTTGAGGGGTTCATTCAGGCGCTGCGCCGTGGTTCGGCCTCCCAGCCGGCCTCCGGCGCCGATGGGAAGCGGCTGCCGCCGAACGTGTATGGGTATGACTTCGCCTATGTCCGCGCCACCGCGCGCATGGACGGCGTGACCTACCACGACGTGGGGCTGCGGTTCTCGGGCAACGCCTCCTACCGGTCGGCCAGTGATATTCCCAAGCGATCGTTCAAGATCGACTTCGACCGGTTTGTGGCCGGCCAGACATTCCAGAAGGTCAAGACGCTTAACCTGCACAACAACAGCTACGACCCGGAGTGCCTGCGTGAGTGGCTGGCCTATTGGACGTTCCGACAACTCGGCGTGCCGGCGCCACGGACGGCCTTCGCGGTCGTGTACCTGACCGTCGACGGCCTGTATGACGAACTATACCTGGGGCTGTACAACCTCGTGGAGCAGGTTGAACGAAAGGCATTTTCTCAAGCACCATTTTGCATCCGCGGATGGGATGTTGCTCAAGCCGGAGCAAGCGCGGGGTTCGCCGTGCCTGGCATACCTTGGCGAGCGGTGGTCGGCCTACGAGCGGCCGTGCAATCCCAAAATCGCCGGGACGCCGGCACAACAACGGCGGTATATCGACTTCACGCGGCTGCTGAACGACGGCGACGACGAGACATTCGTCTCGGCCATCGGCTCCTACGTCGATCTCGACGAGTTCACGCGATTCCTGGCTGCCAACGTCATGCTCTCCAACCTGGACAGCTTCCTGCGAGGGCACCACAACTTCTACATCTACCTCGACCCGGCCGACGGGCGGATGTCCTGGATTCCGTGGGATGTGCATCTCTCGATGCGTTTCGGCGGGGTACAACTGCGCGGTGCTTTCCATCGAACGCCCATGGACGAGCTACAACCGCCTCTGCCAGCGCCTCATGACCATCGAATCGGTGCATCACCGCTACGAAGAGCACCTGCGGCGGCTGACGCAGATCCTGGATGCATCGCGGGTTAACCCGCGGATCGAATCGCTTGAGGCCCTGGTGAAGAGCACGCAGAATGCGGCAAGAGCGGCCGGACACGCCGAGATTCCGCTGCCGGATATATGGCGCAAGGGCTGCCTGCCGCTGAAGCCGTCGGTTGCGCGACGGGTGCGGTCGGTGCTCGACCAGTTGGCCGGCGGCGAAGGTTACATCTACAACGACCAGCGCCGGGAGAGCTTGTTCGGCTCCGGCCGCTGGCGAATCGGCGGCTCCATCGACCCCGCGCCGCTGGCGCGCTTTCATGCGGGCCGCGGATGCCGATGGCGATGGGAGGCTGTCGTCGGCGGAACTGGTCAAGGCCCTTCACGGCTTCTACGAACGGTGTGCCCAAGACAGCAACGGACGAGTGACACGCGAATCGCTGGCGGCGGCGCTGGCGGGAATCCTGCCGGCAGCCTATTCGGCGCAGGCCGGCGCGGGCGTGGAGCGATCCAGTTGTCAACCCCGCCTCCCGCAGTTGTCAGATGAACTGGCCCGGAGCATCTTCACCGAAGCTGACCCGGAGCAAATCGGGCGTGTCTCGCTGGACAGGCTGATCGCCGCGGCGCTGCTGGCGTTTCGAGATTGCGACCACCAGTGCCGGGATGCCTTGGACGCCGAGGAACTGATCGAAGCAGTTCGATGCCTCCCCATGCCGTAATAGATCAGCCCTGGCACTGACGCCTGACCAATCACAGGAGGAACCGGCGCCTCACCCATCGTGCGAGCGGCAGGTCCGTACGCCGCTCGCCGCCAGGCGAACAATGACTTCGTGAGGCGTGCAGCCCCATGGCCGGGCGATTTCCTCGCAGGTAAGGGGATCCCCCAGTAACACGACTTCATCGCCCACCCGATCAGTCTCCGCCGCCTCGACATACGCCGACTGCATGCCCACTTCGAGAATGCTGCGCCGCTGGCCATTGATCAGGCACGGGCCTTTGCGCAGACCGGCCGAGTATCCGCAGAGAATCACGCCGAATCGCTCGGCCGAAAAACCGGTGTAGCCGACCGGGCCGCGCGACGCTGCGCACTTCGACAAGCCTTGCCGTGATGCGCAGTGCGCCACGGTACATCGTAAGCCCTGGCCGGACGGCGTCGAGCTGCGCCTCGCGCTCATCCAGAAGCGATGATGCGGCCGCATGAATCTTCAGTCCCCGCCCCGACATCAGCTCGACGAATCGGCGGACCTGCTGGAGATTGGCCGCGTGCGCGAATGCCTCACGTATCGAGCCGGCGCGGGTCACGGCGTCGATATCCGTTTCGGGGCAAGCGAATCGCTGCATGCCCACATCGACCGCGAGAACCGGATCGGCGGCCCGTAGAGCCTGCGCCTGGCCCACGGTCGCGACGGCCGGGCGCGCGTGTTCGGCGAGATAATCCGCGGGATTCATCGAGTCCGGCGGGCCGAGGATGATCGACGGCTTTCCCGTGCGCTGCCAGAGTTGCGCCTCGGCCGCCTCGCGCAGCGAAAACACGCAGAAGCCGCTGACCAGCGGGGCCACGGCGGCGGAGATCTCGACGACGCCCAGGCCGTAGGCGTCCGCCTTCACAACCGCATAGACATCCACTCCAGCCTGCAGCGCGATATCGCGCACGTTCTCGCGGATGCGGTCGAGGTCGATGGTGATTATGACGTGCGGAGTCATGGATCTTCATGGAGAACCCCAGCATATCGCTTAACCGGCTCGCTTACGAGCCGCTCAGCCACTCTGCACCAAATAACCGAGGCTCGCACAAGACTCACGCCACCGGTGACATCTGCCCTTCCGCGATGTCGAAGCAGATTTCGGCGTAGCGACGGCGGCCGCAGAGGCGCAGCCAAAGCGTGTTCAGGCATGCGGCGGCCGCGGTGAGATTGGCGAAGAGAATCTGGGGCGTCGAGGCCATCAGCTCGGTGCAGCTTTTGTCGGTTGGCAGGCGATCGGCGGGGTTGGCGATCTCGCCGTGGAGCTTGGTGAGCGGCGGCGTGACATCCGCGCTGGCGCGGCGGATGTAGATCTGGCAATTGCCGAAGGTGCCGCGAACCGGCCGGCCCGCGGAATCGGTCCCGACGCCATCGTTACCGGCGGAGATGAGGCAACTGTCGGCAAGCGTCGAGCAATGGTTGCTGACGAGCTTGCGCGTTGCGTGATTGTTGACGCACAGGATGATGATGTCGCCGGTACGGATGAGTCGGGCGACATTCTCGGCCGTGACATATTCCTCGATGGCCATGAGCGTCAACGATGACTGCGCGAAGCGCGGAAGCAGTTCGGCGCGGACGACGGCGGCCTTGTTGCCGTGAGACGAGAAGAACATCCGCGTGGCGTTGGATGGCTCGAAGGCATCGCCGTCAATCAGCAGCAGGCGTATCTTCCGGCCAAGCGATGCGAGGAACATCGCGCCGAACCGGGCGACGATACCGCCGGTGCCGCCCAGGCCAATGATCTTGACGGAGGCGCCGTCGGGGATGGAAGGAGTGAGGGCAGTGTTGCTGTTTGTCTTCATGATATCTCCGCAGTTCCCGGGTGGCATGCTCACGCCGGCCGCGGGTGATCTACATTCGGCGCAGAACTGGATTCGGCCGGCGTGGGCATGCTCGCACGTCGCCGCACGCCCAGCATGCCCACGCCCGGCGAGGATGCGCCTGACCCGAATGCGAGTTTGCAGCGCTGGCCGCGGGTGATCTACATTCGCCGCGGGAACTGGATTCGGCCGGCGTGGGCATGCTCGCACGTCGCCGCACGCCCAGCATGCCCACGCCCGGCGAGGAGCATTCGTGACCCAAATGGGACTCTGCAGCGCCGGGCGTGGGCATGCCACCCGATCTAATAATTCGAGCTGTAATACCTCGGCCGGCGGCACTCGACCTGCACGCTGTCGATCCACTCCCGCGGCACGGTCAGGCGTCGCTTCTCATAGCCCTCGAGCACCAGCGACTGCTCCACCTTGAATCGCATCCCGTCCACGACGAAATCGACGTGGAACTGCGGCGGCTCGCAGTGGATTTGCCCGACGACGATGTGCAATCCCGGACGATGGCGCTCATCGTCCCGGTCGACCGAGCTGCTGTAGCTGGACTCCTGGCCGTGGCAGTGCAGGTCGCCCAGCACCGACCAGTGCGGCGGGATTTCGGCGTTCACCTCGTATTTCAGCCCGATGGGATAGTTGGAGCCGTCGTAACTCGAATAGCCGACGGTGGCGGTCTGCTTCGGGCAGATGAGCCGATAGCGCTCCGCCTGTTCATCCCGCGCCAGGAGCAGCGCCGATTCCGAGCCGTAGAGCGCATGCACGCGGTCGAAGAATCCCACGGCGACCTCCAGCAGCCGCCGGGGCAGCTTGGGATAGTGCAGCCGGCAGAACGTGCGCTGCTCGGCCAGGCCACTGGGAAACGCGGGGGCGGGCACGCTGGAGCTGAACCAGCGGTTGTTGCGGCAGAGGAACAGGTCGTCGCGCGACAAAAGATAGAACGCCTTCTCGTCGGCCGGCCATGGCATGTTGTCCGCCGACTTGACGTACAGGGGCATCGTGAGACTGGGGTCGGGATGTTTCATAGGATGTCTTCTAGTTCGAAGGCGGACTCTTCTTCGTTCGCGTTGTACACGATTCGGGCAATGTCCTCGGCCGATTCGAACGCTGGCTCCTGGCCGCCCCACAGCTTGAAGATGCGGTCAACCACCTGGCCGACGGAGTACCCGGTGGGCAGCCACGGCACATCGAGGACAAACAGCGGGTCCTTGGCGCTTTCCTCCTGCCATCGCTCGACGCTGCCGATACGGGGATCGATGCGGGCCTTGATCGACTCGGTGAACCAGCTCGAGCCCTCGCCGGGGTGGTGCTCGGAGCTGTAGTTGAAGCCGGCCTCGAGCAGGCACGTCATGAGCCCGGCAAGGCACGCGCGCATACGGGGATTCACCTCGCGAATCCGCGCCAGAGTGAGCATGTCGAGCGTCTCGGTGCAGAGCCAGCTCAGGCTCTTGGTCTCGGGCTCGACGGCATACTTGGAGCAGTTCAGCAGCGCCGGGTAAAAGAGCGGATCCTGCAGACACGTCAGCGGCGCGTTGCGGAAGAAGCACTCGTTGCGCCTCGAGAGCATGACGGTGCCGTCGGCCGACCGCTGGAAGACGGCCAGCACGATGACGTACGGCAGCGCGAGCGGCACGTTGCGATACTTGACGCCGCGGCCGTACTGGATGGGCGAATCGGGCGAGATCCAGCGGAGGCTGTGGACGCTGGGCGGTGTCTGGTGGACCCAGACGGTAACCGGCCCGCGGCCGAGGACCGCCTTCACGCCATCGGGCAGGATGACCTCGCCGATGTCCATGCGCGGCGGATGCAGGAGCCGCACAAACTCGGGAATGGGGATCTTGTGTCTCTTGCCTTCGGGCGATGTGACCCCGACGGTCTTTCCACTGATGGTGACTCTCTCCATGGTATTATCCTCGAAAAAACAGCCCGTCGAACACGGCCGGCTCGCGGCCAGCGCCTTTTTCGCCGGCGCGATGTACGAATCGCAGGAGCATGCCCGGCCGGACAATCTCATCGTCGCCGGCCTCGTTGCCGTCGAGCGTGGCCTGGGCATTGCCGTCGATGTCGAAGCGATCGGCATAACGCCGGCGGACCTGCCCGACAGTCATGCCCCCAACCGGGAGGCTTTCGGCATAGGGCCAGTGGGCGACGGTGGCCGTCGCCGGCGTGGCGTTGTTGTCGGCGTCGCCGAATGGATCCGACCCCGAGCCGACCTGGGGCAACTCGCGCTGTGAACGTGTCATTTCAAGCATGGTCATCTCCTCATAAAACGGCCGGGCAGCCTGTGCCGCCAGTGCCCTCACTGGCGGAACCGTCCGCCGGCGCAACGTGGTCTCTCAAACTGGCCGCATCATCCGGAATGGTACGGCCGTCGATTCATTGATCCGGCGGACACCGGCGACGCGCGCGCCTTCGGGCAGGTCGAGATAGTCGCTGGCATTCTCGCGGCGAAGTTGGTTGGCGATGGAGCGGATCTGCTGGTCCAGCGAACTGGCGAGCATCTCCAGCGTGATGCCGTCGTGGCCATCGTCGCCGCTCTCGCGGACGGCCTGCGAGCAGGCCTGCTGAACGGCGCGATCGACCAGCGCCGGCGTCAGGAAATCGCAGCGGCGCCGCGGCTCGGGCGTGGTCGAGTTGGCGTAGCTCAGCTCGACGATGGCCTGATCGGCGGAATTGACGCCGTAGAGCCATGCCGTAAGCTGATCGACGAGCCGGCGCTCGAGCTGCGCGGGCGTGTGGCCGTTGTCGGTGCGGATCGGCAGCCCCTGGATCCGGCGCGCAGCACCGACCGGAAGTCCTGCCGCTTGAGACGGTGGAAGTGCTCGATCGTGCCGCCAGCCCGGCGCAGGAAGGCCGCGTCGATCAGGTGCGGCACATTGGTAGTGAACAAGAATATGATAAGTTTGTCACTCATCTGCCGGCAGGTGATGTCGAGCCGTTCCAGCAGCGTGGTCTGGATGCGGTCGTAAACGGCGTCGGCATCGCCGCCGCGGCTGCGCACAGCGCGTCGCATTCCTCCGCGATCACGATGACCGGAAGCTGCACCTCCCGGCCGTCGGGAGTGCGGAACTTCTCGCAGGCGAGCTGCTCGGCCTCCTGGAAAAAGCGGTCGATCTGCTTGTCGCTCTCGCCGAGATACTTGCTGAGCACCTCGGCCGTCCGCAGTTGCAGGACGCGCGGTGGCAGCTCCTCAAGCGGCACACCGGTCATGCCGCTCATCATCTCATACGTCTGCCGCCAGAGTGCCCGAATGGCGTAGCTCTTGCCGGTGCCGGAAGCGCCGGTAAGGAGCTTCATGATCGCCAGCGGCAGGCGGAACCGGCGCAGTCGCTCGGGATGCTGCAGCGCCAGGCGAATGTGCTCGGCGACATCCTCAATGAACGGCGGCGGCGAACCGAGGTCGCGCGCCACGACCACGTCGGGCACGCTCTCGCGGACGAGGTAGCGGTAGTGCGACAGGCCATCGCGCATGGGCAGCGGCTCGAACGCCAGGCCCCGCCGGCGGCAGACGCAGACGTCCACGCCGGGTTGGACGAGGCCGGAATCGAGCCCCAGCACGAGATTCGCCGACGCCAGAAAGATCTGGACGTCCTCGCCGTGGAAGCTGATCTCGACGGTATCCGGCCCCAGCCGCCGCAGAAGCTTGCCGACCTCGCCGGTCTTGGGCGACTCGACATCGCGCCGATCACCGCGCGCAGGCGCGAGTCGAGCAGGATGCCATCGCCCCGTCGCAGCGTGGCGGCAAGGTCCTTGTCAATGATGGGCGTGCAGGCGCGCGTGCCATCCTCCAGCCGCACATGGGCATAGGGCAGCGGCCCGCGAACGGGCCCGAGCGAGATGAACGTCGCCGGGCGCAGCGGGCCGTCCTTCAGCTCGGCGATGGTCTCATCGAGTTCCTTGATGCGCTTCTCCAGCACCATGTCGGGCTTGGAGGCGCGAGCGGCGGCGAGGATGTTCTTGATCGCCTCCTGGCCCTCCTCTTCCGCCAGCGCCATCATCATCAAATGCGAAACGTGGTTCAGGGGCAGCGCCGGATCGAGCAGTGCCCCCATCAGGTCTTGTGTTTTCTTTTTTGTGGCCATTGGGTCTCCATGGATTGCGAATTGCGGAATGCGGAATGCGGATTTCAAATCACAGATCTCATATTTCAGATCGCACATTTCAGATCTCAGATCTCAGATCTCAGATTTCCGATGCTCCGGTTTGAGATTTGGGATTTGAAATCTGAGATTTGAGATTTGAAATCTGAGACTTAAGATTCGCACCTGCCGCGGTCTCAAGCTCCTCGATCAGGTAATAGGCGCGGGGCAGCAGCGTGCCGTCGCGCAAGCCAAAGAGCGAATTGACGGGCCCGCCTCGGGCATCCTGCCCGAAGATGTGGGCTACTCCCCACGGCTGGCCGGCGAAAACCGCCTGCTGCCACGCCAAGTCATCCGTCGAGACGAACGCGGAGGTGCGCTGGCACTCCGCCGCGTCGGGGCACTTGTCGCATTGCTGGCCATCGTGCCGCGGGCCGAACGGATGACCGTGCGCCTGGCCGAGAATGCGCCACGCCGCCATGTTGGGTTGCGCCTGGATGGCGCGGACGAGCGATTGGATTCGCGACCAGCTTCGGCCGGTGAACGCGAGGGAAACCTGGGTCTGCTCCGCGTCGAACACCTCGATGACATTGGTGATGACGGCGAAGAACTCGCCATCGGGGCTGGCGCACAGCGGCCCGACGAGCACCGCGCCGGTCTCGACCGGCGGAGTGCAGCGCTCACCGCGGCGGGCGCATCGCTCGGCACGAGCCAGCGCTCCTCGGTGTAGAACACCGGATAGGCAAGGCGATCGGGCTTGCCTACCACTCGCGCCCGCTTGAGCAATCCCGACAGCGGAACCTGCGCAAATCAGCGGCGGAGTCTTGCGCGTGAACTGCATCGCCACGGGCGGCGCCGGCTTGAGCGAGACTGCTTCGGCCGCCGACGTCTCCAACATGGCGTGGATTTCGTAGTAATAGCGGTCCTTCGATGCAAGCACTCCCTGTTTGACCAGGCGCTGGGCGGCGCGTGGCAGCGGCCTTCACGCACGAGATCGAGAATGGCACTTGCGTCAACTGGCCACTCGGGCCAGTCACCTCCAACCGGAACCCTTCGACTCGCGGTGAGTCGGCCGACTCAAACTCCGGGCGGATCGAGATGGGTGCCTGCTCACGCGCGAAATTGACACCACCCCTTCGAAGCACGCCCTGGAGCCAGGCCTCGTCGCGAGCCAGAGCCAGGTCGTCGCTCGTGATACGCTCATGGGCGACGGCCGGCCCCTTGGGCTGAAGCTTGATGGCGGCTTCGAGGCGGAAGGTGCGCCGGGCAATCGGGTTGGCGATGGTGGATTGCTGAGACATGGTAGTTGCCAATTGTCAGTTGCCAGTTCCGAGTTCCGAGTCGGCGGCCGAATCCGGGACTCGGAACTCGCCACTCGGAACTCGGAACTCGGAACTCGGAACTCGAGCCCGTCATCCCAAATGGCTCTTCGGCGTGACGATCACCTTGTCGCCCGTCCGCACCTGCTCGCCGATGGGCTTGGCGTCATCGAGGAACTCGCTAGTGCCCTCGTTGCGCAAGGCCCACGGGGTGTTGGCGGGCAGGGCCATTTCGGAGGCCAGCGCCTTGGCGGCCGCGCCGGCCAACAGGTCCGTCTGGAACGTCGCGCTGACACATGCGGTGCCGGTGACGTTCTCGGCATCGAAGGTGATGGTCGCCGTTCCCGTCGCCGGCGGGCCCGTCTCCTGCGACCGCACTTCGGTCTGCAACTGAAGCATAAGACACTTCCTTTCTGCGGCTCTTGGCCGCGCTAGATGTCTGTCTGAAGCGGAAGCGTGAGCGCCCGCCCTTAGCCGGGGAGCGGGCGCTGACGCTTCCGCTTCAGACAATGCACGGATCGTAAAACGCATCGAGAATCCGGCGCGCCCGCGGGTTGGCCAGCAGCAGCGCCGGCGGCAGAACCCACCGGGCCGACTGCCGCAGGCTCTCCATGACCGGCGGCAGCACAGCCGGCAGCAGAGCGTGGGGAATGCCGGTCAAATCGATCTGGGCCTCGACCGTCTGCCGCGGGGACGGGCCGGCAATCCCTAGATCATCGCGGCTGAAGTATCATGCCGAGTGATGCCGATCTCCATGAAGTCACGGATGACAAGGAGATGCGATGGTCACGGAAGACTTGAACAGCCACGCGTTGGTTCTACCGCAAGCACAGCGTTGCATTCTTGAGAGCCTGGTCCGGCGGAAGACCTGTCCGCAGGCGGTGGCCACGCGGGCTCGCGTGATCTTGGCGGCCGGCGAGGGTCTGGGCTCGGTGGGGATCGCCCTTCGGGTGGGGTGCTCCCGCGAACTGGTCCGACACTGGCGAGCCCGCTACAGGGCGGCCCAGCAGGCTTGGGGAGCGGACGTTGCCCAGTGGGATGAGGCGGCCTTGGCCCGGAAGATCGGGCAGACGCTCTCGGACGGGTATCGCTGTGGGTGTCCGGGCAAGTTCACGCCCGAGCAGTACTGCCAGATCATGGCGTTGGCCTGCGAGAAGCCGTCGGACAGCGGCCGGCCGGTGACGAACTGGACGAACCGGGAGTTGGCCGACGAGGCGGTCCAACGGGGGATCGTGCCGTCGATCTCGCCCCGGCAGGTGGGGCGTTTTTTAAAAGGAGGCGGACCTGCGGCCGCACAAGATGCGGTATTGGCTGAACAGTCCCGACCGGCAGCATCCCGAGGAGTTTGCGGCGCGGTCGGGGGCGGTGTGCGCGGCCTACGGCTCGGCCATCGCGATGCACGAGCTGGGCACGCACCTCGTGAGCGTGGATGAGAAGACCGGCATGCAGGCGATAGAACGCGCGGCGCCCACGCTGCCGATGAGGCCGGGACAGGTGGAGCGTCAGGAGGCCAATTACGTTCGGCACGGGACGCTGATGCTGACGGCCAACCTGGAAGTGGCCACGGGGAAGGTAATCTGTCCAACGGTGGCGTTGACGCGGCACGAGGAAGACTTTGCCGCGCATGTGGCCCAGACGGTGGCCAGCGACCCCCAGGCAGCGTGGATCATCGTGCTGGACCAGCTCAACACGCACCAATCCGAGACGTTGGTGAGGCTGGTGGACGAGTTGTGTGGACTGGGGGTGGAACTGGGCGTCAAGGGCGAGTCGGGCCTGCTCAAGGACCTGAAGAGCCGGCGAGCGTTCCTGGAAGACCCCAGCCATCGCATCCGGTTCCTGTACACGCCACGGCACGCTTCGTGGCTCAACCAGATCGAGATCTGGTTCAGCATCCTGGCACGCCGGCTGCTGCGCCGGGGCAGCTTCCAATCCATCGACGAGTTGCGGCGGCGTGTCCTGGCGTTCATCGAGTACTTCAACCAGACGATGGCCAAGCCGTTCCGGTGGACCTATCAGGTCCGGCCCTTGAGCGCGTGACGGACGTGGCGGAAAGGGTCGATCTCAACAGACTGGCCACGATTCCCGGCGGAAAGGCAGGTGGCGCCCGCAAGTCATCATCCCCAACAGGCGATTGGACCGACCGCAACGCCTCCGGCGCGGGCCACGCTTCCGCCTGGTCCGAGCAGCCCCGTTCCGGCCATGCCTCTCGTGCCCGCCGTCGAATGCCTCGATCCGCCCCTCCACACCACCCCCTCCTTACCCGAGGCCACGATATCTCTGCCCTGATGATCTAGGCGCACCATCCGCCAGACATTCTGCGCTTCCAAGAGAAGCTCGCGCAGGCGCGGCTGGCGCGACGCCGGCAAGCCGGCATCGAGCACGGGCAAGATCGGCATGCTCAGCGCCAGCCGATGGGCATCTAGGATCAGCCGCCCCTGCCGGGCCGTCTTGCCGCATTGGGCCACGAGGCCAGCAAGCGGAACCAGCGGCTTGATCTGCTCCGAGGGCGGCGCAGACCAGTCAGGCGGAGTCGTTCCTGCCAACGTCAGCGCCGCCCACTGCCGGCATTGGTCGAAGGGATCTTCCTCATCCTCAAAATCGGTCTGGCCGCGGGCGAACGCGCTGGCCGGCAGATCGAACTCCAGCCTCCAGCCATCGGCCGACTTCACCGGCTTCCACAGCCCCGGCCGGTCAAGATAGTCAAGGGCATCATCGCCGCCGGTGGCGGGACCGATGAAGGTGACCCAATGCCCGGCCTGACGCACCGCGAGATCGGCGAATTGCTGGCTGGAGGGCGGCGCAAGCCGGTTGCTAGTCCGGCGGTTTCGCACTGATTCCATTGAGACAGTCATGGTCAAGTCCATTTCTCAAAACAGGTCTACTCTTCGCGCAGGAACGCGGTCCGCGACAACGGGATGCGGTCGGTGGCGCCCTGCCAGTATCGGGCCGCCTCAATGTTCATAACTCCTGCTGAATCAAACTCATCCAGTTGAACCGTGGTCATCTGCAGGGCCGCATACGTCAGCAGAATCAGCTCCTTGCACGGCACCGAAACCGGGAGCTGCCCCAGGCACAGCGCCTGGATGCCCTCGGGGTTGAATGAGACGCTGGGATGCCAGACCTTTCCGGGAGCCAGGATCTGAACGAACGAATACCCCGGCTGCGGCATCCGCAGCGCGGCCTCGGGATACTGCAATCCGAGCAGAGCGTGGTTGGCGATGACAACCTGCCCCTCGGCCTCGGCCCGGCACGGAACGGGCACGCGCATTTCGATCACCGCCCGCAGCGCATCGGTCAGATCGAGCTGCACGACCCGCATGCGCCACGGCGCGATCTGCGACAGCGCCAGCACATCCTGCGCTTCGGCGAGTTTGCGTGTCTTCCAGACTGGCCCGCCAAGCATGCGGAATCGCGACTGCGCCACCATCGCCTGGTTCTCGGCGCTGAGCATGACGCTCGCCAAAGCACCCAGCCCGACTCGCTTCGATGAGATGACTTGCTGCTCGTTCATGCTGCCTCCTCATGGCAACGCGGTTGCCGAAATAGCCACGATGCGCCATCGCCGCGCACCAGCGCGAAACTGGCGCTGCCGGCGCCGAGACGGTGCAGCGGCTGGTCCATGGCGGGCCCAAGTGTTTCTGCCGACACGGACTTGTGAGTGTGAAACGGGCTGGGGACAATCGGGCCGCCACAGCTTTCGCAGCGGCCGGCCGGCTCGCCTTCCTGGATGAACCGGCGCACGGCGTGACCCGCCTTGCAGCGGCAGGAGCCCCGCTCGACAAAGGGCATGTCGTTGACGTTGAAGAGAACCAGCGGCGACTCGCCCGCGAGCCCGGCTGCGTTCGCCAGCTCGGCGGGCGTGCAGTCGCGCAGCGCCCGCGGCGGCGTGGCACGGTTCCACCGCTCATGGTCATACGGGCAGTCGGCCTTGCGCCTTAGCGGGCTGATAGTGGTCTTGTTCGTAAAACCACAGTATTCGATCATCGAGTCGGCCAGCGGCCGGCCCAGGCCCAGAGCATGGCGCAAGATCTGCATCGAGGCGAGATTGGCCGCCATCGCACACAACGGCGCGACACTCATTGTCGGCTGTGCCGCCGGAAGAGTCGGTGGGGCAGACATTCCTGTCTGCCATTGCGAGGCAAGCACCCCGCCCCTCCCACCCTCACAGGAATACGTCACGCTGGCGCGAAGGGCCTCAAACTCGTCTTCATTATATAGACAGGCGGGGCACGGCCCGTCGCCCCTGTTCGTGAACACGCGAACCTGCGCGACGAGCGTTTCGCCGCTGACCGACGCCTGCACGAGCGGCACGGCATGATTGCGCAAGTCTCGCCGGTATCCCCCTCAGTCGGCAGATTGTCAGAGGCCAGGGCTACGACATCAGCATCGGCGAAGGTGTCGCGCGGCAGGCTCTGCACCGGGCCATCAAACGCCCGCACGCACATCGACGGGCAGAGCATCTTACAGATCCGGCCCATCGAGCTGGCCTTGGGCTGGCCGATCAGATCGGGCAGGATCGCGTGCGTTTGCAGGCTCTCGGCCTTGAAACGCCCACGGTCAACGATAATCAGTTCCCCGATCCCCAGACGGGCCATGTCCATGGCGATGTTTCCGCCGACGCTGCCAGCGCCGATCACGCCGAGGCGGAAGCTACGCAGCCGTTGACGGGCATCGCCGCGCAGGCCGATGAACTGCGGCAGGCGCGACACCGGCGCGGACGATGGGTGCAACTCGCTGGCGGGCCAGCCGATATCGATGAGCTGAGGCCTGGACATGGGCTTAGTCCTCCATGACAAAGCCGTCGGGAAGATCGCTGTAGCGGCCCTCGGACAGCAGCTCATGCTCGCCGCTCGGGCAGTGCGGAAGATGGCGGGCGCACGTCAGCCGGTCCACACCCTCGACCTCTTCCTCGAAATGCATCACGCAGCCGCAGTGGCAGACATAGATGGCCGCATCGGCCGAGATGGCACTGCGGCAAACCGGGCAGACCCGGCCGACATATTCTGGCAGCGCCGGCCCGATGTACGGTGACTGCCACAGCGCCAGATGGAAGATGCGATCATCGCCGTCAAACTCGATCTGGTCGCCGCTGCGAACGACGGCGATCTTCGGCGCGCGCAGGCCGTTGAGGTGCGCCACCCGGCCAGGCGGCGTCAGCAGCGCGGCGAAATGCTGGTTCTGCTCGTGAACGGGCTCGAGGATGAAGGCTTCGGCGACAAGCCGCGGCAACGGAACGAGGTCGTCGCCCTGAACGACCGACGGTTGGAGAAGCTCGTGCGAACGCCAGGGCGGCTGCGAACCTGCCGGATACTCGACGATGAGGTTGAAGCAGGTTCGCGCGGCAACACACTGAATGGTCTGTGGAAGTGTCATGGCAGTCTTTAATAGCCTTCGAGGGCGGACGGATGAATCGACGGCTACCTGCACATCAGCGTGAACACATGCGATGGGCAGGCGCGACAAACATATTGCCGAGCGTGGATGTGCATTGCCATGCACATCAAGACTGACACGGAGATGGTGCGCACATGAACACGAGGTGAGCGCGGCTCACCTGGTCGCGGTGGGATCTGGCGGAGCGATACGGGCTGAAGCCCGCGCTACGAACGAATTCACTTCCTGACCTCGATCGGCTTCTGCCCCGGCGGCCTGGGCATGAACATGTCGGCCGCCGTCAGGTTGCATTCCTGGATCATCTGCTTGCAGTATTCCAGCGAGCCGAGCTGCTTGCCGCCGTTGTTGGTGCCGAAACTGAATTTCGCCCCGGCTTTCTTGGCCAGCTTGATGAACTTGGCGCTGGGGATGTGGTAGGTGGCGTTGATCTCGATGGCCACTCCGTTTTTCACGGCCGCATCGATAACCCGCTGCATGCGCGGGCGTCCAGAGCTGGTCGTATTCCCTGACAATCACCTTGGGCAGGAATGTCGAGTTGGCGTAAATGTCGATGGGCTCATCGTTCATGATCCCAACGATGCGATCGACGAGCATGTCCATGAACTTCTCCTTGTCGTCGATGTGGACCTCGGAATCGATCCAGAGATGCGTGCGCCGGCCCTGCTCGTCGGTGAAGGTCATGGCGTCGGTGAAGATGTAGTCGAACTTGACGATGGTCTCCCTGGAGAAGAGCTTCGGCCACTCGCGTCCCTCGGCCTGCATGGCGACGAACGCCGCCTTGCCCTTGACGGCCTTGAAGAACTCCTCCGCGCCGGCGTCGGTCTTGATCGGAAAGTCCGCGCCGCAGTTGACGGCGATGCCGTAGAGGATGCCGTTCTTCTTCGACATCTCCAGCGCCTCATCCAGCGTCAGGCCTCCCTTGAGATGAACATGGAAGTCGATCAACTGAAATGGTGGCTTGTTCATCGCGGCAGTCTCCGAATCCGCGGCGGCCGCGGGAACTGACGCAACGGCCAACGCTGACAGAATGAGGGTCAACCTGAACATAGGCAAGAATATCGGCTGCGTCGGCACTGCCGTCAATCATGTGGCGGCGTTTTGATCCATGGCCCTTGCCGGCGGGCTGGCACATCCGGAGCCCACGGGGCAGCTCGATGGCGGCTCGGACGCTAACGGGATGCTCGCTATAATCGGCCCGTAATGCGGTTCGATTTGCACCAACTCGCGGCCGACATCAAGATCCGGGCGCGGCAGATTGGCTTTGATCTCGTGGGGATCGCGCCGGCATCTCAGTCGGCCTATCGCGAGTACCTGAGGGATTGGCTGGATAACGGTTCGGCCGGAACGATGGACTACCTGCGCAGGCGATTCGAGGAGCGAACCGATCCTTCCAAGTACCTGCCCGGCGCGAAGCGTGATCTGCGTGGCAATCAACTATCACGTGCCACTGGAGCAGGTCGCGGCGGAAGATCGCGCCCGCCACGGCCGAATCGCCCGATATGCCCTTGGCGATGACTATCACGAGATCGTAAAGAACCGGCTGCACACGCTGGCGGACTGGATTCGCGGCCGATTTAAGGTGCCGCCAGTGCCCCCACTGGCGGAAGGTCACGCGGCGTTGGTGACGCGCTGCGCTGTGGACACCGCGCCAGTCATGGAGAAAGAACTGGCCGCACGCGCAGGCGTCGGCTGGATGGGCAAGAACACATGCATCATCAACGAACAGATCGGCTCGTGGCTGCTGCTGGGCGAAATCCTGACAACGCTCGCGCTGCCCGCCGATGAGCCGGCCATCGATCGCTGCGGGACGTGCCGGCGCTGCATCGACGCCTGTCCCACCGGCGCAATCACCGCGCCATATCAGCTCAACGCGCGTCGCTGCATCTCGTATCTGACTATCGAGCATCGCGGCGATATCCCGGCAGACCTGCGGGAGAAACTGGGCGAGTGGGTTTATGGATGCGACATCTGCCAGGATGTCTGCCCGTGGAACCGCCGCTCCCCCGCGTCGCGGGATCCGGCCATGCAATCGAGATTTCCCACAGGGAGCATCGATCTGCACCAGTTGCTCCAGTGGCGGGAAGAAGACTACCGCCTTGCGCTTCGGCATAGCGCGATCAAGCGGGTGAAGCTCCCGGTGCTGCAGCGCAACGCCAGGGCGGTCATGAGCCAGGAATGAGGAGGTGACGGGGTGACAAGGTGACGGGGTGAGTGGACTCGGTACTCGGAACTCGGAACTCGCTACCCTCTGCTTCGTCTCGCCCTCCCTACTCACCGCCGTTACAATGACGCCGCACGAGAGATACTTTGCATGGGACATCACGATGGGCCGCTACTGGTTTCATTGTGTCGCGATTATGACAGCTTTCACAAACGTCCTTGCGTCGGATGCCGATCGGCTCGCCAACCCCCCTGCCGTGGTCCCAGCACCGGTGAAGATGTCGGTGAAGGAGGGCCGGTTCGTCCTGACAGAAAAGACCGTCATCGCCGCAACCCGACAGGCGCGGGGCGAGGCCGAGAAGCTGGCTGCGGCGCTGCGCGCTCCCACGGGCCTCAAGCTGCCGATCGTCGATGGCGATGCTCCGAAGAATGCGATCTCGCTGCAACTCGATGGCGCGCTGGCGACATTGGGCGCCGAGGGCTATCGGCTCTCAGTTACGCCGGAAGGTGCATCGCTGCGCAGCCGATCCAGCCGGGCTGTTCTATGCGGGTGTGACGCTGCGGCAGTTGATGCCACCGGAGATTTTTTGCCCGACGAAATCGCAGGTTGCCGCCTGGGCAACACCATGCGTGGAGATCGAAGATGCGCCCCGTTTCCCTTGGCGCGGGCTGCTCATCGATCCGGCGAGGCATTTCGTCCCGCCGGAGTTTCTGCGGAAGATGATCGACGTGATGGCGATGCACAAGATGAACACGCTGCATCTCCATCTCACCGATGACCAGGGCTGGCGGCTGGAGATTCGCCGATATCCGAAGCTGACGGAGGTCGGCTCGATCCGCAAGCAGTCGCCGCAAAAAGGCAATCGCAACGCCGGCGACGGCAAGCCCTATGGCCCGTTCTTCTACACGCAGCAGCAGGTCCGCGAGCTTGTGGCTTACGCCGAGGCGCGGCACGTGACCCTCGTGCCCGAAATCGAGATGCCCGGGCATTTCCTTGCGGCGCTGGCGGCTTATCCCGAGCTTTCCTGCCGCGGCGGGCCCTTCGAGGTGCGCACGCAATGGGGCATCGAGCAGGACATCCTCTGCCCCGGCAACGATGCGGTGTTTCCATTCGTCGAGAATATCCTCAGCGAAGTCATCGAGCTGTTCCCCGGCCGCTTTATTCACATCGGCGGCGATGAGGCGCCGCGCGACCGGTGGAAGACCTGCCCCAAATGCCAGGCCCGCATCAAGCAGGATGGCCTAAAGAGCGAGGCGCAGTTGCAGACGTGGTTCAACGCGCGGATCGAGAAGTTCCTTGAGAGCAAGGGCCGGCGGCTCATCGGCTGGGATGAGATCCTGGAAGGCGGCCTGACCAGCGGCGCAGCGGTCATGTCGTGGCGCGGCATGAAGGGCGGCACCGAAGCGGCGGCGGCCGGGCACGACGTGGTCATGTCGCCCACGTCTCACTGCTACTTTGACTATGCCCAGGCGGAGGGGCCCGGCGAGCCGGAAGCCATCGGCGGGATGATCGCGCTCAAGACGGTCTACCTCTTCGAGCCGGTGCCGGCGCAACTGCCGGAGAACCAGCGTAAGCACATCCTCGGCACGCAAGGAAACCTGTGGGCCGAATATCTCTGGACGGGCGACGATATCGAGTACATGGCATTCCCGCGGGCGAGCGCGCTGGCCGAGGTGGCGTGGTCACCGGCCGGCCCGCGCGATTGGAACCAGTTCCACCAGCGGCTAACCTGGCATCTCAAGCGATTGGATCAGTGCGGCGTGAAGTATCGGCCGCTCTCGGATTTCTGATTCGCGATCTGCTGAGTGCCATGCCCACGCCGGCCGCGCGAGACGTTGATTCGCTCAACGACCTGATTCGGCCGGCGTGGGCATGCTCGCAGATCGCCCCTCGCGCAGCATGTCCACGCCCGGCGAGCAGGCTCTTGCGGCAAATTGGCATCACTCGCGCCGGGCGTGGACATGGCACTCATGGCACTCGAGGATTTCTGCCGCGGCTGCTGGACATGGGCCAGTGCAACGACTCCTACGGCGCGATTGCCGTGGCGGTGGCGCTGGCCAAGGCCTTCGGATGCGGCGTAAACGCAGCGATTTCGACGCTGGCCTGGCCGGAAACGCCGGCCGTTTCGATGGCTTTGCAGGCGCGGTCGGGGGACAGGAATGTCCCCGCTCGCCAACGCAATGGCAGACAAGAATGTCTGCCCCACCGTCTAGATCTCGATTGGCGATGCTCGGCCATCGAGCAGCGCTTGCAGAAACGCCGCGGCCGCGAGGGCATCCAGCCGCTCTTTCTTCTTCTGTCGCGTGATCTTGGCGCCGGCGCGTTTCATGTCGATGAGCTGTTGCTCGGCCTGAAAACTGCTGAGGCGCTCGTCAACGAAGACCAGCGGCAGCCCAAGCTGTTCCGTGAGCTTGCGCCCCCACTGGATAGTGTGTTCAGCGGCCGGGCCAAGCGTATCGTCCATGTTCAGGGGCAGCCCCACCACCAGCCGCCGCGCCTCGTGTTTGCGTGCCGCATCGGCAACCAGCGTCAAGGCATGCTCGGGCGAATTGACCCGCAGAACCTCCAGCGGCGTGGCGAACCGCGCGGATTCATCGCTCAGGGCCAGCCCCACCCGGCGCGTCCCCAGATCGACGGCGAGCGTACGCATGCTACAGGAATTTCCCGGCGTGTTTGTTGCGAATTTCCTCGACAAGGTCCTTGACCGACTGGGCGTTGCGCTTGGGGCAGATCATCGTGACATCCTTCGTGTGGACGATGATCATGTCGCTCACGCCGATGGTGGCCAGCAGGTGACCCGTGTCGCGGGTCACGATGATGTTGTTGTCCGACTTCAGCAGCACGCACGTGTCGCTGTCCATCGCATTGTCGTGGTCATCGCAGTGGAGCATCTCGGCGAGCGTCGGCCAGGAGCCGACGTCGAGCCAGTTGACGGGCATCTCGACGGTGACTACGTGGGCCTTGCCCCTGCCGTGCGAGACGGGCTCCATGACGGCGAAGTCGATGCTGATGCGCGGAAGCGTCGGATACACATTCTGCACGGTCTGTTGCTGCGAAGGTGCGCCCCATGCGTCGGCAATCTCCATAAGACCAGAGTGGGCAGTGGGCAGGTGCAGCCCGAGCTCGGCAAGGACGGTGTCGGCGCGCCAGACGAACAGGCCGCTGTTCCAGTAGTAGCGGCCGGATTCGACGTAGCGGTCGGCGGTGGCCTTGTCGGGCTTTTCCTTGAACGCCAGCACGCGGTACGCGCCAGACTCGTTTGCTGGGAAGCGACAGCGCCTCGCCGCGATGGACATAGCCCAGGCCAGTGTTGCCTTCGGTGGGCACGATGCCAAAGGTGACCAGTGCCAGAGGGTCGTGGTCCACTACCTCGAACGCCAGTTCCAGCGATGCGCGAAAGCGGTCCTGTGGCTCGATGATGTGGTCGGCGGTGACCACGGCGATGACGGCATCCTTGTCGAGCTTGCGGATGACGGCCGCGCCGAAGCCCACGGCATTGGCGGTGTCGCGGCCCTCGGGCTCGCCCAGCAGATTCTGCCGCGGAAGATCGGGCAGGTTGTCAAAGACTCCCTGCGCGTACTCGTGCGCGTACAGACGAAGATGCGCTCGGGCGGGATGAGCGTGCGCAGCCGGTCGAAGCTGAGCTGAAGCAGGCTCCGCCCGCGGATCAGCGGCAGGAGCTGCTTGGGTTGGTTCTTGCGGGACAGCGGCCAAAGCCGCGTCCCCGAACCCCCAGCCATGATCAAGCCGTATCGCATAGATTGTCAACCTTCGCGGATTATACCACCACTTGGCCGATGTAGCCCGCGGCGGCGGCAACAATGTTATCGGCCAAACTCGGCCATGAGCAAAGTCATCTGCCGGGCGGCACTTTCAGAAGCTCAATCTGCGGCATCCAGAACTTCATGACTTCCAGATAGAGATCCTCCTCGATGCGCAGGGCGGCCAGCCGCGCGCCTTTGAGCTGTCCGCGGATGGCCAGGCCCTCGTGGTTCCATTCCGAGCCTGTGTCGCGGTCGACGAAGGCGCCGGCCTGGGCATCGCGGCGGCGATTGGTCTCAAACGTCGGGAAAAGGTCCTCGTCGGTCCGGCGATCGAATACGCGGATGCGGTTGTTCGGGTCGCGGAAGACCAGCAGGCGCGATGCCCCCGCTTTGAGGTTCGCGGGGCGGCTGGTGACCTCGAGTGCTGAAATCGCGGCCGGCCGGGTGGTCGCGATGAGGATAATGCGCGTCGGCGACCGCACGGGTTGGCCGGGCATGGGATACGCCGGCAGCACGGGTTTCCTCGCCTGCTGGCGAACCGACGGGTCGGCCGGGACGCTGAGCACCCGGACGGGCAGTTTGCGGCGCTCGGCCTCGGCGAGCCAATCAATCCAGCGCATCTTCACGACCGTCAGTTCATGGCCGACGCCGAGAGGTGCCTCGCCGCGATGGGTCAGCGCGGTGATCCCATTGATGAACTGCCCCACCTTGCTGTTGTAGACCAGCAGCGCGTTGCCGGGCATGCCAACGATCTCCAGGTCGCGCGCGTGCAATTCCCGGCCGATCCGCAAGGCGGCCGCGCGATTGGCCAGCGGCGACCAGATCAGCATCAGTCGCTTGTCCATGACCGACTGGAGCACGACGGGATTGCCGTAGATGGCCCAGTAGGGATATGTCCAGGCGGTGCCTTCGAAGACAATGCCAACGACCCAGTCATCGCTCTGCATGAACTTCGCCTGATCGGCAGAGACAAATGTTGGGTTCTCCAGCACCTGGAAATGCCGGAAGGGGTCGTGGTAGACGCGATGCGCGAACAGCGCCAGCACCGGCCCGAGCCCCACCAGCCACCACACGCGCCGCTTGCCGGCAATCGCGAGCGAGATGAGCGACAGGCACATTAGCACCGCGAAGGCGGCAACGGGCCACTGGTATTGCCGTGAGAAGACGGTCATCTCCAGGCCATGCCCAAAGCGCATCCAGAACGGATGGTTTCCGTAAGCCACCAAACCGGCCGACACGCCCGAGAGGATGAGCAGCACCAGCGGCAGAGTCACGCGGGTAGAAAATAACCGGATGGGGATGAAGTTGCCAGTTGCGACGGTGCCGCCGCATTTTGGATTTCTGATTTTCGATTTTCGATTGAATCACCAATCGAAAATCGAAAATGCCAAATCAAAAATCCACTCCGGTTGACCCGGCGCGGCACAGCCATTACTCATTACGCCATGTCGATCGTCGCGTCGCTGCGATCCCTGAGCAAGATTTACCGCAAGCCGGGCACGGATGTGGAGGTGGCGGCCCTGCGAAACCTGGATCTGGATCTCGTCGAGGGCGAGTACACCGCGATCATGGGCGCCAGCGGCTCGGGCAAGAGCACGCTCATGAACATCCTGGGTTGCCTGGACCAGCCGACCAGCGGGCACTACATCCTGGGCGACGTGGATGTCAGCGTGCTGCACGACAACGTGCTGTCGGAAATCCGCAGCAGCCGGATCGGATTCGTGTTCCAGAACTTCAACCTCATCCAGCAGCTCACGGTGCTGGAGAATCTGGAAGTGCCGATGTTCTACCTGGGCGTGCCGCCACGCGAGCGCCGGCGCCGCGCCATGGAACTGGCCGTGCGCGTGGGGCTGGAGGAGCGCGTTCAACCACCGGCCGATGCAGCTCTCCGGCGGCCAGCAGCAGCGCGTGTGCATCGCGCGGGCGATGATCAACGATCCGCTGATCCTGCTGGCCGACGAACCGACCGGGGCGCTTGACAGCAAGACCGGCCAGGCGATCCTGGAACTCTTCGACGATCTGGTTGCCAGCGGGCGGACGATCATCCTCGTGACCCATGACCCGACGGTGGCCCACCGCTGCCGCCGGGTGATCCATCTGCACGATGGCCGCATCCACCGCGACGAGCGCAACGCGCGGCACGCCGTGCAGGTCGAGGGCGGGCAGTTGTCGGAGGAGTAGCAGGTAGCAGATAGCAGATAGCAGATAGTGGATAGCGATCACTCGCGCAGCGTCGTAACGATTGACGAGCTGGTGAATGAGCGATGCGCCGCCTTCGACGGCGACGAAGAACAATGGGAGGATTAGCAGCACCACGTTTAGCCCCATCGCCTCGTAGCCATCGGCAACGAAAAACGGAGAGACGGCCGCGTAGCCGCTGGGAAACAGCACTCCGAAATAGAGCATCACGCGCGCCACGAGCGAGAGCGAATCCCCTGTGGAAAGAGGCAACCCGTCCAGCAGCGCCATGAGTCCGCCGAGGGCCATGATGCAGGGGATGACCATGACGAACGCGGCCTCAGCTCCCTGCGCGAGCGTCCGTGCCCTTGATCAGCCGCACGAGCTGCAGGATCACCACCATTCCGCCGAGAACCGCTTCGACGATGCACATCGCGGGAATACGTCGCACGCGGCTCCGCGCCGTCGTCAACATCAGGGCCCCATAGATACAGAGCATGCCCATGACGAGCAGGGCGAAACCCCCAGCGTCGAACCTGTGCCCCGGGCTTTCCAGCAATGTACCGACGGAAAACATGATGACGATTCCCGCGGCGGCGGGCAGGGCTATATAGCAGATGGCCACAGCCAATTCGTCCTGCAGGCATTTGGCCAGCACGGCAACGGTGATACCGATGAGCCAGACACCGATCATCAGTGTTGTCGCGGCGCCGTGGGCTTTCATTATGTCCCAGGACATGAACAGCGTGCCCTTCTGGATCTCCTCATACTGTATCTGGCTGTGCTTGTCGAAGTCCTTTATTCTGCGTTGGTTCTCTTTCGCGCTCGTCCACGGGATGATCAGTGGCAACAGCACCAGAAAGCCGAGAAAGAAGCCGAGGTCGCGGTTGATGCGGGATGCTGCGCTGGATGATCTCGCGGCGCAGGGGCCCAGGCGTGGATGACGCTGCCCCGGCGCATCGGTGCGGCCGCCGGGGGCGCGGGCTCTGGCGCGGGCATGGCGACGTTGCGCAAGGCCGGCGCAAGAATGCGAGCCACCGGCGGCGCGTCCGCCTGACCCGCCGGCGCCAAGTCATCGAGCGCATCAAGATCGACGGGAGAGTCGTCCTGCGCGGCGGCGCATGATGGCGCCGGCTTCGCCGAAGGCGAGGGACTACTCACTGCAACTGCGCGAGGCGGGGGCTTGGGCGCGGGAGCCGGCTTGGCAATGCGCTCATCCTCTTCCGGCGCAAACCGCAGCTCCGTGCCGGCCTGTTCGGCGTGCGATTCGGGCTGCGGCGGCGGTGCTGGCTGCGCCGATGGTAAGGATTGTGTCGCCGTGAAGACGTTGCCACAAGCTTTGCACTTGACGCGCCGGCCGGACAGTTCATCGTTCAGTCGATATTGCTTCCCGCAATCGCCGCATTGGACAACAATGGCCATGTTGCTCCCCGGATGGCCGTATTCTGATGATGCAACCGGGCGGGGTCAAGTGCCGGCTTGCATTAGGTCTTCGGCGCACCCGGCTTCTTCTGGTGGACCCAGTCGTAATAATCGCGCATTTTCAGTCCGCTGGCGGCTTGCTCATCAAGGAAGACCCGGGTCTCGTGGTGCAACTGCAGGGCGCTGGCGGTGACCATGGCGCTCATGGGGCCCTCGACGGCGGCCGCGATCGCGTCGGCCTTGGCCTTGCCGCTGGCCAGCAGGATGCACTTGCGCGCCTCCATGATCGTGCCCACGCCCATGGTGATGGCATAGATCGGCACCGCCTCGCGGCGCGGGAAGGACCGGGCAATCTCGCCGATGGTGGACTCGGCCAGGGTCTTGAGCCGCGTACGCGAGCTGAGCGAGCTGCCGGGCTCGTTGAAGCCGATGCGGCCGTCGGTGCCGATGCCCAGTACCTGCACGTCGATCCCGCCCAGGTCGCGGATGCGCTGCTCGTACCACTGACAGAACGCGCGATAGTTGTTGGTCGTGCCCGAGGGGATGTGGATGTTCTGCGGCGGGATGTTCAGGTGCCTGAAGAAATTCTCGTGCATGAAGCAGTGGTAGCTCTGCGGGTGCGTCACCGGCAGCCCCACGTATTCGTCGAGATTGAACGTGCTCACGTGCGAGAAATCCAGATCGCCTCGCTGGTGCATGCGCCAGCTCCTGATAGAGGCCCAGCGGCGTGGTGCCGGTCGCCAGGCCCAGCACGGCATTGGGCTTGGCGTTGAGAATGTCGGCCACCTCGCGCGCCGCGGCGCGGCTCATCTCTTCGTAGGTTTTCCCGATGATGACTTCCATGGCGGTGTCCTTTGCGGCGGGATTATCCGCACGCGGGAGAATGGTGCAAGTGTGGGAGAAGCGACGAGGAACCACAGAATGAACACGGATAAACGCGGATGGAAGAAGCAGTTCAGATTACAGAATCTCAGATTCCAGAACTGAAGCACTATCTGTGCTTATCTGTGTTCATCTGTGGTTCCCTCTCTCTGCTCTACCCCGCGGCCTTGGCGCCGCGGCGCGGCCGGAGACATTGGCCACTTCAAACTCGCTGCACCATCCCTCGATCTCCATGCTGAAGATCTTGCCGATCACGCGCCGCAGCAATCCCTTCAGGCTGGCGTTCTCGAGATCGGCCAGGCAGCGGATCGCTTCCTGCTTGTAGCTCTCCAGCAGGCGACGGCAGCGCTGCTCGACATCCATCTCGGCAATGATCCGCTGCGCCCGCCCGCCGGCCTCAGCGCCGGCGCTGCGCCGCCAGACGGTCTCCAGAAGGGCGCGGTTGTCGCCCTTGCTCCGTTCATACGCCAGCGCCAGCGGCAGCGCCGGGCGCATCGCCATCAGGTCGTTGCCGGTTTCGCTGGCCAGATCGTCCAGGTCATCGCGGATCTGGTAGGCGATCCCCAGCGCCTCGCTGTATCGCGTGAGCACATCCGCGACGGCCGGCTCCGCCCCGGCATATGCCGCCCCCAGCCGCAGCGCCACCTCGAAGGCGGGCGCCGTCTTCTGCCGAAAGATGTCCAGCACGTGCAGCGATGAAAGCGGCTCGGGCGTGCGCGCCCAGCACAGCTCGGCGCCCTGCCCCAGGCACAGCGTCCGATGCCCGCTCGACGCGATGCGCAGCATCTGATTGCACGACTCGGCCGACGAGCCGCACTCGCCGATGAGCCGGTATCCCTCGCCCAGCAGCAGATCGCCGACGTTCAGCGCGATCGGCAGGCCATACTGCTCGTGCAGCGTTTTCTCGCCGTAGCGGGATGCGTCATTGTCCTCGATATCGTCGTGGACCAGCGAGGCCTTGTGGAAACACTCCACGGCCAGTGCGATCTTGCGCAGGTCATCCGGCAATGCGCCGTCGGTCTCGCCTCTGAGCGCACGGTAGGCGCACACGGCGAGAAACGGCCGCCATCGCTTGCCAGCCTTGCCGAGCCAGGAGCGCACGATCTGCTCGGTGGTGCTGCGCGACGGGCCCATGATGCGGTCGAGCGACTCCGGCGCGAACCAGCTCTCGACCTCGGTCCGCAAGGCGTCCAGATCCAGGCGGTAGGTCTTGTCAGCGCTGCTGAGGTGGATGACGTCCCAGACCCACTCCAGGTCCACCGTGGTGGCGCGGCAATCGGATTGCAGGAGGGGAATGGCCGCGCCGGGGATGCCGGCCGACTCCATGTAGGGAAACGCCTTCTCCAGCACCGACAGACAGCTCACGCCCACGATCGCGTCGATCTTGCGCGACTGGATGATCGACATCACCAGCGCCGAGCCCTCGGCGACGAGCACGGCGTACCCGAGCCGCTCGGCCTCGGCCTGCAAGTCCTGAATCGTGCAGAGCCCACAGCGCTTGCAGAGCAGGCCCATCTCGTCGATGTCGGCCGGGCATTTCTCCTCATGGCGCAGGCACTTGGGCAGTAGCAGCAGGCGGCGATCAAAGGGCACGCACGCCAGCGAATCGCGCCAGACTTCGCTATTGAGCAGCACGGAGATGTAGTCGCGGTATTGCAGTTCCAATCCGTGCCGCTTGATGATTTCGTCGCAGTGACTGCGCAGCTCCTCGATCGAGAGCGGCGGCACCGGCGACGTCTCCTTCACATACAATTCGATGAGGCGCTTGAGTTCCAGCCGCCGCGCGCGTCGGGGGAATGTTGTCGTGGGTCGGCCGATGCCGCTGAATCGGCACGGCCCGCGGCATCTTCGCGATGGGAAGCTGCATGGAAAAACCCAAATCCTACGCATACGCGCCAAACCCGAAAAACCAGTGCTTCTTTGCCAGCCGATAGGCCCAGTGCTTCTCCGGCACCTGGTTGTTCGGGTCATGCTGGCTGGGGCGCGGCCGCATGGCATCCAGTTCCGCCAGTGCGGTCTGCCGCTGCGTCGAATCTCGAGCCCCGTGCCTCAGCACCAGTTCCTTCACAAGGTCCGGCCGCTCCAGCACGATGCACCCGCGCGTCGCGGCGGCCGCCGTCCGGCGGAAATCCGCCAGAAATCGCGAGCGGCTTACTATGTCGTAGATACAACGCCGATCATGTATCGTTTCTTTCGCAAATTGTATGATTGGGCAGGGCTCGACATCCCCGCCCGGCCCGATGTGATGGCTCACCCCCATGGCCATCGGGCACAGCGCCTGCCCCTGGTCATCCCAATAGGCATCCACGATTCCGATGGGGAAACGGCAGCGGGCGTCGAACGATGAACTTGCGAAGCTGAAGCGCCTGCTCCGGCCGAAGCGCAAGCTCCGGCGCCGGCCGCGGGCCCACGACGCGATAGGTGTAGTACCAGACGTAATGCACGCCCAGATCGATCAGGCGCGAAAGCCACCTCTCGCTGACCAGGTCGTCGAAATTGCTCTGGCAGACGCTGCTGGCCACGCCAGTCAGCAGCTTGTTCCTGTGGCAGTTTTCCAATCCGGCGAGGGTCTTGTTGAACACGCCGCTCCGCCCGCGGCGCTGGTCGCTGATCGCCTCCGAGCCTTCGATGCTGATGAGAGGCGTGGCGTTGCCCAGCCGCCGAAGGTTGCGGCACAGTTCATCGGTCAGTAAATGGCCGTTGGTGAAGACCTGAAAATAGCAGTCGGTGTGCGCTTCGAGGATGTCGAGGAACTGCGGGTGCAGCAGCGGTTCGCCGCCCAGCAGGCCGAAGAAGCTGTTGCCCATCTTCCTGGCCTCGGTGATGAGGCGGTTCATGCTGGCGAGGTCGATGTAGCGCCGGGGCTGATCGACATCCACCCAGCATCCCTGGCAGCGGAGTTGGCAACTGTTGGTGATCGAGATGAACAAAAATGGCGGGAAGAACTCCTCTCGGCGCAGCCGCTGCTCGAAGCGCCGCACGGAGTTCATCCCTTTCAGGCCGCAGTTGATCGCGAAGCTAAGCAGAAGCTTAGGATCGACCTCCCGCAGCGCTCGCCAAGCCAGTTTCAACAACATTCACAACCTCAACTACCCACTATCTACTATCCACTATCTACTATCTGCTATCTGCTATCTGCTATCTGCTATCTGCTATCTGCTATCTACTATCTACTATCTGCTATCTGCTATCTACTATCTGCTATCTGCTATCTGCTATCCGACAGCCACTTGGCTCTCTCCTCGATGGCCATCAGCTTATCCCGGTCCTTGTCGAATCGCTTGCCACCGCGCTGCCGCAGCGATGCGTAGATATCGCCGCCCAGCAGCGATGAGATATCCACCTTCATCACCTGACGCCTGGCCTCCTCCGGCGGCAGATCGGCGCCATTGATGGCCGGATTGCCGTGCTTGGGGAAGATGATCGCCGCCTGTGGGCACACCCGCGCAGGCCGGGCAGTCGGGCTTGCAGTTGGCGGGGTTCTTCACCTCGACACGCTTGTCCTGAAGCCCATAGACATCGAACAGGCAGAAGCTCAGGCACTGCATGCAATGATCGCAGCGGCCGAAATCGATCACGGGAAACCACGCCGGGGATTGGTGGGGCGGACATTCTTGTCTGTCGCCGGATTGGTGGGGCAGACATTCTTGTCTGTTGTCGGATTGGTGGGGCAGACATTCTTGTCTGTCGTCGTGGATGCGAGCGGGGACATTCTTGTCCTCCGAGCAGACGCGAGTCCCCACCAGTGCGATGACAATGCAGCCTGCATCGTCCATCCGCATGTTGCACACGACGGCATCCTCGCGCAGCGGCGCTGCCCCCGCCACGAACAGCCACTTCACCGCCCGGGGCTGGCACGCGACGATGCGAATGCCATCGCGGCCGGCAATCTCGCCAAGTAGCGGATCTCTCGTCGCCGCCAAGGCACACAAGTCCGTCACCGCCTGGAATTCAACGCCGGCCGAATGAAGAGCATCGCAGACCGCCAGCGCGGTCTTCTGGAGCTGCGCCTGCCCAGATGCGCATTGGCAGACTATCACGAGCGGCTGGCTCATGCGCCTTGTCCCTCCGCAGAGCCTTTGCCGGTCTTGAGCTTGTCGATAGCGGCATCCAACAGGGCGATATACCCCTGGGCATCGACGGTGTTGGCCTGGGGCTGGCCCTGCACCTCGTATAGCCACCCCTCGCCGTAAGGCTCAGTATCCAAAAGAGTAATATCGCTTTCCAAGGCAGGATTGGCCCGCACGAATTGCCCCTGGGCCACGCAATAGACATCCGACAGCGCTTTGAAGCCTTCCACCCAGCCAATGGTCTCCCCCACGTTGACGCTCTGGCCGGGCTTCGCCGAGAAACTGAACTCCACGATGTCGCCGAGCATGCGCAGGGCGAACTTGGTGAAGCCCACCCGGCAGATCCCGCCCTGCTGCCAAACCCAGAAATGCGAGGCCGTATAGAGCCGGTCGGTGGGCAGGCGCGTTAGAAACCGCGCCCGTTTGTACGAGATGCACTGCGCCGGATCGAACTCCATGATCTGATTATGCCGGGTTGAGGCTGCGGGGTCTACAGTGGGCGGGCTGCCGTAATGGCAGTTGCCGGTGGTGTTGCGCAAATCGGGCAAATCTGCGCAGCGCCGACGGGGGTTCTGCTGGGGCTTGGCGGCGGCCAGCGCTGTCGCCTGGCGCACGAAGCCCTGGTCGATGAGGTAGAAGTCGTCGGCCGAGATGCCGCTGCGGTAATCGACGTCGCCGTTGCGATAGCCGGAGTGCTGGCCGTCGGCTTGCAGGCGCCAGGCGACATCCATGCGGAAGTAGTCGTCGGCGTTGAGCGCGGCCAAGATGGACTGGGCGGACGACTGATCGGCGCAGTCGATGATCAGGGCGTTGTCGGCCGGGTCGAGAGTTGCGCCATCGGCGATGGTGAGGCTGGAATCGGCGATTTGAATGATGTCCGGTCGTAGGTCGTAAGCCTTTGCAAGCCATCGCCTCGCTGTAAAGCCGCCCCTGGCAACCGGCACCGAGGGCAATCGCATTTGAGTGCCGCCAGTGCCCTCACTGGCGGAACGCGGCCGATCTCCGCCAGTGGGGGCACTGCCGGCACAGGCGTGAATGCCAGAGCCGATTGCCCTGAACTGGCGCCTGCCCCATCCCACCCGCCTCGCATCCACTGACCGTCCTCTGCGCCTCGGCGGTGAATCCCCCGCGCGCTGCGCAAATCGATCACCCGCCACGGGCGAAACCCGCGTCTTGCCCCGTAACCACCACACACCCGCTGCGCGATGTCGCCATCCCCAGCCGATCGGCGCAACAGCCCGGTAGATGTGGAACCTCCAACGAAAGCAATCATGATCCTCTCCAACCCAATCCTCACCGCCGACCCCCAAACCCCTGATCTGCAATCTCCGCCCACCAACGCCCGGCTCGAAATCCGCAATCGGAAACCCGAAATCCCCCACCCCCAAACCTCCCAACGCCGTCTGGCCGCCAATCGCGCCAACGCCCTCAAGTCCACCGGCCCGCGCACGCCCGAGGGCAAACCCTCAGTCCCCTCCGCGCCTCCGCGCCTCCGTGGTGACAGTGAGCGGAACGAACCCATCGATCCCCCTGCCCCAAACCTGCAACTTCCCGCCGCGCCAGAGCTTGCGGTTTCCACTCCCTCTCCCGCGCACTCTCCCCTGCGAAACGAAGCCACCGCCGTCAACGCCGCCATCGCCAGCCGGAAAGGCGAAGGGGGTCGGGTTCACTTCATCCTTATCACTATCCACCTTCGCCATCAACTCTTCCGCAGTCACCCACTATCACTAACAGCAAGGAGACCTTGGATGCGCGCCTTTTCGCTGCTGTGCCTGCTCGCCGTCGCCGCTCTCGGCCCCGATGCGCTCGGCAAAGCGCCGCCGCCTCCCCAGCCCATCGTCACACCCGCCGCCATCCGCGCGGCCATCAACGACCTCATCGCCACGTATGGCAGCCGCTACGACGCGGGCCCATCGTATCTGTCGCGGCTGGACCAGCTCGAAAAGCGCCCGGTTTCAACCGAAGGCGATCGGGCCGCGGTGCAGCTCGAACTGACGGCGCTGCAGCGCGAGGCGCTGCTGGCCAATCCCCTGCTGGCCGATCATCCCCTGCTCTTCGTCGCCCGCAACCAGTACGCCCCCGACCACCACAACACAGCGACAATGTTCCAGACCGGCGAGATCAACACGGGCAGCTTCCACGGCCCCGGGGCGCTCAAACTCCTCGACCTGAAGACCGGCGCGGTGACGACGCTGGTGGATCTGCCGGAGGGCATCGTCCGCGACCCGGAAGTTTCCTGGGACGGCCAGCGCATCCTCTTCTCCATGCGCCGCAACCGCCAGGACGACTATCACCTTTACGAGCTATCCCTACCCCAATCGAAAATCGCAAATCAGCAATCGCAAATCCACCAGCTCACTTTCGGCGCCGGCATCACCGACATCGACCCCTTCTATCTGGCCGACGACCGCATCGCCTTCTCCTCCACGCGCGAGCCCAAGTACTGCATGTGCAACCGGCACATCATGGGCAACCTCTACGTGATGGATGCCGACGGCGCCAACATCCATCAGATCGGCAAGAGCACGCTGCACGAGGCCCACGGCTCGCTCATGCCCGACGGCCGGATTCTCTACGACCGCTGGGAATACGTCGATCGCAACTTCGGCGATGCCCAGGGCCTCTGGACCTGCAACCCCGACGGCACCGCGCACCTGGTCTACTACGGCAACAACACGCCTTCGCCCGGCGGCGTGATCGACGCCCGCGCCATCCCCGGCACGTCGCTGGTGATGGCCGTGCTCGGCTCGTGCCACGACCGGCCCTGGGGCGCGCTGGGCATCATCGATGCCGGCCGGGGCGTCGATGGGAAAGCTCCGGTCGTGCGCACCTGGCCACCCAGCGCCATCGATCTGGTGAAAGACCCCGGCACGGCTAACAACGCCTGGGACACGTTCGTGCCGGTGCGGCCAAAGTACGAAGACCCATATCCGCTGAGCGACAAGTATTTCCTCTGCTCGCGGATGACAGGCAACGGCGAGCAGATGGCGATCTACCTGCTCGACACGTTCGGCAACGAAGTGCTCGTCCATCAGGAAAACCTCGGTTGTTACGACCCCATGCCGCTCGCGCCGCGCACACGGCCGCCAACCATCCCCCAGCGCCGCGATTACGACAACGGCGACGGCTACTTCTACGTTTACGACGTCTATCAGGGCACGCACATGAAGGGAGTCAAGCGCGGCGCGATCAAGTCCCTCCGCGTCATCGAAAGCCCCGAGAAACGATTCTGGACCCACCCTTCGTGGGACGGGCAGGGCGTTCACTGCCCCGGCATGAACTGGCACAGCTTCGAGAACAAGCGCATTCTCGGCACCGTGCCGGTCGAGGAAGATGGCTCGGCCTATTTCGCCGTCCCGTCTGACAAGTTCGTCTATTTCCAGTGCCTCGACGAGAACGGCATGATGGTCCAGTCGATGCGCAGCGGCACGATGGTGCAGAGCGGCGAGCGCAGCGGCTGCGTGGGCTGCCACGACGGCCGCCTTTCGGTGCCCCCCGCGAGAGAGAATGTCCCGATGGCGCTGCGCCGGCCGGCGAGCAAGCTCACCGGCTGGTATGGCCCGCCGCGCGAGTTCAGCTTCATGGCTGAGGTACAGCCCGTCCTCGACCGCGCCTGCGTCAAGTGCCACGATTTCGGCACCGATGGCGGAAAGAAGCTGCTACTCTGCCGCGACAAGAACGCGGCTTTCAACTTCGCCTATACCGAGATCTGGTCGAAGCACATCATCAAAGTTGTCGGGGCCGGCCCGGCCGAAACCCAGCAGCCGTATTCCTGGGGCTCACACGCCAGCAAGCTCATCCAGCAGGCGATCAGCCAGCGCGACAAGGGCAATCTCAGCAAAGAGGACCTGGATCGCCTCATCACGTGGGTCGATATCAATGCGCCCTATTATCCGAGCTATGCCACGAATTTCCCTGACAACGAATATGGCCGCTCGCCGCTGACCAAGGCCCAGACCGCCCGCCTGAAGGCTCTCGGCATCAACGACATGGCGATCTCATTCGACCGTCCTGACCTCAGCCCCGCCCTTGGCCGCTTCAAGGAAAAGTCCGATCCGATGTATCGTGAGGCGCTGGCGATCATCCGGGCCGGCGGCGAGGCGCTGGCGAAATCCCCGCGCCCGGACATGAGCGGTTTTGTTCCGTGTACCATTGACAACGCGCGCGACCGGAAATACGTCCAGCGCCTGGACATTGAGAAACACAATCGCGAGGCGCTGCGCGACGGCAGGAAATTGTACGACAATTAACCGTCCCGCATGTGATCGGTCGCACAACCGCCTAATGGCGGAAATGAATGGTGGGCGCACGAATACCTCCTGTTACGCGTGCAACCCGGCACGCTCGTGATTGAGGCGCAGAAGGTTTTCGAGGATTGTCTTTTCGATCTCAGCGCGCTGGGCGGTGAGGGGATCGTCGGGCGAGAGGGGCTGGCCGGCGCCGGTGTCGGTGAAGACGGCCGCGAAGTCTTCGGACCATTTGCCGGCCGGATCGGTGGCGGCATAGGCGGCGAGCACGGCGCGGTCAAGCTTCTCATGGGCCAGCTTGAGCCACGTGGGGCGCTCGTTGTACAAATTCGTGAGCGTGCGTTTCTTGAGCCGCGCATCCTTGGCCGCGGCGGCCATGATGGCCGACTGGCGGATCAGCGGCCGGGCTTCGGCGGGAACGTCGGCGAAATCGTCCGATGCGTCGATCTTCCGGGCGATGAGGTCGATCCACTCGGGTGGGTTGATCCAGTTCTCGCGCAGTTCGTTGAGCTCCTTGGCGGCGGCCGAGATGCGCTGGTACGCCGGATGGTTGGTGTCTTCCTTGCCGGGAGGCCAGGGAAGGGGGAAGGTCTCGAAACAGGTGGTGGTGTTATATGTTGGATCGTTGCCGAAGCCATGCCATGAGCACATACGCAGGGTCCACAACTCATGGAGGCTTGCTTGGAGGACGCCCCAGAAGTAGTCGTCGGATCGGGCGAACACAAACACGCGACTGTCGGGCAGCGATGCAGCGTCGCACCAGGAGAAAATGCGATGCGTTGCAACGCGTGGCGTGACGATAAAGCGATTGAGGGTCCGGACGGCATGGCGCATGGCTGGGCGTGCTTCGACGTGTATCCACCACCTCTCGGCGTAGGACTGGCGACGGTTCTTGCTGCGATCTGGCTTAACACGGTCCTCTACGACCCGGAGGGGTCGGTCGTAGCGACTGGCATCGGCGAGGGTGCTGTCGCAGCCGAAGTCGATGATAAACATGGATCGGGGTCGCCTTACAATATCGCCACCGTTGATCCAAGGACGCACGACTTCATGATTTGATCGGCCACTGGGGTTTGGGTCGGCGAGTAGAGATCAAGCCTCCGTCCACTCGATATCGAATGGGCCGCCTTTCGTGTCGCCCATGAACGCGATACACCCGTTTTCAGGGATGGGGCGGGCGGCGGCGACGTCAAGGTTGGAGCTGAGGTCAGAGTTGATGCGATCCACTACCTGCCCATCCAGCAGATGTTCCGCTTCGTGTCCCGCATCAAAGCCGATGATTGACACTCTGACAGCCGCGCCGTCGAGTGTCCACGGGCGGTCGGACCAAGCGAGGAAAATGGCACCGTCTTCCGTGATGCGTCGCAGCACTTCACGGTTATCCGTGCTGCGGATGGCCTGCGTTGCCAGCAGGCCTGTGCGCGTGAGTTGGCTGGCCTTGATACGGCGTCGGGCGAGTTCGAACCAGTAGCAGCATAGGTCGCAGGTACCCGGGAGGTCGTAGGTGGCAACGAGTGCCGCTATGTAGTCGTCCGAGAGGCCCGCCTTTCGCAGTTGGCGTACCCCGAGGAAAGGCGGATTTCCGATGATGAAGTCCGCCTCCGGCCATGTCGCCGGAACCGGGATCTTGCCGCCGCCGTTGCCGGGCTTTGTCACCCAGTCGAGGATCGCATCGCGGTTCTCGATCGTCTGGAGTTTCGGCAGGATGGGCCGGTCCAGCGGCTCCAGCCCGTGCAGGTGCAGCCACTGGAGGAAGCCGATCCACACGACCGCCTGCGCCAGTTCGGCGGCGTAGCGGTTGATCTCGATGCCGTGGAGCTGCGCTGGCCGGATGTAGGGGCTGGGATCGAGCCCGATGCCCCAGCGGTCGGCGAAGCGGACAACGTCGTAATCGAGATCGAGAAGCTGCTGAAGCGCGACGTAGAGGAAGTTTCCCGAGCCGCAGGCCGGGTCGAGAATCTTCAGCGAGGCGAGGTGGCGGCGGAACTCATCGAGGCGCAGTGCGCGCGGGGCCGGTCTGCATGTCGCGCAGCTTGGTGTCTGGCTCGCCCGAGGCTTTGTGCAGATCGGGGCGAAGCTCGTCCTGGATCGACTGCCACTTGCGCCGGAGCGGCTGCATGATGACGGGCTCGACCACGAGCAGGATGTCGGCCTTGCTGGTGTAGTGCGCGCCGATCTGGGCGCGCTTCTTGGGATCGAGGATGCGCTCGAAGAGCGTGCCGAAGATCGAGGGCTCGACGCCATTCCAGCTTGCTTCGCACAGCGGGCGGAGCGTGGTCAGATCGCCGTGTTTCAGCGGGAGCGGCGGCGCTTCGTCGAAGAGCGCACCGTTGAAATACTTGATCCGGTGCTGGCCGAAGAACCCGCCGCGCTTCATCTTCTCCAGCAGTTCGGCCGCGCGGGGCTGGAAGGACTCGGGGTCGAAGAGGGAATCGTTGACGAGATCGGTGAAGAGTTTGGGCGGGAGGAGGCCGACATCTTCGGCGAAAAGGCAGAACATCAGCTTCATGAGGAAGTGCGCCACGGGCGAGCCGGCCGATTCCCACAGGTGCAGCTCGTCGATGGGATAGCGATCGATGAGCCGATCGGCCATCGAGCCGAAATCGCGGGCGAGGTCCTCGGTGAGCTGGAAAGAGGTCTTCTGCGGCCGAAAGGAGTTGGGATCGGTGAACGCGCGGCGGATTTCGTGCAGGCGCGAGGGGATTTCCTCGAGCTTGATGATGATCGTGCGCGGAGGGTAATCGGTGAAGTGCGTGTGGATCTCGGTGGTGGCGATGTCGCAGACGACCGAGAGGGGCGGGTTGTCCAGCGCGTCGCGATACTGGCAGAGCTGGCGGTAGGCTTCGGCAAGGTCCTTGTATTTCCCCTTGCGCTTGTATTCCCAGCCGAAGTGGTGGCGTTTCCAGACATCGACGAAACCGCGCTCGCCTTTGGAGCCTTTGGACGCAGCGCCGATGGGACGAACGGGTTTTTCAAAACAGTAGTCGTGCCCGGTGGGGTCGCCCTGGGCGGGGGTGGGCTGGCCGATGAGATTGCAGAGGTCGATGAAGTGCTCGTGGGAGGCGGCCTTCTCGGAGAGTTGCGTGGCGGCCCATTTCTCCACGAACTGAGCGGGGGTCATGGAGTGCGATTGTCGCAGATGGGTTGGAGGGTTCAAGGGGCGCAGGTGAGTCACGGGATCCACTGACCAACGAACGACGGACCCAACCACTGACAACGAACAACGGACCACTGACAAAGACACTCGCAACGCCTGCGCCTTCGTCGCTTCGTCGCTCTCCTTCAGCTATCATTGATCCCATGGCCTCCAAACAAGGCATCGTCTATCTCGTCGGCGCTGGCCCCGGCGACCCCGGCCTCTTCACCGTCCGCGGGGTTGCCCTCCTCCAGTCGGCCGAGGTCGTCGTCTACGACTACCTGGCCAACGCGCAGCTCCTGCGCCACTGCCCCGATGCCGAGCAGATCTACGTCGGCAAGCAGGCCGCCCGCCACGCGATGACCCAGGACCAGATCAACCGCCTGCTGGTCGAGAAGGGCCTCGAAGGCCGGCGCGTCGTGCGCCTCAAGGGCGGCAACCCATTCGTTTTTGGCCGCGGCGGCGAGGAATGCGAGGCACTGGTGGCCGCCGGCGTGCGGTTTGAGATCGTCCCCGGCATCACCTCCGCCATCGCGTCGGCCGCGTATGCCGGCATTCCCGTCACCCATCGTGACGCCAACTCCAGCTTCACCCTCGTCACCGGCCACGAGAAAGAGGCCGACTATCAGGACCTCGAAGCTCGCGCCGCGCCCCGGCGCATCCTCCGATCTCGACTGGGCCGTGCTGGCCAAGCTCCCGTGCATGGCCTTTTACATGGGCGTCAAGGCGCTGCCCGGCATCTGCCGCAAGCTCATCGAAAACGGCATGCGCCCGGACATGCCGGCCGCCAGCATCCAGTGGGGCACCACCACCCGCCAGCGCACCGTTGCCGGCACCATCTCCGACCTGCCGCAGCGCGTGGCCGACGCCAACCTCTCTCCGCCGGCCATCACCATCATCGGCCAGGTCGTCCAAATGCGCGGCATCCTCAACTGGTTCGAGGCACGGCCGCTTTTCGGCCAGACCGTCGCCGTCACGCGCACGCGCCAGCAGGCCAGCAACCTGTCGCAGCGGCTTGAGGAACTCGGCGCGCGCGTCATCGAAGCCCCGACCATCGACCTCGTCGCCCCCTCCGATCAGCTCGCCGTCGATGCCGCCATCGCGCAGGCCGGCGAGTACGACTGGGTCATCTTCACCAGCGCCAACGGCGTGAGCTTCACGAAGCAGCGGCTGCTGGCAACCGGCCACGATTGCCGCGCGTTCGGCCGGGCCAGGCTCGCGGCCATCGGCGATGCCACCGCGGCCGCCATCAGCGATGAGCTGTGCCTGAAGGTCGATCTCTGCCCCGAGAGCTTCATCGCCGAAGCGCTGGCTGAGGCGCTGATCTCCAAGGGCGAAGTCTCCGGCCAGCGATTCCTCCTCCTGCGTGCCGACATCGCCCGGGCCGTCCTGCGCGAGAAGCTGGAAGCGGCGGGCGCGGCCGAGGTGCGCGATGTCGCCGTCTATGAGACGAAGACCGCCAGCGCCCTTCCGCCGATCCTCCTTGAACTGATCGAGCAGAAGCAGTTGCACTGGGTCACCTTCACCAGCTCCAGCACCGCCCGCAACTTCGTCGCGCTGCTCGGGGCGGACTACCGCGCCAAGCTCGAAGGCGTCAAGCTGGCCAGCATCGGCCCGGTCACGACGGCCACGATGAAGGAGCTGGGCCTTACGCCGACCATCGAGGCGCAGGTCTCCAACATCGACGGCCTGGTGGCGGCCATCGCCGCAAGCAAGGAAACATGACCGAGGAAGACCCCAATCCTCCCGACGATCGGCCCACGCCCGACGAATCACCCAACCGCAACCTGCGCTACTGGCTGGCTCGCATGCCGTTCGCGATGTTGGTGATCGCCGGCATCCTCGCCTGGGATTCCTACGCGGCGCTGCGTGGAATCGAGCGTCGCCCGACCTGGCGCATCTACGTCCAGTTCATCCTGGCGGCCGTCTGCATTGTCTTCGCGCTGGCCGGCTTTCGCACCGATACCATAAGGATTGATTCTGAAGAAATTCTCTGCAAATGTGATTTACCTGTAGCTATTCGGCGGACAACCGGCGATGATGAGGCTGGAGTTGAGGTAGCCTGGAACGACCGTGCTCGCCTGGGCGACTGGATTCACACCTTTGCGACGGGAACACCATGAGGCAAGTCACCACCTTCTTGATGGGCATGGGCTGGCTCTGCATCGCGAGCCATGCGCTGGCGGCCGGGCCCAATGCACAGACGCGGGCCATGATGGATCGGACCCTGCCGGCCATCAATTTCGCCAACGTTTCGCTCAAAGACGCCGTTGAGTTCATGCGCGATGTCAGCGGCGCCAACATCCACCCCAACTGGAAAGCCATCGAGGCGGCCGGCGTCACGCAGGATACCCAGATCAACCTGCGGCTGCGGCAGGTGTCGCTGCGCAAGGTCCTGAACATGGTGCTGTCGGAAGCCTCGGGCGGCGGGACGCTCTCGTTCTTCATCGAGGACGGCGTGATCGAAATCACCACCAAGGAGCAGGCGGATTCGATCATGTACCTGATCATCTATGCGGTGGAGGACCTGCTCATCGAGCCGCCGGACCTTGAAAACGTGCCGGACTTTGGCGGACTGATGGGCAACAACAGCGGCGGCAACAACAACAACAGCGGCGGCAGTGGCGGTTACGGCGGCAGCAGCGGCGGCTACGGCGGCAGCGGCGGCAGCAGCGGTTCGCGGCGCGTCAACAACTCAATGCTCAACGGCAATGGCGGCGGTGGCGGCGGCGGTGGGGGTATGTTCGGCGGCAGCGGCGGCGGTGGCGGCAACAAGGGTGGCGGCAAGCAGAAGGACAAGGACTCCAAGACCAAGTCCGAGGAACTCGTCAAGATCATCCAGGACACCATCACGCCCGCCATCTGGGTTGAAAACGGCGGCAAGGCTTCCATCAAGTTCTTCAACGGCAGCCTGATCGTCAATGCTCCCCGGTCGGTGCATGAGCAGTTGGGCGGGCCGATAGACTAAACTGAATTGGTCCCCTCACCGGGTTCTGACAAGTTTCTGGTACGAACCGATCCGCTGGATGGCGGCGAACAGCAGATCCGGGTTGATCGGCTTGACGAGGTGTTCGGCGAAACCCACGGCCATGCTCTTCTCGATGTCCGCCGGCGTGCCGTAGCCGCTTAGCGCGATCCCGGGGACCCGCTTGCCCCGCTGCACGAGGTGCCGCATGAGTTCGTGGCCGGTGCCGTCGGGCAGGCCGAGGTCAGAGATCAACAGGTCGAAGGGCATTTCCGATTTTGGATTTTGGATTTTCGATTGCGGGTCGGCCGACTCCGCCAAGTCCACTGCGGCCAGGGCATCGGCGACGCTTCCGGCCACCATCACCTCGTGCCCATCCGCCATGAGCAACCGCCTCATGAGCCTGGCCGTGTCGGCATGGTCTTCCACGAGCAGGATGCGAAGAGGAGTTGCCAGTTGCGAGTTACCCGTTGCCAGAGCGGATCGCTCAATGCCAACTGGCGGCCAGCGGGCGGCAACTGGCAAAGCACACTGTGCCACCGGCAGCCTCACCGTGAACGTCGCCCCCGCGCCGGACCCATCGCTGTGGGCGGCGATCGCGCCGCCGTGCATCTCGACAACGGCCTTGCAGATGCTCAGGCCCAGACCCAGGCCGCCCAAGCCGCGGCCGTCATCGCCCTGCTCGAAGGGCGCGAACAGGCGCGGCAACACCGCAGGGTCGATGCCGGCGCCGTTGTCGCTGACCTGAACGATGAGGTTGCCGCCACAGGGCTGGCCATCGCCATTCGTGGCCTCCGGCAGCGGGCAATCGCCATTGCCTATGGGACAGGGCATCGCCGCCAGGGGGCAATGGTCCACGGTCGCCACCGACGCGCGGATCGCGATGCGCCCGCGGTGAGGCGTGAACTTGATGGCGTTGCGCAGCAGGTTCCAGAACACCTGCTGGAGGCGGGCCGCATCGCCAAAGGTGAGATACGGGGCCTCGGGCGTTTCGATGGTGAGCGTCTGGCCCTTGGCGTCCAGGTCGCCGCTGACAATCCGGGCGGCTTGGCGGATCGTGTCGGCCACGTCCACCGGCCGCTTCTCCAGGTGCATCTTTCCCGAAATGATGCGGGAGACATCCAGCAGATCGGCGATGAGGCGCACCTCCAGGGCAATGTTGCGCCGCACCATCGCCAGGTCCTCGCGCGTATCGTGCGGCAACCGTTCGTCCGTCTCCATCATCGAGACGGCGGCCAGCGCGGGCGTAAGCGGCGTGCGCAATTCGTGCGAGAGAATGGCGATGAACTGGTCCTTGGCGCGGCTGGCGGATTCGGCGGCGACTTTGGCCCGGGTTGCGTCTTCCAGGGCCTGCTGCCGCCGGGTGACATCCAGCACCAGCGACAGGATCGACTGCATCTTGCCCGCCGAATCGGTCAGGGATGAGTTGTACCATTCGCACCAGACCGCCGACCCGTCCTTGCGCAGATTGCGATTGGGACTGATGGTGCGCTGGGCCGAGCCATCCTGCATGGACGCTGAGATGGCCTTCACCTTCTCGCGATCCTCCTCGAAGATCCAGGGCACATCCCACATCCACTGGCCGAGCACCTCGGAAGCCTCCCAGCCGAAGATGCGCTGGGCGCCGTCGCTCCAGGCGGTAACGCGCAGGCTTGCGTCAAACTCGACGACGGCCAGCGGGCTGTTCTGCACGTGGTAGCGCAGTCGCTCGTGGGCGGCGCGAAGCTGTTCCTCCGCCTGCCTGCGCTCCAGCTCGCCGGCCGCGCGCACGGCAACCAGTTGCAGGATGGAGGTTGCCAGTTGCGTGCTGGCCAGCGGTTGCCGCCCGATGACTGCGATCAGGCCGATGGGCTGGCCCTGGGAACCCCAGAGCGTGGTCCCGACATAGCTTTCGGCGAGCATCTGCTGAAGCACCACATCCTTGGGAAACCGATGGCGAACGCCCTCGGGGAAACAGCAGACGGACTTTCCCACGACATCGCCGCAAGGCGTGTCCTTCAAGGCATAGGCGACGTTGTCCTCGAACTTGCCATCGAAGTAGACGGCCAGCGTCTGTGCGGCCAGACATCCTTGCTCCAGCCGGTCAATGCAGACAAAGTCCATACCCAGGCACTGCGCCAGGTATCGCGCCAGCGAGCGGAAGAAATCCTCGCCGGGAGCGCAGCCGCACTGCACGAGGAACTTGAGGGCGTCCATCGCCACCTCGCGCTCGTGCTGGGCCCCGCGCCGCTCGGCGGCGGCGGCCAATTGCCGCCGCGAACGCTCCAACAGGCCGGCCATCAGACTCACCACGGCGCCGCCGAAGAGGAGAATGCTCGCGGCAACCAGATCGGCGCCCCGGCCCAGGTGCAGCCGCCCGGAAGCGGGAATGGCCGTGAACGCCGCGACGACCGAGAGCACGGTCACGACGGCCGCCGGCCCGCCGCCCAGAGTCATGGCGATGATGCACATCGCCAGGAAGAACGTGATGAAAACCGGCAGCTCACCGCAAGCCCAGACCAGCCCCCAGCGCAACAGCACCGCCAGGACCACGGCAACAACCGCGATGCCATAGCGTAATGGCGAACGGGAAAGTGGACCCGATTCATTCATGACGATGAGTGCAGAACGCGAGGGGGAATGATATCAACCGGTGTTGTCGTGCGACAGCAAAATCGCCGGGAAATCGAACGGAAGAGGCTGTCCGGCGGCACTCACTCAAAACGCCTCGACTCATCCAGCTCCTGCCGCATCGGCAGGATGCTCGCCTTCACCAGCAGGATGAGCAGCGGCTTGTCTTTCTCGGCGGGCTTGAGCAACACCAGCATCGTCTGCTCATCGCCGGCCGCGTACGTTGTCTTGGCCGACTGTTCATCGACGACGGGTTTCTGGATCGTCAACTTCTTCTCGGCCGGGACATCAGGCGCGGGTTGCTCCTCGAGCTTCTGAAGCTGCGACTGCCGCGCATCCAGCTCGATCTTCATGTGAGTCTTGCCTTCGGCCGTCGCCTTGACCGACAGCCGAAAGCCCTCCGTGAGCTTCTCGATCACCGGTTGATAGTCCACTCGCCCGTCAGCAAGCTTCTTCTGCTCGAACCGGCCGACGTACGAATGCTCGCTGCCGACCGCAACCCGGCCCTCCTGCCCGCTGACGATCATCAACTTTGGTGAGGCGAGCAGTTGCGCATCGCTCGCAATGGCCGCCGCGCGGATGAGCCGCTCGACCTGCGCGGGATTCACGGCCTGCGCATCATCCTTGAGCTGAATCTTCTCCATATCGAGAAGCGCAGGCTTCATCGAGATCAGCCGGCACTCGATCATGATGGCCGGCACATCGCCAGCCGGGCGCGTCGCGGCGCGGCACCCCGCGCTAACCCACCAAGATGCATCATCAACAACACGGCGATCGCATTGGGGAGGGTGAGGCCCCGCCCGAGCCGTCGTCTCGATCCCGACTCGGCCCCCAAGGAACTCGCGTGTGCTCGGGGGACAGGAATGTCCCCGCTCGCACACGCGATGGCAGACAAGAATGTCTGCCCCACTGTTCCGAAGGCTCGGCAGAAGCCCCGCCCTCCTGAGCCCGTCATCAGCACCATGGCAAAGCCGAGCCATCTCATGGGCGCTCCTGTATGTGCCGCCGGTGCCCTCACCGGCGGATATCTGTAATTCCAGCGATGAGGGCACTGGCGGCACGACTCGCGCTGTACAACCGACCCGGAGGCTCTATCATCTTCGCACCGGCAGTTACGAAAGGACCCGAATGCAGACCGTCATCACCGGCAAGGCTTACGTCCTGGGCGACAACGTCAACACCGACCAGATTATCCCAGCGCAATACCTCTCCTACAACCCGTCCGACCCGGCCGAGCGCAAGTTCTTCGGAATGTACGCCATGTCGAGCGTGCCCCAGGGCCAGGCCGGCCTGCCAAGCGGAAATATCCGCTTCGTTGCGCCCAACCAGTATCGCAGCGAATACTCCATCGTCGTCGGCGGCAAGAACTTCGGCTGCGGCTCATCCCGCGAGCACGCGCCGCTGGCCCTGGCCGAGGCGGGCGTGCAGTGCGTCATCGCCGAGTTCTACGCCCGCATCTTCTTCCGCAACTCGGTCAATGGCGGCTATCTGGTGCCCTTGGAATCGGCCCAACGGCTGGTGGAAAAGGTCAAGACCGGCGACCTGCTGGAAGTACACCTCATTGAGCAATACGCCGTGAACAAGACCAGCAACCAGCGCTACGACCTGCGGCCGCTGGGCGATGTCCTGCCGATCATCGAAGCCGGCGGCATCTTCGCCTATGCCCGGCAATCCGGGATGCTCGCGGCGAAGTAGCGAACTTGAGTCTCATGTTCGGCCAAACCTTCGATCCTCGCGATCTGGCCGTCATCGGCATCCTGGTCGTGCTTGAGGGCATCCTGTCCCTCGACAATGCGCTTCGTGCTTGGCCTGCTCGCTCGGCCGCTTCCCAAGCGCCTCCAGAGGAAAGCGCTCACCTACGGCCTGATCGGGGCCTTTGTTTTCCGCATCATCGCCGTGGTGCTGGCGACGTGGCTCATGCGCATGCGCTGGATGAAGCTCGCCGGGGCGCCTACCTGATCTACGTCACGCTCAAGCATTTCATCTTCGACCGCGGCAGGCAGGCCAGGGTGAAACTCGATGCCGAGGGAATGCCAATCGTGACCGCGGGCGACGTGCAGCCGCCGCCCGGCCGCGCTCGATTCTGGTCCACCGTGGCGGCCATCGAGCTGACCGACATCGCCTTCGCCGTCGATTCGATCCTGGCGGCCGTGGGCCTGGTCGCCGATGAAACCAAAACCTGGGTAGTCATCGTTGGCGGCATGCTCGGCGTCGTCCTGATGCGCGGCGCGGCCGTGCTGTTCATCAAGCTCCTGGAGCAGTTCCCGCGCTTCGAGCTGTCGGCGTACCTGCTCGTCCTGCTCATCGGAACCAAGCTCACGCTCGACTGGGCACTGAACACCGATCCGAATCGCCCGCGGCTCGATTTCCACCATCCCGGCTCGCTGACGTTCTGGGTCTTCTGGGGGGCGCTTGTAATCTGCCTCTTGCTGGGATTCATCGGCGGCCGCCGCCGCGCAGCGCCGACCACAGCTCATCCGTGATTTCCCTCGCCGACAAAATGCCTGTTTGAAAAGCGCAGTAGAAACTGATAAACGGGCAATATGGGCAAGATCATCGCGGGCGTGGGTGTTTTTCTAATTTCAGTCTCGCTTACTTTCGCCTCTCCCTCCACGGAAAAGCTCTACCAACCGCGGGTCTTCAGCAACGACAAGGGCGAGATGCTGCCCTACCGGCTGCTCCGGCCGATCAGCTACGACCCCTCGAAAAAGTACCCCCTCGTCGTCTTCTACCACGGCGCCGGCGAACGCGGCACCGACAACGCCGCCCAACTGCGAAACTGCGCCACGTACTTCATCAAGCCCGAGGTGATGGACAAGTTTCCCGCCTTCGTCGTGTTCCCGCAATGCCCGTGGAAACAGCGCTGGGTCGAAGTCGATTGGGAGCGCGACTCGCACACCCAGCCCGCCGAGCCGGGGCAGGCCATGCGCCTCTCGGTGGAACTCATCGAGCGGCTCCTCAAGCAGTACAGCATCGACAACCGCCGCATCTACCTCAGCGGCGTCTCCATGGGCGGCTTCGCGGTGTGGGACCTCATCGCTCGCTACCCCGACATGTTCGCCGCGGCCGTGCCGATCTGCGGCGGTGGCGATGAGAACCAGGCCCCACGCTGCGCCCATGTGCCCGTGTGGGCGTTCCATTCCGTCAACGACTGGGGCATCAAGGTCATCCGCACCCGCCACATGATCGACGCCATCCGCAAGGCCGGCGGCGCCCCGAAATACACCGAGTATCGCGGGCTGGGCCATTTCTCCTGGAACAAGGCCTACAGCGAGGCCGACCTGTTCCCCTGGATGTTCGCTCAATCCCGCCAGCCCCAGTTCGCCGCGCAGCCGGACAAGACACCCGGCCAGCCCTGAAGAACGCTGTTCGTCAGCGTGCGTGCCAAGCTGACGACCAAACCGTCCCATCCGTTACACAAAAAGTTACTTAGCGCACTAACCTTTCTCTCCCTACCCTGTCTACTCTTGCGGACCAACGCAGCGCGAGCTGCGAAAAACAGGTCCCAACGGACTTCACCCAAGAGCACCTGTGGAAAGGAGCTGTTATGCGGCCCATCCAACTACTCAAGACGTTCGCCCTCTGCGGCGCCACGGCTTTCATGAGCCTCGCCAACACGGCCCGCGCGGACGATTTCAACTACAACAACGACAACAGCTTACCTCCGCCGGCCAACTACAGCGTCGATCAGCCGGCGCCCGATCAGATCGACGGCGGCCAGGTTGACCCGGCCGTCTTCAACGACCAGCTCGCCGCCTATGGCCGCTGGGTTGACACCCCCGAGTACGGCCGCGTGTGGATTCCCGCCAGCACCCCCGCTGGCTGGCAGCCCTACACCCTCGGCCATTGGGCATTCACCGATTGTGGCTGGACTTGGATCAGCGACGAGCCCTTCGGCTGGGCCACCTATCACTATGGCCGGTGGGCCGTGGCCGCCAACCTCGGCTGGTGCTGGGTTCCCGGCACCGTCTGGGGCCCGGCTTGGGTGTCCTGGCGCTGCGGCGATGGCTATTGCGGCTGGGCCCCCCTGCCCCCGGTTCGCGGCTTCAACCTCGCCTTCAACATCGGCAGCAACGACTATGCGTGCGGCATCATCCCGGCCAGTTGCTACAACTTCGTGCCCGAGCGCCTCACTCTGCGAGCCGCGCCTGCATGACCATTTCCTACCTCGCGAGCGAAACCTGACGATCTTCGACCGGACGGCAAACATCACGAACATCAACGTCGTCAACCACCGCGTCGTCAATCACGGCCTCGACGTCAACCGCTTCGAGCGCGACACCGGCCAGCACATCGAGCGCACGGCCATCCGGCACGTCGGCTCACCCAGCCAGGTCCGCGGCGATGCCCGGGGCACTGGCAACGCATCCAGGGAAGTGTCCATCTATCGGCCGCCAGCGCGGAATGCAGTCGTGAAGAATACGACGCCCCGGCCGGCCGATGTGCGCAACGCCAATCCACGTCCGGCGAATGTCGTGCGTAACGCCGATCCGCGTCCCGCCAACACGACTCCGCGCGTGCCCATCGAGCCACGCCGGCCGGTTGAGCCGACCCGGGTGAACACGCCAACCCATGTTACCGCACCAACTCACGTGACAGCCCCCACTCGCGTGAACACGCCGATCACCGCGCCGACTCACGTGGCCGCGCCGACCCACGTCACCGCGCCAACTCATGTCACCGCGCCGACTCACGTGAGCACCCCGATTACCGCGCCGACTCACGTCACTGCGCCGACCCACGTGACAGCCCCCACTCGCGTGAGCACCCCGATCACCGCGCCGACTCACGTGGCCGCGCCGACTCACGTCACCGCGCCCCGCGTGAACGAATCCGCGCGTAATACCACGGCGAACATCAGCCACCCGGCCGCCGCGCCACAGCACGTCTCCCCGGCCAGCGCCACCGACCTGCACAATCGCACCCGTTGAGATGAACTGCCTCCTTCGTGTCCCAACCAAATGCCACGGCCAACTCGGCCGTGGCATTCTCATTCGGTGGCTTCGAGCACCGAGTTCCCAGTACCGAGTAGCGGGGCTCGGAACTCGCAACTCGCAACTCGGATCTTGCAACTCGCTTCTGTCTTCCTCCCTTCCTCGCTACAATCCGCCCACAAGGAAAGGATCAGACCATGAAGACACGTCCTCTTTCGTTCCTGCTGCCCATCATCGCCCTGGCCATCGCCCATTCGGCGACAACGGCATTCGCGGCCGAACCGGCCAATCCCTTCCTCGGCGCCTGGGCGCTCGACGATCCCCGGCGGCGGCGCTGGATGGCTCGGGGTGAAGGAGCAGGATGGAAAGCTCTCGGCCAGCATCCTCTGGGGCGGCGGCAGCGTGCTGCCGGTGGACGAAGTGAAAGTCGATGGCGGCACGCTGGCTATCACGCGCATCTATCGCAGCCAGAAGAAGGATGCGGCCGGCCAGGTCGTCAAGCTGACCACGACCGAAACCATCACCGCCACCATCGACGGCGACGACCTCAAACTGACAACCGTCAAGAAACAGCCGGATGGCTCGGAGTCGGGCAAGGCCAGCTTCACCGGCAAGCGCATGCCCCCACTGCCCGCCCGGCCGGACCTGTCGAAGGTGAAGTTCGGCGAGCCCATCCCGATCTTCAACGGCCAGGACCTCACCGGCTGGCGGCTGGTGAATCCTGGGTCGGCCAACGGCTGGAGCGTGAAGGATGGCGTCTTGACCAACAACCCCGTCCAGGAGCCCGGCAAGCCGCACAAGAATTACGGGAACCTGCGCACCGATCGCGAGTTCGAGGATTTCAACTTCACGTCCGACATCAATGTCCCCAAGGGCGGCAACAGCGGCATCTACCTGCGCGGAATCTACGAGGTGCAGGTGGCCGACACCTATGGCAGCAAGGTCGATTCGCACAACATGGGCGCCGTCTACAGCCGGATCGCGCCGACCGAAGCGGCCGAAAAGCCCGCGGGCGAGTGGCAAACGATCGACATCACGCTGGTCGACCGGCACGTGACGGTGGTGCTCAACGGGAAGAAGATCATCGACAACCAGCCGCTGCTCGGCTGCACCGGCGGCGCCTGTGGTCGGACGTGCTGCGCCCCGGGCCCATCTACCTCCAGGGCGACCACACGGGCGTGAACTACCGGAACGTGGTGTTGCGGCCGGTCGTGAAGTAGGCGCGAATAACGTGATCCATCTGCCCGTCGCGATCGACCCCAGCAGATATTTCATGGTTGCGTCCTCTCGTTGAACGAGGCTGGCGATGCAAGCCGGGTGCCTCGCGGGCGAGGCGGGGGATCGAACTGGGTGGAGCGGGTGAACGCGGCGGAGGATCCGAAGGAACCAATGAGGACAATCTGCTACGTCAGTTTGGCGGCGAAGCGAGCGAAGGTCGGCTGTCACAAACGGCCTTGAAGTTCCGCAGGCGGAGCGTTTCCAGGGAGAGGGAAGAGCGTTTCATGATGGGCCCTCGGGATCATCCGGCGACGGCGTACTCCACGCTACGCGGATTGTCCATGTGCTTCGATGCATCCAGCACTTCCAGGCCGACAACATTCCCGTCCTTGTCATAGTCCAGGATTACGCCGGGCTTGTCCTCATCGCTCTCCTCGATGGCAGCGCTGCTGAAGATCACCCGCAAGGTGTCGGTTTCCGGGTCATAAGTGACTTTCATGGCTCATCTCCTGTACTTGTCGATCTTGCTGGTGCGATACACGGTAACGACCACCGCCGGATCGCCGCGGTCGTCCACGATCGCGCGGACCAGGAACATTTTACCGCCCATCTCCACCACGGACCGATACGCCCGCCTGCCCTCGCGCTCCGGCACGACCTGCTCAGGATGGTCCAACACGTCCTGAACGACCCGGCGAGGAATCCGACGGAGGACCATTTCCTCTTCGGCATGACGGGTGAAACGGAAGGTCATCGGATCAGTCCTCTCTCCACGTCGCGGTAGGCATTCTGCGCCGCCACCTTCACCGGGTCGGGCACCAGCGGGAAGGTGGTCAGGATATAGGCGAATTCCTCTTCGCTCAGGCCGTACAAATGGGCAACCAGGCCGTCCAGTTCCGCCCGCAACACCGCTCGCTTCGCCGGATCGGTTACGCCGTCACGGTGGCTTTTCAGGCCGACAGATTTGGCAAGGTCGTCGAACTCCGACGTGGTGCAGATCAGACGGGCAGCACGGATGACGATGGGATCGAACGCGGGGTCTCTGGGCGTCAGGCGCGGGACCGGCATTTGGTTCAGCAGGAAGAACGTCAAATGCGCGGTAACGCGTTGCGCAAAAGAAAATCGACGACGATGCTGTTGATTAGCGCGCAGAGAAATAATTCGTAGCGATGATCGTGAGATTGCGAGCCGCATGGGGTAGCGTGAGCTGTTGGCAGTGTGTGTGGGCAGAAAACATTCGGCGGCAGCATCGTCATGATCGCTGTGCGAGCGTTGGTGTTGCTCGCCACGTCGCGAAAGCCAAGGCGGTAATCTTGATAGGGCAATTCCTGGGCGACATCCTCCTCACGCCCCAACAGCGCCTTATGCGCGCGGCACTCGTCCAGCCAATACTTCGGCTCGCCAAATCGGTGCTCGAACTGGTGTATCATCTTTCCTTCGTAGAGGGGCAGTCGCCCATCCGTCGGCGCGGTCTCGAAGAGGTAGCTGTCATTGTGCATGTCGAATTCGCGCGTGAACCGCACGCTCCACGAAGCAGGGGTCTGCTCGCCGAGGAGCGGGAACCGGCTGAGTTTCTCGGCCAGAACGGCATCCTGCATGTTCTTGAATTCCATTAGCGAAGACGAGTCGGGAGAGAGCTTGCGGATAAGATCAACCGTGAGCATCAAATGCTCGCTGTGGTTGTGAAAGAAGGCGTCGAGTCCTTCGGGCGTTACGGCTTCACGGGGCTGTATTCGGAACGCGACGGGAAACGATCGCGTCTTTCCGCCTTTTCCAAATGCCAGAATGCAAATCTTGAAGCGGTGGTCCAGGCCCTCGAACAGAAAGCGTTCGTTGGTCAGCCCAAAGAGCGAATCCACCTCGCACTCGCCGAAAAGCATTTCCCTCAACTGCTTGGCGCCGAGGTCGTTGTACACGCTGCCCGGCGTGAGAATGCCGCAACGGCCGCCGGACCTGAGCAAGTTGAAGCACTGTTCGAGAAAGAGCTTGTAAAAGTTGATGTCCGTTCCCGCCTTCCTGCCGTTGATGACGCTGATTTGATTCTTGTATTGCGGGACCGATCGGAACCACGCGGATTGGTGTGGATATTGGCTCAGGTAGTCAAGCCATGCTGACAGAATAGCCGCGTTCTTCAGCAGCTTGGCCTTTTCCCTCTCGAAGTCTTCGACTCTCATGAAGAGCTTGGTCACCAGTTCCGAATGCTCCTCGAAGAACTCTTTGGCGTAGGGCTTTAGGACCTCCCACGGCGGGTTCGTGACGATGGCATCGAAGCCGCCGCGCCCGTGCAGTACTTTGTCGAACTCGTAGCCCCAGTGGAAAGGATCGAGGTGGCGGATGTCGTCGAGCATGAGGGGGCGCTTGACCGGCTTGCCTTCCTCTCCCTTCTTTTCATCCCACGTCGCCTGCTCGTACTTGATGCCCAGGTCCTTGAACTGGTCCAAGAGGATTTCATCCAGCGTGGCGCGGGCGGCATCCTTGTGTTTGTTGATGCGGTCTCGCAGGTCCGTCAAGTCTTCGGCGTAGGCGGTGGCGTGGCGGTAGGTGTCGATGAGCCGGTCTTTCTCTTCCAGAAGCTCCTTGTAGCTCTTGCGGAACAAGTTGCCCTGCGCGTTGCGCCGCTCGAATTCCTTGTCGTCCACGCGCATCAGGCCGATGAGCGAGTTGCCGGCCAGGATGTTAAAGTCCACATTCGGCAGCGGCTCAAGTTGGTCCACGCTGTCGGCGGAGGCGACCAGCGCCAGAAAGAGCCGCAGGCGGGCGATTTCGGACGCCTCTTCCATGATGTCCACGCCATAGAGGTTGTCGGTGATGATCCGCTTCTTGATGAAGTACGCGATGCTCTTGTGTTCGCGCTCGGTCTTGGCGAGCCACGCGGACAGCTCAGGGTTGTTGAGGAACTTGATCTTGCCGATGACGGCGGAATAGACGTTGATGAGCGTCTTCATCGCCGCGACCAGGAAGGCACCAGACCCGCAGGCCGGATCGAGCAGCGAAAGCCTCGGGAGCACTTCGTTCAGCAATCTATGGCAGAGCGGCGCATCCAGATCCATGAGCAGGTCGGCGATGCCCTCGTAACGACGCACCTTCACGCCGGGCAGCTTGGGGCGCTGGCCGGGGTGTTGATGGCATCGAGAATGAGTTGGTGGATCGTCCGCTCGCAGAGGTATTCGGTGATCTCGGTGCGGGTGTAGTAGGCCCCAAACGCCTTCTGGTTGATGTATTTCTCGAAGATGTAGCCCAGCACGTCGGGGTTGATCTCGTTGTCTTCGCCACCGGGGGTGTCGTTGAGGTTCCAGGAATAGCGATGGAACAGACCGAGCAGGTTTTCAAAGGCGACATCCGGCACGCGGATGTTGGGGTAGTCCTTCTCCAGCTTGTGGGGCAGGAACAGGCCGCCGTTCAGGTACTTAATCAACCCCAGTGCCGCTTTGGCCTCCGGCGAGCGCTTGTCTTCGGGCTTGGCGAAGCCCTCAAAGAACAGCAGACGCAGGAACTGGGAGTAGAATCGGTTCTTGCCCTGCTTCTGGGTGGCGGCAAGCTTGTCCTGAAGGTAGTTGGGGTTGCCGTCGCGGTCGGCCCGGCAATCGAGAAAGCCCTTGCGCTGAAGGAAGTAGATGAACATCAGGCGGTTGAGCAGGACCGAGGCATACCAGCGCCGGTCATGCTCATTGCCGATGCCCTCGATCAGTTCAAGGAACGCGACGTGTTGCTCGGCAAACTCGCCATAGAACTTCTTGGTGACGCGCTCGACATCGAGGGCGCTGCGCAGGCGGCTGGCGACTTCGACCACCGGAACGTTGCCGGTTTCGTCGAACTCGCCAATGTCGAAGACGATGCCGGTGAGTTTCGAGATGAACAGGTCGCCCGGTTGGCCCCTGGCGTAGTAGTGGTCGCGGGGGAACGTCTTGCCATTCTGTCGCTTGACCCAATACCAGAGGCTTTGCGTCTGCTGAGCATCCGTGAAGATCAGCAGGTTTTCGTGGTGAAGAGCGGCAATCTCCTTATGGACGGCGGCGCGGGTCTTGGCATCGGGGATTCGGCCATCGTCGGCGGCGACCTGGAAGACGACGACACCGGCCAGTTGCGCGATCTGCCGGCGCGTGAAGCGGGCCTCCTTGACGGTCATCGGTTCCGGTCGGGAATGGGGCGGCTGCAACCAGCCCAATTCCTCGATAAAGAGCCGATGGAAATCAAAGCTCTTGAGGCAGTCCCGCATTGTTGTGAAGTTGATGGGCATGGGGATCAGGCGGCACGACCGCGGCTCGAGGGGGAAAGGAGCACGACGCGGCCATTGCGCCACACGGCCAGACGCGTGCCGCGAGCCCGCTGCTGGCGAAAGAGACGGCGAACCGCACAGCGGAGGGCGGACTGGGCCCGGCGGGCGGTCGGGGTAAGAGAAGGCGGGTTCTTTTTCATCGGCCTTGGGCCTCCCGTCGTATGCGTTGGTAGAGCCTTGGACTGAAAACGACCAGTCTGCCCTTGCGTTTTTCGGCAATGGCGCACGGCTGGATGGCGGAATTATCGAGGATCAACAGGTAGTCCGCCAGTTCATCGTAGACGCGAAACAGATTCCGCAGGGCGCGGCCGAATCGTCGGCGCACCACCGGCGTGGGCACGCCGTGCCCTCCGAGTTGTACCCGTCGCCTGATCCTCTCCAGGGCCAGTTTGTAGCTGGGGATCCACAGGTAATAGAGGTGGACCTGATAGCCCTGGGCCTTCATGCGGCGCAGGAGGGTGGCATAGGTGCGTCCGGCCAGCGTGGTCTCGACGGCGAAGCTCTTGCGCTGCTGAGCCAACTGACCAATGCGCTGGAGGACCATGCGCCCCGCGGTAGGAGCGGCCCGATCCGGCGAAAACGGAGACAGCCCTTGGGCGATCAGGTCGGCGTTGATGAAATCGACCTTTCCCACGTAGGTTGGAAAGTACTCCGTGGCGAAAGTGGTCTTGCCGGCACCGTTGGACCCGGCAATGAGGAAGATAACCGGCACTCGCTTCATCGGCGTTCTTCCTCCACCAGTCCCATCGAGCAGATGATCCGGGGCTGGCTATCCGGTGCTTCGCCGTCCTCGGTGATCTGGCATAGCCGGCTTTCCTCGCGGAGCAGCAGCACGGCCTCGGCCAGTTTCTCGTCGCTCGCCCCGCTGCGCAGCAGGCGGTTGAGGCTGTCGGTGGCGAAGTTCGTAAGCGGGAAGCGGTAGATTTCGTCCAGCGCCTTCATCAGCATCGGCGGCGACTCGTACAGCGTGCCCTTGAGGGCGTCCACGTAATGCTTGAGCCGTTCGTAGGTGCGGAAGCGAGCGCCCGATGGCCGGCCAAGCTGCCCGCCGATGCTCTTTTCCTCCTGCCCGATGACCTCCACGGCGGTTCGCACCAGTTCATGGTGCTTGCTGTGACGGGGCAGGGCTGGCGTACTGGGGGCGCACTCGGCGGCTTTGAGAATCTCGAACTGCGATTCGGTGACGGTCTGGCCGGCCATGTCGATCCATGCCAGAGCGTCGTTGTCCTGGGCGGTGCGCATGTACACCAGCGCCCCGGCCTGCGTCGGGCATCGGTGGCGAAGAGCCGGGTGGCATACGACACCGGCGGCAAGGCGGGGATCAGCGTCTCCAGCTTCGGGTCGCGCTCGATGGCGTTCTTCCATATCTGGAAGGCGTAGGAAGCCAGATCGACTTCGGCATCTTCCTCGCCATCCAACAGGCCGGCCCGCTCGGTGAACAGATCGGCGATGGTCTGGTTGCCCTTGTCGTCCTCGAAGAAGCTCTCGTCCGTACCGACGACTTCCGCGTTCTGCTTGAGGCGGGTGCGGACGCGGGCGCGCAGGCGGATGATCCGCTCCACGCCATCGGCGGGCAGGAACGAATAGCACAAAATGCGCTCGGCCTGTTGGCCGATACGGTCCACGCGCCCCGCTCGCTGAATCAAGCGGATGATCGCCCACGGCAGGTCGTAGTTGACGATGATTGAGCAGTCCTGAAGGTTCTGGCCTTCGCTCAGCACGTCGGTCGCCACCAGCACCCGCAGTTCATCCGCTGGGGGAATGCGGTCGCGGCGGTTGTTGCTGACGGGCGAAAAATGCCATGCAGCGCTCGTCGGGTCGGCGCTGTCGCCGCTGACGCCTTCAATCTGGCGTATGCCCCGTGCCTTGAGCTGGCGTTCCAGGTAATCCACCGTGTCGGCGAACTGGGTGAAGATCAGCACCTTCTCATTGGGGTGCTTGGCCGTGAGTAGATCGACCAGCGCGTTGAGCTTGGTATCGGCGGCGGCGTTCCACGGGCCGGCCTTTGTGATCACGTCCATCAGGGCGGCGCCGTCCTTCCTCAAGTCCTTCCCCAACAAGTCACGGAACAGCCCTGGCCGCAGCCACTTGAAGCGGGTGGCGTACCGGCGGGTGTATTCCGCGTAGATGGCGGCAGCGCGCTGGCGATAGTCGGCCTCGCTGCGTAGTCCGCCGGTGGTGGCGGCATGATCGGGGCCGTTGTCGTCATCCTGGCCGAAGAAGGTGTCGGCATCATCATCCTCCCGTTGGTCGAGCAGGCCCATGTCCTGCGTGCCGATAGGGATAGGCTTATCGTTCTCGATGGCGTGCAGGAAGATGTAATTGCGCAGGATGTGGCGCTCGATGGACTGGACGAACGCCTGCCCGCTGCTTTCCAGTCGCTTGAACAGGTTGGTGCGGCAGAAGCCCATCAGCCGCTTGCCGGCGCGGGAAAGATCGTCCAACACGTCCGCCTCGGCCTGCGTCGGGGGATGGCGCGGCGTGGAGATGACGTAGTTGCCCATGCCGTAGCGCGGCAGGTTCAGGGCATTGATGGTGTCCACAACCGGCGGCGAATACATCCGGGCGTACTGGTCGGCCTTGTCCGCCTCGTCGATGGTGAACTTGAGTGTCTTGGGAACGCGGACGGGGAAATAGCAGCGCCGCCCATCCTCGAATTGCAGGTACTTCTGGCGCTTCACCGGATCGTCATGGCCGTAGTTGTCCTTGATGAAGCTGCGCGTGCGGCGGACCAGATACAGGCGCATCAACTCGCGCCAGTCGTCGGCGTGTTCGCTCTTCTCGAAGGCCGCCAGCGACCGCACCGGGCATTGGTGCTGGCGGATGAATTCCGTCTCGCCCATTTCCTTGATCCGGCGCTCGGGCCGGATGCCGATGTCGGCGTCTTCGGGCACGAACAGGCGCAACTGGTTGGACAGGTCGAGATAGGTCTTGTTGTATGGCGTGGCGCTGAGCAGGATCACCTTGCTGTTGCTCTGGGCAATGTACTCCCGAATCGCGTTGTAGCGGCGGCCGTCGCGATTGCGCAGATTGTGGCTTTCGTCGATCAGCACCAGCCGAAAGCGGGCCGGCACGTCGGCCAGATCCCGTTCCACCATGCTGAGCGACAGCACCTTGGCTTGCAGGCCGTATTCGTCAATGTACCCCTGCCACATGCGCACCAGGTTCTTCGGGCAGATGATGAGCGTGCTGATGTACTGTGTTTCCTGCACCAGTTTCGCCAGCGCCGTCGCCATCAGCGTCTTGCCCAGGCCCACCACGTCGCCGATGACTACGCCACCACGCTTGTTCAGGTGGTGGGCCGCGATCTTCACCGCCGCCTTCTGGAATTCCAGCAGCTTGCCCGTGAAGTCGGCGGGGATGTAAAACTCGCTCAGCCCTGCCCGCGCTTCCTGCGACAAGTGATAGGCCATCTTCACGTAGATGTGGTACGGCGGGACCAACTGCTCGCCGGCCCAGCTTTCGTCGATGATCTTCACCAGGTCATCGGAGATGTCCACGCAGAAGCGGTCTTCCCAGCGGTCATTGAACCAGCGAGCGAGCTTGTCGCAAGCATCGCGGTCCATCACGTCCACGTTCAATTCGCCCTGCTGCGATAACCCGGCCATCGTGAGATTACTGCTGCCAAGGAACCCCACGGTCGGGTTGACGGGATCGGGACGGAACAGCAGATAGAGCTTGGCGTGCAGGGGGTGGCGTAGAAACAGCTTCACCACGACTTTCCTGGCCCGGATCTGCGCTGCCAGCCGGCGCAGCCCCGCTTCGTCCTCATTGCTGGGCGTGCCGACGGTCAACTGCTGGCGGAATTCCTCGGCCAGCCGCTTACGCAACCGGGCGGCGGTCTGGTTGTCGATGGATTGCTCGGACTTGACGGCGCTGAACAACTCCCGCAACTGCTCCTGCGGAAGTCGCTGCATCCCCACCAGCAGCCGGCATCGGGAGTCATCTGTGCCGGCCCATTCGTCGATGCGCCGGTCAAGCTGTTTCCAGCCGCGCAGGTTGAAGTAGCCCACGCAGAAGTCCGCCCGGTCGGAGAGCGGCAGCGTCTCGCGCAGTGCTGAAAGCAGCGACTCGTCGATGTTGTCGAAAATCCGTGGCACGTTGCACCTTCCACCGTGGCCGCAAGGGCGTCGCTCGGCCCTTCTCCCGCCGGCACGGTCGGTGACGTTGGCACGAACTTGTCAGGCGCGAGGGATTGCCGAGTTGGCGGATAAGGATACTGCGGCGACTCGGCTTAGGCAAAAGGGCCGATGGCTGCCCACCCGCCACCGCCCCACGCGCTGCGCACTTCGTCAATCTCAAGCCCCTCATTTCCCGCTTCCCCGCCTCCCGTCGCCTTCGCCGTTGGCGCTGTTGCACAAATCACGCTCGATCTGCGCAGCGCCTCCGGTACATAAAGAGGAGCCTCTCCACGCGCGTTCCACCGGCCAGCGTTTGGCCGGCGTGCCATGGCCGGCCCTCAACCAGGGAGTCTCCATGCGCTCGCCACGCAACTTCCTCATTCCTCATTAATCCTGCCTGACTGGAACCCCAACGAAAGCAACCATGATCCTCCCCAACCGCATCCGCACCGCCGACTCCGAAATCCCCGCGCTTCAATCCGAATCCGCCAATCTCCAATCTCGAACCCTGAACCCTGAACTCCGAACCCCAGACCCTTCCTTCGTGTCTCCGTGCCTCTGTGGTGAAAGCCAGCGCCTGCCGAACAAACCCACCGCTCCCCCGCCCCAAACCCACAACCTCCGCCCCTGCCAGAGCTTGAAGATTCGCCTCCCTCTCCCGCGCACTCTCCCCTGCGAAACGAACCCATTTCGCCGTGCATCATTGACTGACTTCGCTCTTCCTCCTCAACTGCCCGCACGCCGCATCAATGTCCCGCCCGCGGCTCTTGCGGACATGCGCATTGACCCCCGCCTCGCGCAGAATCGCCTGAAACGCCACCACATCGTCCGATTTCGGCCGCTCATACGGCAGCCCCTCGACCGGGTTGTAGCGGATCAGATTCACATTCGCCCGCAGCGTGTGACAGAGCTTCGCCAGCGATCGGGCATGCTCGGGGCGATCGTTGACGCCTGAGAGAAGGATGTATTCGAGCGTGATCTCCCGGCCGGTCTTCTCGAAGTAATATCGCGCGGCGTCGAGGATCTCTTCCAGCGCGAAATGCTCGGCCCACGGGATGAGCTGCCGCCGGAGCTGCTCGTCGGGCGCGTGCAGCGAGATGGCCAGGTTGAGCGGCAGATTTTCATCGGCCAGTTCGCGCATGCGCGCGGGCACGCCGACGGTGGAGATGGTGATGCTTCGCGCGCTCAGCCCAAAACATTTCGGCTCGTGCAGGATTCGCACGGCCTGCATCACATTCGCATAGTTGGCCATCGGCTCGCCCATGCCCATGAACACCACGTTGCTGATCCGCCCGCCGCCGCGCCGGGTGAGCAGCCGGTTGAGATGGAAAATCTGCTCGACGATCTGCCCGGCCGACAGATTGCCTTGCATGCCGCCCAGCCCGCTGGCGCAAAATTTACACCCGACGGGGCAACCCACCTGGCTGCTCACGCACGCCGTAAATCGCGGCGGCTCGGGAATCAGCACCGTCTCAGCGCTCTTGCCATCCGGCCAGGTCAACAGCAATTTGCTCGTGCCGTCGCTGCTGTCCTGCTGGCGGGTGGTGGCGGCCGAGGCGATTTCCAGGCGCTGCGCGACAATCCGCCGATCCGCCGCCGGCAGGTTCCTTATCTCTGTCACATCGATTACTAATTTATGATATATAGAATGAAGGAGCTGATCGGCCCGGAACGCCGCCCAGCCCCAGCCAACGACGGTCTGGCGCAGCCCTTCGCTTGTGAGACTAAAAAAGTACGGACGGGCAAGAGACGGCGGAAGAGACGGCATATAATCGACCAGTTCAAGACAAGCGCTCGTAGATGGTGATCTTAGAGTTGGATGCGTGAAATGACAAAGATGGGTGCGTTATGGGGCGGTGCGACGCGAGTGGGAAATGAACCTTCCGTATGAATCATCCCGGCCAGAGGAAGCCCTCGACGCCCGCGAGCGCGACGAGCACCCCGGCACCCAGCAGACCGCCAACGGCAAGGACTTGAAGCTCAATGAGGCCGAGACGGATCGCCTGGAGCGCCAGGTATCGCACGCGCAGACCGACGAAGATTTATTGGACGCATACCGCCGTGGTGACAAGGGCGGTTTCGCCCAGCTTGTCGAAAGATATCAGCGCGAGCTGTTTCATTTCCTGGTGCGGTTTCTGGGCGATCGCGCGGCGGCCGAGGATGTCTTCCAGGAGACCTTTCTCCAGGTTCACCAGTCCGCCGAACAGTTCGACCCCTCCCGCCGTTTCCGCCCCTGGCTATTTACAATAGCCGCGAACAAGGCTCGTGATTTGATGCGGTCGCAGGCCCGCCGGCCGGCCAATCCGCTGCAAGCCTCGATCAGTCCGGGGGATGACGAAAGCGGACAATTCATAGACCTGATGGAATCGGCGGCGGCAGCGCCTGAGGCGCGGCTGGAGAAGGAAGAGCTTCAACGGCTTGTCCACACGACGGTTATGGACATGCCCGATCATCTCCGCGAGATTCTCCTGCTAAGCTATTTCCACCAGTTCCCCTATAAGCAGATCAGCGACATCCTCAATATCCCGCTGGGAACGGTCAAATCCCGCCTTCACGCCGCCGTGGCGCATTTCGCCGATCGATGGCGTGCGATTCATGAGAACAAACCTGCCGCTCGGTGAGTAGTATATTCTGGAGAAAAGATGAGGCCGGTTGATAGCCTGCCGGGTTCGTGCTTTCCCGGTGGCGGCCTTTGGAGGGAGTGGAAAAAGCGGGGACGCCCGTGGCCGGCGAACGAAGGGGTTTGCCGGCCCGCTACCGGGAAGACGTCGATGTGCAGACTCAGCGCTGACGATGGCCGAGCCGTAGACCTCATTCTATCTTCACGGACCTCAGGGCCCCCCACCATGATCGAGCCAACTGCCAACAACCCCACCGACGATCTGATTCTGTCGCAGCGATTCGAGGCGGTATCGCAAATCTTCGAGTTGCTGTCATACCTGCCCGCGCCCGAGCCTCCCAACGACCTGGTCTCGCGCACGCTGGCGCGTGCCGCGGCGAGATCAGCGGGCAATCATCGAAAGACCATACGTCCGCCCGATCCGGATGTCGCGGTGCAGCCGCAGGCGTGAGCCTCGGTCATAACAGTTTTATCGCTTCGATCAGCCGCTCCACCTCCTCCTCCGTATGCTCGCAGCTTAGCGTCACGCGCAGACGGCTCGTTCCGCGCGCGACCGTCGGCGGGCGGATCGCGACGACGAGCAAGCCCTGCTCTTCCAATGACGCCGCCGCGGCCAGGGCCTTTTCCTCATCGCCGAAAATAATCGGAATGATGGGCGAATCGCCGCTGAGGACCTTCACCCCCCTGCCGGATAGTTCTTCGCGCACGCGCCGGGCGAGTTCTCGCACGCGCGCCTGGCGCTGCGGCTCGTCACGCATCACCACGATGGCCGCGGAGATGGCGGCCGCCGACGAGGGCGGCATCGCCGTCGAGTAGATGTACGCCCGGCCCCAGTTGACCACCGCATCGCACAGCGCCTGCGACCCGCACACCGCGCCGCCCGCCACGCCCGCGGCCTTGGAGAGCGTGACGATGCTCACATCGACGATGTCGGCCAGAGCGCATTCGGCGGCGTAGCCCGCGCCGGCGGAGCTATAGACGCCGCTGGCGTGCGCTTCGTCGAGGACGAGCAGGAATCCGTGCGATCGTTGCAACTCGGCGATGCCCGGCAGATCGGCCGCATCGCCATCCATGCTGAAGATCGATTCGGTGACGACCACCTGCAACTCGTCGGCCGAAGCATCGCCAAGAAGCCGTCGGAGTTTGTCCAGGCCATTGTGAGGGAACACGCGATACGGCGCACCGCTGGCCGCGACGGCGTCGAGAAGCGATGCGTGGCAGAGCTTATCGAGGAGGAAACGAATCCGAAGTGCCGCCGGCGCCCTCCCCGGCGGAATCGGCCGGCCGCCAGTGAGGGCACTGGCGGCACTTGCGGCGATCGCACCGATCGCCGCGTGGGCGGCCTGATAGCCGCTGCTCAGCAGGACGGCCGACTGGGTTTGCTTCCATTGCGCGATATTGGCTTCGGCCGCGGCGTGATGGATCGTGTATCCAGCTACCAGAGGCGAAGCGCCGGCGCCGGCCGCATCGAGCGCACTTCGTGCGGCCGCCAGCACGCGCGGGTGATGCGACAGGCCCAGGTAATCATTCGAAGAGAAGTTCACCAGCACGCGGCCGCCCATGCGCACATGGGTTGAGTCAATAATGTCGATGACCCGGCGCGTGCGCAGAAGACAGGCATCCCGACGGGCGGCCAATTGCTCATCGAGGCGATGAAAGAACTGCCCACTGTCCATGGATTGCTACTGGGCGTGCGGCTGAGGCGAAGGCGCGGGCTGGGGGGTATCCTCTTCGTCCGGTCCCTCCGGCATGTCGGCCACATCGCCGGCGTCGTCGTCCACCATTGCGCCGGTGACAGCCGCAAGCTTCTGCTTCATGAGCCGCCCCACCTTGAACTTCACGGTTCGTTTTTCGGGGACTTCGACTGGCTGGAGTGTCTTGGGATTCTGCGCGGCGTGCTTTGCGGACCTTTGTTTCAAACACGCCGAAGTCTCGGAATTCCAAGCGGTTGCCTTTGCCGAGCTCGTCTATGATCTCGTCCAGGAACTGCTGGACGATCTTTTTCACCTGCACGCGCCGCTGCGTGGTCGAATCCGCAATGCGGTCGATAAGTTCCTTCTTCGTGATCGTGGCCATAGCGCTCCTCGACAGGTAAAATTCGACGCGGACCGAACTTACCATCTAAATCATCGCAAGCGAGCCGCTGCGCGTCAAGGAAGAACCGCCTCACAGCTCATTTTGTACTGGCTCGCTAGCGCTGACCGTAAGTCTCGAACTGAACCCACGATATGCCTGAGGATCCCGGACGCTCCGTTATGCGGCCAGGCTCACGAACAAGGTAATACCAAATCCGGACTTGTCAACGGTAGCTGACCCCAACTTTTTCGGAGAGAGCGCGCCGAACCATCCACCCGTCATGGAATTGCACGTCGTCGTTGCAGATATAGAAAAATGTGGCCGTCAGGTCTTCAAAGCCAACGAACGCCGCCGGCTCGCGCGGCTCGCGCGCCAGCATCAGCGGAGGCTGGTCCATCGCGATCGGTGGAGTGAACGCCAAGGCCGCGGCGGGCGCATCCTCATAATGAGGAGCAACGCTGGCCGCAGGCTGCGGCCGGGTGCTGGTGCAGCTTGCCAGGAGACTGAGTAATGCGGCAATCAGGATCGAACGCATGGGGCCCTCGGGTAAACCGGACGGCCCAACAGTCTCAAAGCCGATGCCAACGGGCATCATGCGATCACCGATCCCATAATGGGCGTTCTGGCGGCAGTGGACGCCCGGCGCTGCAGATTTCGCTTTATGCTGGATGTTGACTTGAGGCAACGCGTGCCGGCCACGTCGGCAGCGCCGGGGCAACACTCGATCTGGCCCGCGCACCGAGTCTCATCGCGGCTGTGCGCACGCATCCTGACCTGCCAGGCCCTCCACCACGAAATCGATCACCGTCTTTCCCACATCTTCCCGATCCACCGTGCTGAAAACATGGTCCGTCTCAAGCCAGACCTTTTTCGCATGCTCCCCGGCCGCCTTGTGCAGTTCCTCGGCAAAGAACTTCGGCACGAGCACGTCATTGGTCACGTTCAGCAGCAACAGCGGCCGCGGCGCAATGAGCGCCACGTGATGCACGGGATCCATCGCCTCGACGCGCCGGCGCATGTCGTTGGCGAACAGCGGCGGAAGCCACGCCAGCAGGTTGCCCCCACCCACGATCGACGCCATCACCTTCACCCGCTGATCGTGCGCGACGAACGTGATCCCCGTGATGGCGCCCCAGCTTATGCCGATGAACGCAATCCGCCCGCTGTCCACATCCGGCCGGGAGCAGAGATAGTCGATGGCCCGGCTGTAGTCGCCCAACGTCTGCTCCCACCGCTCGTCAAAATCAGTCGAGATGGAAAGGCTCGGCAGCAGCTTCTTCGCTTCGCTCTTCTGCTTGCGCTCGCCCCGGCCAGGCACGTCGATCGTCAGCACGACGAAGCCGCGCTTCACGTAGAGCTGGCCGAGGGCCACGATGTAATTGACGTTCTTATGCCCGCCGCTGCCGTATTGCAGGAGGATGGCGGGATGCTTCCGCGCGGCATCTTTCGGCCGATAGAGGAATCCGGGCACGCGGTCGCCCTTGATGCCGTTGAACTCGACACGGAATTTCTCGAACGCCACATCTTCGAGTGCAAGCTTCTCCTTCGCATCGAGCTGGCACATCCTGGGCCGTCTGATACGGACACGTCGCAGGCGCAGCGTGAACAGCGACCGGCAACAGCAACAGCAGGAATAGGCATCGCATCGCCCCATCATACCGCGCGCTTAACCGGCTCGCTTGCGAGCCGCGCCCGCGGACGTCGCCAAATCGAAAATTGCGACTTGTAAGCCGTGGGGCAATCACCCCTTAGATTGCGGATAATAATACTACCATATGCTGCACCCCGGTAACGGGGAGAATGTCGCAGCAGCGTCCGGTAACGCCTCCCGCTCGCCCGGCCGGGAATTTTTCTCCAACTCCGCCGCCGACCGCTCCGATAACCAAGACAGACGGTAAGACTCGGCCATTGGCCGCGGCGCGATCGCCCGGCCGCCAACTGCGGAGGTTCAGTCCATGGTCGCTGATGCAACTCTCGAATTCGCCGACACCGACACAACCACCAACGAGCGGCGCCGCGGCCTGCGCATCCGCCAGAGCCGGCCGATCAAGGTCTACGAGCCGACCGTCTCGCGCTATTTCCCCGGCCAGACCGAAGACATCAGCGCCACCGGACTGCGCATCGAGCTGCCCGTCTCCACGCCCATCTCCACCGGCCGCGTGCTCGATATCCACGTGGGGGCCGACGAAACGGGACATTCGCTGGCGCACCGCCGCCACATGATGAGCGCCCGCGTGATCTGGATCGACCGCCTGTCCAGCGTTCTCCGCGGCCGCCTGGTCGCCGGCGTGGAGTTCATCGCTGGCATCGCCGCGCAAGCAAATGCGGCGTGAGGAAGGTTCCGTCAGTTGCCCGTGGTCCGTTGTCCGTGGACGGGTCAATGGTCCGTTGGCTAGTTGCGAGAGTCGGGCGAGTCTCAAGCTGCAAGCGGGGGATCCACTGGCCAGGGAACAACGGACCCGACCACTGACTACGAACAACGGACTACTGACAAGTAGTTCCCCATCGCATTTTGCTCTTGCTTACCTCATCCGTCTTGGCACAATCTACGCCCGGAAAGGAAACCCTATGGCAGACCATGTGACCCGTCGTGAATTCCTCCAGACCAGCGCGGCCGCCGCCGCGGCGCTCGCCGTCGCCACCAACGGCTTTGTCGCCCGCGCCGAGGACAAGGCCGAGATCGAAGAAGACCCGCAACTACAACCCCAAGATGGAGTACCGCCGCCTCGGCAAGACCGGCGCGTGGGTGTCGGCCGTCTGCATGGGCGGCCACTGGAAGCGCATCGACAAGTTCATCGGCGCCAAGAACGTCAACCCCTACGCGCTGCCGGCCGAGCGCGTCAACTTCGACAAGAACCGCTACGACGTCGTCACCCGCTGCATCAAGCACGGCATCAATCTCATCGACGCCTGCACCGCCGGCGAGGTGATGGCCTATTCCAAGGCCCTCAAAGGCCGCCGCGAGAAGATGTTCCTCGACTATTCCTGGTACGAGAATGAAATGCGGAACCCCAACTTCCGCACCAAGGAAACTCTGCTCAAGGGCCTCGACGCGGGGCTGAAGCAGGCCGAGCTGGAATACGTCAACCTCTGGCGCGTCACCTGCCACGAAAAAGGCAGCCAGCACACGCAGCCGGAAATCGACGGCCTGATCGGAGGCGCTCGACGCCGCCCGCAAGGCCGGCAAGTGCCGGTTCACCGGCCTTTCATCGCACGACCGTCCGTGGCTCAAGATGCTGGTCGAGACCTATCCCGACACGATCCAGGTCCTCGTGACGCCCTATACAGCCGACTCGAAGGAACTGCCCAAGGACAGCCTGTTCGCCGCGGTGAGGCAGCACAATGTTGGCATCCTGGGCATCAAGCCCTTCGCCAGCAACTCGCTGTTCAAGGGCGACAGCTCCCCCGAATCGCCGCATGCCGAGGAAGACAGCCGCCGCGCCCGCATGGCCATCCGCTACATCCTGGGCAACCCGGCCATCACCGCGCCCATCCCCGGCATGGTCAGCCCCGAGCAGGTCGACAACGTCGTGGCCGCCATCAAGGAACGCCGCGAGCTCGACGCCGCCGAGAAGGCCGAGCTGCAGCAGGCCACCCGGGAGATGTGGGCCAAGCTCCCGGCCGATTACCAGTGGCTGAAAGAATGGGAAAATGTGTGATTTGCTCGTCAGTTGTCCGTGGTCCGTTGTCCGTGGACGGGTCAACGGTCCGTTGGTCAGTAGGGACAAATCTGAAATCCGAGATATGAAATCCGCCATCCGCATTTCGCAATTAGCAATCGTCTGCCTCTCGCTGGCCGGCAGTCTGTGCTTTTCCGACGATCCCAAGCCCGCCGCCCCAACAACCCGGCCGACCACCGGCCCGCTCGCCCTGGCCAAGGGCCCCCCAGCCGACAATTCCTACTGCTTGACCTGCCACATGAACTTCAACAAGGAGCCCGTGGCGGCCAACCACCGCAACAACGGCGTCGGCTGCGCCAAGTGCCACGGCGATTCGGACAAGCACAGCTCGGATGAGAACGGCATCATCCCGCCGGACATCATCTTCGCCAAGCAGGCCGTCGATGCCGCGTGCATGAAGTGCCACGACACGGCGAGTCTTCAGACCAAGCCCAAGGAGCACGAGCTGGTGCTCAACGTCGCGCTTGACAAAGCCAAGGTCTGCACGGACTGCCACGGCCAGCACGTCATGGCCACCCGCACCCGCCGCTGGGACAAGATCACGCGGAAGCTCATCAGCGATGATGGCGTGAGGATGGTGCAGGACCGGCCGGAGGGGAAGTAGATAGCAGATAGCAGATAGTGGATAGCAGATAGTGGATAGCAGATAGTGGATAGCAGATAGTGGGTAGTAGATAGTCGTAGATGTCATGTTGGTTGTCGGGTGTAGCCGCGATCGGCTCGCCCGACAACCAACATGCCATCTACCGCAGATCCATCAGGTATTTCCGTGAACTCTTCAACGCCTCCGCCATCTCCGCCGGCTCGGGTTCGCCGTGCATGAAAGGATTGACGTACCCCGCGTATCCGATCTTCGCCAGCGCGGCCAGCCACGGCGCAAAGTCCGTCGGCCCCAGTCCCGGAAGCTGCTTGGTCCCCGGCGCGTTCTGCCAGGCATAGAAGAACAGGAGCTGCTTGCCGCAGGTGCCGATGGCCTCCTCAACCGATGCTTTGTCGGCCTGCACGTGGTACGGCGCCAGCGCGATGCCGAGGCGCGGATGGGTATTGAGTTCGACGAACGCCTTGAACGAATCCAGCGAGTTGAGCAGCGAGCCGCCGTGGTTTTCGATGGCCAGAGTGGAATTGTACTTTTCGCAAAGCTCCAAGTCGCCCTTGAGGCTTTCCAGGAACGCCTTCATCCGCGCCTGAAGCTCGGCCGGCGGGCACGGACCGGCGCTGCCGCGAATGGCCACGCCGCCGCCGGCTTCGCCCAGGAGTTTGGCATAGCGGGGATACCCGCCGGCATAGACGGAGAACGCATAGAGCTTGAGCCGGTTCTTCGCCAGGAGCTGCTTGAGCCCATCCGCCCCAAGTCGCTTGGCCACATCGTCCAGGTGCGGGCAGCCGGCATGCGCCGACCAGATGTCGATCGCCTCGAACCCCAGCGACGCGATGCGCTGGCAGGCATCCTCGATCGGGAGCTTCGTAAACTCGATCGATGAGGTCGAGAGCCGCATTTGCCACTTGGCATCCGCGGCCGGCGCAATCGCGCACGTGCCAAGGGCCACCGTGGCGGCGGCCGCGGTCTGAAGGAATTGTCGGCGGTTCATGTACACCTCGCTTCCCAGCGGCCATTTTATCGGAACCGCCCGAAAGGCCAAGCTTTTTCACTTGGCTCAGCGCCGGCTTGGCCAGCTCACCATCGCGGTCGATCACGATTTCAGCGAGGCGGCCGGCGCCGGAGCGGCCACGGGCACGGTGTCGCTGGGCGCGCCGGTCGCGGCCGACGTGACCGTGCATCTCAGCGTGCCCGACATCAATCTCGCGACAGTGCCGCCGAGCGTGGTGATTCACCAGGGCGACACGAGCGCGACCTTCCCCGTGACCGCGGTGGACGATGCCTACTACTCAGGACCGCTGGATGCGTGGTTCATCGCCGATGCCCCGCCGTTCGCCCGCGCGATGATCCAACAGCAACCCGATGAAGATCTCGATCCCGGCGAGCGTCACCATGCTGCGCGACCACGACACGGTGAGCTTCGACATCGCGGCGATCGACAACAAGACGGCGGATGGCCCGCGGACGGCAACGATCACGTATACGTCCCCCGGCCTGACGGGCGGCAGCGCCACGCTGACGATCAACGACAACGACCGCGACCGCGAGGCGCCCACGGCGGTGTTCTACAAGCCGACCGCGCCGCGCAGGCGCCAGGGCCCTGCTGCTCCACCTGATCGTGATCTACACGGACCATGCCCAGCTCGATGCGTTCTTCAGCGCTCACCGCGTGCTCGATTCAGATGCGGATTTGCTCTGGTAGTAACGCCGGCGCCCTCACCGGCGGAATCACCAGCAGCGCGAAGAACCGCCAGTGGGGGCACTGGCGGCACTCAGAACCTGCTCGATGACACTCGGATCGCTCGCTTCGCCGCTGCCCGCGATATCGCCAGGCTTCGCCGCAGTGATCGGCCTGCTGGCATACGCAAACGGGCTGAACGCGGCCTGCGGCGCCATTGACGCCTGGATCGCCTCGCCCGCCTGCGTCGGCTGACGAACAAATGCGCGGTCGATCAGGTAGAAGTCATCCGCCGTAATCTGGCCGCTGTAGTCGATATCCCCGTTGCGATAGCCCCGGTAGCTCGCATCGCCTTGGAGTCGATAGCCCCGGTCAATCTGGAAGTAGTCATTGGCGTCAACGACGCCGTTCAGGTCGGAATCACCATTGCTGGCGTAGCGAACCAGAATCTGCTGGCCGCCGAGGCCCGTGGCCGGGCCGAAGGATGCGTAGCCCAGTTCGGCATTGTCGGCCACGGCCAGTCCGGTGCAGCGATCGGGATCGTTGGCGGCATCGCCGCTGGTGATGCCCGGGCCGGCCCAGTCGCCCGCGCCTCGCCCTTGGCGCAGCAGGGCCGTCACACTCGCCAGCGCCGCCGCGCCTTGCCCGGCGGCGTAAGAGTAGATCAGGCCATTGTTGGCCAGGTCGAGCTGGCCGCTGATGTCCAGGTTCCCCGTCGTCAGCAGTTTGCCCAGCGGCGTGGTGTCATGAGCGAGCTGGGCCAAGCCGCCGCTGGCGATGCTCAAGACCGCGAGCTGCTGTGAGGCATTGAGGATGACCGAAGCCCCGGCGTCAACGCGCAGGCCGCAGTTGGGCAGGCTATTGCCCAGGTCGTCATTCAGCGTCACCACGCCGGAGGAGACTTCCAGGGTCCGGCTGCCGGGAGCCCCCGTGATGCGGCAACTGGCCCCTGCGGCGGGCGAGAAGCCCTGGATGACGTAAAACGTCGTCTGGGCATCGGCGACCAGCGGGCTTCCATCGGCCATGCGCCGAATGCCAGCGCCGGCCGCCGTCAGTTGCAGGCTGTATTCTCCGGGAAGCGCTGTCAGCATCGACAAGCCACCCAGAACCCAGGTGATCCCGCCATCGGCGCTGCTCAGGCTTTCCGAGCCGGTGAGGAAATTGGCGCCGCCGTTGCGCGTGAGGCGCAGGTCGGAAACGTCAGGCCCGCTGATGGGATCGGAGAAGCGAATCGCAACCTGCGGCAGAGCGGCGCTGTGCGGATCGGGGCCGGGGTCGAAAGCGGTGACGGTGGGATGGGTGAACTCGACGCGCGTAGGGTCGGACGTTTCGACGGTGTTGCTGGAGCCGAGATAGCCGTCGTTGGCGTTGGCCGTGCGATCATGGACGGTTTGGTCGGTGATTGCGTCGTTGAAATCCCAGTACCCGACGAGGCCGGGCTCAGCGCCCGTGAGATGGACCTCCATCGACGAGCGGATCTGGCTTTGGCTGCGGATCCAGTTCCAGATGCGCACGTCGTCGATCTGTCCGCTGAAGGGCGTGGAGGGGCCGTAGCTCGCGCCGATCCAGAGTGGATCGCTGTTCACCTTGGGCGCGGCGTTCCCATTACCCGTTCTCCACGTGCCGGGCTTCAAGACGCCGTCAACATAGAGAGCGATCAAGCTTCCGGTCCCGAAAGTGTACGTCACGGCGACGTGATGCCAGACGCCCGTGGCGAATACATCATCGTTCGAGCGGAAGTAGTGCCACGCATTTGCTGTATCCCGATAGAAGAAGACGAGCCGCTTCTCATAGCCTGTGCCATCCCCCGCCTGGAGAGCGTAGTTCTGGTTGTATCCGCCCGCGGTCCCGCCTTTCGTCAGGATCGTGTTTTGTCCCGTCAAGGCGCTGGCATATACCCACGCCTCAACGGTGACCGCACTCCCCGAGGTGAAACTCAGGCTGGCGGACGATGGCACCGCGACAAAGTCGTTCGAGCCGTCGAACTGCAGGGCACCATCGGCCGGGGAGACGACGACATTCACCGGAACGGACGTTGCAGAATTCAGGTCCCCATCCCACGCGCGGACTGTGAATGCCCCGACAGCCGCCCCGATGCCGCCGGGTATCCACTTGAGCGACTCGCCCAAGCCAAGCAGCGTAACGCCCGGAACAACGGGCGTGTCGTTCTTCGTGCAGCGCGCCGCTGGTGACCGTCATGATCTGGAAACTCAGCGAATTGCCATCGGCATCGGCCTGGTTGCCCGCCGCCGCGAGCGAGGCATAGGAAATGGCCATCGGCTGGCCGTTGGTGGCCCCTGTCAAGGTGTTCACTGCCGTCAGCGTCGGCGCGTGGTTGAGCGGCAGAGCGTTGGCGCGCACGCGGACATCGTCCATCACGAACGTGCCGGCGTAGTAGCTGTTGTGGTGAAACTTGATCTGCACATCGTGGGTATAGGCCAGTCCCAGTGAATCCATCGAGAACGGGAAGTGCTGCCAGGTGCTGCTGCCCGCGAACGTCAGTTCCGCCGGCGTGGTCCAGGTCGAGCCGTTGGTGCTGAACGACACGCTGAAGTCGTCGGTGCGTCCGCCTCCGCTGACCTCCTTCAGCCAGAAATCCAGCACCACGCCGGTGGCGGGGACCGTGCCGTTGAGCAGGTCCACGTGCAAGACGGCATCCCCGTAGTAGCTGGTGTTATTGGAACTGCTGCTGATTTGCAGCGCGTAAGCCCCGGCTTCGGGACTGGCCGATGACATGGCGACGCTACCCCCGTTGCACACCACCGACCAGCCGGCCAACGTTCCCAGGTCCCCTGACTCAAAGCCTTGCGTCACGGGCAAGGCGGCCGGCGTGGCCGTCAGATCGAGGCTGCCGCTATAGCCATCGCCCTGGAGGGCGTCGTTGTTCTGGTTCATGACGTTGCCGGCCATGTCCAGCACGTTGGGTCCGACGCTCACCGTGTAATGCCCGCCCAGGACCTGCGGCGTGGCCAGGTTGATCGTGAACGTCTTGTGGTCGCCACTGTCCACAATCGGGTTGGTTCCCGACAAGGCCACGGCGTTGCCGCCCGGCCCGGTCACCGTCACGGCGGATGCCGGGAAGCTCGATATCGGCTCATTGAACGTGACACTCACGCTGCCGACCGTCCCGCCCACGGTGCCCGTCGGCGTCTGGGAAATCACCCTGGCGCCGAACACGTCGATGTTCTCCGCCACGCGAATGTCATCCCACGCATAGCTGGAGAAATCCGTGTGACGGAAGCGGATCTGCGTGTCGGCCGTATAGGCCAGTCCTTGAGCATCCAGATCGAACACCTGGTGCGCATACGTGGAGGCGGACTGTGTCAGCAGATTCTTCCAGACGCTGCCATCGCTGCTCATCGAAACGGCAATCTCCAGGACCCCGCCCGAGTTGTAGACACTGTGCCAGAAGTCCAACGTCACGTGGCTCTGGCCCAACAGGTTCAGGTGCAGGATCGCCTCCTGGTACTGGTCATAGGGAGGCGCGGCGGGGCCGATCATCTGCAGTGCATACAGGCCGCTGTTGGGATGCGCCATACCGACGCTGATCGACCCGGCCGTCCGCGCAAAGCTCCAGTAGGGACCCAACGCCCCAAGACTCCCCGCCTCAAAACCTTCGCTGAACGGGTAAACGTTTACCTGCGCGGCCGCGATATCGAAGCCGCCGCTATAGCCGTCGCCCTGCAATCCGTCGCCGTTCTGGTCCATGCGGTTGCCGGAGATGTCCAGCACGTCCGCACTGATATTCACCGCGTAGTGGCCTGCCAGGGCCTGGGGCGTGGCCAGATTGATCGTGAATGTCTTATGGTCGCCGCTGTCAACGATCGCGTTGGTCGGCGACAGCGGCACGCTATCCCCGCCCGGCCCGGTCACCGTCACCGCGGATGCCGCGAGACTCGATATCGGCTCATTGAAGGTAACTGAGAAACTGCTCACGGGACCGCAGAGTGTTCCGGCGGGTGTCTGGGAGACTACCCTGGCGCCGAACACGTCGATGTTCTCCGCCACGCGAATGTCATCCCACGCATAGGAGAAGAACTCCGTGTGGCGGAAACGGACTTGCGTGTCGGCCGTGTATGTCAATCCCTGCGCGTCCAGGCTGTAGCCCCAGTGCTTATATGGATCGTTGTACACGACAGGGGTGTTCAACAGGTCTTTCCAGGCGATGCCGTCCGCGCTGACCGAGACAGAGATATACGACACACCCCCGGAGGGATCGCTATACGGCTTGCCCCACCAATCTAGGGTCAACCTGACTCCTGCCCAGAAGGTTCAGGTGCAGGATCGCGTCCTCGTATTGGCCATAGGGAGGCGCCGCAGGGCCGGTCATCTGTAGCGCATACGTGCCGCCGCTGCGGGGACACGCCGTACCGACACTGATCGACCCGGCCGTCCGCGCAAAGCTCCAGTAGGGACCCAGGGCGCCGAGACTGCCCGCCTCAAAACCCTCGGTGAACGGGTAGACGCTCACCGGCGCGGCCGCGATATCGAAGCCGCCGCTATAGCCGTCGCCCTGCAATCCGTCTCCGTTCTGGTCCATGCGGTTGCCCGAGATGTCCAGCACGTCCGCACTGATATTCACCGCGTAGTGGCCCGCCAGCGCCTGGGGCATGGCCAGATTGATCGTGAATGTCTTGTGGTCACCACTGTCAACGATCGGGTTGGTCGGCGACAGCGGCACGTTATCCCCGCCTGGCCCCAGCACCGTCACCATCGACGCCAGGCTCGGTATCGGCTCGTTGAACGTGACGGAGAAACTGCTGACCGGGCCACTCACCGTGCCCGTCGGCGTCTGCGCGACCACCCTGGCGCCGAACACGTCGATGTTCTCCGCCACGCGAATGTCATCCCACGCATAGCTGGAGAAATCCGTGTGACGGAAGCGGATCTGCGTGTCGGCCGTATAGGCCACTCCCTGGGCATCCAAGTCGAAGGCCTGATGGGCATACGCGGTGGCGGACTGTGTCAGCAGGTCCTTCCAGATGCTGCCATCGCTGCTGATCGAAACGGCAATCTCCAGGAACCCGCCTGAGTTGTAGACAGTGTGCCAGAAGTCCAACGTCACGTGGCTCTGGCCCAGGAGGTTCAGGTGCAGGATCGCCTCCTGGTACTGGTCATAGGGAGGCGCCGCGGGGCCGACCATCTGAAGTGCATACGCGCCGCCGCTGTGGGGACACGCCGTCCCGACGCTGATCGACCCGGCCGTCCGCGCAAAACTCCAATAGGGCTCCAACGCATCGATACTGCCGGCCTCAAAGCCCTCGATGAGAAGTGGGGTTGGCGCGGGCGCGGGGGAAATGAGCGTGACGTTTGCTTGATAGGCGTCGCTGGCTTCGCCATCGATCGCATCGCCATCCTGTCCCATCGGCCGGCCGGTCGTGTCGGAAATGGCGGGGCCAATGGTGATCGTGTACGCCCCGTACACGTGCTGCGTGGGGAAACCAATCGCGAAAGTCCGGTCATCGATCGGCGCGACCGATGTGGCCGACACGGCTCGCCCCACGGGGTCGATGATGTGAACGTCCGCCGGAGTGAACGTGGCAGCGTCCATGGCACGGTCGAACGTCACTGTCATCTGGCTCATCGATGCGGTCGTGAGCAAAGGCGGCAACGCGCGGACGACGGGGCCGTAGGGGAGGACATCCGCAGGGGCGTCCCAGGCAATCCAGCGGGCGCTGTCGGAACCTACGCTGTTGGCCCAGCGAACGACAAAATCGCCATCGGCGGCGACGGCGACACGAACCGGCCCGCTGCCCGGCGGTGCGCCCTGGTCCACCCAGGATGGGCCGCCGACAAACGATCCATCGGCGGCCAATCGCCGCGCGAAGACTCCGCTGGCCAGCGAATAGGCGATGACGAAGCGGCCATCCGGCGCCACGCCGATGCTCAGGCAGCCGCCAGTTGAAAGCATCGGACTGACCCGGACTTCCCCGCCAAGTTGGCTGCCAGCGCTGTCGAAGTGCCGGAAGAACACGCCGCCGGAGGAATTTCCCGGGCCGGGCGCATCCAACCACGCGACAACGAACGAGCCGTCCGCGGCAACGGCGATTTCGGGCGATGACTGCACGCTGCCGGGAGAGGGGCTCACGGCGTACTCGTCGCCAAGCGGATTGCCCGAAGCGTCGAACCGCCGGGCGTAGATCGCGCCCCCGCGCACCCATGCGAATATGACGGTTCCATCATTGGCATAGGCGACCACCGGCGAGGTTGCATCGGCCTGCTGATTGACGGAGAAGATAGCGCTGGCAGCTTTGCCGTCGGGACCGAAAAGGCGAGCACGAACATCCCAGACGTAATGGGTGGTGTAATCCTTGGTGGGATAGACGACGACAAAACTGCCCGATGCATTCATGTCCACGCGCGGGTTCCGCCCGCCGTAAGCGTAAGCGGCGCTCTGCCGCGAGCCGATGGGGCGGCCGCTCGCATCGAGCAACTGGTAAGCCATCTCAAACAGGTCCGGCTCGCCAATGATGATTTCCTCGTAATCGCTGTAGACGACAACGCCGCCGGCGGGGCTCACTGTCACATCCGGATTCTCGGCGCGGAACGAACCCGAAATGTCGGTGGGCGCCGATACGTACGGCCGCGAAGTCGATGCTCCCGAATCGTACTGGCCGATCATGACCTGGGGCCACGCACCACTGCCAAGTGTCGGATTGTTGGCATAGACCATCACGGCCGTGCCATCGGGCCGGACATTGATCGCGGCCGGGCCGTCGGCGCTGTTTCCCTCGACGCTGACGATGGCGCTCTTGGCCGCGACGCTCAGCGAGAACACCTGATCGATGCCACCGGAGAGCGGATTGCCGGCGGCATCGTGCAGCCCCGACGCCAGGAGCGTCAGGCGGTATTGGCCCACCACCAACTCGGTTGACGGAGCGGTGAACGTAAGAGTCGTGGTCCGCGCGCCGGTGCCATAGTTGGCGGAAAGCGCGTAGGAGACATCGTCACTCGTGCCGAACGTGTTGTCCGGCCCCGCGCCGGTCAGCGCGTAGTTGGCCGTGTTGGCCGCGATGGCCGAATCCAGCGGCTCGGAGAACTGCACGTCGATATGAGTCACATTCCAGCCTTGAACGGGGATAGGCGATGTCATACGCGCTGTGGGTGGCGTCACATCCGCCGTGGCCAGCGCCGCCGTCAACGCCGCCTGCGCATTGACAAGCCCATAGCCATATATGCTGTCGCGGCCGGCAACGCCGAGATCGGTCGCGGTGTTTGTCAGCGCCGTACAACTCAGCGCGGGTGAGGTGCGGATTGGCGCTCAGCAGCAGCGCCGCCACGCCCGCCACGTGCGGCGCGGCGGCCGAGGTGCCGCTGAACGGCGCGAACCCGCTGACGGTGGTGCTGACGCCATCCGGCGCCACCACGTCGGGCTTTTGCCGAACCTCCGGCGTCGCCAGGCGATTGCCCGCCGCATCGAAGTAGATCGTCGCATCCCCGTGCGAGCTGAACGGCTCGATGGTCGTGGGGCTCGACCACGCGCCGCGCGCCACGGCGATGGCGTTGGCGGCCGCGGCGTGGCCGACCACCGTCCCCGAGTGCGTGGCGTACTCGTCGATCATCGTGCCGTCCGGCCCATAGAGCACGTACTTCAGATGCACACTGGCCGGGCCCGACTTATACTGAATGCTGATCGTGTAATTCGTGGGCGACGTTCCCGAGGCGTTCCACGTCACCACTTCGCAGGGCTGCTGCGTGCTGATGTTGTTGGTCGTGGCCGAGGCGACGGTCGTTGTGCCGCCGGCATCCTTCACATACACATCGAAGTCGCTGGTCACTCCGCTGGTCGTGTAGAACGGCTGGTCCCACTGCAGGACCAGCGTCATCGGCCAGTAATACCCCGGCTGTGCCGCCGGAACTGTGATCGTCTGCGAAGTATCAACGCCAGCGCCGGGGTCAAAGTCATGCCAGCCGCCGCCATTATCGGTGAACGTTGACTCATAGCTCAGGTCGGCGTTGTTCCCCGCCGCCGAGACGTAAGTCACTCCCGCCGCCGTCACGTCATTGACGGCCTGGGCGACCATCCCATCCTGGAAGAATGGCTCACTGTAATAGCTGACATCGTCGACAATCACCTTGTGCCGGCCGATGCCAGCTCGCGGATGCCGTTGGCGAAATCCAGCTCGCTCAGTATGGCCGAATGATGGGCCAGTTGCGCCCCGGCGCCACGTCATGCACGATCTCCAGCATGGCCCGGCCTTCGTCCGTGGCCGGGAACTCCAGGTAACGATCCACCACCGGCGGCAGGTTGCCAGTCGCCTGTGAGGCGGCCAGGTTCAGGGCCGAATCGCTCATTGCACCAACCAGCACGCCCGAGCCATCGTAGCCGATCTGCGGTGGCGGCGGATTGCGCACGGCATCGCCGTGGATGACGGCATCGCCCTGCGTCATGACGCTGCCGGCGCAAGTAATCGGCTTGTAGACGGGAGTGACCGAGAGCACGCCGCCCAGGGCCGCCACGCGCGGCAGGTCGGCGAGGTTTATCCACGCTTCGACGAGATGATACTGGTCATCCTCGGCCTGCGCCTGTTCGCCCAGATCGGCAAGCTCCTGCGCCACCGTGGCCGTGGAGCCGCTGGTCCACACATCCACCAGCGGGCGGCCGGAGGAGTCTATCTGCAGCGGCGAAGCGAGACCGACCGCGGCAGCGCCGGGAGCCGACCCCAATTCCGCATACAGCGCGGCCAGATTGCACTCGACATTCGGGGGAAGGGCGCTGGCGGAACTCAGCAGAAGCCGCCGCTCGACCGGCTCGGCCAGGTAGCCACCTCGCACAACGATGGGCCCCCGCCTGCGCATACGAAGACGCCCCCGCAAGCACCGCTCCCACGCAACGCCAAGCCATGGCCTCTCCTCTCGCCGGTTGCCAGCCCTGACGTTAAATATATACCCCAGACAGCGGATGCGAGCAAACAAATACGGTGCCGCCTAAATCGCGAACCATTTCTGCGAAGGCTGCGCATCATCACCCAATGGCGCCGACGCGCGGGTTGCTTGGCAGGCCATTGACGGCAAGGCGGGACAAGCGGCAATCGGCGCACTCACATACGCAAACGGGCTGAACGCGGCCTGCGGGGCCTTTGCAGGTTGAGGCGCACTGGCCGCCTGCGACGTCTGGTGCATGAACGCCCGGTCCACGAGGTAGTAGTCGTCCGCGTCGATCTGGCCGCTGTAGTCGATGTCCCCATTGTGATAGCCCTGGTAATCGGGACTGGACTGCAGCCGGTAGCCTTGATCCAGTTGGAAGTAGTCGCTGGCGTCAACCGCGCCATCCAGGTTCGAGTCGCCGTTGAGCGCGTACGCGATCACGATGGCGTTGATGCTGCCGTCCAGATCGGGGCGGATCGGCTGGCCGGCATCATCCTCGTTGATGATCGCCGCCAGGCCCATGATGTCATCGCCGGCCGCGGCGCTGCTCATGATCCCGCTGCCCAGCCAGGTCCCGCCCGAACGGCCACGCGCGATCAGCCCCGCGACCGTCGCCAGGTCCTGGTCCCGGCCGCCAGCGCCGCTCTCCAGCACCATCGCCCCATCGTTCAGGTCCAGCGTGGCACCGCTGCCCATCGTCAGGCCGCCGGCATGCAGGACATTCCCGCCGGAGCCGAGGTTCACCCGTGCCGTGTCGTCGATGCTCAAAGCGGCCAGGACCTGCGACTGCGCGAGATTGATGATGGCCGAGTTGCCGGCATTGAGCGTGACATGCTCGCCATGGCCGATCTGCAGGTTCGTCGCGCCGCCGCTGGCGTTGATGAGCGTATTGCCGGCCCCCGCATTCACGTACAACGTGTCAAAGCCCGCCGCCCCCTCAACGCTGTCGCCGATGGTGATCGTGTCATTCCCGGCCGAGTTCGCCGTCGTATCGACGATGAGCTGGCTCACGTTGAACAGCGACAGCGGCTGGAACGTCGTTGCGCCCGATGAGCCGGTGATACGCACCTGGCCCGCCCCGCCACTGTCGATGCCGATGCTGTCACTCCCGCCGGGCGAAAGGACCGTGAACTGCGGCAGGCCGCTGATCGTCAACGGCCCGATATTGCTCAGGCTGATGTTGGCCGAGCCAACGTGAATGGTCCCGCCGCCGCTGGCCGTCCCGCTCGGGGCATAGCTGCCCGAGGCCATGCCATCGCCCAGGATCGTCAGCGGCGCTGCGCCGTTTCCCAAGCAGAACAGACCGCCCGAAGGGATCGGGTTCCCGTGGCTCAGGTCCACCGTCACCTGATCGCCGCTGACCACGTTCAGTGTCAGCGTGTTCTGCGACGCCAGCGCCGCCGCATACAGCAGCGTGCCGCTCGACGCAGCGCCATCCAACACCTGCAGCATCGTGCCGCCTGAATCCCGCTCCACGCGGAACTGGGGCGTCGTCGTCGCCGTCAGCACCGGCGTGGCCGTGAACACCGTCACGCTACCGTTGGTGGGCGTCATCGGGAGCTGGCCTTCGTTCAGCCGGCTCACCTGTCCCGGCGCGGTCCCGATCCGCACCGCCGCCGTGCCCCACTGCACCGACGCCGGCACGTGGAAGGTCAGATTCAGCAACTGCCCGCCGCTGCCGTCCAGCGGCTGGGTGTTGTAGAGCGTCACCCGGATCGTCCCCGTCGCGTCGTTGACGTTTTGAACAAGCTGCCAGCCGCTGGGCAGGCTTCCCAACTTCACGTCGCCATTGCCGGCATCCAGCATCGTCGTGTCGTAGAGGAACGTGAAATCGGCCGCCTGAAGGTCGGGCGATGTGTCGATGCTCACCGGCAGCTCAATGCTGCCGCCCGGGCCAGCCGTGACATTGCCCAGCGTGACCCACGGATCGCCCGGCGCAGGCACGGATGCCGAGCCCGGCCCGCCCTTGCCTGTCGGCAGGTCGGGAATCTCCGGCTGGCTGAGCCCGACGGATTTGCGCCACATACGCCGCATCCAGCCCCGAGATCGTGCCATCGCCCGTCACGTCGGAGAGGATCAGCGGATCGGTGCGCGGGAAGGCATCCAGCCCGCCGTCCAAACCGACCACGATGCGAGAGACGAGCGATGCATCGGCGCCACTGTAGTCCTGGCTGCCGGTGGCATCGCCGACGTAGGCGACCTGCTGGACGGCCTGATCGGCCGTGGCGCTGATCGTCCCGCCGTTGAGCTGCACCGCCGTCAGGCGCAGCACCTGCGATGCGCCATAGGTGGCGCCCGAGGGCACCATCGCCGCGATCCGCAGCAGCTCGCGTTGCCCCGACAGCAGCGCGGTCGTTCCCGAAGCGGTGATGGTCAACCGACCGGCGCCGGGCGAGCTCGTGCCGATGGTCCAGTCGCCCGGCATGCCGCTGGCCAGCGTCGCGCCGCTTGGGCTCAGCATCGCCGGGTCGTAATCCAGCTCGACACTGAGGCTCCGCAAGCCCGCCGCATCGCTGATGCGCAGAGGAATGCCCGACGCCGTCGCCGGGAGATTCACCGGCTGATTCGGCCCGCGCGCGAAATCCGGCAGGCTCAGCACGGCGCCCGTGGGCGCGGCGATCGCGAACGTGTGTGTGTAGTCATCGCCGGCCGTCCCATCGGCGTTGCCATCCAGCAACTGCCCGCCCGCATCCTTCCAGCCATCGCCGCGGCTGAAAAGCGTCAACGTGTAATTGTCCGCGGCCAGAAGCCCGCCGGTCTTCACGAAATGGGCCGTGTTGGTGGATGCATCCCAGATGAGCGAGCCGCTGACCGGGCCCGTGCTCTGGCCGACCAGCGTCAGGTCCGGCAACGCGCCGCTCGTGCTCTCGCCGCTGTAGAGGTTCAGCACGCCCACGTTCGCCGGCCCGCTCAGTTGCACGTCGAACCCGCTGGGATTGGACGTGAAGCTCGTCACCTGATACGTCACCGCCGTGACCGCGATCCCCGCGCTGGCGCTGCCGCTGCCGCCGTCATCATCCTGCACCGTCACGCTCGCCACATAGCTGCCGGGAACAGCGGGCGTGAACGTGAAGCTCGCCGCATTGGTGATCGTGCCGCCGGGGAGCGTGTAGGCGATGGCATCCTTCGTGACGCTCCAGGCGTACGTGAATGTGTCCAGCAGGCCCGGATCGTTGGGATTGGCCAGCAGTGTGATCGGAGTCTCCTGGGGGCTGGTATTGCCGGCCGGAACGCCGGTGATCGTGGGCGACGGCGCCACGTTGCTCACCGTCACCGTCGTGCTGTAATCCGTCGAGCCGTTGTCCTTGTCGAAAATCCGGCCCCACACCGTGAAGCTGCCGTTGTCGGCGAACGTGAACGGCGAACTGGTCGATGTCCCGGCCGCCGCGTACGTCGCCAGCAGCGCCCCTGTGTCGTCGCGAAGCTGTAGTGGAACCCGGCCGACGTATCCACGCTGGATGGATCGCTCGGGCTGCTCAACGTCACCGTCGCCGGGCTGCCTTCGCCGATGGGGCCGCTGTTGCCGATGCTCGCTGTCGGCGCGACGTTGTCGACGACCACCGTCGTGCTGTAATCCGTCGAGCCGTTGTCTTTGTCGAAAATCCGCCCCCAGACCGTGTAGCTGCCGTTGTCGCTGAAAGTGAACGGCGCGCTGGTCGATGTCCCGGCCGCGGCATAGGTTCCCAGCAGAGCGCCCTGCGTCAGCGCGAAGCTGTAGTGGAACCCCGCCGTCGTATCCGCGCTCGATGGATCGCTCGCACCTGCCAGCGTCACCGTGACCGGAGTGCCTTCGCCGACAGGCCCGTTGTTGCTGGCACTGGCCGTCGGCGCGACGTTGTCGACGACCACCGTCGTGCTGTAATCCGTCGAGCCGTTGTCCTTGTCGAAGATCCTGCCCCAGACCGTGAAGCTGCCGTTGTCGTTGAACGTGAACGGCGCGCTGGTCGATGTCCCGGCCGCGGCATAGGTTCCCAGCAGCGCCCCTTGCGTCAGAGCGAAGCTGTAGTGGCACCCGGCCGTGGTATCCGCGCTGGATGGATCGCTCGCCCCTGCCAGGCTCACCGTCGCCGAACCGCCTTCGTTGATCGACCCGCTGTTGCCGATGCTCGCCGTCGGCGCGACGTTGTCGACAACCACCGTCGTGCTGTAATCCGTCGAGCCGTTGTCCTTGTCGAAGATCCTGCCCCAGACCGTGAAGCTCCCGTTGTCGGTGAACGTGAACGGCGCGCTGGTCGATGTCCCAGCCGCGGCATAGGTTCCCAGCAGAGCGCCCTGCGTCAGCGCGAAGCTGTAGTGGAACCCGGCCGTGGTGTCCGCGCTGGATGGATCGCTCGGACTGGACAGGCTCACCGTCGCCGAACCGCCTTCGTTGATCGGGCCACTATTGCCGATCGAGGCCGTCGGCGCCACGTTGCTCACCGTCACCGTCGTGCTGTAATCCGTCGAGCCGTTGTCCTTGTCGAAAATCCGCCCCCACACCGTGAAGCTGCCGTTGTCGGCGAAAGTGAACGGCGCGCTGGTCGATGTCCCAGCCGCGGCATAGGTTCCCAGCAGAGCGCCCTGCGTCAGCGCGAAGCTGTAGTGGAACCCGGCCGTGGTGTCCGCGCTGGATGGATCGCTCGCGCCTGCCAACGTCACCGTCGCCGAGCTGCCCTCGCCGACAGGCCCGTTGTTGCTGATACTGGCCGTCGGAGCCACGTTGCTCACCGTCACCGTCGTGCTGTAATCCGTCGAGCCGTTGTCCTTGTCGAAAATCCGTCCCCAGACCGTGTAACTGCCGTTGTCGGCGAACGTGAACGGCGCGCTGGTTGATGTCCCGGCCGCCGCATACGCGCTCAGCAGAGCCCCTTGTGTCAGCGCGAAGCTGTAGTGGAATCCGGCCGACGTATCCACGCTCGATGGATCGCTCGCGCCTGCCAGCGTCACCGTCGCCGAGCCGCCTTCGCCGATCGGGCCGCTGTTGCCGATGCTCGCCGTCGGCGCCACGTTGCTGATCGTCATGCTCGCCGTGGCCGAGCCGCTGTCGGATGAGCTGTCCGTCACCAGCAGCGTCGCGACATAGCTGCCATCGTCCGTCGGCGTACACGTGAACGTGCTGGCGTTGGTGATCGTCCCGCCAGGCAACGTGAAGCTGCTTCCGTCCTTCGTCACGCTCCAGGCGTATGTCGCCGCGCCCTGCTGGCCGGAGATCGTGCTGCCCAGCGTGATGGCCGTGCCCTCCGGCCCGCTGCCGGGATTGCCCGTCACGCTCACCGCGATGGGCACCGTCAGGGCGCCGTTGGACGGCGTCATGGCCAGGTTGCCTTCGTTGAGCGTGCCGGTGATGGCCAGCGATGTCGCGCCGGCCGGCGCAGCGCCCGGGACGTGGAACGTCAGGTTCAGCAGGTCGGCCGCGCCCGCCGCCAGCGCTGACCCGTTCGTGCTGATCGAGATGCGGGCCGTGCCGGCGGTGTCGTTGACGTTGGGCGTAATGCTCCAGCCCAGGCCCGCCAGATAGGTGCTGAGGCTCACGTCGGCATTGGCCAGGTCCAGCAGGCTCGTGTTGTAGGTGATGGTAAGGTCGGCCGACATGAGCCCATCGGCGTCATTGGTGATCTGCACGGGCACGATGATCGCGTTGCCGCGCGTGCCGATCAGGCCGGTGGGAATCGCCACGGTCGCGATCTGCGTGACCGCGATGGTCTTGCTGTCGGTTCCGACGCCGCCATCCTTGTCGGTATCGGTGGCGGTGACGACATAAGTTCCCTTGGCATTGGGAGTAAACGTAAAGCTCGTACCCGAGCCGGACGTGAAGGCCGATCCGTTCTTCGTCACCGCCCACGTCACCGTCTGCGTGTCGGACGCGCCGGGATCGTAGATGCTCGTGCCCAGCGTGATGGCCGTACTCTGGGCGCTGTACGAAGGCGCGCCGGTGATGCTCACGGTGGGCGCGACGTTGGTGATGTTAATCGTGGCCGTGTCGGTGGCCGTGTTCGACGAGCCATCCGTCACGCGCAGGCTGACGGTATACGTGCCCGGCCCGTCCAGGCCCGTGGCGAGGAACGTCGGCGTCGCCCCCGTCTCATCGCCCCGCGTGGCGGCCGCGCCCGTCTCGCCATAGATGCCATCGCCATCCAGGTCCCACGCATAGGTCAGCCCCGTGCCGGTGCTGGCCGAGCCATTGAGCTGCACGCTGCCGCCCTCGGCCACGGTGTACGGCCCGCCCGCTTCGGCGAAAGGCGCCGACCCGCCGGCCGGGATCGTCCCGCTGACGGTGTACTGGCCGATATCGCCATAGCAGCCGTGGCTCTTGACGACCAGGTAATATGTCCCGGCCGTCGGAATGCTATAAGTGATGGTCTCGCCAAGGCTGGCCGTGTCGGCCGATGCGAGCACCGTCCCGCTGGAGTCCCGCAGCTCGACGGCGGCATCGAGCATCGGGCCGTACTGGGCGACATTGACGTTGAAAATAACGCTGCCCGCGGGAGTTGTGAAGGAGAAATAGTCGGTGTCCGTGGTCTGGGCAATGACGCCCGAGCCGGTCAGCGTGGTGCCGTTAACCGTGAGCGCGTCGGCGGTGGCGATGGACTGGCCGTGGTCCTGGGGGCGATAGTCGAGATTAACACCTGGAAATGTCAGGTAGTACAGGTCATCCTGAATCGAAGCCGAGCTGATGGACGAGGTGCCATACCACCACAACCCACGGGCAGCACCGTAGCTGTTGCCCATGATCGGCGCCTTAAGCGTGCTGCCACCATTGGTGCTGTACTCCGTCTTGGTGCTGCCGACCCAGGTACTCTGATGCTGCAGATAGAACGCATGCCCAGACTCGTGGGCGGCGCATTCGGCTATGGGCTTCGGATTGTTCGAGAGATTCGGCGGGAAGACATAGACGTTGGTACCGACCCCGTCAGAGAAGTCGCCGACCTCGGACACCCCGCCGATCCCCCCCGGCAAGCTGGGGTTCCAACCCAAGGCGTTTCCGCCAATGATCAGATGGAGGGCATGTCTGTCACTGAAGTCAGCCGGACGAACGGTCGTTACGTTAACGTTGAACGGCGAGTATTTCTCGGCCACGCGGGCCCAGATCTCCTGAATGCTGGCGAGTTCCTGGTCGGAGAACGTGGTGGGGTCGCCATCCGTGTCAAAGGCGGGTGTGACCGGCACGTTGTATCCATTCCACGTGCGGGCAGGGTCACCGTCGAAATCCAAGTAGATCTGCACGTACGCGGAAGGGTAGCTGTTGAGAACCGGAATGCTGGCCAAAGAATGGGTGTCCAGGAAAATCCTGGCTTCCAGCACCAAGCACTCCGCGCACTGCGATTTGCCGGCGCACTTTCTGCGCTGTTTATTGCGGCTCATGATGCCCTCTGCATGGCGCTTCACATCACCCATCTTCGGATATGAGAGGAGCGTGCTGGGGTGAGGTTCGGCGTCAATGATTCACGAAATGGTACTTCAGGGTCAATATAAACCGGAGAATCGGAACAGTCCAGTCAAATCCACGCGATTCAGAACGATATCGGACCTGTTTCGTCCATGCGACTCGCCTGCCCCTGGGAGGACTGCACTGCACCATGCGGAGAAGGAAAAGGCCCGCGGACCTGTTGGTCCGCGGGCCATAGGGTTCAACGGTAAGCTGCCTATCGATTGGGGAGCTCGTCCTCCGATCAAGCGCGATTGCGGCGAAACAGCCCAGTCATGGTCAGCAGGCCGAGTACCGCCCCAGCCGTGCCGGGAAGCGGAACCGTGCCCTCACCAAAAGCGCCGGCCACGATGGACTGATTCTGGTGCGTACCACCATTGATATCCTCAAGGCCCTGCAACGCCACGGTGTGGAGGGCATCGCTGTTGTTCAGAAGATCCAAAGCTGCTGCCCAAGCATCTGTGTAGCCCGACAGACCGTAGGCTTGGAACTGGCCTGCGCCAGTTCCGAACGTGTTGTCGTATGTGCGGCCAGTTGACTCTACGCCATCATAGACAACTTCCCAGATGGCAAGCTGCAGACCGACCTTATAGTCGTCGCGCAGTGTCGAGAAATCGCTTGCGACAGCATTGTAGGCCTTTGCCCAGCCGAACATCTGCGAAATCTTGGCTGCCTTGGCACTGGCAGAGGCGGTATCGCCACCTATGATCACGTCTGCCGTGGTCTCGAGGTTGTTATGCACCAGAAACACCTGTGGGCCGCCAAGGCCGATGGTGTTCGCTGGCCCGGCTTGAACGCAATACGTCCAGAAGCTACTCGTCCTCCCGGTCTCAACATTGCCGGCGCCAACGGTATTTCCATCTCTCCATTCGGCCGATCCCCACTGCAACTGCCCGACGCCGCCGTACTCCCAACTATTCGCCGCACCACCTTGGGTCGATAGATAGACTCCTGGCCACGGCGAAACGCCCGTCAGGTTGGCGCTCACCGTCTCGGCCTTCGCCGACCACGCCATCAATACAACCGTCATGCCCAACACGGGCACGACCAAACTCTTCAGACTTCTCATACTACACCTCCGAAACGCTCGCCCACCCACAAGGGCCAACAAAGGGCGAGTTGGTGCCAGTAATCCCACATTTCGCCGACGCCCACGCGGGCATCAGGCACGCATCGAACGAAACGCCCTGATCCGCTGCACCTCCTTCGTCTATCGCAGTCCGCTTGCACCAAGACGTCGCAGCATACGCAGACTGCCGTCTCGGAAACCGTAATTCTCCGCTAGGGCACCGGCCCACACAACGCCCGATAACATTTCGGTTGGGCCTAGAGATGCGCCACGCGGCGCACACCCAGCTACAGTAATCTTAGACTCATGGCAGGCAAACACAAGGGAAAAAAGCAATATTGGGCTGTGCCAGGTACGCGGCCGGTAATCACACAACTTACTGGCAAAAAACGACTTGAGACGAGTTTCGTCGTCGATACGTCGAACTGGTCCTTTGGATGCTCGAAATTTCCTGCCCGATGGCCAGCCTCGCGATTTTATCCATCTTCACACGCGGAGATGCCTGGCGGCATCACCACTTGGTCTCTGGGCCTGCGCAGGCAGACAAAAGGCCCGCAGACCTGATGGTCTGCGGGCCGTAAGCGTTCAAATGCAAGCTGCCCATCGATCAAGGGCACTTTGTCCGGTCAAGCTCGCTTGCGACGAAGGAGCCCAGTCATGCTCAGCAGGCCCAGCACAGCCCCAGCCGTTCCCGGGAGGGGAACCGGATCGCCTTGGCCAAAGGCGCCAACGACGATGGACTGATTCTGATGCGTGCCACCATCAATATCCTGGAGGCCCGACAACGCCTGCCTGCCGAGGATATTGGAGTTCAGAAGGGCCAAGGCTTCTGTCCACGCTGTCGCTCCATAAGCCGACAGGCTGTTGGCTTGGAAGTTGCCAGTCGTGTACGCGTTGCTGGCATAGGTGTTCAACGCGCTGTAGTCATAGACCACCTCCCAGATGGCAAGCTGCAACGCAACTTTGTAGTCGTCGGGCAGCGTCGCGAAATCGGGGTTGGCCGGGTCAGCGACGTGGGGCTTTGCCGCGGCGAACAGCTCGGAAATCTTGTCCGCCTTGGCCGCCGCATCCGCACCAGCGCCGAGCAACACGTCCGGCGTGTTCTGGAGGCTGTCAATAATCTTGAATACTTGCGTTCCGGTCGGGATGGAGTTGGCCGGCCCGGCTTGCACGCAATACGTCCAGAAGCTCGATGCCCTGTGCGTCTCAATGCTGCCCGTACCGACAGTATCCCCAGTTCGCCAAACGGCCTGGTCCCATTGCAACTGCCCAACGCCGCCGTACTCCCAAGTGGGGCTTGTGGCCAGACCATTCGTGGTGAGCCAGACTCCTGGCCAAGGGGAAACACTCCACAGGCGGGCGGCCACCGTTTCCGCCTTCGCCGACCACGCCAGCAATGCCACCGTCATGCCCAACACGGGCACGATAGATTTCCTCAGACTGCTCATGTTTCACCTCCAAATAACGCTCGCCCAATCCAAACAGCCATCCGGCCATTCACGCCGGCGAGCAACACATCGCTTTTCAAATCACGCGACACCCACGCGGGCGTCGCACATCGGGCAGAGATTCCCTTTTCCAGCGCACCTCCTTGCCTCGCAACGTTCCCGCGCCAGTCAAACGCTCATGGAGCGTTCGTAGCGACACTCGACGCGGGTAGGCGCCTTCACTGGTTATCCGCAAGGTGATGGCCGGGCGATCAATGCCCGGTTGTCATGGAGGGTGGGCTGCATTTCTCCCGCTCCACAATCACCCGATCAGGCGCACGCGGGGAACACACCGCTCAAGACTCACCGGCCAGCGCCAAGTCACGCCATGCACTGACCAATAAGCCGCACGCCCTACGTGAAGGAATATACCCCGCAAGCTGAGCGGTTGCAAACGAAGTTGTTGTGATGCACATCAATGGTGTAATGACTGTAACTAAAGCTCACATGATGAGTTACCAGTTGACGGGCTCGTAGAGCGTTGCAAATCGTCCTAATTGGGATCGGTATTTTCTGGGTGTTTATTCGGACTCATATTCACCAGATTGACTATCTTCACGGTGGACGAAGACCCCGGTTCGAGGACCGAGGACTGGACGACCGGTGCCGAGGGACGACAGACAAGCGGCTACACGCCCCGCACCACCGGACAGTGGATAGTGAACGTGAATGGCGATGGCAGGCGAGCGCACGAAAAAGAAAAAAGCCGGGCGATGCACGCATCGCCCGGCTGAATCAATGTCAACTCTATCGCCCTTCAGCGCACTGCGCGCCGCCGGCCCCATCCGGCCACGCCCGTGCTTACTTACGCACGCGGCGAGTCAAGCCCGCGCCACCCAGCAGACTCAGGGTGAGCAAAGCCACGGACGGCAGTGGCACAGCTCCCACGCCCGGACCAAAATCTGACAGCGACAAATTGTGAGTAAGCGACGCGTAGGACCAGCCGCTCTGATTGTAATGGGTACTGTCAACCGGCGCGACAGGGCTCCAACCTCCAGCATTCGTGGCTTGAGCCTCGATCGTGGCATTATTGGAAAGATAGAACTCATCAACCGGGGCACCGTGGTAGAACGCGGCGACCAGCAGCAACGCAGGAGGGAAGGCAGGGTTGCTCCCGCCGTAATTCTCGTTAAATGCGTACGTCCACCACATCGCCGTGGTGGGATCCACCGAAACCTGCGCCACAAACGGCGTGACGCGGCGAGCCACCGCATTGTTAACCGCAGTCCCGGCCCCCACCAACCCGGCGGGAACCGGTCTGGGGCTATCCATCCCTGGCGCCTCAAAACTCAAGCCTTGTGTGAGGATCTTCGTCACGATCAGATCGAAGGCAACAGGATAGTTGTATTCCCCCATTTGCATCATGGTGCTGCCGCCCTGCTCTGGCGCGCCGACTGCAATCGGGTCAGCTTTGGCCGCCATAGCCACGAAACCCAAGACAATGACCGCAACGCTCGCTCGAATTCCCGTTCTCATATTGATCCTCTACTCTTCCCGCTCGCACTGGCCGACCAGCCGTTCTTGCGGCTGACAACGGCCGACGCGCAGCACCCTGAAAAGACTTCTTGACACCCACGCAGGCGCCAAGCACGTTTTGAATTTCACCGATCAGCAGCATCGGGGGAAACCTGAGCAACCATCAGCCCGTCCCGGACATACTCGACATCGCCCGATACCTATTGTCTTGGGTCGAAAAAAGACGCGCCGTACGCCACGGCACACACCCAACACATCAATTATTATACGGACGCAGCAGCCGGACGCAACTGCCAACCAGCAGGAACAACACGACGTTAATGCTACGGCACCATGATGCGCAAGCTCCAGTATGCAAACGACTAATGCTAGCCGCGGCACTGCCAACGCCGCTCAATCTCTGCATTTGCCCGCGAAATGCCGCAAGAAAGGCAATGATGGCTGTCATCACCACACAACCCATCTTGCCCAGTCTTCTACGCGAACCCCAATCCGTGAGGAAATGGGCCGAGGCCCAGATCGCCTACTTCCCTGGCCGTGAATTCGGCCTGACCTTCTTCCGCAGCGTGTCGAACTGATCTTTCAGCGCTTTCAAGGCCGGGGGGAGCTTTTCAGGATCCTGCCGCACCACCGGGTCGATGGCTCTGGCAGCCTCGTCGATGGCCTTGCCCGCCCCGACCACATCGCCGCCGTCGAAGAGATATTGCGCCAGCGCACGCGCCACTTGGGGTTATCGGGGTCGAGCCGGATGGCCGCCCGCAGCGATTCCGCGGCCGCCTTGTAGTCGGCGGCTTTGGATTGCGCGAAGGCCAGCGTATCCAGGACGGCCGGCTGGCGGGGAGCGAGTTTCAACGCGCCCGTGGCGAGGGTCACGGCTTCCTTCGCGTTGCCGTTGCGGGCCAAGATCATGGCCAGGTTGTTCATCGCGATCAGCGAATCAGCCGCCTTTTCCAGCGTGCGGCGATAGAGCTTTTCGGCCAGCGCCCAGTCCTCGAGCCGCTCGGCCCGCCCCGCGGCGGCAAGCAGGGCCATCGCCGTAACCTTGGGGTGTTCGGCAATCTCAGCAAACTGGTCAGAGGCTTTTTTCTCCAGCTCTTTTTTCACCGGCTCATTGTCCTTAGCCTTCTGGCCGACGAAGTCATACGCCTCGGCCAGAGCCACGCGTTCCTCGATCGCATCGGCCGAGATGATCGGCATGATTCGATCCAGCCAGGCCAGCGCGTTCTGCTTGTCCGGCGACTGGGCGGCCATTTGCATCCACGTCGCCCGCCAGCGCGGCGACTTGGCCGTCAGGGGCCAGAGCAACTCCGCGGCGTCATTGGCCCGGCCGGTTGCGATCAGGCCCAGGCAATGTGCGGTCAGCACATCGGGGTAGCTGTCGGGCTGGGCCCTGGCCGCCGCCAGGTAAGGCCGCACCTGCGACAGCGCCGCATCGGCCTGGCCCAGGGCGAGGGAGGCGCGGGCAATGGCGACATCGGCCGGCTGGCTCGCGGCCGGGCGCGCTTCTTCCAGTTCTGGGCGGCCGCGATGGCGTCTTTCCACTGCGCATTGCCCAGGTGGAAATCCACGGCAAGCTGCGCGATCTCGGCGCTGTTGGGGAAGGCGTCGAGCGCCCGCCGCAGCGAGGCCAGGGCGTCGGTCGTCCGGCCCATGGCGCCGTGGCAGCGAATCAGCGCGACGTGAATGAGCTGGGACGCCGGGTATTTTTCGCGGAACTGGTCGAGCTTGAACGCCAGATTCTCCATGTTCCCCGCGCGATAGCCCTCGACCAGCGTGCGGAGCAGCTCGACGTTGACGGCGCTGTTGGCCGGATCGCGCATGATCGCCAGTGCGATCGGGCGCAGGTCGGCATCGCGGCCGGCCTCGCGCAGCAGGGCCGATTGCTGCTTGATGGCGGCCAGGGCCTTGTCGTCGGGAATGGCCTTGCGGGCCTGATCGATCACGGCAAACGCCTCATCCAGTTGCCCCATGAGCGCGAGGCAGCCGGCCAGCGTGCGCCAGGCAACCGGATCGGCCGGCGCTGCCTGGGTGGCCTGGCGATAGCTCTTCAGGGCCTTGTCCATCTCGCCAACCTGCTGGTAGTAGCTTCCCCAGACGAGGTCCTTTACGGGCGGATCGAGCTTGAGCTTGTCCATTGCGGCCAGGGCCTTTTCGGCTTCGTCGCGCCGGCCGGTCGAGGTATAGAGCGCCACGGCCATCTGGATGGTTGCCAGATCCGGCGTGGGCTTGTCCATGAGCTTGCGGATGATCTCCTCAACCTTGTCCAGCCGGTTCTGCTGGCCATAGAGCCGGGCCAGCATCAGGTCGGAGCTCGCCGAGGCGGGGTTCTTCGGATCTTCGAGCAATGGGATGGCGCGGTCGGCGCCGCCCTGGGCGGCCAGCAAAGCCGCGACATGGTGGCGCTGCTCGGGCGATGTCAGCAGCGGCGTGATGCGGTCCACCTCGTGGCGGCGCGCTCGACATCGCCGCGCGATTGCAGGAGATCGGCCAGCCTCAGCGCCACGGACACCGACGCCGGATCGATCTGCGCCGCGGCCGAAGCTGCTCGATGGCGCCGTCGGTGCGCTTCATGCGGATCAGCGCCCTGGCCAGAAGCACGCGCGGCTCGACAAGCTGCGGATATTGCTTGACCAGCGTCTGCAACATGACGGATGCGTCGACATAGTCCTTGTCGTTGCGCGGATAGTCGACCATCAGCGCGGCCTTGGCGAGCTGCCATCCCAGGGCGCGATCGCCGGTGAGCGCCTTGACGCGCTCGATGGTGCGCATCGTGATGTCCCAGTCGCCGCGGATTGCGCGGGTCGAAAGCGCGGCCTCCTGCACGGCAAGGTCCTTGGGCTGCGCATCGGCCAGCGCCACCCACGCCGCCTTGGCGGCCGGGTCGGCGGTCTGGTCGAGGTAGCGAGCTCGAGCAAGCTGCCACGGCAGTTCCTGGGCCTTGCCGCTTTCCCTGGCCAGCTCATCGAACCTCTTCAGGCCGTCCGCGGACTTGCCCTTGAACGCCGCGTCGAGCGCCTCGACGCCGGCGAGCCTGGGAGTGGCCCCGTTCTGGTCATGCGTCAGCTTCAGGCAGTCCTCTTCCAGCCCCAGCGCGAACTGCTGGCTGACGGCCCCGAGCTGGAGCAGTGTCGCTTCGTGCGGGGCGGGCGTTTTGGCCATCGCCGCGCGGGCCGCCTTGATGGCATCGTCCTTGTTGCCCTTCTGCGCAGGAGCTGCACGTGGATGGGCAGGATGTCCTCTTCGCCGGGAAACGCCTTCTGGGTTTTCGCGGCCTCCTGGATGCTCGCGACGAGGCCCGCCAAGTCATCGGCGCCGCCGATCTGCCCGCGATCAATGCCGGTCGCCCAGATTCGCGCAGCGCGATGGCCACCATGGCGTTCGTGGGGTGCCGGTGCGCGGCGAGCACCGCCACCTCGAATGCGTGCCGCACCTGACCGGTCCGCAGCAGCAGGTCGGCCAGGCGCACGGGTGGAAGCGGCCAGGTGAGGTTCCGCCCCACGACAGACCTGAGCACCTCGATGGCCAGTTCATCCTCGCCCAGCCGCGACTGCGCCTCGCCCAGGTAATAGGCGAGATACGTGTTGCCCGGATCGCCGCCCAGCGCCGACTGGCACTGGGCGACAAGCTGCCGGTCATCCACCTTGGCGGCGTCGATGCCGCGCTGCAGGACCATCGCCCAGGCCCTGGCGGCCGGCAGGTTTCGCGACGAGATGGCCGCGCGGCACGGGTCGGCCTCGGCCGGCCTCTTGAGGCTCGCGAGGCTGACGGCCTTGAACGCGATGAGCGTCACGTCGGTCTTTGCGTCTTTGACATCGAGATCGTTGAGCGCATCGACGCACTGCTGCCACTGCGCCATCTCCCAGTAGCGGCGGGCGAGCTTGTAGCGGAGCTGGCGACGATCGGCATCGGTGAGATTCACCGGCTGAATCGCCGGTGCGGTCGTGGGCTGAGTAGTCGCCGGGTTCACCCATTTCTCGAGCAGAGTGATGGACTCGTGGCTCAGCCCCAACTGATCGTACTGCGTCAGCAGCACATCCGCGGCGCTCTCGGTCGGGTTGATGCCCTCGGCCGCCAGCTTCAGCGACTTGGCGCCGTGCTCCCGATCGGCCGCCAGGGCATAGGCGTGGCCCATGAGCAGCTCGTAATACTGGTTGTATCGGCGGCACGTGATGCCGTCCTTCGGCAGAGGATCGGGCTTGCCAGCCGGCTTGTAGCTGAACTGGTCGAGGTCCTTGTCGCCTTTCGTGATGCGGAAAAGCCCGAAGCAGGCGCTGGCCGCTGGCCCGTCGATCACCACAGCGTCGCCGTTTCGATACCTGTGAGCGGGAACACTGGCCACCACGCGGCCGTCGCCCGGCGTCAGCGAATTAACCGACTTGGTTTCGCTGAGCTTGTCGGCGTCGGCGATGATGTCGCGCGGCGCATCGCCAAGCAGCGACCGGAGCGCAAGCCTCGCCATGTGGGCCTGAAAACTCGCGGGACCAATCTTCGGAGGCTCAAAGTCCCTGTCGTCAGCGTTTGCCCTTCTGGCGGCATCGGCATCGTCCATCGCGGCCGTCATCGCCCACTGGTCCGCCACGGCCAGCGCCTCGCGATACTGGCGCATGCGCTTGAGGACTTCGACCTTCAGCTCCAGCGTGCGGGCATCGTTCTGCTTCTTCTTCTCCAGCCGGGCGATGATGGCATTGGCGGTGTCCAGCGCCTCGGGCTGGCGGTCGAGCTTCACGTACAGCTCGAGCATGTGCTTCTGCTCGTCGAGCCGGTCGGGCAACTCGCGCAGCAGCAGCTTGATGGCGCCGATAGTCTCGGCCAGGTGCTGGCCGTTGGGCATCTCGACCACCTCGCGCGACTTGATGTACCAGACCAGCGCCTCGGTGTCGTACGGGCTGCGGCGCAGATAGCGCACGAGCAGATCGACGGCCTTGTCATTATTCCCGGCCTGGGCGGCCGCGATGCCATCCTGCCGCCACGACCAGGCGCGCTTGCGCACGATGTACTTGGCGGTGAAGTACGACCCGATCAGGCCCAGGACCAGCACCAGGGCGATGGTCCCCAGAAGCCCTTTGCGTTTGAGTATGTTCTTGAGTTTCACGGGAGTTGGTCCGTTGTCAGTGGTTCGTGGTCAGTTGTCGGTCCTGTAGTCAGTTGCCAGTGGTCAGTGGTCAGTTGTCCGTGGACGGGTCAATGGTCCGTTGGTCAGTCGCCGCACGCGTCAGTTGCCAGTGGCCAGTTGTCCGTGGACGGGTCAATGGTCCGTTGGTCAGTAGCCGCACGCGTCAGTTGCCAGTAGTCAGTGGTCCGTGGACGGGTCAATGGTCCGCTGGTCAGTAGCCGCACGCGTCAGTTGCCAGTGGCCAGTGGATCCACTGACCAGCGGACAACGGACCCGACTACTGACAACGAACAACGGACCACTGACAGGGGCACCACTGACAACGAACAACGGACTACTGACAAGGTCTTACTTCTCCGCCGGCGCCAATATCGCCTCGATCACCCCCATATACCCCTCGATCAGCGTCCTGGCCGCCTCGTCGCGCTTCTCCCGCGGCACATCGCCCTCGAAGAAGATCTGGATCTGCCCCGCCGGCGTGGCCTGCCCGCCGCCGCCGGCGATCGCCCTGGCCATGCCCTGCATATCCCGCACGATCCGGCCGCCGGGCAGCAGCAGGCAATTGATGACGCTGATGGACCGCGTGCGCCCGGGGACATCCATCGCGAACTGGTACTCGGTGCCGGTGAGGGTGAGCCTGCCGACCGTCCAGTCGCGCGGCCGGTCGGAGGTCAGTTTCCAGCCCTGGGCGGGGTAGCAGCGCATGGGCCAGTGGCCGGCCATATGGTGCGAATCGGAGCAGTGGACCAGCAGCAGCCCGGCCGACGCGCCGTTTTCGACATTCAGATAGTTGCGGCTGAGGATGACGTTGGGCTTGAGCAGGTTCTGCGATCGCTCGCCGACGGGCATGTCCTGGCCGACCCACCCGCCGATCTGCCGCGGGACAGCCGCGGCCGCCTCGCGCACGCGCGCCTGATACTGCTCGGAGCCGTGATGCGTCCGCAGCGTGGCCAGGCGATGGACCCCCATCCCGGCGAGCATGACTGCGGCAATCAGGCGATAGATGGAGATGGAGGACATGTTTGGTCAGTTGTCAGTAGTCCGTAGTCAGTAGACGGGTCAATGGTCCCTTGGTCAGTTGCCAGCAATGCGTGCCCCGTACCACGTAATCTGTGCAATCTGTGAAATCTGTGGTTCTCTTCTGAAATCTGAGAGTTGAGATTTGAAATCTGAAATCTGAGATTTGGAATTCCCACTTGTCACCCGATCACCCGATCACCGCTCACCGCTCACCGCTCACCGATCACCGCTCACCGATCACCCCTCACCCCACAATCTCCACTCTCCCCTTCTTCTTCTCTGGCAACTGGCAACTAACAACCGGCAACTCTCCTCCCGGCAACTGGCAACTGGCAACCGGCAACTTCTGCCCAACCGGCAACTTCCTCCCCACCGGCACCCCCATCGCCTCCATCCCCTTGAACAACCCCATCAGCACCAGGAACGACACCACCGTCATGACCCAGCCGCTGACGGTATGAAACAGCTCGGCCGCATCGCGCGAGAATCGCCCGAACATCCAGATGGTGGGCACGAGCCGGGTGACGTTGGCCGCGATGGCGATGAACGGCGTGAGCAGCAGGAACGGCAAGCGCACCCACCATCGCATCGGCAGCGTGAACGCGACGACGTAGCACACCATGAACAGCGTGAGCACCATGCGCATGCCATTGCACGCCTCTTCGACGGCCACGTCCCGGCCATTGATCGTCAGCACGGCGCCGACCCGATCGACATAGATCCCCACCAGGTCGCAGACCCACTGCGTGGCGTGCGCCGTGCCCGTCTGCAGCGGCCAGGCGAGCCGGTATCGGCCAAACGGGCTGACGGGCACGAGAAACACCGTCGCGGCCAGTGCGGGCAGGAAGCGCAGCAGCACGTCCGAGCCGACGGGCGCGATCAGCGCCCCGACGGCGAGCATGACTGCCCCCGCGTGCCAGAGGACAGGATCGGACAGGTAGCCATACCAATACACCAGCCACGCGGCCGCCAGCATGGCCAGGCCGACCCAGAGATGCCTTATCCGGCAGTGTTGCAGCTCGTGCCGGCGTACGAAGGCCAGCCAGAGTATGACCACGGGGGCGACGAGGACATAGGAGAGTTCCTCATCGACGGTGCCCATGTGGAAGATGCTCTGCCAGGCGTCAAAGGTGATAGCGACGGCGGCGGCCGCCATGGCGGCGACGAGGAGGAGGGGGCTGCGGCCCAGGACTGGCGCCTGGCTATCGCGAGTGTCGAGTGGCAGGGATAGGGTCATCGGTGTTGTCGCCAGGGATCGTCGGGCTTCCGAGGTTCCAGGAACATCAGAAGAAATCGTCAATCGTCGGCTTGATCACCAGTTCAGGTACGTGGGCGCGTGGCGGAAGCTCCGCCAGAAAACGCACGGCCGCCGCGATGTCCTCGGCCTGAAGAATCGACTGCCGCCGGGCATCATCGCCTGCGCCGGGACGCGCGCCGCGCGAATCGAGGAACGGCGTGTTGACCTCGCCGGAATAGATGACGGTCGAGTGAATGCCCCGGCCGCGTTCCTCGCGACCGATGCTGATGCCAAGGGCCGCCTGCCCGAATTTGGAGGCGGAATACGCGACTCCGCTCAGGGTATTGACGCGCATTCCAGAGACCGACGCGAGTTGGATGACCAGGCCCCTGCCGCGCACTCGCATCGACGGCAGGACAAAATGCACCAGGTTGAAGGCCCCGGTCAGGTTGACGGCCATGATCCGGTCCCAATCAGCGGGATCGAGGGATCGAAGGCTGCGCTGCGGGACGTTGATGCCCGCACCGCAGATCAGGATGTCGATCGATCCCATGGCGCTCAGCACGTTTTCCACCATCGCCTTGACCTGCGCTCGGTCGGTGACGTCGCAGGGGGCAACGATGGCTGATTCGGCCGCGCTGCCCAGTTCGGCGCGTCCGATCCAGCTTCTCACGGTCGCGGCCAATCGAGCGCCACGCGGACGCCCGCCTGGGCCAGACTAGAGGCGATGGCGCGGCCGATTCCGCCGCTGGCACCGGCAATCAGAGCGGTCTGGTAGTCCACGCCGTCACTCAAGCGCAATGATGTAAAGGGAGATCCACGCAGGCACCGTCTTAAACCCCGGCATGCGATCAACGAGCTTGGCACCCGCCTTCTTGATAATCCCCGCCCACTCGTCCGGCGTTCGCAATGGCCCTTGACGCGACAGGGGATGCAGGAACGAGTAGTCCAGATGAGCGTAACTGGGAGGCGAAGTTGCGCCGAGCTTCACAGGGTCCGCTGGCGCGCCTTCGGCCATCAGCAGCTTCCGCCCTGGAAACTGCCGCCGGAGCCATGCGAGGACCTCGGAGATACGATCCGGCCCTCCGGACCCGCCAAATTCGTGCAGCACATACATCGCCGTAAGCGTGTCCACGCGGCTTAGGATGTCCGGATCAATGGCCATGGGCTCCGCGGACAGCTTGGCCTGCTGAAACGACACGCGATCCGCAACTTCGTGGTCCTTCGCTCGTCTGTTCGCTTCGGCGACGGCATCCGCATCCATGTCAATGCCGATGCCACCCCCGTGCGGCCATCGTAGCGCGAGTTGGACCAGGAACACCCCAGCGCCGCACCCGATGTCCATGACATATCGCCCACCCAGGTTCTCAATTGCGTGCAGCACCCACGGCACCGTACCGCTACCCAATAAAGTGTAGCCAGCGCCGACAGCCACGAGGCGCCCCAGCCGATCCACGCGAGGGTCGTCCAGCCCGATTTCCTTCCGCAGCAGGGGCCCCAATTGTGTCATCATCGGGTTGTAGCCCCCCAAATGCGCTGTCACGACTCCGCGCGTCACATAGTTCCAGTACAGCCGCCCCCTGTCGGTTAAGACCAGACCATCGGCCCCCGCGCATAATGCCACGGCCAACCAGGTATTCCACCAGCCAGTTCAGGATGGTCTCATCGAGCCCCAGTTCCCCGGCAGCCGCGGCGAACTTCGAAAGGCGCGTGGCTACGGACATATTCGTAGAGGCCACTGTCCCATAGCGCCAATAGCACCTGGGCCAGATAGCTCTCCGAAACCAGGTTCATGGTCCCGAGGAACCCGCGAACCGACCGCGCAGCCAATTCGGAGGTCAAGCGGATCTCGCTGTCCACTTCCCCATGGCTGGTCTTTGGCGACTCATGCATACACGCGCTCTTAGGTCTCATCACACTTGCGGCTAACGCCCTCGCTGTCCATGCGGGGCCTAAGCCTGAATACTACGCGCCGGATTGCCGGCAGCCACGCTGAACGGGGGGATGTGACTTCGAACCACGGAACCCGCCGATATCACACTGTCATGGCCGATCCGCACGCCCGGGAATATCAGGCAACGCATGCCGATCCAGACATTGTCTCCGATCGTAATGGGCCGCACGTCATCCGGCGCCGGCACTTGCCTGACTGCCGTGCCGCAGGGTCGCTGGGATGGCCATTGGAGTCAAAGAACGTGCAGCCGCTCGATATTCGGCAGTTCCGCCCAATGGTAATTGCCCGGCCAACCGTGAACTGGCACCCATGGGCCATGCCGGTGTTATCGCCGATGGTCAAGACAGGCCGATCCGCAAATCGGGCGGCAAACATGAAGGTGCATTTCCCGTCAATCCGCACATCGTTCCCGATGATGATATCGCCTCTCCCTTGCACCCAATGGAGAAACACGCCCGTGCGCAATCGCCGCCCATACCGGGTGCAGTACGCCTTGAAGAGCGGCTCGCAGACAAAAACGCGCGTTACGAAGTAATAGCACGCTCGCAGCGCCAGAAACGCCCACAACACAGGCTTGACGAGAATTCCCGGTGCCGGCACGTGAAAACCCCGCACCCATTTGCGGACACGGCGCACGAATCGCGGAAACGCCGACTCCGACGTAGCGAGATGACGGCGCCAACTGGACGAACCGTGCTCACCTGGCCCCGCGCCAGCGGCAGCACCCAGACGATCGACTATCTCGTTTCGTCCTGTCATTTGTAGGCCGCCGAAAGACTCTCGACATGCTGCACTATGCGGCACGGTCCGAGGCATCTCCGATCGACGCAGCAAGCCGCGAAGCATCCGCATGTATTCCTCTTCGGACACCCCAAGCTCATCTTGGGCATGCAGAATCAGATCGAAATCCTCCTCGCCAATCCCGTTCTTGCTGACCGCCGTCTTGGCCCGGATCACCTGCGGCATCTGCGTTGCAACGCGCCGAACCGCCGCCAGGCAGATCTTCTCACCGTTCTTGACGATATAGTCGGCCATGCGGCCCAGGAAGTACAGGCAACCCTCCTCATCCTGCTCGAAGATGTCGCCCGTAGCCACCGTGCCGGGCGCGACCAGGTCGTGGCGCGGCCGGCCTTCCACCATTCCGATCAGGCGCTTCGTCACCGTGGCCGAGGACACGAAAAGTTGCTTCATCGCGCTGCCGTCGCCGGTGTCGCGCAGAGCTACGTCCGTGCCCGGCAAAGGCCAGCCCACCGCCCGGTATCGCCGGGACGGCTCATTGTGTGCTGCCAGCGTGGACACGCGCGGGCCCGCCTGCGTCAAGCCATAGGTCAGGTATAGTTCCCGGCCGGGCCGCCGGCGCAGCAGCTCTTCGACGTGCTGGGGCGCTGGCGCATCTCCGCCCACGCTCAGGACGCGCAGCGGCGACTCATTAAGGCTCGTCATCGCCGCCTCGTCGAGTTGCAGCAGCGACCGCACCAGCACCGGCGTAAGCGCTGACACGCTGACCCCCAGGTCCTTGATCGCCTGGACATAACTCGGCGCGTGAAACGGCGGCCCGCCAATGACCAGGCGCCCGCCCCGCACCAGGGTTCCCAGCGACTGCGCCACCAGCGCGAACGAGAAACAGAGCGGCAGGTTTACCAATACCGTGTCATCGGCTCGCTGGCTTATCGCATCCGCATGCCGCTCGCCGTTGAGCAGCAACTGCTCGACATCGAACACGCAGCCGCTGGCGAAGCCCGAGGTTCCCGACGTCAGCAGCACCACCTCGCCGGCGTTGGCCGCCGGCTGTGGCCGTTTCGCAAAGAGCGCGACCTCGGCCGCGCCGATCCGCTCCAATCGCTCAGCGCCCAATTCTCCCGCCGGCACGCGCATCGCCGCCATTGCCCGCGCACCCATGACGTCGGCGAGGTCGCGCAATCGCGCCGACGGCGCGCTCGGAGCCAGCAGTGCGGGCACAGCACCCGCCGCCAGCGCCCCGAAGAAATGCTCCAGCAGCGTCTTCCCGTTCGGGAAACACAGCAGAACCAGGTCGCCCTCTCTCACGCCCAGTTCGCGCCATCGGCGGCCGATGTCCTCAAAGCCCGGAGTCGCAACCTGGCTCGCCGATTCCGGAGCGGCCTCCCGCACCCGGCCCAGGAACCCGCGGACCACGTCCGCTGACAGTGCAGTCTTCTTGTTGGCGTAAGTCGTGCTCATTCAGGCATCCCCTGCAAGCCAGCCCGCGTCATTCTCATTGAGATCCTCGCCCGCCATGGCGACGGAATCCCCCAGCGACAGCACGCACACCCGTGCCAGCCGCCCCTCTGCCGCGCCTCCACGATAAACGGCTATAGTCATCAGCGCCGCCGCCCCCCGCCGCAGCCACGCGCCCGCCATCAGCAGCCCCGCCGCGACACCCTGCGCGGGCGGCATGGTCAGGTTCAGTGTCGGCCCGCGAAACCCCAGGACGATGCACGTCACGCCCGCCAGCGAGCCCGGATTGGCGGCCGGATAGCGTAGCGGCGACGATGTGCCCGCCGCCGCGGCCGCCGCCACCACTTCCATCGTCTCGGCCGGCCCGTGATCGCTCACCACAATAACTCCAACCCGCTCGCGCATGCCCGCCAGTTGATCCTTCAAATGCGCCGCCGCCCGCGCAACCGCCGTCGCGGTGATCCAGGCCGCCGGATCGGCATAGCGCACGACCGTCCGCACCTGTTCCCCAAGCATCTCCCGCTGCAGCTCGCGCGCCTCTCCCCTGCCCACGACCTTAATTCCAGCGACGGAAACTCCAGGCATCATGGCGCCACCTCGAAGACCAGACTCGTATCGAATCCGCCGAACCCCAGCGTCAGGCTCAACCCATATCGCGCCTCGCATGAGATCACGCCGGGGTGAGCCAGCGGCAACGGGAAATCCGGGTCGAGCTGCTCCAGGGCGAATATCGGCGGCGCCTGCCGCGCTCGCAGGGCCAGGATCAGCGCGATGGCCTCGATGGCCCCCGTCGCGCCAAGGCTGTGCCCGAAATTCCCCTTGGTCGCGAACACCAGCGGCAGCGTCCCGCCCTTGAAGACCTGCGCAAAGGCGTTTCGCTCCGTCATGTCATTCATCTGCGTCCCCGACCCGTGCGCGTTGATCAGCCCGATATCCGACGGCTTCAAACCCGCATCGAACAGCGATCGATCGATGGCAAATCGCGCCGCCTGCCCGCTTGTGTCGGCCGCGGTCATGCCGCAGGCGTCGTTGCCCGAGCCCGCGCCCCGCAGCAGTGCCAGCGGCTTGCGGCCATCGCGCTGCGCCTCCAGCACGAGGAATCCCGCCCCCTCGCCTAGGAGCGTCCCATCGTGGCGGATATCAAAGGCCCGCAGCGTCGTGGGCGACATGGTGCCCAGTGTCGAGTGCGCGATACGTTTGCTCCACGTCAGCACATCCACGCCGCCGCAGACGCAGCATTCTGCCGCCCCCGACCGGATCAGCTCCGCGCCGACGGCGATCGCATCCGAGCCCGAGGAGCACGCGGTCCCAATCACGATCGGCGGCCGCGCCGCGCCCAGGCGATTGGCGACATCCTCGGCCCAGCCACTGAGTCGCTGTCGCGAGCCTGCCTCTTCCAGGTAATCCGCCAGGCTGCTGCCCAGGACGAGTTGAACATCCGGATCGCCCGGCTGGCAGCCGGATGTGCAGCAGGCACGCTCGATCGTGGAAACGGCAAGCTGCCGCAGCCGCTCCCTAGACGGCAGCTCGGCCATCGCCCCGGCCACCGGCGCGGCCAGTTCGTTGCGCAGGCGACCCTGATGCACGACAGGCCGTAGGCCGGTATCTCTCGCCAGCAGGCGTTCCCAGACCGCCTGCACGTCATCGCCCAGCGCCGTGGCCCAGGCCATGCCCGTGACCGCGACCGGCTCAGCTTGTGAATTCCCTTGCACCACAGCCTTCGTTGCTACGTCGCTACGTCGCTCTCTGTTTTCCCCTTCGTCGCTCCGTCGCTACGTCGCTACGTCGCCTTCTGTTCTCCCCTTCGTGCCTCCGTGCCTTCGTGCTTTGACTCCCCTTCGTCGCTCCGTCGCTTCGTCGCTACGTCGCTTTCCCCGTCTGCAGTCGCTCGATCAGGCTGGCCAGCCTGGCGATCGAGCTGAAATTCTCCGGCGTATAGTCTTCGTCATTGATCTGCACGTTGAACCGCTGTTCGCAGAGCACGCGCAGCTCGACGAAGCCGACGGAGTCCAGGCCGACAACGTTGCGCAGGCCGTCGTCAAGGCCGATCTTCTCCTCGGGGATCTCGACAAACAGATCATTCACGACAATTCGGCGAAGCGCCGTAGCAACATCGACCATTGGGCCTCCTCTCAATCGAAGGTAACGCTGTCTACCGCGGCTTGCGTCTCACAATGCGTGACAGCCAGTTTCTTGCGTTACCAAGAATCCTGCAATCCGCGCCGTACCCCAGTGTGGCTCCAGCATCCATTCCTGTCCCACCACAACAACCTGTTTGCTGAAGTATCGCTTGAAATCCGAAATCCCGCCCAGCGGATCGCTCGAGTCCCGGTGACCGAACGTGATCCCACCCAAGTCGAACCACTTCGCCCCGCCGCGCTTGGCCCAGCAGATCAGGTCCCAAAGCAGCGCGTATGCGAGCGGAACTCGCAGGTCGTCGGGACGTGTCGAGCCGGCCGCATCGTAATGCGCATACTCGCCGTGCGCACAACCCCACGCAAACGCCAGCAGCGACTTCGGATCGCTTCGGCCATCGCGGAACAGCCCAACGAGCCGCGATAGACGCGGCGCGACCCTCCCAAGCTCAATGATGCTTCCCCACTCGCGCGCGAAAAGCACCTCCCGTGCGACCCACGGTCTCTTTGAGGAGGTCATTCAGGCGCGGGCTCATCGCCGGATCTTCGATTGCCCGGACTTCAAGCCCATGCCTACCCACAACGCGTATATCTCTACGCGTCTTTGACTGCAGTGCCGCGAAGATCCCGGGCTCATCAGGGATCAGGTCCATCACCGCAGTTTCCACATAGCCCCGCCCAACTCGGACCTGTCCGAACCCAAGCCTCTGGAGCACATGACCAAGAGCCGATCGAACATGGGCCTGCCGCGAAAACACCCCGATACTGACTCGCAAGACCCGCTGGTGCGCCGGGCCAGCTGCGCCAGTGCCGCCAGCGCAATCTCCGAGATGCGCTCATCGAGCCATTCACCCAGCCGCTCGATTCTCAGCAGCAGGCAACCCGGCAACGCTCGACTTCGAGCAGCCTCAACTGCAATTCCGCCGTGGCAGCGCCCGCCGGCATCGCGAACTGCCACAAACCAGGACTCCACATCCCGCCGCATCCGTGCCCAGACACACCGATGCGGCAACGGCAAGTTCACGCCACTGCTCACCAGGTCCTGCTCGCACTGCTCACGCTCGGCGCCGACCCCACGATAAATCGCGGCCCGCAACCCCGGTATGCTAATATCCGCGGTTCCCTCCAGCGGTATCGTGCCAGCGCATGCGCAGTCGGGTGTCGTCATCTCTCCTGCTCCGCCGCCCAAGTGTCAAGCGGGTGCCGCGGCGCCAGCCCGGAAGAGGTGCGTTGTCCACGCATGAACGAATCATAGTACTCGTGAAGAGTCTGACCACAGAAACGCATGCTCGCATATGCGAAGAGAGATTCGAGGCCCCCATACAAAACCTCGATGGTCTCCGGCGTGCTGAACCACGGGCTTCCGCCGGGCATCAGTTCGGATGAATGAAGCATGAACTCCACATGCTTGCGGCCCTGCGCCAAGGCAGCGGCCAAGAGGGATTCCAGATGGTACCGGTGGGGTGAGATCGGCACCAGTTTGACGATTGGCGGAAAGAAGCGACTAGCCACCCGCCGCCCTAGCTTACCTGCACGCCTCAATAGGCGCGTGCATAACTGAGACGCATGCGAGTACTCAGGAACCAGCACGGTCATCGGAACCTCAAGCAGCGGCGACATTCCGGGGCGGCTGATATCCTCCAGATCGACGAAATACGCGGCCTCCGGGAAACGGGTGAAATCAGGGCCGCCCGGCCCCTTGGGGTCGCCTTTATAGGGCGCCACGAGACATGGGGAGTAACCGAGCAGTTGACCCGGTATCCATGCTCCACGAGGATTCGAGCATACACCTCGTTGAACCCCCACCGCCCAGCCCGGTGGCTGACCATCTTCACTCCGAAGACATCCTCCAGGGTCCCCGTCATCACCTTGACCTTTTCGCGAATGAGCTGGTCCGGGTACTCGATCAGATATGGCCTGTGCCGAAAATCGTCATCGGTCAGTGGCGACACGGGCGGCGAATTCCACGCATGCAGATGCATCCCGATCTCCGCTGCCCCACGACGAAGCACGTCCCGCCCGAAATCCTGAAACGCCTTGTCAGTCGCGATCTCCCAGTTCACCAGGTACGTTGGCGTGAAACCGTACCGCTCGCAGAGGCACTGAAATCGCGGAAGAAAAGCGACGTTGCGGGTTGTCAGCGCCCGCGGCTTGCCCCAGAGGTTGTCCCCCTCCACATTGATTGTAATGACAAATGCCGGCCAAGTCGCCCTGGAATCAGCATGGTTCTTTCGCTCGCGCAACTGGCGTCCGTTCCCCTGTTCCGGATGTCCCATGGGCCGAGTCTGCCACAGCCGGCACCCGCTCCTCTGCCACTACAGGATCGCGTGGGCTTGAGTTGACGCGCAATCTTCCCCGCTGATCCGTCTCCTTCCGGCCGTTGCCGAGCAGCTCGAAATCCCTCGCCTCATCAACCGATCCACTCCACCCCGCCTCCGCCGCTCTGACGAGATTATACATTTCGCGAGCTGTGACGTAATGATATTGAAAGCTGGGATCCTCCGCCGCGCGTTTGGCCAGCCCCTCATGAAATCGAACCATCGGCTCGCCCAGCAAGACGGCTTGATTCGCCTCGGGCGCACCGTGCGTGTGCAGCTTCACAAAGAACCAGTCCGGCCGGGATGGCACCTGCACCGCGCCTTGAGCCACAAGTCGAGCCGCTGCATTGTCGGCGGCTGGCTCCCCTGGATGCAGGCGTTCTCAACGCGCGGCACGATGCCCCACTTGCGGTTCCGCCAGTTTAACAGCAGCGGACCCTGAATCAGCATCAGCGCATTCGCCGGCAGCGCGCCCCGCCCCACATCGAGGCCAGTATCGTGGGACTTGCAGCGCCCGGGCCGTCCGACCGCATAGTAGATGCTGTTGATCTTTCGGGTTTGGCACGCGTCCGGATACGCGGGCATCGTGAAGTCCGCATAGCAGCCAGTTTCGCGGAGGATGTCCAACTCGTTGGTGACCCCGCACCACCGGCCATCTGGGCGGGAGTTATCCAAGGCCCAATTCCCGTGGACAAAGCCGTACATAGTCTGCCCGGTCCGCATGTGTCGCGCGAGCTGTCCGTGCCGAGTGGTCAGCAGGTCACGAAATTCGATGAGCCGGCGGCGCAATTCCTCGGCCGTGTCGTTCTCATGGTGCAGATGCACCTCGATCTCCCCAAAGCCCTGTCGGCACAGCGCCGCCAGGAGCTCCACTTCCTTTTCCCGGTACATCTCCAGCGGATAGAAGAACGTGTGCCGCGGGGGCCGGCCGTCGGAATCGCGAAATGCTCCCAGTTTGGCCGGGTATCCGCCTGCCCAACTCTGCACGCGCGCCAGCCCCGTTTCATGGGATACGCCGCCGTTCCCCGGCTCGTAATGATCGGCGACGCAAAGGAGAACATGGACCGGCCGGCCCACCGGCGGTGTCCTCCATCGGATCAAGCTGCCGGTTAGGGCCTTGGCAATCAGGCGTGCTCGCATTTTGGGCCAAGCTCGCGAACCATCGCTCCGGCGGCATGTCTGGTGGAGCTCCTCTGCGCCGCATACGCGGCCAGAAGGCACGCGCTGATGCAGGGCCGGGCCAGGAATGACCAGCACGCGCCAATCAACCCGAAACGCAGGACCAGCGCTATGGTCATCAGCAGACCGACCCCCTGAGAGATCAGCGTGATGCGCGTCTGCACGCGATCCTTGCCAGCCGCGTTCATCGCATAGCCCATCATATAAGCAGCGCCGCTCGCGGGCAGCGCCCAGATGGTGATTCGCAGGACGTCAAAGCAGACTTCAGCACGGCCCGGGAAAAGCACGCGGGCCACAATGCCAGCGGCCATGTATCCCATGATCGCAATCCCCAGGCACACCGCCACCGAGATCACCAATCCCTTCAGCGCGACGCGAATCGCCCCGCGCAGAGACCGCATATTCCCGGGCCATGGCCGGGTAGAAAGCCGTCGCCAGCGCATCCGGCACCACGTCCAGACGGCCGGCCACCAGCGTGGCAGCCGCGAAGAAAGCAAACGCCGCAGCGCCGACGAGTTTCGGCAGCATGAGCGCGGCCGCGTACGTGCTCGCCACAGTGACAAGCTGCTGAACCGCGAAGAACCTCGCTTCCCTGAGCAGAGAGAAGCTGCGTCGTGGATCGATCGCGATTCGCAGTCGGAACAAACGGCGTTCGACCACCCGCCACAGCCCGACAACGAGTATCACGGGCCCCAGGAGATACGCGGCCGACATGCCAATCGGCCCCACGCCAACGACCGCCGCCACGACTGAACCTGCCGTCAATGCCAGCCCTGCGATAAGGTTGACCGCGGAAAACGCTGGCAACTGCTGCATCGCCTGCAAGAGGTCCCCCAGCGTCGTCCACAACCCACCCAGGATGGCGCCGATCGCCGCGATGGCAGTGCATGCGATGATCGTGTTTGAATAGCCCAGCGCCAAGCTTGCGGCCAGGGCCGTGCATCCACCCAGGGTGGACAGCAGCAGCCGAGCCCCCAGTTGCTCCGCGCTCGCTCGCGGCGCTGACGATCCGTCGCGTGCGATGCCGCGTATGAATGTACCGCGGAGCCCGAGGTTCCCGATCACACCAGTCGCGGCGACAATTGTCATCGCCGTCGCCCATTGGCCATATCCTTCGGGGCCCAGGCGCCGGATGATGTACGCCATCGCGAAGACGCTGATCGCGTTCAGCAGCAGCGAATGCCCCGACAGGAAGGCCGCGCCAATAACGCTTCGGCGAATGCCGCTTGACTGCGTCGGTGCCGCCGCCTTGTCCGTTTCGGCCGCTGTAAGGCTCGTGGTCATGTATGCTGCGGCCCGACCTTGGAAACGTTGATAGCGCCCACCCCGTCCGCCCGTGCGCCCGCAATTCCCGCCCGGTAGGCCACCTTTACCCAAGATTTCTCTGTCCGCCCCAGCGCCCACACCCAGAATGCCACCCACGCCGCCGCGTTGAGCAGCAGGAACGAGCCTGCGGCCGACGCCAGCGGCAACCGCGCGGCACGCTTCCACAGGCCAAGCATCGCCAGGATGTAGAACCCAGCCTGGGCAACGAACGCCCCGCGATAGAACCTGCCGCCCAGCACTGCGCCGAGGATCAGCACACCAACCAGGGCCCACGGAACCAGCAGGCGCATGAGTTTGTGCGAGATGAACTCAAACCACACCGGGTTCCGCCACGGCAGCAGCGCCCCCGGCAGCCGTGCCACGAGCTGGAAGTTGCCACTGAGCGTGCGCACCTTGCGGCGGAACTCATCGCGCTGCCGCTCCGGCAGCCGGTCATAGGCAATGGCCGATGCCTCGTGAACCACGCGATAGCCCTGCATGGCCACCCGCAGCGGCCAGTACACATCGTCGAGGATGGTGCCGGCCGGGATGGCTCCAAACAGCTCGCGTCGGACGGCGCTGATCGCGCCAGTGACCCCCACGCCCGAGCGGCATTCGCTCTCCAACTGGCGCAGCCATTTCTCGTAGCGCCAGTACATCCCCACGCCGGCCGGCACGCCCGGCGCGGTTTCGATGACCAGGTCGCCGCTGACAGCGCCCACGGCCGGGTCGGCAAATCGCCGCAGCATCATCGGCAGGGCATCGGGCGCCCACCTTTGGCGAACATCGGCGAAGGCGATGATCTCGTGGCGGGCCACCGCGCAGCCTTGGCTGATAGCCGCCGCTTTACCGACATTCGATGGCAGTTCGATCACGCGGACGTTGTCGGCGGCAAGCTGCCGCGCGATGTTGGCTGTCCCGTCGGTGCAGCCGTCGCAGATAACGATGATCTCGCCTGTCAACTCGCTTCCCGCGACCATCCCGGCCAGCTCGCTCAGTCGCCGGCCGATCGACTTCTCTTCATTGCGGCAGGCCATGACGATGCTGACCGTGCGCGGCACCTGCCCATCCGGCCGCCGAGGGTGCGCTGCAGCGCACGCGCAGCAGGAGAATCAGCGGGTAGAGCAGGTAGGCGTAAGCCACGCTCGCTACGAGGACCCAAAATAGCGTTTCAAGCCGAGACATCGTTATGGGATGACTGTGTCCGCCTTCGGTCTGACGATCGCATTGCTACGCGTGGTGGTCTCTCCCCGTCGTGGGGAGCAGTCCCAGAGGCGCACGCCGCGATCATCGCGGCGCCGGACGGTTTCCGCCGCAGTATCCGAGCTTCCACTCGGCGGAATCAGAAGCTCATTCCCCTGACGCGAGCCGGCATTTGCATGACGCACCGCCCACCGGAACCTATCGCAACTCGTCCAGGATACCGGCCAACTGCCGCGACTGGTTGCACCGGCTGAAGTCCGACGCGTCCCAGCGCACCAGGCCCTCGCCATCGTGCCCGTGCGAGCCTTCGATTTCGCGCCGCAGGGCCTCGGCCAGGCCGTCGGTGTCCTTCGGCTCATAAAGGTGTACGGCCGGGTGTTCGCGCAGCAGGTCCCACAGTTCGCCCTCCGGCGCGATCGCCCAGATGGGCCGCTTGGCCGCCATGCACTCAAATAGCTTCGCGGGCACTACGCGCCCCGCCCCGGGCACATCGCTCAGCAGGATGCACAGGCCGTCGGCGCCCGCCAGCAGCTCGACGGATCGGTCATGGTCCAGATACGGATGCTCGACCAGCCGGCATGGCAGCCCCGCCAGGCCGGCCAGGATTCGCTGCTGCGGCTCGGTTCGGCGGCCGGCGATCACCATCTCCAGCCGCGCGGCCAGCGCCGGCGCCTCGCGCGATAATTTCTGCACGGCGCTCACCAGAGGCGCCACCGAGGTCAGGTTCCACAGCGTGCCCGTGTACACCAGCCGGAACGTGCCGTTGGGCGGCTGCAGGGCGACAGTCGCGGGGAAATCGGCCGGATCGTAGCCGTTATAGATACAGACCACCCTGGCATCGCTGCCCGCACTATCGCGGAGCTTCTCAAGAGCGATGCAACTGCTGCGCGTGGTGGCCAGCAGCACCTTCGCCCGCCGGATCACCTGCCGCTGCAAGCGTTTCTGCAAGTAGAGGGAGAAGGCGTCAAACTGCCGGTTCTCGCCGTAGGCGCTGGTCAGGTCCCACTCGTCGCGATAGTCCAGCACCAGGGGCAGCCCCGAAGAGCGGCTCAGCGCTGCGCCGATCAGGAACGCCGAAAACGGCGGCCCGCTGGCGACGATGGCCGCGTGCGGCACTTCTCGCAAAAGTCGTCGGCCCTCGCGCAGCGCCTCGGGCATCCAGAGGATCTGCGGGTCGGGCTGCAAGACGAGCTTGGCCAGGCGGTGGATCATGCCCCTCGCCAATTGGCGCAGGCCGGTTCTCTGGGTCGTGCCCGCCCCGGCGCCCGGCGACATGGCGGCCTTGGCCGCATAGCCCGGCTCCCAGGTTCGCGCCCGCCGGACGGATACGTGTGTCGGCACGTCAGACAAAAGCGTTGGGTCCCACGCCGGCACCGACGGGTTGGCCACCGTGAGCACCGAGGGCGTCCAGCCGTATTCGTGCAGGTACTTGGCGAACTTCGTGATGCGCTGCACACCCGCGCCGCCGACCGGAGGAAATGCATAGGAGATGAGCAATACGCGCCGCATATCATCCCACTGCGGGAACCAGCCCATCAGACGCGCCGACGCGGTTGCTGCGCGAATGCCGCCCCGCCCACTGCAACACCGTGGCGAATTCCAGTCCTCTGTTCCGCGCCTCATCAATGATGGAGGGAAGCGATCCAGCCAGACACGCAAGTCTGTCATGCATGAGCACCAGGTCCCCGCTGCACAACGGGTGCTCACGCAGCCTCGTTCTAAGCTCGGCGGCCGACTTGCACGCATAGTCCTTGGAATCCACGTTCCAGAGCACGATCGTCTGTCCAGCCAGCCAGGCCCGACAACTTTTCGCAATGGTCAACTTGCCCTTCGGCGGGCGAAACAGCTCGCTTGGGGTCCCGAGAATACCCGCGAGGACCCGGCGCGTCAGCAATATCTCTGTCTGGAGTTCCCGCGCCGAGGCCAGCCCCGGTTCGTGATGGTAGAATGTGTGGTTCCCAATCGCGTGCCCCTCGGCCGCCGCCCGCCGGACGATGTGTGGGTAGCGTTCGGCCAACTCACCGATGACGAAGAAGGTGGCATGCACGCCGCGTTCCCTCAAGGCATCCAGGATGCGCGGCGTGTGCTCGGGATGGGGCCCATCATCGAACGTCAGGCAGACACAGTTGCTTTCCAGTGCGCCATGCACCAGAAAGAGCCGCGAAGGCAGCGTCGCCACCATCACCCTGCGGATCGCCTGCCGCCAAGGGCTGCGCCCGGTCACGACCGATCCGACCCGCGGGTCCGGCGCGAGCGTCGCCGCAGTCCGGGAAGCCTGCCGGGATTCGCTGACCAGGGGTCGCAGGACCTCTATCAGCGCCCGCCCGGAATCCACCGGGCTAAGGAACTCCTCGTGAGAGCACGGAGCGGATCGGGGCTCGCGAACTGCTGCTCCAATCGCCTCCGCAAGAGCTGTCGCGTCACCTGGCGGAACGAGCCGATCGCGCGGCGACTCGGCAATCTCCGGTATTCCCCCAACCCGGCTGGCGACGAACGGCGTGCCACATGCGAGCGACTCCCGCAGCACGTTCGGCAGACCTTCAGAGAGGCTGGGCAAGACTGTTACATCGGCCGCCCGATACCAGTCGGCCAATCGCTCCTGTCGCTGAGATCCAACGAAAAACACCGTGTCGTTGAGCCCGTCGGCGGTGACCTGGGCCTCCAACTGGGGCCTTCAGCCGCCCTCACCCACGAGATACACGCGAAGTACGACTCCGCGATCCCGCAGAAGCCGGCACGCCTTCAGGAGCACATCCAGGCCTTTCACCGGAACAACCCGGCCGACCCACACCGCCATCCGGCAGTCCGCAGGGATGTCTAGTCGTCGGCGTGCCTCGTCCTTTGGGCCGGGCGCGAATCGCGCGGTATCGATCCCGCGGCGCCAGACGTGTACTTTCTCCGCAGAAGCGCCAAGATCGATGATCGCCTGCCGTAAGTGCTCGCTCAATGCAAACACCGCATCCGCTCTCCCGAGAGCGCTAGCCACGCACCGGCGGCGCCGGCGGTCGCCCGTAAGGATCAGCACATCCGACCCGCCAATGATGATGGCCCCCGGCACGCCCAGCAATCGCGCAATCCGCATCGCGACATCGCCATCCGGGTGCGCCCAATACCCGATCACGATGTCGGGCCGGCCCTCGCTGATGACGCGGTATGCCGTCGCGCAAATGGACCTCCAGTAGAACCCGCTATATCGGTTTCTCAGCAGCTTCGGGGGGTAGTAGTAGGTCGGGTAGTGCGCTTCCACGCCCGGCCCGATCACGACCCGCCGATCGCCCGGCATCGCCCCCCCCTTCTTGTGCGATTGGTCTGTCCAGGGAATGGGCGAGATCACGCGTACTTCGTGCTCTTGAGCCAAGCCCTGTACGAGGTTCAAATTGAACACACCACGCGTCGCGTGGTGAGGGCTCGGGAAATCGGTGGCGATGAACAGGATACGCATTGACGAAATATCAGATCTCAGAGAGCGAACATGCCCTATCGGCAAGGGCTCAGCATGCCGCGCCGACGGGCGGGGCGAATGCCCGGCACTTGTTGACGACCACGCGCAGCTTCCCAACACCCGTCAGCGGGATGTCATCCACCCGCGCCAGGTCGAATCGCATCTCCGGACCCAGCGCCTTGCGGATCATGCTTGTGACCGCATGCTCATCCGATTCGCCCCATCCGGGTCCTACAACCACGCGAAGCTCGACATGATCGGGTTCATCCTGGATAACCTGGAATCGCTTTACCGCTGCAAAGTCTTTCATGAGGTGAGGGAATATCTCGCCGGGAAGCCGTCGGCCGTCCGGCGTGCTAAGAACGTCCAGGGTTCGCCCCAGGATCGGCTTGATCAACGGCAAGCCGCGCCCGCAGGAGCACCTGCTGAACCCCGCCACCGCGCGATCGCCATTGGCGTATCGAATGAACGGCATCCCGTAGTTGTATAGATCGGTGATGACGACATTTCCCTCTTCGCCATCCGGCGTCGGTTTACCATCCTCGTCGAGCACTTCCACAACCAAGTGCTCAAAGCTCAGGTGCAGGCCCACGTGCCGATCGCACTCGGCCGCCGTCAGCATGAACTCGCGAGAGCCGTACGTCTCGAACACCGGCGCCGAACACTCGCTCGATCAACTGCCTCTGGAACCCGTGCAACTTCTCGGCGCCTACGACGATCGACCCCGGAGAGAATGGTTTCAGGCCCCGCTCCTCCAGCATGCGTGCAAACTCGTAGAGCGCGTTCGTATACGCGACAATCACTTGGGGACGGTAGCGATTGTGCTGTGCGAGGAACTCGCATACCGCCCCCTCGCCCAGGTCAAAGCAGTTCAGAATTCGGTGGCGATGGAAAGCGTGATACAGTCTATCCTTGCATCGCCTCATCCATCCCTGCTCACCCAGCGGCACTCCCCAGAGATGAAGCTGCTTTGTCCCCGGCCCAGCCCCCGCCCAGCCGTATCCCCTGTACGATGCCGCAACCCGGCGATCGTTGCTGTCGGTGTTTAGGTCGAACTGCAGCGGGACGCCACTCGATCCGCCCGTTGCCTTGCTGAGCAGCCGCATCCGGGGCGCATCAGCACGCATCCGCATCCGATTCGCCAGGATCGTATCGCAACCAATGACCGGCCAGGCACGAAAGTCCTCCGGTGCCTGAAGTCTGCCCGGGTCGAGCCCCTGCTGGCGCCACACCTCTCGATAGTATTCGCAGTTGGTCACTGCATGTACCAAGAGGAGCCGCAGCGCCTCGAATTGTAGTTGCTCCAGATCGCCCACGCTGAGCCACTGGCTACGCTCTAGTTCACGAAGATATCGCAACGTCTTCCGACGCTTGATCAGCGTCTCGAAAGCCGGCAGGAATATGCGTCGGTGCATGAACTTGAACATTCCCACCTCCACCGCGGCAATCGCAATCCGCTGTCGCCTGCCCGCCCGGCGCACCGCTAGCTCGCCGCAACGGCTTTCAGCCCAACAATCGCCTCATCAAGCTCTCCGTGAAGCTCGTTAAGGCTATGCCCAAGTATGAACAGCCGCTTCCAGATTCCATAGTTGAGGATGTGCCAGTGCGTCATTGCCATCGGCCCATCAGAACTGCGTGTACCCCGGATATCCTTGATGGCAACCGCCTTCCCAGCAACCACCTCAAGGGGTTCAAGTGCCCCGCCCTCCCCCGCCCAACGGTCCGGCGAGATCCCAAACGAAGACTTTGGTCGCTGAGTGATCTCGTCAGAAATCCCCAGCCGCCGCGCCACTTCGCACAAGATGTGCTTTGGCTTCAGCAGCCTGATGTCCCAGCTAATGGCGCTCGCACAACGAACAACCTCTTCATCCATGTACGGGTACAATACCGCACGGCCCGTACCTTCCGCCAGTTTGGCCCACAAAGTCTGTGTGATCGCATCATCTCCGAGTATTCCAAGGGCCATTATCAGATCGGCAATCGGCCGATCCGCCATTGCTTCAATCGCCGCATATCTGTTGCCTATCGCGTCCCATGCATCAACTTTGAACCGCGATTGCACCCATGCCAGGTCCCCGCACCGAGTCAGCTCCCAGATCACGTGTTCCGGATCGCGCAGTGAAGTACCGATACGATCCAGGTCCGCGGCCAGGGTCAGAAGACGCCCACCGCGACGCGTCACCGCCTGCAGCAGCCTCAAACAACCTGTCGCCCACCTGGAGCGCAACAGCATCCGTCCGAATCCGACACGTTGAGCAGCGTCAACCCGGCGGTGAAAACGTGAACCGAACACACCGTCGGCCCCATACCCGCAAACGATAACCTTCGACTCTTCGGCAATCGCATTCTTAAACAACAGCCACAAAAGGACCGTCTGCAGGTGGCAAAGCGGCTGTTCGCATGTCGCCACTGCGTCGATAACGCCGTGGAGGTAATCGTCGGTTGTTCCACGGTAATAGCGGTGTTTCGTACCCAATGCCCGTGCTGCAGAGACAGCATACTCATGCTCGGTATCCTTATCCACTCGCTCAAACGGAAAGGACGTCGAGTAAGTCTCCCCCAGATGGCCAACTCCTCCGGCAATGCGAGTCAGGACCGAGGAGTCCAAACCACCACTCAACAGCACGGCCAACCGATCACCTGCCGGTGCGAAGTCACCGACAACCGCCTTAAGCACGTCCCGTACCCGATCCGCAGCGCACACACCGTCCGGCAAACCCTCGCCATGCGCCCATCTATATGCATCAATCTCACCGATCCGACATTCCTCGTCCCCAATTGCAACATGCAGGCGACTGCCCGCAGGCAACGTCGAGACACCGCGAAACATTGTTCTCGGCGGCATGACAAGACAATACACCAGGTACTCCGGTAATGCCCGGGATTCCTCATCGAGCTCCACACCCATTTCCCTCAACACAGCGATATGAGAGGAGCAGTAGAATTCTCCTGAAGGGGTGCGATGGTAATAGACCGGAACGCCTGAGCCGAGCGAACGATACAACCGCAGTTCACCAGTTTCGCGTCCGAACATGATCGAAGATATACCCCGCCCTGCGGGTCGCCCAACCGCAACCATCGGGCTCGACACCACAGACCAACCAGCCGTTGACTCTTCAAAGACCGCCAACGACCCATCAACAACGACGGTCATGCAATGGCGACCGACTCGCATTTCTCGAACACTAGCGCCGCCAAGACAGACGGTGACCGGGTGTTCTGGTGATACTGACCGCAAACATGATGAGCTCAAATTACCTATTGGCGTATCGAACGCACTCCGACACCACCCCGACAATCGCGCGGCTCCCGCCGCAATACTATCCGATCCCATTTGCTCGATACAGCGACTCGTACGTTTCAACCATTCCGCGGGCGTCAAACTCCGACTCGACGCGGCGGCGTCCTGCAGCACCCATTTGTCGTCCTAGCCGCGAATCGAGCCGCATCCGCAGCATCGCATCGGCCAGCCGATCCGGATAGCCGGCGGGGACCAGCATTCCCGTCTCCCCTTCCACTACCACCTCCGGGTTTCCTCCCACACGGGTGGCCACAACGGGCAGGCCCCGCGACATGGCCTCCAATAAGGTCAGGGGCAGCCCTTCACGCAGTGATGGCAGGACGGCAACGGAGGCCCTCGCAAGAAGTGCGGGAATATCGTTAACGTTGCCAAGGAATTGCACAAAGCCGGCGACCCCGAGATCTACAGTCAAGCGTTGTAGCGATGACAGGCACGGCCCTGCACCCGCAATCATCAATCGAAAACCGGGCCATTGGCGAATAGCTAGCGAAGTCGCCCGGATAAGCGTCTCGACGTCCTTCTCTGGACTCAGCCGCCCGACCATGACCACGGGGCCGTCTGAATCCGGTCCCACGTAGCTGAAGCGCGCAGTGTCGATGCCATTCCATACGACCCGGACCTTTGCCGGTCTCATCCCCTGCCGCACCACACAACGAGCGCTATCGTGAGACACACAAACTACCGCGTCTGTGAACTCCGCCGCCAACCGATACAGGGCCGTCTGCGCCCAAGTAGCTCCAAGACGTTGCCCGTGTTGGGTGTGTATGATCCTGAAAGCTCCGGCCAACCGGCCTGCAGGTGCCGAATACACGAGGGGCTTTGAGTTATGCGTGTGTACAATATCCGCTCGCCAGTGGCGCAGTATTCTGGCCAACCGCAGCACTAGCCGGGGGTGCAGCCCTGGTGGTTCGCGCAGTGCCATTACGGGCCAACCTGCCTCCTCGATTTCGTCCGCGATACGTCCGCGTGCGCCAAGGCAGATGAACCGCAGTTCAAAGCGACTTCGGTCCGCATGCCGGGCGAATTCCACCAGCAGCTTCTCCATGCCTCCAGTATCGAGCTGCAGCACAACGTGAACAATGCGGACACGCTTGCGGCCAAAGCGACGGTCCACAATATCGCTCCCGCCCCCTGCTCCGGGACGCTGGTTCATACGCAATATGCACCTACTTGGCGAACACCCGGACGAATACGTGAAGAAAGAGCAGGCCACCGACGCCCACAACGGCCAATCGCTTCGCCAGAGCCAAGGTCAATGGCTCCACTGCTCCCACGCGCTCTTTCACCAGAAGGGCTCCATAGGCGATGCTCAGACCAAGCACCAGGTAGGTGGTAAGAATATAGGAGCGACTCAGCGAGAACTGCCCAGCGGCATATGCCGCACTCAACGCCAGCAGGAACGGCCTCATTCGCCTGACCGCATCCCCGCACTGAGTCTGAGTCGCGGTCCTGATGCGCCAATACGTCGCGAAAGCCAAATGAAACGCCCCAACAAAGAAGGTCCCCCCCAATACGCCGAGTTCTACATAGCAATGAACGTACGAATTATGTGCAACAATGCCAATCTGCTCATCGTACTGCTTGAATCCTATGCCGAAGACTGGCGCGCCTCGCAAAAGCGCCAGGCCATCCCGCCAAATGAGGACTCGCCCTTGTGCTGTGTCCCGCTCATCAGAGATGTCTATGCTCGTTTGCCTACCGCCAAATAGGAACAGAATCACCGGCAGGAACACCGCCGCTAACGGAATGCTGCGCTTCCACCCGAAACGCGAGACTGTGAGGCTAAACACGCCGGCGAGCAAAGAGATGAAACCACCGCGCGAGCTGGTCAGACCCAATGCGTAGGCAAAAAGGCCAATCGGCAACAGAAACGCAAACCGAGGTGGCCCCCAGCACCGCTCGCCGATGAAGTACGCGGCGAGTCCCATCCCGATCACGAGCATCAGGCACAGGTCATTAGGATCGTTGAAGATTCCAGGTCCGCAGAGCCGGTAAACCACGCCCCCTTCGCCCGTCACCTCGTCAACAGCCCCCACCCCCCGCAACACCGCCATCGATTCAATATTCACCACGCCATGCCATTGCATCAGCGCCAAGACTGTGATCGCCAAACAAAAGACAACGATCGCCAGCAGAAACGCACGCAGCCGCGCCGGCGAATCCACAAGTGCAATCAGCAGGAAGTAGTAGATGACGACCTTCCCGAATGCGATTCCCCCCATGCGAGCTTCCCACGTCCGCCCATGCGCCAGGTTCGACAGCACCACCATCACTAGCAGCCCCAGCACGCAGAGGCTGCCGGGATTCGCCACCAGCGACTCCACCGTCAGCTTGCTGCACAATGCCGACAGCGACGCCAGGATGCACGCCACAATCATCGTCTCATAGATCGGCAGCCCTTCCAGCCCCGGGATGATCTCCGCCGGCCGGATAAACAGCGTCGCGTTCACTAGCAGGAACAGCGCAAACCCCAGCCGGTTCTTCGGCGCCTCGGCCGCCTGGGCCATTTCCCGCCCCCCCGCCAGCGGAAGATTCATCGATTGAGTCGTCAAGTGGTTTGGAGTTCACGCTTCAGCGTGCTGTCGTTGCCAGTTGCCAGTCAATTCCGCCTTGCACTATCCACTATCAACTACTTACTACCTACTCTCTTCTTCGCGTCTTCGCGCCTTCGTGTTTTCACCCTCTTCGATCTGCCTTCGAACGCTCGTTAATCTGCGTTCATCCGTGTTCATCTGTGGTTCGCTTCGCACCCTCGCGTCTTCGCGGTTTTACCCCCTCATCCCCGCCACCGCCGCCACCAGCGGCCCGAACTCTTCGAACTCTTGAACTCCCGCAACCTTCGCCGGCTGCGCCGCGCCATTGCTCGACGGCGACACAGACGCCGATCCCGTCATCGTCGCCGACGAGAACCCCGACCGCCGGAAGTCACGCAGCTTCGCCTGGTTGAACACAAACCCCGCCAGCCGCACGCCCAGCGAATTCATCCACCGCATCGACCGCTCCACCGCCGCTCGCCCCTGGCCGCGGGCGATCGTCAGGATCACCCCATCCACCTCCTGCGCGATCACCGATGCCTCCACGCTCCCCAGCACCGGGCCCGTGTCGATCAGCACCACGTCGAAATCCTTCCGCGCCTCCTCCAGCAGCGGCCGCAGCGCCGCCGTCGAAAAGCCAAACGCCTCCGAAATTCCCACCCGTCCCGCCGGCACGATGCTCAAGCCGCCGCTGGCCGTCCGCACGAATGGCCGGATGCTCCCGCCGGCCAGCGCCTCGTGCAGGCCGTCCATCCCCTCAAACCCCAGCTTCCGCGTCAGCCCCCGGCCAACCCAGTCGCAGTCGATGATGAGCGTCCGCACCCGCGCCGCGGCGAACGACAGCGCCAGCGCCATCGTCACGCTCGTCTTGCCCTCGCCGGCCGCCGCGCTGGTGATCAGATACACGCACGGCCCGGCTTTCCCGGCCTGTGCCGCCAGGGTCACGCGGATCTGGTGTACGCACCGCGCCGCCGAGATCATCTCGTCGCTGTCCGGCGAGTCATCGCGAATCTTCGGCAATATGCCCAGCAGCGGCACCCGCTGCGCCACCTCGGCCTCTGTCTCATCCGAATATCAATATCGCTTGTGGCGCAGGAATCCAAAGAGGAAGATGATGCCGGCTGGCAGCAGCGCGCCCACGCCGGCCGCGATGGGGGCCACCTTCAGCCGCGGGTCCTTATCCGGCGCCAGCGGGATTTCGCCCGTGCTGACGATGCTCAGTCGCCCGCCGAGCCGCCCTTCGGTCGTCAGCGATTCGATTCGCGCCGTCTTCTGCGCCAGTTCCGCCTTCTCCCTGGCCAGGTCCGCCTCCAGTTGCTGGAGCTGCTGGCGCTTCACCGCCAGTTCTCTTGCCTCGCGCTTCGCCCGCCCCAGCAACGCCTGCAAGTCAACGTGGTTCTGCTGAAGCTGATCCACCGATTTCCCCGCGGTGGCGGCCGGCGTCCTTTCGGGCGAGCCCAGGTTCTGTGCCGTCGCCGCGCGAAACCCATTGTACATGTCGGCGTATTTCTCGATCCGCTGGTTAAGCCGGTCGAGCCTCTGCCGGTTGCCGATGACCTCGGCGTGCGACTTCCCCAGCCCGCGGGTCTCGGCCTGGGCCAGTGCATCCTCCAGCCGTGTCCGCTCATTGATCAGGCCCGCCATGAATGCGTCGTGCATGGCAATCTGCTCGGCGGGTTGCGCCGCCATCGGTTCGGCGACCGGCGTGCCCTTCGATGCGCGCTGCGCCTTCCCCCCGCCTTGCCTGGCCTCCCGCCCATCGTCTGCGCCGTCGCCCACGGCGGCATTCGCATCACTGCCGTCCATCACCGGCTGCGTCCCCGCAACCGCTCCACCGCCGGCCGGCTGGCTCGACCGCTGCGTCGCCGGAACTCCCCGCGAGCGATTCGTTGTCGGCCGTGCCTCCGCATCGATCGGGGCAGGCACGGTCCCGCCGGCAAACACAATCGCGAGTTGGACGTCTTCCAGCGCTGTCTGCAGCTTGGTGATGCGCGTCAGCATCGCGTCGCACAGGGGATCGAGCTTGCCCGTGGGCGACTCCAGCGAAATCTCGCGTATCTGTCGCTCCAGCGACCTGATGCTGTCCTGCAGCTTTGTTTGTTGCTCTTGCAGCACGCCGATCCTCGACCGGTCTGATAACCTGTCCTCCTCGTTGTACCGCTGGGCGTACACGTTGATGATCAATGTCACGGCTGCCGCCGCCATGCTCGGGTCAGTATCGGCCACCGAGATCTGGATGTATTCGCTTCGCGGCTTGATATCCACGAGCAGGTTCTTGACAATGAGCTGCGGATCGGGCCGTTTGCCGCGCCAGATGGCATCCTGCAGCGCCAACTGCATGATCGCCTGGCTCGAGATCAGCAGCTTCTGCGACTGCATGAATGTGTCGAACATCGCCAGGGGCTTGTTCTGGTCTGTTTCTTTCTCCACGATCGGCAGGGCTGACGCGATACGGACCAATCCCTCGCTCTTGTACACCGGCTGGACATATTTCCACCCCAGCCAGCCGCCACCACCGCCGCCCATCAGGCCCAGCACGATCACCAGCAGGTAGTGCCCGCGCAGCGCGCCGTGTACGGCCTTGGCCATGTCGAGCTGCCCACCCTGCGCCGGCCGGGCCATCGGCCCGGCATGGGCCGCCTGCACCGCTACGACCTGCTCCGGCGCCCGTGACACAACTTGCAGTTCACCTGATGGCATAGCTCACTCTGTAGGGTGGGTGTACTCGTACTCGCCCACCATGTGCTCGCTCACAACGCCCGATCGCAACCTGTTCGGTCTTCTTGTTCGGAGTTCCGCCTTTAGGCGGTCTGCTCGGAGTTCCGCCTTTAGGCGGTCTGCTCGGAGTTCCGCCTTCAGGCGGTCCGTTCGGAGTTCCGCCTTTAGGCGGTCTGCTCGGAGTTCCGCCTTTAGGCGGTCTTCGTTTGCGTGCCTCTCCGCGTCCTCCGCGTCTCCGCGGTGAAAAATCCGCGAAAACTCCGGCAAGGCTCCGCCCCCTTCGGCTGCGCTGTGGAATTTGCGCAAGCCTGCGATCTGTCCGTGGCTACCTCGCCACCGGGACCGCTCTCTGATTTCGCTCACACCGCCCCGCAGTGCCATCGGCAAATTCGCCGGTGGAATCGACTCACTTCGGGCGATAATCCAAGCAACCACCCGTACGCCGCCGGGATAGCCATAATCTTGCTAAGTCACTTGTCCCTGATCGTTCCAATCGCCACTCGACGCGATAGCAATCTACACCATAAACCCTGCCACGGCAAAGCTCACGGACAAAAAGCCGCTACCGCAATCCGCTCACCATCAGAACCTCGCTATTACAGGACCCCGTCGCACGCCACGTTGCTCTATAGGACACCCGGCCGCCGAAATATCCCGGCGATCCGGTCGCCCAAGCACGGCTATTATACCGGCGCAGGATGCGCCTGCAAGCATGAACTTTGAAATCCGTACCAATTCCTACCAGATTAGTGTGCTAAAAAGTTCTTGCTTCTGCGAGCCCGTCGATTATAATAGCTGGGTCAGTGGGTTGATCAGGGTTGTTTCCCGCCAACCAATAGTCGCGGACCACTGGCAATGGCGTCGTTCCATTCATGGCGCAGCGGGCGCTGGCCATGAATGCCGGGCGAGAGAGAGTGCGGGTTTTGTCTAAATCCAGTTGCAGGTGGCAGCGGCGTCCCGCCGCTGCACGCTGACTTTGCCGTAGCTCGTAGTGCGGGCTTCAGCCCGTAGCTCGTAGTGCGTGCCCGCAGAGTTCGTGAGGGTAGAGACATGACCAACGCAACCTTAGATGTACCCATCAGTTCGATGCCGGAGGCGATGGCTCCTCCCATCGAGGCGATCCTGCCAGCGCTCGATCAGGGCGATCAGGGTGATCGGGGCGAGAATCGCTGGAAATGGGCCTGCCGCATCGCGCGTTCCGCCCTGCGCTGGCCGCTGGGAATCTGGGGAGCTCTGGATGTCCTGACGGCATTCAGCGGCTTTATCCTGGCTCACTATCTTTCCCCGCAGTTCAATTTTACCCAGACTCACACATACAACATCGCCGGCGCTGCCGCAGCGTTCTCCGCAGTCCTGTTCTGCGCCAACTACGCGCTGGGCCTCTACGACCGCCACTCCTTCGCCTCGGTTGGCCGGATCATCCGCTGCGCGATATTGGCCAATCTCGTCGCCGCCGCCGGCACCACGCTTGGTTTCAGTTGGATTGCCTTCATCCGCATTGGCCGGCACATCCTGCTGGACGCGTTCATCCTCTCCGCAACCGGCACGGTGCTGCTTCGTCTGGTGGCCCGCGGGTTGGCAACCTGGGCAAAGATCCGCATCGTGTTCGTCGGCCACCGCCGCAGTTTCCAGTCTCTGGAAGACGAAATCGCGCGGCTCTACCCCGGTTTCTATTATCGCCCCGTTTACGTCGATTGGCTGGCGGGTTCCGCCGCCCAGCGCGAGTCGCAACTCCTGGGCGCGGTGCAGCGCCACGAGCCCGACGAGATCGTCGTCGAGGACAACGACTCCATCATCCTCGACCTGCTATCGCAGTCCTCGGTCATTCTTCGATCCGGCTGCGAAATCCGCTCCCACGCGGCCTATTTCGAGTCGCTGCTGGGACAGATTCCGGTGGATGTGGTTAACCACCGCTCGGTCCTTGGCTGCGGGCTGAGCAACGCACGTTACGGCCTGAACCTCGTCAAGCGGGCGCTGGATGTGGTGCTCGCCGGCGTCGGCCTGGTGGTCGGCATCCCGGCGTTTCTGGTTTCGGCCCTGCTGGTGAGGCTTTCGAGTCCCGGCCCGATCCTCTACAGCCAGATCCGCGTCGGCCGATATGGCAAGCCATTCTGGATCTACAAGTTCCGCACCATGCGCGTCGATGCGGAAGAAAACGGCGCAGTCTGGGCAAAGGAGAACGACGATCGCACGACCTTTGTCGGCCGGCTGCTGCGCAAATCCCGCCTCGACGAGCTTCCGCAGCTCTGGAATATCCTGCGCGGCGACATGTCTTTTGTCGGCCCGCGGCCGGAACGCCCGGAGTTCGTCGCCAAACTCCGCGATCGGGTTGCGTATTACGACCTGCGTCATCTCGTGCCGCCCGGCCTGACGGGCTGGGCACAGATTCGCTATCGCTACGGATCCAGCGTCGAGGATGCCCGGCGTAAACTCGCCTTCGATCTCTACTACGTTCGTCACTACAGCCCCACCTTCGACCTGGCCATCTGCCTGCGGACATTCGTGGCCATGGCCAAAGGCGCCCGCTGAGTAGTGCCGCCAGTGCCCCCACTGGCGGTCCGAATAACAATCCCAATCTGTGTTAATCCGTGTTCATCTGTGGTTCCCTCCCCTCTGAAATCTGAAATCTGTAATTTGAAATTTGAATTCGGCCCTCGCGCCGGCATAATCCCCGCGTATACAAGAACGAGGTTTGCAGCATGGCAGAAGAATTCTCGGTCGATCCTTCCGGTGAGAAGTTCCCCCTCCCGCGCAAGGAGGACTACGCCGCGGAGATGGCCCGCGTCGAGGCGCTGGTCAAGGCCGCCCGCGCCGAAGGCCAGGAGATCGTCGTGGTGATGGGCGTCGGCTTCGTCGGCGCGGTCATGGCCGCCATCATCGCCGACACGGTGGACAAGAAATCCGCCCAAGTCCGCCCAAAGCCGTCCAAATTCGTCATCGGCTGCCAGCGCCCCAGCCCCCGCTCCTTCTGGAAAATCCCGCTGCTCAGCCGTGGCCAGTCGCCGGTGAAGGCCGAGGACCCCGAAGTCGATCCGATGATCGCCCGTTGCGTCAAGGAAAAGAAGTCGCTCATCGCCACGTACAATAGCGATTGCCTGAAGCTGGCCGACGTGGTCGTCGTCGACGTGCAGTGCGATTACACCAAGCACAAGCTCGGCGACATGCGCGACGGCGATGCCGAGATGACCGCGCTCGAAGCGACGATGAAGACCATCGGCGAGCGAATCCCGGCCAACTGCCTGGTCCTCATCGAGACGACGGTCGCGCCGGGCACCACCGAGTTCGTCGCCTACCCCGATCATGAAGAAAGCCTTCGCGTCCCGCGGCATCCCGTCTCAGCCCGTCCTGGCCCACAGCTTCGAGCGCGTGATGCCCGGCCGGCATTACGTCTCCAGCATCCGCGATTTCTGGCGCGTCTGCGCCGGCTGCAACGACATCGCCCGCGAGCGCGTGGTCAAGTTCCTGACCGAAGTGCTCAATACCGAGAAGTTCCCGCTGACCGTGATGGACCGGCCGATCGAGTCGGAAACCACCAAGATCGTCGAGAACTCCTATCGCGCCACCATCCTGGCGTTCCTGCACGAGTGGAGTCTCTTCTCCGAGCGAAACGGCGTCGATCTCACCAAGGTCATCAATGCCATCAAGGTGCGCCCCACCCACAGCAACATGATCTTCCCCGGCCCGGGCATCGGCGGCTACTGCCTGCCGAAAGATGGCGGCCTGGGCTACTGGGCCTACAAGCACATTCTCGGCTTCGAAGACCAGGACGAGGTCTTCAAGATCACGCCGACCGCCATCGACATCAACGACACGCGCGGCCTGCACGCCGCCACGCTGGTGCGCGATGCCCTGCGCAACATGGGCCGATACATCGCGGGCTCGCGCGTGCTGATCTGCGGCGCCAGCTATCGGGAGGACGTCGGCGACACTCGCTACAGCGGCAGCGAGATGGTCCTGCGCAAGCTGACCGAGATGAATGCCGAAGTGTCGGTCCACGATCCCTACGTCGATCACTGGTACGAACTGGAGACGCAGGATACTTATCCCGCGCCGGGGCATTCATGGGCGAGGTTCTTCCACAATCAGGAAGACCTGACGAAGATCCGCGTGCAGAAGGACCTGGCCGCAGCGCTCAAGGGCGTTGACGCCGTCGTGCTGGCCGTCAAGCACTCGCCGTACGTGGCCCTCAGCCCCGATGATGTCGTGAAATGGGCCGGCGGCCCGCTGGCCGTGATCGACTGCTTCGGCATCCTGACGGATGACAAGATTCGGCGCTACTTCGAGATCGGCTGCGAGGTCAAGGCGCTGGGCCGCGGGCATATTCAGCGGATCAAGGAAGAAGTAAGGTCGAAGAAGAAGTAGGCATCGGAAGTGCCGTCGGGTGGCATGCCCACGCCCGGCGCGACTGACGTTATTTCGCTGCGAGAGCCTGCTCGCCGGGCGTGGGCATGCTGCTCGTCGGCCGGCGATCGGACAGAACAACAGATATGCCAACCGATTGGCGTAACCTCCATGGCGACCATTTCGCCGGCCAGCGCGTGCTGATTACCGGCGGCGCTGGCTTCATCGGCTCGCACCTGGCCGAGGCGCTCGTGTCGCTCGGCGCATCGGTGGTCGTCCTGGATGACCTCAGCGGCGGCGATCGGAAGAATCTCCAATCGTTCGGGCCGGTGGATTTCGTCGAGGGATCGATCCTTGACCAGCCCCTGCTGGCACGCTGCATGAAGGACTGTCGCTACGTCTTCCATCAGGCCGCACTCGGCTCGGTCCCGCGCAGCGTCACCCTCCCCCGGCTCTATAACGAGGTGAACACCACCGGCACGCTCAACGTCCTCGAAGCCGCGCGCGAACTCGGCGTCAAGCGCGTGATGTTCGCGGCCAGTTCCAGCGCGTATGGCGATACCGAGCAGTTGCCCAAGATCGAGACGATGCCGGTGCGTCCGCGCAGCCCCTACGCCGCAACCAAGGTCGCGTGCGAAGGCCTCATGCGTGCCTACGCCGCCAGCTATGGGCTCAACACGGTGTCGCTCCGATACTTCAACATTTTTGGCCCGCGCCAGAACGCCAACAGCGCTTACGCCGCCGTGATCGCCGCATTCGCCAAGGCCGTCCTGACCGGCCAGCGCCCCACCATCTTCGGCGATGGCGAGCAGTCGCGCGATTTTACCTTCGTCTACAACGCGGTCCACGCCAATCTCCTGGCCGCGCGGCAGGAGCGGCCCCTGGCCGGGGAAGTGATCAACATCGCCTGCGGCCAGCGAGTCTCCGTCAACGAGCTGGCATCGGCGGTCGCCGACCTCCTCGGCCGGAAAGACCTGTCGCCGGTTTGCAAGCCCGAGCGCACCGGTGACGTAAAGCATTCCCTGGCCGGCCTGGATCTCGCCTCATCCCAACTGGGCTACCAGCCCATTGTCGATTTCCGCACCGGCCTGGAATCGACGCTGGCGTGGTACAGGTCCATCATGCAGGGCCAATAGCTTTGTCTGAAGCGGAAGCGTCAGCGCCCGCCCTTTTCTGTCTCTGAAGCGGAAGCGTCAGCCAGGTAGGGTGGGCGGTACTCCGCCCACCGCTTCGCTGCAGCCTGCACGATCACCGCACAAGCTCGGATATCCGTCGCGAATTTTCACCAATTTTTCCGCCGCGCGGCCGGCCAAACGACATCCCCCGCTCCCACCACATGTTGCGCCAACCATCCCCGCCCCGGTGTTGCGCAAAGGTGAGCCGATTAGCGCAACTTCACCGGATATATAGAGCCGCGCGCCGCCCGCGTGTCACCGGCCAACGTTTGGCTGGCGCGGGCTATCATCCGCCCCTCAAGCGGACAACACTTATGCCCAACCCGCCCCGCACGACCAACCGCCCAATTGAATCTCCTCCAGCGTCTGTCGCAATCCTGCCCCGCAACGGACCACGGACAACTGACGAGTGCCGCTTGCGTTTCAGTCGCGGCTTGGCAAACTCACTGCCCTCGGAGCGCTGTATGAGGAACTTTCTTGCGATTCTGACTGCTATGTCCACACTCTCAACTATCGGGGCCGCGCAGCCTGTGATCCGCGCCGGCCGTGCCGCTGGTCGTCATTGACCCGTACACGAGCTGCTGGTCGATGGCCGAGCATCTCTACGACAACTGGCCGCGTCACTGGACCGGCCGGGTACACGCGATGAGCGGCATGATCCGCATCGACGGCAAGGCATATCGTTTCATGGGCAAGGCGCCGGACGCGCCCGATGCCATGCGGCAGACGTGGTGTTTCGTCGCGGCGACGCAGACAACGTACACATTCAGGGCCGGCGGCGTCGAGCTGGCACTGTTTTTCATCTCGTCGCTGCTGCCGGATGACCTTGAGCTGCTATCCCGGCCAGCGACGTATGTGATGTTCCAGGCGAGCGCCACGGATGATAAGCCGCACGACATCCAGCTTTACTTCGACGCGACGGCGGAATGGGCCGTGGACGATGTGAAGCAGCAGGTGCAGTGGAAACGGCTGAACGTGCCGGGGCTGCATGCGATGGCCATCGGCAGCGTCGAGCAGAAGGTGCTGGGCAGGAAGGGCGATGACGTGCGGATCGACTGGGGGCAGCTCCTGATGGGAGTTCCGCAGCAGTCGATGGCGCGAACATCCGCGGCGATCGGCAATTCCGAAGCCATGCGCGCCGGGTTCGTCAAGGATGGCTCGCTGCCGGAGAACGATGACGCGGACATGCCCCGCGCAGCCAATGATCGCTGGCCGGCTTTGGCGGCCGTTTTCAATCTCGGCAAACTGGACACGATCGCGCGATGCAACTTCATCATCGGCTACGACGATGAATACTCCATCGAGTATTTCGGCCGGAAGCTGCGGCCGTGGTGGCGGCGCGACGGCAAGGCGACGGCCGAGACCATGCTCGCGGCCGCCGATAAGGACTACGGCGATGTCTACGCGAAGTCGCGCAAGTTCGACGTGTCGCTAGCCATGTCGGCACAGCGGGCCGGCGGGGCCAAATATGCCGAGCTCTGCGTGACGGCATATCGGCAGGCGGTGGCCGCCCACAAGCTGGTGGCGGATGTCGATGGCAAGCCGCTGTTTTTCTCAAAGGAGAACTTCTCCAACGGCTCGATCGGGACCGTGGATGTGACCTATCCCTCCGCGCCGCTGTTCCTCGTCTACAACCCGACGCTGCTCAAAGGCATGATGGAGCCGATTTTCTATTTCCGCGAGAGCGGCAAGTGGACCAAGCCGTTCGCGGCCCACGATGTCGGCACGTATCCGCTGGCCAACGGGCAGACCTATGGCGGGGACATGCCGGTGGAGGAATGCGGCAATATGCTGATCCTGGCGGCCGCGATCGCCAAAGCCGAGGGCAATGCCGATTTCGCAAAGAAGCACTGGGAATCGCTCACGGAATGGGCGAAGTACCTGGAGAAGGCCGGATTCGATCCGGAAAACCAGCTCTGCACGGATGACTTCGCGGGGCACCTGGCACATAACGCCAACCTGTCGATCAAGGCGATCGTCGCGCTGGGCGGGTATGGGAAAATGGCCGGGATGCTCGGCGATCCGGCCGCGGAGAAGAAGTACATCGACCTGGCGCGCGAGCTGGCGGGCAAATGGGCGGAGGCAGCCGGCGACGGCGATCACTTCGTGCTGGCGTTCGATAAGAAAGGCACGTGGAGCCAGAAGTACAACCTGGTGTGGGACAAGGTGCTGGGGCTGAACCTGTTCAGGCCCGAGGTGGCTCGGCGCGAGGTGGCGTTCTATCTCACGAAGCAAAACACCTTCGGCCTGCCGCTGGATTCGCGCAAGACGTACACGAAGAGCGACTGGATCATCTGGACGGCGACGCTGGCCGAGAAGCCCGAGGATTTCCAGGCGATCGTCGCGCCGGTGTGGAAATACGTGAACGAGACGGCGGACCGGATCCCGATCAGCGACTGGCACGAGACGACCAACGGCAAGTCGGTGGGGTTCCGGGCGCGGTCGGTGGTGGGTGGGTTCTTCATGAAGATGCTGGCGGAGGGGAAGTGATGGATGGCCACCGACACCTACCTGGTCCGCCAGGGCAAGATCGTCATGCAGACTTTCGCCATGCACGCATTCCCCGTCGAATAGCGATGAGGGTGCGCGTCTCAAGGCCGCTGCCGCCGCCGCATTCGACGAGGCGGCACTGTTTGCGTTTTGGCGGGATTTCGCCAGAATGGCCGCGGGAACCAGGAAACAGGCCGGATGTGGTATTTCGCCTACGGATCTAACCTCAACTCGCGAGCAGTCTCCGAGTGGTGCCGGCATTTCGGCCATCGCAGTCCCGTCTTGAAACCGGGCAAATCGGCCGTTCTGGACAACTATCGCCTGTGCTTCGCCATCTACGACGAATACTGGGGCGGCGGCACGGCCGACATCGTCTACGATCCGGGCAAATACGTCGCCGGTGTTCTGTTCGACCTCAGCGAAGCGGAGATGAAGGTGCTGGATCTGAAGGTTGGCCGCAAGCTCGACGGCGGCGGGCGCGAAGTCGGCGTCTACAAGCGCATTGACGTCAAGGTGGCGCCGCTCAGCAAGAGCGAGCCGATCCAGGCGACCACGTACCAGGGCACCAGCGCCGACCGGTATCACATCCCGCCCACGCAGCACTACATCGACCTTGTGATCCAGGGCGCCTACAGCTATGGCCTGTCGATGATGTGGATCGCGTACCTGCAGAGCTTCAGCACGCAGGCCGGAAGAAAACCGCGAGGGCCCGGATGGGGCGAGGCGGCAAGCCGGATGTAGTGGAGCGTGCCGCCCCCGGCCGCGATTCTGTGTGGAGCGTGCCGCCCCCGGCCGCGATTCTGTGTGGAGCGTGCCGCCCCCGGCCGCGATTCTGTGTGGAGCGTGCCGCCCCCGGCCGCGATTCTGTGTGGAGCGTGCCGCCCCCGGCCGCGATTCTGTGTGGAGCGTGCCGCCCCCGGCCGCGATTCTGTGTGGAGCGTGCCGCCCCCGGCCGCGATTCTGTGTGGAGCGTGCCGCCCCCGGCCGCGATTCTGTGTGGAGCGTGCCGCCCCCGGCCGCGATTCTGTGTGGAGCGTGCCGCCCCCGGCCGCGATTCTGTGTGGAGCGTGCCGCCCCCGGCCGCGTCCGCTGCACGGCGGAGGGCCGCTCGTGCCACGGGAACGTCATCTGTCGAGATCGACCACGCACCGAAACCCGATCGTACCGCACCGATCCAGCGATGGGCAGGTCATGAGGAACTTGGTGGCGAAATCCACCGGCCGGGGGCCGCCGTCGACGTACCAGTTGGAGCCCTTGACCGAGAAATACGAGCCGCCGCGAATGATGCAGAATCGCGTGCGGCCATCCGATCGCTGGCTCTCGGTCCATTGCCAGACGTTTCCGCACATGTCGTAGCATCCGAAGGGCGAGCGCCCGCGATTGAAGGCCTTCACTGGCGTGGTGCCGCCGGTCTCGCCGCCGTTGCAGCGACCGGCTTCCAGCTTCCCGCCCCAGGGATATTTCCGGCCATCGGCGCTCTGCGCCGAGTATTGCCACTCCTCCTCCGTCGGCAACCGCTTGCCGGCCCATGCGGCGTAGGCGCGGGCATCGTCGAGGTCCACGTAGACGACCGGATGATCTTCCTTTGCCGCGGGCGGCCGGCCATCCTGCCAGTGTTTGAGGAAGCTCGCGGGGTCCTTCGGCTTGTAGTTCGACGCCTTGACGAACTGCTCGAACTGGGCATTGGTCACAAGAGTCTCATCCATGGCGAAGCTGCCGAGCGCGACATGGCGCGAGAACTTCCGCGTGTTCTGTGAGCCGCCCAGGCCGTCGCCGGGCGCTGGCATGGACTCGTAGTAGCCGCACTCGCGGGCGCGGATCTCGATGGTGAGATCGAGCATGGCCGCGGGGATTTCGATCATCCCATCGGGCACGCGCGACCGGCGCGTGGTCGGCGCGACGATGACCGGCCGGGTTTCGCGACTAGGTATGCTCACATCGGGATCCGCCCGCTCGCCGATGCGGGCCTGCTGCTGGAGGAACTGCCCGAAGTCCGCACCGAGCGAATCAGGTGCGGCGGACAGGAAACATCCGATCCCGCGAGGAGCGATGCTCCCCGACAGGATTGCCGTATCGCCTTCGATCTTCGCCGCAGTCTCTCTGCCGGCGATGAGATCGAAATACTTGTGCTCCTTTCTGTCGGGCACATTCAGCAGCGCTCCGGCCGCGCTCTGGTTCTGGCGATTCACGAGCGTCCAGAGTCTCACGCCGCCGCCTTCCCACAGCGATGCGTAAACGCCCGGCCGCAATGTCGGCACGAGCGGCGTCCACCCCTCGCCATTGAAGATCGCCGTGAACCGCCGCTGGATCGGCAGCATCGCGCGCAGGATCGACCGATCTCGCGGCTCCACGGAATCCACGAGCCGAAGACGTTCTCCCACACCATCATTCCGCTGCCGTTCATCCAGGCCGAGTGCAGCTCGCCGCTGTGGTCGTGGTCCCATCGCTTGATCTGGTGCTGCATGTGGCGCGGCTCCAGCCACTTCTGCCGAAGGACTCCCGGCGCTGTGCTGTCGTTGAACCACTGCGCCCAGGAGGCATGATGGTCGTGCAGGCTCTCCAGCGGCAGCGCGCCTTCGCCCTCAAGGATCACGCCCGCGCGAGCGGCATCGAGCTTGGCGCGGAAATCGGCCGAGCCGCGGCTCATCGTGTCGAGGAAAATGCCATCGGCATCGATCGCCCGCACCATCTCCACCAGCGCATCGAGGTCCGGCTTGCCCTCGCGGCGCGTGCCCGTGTCCCAGGGGTTGTAGTCGATGTAGACCTTCACGCCGCGTCGATGAAACTGGCCGACGGCTTCGCGCACGCCGGCCAGGCCGCCGGGCATATCGCGGTAGAAATCGAACTGGTTGCGCTCATCGACGCCGATCCGCGGATAGGCATGCCACAGGACGACGCTGTCGTATCCGCCGAACTCGCGCTGGCCGTGATCGAGGAAAGCATCCACGGTGTAGCGGCCAGTCCGCCAGTCGTAGAACGTCTCATCGCAAACCATGAGAAAGCAGCAGGAGTAGTTCGACGCCGACCAGGCGAATTCCTTGCGCCGATAGAACGCATCGCTGTAGTTCAGCTTGGCCCGCGTCTGCTCGCGCCATTTCGCCAGCGCATTGCGATACGCCGGCCACTGTGCCGGATCAGCGGGCGCGGGGATGACGTTCTGGGATGGGTCGAAGCGCCACGCGGGCGACGATTCGGCCGCGCTCGCCTCGCTGGCCGGCATGACCGCCAGCCCCAGGGCCGCCAAAGTGCTGAATATGCGGCGCATCATCAACTCCTTCCTTCAAAATGGGAGTATACCGCGCATGCGGTCGCGGAGCGGCCACGCGTCGCGGGCGGCGAGGTGGGGATCGGCAAGGAGGATGCTTGTTGGCGGCCGGGCGGGGGCGGCATGCGCATAACCGGCGGTGAGGAAACGTCAACGCGCGCCGTGAGTTGGGATAGGATGCTGGGATGATCACGCGACTCTACGCGAACAACTTCCGCTGCCTTGTGGCCTTCGAGGCGGCATTCGACTCGTTCGGCGTGTTGTGCGGGCCAAACGGGGCGGGCAAGAGTTCTGTGTTCGACGCACTACGACTGCTGCGAGACCTCGGTACCGGCGACGGGGTGTTGGGCGGGACGGGTGAGATGGACGTGCGCCGGCTGGAGTTCACATCCTGGACAGAGGACACGAAGATGCAGAGCACAATCCAGGAGTTTGAGCTGGGCTTGGGCGTGGATGACCACGCGTTTGAGTACGTCCTCCACATCGAACAAAAGGCCGAGTTTGAGAAGCCGCGGATAATTCATGAGAAGGCCCTTTGCGATGGGCAGGTGTTGTTCGAACGCGACCCGGAGGGCGTGGAGTTTCTAAAGGCCGACGGCAGTCGGGCCAGCTTCCCATTGGACTGGCGGCAGACGGCGCTGGCGGCGATCCAGCCGCGCGGCGTCCACATCGGCAAGGTGAAGCCGCTGCAAGAGGAGATCGCGAGGCTGCTGATCCTCCGCCCCAACCCTCGCAGCATGGAGGCGGAGAGCAAGGCTGAGGCCAAGCACCCAGACCTGTCTCTGACCAACCTCGTCTCGTGGTACCGCTCGCTGTATCAGGAGCAGGAGTGGACCGATGCGCTGCGGGATGTGCTGCGGGAGGTCTGGCCGGACTTCCGCTCGTTCAAACTGGTGGATGCGGGGCTGAACACCAAAGCGATGCAACTGCGGTTCGAGCCGGAAGGCAGCGAACCGATCCTTTTGTTCTCCCACCAGCTCTCGGATGGCGAACGGGCGCTGATCGGGCTGTATATGGTGCGGGCGGCCTTGGAGACTGGCGCGGCGCGGTCGGTATGGATCGACGAGCCGGACAACTTTGTCGGCCTGCCCGAGCTGCAGCCCTGGGTACTTTCGATGCGGGAACTGCTGGACGAGGAGCATCAGCTCATCCTGATCTCGCACCACCCGGAAATCCTCACGAACTCGGGCGAGGCGAACGGGCGCTACCTGTGGCGTGACAACCACACCTCGCCTACGCGGATCGGGCCGCTGAAGGTGCCGGAGGGCATGACCGCGGGTGAGGCGATCGCAAGGGGGTGGGTCCGTGGCTAGCCGAACACAGATCGTGTGCCTGTGCGAAGGTGAGAAGGGCGCGAGCATTGATGAGGTGTTCATCAACAAGCTCATCCGGTCACTCAAGCCCCCTTGGCTTCGATCCGACGGCAGCAATATCGTGCGCCCCAGGCCGTGTGGAGGCAGGAAGGTGCTGATCGAGAAGATGCCCGGAGAACTGCGCCTCTGCCTCGCCGCCGGCGCGGACACAACGCTGATGGTGTGGGCCGACTGCGATGACGACTGTGCCGACGGCGAGGCGCTCAAAGCCGAGTTCTGGAAGGAAGCTCAGCGACACGGGATCACCCGGGAAGACTTCGACCGCGTCGTGTTCATCTTCGCCAAGGACCGGCTGGAGAACTGGATCGAGTTCCTGCAGACCGGCACCACGGATGAGTCCAAGGAGGGCCCGCGGTTGAAGCAAAACCGCGAAGCGGGCGACGCGGCGAAGAAGCTGGCAAAGATGTGCAAAGAGCGGAAGCCGGTGGAGGACATGCCCCGGTCGTTACAGTGGTCGTGCCAGAACTGGCGAACGCTCGAGGAGCGCATGAGGCATTTGTGAACTGGGACGGATCCACTCACGCGGGCTGACTATGGACTCTGCTGGAAGCGATTGCGACGATTGCCCGAAGATTCTGCGGAGGGACCCAAACATAGCGTCCAGAGCAAGATACCGCGCTCGCGGGGGCATTCAAAGGATCGCTGGAATCAGTCGAGAGCCGCGTCCCAATTCCCCGCTTGCTCGCAAGAGATCTTTCGCGCTGTCGTCCCACGAACAACTGCTGTCTACAAACTCCACCCCGCCCGATATTCCCGCCGGATCAGCGCCGCCGCCTGATCGTTGTTCGTCACCTTGAGATTGACCGAGTCCCACTGAATCCGCGTATCCAGCTTCTTAGCGACATTCCCCAGCAGACAAATCTCCGTCAGCGGCCCGGAATATTCGAAGCACGCACCGGCCTTGGACCCGCTCTTGGCGGCGCGGACCCAATCCTGCTCATGGCTGCCAGCAACACGCGGTATCGTCTTTTCCGGCCGCTTGGCCTCCTGCATGAGCTTTTCCGGAATAAGACGCGCGCCATCGCCAGTCACGCCGGCCATGATCTTGCCTTTCGTGCCCTTAAAGATCAGCCCGCCTTCGGCCGGCATTTTCCGGCCATCTTCCAACTCCTCCGGCCGCGGCGGGCGCGTGCCCTCGTACCACGTGAGCTTCACCGGCGGCAGCTCGCCGCGCGAGGGGAACTGATACGTCACGATCGCCGACAGGGGATGAGTGTCGGGGTTGTTCCCGCAGCTCGTCGAACTCGATGCTCGTCGGTGCCCCGAGTTTCAGCGCCCAATACGCGCTGTCGAGCGTGTGCGCGCCGCGGTCGCCCATCATGCCCACGCCGAAATCCCACCAGCAGCGCCAGACGGCCGGGTGATACGCCGGATGATACGGCCGCATCGGCGCGGGGCCGATCCAAAGGTCCCAGTCCATGCCGGCCGGGAGGGGCGGCGTGTCGGTGGGCCGGGTGCCCCAACGGCTGCTCCAGCCCGCGTGGCCCCACGGGTAATACGACAGATCGCACCACGCATCCACCTCGCGCACCTCGCCGATCAACCCGGCCCAGATCCACTCGCAGATCAGCCGCACGCCCTCCATCGAGTGGCCCTGGATGCCCATCTGCGTTGCGACCTTCGATTGCTTCGCCGCTTCCGCGAGCATCCGCGACTCCCACACATCGTGCGTGAGCGGCTTCTGCGTATACACGTGCTTGCCGGCCTTCATCGCGGCCATCGTGATGACGGCATGCGTGTGATCGGGCGTGGCGATGACCACCGCGTCGATATCCTTCTGCTTCTCCAGCATTTCGCGATAGTCGGTGTAGATCCTGGCATTGGGATATCGCTTGATGGTGTTGGCGGCGTAATTGGGGTCGACATCGCAGATCGCGACGATGTTCTCGCCCTCGATCGCGCGAGATTACTCCCGCCCATGCCGCCGACGCCAATGCCGGCGATGTTGAGCTTTTCGCTGGGCGGCGCTGCGCCGAAGACGCTGCTGTTGACGATGTGGAAGATGGCCGGCGCTGCCGCGGCAGCCTTCAGGAACCCACGACGGGATGAACTGGACATGCGAACCTCCTCATGCGCCTGAAATGTGACATTTGAAATCTGAAATCTGAAATCCCGATCGTCCCTCTGCTCGCTCATTTCCACGGCTCGAGCAACACCTTCCCGCACTGTTTCGTCACCTGCAGCTCCCACGCCTTCTGCACCTGGCTCATCGGGAATCGGTGCGTGATGAGCTTGTCGATCAGCTCGCGGGTCTTGCGGATGACGCTGAGGATTCGCGGCGCATCGGCCAGGTTCCAATGCCAGATGCCGTGCAGCGTGAGGCCCTTGCGCAGCATGTCGTTGCTGACGTGGATGCTCAGGTTTTCGCCTTCGCCGACGAATGCCACCTGCCCGCGCCGCCGTGCGGCGTCGATCAGCAGGCGCTGCGCCTCGGGCACGCCCGTGCAGTCCACGGCCTTGTTGACGCCCCGGCCGCCGGTCAGTTCGCCAATGTGGTCCAGCGCCCCGGCGCATATGGGTCGATCGCCTCGGCCGCGCCGAGCTGTCGCGCCAGCTCCCGCCGATACTCCACGGGTTCGACAGCGATCACGCGAGCCCCGCGATAGACGGCATTGATCATGCCGCCCAGCCCCACCGGGCCCATGCCGGTGATCAGCACCGTGTCGAAGGCATCGACGGCCATCCGCTGCATCGCCCCGAACGTCGGGCCCAGCCCGCAACAGGCCATGCTGGCGTGCTCATACGAGAGGTCGTCCGGAATCGGCAGGAGCATCCAATCCGGCTTGATGAGGTACTGCGCATAGGTTGCGGTGCCGGCCGAGTTGCCGGTGAGCTTCAGGACATTGATGAGGCTCTGGCAATGAATGTAGTCGCCGGCGATGCAGAGCGGACATCGCCCGCAGGCATAGATCGGCATCACCACGACGCGGTCGCCGACTTTGACCTGCGCCAGCCGCGCCACCTGCACGACTTCCCCGGCCGCCTCGTGGCCCAGCGTGTCGCCGCACTGGCCCGCGGCGAACATCTTCCACTCGGTACACTGAGGCACGACGTGTACTTTCACCACGACGTGCTCATCGCACGCCCTGGGATCGGGTTTCTCGACCAGTCCGCCTTGAACTTTTCCGGTAATCGCCGCGACTTTCATGGATCCTCCTACAGCTTCTCCTCCAGGAACCTCTCCTCGCTCTCCCCGTCCCAGTAATCCACCTGCACGATCTGATCCACCTTCGCATGCGGATACAGGATCACCTTCCCCTCGACTTTGCTCTCCTTGATCATCTTGAGTACCTGCACGGCGTGCTGCAGCCCGCCAACGCCGTAGACGTAGTTGCCGGCGTCGATCTCGCCCTTCGCAATCGCATCGAGGCTGGCCGCCAAGTCCAACGGCGCTCCGCCGCTCGATCCCACCAGCTTGATCTCATCGTAGTGGACCCGGATCGCGTCCACCTGCACGAGGTGCTGACCGCGCGGCAGGCCGCCAAAGAGGTTCGCCACGCCGCCCTTGCCCAGCAGTTCCAGCGCCTGCTGCTGAACGGCCTGAATGCCCACCGCCAGCACCATGTCATCAACCCCCGCGCCGCCCGACACCTGCCGCACAGCGGTCTTCAGGTCCTCAGAGCGCACCATCAGCAGTTTCACCCCCGCCTTCCGCGCCTTCTCGCCGAGAATCCGCTGCGCCCGATCCAGCCGCTCCCGGATCTTATCGCAAACCAGCAGATTCGCCGGCCGAAACCGCAGCGCCAGCTCCGCGTGCATCAACCCCATCGGCCCAGCGCCGATGACCAGCGTCGTCCCGCCGGCCAGCATGCCGAGCTTCGGCACGCGCGGCGAAAACGGCGTCTCCTTGTACAGGTGAAACTGCCGCTCCTGCGCCGAGACGACGCACGAGATCGGCTCGCCCATCGACACGGCAAAGTACGGCATCGACTCATCCGGCAGCGGCAGCAGGCCTTGCCCCTGCAAGACTTCCTCCTGCACGAGAATGTACTGCGCCAGATTCCCGCCCAGCGTATACCCCACCGCGCACTTGGTCATCCCCGCGCCGTTCTCACGGTAGCGCTCGCGGTGATTGATCGGGCCGACATCCACTCCCGGTTGCACGCCAAACCGCTGTCCGACCTCGTATTTCCCCGCGAGATTCCGGCCAACCCGCGCCACAGTCAGCGAGCCCTCATCGCCAAGGATCACCGGGAACTTCGCCGGGTCCCAGCCGTTGAAATACGTGTGGGCCGCGCCCTGCTCCATGATCTTCAGGATCAATGTGCATACGCCGGCCGCATCCACCCGGCATAGAAGCTGATCCGGCCCAACCGTCGGCACCGGAACCTCTCGGCACGCCACGTTCTCGATGCCTTTTCCCGAAAGCACCACGGCCTGCATCGTCGGAGGAACGGCGCTGAAGCTGGACTCGCGATAGGATGAAAGCCTGGACATTCACTGGCTCCTGAATTCCAAGCCAGTGTAACTCAAGGTGGCAGCGGCGTCTCGCCGCTGTTCTGCACAATTCAGAGCCGGGACGGCTCTGCCACAATAGGGCTGGTGATCATGCCGCCATGCGCAGTGCTCTTGGCGGCCGGCGCGTGGCGCTGACCCGGCTGCGGGCCGGGCGGTAGTTCAGCGGCTCATCATCGTCGTCATTCGGAGCATGTAGCACAGGCATCCCGCCTGTAAGATCAGCCACTGCCGGCGCCGCGGTGAAAGTGGGCGGGCGCAACGCCTTGGGAATGCTGTTCGGGGCGGCCGGCGCCGGACTCGGCGCAACATCCACCAGCGTGAACCCCAACTCGCGCTTGGTGGGTACGCTGCCGCTGCGAATGCCCGTCAGAACCTGTTCCACCGGGATTCCCCAGTATTCAGCCGCAACGCTTGGCACAACCCAGCACGACATTCCGTAGACTCCTGAAAAACACTTCCTGTCTTCTCATCGGTATGCGAATGGGACCACTTTAAGCAAATGCGGCGCAGGCAGTTGCGCTGAATAACAGCCTCCGGCAATCCCCGCGTCCGATAAGTCGCACTCATGCAAACTGCCACGAGACATGCGCGCTGCTCCCAGTATTGATACGCGGCAAGGTGGACGTGCCTGAGCCGGTGCTGAGGGAGGCGATGAGACGGGAAAGGGGAGAACCGGGAGCAAAAACCTTGGCAGGGCGACAAACGACAACGCCGAGGCGTCTTTTGCCTCGGCGCATCGCGTTAACCGGCGCACCCTCTCAAGTAGCAGGGACCGGATTTGAACCGGTGACCTAGGGCTTATGAGTCCCTTGCTCTACCAACTGAGCTACCCTGCCATCATGCGCTGAATTTTAGCAGGCCGCCGTGGATTGGCAACACCCCGCACCACCCTGAATCAGTTGCAGCCAGCACCGGTTTGCCGGGTCGATTTCCCGCCTCGCCGTTTGGATGATACACTCACCTGACGCCATTGATGGGCGAACCGGGTGTTGGGCCTGAAACTTCCATATTCTCCGGCCAAGGACCTGCAGAACCTTGGCATCTTCCGCAGCGCCTTGATGCGATGGCTCTGGCGCATCTACACCCAGCGGCTCACGTGCGCGGGGCGATGGCTGGTCTGGCCGACGGCCTTCTATGTCGCCCTGGGATCTTTCTCGCTGCAGATACAGGGCTATGTGCTGATGTCGTATCTCCTGGCAATGTGGCTGGTCGCGATCATGGCCATGGTCGTCTGCCGGCCACGGGTGAAGCTCACCGCGATTCACGCCGATCGCATTTGCGCGGGCGAGACGCTCTCGGTGGACATTGACGTGCGGCACACCGGGCGATTCGGCGCGCTGGATGTGATGGTGCTCCCCCACCGCCTGCCGGCGGCCGTCGATGCCGACCCGGACGAAGGCGTCGCGGTCGCCGAACTTCGCCCGCGCGACAAGACGCGGCTCACGGTCGGCCTGCGGTGCAATCAGCGGGGCGTGTATCCGCTGCGAGGTTACCGGGTCGAGAGCGATTTCCCCTTCGGCCTGCTGCACGCCTCGCGTCTTTTCGCGCAGCCGCGAACGCTCACCGTCTATCCCAAGTTCACGCGCCTCAGCCGTCTCGATCTGCCAACCGGCCGGCGCTATCACCCCGGCGGCGTGGCACTGGCGTCGAGCATCGGCGAATCGTTCGAGTACATCGGCAATCGCGAATACCGCGAGGGCGACAGCGTACGCGACATCGACTGGCGCGCGACGGCCCGGCTCTGCCGGCCGATCGTCCGTGAATATCGCGACGAGTATTTCATGCGCGTCGCCGTGATTCTCGACACGCACGTTCCCAAGGGCGCCAGGCAGGCCGCGCGACGCCTTCGAGCGGGCCGTGTCGATCTCGGCGGCGGTCTCCGACTACATGGCACGACAGGAATACCTGGTCGATATCTTCGCCGCGGGGCCGAACCTCTATCACCTGACGGCCGGGCGAAGCCTGGCTTATCTCGATCAGATCCTCGACATCCTGGCGTGCGTCGATGTCAATCCCGATGAGCCGTTCTCCGTGATCGAGCCGCAGATCATGGAGTATCTGGCGAAGATCACGACGGTGATCTGCGTCTTCCTCGACTGGAACGACACGCGCCGGGCGTTCGTACACCGGCTGGCGATGCAGGGCGCGGGCGTGAAGGCGATGATCGTGCGCGACGCGCCCTGCACGCTGGACAGCGCGGCCGACACTGAGCTGATCGGCCGGGTACACGTGATCGACAAGGCCGCGTTCGATGCGGGAATCGGAGAGCTCTGATGACGGCAGCGCCGAGACAACCCGAGGCCATCCGCAGCTCGCCATGGCTGGCCGGCGCGGCGGCCATCCCGCTGTTGGCGCTGTGGCTGGGCGAGCCGAAGTACATCGGGCTGTTCCTGCTCATGGGCGTGATCGCGCTGAGCCTGCTGGTGCGCATCCGGCTACCGGCCAACCCAATCTTCGTCTGGATCACCCGCGCGATCGTGCTGGGCGTCATTTTCTTCACGGGCATGGACAACAAGCGCCACGGCAGCCCGTGGGACCTCGACCCCGCCTATGTGAACCTGTTTGGCTACCTGTGCGCCGGCGAGTTGGCGCTGCAGTTCTGGCGGAGCCGGCCGAAGAGCGGGGAGATCCTGATGCTGTCGATGTTGGTCTTCGCGGTGGCCGCGATGACCTTCGACCATCGGTGGATCCAGTTCCTGGCGCCGGCGTATTTCGCAATGCTCGCACTTGCCCTGCGACAGTTCCGGCCGCGGCCGCTGGCGGCCGCACGACACCGTTGGCGCCGCCGGATCGTGCGGCTGGCGGCCCTGGCGGCGGCGCTGGCCATCGGCGCGTCCATCGGCCAGACGCTCCATCAAAACAGCGATTCGCTGCACCGGCTCTTCCGCCAGCAGCGGAATATCGACGTGATCGCGCTCTCGCAGGCGCCGCGGCTCACATCCTCCAGCGGCATGCGTCCGCTGCTCGGCCGGGTGCTGCGGATTCGCGGGCCGCTGGGCGAAGCCCACCTGCGGGCAATGACCTTCGATACTTACCAAAACGGCCTGTGGGGCCCGCCCGCCGGCAGCGGCCAGTTCACGCGAATCACGCCGGAGCAACTGAAAGGTGATGCCGCCGGCCCGCGGCTGATCGTCAGCCGGGTTGCGCAACTACGACCTGCTCCCCGCGCCGCTCAACGCGGCCGGAATCGCGCCGCCACCCGATGCCCAGGTGGAATGGGCCGAGAATCGGACGCTGCGCCAGTTGATCGAGGATGAGAGCACCTACAGCGTGCAGATCATCGACGAGACTTCCTCGAACTACCAGATCGTGCTCGGCCCCGGCCGGAATCATCAGGGGCCGCTTTGCGCAGTGCCCGGGCCGGAGCAGTTGCAGCGATGTCTGCACGTCCCGCCGGAGATCCAGGAGAAGCTACGTTCACTCGTCGCCACCATCGTCCAGAGCGGCGGAGACCCGCGTCAGCGCGTGGAGGCGATCGAGCAGTATCTCATGGTCAATTTCAGTTACACGCTGGACATCCCCCGCAGCAACGGCGATCCGCTCTTGGAGTTTCTCTTCAACAGGAAATCCGGCCATTGCCAGTATTTCGCCTCGGCGATGGTGCTCATGGCGCAAAGCGCCGGCGTGCCGGCGCGCATGGTCACCGGCTTCTACGCGCACGAGCGCACCGGCAAGGACACGATGGTCGTCCGCCAGCGCGACGCCCACGCCTGGGCCGAATGCTGGATCGACGGCGTCGGCTGGGTCACGGTGGATGCCACGCCCGATGCCGGCCGGCCCGACCAGCTTGCCTCATCCGTCGGATACCTGCGCAAATTCCAGGAATGGCTCCAGGACGTGTGGACGGCCATCAAGCAGTGGCTGATGACCCTGGGCTGGTTCCGGATTGCCATCGGCGCGATCGTGGCGAGCGCGCTCCTGGGCATCGCCAAATGGGTGTACGACCTCATCCGCCGCCGCAAACCCCGCCGGCGTGGCCTGGAGATGATCTACGGCGAGGGCGAGCTGGCATCGCTGGCGATGGCGTTCGACCGCCTTCTGCGCCGCCTCAACCTGTCATGCGCAGCGCACCAGACATGGTCCGAGCACCTGGACCGCCTGCAACCTCCGGCGCGGCTCGACGTGCAGCTTGCGCGCCAGTTCGTACAATGCTATCAAACGGCGCGGTTTGGCGACGCGCCGCGCAACATCGTGCTTGGGCAACTTGGGCAGATCCTCGGGAGACTTGATGACCGCAACGATTCCCACTGAAACCAGCGTCGGCGGCGACGGCCAGTTCGCATCGGCGATTGGCCGCATCGAGGGCAACCTTGCCAGCGTCATCCGCGGCAAGAGCGAGAGCATCCGGCTGCTGCTCGTATCGCTGCTGGCCGGCGGGCACGTGCTGCTCGAGGATGTCCCCGGCACGGGCAAGACCACGCTGGCCAAGTCGCTGGCGCGGTCGATCGACGGCATCTTCCGACGCGTGCAATTCACACCGGACCTGCTCCCGGCCGACATCACCGGCAGCAGCTTCTACAACCCGCGCGACGGCTCCTTCGAGTTCCGCCAAGGCCCGGTATTCACCAATGTGCTGCTGGCCGATGAGATCAACCGCACATCGCCGCGCACGCAGTCGGCGCTGCTGGAGGTGATGAGCGAGAACCAGGTCACCATCGAGGGCAAGCGGCGTGAGTTGCCGCAGCCGTTCCTGGTCATCGCCACGCAGAATTCCATCGAGTTCCAGGGCACATATCCGCTCCCCGAAGCGCAGCTCGACCGGTTCGCCGTGCGTATCACGCTCGGCTATCCGGCGCTGCCCGACGAGATCGAGGTGCTCTTCAGTCAGAACGACGGGCATCCTTTCGACGCGCTTCGGCCGGTCGTTTCGTGCCAGGAGGTGCTGGCGCTGCAGGCGATGGTGAGGAAGGTGAAGGTCGATCGTGCGGTGGCCGACTACATCGTCCGGCTGGTAGAGACCACGCGCGGCGAGCCACGGCTGCGTCTGGGCATCTCGCCGCGCGGATCGCTGTCCCTGTATCGCACGGCGCAGGCGACCGCGTGCATGGCCAGCAGGGACTTCGTAGTTCCCGAGGATATTCGTGCGCTGGCCGTGCCGGTGCTGGCGCACCGCATCGTGCTGGACACCAAGGCCAAGTACGGCGGCGTGCGGAATGAGCAGATCATCCAGGAGGCTCTGGAGAAGACGCCGGTGCCACGGTGAGCCAACTGTGGCAGAGCCGTCTCGGCTCTGTGAGCCAACTGTGGCAGAGCCGTCTCGGCTCTGTGAGCCAACTGTGGCAGAGCCGTCTCGGCTCTGTGAGCCAACTGTGGCAGAGCCGTCTCGGCTCTGATGTTGACAGCACAGCGGCGAGACGCCGCTGCCACTTTGATTCCTATCAGCCGTCCGCTAGATTGTCGCTCTTCGTCAAGGAACAAGACCATGAAAATCAGCCTCGAATGGCTCAACGATTTCCTTCCTTCGCCGCCGCCGGCCGAGACGGCCGCCGATGCCCTGACCAATGGCGGGCTTCCCGTCGAGCTCATCGAGCGCCACGGCAGCGACAGCGTGATCGATGTGGAGGTCACCAGCAATCGCGGCGATTGCCTGTGCCACCTGGGCGTGGCGCGAGCTGGCGGCGCTGCTCGATCGGCCGCTTTCGGATCGCGCCGGCAGGCTCTCGGCATTGGCGCCGAGGGAGACAGCCCCCCCGCCGACGGATGTGCGCATCGACGCGCTGGACCTCTGCCCGCATTACACGGCGCGGATCATCCGCGGTGTGAAGATCGGCCCGTCGCCCGCCTGGGTGGTGCGCCGGCTCGAGGCGTGCGGGCTGCGGGCGATCAACAATGTCGTCGACGTGACCAACTACGTCATGTTCGAGATGGGTCAGCCGCTGCACGCATTCGACTACGAGAAGCTCGCGGGCGCCGGATCGTCGTGCGCCAGGCGCGCCGGCGAGAAGATCACGAGCATCGACGGCCGTGATCGCGAGCTCACGCCCGACATGCTGGTCATCGCCGACGCAGCGCGGCCGGTGGCACTCGCGGGCGTCATGGGCGGCATCGACAGCGAGGTCTCGCCATCCACGGCAAATGTGCTGCTGGAGTCGGCGCGATTCGAACGCGCTGTCGACCCGCAGGACGTCGCGTGCCTTGGCGATGAAGAGCGACAGTTCCTACCGGTTCGAGCGGCAGATCGACCCGACGCTCCCCGAGCGAGCCAGCCTGCGGGCGGCACAGCTCATCGTCGAAGTAGCCGGCGGAGAGCTTGTACCCGGCATGGCGTCCGCCGGCGGGACCGGCTGGAAGCCCCGGAAGCTCTCGCTACGGCTGGCGAAGCTCCGGTCCGTCTTGGGCGTCAACGTCAGCGCCGATGAGGCCGTCGCCTGTCTGAGACGCCTGGGGCTGGGGCCGGTGCTGCGCGGAGAGGAGATCGACTGCCAGATTCCGAGCTGGCGGCTGGATCTGAACATCGAGGCGGACCTCGTCGAGGAAGTGGCGCGCGTCATGGGCTATGCGAAGATCCCCGTGCGCGAAGAGATTTCCATCCGGCTCACGCCGCCGGGCAAGGAGAACATCACGCTGTCGCAGATCGCGCAGGCGCTGGTGGGATGCGGGTATTTCGAGGCCATCAGCGTGACGTTCATCAGCGACAACCTGCTCAACGACTTCGTTCCGCCGGAGGCCAAGAGTCTGCCACGTGCCGATCCGATCGTCCGGCGCGACAATGCCCATTTGCGTCCGAGCCTGCTGCCCGGACTGCTGGAGGCGGTCCGGCGCAACGAGAGCGTCGGGCGCCATCGGCGCGCGGCTCTTCGAGACCGGCTCGACATTTTGGCGCGACACCTCGGGCAAGGTTGTCGAGCGGCGGCGGCTGGGGATCGTCGGCGGGCAGGACCTGCGCGACATCCGCGGCGCCGTTGAGGTGCTGCTGGGCAAGCTGGACGCCGACCGGCCGATTGCCGTGATTCCCGATCAGTGCAATGGCTTTGCCAAGGGCGCTTGCGGCCGGATCGACTGGGGAGGAAAGCTCGTCGGATATCTCGGGCAGATCGACCGCCCGATCATCGAGAAGCTGTCGCTGCGCGAAAACGTCGCGGCCGTGGAGTTGGAGCTGGAAGAGCTGCTGGCCGGGGCGCAGCTCGTCCCGCAGCAGCATCCGTTGCCGCGGTTCCCGGCCGTTCGCCGCGATCTTTCGCTGGTGGTGGCCGAGAGCGTGCGGTTCGAGCAGATCGAGAAGCTGATGCGGTCCCTGAACCTCGCGGACCTGGAGGATCTGGAGTACGTCACGACTTATCGTGGCAAGCCGCTGGACAAGGACACCAAGAGCGTCACCATCACGCTGGTGTTTCGTTCGGCCAGCACGACTCTGACCAGCGAAGGGGTCGAGGAATCGGTGAAGAAGGCGGTGGAGGCGGCGAAGAAGGAGTTGGGGGCGACGTTAAGAGCGTAACGGGTCTCGTCAGTTGTCCGTGGTCAGTTGTCCGTGGACGGGTCAATCGTCCCTTGGTCAGTTGCGCCACTTTGGCGAATCCAGGCTAAACCGAATGCCTGTGCGTGATCCGTGCATTGTCTGAAGCGGAAGTGTCAGCGCCCGCCCCGACGCAGGGCGGGCGCTGACGCTTCCGCTTCAGACAGACCGCACCTGATCATCCACAGTCATAGGGCGCAATCGAGCGGGAGGCCCACTGACCAACGAACCAAGGATCCAACCACTGACAACGGACAACTGACAACTGACCACTGACAAGACCTTCACGCCACCGCCGCCGCGGCGCGCAGCATCGCATGCCGCACCGTCTGCATGCGCCCAGCAACTCCCGCATGTCGGCCGGGCGGCGGGCGGGGTTGATCCGGATGCATTCCATGACCAGATTGGAGAGTGGCGCGGGAATCTCGTGGTCAATCTCATGCGGTGAGCGGATGCGCTCTTCGACGAGAAAGCTGTTGGCGCCCTTGCCGACCGTGAAGAGCGTGGGGATGGGCTGGCGGGTGAGCGTCCAGTACATCGTGGCGCCGAGGTTGAACACGTCCGTGCGCTGCGTGACCGGCAGGCATTGCGCCTGCTCGGGCGCCATGAAATCCGGCGTGCCCTGGATGCGCTGCTTCACCGAGCCGATGCGGCAGGTCTGGCCGTAGTCGATGATCTTCACGCCATTGGCGCCAAGCAGGATGTTATTGGGCTTGAGGTCGCAGTGGACGAGGCCCAGATCGTGAAGGCAGGCCAGTCCGTCGGCCACCTGGATCATCGCATCCACCAGCCGCAGCAGCTCATGCTTGCGCGAGGACTCAAGCGACTGCCCATCGACCAGTTCCATCACCAGCGCGGCCTCGGTGGCCTTGCGGAAAAGCGTGTGGTTGTCGCGCACCTCGATGCAGCGGCGCAGCGCCGGGTGCGAGAATCGCTGGCTGACGGCAAACTCGTTTTGCAGTTGGTCGATGAACCGCTGGTCCTTGTCTCTTCTTCGGCACACGTGCTTGAGGGCATGGAGCTGACCCGTCGCGCCGTGCGCGACGACATAGATCAGGCTCCCCGCGCCTTCGCCGATGAAGTCGAGGACCTCGTAATCGAAGATGTTTCGTGGCAGGGCGTCATTGCCCGCCGCGCATGCGGCAGTCGAGACGGTCATACGCATTTTCCCCTTCCGCGGCCGTGAAGCACCGGACGCAGCGCTGAACGCCAGCGCTGCGACGCGCCGCACGGCGGCCTTTCTCTCCATCCATCCTCCTATCTACAATTGAACGCCTTCATCGGCAAAATGTTCCGAAATGTGAGCGGCAGAACGGCCGACGGTAAGGTGGGCTTGTAAGGGCTGTGACGCCTGGGCGACATGCCGGGATGTATTGTGGGCGATCATTTGGTAGAACAACTGTCATGACGGAATCTGGCGCAACATGGGAAAGTCAGCAACCGATGGACGTGCCACCGCCCGGGCCGGCTGAAACGGCGGCGCAGCCCCCCCGCCGCAGCGCATTCTGGATGACGCTGCTGCTCATCGTGGCGCTGGTGGGTTGCAAGGCGGCGGACATGTGGACGTTGGACCCGCCCCTCATGCCCAGCGGCTGGTGGAAGGTTGGCGCTCCGGCTCTGAATCCGCTGATCAGCTTCCTGGCCAAGGTCGCGCTGATCTCCCACGAGGATGTGCTCTACGCGATCGGCCTGGGAATTGCCGCGCAGGTGCTCCTGTGGCTCACGTGGCCACTGCCTCGCCTGCAACGGGCGCTGTGGATATTCCTGCTGGTGATCTTCACGATCAACGCGCTGTTCGGGTTGGCCAGCGTCAAGTTGTTTGAGTACCTGCACCAGCCGCTGACCTGGCCGATGCTCTACTCGGGCAACGACGCGAAAAACATGCAGTCGTCGATCGGCCACTATCTGTCGGTGGGTCTGTTCGCGATCGGGTTTCTCGTGCCGTTCCTCTATGTGCTGCTGAGCTGCTTGGCGACCATCCGCATGCGGCGGGCGTGGGTGTTGACTCCCATTGCGCAGGCCATCGTGGTGGTCGGCGCCATGGCCGTGGCCGCGACGATGGGCATGCTGCTCTACAACGTCGGCATCGTGCAGATCCTGGAGCGCACCGCGCAATGCCGGCGAGATGGCGGCCGATCTGAAAAAGGCGCCGCTTGAGGCCGAGCGGCTGATGTACATCATCATCGGCATCCTGGTGGCCATCCCGGTGGTGGGACTCATCGCCGGCGCTGATGGGTCTGGGCAAGCGATCGCCCGCGATTCGCGCTGCGGGCCTCGGCGGCATACTGGCCGTCTTGTTATATGCGATGGTTGCGCGATACGTAACGCTCCCTCCCTGGGCGGCCGGCAAGAACGAGCGTCGCGTGGCCGATAGCCCGCACTGCATCTTCGTCGCCTCGTGCTGGCGTGAACTCATACACGGGGGCGGCGTTTATCTGAACATCCCCTTCCCCGCCGACAACCTCAACGATTTCAAGCGCGTCAGCGAACGCCCCGCCGATGCGGCAGCGCCCACCGCCAACCTGCCCCGCGGGCCCAAGAACGTGATCGTGGTCGTCCTGGAATCCGTGGGAACGCAGTTCCTCAGTGTCTATGGCAGCGAGTTTCCGACGACGAAGAACCTCGAGGCCGAGGCCGAGGCCGGTAATTGCCTGATCTACGACAATTTCTACTCGCACATGACCAACACGCCCAACTCGCTGGTGGCCATGACGCTGTCAACGTATCCCACGATGACCTGGCGCGAGTGGACGGTCGAAAAACCCGACCTGAAAGGGACCGCCCCGGCTCAGGTACTGAGCGCGGCCGGCTATCGCACGGCGTTCATCTCGGCCGGCAACGACAACTTCGCCAACCAGGCGGCGTTCCTGAAAAACCGTGGCTTCGATGATGTCTGGGACTACCGCAATGCCGCCGAGCCGCCGCCGCCGGCGTGGGAATTCTCCTGGGGCGTGCGCGACAAGTGCATGGTGGACATGATCCTCAAGTGGCTGGACCAGGACTCGGCTGGCCAAAAGCCATTCTACATCTACTCATGGAACCAGGGCACGCATCATCCGTATTACGCGGGACCCGATCACGCAACCCAGACGTTTCTCAGGAATGACGCGGAGAAGCAGTTCTGGGGGAAGATGTGGTGGGACCTGGGGAACTACCTCAACGCGCTGCACGAGATGGATATCCAGCTCGGCCGGCTGCTGAAGGAACTGCGCGCCCGCGGCCGCGACAAAGACACGATCGTCATCGTCGTCGGCGACCACGGCGAGGCCTTCGGCCCGCCGCACAACACCTACGGCCACGCGGGGCATGTCTACCAGGAGAACGTCAATGTACCGATGCTGATCTGGAGCCCGGCGCTGTTCAAGGATCGCCCGCGCGAGAAGACGGTCGTCGGCGCGCACGTCGATCTCAATCCCACGATCTTCGATCTGTTGAACATGCCCTGTCCCGGCGACTGGCAGGGCCACAGCCTCTTCGATCCCAACCGGCCGCAGCGCCTACTCCTATGGCGCTATGGACTACCATCTCTACGGCGTGCGCGACGGGAAGTGGAAGTACATCTACAACAAGACGGTGGGGGAACAGATGCTGTTCGATCTCGACACCGATCCCCACGAAGGGCGGGACCTGTCGGCCAGCAACGGCAGCACCTGCCAGCGGCTTCTTCAGCGGATTGCCGCCTGGGTGAGTTATCAGAATGGATTGAAACGGTAAGTGTAGTGTGGGTGTACTCGCCCACCGCGTGTTCTTGCTCGCCGTGGTGGGCGAGTCGCCCCCCCCTGCGCATCTTCATACCGCGACCGCGACCGGCGCTGGCTGCACCGCCACCACCGTGAGATCGTCGGTCGTCTCGCGCGAGCCGGTGAACTGCCGCACGGCCGCCAGCACCGTGCGCACCAGTTCCTGCGCCGCCCCGTCGCACGATGCCAGGCAGTTGGCGAGCCGCTGCGGGCCGAAGCGATCGCGACCCGATCCGGTCGCCTCGACGACGCCATCGGTGTAGAGCAGCAGCGTGAACTCCTCGGGCAGGTGGAATCGCTGCGTGACATACGCCTCATCCTCCTGCACGCCGAGCACGAGCTGGGACTGGACATCCAGCGGGCCGAGTCGATCGCCCGTCCGCAGCAGCGGCGGGAAATGCCCGGCCGACGCCACCAGCACCTCGCGCTGCTGCGCATCGAGCACCAGGACCAGCGCCGTGGTGAACTGGCCGTTGAACACCTGCACGCAGAGGTGCCGGTTCACCTCCGTCAGGCACCGCCCGGGGTCGCCGACATCCCGCATGGACGTGCGGATCAGAAGCTGCGTGGTCGCCATCAGGAATGCCGCCGACATGCCGTGGCCGGTGACATCGCCGATCGTAAGGCCAAGCCGGCCATCCGGCAGCTCGAAGCAGTCGTAGAAATCGCCGCTGATATGGCCCGCCGGCTCGTTCACCGCGCCCACGTCGAAACCCGCCAAAGCCTTGCTGATCTGCGGAAGCCAGGCGAGCTGGATCTCCCTGGCCTGCCACAACTCGCGGTCGAGGAGCTGGTTCTTCATGCGCTCCAGTTTCAGCCGCGAGCGGATCATCTGGGTCGAGGTCGAGACCAGCATGGCCGTCATGGCCGCGATCACCAGGCCCGACCACAGCACCGCGTTGCGGAAGACGCCGGCCACCAGCGAGTCGAACGTCCGCAAGCTGCGACGAGACGATCAGCAGCCAGGTCTTATTGGGCAGCAGCTCGATGGGATGCCGGCTGATCAGGCGCGGCCGCTCCATGCGATCGCCCACCTTCGTCTCACCAGCGATGCGCCGGGTTTGCGTGGCCGTGCTACGCGTGGCTGGTGCGCGATGGAAGTCATCGACCATGGATGCCAGCACGGGATCGGCCCCTTTGCCGAGCAGGTTGACGTGCAAAGACGAGCTGTCCGAGGCCGCCATGATCGTGCCCGCGCCGTCGACGAGCATCGCCTGGAGGTGCCGTTGCGGGTCGCGGTCGATCTCGCGGAAGTACCGCGACTGGATGCCGCTCATGGGCACCACCGCCACCATCGACCAGCGCCCGCGCCGCGGCGACTGCGCCGGCACGGAGATCAAGTGCCCCCAGGTATCCTTGCCGATAAGCTGGAAGTGGCTGATGCTTTCAGCGCGGACGGACTTGAGCCAGTCGCGATTGCGCTTGACCAGCTCGCGTGCTTCATCCAGGCGATCGTTGGGGCAGGCCGTGATCGTGTAGTCCTCCAGCGACACGCCGAAGATCAGCGACACGCGGCCCCCAAGCTGCCGCGCCAGGATCGGCGCCAGCGCCAGTGGCGTCCGCGCGGCCCCTGGGCGGTTTCCGGCTCGGGCGAGTCCTCCTCGTTGCGCCGAATCATGTCGAGGTTCGCCAGGATCGACTCGTAGGCGCCCCGGATGCCGTGGGCCGTCTGCACCGCCAGGCGCTCCTGGTCCTGCACCGACATGTCGATGAGCTGCTCGCGCGTGCGCTGGTACACCTGCCGGGCAACCAGCGCCACGATCCCGATAATCAGGAGCAGCGCCAGCAGGTGCAGTGCGAGGATGCGGCGGGCATAGCGCCTGGCGGCCTCTTCCATGGCGGTATCTTCCGGCCTCGCGGCCGCTCACGCAACTGCACGAATCGCGCGTAACGGCTCTCGACAGACGCCGTGATTCCCATTACCTTGCCCCGTGCATGCTTCAGAAGTCGTTTCTCGTCCAGAAGTTCGCGCGCCTTCGCATCAATTCGCTGCACATCATCGGCTACAGCGTCGCGGGCGAGGAAACCGTCGTGCAGATTCCCGAGATGGATGTCTGCTTCGACATCGGCCGCTGCCCCTACTTCGCGCTGACCAGCAACATTGTCTGCCTCACGCACGGCCACATGGACCACATCGCTGGCCTGGCCTATTACCTGTCGCAGCGCAATTTCCAGGGCATGAAGCCCGGCACTGTCGTGGTGCCGCGCAAGCTTGAGAGGCCCGTCGATTCGATGATCAAGTGCTGGCGCAACGTGGAGCGCCAGGGGACGCCGTATCACCTCGTGGGCCTTGCTTCCGGGGAGGATTATCCAGTTCGGCGCGACTTCCTGATCCGCGCCATCGAGACACACCATGGCGGGATGAGCCTGGGTTACTGCCTGATCAGCGTGCGCGAGAAGCTCAAGCCCGAGTACATGGGCCGCCCCGGCATCGAGCTGGCCAACCTCCGCAAGCAGGGCGTCGAGATCCAATACCGCATCGAGGTGCCGCTGGTGACCTATCTCGGCGACACCTCCGCCGGGCCGGTCTTCGATCATCCCGATGTCCAGAACGCGGAGATCCTGCTGACCGAATGCACGTTTTTCGACGCCACCCACCGCCAGCGCGCCAAGGTCGGCAAGCACCTGCACCTGGAGCAACTCCTGGACATCCTGCCCAAGCTCAAGAACAAGCACCTGATCCTGACCCACGTCACGCGCCGCACCAGCCTGCGCCGCGCGCAGCCTCCTTCGCAAGAAGGTCGGCGAAGAGCGGATGACCAACATCCACTTCCTCATGGACCTGGAGGGAGCGACCGAAGCCGGCGAGATGGAAGAGGCGGGACCGCCGCCGGCGGACTCGGCGGAGTAGGGCTCTTGGAGTGCGGAGATTCATCTCCGCTTTGTTTTTCGACACCATCCCGAAATCGAAAGACAAGGCGGACACTGCTCATCTACAGTGTCCCCTTTGTTTGGCCCTTCGCTGCATGAATCTCGCAGCGGGAACCCCGGCTGGAATGCGGTGGCGCATGTCTGCGGCTGGGTGGCAGAGCAGACTCCCGTGGCCCGCCTACCGTGGCAGGACGTGAAACGCTACGAGTTGCATGATGGCGAGAAGCAGCAGAACAGCAGAGAGTCCCGCGAGGAACCTATTCTGCGGTGCGATCCTGAGAGAGCGGTGCCAGAGCAGCAATGCCACTGGCAGCAGGAGCGCCGGACCATACGTAAAGGCATAGTCCATTCGCCAGGGCATGTGACGCATGCCCAGGAGCCGGGACCGGAATTGCCACAGCGGGAAAATCGCCAGATTCAGGAAGAAGGAGATCAGCACGGTGGCTGTCCAAAGCGCTTTTGCTGCACGCTCTCGGACGTATCCCCAGTCAACACGAAAGAGTCCATGCATCGCGGGGAGGCCCTCACTGCCAGTCATGAAGAGCAGAAGGAGGGCAAGGCTGCCCATCGTGCAGATGATGGCCATTGCCGTCCTGGGGCCGATGAATTGGAGCAGCGTGTCGGGATCGACAAACAGAAAATACGCATGGCCGATCATGGCCAACGCGTTGAGCCAGATTGCGCCGGCCGCGACGTACCGCAGTCGATTGGGCTGCTGCCATCGTGTGATGCGCAGCATCATCCATGAAGCCAGCAGGCCGTTGATCAGGCCGCCGCCGGCAATCCCCCAGCCGACAATCGGCATCATCGACAGGACGTAGCTGTCAACGTGAATGAGGACGGGCACCAGCATGGCTCCGGCCATGATGAAGGCGAAAAACGGGCATCCCGCGATGATCCCGTACAGCTCCTTGCGGCCGAAATCCCACCGGATCGACCCGTCGCGAATCAGCGCCTGGCGGAGCTTGTCCTCGGCGAACGCCGTGCCTCCCATCCCAATCAGGAGCAGTAACGGGCCGAGAGCGGTCCACCAATCCCAGGTGGTAGATGTCGGCATGGGCTTGCGGTTCTTCAGAAGCCCTGGGAGGTCCGGAAACGGGTCAGGCGCGCCGCAGGCGACCCCCGCGGAGAGTAGCACGACTGCCCAGAGCCCTAGCATGATCACCGTCCGGCGAGCCATACAGATTGTTATGATGCAGAAGCGTCATGTCCGCAAGCCCGTAGCGGCATGGGCGTCGCCGACGCATCTCCGGTCGGGGGAGTCGAACGGGGAGGGGAGTCGAACGGGGGCGTCTATCCGTCCCTGTTCAAGTTCCTCCTTTGTCTTTCGGCCGTCGCGCGGGCATCCAAAACAAAGCGGAAACAAGTTTCCCCACTCCAAAGATCTACCCTGCGCTTATCAAAAACTCCCGCCCCATGTCGGCCGCCGCCACCCGGTCGGCCAGCTCGCCGCTGTCAACGCTGAGCCAGCCATGATAGCCCGTTTCATCCAGGGCCGACAGCAGTTGCGGCCAGGGTACGTCGCCCCGGCCGATTATTGCGGGCCTGGTTCGCCCCTGGTCGCCGCGCTGCGCATCGCGAGCGCGGACGTGTCGCACCAGCGGGCCGAGACGCGAGAAGACCTCGTCCAGGCTCCAGTCATCCCGGAGGATCGCCACCGGATCAAGATCAATGCCGAACCACGGGCAGTTGGCCGCCTTCAACGCCCGCTCAATTGAGGCGAAGCTCGCCAGATCGCTGCGCAGAGCGACGGTCACGCTATATCGGTCGGCGATGCGCCCGAGTTCGATCAGTGCCGCATCCACTTGCGCGGCGAAGACGGAGTCGATCTTCCCCGGCACGCCCGACACGCCGGATTCCCGTGGCGCCGGCGCGGCCATCAGCATGGAAGGCAGGATGATCTTCCCCGCCTGTTCGGGCGTGATGGCGCGTCTCGCGCTCACGTCGGCCGTCGCCGGCGGCAGAGCGCCAACATCGAGGCAGACCAGGGGCGACAGCAGCGCCGCCGCGCACTGCAGCACTTGCTGCGAGCGCGCCAACAGTCGATCCACATCCGCGCCGATTCCCATGCCTTTGGTCCCCAGGTCCGTGCGCAGGCCCACGAGCTGCCGGTCCTGCGATCGCAGCATCTGGCGAAACTCGCGCAGCCCCGATACCGACAGCTCCGGCAGATTGAGCCGGGAAGTGAACGCATCGTAGAGCAGCCCGTCGAATGCATGGAGACGCGCGGCCTCGGCGGCCTGGCGCGGATCGTCGCTGAGGGTGGCCGCAATCACCGACACCTGGAGTCGTGGATCACTCATACTCAACTGTATGCCGCCGGCCGGGCACCGTGGCAACCGCAACCTCTTCAGGCTAGAATAGAGCATATGGCGGAAGAGAAGCAACCCACAGGCAAGCGGCCGGCGCGATATGCCCTGAAAGACATCGCTCCCGTCCTCGATGGCTGGGCATACGAGCCCGGCACGATCAATGTCCGCAAGATCATCGGGCTCGACGGCGAGCCGAAGCTGCAGATGCGACTGGAGCTGGGCCTTTTCCAGATGGAAGTCACCGGCCGGCCGGACGGCACGCGCCCCCACGGGTACGAATCGCTCCTGGAGTATCACCAGAAGCGCCTCGATGAGTACCGCCACAAGCACGGCAACGCCATGGGGTTTCATCTCACCGAGGCGCAGTGCCAGTCGCTGCGCGAGGAGGCGATGCTGTACTATCACCGTTACCTGAGCCTCTTCGTACTCGGCGAATTCCAGGGCGTCGCCCTGGACACCGACCGCAACCTCCGCGTGATCGATCTCTGCGGCAGGTACGGCGTGACGGACCACGATCGGCTGGTCCTCGAGCAGTATCGGCCGTACATCCTCATGATGAACACCCGCGCCTGCGCAAGCATCGAAGTCGAGCGCGAGAACTACCCCGTCGCCTACCGCATCGTCCGCCGCGGCCTGCGCGACATCCGCAAGTTCTTCGAGCGGTTCGGCCAGCCCCAGGCATTCAAGCAGGCCAACGAGGCGAGGGTGCTGCGGCGATTTGCCAGGGAGATCAAGCAGAAGCTGCCGATCGACCCGGTGCGCGAGCTTCAGAAGCAGCTCGATCGCGCGGTGAAGGAGGAGCGGTATGAAGAGGCGGCCCGTCTGCGCGACGAGCTTGAGCGGATCACGCCGCCGCCGCCATTCTGATCTTTTCCAAGGGAAGAAGACATGCGAGTCATGATCACAGGCCAGGTCGGGGTGGACAAGGGCCCCTATCTTCAGCGACTTGAGGAGATCGCCCGGGCCGCATCCCATCCGATCAAGATTTTCAATGTCGGGCGAATGATGTACGAGGAGGCCCCGGACATCCCGCAGGGCCGAATCCTCAATCTGCCGATCTCTCGCCTGAATACGCTTCGCCGCGCCGTCTTCAAGGAAATCCTGCGCGATGCCGACAAGCACCCCGACATCGTGCTGAATACCCACGCCACGTTCCGCTGGCGCCACGGCCTGTTCGCCGCGTTCGATTTCGACCAGGTCAAGGCGTTCAACGCCGACCTTTACATCACGTTGCTCGATAATGCCGAGAGCGTTCACCAGCGGCTCAATCGCGATCACGACATCGATCACACGCTCAAGGATGTCATGGTCTGGCGGGAAGAGGAGCTGCTCGCCACCGAGATCCTCGCCAACATCGCTCGCGGATACGGCCATTTCTACATGATCAGCCGCGGCCGAGAGACACCCACGTCGCAGACGATCTACCGCCTGATGTTCGAGCCGCAGCGAAAGAAGGTCTATCTCTCCTTCCCGATGAGCCACGTGATGGACCTGCCCAAGACGCTGGAGCAGATCGAGCTCTTCAAGGCCGCGATTCATCAGCATTTCACGACGTTCGATCCCGGCGACGTGGACGAGTTTCGTCTCTACGCGGCCGCCGAAAAGGCCCAGCAGGAAGGCCGAGAGACGATCCAGATCGACGCGGCCGAAGGCCCGATCGTGCTCAAGACGGCCGACGTGCTGCAGATTTCTGGCGACATCATGGGCCAGATCTACGCCCGCGACTTCAAGATGGTCGATCAGTCGGACATGATCGTCAGCTTCATCCCCGAGCTGCCCAACGGCAAACCCGGCCTCTCCAGCGGCGTCGAGCGCGAACTGCACCACGCCTTCGAAGGCGGCAAGGAAGTCTACGTCGTCTGGGCCTGCCGCGCCATGCCCTCGCCGTTCATCACGGAAACGGCGACACGCGTCTTCAGCACGACCGAAGAGGCGATCGAGTACTTCCGGCAGAAGGGATACGTGGGGAAGCAATGACGAAGGCCGAATGACGAAGGTCTAGTGAATGACGAAGGACGAAGCCCGAAACGATTTCAAATCTCCGATTTCAGACTTCATATGCCTCAAGTCGCATTGGCGGAGCCGCATCGCCGCGCACGTGGTTCGCAATCTGAAATCTGAAATCTGAAATCTGAAATCTGAAATCTGAGATGTGAAATCTGAAATCTGAGATATCTGAAATCTGAAATCTGAAATCTGAAATCTGAAATTTGAGATCTGAATCCCCAATGTCTCCTCAATCGAAAATCGAAAATCGAAAATCGAAAATCGGAAGCGTCACCGTCTACTGCTCCTCCGCCCGCGCCGTCGCGGCGACGTTCAAAGATGCCGCCGGGCAGCTCGGCGCCGCTATCGCCCGCGCCGGCTGGACGCTGGTTTACGGCGGCAACGCCATCGGCTGCATGCAGCGGCTCGCGGATGGCGCCGCGCGGCCGGGGGCAGGGTCGTCGGCATCACGCCACAAATACTCGTCGATAAAGGGATCTCCGATACCCAGTGCGATGAGCTGATCGTCTCTCCCGACATGCGGCAGCGCAAACAGCTCATGGAGCAGCGCGGCGATGCGTTCATCGCCTTCCCCGGCGGCATCGGCACGTTCGAGGAGTTCTTCGAGGTCCTCGTCAATCGCTCGCTCGGCGTCCATACCAAGCCCATCATCGTGCTCAACATCGGCGGCTATTACGATCCGCTCTTGCAGATGATGCAGCACGGCGCATCGCTGCACTTCATCCGGCCGGGCACGGACAACTTGTTTTTCGTCGTGGCCGACGTGGATACCGCGATAGCGTATCTGCGCAATTGGCAAGCGCCGCCAGCCGCGAAGCGCCCGACCAGCGGCATTCCATCCGCGGCGGAATGAGTGCTATAATGACGAGCTTAAGGCCAAGGCCTCATGCGTCCCTCGGATCTCGGCATTCTTACCGCCCTGCTCATCTCGCTGCTCGTGCATGCGCTGATGGTGCCGCTGATCCTCTGGCTGGATCGCGGCGATCCCCGGCCGGAATTCCTCGATTCGCATCGACACTCAGCGCGAATCCTGTCGATGGAGAACGCCGGCTCCTCCAACCTGCCCAACCCCCTGCTCATGCCCGAGCCCGAGAGCACTCTCGGCGAAGCCAGCGGCACGGGCACCGCGTTCCGCTCGTCGGTTGGCTTCGATGATCCGATGCTGGCCTGCCAGGGAAACGAGGACCAGCCCTGGCTCAGTCGCAACCCGGCCGGCGCTGGCAGGACCGGAGACGAGCCATCGAAATCCACCGCGCCGCCGGGGCAGAACGGCGCTGGCGGCATCGCGCCGGCGCAGCTCATGCGCGTCGTCGAAAAGATGGACGATGCGAAGGCAAACAACACGCCCTTTGGCCCCCCCGCCGCCGAACTCGTGCCCAGGGTCCGGCCCCGCGCCGCGGCCATGACTCCGCCGCCCTCCGCGCCGCCGCGCACGGTGGCCATCTCACCCACAACGCCTCCGCCGCCGCTCGATAATCCTGATTTGCAGCCGATCGCGCTCGGTCCGGCCAAGGTTCCATCGCCACCCGCAACCATGCCCGCAACCCGGCCCGCCGTCGTCGTCGCGATGGCCGCCGTTGCGCCAGCCGTCGCGCCACGCCCGCCCATCGAGCCCGCGTCGAAAACGGGCGACTCTCATGCGAGCGATCCGGACAAGAACAGCGCACCTCCCGGCAGGCCCGGTCCGCCAATCGCGGCCGCCGATCCCGCGCCCGAGAGCGATGCCGAATCCGATGCCTTCTCGCGCACCGGCAGCGTCATCTTCCGCGCCGGCAAGGTCCTCGCCCGCTGCGGCCGAAAAGTAAAGACCGTCCGGCCGCACCTGGATGTCAAAGGCGTGGTCAACGCCTCGACGATGGACAACCCAACCGTTTACATGAAGATCCGCGTCAGCGAAGAGGGCAAGGTGATGGATGTGGCCATCGTGCGCTCCAGTGGCAGCAACGAAATTGATGTGCCCGTGAAGAACGCCGTCTACCTGTGGCAATTCGACCCCGTCTATGGCGCCAATGGAAAACCGATGCGGACGGTCGAGCGGTTGAGCATCACGATATACAACTGATGGCCCTAATCCCACTCATCGGGCTCCGAGGGGCTGACGGTGCTGCTGTCCGAGGGCGATGTGTTACTGGTGTTCGTGTCGGTCGTAGAAGCACTGGAACTGGAGCTGTTGTCGAAATTCGTGCTGTTGTCGGTCTGATGGTGCATCAGCCACCATTCGCTGACGTGATCGCCGGCATCGTAGAGGACCTCGTCGCCATCGTCATGGCCGGGCCTGAGCACGTCGTGCCCGTGGCCATCGCACGCATCGAGCGTGTCGTCCCCATCCTCGCCGTACATCGTATCTTCACCGTGATGGTCATCGAGGAGGTCGTCGCCACTGCCGCCCTTCATGAGATCGTCGCCACGGCCGCCATCCAGCTCATCATCGCCATCGCCGCCATAGAGAATGTCGTTGCCAGCATCGCCGTAGAGTTGATCATCGTCAGCGCCGCCGTTGAGCGTATCGTTGCCGTCATCGCCCGACAGGGTATCGTTGTCCGCCCCGCCATTGAGCGAGTCATTGCCAGCGCCGCCGTGCAGCAAATCCCGGCCGGCAGAGCCCAGCAGCAGGTCCCGGCCATTGCCGCCATAGAGCTGATCATCGCCTGCGCCGCCATCGAGCGAGTCATTGCCATCGCCGCCCTTGAGCGTATCCCGGCCGGCATCGCCGCGAATCGAATCGTCCCCCCGACCGCCGATGAGCAGGTCGTTGCCGGCTCCGCCCAGGATCGTCGCCGGAGCATCGGGGCCGTAGATCGTATCGTTGCCATCATTCCCGCCGATCGTGATGGGAATGCCGAAAGCGCCTTTGACGGTGACCCGATCGTTGCCGGCCATGCCGCGCACACGCATCCGCAGCACGCTATCGGCGGCATATTGCGACTTCCGGCCGTTGATATTGACCGTGATAGTTCCGTTATCGAGTCGGACAACGATCTGATCGTTGCGCATCCCCCCATCGACGTATAGAGCGGTTCCCACCAGCGATGCCGCCAGAAGACGCCGCATCTCCAACCCCTCGGCGCCGGACGATTGAGTGGTGAATTTCCGCATCGCGTACCTCCCACATCGAGCCATTAATCTAGACACACAACGGCTGAGTTCGTTGGCCAGGACCATGCCACGTGAGGCTTTACGGATGAGGCCATTTTGCCTAGACTCCCCGCGATGTCGTTTCAATGCACCCTGGTTACGCCGGAGCAGCAGGCCTTTGACGGCGCCATTGCGCAGGCGATCGTTCCCGCGCACGATGGGCTCGTCGGAATCCTGACCGACCGCGCACCGTTGCTGGTGAAGCTGGGCGTCGGGCCATTGCGGCTCGACGCCGCCGATGGCAGCAAGCGGTTTTACTTCATTGATGGCGGCGTGGCGCAGATGAAGGACAACAGGCTGACGATCCTGACAACCGAGAGCATTCCGGCCGAGGAGATTGATTTTGAATCGGCGCGGGCGGAGCTGGCCGAGGCGGCCGCCAACAAGGGAGTCGATGAGCAGACGTTGAACCTGCGACAGCATCAACTGGAGCGAGCCAGGGCCAAGCAGGCCCTGGCCGAGAGGCATTGAGCAGTGCCGCCGGTGCCCTCACCGGCGGTCTTGCGACGGCAGACAAGAATGTCCGCCCCACCGTTGCTTCAACTGAGGTAAATCAGCAATGTCGCAAATGCAGCAGATCATCGAGCGGGGAAACAACGTTCTCATCGGAAACTACGCCCGGATACCGATCTCGCTGGCCCGCGGCGAAGGGTCCATCGTCTGGGATGCCGACGGCAAGCGCTATGTCAACCTCTTCGCGGGCTTTGGCGCCGCCATCATCGGGCATTGCCACCCGGCCCTGATCGACGCGGTGAACGAGCAGGCACGGAGATTGTGGCACGTCGGCAACACCTTCTACACCGAGCCGCAGATCGAAGTCGCCGAGCGGCTCAACCGCCACACGTTCGCGGGCAAGGCGTTCTTCTGCCACAGCGGCCTGGAGGCCAACGAGGCGGCGTGCAAGCTCTCGCGCCTGCGCGGCAACCGCGAGCACAAGCCGGGGCGGTGGAAGATCATCTCCCTGCAAAAGAGCTTCCATGGCCGCTCGCTGGCGATGATCGCGGCCACGGGCAACGCCAAGGTGAAAGAAGGTTTCGAGCCGGCCGTGCCGGGATTCACGCTGGTGGAGTTCGGCAACCTGGAAGCCCTGGAGAAGGCGATCGATAGCGAGACGGGCGGGATCATCATCGAGCCGATCCAGGGCGAAGGCGGCATGAACCTCCACCCGCCGGGATACGTGCAGCGCGTCCGCGAGATCTGCGACGAGCGCGGCTTGACGCTGATCTTCGACGAAGTGTGGACCGGCACCGGCCGGACAGGAAAGTGGTTCGCCCACCAGTATTTCGAGAAGAGCGGCGGCGGGATCATCGAGCCCGACATCATGACCCTGGGCAAGGCCATCGGCGGCGGGCTGCCCGTGGGCGTGATGTACGCCAGGGCGCACGTGGCCAAGCACATGGTGCCCGGCACGCACGGCTGTACCCTGGGCGCGAATTGCCTGTCGATGGCGGCCGCGCGGACGGTGCTGGATGTGATCGAGCGCGAGCAGTTGCTGGATCACGCCAACGAGATGGGCCAGATTGCGGTGGCGCAGATTCGGCGGCGATGCGAAGCTGGCCGGGAAGATCGCGGCCGTGCGCGGGAAGGGCCTGATGCTGGGCATCGAGCTGAAAGAGCCGCCGCAGAAGCTCATCGATCGCGCGCTCGCGCGCGGCGTGATCGTCAACCTGACGGCGCAGAAGGTCGTGCGGCTGGCGCCGCCCCTGAACATCCCACGGGCCGTGTGGGAAGAGGGGCTGGAGAAGGTGGCGGCGGTGATCGCGGAAGGGTAAAGAGGCGAAAGGTAGTGGCGATGGCTGGGCACGAGATACGAGCTGAAGCTCGCACTACGAACTACGGGCTGAAGCCCGCACTACGAGCGGTCGTTCTGTTGGTGCTGGTGACGGGCTGCGCCACCACCACGCGGCGCAGCAGGAGAGCGGCGTCGCGACACGGCCAGCCGTGGCCGCCGCCCCGAGGCGGGCGCCGGCGGAGCCGACAACGCGCGAGGCGCCGCGAATGGTCAAGGCGGCCGATCCGCTGGTATTCACCCGGCCGCAGGTGAACCTGTCGATCTTCCAGTATCGCGTGCCGATGGGCACGATCAGCCGCAGCGCTGACTTCTGGAAACGTGTGGATGAGAACGCCGTCAATGCGCCCACGCACGACATCCTCCAGCGCAACGGCATTCGGGTGGGGATCGCGCCGTATGCCGATATGGAGTCGTTCCTGAAAGTGCTGGCCGGCCGGGGAACCCTGGCGCGGCCGTGGATGCTGGTGGCGAGCAACGTGCGAACGTTCGAGGTGCCGATGAAGGAGCACGTCGATTCGCAGGTGATCTACCACTACGACGAGAAGCAGACGTTCCCCATCCGCAGCTACGACAACTGCGACAACGTCTTCGTGCTGGAATTTCAGCCCGCGCCGCGCCGCGCGGGCGACGTGCGGCTGGGCATCGTGCCGATGGTGAGGTCCCTGCGGAAGAAACTGGTGGCCATCGGCGACATCGACACGCGCGAGATCGAGGTGATCACGCCCGAGAAGCTCTTCGAGCTGAATCTCAAGACGGACCTGGCCGTGGAGAATTTCCTGATCGTCGGGCCGTCGGCAGAGGCGTCGGCCCGCATGAGCCTGGGGCATGCGTTCCTCGTCGAGGAGGGGCAGGTCAAGCGGTATGAGAACGTTCTGCTGATCATCCCGCAGGCGGTGCAGATGAACGAGGCGAGGGCCGAGAAGCCTTCGACCGGCCGCCGGCCTGCGCAACCGTGAGGATTCCCCATGAGAATGATGAGCATCCTGCTGGCGGCGGCGCTGGCCGGCGCGGTGTCGCTGCACGCACACGCGGAGGTGGCCAAGCGGATCCTGCGAATCGATGACCAGGGCCAGAGCCTGCTGCAGCCCAGCGCATGGCAGGCGTTTGGGAAAGGCTTCACGCGCGAGGGCGAAGTCTTCGTCTGCGACAACGGCGCGGATGCGACCGCGCTTCGCGGCGTGTCTCAGCACATCGTGCTGAACCAGAAATCGCCGCAGCCGATCGTCGCGTGCGCGTGGAGCAAGGCGGACAATGTCGGCGGCAGCCGCGACTCCGATTACTCGCTGTATCTCGACCTGCTATACGCCGACGGCGATCACCTGTGGGGGCAGGTGGGTATCTTCGACACGGGCACGCACGACTGGCAACGGCGCGAGGTGCGCATCATGCCCGACAAGCCGGTCAAGTCGCTCTCGTTTCACCTGCTGCTCCGGCGGCACGGCGGCCGGGCGTGGTTCCGCGATGCGCGGCTCGTGCAGGTAACCGTTCCAGAAGGCGGGGCGATGTTCGACGGCGTTCCCACGATCAACAGCGCAGGCAAGGCCGGCTACCTGGTCCGCGACGTTGCGGCCGATTCGGACTTCGTGCGATTCGAGAATGGCGAGGCGCTCGGATTGAAATTGGAGGCCACAGAGAAGACCGGCCCGCGCGCAGCATGTGCAACGCGCGCTTGACGGACACAACCGGGAAAGACCGCGCGATCACGCTGGTCTACACGATGCCCGTGGATGGCGATGGCTGGCGATGGCTCGCCGATCCGCGCCGCGAAGAGCCGGCGCAGTCGCCGCGCGAATACCGGCTGACCGGCAGCGGCGGCCGAATCTCCATGTACCCGCTGGCAGCCGTCGCGAAGGGAAATGCCGGCCGCGCAATCATGCTGGATATGGCAATGCCAGCCTGTTTCCGCGTGGGATTCAGCGCGGCGTCGCGCGAGCTTTACATCGCCTACGACCTGGGGCTGACGCCGGAGAAGACGGCGGCCGACCTGCGGTTCTGCACGATGAGCTTCGATGCAACGTGGGGATTCCGCGGCGCCGTTGAGGCGATGTACGCCATCTTCCCCGACTATTTCCGCAGCCGCACGCCGCAGCAGGGCCTGTGGATGCCGTTCGCCAAGATCAGCAAGGTCGAGGGATGGGAGGATTTCGGCTTCAAGTTCAAGGAAGGCAACGACGAGACCGAGTGGGATGATGCGCATGGAATTCTGACGTTCCGCTACACCGAGCCGATGACGTGGTGGATGAAGATGCCCAAGGAGATGTCCCGGACCATCGACGCCGCCTTGGCCGAGGCCAAACGGCTCGCGGCCAAGGGCGACAAGTCCGCCCAGGCGCTGCTCACCAGCGGAATCCAGGACGAGCGCGGTCAGTTCTGCTCGCAACTGCTCGATACGCCCTGGTGCGATGGCGCGGTGTGGAGCATCAACTCATCGCCCGGCGTTGCCGGCGATGCCACCGATTTCAAGAACAAGTGGAACAAGCCGCTCATCGAGAAGCTCTATGGCCCGGCGGCCAAAGGCAAGCTCGACGGCGAATATGTCGATTCCAGCGAAGGATATGTGACGGAGGAGCTGAACTTCCGGCGCGAGCATTTCGCGACGGCCCGCGCGCTGCTCACATTCTCTCCGGCGAGCCACAAACCGGCCATCTTCCGCGGGCTGATCGCCTACGAATACGTGCGCGGCCTGGCCGAGGATGTGCATGGAATGGGCAAGCTCATGATGGCCAACGGTGCGCCGCACGCGCTGTGCTGGCTGACACCGTGGCTGGATGTGATGGGCACCGAAACCGATTGGAACCCCGGCGGAAAATGGCGCCCGATGAGCGATGACCAACTGCTCTATCGCCGCTCGCTCTGCGGGCCCAAGCCATACTGCTTCCTCATGAATACGCCGTTCGAGCGGTTCACCTACGAGCACAGCGAAAAGTACATGAGGCGTTGCCTGGCTTACGGCATGTTCCCCGGCTATTTCAGCGCCGATGCCTCGACCGGGCAGTATTTCACGCGCAAGGAGCTGTACAACCGCAACCGGCCACTCTTCAGGAAGTACGTGCCGCTGTGCAAACTGGTGGCCGAGGCCGGATGGCAGCCGATCACCAGGCGCACAGCAGCGATGCGAAGGTCTACGTGGAGCGATGGGGAGAGAAGTACCTGACGGTCTTCAACGATTCGCCAGAACAGGCGGTCGGCCACGATCACGCTGGAAGGGCTGGCCGCAACGGATGCGTCAAAGGAACTGGTGCGGCAGCAGGACGTGCGGTGGGAAAACGGCAAGGCAGTCATCACGCTGGATGCCGAGGACGTGGCCGTGATCGAGGTCGGACGGTGATGTGGCCCGCCATTGCGGGAACCGGCTCGGACAACGCCTCGCCCTGCCGATGAAAGACTTGTCCCCGCCCGCGCCGCTTCTACAATCTTTGGGCTTCCAGAATGCCGGCTTCCGACCCAGACAATCTCCGCCTTACCGACTTCATGGACCTGCCGACGCTGCAGGAGATCCAGGATGGCTTTGCGGCCGTGGCCAACGTCAAGGCGCAGATCACGGATGCCGAGGGCAACCTGCTGACGCAGCCCGCGCCGACGCCCAAGTTCCTGCGGCAGCAGCGGGCGATCGCGCAGGTGGAGTCGCAGGACTCGCTGGAGCAGGGCCCCCACCGCCAGGGCGCTGAGTACGTCGCGCCCATCATGGTCAACAACCAGCGGCTGGGCACCATCCGCATGTCGGTCGCCGAGGCGCCTGCGGTCATCGACGAGAGCCGGCTGGGCGAGCTGGCGCGCCGGGCCGGCATCGAGCCGCGCCAGGCGAGACTCCTCGCCGACGAACTCATGCAGGCCAACACCAACCGCGCGGCCGCCATCCAGTTCCTGTTCCTGCTGGCCAACGCCATCGCACGGCTGTGCTTCCAGGAATACCAGCTCCGCAAGCGCATCGACGAGCTGACGGCGGTCTACAACGTGGCGATGATGCTGGCCGACACGCGCGACCTGCCCAAGCTCCTCAATCGCACCGTCGAACTCGTCTGCGACGTGATGAAGGCCAAGGCCAGCTCCATCCGCCTGATCGACGAGGAGCATGACGAGCTGGTCATCCGCGCGGTCCACAACCTCTCGGGCGAGTATCTCGCCAAGGGCCCCATCCGCCTGAGCAGCTCTCAGATCGACGGCGAGGCGCTCTCGCCCAGGGGCTTCGCCTACGTGCAGAACATGGCCAGCGATCCCCGCGTGCAATACCCGCACGAGGCGCAGCACGAGGGGATCGTCTCCATGCTCTCGGTGGGAATGCGCTACAAGGGCCGCCAGATCGGCGCTGCGCGTCTACACGGCGCAGGAACAGCACTTCACGCAGCTCGAGATCGACCTGCTCAAGGCGGTGGCGGCGCAGGCGGCCGCCGCCATCGAGAATTCCCGCCTCCTGCAGGAATCGCTCGACGCCGCGGCGCTGGAGAAACAGGTGGCGATGGCCGTCGATGTCCAGCAGCGCATGGTGCCGCAGACGCCGCCGGCCATCCCTACGCTCGATCTGGCCACCACGTATGTCCCATGTTATGCCCTGGGGGGCGACCTGTTCGACTTCATTCCCCTGCCCGGCGAGAACCTGGGCCTGGTGATCGCCGACGTCAGCGGCAAGGGCGTTCCAGCCAGCCTGATCATGGCCTCGGTGCGCGCCTCGTTGCGGGCCAACGTCAACAACATCTACTATCTCTACGAGATCATGCGGCGGGTCAACGTGATGCTCTGCCGCGACGCCAGACCCGGCGAATTCGTCACGCTGTTCTATGGCGTGTTCGACGCCGCCACCCGGCGGCTCACCTGGTGCAACGCCGGACACCCCCCGCCGCTGCTCCTGCGGGATGGCGCCATCCAGGAACTGGCCGAGGGCGACCTCATCCTCGGCGTCGATGCGGATGAGAACTATTCGCAGCACGTCCTGGACCTCCGCGCCGACAACGTGCTGCTGATGTACACCGACGGACTGACGGACGCGATGAACTTTCAGGGGCAGACCTGGGGCAAGCCCCGGCTGCTGGAATCGCTGCGCTGCGGCGGCGCCTCGGCCGACATCATCTCGCAGAACATCCTCTGGGACATGCGGAGGTTTGTCGGCCTGAGCGAACGCACCGACGATGTCACGATGATCGTGGCGAAGGTGAGATAGGCTCTCGTACGATACCAGGGATTTGCCTTCCCCGGGGGGGAATTGAAGTTAGATCTCATGGTCATTTAGTCGCCGCCAGCGCGCCACGGTAAACCCACCCCGTGTTGTGCGACGGAACCGAGTTGCAGTCATAGCCGCCGAAATACAACACCTTGCCCTGGTCTTCCGGAAACGGAGACACGGCGGTGACGCGGGTCGAAACCAGTTGCGGCTCGCGCGGGTCGGTGATTTCGGCCACTTCGTAGGTGATATTGGCCCCTTGCGCGTGGCGGATGCAGTAACGGGCGTTGCCGGGGAAGTACGCCCGAGGGGTTTCCCTCATCTGCACGCGCGCTTGGATGCGCGGATGCGCGTTCACGACCGCCGCCGGATGGCTGCACTCAAAGCCAAACACCCAGAGCGTCTCAGTCGTTCCCGGCACGGTGTAAGACATCAGTTCGTTGTAGGCGGAAAGGGCGAAAGTGACTTTGACGCCCAGCTTTTCCGTCAGGAACGTTGGGATGTCCAACTCCATGGTTTCTTTGAAAGCATCTGCCGGGTCCAACCGCCGCACTTTGCTCAAGGCCGCGAACCAGAGGACTTCCCCGCTGCCGCCGGGCTTGGGCACCGCCGACAGGCCGCGAATACCGCACGGGGCGGTTTCCTTGGGGCAAAAATGAACTTCCTTCCAGGAGGGCATGGCACCATCGGCGCGCTGGTAGATGTGCCGCGAGGTGGCGCAGTAAAATATCCCGTTGCAATGGCAAAAACCCATCACCCGCTCGCCCTCCGGCGTCGGGAACTCGGGCGTCTTTTCCCACCGGATGCGCCCGGCGCGGTCGGACCATAGACGCCGCCGATCATGCCCAGCTTGTCCGTGCCGGCGAAGATACGGTCAATCCCCGTGACGTGATCGCGGTGCAACCCGATGGCGCGGGTGGTGGCGTATTTCGTGACCGTTCCCAGCACCGAGGCGGACCATTCCCCGGTGGCATCGTCGCGGCAATAGACTTTCAACGGACCGCGGAAGACATCCGGCGCGGCCAGCAACAGGGAAACCGGGGTGATGGCCTGGCCGCTGCCGTCGGTGGAAAAGGTGACTTCACGCAAGCTGCCGTAGCGCAAATTATTCACGGTGAACTGCCGCTCGACGCGCCACTGGCCCTTCGGCGAATCCAGCACCAGCACCTGGCAGGCCTTGGGCACGGCAGGATCCTTTTCCATCCAGAGGCTGGTGCTCGCATAAAGCCGGCCCTGGTGCGGCACCAGATGCATCACCTCGGTGCCCGCCACCAGCTTTCCGTCTTGATCGCGATACCCCGCCTGCATCGAGGGTTCAAACGAAAGACGCGCCAGCGGCGAAATATCCGCCGCCTGCGTGGATACACCAGCCAGGACACATGCCAGGCAACTTTGGGTTAATATCAGTCTAAACCTACGCAAACTGTTTCCCGGATAGGAGATTTGATTCCGCCGGAGCATGGCAAGAATATACCGCCGGCGTGGGCCGGCGTCCATGGCTCGCCATAGGTTCATAGGTTTCCGGCCTGCGGGATGGGACAGGGAACCGAGCGACATTTAGCACATTTACACTCCCATTTGCCGGATACCCGACCACGAAAAACCGCGGCTCGTCCATATTTTTTCTTGCACACTCATCCGGGGCGTGCTATCCTATTACCGGCTTGTGAATTTTTTCACGGTATTCGTGAAATTTTTCACTGAACCAGGAGTTGTTATGACTGCGCTTCTACAGGCCCGTTCCTGCGACAGCGACTCTCTGCCTACGCCGGACCAGATTTCGGCCTTGCCGCGCTGGGCCCGCATTGCCTTCGCGGCCCACTGCGCCCGAAGGGTGCTGACGCTCTGCCAGACCCCCGGCGCCTGGCTCAGCGACAAGCAGATCGCCGCCATCGAACGCGCCGTGCAGATGACCGAGGATGCGGCCGCCCACGCCGAGCAACCTTCCCCCGACGCCCGCGCCGTCGCGGCGCGAGCCGCCTGCGCCGCCAGCGAGTATGCCACCAACGCCGCCGCCGCCCGCGCGGGCTATGCGGCCGCCTACGCTGCCTATGCCTACGCTTACGCCGGCGAGAGCGACTGCTACATCGGCTCCGCCGCCGAGTACGCCGCGTTCGCCTATGCCATCGGCTACGCGTACATCCCCAGGGCCGGATCGGATATCGCCCAGGCGATGCAGCACGATCTCAATCACCTCGCCATGGTCGCCGAGGAGCAGAACTGGGATGATGGCACGCCCGTTTCCCCCGACTTCTTCGGCCGATTGTGGCCCCACGGCGAGCCCCGGTGGACCAGTTCCCACGCCGCCTGACGGCCGGCCCATCGCGCTTGGCCCATAGCGGCCGCAGCGGTCTGGCCCCCGCCATCGCCAGGAGCCCCATGGAGAACACGCGACCGGAAGGCATCCCCTCTCCCGCCGTTCGCCGGCTCAGCCTCTATCTGCGCCAGCTCGAAGCGTCGCGGCACACGGATCGCATGACGATTTCCAGCAAACAACTCGGGCAGAGCCTGGGCCTCACCGATGCCCAGGTCCGCAAGGACCTGGCGTATTTCGGGCAGTTCGGCCACCCGGGAATCGGATACCGCGTCCAGGACCTGATCTCCGAGGTCCGCCACATCCTCGGCACCGACCGCACTTGGAACGTGCTGCTCGTCGGCGCCGGCAACCTGGGGCGCACCTGGTCACCTACAGAGGTTTCGAGAAGAAAGGGTTTCGGATCGCGGCCATTTTCGACGCCGACCCCGCGAAGATCGGCAAGCGGGTCGGCCCGTTCACCATCCAGGCCATGGGCGAACTGCCTGGCACGGTGCAGGCGCTGGGCATCCGGCTGGCCATGATGAGCGTCCCCACGCCCGCCGCCCAGGAGGTCGTCGATCAACTGGTCGGCGCCGGCGTCCGCGGCATCCTGAACTTCGCCCCCGTCGGCGTCGCGATTCCTCCCGAAGTCGGCATGTGTACGGTGGATCTGGCCGTCCAGCTCGAGCAGCTATCCTTCCAGGTCAACTTCATATCAACGGCATCGCCGCAGCCGGCCGTGGAGCAGCCCGTCGAAGCCGCGCCGCCAACGGCGCACATGTAAAAGGTTCGACGTACCTATCTGAAGCGGAAGCGTCAGCGCCCGCCCTGGCCTTCGGGCGGGCCACCGGGGCGGGCGCTGACGCTTCCGCTTCAGAAACTCAGACAATCCCATCACCCGGCCGTGATGAAGCTCTCGAGCTGCTCGATCATGAAATTCTTCTCGGCGACGGCCGCGCGCACCACGTCGCCGATCGAGATGATGCCGATCAGCCTTCCGCCGTCCATCACCGGCAGGTGGCGGATTCGCTTGTGCGTCATGAGCGACATGCACTCCTCGGTGGTGTCGTCGGGCGAGATGCAGATCACCGGCGCGGTCATGACGTCGCGCACGGGCGTTGTCTTGGGCGGGCGGTCCTGCAGGATGATGCTGCGCGTGCAATCGCGCTCCGTGCAGATGCCCACGAGCTTGCCTTCCTCGAGCACCAGCAGCGCGCCGATGCGGTGCTTGTCCATGAGCTGCACCGCCTGGTAGACGGTGGTGTCGGGCAACACCGTGTGCAGGTCCGATTCCTTCTCGGCCAGAATCCCCTTGATCAGTCGCTTCACGCCGTGCTTGAAGTCCATTTCGCCGCGCCGGCGCAGCAGTTCGCCCACGGCCGCCACGAACATCGACGGGTCGATGGGCTTTTCCATGATCCGGCTGACGGGCAGCCAGGTCTCGTCCGGCTCGAGGCGGAAGCCCAGCTTCATCTCGCTGCGGATTCCGGTCACCAGCAGCACGGGCATGTTGCGCAGCTCGGCGCACGCCGGTATCCGGCGGGCGATCTCGAAGCCCTCGGTCTTCGTCGCCATCATGACGTCGAGGACCATGAGGTCGGGCCGCTCGCGTTTGGCCAGCTCCAGCCCGGTTTCACCGCTGCTGGCCGAGATGACCTTGTAGCCATGCGCCTCCAGCAGGTCGGTGGTCGACCTCACGAAATCGTCATCGTCATCCACCAGCAGGATTTTTTCCTTCGCGCTCATGGTACTCTCCTGTTTGTAATTGCCAGTTGTCCACTGTCAGTTGCCGCGGCCGATTGGCCGTGAACCGCGGTTAATGGAACACTCGCCTGTGCTACCGTCTTGCTGTCCGCCACGTGATTGGGATCCCGCTCCAGCGGCAGCGAGCAGCGGAACTCCGTCCACTGCCCGACTTCGGAGTCGACGCTGATCGTGCCGCCGTGAGCTTCGACGATCTTCTTGCAGATGAACAGTCCCAGCCCCGTGCCGCGCCGGGCCTTCTTCGAATCGCCCACCTCGATGCGCGAGAATTTCTGGAACAGCTCGCCGCGCCGCTCGGGCGGTATGCCATCGCCCTCGTTGCGCACCGAAAACTGGGCCCACTGCCCCTCCACACGGCAGTTCAGCGTGATCAGCCCGCCCTGCCGGCCGTACTTGACGGCGTTGCCGAGGAGGTTCTCGAATATCTCGCGCGTCATGTTCAGGTCGCTGTGCAGGATGACCCGCGGGCCGATGAGGTCGTCGACGCGCTGGCCTTTGGCATGGATCTCGGCCTGGAGCGATGCCAGGATCGGCGCGATCACGTCGTCGCGAACCGCGACGCGCATCGGCACCGGCTGGATCTCGCCCTTCTCGATCCGCGCCAGGTTCAGGTAATGGCGGATCATCTCCATCACGCGCTTGAGGTTGGTGCTCATCACCTCAATGGCGCTCTCCTGCTTCTCGGTGAGGCCGCCCAGCAGCTTCTGACGAAGCATGTAGGCGTAGTTCATGATCGACGAGAGCGGGCTGTTCAGCTCGTGCGAAACGAACTGCAGGGTTTCCATGTAATGCGCGTTCATCGCCTTGAGCGAATCGTTGGCGCCGGCGAGGCGGTCGTTGGCTTCCTTGAGCTGCCCTTCGCGCTGGGTGAGCGTGCTGGCCATCTCGTTGAAGGCCTGGATCAGCCCTGTCGTTTCGGTGCAGCTACTGTCGCCCTGAACGGGCTCGAATCCCCGGCCCTGGCGCATCTTGGCGGCGCCCTCGGCGAGATTGTGCAACGGCCGGGCTAGCCGGCCCGCGATGAACATCGCTATCAGCAGCGCCACCAGCAGCGCCACGGCAATCAGCGCCGCGTAGCGGAGGATCATGCCGCGCATAAGATCGCTGAAGGGCCGCTCCAGCGTGCCCGCATAGAGCATGCCGATCACGGTGCCATGAGTGTCGCGAATCGGGTCGTAGGCGGTGATGTACCAGTCGTGAACCACGAACGCCCGATCATCCCAACTGCTGCCGTTGTCCAGCACGCGGTCGGCCACTTCCTTCGAGACGCGCGTCCCCAGGCGCGATTCCCGTTGTCGTGGCGGATGGTCGTGGCGATGCGCGTGTCGCCCAGGAACACCGTCACCGCCCCGATCGCGGTTTTTTGATATCTCTCCTCGCCGAAGACGATCTTCTGCACGCGATCCACGAAGGCTTCGTTGCGGTTCAGCAGAATGCCGGCGTAGATCGCCCCGACCACCCGGTTTTTCCGCACGGGGGCGGCGGCGAGCATGACCATGCCGCGGTCCTCGGTGGTGCGGGGGTTCACGCGCGCGTGCGGGGTCTCCTGAAGGTTCAGGAACGCCTGGTCCGTGAGCTTCGGCCCGTCGACTTCACGAGCCAGTTCCTGACGCGACAACAGCACGGTGCCGGACCCGGATGGCCCCCCTTCCAGCGCCGTGGCCACCAGCGGCTCGGCGTTGCGATATTCCCCGGTATGCTCGGACCTGGCCCGCACGACCACCTGGCCCTCGGGCGAGACCACCGTCAGGAAATCCAGGTTAAAATCGAGGCACGCGCGGGCAAGGATTCCCTGGATCTCCTGCCGCGAGGCCGCATCCCACTTCTGCGCGTCGCACGCTTCCATCAGCGGACTGCGCACCGCCACAAGCTTCACTACCGTTTCGATCGCCTCGAGCTGCGATTGATAGACCGCCCACGCGCTGCTCAGGTCGTAGCGAACCCGCGTCTGCGCTTCCTGGATGATGCGCTGGCTGATGACCCAGATGCCCAGAAACGCGGAAAGCACGCCGAAGACCAGCACCAAGCCCGCGAACCACTTGAAAAGCTTGTATTTCAGCACGTTTGCTTCCCGTCGCAGCCATCATGTCCCATGCGCTAGTGCGTCGAGCACGACACGCACGGATCGTACGCGCGCACCAGCATCTCCAGCATCAGACGGACCTTGGCCTCTTCCTTGTCCATGACCTTCGGCACCAGCGCCTCGAAATCCTTCTGGATGTTCGCGTGATTCTGGTTGGTGGGGATGCAGACGTTCGCCGCGGTACACAGCCCGCTGCCGTCGAACGTGTACTTGTGGAACAGCGTCCCTCGCGGCGCTTCCACCGCGCCTACGCCGGTGCCTGCCTTGAGCGGAATCTGCCGCGGCGGCTCGGGCTTGATCCCCGCCGTCAGCAGAGCGTCGATCTGTTGCAGGGCCGCTTCCACCACCTCCACCGCCTCCACCACCTGCGCCACGCTGTTCATATACGGATTGCAGCACGGCGGCTTTCAGCCCCAGCATCTTCGCCGTCTGCGCTGCCAGCGGATGCAGGTGCGCGTGGTTGAGGTTGAACCGCGCCAGCGCCCCGACCGCATAGGCGTCGCGGTGCCACTTGGTCCATTTGGCCGTCGATTGACCAGTGACGTACTCGTTGGCCACTTCCTCGAAGCGGCTTACCGGCAGCCTGTCGGCCGTATCGGTGCTGCCGATCTTGCCATGGTAGAAAGTATAGACGCCCGGCTGAACCAGCGCGATATACTCCGTCGGCCGCTCAAAAGCCGGCAGATTGCCGGCCAGCGCCGCCACCGTCTTGGCGATGAGCGTCAGGTCCGGCACGACCTTTTCCAGCTTCGCCTTCAGTTCACGCAGCTCCGCTTCCCTGGGTAGCTTTCCGAATCCGCCGGGACGGAACGAGACCGGGTGCGTCCGCCGCCCGCCCAGCAGTTCCATCCACTCGTTGCCCAGGCGGTGCGCACGGATGACGGCCAGCACAACCTCCGGGTGCGACGTCACCAGCGGCACCACCGAGTTCACGCCCAGCAGGTCGGGCGCAACCAGATATCCCACGTGCAGCGCATGGCTCTCGAGTTGCTCGCCGCCGAACGCCAGCAGGCGCAGGCGGTCGGTCTGCTGCGAAACCTCGATGCCCAGCGCGCTCTCCGTCGCCTTGATCGACGCCAGCGAATGGGCGAAGGAGCAGATGCCGCAGATGCGGCTCACCACCGTCTGCATTTCCTGATACGAGCGCCCGCGCAGCATCGCCTCGAAGAACCGCGGCGCCTCCGGCACCTGCCACTGGACCTTTTCCACCTTGCCATTGGCGGCTTGAACGCGGATATTCCCGTGCCCTTCGATCCGCGTGACGTGATGGACATCAATGTTTAGCGTCTTGGTCACCGCGGGCCTCCGTACTGTTGAAAAGCTGCATCCGACTGAGCAGATCGCCCACCGTCCTGCCATACTTCTGCATGATGTCGCGGGCGGCATTGACATTCGGATCGTCCACCAGGCCGCGGCATCCGAAGCACCACTGGCCGCCGGCCGGGCACGGCGCGTTGCATCCGGCGCGGGTGATCACGCCCAGGCACACCTCGTTGTACTCGTAGCGGCAGACGGTCTCGCGCATCTTGCACTCGACGCACACGGGATAATCGGGGATTACCGGCATCGTCCCCGCCGCCAGGCATCGCACGATGTACGCGAACTCCTCGCTGGACATCGGGCACCCGTGGACCGCCAAGTCCACCTTGACCACCTCGTGCAGCGCCTTGGTGGGATACGTAGACAGGTGCGGCATGGTCGCCGTCCGATCCGTAGACGCAGCGCCGCACCTCATCCATCTCAAACTTGTTCTTGAGCTTGTTCACCCCGCCGGTGGTCGCGCAGGCGCCCAGCGCCACCAGGATTCTGGCGCGGCGGCGGATTTCCTTAAGCCGCTCCTCATCCTCCGGCCGCGTGATCGAGCCTTCCACCATCGCGATGTCATACTCCGTCGCTCTGGTCGGAGATCGCCTCGCGCCACTCCACCGGCTGGACGACGCTCAGCAGGTCCAGGATGCCTTCCTCCATGTTCACGATCTGGAGCTGGCATCCCTCGCAGCAGGCAAAGTCGAATATGGCTAGTCGTGGCTTTCCCATCAGATCGCCTCCTGCACCCCGACAAGGTCGGCGTAGTTGAACACCGGGCCGTCCATGCAGGCATACAGCCCGTTGATCTGGCAATGCCCGCATTTGCCCACCCCGCATTTCATCTTGCGCTCCAGCGACACGAAGATGTTCTCGTTAGTCACGTTCACCGCATACAGGCTGACGACCACGAACTTGTACATGATCGGCGGGCCGCACGCGATGATCACCGACTTGGCCGGGTCGATCTGCGCCCCCGGAATCAGCTTGGTGATCACGCCGATGTTCCCCCTCCATGTGGCATCCGCCCGATCCACCGTCTCCATGAACTTCAGGTCCTTCCGGCGGGCCCAGTCATCCAGCTCGTCAAGGAACAATCGCTCCTGCGGCGTCTTGGAGCCGTACAGGATCGTCACCTTGCCGTAGTCCGCCCGGTGCGACAGTACATATTGAATGCCCGACCGCAGTGGTGCCAGGCCGATGCCGCCGGCGACGAAGACCACGTCGCGGCCTTTCATGGCGCCATCGACGGGAAAATGGGTGCCGAACGGCCCGCGAATCCCCAGCTTCTCGCCCGAGCGGCACTCGTGCAGCGCCGCGGTCACCTTGCCCGCGCGACGGACGACGAGTTCAAAGACATCCTTGCCGTCGGGCGCCGACGAAATCGAGATCGGCGCCTCGCCCACGGCCGGCACCGTCACCTCCACGAACTGCCCCGGCATTTGGCCCAGCGGCTCGCCGCTGTCCAGCCGAATATCGAACATCATCTCCGTCGCCGTCAACACCGTCCTGGACAGCACGGTCGCCGTCTGTGGCAGGTACAAGTCCCTGCCAGTATCTGTCAAGGCTGCCGTCGTCATTTAGCCTCCAGCAGTGAGTTGTAGACTTCCACCGGATTGGCGATCCCCGAGGTACACGCCGCCACGCATCGGCCGCATCCCACGCAACCGACAAAACCATATCGCCCCGGCAGGTACTTGCCCTTCCGGTAGAAGCGGTGCCGATACCGCTCCAGGCGCTGTTTGCGGAAATTATGCCCGCCGGCCACGAGCGCGAAGCCCGTCAGCATGCAACTGTCCCATTTCCGCTGCCTCTCGCCTCCGGCGAGATCCCATTTGACATCGTCCTGCACGTCGAAGCAGAAGCACGATGGGCAGACCATCACGCACGATCCGCAGGAGAAGCACGAGTCGGCTTTCTTCGCCCAGAGGGGGTTTTCGTAAGTGCGATCCAGCAGCCCCTTGAGGTCCTCCGGCCGGCATTTCAGCTCGTGCCGTCGCAATCGCTGAGCTGCATCGCGCCACAACTGCTCGCGCTGGGCAAGGCTCGCCGCATCGGCATCCGGCAGCCCCCCTGCCGCCGCCAGCAGCGCCTCGCCGGCCGGCGTGCGCGACTCGACGACGTATTCATCGCCGACGCGCGTCAGAAGCACGTCGCAACCATCGCGCGTCGCCGCGGTGCCCATGCACCCCGCGAACACGTCCTTGGAGGCGTTCTGCACGTCGCATGCGACGATGGTCACGTTCTTTCGCCTGGCCTGATAGTGTGCGTCGGGGTTGTCCTGGGCAAAGTAGCGATCCATCTGGGCGATGGCCACCACGTCGTAGGGATGGACTCCGAACAGCACCAGCGGCTCGGCATTGACGACCGGCTTGAACTCGCCGCCCCGCGTGAAGGTGAGCAGCACCTCCGCGGGCGGCAGGAGGTATTTCTTCGGGGGCAGGATGGTTACATCGTGGTCCAGCCGCAGGTCCGCCGCGCTTTGCAGCAGGTCATAGGCGAAGCGATCGCCCTTGGCCTGCGGGGCATAGACCCGATTCCCCCGGATCAGCGCGGAGACCCAGCGACTCAAAACCTCCGAGCCCATTTTCTTCGCGTTCATTCCTGGCTCCTGGTTTCCAGAAGAGACGCGGGCAGCCGCTGCGGCGCCCCTAATGGAATTCTCGGTACATATAGCGCATCTCGCGTAAACTCATCGGTAAAACGCAGTCTTCCGATCACATATTACTGTGCGGCCTCGCCAGTACAAGAGCCAAGCGCAGCAACTACCCTTTGCCGTACTATTATCGTTCTATATCCCACTTGCGCGGCAAGATGTGTTCGATGACGCGGCTATTCTTCAAACTGCCGGTCGAGCTCGTCGAAGAGGTCTTTCATCAGCAGAGAGAAGCCGGGCAGAGCCGGCTCGCCGGGCAGAGCGCCTGCGATATCAATATGGCGGCAATCTCGCGGCGATGTGTAGACATCGGCCGCTCGCGTGTCGGGATCGATCACCCAGACCAGCTCGCTGCCGGCCGCAAAGTACTCGCCGATCTTCCGCTTGATCTCGCGAGGCGTGTTGCTGTCGCTGAGGACCTCCACCGCCAGAGTCGGGGCGATGGCGGGCACGCGCTTATTTGGAATCTTGCGTCCAGAACCGCGGAGGCGAATATACGCAACGTCAGGAATGCGGATGAGCTGGTTTCGCAGCTTCATCATGCCGGCCCCGCCGGAGACGGCGCCGAGCCGGCGTGGCACTACGAACTCCTGCAGTTTGAAGATGACAAACGCCGCCAGGATCAATTCCCGCAGACCCATCGGTTTCTCCACCAGGACCCCGTCCACCAGCTCGTAGAGACGGTCGTAATGATCGTCCAGCGAGAGCACATCCGCCTCGCTGGCGGGATATGGCCGCATGAGCACGCGATGAGGCGGGATGTCGCCCAGGTCGTGCAGCAGATCGGCCATGGTCGGCGCGGGCCGCGTTTCGATATCGGCCGTGGTCATGAAGTCATTATATCAACTTCGCTTGAGCAAGTGCGACAGCCCGCGGCGGCCGCGTTACAATCCCCGCTATGCAAATGAAACTCGCCTTCATCGGAGATAACGATCTGCCGGCCGTCGAGGCCGATTCGCGCTTCGCCCGCGAGCACGGCTTTGAGGGCCTCGAATACAACTACTGGGGCAATTTCCGCGAACTCACCGCCGAGACCGCCGCGAAGATGCGCGCCATCCATGAGAAGCACGGCGTGCGGGCCTCAATGCTCGGCGCCTGGGGCTGGAACCATCTGCGCCCGATCCTGCCCAGCGCAAAGAGGCGCATGCGGTCCTTGACCATCTCATCAACCAGGCCAAGATCCTCGGCGCCGACACGATCGTCACCGGCTCGGGCGAAATCCCCGGCGAGCCCGTCGGGCGCAACGTGGCCGAGTTCATCAGGGTCTGGTCGCCCTACCTCGATCGCATCGAGAAGGCCGGCCTGAAGATCGCCTTCTATGCCGTCCACGGCGCGACGTTTCTCAACAGCCTCGAAGCCTTCGAGCGCCTGTGGGATCAGCGGCCCGATATCCGCATCAAATTCGATCCCGCCAACTGGCAGCACCACGGCGATGATTATCTTGAGGTCGTGCGCCGCTATGGCCACAAGATCGGCTACATCCATATCAAGGAGCACATGTCGATCGGTGGCCAGCTTGTGTCGCAGCCGGCGGCCGGCATGGGCGACATCCAGTGGGGCAAAATTTTCGCGTTCCTCTACGAACACAACTACGGTGGCTGGCTCTCCGTCGAGCCGCACGGGTTGACCTGGGGGCGCAGCCCGCTGCGCGAGAAAATGCTGCTGCTGACCCGGCGGCATATCGGCCAGTTCCTCATATGACCCGAGCTTTGCATCAGCCTTTGGCTGTCCCTATCATCGCATTCGTATGCTGACCAAGCGAATCATTCCCTGTCTGGACGTCGATCGCGGGCGCGTGGTGAAGGGCGTCAAGTTCTTCGATCACGTTGACGCCGGCGATCCCGTCGAGCAGGCCCGGCGATATCAGGCCGACAAGGCCGACGAGCTGGTCTTCTACGATATCACGGCCAGCCACGAGGGCCGCGAGATCATGGCCGACCTTGTGCGGCGCATGATGGAGAACATCTTCATGCCGCTGACGGTCGGCGGCGGGATTCGCACGCTCGATGATGCCACCCGTCTCATCCAGGCCGGCGCGGAGAAGGTCAGCGTCAACTCGGCCGCAGTAAAGAACCCGGCGTTGATCACGGAAATCGCCCGCAAATTCGGCCGCTGCGCCACGGTCCTGGGCCTCGACGCCAATCGGGTGAAAGGCGACGATGGCCGGGAACAGTGGAAGGTCTTCATCAACGGCGGGCGCGTGAATACCGGCGTGGATGTGATGGCGTGGTCGAAGGAGGCCGAGTCGCGCGGCGCGGGCGAGATCGTGCTGAACGTCATGAACGCCGACGGGACGACGGCCGGCTATGACCTGGAAATGACGGCGGCGGTCAGCGATGCGGTGAAGATTCCGGTGGTGGCCAGCGGCGGCGCGGGCTCGCCCAAGGACATGCTGGATGTGCTGACGACCGGCCGGGCCGATGCCGCGCTGGCGGCGAGCATCTTCCACTTCGGGACCTACAGCGTCGGGCAGGTCAAGCAGTTCCTGCACGAGCACGGAGTGGCGGTGAGGTTGGCGTAGGAATTTTGAAATCTGAAATCTGAAATCTGAAATCTGAAATCTGAAATCTGAAATTCCATTCCTCACTCGCGGTCCGCAATGGTCAATCGAAGAACACCGAATTGTGCTTCACGCCCTGCCTCGGCTGGGCCATCCAGTCGGCCACCGCCTGCTTCCATCGCGCATAATGCTCCGTCTGCTGGTGCTTCACGAAATCATCCTTCGATTTGTACACCTCGTACAGCATGAACCGCTTGGGGTCATCCTCGGCCTGAAGCACATCAAATCGCAGGTTCCCTGCCTCCCGGCGCGTGTTTGCGCGTTGTCCAGCGTGGCATCAATGAATTGGGCGACGTTCGGCTCCTTCACGAATACGGTGACACAGACGACATACATGAGGACCTCCTTACCCGACATTATATCTGAAGCGAACGCATACGGTTCTTCTGGCCGTGGATTCGCCGCGCGGGCGGTCATCTGACGCGCCGGATCTCCCAAGTTCCCGCACAAACCCCGCCCGTCCCGCTCATGCTCATTCGAAGATCGGACAGACCGGCCGGAACTCGCCTTGACGCTCCGCCCGACGCGGCCACGGGTGAGGGAACAACCGTGGCTCTCTCGACGCACTTTCGAGGCTCGCGTACTGGATAGTGTCGTCACTATCCACTACCAACTACCCACTATCCACTGCGTTCCATGGCTTGACGACTCGCTGTCCACGCTTCAAAGCGCCGCACTTGCCCCGGCACAATGCAAGACTCGCTTCGCACCTGCGCGGCTACGCTCTGGTGGGCGATCCTTCGCACCCGCTGGGTTTGCGATGAGAGGTTTCAGCTACGTGTTCAGTTCACATCGCATTCTTTCGTGAGTTTACTTGGCGCAAGCCCCGTTTCAGCTCCTCCCCGTTTCACGTTTCAGCTCCTCGCAGAAATCAGCAGTGTCCCTTTCTTCTCGGCGGGGGGTGCGGGGTTGCTCCCGTTTCAGTTCTTCTCTGGAATCTGCAGGCTCGTCTGGCGACCGTCCTTGTCCTGAATCTGCAAAGCAAGCGTGTCCTTATCAAGGGAGCCGACGCGCAGACGAGTCTGACCATCGGCATGGTAGAACGTGATCCCAGTTCGTCCGTTCCCTTGTGCCCAGAACGTACTCAACGTTTTCTGCTCGGCGTTGAAGAATGTAAGTTGGGTCGAATCGGTAAGCTTCTCATATGCAAGCATGGCGCGGGTGGCTCCCGTTTCGTCGTTGATCAGCAGCGTGTCTGCTTCAAGTATCTTGCCACGTGTCCCTGCTCCCATCAAAAGAACAGCCGATAGAACACATATCGCTGCACCTGCAACAATCTTCCAGCGCCGCATTGTCCTTTCCATTGCCGCGATTCTCGCTTCAAACGTGTTCATACTCGAGTCTCCTAAGAAATTGGGTGAAAAGACGTTCGTTTCCTAATGCTGTCAGTTAATCCCACAGCGCTACCGCCCATGTTTTTCGGCCTTTTGTGCCGATAGATCATCCGTGAGGCGCGGGTGAGTTGACCCGGAGGTCACGGATGACCGTGCAACAGATCCGCGCGTTGAGACCGGCCCTGTCCGGCTACCTGGACGAGTTCGCCGACTGCTTTGTCAGCTTCGACACGCGTTACCATCTCAAGGAATACGTGTCCGGCCAGCTCAGCGATCTGCAACGCAAGAGCGTGCAGCCGATCGCGCGGCTCATGGACGTGCCGCCACGGACCTTGCAGGAATTTCTGTCGCTGGCCGAGTGGGACCACGATCGCCTGCGTGACCGCGTGCAGCAACTGGTCACCCGCGACCACGGCGAGGCGCAGGCCATCGCCATCGTGGACGAGTCGGGCTATCCCAAGAAGGGGCGGAAGACCGCCTGCGTGCAGCGGCAGTATTGCGGGGCCACCGGCAAGAAGGACAACTGCGTGATGGCGGTGCATCTGGCCTACGCCAGCTTCGACGGGCAGTTTCGGGCGATGCTGGACAGCGACCTGTACCTGCCGGAAAAGGGATGGGACTGCGCAGCGGCGAAAGGAGGTGGGGATCCCCACCGCGCTGAGCTATCGTCCCAAGCACCTGATCGCGCTGGAGCAGTTGCGGCGGGCCGTGGGCAACGGGATGCATTTCGGGTGGGTGACGGCCGACGAATGGTACGCGGAGAAGCCGGCGTTCATCGAGGGGCTGGAGGAGCTGAAGCTGCGTTTCGTGCTGGAAATCCCGAAGAATCTGATGGGGTGGGTGCGCCAGCCCAGCAGCGTCGACACGCCGCGGGGCGAGGTGCAGAACATGGTGCGCTGGTCGCGGCCGCTGCTGGATCAGGAGTGGGTACCGTATCACATCAAGGACACGGACGCGGGGCCGATGGTCTGGGAAGTTCGCGCGGCGCCATTCTGGATGAAACGGGACGGACGGGTGGTGGGTCCGTACTGGCTGGTGGCGGCGCGGAACGTTCTGGACCGGGATGAGATCAAGTATTTCCTCTCGGATGCGTCGCCGGGGGTGCCGCTGGAGGTGATTCTGCACGTGGCCTTCCACCGGTGGTCGGTGGAGCGGACGCTGGAGGACGAGAAGGACGAACTGGGGCTGGACCATTTCGAGGTGCGGAAATACGTTTCGGTGCTGCGACACCTGCGGATCACGCAGGTCAGCCATTTGTTCCTGGCCCGCCAGACCGAGCGGCTGCGGGAAAAAAAATCCGGAGGTGAACATCTGCCAGATGCGCCAAGCCACCAGCGCGCTGTTGGATGCGCTGACGCTTCACGACGAGGAGGACCGGACGCAGCGCCTGACGCGGATCGCCGCCGAGATCCGGGAGGACCAGCGAAAGAACGCTGCAGCGCGGGCCTCGCACGCCAAGAAGCGTCGGCGGGAACTGGAGGCCATCCGCCTCCCCGTGGAAACGCTCCGCTGCTGTATTCCGCCATGACGGGGTAGCGTTGTGGGATTAAAAGGGCACCCGAAAGACCGACGCGGCAAATCGACATTGTCCCAAATCACGGTGTTCGCGGACTGTGCCAGTTGTTGAGCGTGAGTTCGTGAGTTCCGCCTTTAGGGCACACTGGCAAATAGAGTTTGTGGATGAACGGTTTGAGAGTGTTGCGTGCTTCGTCGATGCCAAGGTGATTACGCATCGCCTCCAATGGGACACTCCAATCCTGCTCGATCGGGGGGCACGTGGCTACCGGATGTTGGTCCCCATAAAAATAAATGAACAGCAACCGGGCTTTGACTCCGTGTCTTCGCAGGAAGTGGAGGACGGCGAGCCGGTTCGCGTATTGGTAATACCCCCGCAACCACGCCTCAATATCCTCTTCGCTGGGTGCGAAATCTGGCCCAACGCTTCGGCCCAATATATAGCATCGTGTTTCGTGCAGGCGTTTACGAATGAGAGGACAACCGCCGCGTTCCTTCGCCCCGCAGTTGCTCCGGAGTTCTTCGACGTTGGCCTTAGCCTCCACGAGCAACCACTCGTTTTCGCCATCGATCCTAACCTCGCCCACCGCGTCCCAGTTTGGTGGAGTACCTCGTTGCGGCCAGAAGTCACACCATGCTTGGGCAGCAGCATTGTTAGGATCAAGGAAATCCAGTGCCTCCCACTCCGCATCCAAGAACAGAGCCTCGGGATCGAAATCCTGGTCCAGCCAGCGAAATATTAGGTCGTGTCCATCCGGCAACGCCATATCGTTGCGTAGACTTTGAGCGACGCGCTTATCAAAGTGATCTTGGTGCCGCCCCATCCATCGCAAGAGGTGCCACTCGCTTCCGTACCCGTATCCCATTGTGCCCATACGGCCTCCAAAGCAACACGCGATAACAAGACGCGATCCAATGGCCAGCGTCCCGTGGCCCATTCCGGCACGAGCTTCGTCACTAGGTCGCTACACGTTTCTGGGCCTGGCTTTCCGCTCGGGCACCGCCACGAATTGTCCACAAGTCATTTATTTTCATTCGGTTAAGTCATTCTGGCGCACGGGAAAACCGCTCTGCCGTGCGGGAGAACCATTTTGCCGTGCGGCAGGACCGGTCTACCGTGCGGGAGAGCGGTTCTGCCTCGCGGAAGGCTCGGTCTACCGCATCCCGCAACCATTTCACCGTGCGGCACGGCGCTTCTGCCGCAGGGTCGAACCGCTCTGCCGCGTGGCGGAGCGGGTGTGCCGTGCGGACGAAAGATTCTGCCGTCCGGGAGGGGGGAACAGGCCGATTCCGCCGCGTGGCGCGGCCCATCTACTCTAACCGCGATCACAAGCACGCGGATTATCCGCAAAGCGGAAGATTTTGTCAAAGGAGGGCACCTGATGGACACTGCTGATTTTTCGCCGCGCGCCGCCATTGCGCCGCGGCTGCGATCCACCAACTAATCCCCGAGAATTGGTGCGACTGGGAATAAACAGCCCGCCTCATGCGTACTATAGATAATGGACAAGTTCGCCGAAAATTCGGAGGCCGACACCGCTTGCCAGCCACGACGTCCATCCTCTCGCTTCGACACCCCCGCGGCCGTTTCCCCAACCAATGCCGCACGGTATCGCTCCGGCATCTCGCCTCCCCTCGTCGCCACGTGGTCATCGCTCCATCGCTCTTGCAGAACGAACTTCAACTTGGGCAATCTGCCACCGCACCCCCTGCCTTCGCGCGCCAAGTGCCTGCTCCAACCAATGCCGCAGGATATCGCTCCGCCTTCCCCTCCCTTCGTCGCTCCGTCGCTTCTTCCGCAGAACGAACTCCAAACTGGGCAACCTACCCCCGCTTCGTGTCTTCGTGCCCCTCGTGCTGGAGACTCCTCCTCGCCGCAAAACGAACTTCAACCTAGGCCTTAAACAAGCGAAGCCCCCGCGCGTTCTTGCGACGCACGCGACGACCAACACGACAATGTCGCCGCGCGCATGAGCAACCGCCCGTGCCGCTTTCGCTCCGGCCGGTCGCTCATCTCTCGTCTTGTGTGTCTTTTGCTGCTACTCCCAACGTTCGGCGGCCGCGGCGAATCGGGGCATCCGGACCCCGACATCAGGGTGGCTGCCTCAGCAGTTCATCGGCCGGCGCAACGCCTCCATCATCCGCAGCATGACGTCCTGCCACGGGTTCCATGCCAGCAGCCGGTAGATGATCTTCCGCCCCTGACGGATGATCTGGCACGGCACCCGCACCACCGCGTTGACGAACCGCTTGAACTCCATCTTCAGCACGCTCTGCTTCTGGCCCTCGTGCCGCTCCTGCCAGCGCCCGGGACTCACCGGCAGCCACAGGCCCCACCACGCCTTCAGCGTCCAGGCCAGCGAGGCCATCACCATGTACGCCCAGTTGCTGATGAGATTGTCCACCGGCATCTTCATCGCCTTCACGCCGTTCTTGAGCTGCTCGATCAGGTTCTCCTGATCGCAGCGGTCGTTGGCCAGCAGCACGATCTCCGCGGCCGACTCGCCCCGCAGATTGGTGATGTAGAAGAAGTAGCGGATGTCGTCGTACAAGACGAGTTCCCCTTTCTCCACCGACAGGTTCTTGCGCACCACCACGATGCGATAGAGATACTCGCACTCGCTCGGCCGGTAGTCGAACTCCGCCACATCTTCGCTCTTGAGGCGGATGTTCTCGTACTCGCGCTCGACGACCAACTGCTCCTTCACGTTCTCCGGCCGCTGGCGCGGCTCGGTCTTGACCTCGTAACGCGCCGGGCGCTCCAGCCTCTTCCAGGCCGACTCCGGCAGGCCGTTGGCGTATTCCTTGAGGTTGGGCATGGCGTTGAAGCCGAAGAGGAACTCCACGTCGTCATCGTTCCATCCATCCAGCCGCCGGGTCTGCGAGAAGTCGGTGTCGCCGCGCAGCAGCACGCTCTCGAATCCTCCCGCGCGGCACCAGGCGATCGCCCGGTCGAAATACTCACCGGCCTGCTCGTGGCTGGGCCGGTTGCCGCTGCGATTGACCAGATACAGCGGCTCCTTGGTGTTGGCCAGCGAGATCACCAGCGGATGATAGCCCCACTGGTTATCGTAGCTGATGTCCATCCCCTGCTTGCACTCGCCGGTGGTGGGCGCGATCGTTCCGTCGGCATCCAGGATCGCCCGCTGGAAGAACTCCGGCGGCTGCTGCTTCCAGACGGTCTTGCGAACGCCGTTGATCGTCTCCATCAGCCCCAGCACATCCGCCTCGCTGAAACGCCGGCAGAAGTCCCTCTCGGTCGTCGGATCGGGGATGCGCTGGGCCCCCAGGGCGTTGAGATACACCTCGTCGTTGCGCCGCAGCTCAATGTCCTCCAGGCAATCGCCGCCCGTCACAATGTTGTAGGCGATGTTCAGCACGTGGTCCGACTCCCAGTAGGGCAGATGGATCTTCAGCAGGTGAAGGGAGTCGTTGATGGCGTCGATCAGGCCGGTCTGCCGGGCCAGCAGATGGATCAGGCCGATCCCGCCGCAGCCCAGGCCGTGGATGCGGTCGGACAGCTCGTAGTGGATGTTGCTGGCCGACAGCATCGGCGAAAGCTGCTCCTCCCACTGGCGGTTGGCCAGACGGCGAAGGATGCGACGCTTGCGGTTTTGCAGTTGCTGGCGTATAGATGGGTTCACTCGAAATGCCTCCTTGCATTTAATATAGATGTAATGTTAGACAACTTTCCGCGTGGAAAGTGAGGCATTTCGAGCTATTTTCTTGCGCGGTCAGCGAGCGGGCGGGAAAATCACGCTTGAGGAGGGCCTAGGCAATCTGTCCGCCGCCTGTGCGCCTCGTCTCATTTCCGCCCCAACGTCGGTTCATCATTTCTGCAAAACGAACCCACCCGGCGCATCCCCTCCGTCGCCAAGTCGCTCCATCGCTTCCGCGACTACATCCGTATTTATCGGCGTCCATCTGTGGATCGTCGCCCCGTCACCCTTTTTGCAGAACGAACTTCAAAATGGGCAAACCTGCCGTCGCCTCGCCCCAACCGCGGCCGCGCGCGAAAACGAACTTGCACTCGCCCAAGCCTCCACGCCTTCCCCTCCCCTTCGTCGCTCCGTCGCTTCTGCAGCACGAACTTCACTCTGGGCAATCGACCTTCGTGCCTTCGTGCCGTTGCGCAAATCGTTCACCCCCGCTCGAAGAATCCGCCGTCTTTCCCCGAAAAATCGCCAAGTGCGTTGCGCCGTTGCGCATCTTCTGACCGCTTTGCGCAATGCGACGGGGATGGTAGAGCGAGGCGCCGCCGGCGCATCCGCCCGGGCGGCATGTCCTCGCGGAAAGGAACATGATGATGTTTGCCGCCGCTCGCCATCCCCATGCCGGGATTCCCTGGCCACTCGACGCCGCGCCGTCGAGCCGCGCCACCCCCGCGCCCTCCGTCCGCGCTCGAGGCATGCCTGCCATCTGCTATCCGCTATCTGCTGTCCGCTGGCAACTGGAACAGGGGGCTGGTTCGGCGTCGGTTTGGTGTCGGTTCGGCGTCCGTTCGGCGTCGGTTTGGAGCTGGTTTGGCTCCGCTTTGGTGTCGCTTTGGTGTCGGTTTGTCCCGGTCGCATCTACATACATGGATTCATCGTCGCTCTCAACCGCCCGCAAGCACGATACTTATGCCAACCATCCTCCAAGAGCATTTGTCGAAAGCGATTTTTCGCCCAGCACAATCAGCGCAACACTCATCCCCTTCATGCCAAATCGTGGCCGGCGCCCGCCCCGAATATCAGAAGCGAAGCGACAGCTTCACCAGCCGCTGGTTGGCCGAGTCAAACACGACCGCCCTGCCGCCGTGCGCGGCGATCACCGTGGGCGAGGACAGGCTTTGCAGATCGTCGCCAGGCTTGTCGGCCGCCCCGAAGCTGGCCAGCAGCTTGCCGCTGGAAATATCGAAGACCAGCACGCGATGACGCTCCGTATCCGAGACCCAGAGCCGGCCAGCATCGGTGGAGATGCTGATCCGGCCACCGAGCCTGTCGGGGGCGAACGTGGACCAGCGCCCCTTCTCTTTCCAGTCCGCGCCGTCGCGTTCGAACTCGATGACCGCACCATCCGCGGCGGCCAGCAGCGTCGTTTCGTTCTTCATCGCCATCGAAGTGAAATCCTTCGCCGGCCCGGCAGTCTTGAGCACGACATTTCCGATGTCCTTGCGGTATCTCCCATCGGAACCAATGCCGAACGTCTGAGCCTTCCCGCCGCGGTCGATCACCAGAAGCACCAGCTCTTGCCCGCTCCGATACGCCGCGCACGCCACCGCCCCGCGCATGAGCGAGCAGTTCCGCTCGATCCGGTCGATCTTCATCTCATCCTTGAGCAACCCGTAGTAGAATGCGGGTTTGCCCCACATCCACCCGGCCGCCACCATCAGGTCTCCGTCCAGCATTGCCGGCTGGGCGATCTCCTCCGGCGAGTTGATCCCCAATTCGATCGGCGCATCCGGCCGATCCTGCCACTGCCACGCCCCGAAATGCCACCACACACTGCCTTCGCGGTCCAGCGCCAGCCCCGTGCAGAACGGCGCTGCGCCGATGCGCCGGATCAGGCGCATCTGCTTCTGCTCCGCCTGCCATTGCATCAGGTGCATCGTCCCGCCAAACCCCGACACCGCGAAAAGATCGCCGCGCAGATGCGCCATGCCCCGGCCATTGGACAGCTCGGAATTCTGATCGAGGTGCCCGATGAACGACCCCGATGCGCCGCCCAGCACCACGCCGGGGTCCGGATCCATGTTGGCGTCGAAGCGCCGGATCGTCCCGTGCCACGCGTGGGCATAGAAGTACCCGTCAATAAACTGCATCCGCTCGCCGGGCACGCCGCGCGGCCAGCCTTGCGTGATCTCCTTGCCATCGACGAACTTCCTGAGCTTTCCTTCCGAGGCGACGTAGATCGCGCCGTCCGGCGTCATCTCCACCTGCTCGGCATCCTTCACGGCAGCGACTTCGGTGACCTGGCCGCTCGCCACGTCGACCAGCGTGACTTGGCCCTTGTGTACGGATGCGATCTTCCCATCCCGCGATCCGAACGACATGCAGCCCGATTCCCGGCCCAGCGCCTTCGGCTGCGTGCCGGCCGGCGCGCTGACGGGCATGGTGTAGAGCCTTCCCTGCACCTGCATCACGAGCGTCTCGCCGACGATGGTCAGCTTGTCCTTGCCGTCGATCCCATCGGGGATCCGATACTGCGCCAGGAGCCGGCCATCGGACGCGTATCGGTTCAACGTTCCGCGTCCCGCCCGATCCCAGAGCGTACCCATGCGGTCGCACACCACGCCCATTCCCGCGGCCGTGCCGCCGGCGATGGGGCCTTTCATCGTCTCGGCGAGATTGGCGAACCGCACCAGCGCGGCGCCGCCTTCGCCCGAATTGCCGAGGACTCCCTCGCATTCGATCTTCGCGGCCGACGATGGCGATTGCGCGACCGCCTTTGCCGGCACTTCAACTCCGCCGAAGCTCGCCTTGCCCCAGAGGTTCGGCGTCAGCATGATCTCGCCCGGCACGTCGTTGACCAACCCCGTGCTCTGGCTCGACCAGTACGACCGCATCATCGTCACCGCGCCGGCCGAGTCGCCATACAGCACGCCGAAATCCGCCAGCAGTGTCTTGCCGGTCAGATCGCTCAGGGCCAGTTCCGCCAGGGGAATGGCTGCCTTCACGCGATATCGGCCGCCTTCCTTGAACACGGCGATCTTGGCCGAATCGAGCAGCTTCACGGAATCCACCGTCTCGCTTCGCCACGGGGATGTGAACGTCACCGGATTCTGCTTCGCCCCGGCCACGCGGTGCCGATACAGCACGGCCACGTTGCGCCCTCGAACGGCGCAATCAGCAGCCGCGCATCGCCAACCGCAGGTCCGGTGCGATTCGGCTTGGCCGATGCATCGGTCCCGATCTGCCAGTCCACCGAATCGCCCGTCTTGAAGAGCAGCGTCCAGTCCTTGCCGCCATTGGTCCATGGCGAGTCGTCGCTCACCGTATAACAAAGATAGAGATTACTCTGGTCATACGCGGCCCGCACGGCCACGGGGAACTTCCCCGAGCGGTCCCACGAAACCGTCGGCTCCTTCGGCCAGCCATCATCCTTTGCATCCATCGCCGGCGCGGCCGCCACCGCCCGGATCGCGCATTGCCGCGGCGTCTGCCCCGCCACAAGCTTGCGCGATGCTCGCCGCTGGGCCGCGATCGACTGCTGCGCCGACACCGTGACCGACCCGCCGCCGCGCTTGGCCTCCTTTAGCCCGTCGATGCGGAAGATGCGATAATCGGTGTGGCCGCTCTGGAGGTAGTAGTTGCCGTCCTTATCGCTGCGGCCGAAGAATCCGCCGAAACATTCGCCGCCGATCATCTGCGCATCCAGCGTGCCGCCCATGCGCACGTCGCGGAACATCTCATCCAGGTACAGCCCGTCGGATGTCAGCAGGAAGAACCGCCCGTGATTGCCATTGATGACAAACACGTCGCTCTTCTCATCGAGCGGCGCAGTGCCCAGGAAAAAGAGGCATCCCTGCATCACGCCCGTCTGCGGCAGCGGAGCGTTGTGCGAGCCATGGACATTGCTCCAGCGGTTGGGATAGGTCCACAGCAGCTTGCCATCGGGAGCAAATGCCTTCATCTGCGGATCGCTGTTGCAGATCAGATTGCCGAAGCGGTCGGTCGTGGTCTCCACTTCGTTGTATGGCAGGTCGATGCTCACGCCCGCAGCACATGCGGCGTTCAAGTCGCCGTAGTCCGGCGCGCCGCAGGAGTTGAAACCCTTGGGCGAGAGCGTCACGAGCACGCGCTTGTTCTTGATCGTCGCCGGGAGCCGGATGGTCAGGTCGGCCGAGTCATGGCCCCAGTATCCGCCGGCGAAATTGTCGGCCGCCGTCGAAAACTGAATCTCATCGGCCTGCATCAGCCCATCGCCGTTGCGGTCGATCCACAGGAATCCCGGTCCTTTGTCGGCGACCTTGCCCTTCTTCGTGGGATACGTTTTCTCGAATGCGTCGATGATCGCCTGTGGCGGCTTCCAGTCGCACGCGAAGCAGTAGCGATGGGTTGAGCCGACCATGGCAAGCGGCTTGAGCGACCCGTCGGGCTTCAGTTCCGAGATGCTCGTAGAGCCGCCGAGGCCGATCAGGAACGTCCGGCCATCCTGGCGCACGAAGCGGTAGTGCATCGCCGATATGTGGCCGGTTTCGCCTTGCAGGATCGAACGGCACGCCGCGCTTCGATTGGTCATATCCAACGACCACATCGCGCCCTGTCCGATCCAGCGCGTCTGGTCGGCCGAGTCGAACCCCGCGCCGGCGCGCCGTACGATGTCGGCCCGAATTTCTCTTTGACCAGCTTGCCGCTGGCGAGATCCCACGCCACCAGCCGCTTGGGGTTCCACCGATCCTCTGTCACCCACAGCCAGCCGTTGGCGGCGATCGCCATCGCGCGCGGATTCACCATCCGCTGCGGCTCGTAGGTTCCCGCATATGCCCCGCCCGGACTGCCGATCTGTTTCAGTTCCGTTCCAGCCGAGTCAAAGACCTTCACCGCCTGCGTCTTGCCATCGCTGACGTAGATATTTCCCTTCGCGTCCACCACCAGTCCGGCCGGCGCCACCGCGCCCGCCTTGATAATCGGAGTGACCTTTGCGCTGCCGATATCCACCTTGACGACGCTCTCGCCGCTCACCGCCACCAGCGCATCGCCAGCGGTCGCCAGTGCGCCCGGCGATTGAACCTTCACTGCGCCGCCGGCAGAGCCGGTGCGCGCGTCAACCGTCAGGATTTCATCGCGATAGTTGTTGGAGATGCACAGCTTGCCGCCGACCAATGCCATCCCGCGCAGGCTCGGCTCGTGGCCCTGTCGGTTCTCCGAGCCCGGTCCCGCTTCGTTGCTCGCAACCTCAACAAACCGCTTGCCCGCGTAGTCCACCACCTTCCCGCTCTTGATGTCGAACCGAGTCAGCGTGATCTTCTGCGTCGCCTTCCAGTCGGCTTTGCTGCGATCGACATGCTGGCCCCACGCGAACCCATCGTGCGCCGCGTACAGATACTGCGCGTCGGCCGCCAGGCACACCTTCTCGATCCCCGTGCCCATGACCGGGTTGTAGTGCATGCGCTTTATGCCATCGCGGTCCACCGCGACCATGGCGTAGCCCGATTCCGCGCAGCTCCCGCCGAAGAAGCACCACTCGCCGTTGCTGGCCGCCGCCGTGAATACGCTGTGGTCCGGCCCCCACATGTCGGTGCCGCTCCCCGTGCGCCACGGCGGCGTGCCGTCGTTGCAGAACGAGAACAGATACTCGGGACGAACGGCCGGATGATGGATCGACCGCCAGCGATAGCCGGCCGGCGCGGCCACGCGGCCCTCTTCGTCCAGACCATCCCAGTCGATGCTGTGTTTACCCTTGCCAAAGGTCTCGCCTGACACGAGGTTCCTCACCCGCCGCCCCTGCTCGTCTTCGATGACGATCGTCGCCCGGCCGTCCATCGGCTGATCGAAGTCGATCCCGATGCGGTTCTTCCGATCCGACACCGCCTGCTCGTACTCGGCCAGGTTCAACGGCTGCCAGTCTTCCGGCGATGCCGACAGCCCGGCGTGCGCTGCCCCGTACAAATGGCGGAATCGCTCGCGCTGCCGATCGGTGCCCTGCGGCCCGCCGCCCCATGCCACGGCCACGCCGACGCGCAGGCGGTCCCAGTCACCCTCGGCATCCACCAGTGAACCACCGGCGACTTTCCAGTCGTATCGCGCTCGCGAATTGGCCTTGGTTACCTGCGCGTTCTTCTCGGTCAGAACCAGCTTCTTTCCCGCAGCAAGCCCCACCTCGGCGCGCACGTCTCCCGCATCCCCGAGTGTCGCCACATCCAGCGCAATCGCCAGCCCATTGCCCTCCCGCCGCAGCGCCATCGCCACGCGCGGCGACGCCGCCTGAGATATCACCGAGAAGTCCTCATCTTCCCACGCCCCGGCCACGCCACACATCGCCGCCAGCGCCACCGCAATGAATGCACATTGGATCCGCATCAGTTTCGTTACCTCTCGAAGAATTTCCGTGCCATGAATATCCACCCCGCGGTCCCGAGTGCAAGCCGCGGCGATTGGATGGGAACTCGCGGCTTTGTAGAATCCGGTAGTGAACCTCATGTTCGAGTTCAACATCGTCGGGCGAATTGTCTTTGGCAGAGGGCAGGTGCAGCGCGTTGGCGAACTGGCCCGGCCGCTGGGCTCGCGCGCGATCGTGATTCACAACGGGGCGCAGCGCGTTGCGGAGCGGCTGGTGGAGATCCTTGAGGCGAGCGCGGTGCCGGCCGTGTTTCATCGGCAACGCGGGGAGCCGCAGGTGAAGGATGTGGATGCGGCGGTGGCCGTGGCGCGAGAACGGCTGCGACATGGTGATCGGCCTGGGCGGCGGCAGCGCCATCGACTGCGCCAAAGCGGTCGCGGGGCTGCTGACCAATGGCGGCGCTGCGCTCGACTACATGGAAGTCATCGGTAAGGGGCAGAAGATCACGAAGCCGGCCGCACCGTGGTTCGCCATTCCCACGACGGCCGGCACCGGCGCGGAAGCCACGCGCAACGCGGTGATCGGCTGCCCGGAGAAGCAGTTCAAAGCCAGTATTCGCAGCGAGCTTCTTCTGCCGCGCGTAGCGGTGGTCGATGCGGAACTGGGCGTCGATGTGCCGCCAGGGGTGACGGCCAGTTCCGGGATGGATGCGCTGTGCCAGCTTATCGAGTCGTATACATCAACGGGCGCCAATCCGATGACCGATGCGCTGGCCGTCAAGGGCATCGAACTGGCCGCGGGATCGCTGGCCCGCGCATATCGGGATGGGCATGACCTGGAGGCGCGGGAGGCCATGGCGATGGCGGCGCTACTCAGCGGGATTTGCCTGGCGAATGCGGGCCTGGGAGCGGTGCATGGGTTCGCAGCGCCGCTGGGGGCGAATTTCCCCGCGCCGCACGGAACCGTCTGCGCAGCGCTATTGCCGCACGTGATCGCGGCCAATCTGCGCGAGGGCCGTGGGCAGCCGGAGCTGTTGGCGCGATATGCACGGATCGGCAGGCTGATGGCGAACGATGCGCGGATGGATGAGGCGGCGGCGATCGACGCATGCCATCAGGTAACGGCGGCACTGGCGCGCGAGCTGCGAATCCCGCCGCTGGGCCAGTTCGGGCTGAAGGAAGACAACATTCCGCGCCTCGTCGGGCTGGCGCAAGTCCAGTAGCATGAAATACAACCCGGTGCCGCTTTCCGACGAGGCGCTGGCGGGCGCACTGCGGGCGGCTTTGTGATTTGAACCACGGATGGGGTGGTCTGGCCGGCGGGCACGCAGTCGAATATCATCATTGCACTGAGACATGGCGTGTAGCCAGGCAACGGCCCGCAAGCGGGCCGGTTAAGAAAGGACCCTGACGTGGCTGACTTCCCTCGCACTGAGATTGGCGGCGTTTCCGTCTCCCGGATGCTCATCGGCATCAACTGGTTCTATGGCTACTCGCACACGAGCAAGGCCAAGGACACGCTGATTGTCGAATACCAGACGCGCGAGCGGTTGCGGGACATCATCATCGTGTTCATGAAGGCGGGCATCGACACGCTCTATGGCGTTCGCCCCGAGAGCACCCCGCTGCTGCTGGCCGCGATCAAGGATGCCGAGCAGGCCACCGGGCGCAGGTGCATTACCGTCGCCACGCCGACGCTCAACGTCACCGGCACGAGCGATGCGGCCGCCGAGAACGGACGGATCCTCGACGATCATGCCAAGTGCGGCGCCACATTCTGCCTGCCGCACCAGGCGACGACGGATGCGCTGTGCGACCGGACCACGCGCACGCTGCGCGGGATGGACAAGATCTGCCAGATGATCCGCGCTCGCGGCATGGTCCCCGGCCTCTCGACGCACATGCCCGAGGTGCCGGTGTATGCCGATGAGACGAACCTTGATGTCGAGACGTACATCCAGATCTATAATCCGATGGGGTTCCTGATGCAGATCGAGGTGGACTGGGTACACAGAATGATCTGGGGCCGGAACAAGCCGGTCATCTGCATCAAGCCCATGGCGGCCGGCCGATGCCTGCCGCTGGTGGGGATGAGCTTCGCGTGGTCAACGCTCCGGCCGCAGGACGCGGTGTGCGTCGGGACGATGACGGCGGATGAGGCGCGCGAGCTGATCGACATTTCGTGGTCGATCCTGGAGAACAAGGCGACGACGATCGCGCTGCAGCGCACGCGGAGCAAGGAGTCGGTGGAGGATAGGAAGAAGAAGTAGCGACGCATGGCATTTACCGTGAGGCGGCGATGAGCGGCTTCGATCGCATTACGTTTGATCCTCGAATTCTGGGTGGACGTGCCTGTATTCGCGGCATGCGCATTCCCGTCTCAGTGATCGTGAAGCAGATCGCCCACGGTGCGACACATGAGGAAGTGTTGGCCGATTCTCCCAAGCTGGAGCGAGACGACATTCAGCAGGCGCTGGAGTATGCGGCGTGGCTGTCCCAGGAGGAAGTTAGGACGGCGTGACGATGCGGATGACTATGGGATGACTATGGGCTTTCCCTCCGGCAATCCGTTCCCTAAAATGACGCTATGGCCGAAGACTACATCAACATCGACGAGCATGGAGTGATGCGCATTGCCGGCTCGCGCGTCATGATGGACTCGGTCGTGGCGGCGTTTTGGGAAGGACATTCAGCCGAAACCATCCGCAGCCAGTATCAGTCCCTCAGCCTCGAGCAGGTGTACGGCGCAATTGCCTACTACCTGGGCCATCGCCAAGAGGTGGATGAGTACATGCGCAGGCGTGATGCGATCTGGGAGCAGAAGCGGCGTGAAAATCCGATACCGAACAGCGCGGTTATCGCGCGACTTTGCGCCATGCGTGAAGTGGGTTCGCTAGGGCAGCCATGAGCCGGCCACGTTTCCTCGCGGATAACGATCTGAATGACCATATCGTGAAGGGAGTGCTGCGCCGCGAACCGCTCGTTGACTTCCCGCGCGCTCGCGAAGTCGCAATGGATCGGCGCCTTGATCCAGCGGTCCTGGAATATGCCGCCAGCAACGAGTTGATCGTCGTCTCGCATGATGTGCAGACCATGTCAGGCTACGCCATCGCGCGCGTGGCTGCAGGCCAGAGGATGGCCGGTCTGCTCTTGATTCCGCAGGCTGAGCCCATCGCGCCAATGATTGAGAGTCTGCTGATGATCTGGGCGGCAACTGAAGCCGAGGAGTGGGAGGGGAAGATGGAGTTTCTGCCTATATGAACAAGGCGCTATCGCTTCCCGTGCTCGCAACTCACCCACCCGACAGAGAGGCCCTCGCCGCCGACCTTGAGTGTCTCGCCCCCGGCCGAGTCCGCTTCGATCGCCACAATCAGATGCTCTACGCCACCGATGCCTCGATCTTCCAGATCGAGCCCATCGGCGTGGTCCTCCCGCAATCCATCGACGAGCTGGCGCGGATCGTCGCATTCTGTGGCCAGCGCGGCGTGGCGATCCTGCCGCGCGGCGGCGGGACCAGCCTGGCTGGCCAATGCACCAACCGCGCCGTCGTCATCGACTACTCGAACTCGTGCCGACAGGTGCTCGCGATGGATTCGGCCGGGAAAACCGTCCATGTCGAGCCGGGAATCACCGTCGATGAACTGAACCGCTGGCTTGAGGAAAAGGGGACGGGATTGTTCTATGCGCCCGATCCGGCCACCAGCGCCCAGGCCAGCATCGGCGGATGCATCGGGAATAACGCGGCCGGCGCTCGCTCGATCCGCTATGGCCGGACCAGCGAGAATGTCGCCGCGCTCGATGTGCTGCTCACCGGCGGCGAGAGATGCTGGTTGGAGGCGGGTGCTGGCCGGCGCAGTGAGACGTCGCTCCGGCTGGCGAAACAAGTTGCGGACCTGGTGCTGCGTTACGGCCCGCTCATCCGCCATCGCTTCCCCAAGACCATGCGGCGCAACGCCGGCTATGCGCTGGATCTCGTGTTGGCGCAACTCGATCGCGCTGTTGCCATCGAGGACCTCGATCTCACCGGCCTGCTCTGTGGCAGCGAAGGCACGCTGGCGGTGACACTGGGCGCGAAGCTCAAGCTCCATCCCGTTCCGCGATCCAAGGGCCTCGCGATCGTCTCCTTCCGGTCGGTGGCCGATGCCATCGAGGCGACCGCGCCGTGCGTCCACACTGGGGCCTGCGCGGTGGAGCTACTCGACGATGTTGTCCTGGCGGCCGCGCGCGGCAATGCCCAGTGCGTGCGCTACATGGAGCAGGTTGTGCCGAAGATCGACGGCGAGTATCCCGCCGCCGTGCTCTATGTGGAGTATCAGGAGACGGGTCCGATGGAGCAGGTCCAGGCGCGATTCGAGCAGCTCCGCGGCACGCTGAGCGGCGCTGTGATGGCCACGTATACAGATAAGGCCAACCTCGCCAGCGCCTGGGCGCTGCGCAAGGCCGGCGAGCCGCTGCTGCACGGATTGGCCGGGCATCGCAAGCCGGTAACGGGCGTGGAAGACAACGCGGTGCCGCTGGAGAACCTCGTCCGCTTCGTGAAGGGATTCAAGGAGATCGTTACAAAGCACGGCACCAAGGCGGCATACTATGCGCACGCATCCGTCGGCGTACTGCACGTCCGGCCGCTGCTGGACCTGCACGATCCGGCCGACCGCGACCACCTGCGCGATTGTGACCGAAGTCGCCGATCTGGCGCGAATGCGGCGGTGTCATGTCCGGCGAGCACGGCGACGGCCGGATGCGCGGGCCGCTGCTGGAGCGGTATTTCGGGCCGGAACTGATGCAGGCGTTCCGCGAGACCAAGCGCATCTTCGACCCGGCCGGCGTGCTTAATCCGGGGATGATCACCGACGTCGGCCCGATCGAGAGCATGACCCAGAACCTGCGCGTGACTCCGGCGGGGCATGACATCGCCTGGCCGCAGGTTGACACGTATTTCGACTACAGCAATCAGGGCAACCTTCCGGAAGCGATCGAGGTGTGCAGCGGCGCTGGCGTGTGCCGGAGGACCGCCGTGGGCGTGATGTGCCCATCATATCGCGCGACGCTGGATGAACGGCACTCGACGCGCGGGCGGGCCAACGCGCTGCGCCTGGCGATCTCGGGGCAGTTCTCCGGCAACGGCCAGGCCGGCCAGCCGGCGTGGGATGATCCGGACACGATCGCGACGCTGGACCTGTGCCTATCCTGCAAAGCATGCAAAAGCGAGTGCCCGAGCAACGTCGATGTGGCCCGGCTCAAAGCCGAGTACACTGCGCAGCGGTATCGGGAGAATGGCCGGGCGCCGCTTGCAGCGAAGGTCTTCGGGCATATCCGAACGCTCAATCGGCTCGGTTCGCTGACGCCGAATCTGGCCAACTGGGTCACCTCGTTGCGGCCGGTTCGCGCGATCATGAATGCGCTCTTCGGGCTGGCGCCCCAGCGGAGCATGCCCAAATTCGCCCCATCGCTGTACCGCTGGTTCGCGAAGCACGATCGGCCGGCCGATGCTGAAAGCCGCCCGCGCGTGGTGCTCTTCGCAGATTGTTTCGTCACGTACAACGAGCCCGCAATTGGCCAGGCGGCGGTGGCGGTACTTGAGGCGCTGGGGTATGCCGTCGAGCTGCCGAAGGTCGGCTGCTGCGGGCGGGCGATGATCTCCAACGGCCTGCTGGAGGATGCGATCAAGACGGCCGATGCGACGCTCCAGCAGCTTCGCCCGTACGCCGAGGATGATCGGGTGAAGGCGATCGTGGTGTGCGAGCCATCGTGCCTGGCGACGATGAAGGATGAATGGCTGGGCCTGAAGCTCAAGACGGACATTGCGCTGCGGCGGGCCGTCGCGGCGAAGGCGATCATGGTCGATGAGTTCATTGAGCGCGATTGGAAGTCGCATCCAGCTAATGGAACCACAGATGAACACGGATGCACACGGATGAGAGAGGATGCAGGGCGGCCGGTGGTGCTGCACGGGCATTGTCATCAGAAGGCGATTTGGGGCGAGAACACGGCGGCCGCGGCGATCCGGCGGTTTGCGGGCGAGAGCCTGACGGTGCTGCCTTCCGGCTGCTGCGGGATGGCCGGCGCGTTCGGGTATGCGAAGGACCATTACGACATATTGATGAAGATCGGCGATCAGTCCCTGTTTTCACTACTGTCGCGATATCCATCCGATGCCGTCGTCCTCGCGCCGGGGACATCGTGCCGCCACCAGATTCGCGACGGCACGGGGAGAGAGGCCAAGCACCCGATTGAGTTGATCGCGCTGGCCCTTTCAAAGCTCGTGAAAAGTGGCGATCCGGCCCATACCGCCCCATAATGATGTCGCATGACCATCGTCACCGCCATCACCGGCGCCAGCGGCGCGGCGTACGCGCAGCGGTTTCTCCAGGGCCTCGTGGCCGCCGGCGCGGCCGTTCATCTCATCGTCTCGCCTAATGGCCGGCGGCTCCTGCATGATGAGCTGGGGATGGAGACGGTCGACCTGGCCGCTCTGGCGGGCTCGGCCGAGCACAACATCACGCTGCACAACTACAACGACGTCGGCGCGAGCATCGCCAGCGGCAGTATCCTTCACGATGGCATGGTGGTGGTGCCGTGCTCGAGCAATACGCTGGCCGAGATCGCTCACGGGCTCTCGCGCAATCTCATCGGCCGGGCAGCGGCCGTCACGCTGAAGGAGCGGCGACGGCTGGTGCTGTGCCACCGTGAGATGCCGCTTTCGCCCATGGATGTACACAACTACAAGATTCTCACCGACGCCGGAGCGATCATCGCGCCGGCCAATCCGGGTTTCTACCTCAATCCGACCGGCCTGGGCGACATCATCGACTTCGTCGCGGGGAAGCTGCTGGACCTGGTTGGCGTCGCTCACGCGATGGCGACGCGCTGGTCGGCCGATCGACAGACGTCATGAATAGTCCCGTCTCAACATCCGAGCCTCTGCCAGCAGACGGTCTCCTTGCGCGTCTGCGCCTCTTCGCATCCGACATCAAGATCGCCCATAGCGTCTTCGCCCTGCCCTTCGCGCTCCTGAGCACATTCCTGGCCGCACGCGGATTGCCGAAACTCGGCCAACTCCTGCTGATCCTCGCATGCATGGTGACAGCGCGAACCGTGGCCATGGCGGCCAATCGCCTGCTGGATGCCCGCCTGGATGCGGCCAATCCGCGCACGGCCCGGCGAGCTATTCCCTCCGGGCGACTGTCGATGGCATTTTACTCGGCTGCGGTCGCGATCTGCGCCGGCGCGTTCATCGCCGCCACTGCGGGATTCCTCCTGCTCTACCGCAACCCCTGGCCACTCTACCTGGCGTTGCCGGTGCTTCTGTTCATCGCGAGCTATCCGTTCCACAAGCGATTCACGCAGTTCTGTCATTATTACCTTGGGGCCGCGCTGGGCCTGGCGCCGATCTGCGCCTGGGTGGCGATTCGCGGCGCGATTGACTGGCCGCCCGTCATCATGGGCGCGGCCGTGCTGCTCTGGACGGCCGGTTTCGACATCATCTACGCCTGCCAGGACTACGCCGTCGATGTTGCGCAGGGGCTGTTCTCGGTCCCCGCGCGGCTCGGCATCGCGCCGGCGCTGTGGGTGGCGCGGGCGACGCACGCGATCTCGGCGAGCCTGCTGATCCTGCTCGGATTCGTCGTTCCCCAATTCGGCCCACTCTACTTGATCGGTGCCGGCGCGGCCGTGGCGCTGCTCATCATCGAGCACTGGATCGTGCGCGCGGATGATCTGTCCAAGGTGGGGATGGCGTTCTTCACCGTGAACGGCATAATCAGCGTGCTGGTCGGAACGCTGGGCATCATCGACGTTTTCGTGTGAGGAGATGGCCAACATGCAATTCGGATTTGTCAGTGCAATCCTGCCGGAGTTGTCTCTGGCGGATGTGGTGAAATTCGCCGCGGCCGAGCGGTTCGAGTGCGTCGAGCTGATGTGCTGGCCGGTTGGCAAGGCCGAGCGGCGCTACGCTGGCGTCACGCACGTCGACGTGACCGAGTTCACCAAGAACGATGTGCAGCGCGTACAGCAGATCATGCGCGATGCCGGTGTCGCCATCAGCGCGCTGGGCTACTACCCCAATCCGCTGGCGCCCGATCCGGCCGAGGCCGAGACATACATCGCCCACATCCGAAAGATCATCGTGGCGGCCGAATTGCTGGGCGTAGGCCGGATGAACACGTTCATCGGGCGCGACTGGACGAAGAGCGTCGATGCCAACTGGCCGAGGTTCATGCAGGTCTGGCCGCCGCTGGTGAAGTTCGCCGAGGATCATGGCGTGCGGATCGGCATCGAAAACTGCCCGATGTACTTCACGAAAGATGAGTGGCCGGGCGGGAAGAACCTGGCGATCTGCCCGGCCATCTGGCGGCGGATGTTCGACGCGATTCCCCGCGATAATTTCGGCCTGAACTACGATCCATCGCACCTGGTCTGGCAGCGGATGGATTACATCAAGCCGCTGCGCGAGTTCGCCGGCCGGATTTTCCACGTCCATGCCAAGGACGTGCTGGTCGACGGGGCGCGGCTGGATGATGTGGGCATTCTTGCCACGCCGCTGGAGTATCACAGCCCGCGCATCCCGAGCCGCGGGCAGATCGACTGGGCGCGATTCATCGCCGAGCTGAAGGTGGTCGGTTACGATGGGCCGGTGTGCATCGAGGTGGAAGACCGGGATTTCGAGGCCACTCTGCAGTCGCGCCAGGAAGCACTGCGCGTGAGCGGCGCATTCCTCCGGCCATTGTTCGCCAAGAAGGAGAAGTGAATGTCAAAGGTGTACGCGAGCGTTGACCTGGGCGGGACAAACATGAAGGGCATGCTGGCAGATGAGAGCGGCACGATCCTCATCTCCAAATCGGTGCCGACGCTGTCGTACGAGGGACCGCAGAAGGTGCTCTTGCGCATCGCCGACCTCGTGAACGAGCTGGCGAGGCAGAAGAACGTCAAGCCGCTGGCGATGGGCATGCCCATGCCGGGGCTGATCGACCTGAAGAATGGGGTGACGAAATTCCTGCCGAATCTGCCGACGCAGTGGCGCGATGTGCCCGTGCGCGAAATCCTGCGCCCAAGGTGGGTTGCCAGGTCTACCTGCTCAACGACGTGCGCGGCGACGCTGGGCGAGCTGACATTTGGCCACGGCCGCAACATCGGCACGATGGTGTTCCTCGCGCTGGGCACGGGAATCGGCGGCGGCATCGTCATCGACGGCAAGCTCCGGCTCGGCCCGCTGGGCGCGGCCGGGGAATTAGGCCACCAGGTCATCATGCCCGACGGACCAGTCTGCGGGTGCGGCAGCCGGGGATGCCTGGAGACGCTGGCCAGTGGTCCGGCGATCACGGCCGAGGGCGTGCGACTCATGCTGAGCGGCCTGGCGCCAAAGCTGTATGCGCTGGCCGGCGGCGAGGCGTCTCGCGTGACGACCAAGGAGATGGCCCAGGCCGCGGCCGAGGGCGATGCGAATGTGAAGGAGTCGATCATCCGCGCGGCCAACTACCTCGGCATCGGCATCGCCAACATGATCACGGCGCTTCATCCCGAGCTCATCGTGCTCGGCGGCGGCGTGGCACAGATCGGCGATCTGCTGTTCGACACGGTGAGACAAACGGTCCGCCAGCGCGTGCGGATGTTCCCGACCAATGACATCGGCATCAAGCCGTCGCTGCTCGGCAACGACGCCGGCGCGCTCGGTGGGATTGCGCTGGCGATGAAGGGCGGATGCTGAGCATTACGGAGGACCCCATGGACTACACCTATCGCGATATCGCCAAGATGATCGATCATTCGCTGCTGAATCCGGTGCTGACGGATACAGAGCTGGAGGCGGGAATTCGCCTGCGCGCGAATATGACACCGGCAGCGTGTGCATCATGCCGTATTACCTGGAGCGCTGCGCCGAGCTGCTGGCGGGGAGCACTGTCAAGGCGAGCACGACCATCGGCTTCCCGCATGGCGGGCATACGACCGCAATCAAGCTGGCCGAGGCGAAGCAGGCGCTCGACGACGGCGGCCATGAGCTGGACATGGTCGTCAACATCAGCAAGGTGCTCAGCGGCGACTGGGACTATGTCCATCACGAGATCGGCGCGGTTGTCGAGTTGACCCACGCGCGCAAGCAGAAGGTGAAAGTCATCTTCGAGAACTGTTTCCTCAACGATGATCAGAAGATTCGCCTCTGCGAGATCTGCGGCGAGCTGCGGGCCGACTGGGTCAAGACATCGACGGGATACGGCAAGGATGGCGCCACCGACCACGACCTGAAGCTCATGCGCAAGCACGCACCGGCGCACGTGCAGGTGAAGGCGGCCGGCGGCGTCAGGACGCTCGATCGGCTGCTGGAGGTGCGGGCCATCGGCGTCACGCGAGTCGGGGCGACGCGGACGCAGGAGATCATGGACGATGTCAAACGCCGGCTGTCGGCGGCCGGTCATGCGGGGTAGACTCCGCTCATGCCCACCTTCATCAACCGCTTTGGCCGGCGGCAGACGCGGGGAATCCGGCCATGGCTGCTGCTTCCGAAGGTGATTCTCATCGGCATCGTCATCGGCTCGCTGGCGTCAGCACTGGTCCTGTGGGCATGCGTGCGCGGGCTGGCTTCGGCAGATCCCAGGCGAGCGTGGACGATCTATCTGCTTGGGCGGATTTTCCGGATGATCGTGCCGGTGCTCCTGACGACGCTTGGGCTGGGCGTGGCACTGCTGCTTCAACATCCGCGCCAGTTCATCCGCATGCGGTGGTTGATCGTGAAGTTGTGCGCACTGGCGGTGCTGCTGCCGTGCGCGCATTGGTTCGCCTCGACGCGGCTGGGGCTGATGAAGCTCGGCGACAATCCGGCCGCGACGACGCAGTTCGGCATTGTCGTTGCGATTGCGCTGGCGGGCGTCATCGTCGTGGCCGTACTGGGGAGGCTCAAGCCGCGGCTGGGGCAGAACTGGGCGAAGAGGTAGCAGAACAGAGCCGGGACGGCTCTGCCTGGAGTTTGGCCATTCGCTACGCCTTTCTCGCGTAGAGGACGGCACTGCCCAGAGGCGAGGGAGGTTTCTGGGGCTTGTGGTCCGCGTCGCTGCGACGGGACGGGCTGGTCGGGAAGCCCTCGAAACTGTTGGGCTGCATCTGCTCGCCCCAGGTCTCCAGGCGTAACTGGGCGATGAGGCGTTGGGTGGGGCAGAGCGGCAGCCGGCGTCCCTCCAGCCACTTGGGGGCGGGCAATTCCGCCGGCACGCCGTCGGGTCCGTAGGCGTGGATGCCGGCCAGCAGCAGCAGGGAATATCCCGCCACGGCGACCGCCGGGACCGTCTTGACCGAACGGGCGTTTCGCACCTGCGCTTCCCCCACGCCCATCACGCTCTTTTCGTCCCGGAAATTGACTTCGATGCCCCATCGCCAGAGGTAGGCCTGCAGGACCGCCGCCAGCGACAGGCTGGCATCGGTCACGATGAGATAGGCCGGCTTGCGATAGAGGATCTTGCTTCCCTTGCGCAGCCGGTAGCCCAGCGGGGCGATGATCATCAGACGCAGCACCCGCCCGGCCCCCGCCGGCCTCCACTTGACCGCCTGGACCGTCTTGATCTTGAACTTGTGCATCTTCCCGGCCGCATAGGCCTGGACCGTCTGCCAGGGGATCGTCTTGTCCTTCTCCAGTTCCTCGGGCGTGGGCAGTCTCTGGCCATAGCGCCGCGGCCGCCCTCCCCTGGGCCCGCGGGACTCCTCCGGCGGCACCCCATACAGGCAGGCGTCGCCGCGAATCCGTCCGATCAGAACCGTTCGCTCGGGAAGCGTCTTGATCACGCTGCGGTTGGTGAATCGCCCGTCGACCGTCAGCCAGATCTCCCGCCCGCTGGCCTGGCGCAACGCCGCCACCCGCGCCGCCCCCACGACGTTGATGTTCATCCGCTTCTTCAGTTCCCGGTACTTGGTCACCTGCTCGTCCGTGGCTGTCTTCCCCGGCCGCTTGGGCGTGGGGGCCTCCACGAAATCGATGGGGATGCTCCGCGCCGCCCCCGGCATTCCCAGCGGCACCGCCGCCGAGAGCTGCACCACCCGGTGGGCCAGAACGAAGTTGATCTGGAACGGCGGCCCCAGCGGATCGACCCGCCAGGCCACCCCGGGAATCTTCAGGCTGCGGCGGCGGAGCAGCGAATCATCCATCGCCACGATCAGCGGCGCCGACGGCGGCAGCATCGCCTCCACCTCCTCCCGCACCACCCCGAACAACTGCCCGGCATCCACCCGCCCCCGGGAGTAGAGCCGGTAGTCGGCCGTCCAGTCGCCAAACTGCCGCCCCCCGGTGTACAGCAGGCCGGTGATGGTGCGCCGGGAGAGGCACAGCACCAGCCACAGCAGGTGCAGGCGCAGCCTCTGACAGACCCGCTGCTGCATGGACGGCGTGCCGCAACGATCCAGTAGGCGCTGCAGCGCCGCCGTCAGTGGCTTGGGCGCCGGGCCGGAGTCCCGCCCGAGTCCGGGGACGAGTGGCGCGTGAGCAGGAGGCGGCGGCGGTCCTGGACGGTCCACTCGACGACTTCGCCCTTGCGGAAGTCCATGGCGTGAGCGACGGCGGCGGGGAGGTTGACGTACCATTGCAGCGACTCCTTTCGCTGGATGAGCTGAACCTTGGTCGGATAACCCATGAGGACATATCTCCTATTCTAGTTGTATAACTAGAACAGAAAGCCGACCAAAAAGCAAGAAAAATCCCGCAGGAATTTTCAAGGAAAGGGCCAAACTCCAGACAGAGCCGGGACGGCTCTGCCACAGTGCAGCAAAGTGGCAGCGGCGTCTCGCCGCTGCTTTGCGCAGAGCGGGGACGGCTCTGCCACACTCAGACACACAGCCGGGACGGCTGTGCTACTTACAGCGAAGTGGAGATGCCGCCGTCTTTGCGGATTCGCCAGAAATGCAGGCCCATGAGGATGACGCTCGCGATCGGCAGAAATGCGCAATGCAGCACGTAGAAACGGATCAGCGCGTTTTCCCCCACGGTGTCACCACCGAGCAGCAGTCGCCGGATATGCCCGCCCAGGCCCGGCGCAGCGCCGGCCATGTTCGTGCCGACCGTCACCGCCCAGTACGCGAGCTGATCCCACGGGAGCAGATATCCCGTGAAGCTCAGCAGCAGCGTCAGCACGAGCAGCACGACGCCGATGACCCAGTTGAACTGCCGCGGTGGCTTGTAGGATCCCGTGAGGAACACACGCAGCATATGCAGGAAAACGGTGATGACCATCGCATGCGCGCCCAGCGGTGGATCTCGCGCAGGATGCCCATCGTTACGACGGCCCGCAGGTCCTGCATGTCCTGGTAGGCGTGCTGTATCGTCGGGCGGTAGTAGAACATCAGCAGCACGCCGGTGATGGTCTCGACAAGGAACAGGAACGCCGTCAGCCCGCCCATGCACCAGGTGTAAGAAAGCCGCAGCGCGCTTCGCGGCACCGTGACCGGATGGACATGCAGAAACAGATTGCTGGTGATCGTGGCAATCCGGCCGCGGCGAGGTTGCGCGGATTGATCGGTCATTAACCGGCTCGCTCGCGAGCCGCTCCTTTCACGCGCCGGCAGGCAGGGATGCCTGCATCACAACAAAACTGCCCGGATCATCCCACTCCGCCTCACTTCGGAAGATCCGGCTCGTGTCAACAAAGACGATGCCCTGCGAATCCTTCCAGATGCCCAGTCGATCCAGCGGCCGGGCGCCGGCCCTTCGGTGTTGACCCCGCTCAGCGAAAACCCCGACCCATGACACGGGCATTTGAACTTCGATTCAGCGCTCATCCAGTTGACGACGCATCCCAGGTGCGTGCAGACAACTGACACAGCGACCAGCCGCTTCTGTGAGCCGAGATTGACCAGCCAGAATCCGCTCTGACCATCGGGCGTGCGCTGGAACTGATCGTAGATACTGTCGGGCGTGAGGAACTGCTCCACCCGGCCGACGCGCCAGATGCGACGCGGCTCTCTCAGAGCGGCCGGCTCGAGGAAGTCGTGAAACTTCACCGCCGCCGCCCCGCCGCAAGCGATCATGGCGCTACATCCCGCCAGCCAGGCTCGACGGGAAACGGAGGAAGGCGTTTGATGAATCGAATCGTCAGCCATGGCTCATCCATTGTGCGCCAAATCTCGCGCACTGGAAACGCCCGCGCGTTCCATTTTTCCAGCCGCAGCCTTACCTTTGCCGGCATGGCCGATCCGTCCCGGAGATATCACGACCGCGTCGCCCGCCGCTACGACCAACTGTACGACGACGCCTACTGGGCGTTTCACGACGAGTTGACCTGGCGCGCATCAAGCCCCACATCCCGCGCGACCTCGCCATGCCCTGCCTGGACCTTGGCTGCGGCACCGGCAAATGGGGCCTGCGCCTGCTCAAGAGCGGCCTGACAACCACCTTCGTCGACCATTCGCCGGCCATGATCGACCAGGTCCGGCTAAAGCTCGATGATTTCGGCGTCAAGGCGAAACGAGCGACTCTCATCGTGGCCGACATCGTCGATCTATCCTCCCTGCCGGCCGATCATTTCGCCCTCACCGTCGCCATGGGCGATCCACTCTCAATCTGCACGGACCCGCCGCGCGCCATCCGCGAGATGCTGCGCATGAGCAGGCCCGGCGGGATCGTCATCGCCACGGTCGACAACAAGCTGGCCGCCATCGATCACTTCATCGACCGCGGCGACATCGACGCCCTGGAGCAGTTCGTGCGATCCGGCCGGACGCACTGGCTCACGGACGATGCCCGGGAGCAATTTGAGCTGCACATGTGTACGCCGCGAACGCTGCGTTCGATGTTCGAATCCGCAGGGTTCGAGGTACTGCAGTTGATGGGCAAGACGATCCTGCCTCTCCGGAAAAACCAAGCGCTCCTGGAAAACCCCGTCGCGATGGAGCAGCTTTTGCGGATCGAGCAATCGCTGGCGAAAGATGAATCGGCCGCCGCGAGAGCCTCGCATCTACAGATCGTGGCTCGCAAGCCATGACGCAGGGCGAGACGAGGCGATCGGGACGTGCAATTGCTCAATGGCTCCCGCGGCATCCAGGTCCAGCCGCAAGATTTCCTTCTCCAGCTTCAGATCGGCCGCGCCGTCATAGCGCTGATCGAGGTGCAGTCGCAGGTATGACTTCTGCCCTTGGATCGCGCCGTAGCTCGTCGCCAAAATCACCTGGCGCTTGGCGAAAACGCCAATGCCGTCGCGAATGAATGTCGGCGGCAGCAGCGGCAGCGGCGTGTGCCCGACGACCAGCAGACTTGCGCCTTCCATCACCTTGAGGAACCTGACCAGATCCTCGGCCGTGTATCCCTTTTCCTGCATCTCGGCCGGCCGGCCCCACACGGATTCGGACACGATCTCCTCCTCGCGCCTGATAATCTGGGCGGGGCTGGTGCAATGCGGGCATGGCCCGGAGTGAATGCCAACCAGCCCGCTCTTGCCGATGATCGCGAGCGGAATCTGCTTGAGATACTCAAACTGGTCGTCGTTGATCCGCTCGAGAAAGTTGAACTGAGTGAAGAAGACATCGCTGGCATAGAGCCGATCCAGCAGTCGCCGCCGGTTCTGCGCATTGAGCCCGTGCTGCGTCTTGAGCGCCTCGTAAACGCGCAGGACCTCGCGCTCGTGGTTCCCCAGGATGTAGATGAGGCGTTTGCCCGCCTCGCCCAGCGTGCTCTGGATCTCGCGGATGCGCGCCATGATCCGCGTATCCCCATCCTTCTCCGCCGCGGTGTCGCCGGGTTTGGCGTCGACCACATCGCCCAAAATCAGCCCGTACACATCCTCCTGGTCCTTGAGCTTCTCGACGAGCCGCGTGCGCTTAAGCCACTTGTCGAAGTCCGCGTGCCGCGTGTGGAAATCCGACGCGATGTACAACTCGCCTCTGCTGGGGAGAATCACCAGCCCGCCATCGAACTGGAACTTGTCGGGATAGGCCGCGGGCGCCTCGGCGCGCAGATACCGTCTCAGCGCCGTCTCGCCTGAGATCGCCGCCGCAGCCGCAAGAAAATGCCGACGGGAAATCCGCATGAGTAACAACAATGGAGTGCCCGCCGCCCCGAGTCAATAGCGATTGCCGCAATAGTGCCGCCAGTGCCCTCACTGGCGGTTCTGCACGCCGCCGAGCACGCCAGTGAGGGCACTGGCGGCACTTCAGACGGTCTGCATCGCCCGCTCCATCGCCGCGGGCGCTGACGCGCCGCCGCCAGTCGGCCGGGGCGCGATTTCGTGACCGACTCGCTCCTGGTGACTCTCGCCGATGTCTTCGGCCGCGACCACATCCAGGCTTACCGCAGCCGCGATGAGCAGTCCCAGGTCCAGCTCATCATCATCGTCGCATTCCAGCGGCCAATCGAACTGCTTTCGCTGTGGGAGGAACGGTCCACGGGTGGCAGCGTCGACCGAGAACGCGCGGTAGAATGCCCGCCATGCGCCGCGTGTTCTCATGGCTCGGCACCACGGTCTGTCTGCTGTCGCTGCTGCTGTGCGTCGGGTTCATCGGGATGTGGGTACGAAGCTACTGGCGGCCCGAAGTTGTTCTCGTGCTATGGGACATACGGCGGTTTCCGGCGTATCGGCAAGGCAACGTGTTCCATGGCGGTGTGACTGCTTACCGTGCGATCTCGCTCAAGAGCCAGCGTGGAGTGCTGGTCCTCAGTTGCGGGCAAGGAGGTGGAGGTCCGCTCCCGATCCGCAAGTACATGATCATGTGGAAGGAGTTCGGCGGAACTCCACAGCCACTCTTTGCATTCGAACACTTGCAGCGACACAAACTGTTCCAGGGATTCCCACCGATGTTCCGGATCACCTGCACCTACGCCATCCCGGTCTTTGCCACGATGATCCCGCCTGTGGGCTGGTGGTTTGGCGCCGGGGCGGCCGCATCCGCCGCCGTCGCTTGCGTCTCGGGCTCTGCCTCACCTGTGGCTACGACCTCCGCGCCACGCCCGACCGCTGCCCGGAATGTGGCACGGCGGTTTCAAGCAACTCGCTCCTCGCCAATCGGGAGTGAGCTGCGTTGGCAGGCCACCATCTGGGCAGATCCACTCCCACTGGCCCACTGATCCGCGCGCTACTTTGGAATCAGCTTCAGCAGATCGGGAACCGCCTCTTTCTTTGGCTTGGCGGCAGGTTGTGTTGCGCCCGAGTCTTTCTTGTCATCCTTCTTGTCCTTCAACCCGCCGACGATGTTGCCGATGTCTTCCGGCGTGAGCGATTCCTTGACCATGTTCTCCACGTCGAGCAGCGGCAAGCTGATGCTCCCGCGCACGGGGATGCGCAGGTCCGTCCCGAGCCGGGTCATCCCCCTGGGCACGCGGAACTCGCCGCGAACGATCTGCCGCTGCGGCATGTTGATCACGGCGCTGACCACGAGCGTCTGGCGGTCGATGGTCAACGGCAACTCGGAGGAGATCAGCCCGTCGGCCGCGCCGAATCGCCCACCCTTGATCGTCAGGCCGACCGCGCCGAACTTGCCGCCCGCGAGTTTGAGGACCTCCATCAATGGACCGGACCCCAGGCCGCCTTCATCCAGCGAAAAAGCAATCTCGGCGCTGCCGCCGGGGACCTTCGCTGTAGGCACACCAGACGGACTTCCCGGCGTCAGCCATGCCATCGGCACGTCGTCGCATTTGATGACGCCGATATTCAGCGTGCCGGTCGCCTCGCTCACCTTGTGGAAGAGGAAGTTGGCATTGGCGAAGAAGACGTTCGCCATGATCGCGTTGAGCTTCACGTTGCGTACGAGCGGGCCGCTGCGAATCGACAGCCGCGGCGAGTCGGCCGCGAGATTCAGGCGGATGCCGTCGAGGCTGACAGTGCCGCCGCTGCACATGGCCGGTTGCGGCGAGTGAACGGTGAACACGCCATCGGCCAGCGTAAGCTGGACGTTGAGCCGCTGGAACTTCAGCCCGCTGATGTCGAGCACATCCAGCGCCAATCCGCCGCTAACGCGGAGCGGGCGGATCGCCTCGCGCCAGTTCCTGGCATCCATCGCATACGATCCGCTGATCGCGAACACCTGGTCTTTGATGACGCCGCCCAGCTTCAGATCGGCGACGCTCGGCCCGAGAAATGGCGTCAACAGCGGCATGAGCTTCTCGGTGTTGCTGTTGATCGTGATCTGAACGTTGTTGAAGATCGGAGTGCTCCGGAGGTTCGTGATCCGGCCGCCCGCGGCCACCCGCAGCGCCTGCCCGCCGCCAAGTTTCAGCGTCAGCTTGCGGATCTCGGCGGTGGCGAAGTCATCGCTGAACAGCAGATCGAAATCCATCGGGATCGTGTCTTCATGCACGATCTGCTTGCCTTCGCGCACCAGCCTCAGCGGCGTCACGGCCACCTGGCCCGTCAGCTCGGTTTGTTCCGCGCCGCTCGCCGAGGTCAGGTCCTTCACGTGCAGCTCACTGGCCAATTCCGATGTATCGGCCAGCGCCAGGCCCATGGGTTTGAGCGTCGAAGCCAGGATGCCATAGCGGCTGGGGTTGATCTTCGCCGGCGTCACATCGAGTGTCATGCGCATCTTCAGCGGCGCCGCAGCGCCCGCCTTTGCAGGCACCATCCGGAAGTCGGCCTTGGCCACCACATCCAGCGTCCTCGCATCAGCCGGGCCGGCCAGAGCGGTCGCGGTGGCATTGCCCGATTCGACGAAGGCCAGCTTGCCGCGACGAAGCGTGCCCTTCACGTCCACGCTGACGCGCTTCTCGGAAATGGGATTCTCCGTCAGCCCCGCAACCACAAGATCATCGATCGGCACGGCAATCGTGAAGTCGGTCGAGCCGGTCTCGGTGGACAAATCACCCTTGGAGGCGATTTCGAGTTTCGTGAATCTACCCGCGAGCTTCAGCTCGCCGAAGTTGAAGACCTTGCCCAACTCATCCTGCATCAGCTTCAGGTCACCACTGCCGCCGCCGGAAAGATTGGCCAGCGAGTCGCCGCCGACCTTCAACGTGGCGAAGGCGCTGCTCAGGCCGAGGTTGATGGCGCGCATGTCCGGGATCATCCCCCCGCCGCCGTAATTGCCGGCCGAAGCCGTCAGCGTGATGTCGTCCAGCTTGATCTCCGCGGCGCCGGCCGGCTGCGTTGTGCTCTTGGTGCCTTGCACGCCCTTGAGGTCTGCTCGTGCGTCGATCTCGCTGTGGTCGGGCATCAGTTTGGCAATGACGCTGGCGATCAGCCGCCCCTGGTTGATCTTCACATTGTCGGCGATGTGCAGCATCCCCGGCAGTTGCTCGGATGCTTCCTTCATGCCGATATCCGCGTGCGCTTCGATCATGCCGCTGCTGCCCGGCTTCTGATTCGCTAGACTGTTCAGCATCGCTCCCAGCGTCAGGTCGGCAACAAGCGTGGCCGATCCCTGGTCGGTCTTGATGGTGATGGGGTTTCCGCCGCCGATGCTCAGCCGCGCCGACTGCCACTGATCCAGGCCCTTGGGCGCATCGAGCACCGTCTTGGGGATGGTGATCGTGATGCTCCTGGACGCAAATGCCCGCGTCGTCGGGCCGCCGGCTGCTCCCGTGTACGCGGCCACATCGCCCACGGCGATCTGGCCCTGAATCGAGCCGCGCTTCCCATCGGCGAACGAGGCGGCCACCGTTCCGTTGGCCACGCCGTCCAGCCTGTCCACCGGCACGCTCGCCGGCAACACGCCGGCCGCCACCGCCAGCGGCAGCTTCTTCAACTCGAGCGAAACGTCGCCATTGAGCGCCTCCAGATTCAGCTCGTTCTTCCTGAAGAGGGCAATCTTCCCGGACGTGGCCAGCCCCCCCGCCGATCCATCCGCGCCGCGGCAATCAACACTCAGTGAGTATTCGATTGGCTCGTTGATGTTCGGGGTCTTGGCCGTGAGCTTCACCGACGGCAGTTGCACCGGCACCCTGCCCTCGGACACGTACGTGCCCCGGCCATCCAGCGTGATGTTGAAGCTCATGCTCGGGACGCGCAGCACTTGCTGCGGAGGCGAGGGATTCTTGATAAGCCGCGAGAAATTGTTCGTGCCATCCGCATACGTCTTAAACGTGAAGTCGGCCTTGATCGTCACGTCGCCCAGCGCATAGCTGCCGAAGAGCGCCTTGAGCAGCGTCAGAGGCGTATTGACCTGGCCCACCTTCAGGCACGGCTGTCCCTCGGCATCGGTGAGACTCAAGCCCTTCACGCGCGTGCCGGTGAACCAGCCCAGCGACCAGTCGTCGATCCGGAGCTTGCCGTTGAGCGACTTGTTGATCTGGCCAATGACCAGGCCGCGGCCGAAGCCGGTTGACAGAATCGCGGGGGCGAGGAGCACCAGGATGACGAGCACAAGGCAGACACCGAGCACGATGCGCAGCCAGCGGCGCTTGCGTTTCCTGGGCGGCGGGGATGCGGCGGGCTTCTGACCGGGGGAGTCGTTCGGATCGTGTGGCGGAGAGGAACGGTCTTCGGGCATGCGCGGCTCCTTGCTGTTTGCTGCTCATTGTATCACTGCTGCGCCCGCCGGATACCCATAAATCGATGGATCCTCCCTGGTAATCGGAAACGCGGCGGGAGGGACTCGAACCCTCAACCGCGAGATTAGAAATCTCGTGCTCTATCCAATTGAGCTACCACCGCATGTTTAGCCGGCTCGCTTGCGAGCCGCGTCAGCCCGGGATTATAGCCAACAGCCCGGCCAATGAAACTGCGGGGGCTCATGAGTCGTGAGCGCCCGGCATCTCGCCGCTCTCGGCCACTTCCACCCGGATCGGATGAACGATCCGCCATCGCGGCCCATCCTTATGCTTCGTGATCATCTCAATCTGCCACATGCACGAGGACGATGACGCCGGCCGGTCGGGCGGAATGTCAAACGACGGTGCGGCGATCAGCGAGCCGACCGAGATCCAGTCGCTGGTCAGGTCGATCCATTGGCAGAACACATCTTCGGTCGATCCCTCGCGGCGGCATCGCAGGCCAATCTTCGCGTACTCCGGCTCGTAGCCATGGTCACGGTAGTCCACGATGTGCAGGTTCAGCGGCTGGCCCAGGAAGAATCGGTTGCCCATCGTAGCGCGGATGCGCGGCTCGGTGATTCGGCCCCTGATGCGCTGTAGATACGCCCCATATCCGATCGGCGCGAGGCCGATGACGATATAAGCGATCGTGCAGCACACCGCCAACGGCATTGATCGTTGCAATGCGATGACCGGCCCGGGCACCTCGAGCCCGCCCGGCAGATCAATCTCCGTCGGTGCCAGGAAGAAGTGACCCCACACGAAGATGCCGGCGAGTTGCCATGCGCCAGTGGCGATCAGAGATGCTTTGCGCCAGTACGCACAGGTATGAAGCGGCAGGATCAACCAGTACGCAGTGCCGGGATCGATGCCCGGGCGACGCGGCAGCCCGCGAAAGGCGCCGGTGTGCCACGCAATGCCGGCGGCCATGCCCAATCCAAGCAGCCCGGCCAACGTCAGCAGATACGGCCCGAAATGCCTCTGGACAACGCTCGATGGTGGCGCTCGAGCCCCGTGCGCAAGCGGGTCAGCCGCCTCTCCTGCCGTGCGATGCCGGCCACGCCCGAGCCCACAAGGGCAACGCCCACCAGCATGACCATGGCGAGACCGACTCGGAACATTTGGGGCAATTGTACATCAATTCCCGCCGGACCCGGCATGGTTCCCCGGCCCCTCATTTGCACGCCGCACTGGCTGGCACTAACCTCTCCGCCCATGCGCATCCAATTCTGCGGCGCGGATCAGACGGTCACCGGCACCTGCCACATGGTCGAGGTGAACGGCCTGCGCATCCTCCTGGACATGGGCATGTATCAGGGCTCGCGCGACCAGGCGCACCGGCTCAACGAATGGCTGCCGCCCGGGGCGCGACAGGCCGATGCGCTGATCCTCTCGCATGGCCATCTCGACCACTGCGGCAAGATCCCCGTCCTCACGCGCCGGGGTTCGCCAATCCGATCTACTGCACCGACGCCACCGCCGAAGTCGCCCGGATCGTCATGCAGGATGCGGCCGAGATACAGGAAGAGGATGCCAACTATCTCAATCGCCGATCCACGCCGCCCGACCACCCGCCCATCCGCCCGCTCTACACGCGCAGCGACATCAGCGCAGTCATGCGACTGGTGAAACGCATCCGCTACGGCCAGAAGACCGACCTGGGCCGCGGCGTCTCCTTCACGCTGCTGGATGCCGGGCACATCCTTGGCTCCGCCTACGTGATCCTGGAGTGGCAGGAGCCCGTAGAGCGTGCCGCCCCCGGCCGCGAGCCCGTAGAGCGTGCCGCCCCCGGCCGCGAGCCCGTAGAGCGTGCCGCCCCCGGCCGCGAGCCCGTAGAGCGTGCCGCCCCCGGCCGCGAGCCCGTAGAGCGTGCCGCCCCCGGCCGCGAGCCCGTAGAGCGTGCCGCCCCCGGCCGCGAGCCCGTAGAGCGTGCCGCCCTCGGCCGCGAGCCCGTAGAGCGTGCCGCCCCCGGCCGCGAGCCCGTAGAGCGTGCCGCCCTCGGCCGCGAGCCCGGCAGTCAGACGCGTCGCCTGCTCTTCACCGCGGACGTGGGGCGCTACAACACGCCCATCATCCGCAACCCGCAGACCATCCCCGAGCCTGTCGATTACCTGATCACCGAGAGCACCTATGGCGGCAAGACCCACGGGGACATCGCCGATGTCGGGCCGCAACTCCTGCAGGCCGCACGCGACTGCATCCAGCGCCGCAGCCGGCTGCTCATTCCCGCGTTCGCCGTCGGGCGCACGCAGACCATCCTCTGGTACTTCCAGCGGTTCATCCAGTCGGGGCAGATCCCGCAGATCCCCATCTACGTCGACAGCCCGATGGCCATCGAAGTCACGCGCATCCACAGCGAGTTCCGCGACTATTACGATGACGAGACGCGCGCCGCCATCGGCCAGAAGGACCTCTTCGGCGGCTCGCGCGTGACCTACGCCGTCTCGCCGCGCGACAGCCAGAAGATCAACGGCGACAGCGGGCCGTGCGTGATCATCGCCTCCAGCCCGACCTGCGAATTCGGCCGCATCCTGCACCACCTGAAACTCAGTGTCGAGCGACCCAACGACATCGTGATCTTCGTCGGCTTCACGCCGGCGGACACGCTGGGCCGGCGGCTGCAGAACGGGCAGAAGCGCGTGCGCATCTACGACCGCTGGTACGACCTGAAGTGCGAGACGCGCACGATCCACGGCCTGAGCGCTCACGCCGACGGCGACGAGCTGCTGCGGTTCCTCACTCCGACAATCCGGCCGGCCACCAACTTCTACGTGGTACACGGGGAGGATGAGCAGGCGGAAGCATTCGCGGCCCGCCTGGTTGCGGGAGGAGCCGGGCGAGCGGTCGTTCCGGCCATGCAGACGGCCATTCTCGCCTAAACGCCCGTGCGCAATCACTGCATGTGCGAGGCGGAAGCGTTAGCGCCCGCGCATGATCACGCACAGCCATCTCAGATCCAACAAGACCCGGGGTATCCGCGCCAAGTCCGCCGCCCCGCCCGAATCTGCTCCGTTCTCCGCCCAGCGCCGCGCCCTCATCATCAGCGGCTGCGGCCGTTCCAGCCGCCGCCCAGGCCCGCCGCTGCTGGGCCATCCTCATCCAACGCATCTACCAGACCGACCCCCTGCGTTGCCCCAAGTGCGGCGGCGTCATCAAGATCATCGCCTTCATCGAATCCCGCCAGGAAGACGTCATCCGCAAGATCCTCGAGCACTGCGGCCTGTGGCACGACCCGCCTGCCCGTGCCCCGCCCAGGCCTCCACCGGCGTCCCAGGCTCTTGGCCGGACAGTCCAGCGCAATCCGGGCTTCGCCGATGAGGCCGACCGCGACTTCTTCGACCACTCCCGTCGCGAGCAGTTCGACCAGCCCGACCTGCCTTGGGAGCCGTAACTCACCTGCCGTGAGAAGCCAACTCAGCCATTGCATGGTCTGAGGATGGTGGTATATTGCCCTTGGACTGCCTGGGGACGGTCCCCGGGCCAGGAAATATCCGCGAAATCGGCCAACGGCGTGTCAGGCGATTCGAGTGGGGTTCCGGGAGATGAAGCATGGACGCCCCAAACTCCCCCTCTCCCCCAACCCCTCACCCCCGCCCGGCGCACCGCGGCCCCCGCGGAATCAAATTTCCTATCAGGTTTGTGGAGGCTATCATGCGGCAAATGGCGGTCATGTTCTTGCTGGGTTTCCTGATTTCCGGCGGGGCGGTCGTACGCGGCCAGGGCAATGCGGCGGCGGATGGGGATGCGGTGGTGCGGCGGGCGCTCGACGGGATGGTGCAAAAGGGAGAGATCTTCGGCGGGGTGGCGGCGGTGTACAAGAACGGACAGTTGGGCACGGTTGCGGTGGGCAAGAAATTCTACGATGCGGCGGCGCCGAATTCGAATACGCTCTACGAAATCGGTTCGGTCACGAAGGTGTTCACTTCGGCGATGCTGGCGAAGGCGGTGGATTCGGGCAAGATCAAGTTGGACGATGCGATCAATTCGCACTTACCGGACTATGTTCATCTGCGTCAGGAAGTGCAGGGGAAGATTACGTTCAAGCGTCTGGCGACGTTTACGGCGAGTCTGCCCGACAAGGCTCCCGCAAGCGACACGACGGCCAAGGAGGTCCTGGGGAAATACCTGAGCGGTTGGACGCCGCGCACACCGGTCGGCAGCGAGGACAAGTATTCGGACTTAAGCTATGAGCTGCTGAGTTTTCTGGTGCTGCGGCTCGAGAATTCCAGTTATGACGCCCTGCTGAGCAAATCCATCTGCCAGCCGCTCGGGATGACGCATACGAGCACCAACACTGCGATTCAGCGGGAAACCAATCGGGCGTACGCCGTGGACGAGGAGGGGTATAAGACCCGTTATGATCGGGCATCGTGGAATGGCGTGGGTTTTGTTGTTTCGACGGGCTCGGACATGGGAAAGTTCCTGCAAGCGTGCATCGGCGTGACGCCGGGCAGCCCGGAGTTGCAGCGAGCGCTGGCACTGTCCACCAAGGGTTATTTTCCGATGAAAGGGGGGGACGAGCAGGGGCTGGCGTGGGTGATTCACAAAGTGAAAACGTCATCGGGCACGGCGACGCTGATCAGCAAAGACGGGATCGTGGATGGTTTTTTCACGCTGATCGTGTTTGATCGAGATGCAAAATCGGGGGTGGTTTTTCTGACCAACCGCGATGCGATCAAGGTGAAGGCGACGCCGAAGTTGTTCCCGGTGGCGGAGGAACTTCTGACCGGTGAACGCGGGGGCAAGAAGGGTTGACAGCTGCCGGGTGCCCCGGACCTCTTTTGGGTGCGGGTGCCCCGGACCTTTCAGCGCGAGGTTGTTGGACAGCGGTTCAGTCACACGGACTCACTTGGCGTTAGGGGCAACCCCTCACCCCCGCCCGGCGCACCGCGGCCCCCGCGGAATCAAATTTCCTATCAGGAGCTCTTTAAAGGAGTAACTCATGAATATGAATGGCTGGCACAGAATAACCCAACTGGCGACGGCTCATCCGCTCTGGCGCGCGGTGTTTCTGGCAGCGCTGGTCGTGGCAGCCATGGTGCCGATCTTATCGCCGGGGGTGGTCGTCGCGGCGGACGATGCGGCTTTACTGGAGGAGGCCACCGTCGACTACCTGCGGATCATCAAGCAGAACTTCGCCGATTGGGACCATGACCATAACTCCCACCTGGACATAAAGGACCTCGATCGAATGGTCGAGAATCCGCACATAGCCGGGGCCGAGGCGGCGGCGGTGGTGTTTGTCCGCAACCAGTTGTCGACGAAGGCTGACGACGGCAAGCCGACGAAAATTACGCTGGAGAAGTTGATTAGGCTGTCGGCGGATCATAAGGCCATGCTTGCTTTTGCCGACCTGTGTGCCCACATTACAGCCACCACGCACACGGTGTTCTTGCCGAACGACCCGAGCCTCGAGTTGTTTAACCAGGGCCACGAGGGCGATTGCTATCTGCTGAGCGTGGTGGGGGCGTATCTGCATCGGAACCCGACGGCATTCAAGGCGATGTTTCGCGTGAGGCCGGCCAACGAGGTGGGCGTCACGTTCGCCGACGGCCGGAAGATCAGCGTGCCCGCGGTCACCGATGCCGAATTGCTCCTGGGGTGCAAGATCGGCACGGCGCACGGGATCTGGCTGAGCGTGATGGAGAAGGCGTGGGCGATTCGTTGCGAGGAGGATCCGGAGAAGAACAAGGGCAAGCGTTTCGATCCGGCGACAGCGGTGGATTCCGACATCATCGGTCACGGGGGCAAGACCACGCCGGTGATCGAGGCCCTGACGGGGCATGCGGTGGAGGAGTTCGATTGGTACAAGAGCGAGAAGGATCTTGGGGAGGAGCGGGCCGCCGATTTTCTGAAGCGCACGACCGAAGCGAAGATGATCATCACCGTGGCGACGGCAGCCAAGGGGAAGGCCAAGGCGGGCATGACGCTGGCACCGGGGATGGGGGCCCAACACGCCTATGCGGTGCTGGGCTACGACACGGCGGGGCGAAAGGTGCGGGTGTTCAACCCGTGGGGCAATACGTTTACGCCCAAGGGGAAGGCGGGACTGAAGAATGGCTATCCGACGGAGCACGGCGTTTTTGAGGTGCCGGTGAGCGAATTCGTCCACTTGTACAGCAGGGCCCATTTCGAGACGAACAAGCCGCTGAGCGCGGCGCCGGCTCCGCCTAAGAAGAACCCCTGAACCCCTCACCCCCGGACGCCCCCGCGGAATCAAATTTGTACTTGTTTAGCGTTCCGTCCCGCTGATTGCCGATAATGTGAATGGCATGGACGCCAACCACACCAGCACGGATGCTCCGCTGTGTCCCGGCTGCGCCGCACGCGATCGCCGGATCGCTCAGCTCGAAGCCCAAGTGGCGGCGTTGCTGGAGCGCGTGGCGCGGCTCGAAGAGCAATTGGCGGCCGCCACACGTGCGGGCAAGCGACAGGCCGCCCCGTTTTCCAAGGGGCCGCCCAAGGCCCATCCCAAGCCGCCCGGCCGCAAGCCTGGCAAGGGCTACGGCACCAAGGCCTTTCGCGCCATCCCATCGGTGATCGATGAAGTCCTCGAGGCGCCGCTCCCCAAGCACTGCTCCTGCGGCGGCGCGGTCGTGTTGGACTCGATCGAACAGCAATACCAGACCGAGATCCCCCGCCGGCCGATCCATCGCCAGTTCAATGTTCACCTGGGCCATTGCCAACTCTGCGGCGAGCCCGTGCAGGGGCGGCATCCGCTGCAGACCTCCGACGCCCTGGGGTGCTGCGCCAGCCAGCTTGGCCCCGATGCCCAGGCGGCCATCGTGCATCTCAACAAGGACGCCGGGCTGTCCCACGGCAAGATCAGCACGCTCTTCTCCACGCTCTTCGGCATCCCGCTGACGCGCGGCGGGGTCTGCCAGGCCATGCTGCGCGCGGCCGGCAAGTGCCTGCCCCACTACCACGCCATCATCCTCAACATCGGACAAGCGCCTTGGATCGTGCCCGACGAAACCGGCTGGCGTGTGGGCGGCCACTCGGCTTGGCTACATACCTTCGTCACCGAGCACATGGTTGCCTTCCTGGTGGCCCAGGAGCGGGGCTATCTGGCCAGCAGCCGGATCATCCCTCCGGATTACGCCGGCGTGCTCGGGCACGACGGGTTCAAAGCCTACGGACGGTTCTTCTGGGCCGATCACCAGACGTGCAACAATCACCTGCTGCGGCGATGTCATGAACTGCTGGAGGTGGCGACGGGCGGGGCGGTGATCTTTCCGCGCAAGGTGAAAGCGATCCTGCAAGGGGGGCTGGACGTGCGCGACCGCCGCGACGCCGGGAAGATCTCCGCCAGGACGGCGGCCCGCAAGGCCGACGAACTGCAAGCCCGGATGGTGCAACTGACCGAGCTGATCAAAACCAACCCGGACAACGAACGCTTCGCCGACCATTTGTTCCGCCAGCAGCGTCACCTGTTCACCTATCTCCGCATCCCCGGAATCGATGCCACCAACTACCGGGCCGAACAGGCCTCAAGGGGCCGATCGTCAACCGCAAGGTGTGGGGCGGCAACCGCACGGAGGACGGCGCGGCGGCCCAGGGCATCCTCGCCAGCGTACTGGGAACGCTGGCCAAGCAAGCCCTGCGAGCCATCGACTGGATCAGCGGCCTGCTCCGCGCTCCGGCCGCCACGCCGCTGCTGGTCCCGCTCCCCGCCGGATGAGCGGCCTCCCTCAGCTGCCGAGGAACGACGCTTGACAAGCACTCAAATTTCCTATCAGGAGCGCAAGGATCGCAATATGCGATTGACGAAGGCGGTTGCGGTGCGTAGATCATCAGGGCAGAGATATCGTGGCCTCGGGTAAGGAGGGGGTGGTGTGGAGGGGCGGATCGAGGCATTCGACGGCGGGCACGAGAGGCATGGCCGGAACGGGGCTGCTCGGACCAGGGCGGAAGCGTGGCCCGCGACGGAGGCGTTGCGGTCGGTCCAATCGCCTGTTGGGGATGATGACTTGCGGGCGCCACCTGCCTTTCCGCCGGGAATCGTGGCCAGTCTGTTGAGATCGACCCTTTCCGCCACGTCCGTCACGCGCTCAAGGGCCGGACCTGATAGGTCCACCGGAACGGCTTGGCCATCGTCTGGTTGAAGTACTCGATGAACGCCAGGACACGCCGCCGCAACTCGTCGATGGATTGGAAGCTGCCCCGCGCAGCAGCCGGCGTGCCAGGATGCTGAACCAGATCTCGATCTGGTTGAGCCACGAAGCGTGCCGTGGCGTGTACAGGAACCGGATGCGATGGCTGGGGTCTTCCAGGAACGCTCGCCGGCTCTTCAGGTCCTTGAGCAGGCCCGACTCGCCCTTGACGCCCAGTTCCACCCCCAGTCCACACAACTCGTCCACCAGCCTCACCAACGTCTCGGATTGGTGCGTGTTGAGCTGGTCCAGCACGATGATCCACGCTGCCTGGGGGTCGCTGGCCACCGTCTGGGCCACATGCGCGGCAAAGTCTTCCTCGTGCCGCGTCAACGCCACCGTTGGACAGATTACCTTCCCCGTGGCCACTTCCAGGTTGGCCGTCAGCATCAGCGTCCCGTGCCGAACGTAATTGGCCTCCTGACGCTCCACCTGTCCCGGCCTCATCGGCAGCGTGGGCGCTGCGCGTTCTATCGCCTGCATGCCGGTCTTCTCATCCACGCTCACGAGGTGCGTGCCCAGCTCGTGCATCGCGATGGCCGAGCCGTAGGCCGCGCACACCGCCCCCGACCGCGCCGCAAACTCCTCGGGATGCTGCCGGTCGGGACTGTTCAGCCAATACCGCATCTTGTGCGGCCGCAGGTCCGCCTCCTTTTAAAAAACGCCCCACCTGCCGGGGCGAGATCGACGGCACGATCCCCCGTTTGGCCGCCTCCTCGGCCAACTCCCGGTTCGTCCAGTTCGTCACCGGCCGGCCGCTGTCCGACGGCTTCTCGCAGGCCAACGCCATGATCTGGCAGTACTGCTCAGGCGTGAACTTGCCCGGACACCCGCAGCGATACTCGTCCGAGAGCGCCTGCTCGATCTTCCGGGCCAGGGCCGCCTCATCCCACTGGGCAACGTCCGCTCCCCAAGCCTGCTGGGCCGCCCTGTAGCGGGCTCGCCAGTGTCGCACCAGTTCGCGGGAGCACCCCACCCGAAGGGCGATCCCCACCGAGCCCAGACCCTCGCCGGCCGCCAAGATCACGCGAGCCCGCGTGGCCACCGCCTGCGGACAGGTCTTCCGCCGGACCAGGCTCTCAAGAATGCAACGCTGTGCTTGCGGTAGAACCAACGCGTGGCTGTTCAAGTCTTCCGTGACCATCGCATCTCCTTGTCATCCGTGACTTCATGGAGATCGGCATCACTCGGCATGATACTTCAGCCGCGATGATGTAGGATGGCTCCCTCGGGAAATCACCCCGACGGCCTCGCCGAGGCTAGGGTCGCATCCGCGGCAGGACAAAATCATCAAGAACAGAGAAGGAGACAAGATCATGAAGACGAATCGCAAGATCGCAATTTTAGCTTTGGCCGTCATTTGCCTGCTGGGCGCTGCGCCCATCGCGAAACCGCCTGTCAACGTCTCCAAGGAAAAGCATCCTCATCTGGCAGCCGCGCAGGAGCAGTGCCGGGCGGCATGGAACGAGCTCGACGAGGCGCAGAAGTCCAACGATTGGGATATGAAGGGCAATGCCGGGCATGCCAAGGAACTGCTGGTGCAGGCGGGCGAAGCGATCAAGCAGGCGGCTGCGGCTGCAAACGCCGACGCCAACAAGAAGAAGCCCGTCAATGGCCCCACTGGCCAGGCGCCGGCGCTCAACGTCTCCAAGGAAAAGCACCCTCACCTGGCAGCCGCGCAAGAGGAAATGGTGAAAGCCTGGCAGAAACTGGTGGAGGCGCAGAAGGCCAACGATTGGGATATGGACGGCCATGCGCAGAAGGCGAAGGAGTTGATAGCCCAGGCCGCGCAAGAGGTCAAGGCCGCCGCTGATGCCGCCAATGTGGATGGGCCGAAGCCAAAGGAGGCAGAAAAGGGGTCATAAGGGTCATAAGCGGTCATAAGCCTTTTTGCACCTCCTTCTCCCTCGTTTTTTTCGGCCGGCCCACCGGCCGCAGCGAACTCTCCACCCCCAGCCGCCGCGCCACCGTGCTCGCCCAACTCGCCTCGCCATACGGCCGGCCGCGGTCCTGCGAACGGCGCAGCGCCATCAGCTCCTTCGGATCAAACAGGTCGATCCTCCCCCACGTCCGGTTCATGACGTCATACGTCAGCCCGCCAGGCGAAAACCGCGGCTTGCGCCATCGACACGATATTGCCCTGCCACGGCCTTGCCGCAAATGCAGACGAACCCGCCAACCGCAAATGACCCATGCCTCAGATCCCCGCCTCGCCGCCCCATCACCATTGCGACCGGCCCGGCCGGGAATAAATCACCCGCCTCATGCGACGAACTTCATTCTGGGCAAGATGCCTCTTGGCCGTCCGCCACTTCGTCGCTTCCGCAAATCGAACTTCAAACTGGGCAATCTGGCCACCGCCTTTCCGCCTTCATCCCCCTCCGTCGCTTCGTCGCTTCGTCGCTCCGCCGCTTCCGCGCCACTGGCATCGTGTCGCACGCCTTCTTAGAATTCCCCGCATGTCCCGCCACGACACATACGAGTCTCCCCTGGCCGCGCACAACGCCTCGCCGGAGATGCTGCGGCTGTTCTCCGCCCAGCACAAGTTCTCCCTCTGGCGCCGGCTGTGGCTCGAACTGGCGCGATGCCAGCGGCAACTCGGGATCACCCGCATCACGGATGAAGCCCTCGCCCAAATGCAGGCCAAACTGGACGAGATCGACTTCGACCGCGCCGCCGAATGGGAGAAGCGACTGCGTCACGACGTGATGGCCCATGTCCACACGTTCGAGGAGGCCGCGCCGGCCGCCAAGGGCATCATCCATCTAGGTGCCACCTCGCAGTATGTCGTTGACAACGCCGACCTGATCATCATGCGCGATGCGATGGGGATTCTCGCCGGGCGGCTGGCCAATGCCGTGGACGCCCTGGCCAGCTTCGCCGAGAAGTGGAAAGACCTGCCCACGCTCGGCTACACGCATTTCCAACCTGCCCAGCTCACGACCGTTGGCAAACGCGCGACGCTCTGGGCCCAGGACTTCGCCATCGATCTGGAGGAACTGGAATACCGCATCAGGACACTGCGTTTCCGCGGAGTCAAGGGAACCACCGGAACCCAGGCTTCGTTCCTGGCGCTGTTCGACGGCGATCATGCCAAGTGCGATCAGCTCGACAGAATAGTTACGCAGCGGTTCGGATTCGCGGAGTCTTTCACTGTAACGGGCCAAACATATCCCAGGAAGGTTGATGCCCAAGTCATCTCGGCGCTGGCTGGGGCGGCCGCCAGCGTACACAAGTTCTGTAACGACATTCGGCTCCTGGCGGGGATGAAGCAGATCGAGGAGCCATTTGAGTCCGAGCAGGTTGGTTCCAGCGCCATGGCTTACAAGCGCAATCCGATGCGCTGCGAGCGCGCTACGGGTCTGGCAAGGTTTGTCATCAGCCTTTCGACCTCCGCGCTGCAAACGGCTGCGGAACAATGGTTTGAGCGCACGCTCGACGATTCTTCCAACAAGCGGCTGGCTATCCCCGAGCCATTCCTGGCCATGGACGGCTGCCTCCAGATCGTGGTGAATGTGGCGCGCGGTCTGGTAGTCTATCCGAAGACATTCGCGGCCGCCGTCATGGCCGAGCTGCCATTCATGGCAACCGAAGAGATACTCATGGCCGCAGTGCAGGCTGGTGGCGACCGGCAGGAATTGCACGAGCGCATCCGCCGCCACTCACAGGCCGCTGCCCAAGAGGTGAAGATCGAGGGGAGGAGTAACGACCTGCTTTTGCGACTGCAGTCCGATCCGGCGTTTTCTGGAGTCCATCTTACCCAGATTGTCAATGCATCGCGATTTATCGGACGATCAGCATCACAGGTGGACGAGTTCGTCACGACTGTTGTAGACCCAATTCGCCGTAAGTATTGTCTGCAGCTAGGGCAAAGTGCCGATTTGAAGGTTTGATGGTCGGAGGCTTCCCCGGTACGGATGATTGAAAATTCCGTCGGGAGCTTGACCGAACGGTCCGAGCGTTTCATACTGATATTGGATAAGTGTCGCCGTGCAGCTTGGCATGGCCAAGCTCCAATCGTAGCCGTTGGCAGGTGGCTATTTTGATTTTTTGTTGACGTTTCCCCGGCGGCTTATCATACTGACGACGTATCGTCGGTTACCGGGTTATGGGGCTGTCTTGCTTGTGCGCGGAAAACTTTCGTAGCAGGCAGTGAAGCCCGAACTTTGGAGAGGGTATTGATGTGAGAACTCCAACACAACAACGGACGGGTATGGTCGCGAGACTTGCAGCGGCTGTGGTGATTCTCGGCGTCTCCGCTTCAGCAATGGCGGCAGTGCAGCTTGCTTCCTTTGAGGCCGGACCGATTTCCAAGAGTCTGCCGGAAATTAAGTGGGACGTAACGCAATTAGTACAATTGCAGACCGATTTTACGGGCTCCGGCAGCCTCACCAGCGGCGATGGCGATCTGCCAGTCTCGCAGCAGGCGGCGCCGGGACTGTCGCTGCAGATTCCCGCGCCGCTCTCGTTCGTGGGTTCGGGCCTCCATGGGATGAATCTCAACACGCCCGACGGCTCGACGCTATTCTACGATACTTCCCTCGTTCTCAGTGGCTGGGAGCGAACAGCCAATGCCACGTCATACAACGGCGTGCTGTGGCAGCCCCTTGGGCCGCACCTGCAGGGCGGGCAGACTGCAACCTTCAGTTTCTATGCGACTCATTGGACACCGACGCAGGCGGATAAGCTCCTGCTTCAAGGCTACGTGGATGACGCCACGCTCATCGGCCTGGACGGCGGCGGCGTTGCGACGATTCTCAGCAACACCGTCCACTACACGGGTGGGGCCGTGTATGACCAGCTTATAGCCCAGGGAGGCGACCTCACCGGCAAGCTGTCCTGGACGCTGGATCTCAGCCCCGACCCGGTCGGCATTCTGCAGCTCGATCGCTCCGGCGCCAACATCGCGCCATTCAACGCGAATATGAGCGGCCTTTTCAACGTGAACGCCATTCCGGAGCCAGCGACGCTCTCCATGCTCGGAATCGGCTGCGGGTTGCTTATGCTCCGGGCCCGCCGGCGCAAGGCATAGGCGATCGGAACCATCATAGAGCTTTTTGACGCCGCCTCGAATTTCGAGGCGGCGTTCTTTTTCGTGCAGGCGAGTCGGCGACAGACGGCATTCAGGGCAAGCACCTGAAGTGGTGAACTGGCTCGCGACTATCTGCCCGGCAGAATGGCCTCCTTCTCAATGACTTTTCCTTCTCGCATCGCGCCATTGCCGAAGCCATGGAACACGCGCACCTTCCCGGAATCCGCCAGCGGCTTGCCGTCGAGGCTGCGTAACGTGAAGAGCCTGGGGCTGTCGTAGTCGAAGCCCGCGAAACGAATCGCGCAGAACGCCATGAACGTGGGCGAGTCGATCAGGAAACCCCACGGAGGCAGCACGACTTCGATGCCCTCCCGAAGTCTGCACGCATAGCTCGCATCGCCGCCGTTGACGATCACCCGCGTTGAGTCGATGCCCTCGCCGAAGACGCTCAGCCTCACTTTGCGATCCGGCGTGAGGAACTTGTGATCTGTCATGGGCGTCTCGAGGTGATCTCGTTCAGCGGCGAGAGGATCTCGTGCGTGTTCTTGAGGAATCGGTCCATCGGGTGCATGCCGGCCGTCCAGCCGCCATCGCCACGCGTGTACATCGCCCCGTCACCCGCGAGAGCTGGAGGCGCATCCGCCTGGCGGATGAATTCAATGTCGTCGCCGCTCACTTTGATCTTGCCGAGCATCGTGCGCCGCTCCCGGTCGCGCCGGCCCATCAGCATGGGCCGCTCGCCAACTTCCTGGCGGAAGAAGCCGGCGCGGATGTCGAACATGCCCGTCAGGCCGGCGGGAATCGTCACCGTGAACGGCCCAAATCGATGCTCGCCCGGCTTCCACTGGCTCGTCGGTGGATCTGGCCGGAAATCGCCCTGGAACTTGATCTGGCCGGCGGTGTCGGTGAAGTGAACGAAGCACGTCCAGTCCTGGGCGATGGCGTCCTTGCTCGTCCAGTTGTACGTGATCGCGATGCGCCGCGGAGCGGTCTGTTTCACCTCGACGATCGACGGCTCGACCTTCAGCGGCGCGGTCTCGGGGTGTGCCTCTTTCCAGTAGAGGTGCGACGGGATGCTGTGATAGTTCAACGGCCGGCCGATGCTGATGTGATGCAGCACGTACTCCGACGAGTTGAAGATGTCGTAGCCGTACTTGCCGTACATGGCCATGCAGTCGCGGTAGACCAGCTCGAACAGCGGGATCACCGTCGCGCCGAGGTCGGTCGGCAGCTTCGCGTTGTGATAATACGTGCCGCTCACGCCGGTGAGCCCCTCGAAGAAATCGCTGTGGGGGATGGCCCATTCGCGCCCGCACTCGCTGCCGAAGATGCCGAAGACCTCGCGTGCGTAGTCGGAGATGGCCTGCTTCCATTTCATGTCGTCGAGGCGCGTAAGAGGGTGCTTGGGATCGGAGCATTCCTGGAGCCCGGCCGCATAGGTGGTGTCGATGAAGTACGAATCGGCGTCGGTGAGCTTCTTGACGGCCGTGAGGTTCTGCGGGCGCTTGGCCAGGTCCACCGCGCGCTGCGAGCACGTGATGTACGCCCGGCCGCCGGCCCACTTGCCACCGACGGCCGGCTTGCCGTCGGGGTTCTTCTGGAGGTAGCTCTCATCCCACGAGGGCGAGTCCTTGTACATGTCCTGATAGTTGTCGTGGAGGCACAGGATGAAGCCGAGCTGCCGGATGCGTTTGCAGCAGCGGGCGAAGGCCTCATCGCCGCCGCACTCGGGGCGCTGGGGAGGATGTCGGGGTGCTGGTTGTCGTAGCCGCGCTTGATCCAGCCGCCCATCGTGAAGAGCATGCGATCGATCTTCAGGTCGGTCTTGACGTGCTCGGCCACCTGCGCCGCCTCGTCGAATGTCCAGTTGACGCGCACAGACTGCTCCTTCGTGCTCTCGTCGTTCATGCTGCGAGAGAGGGTTGACCACAGCTTGAAGTTGGATGCGCCGAAGAGCGCTTCGCGATGCGGGTTCTCCTTGAGCTTCTTCTCCCAGGTCACCAGCCAGCCTTTCTCTTTGGCAACCTGTCGATAGGCCTTGGCGATCGTCACGTAGTCCCCTTTGCCCAGCATTCTGGATGGTGAATGCACGGGCCGATTTGCGGAGGCTCATCGAGAGCGACAGCGTCTGCTGCGGCTGGAGCGTGCTGCGGAGGGAGGGCGCGATGTATGGATCAACCCAGGTGATCAGGGCGGCCGCGCCGTTGCTGACGGCGCCGAGCATGGCCATGTGGCAGCCTTCGTAGCTGTAGGTGTCAAACGTGGTATTGAATGCCTTGCCGCTATCGGCCGGTATGAGCAGGCCTTCGCGCACGGGCACGGCGATGTAGCCGCTCTGGACCGCCAAGCCATCGTCGAGAAGACGGATGGAATCGATGGCGAGGCTTGGCGGCGGCTGGTAGGACAACGTGACGGCGGCATCGCCGGCGCGGGCGATGGTGACGGGTAGAGCAAAGGAAGCGCCGCGGGCCTTGACGTCGAAGGTGGCGATGAGAGCGTCCTTCGCCTGCGCGACCCGGCAGGAAGCGAGGTCGAGGGTCTGTTTCTTGCCGTCGAGCGTGACGGTCACCGTGCCGAAGCGAGATGGGCCCGATGACCACTTGGCGCCGCCGGCTTTGTCGGCAATCGTCCATGTCCCGTTGTCGGGGCTGATGCTGAAATCGAGCGATGGGAGCGACAGCGTGGCGGCGTGGGCGGTGGCGGCCAGAGCAGCGAAAACGAGCGGCAGGAGCGCGAGCAAGTGTCTCATAGAGATCTCCAGGGAGAGTTGTACCCGTTGCGACGGGGAAGCCAAGAGGCGGGATTGTGCTATAATCGGGTTGTCGAGGAGCCGTGCCTATGAAAAGCCCCTTTCCCGGGATGGATCCGTATCTCGAGCGCACTGGCTGGATGTCCATGCGAGCCTGGTCAACAACGTGCGCAAGGAGATTCAGCCCCAGTTGGGTGGCTCGTTGCGCGCCCGCATCGGCGAGCGGCTGATCGTCGAGGAGGATCTCGACACCCATAGGTCCATCAATCCCGACATCCGCGTTTTCGAGCACGGGATCAGCGGGGCCACGGTGACACCGCACGAGGGCGTGGCACTGGCCGAGCCGCTGGTGGTGAAGGTGAAGGGCGAGCGGATCCGGCAGAATTTCGTGCAGATTATCGACGTGAAATCCGGCGGGCGGCGTGATCACGATCGTGGAATTCCTTTCGCCATCCAACAAACTGCCGGGGGAGGGACGCAGGCAGTACAAGCAGAAGCAGGATGAGGTCTTTCAGGCCGGCATCAACCTCGTCGAGATCGACCTGACGCGCCAGGGCGAGCGCGACCTGATGCACGCGGACGATCAGCTTCCGCATAGCGACGACACGGAATATCTGGCCACAGTCTTCCGCGGGTTCGGATTCGATCGTTGCGAGGTCTATCGCATGCCGCTGCGCGAGCGCCTGCCGTCGATCCGCATCCTGCTGCGGAAGGATGATCCGGATGTCGTGTTGGATATCCAGAAGCTCATCGACCAAGCTTACGACGAGGGTCGCTACGACGACATCGACTACAGCCGCCCGCCCAGGCCGCCGCTGGAAGGGAGCGATGCGCGGTGGGCCGAGCAGGTGCTGAAAGCGACGAAGACGCTGTGAGATCGGCGCGAGCGGGCGACCACGGGCTTTTGGTGGTACGATGGGCTCATGACAAAGCTCATCCTGCTCGCGGTCACGCTCTTGAGTATCACGTGCAGCACCAATGCCGCTGAATACCCCGACCGATTCGTCTGGATCTTCGGCTGGAACCTGGACAAAGATGCCGACGTCGCCGCCATCGCGCGCGTGCTGGATGACGGAGCCAAGCATGGCATCAACGGCGCGGTCGTGTCGTTCGGGCTGGATACGCTGTGTAAGAAGCCCCCGGAGTTTTTTCAGCGTCTTGAAGAACTCAGGAAGGCCTGCGAGCGCGACAAGATCGAGCTGATCCCGTCGGTGTTCTCGGTGGGATATGGCGGCGGGGCCTTGTCTCACAACCGCTACCTGGCCGAAGGGCTGCCGGTGATCGATGCGCCGATGCTGGTCAAAGGCGGTGAGGCGCGGCTGGTTCCCGATGAGAATGCGAGACTGACCAATGGCGGATTTGAGGAGTTCACCGGCCACAAGCTCAAGGGCTTTGGCTTCCACGATCAGCCGGGAGTAGTGAGCTTCGTCGATACGACGGTCAAGCACAGTGGCACGGCGTCGCTGCGGCTGGAGAATTTCACGGCCAATCAATATGGGCACGGGCGCGTGAACCAGGCCGTGAAGGTGCTGCCGCACCGGTGCTATCGCGTGAGCCTGTGGGTGAAGACCGAGGGACTCAGCCCGCGCGGAGCTTTCGAGATGAAGGCTCTGGTGAAGGACCGCGAGCTGGCGCCGCGGACTTACAGCCTGCCGGCTACCGGCGACTGGCGGAAGCTCACGATGGTGTTCAACAGCATGGATTTCGACTCGGTCACGCTGTACGCCGGGGTGTGGGGCGGGAAGTCGGGCAAGCTGTGGCTGGATGACTGGACGATGGAGGAAGTCGGGCCGCTGAATGTGCTGCGCCGGCCGGGCACGCCGGTGACGGTGAAGAGCGAGGATGGGGCGGTCACGTTTGAGGAGGGCAGGGACTGCGCGCCGCTGGTCGATCCGAACTACACGCCGTACAACGTGGACCGCGAGGCGCCGCCGCTGAAGATTCTGGGCGGCGGGAAGATTCAGGATGGCCAGAAGCTTCGCGTGAGCTGGTATCACCCGATGAACATTCACGATGGTCAGGTAACGGTGTGCATGGGCGAGCCGGAGCTGTACGAGATCTACGACCACGAGGCCAAGCTGCTGGCCGAGCGGCTGCATCCCAAGCGCGTGCTGCTGAACATGGATGAGGTGCGGATGGGCGGCACGTGCCGGGCGTGCGCCGGGCGGAACATGGCCGAGCTTCTGGGCGAGTGCGTCACGAAGCAGGCGCAGTCGCTGCGGAAGTACATGCCGGGCGTGGAGGTTTATGTCTGGTCGGACATGCTCGACCCCAACCATAACGCGCATGGCGACTACTACCTGGTGCAGGGCGATTACACGGGCTCGTGGAAGCACGTGCCCAAGGACCTGACGATCGCCGTGTGGGGCGGCGCTGCGCGAGAAGAGCCTGCGGTTCTTCGCCGAGCAGGGCTTCAAGACGCTGGTGGCGTGCTATTACGACGCCGATGACCTGAAGGATGTGAAGGGATGGGTGGATTTGGCCAAGACGATGCAGGGCGTGCGCGGGTTTATGTATACGCCGTGGACGAGGAAGTACGAGCTGCTGGGGGAATTTGGGGATGTGATCGGGGCGCGGTGATCGAGGACCGCTCACCACGGAGGCACGGAGACACGGTGGGGATCTCTGATTTCAGATCGCAGATTTCGGATTTCGAATTGCAGATGTCAGGTTTGAGATCGCTGGTTTCAGGTTTCGAACTACAACAGATGTCAGAGGAAGGCGGGAGTTCGTTTTGTGATTTGAGTTGGTCTTGAGCGCGGGAGGTTTGGAGCTGGCGGAGCTGGCTCATGGTCTTGTCGAAGGCGCGCTGGAGGGAGGATTCGTAACGGTGGAGGCGCACGAAGGGGTTCGATTTGTCGGTGGCGCTGGTGAACTGGGCGGCGAGGATCTGGGCGGGGGTGTAGTCGGAAGGTTCGTTTTCGCGCTGGAATTGGTCGTTGAGCTGGCGGTAGAGCTCGGCCTCGGCGGCCGGGATGCGGCGGAGGCGCCAGGCGAGGCTGACGAGACGTTCGACGAGGAGGTTCTCGAAGGCGGAGGCGGGTTTGAAATCGCTGCGCATGGAATCGGCGAGGGCCTGGAATTCGGCGGGGTCTTCGCCGGGGAGGATGATGTGGACCTGGCCGGTGAGGCCGTGCTTGAGGGCGTTCATGGAGGAGCGGGCTTTGCCTTCGGGGGTGCGGGGGCCGCCTTTGGGATTTTCGATTTTTGAATTTCGATTTTCGATTGAAGAGGAGGCGGGGATTGCGGATTTGGGGTTACACTTTTGAGATTCCATGGCGGCGCATGTGGCTCGCCACTCGCGGGATTTGGCTATATCGGCGGGGTTGCAGGGCTGGCATCGGGGGTGGAAGGCATCGCAGAGTTCGCAGATGCCGCTGAGCTGGTCTTCTATATCCTGAACAGACGGTGAAGCGTTGGGGGCGTGCGGATTTTCGATTGGCGAGTTTTGATTTTTGATTGAGAGGTCGGGGGATGGGAGGGCGGCGGCGATGGTGGCGTTGACGGCGTTGCGGATGGCAGTTTCGGGGCTGTGGGCGCGCAGATTGGCTGTTTGGGAGGCCATAGGCTTCTCCTTGGGGGAAGTGGTTGGCTCCGGGCGGCGGAAGGTGGCCGGGCGGAGTTGGCCGGCCTTCCCGAAATGCCGGCCGGTCTAGTTTAAGCCATACTATACGGACGGAGCGCGGGATGTCAAACAAAATGTTTGGGTGATTTTTGGTTAAGAAGGGAAGGAAGGCTTGGCGGAGGGCATTGGCGATGGGCTGGTGGCGCGGCGGACTGTGCGCGAGGCAGGAGAAGATTCCACTCCCTCCCCCGCGCACCCTCCCCTGCGAAACGAAGCCATTGCCATCCCGCCCGTCGCCGCGGCGGCATCGATTATCCAGGAGGTTCCCGGCGGCATTGCGGACCGCTTCAGCCCCTGGTCCAGTTCTCCCCCAGGCGCGGCTTCAGTCTTCCCAGCGTCACCACGGCCACCCCCGCCAGCGTGATCGCCACGACGATGCCGAACTGGCCACCCGGCGAATTCCGCCCGCCGCAACGCGCCCACGCTGGATGCCAACACCCGCGGGCCTTCCGCGTATGTACACCTGTGCCGCGCGAGGTTTGAATCGATGCGCGTTCTGCGCAAGATATCGGCCCAATGAGGAGCCATTCGATGAGTTTCAAGCATAGTCGCCGTAGTTTTCTCAAGAGGACAGCCACCTGCACCGCAGCCATCGCCGCCACACGCCTGTTCACCGGGCCGTACATTCTCGGCGCCGATGCCAGGCAGGATAAGCTGCGCGTGGCCGTGATTGGCTGCGGCGGGCAGGGCACCGGCGCCCACGTGCCGCAGGCCGCCCGCGAGCAGCTCGTGGCGCTGGTCGATCCCGATCCCAAGCGCATCACCGCCGCCCTGAAGAACGCCGAGTCCAAGGTCAAGGAGTTCAAGGCCGACGGCGTAAAGGCCTACGACGATTACCGCAAGCTCTTTGACGAGATGCCCAAGGGACTCGACGCCGTGCTCATCGCCACGCCCAATCACCACCACGCCCTGCCGGCGCTGATCGCCATGAAGTTGGGAATCGCCTGCTATGTCGAGAAGCCGCTGGCGTACAGCGTCGGCGAGGCGCGGCAGATGGCCGAGTTCGCCGCGAAATACAAGGTGGCCTCGCAGATGGGCAACCAGGGCCACAGCGGCGAAGGCTATCGGCGGCTGTGCGAGTACATCTGGGCCGGCGCCATCGGCAAGGTCACCGAAGTCTACTGCTACACCGACCGGGCCAACGGCGGATTTGGTGGCCGCCTGCCGACTCTGCCGGTGCCGGCCGGCGTGAACTGGGACAATTGGATCGGCCCGGCCATTTACCGCGACTATCACAAGGACCTGCATCCGCACGAGTGGCACGGCTGGCACGAATTCGGCGACGGCTCACTCGGCAACATGGGCTGCCATGTGATGGATGGCGCGCATTGGGCGCTGAAACTGGGGCATCCGACGAGCATCGAGGTCGAGGAAATGGTCGGTGGCAGCGAAGAGCGTTATCCTGTGGGCACGCGCATTCGCTGGGACTATCCCGCCCGGGGCGACATGCCGCCCGTGAAGGTCTACTGGTTTGACGGCAAGCGGCGCGATGCAAAGAACGCCGGCGCGGGCGACAGCCCGAGCAGCGTCGATCGCAAGTCGCAGAACGTTCCGCCGCTGTTCACCGAGCTGACGGAGAAGTACAAGCGGAAGTTCGACAGCAACGGCACCTTCTACGTTGGCGATAAGGGGATCATGTATACCGACACCTACGGCGGCGGGACGCGCATCATCCCCGAGGAAAAGCACCAGGCATTCCCCCCGCCCGGGAAGACCCTGCCGCGTGTAACCGGCGGACATCACGGGAGCTTCTTCAACGCCATCCGCACCGGCGGCAAGGCCAGCTCGGATTTCTCGATTTCGTCCAAGCTCGCCGAGATGACCCTGCTGGGCTGCCTGGCGATCAAGGCGGGCGTGGGCAAGAAGGTCGAGTGGGATGGCGAGAAGATGCAGTGTACGAACATCCCCGACCTCAACCGGCACATCAAGCGCGAGTATCGGCAGGGATGGACGGTTTGAGATTTGAAATCTGAGATTTGAAATTTCAGATCTCAGATTTCAAATTTCAAATTTCAGATCTCAGATTTCAAATTTCAAATCTCAGATCTCAGATCTCAAATCTCAAATTTCAGATCTCAAATTTCAGATCTCAGATCGTCACTGCTGCAGCGGGTCTTTCAGTCCCAGTCTCCGGCGCTGTTGCTTGAGGTCGAGCATGAACTGCCCGGCCTGCGCCTGCACGTGCGGCGGCTGTCGCGTCAGGAAGTTCGACAGGTCCTTCATGAACCGCTCGGGACTGGGCAGGAGGCGGCGATCGGGGTGTTTGCCCATCTCGCCCTGCTGTGCGATCGCAAAGGTGGTCAGGTAGACGGCCCGGGAGAGCGCCGGCAACTCATAGAACTTGTCGAGGAAGATCGAGAACATCCGCGAGCCGATCTCCTCGTGGCCGGGCAGCTTGCGCAGATTGTCGGCGATGCGTTTCCGGCCGTCGATGTCACTCTGGTCCATCATCATCGTCACCAGTTCCTCGAACGAACGCTCGCGCAACCTGTTGACGATGGCCATGGCAAACTGGCGGCGGTGGCGCTCGAAGAGGCGGTTGAAATCGCCGGTGCCCATGAACGCGATGGCGTCCTTCAGGGGCACTTTGCCGACGTCGGGCGCCTTGGGATAGTGCCGCCATATCCAGAGCCCCACGATGCCGCCGCCGGCCACCAGGGCGATGGCCGCCAGCAAGGCTATGCGAAGGATTCGTCGCCGCATGTTTCACCTGTCCTATTGCGCCTGCTTGAGGAACTGCTCCACGTGCCCGTCGGCGAAGAGCCAGTTGTAGGGCACGCTGCCGCCGTGGAAATTGGCCGCGTCCCACAGGAGCGGCACGCGGCTGTGCGTTCCGAACACCTTGTAGAAGATCGTGTCCTCAATGGGAAAGAGGCCGACCTCGGCATTGTACATGTAGCTGGTGTTTTCAGTCTTGTAGAACTCTTCGTCGCCCGGGCAGTAGAAGACCTTCTGCTGGCGGCCAACGTGCGGCGCCAGATAGTCGGTCAGCGGCGGCATGCCATTGGGATTCACGCTGGGCAAGACCGGCGCCGGCGGATACCTCCCTCTGCTCTCGTTGCAGTACATCACGAATGCCTGGCCGATACTGTGGAGTTGTCCCTTGCACGCGGCGATCTTGCCCTCGGCGCGCGCCCGGGCGAGGATCGGCGCCGTCAGCCCGATCAGGATGGCGATGATCCCAATGACCACCAGCAGTTCCACGAGGGTGAACGCTCTCTCGCGCACGGCACATTTGTAACACAAACGACCCGCGGGGGCCAGCGGCGATATCCGAGTTATTTTGCGCAATGTCATGCAATGTACCGTCTTCTGTACACGCCGGCCATCGCGCATCCGACGCAAGGCCGTTCATGCTGTTCTTCGGCGTTCTCGTCTATTACGCGGCTTGTGCGGGGGCGGTTACGACGATCGCGTTGTGAATCGTCTCATGCCAACGTGACCTCCGTGCCGGCCATGTTCTCGGTCGACAGGTTGGTGCTAATGCGATTGAAGACCTCGTCGCGCGTCTTGTTGCGAACGTCGTAGTCGCGCAGATACCACCAGAACTGGTACTTGATGACGCGGGTGCTGCCCTTGTGCTGGTATTCCTTGATCGCGTAGCCGCTGTCGGAGGTCAGGTATTTGCACTCGTCGGTGGCCTGTTTGATCACCGCCAGCACCGCCGATACATCCTTCTGCGTGCTGATGTTGATGATCAGGCTGTCGAATGTGCGGCCCTCCTTGGTCAGATTGCGAACTGTCGAGGAGGTTATGTTGCGGTTGGGAACGTTGATCACCAGCCCGTCCGGGCCCTTGAGCTGCGTGCCGCGCCAGCTCAGGCCGACAACCTTGGCCGGCTCATCGCCGCCGATCTTGATGACATCGCCGATCGTGAACTTTCGCTCGGCGAAGATAATGACGGCGCTGATCACGTCCGCGAGAATCGGCTGGGCCGCCAGCCCGATGGCCAATCCGCCGATGCCCAGCCCGGCGACGATCGCGGTCACGTCGAACCCGAACACGCTCAGGATCATAGCGATGGCCGTGATCCAGATCGCGGTCTTGACGAACACCTGCAAGGTGTTCAACAGCAGCGTGGAGTTGCCGTGCGCATCTTCGGCCGGCGAGCGATAGCCCATCGCGCGGCGGATCATCGGCCGCAAAAGCCGCGGCAGGATGAGTGCGCCGGCAATAATCGCCAGGATTTTCAGGCCGATCATCAAGACGCCGTGCCTGCGAACCGCCGTCAGCTCACTGCGGGTCCTGGCGATCGATCCCCCGGCGCCGGCGAATTTCTGGCGGGCGGCAACCGCGGCACGCTCCCTGGACCCCGGCGCCGGCGGCTTCTGGCCGGTCAGGCGCCTCGATGCGCCGGCCATTGGCTCCGCTTGCCGCGTTCATCTTCGCCACCTCATCCTGGAAGGCGCCGGACTCCGCCTTGATGCCGGTCGCGGCCAGCCGCGCTGACAATGCCGCATGCCAGTTCCGCATTGCGGCGACCTGCACCGTCTTCTCGAAGAGGCCGTCGGCCAGTTCGGCGACCTTCGCGGCCTTGTCCTTGTCACCAATTGGCACAGGCTTGGGCAACAGCCGGCCGGTCCTGGCCCGGAAGGCGCGCAGCAACTCGTCGGCCTGGTCGGGCTTGAGCCGCGCCTGGGCCAGAACCACTTCCTCGTCGCGGGCCGCCTCCACTTCGGCCACCTGTTTTTCCAGCACGGGCAACACATTCGTGATGGCCACCTGCTCCTTCTGGGCCAGCTCGATCAGCTTCTCCGATTTCTCGCGCTGCTGGCGCAGGTTGTCCTCCTTGTATTCAAGGTCGATCAGTTCCCGGTAGTCCGACTCGATCAGTTCCTGCAGCGACTTGGATCGCTTGGACGTGTCGATGCTGAGCAGCGTATCCGCCATGCTCGACTCGCCGTCCTGGCGCTCGGCGGCCTCCTGTTCCAGAACGCTTGGTCTCGCCGGGATCGCGGTCCTTTCCGGCGAGCTTATAGGCCGCATCCAGCCGGCGCAGATCGGCCAGCAGGTCCAGACGCTGGCCGATAAGGGTGAGGACCCCCCGCGTGCCGGATCGGCCGGCTTCGCCCGCCGCATCCGACTTCTGCAACGCTTCCTTCTGCTGCTTGAATTGCGATTCGCTTGTGAGCAGCGCGGCAACATCCGCATCGAGCCGGTTGAGCAACTCCGGGCGCAGGGCCTGGGCCAACTCGGCGGGGGCCTTCTCGCCTGAGACTTCGCCTTTCCCAACGCGTTTCTTGATATCAACCGCAATCGTGTGCCACTGCATGGCGAGCTGGCGCGACTCGGCCAGGGCCGTGCCATAGCTCGCATTCACCTTCTCCATCGCCGAGATGGCGGCAAGCAGGCTGGCGCCACCCGCTCCTGCTCCTCGATCACCCGCAATCGCCCGCTCACCAGTTGCTGGAACGATTGCAGCGCGGCCGTGGCTTTCTCCAGGTCGGCGCCATCCGGCTTCTTGTCCGCCGGCGCGAGCTTCTTGTCGGCGTCGTCGGCCGGCTTGGCCCCGGCGGCGGCATCGGCTTTGGCGGCTGCCGTCGGGGCCGCGTGTTCCAGGCCGGCATCCTTCCGCAGGCCGCCGAGTATCTTCGCCTTTTCGGCCTGCAAGGCTTCCTCGGCAGCGCGCAGCAGGGGGTCCTTGAGCCCGTCGAGCTTTGTCGAAAGCTCCGTGGCCGCCGCCAGCGCTGCCTTGTACTCGGCCTGCTGCTTCTCCAGGGCAGCCAGCTTCTCCTGCAATGACTTGGCGGTAGTGTTGAATGCCTCCACCGCCTGCTCGGCCTTCATGTCCTTCAGCTTCGCCTCCCACGCGAACGCGGCGAGCGTGGCCGCCTGGGATTGTTTCAACCGGGCGAGTTGCCCCGCCGCCGCCTCGCTATTCGCGCGCGTCTCGGCGAGCTGCTTCTCAACCACCAGGGCATCCGTCTTGGCCCGCTCGACGGCCGCCTGGACGCCCGCCATCTGCTTCGATTGCAGTTGCTCGGCGGCGAGCACGCGGTTGGGCTCCGCTTCGGGCACCATCGTCACGCCCGCCGTCCCGCCGCTCTTGAGCACCTCCGCGATCAGGCGCATCTTGGACAGATGGTCGGTGGAAACGGTGGCATCGGCATTGAACTCGGCGCCAAGCCGGAGCACCTCCGCCAGCGCCGCGGCGAGGGCCTCCAGTACCTTGGACCGTTGCGCATAAAAGTCGATCAGCTTCTGAGTGCCGCTGGCCGCCTGCTCGACATCCTCGGGGCGGGCGAGCTGCGGGATCTTCATTTCGGGGGGCTTCATCGCTTCCACCGCCTTGCGGAGCCGATCCACTTCGTTTGCGGCGGAGTTGAACCGGGCAAGGCCCAGCTCAAAAGTGCCCTTCAGTCCGATGCCCTCATCGGCCAGCGCGTTCAGTTCGGCGCCGAGTTCGCCCGGCTTCCTGCCGGCATACTGCTTCTTCATCTCTTGCGACTTCTCTTCCATGGCCAGCGCGTTGGAAGCCTGCGTCAGATCGGCATCAGCGGCCAGCATGGCCTTGCTGGCCTCCTCAACCGTCTTGTTGACGGAATCCTGATCTTTGGCCAAAGCAGCCGCTCGCCGCTGCCGCTCCTCCGAAGCGGCGTTCAGCTCCGACCGTCTTATGGAGAGCGCGTCCCCGAGCAACGCGGCGGGTGCCTGGTTGGCCGCCAGCGTGGCATCCTGGATGCGCAGATCGATCTCGACGGCATAGCCGCGCAGATCGTCCAGCGCATTGAAATACGCGGTCTCGGCGGTCTTGCACGCATCGAACGCGGCGGTCACCCGGTCAAGCAGCGACTTCTGGGACTGCGCCAGCTTGAGCTTCTGGGACACGGCCGCCTTCCGGGCCTTGGCCGCGTCAACCGCCGCCTTGAGATTGGACGATTCGGCGGTGGCGGGAGACGCGGGCATCTTCAGATCCGCGATTTGTTTGCGCACGTCGGCCAGGGCCATTTCCGCGGCCGCCAGTTCGCGGATCTGTGCGAGCAGGTCGCCATCCGCCTTGCCGTAGGCCGTCTGCGCCTGCTTGAGCAAGTCTTCGTTCTTCAGCTTGAACAGCTCCGGCGCTTTGGCCTCCGGCGCGGGAGCCTGCGCCGTGGCGTCCCCGCGAGGCAGCGGAGGGGCCGTAGATTCAGCGGCCCCCACGAAACCCGCGGGGGCCATCCAGGCCAAAGCGATCAGACCGACACACTCGAAGAGACCTCGTTGAAACCTGGGCATGTCATCTCCTGTTCCGGCATGACGTGACAGAGGCACTCGAACCGCCGTGTAGCATCTTCTCTCCCGGCGACCGACGCAACAGAGATATGACGGTTAGTGGGGATCTCGGACTGCCTTGCTGCGTATTTTGCGGGTGAAACACAGCCGGTTACCATGGAGATGGGTGGCTACACGATGCTCGACGGCACGCGAGTGGACCATCTGGCGGGGGCAAGCGGGGTGTAGTCGCACCGCCGGTTATCCCGACACCGCCAGCACGACTTTCCCCATCGGCCCATCCGCCAGTTTCGCGAACGCCTCTGGAAGCCGCTCGAATGGGAAGATGCTGTCCACCAGCGGCACCGCTCCGGTTCGTGACATCAGCGCCAGCACCTGGCGCCAGTAGCGGTGGCTCTCGTCGCAGCGATAGGCCCCGATCGCCACACCGCCCATGCGGATTCGCCGGAACAGCAGGCTCGCCGTGTTGAACTGCGGCACCGGCCCGGCCAATCGCCCGACGATGCTCACCTTACCCAGTTCGCCCAGCGTGTCGATCATCTGCGGCAGCAGCGCCCCGCCCACATTGTCGATGGCCAGTTCCACCCGCGCTGGCAGTTCGTCCTTCACTCGCTTGCGCCACTGCGGATCAGTTGGGTCCAGCGCCATCGCCGCGCCCATCGCCATCAGCCGCCGGCGCTTCTCCTCGCTGCGCGACAGCGCGATCACCCGATGCCCCATCGCCACCGCAAGCTGCACGGCCGCCACGCCCACGCCGCCCGATGCGCCAGATATGAGGACCACCGATGGCGGCAACTCGCCCCACATCGTCAGCGCCTGCCAGGCCGTCAGGTACACCAGCGTCGCCCCCGCCGCCTGCGCCTCGCTCCATTTCGGCGGCACGGCCTCCAGGCAATCGGCCGGCACGGCCACGCGCTGCGCGAACGTCCCGCGCCGTGACACGCCCACCTCGCCGCGCAGGATCAGCCGCCGCTCGCCAATCTTGACATCCTTCACACTCGCGCCGACGGCCGCCACGACGCCCAGGCCATCGCGACCGAGGATGTGCGGCAGGGGCGGATTGGCCGGATATTGGCGCTCGGCCAGGTATCGGTCGGCCGGGTTCAGCGAGGCGTAGCGCATCTCCAGCACGACCTCATCCTCGGCCGGCTGCGGGTCGGGAAACTCCCCCAGTCGCAGCGCGCCGATGCCGGTGAGTTGATCGAGCAGCCAGGCTTTCATGGTATTTTTGATTTTGGATTTTCGACTTTCGATTGGGCCCAATGGAAAATCCAAAATCCAAAATCGAAAACTCATTCATACTGCGCCACCCCATCCGCTGTCAGCAGGAAAATCGCCGGCGAGATCTGATGCGGCATCCGCGCATAGTCATCGCGCACCTGCTCCGAGACTCGCCGCACCATTTCCGGCTCATTGCGGAAGCAGATGAGGATATCGCGATTGGGAATGCCGGCCAGAAACGGGCTGCCCAGGTGGCCGCGCAGGCGATCGTGCAGCCCGCGCAGCAGGATTCGGCTGGCGTCGTAGCCATCCATGCTCTGGATGATGACCAGATTCACCCGCCCGTCATCATCCTGCCCCGCGTGCGCCGTCAGCGGATCGCTGCGCGACACGAGGTTCGTCAGCGCCGTCTCGTGCAGGTTGTCCAGCGACATCTTCCAGCCCGCGAAATGCTCCCTGGCGATATACGAAAGGGTCCGCTGGCTGTCGATGGCGTAGGCGATCGCCAGTCGCTCCAGGAACGGCTGCGTGAGCATCGTGGCCAGGCTCGTTCGGGCGGCCGACTTGGGCACCACCACCGGCAGGATTCGCTCGCGCAATTCCTCGAAGCTCGCCGTCTGATCCGGCATGCCCTCGGATGCGCGAAGCAGCTCGACAATCCAGCGCTGAAGGCTGTGTTCCAGGCTCGCCGGATCCTGCAGTGTCGAACGGTACAGATTCTCCATGCCCACCCAGCAGCCGTTGATCAGCACGGCGAACCGCTGGTCATGCCGCCTGGCGCTCAAATGCGGAAACCGCTGCGCCAGAAGCTGCATCACCTGATCGAGAAACTGGCTGCGTGTGAGTTCGGCCATCAACAGGATCGTACAACGGCCGGTCTGCCATGTCATGCACGCTGGTAGGGTTCGTGTCGCCCGTTCGCGGTGTCCATTTTATCCGGTCCACAAGCCGGTTGGCCGCCCGCAAAAACACGTTGTAGATTGACACCGTACGCTCGCATTCGCTGAGACACCGGTTGAGCCCCCCTGCCGGCTTGTGAAGATTGCGCTTTGGCCCTTCACTTGCTGTGGGGTTCGGCATAGTGTCAACGCAGGGGACCGCCCGCTTGGGAGAACAGGAATTTATGTGTGGAATCGTTGCTTACGTCGGCCGCAAGATCGCCCAACCTCTTCTCATTGAAGGACTTAAGCGCCTGGAGTATCGCGGCTATGACTCGGCCGGGATCGCCGTCATCGACGAGTCCGGCGGCATGACGATTCGCCGAGCCGTCGGACGCATCAGCGTTTTGGAGGAATCCATCCAGGCCAAGCCCCTTCCCGGCAAAGCCCACGTTGGCATGGCGCACACTGCGCTGGGCCACCCACGGCGCTCCCACCGAGGTTAACGCCCATCCCCATACCGACGACACCGGCCGGATCGCGCTCGTCCACAACGGCATCATCGAGAACTACGCCGCCCTCAAGCAGTTTCTCACCGAAAAAGGCCACACCTTCACAAGCCAGACCGATACCGAGGTGCTGGCGGTTCTGGTCGGCGATATCTACGAGGAGATGAAGCAGAAGAATCACCTGCCCTCCGGCACGTCGCTCCTGGAGCGCGCGGTCCAGGCGGCGCTGCACCAGGTCGAAGGCACCTATGGCATCGCCGTCATGTGCAAGGACGAGCCCGAGACGCTCGTCGTCGCGCGCAAGGGCAGCCCGCTGATCATCGGCGTCGGCCAGAACGAGTACATCGTCGCCTCCGACGCCAGCGCCATCGTCGAGCACACCGCCCAGGTCATCTACCTCAACGACAATGAGATGGCCGTGCTCAAGCCGGGCGCCTTCCGCACGCTCACCATCGACAACATGCCGTTCAGCCCCGTGATCTCGCAGCTCGAAAGCAAGCTCGAAGCCTACGAGCTTGGCCAATACGAGCACTACATGCTCAAGGAAATCTTCGAGCAGCCGCAGGCGCTGAGCAACTGCCTGCGTGGCCGGGCCGAGCCCAAGGAAGGCCGCATCGTCCTCGGCGGCATCGCCGATCACGCGCGCGAGCTCGTGAAGGCCCGGCGCTTCATCCTCACCGGCCAGGGCACCGCCTGGCACGCCGGCCTCGTCGGCGACTACATGATGGAGGACCTCGCCAAGGTCGTCACCGAATGCACCTATGCCTCCGAGTTCCGCTATCGCAACCCGATCGTCGAGGAAGGCACGGTCGTGGTGGCCATCAGCCAGTCGGGCGAGACGGCCGACACGCTGGCCGCGCTGCGCGAAGCCAAGGAAAGAGGCGCCTGGCGCTGGGCGTGGTGAACGTCGTCGGCTCGACCATCGCCCGCGAAGTCGATGCGGGCATCTACCTCCACGCCGGGCCTGAGATCGGCGTGGCATCGACCAAGGCCTTCACCTGCCAGTGCGCCACGCTGGCCATGCTGTCGATCTTCCTGGGCCGGCGGAAGTTCATGAGCCAGGCGCAGGTGCAGGAGACGATCGAGCACCTCTGCCAGATCCCGCAGCTCATGGAGCGCGTGCTGGAGCAGAGCAGCGCCGTGCGCGACATCGCCAACAAGTTCTGCGAGCGCGAAAACTGGTTGTTCCTGGGGCGCGGCTATCACTACCCCGTCGCGCTGGAAGGTGCGCTGAAGCTCAAGGAAATCAGCTACATCCATGCCGAGGGCATGCCGGCGGCCGAGATGAAGCACGGCCCCATCGCCCTCATCAACAAGGGCATGCCCGTCGTGTTCATTGCCACCCAGGGCATCCAATATGACAAGGTCATGAGTAACATCGAAGAGGTGCGCGCCCGCGGCGGCGAGATCATCGCCGTGGCCACCGAGGGCGACACGCGCATGCGCAAGCACTCGAACCACATCATCCATGTTCCCGACACGATCGAGCGCTCCAGCCGCTCTTGAGCGTCGTACCGCTGCAGCTCCTGGCCTATCACGCGGCCGTGGCGCGCGGCTGCAACGTCGACAAGCCGCGCAATCTCGCCAAGAGCGTAACCGTGGAATAGCGTTTAACCGGCTCGCTTGCGAGCCGCTGCCCGCGTCTGAGTCCGAAGCGGAAGCGTCAGCGCCCGCTTATTGCCCGCTCTCCGTCGGCACCCGCAAACGGAACGTCGTCCCCTCACCCGGCGAGGTCGTGAAGCTCACCTCTCCGCCGAGGTGCTGCTCCGCGAACAGCCTCATGGAATACGTGCCAAGCCCACGGCCAATAGTCGCCTTGGTGCTGAAGTTTCGCTGAAAGATGCGCCGGGCCACCTCCGGCGCCATGGCCTGCGCATTCCACACGGCGAACGTAATGGCATCGGGCGACTGCTCGATCGACAACCGCACCTCGCCTCCCTCCCCCGTCCCCTCAAAGGCATTGATGAGCATGTTGGCCAGCACGCGCAGCAGCAGCGCGCCGTCCGTCCGCAGAACCAGCCCGGGCACGGGGGTCGGGCAGATCAGCCGCTTGTCCCTGGCGGCCGGATGCACAGAGAAGACGCTGGTGACTTCCTCCATGAGCTCACTCAATGGCACGTCCTCGATGATGCGGTCATAGCGGAAGTGAGCTGGATCGGCCAGGGCCCGCTGCAACTGGATCTCCATTTCCAGCCGGCGTGTCAGGTTCAGCACGTCTTTTGCCAGCGACGCGGCATCGCGGTCGTGTCTGCGCGGCACCGCCCTGGCCACGCCGCCCAGCGCCATGACGGTATTGGCTACATCATGGAGGAACACCGCCTGAGTCGCGAAGGCCTGTTGCTCGGCCGTGATGTCCTGGAGAACCAGCAGGAGCACGCGGCGGTCGTTGATGCGCAGCGGACAGGAATGCACGCGCAGATAGAGGTCGCGCGGCACGCCGTCTTTGAGCGCCGTCAGGCGCAGGTGCGCACCGCCGGCTGATCGGTCGTAAGGCTCGACACAATTGCGATAGCCGCGCCGCACGTCTGGCAGAACGGGCCCGTGCCGCAGCCACCGGGCATGTCGTGGGCATGGGCACACTCAACCGCTTCGCCCGGCCGCAGGCCCAGAAGCTGCTGAGCGCTCTTGAAGCCGAGCCAGCGCAGCAGCGCATCGTTCACTGACAGTATCTGGCGGTTCTCATCCAGCACGGCCAACAGGCCGCTGGTGATCTGCAGAACGCCGTTGATGACGGGGTTGTTGCTGACGGATTCGACCTGGAGCGAAAGCTGATCATCCGGCGTGCGCCCGGCCGGGGCGAAATAGGTGTCCATGCCTGACCTCCTGGACTCCCGCCCGCATAGTCTACCACGCATCGGGGTACAGGACAGCAAATCTCTCCCCCACGCCGCCGGTCGGTCGTACAATCGCCGCATGCCACACCTCATTGCGGCCATCGATCAGGGCACCACGAGCACCCGCTGCATGATCTTCGACCGTAGCCAGCCGGTGGCGACGGCGCAGAAGGAGCATCGACAGATGTTCCCGCAGGCTGGCTGGGTCGAGCACGATCCGCTGGAAATCTGGCAGCGCACGCAGGAGGTGATCGGCCAGGCGCTGCACGCGGCGAACGCGACCGCGTCCGATCTTGCGGCCATCGGGATCGCCAATCAGCGCGAGACCGTGATCGTGTGGGAGAGATCCACTGGCCGGCCGATCAGCAATGCCATCGTCTGGCAGGACACGCGCACCAAGAACCTGTGCGACAAGCTCACCGCCGACGGCGGGATCGACCGCTTCCGCGCCATCACCGGCCTGCCGCTGGCAACGTACTTCTCCGGCCCGAAGATTCGCTGGATCCTGGACAATGTCCCCGGCGCCCGCCGTGCGGCCAGCAGCGGCGATCTGCTGGCTGGCACGATCGACACCTGGCTCGCATGGCAGCTCTCGGGCCAGCATATCACGGACGTCACCAACGCCTCGCGCACGATGCTCATGGACCTGCGCACGCTGGACTGGGATGATTCGATGCTGCGCGAGCTGGGCATCCCACGAGAACTGCTGCCGCGCATCGTGCCGTCCAGCGCCATCGTCGCGACGACGCGCAAAGACGGCCCGTTCGGTGCGGAGCTTCCAATCGCGGGTCTCGTGGGGGACCAGCAGGCTGCGCTGATGGGTCAGGCCTGCTTCAACCCCGGCGAGTGCAAGAACACCTACGGCACCGGCTGCTTCATGCTGCTGAACACCGGGCCAGCGCTGGTGCAATCCACATCAGGCCTGCTGACCACCGTCGCGTATCAGCTCGGCCAGCAGCCGGCAGCGTATGCGCTGGAGGGCTCGGTGGCCGTCACCGGCGCACTGGTGCAGTGGCTGCGTGACAATCTGAATCTGATCGGTTCGTCGCCGGAGATCGAGGCGCTGGCGGCGTCCGTGCCCGACAACGGCGGCGTGTATTTCGTCCCGGCTTTCTCGGGCCTGTTCGCGCCATATTGGCGATCGGATGGCGCGGTATCATCACCGGCCTCACCCGCTTCGCCACCAAGGCGCACATCGCCCGCGCCGCCCTGGAAGCCACGGCCTATCAGACGCGCGACGTGCTGGAGGCCATGCGGGCCGACGCGGGAATCGATCTGCGCGCGCTGCGGGTCAACGGCGGCATGTCGGCCAACAGCCTGCTGATGCAATTCCAGGCCGACATGCTGAACCTGCCGGTAACGCGCTGCCAATGCGCCCAGACCACGGCGCTGGGCGCAGCCTATGCGGCCGGGCTGGCCGTCGGCCTGTGGTCGAGCCCCGATGAACTGCGCGCACTGGCAAGGCGACCGCACCTGGCGACCGGGCATGCCGGCGGCCACGCGGGAACAGCTCTACGCCCAATGGAAGAAGGCCGTCGAGAGGTCGCTGGGGTGGGTGTGATCCGCCCTCTTGGCGGAATCCCCAGGGTAGCACAGGCGTCTCGCCTGTGGGCGCAAGGACACCGCAAAAACACAGGCGGGACGCCTGTGCTACTATGGACGATGATTTGAAAATCGTCCGCGTCCGCTGTAAACCCGTCTCCATGGGCTGGCACTTCGCATGCGCGTTTGCTCTGATTTTGTCCTCATTACAGGTATCCCACGCCATGGAGTCCTCCACCAAACCCGCCGCCGCACCGTCAACAGCGACCCTGAAGATCGTCGCCGATGTACGCTCGCCACATCCCATTCCGCCGCTCATCACCGGCAAGTTCTGCGAGCATCTTGGCTCGAATATCTACAACGGCATGTCGGCGCAGATTCTTCGGAATCCGACGTTCGCCGATTTCCCCTTCGGCGCTGGCGGCGAGACCCCCGATGGCCGATCGCGTTTCCTCAGCGATGAGGAGAAGATCGCGACACAGATCGGCAATCTGGCGTCGCGGATCAACTGGCCACAGGCCGACATACCGCGCCTCGTCGAAGCTCGCTCCGACGGCCTGGCGTTCTGGTGGGTTCGCCGGGGCGCGCGGCAGGATGTGCATGTCAGCCCGGACGCGGCGACCAATGGCCGGGCACAGCGCGTGGAGATTCGCAAGGCCGGCGATGGCGTCGCGCAGTGGATCTGGCTGCCCACGCACCGCACGCGCAGCTTCGAGTTCGAGCTGAGCGCCCGCTCGCCCAATTTGAAGTCGCTGGTGATCGAACTCGCGGCCCAAGGCGCCAAGGACTCGGCGGCGCAGGCGAGAGTTGAGGGCATCTCCGATAACTGGTTGACGATCAAGGGCACGCTGCGCCTGCCCGAATCCGCGCCGGCCGATGCGATCTATCGCCTCTCGCTGCTCGCGCCGAGCCGGGCCAGGTCGTCATCCAGCGCCTGCTGCTCTATCCCGCCGATCACGTGAGCGGCTTTGATCCCGACGTGGTCAGGATGCTCAAGGAATCGCGCCTGCCGATCCTGCGCTGGCCGGGCGGCAACTTCGTCAGCTCGTATCACTGGGAGGATGGCATCGGCCCGCTGAATCGCCGCCCGACCCGGCCGAACTACGCCTGGGCCGGCCTGGAGCCCAACCTCTTCGGCACCGATGAGTTCATCGCCTTCTGCCGCGCGGTCGGCTGCGAGCCGATGATCTGCGTCAACGCCGGCGATGGCACGCCCGAGGAAGCCGCGCGGTGGATTCAATACTGCAACGGCCCGGCCGACTCGCCCATGGGCAGGCTCCGCGCGGCCAATGGACATCCGCAGCCGTACAACGTGCGCTACTGGGAAGCGGGCAACGAGCTTTGGGGCCGCTGGCAATGTCACTGGAGTACGCCGGCCGGCTATGCCGATCGATATCGCCTCTTCGCCAGGGCGATGCTGGCGGCCGATCCGGGCATCCAGCTCTATGCCTGCGGCGCGCCGGTGCTCTGGGGCACGGACTGGAACAAGACGCTCATCTCCACGTGCGCCAAAGAGCTTCGCCGCACGACCGACCACCCGCTCATCGGCGGCGATGTCTCGCCGTCGGCCGACCCGCTGGATGTCTATCGCGATTTCATGGCCACGCCGGATATCCTGGAGGCCAAATGGGCCGAGCTGCGCAAGATGATGCAGGACGCGGGGATTGTGGATCCGATCCTGGCCATCACCGAGCTTCAGCTTTTCGCGCATCTGGCCGGCGCGGACCCCAATTCGCCGGCCCACCTGACGCGCGAGAATCTCGTGAATCCGGGCACTCACGCCGAGGCGATCTACGACACGCTGCTCTACCACACGGCCGTGCGCCTCGCGCCGTTCGTCGATATGGTGACGCACTCGGCCACGGTGAACCACGGCGGCGGATTGCGCAAGCAGCGCGAGCGCGTCTACGCCAATCCGTGCCATTATGCGCAGGGCGCTTTCGCGGCATTCGCGGGGGCAACGCCGGTGTCGGCGCAGCTCACCTGCTCGAAGGAGAAGGCGCCGTTCGTGCTGCCGGGGATCAAGTCGGCCGGGCCGGATTTGTCCTATACCACTGTGTCAGCTCTGGCGGCCGTTGCGCCCGATGGGGCGCTGCTGATCTCCCTCGTGAACCGCGGGATTGCGGGAAGCGTGCGCGTCAGCATCGACGTGCAGAATTTCAAGCCGGCGAGCAGCGCTGAGTTCTGGCTACTTTCGGCGAAAGTGCCGTGGGCGGCCAATACGCTGGAAGCGCCGCAGGCGGTGACGCCGGTGGTGTCGAGCATCGAGGTCAAGGGTGGCTCGCTGACGGTCGATTTGCCGCTGTACAGCGTGGCGCACGTTCGGGTGGCAGCACGGTAGGAGAATCGTAGTTGTGGCACGTGCGGCCCTCCGCCGTGCGGGGAAGACCGCGGCCGGGGGCGGCACGCGCCACTAACGCCACCCTCACCCGATAGCGTATAATGTCGGACAGAGGTGCTCATGCTGATCAACGCGATCGAAGGCGTCGTCGAGAACGGCAGGATTCGCCTGCGGGAGGATGTATCCCTGCCCGAGAACACGAGAGTCTACGTGATCGTTGCGGAGTCCACCGGTGCCGACCGGGCCGCATCGCCTCTCCGCGGCTGGCCAATCCGCAACAGTCCAGCGACTTCCGCAAACAGGTTATGGAGGCGCCCTGCGATGCCGAGCTATGATGCCTTCCACGACCCACCCGCGCCGGTCGCGCGCGTCACGCTGCGCGACGGCGGAAAGGTAGTTCCTGACGTTCCGCTCCTCATCGACTCGGGCGCTGACGTTACACTTCTTCCGCGCACTGCCGTTGAGAGTCTTGGAATCAGGCCCGTCGGCGGACCGGCCTACGAGTTGGTGGGATTCGACGGAACCCGGAGCAGCGCCAGGCTGTGGACCTCGATATGATCTTCCTGCGGAAGATTTTCCGGGGCCGATATCTTCTCATCGACGGAGATCGCGGTGTACTCGGGCGAGACATCCTGGCCAGTGTGTCGATCCTCCTCGACAGACCGCGTCAGGAGTGGTTGGAGTCCCCACGCGGCTGAGATCAGCCCGCGTCGGAGTCGGCAGCTCGATAGCCGCCAACGAAGGAAACGACTATGGATGTGGAAGTGGAATATGATCGGGATTTTGATCTGAAACCGGATCGGGGTTTTGGTCGCAGAATGATCAGGCTAGAGGCACTGAGCGGAGACTACACGCAAGCTGCTATAGACCTTGTGCTCAGCCAGACCACAGCCCAGAAGGTATGGGAATGGTGGAAAAGAAGCTTGGGGCGACGGAAGAATTTCCCGGAGATGACCCGGCGCCTGGTAGAGGCAATTCTGCAGGAGTTCCACACTGGCGGCGAGTACTTCAGAGAAATGGTCGCGAGGATGTTCGGCAGACATAAGTCAGCGGGGAAGCTGCCGGTGGGCAAGTTCCTCGAGGCGATCCGACGCAGGAGGTCGCGCGACCTTCCGCTGCCAGAGACCTTCGTCCCGATCGAACCTCCGCCACCTCCGCCAACGCTCAGCCGCGTCGCGCGGCGCTACCGCTATCCAGCTCTTCCGGTCGGCAAGAAAGATTCGCTGTTTGTTGATCTGCGAAGGGATGTGGTTGAGATACGGAAGCTGTTGGCGAAGCTTGTTCAACTACTATGTTGCCGAGGCGAAGCGGTCACCGCAAACGCCGACCGTATCGGCCATCGCAGCCTCGTTTCATCTATGCCAGGGTGGGTGGGTGTCGATCCATTTCGACACCCGCCCGAGTCACGCGCGGGACGGCACTTTGGTCGAGAAGGAAATAGTGAAGATCCCTCAGTGGCACAGAGCCCACGACACTGCCCAAGCCAAGGGAGGCAGTTTCATCCTCCCCGATGGAAAGACGCTAAAGGTCAAGCCAGGCGTCTCGTGCAAGAAGCTGGCCGCGATCTATGGCGGGATGATCCGCAGCGCGCTGCTTGATGCGAACAAAGCCGGCCAGTTCGATGAACTTCCGAGACGCGAAGGCTGCCAGCTCGATGTGGAAGAGTTCGATGGCATGTGGGCGTGGCCCGCGTTTGACCAGATGGGGAAGATCAATATCCTGTGATCTCGAAGTCGCTCGGGGGTGCATGCAAAATACGGTTGCGCCTGCCATCATGGCAGTGTATAACTCTGTGCAAAAGCGGAGCGCGTCGCCTGCCGATCGGGGAAGTTTTCGCGCACCGTTCATGCCTGCGGCTTACGCGCCAGCACAAGCGAATTCATTGTGCCGTCATTCTTGAGGGTTTGCGCCTCGGCCAAGCCCGCCGACGCGAGATCCTCGCGCAATTCCTCGAACGTGAACGTCCCGCCGCCCTCGGTCCCCACGAGCATGTTCACCGCGAAGAGCGCGCCGCCGGCCGGCGCAATGCGCGAGCTGTCCATGACGAAGTCGCGGATGAGCACCCGGCCGCCGTGTACGAGGGCGCTGTGGACCTTGGCAAACAGCTCGCGATTCTGCCGGCGCGAGTTCTGATGGACGATGGCGCTGAGCAGCGCCAGATCGGCGCCGGGCGGGAGGGCATCGGCGTAGAAATCGCCGGCCACCAGCTTCACGCGCTGGTCCAGTCCCGCGGCGGCGACGCGATCGCGCGCCTGTGGTATTACATGAGGCAGATCGAAGATCGTGGCCACTGCCTGCGGATGAGCCTTGAGGAAGGCGATGGTCCACGTGCCCGATCCGCCGCCGATGTCCAGCAGGTGCGTACACGCGAGCGACTGGATCTCTTGTACCAAGGGCAACGCGGCCGAGCGGTTGATGTTGTCCATGGCCTCGATGAACGATGCGTAGTCGGCATCCTCCCCGCGGATGCTCGGCCGGCGATCGGCCGCCTTGCCGCTCTTGACAACAGCGGCGAGCTGCGACCAGCGGCGCAGGCAGTTGGCCTGATGCTGGGCCATGGCCAGGATGCTGCCGGGAGAACCGGCGGCGAGCATCTGCCGCACCGACTGGGGCACCTCGTAGACATCCCCGTGCTTGTCCAGGAGGCCCAGGGCGGTGAGCGCATCCAGCAGCACCGTGATTCCGCGCAGGTCACAGGCGAGCGCCCCGGCAGCCTGCGCGGCGATTAGCGGGCCGCCGCTCAGGGCGGTGAAAAGGTCCAGTTCCGCAGCGGCGGCGAGAACACATGCGCCCTGGAAACTGCTGCTCAACTGAAGCACGTCGGGCGGAGTCCATTGCTTGGCCATGCGGCGATTATAGTGCATGATCGGCCCATGGCCATGGTGACATGCCAACTATGGCCTGTCGGCCTGCATGATCTCGGCGAGTCTCTGTTCCTGCTGCGGCGTGAGTATCTCGCGGAGGCGCACCTGCATATCCTGCATGATCTCGCGCTGGGCCTGCATGATCTTTTCCGGGTCCGGCTGGTCGTTCTGAAGCCGCGCACGGAAGAGCTCGCGGCCCTGCTCCAGAATCGTCTGGGCTTTCTTGTTCTGCTCGTCGTCGAGGCCCAGCCCCCGGAGTATCCGGCGAAAGCCGTCCACGAACCCGCTTTCCTGCATGTTCAGCCCGAACTCGCGATGCTGCGCGGGCGTCAGAAGCTCGTGGAGCTTCTCGTGCATGGCGGGCATGATCTCGCGCATGGCCTGGTGCATCTTCTCCGGATTTCCTGCGGCGGTGTCCCGTGCCTTGCGGAACTGCTGGCGCGATTCGGCAAACACGGCGTTGGCCTTTTGATTCTGCTCGGCGCTGATGTCGAGCTTCAGAAGCTGCTCGCGGAAATGCTCGATCGGCGTGATGTCCGGCCCGCAGATCGCCTCTTGTGCCTTGCGCTGCTGCTCGGGCGGCAGGAGGTCGGCAAGCTGCTCGAGCAGATCTCCCCGCTGATCCATCACCTTCTCAAACAGCGCCCGTCTGGCCTTTTCGTTGGCCTCGAGTTCCTCCTGCGCCGCCTTCATACGCTCCACCGCCTTGGCGAACAGCGGCTCCAGCTTTGCCCGCTGCTCGGGGGTGGCCGCGTCCAGTGTGGCCTTCTGCGCCTGTTCGAGACGTTCGACGGGGTTGGGGCCAGGCCGCTGCCGGGGATCGGGCCGCGCCGCCGGTGGCCGATCCGGGCCGCCGGGGCGATCCTGCGCCGCGCAGGTTGCAGCAGGGCTAGGATTCCCAGCACGGCCGCGACGAATGGAATTCCGGGCTTTGTCATGGGGATTCTCCTTCTTGTCGTTCGGAGTTCAGCCTTCAGGCTGTTTGTGCTCCCGCAGGCTAAAGCCTGAACTCCGAACCAGAGCGTGATCATGCACACGCATCTAACTAAACGCCAGCCTTGGCCGAACTACGCTCCGCGCTGGCGGCAATATGCCACTATACCTGAGCTGCGCCAAGAAGGCGACGATCTCTGAAACTCCGAACGGCCATTTCGCCGCGCCAGTTTCGTCGGTCTTCGTGTGGGATCTGGACACCTCGATCGGTTCGCCACCGCCCGGCCCGCAGCGGCAAGAGTCATCACTCATGGCGCAGCGCCTCGATGGGGTCGAGGCGAGACGCCTTCCACGCCGGGTAATAGCCGAAGATGATTCCCGCGCAGCTTGCGATGGCCAGTGCCACGGCCATGGCCGGCAGGGACCCAATGGTGGGCCACTGAAAGAACGCCGTCAACGACCACGAGACGCCCCGGCCCAGGGCGATCCCCGCCGCGCCGCCCAACTGGCAGAGGATGACCGCTTCGGTCAGGAACTGCCGCCGCACGTCGCGCGCCCGTGCTCCCACGGCCATCCGCAGCCCGATCTCGTGCGTCCGCGCGGTGACCGAAGCCAGCATGATGTTCATGATCCCCACGCCGCCCACCAGCAGCGAGACCAGCGCCACAAATAGCAGCAGCCAAGTCATCAACCGCCCCGAGGCCGCCATGGTGTCGGCGATTTCGGTCAGATCGCGTATTCGAAAGTCATCCGCATCGCCCGCCGCCAGATGATGCCGCTCGCGCAATAGCGTGCGGACCTGCTCGATGGCCAGCGGCACCTCCGATGGAGAAGTGGCCGACACGAACAGGTCGTCCATGTCGGCGAATCGGCTCATCTGCGGCATGTCCATCGCCTGGAGCGCTGACACCTCAGGATAGATTTGCAGTTGCTGGGTCGGATACAGCCCTTTCAGCGAGTTCACCGAACCGGCCGCGGACGATGGGGTGCTGGGGGTCGTTGCCTGGCGGACGCCGCAGAGGCGGAACTTCACCGTTGTCCAGGGCGCAAGCACGTAGTCATCCTGATCGCGGCCCATGATGTTGGCCCCCTTGGGGCCGAGCACCCCCACCACCTTGAGGCTGATGTTCTTTACGCGGACCTCCTTGCCAAGGGGAGACTCGCCCTGGAAAAGCTCGCGGGCCACCGTCTGGCCCAGGAGGCACACGCGGGCGACGGCCACCACGTCGGTTTCGGTGAACGCCACCCCCTCGGTCAGGTCCCACTGGCAGATCGCCAGGTAGTCGGGCGTCGTCCCGCGCACATCCTGGGGCGACCAGTTGCGGTTGCCGTAGACCACCTGCGTCTTGACGTCGATGCTCGGCGCCGCGCGGCAGACGGCGCTGCACTCGCGCAGGATGGCCTGGGCGTCGGCCGCGACCAGCGTGACCCGCCCGCCGCTGCCACTGCTGACGCCGGCCTTCACCGCGTCGCTGGGGTCGACCTGCACCACGCTGGCTCCCAGCTTGCCGATGGTGTCCTGAACCACGGCCGCCGAGCCCTGCCCGACCTCCACCATGGCGACGACCGCCGCGATGGCGATGGCGATGCCCAGTCCGGCGAGGAGGGACCGCAGCGGGTTTCGAGCCAAGGCGCAAAGCGCCGTGGGCAGCAGGCGATACAGCGAACGCATGGGTTACTCAATCAAGAAGCCCGGGCCATGCCAGGGGCGTTGTTCCACGCGATACAGGCATGGCTGAGCCATATCGTACAGGATCGTCGTGACAAATGCCCGCGACCCTGTGCGGTTGCCCTCCCATCCGGAGGGCAATCGCATTTGCGTTAGGCGTCGTTCGTAGGGGCGGCTTTAGCCGCCGGGACCGGCTCCTACGGCGGCTAAAGCCGCCCCTACAACTCAAATGCGATTGCCCTGCTCCTATCCGGCAGTCGCCTCTCGCCCGATCAGATCCACGCGCTCACGACCAGTTGCGCCGCGGCCGCCGCCGCCATGGCCCCGACGATCCAGTTGAAGATGCGTTCCGGCACGATCTTCGCCGTCCATACGCCAAGCAGCGCCGCCGCGACGATCACCGGCGCGAGCTTCGCGTTGAACCAGAGCGACTCCGCCGTGATCAGGCCCAGGTTATAGCTCAACGGTACCTTGAAGGCGTTGAGCAGCAGGTAATACCACGCCCCCGTCCCGATGAACTCGTCCTTGGGCAGACGCATCGCCAGCAGGTAGATGACCATGATCGGACCGGCCGCGTTGGCCATCATCGTCGTCACGCCGGCCGTCAACCCCATGATCATCGGGAACCACCAGCCCCGCGGGACGTGGATCTCGCCCGCCTTGGCCATCTTCCGCTCGCGCCACCAGTTCAGGGCCAGCATCACCAGGATGACGCCGCCGATCACCGGCTTGAGCTGCCTGTCGTTGACCATGCCCAGAAGGACGTAGCCCAGCAGAATCCCGGCCACCGCGCAGGGCAGGAGCTTGACCAGGTGCTTCCACACGGCATGACGCCGGTAATACGCCACGGCCATCACGTCGCCCACCAGGAGCATCGGCAGGATCAGCCCCGTGGAGGCGCGTGCGGGTATCACCATGGCCACCAGCGGGATCGCCAGGATGCCCATACCGGGAAGGCCCGTCTTGGAGAAGCCGATGATGATGGCCGCAAGCACCAGGAGTGCCCAGGCGGAAGGCGCTAATGCTCCCATGTCCAAGCTTTCTCCCCACCCTCGCGGGGGCATTCTCCGGGAATTTGGGGCGTCGGCAAGTGGCGATGGCTCGGGGCAAGCCGCCGAATTCAGCCATTGCCCCCATCCATCGCCTGATGCTATAAGAACCTCTGTAATTCCGCTAACGGCTATGGTTTTTATCACTGGAGTAAGCTGATGCACACACTGCCCTCATTACCGTATCCCAAGGACGCCTTGGCCCCGTATATCTCCGCCGAAACGCTGGAGTTTCACTACGGCAAGCACCACCAGGCTTACGTGGACAATCTGAACAAGCTCTCGGCCGGCACGCCGCACGAGAATCAGCCGCTGGAGCAGATCATCGTGAAGGCGGGATCCGGGCCGATCTTTAATAACGCCGCGCAGGTCTGGAACCATAGCTTCTACTGGCAGTGCCTCAGGAAAGGCGGCGGCGGCGAGCCGCAAGGGGCCGTGCGGGCGGCCATTGACAAGGCGTTCAAGTCATTCGCGGATTTCAAGACGCAGTTCTCCCAGTCGGCCACGACGCTGTTTGGGTCGGGGTGGGCATGGCTCGTGAAGAAGAAGGACGGCTCGCTGGCGATCGTCCAGACCAGCAACGCCGCCACGCCCATGACTTCGGGCGACACCGCCCTACTCACATGCGACGTGTGGGAACACGCGTATTACATCGACTACCGCAACGCGCGGGCCAAGTACGTCGAGAGCTTCTGGAACCTGGTCAACTGGGACTTCGTGGCGAAGAACCTGGCGTGATCATCGCCTGACCTGGATTGAAATTCCGTAGATGCCGGGAATATCGGTGAACCCACCGTCGTCTAATACCTGGCGGACTACAGTTGTACGTGGCCGCTTGGTTATGGTGGACGGTAGCCATCTTGTCGCGCGTCCATCGCATTACGGAGGCATCAATGAGCAATCGAGTTTTTATTGACGGTCTTGAATCGCGGGTGTTCCTCTCGGCTTCGATTGCCCATGCCGCGCATGCTGCGGTACATTGCAGTGCGCCGGCCATCTCCGCCCAGCTTCACCAGCACAGCATGGCCGCCGGCTCGGTGGTAAGCGTTGATACCACCGACACGCCCAACACCATTACGGTCTCGATCCCCGGCCGGCACGGCACATCCACCAACACAACCTACAACGTCGATCCGGCCGCGACGATCACGGCCGACGGCGGCGCGGTGGCGCTGAGCGCCCTGACCGCTGGCGTGAAGGTCAAGCTGACGCTCAGCCCCACCGACTCGACTACTGTTACGGCCATTACAGCCGTTGGCGGGGAGGCCGATGGCACCGTCAGCGCCGTCGATACGATTGCCAATACGATCTCGCTGACCGGGCCGCATGGCGGCCTGCCTAACGTCTACACGCTGGGCGCCAACGCCACGATCACCCTTAACGGCACGACGGCAACGCTGGGCGACATCACCACCGGCGCCAAGGTGGAGTTGAAGCTCTCCGCCCTGAATGGCACGACCGTTCTCTCGGTGAACGCCCGCACGCCCAAGCCCAGGCAGATCATGGCGTTCGGATCGGTCGTAAGTGTTGATACCACGGACACGCCCAACACCATTACGGTCTCGATCCCCGGCCGGCACGGCACATCCACCAACACAACCTACAACGTCGATCCGGCCGCGATCATCATGGCCGACGGCAGTGCCGTGGCGCTTGGCGCTCTGCCAGCGGGAGTGGACGTCAAGCTGTCCATCAACCCCGCTGACACGACCACTGTGACGGCCATTACCGCCATCGGGCAGCAGGTCGATGGCATGGTCAGCGCCGTTGATGCCGCCAACAACACGATCACGCTGACCGGCCGGCACGGCGGCACTCCGACCACGTATACCCTTGGCGCCAACGCCACGATCACGCTCGATGGCGCTACGGTCACGCTGGCCGACATCACCGCCGGCGCAAGTGCAGTTGAAGCTCTCAGCGCTGAACGCCGCGACCGTGATCGCCGTGAATGCCCACACCGCGAGCGCGCATGCGCACGGGAGAATGGGCGGATTCGGCCGGCGTCACTGATTGGGCGGCCAAGCCAGTACGATAGACGTGCGAAGTGCGAGGCGATCGATGTCGGTCGCCTCGCTGTCTTGCGCGAACGTTCACGCTCCCGGCGATTTCTTGGCGCGAGCGATAGTGGAGAGGATCTTCTCGTGAACCTGCCGCGGACGGGAAACCATCTGCCATACCCCAAGGGGAAGTTGCTCATCCACGGGCACGATCACGATCGAGCCGATGCGCACCAATCGCTCCTTGACGGTGGCATCGAGCAACGCGCGGGCGACTTTCCGCAGCGGGCAATCGAAGACCTCCACGTGGAAGACGCCGGAAAGCCGGACAATTCGCATGTCGGTCAGGATATAGAGCCGGCCCATCCACTGGAGCGTGGCCCACATGAGCCGGCCAGCGATCACGAAAACACCCGCTTCCATCGCACGGTGAGGCGCGTAGTGGATTTTCTCGGCGAAGATGACCGCCAGGACCATGAGGATGACCACAATGGCCAGAGACCAGAGGCTGGTGAGCAGGATGAACCAGCGCGAGGGACGGAGCAGAAGCTGGACGATCTCGCCATCGCGCAGGACGTGCCCCACGAGCAGCGCGGCGGATGCGGAAACGGCCGGCGCGACGGCACCGCCGCCCTCGCTGGGGCAGAACACCTGCGGGCCGCGTGCGCCCTTGCCGTTGCCGTGAATCTGTGGCGCGGAACCCTTCATGGCCGAAACCTGTCTCGCTTGAGGGTCACGATGTCGGGCACGTTGCGGTAATAATCATCATAATCCAGCCCGTAGCCAACGACGAACTCGTCGGGAATCTCAAAACCCACGTAATCGGCGTGCGGCCGGGAAGCGGCCGGCGTGGTCTTCTGCAGCAGAACGCAGGTCCTGAGGCTGGCTGGCTGCATGTCCAGTAGCAAGCGGCTGACGCTGCGGATGGTGGCGCCGGAGTCGAGGATGTCATCGACAAGCAGCACGGGCCGGTCGCGGACTTCGCCGATGTGGCGGGAGAGGATGCTGACGCCCTGGGATTCGATGGCGCGGCCGGGGTAGCTGCTGACCGTGACGAGACCGATCTTCATTCGCATAGGGAGCTGACGGATGAGGTCGGCGGCGAAGATCATGGCGCCGGTGAGAATGGGCACGATGGTGATCTCCGGCGCCTCCTGGCCGGGCGGCGCATAGTCGGCCGTGATCTGCCGTGCAAGCTCGGCGACGCGCTGAGCGATGCGGGATTGCGGGATGAGGATCCGGTTGACATTGCGGTCCATGTCGCGATTGTAGCCGATGGGAAGGAAGTCGCTACAATCGGCACGACCGATGACCGAGACGCAGGAGACAGCCGTGGAGGTTCCGCCGGGACGCAGCACGTGGGAGTTCACCCGTCTGTGGCTGATCCGTCTGCTGCGCGCGGCGCTGATCGTCGCGATCTTCGTCTGGATGCTCAAGCCGATCTACCGCAAGTGGGACGATCCGGCCGTCCGCGCACGGATCGTGGCGATCAACTGGTGGAACTTCGCCCTGGCGGGCGTGATGTTCGCGCTGTTTCTCTTCACGTTTCGGGCAATGGCCTGGCGGCGGATCATCGCGGGGCTGGGGCACCCGCTGGGCGTGGCCAGCTCGATGCGGATCTGGTCGTTCTCGGAACTGGCGCGATATCTGCCGGGAGCGATCTGGCAGGTTGTCGGGCGCGTGATCCTCTGCAAGCCGTATGGGATCAGCGCCAGCATCTCATCCGCGTCGCAGTTGCTGGAACTGTCGATCTTTATGCTCGCCAACATCCTGGTGGCGCTGGCGTGCCTGCTGGCAGCCGGGCTGCGGCGAATCCCCTCCGACCAGCGCCATTGGCTGTTCCTGGCGATGGCGTTTGTCCCGGCGCTATCGCTGCTGCTGCATCCGCCAATCTTCTACGGGCTGCTGAACCGGCTGCTGGTGCGGCTGAAGAAGCCGCCCATCGTGCAGCGCCTGCCCAAGCGCGTCTTGGCCGGCGTGCTGCTGTGGAATATTCTGGGCCTGCTCTGGCAGAGCATGGCTGTGTGGGTGCTGACCTACAGCGTGCTCGGGTTGCCGCTGGACAAGTGGTATGTGCTCGCGGGAGCATATTGCCTGGCGTGGACGGTCGGGTTTTCGGTTGGGTTCCTCTCGCCAGGCGGCATGGGCGTACGCGAGGCCGTGTTCATCACGACGATGCAGTTCATCCTGAGCCAGAGTTGGGTGGCGACTCACCTGCATTTCAACACGCCAGAGATGTTCAAGGTGTTCCTGGGGTTCCTGGGGGCGCTGCTGAGACTATGGGCAATCTGCGGGGAACTGCTGATGGCCGGCTCGGCCTATCTGTGCGACTATCGTCGAACCGTGAAGACGTAAAGGGCGATCAGCAGTACAACCCATAGAGCAAAGACGAGGCTCAATACAATGAATAGGGTCCGGCGGGGCTTGAGGGGAACTGCGGCCGGAGGCTTGCCTTCGTCGGGAGCGTGATCCGGCGAGCGGGAACGGGGCTTGTCGCGCTTCATGACTTCACACCGATACGGTAGCCGTGCTCGAAGGCGGTGTTAAAGTCGAAAACATTCCTGAAATCCTCGAGATGGTCCTCGTCGGTCTTGGACATCCAGCCGTTCTCGACCAGTGCGAAGACAATTCGGCCAAAATCGTCCGTGCGGGTGATATTCCAGCGGCGGAGCACTGCCCGGGCCATCAAACCCCACTGGAGCAGTGCGTATTCGCGCAGGCCTTCGCTAAGGTCCTTGCCAGTAACGTGCTTGGCACCGTGGGGCTTCTTCTCCTGGCCGTGAAGTTTCTGGACGGTGTATTGGAGGCCGATCTGAACAAAATCGTAGGCTTCGATGGGGTAAAGCCCCACTTCGCGGACGATCTGCTCGAGGGGTTTCTGAGGCCCGGTCTCTTTCGGCGGCATGGGTCGAGTTTACCCGAAAACCGCGCCAGCGCCAATTCGTTTCTGTTTCAACGGCCAGAGCACATATGGGTAGAAACACTAACACGGCGTGACCGGAGCTGAAGCAAAATTGACAACCTGGGGTTGATGTGACGGCGAGATTCAGGGCGCCAAGCGCAAAGGCTTTTGCCGTCACGCGGAGCGAAGGCATCGGGAAACGGGGATGGTTCCCCGAGCCTTCGCTCCGTCTCTTCTTACGCGCCTCCCTGTTTGCGCCATACGTCCAGAATCAACTCGTAGCGCCGCAGTTGCATGCCTGTATAGACGCAGTTGCTCGTGCAGAAGATATAGCCGCCGCCCGGCATGCCGTGGCGCAGGGCGTAGCGCGCGGATTCGATGACCTGCTCGTCGGTGCCCGTATCGATCAGCCCGCAGTTCACGTTGCCGCAGAGGCACACCTGCCGGCCGACCTTCTTCTTGAGCACTGCCATGTCAACGCCGCCCTGGGGATCGAGGCTGTGCAGGGCATGCGGCTTGGCCGCCATCAGCGAATCCAGGATCGGCATGATGTTGCCGTCGGTGTGCTTGATGACGTAGAACCCAAGCTCGCGATAGCCGGCGACGAGCCGCACCAGGAACGGCGTGACGAATTCATCGAACATGGCCGGCGAGAGAAACGGCCCGGTGTTGAAGCAGTAGTCGCTGCACAGCGCGAACCCGTCGAGCAGACCGTGCTTGTGGAAGAACTGCCCCCGCTTCAGCGCATCATCGACGCGGCGGTTGGCCTGGTCCTTCATCTCCTGCGGGCGATCGGCCAGCGACTCGACAAACTGCATCATGTGCTCGCCGCCGGGGATGCCGTAGGTGCAGTCGCCGTGGATCATGAGGAAGTAATCGCGGCCGGCGATCTCGTGGATGAGGTCGAAGGTGCGCAGAAACTCGTCGTCCTGCGCGCGGCCAGTGCCCCAGCCGCCGGGCGGATGGAAGAAGATGGCCGAGTGCTCGTACTTGCGGGCGGTCTGCACGTAGAGGTCGGCGATGTCGCGGCGATGGAGCTGTCGCTCGGTCTCGGACATTTGCAACCACTGCCCATAGCTGCGCTGCTGCGGGTGGATCCTGCCGAATGCTTCCATTGTTAAATAAAAAACGAGCTCAAAATGGGGCACCCGGCCCGGGGGCTGCTTGCCCTGAAGGGCCATGGCAAAACGCTCGCGCGGGGTCATTTCATCTCTCCTTGCATTGGTGCAGCGTGGCAGAGCCGTCCCGGCTCTGTGCTCCTGCAAACCAGCGGCGGGACGCCGCTGCCACTTTCTTGCAGCGTGGCAGAGCCGTCCCGGCTCTGTGCTCCTGCAAACCAGCGGCGGGACGCCGCTGCCACTTTTGCGCTTCAGCCGCGCAGAACCGGCCGTAACCTATCTTGCCGCAACCGATTTCTCAACTGCGGCGGGCATGCTGGCCGAAGTCAGTGAACATGACCACGACATCTCGTTACCTCCGCCACCGTCACCCCGAATCAGATCACGTCGAACCCCAACCAGCTCAACGCGAATGATTTCATCACGATGATGATCACGCAGCTTCAGCATCAGGACCCGACGGCCCCGGCCAGCAACGAGGAGTTGATGGCCCAGATGAGTCAGATCGGGCAGCTTCAAGCCTCGACCCAACTCCAGCAGACGCTCACGAGCCTGGCGATCCAGAACCAGATCGGCTCGGCCGGAAACCTGATCGGGAAGATGGTGCAGGGGCTCGATGACAACAAACAGACGGTGAGCGGGGTCGTGACCTCGGTGAGTGTCCAGCAGAACCAGTGCTATCTGAATCTGGACACGGGAAACACGCTGTCGCTGGGAAATGTGACGAGCATTGCGCCGGCAACGACCGCCGTCGCGGCCACCACCAACTGATCACGGGCCTGGGTCGCCATTCCTGCCGTGACCGCCATCTTCATCCCGAACGATCCGCATCGTCCGTGGTTGATTCTCTTTCCGAACCATCCGAGCCCCCCACCACGCGCCGACGACTCCCGCGACTTCCATGGCGCCGGCGAACATCGCCAGATGCGCCCACGGACGGTGGTAGTACAGCCGCAGCACGGCGCAGATCGCGAGGATCAGCGTCTGCGTCAAAGGGAGGCGTTTACACCAGATGCGCCACATGCGTGTGATGATACGTGCCGCCGGTGCCCTCACCGGCGGAATCCGCAGCCAGCATGGCCGCACCACAATTTCCGCCAGTGAGGGCACTGGCGGCACTTCGCGTCACGTGCCCAGACAACGAACGATGACGTCCAGGTGCCGATCGGTCGCGCCTTTGCCATCGATCACAACCTGCCGGGCGCGCCGGCCGAGTTCCGCCGCGCAGGCGCGATCACGCAGGAGCCCCCCTACCGCCGTGCCGAGCTGATCGCCCGTCGTCACTTCGACCATGGCACTGGCGGCGCGGAAGGCGCTCATCGCATCGGCGAAATTGCCCGTGAACGGGCCGAGCACGACCGGCTTGGCCAGCCCCGCAGGCTCGATCATGTCCGAACCGTGCTGGCGCGCGCCCAGGTCCACGAGCGTCCGGCCGACGAAAACGACATCCGCGAGACCGTAGAACCTACGCAGCTCGCCCATCGTGTCGCCGAGGATGACCGTCGCGCTGGCGCCATTTGATGAGCCGGGCTTGCCCGAGCGGCGCAGCAGGTTGAATCCGGCCGAGCGAATGAGATCGGCGACTTCATCAAAACGCTCAGGCTTGCGTGGGACAATCACCAGCCGCAGATTGGGAAACTCGCTTGTGAGCTTTCGGTATTGCTCCAGGACGATCGGCTCTTCACCGGGGCCGGTCGAGCCGCAGACCCACGCGCACTGGCCCTCTTGCAGGCCGACAGCCGCCGCGATCTCTCGGTCGCCATCGACGCCGTTCGCCACCGTCGCCGTGTCGAACTTCATCGTACCCGTGATCTGAATCCTCTCGCGCGGGACGCCGAGCGCCGTGAATCGATCCGCCATGACCGCATCCTGCACGCACGCCACCGTCAGGCGCGAGAACATCCGCCGCGTCACCGGCCCGAGCAGCCGGTAGCGCCGGAAACTCGGCTCGGTGATGCGGCCGTTCACGAGCAGCACGGGTATATCGCGCCTGCGGCATTGCAGCATGAAGTTCGGCCAGAGTTCCAATTCCATCAGCACGACGGCGCTGGGCCGCAACGCATCCAGCACGCGACGGATGGCCGAGGAAAAGTCCAGCGGATAGCGGATGACGGTCATTCCGCTCGTCTGGCCGTAGAGTTCGACCGCCCGCGCGAATCCCGTCTCAGTGGTCGTGGAGATAATGATGTCCAGTTCGGAGCGCTGCTGGCGCAGGCCGGAGACGAGCCCGCGCGTGGCATTGACCTCGCCCAGAGACACCGCATGGATGAGGATCGCGCGGCGATCTGATTCGCGCCGCTGGACGCGGCCCATGCGCTGGCGCAGGGCGGCGAATACCTTGCGGCGCGCGGATGGCTTGATGAGCCAGAATGGCGCCGACAGGCCCAAGCCAAGCGAGTAGAGGATGTCGTAGACGTTGGGCATGAACAGAAGGAAGATCCCAAATTTCAAATTTCAGATCTCAGATTCAGTCCTTCTTTGCCGAGTACATCAGGTCTTTGAACGGCTGCTCCTTCTCATCGACGATCTCGGCGTAATAGCCCCAGTCGCCGCCGCCCTGGGTGATCTTGATCAGCAACTCGTTCCAGCCCGCTTGCAGTTCCACCGGCACCTTGTATTTGCCGGGATTGGCCGCGCCGGTGTAGTTGTCGCTGATGACCTGCTTGCCGTTGAGCCACGCCTTGCAGCCATCGTCCGTGCCGGCCGACAGGATCGCCTTGCGCGGCGTGCTCACCTTGGCATAAATCACGGCATACGCGACGACATTGTCGTGGAGACTGAACTGGGGCACGAGATTCATCAGGCCGTTGCCATCCGTCATGGCCGTCTTCCATTTCAGGGTCTTGTCGCCCAGCTTGATCTCCTTCTTCAGGTCAACTCCGCGCTCGGGCTCGTAGACCGCGTCGAAGCCCTTGTTATTCTCGTTGGGGAATGACCCGATCAGCGACCATGGGCGGATGGGACCCGGCGGCGTGAGGTTCAACAACGCGGTGGCGTATTCGATGATCTGGCCCTTGGCGTCGAGCATCTCGAAGCGCAGCGGCACACTGCCTTCCTTCATCTCCGGCGGCGGCGTGACTTTGATCTCGCCGTGCGCGATGCCGCTCACGCCAGCGCCCAGCTTGATGTCCTTGGGGTCGGCCATCCAGCCGTCGGGCAGGACTGGCTTGATTGTGCCTTCGATGCGCGTTTGGCCGCGGTTGATCAGACGGATCGCGATGGGTTCCTTTTCAAAAGGCAGCGGGCGCATGGCCGCACACGAGGCGGAAAGGTCGATGGGCGGCAGCGGGCCGTAGATTTCGATCTCGCGGAGATGCAGCGAATCGCCGCCGGGTTTCCAGTTGGCGTACTTCGTCGCCTCGACATCGGGCATGAACCCCTGCGTCGCCCGCAGCGGGACGATGCGCAGCTTCTGGGTCAGGACGGGCTCGAAGCTCGCCACGGCAAAGTTCTGGTCCATGTACCAGGTGTTGGCGCTGCTGTCGGGAATGCGCACCGGGTCGCTGATCGGGCATGGCGTGCGGACCTGATTGATCGTGTGCCATTGCCCGCCTTTCTCAATCTGCACGTCGAAATCGAGTAGCGCGCAGTGAGGATTGTCGGCGCGCATGCTGTAGACGATCACGCGGTCGATCCGGCGCGGCGCCGCAAAGGCGATATCGAGATACACCGATGACCCGGCCGGCCAGTCGCCGACCCAGTGCTTGCCCCAGGGGCTGCCGGCGTGAGTCACCTCCAGCACGCCGTTGTTCAGGATGCTCATGTCGCTCTTGGTCGTACCCGAGTAGCTGATCGCGGCGTCCGGCCCCATATTCCGGCCAAAGTCGATCTTCACCGGCCGGGCCGCTTGACCGATGGCGAGCAGAAGATACGTCGGCATCGCCCCAATCATGAGCTTCAGTCGGCCATCGCGGACGGGCAGTGCCTCGGTGTTGCCGAACGCATCGGAGACCTGCACGCTCAGTCCGCCATCGATATCCATCTCCAGCGACATGTCCATGGAACCCAGGTTACGCAGGATCATCGTCTGTCCCTGGTTGCCCACGAAGTGCAGGCCCATGAACAGGCGATTGCCGCTGTGACCCAGGTTCAGCACGCCCTGGAAATTCATCCCCTGGATCATGGCCTGGCGCGTGCGAAGGCCCAGCGCGCCGGGGTGCGGGCCGGCCGCGCCCCACAGGTAGGCCGGATAGCCTCCGTATCCTCCAGCATTGAGATAGTAGTAGAAATTGTGTTCGGATGGGATGCCCAGCGTCTCCAGCACATCGCGATGCAGGAGCACGCGCACGGCCTGTGCGCCGCCGAGGAACGTGTTGCCGCGAATCCCGGGAATGCCTCGCTCGGTTTGCCAGAGCGGCGTGTCCTGTTCGCCGTTCTTGCGCATCAGCTTGCGCAGCTCGCCGATCTTCCACGCCCAATGGCCGGGATCGACGCTCTCGTTGCCTTCGTAGTCGTGGACGGTGAAGACATCGCAGTGCTTGCCGCCGTCTTTCCTGTAGAACTCGTCGAGCCACTTGAGATTGATGCCGCACACGGCCGGGCCGCAGACCATCGCTTGCATGTTGACCGATTTGATGACCGCCCTGGTGTCGCGAAAGAGCTTGGCGTAGTCCTCCGGCGACATGCTCAGATTGGGCTCGTTGATGACTTCCCAATAGTGAATCCAGCCCTTGAGCTTGCCGACGGTTTCCTTGACCTTGGCCGGATCGCAGTCGGCCTTGCTCGTGAACTGAAACAGAAGCGTGACGCCATATTTGTCGGCCAGTTTGATGGCTTCGGCAAGCTCCTTCAGCGACTGACCGGCGTGAACGCGATGCAGCTTCAGGCCGCAGAACGCCGTGCGGGCGATGTCGTTCCAGCCGCCGGTCGATTCGGCCGGATCGAGCAGCGGCAGGCCCGCGAACTTCGGCGTGAAGCCTACGTGCCGCTGCTGCGCCGACCAGCGGCCGATCGCCCTGGAACAGTTGGCATTCGATGGAGTACCAGCCCCATTTCGCGGGCGTGAAGCTCAGGATCTTCTTCGCCTCGACGCCATCCTCCAACTTCAGGTCAAACTTCTCGCCGGCCAGCTCGTTCTTGTACAGGTCGTAGACGTGATACTCGACGCGCACATCCTTCACGCGCCGATAGGCCGGCCGGACGGCAAACTCGATGTTGAGGGCCTTGAGCTCGCAGGAAATGTTGTTGGGCAGATCGAGGATGTTGACAGCGGGATCGAGCCCCAGGGCCAGCGTATCTTGTGACTTGGCATCCTTGAGGAAATCGGTTTTCGTGCGCACGACGGCCGGGCGGAAATGATAGCGGCCCTTGCCGTCGGCGCTGCCCACTGTCCCAAGCCACAGCCGGCCATCATTGTCCAGCGCCATGACGATGTAGGAGCCGTGTACCGACCAGTTGTCATACCAGTAGAACTGCCCGGTTTTGAGGGAGACGGTTGCGAGGGTTGGATCGAACACGGCCACGCTGTTCCACGCCCAGCAGTAAATCCGGCCGGCCGGATCGACCGCGACGGTGTGGATCAACTCGCTGCCATCCTCGCGCCGGCGGGTCGTGCCGCCGCCAATGACGGCCGAGAGTTTGCCGGAAGAATCGAACTTGTAGACCTGGTTGGTGTCGGCCTGCGCGTAGAGGTTGCCCTGGGCGTCGCAGGCGAGGCGCTGGCAGTTGGTGATGGGCTTCTCCAGCGCGATCGGCGCGATTGCATTGCCGGCGGCGTCGATGACCTGAAGCTGCGCGGCGGGCACGGGCTTGTTCTTCTCGATCGCGGCCGGCGCGACAATCACCTGCTCCGCGCCGTTGACCTTGCGCACGACCACCGCGGAAGCGCCGGGGACCGGATAGTCCTTCAGCAGTTTCCCGGCCGGATCATATTTCCGCAGCAGCCCGGCCCTTGGCTCCGTGACGTAGACATTGCCCTGCGAGTCCACGGCGATGCGCTTCGGCAGGTTGTTCTCGCCGAGCGACTCATCCTTCACCGAGAACTGCGAGATGAACTTGCCGCTGGAGTCGAACTTCTGCACGAGCAGATTGCCGACCCAGATCTTCTTCCCATCCTTTTGCTCCAGCCGCCGGCCATCCAGCACATAGAGCTGGTTCCTGGCGTCGAATGTGATGTCGCACAGCTCGAGGAACTTGCCATTGCCCTCGCCCGGGCCGCCGATCTCGATGTCGGCGCCTTCGCCGGGGCCGCCTTCAGCGCTCGCTACTGAGAGCAGCGCCAACAACACACCCATCGCCTGCAGAACTCTCCGTGTCATGCCGGGCGAGTTTAGCGGTTTGGCGGCGGTGGTAAAGGTTTGGGCGTTCGTGTAACTTCGTACTGCGTTGACCGGGAGGGCGAGCAACGGTGGGGCAGACATTCTTGTCTGCCAGTGCGACTCATTCAAGGCAGACAAGAATGTCTGCCCCACCGATAATTGGTCAGACACAACTGGAGAATGATGGCGGAGCTGACTTTCCCCAAGATCGCCCAGTTCAAGACGGCCGCCGACTTGCGCGCGCACCTGAGCCAGCTCAAGCTCGATCTCCCCTGCGACGATCGCGTGCTTTCGGCCCTGCAGCACTCGCCGCTGGCGCAGCGACTCGTTGTGGATGGCTTGGCCATCGGCAACCGCTGGTGCATTCATCCGATGGAAGGCTGGGATTGCACCACCACCGGCGAGCCAACTGAAACCGTGGTCCGACGCTGGCAGCATTTCGGCGAGAGCGGCGCCAAGCTCATCTGGGGCGGCGAGGCGTTCGCCGTCCAGGGCGATGGACGGGCCAATCCTAATCAGCTTGGCGTGGTTGACGATGATTACGGCCGGGCGGAACGCGGGCTGCGGAAGCTTCTGGAAACGCTGCTCACGTCACATCGCGCGAAGTGTGGCGACACTGGCGATCTGATGGTCGGGCTTCAGCTCACGCACAGTGGCCGGTTTTGCCGGCCGCGCGACAAGGAGACACCCGAGCCCAGGATCGCGTATCACCATCCGCTCTTGGATGGCCGGGTCGGCGTGCAGGCCGGCGATGACGCGGCGATCATCTCGGATGATTACATCGACCGGCTCATCGACAAGTACATTCGCGCGGCGCAGCTCGCCCAGCGCGTGGGGTTCCACTTCGTCGATGTGAAGCATTGCCACGGCTATCTCGGCCACGAGATGCTCAGCGCCTTCACCCGGCCGGGAAAGTACGGCGGCAGCTTCGAGAACCGCACGCGCTTCGCCCGGCAGATCATCCAGGGCATCCAGGCAGGTTGTCATGGCCTGCGGATTGGCGTGCGGCTCAGCGCCTTCGATCATCCGCCCTTCCATCCCGATCCCGCGCAGCCGGCCCGGCCGGCTGGGCGAGGGCGTGCCCGATGATTACCGGGCGCACCTCCCCTACCGCTATGCCTTCGGCTGTAATCCCGACAATCCGCTGGAGACTGACCTGCGCGAGCCGATCGAGTTTGTGCGGATGCTGGCTTCGATGAACATCCGGCTGATCAACGTTTCGGGATGCTCCCCCTACTACAACCCGCACTTTCAGCGGCCGGCGATGTTTCCGCCCAGCGACGGCTATCAGCCGCCGGAAGACCCGCTGGTCGGCGTGGCGCGCCAGGTACACGTCACGCGCCAGATCAAGCAGGCCTGCCCCGATTCGATCATCGTCAGCAGCGGCTACACCTATCTCCAGGAATATCTGCCGAATGTAGCGCAGGCGGTGGTGCGCGGGGGCTGGACGGACTTTGTCGGCATCGGGCGGATGGTACTGAGCTACTGGGAGATGCCGCGCGACGTGCTGGCCGGCCAGCCGCTGCAGGCCAAACGGATATGCCGGACGTTCAGTGACTGCACAACGGCGCCGCGCACGGGGCTGATCAGCGGGTGCTATCCGCTGGATGAGTTCTACAAGGAATGCCCGCAGGCGGCGCAGCTCAAGGAGAAGAAGGCTGAGATGCGCAAGAGGCTCTGAAGCGGAAGCGTCAGCGCCCGCCCCGGAGCAAGAGCGGGCGCTGACGCTTCCGCTTCAGACGGACTCCTCACTCCTTCCATCCCGCCTCCCCGATCAGCTTCACGAATCGGCAGGCGCAGACATCCACCGAATCCAGCTCGTCGCCATGGCGGCGAACCTGCACGAGCATCTGCTCATCCTGAGGCCCAATCGGCAGCACCGCCACCCCACCGTCTCTTAGCTGCGCCAGGAGAAGCTCGCGCGGCAGGTCTGGCGCACCGGCCGTGATCATGATGCGGTCAAATGGCGCTCGTTGCGGCCAGCCCTTGCTGCCATCGCCATAGAGGAAATGGGCGTTGCGAATGCCCATCGAAAGCAGCCGCTCGAACGCTTCATCGAGCAGCGGCTTGACGCGCTCGACGGTGCAGACCTCGGCCGCGAGCCGCGCCAGGATGGCCGCCTGATAGCCGCTGCCCGTGCCGATCTCCAGCACGCGATGATTCGCGTGCAAATCCAGCTTTTCCGTCATCAGCGCCACCATGTAAGGCTGGCTGATCGTCTGCCCGTGGCCGATGGGCGCAGCGCGGTCCTCGTGGGCATGATCGCGTATCTCCTCGGGGAAAAACTGCTCGCGCGGCACGCTGCGCATCGCCTCGAGCACCCGCTCGTCGCGAATGCCTCGCTCCACAAGCTGCTCCTGGATCATCCTCTCCCGCGGCGATTGTTGGCTGAGCTGTTTCATGTTCATTCAGTGCTCCGTCACACCCACGCCCCGCCAGCCGGAGCATGCCTTTGTGTGTCATTGTATAGCCGCACACCGGCCCGATGCGATAGCGCGAGGACAATTGACCGCTTTGCAGCCCCGGCCTATCTTCGCACCGATGCCCTTGACGCCCATCGTGACGCTGACGACGGGCTTCGGCCTCGACGATTGGTACGTGGCCGCGATAAAGGCTGTTCTGCCATCTCAGTTATTCCAATGGACCGCTCCGACAAGACAGGTTAACATCCTTGGTGAGGTGCCCTATGACGTACACGGTCCTTCTACAACGCGAGTCCGACGGCAGCTTCCTCGCTTCGGCCCCCGCGCTGCCAGGCTGCGAGGTCACCGGACACACGCGCCCGGAGGTGCTGGCCAACATCCGCCAGGCCATCGAGGAGTACATCGCCGACTGCATCGACGCCGGCGATCCCGTGCCCACCGAAGAGGGCAAGGAACTCGTCGAGATCGAGACCAGCGTCTGATGCACTGCCATGGCCTCGTCTCTCGACCTCCCCGACCTTCGTCGCCTCGACCGCCAGCACATTCTGGCACCCGTTCACCCCAATGTCCCTGTGGTTGGAGGATGACCCGCTGGTCATCGTGGCCGGCGAGGGGATGCACCTGATCGACTCCGACGGCAACCGCTATCTCGATGGCGTCTCGAGCCTGTGGTGCAACATTCATGGCCATCGCGTGCGCGAAATCGATCAGGCCATCCGCGACCAGCTTGAGAAGATCGCCCATTCAACGCTTCTGGGGCTGGCGTCGGAGCAGTCGATCCTCCTGGCCGACCGGCTGATGCGGATCGTCCCGCCGAATCTGAAGAAGATCTTCTATTCCGATTCCGGCGCTACGGCCACGGAGATCGCCCTGAAGATCGCGGTGCAGTACTGGCACAACATTGGCCAGCCGCGGCGGACGCAGTTCATCGCGGTGAGTGAGGCGTATCACGGCGATACGGTGGGCGCGATGTCGATTGGCCGGACGACAGCGTTTCATCGGCCGTACCTGCCGCTGCTGTTCCCGGTGCATTACACGTTGTCACCGTACGTCTACCGCAGCGCCACGCCGAACGATCCGCCGGCCGTGCGCGATGCGTGCCTGGCGCAAATGGCCGGCTTCTTCAGGAGCATGGTGAGAGTATCGCGGCGATCATGATCGAGCCGCTGGTGCAGGGCGCGGCCGGGATGATCGTACACCCGGAAGGTTTTCTCGCAGGCGTGCGGCGGCTCGCGGATGAGTTCGGCGTGCTGCTCATCACGGATGAGGTCGCCACGGGCTTTGGCCGAACCGGCCCGATGTTCGCCTGCGAGCACGAGCAGGTGGCGCCGGATATCATGTGCGTCGCCAAGGGCATTACGGGCGGATATCTGCCCCTCGCGGCGACGTTCACAACCCAGGCGATCTTCGACGCATTTCTCGGCCATCCGTCGGAGGGCAAGACGTTTTTTCATGGCCACACGTACACGGGCAACGCCTTGGCATGCGCGGCCGCGATCGCATCGCTCGACCTGTTCGAAAAACATGACCTGATCCGCCGCGTTCAGGAGAAATCGCGCCGGCTGGCGGAGATGCTCGCGCCGTTGGGCGACCTGCCTCACGTGGGAGATATCCGCCAGAAGGGATTCATGGTCGGCATCGAGCTTGTGGCCGACAAGCGCACCCGCGCGCGGTTCGATCTGCGCCGGCGGCTCGGCGCCGAGGTGTGCATGAGCATCCGGCGCCACGGCGTGATCCTTCGCCCACTGGGCGACGTCATCGTCCTCATGCCGCCGCTGGCGATGGAGATGGAAGACTTGGCGAAGATCATGGGGGCGGTGGAGCGCGAAGTGGCTCGTGTGTAGGCGGTCAGTTGTCAGTGGTCCGTTGTCCGTGGATGGGTCATTGGTCCTTTGGTCGGTTGCTGGCGACTGTCATCCCGGATGCGCGGACATCCCACGAACCAACGGACAAAGGACCCGACCACTGACCACGGACAACGGACCACTGACCACTCAACTCATTTCGCGCAGCCGCTTCCTCTGGTAAAGTCAAATGCCATGGCCGACGTTAGCAACATGATGCAGTCACCGCCCGTGCGCGAGCCTTCGACGCTCGCCGTGGCCGCGCGGCTGCTGCGCCAGTCGGCCTTTGGCGAATATGGCCAGATCTGTTTCGGGCTGTTTCTGCTGCTCGCTGGCGAGCTGGTAAGCCTGTTGCAGCCCTGGCCGCTGAAGATCGTGCTCGATAGCGTGATCGGGCCTCAAAGCTCGCCGTGGCGGCTGGATGCGCTGGCCGGGGTCTTCAACTCGGGCCATCCGAAGATGGCGCTGCTGGTCCTGCTCTGCGTCGGGCTGCTCCTGGTCGATCTGATCATGGGCGTGCTGATGGTGATCAGCACCTATGTTCTGGTTGCCATCGGCCTGCGCATGGTGTTCAAGCTGCGGTGCCGGCTGTTCGCACACGTTCAGAAACTGTCGCTGCGATTCCATGACACGACGACGGTCGGCGATTCGCTCTATCGCGTCACCTGGGATTCCTACTGCGTGCAGTCCGTGTTCAATAGCGGCCTGATCCCGGCCATCACGTCGGGCGCCAAGCTCGCGGGCATCGCCGTCATCATGCTCTTCTGCGATTGGTCGGTGGCGCTGGTGACACTGGGCGTATCGGCGCCGCTCATGCTGCTCATTCGGTTCATGGATAAGCCGATGACGGAGCATTCCATGCGCGTCCACGAGCGCGAGAGCGAGATCAGCACCCGCGTGCAGGAGACGCTCAGCGGCATCCGCGCGGTGCAGGCATTCGGCCAGGAAATGCGCGAGAGCGAGCGGTTCAGGCTTCATGCCGAGTCGAGCCTGCGGGCCAATCTGCGCCTCACGGTCATTCAAACGCTCTCGCAGGCGCTGGTGGGCCTGCTGCTGGCCGCCGGAACTTCCGCCATTGTCCTGATCGGCGCGTGGCGGGTCTTGCAGCATCGCCTCACGGCCGGCGATGTCGTGCTGATCGTCTCCTACGTTGCGATGCTGTTCAAGCCGCTGGAGACACTGGCGTATACGGCCGCCAACGTGCAGGGCGCGGTGGCCGGCGGACGCCGGGTGTTCAAGATCCTCGACGCCCAGCCGGATGTGCGTGATGCGCCGGGTGCGGCCGATCTGCCGGGCCGCGCGAGCGGGACAATTCGCTTCGATGGCATTCGCTTCGCTTATCGGGAGGGCGAGGATGTGCTCCGCGATGTGACCGTGGACATACCCGCTGGCGCGACCTATGCGCTCGTAGGTCCATCCGGCGCTGGGAAGACAACGCTGGTCAGCCTGGTCATGCGCTTCTATGACCCTGCTTCGGGGCGAATTCTCCTGGACGACCGTGACCTGCGCAAGCTCACCCTGCGGTCGCTACGTTCCAACATTGCCCTGGTGCTTCAGGATCCCGTGCTGTTCTGCTCCAGCATTGGCGAGAACATCGCCTATGGCCGGCCGACCGCCACGCACCAGCAGATCGAGTCGGCCGCGAAATCCGCCGGCGCTCACGAATTCATCACAGTCCTGCCCGAAGGCTACGACACCCAGATCGGCGAGCGCGGCGCGAGCCTTTCCGGCGGCCAGCGCCAGCGAATCGCCATCGCCCGCGCATTCCTGAAGGATGCCCCGGTTCTGATCATGGACGAGCCCACCAGTGCGCTGGATGCCGAGAGCGAAGGCCAGCTCCTGGCCGCCATGCAGCGGCTCAAGGAGGGCCGCACGACCCTGATCATCGCCCATCGCCTTTCGACCATCCGGGCGGCCGACAGAATCCTGGTGATGAAAGACGGCCGGATTGTCGAATCGGGCAATCATGAGCAGCTTCTGGCGCAGAATGGCCTGTATGCGCATTTGCATGAAGTGCAATTCGGCTCATCAGCCAGCGTGTCCGCCCCAACCTGACCCCACTATCCACTATCTGCTATCTACTATCTACTATGGCATCTTCTCCCTGGGATTCCGGCGACCTTCCGCCCAACGTTCGTGTCGGCGACAACACGATCGTCAACGGCCGATTCGCCTTCAAACGCTTTCGCAGCACGCGGCCGGACGCGCTGGTCATCGGCAACGACTGCACCATGGACGGCGTGCAGTTCGCCGTCGGGCCGGCCGGGCGCGTTGGCATCGGCGACTTCTGTTATCTGACCAACGTCGTGCTGCTGTGCGAACTGGAGCTGCGCATCGGCAGCTATGTCGCCATCGGCTGGAACACGGCCATCGCCGACAGCGATTTCCATCCGATCGAGCCGGCCCTGCGCATCGAGGATGCCATCGCCTGCTCGCCGCTGGCGCAGGGCAGATCGCGCCCGCCCATCGCGTGCAAGGCCGTGGTCATCGAGGATGATGTCTGGATCGGGCCGAGCTGCACGATCCTCAAGGGCATCCGCATCGGGAGAGGGTCGTTCATCGAGCCGGGCACCGTGGTGACGCGCGACGTGCCGCCGGGCTCGCGTGTGATGGGAAACCCTGCCCAGGTCGTGGAGGAGAGATGAACTTACGTCAGTTGTCCGTGGTCCGTTGTCCGTGGATGGGTCCATGGTCCGCTGGTCAGTTGCGATAGATCGGAGGCGCAGACTGCAATGGCGGGCCTACTGACCAACGGACCACGGACCCAACTACTGACCACGGACAACTGACCACTGACAAAGACGCTTCGTGCCTTCGTGGTTATGAAATTCCGATGAGCCGCACGATTCCCAACGACTGGTTCCCCGGCGTCATTCCCGACAATGTCGAGATCGCCGATGGCGCGTACATCGACACGAGCCAGTGCTTCGAGCTGTATCGCAGCGAGCGGCGGCCCGGCGTCGTGCTCGGAAGAGGCGCGGGCGTCTATCTGCCGACGATGTTCGACATCGGCCCCGCCGGGCAGGTGAGCGTCGGCGACTACGGCATGCTCAACGGCCCGCGCATCATTCTGCGACACGCGCATCGACATCGGGGCATACTGCCTGATCTCGTGGAACGTGCTGCTGATGGACACGTATCGAGTCGCTCGCGATGCGGTGCTGCGCCGGCGCTGCCTGATCGCAGCAGCGCAAAGCCAAGAGCGGCTGCGGCGCTTTGAGGGAGGGTGCGAGCCCCGGCCGATACGCATTGAACCCAACGTCTGGCTCGGCTTCGACTGCGTCATCCTGCCGGGCGTGACCGTTGGCGAGGGCTCGATCGCGGGCGCACGCTCGGTCGTCAATACCGACGTGCCGCCCTACTCGGTCGTCGCCGGCAATCCCGCTCGCGTCATCCGGCGGCTCACGCCTCGGTGACCGTCACGCTCGTGAGCACATCGCCCTGCTTCACCGCGTCAACCACATCCTGCCCCTTGCTAACCTGGCCGAAAACCGTGTGCTTCCCGTCGAGCCAGTCGGTCGCGATGTGCGTAATGAAGAACTGGCTGCCATTGGTATTCGGCCCGGCATTGGCCATCGACAGCGAGCCCCGCTGGTGCTTGCGCGGGTTGTTCTTCAACTCGTCATTGAACTTGTATCCCGGCCCACCCGTGCCGGTGCCTTTCGGGTCGCCGCCCTGAATCATGAACTGGTCGATGACGCGGTGAAACTTGGTTCCGTTATAGAAACCCTCGCGGGCGAGAAAGACGAAGTTGTTCACGGTGTTGGGAGCATCCTTGGCGAACAGCTCGCACACGATCTGCCCGCGCGACGTGTCGAACGTCGCGGTGTATTTCTTGTTCGCATCGATCGTCATCGCCGGAGGCGCGGAATACTGCTTGGCCATCAGACTCCTTCTTTTGAGTTGAAGGATCATAGGGCATCAGACGTGTGTTTCCAGCCGCCCCGACGCCAGGACCGTGCGATTTCGCCCGGATTCCTTGGCCCGCAGGAGGGACGCGTCGGCCTGCGCCAGAAGCTGATCGGCATGCGGCGGGTGCTGGGCCTGCAACGATGCCACGCCCGCCGAGAGCGTCACGCCCGCCTCGCGATTGAGGATCACGGCCGAGGCGGCGCAGAACTCCTCGCGGATGCGCTGCACCACGCCGGCGGCTTCGTTGGCGTCGGCGTGCGGCAGCAACAGCACGAACTCGTCCCCGCCATATCGAGCCGCCACGTCCATGCGCCGCATGTTGGCGGTGATCACCTTGCCCGCGAGCACCAGAACCTCGTCGCCGACCTGGTGCCCGTATTTGTCGTTGAGTTGCTTGTAGCCGTCGAGGTCGATCATGACGCAGGACAGGTCCTTCTCGTAGCGCTGCGTCTCCGCGAAAAGCTGGTCCAGCAGATGGCTGAAATGCCGGCGGTTGTATAGCCGCGTGAGAGGATCGGTTGCCGCCAGTTCCTGTACGCGCGCAGCGACTCCTGCAACTGCTCGTTCTTCTCGCGAAGCTCGGCCGCCGCGTTCTCCAACTGGTCACGCAGCCGCTCGTTCTCCCGCTTGATCTTCGCCACCGTCAGGTTCTTCTGCACCACCAGCGGAATCGTGAACAGGTATTCGCCAACCTTGACGACGTAGTCCATCGCCCCACGGCGGATGGCCTCGGCGGCGGTCGGGCCGTTGTTCTCGCCCGTGACCATGATGATCGGCGTGTCGCAGCAGCGGGTGACGGTGTCCAGCATGTCCAGGCCGTTGCCGTCGGGGAGATTGTAATCGCAGAGGATCAGGTCAAAAGCGGCGGCGTCCAGCGACAGGGCCTCCTTGAGACTGCCCGCGCAGGCGACCGTACACGCGCCGAAATGCGCCTCCAGCGTCTCGCGAATGAGCTCGCTCTGGTCGGCGTCATCCTCAATGATGAGCAGCTTCAGGTTTTCCACGCTGGTTCTGCCTTCCGTTTGGCGCCCGGGGCGAAGCCCGCGGCTATCGCTGATCTACGATATCTTTCGGTCCGAAAGCAAATGCCCTTTATTGCGGTCAGGGCGGGGACCGAAGTCACCCCCGGCACTGCTCCGGAGGCAGGTGCCGTTCGGGAGACTGGTGAATGTTGATCCAGTAGTCGGTGCTGGCCAGCACGGTCCGGATAAACTGCTCCGCGCTGGCGGGCTTGATGGTGTAGCTGTTGGCGCCATTGCGCGCGGCCTGCTCCATCTGCTGCTCGTCGCTGACGCCCGTCATCATCACGATGGGGATGTCGCAGTGCGTGGGCGCCGTCTTGATGGTCTTGAGCACGTCCTGGCCCGATAATCCGGGCATCTCGATGTCCAGGTAGATCAGCCCCGGCCGCGGCGCGTTGGCGTAATTCCCGCGCTGGAAGACGAAATCCAGGGCCTCCCGGCCGTTGGCCACCTCGTAGATCCGGTTGGAGATCTTGCAGTTGGCGATGGCGTCGCGCACGATCATCCGGCAGTCGGCGTCGTCGTCCACAAGCAGGATCGTGATCGGCTCATTCTCCGCAACCATCATGCACCTCCTCTAGGCGGCGCCGCGAACGGGCGCCGCTTCGGCAGCCTCCGCCGCGAGTTGCGCGCTTCCCGACAGGGACGGCACAAAACGCCGGTGGATCGTGAACCGGAACACGCTGCCCTTGCCGCTCTCACTCTCGACCCATATCCGGCCGTTGTACGTTTCGATGATGCTCTTGACGCTCGCGAGGCCCACGCCTTTTCCGGCGATGTTCACCTCGGCCGAATTCCTGCCGCGGCGGAAGACGTAGAAGATCCTCGGCAGGTCCTCCTTGTCGATGCCCATGCCGCTGTCGTGGACGTGGAATTCCAGGCCCTCGTCGCATGGCCGGCAGCCGACGCGAATCTCGCGCACCGGGCCCTGGCCCATGTATTTGATGGCGTTGTCGATCAGGTTCTGGAACACCTGGCGCAGACGGGCCCGCTCGCAATACAGCGACGGCAGCGGCGTCTCGACGATCAGGGCAATGCCGCGCTCGCGGAGGTCCTCCTCGAACATGCAGCCCGCCTCGCGCACCAGCGCATCGACGTCCACCGTCTCCATCTTCTGCCGGCGCGTCTTGATGCGCGACAGCTCGAGCAATTCCGCGATCAGATCGGTCTCGACCTCGACATTGCTGCGAATCCGCTCCAGGCGGTGGATGATGTCCTGGTCGAACTGCTCGCGGTGTTTCAACAGCAGCATGGTCGCCATCCCGCTGATGTTCCGCAGGGGTGCGTTCAGGTCGTGCGACACCGCCCGCAGAAAATCCTCCTTCTCGGCAATCTCGGCCGACAGCCGCCGGTTGGTGGATTCCAGCTCGGCGGTGCGCTGCCGCACCTTGCCCTCCAGGTCGGCATTGGCCTGCTCGAGGTTCTCGTTGGCAACCCTCAGGTCCTGCTGATGCTGGTGGACCCGCTTGACCATTTCGTTAAACGAGCGCGCCAGCATCCCGATCTCGTCCGGCCGTTCGGTCGCCACGCTCGCGCTGTAATCGCCCGAGGCCAGGCGCTGAGTGGCGAGCGCCAGCGAACGAATGGGCTGGAAGATCCTGTGAACGACTCCCGAGATCAGCGGCAGGCTCAGCAGGCACACCACCGCGCCGGCGATGAAGCCGGCGATGATCACTCGATGGAAGCGGGCCATTTCAGCGCTCTTGGAGATGCCGACGGTGATGTAGCCCAGGAGCGGCGTCGCCGCGCCGGCCGGCCGGGCATGACCGGCGGCGGCGTCGATCATATCCAGCACCGGGACGGTCACCTGGAGATATCGCCCCAGCGTCGGCATCTCGCGCTCGTAGACGCGCATCAGGTCCTGCGGGCGCGACTGCCAGGGCGAGTGGCGCTGCCAGCTCTCCAGGGTCAGGTCCGGGTCGCGGCAAACCAGCGCCAGCGGGCTGTTCTTGGCATCGTGGAAAACAACGAGAACGATGTTGCGGGTGCGCAGCAGCATCCGGCCGAGCTGCCTCAGCTCCTGGACGTCGTGAAGCTCATACGGAGTCTCGGCCGCCAGCGCGAGTGTCTGCGAGATCTGCCGGGCCTGCTCGCCAAGAATGTCGGAAACAGTGTCGGAACTGCGGTCGGCGAAGAGCCAGACGGTGGTCCCCAGGGCGATGACCAGCAGCACCGTAAACGCCAGGATGAGCTTGCCCTGCAGGCGCAGCCCAAGTCGCCGCTGATGCTGCGGGAGCGCGGCAGATGCGGCATCGGGACCGGCGGCTTGCGAGGGCAGACTGTCCATAGACCGGAAGCCAGCAGCTTCCATTAAGCCTCATCGTCGTCCCGGGCAGGCCGCTTAACCTCCCTGTTGTGGGAGGGCGTGGCTCCCAGAACTCGCGTGTGCAGTTTCCGCCAGTTCCGCATCGACTCTTCCGGCCCTATGATGTCAGTTCCCGGCTTAACCGGCTCGCTTGCGAGCCGCGACCTCTGATCGACGAAGGAGCGCCGTGCGTCCCGATTTCCTGCAGCTCGCCCGCCAGCGTGTCGTTGTGCTCGACGGAGCCATGGGCACCAGCATCCACACGTACCCGCTCGACCTCGAAAAGGACTGGCTGGGGATGGAAAACTGCATGGAGATCCTCTGCATCACGCGCAGCGACATCATCGGGGCGATCCACGAGAGCTTCCTGGCCGTCGGCTGCGATGCCGTCGAGACTAACACCTTTGGGGCCAATAAGATCGTCCTCGGCGAATTCGGAATCCCCCAGCGCACGTTTGAGCTGAACAAGCGGGCGGCCGAGATCGCTCGCGAAGCGTGCGTCAAGTTCGAGACAAGCGACCATCCTCGCTACGTCGTCGGCGCGGCCGGGCCCGGCACCAAGCTGCCGACCCTTGGCCACACCACCTGGGACATCCTCGAAGACAGCTATCACGAGCAGTTCCGCGGGCTGATCGCGGGAAGAGTTGACGCCCTGCTGATCGAGACTTCGCAGGACCTGCTCCAGGTGAAATGCGCTATCGTGGCGGCGACCCGCGCCATGGACGAGGCCGGCATGCGGCTGCCGCTGATGGTGCAGGTCTCGATGGACACGCAGAACAAGATGCTGCTGGGGTCCGATATGTCGGCCGTTGTCGCGTCGATCCTGCCTTACCAGCAGGTTGACGTGCTGGGCCTGAACTGCGCCACCGGCCCGGCCGAGATGGGCGAGCACGTGCAATATCTCGTCCACAACTGGCCGCGGCTCATCAGTGTGCTACCCAACGCCGGAATTCCGATCACCGTTGACGGCCACGCGCATTTTCCGCTGACGCCGGCGGATTACGCCACGGCAATGCTCCGTTTTGTGCGGGACTTCGGCGTGAATATCGTCGGCGGTTGCTGCGGGACGACGCCGGCGCATCTCAACGTGTTGATCGAGGCCCTTGCGAGCGATAGAGCAAGCGACGAAGCGACGAAGCGACGAAGCGACGAAAGCCACCAATCGAAAATCAAAAATCAAAAATCAAAAATCCCCCAGGTCTCCAGCCTCATGACTTCCGAGGACATCCGCCAGGATGCGAGCTATCTCATCATCGCCGAGCGCACCAACACCAATGGCTCGCGGCAGTTCAAGCGGCTGCTCCAGGAGGAGAACTGGGACGCGCTGGTTTCCATGGCCCGCGATGAAGTGCGCGATGGCTCGCACGTGCTGGATGTCTGCGTCGATTTCGTCGGCCGGGATGGCGTGCGCGACATGCACGAGGTTGCATCGCGCTTCGTCCGACAGGTTGCCGTGCCGCTGATGCTCGACAGCACCGATCCCAACGTGATGGAGGCCGGGCTGAAGCTGGCCGGCGGCCGGTGCATTCTCAACTCGATGAACCTCGAAGATGGCGAGGAGCGCATCGCCCGCATCTGCGCCATGGCGAGGACGTACGGCGCGGCCGTGGTGGCCGGTACGATTGACGAGGACAAAAAGAACGCCATGGCCCGCACGGCGGCGCGAAAGCTGAACATCGCGAAACGCATCCACGATCTGGCGGTCAACAAGTACGGCCTGCGATCGGAGGACATCCTCTTCGATCCGCTGGTGCTGCCCATCTCGACGGGACTGGCCGATGACCGCCGCAACGCGATGGAGACGATCGAAGGCATTCGCCTGATCAGCCGGGTGTTGCTGGATTGCCACACGGTCATCGGGCTGTCAAACGTCAGTTTTGGCCTGAAACCCGCCGCTCGCGTGGTTCTCAACAGCGTCTTCCTTCACGAGTGCCGGCAGGCCGGCCTGATAGCGGCCATCGTCCACGCCTCGAAGATCCTGCCGCGCAACCGCATCACCGACGAGCATTGGAACGCCGCGCTGGACCTGATCTACGACCGCCGCCGCGAGAACTTCGACCCGCTGACCCATTTCGTATCGCTCTTCCCGGATGAAAAGGGGACAGTCCCCGTTTCTTCTGCCCCCGCCATCGATCTGCCCATTGAGGAGAAGCTCAAGCGCCACATCATCGACGGCGAGAAGCGCGATCTGCTCGCGCATCTCGATGAGGCAATGGTGAAATACAAGCCGCTGGACATCATCAACGGCATTCTCCTGGCCGGGATGAAGGTCGTCGGCGAGTTGTTCGGAAGCGGGCAAATGCAGCTCCCCTTCGTGCTGCAGAGCGCCGAGACGATGAAGGCGGCGGTCGCCCACCTCGAGCCGTTCATGGAGAAGGTCGAAGGCAGCGGCAAGGGCCGGATCGTCCTGGCCACGGTCAAGGGCGACGTTCACGACATCGGCAAGAACCTGGTCGATATCATCCTCAGCAATAACGGCTACACCGTCTACAACCTCGGCATCAAGCAGCCCGTCGGCGACATTCTCAGGGCCTTTCGCGAGAAGCACGCCGACGCCATCGGCATGTCGGGCCTGCTGGTCAAGAGCGTGGGCGTCATGAAGGAGAATCTCGAGGAGCTCAACGCCTCCGGCATCACCGCGCCGGTGCTCCTCGGCGGCGCAGCGCTGACGCGCGACTATGCCGAAGAGGATCTGGCCGAACTGTACAAGGGCGAGCTGTTCTATTGCCGCGACGCCTTCGACGGCCTGCACGTCATGGACAAGATCGCCTCGGGAGAAACGCAGGAGGCTTACGAGGAGCAGAGACGGCACGCCGCGCGGCGCAGGCGATTGCGCGAGACGGCCGTGCGACCCAAATCGGATGAGCCCGCGGATGTGAGACCGATCGCGAAGGACAATCCCCTGCCCACGCCGCCATTCTGGGGCCGGCGCATCGTGACCGACATCGCGATGAACAGCATCTTCCCCTACATCAACGACGTCGCGCTGTTCGTCGGCCAGTGGGGCTTCAAGAAGCGCGCGATGGATCAGAAAGACTACGATCGGCTGCTGGAGGAGAAAGCCCGGCCGGTCTTCCGCGAGCTTCAGCGCCGGGTCGCCGATGAGCAGCTCTTAACACCCACGGTGGTCTACGGCTATTTCCCGGTTCAGGGCAACGGCAACGAGCTGATCGTCTATCGCCTTGAAGATTTTCCGGCGAACTCACGGCAGCCACTCGCCACGCCGCGCGAGTGGCTGCGATTCGCCTTTCCGCGCCAGGAAGGCCGGCGCCGGCTGTGCATCTCGGATTTCTTCCGCTCCGTCGAGAGCGCCGAGTACGACGTGCTCGGCGTGCAGCTCGTGACGGTCGGCCCCCGCGCCAGCCAGGCCACCGAGGCGCTTCGCAAGGCCGACCATTATCGGGATTACCTGTACCTGCACGGATTCAGCGTCGAATCGGCCGAGGCGCTGGCCGAGTTCTGGCACAAGCAGATGCGCACGGAGTTGGGCTTCAGCAACGAGGATGCGCCGACGATCCGCGAGATCTTCCAGCAAGGCTACCGCGGCAGCCGCTATTCCTTCGGCTATCCAGCCTGCCCCAACCTGGAAGACCGCTCGCTCATCATGGAGCTTCTCAAGCCCGAGGATATTGGCGTCAGCCTGACCGAGAATTTCATGCTCGTGCCCGAGCAGTCAACGGATGCGATCGTGGTACACCATCCGCAGGCGAAGTATTTTGATGTGTGATGAGTGCGATCACCAGATGATGTCGATGTCGTAGCGGGCGATCTTCGCGTCATGCGTGATGAACGGAAGCGACTCGACCATGCACTGGGCGATCATGATGCGATCGAACGGATCGCGGTGATGTCGCGGGAGATCGAGGACCGCCAAGGCATGCTCTGGCGTGATCGACATCGCCTGGATTCTGTTCTTTCTGAGCTGCTCCGGGATTTGGATTCGCGGCTCTGCGATGGTGAGAGTGCCCCTGCCGATCTTGATAACCATCTCCCAGACGCCAGCAACGCTGAAGAGCATCTCATTTCCGGCGTCTGCGATCGCCTTGCGAGCGGTCCTCGATAGGCGCGGATCGTCTCCAAGCCACCACAGGAGCGCGTGAGTATCGACTAAAGCCTGCATCGTTGCCCGCTATAAACCGCTCTTCTCAAAATCTTCAATGATGTCCAGTGGCATCTCGTCGAAGTCATCGGCGATATGAAGAATGGCCGCCTTACCCGTGCCAGGAACGCGATTCCCGACCAACGCACGCGCCGCCGTCAGCTTGGCCACCGGCTTGCCATCCCGCGCGATGATGATCTCTTCGCCCTTCTCGACCCGCGCCAGAAGCTGCGACAGGCTTGTCTTTGCCTCGTGAACATTGACCTGAAGAGGTTTGTTGGCACGAATCATCGTACGGCATGCTAGACTAACATCTTAGCTAAGTCAAAGCGGGACCATCGCCTCGGTGCCAACCTGTCGGCTCGGTCGAAAAACCTTGCCTTTCCGCGACCTCTTCGCCATCATGCCTTCTTTCTGGAGGCACGCTCATGGATGAGACTCTCATTGCACTGATGGGGCCTGTCCGCGGCAGCGAAGACAGCACGGAACTCAGGATCGATCCGGCAACGGCCGAGGTCGAACTGGACACACCGCAAGGCCCGCGCCGGCACGCGCTGCGGTCGCTCGATCAGCTCTATGGCAAGGGCCACGGCATCAGCTCGATGGACCCTCGGGACGAGCAAGCCATGCCGCTGTTGATGGCAATCGAATCGGCCATCATGCGCTTCTGGCGCGAGAATCCTGCTCTCACGGACGGCCATGTGCTGCTCTCGCTGCGCGAGCTGGCCATGAATCCCTCGGCCGACACGCGCGATGTCCTGGCTCGGGAAATCCAGTTGGATCTGCGGCTGCTGCTGAGCCTTGATGATTACTCCAAACAGGAAGTCAAGCTCGGCGTTCGCCGGATCATCCGCTCGGTCGAGCTGCACACGAGCCTCGGTGGCCGGCGGGGATATCTCACGTTCATCAAGGATTACGTCGCATAGCACACGTGGATACGCTGCGCATTATAGCGATGGGCGACTGGAAACCCGGCCAGGTTCTCTGTCATTGGACCGAAAGCAGCTTCAACCCTCCTCTGGGGCCGGCATGTGTTCGGCCAAGAGTGGTTCGCCAACGCGACGCTGCTCGCCACGTAATCTTGGGTGGCATGCTCACGCCGGCCGCGCAAGACGATCATCTGCGCAACGGACTGAATCGGCCGGCGTGGGCATGCAGGCCCGATTCGCGCAGGGACGCACAGCATGCCCACGCCCGGCGAATGGGCCCATGCGGCGAATCAGATCGACAGCGCCGGGCGTGAGCATGCCACCCCGGAATTTACATCCCCAGCCGCTTCTTCCACTCCTCCAACTGCCTCTTGAGCGGCTCGCCCCCGGCCGCGCCGGCGCTGCGGTAGCGCTTCACGACATTGGCCGCGCCCAGGGCGTCGAACAGGCCGGGATCGATCTGGGCATCGCTGCCGGCCGAGCGCACGGCGGCCGCGAAATCCGCAAGATCAAGCTGCTTCAGGGCGGTCTTGCCTTCCTTCTCGCATCGCGCCACCAGCGCCCCCACGATCTGGTGGGCCGTGCGGAACGCGATGCCCCTGGTCACGAAATACTCGGCCAGGCTGGTGGCGTCGAGGAACCCGCGTTCCAGCGTCGGCTCGATGTTCTCCTTCACGAAATTGGCCGAGTTGACGATGGCGGCCGCCATGGTCAGGCAGGAGCTGACGGTGTCATAGGCGCGGAAGACGATGCGCTTGTCCTCCTGCAGGTCGCGGTTGTAGCCGATGGGCAGGCCCTTGAGGATCGTCATCAGCGCGAACAGGTCGCCATAGACATTGCCACACCGGCCGCGGATCAGCTCCAGCATGTCGGGGTTGCGCTTCTGGGGCATCATGGACGAGCCGGTGGTGTACTTGTCGGCGATTTTGATGAAGGAGAACTCGGTGGTGGAGTAGATGATCCACTGCTCGGCCCAGCGGGAGAGGTGCTGGGAGATCATCGCGCAAGCGTAGAGGAGATCGCAGGCGTGGTCGCGGGAGGAAGTCCGTTCAATGGAGTTGTCTGGCCCATCCTTGAAATACAGATATTCCTTTCCGTCATCAGTCTTCCAGCGAACCAACTGTTCTCGAACAGCCGCCGGGTCGATCGGAAGCGAAGTCCCGGCGATTGCGCCACTACCTAGCGGCAGCGACGCTATTCCCGGAAGAGCCATCAAGCTGGTGACGCGAATGTAATCGCCTGAGAGAACCTCGCGCCATGCAAGAGCCTCCGCGGCAGCGGAGATAGGTTGCGCACGTTGTAGGTGCGTAAAGGCGGGCATCACGATTTCCTCGCTGCGCACAGCAAGAGATGCAAAGGTCCGTTCGAGATCCCGTAGTTGCCCGATCAACCCGTACATTGCATCCATGATCCAAAGTGAGAAATCTGTCGCCACCTGATCATTCCTGCTCCTCCCCGTATGCAGCCTCCTCCCCGGCTCGCCGATGCGCTTGATCAGCGCATCCTCGATGACCATGTGGATGTCTTCCAGCGACTCATCGAACACGAACTTCCCCGCCTCGATATCGGCCTCGATGCTCTTGAGCCCCGAGACGATCGCATCGCGGTCGGCGTCGGTGATCAGGCCGACCTTGGCCAGCATCGTCGCGTGGGCGATGCTCCCGGCGATGTCCTGCTTGTACATCCGCCGGTCGTAGGAGATGGATTCCACGAACGACTGGGCGAGCTTGTCGGTGGCCTCGCCGATGCGGGCCTGCCACGATTTTTCCTGTGCCATGGATGAATTGTTAGCGGGACGTGTAGGGTCCGCAAGAGGCCGCGGGGCAAATCCTATCGTGGCACGTGCCGCCCTCGGCCGTGCAGAATCGCGGCCGAGGGCGGCTCGCTCCACACCGTGGCACGAGCGGCCCTCCGCCGTGCAGGACCGCGGCCGGGGGCGGCTCGCTCCACACCGTGGCACGTGCGGCCCTCCGCCGTGCAGAACCGCGGCCGAGGGCGCTCCACGGTGGCACGTGCGGCCCTCCGCCGTGCGGAACGCGGCCGAGGCGCTCCACGGTGGCACGTGCGGCCCTCCGCCGTGCGGAACGCGGCCGAGGGCGCTCCACGGTGGCACGTGCGGCCCCGCCGTGCAAGACCGCGGCCGAGGGCGGCTCGCTCCACACCGTGGCACGTGCGGCCCTCCGCCGTGTCGAACCGCGGCCGAGGGCGGCTCGCTCCACGGTGGCACGTGCGGCCCCGCCGTGTCGAACCGCGGCCGAGGGCGCTCCACGGTGGCACGAGCGGCCCTCCGCCGTGCAGAACGCGGCCGAGGGCGGCTCGCTCCACGCGGTGGCACGAGCGGCCCCCGCCGTGCAGGACCGCGGCCGGGGGCGGCTCGCTCCACACCGTGGCACGAGCGGCCCCCCGCCGTGCAGAACGCGGCCGAGGGCGCTCCACGGTGGCACGTGCGGCCCTCCGCCGTGCAGAACCGCGGCCGGGGGCGGCTCGCTCCACACCGTGGCACGTGCGGCCCTCCGCCGTGCAGAACCGCGGCCGGGGCGGCTCGCTCCACGGTGGCACCTACGGCCCCCGCCGTGCAGAACGCGGCCGAGGGCGGCTCGCTCCACATCGTGGCACGAGCGGCCTCGGCCGTGCAGAATCGCGGCCGGGGGCGGCTCGCTCCACGGTGGCACGTGCGGCCCTCCGCCGTGCGGAACGCGGCCGAGGGCGGCTCGCTCCACGCGGTGGCACGAGCGGCCCCCGCCGTGCAGAATCGCGGCCGAGGGCGGCTCGCTCCACACCGTGGCACGAGCGGCCCCGCCGTGTCGAACCGCGGCCGGGGCGGCTCGCTCCACGGTGGCACGTGCGGCCCTCCGCCGTGCAGAACGCGGCCGGGGCGGCTCGCTCCACGTGATGTGCGAACATCGCGTGCATTGGAGACAAGATCGCAATACAATGCCTTGATGCCAGACGGCCCGCGCACTTATTCGGCATTCGATCGGAAACAGGCGAGCATGCTGTACCGGCGAGACCTGCCTCACCTGGTTCAGGGTAACGTCGTCTATTTCGTGACATTCCGGCTGCACGATTCCATTCCGCGCGCCAAACTGGCCCAGTGGGCCGAAGAGCTGCGCCGATGGCATAGCGCCAACTCGCCTCCGCATACTCCCCAGCAGGTCGAAGCCTTTGCCGAGCTGGGCTATCGGCGGATCGAGCGTTGGCTGGATCGATGTGACGGGACATGCCCGCTGCGCGAACCGGCAGTGCAGCAGGTTGTCGCTGCCTGCCTCGAGTATCGCGATCGGCAGGACTACTGGCTGGGCGACTATGCGATCATGCCCAATCACGTGCATGCGCTGGTGCAGATCGCGCCGCCCCATGCCCTGAAGGAAATTGCCAGGACGTGGTGTGGCGTGACAACGCATCGGATCAACAGGCTGCTGGGGCGGCGAGGCACATTGTGGCAGGGCGAGCCGTTCGACCACATTGTGCGGAACGAGGAATCTCTGGCTCGAATCCGGGGATATATCCGGGAAAACGGACGGAGACTCCCGGTGCATTCATGGCGATATAGCACGGGAAGTCTGTTCTCAGAGGTGAGCGGCTGACGTGGCACGAGCGGCCCCGCCGTGCAAGACCGCGGCCGAGGGCGGCTCGCTCCACACCGTGGCACGTGCGGCCCTCCGCCGTGCAGAACGCGGCCGGGGCGGCTCGCTCCACGGTGGCACGTGCGGCCCCGCCGTGCAGAACGCGGCCGGGGCGGCTCGCTCCACGGTGGCACGTGCGGCCCCGCCGTGCAGAACGCGGCCGGGGCGGCTCGCTCCACGGTGGCACGTGCGGCCCCGCCGTGCAAGACCGCGGCCGAGGGCGGCTCGCTCCACACCGTGGCACGAGCGGCCCTCCGCCGTGCAGAATCGCGGCCGGGGGCGGCGCGCTCCACACCGTGGCACGTGCGGCCTCCGCCGTGTCGAATCGCGGCCGAGGGCGGCTCGCTCCACGGTGGCACGTGCGGCCCTCCGCCGTGCCGAATCGCGGCCGAGGGCGGCTCGCTCCACACCGTGGCACGTGCGGCCTCCGCCGTGTCGAACCGCGGCCAAGGGCGGCTCGCTCCACGCGGTGGCACGAGCGGCCCTCCGCCGTGCAGAATCGCGGCCGGGGGCGGCTCGCTCCACGACAATCACCCGCGCCACGGCCGCTCGCGCTTCTGCGCGCCGTCGACCGCCGCGATCGCCAACTGAACATCCTCGGCCACCTGGAAATCGAACATGCCGGCGCAGATGAAGTCGGCGCCGTTCTGGTATGCATAGCCGAACGCCTCCTCCGGATGGATCGCGCCGGCGCCCATCACCTTGTACGCGATCCACGGGCAGGTGACTTTCCGCATGAACTCGGCCGTTTTCTCCGGCTCGTCTTCCCAGACGTTGTCGTGCTTGGTGGGGTTCTGGGCCGACCAGTATTTCTTGCTGTTGAAGGTCTTCATGTAGAAGTCGGGCTTGATGCCGGCCGCCTCGCACGCCACCGGAACCTCCAGCATGTGGCCGGCGACCCCCGCGATCACTTTGTTCTGCTTGCCAAGCTCAACCGCCTTGGCCAGCACGTCGACCTTCTTGGCTTTGACGTGATAGTCGGCCACGCCGCCGTGCGTATAAAGGCCGACAGCGCCGTTGTCGACCGCCTTCTTCACGTCAACGAAGTCGTCTTCGGCGACGTGAATCTGGGCGATCCACTGAATCTTTCCGCCTCGCTCCTTCCAGTAGCGCTGGAGGATGCGGATGGTGTTGCTGTCGAGCCGCAGAATGGCCGTGTTGATCCCCAGCGACTCGCACAGCGCCAGCGTCTCGAAGACCTTCTCATCCGTGAAATACTGCTTGAGCAGCCTGGAGACGTAGATCAGGTCGCGGCTGTGGGCAAAGCCGGAGATGAGGTTCCCGCCGCAGATGAGCCGGCTGATGCTGAGATTGCCGATCTTGCCCCTGGGGAACGCGGCGGGCTGGCTCGTGGGAGGCGCAGCGCCGCTGGAGACCTGCGCCATCAGCGCCTTTTCCTCGAAGCTCAAGCCGGCCAATGCCAGCGCCGAAGCGCCGACGGATGACATGAGAAACTCCCGCCGCTGCATCTTTTTCTTAACCATGACGTTCTCCATTCACGGGTCCTTCGGGTCCCGGCCGGCCGCCCAATACAAGCCGCGCACGACGATCTTCTGAAACGCCGGGTTCACCCACGCGGGCTTGCCATGGCCCAGCGTCGTGTTGAAAACCCGGCCCTTGCCGATGTCCTGGGTCCAGACCATCGACTGCTGCTCGTTGTTCCGGTCGATCTTGGCCAGGCTGTGCATCTTCGCATCGGGGTGGTCTTTGTTGGCGTAGGATTCATCCTCGATCTGAAAATCCTGCGACGTCGCGGTGATCGGGTGTTTGGCATCCACGATGCGCATGTCGAACTTGCCGCCGCCGTGGCCGCTGAATCGGCCGCCGAGGAACTTCCAGTACACGTCCGAATTCTTGAACGCATCCGTGGCATGCACGCCCGCGAGCCCCCCGCCGTTCTCCACGAATGCCTTGAGGCCCTGCTCCTGCGCGGGATCGGTGAAATCGCCGCCCGAGCCGTAGAACAGGACGACATTGTAGTTCTTGATCGTCTCGGCCTTGAGGTCGTCGAGCTTGACGGTGAGGGTCACCTCGAAATCGCCGGTCTTGTCGAGCACCGGCGCGATCACGGCGTGGAAGCCCTTCCAGTCGTGCCCGCGCCCGCCCACGAGCAGCACCTTGATCTTCTCCGCCGAAAACGCGCTGGTCGAAAACGCCAGCAGGAACAAGCTCATCACGGCCGAAAATAGCCAATTGCGTCGAGTGGACATGTATTCTCCTTCGCTTCTTATACACCGCAGCAGGCCGGGCGATGAAGTGCCGGTAATCGGGTGATCGGTAATCGGGTGATCGGGTGTCCACCGGATTACCCGATTACCGATCACTGATCACTACCGCAGTGCATACACCCGCAGCTCCCGGTAATCCCCCCGCGCAGGTCATTCTGCTGGCGCAGGCCGATCTTGCCGCCGCCGAGGGCCGGCCCGCCGGTCTTGCCATCATCGGTCCAGGAAATGCACGTCTCGCCATCGACGCTCAGTTCGATCTTCGCGCTGTAGCGCGTCAGGACGAGTCGCCGACTGCCCCTGTCAACGGTCAGGCTCCGTTGTATCATGCGCATATGACCTCGCGCCGGCGATTCCGCGAGACGATGGCCCTTGGGCAGCCCGATCGCCTGCCTCTGCTGGAAGAGGGCCTGCGCGATGATGTGCGGCAGCGCTGGAGCGAGCAGGGGCTGGCGCTCGACGCCGATCTCAATGCGGTCTTTCAGTACGACCGGCGCGAGCGCATCGAGCTGGACCTCTCGCCCCGGCCGCCGCTCACGGTTCCTGCTTTCGCGATGGACGATCCGTCAGCCCTTCGGCAACATCTTGATGCCGCCGATCCAGCGCGGCTGCCGAAAGACTGGCCGCAGCGCGTGCGCCAATGGAATGATCGCGACCACATCCTCGAACTGCCCATTCACTCCGGCCTGTTCCTCACGCTCGGCATCCACGACTGGGCCGGCCTGGAGCAGGCGATGTATCTGCTGGCCGATCGTCCGGCGGCCGCCCGCCAGATCATGGACGCCTACGCGGCTCTCGCGGCGGCGATGGCCGATCGCGTGCTCAGCGAGGTCCAAGTCGATATGGTCTCTTTCTCCGAGCCGATCGGCAGCACCCACGGCGCGCTGGTTTCACCGGCCATGTACCGCGACATCGCCCTGGCCAGCTATCGGCCGATCCTCGACGTGCTGCGACAGCGCGGCGTGCAGACGATCGCGTTCATCACCTACGCCAACGCCCGGCGTCTCCTCGATGATGTGCTCGATGCGGGCTTCAACTGTCTCTGGGCGATGGAAGTGGAAAGCCCGGAGATGGACTATGTCGCGATCCGGCGCCGGTTCGGCAAAGAGCTGAGGCTCATCGGCGGCATAGACCTCGATGTTCTCACTCGCGGCGATGACGCCATCGAGCGGGAGATCATGACAAAGGCGCCTCTGCTGCTCGCCGAGGGCGGCTACATCCCGCTGGCCGACTGGCGCGTGCGGCCGAGCATCCCCTGGCGCGGATATGAATGCTATCGACGGGTTCTTCGACGCGTCGTCGAGCGATTTGCCGCAACTTAGCTCCACCGGCGCCGTCTCTTATGTTTCCTGCTGGAGCACTGGTCGCGCCGCTCCGCGCAGGCCCCGAGGCGCGGCCCGCGGACGAGAGCTTCTGGTGGCCGGCCGACTGAAGGCGAACGGGCTCATCCTCAAACGACCCGGAGCCGCCGCTCTCCAGGCAATATTCCCCCGACGATGGCGTTACACCTCACGGGAAGACACGTACTCTTTGGAGGTACCATGCAACGTTGGTCATTACTGCCGGTGGCGGTTGGAATGTTGGTGATTTCGCTGGCGGCGCAAGCCAAGCCGGCCCCGCGAGACAGGGATCAAGGCGCCGACCGCGATGATGTCAGGCCCGCGCCGATGAGAGGCGCGGACGCCCGCCTGGCGCAGATAGCGGAGGAGCTCAAGCTGATGCGGCAGGACATGCGCCGGATGAACGACCGCATTGACGAATTGCAGGGCCATGCCGCCGCCAGGCCCCCGCAGCCGAAGGGCAAGCCGGAAGCCAAGAGAGAGCGGCCAGGAAAGGACGAGGAAGCGATGGGCCCCATGCGGCAGCGCATGCGCGAGATGGTGCAACAGCGCATGGAGGACGTGCGCCGCCAGTTCCGCCCATCGCCAGATGACCGGCGCGATCGGTTTGCGCCACCCATGCGGCCGCGGCGCGACATGGAGCAGCGCGGCGAGCATCCGCTACTCGACCGGCTGATGCCGCGCCTGCGCGAGCGGCTCGATGCCATTCGCCATGATGGCCGCGGTGAGGACGCGCCCGGGTCGTCGAGCGCGTGCGCGATGCGCTGCAGGAGCAGGTGATGCGGCTGGATCGGTTCCTGGAAGGCCGGCAGGATGGGCCAAGCCATCGCGACGGACCAGAGCAGCGGCCGCCGCACGGGCGATTCGAGCGGCCGTGACCGAGTTCGGTAGTAAGTTCCGAGTTCCGAGTTCCGAGTTCCGAGTCGCGAGTGGACTCGGGACTTGGTACTTTCCTGATCCGTGTTCGTCGCGTTCGTCTTGTTGCTCAGCTTCCAGACGAAAGGTACACTCCTGCCTGCGTGAGCGCTGGCATGCCAGCGCGGATGCGCCCGCCGGCGCGGCGGGCCGCACGCGAGATCGTCCTTCCGAGGCTTGGTTATGCGCACACTCCTCTCGCTGTTGGTCGTTTCGCCGGCGCTGCTGCTCGCGGGCTGCTTCATCCCATCGGCCAATCCGCTCTACAACGACGAGTCCGCGGTGCTCAAGGATTCGCTCCCCGGCGATTACAAGCAGGAGAACCAGGTCGGCACCATCGAGAAGGGCGATGGCAAGTTCTACTGGTTCGTCAAGAAGGGTGACAAGGTCAAGAAGGTCAAGCTCACCCTCGTGAAGCTTGGCGATGAGTACTTCACCGATGTTGAGATGCCCCTGCCCGACAAGTCCAAGTCGCAGCCGCCGCTGAAGGTCATGCACATGATCAACCGCGTGGTCTTTGATGGCGACAAGGTGAAGCTCATGGCGTTCAAGGATGATAAGAAGCTCGAACAGATGCCCGACTTGAAACTCCAGGACTATACGGTCACGGAAGCCGATGCCGATGGCAAGGAAAAGCCCTCGACTCAGAAACTGGTTGTAATGTCGCCCAAGGACCTGCAGAAGTTCGTCCAGGCCCATGCGGCCGAGATGACGGAAGTGGTGACCACCTATGAAAAGGTGAAGAAGTAAGACCTGCCATTATTGCAGGCCGCGCCAGTGGCGCACCTAGTCTGGCGTATGCCGGCGTCATCGGCCATCGGTCGTGGCCAGTTGTAAGCCTTTGGCATCCAATAGCTTAAACGGAAGCGACAGACTGGCCCCCCTTTTGCACTGGCACTATCCGACTCGCCGCGGAGGCAGTGTCTATGCGCCTCGATAAGCTCACCGTCAAAGCTCAGGAAGCCGTCACCAAGGCCCAGGAGCTCGCCCAGCAACTCGACAACGTCGAGATTCTGCCGCTGCATCTCCTGGGCGCACTGCTCCAGGAATCCGACGGCGTGGTCGCGCCGATCCTTCAAAAGCTCGGGGCCAACGTCCCGCGCATAGCCCAGATCGTCCGCGGCGAGCTGGAGCGTCTGCCCAAGGCCACCGGCACTCAGCTTGGCATGGCCCGCTCGACCCAGGATGTCTTCAATCAGGCGCAGAAGGACGCCGACCGGCTCAAGGATGAGTACATGTCAACCGAGCACCTGCTGTTGGCGCTGGCTGAGGTGAAAAGCGAGGCCAAGGAGGTGCTGTCGCTCAATGGCGTGGATCATGGCGCGATCCTCAATGCGCTGAAGGACGTGCGCGGCGGCCAGCGCGTAACCGACCAGAACCCCGAGGCCAAGTATCAGGCGCTGCAGCGATACGGGCGCGACCTGGTCGAGCTGGCGCGCCAGGGCAAGCTCGATCCGGTAATCGGCCGCGACGAGGAGATTCGGCGCACGATGCAGGTGCTGTCGCGGCGGACGAAGAACAACCCGGTGCTGATCGGCGAGCCGGGCGTGGGCAAGACAGCCATCGTCGAGGGCATGGCCATCCGGATCGTCAACGGTGACGTGCCGACGGTGCTGCAGAACAAGCGTATCATCGCGCTCGATATGGGCGCGTTGATCGCCGGGACCAAGTATCGCGGCGAGTTTGAGGACCGGCTCAAGGCAGTGATCAAGGAAGTCACGCAGAGCGAGGGGCAGGTGATCCTCTTCATCGACGAGCTGCACACGATCGTCGGCGCTGGCCGGGCCGAGGGGGCGGTTGACGCGGGCAACCTGCTCAAGCCGGCGCTGCGCGCGGCGAGCTGCGCTGCATCGGCGCGACAACGCTGGATGAATACCGCAAGCACATCGAGAAGGATGCCGCGCTGGAGCGGCGATTCCAGCCGATCGTCGTCGGCGAGCCGAGTGTGGAGGACACCATCGCCATCCTGCGCGGCCTCAAGCAGCGTTACGAGACGCATCACGGCGTACGCATCACCGACAGCGCCATCGTGGCGGCCGCCGTGCTCTCCGATCGATACATCCAGGACCGTTTTCTGCCGGACAAGGCAATCGATCTGATCGACGAGTCGGCCTCGCGCCTCCGTATCGAGAACGATTCGATGCCCGCCGAGCTGGATGAGATTCGCCGGCGCATGATGCAGCTCCAGATCGAGCTGGAGGCGCTGCGCAAGGAGAAGGATCCGGCCAGCAAACAGCAGCTCGCCAAGGCCGAGAAGGAGCTGGCCGAGCTGCAGGAGCAGAATGCGCGGCTCACCGCTCGGTGGGACAACGAAAAGGGCGCGATGAACGCCATCAAACAGCTCCAGGAGAAGATCGACCGGAAGCAGGTCGAGTTGGAGCAGGCCCAGCGCCAGGGCAACTGGGAGCTGGCCGCGCGCATTCAATACGGCGACCTGCGCGACCTCAAGCGGCAGCTTGACGATGCCAATGCGCGCATCCGCCAGCTCACCCACGACGGTCAGGCGATGGTGAAGGAGGAGGTCACGCCCGATGAGATCGCGGCCGTCGTCTCGCGGTGGACCGGCATTCCGGTCAGCCGGATGCTGGAGGGTGAGCGCGAGAAGCTGATGAAGATGGAAGAGCGTCTGGCTCAGCGCGTCATCGGCCAGGAAGAAGCCGTGCGCGCGGTCTCGGACGCCGTCCGGCGCAACCGCGCGGGTTTGGGCGACCCCAACCGCCCCATCGGGTCGTTCATGTTTCTCGGCCCCACCGGCGTGGGCAAGACCGAGTTGTGCAAGGCGCTGGCCGAGTTCCTCTTCGACGATGAGAACGCGATGGTGCGCATCGACATGAGCGAGTTCATGGAGCAGCACTCGGTCGCGCGGCTGATCGGCGCGCCTCCCGGCTACGTCGGCTATGAGGAAGGCGGCCGGCTGACGGAAGCGGTGCGGCGAAAGCCCTATTCAGTGATCCTGTTCGACGAGATCGAGAAGGCGCACCGCGATGTGTTCAACGTCCTGCTCCAGGTGCTGGACGACGGCCGGCTCACCGATGGCCAGGGGCGGACGGTGGATTTCAAGAACGCCGTCATCGTCATGACGAGCAACATCGGCTCAAGCGAGATTCAGAAAATGTCGACGCTGGAAGCGCCGGAGTGGGAGGTCGAGGCGCGGGTGAAGGACCTGCTCAAGCAGCAATTCCGGCCGGAGTTCCTTAACCGCGTCGATGAGATCATCATCTTCCACGCCTTGACCAAGGAGCAGACGCGCAAGATCGTCGATATCCAGCTCGACCGGCTGGCCCAGCGATTGGCTCAGCGGAACCTCAAGCTCCACGTCACCGATCACGCCCGCAAGCTCCTGGCCGATGAGGGCTACGACCCGCAGTTCGGCGCCCGGCCGCTGAAGCGCGTGATCCAGCAGCGCATCGAGAACCCGATCGCGACCAAGATCCTCTCGGGCGAGGTCGGTGAAAGCGACACGATCGAAGTCGATGCCGACGTGGCCAAGCACGATTTCAGGATCACGAAGGGACACCAGGTGGTCGAAGGAGAACTGGTGGGGGAGAAGGCGTAGGGCGGTAGCTTGACATGCCAATCCCTGGCGCGGACTATCCAAGCTCATGCTGGCGCTTGGCCGATAGCTTGATGGGCGGGTCAGGCGTAAGATGAGGCTCGGATGCGAATCGCTTTTCATTTCAATCCCGACAAGGCGGTCCAGGCGATCGGGTACATTCTGTCGGCGCTTGGCGGGACTATGGAAAAAGTAAAGCTCACCAAGCTCCTTTACCTGGCCGACCGCCAGTTTTTCATCGAGCGCGGCGTGAGCATCACGGGCGACCGGCTCGTGGCGATGCCATACGGCCCTGTTCCATCGGGCTGTCTGGATTTGCTCAGCGGCGTAGCGTTGATCGGCCGCCGCCATGCCATGCCCTTTCAACCCCGGCGCGGATGCAACGCTTTGAGATCCACAACGCCGCCGTCGAGTGGAACGGATGCTCAGACATGCGGCCGTGGTTGATCGTCGAAGTGCGCTCCAGCGGGCTATTGGGGTGCTTTCCCATCGCCAGTCAATGCTACAGTGGCGACTGCTTTCCCATCGATAGCGACGATCCCAACTTCGCGGCTACAGCGTCCACATGCAGGGCAGAGAAGCTATCAAAGACCTCGACATCGCCAAAGAATCCGGCGGCACACATCGCGGCCTGTTTCGCGAATTCAAAGGCGTGCGGGTGAAGGATGCTCTATTGGTTGAGTTCACGCCGCGAACCGACGCGCCGGCGCTGATCAGCGGGCTGGAACTCGTTGAGGAATGACCCCGAACATCGTCATCGCGTGCGCATCGGTGATCTCGACCTCCACGATCTGCCCCTTGAGCGATGAATCCCCATCGAAGCACACGATCTGATCGCCGCGAGTTCGCGACACAAGCTGCGTCCTCGGCTCGACCGGCGCCGCGGGCTTCTGCAGCTCCCATCCAACTTCGACGTTCCCCGCCGAGCGGAACTGCCGTGCAGTCAGTTTGCTCTCGCCTTCCACCATCACCTCGACCCGCCGGCCGATCATCGAGCGGTTGATCTCGGCCGAGATCTCCTGCTGCACCGCCAGCACCTCGCCGTTGCGCCGCCGCTTCACATCCTCGGCGACATCATCCTCATGCCGCTTCTCCGCCATCGTGCCCGGCCGAGGCGAATATTTGAAGATGAAACTGTTCTTGAACCGGCACCGCCGCAGCAGCTCGATGCTGGCCTGGTGGTCCTCTTCCGTCTCGGTGGGGAAACCAACGATAAAGTCGCTGGCGATGCTGATGTCATCCATCAGCTCGCGCGCCAGGCCAATGAAATCGAGATACTGTCCCACCGTATACCCGCGGTTCATGAGCTTGAGGATCCGGTCGCTGCCGCTCTGCGCCGGCACGTGCAGATACCGGCAGATGCGCGGGCAGTCGCGCATCGCCTGGAGCGCCTCGCGCGTGAAGTTGCGCGGGAAGCTCGTCACGAATCGCAAACGCGGCAGCCCGGGCGTGGCCTCGTGGACGTGATATAGCATCTCGGCGAAGCTCGTCGTCCGGCCATCGCCGTGCTTGTACGCATAGTGATTGACCGTCTGCCCGAGCAGTGTCACTTCCTTCACGCCCGCATTGGCCAGCTTCCTCACATCGTCGATGATGTGCTGCGGCGGACGGTGCACCTCCGGCCCGCGCATGTAGGGCACGATGCAGTACGAGCAGAACTTGTTGCACCCGCGCGTGATCCGCACGTACGCCTGCGAGACCTCATCGGCCGGCGATACGCTGCGCGACAGGTCGAGCATCTCCAGGTTGTCCTGCGCCGCTTCGAGCGTGCTCGACCGGCGCGAATTGCCGCCCATCAGTGCCGACTGGTGTGACGTCCGCGCCGATGCGTTGTTGATGACCGCGTTGTGAATCATGCCCGGCAGCTTGTCCAGCTCGGCCGGCCCACAGAGGATGTCCAGGTGCGGGTACTTGTGAAAGAGCGCCTTGCCCTCGCGCTCCGCCATGCAGCCGATCACCGCGATCACCAATCCCGGCCGCTGCCGCTTGGCCTCACGCAGCTCCCCCAGCCGCGACCACACCTTCTGCTCGGCATGCTCGCGCACCGAGCATGTGTTGTAGACCACAATGTCGGCCTTGTTGCGCAGCTCCACCCGCTCGTAACCGCGCGCGAAGCTGGCTCAGAACCAGCTCGCTGTCGAGCACGTTCATCTGGCAGCCGAAGGTTTCCAGGTAAATGCGCGGTTTCATTGCAGGCGGGTAATCTTGGGTGGGCTGGGGCGCGGAGTCAAATCGCAGTGGCACGTGCGGCCTCCGCCGTGCGATGCGGATCGCGGCCGGGGGCGACACGCTCCACACGGGCCAATCACGAATACCTCCCCCACTTCTTCCCCGCCTCATACATCGCCAGCACGTTCTCCACCGGCGAGTTGGACTGGATCGAGTGCGTCGGCGCCAGCGCATATCCGCCGCCCTTCATCATGATGGCGAGCGTCTCGCGGACATTCTCGATCACCTCTTCCACGCTCCCGTATGCCAGCGCACCCGCCGTCGAGATCATCCCGTGAAACGCAAGCTGCCGGCCATAGGTCTTCTTGAGATACGCTGGTGCCATGTTGTGCGCTTCGGGCTGAAGCGTATCGACGGCCGAGATTCCCATCGCGATGAAATCGGCGAACGCCCAACTGCTCGACCCGCAGGAGTGGATCATCACCGGCAGGTTGAACTCCCGCGCCAGGTCGACGAATTTCTGCAAGCGCGGGCGGATATGGCGGCGAAAGAGTTCCACGCTGATCAGCGGGCCGATCTGCGTGCCAAGATCCTCGCCGATCATGAGCATGTCCACCCCGCCGCGCGCGGCCTCCAATGTCCGCCGCATGATCTGGAGCATGATGTCGGTCTTGCGGTCGATGAGTCGCAGGCCGGCCAGATCGTCCGTGACCAGGTCAACCAGCACCTGCTCCATCGTGCGGAGCATGCCCGTGTGGTTGATCGTGTCGCCGACGCCGGCGTGGCCGGCCACGACGCAGTATTCGCCATGCCGGGCGACATCTCGGCCACGCGCGAATAGTCAAAGTCATCGGGCGACGGCATCGGCCAGCATTCGATCTGCTCCAGCGTCGCCTCGCGCAGCGGCCAATCACAATAATCCCAGTAACCGCCGCTGCCATGCTCGATCCAGCGGCGATGAATGCCCCAGTTGTCAACCTGCCGATCGGGCAAGTCGGCGTGGAGCTTCGCGCCCGTATACGGCGGGAAGATATAGCGATAGTCGATGCCAAGAGCGCGGAACAACCCTTCGTGATCCTGCTCGGAAAGGCCAAAGTGCCGTTTGAGTGCAAGATCGATCTCCGGATTGGCCGAATAATCAAGCGGCACCCGGTCGCCTTCCTCGTGCCGCAGCGAGCGCAACACACGTTCTTTGCTGGTGAGCGTAGACATAGCCGCCTCACACCATCAGTTCCCCGTAGTCGAACAGGTTGTAATCCACGGTTTTGTACAGGCTGCACTCGACAATGACAGGCTCGTGGCCGGCCGGAAGCGGCTTGCCCAGGGCATCGAGCAGCACGCCGTCTCTGCTGATGTTGATGTGCTTGATCTTCCACCCGTCCGACCAGAGGCCCGACCACGGGTCCTCGCCCTCGATGGCGTTGATGGTGCCGCGAGGGCGATAGCTGATGGTGAAGTGGAACTCGGTCTCTTCCGCCAGAGCCACCGCCTCCTGCTGCTGAAACCGCACCACCTTGCACGATTCCGGCTCGCGCCCGAGCCATTCGGTGCTGTTGGTGCGGTTCATCAGATCCAGGTCCACGAGCTGGCCCAGCACCGATATCGGGCCACGTCTCTTGAATCGCAGCAGCGTCTCGTTCATACCGATGGATTGTACTGCAAGAGCCGGTTTCCCGCCGCATCATTCTACCGCCGATGAACCAGCGAATACGTGATGGCTCCAGCAAATCCGTGTTCATCCGTGTTCATCTGTGGTTCCAGTCCTCACATCTTCTGCCGCCCGCTGATCGCATCGGCCAATATATTGCGATTCGCGTACTCGATGCTGCTGCCCGTCGGCAGCCCGCGCGCCAGCCGCGTCACCTGCACCTGCGGATATTCGGCCAGCAGCGTCTGAATGTGCAGCGCCGTGCCGTCGCCTTCCATCGTCGGATTGGTTCCCATGATCACCTCGCGCACAGCGCCGCTGGCCACCCGGCGCACCAGGCCGTCGATCGTCAGGTCCTTGGGCTCAATCTCATCCAGCGGCGCAATCCGGCCCAGCAGCACGTGATAGACCCCGTGATAGGAACCGCTAGCCTCCAGCGCCAGCAGGTCCTTGGGCTGCTCCACCACGCACACCAGCCCCTGGTCGCGCGAGGCATCGGCGCAGATCGCGCAGGGATCGCTCTCCGTCAGGTTGTAACAAACCGAGCAGTGGCGGATGCGCGTCTTCACGTCGCGAATGGCATCGGCCAGCTTCAGCGCATCCTCAGTCTTCTGCTTCAGCAGGTGGAACGCGATGCGCTCGGCCGACCGCATGCCGATGCCCGGCAGCTCGGCCAACTCGTTAATCAGTGTCTGGATGCTCTGGGTGTAGCTGCTCATGGTCCTCGAATTCTATTTCTGAAGCGCCAAGCGTCAGCGCCCGCCCTGGAGCCACCGAGGCGGTCGCTAACGCTTCCGCTTCAGATGAACTTCGTCTTTCCCGGCATGGCCACAGGCGGCGTCGCGGCCGGGCCAAACTCAACCTTCTCGGGCATGAGGTTCTCCTGCGAGTTCATCGCCTTGTCCCACGTGATGACCTGCCCGGTATACGCGGCCATCCGGCCCATGATCAATATGAGCGTGCTGTTGGCCATGCGCACGCCGTCGTTGATCACCTTGCCCGCGCGGATGGATGCGAACAGCTCATCGTGCTCGGTCTGGTGGCCGGCATTCTGCGGGCCATCGTACTTCCACGGATTCTCGCCAGTGATCGTACACGAGTGATCGATGTCCGCCCGGCCTTTCGTGCCGGCGTAGTGGTCGGAGACATCATTGGCGCAGCCATCGTGCTGCCGGCAGAAGAGGAATCCCCAGCGCCTTCGCGCCATTCGTACACGACGGCGAAATGGTCGTAGATATGCCCATACGCCGGATCGGTCCGCACCTGCCGGCCACCGATCGCCATGGCGCACAAAGGCATCTCATCCTTCATCGCCCACGCGAGCTTGTCGCAGTTATGCACGGCCTGCTCGACAAGGTGGTCGCCGCTCAGCCATGTGTAGTAGTACCAGTTGCGCACCTGATACTCCATCTCCGACCACTCGGGCTTGCGCGGGTGGAGCCAGAGGAAACCTGTATTAAACGTCGTGTACATGGAGGAGATCTGCCCGATGGCGCCCTCGTGGATCTTCTTCCACGTCGCCTGATACGGGTACGTGTAGCGCGAATTGAATCCCGCGACGATGGCCAGGTTCTTCGCCTTGGCCTGTTCGACGCTCTCCAGCACGCTGCGCACGCCCGGCGCATCGACTGCCATCGGCTTCTCGGCAAAGATGTGCTTCCCGGCCTGCACGGCGTACTTGATCTGCATCGGCCGAAAACCTGGGGGCGATGTCAGCAGGACGAGATCGACCGAGTCGATCACCTTCTTGTATGCATCGAGGCCGGTGAAGCAGTGGTCGGCATCGACCTTCATGCGGTCACCGTATTTCGCCGCCAGGGATTTGCGGCTGCTCTCCAGTCGATCGGAAACAGCATCGCCCATCGCGGCCAGCACGGTGTTCTTGTCGGCCGACAGGGCTTGCCCCGCCGCGCCGGTCCCGCGCCCGCCGCAACCCACCAGGCCAATCTTGATGGTGTCGCTCCCGGCCGCGTGTACCGCTCGCGGTATCGCCAGTTGCGCCAGGGCGACGGCGGCCGTAGTCTTGAGGAAAGTGCGCCGGGATGAATCAAATGGGGTGGTCGGTGTGCTCATGTCCGTATTGTCGAGCTTGAGGCGGTACGATGCAACGGCGTAGTGCCGCCAGTGCCCTCACTGGCGGAAAACGCCGAGCACCGCCAGTGAGGGCACTGGCGGCACCAATCCGGCACGAACAGCCAGGCGATTGCCCGGATTGTAGTGCCATTGAGCCCCTGCCGGGTATAATAGAGTCATGCTTGAGATGCCCTCCGGCATGCCCCTCTTGGACAGGATGGTATTGGCCGTGCAGCGAGTACGCGATCGATTGCTTCGTGCGTCGGCGGCGCTGGAGGCGGCAGGGGTCCCATACGCGGTCGTCGGCGGAAATGCGGTGGCGGCCTGGGTGGCGGCCGTTGACACATCGGCCGTGCGCAACACGCAGGATCTGGATATCCTGCTGCGGCGGTCGGACCTGAACGCGGCCGCGGCGGCGCTGGAGAAGGCCGGTTTCGTGCGGCGGCATGCGGCCGGGCTCGAGATGTTCCTGGATGGTCCCAATGCCAGGGCGCGCGACGCGGTGCATGTCATCGTGGCCGCCGAAAAGGTCCGCCCGGCGGACCCGGCGGCGACGCCGGATGTGAGTGAGTCGGAGAAACTGGGGTCTTTCCGCGTGGTGACGCTGGAGGCGCTGGTGCGGATGAAGCTGATCGCGTTTCGCGACAAGGACCGCATGCATCTCCGCGACATGCTGGAAATCGGGCTGATCGACCGCGAATGGACCAGCCGATTCGCGCCGGAGCTTGCCGCCCGCCTGCAGCAGTTGATCGATACACCGGAGCAGTAGCGGCCGAAATGGTCTGCAACCAACGCCAAACTGCGGCTGGGCTGTTCCCGGAGGACATCAGCGATCAACAGAGCTGCAAAGGGGGAAGAGCTGCAAAGGGGAGGAGCTGCAAAGGGGACGTAAATAATTCTTCCGGCGCAGAGCTGCAAAGGGGGACGTAAATAATTCTTCCGGCGCCGGCTCACCCCGCGCGGTCGGAGTTCGGCGGATCAGGCGTCGGAACTCAACAGCTATTGCCCATTGGATCGTTGACCTCCAGCAAAGCCCGCGCCCGCGGCACGCCAGCCCCTCGCGCATTGCGCAAATCGACCGGCCCCACCCGCCAAACCGCCTCTTTCCCCCCGGGAAAAGCTCACTCCTGTTGCGCTCTTGCGCCGTCCGGCGCGATCTGCGCAACAACGCCGTAGATGTGGAAGCCAACGAAAGGAACCCATGATCCTCCCCAACGAAATCATCACGCCCGAATCCGAGACCCCAGAATCTCGAAATATCAGTCGCCAATCTCCAATCTGAGATATTTGAAATCTGCAATCTGAAATCTGAAATCCCCGCGCCCGCCGATGCCTCCGTGCCTCCGCGCCTCCGTGGTGAACAATCCCTCTCCGACCGTCGTCTGGCCGCCAACCGCGCCAACGCCCTCAAATCCACCGGCCCGCGCACCCCCGCCGGCAAAGCCCGCTCCCGTCTCAACGCCCTCAAGCACGGCGTCTGCTCCGACACCCCCGTCCTCCCCAGCGAATGCGCCGCCACCTTCGCCACCTTCCGCCACGAACTGGAATGCAACCTCCGCCCCCGCAACCCCATCCAACTCACCCTCTTCCACCGCATCGTCAACCTCACCTGGAAGCTCCGCCGCGTCCAGGAGGCCGAAAACCACCTCTTCGACATCGAGGCCGCCAAGGTCCCGGCCGGCGAGGATGGCGCCCCGCCCGACCCCTGCCGTATCCTCGCCCACCGCTTCTCCGATGATCCCCACAACGCCTTCATCCTCCTGAATCGCTACGAGCAGAGCATGCACCGCGAGCTTCGCCAGCTCATCACCCGCTTCTTCTACGTCCAGAAACAAGTCCCCACCACCCCCTATTCCGATGACGAAATCCTGGAATCTGAAAGCCCCGATCTGAAATCTGAAATCTGCGATCTGAAATCCGATCTCCACTCCGCATCTCCGCGCCTCTGCGGTGAAACGCAGCGCCCGCCGATCGAACCCACAGATCTCCCCGCCCCAAGCCCGCAACCTCCCGCCGCGCCAGAGCTTGCGGATTCCATTCCCTCTCCCGCGCAAGCTCCCCTGCGGAACGAAGCCATTACCCTCCCGCCCGCCGCCGCGGCGGCATTGATTATCCAGGAGGTTCCAGCGGCGTTGCGGACCGCTTCAGCCCCTCGTCCAGTTCCGCCCCAGGCAGGTTAACCGAGGAAAGGGATTTACTCGCCCGCCCGGTCGGGGTAAAAATGGGGATGACGCATATCGCTGAAGCAGAGCGGGCGCTAACGCTTCCGCTTCAGAAACCAGAGCGGGCGCTAACGCTTCCGCGTCAGAAGAGAGTCATCGCCGGCCTCGTCAACCGGCTTCCAGACAAAGGACCGATCTCATGCGCACCACGAAACTCATCTCCCTCCTGGCTCTCGCGGGCTTATTGCTGATTCTGCCCGGCTGCGGCACACCCAGCTTTCTCGTGACACCGGTGTCCGGGGAAACGACACTGCAGGAAGAAACCGTCCGCGAAGGCGGCGGTCTGTTTGCGGCGAAGATTCTCATCGTTGAGGTGGAAGGAATGCTGGTCAACGCCCGCACGGGCGGCTTCCTGCAGCCGAAGGAGAATGACGTCAGCCTATTCGTCCAGGAACTTGAGAAGGCGGAGAAGGATCCCGCAATTCGGGCCATCGTGTTGCGGGTCAACTCCCCAGGTGGCACCGTCTCCGCGTCAGATCTGATGTACCAGCACGTGCTGCGATGGCGCAAGAAAACGGGCAAACCCGTGGTGGCCTCGGCACAGGAAGTCAGCGCCAGCGGCGCGTATTATGTGTCATGCGCGGCCGACAAGATCGTGGTGCAGCCCACGACCGTCGTCGGCAGCATTGGAGTCATCTTCAACACGTTCGACATCAGCGGAACGATGGCCAAGATCGGCGCCCGGTCCGAGGCAATCAAGAGCGGCCCGCTGAAGGACATGGGTTCGCCGTTCCGGGCGCTCAACGATGCCGATCGCGCGGTGATGCAGGGGATGGTGAACGAGTATTACGCGCGGTTCAAGGCGATCGTCAAGGAGAACCGCAAGCTCAGCGACGAGCGCATGACGCAGGTCAGCGACGGACGGGTGTTCAGCGGATCCGATGCCGTGAAACTCGGCCTGGCGGACCAGGCCGGCATCCTGGATGACGCGATTGACCTGGCCAAGACCCTGGGCAAGGCGCCGGGTGCGAAGGTGGTGCTGTACAAGCGGCCATACGGGTATGGCGGATCGATCTACGCCGAGGGCCAAGCGAACAACCCGCGCGCCACGGTGGTCGAGTTGAATATCGCGCCGCCGAAGACATTCCTGCCGACGGGCTTCTACTATCTGTGGGAACCATGATCCAGCTCACGTGTACAAACTGTAAGACGGTGCTGACGATCGACGACGGTTTTGCCGGCGGGGCGTGCCGGTGCCAGTATTGCGGGACGGTGCAGACAGTCCCGACCAAGCAGTCGAAGATCCAGCGGCCCGCAACGCCGGGCGGCGCCGGCCGCGGCGAGTCGCACGCCGGGCACGACGAGCGTGGCGACCGCAGCCCCTGCGGCGGTGGCCGCCAAACCCGCGCAAGCCAGCAAGACACTATTGGCCGGGCAGCCAGCCCCCCCGCCCAGGAGCAGCGGAGGAAACCTGCAAGACCTGGCGCAGGTCGTCGCCAGCAGTGGCCTGTCGGGCACGGGCCTGCAGTCCAGCGCGCACCAAAAGCCGGCGGCCGCTGCGGGAACAAAGAGCAAGACGCCGCTTTACCTGGGCATCGGCGGCGGCGTGCTCGTGGTGATCCTGATCATCGTGCTGGTGGTGACGACGGGTAGGAACGGCAAGAATGAGCCCAAGGATTCAGGCGGGACGGGCAGTTCCCAGTCCACAGGGCAACCCACGCCACGGAATTCGGGGAATACCGGGGGCAACACGGCCACCAACACGCAGAACCCGGCGACACCGGTGGCGCAAGGCCGCTCTTTTGTTGACATGCCGCTGAGCGGGCCGAGCGTCATCTACATTGTCAACCGCGGATCGGCCACGACCGATCTCTACAGCAACATGATCGGGGCGGTGATGAAATCGGTGATGTCACTCGGCAAAGACACCAAGTTCCAGGTCATCTTCTGGGAGACGCGGAGCCTGGAGATGTTTCCCAAGACTGGCCTGAGCTATGCGAAGGACGACGTGGTCGAGGCCTGCAAGAACGCCCTGCGCGACATCAACGTTGACCAGGGCTCCAGCGACTTCATGCCGTCCCTGCAGAAGGCGCTGGCGCAGAATCCGGCGGAGATCGTGCTGATCACGACCGTGACGAAACTGCTCGAAGACGATGTGGTCAAGGCGGTGCTCGATGCGCAAGACGAGCAAGGTGAAGATCCACACGGCTGCCTTCGGGCAGGGAACCGGGCCGGCCGCGCTGAAGAGCATCGCCGAGAAGACCGGCGGGCAATACCAGGTGGTCTCCGGGCAAACGCTGCGCGACTGCGCACAATACGCGCCTTGACGTGTCGGGTTTTTCTGAAGGCGGCGAACGGCTCTGGCCGATCTACGCCATGGATGGTATCGGCCGCTTTATTGGACGGCGGCCGGCTCACAAACGGATTTCAAGGTCATATCAGCCGTGAAAAAAAAGCCATCAGACGTCGGTGCGGGAAGCCCCTCGCGGCGGTCCCGGCGGAAGGTTGCCGTCCTGGCATGCCTGCTGTTCTCGCTGGTCGCGACGAGCCTGCTGCTGCTGGCGCTGGCGCCCAGCCCGCTGTTGCCGGACGTGGCGCGCACGCTCGTGGCGACAGACCAGGACCAGCTCATCGATCAGGCGATGGAGACGCGCGTTGCGCTGCGCAGCGAGCACTGGCACTACATCTATATCCATCACAGTAAGAGCGCGGGCGGCGACGCCGCATCGATGGGCGGTAAGACAGGCGGCATGGGGGACCATTTCCTGATCGGCAACGGCCGGGGATGCGGCGACGGCGAGATCCAGGCCGGCTATCGCTGGGACCAACAGCAGGCGGCGCAGCCGGCGGCAGCCGAGGTGACCGACGACTGCATCAGCATCTGCCTGATTGGGGATTTTGACCAGGCCCCCCCCACCGCCAGGCAGTTGCGGCGGCTGGAGGAACTGGTGGCGGGGTTGCGAGCGCGATTCGAAATCCAGCCGGAATCGATCGTTGCGTACGATCGTCCCGGCAGCGCCGCGGGCATCGGCCGCCATTTCCCGCCCGCGTCTTTCCTGCAGCGGACCGGCCAATAATCCCCGAAAAACTGGCATCGCGGCATGCTGGCGGGGCTCGCCTGCGCCGTATCTTGCCAGATCGCCTCTTTTCCCCTAATCTATGGGTCAGGTGTCCGCGTTGGTCTGGCGGTCAAACAGACGCGGACCTCGGCGGTAGACAAGTGTACCTTCGGACGTGCCGATGGAAGCTATGCGAGGGAAGGACCCCGGCGAAGGCCTGCCATCGCTCAGGGTGGAGAGAACCTCCGCAGCGCTTTTCCGGCCGAATATTTGTAAGCCACGACGCCTCCGTCGTTTACGGCAATGCTGAAGAAGCTCCTCCACTATGACGTTCTGGAGCGCCTCGGAGAAGGTGCTCGGAGCGTCATCTACGCGGTGAGCGATCCGGCCACCAAGCAGGTGTACGCGCTGAAATACGTGGAGCGCAAAGACAGCAAAGACCTGCGTTTCGTCGAGCAGATGGAGCAGGAGTTCGAGATAAGCCGCCAGTTCACTCATCCCAACCTTCGCAAGACCTTCGATCTCAAGATCGTCAAGAAGATGTTCCTGCGCGTCACGGAAGCCTATCTGTTGATGGAGTTCGTCGATGGCAAGCCGCTCGATGTGCGGCGGCCCAAGACGCTCCTGGAAGGGGTGGATACCTTCATCCAGGCGGCCAAGGGCCTGCAGGCGATGCACACGATGGGTTTCGTACACTGCGACATCAAGCCCAACAACATCCTCCGTAGCGAGAATGGGCTGGTGAAGGTGATCGACTATGGGCAGAGTTGCAAGATCGGGACGATCAAGGAGCGCATCCAGGGCACGCCGGATTACATCGCGCCCGAGCAGGTGAAGCGCAAGCCGGTCAGCCACAAGACCGACATCTTCAATCTCGGGGCGACAATGTACTGGGTGTTCACCGGGCGCAACATACCGACGCTCTACACGGTGGACCGGGGCGACAACAGCTTTCTGCTGGACACGCGGATCGAGACGCCCGCGGACCTGAACAAGCTGGTTCCGCCGGTGCTGTCGAACCTGGCGATGGAGTGCATTTCCAGCCGCCCGGAGAAACGCCCCGTGAGCATGGAGGATGTCATCACGCGGCTGGAACTGGGCAAGCACATTCTGCTCAAACAGCTCAACCCGCCGGCGGCGGCGCCTGTGGATCTCGATGTGGACGGAATCGACACTGACGGACACCTGGAGACTCCGCCCGAACCGGAGTAGTTCAGATGGACGTGGTGCAGACAACGGAGCGGCAAGAGGTCGGGAATTCGGGTGGCAAGTCGGTGGACGAGTTGCGCGGGCCTGCGCTGCGCAGCGCGCTGTCGCTGGCGACCATCGCGTGGATCTTCGGCTCGGTGTGGATGACGGCCGTCGCCGGCACGCCCCAGACCAACGTGGCCAAGGCGCTGCATGCGTCGGAATTTCAATTCGGGCTGCTCTCCGCCCTGCCGTTCATCGCCTCGCTGCTGTCGCTGCCGGCCAGCATGCTGATCGAGCGCACCGGCCTGCGCAAGCGCATCTTCCTTTGGGGCCTGTACCCGAATCGAATTCTGTGGATACCCATCGCGCTGGTGCCGCTCTGGATGGTACATCGCTATCCCGGGTCGGAGACCATCGCGATGATGGTCTTTCTCTGGTTCATGTTCCTGATGCATAGCGGGCAGGCGGTGGGCGGGCCGGGGTGGGTGAGTTGGATGGCCGACATCGTGCCCGACCGCAAGCGCGGCAAATATTTCTCGCGGCGTCGGCAATGGGGAATCATCTCGGCGGTGCCGACCGGCCTGGTGGTCGGGTGGCTGCTGGACCGTTATGCCGGCAATGGCGGCCTGGGCATGCTCCGGTGGTGCGCGGTGATCTTCATCGTGGCGGGGCTGTTTGGAGTCGTGGACATCTACCTGTTCCATTACGTGCCGGACATCCCGCGGTGCCCGCGCACCGGATCGCACCTGCTGCGCGCGATGAAGGAACCGCTGAAGAACCGGCCGTTCCTCTGGATGTGCGGGTTCGTGGCGATGCTCGTGTTCGCGGTGAGTTTCATGGGACAGTTCGTCACGAAATACATCCTGGAGGAGATGCAGCGGTCCGGGGCCAAGTCCGTCAACATGACCACGCAGATGATGCTGATCGTAGCGCCGAACCTGGCGGCGCTGCTGGTGATCGGCTCGTGGGGCAAGGCGGCCGACCGCATGGGCAAGAAGCCGCTGCTGGCGCTGTCGGCGCTGGGGCTGGTGCCGGTGGGAGCGGGCTGGTGCCTGGTGTCAGGCGGCAATCCATGGCTGGGATATCTGCTGTCGATGGCCGGCGCGATGTTCTGGCAGGGCGTGGACGTGGCCAACTGGAATCTGGTGATGGAGATGTCCGGCAGCGGCGAGGGCGGCAGCAATGGCGGCAGTGCGTACGCGGCCGTCAATGGCGTGGTCATCAACGTCGCGGGAATGCTCGGCGGGCTGGCTTCGGGCGTGATCGCCCAGTGGCTGGAGCACTGGCAGTACGTGACGTGGCTCAAGACGTTCCGCTATTACGATGTGCTCTTCGCGCTCAGCGCCTTTCTGCGGCTGCTGGCCGTAGTCGTTTTCCTGCCGCATATCCATGAGGTGAACGCCCGGCCGACGCACGAGACGCTGAAGTTCATGACGGCGAACATCTACAACAACCTCTTCAACGCGGTGCAGCAGCCCCTGAAGATGCTGGGGCTGGGGAAGAAAGAGGAAGAGGTTCGCAAGGCGGCGTGAGAGAGCTGAAGAGGAACCACAGATCAACACAGATCGTGTGTCACCCTTTGTTTTCGGCATTGATGCGCTAAGCGGTCGCTTCGAGCGGCTGCCACGTGCTCTCGATGCCGAGATCCTCGAGAAACTCGCGCGCCCACTGCCGCTTGTGCCGTGCCTCGAAGTGCGCCCATTTTTCGCGGGTTTTGGGGTGCGTTCGCAGCACGATCATGAACTTGCGGAACGCCGCATGCCCGCTGATGGCGGCCTCCAGCCTGGCGTGCAGGTGCGGCTCGCGAATGCGGTCCACGAATTCCTCCATCACGTGATAGGTTTCGTGCGAGTTGCGCTGGGGGATCTCCTCAAACCGGTCCGGGTTGGCCGGATCGCACGCCGTCACCACGAGCCCAGTTTCCTTGTCGAGATAGCACGAGCCGTTGCCGTCATCACCACGCTGCATGGCGGCGACGATCTGGTCGAGGTCGATATTGAGTTTCTTGAGAGACATTGCCGAAACCCCCAGGCATTGTAACCGGCGGATGCGCCCACTTGAAGGGGACACAGATCCGAGCGATGTGAATTCCGGATGGCCGCCGTCAGCTTCGGCCGAAGACGTAATCGTGGAGGAAATGAATCTCCGCCTCCTGACTCGAGGCGTGGTAGGCGTTGAGATCGCCGATGGAGATGATGCCCAGGAGCTTTCCGTCATTTCCATCACAGACGGGCAAGTGGCGGAGGCGGCGGTCGCGCATGATGCGGCTGGCATCCTCGATGTCGGTGTCGGGAGAGCAGCAGACGACCTCGCGCGTCATCACATCGGCGACGGGCACGTCGGCCGGCGCCAGATCGGCGGCGACGACGCGCGTGAGCACGTCGCGCTCGGTGAAGATGCCGACGGGATTGTCTCCATCCATGACCATCACAGCCCCCACGTGATGATCGTTCATCAGCCGGGTTGCCTCCAGAACCGTGGCCGTCGGAGGCACCGAGTGGATCAATGAGCCCTTGTTGCGGAGGATGAAGAGAACGGCGTCCATATGCACTCCTTTTTGCGTCGCCGTGCGCGGCGAAATGCGGGCCTGTTGCTTATACGCCCGCGAGAGCGGCAATTGCAATATTGTGAAAAGATTAACGAGGTGGAGGGTTTGGTGCGGCCGCCCTAATCAGTCATAATCAGCAACGAGGAGGCGAATGGCAACCCGCGCAGCAGACTGGGTGATCCCGATCGCAGTACTGTGCTGCGCAACCGCGGCGGCGGCAGAGCCCGCCAGCCAGCCAAGCCGGCCGGCCAGCGTCGTGCGCCCCGAGGTGTTGGTGCGCGCCGCGGCCGTGGCGCTGGATCGCCTGGCCGAGCCGCTCGAAGTGGATGTCCTCCTGGTGGGATTTGCTCCCGGCGAACGCCAGGTCCATCTTCTCGTCGAGCGCAACGATGGGCCGCAGCGTCTGCCTGCGGTTCAGCGCGGAGACGACCGCTATGCGGCAAGGGTCATCCCCCGACCGGCGCGCACCGGGCCGCCGCGCGTTGACGTCACCGTGACCTATTCCGCCGGGTCGATCCGCGCATCGGCCGAAGACCAGACCATCCGGCTGGATCAGCAATCCCTCAAGCTCTCCGAACTGTCGAGCATTGAGCGCGGCGACGCGGTGGTTCGGCTGGTCACTCGCGATGGCCGGCGCATCAGCGGATCGCGCCTGAGCATGGCGGCGATCCGGGCCGATCTGGGCGGCTACTTCATCGAGATCGACACGTTTAAGGCGCGAAGCGTCGCCATTGCACCGATCGATGACAGGATTGAATCCATCGAATTGAAGGCGATGGTGATGCAAGGCGGCAGTGTCATCGCGCAGCAGTCGATTCAGATTCCGGTGTTCGATCCGGCCGAGTTGACGGTCCATGCACGGGGGATGGGAGCGGTCGCAGCGGGGGATGATGATCCGGAGTTCAAGGTTCCGCGGGCCGAGATTCATGCCGTGGGAGAGGCGGCCAACCCGCCGCCGAATCACGCGTGGGCGCAACTCAGGATCGTCAACAACTCGCGGCACAAGATCGCGGCCGTGCGGGTTGAAGTCACCTGCGAGCGAGGCAATCAGATTATCCGCCGGAGCGTCGATGCCGCGCTGTCTGGCGCGCCCCTGGGGCCGGGGCAATCGCTTGGCATGCACGCCGATTTCGGCCGGCCGGCGGAGACGCAGCCATCGACGCCGGCGCGGATCAAAGCGAGGATCGTCGATGTCGAGTATTGTGCAGTGCCGCGGCTATAATCGGCCGCGTGATTTCTTCCCCGGACCGTCTTTGGGATGAGCAACTGCTCGCCGACCCGCATCGCGTGGCCGACAAACGCATGCGCGTGCAGCGGATGTTTTCGGCGATTTCACACAGCTACGACCTGAATAATCGCCTGCACAGCCTGTGGCTGGATCAGCACTGGCGGCGAAAGGCCGTGAGACTGGCCGGCGTGAAGAGCACGGATGCGGTGGTCGATGTCGCCTGCGGGACCGGCGATCTGGCGCTGGCGTTTGCGGCGGCGCGGCCGCGCGCGTGATCGGTGTCGATTTCACCTTTGAGATGCTTCCGCTGGCACGGGTGAAAAGTCCTCGGCTGCGGTGGATCAACGGCGACGCGATGGCCCTGCCGCTGCCCGATGCCTGCGCTGACATCGTCGCCATCGCCTTCGGCATCCGCAATGTCATCGATCCGCTTGGTGCGATCCGGGAGTTTCACCGGATACTTCGCTCCGGAGGGCGGCTGGTCATTCTGGAGTTTTCCCTGCCGGAAAACGCGCTATTGCGAGGGATGTACAACTTCTACTTCCGCCGGATTCTGCCGCGAACGGCCACGCTGATCAGCGGCGACCGGACCGGGGCCTATCGCTACCTGCCGGAGTCGGTGAACAGCTTCATCGGCCGGGAAGAGCTCATGGGGATGATGCGGTCGGCCGGATTCAAGACGGTCGAGCAGCACCCGTTCACCTGCGGAATCTGCGTATGCTATCGGGGCGTGAAAAACACCCCGGGCGGCGCGGGGTAATGGATAGCAGATATGAGACTCACGCGCAGAAATCTCCTGCGGGCTGCCACCGCCCTGGCCGCTCCGCTGGTGCTTCCCTCGTCGCTGTTCGGCGCGGCAGCGCCAAGCAATCGCATCACCATCGGCTGCATCGGTGTCGGCCGGATGGGCCTGGGCGACATCGACGATGTCATTGGCTTCGCGGATGCGCAGATCGTTGCGGTGTGCGACGTCGATCGCAACCGCGCCGAACATGCCAGGCTGCGAGCTGACTCGTACTACGCGCGAAAGTCAGCGGCCGGCGCGCAGAAGTCGTGCAGCGCCTATCACGATTTTCGCGAACTGCTGGCTCGCGATGACATCGACGCGGTGCAGATCGTCACGCCGGACCATTGGCACGCCCTGCCGGCCATCGCGGCGGCGCGGGCCGGCAAGGACATCTTCCTTCAGAAGCCGCTGACGTACACTCTGGCCGAGGGCCGCGCGCTCTCGGACACCGTCCGCCGATATGGCCGGGTGCTTCAGGCCGGCACGCAGCAACGGTCGCAGGCGTTCTTCCGCCGGGCCTGCGAACTGGTGCGCAACGGGCGCATAGGGCAGCTCAAATGCATCAGGGTTGGCCTGCCGACCGACCCCGCCGGCGAGCTCCAGCCGAACATGCCGGTTCCGCCAGAGCTGGACTACGAATTCTGGCTCGGTCCCGCGCCCAGCGTCGCGTATACCGAAGAGCGCGTGCATCCGCGCCAGGGCTACGGCCGACCCGGTTGGCTCCGGGTGGAGGACTATTGCCTGGGCATGATCACCGCCTGGGGCGCACATCACAACGATATTGCCCAGTGGGCCATGGATGCCGAGAACACGGGACCGGTGGAGATCGAAGGCGCGGGGGTGTATCCGCGCGACGGGCTGTGGGATGTCCACGGCGATTTCCGCGTCGAATACACCTATGTCAATGGCGTGAAACTGATCTGCGCGGATGAGCGGCGCAACCGTCCGGGCGTCTTCTTTGAAGGCACAGAAGGCTGGGTTCACGTCGATCGCGGAGTCGTCGACGCCAACCCCAGGTCGCTGCTGACGACGACGATCGGCCCGGACGAAATCCATTTGTACGAGAGCGCGCACCACAAGCGCAACTGGCTGGACTGCATCCGCGGCCGGCGCGAGCCGATCGCGCCGGTGGAGATCGCCCATCGCTCGTGCTCGGTGTGTATCCTTGGCTACATCGCGATGCGGCTCGGCCGAAAACTGCGGTGGAATCCGCAAGCGGAGCAGTTCGTGAATGACGAGGATGCCAGCCGCCTGCTTTCCCGGCCGATGCGCGCGCCGTGGCGGCTGTAAAGCGGGCTCATCCGTGGTATAAACCCGCACGCTGTAGTGGGCGTGCTCGCCCACCATGGGCATCGCCCACACGAGAGAATTGGAATACTGAGGGACTCGATGTTTCTGTCGATCTTCACCGACGAGCTTGGATGCGATCTCGCCGAGGCGCTGCCGATCGCCAAGTCCTGGGGGCTCGCGTACGTCAACCTGCGTGGGAGGATTTTCGGCAAGAGCCTGGAGGATCTGTCGGCCGAGGAAATGCACCAGGTCAAGCGCCTGCTCGATGAGAACGGCCTGAAGGTCGGCTGCCTTCAATCCTCGTTGGCCAAGGTCCATCTTCCCGATGCCCAGCGGCAACAGCAGGAGATGCGCAAGCTAGAGGCGATCATCGGCGCCGCCGAGCTATTCGGGTGCCGACTGGTGCGGTCGTTCTTCTATTGGCAGCCACCCAGCGTGCTTGCGGGCAAGCTCGCGGCCGACAAGCCGCACTTGCAGAGGGCCCTGGAGATGTTCTCGCCGCTGGCCCAGCAGGCGAAGAAGGCGGGGCTGATCCTGGGGTTCGAGAACTGCGGCGTCACCGAAGAGGAGGTCGCGGCGTTCCTTGAAGCTCTCGGCCACAAGTCATGGGGCCTGGCATGGGATGTCAGCAACGGTTGGTTCGACAGCGCGTCGCGCAAGCAGGACGAGAAAGCCTGGATCGCCCGCTGCGCCAAGCTCACGCGGCTGGTACACGTCAAGGGCGCGGGGCGGTCGCCGAACTGGGCGAGATGTTGCCGTGGGAGCGCATTCTCCAGGATCTCGACAACGTCGGCTTCATGGGCCCGGTGAGTATCGAGACGCACAACCCCCAGCAGGGCGTGGCGGATGTCGATCAGTCGCGCAAGACACACGACGCCATCAAGCGCGCCTGGCCCTCGGCCGCGCCAGGCTTCATCGAAGAGCTGCCGATCAAGGGGCCGGTCGTGCGCGACTACAAGCCGGTCGGCATCGTGATCGTCGGCCTGGGAATGGGGCACAATCGCGCCAAGTCGATCATGCAGACGCCGGGGACGAAGCTGGTCGGGCTGGTCGATCGCGACGAGGAGCGGGCACGGCGCTCGGGCGAGGAGTTCCACGTTCCGGCGACGCGCGAGCTAAAGCCGTGGCTGGAAAATCCCGAGGCTGAGCTGGTGTATGTGCTCACGCCGACGGGAACGCACGGCGCTGTCGCGATGGAGGCGCTGGCAGCCGGGAAACACGTGCTGACGACCAAGCCGATGGAGGCGTCGCTGGCCGCGTGCGATGAGATGATCCGGCTGGCCGAGAAAAAGGGCGTGCTGCTGGCGGTGGATTTCGACCGGCGGTTCCTGCCGGGCGTGCTGTCGCTGCGGCAGACGATCCAGAACAAACGGCTGGGTCGAATCCTCGGCGCACAGCTCACGCTCAAGGTGCTGCGGACGATGGAGTATTACCGCTCGGGGGGCGGCTGGCGCGGAACGCGCCGGCTCGATGGCGGCGGCATCCTGTCCAACCAGTCGATTCACCTGATCGATGAAATGTCCTACACGCTGGGCGTGCCAGCGCGCGTCAAGTGCGAGGTGCGCACGCAGACGCACCAGATCGAGGCCGAGGACCTGGGCTGCGCGTGGTGGGAATATCCCGATGGTGCGATCGTCAGCATGATGGCCACCACCAGCTATCCGCACCTGACGTGGTATCAGCAGACGGAAATCTGGGGCACGACCGGCGCTGGCGATGCTGGGCGGCGGGCCGATCGAGCAGAACATCTGCCGGTTCTTCATTGATGGAGTCTGGTCGGAGACTTCGCCGGAGGAAGCCACGCCGCAGTGGCTTAATGCGTGCGATAATTTCGCGTCGGCGATCCGCACGGGGGCAGCGCTGGTGTGCAGCGGTCGGGAGGGGCGGCGAACGCAGGCGATTCTCGACGCGATGTATCGGTCGGCGTTCGGGACGCGGGACTGGGTGAAAGTGGAGGCGGAGTTGTAGATTTCGTGGCACGAGCGGCCCTCCGCCGTGCATGAATCGCGCGACGGACTTTGGCCGTGGCACGAGCAGCCCTCCGCCGTGCAAGGACCGCGGCCGGGGCGGCACGCTCCACAACTCCTCCGGCGGCGTTGCGGAGCATTCACGACGTGGACGCACAATGGTCCGCAAATGAGCCGGAGCCAGCCGTGTCAGCGCACGGCAATCTCGCGCCGGCTCGTTTGCGGACCTACGCCAGCACGGTCAAGCTCCGTGATTTTCCCGCCACCGGCTCGGCGATCAGGTCGTAACGGCTCGCCCCTGTGATGCGCACATCGATCATCGCGCCGGGATGAAGCCCACACCCCTTCACCTGCACGGTCGAGTCAATTTCCGGCGCCTGCCAAGCCGCCCGCGCAGTCCAGTTGTGGTTCGTAGTGCGGGCTTTAGCCCGTATCTTCCCCCCCGCCGCATCGACCAACACTCTCGTCTCCCGCCCCACCAGCGCCTTGGCCCGCGCAAAAGCGACCTCCTGCTGCACGAGCATCAGTTCCTCCACCCACCGGCTCTTCACATCGTCTCCGAGCTGGTCTTCCATGCGCCCCATGGACGTTCCGCGCTCGCGCGAATACGGGAACACGCCCATCATCTCGAATCCGAACTCGCGGACGAACCTGACCAGTTCCTGATGCTGCGCCTCCGTCTCGCCCGGCGAGCCGGCGATGAACGTTGTGCGGATGGCGATGCCGGGAATGCGCTGGCGCAGCTTCTCCAGCAGAGTTTCCGTCTGCTTGCGCGTCACGCGCCGCCGCATGCGCAAAAGGACCTCGTCATTGATGTGCTGGAGCGGGATGTCGATGTATTTAACGATCCGCGTACTGTCGGCGATCGCGTCGATCATCGCATCGGTGAAGCGGCTCGGATACGCGTACATCAGCCGCACCCACTGCACATCGCGGTCGAGGGCGCGATCCAGCTCGCGCAGCATCCCGGCCAGGCCCGGCGCGTAGTCGATGTCCGTGCCGTAGCTGGTTGTATCCTGGCCAATGAGGTTCAGTTCCACGGCCCCGTCGGCGGCCAGCTCGCGGGCCTCGGCGAGGATCTGGCTCAGCGGCTTGGAGCGCATCGGCCCGCGAATCGATGGGATCGTGCAGAAGGAGCAGCCCTGGTTGCAGCCTTCGGAGACGCGGAGATACGCATAGTGGCGCGGCGTGAGACGCAGGCGCGCGCAATCATCCTCAAAGACGGGGAGACTGTGCTGGGCTGTAGGGGCAGCTTTAGCCGCCGTGGTCCGCGCGACCGGCGCGGCGGCTGAAGCCGCCCCTACACCGCGTGACAGGCCATGATACTTGCCCAGAAAATGCCCATGCTCCTGCCGCGGATTCGCCTTCCCGCGGACGGCCTCGACAATATGCTCGCGATCGAAAACACCCACCAGCCGGTCGATCTCGGGCACTTCATCCAGGAGCTTGGTCTTCTCGCGCTGGGCCAGGCACCCGGCAACGATCACGCGCTTGCACGAGCCCGACTGCTTGAGGTTGATGGCCCGCCGCACCTGTTCCAGCGATTCGAGCTTCGCCGCCTCCAGGAAGCCGCAGGTGTTGATCACGATGACATCCGCGTCTTCGGGATGTGGCGTGATCGCCAGCCCGTCGGCCGCCAGGAGGCCGAGCATGCGCTCGGAATCCACCAGGTTCTTGGGGCAGCCGAGGCTGACGAAGGCGACGGTTTGGATCTCGGGGCGCCTGGGCATTGGAGGTTAACGATAGGCGGCATGTTGTGCGCGTGCAACTGAAGCGGAAGCGTCAGCGCCCGCCCTGAGTCAAGGGGCGGGCGCTAACGCTTCCGCTTCAGATCGTAGCACACGCCGGCCCGGCCCATGCGGATGCTGGAAATCCGGCCATCGGCGAACGCGATGTGCAGGTACAGGTCGCGCGTGTAGAACGGGAAGTGAATCCCCCCCGCCGGAGAGAAATCGAGCTTCAGCCGCTCCTGTACCTGCTGTTCAGTCATGCCGACTTTGAGTTCGCTCTCGATTGGACCGAGCGCGCGGTAGAAGACGCCGCCCTCGTTGCGATAGAGCTGCGCGATCGGCTGCGTGGCCGGCGGGCCGCGATATCGCAGCACGGGCACGACGAAGCCATCCTCGTACATCGTCTGCTCCAGGAGCTTCCCGTCTTCATCGAATCGCCGGCAGATGCCATGACGCGAGCCCCGCCGCCAGTTGATCTCCTCGCGAAGCTGCGACGGCTTGTGCCGGTAATACTCTCGCGAAACGCCATCTTTCCGGCCATCGCGATACCAGACATAGCTGACAACCTGCCCGCGATCCCAGGTCAGGCTGAACCCATCGCCTCGCGCATCCAGCCGATGGACCTCGCTCAGCCGGCCGGCCTCGTCCCAGGCGCGGCGCAGTTTCACCTCGCCACCGACGGTCAACTCGATCTCAATAGTCGAGTCGCGGCTGTAGATGGACAGCGCCTCTTCGACGGCGCCACGATGCGCTCGGCGGCACAGATAATGATCGTCCAGCTCTTCGACAGCGGGATTGACGGATGGCGCCGGAAGCTCTAATGCCAGGGTGAACCACTGCGCGGAGGAAATCGGCCTTCTATCGGGATTCAAACAGAAATATCCATCGCGCGTGCGTTGAAGCATCCACATCCCCGCGCTATCGAACTGGCATCAATACGGCGCCGCCAGTTCGAGTCTAACCGGCTCGCTTGCGAGCCGCTCCGCGCCGCGCAGGATGCGCGTGACCTGCATCACCGCCGGCCGCGACCCATCCGGCGAAGCCCGCGGCGTCCCCTCGACCACGAGGTCAGCAGTCATCAATGAATCATGGAGGTATTGACCGCCGTCGTACCTCGGCGCGGAATCCAACCCGCCGCGCACGCAACCTCCGACCACGAACATGAGCAGAATTGCCACCCGCCACATACGCAATACGAAATACGAAATACGAAATACGCAATCCGAAATCGCTACCTCACATGCCCATCCCCCCGCACGACCCACTTATACGTCGTCAGGTCCATCGCGCCCATCGGGCCGCGGGCGTGCAGCTTGTCGGTGCTGATGCCGACCTCGGCACCCAGCCCGTATTCGCCGCCGTCGGAGAACCGCGTCGACGCGTTCACCATGACGCTGCCGCTGTCGACTCCGGTCACGAACTCATCGGCGGCCGGGATCGAGCCGGTGACGATGGCGTCGGTGTGGTGGCTGCCATAGTGGTTGATGTGATCGATCGCATCGTGCAGCGAATCGACCACCTTCACCGCGATGGTGAGCGCCAGGTACTCGGTAGACCAATCCTCTTCCGTGGCCGGCTTGGCCGGCGGATAGAGGGCGCGCGTGCGCTCGTCGCCGCGAATCTCGACGCCCTTGGCCGCCAGGTCCTGGCAGACGGCCGGCAGCAGCCGGGCGGCGATGTCCTTGTGAAACAGTATTTTCTCGGCCGCGTTGCACACCGCCCCGCCGGGGTAGCCGGTCTTGGCGTTGACGCAAATGTCGCGGACTTTTTTGTCCATGCCCTCGACATGCCGGTCAACGTAGACGTGGCAATTCCCCGTGTAATGCTTGAGCACCGGGATGGTCGATTCCTTCACGACCGTTCGGATGAGGCTCTCGCCACCGCGGAATCACCACGTCGATGTACTGGTCGAGCTTCAGCAGCGGCGGAAGCAGCGCGCGATCGGTCGACTCAATGAGCTGGACGGCGGCCGGATCGATGCTCGCGCGGGCCAAGGCATCGGAGAGAATCTTCGCGATGGCGCGGTTGGAATTGAGCGACTCCTTACCGCCGCGGAGGATGACGGCGTTGCCGCTCTTGAGGCACAGTGCGGCCGCGTCGCTCGTGACATTCGGCCGGCTCTCGTAGATGAACAGGATCACGCCGATGGGCACGCGCATCTTCTCGATGCGCAGGCCGTTTGGGCGGGTATAGCCTTCGATGATCTGGCCGACGGGATCGACCTGCGCGGCAATCTGATCGATGGCGTCGGCCATGGCATTGATGCGTTTGTCGTTGAGCTTGAGCCGCTCGATGAGGTTGGGCGCGAGGCCCGCCTGCGTGGCGGCGGCGACATCGGCGGCATTGGCCTGCATGAGCGGCTCGCGGTTTTCGCGGATGGCGGCCGCGGCCGACTTGAGCGCGGCCACCTTGCTCGCCCCGGCCAGGCCGGCAAGCTGGCGCGAGGCGCGACGCGCTGCCTGGCCCAGTTGCTGTACGTAATTCGACCAGTCTTCCATAGTTCTCACTTCGTGCGTTCTGCGATCGTCACCTTCACTTCCTTCACCTGGCTCTTGACGACCACGTCCGCGGGCATTCGGTAGTCCCTGGGCGAAAGCTTCTTGACGATCTCGCCGGGCTGCTTGAGATCTTCGGGCGTGAGCTGCACCACCGCCATTCCGGCAATCTTCTGATTTTGCAGGGCCAGTACGGTATCGGGCGGGCCGGTCACCTCGACGTTGGCCAGCGTGGGCTGCGCCTTGATGGTATAGAGGTCCTGCGACAGGATGCCGGCCGGGAGCTGCACCAGCACCGGAATCGACGGCAAGACTTCGCTCTGCGATCGCTGGATATCGACCGTCGCCTCGACCTCGCGCGGCAGGGACACCTGCTCGATGCCGAAGGGGCGGACATTGGGCGGCCGCGGGGGCTCGCCGCGCCGGTGGCGCATCAGCGTGATCGGCACCTTCTCCTTGTAATGCCCCGGTTCCTTGAACTTGGAGATATCGGCATAGACAGCCAACGTTTCGTTGACGCCGAAGACTGACGCTGGAGCCTCCACCGCCACATTCGTTGGCGCAAATGTGGCCTTGCCCACGCCGAGTTGTTCGGGGTTCACTTCGACGGGAAGGTTCCGCGTCTCTTTCTTCTCGATGCGGATGCGCACGGTCGCGGGCCTGGCGCGCGTGATCGCGATCGCGCGCGATTTGAAAAAGTCATCCTTGGCCAGGCGCTCGACCACGGGCATTTCGTATTCCCGCCCGGGCTGGTAATCGTCGGGAACCATCAGGTTCAGCGGCCGAGCCTTGCCGGCGGAGAGCTTGTCGCGCACGTCGTCGAGACTGGCGCGGGGGCCTTCCATGTCGATCAGCACGCGAGGCTCATCCGGCGAGACCAGCGCCACCACGCGATCGCTCGAGCAATCCAGGCGTATCGGCGCCGACAGGTCGTTTTGCCTGGCCAACTGCTCGCGCTCGGCATAGATCCAGAGGAGAATCGTGAGCGGCGCCACCCAGAGGAAGGTCTTTAGGCCGTCGATCAGCCACCGCGACAAGCCGGCACGCTCGCCCCGCGGCGCCGTGCGCCAGGCCCAGCCGGTCGCGTCGCTCCGATTCCGTTTCGTGGGGATCCGGCGCCGGCGGCCTGGCAACCTTCTGCGATGATTTCACCGATGTTTCGCCCATGACACTCAAGACACCGTGACCGGCTTTCGCGATCCATGGTTGGCGGCAATGCCGCCGGCCGTCCGGCCCAGCAGTTCGGTGAGCAACTGCCGCAACGCATCCGGCGAGAGCTTGCGGATCAGCTTGCCCCGGTCGGCCACGCTGATGTCGCCGGTCTCTTCGGATACGACCAGCACCACCGCATCGCTCTCCTGGCTCATGCCCACGGCAGCACGGTGCCGGCTGCCGAGCTCGCGCTCCAGCTCGCCGCTCTCGGCCAGCGGGAACTGCACGCCGGCATACATGATCCGGCCATTGCTCACCACCACGCCCAGGTCGTGCAACGGGCTGTTGGGCCAGAATATCGTGTTGAGCAGCGGGGCCGACAACTCGGCATTGAGCCGCGTGCCGCTTTCGGCGATACCACTCAGCCCGATCTCGCGCTCGATGGCCACCACCGCGCCGATCTTGCGCCGCGACAGAAATGCCGCCGACTCCACCAGCGCCTCGACATCCTCGTTGATGTGGCTGGAGAAGCCGCGGAACAGCCGAGTCTCACCGAGGCGCATGAGCGCGCGGCGAATCTCCGGCTGGAATACGACCACTGCGGCAAAGGAGGCGAAAAACAGGAACTTCCCGTAGAGAAAATCGATGCGCTCCAGCTTCAGTTCCGTGCCGATCAGCCGCACGATGAGGAACAACACGACCAGCAGCACCGCGATGCCCTTGAGCATGCGGGCGCCGCGCGTGCCCCGGAGGAAACGCACCACGACGTAGACGAAAACTGCGATCAGCAGCAGCTCGATGCCCACCTGCCACCAGCCGTAGACCTGGATGGAGCGCAGGAAATTGGCGAAGTTGAACAGATCGGGATTGAATGCCAGCGGATTCATGCGCGGATGATGTTCATAACTCGGGCACTGCCGGCGACACAAGCGGAGCGACGAGCCCGCTTTTCTCGCCTTGTCCAACTATATAGAAGGAGCGGTCAATCGGCTATCGCGACTTCCGGTGAATTCCGATTTTTCTGCCAGAAATTCACCCACGGGCGACCGACCGGCGGCCAGTCCGCCTCAATCGAAGCGCACTTCCGGCGCGCTTCCGGTCTGGATTGCGCACAGCGCGCACCACCTTGACCATGGCTCCGACATCATGGACACGCACGATGGCCGCGCCGTTAGCGACGCACCAGGCGACGCTCGCCGCCGTGCCCATCACACGCTGGGACGCATCGTGTTCGCCCGTGACTTTGCTGATGAATGCTTTTCGGCTCGTTCCGATAACCACCGGATGACCTCCGTGGGCAATCTGTCGCAGCTCTCTCAGAAGCGCCAGGTTGTGCTCCAGCGTCTTGCCGAAACCGATGCCGGGATCGACCAGAATCCGATGGCCGCCCACCCCCGCAGCACGCGCCGCCGCAGCGCGGTCCAGCAGGAATCGCTTCACCTCCCCCACGACGTCCTTGTATTGCGGGTCGGCCTGCATCGTCGCCGGCTGGCCGAGCATATGCATCAGGATGATCGGCGCCTGCCGCCGCGCCGCCAGCGCGACCATGGCCGGATCTTCCCGGCCGGCGGAGATGTCGTTCAGGATCGCCGCCCCCTCGTCCATGGCGGCTTCGGCGACGGCCGAAAGTGTCGTATCCACGGAGATTAACGCCGCGAGCCTCCCCTTAAGCCTCTGCAGCACCGGCAGGATTTGCTGGAGTTGCCCCTCGGCCGGCACTCGCTGCGCCCCCGGCCGGGTCGATTCGCCGCCGATGTCGATGATGTCGGCGCCCTCGGCTTCCATTTGCCGGGCGTGCTCAACGGCTTGATCCACGCCGGCGAACTTGCCGCCATCGCTGAAGCTATCGGGCGTGACGTTCAGGATCCCCATCACCAGCGGCCGGCGGTCCGCCTGCATCAGCCACGCATTGAACTGGTCGATGGTCATGCTCATTTCCCGGCAACTGCCGGCCGGTAGGCGCGAATCGCCCGGATCGCCGGCGCGTCACCCTTAGCTGTGAGTTCCAGCACGTGCTTCGCGCTCTCCAGACCCTGCGCGATCGTCACGGCGTTGTCCTTGACTGGGTCCACCGCCGTCGGTGACTGGTAGACATCCGCGAACATCGGCAGGACCTTCCACTTGATCTCATAGCCCACCGGCACCTTGCCGTTACGGAAGAACGCCTGCGGATCGATCTTCACCCGGCCGGACTCGGAGGTGAATACGGTCGCGTTGCCGCCAGCGCCGTCGGGTCCGGTGACCGACCCGGCAACCTCGAACTGCCACTGGGTCGAATCAGCATTCACGCTCGTGATCTTCAGCGACCAATCCTCAAGAACCCAGGGCTTTTCGCGATCCACCCGAACCAGCGCCAGCGGCGACCATGGGCCGGGCGACGGCCGGGGCACATAGTAGCACCCCGGGAACTCGGATGGCTTCCTGCCGTCGATCAGCACCTGCGCCGATCTTCCGTCGGCGTCGCCCGCGATGATATCCAGACGATTGCCCTCGAACTCCAGCCGCAGTTTCCCATCCTTCCACTGCACATCCTTCCCCACCTCATACGTCCGCACCAGATCGTTCCAGGAATCGCTCGGCAAGTCCGGCCGATACACCAGATACTGCTTGATCAGCTCGGCCATCACGAAGTTCCCGTGCGCGTTGAGATGCACCCCGTCCTTGAGCAGGGCCTTGGGCTCGAGCCGGTTTGTCTTGAGGTAATCCAGCCAGCCGCCGCGGATATCCACAAGCCCGCAACCGTACTTCTTCGCGATCTCCGGCAGGAGTTTGGTATTCATGAGGTTGTCCCACCACATGCCCTTGTCCGCGTTTGGGTCAAACGGCGGCGTGGGCCACTTCGTCACGTGATCGAGCTGCATCAGCACTTCGGCCGTCGTGCGGCCGCGGACGCTCTGGATGATTTGCTCGTACTGCTGGTTGGCGCCGTAGACGTGGAAGATCAGCAGGTCGGGATAGAACGGATACAGGTCGTGCTCGGCCGGCCGGATCAGCATTTGCGCGGCGAAGCCGCCGATGGCGCGGTTCTGGATGTCGAGATCGGCATTGGGGAATCGCCTGCGAAGGTCGTCCGCCACGAGCTTGGACCACTCCTGCTCGGTGATCGACTGGCCATAGAAGAGGATGCGCACTTTGTTGCGATGCTGGGGCGTGCTGGCGGCCAGCAGCGTCATCGTGCGCTGGATGCCCAAGCCCATGGCCTTCTCGTCTTTCGGCGGGCCGACCGGCGGGTACGAAGACGGCTGCGCCGAGGCGACGGACGCGAACAACAGAATGGCCGAGATTGGAAGGGTGATGTTCATGATAGTTGGACCGTCTGATTGGCCAGATGAGTGACCACATCCTCTGCCCGCGTGCTCGCATTGATCGACACGCGATGGATGGGGAGCCCTATTGAACCGTAGTGCTGGATCAGCGGCGCCGTGCGCTGCTGGAAGATCTCGAGCTTGCGGGCAATCGCCTGGACGTCGTCATCCACCCGGCCGGCACGATCGCCGCCGGCGTTGCGGCGGATGCGATCATAGACCACCTCCGCAGTGCATTCCAGGCTGATGATCGCGCGCATCCTGAGGATGCGATCGACAGCGCGCGCCTGCCCAACGTGCCGCGGCAGACCGTCGAGAACCACCAGGTTGTCGCCTCGGACTCCATGCCGGATGAAGAAGCTCTCCAGGATCTTCTCGGCGATATGGAACTCCGAATCCTCCAGCAGAGAGCCCGTCTGCAGACTGATGCGGATGACGCGAATATCGTCCTCGCTCAGCTCACGGTGCGTTCCCAGTACGGCGGCGCGAAGTTGACTGCCGAAATCGAAGTGTGCGCACCGGTGCCGCCACAGGCCATTGGCCGCGATGTAGTTGCCCAGCGGTGTCTTGCCGGACCCGGTGGGACCTACCAGCAGAACTGCGGAGGGCAGGCGCATGGCGGCAGTATCCCGTATGGATGTCGTTTCGCCAAGGGACAGTCTGAAGCGGAAGCGTCAGCGCCCGCCCCGGATCGGCCGGAGCGGGCGCTGACGCTTCCGCTTCAGATCGTAGATCTACGTACTCGCGCTTGGGCCCACATCTTCTTCATGAACTTCAGGCCATCCTGATAGACCTCTTCGCGCGAAGGGAAGAAATCGCGCCAAACGCGCGTCGCCGCGGCGATTTCCGGCAATGCCCGGCCGAAGGCTTCGATGGTGAGCCAGCCGTCATACTTCACCTTGCGCAGCGCCTGGAACGTTTCCTTCCATTGCACGTGGCCGCGGCCCGGCGTGCCGCGGTCGTTCTCGCTGATGTGGACATGGATCACGTGCGGCGCGACCTCCAGCAGCGCGGAGGGCGGGTCCTTCTCCTCGATGTTGGCGTGGAAGGTGTCGTACATCATCCCGAATGCCGGATGGCCCACCTGTTTCACCAGCGCGGCGGCATCTCGCGCCGTCGTGAGGAAGTACGACTCGAACCGGCAGAGATACTCCACCGCCAGGCGCACTTTTGCCTTCTGCGCTTCTTCCGCGGCCGCGCGAAGCACCTCCGCCACGCGCTTCTTCTCATCCTCGGTGGGCCCCTGGCCAGTGAAGACACCGAGGGCCGAGTGCAGCGGGCCGGCCAGGATATCCGCGCCGATCGTCGCGGCAAAGCCGATGTGCTGCTTGAGTCGCTCGACAGCGGCCTTGCGAATGGACGCATCCGGGCTGATGGGGTCGGCCTCGGGCGTCATCACCGTGACGGCGGAGCAGGCCAGGCCAAGACGCTTTAGCTCCTTGCCCATGGCAACACAATTGGCCTGTTCAGTCTCGGCGAAAAGCGGCAGCTCGACCCCGTCGTAGCCGGTCTCCTTGATCTTCGCCAGGATCGGGAAATGCTCGGGGGTTGCGCGGGCGGTCCACAGCAGAACGTTCATGCCGAATTTCACGGTTGCTCCTTATTCGACTTCCACACAGTAGCTGACCATCCACAACTCAAGCTGTTGAAGGCGTTCTTTCCAGCGGGCCTTGAACTGCCCCATCCACTCGCGGTTCTCAGGCAAATCCGGAACATCAACGAGAAATCGCGTCAGCTCATCGTGATAGACCACCCCCGCATGCCGCCAGCGCCCTTGTATCGCCCGAGTTTCGAAAGATACCCCATCGAAGCGGTCCATGATTTCCCGCATGGCTTCGCCAATCCATGCGTCGGGAACCAATTGCCCATCATTGAACCGGAGTGGGAACATCACCTCGAATCGCCGCATTGCTTTGCTCATGTGTGGCCTTGCCCTTTACCGTGAACGGAATATTCGCCTCCGCAAGGGCCTCGAGAGCCGCCTCGGGCACGATGTGCTCGCCTGATCGCATGGCTCGACCCGAGAAGTGCCGAGCCAAAAATCCGAGGCCCTGCTTCTCCGTCTCACGATCTGGAAATGTGATCACAACCATAGGTCAAGCTCCGGTTCAAGTGCCATTGTCGCGCGCCGTCCTGAACAATTCTAGGGCGCGGAGCAGACCGAATCATCAACTGGCGGTCGGCTGCCGACAACCTCGTGCGGCAGCCGACCACCCATCCGCAATCATCACAGACTCTTCACATCCACCCACTGTCCGCTCTTGGCACTCTTGAGCACCGCCTCGCACACCTTCTGCGTCTCCAGCGCATCCTTGAACGTCGGGCTCGCCGGCTGATTCTTGGCCAGGCCCTCGAGGAAGTCGGCCAGTTGATGCACGAACGTGTGCTCGTAGCCGATCTGCAAGCCCGGCACCCACCACTTCTTCATGTAGGGCTGGTCGCCGTCGCTCACGTGGATCGACCGCCAGCCGCGCACTATGCCTTCATCGCGGTGATCGAAATACTGCAGGCGGTGCAGGTCGTGCAGGTCCCAGCGGATCGACGCCTTTTCGCCGTTGATCTCGAACGTGTAAAGGGCCTTGTGCCCGCGGGCATAGCGGGTCGATTCGAAGTTGCCCATCGAGCCATTGTCGAAGCTGCAGAAGAACGTGCAGGCGTCGTCGATGCCCACCGGCTCGACCTTGCCCGTCTCGACGTTCTTGCGCTCCTTGACGAACGTCTCGGTCATCGCATTCACGCGCGTAATCGGGCCGTTCTGCCACATGGCCGTGTCGATGCAGTGCGCCAGCAGATCACCGGTCACGCCGCTGCCGGCCGACTTGATATCCAGCCGCCAGGTCGCCATGCCTCCCTGCGGCACGTCGGTCGAGATCGTCCAGTCCTGGAGGAAGTTGGCGCGATAGTGGAAGATGCGCCCAGCCGGCCCTGGTCGATGAGCTGCTTGGCCAGCGTCACGGCCGGCACGCGGCGATAGTTGAAGGAGACGAAATTCGGCACGCCGGCCTTCTCCACCGCCGCCACCATCTCCCTGGCCTGGGCGACGCTCAGCGCCAGCGGCTTCTCGCAGATGATCATCTTCCCGGCCTGGGCGGCCGCCAGCGCGATCTGGGCATGCACGTTGTTCGGCACACAGATCTCAATCAGGTCGATGCTCTTGTCCTCAACCACCTTGTGCCAGTCGGTGGTCCAGCTCTCATAGCCCCACCTCTGCGCGAAGGCCTTGGCCTCCGCCTCGACCAGCCCGCAGACAGTCTTGAGCACCGGCTGGTACTCGACGTCGAAAAAGTTGTTGAGCCTGCGGTGCGCATTGGAGTGCGTCCGCGCCATGAACCCGTAGCCGATCATGCCAACATTGAGTTTTTTCATGTCTGGTCCTCACTCGTGAAAAATGTCTAATGTCGAATGACGAATGTCTAATGAATGCCGAATGCCGAATGGCCCGATTACTCTTGCTCCTTCCGCTTCTGTTTGGCGCTATTGCGGTAGATCGCAGCGAAGATCAGGTGCAACTCCTTGGCTTCGCGCCATAGTGTTCTTGCCTCGTCCTTCATCTCCGGGACGGCCGCGGCCATCATGCGGAGGTTGTGCTTGCTCTCGCGCGACTCTCGTTTGCACACACTTATTCGGTATCGGAACTCTTTTCTAGAGCCCGCATCGTCCGCTTCGCAGTAATTGCCGCCGACGCTGGTCCCGGCGCGTACCAGTTGACCGATGAGTGGCGTTGTGACCAGGTTGACCGGGACCCTCTTCGCGAAGCCGACGATCGCCTCGCCAAAACGCGCAGTGCGCTCTTCGAGATCGTATCGCTCCTCGGGCTGGTGCGGATCATTCGGCATTCGGGCTTCGTCATCCGTCATTGATTAGACATTCTGTCATTAGAAATTGGTCATTCCCGCCACCCATGCGCCTCTCTGACGTTGATCATGGTCCCCAGAATGTCATTCCACGTCTCCGGTTTCATCATCACCTCGTTGGGGAACATACATCCATCCCAGCAGATGTGCCGGAATGCCTTGGTCGGGCGGCCATTCTCGCGCAACCAGTAACCGGCGTACTTGACGACGTCCAGCTTGCCGTTCGGATCGGTCGCCAGGCAATGCCGGCCGGTCTTGTCGTGGCTGCCGGAGCCTTTCACGGTCGCGTCGTTCTGGGCCACGTGGAAGTCGATGGTCCACGGGCGCAGCGCATCGGTCAGCGTCTTCATGGCCGCGTCGAGCTTGCTCTGGTCCTTCCAATCGTAATCGGCCGGCAGGATGGCGGCCTCCGGCGCGTTGTAGCCAAGCGTATAGAGCAGCGTGTGGGCCATGTCGGCCTGAAAACCGAGCGTCTTGGGCCGCGCCACTGTTTGCAGGACCTGCACCATCAGTTTCCAGGAGTGCATACCTCCCCAGCAGATCTCGCCCTCGGCCGCCAGCCGCTCGTTGTAGTCGTCGGCCACGTTGCAGGCCTCGCGGAAGGTATCGGCGATCTTCTTCGTGTTTCCTTCGGCGTCCTTGGCCCAGTCGGCCACGCCACTGGCCGAATCTATGCGGATCACGCCGTACTTGCGCACGCCCAGTTCCTTGAGCTTCTTCCCGATCCGGCAGGCCTTGTGGACGGCCTTGACGAAGTTCTTGCGGTCCTGCTCGCTGCCGATGGCCGGCCCGCCCACCGTTCCGGCCCACACCGGCGCCACCAGGGAGCCGATGGCCAGCTTCTTGGCACGGAACTTGTCCGCCAGCTTTTTCAGATCATCGTCGCTGATGTTGATGTCGATATGGGGATTGAACAGAAACAGGTCCATGCCGTCGAACTTGACGCCGTTGACCTCGGCAGCGGCCGTGAGGCTGATCATCGTGTCCAGGTCAATCGCGGGCTCGCCGCCGGGGCTGCCTTTGCCGACGAGTCCCGGCCAGGCGGCGTTGTGAAGCTTGGGGAAGTTATTGATCATCTCGATGTCCTTTCTACTGTGCAGTATCTGAAGCGGAAGCGTTAGCGCCCGCCCTTTCCCGAGCGGGCGCTCACGCTTCCGCTTCAGACAGACCGTCCATCATGTTACTGATCCGCGCGAATCGGAAGAGCGCTCTGTGGTGACGCTGACGTTCCACGTTTTGCCGACTGATGCGGTATGACAGGGTGCGGCAGGCGCGATCAGGCAGGACCATCTCGGAGAGGACACCACGTGACTTCCGAAAACGGGCCGACGACGGACACGACCGGCACAGCGCCCGCCGATGGAGGGCCGCTCGCGCGAGCACTCCAATGGTTCCGCGACCCTGAGGCCAAGCACCGCGTCGGCACCCTGGCCTACACCAACCTCGGGCTGTTCACCATCTTCTTCTGGATTCTCTGGGGCGATCTGATCTTCACGCTGATGGAGGCCGTCTTCCCACCTTCGATGCCCCTGCAGCTCTCGCGACTCGGCATACCGAACCAATGGGTGATCTGGATCATGGGCGCCCTGGGCAACACCGTGAACACGGTGATGGGGCCGCTCATAGGATATCGCAGCGATCGTACGCGCAGCCGATGGGGCCGTCGCATCCCCTACATCCTGGCCAGCATGCCGTTCCTGTGCCTGCTGCTCATCGCCTGCGGTTTCACGGATTCCATCGGCGCGGCCATCCGCGCCTCGCACTGGCCGCAGCGCCTGCACATCTCGGACATGACGCTGGTCATCATCGTGATGGCGACCGTCGTTCTTCTGTTTGATGTCGCCAACTCCTACGTCGGGTCGGTCTACTGGTATCTGTTCGCCGACGTGATCCCGCAGAGCCATCTCGGCCGGTTCATGGCGGCTTTCCGCGTGGTTGGGGCGATGGCCAGCATCGTGTTCAACTGGTTCGTGATGGCCCATCTTCAGAGTCACACGAAGTACATCTACCTCGGCGCGTCGCTGCTCTACTTCGTTGGCTTCACGCTGATGTGCCGGCGCATACGCGAGGGCCAGTATCCGCCAGTGGATGATGCGCCCTCGGGCGATGCGTGGTATCGACGGACCTGGGAGGCCGTCTGCACCTACTTCCGCGAGTGCTTCACGCACCCCGTGTACATCGGTTTCTATGCCTGTGAGGCGTTCTGGAAGCTGGGCGAGGCCTGCGGCGCCGCCTATATGCTGTTCTACCTGTATCACCTGCACATCTCGCTGGGCCAGCAGGGCCGCATCAATGTCATCCTCCAGATCATCGGGCTGGTTCTCCCGCTGCTCGTCGGCTGGCTGGTGGACAGGATCCATCCCATTCGCGGCCTGCTGATCGCCCTCGTGTGCTATGTTCCGTTCTTCTTCGCCGGCTTCTACATGAGCGGCTTCCTCTTCTATGCCGTCATCTCGCTGCTGCGGGCGCCCGTCAGCCAGTTGTACTACGGCTCGGAAATCCCGCTGATGATCCGCCTCTTCCCCAAGGCGCAATACGGGCAGTTCTGCTCGGCCAATGCGATGATCCGGTCCTTCGTGACGATTTTCGGGTCGATCGTCGCTGGCCTGTTCATCCAGCGCATGACGGGCATCTACGCCGTTTCGGCGACGGCACACTCCGCGCCAGTGCAGGCCGCCGCGGCTACATTCCAGGCGATGACGCCGGCGGGCTCCGGCGCGGCGGCAGCCGCGGTGGCCGCGGCATCGCATGGTTCGGTGGCTTCTCTTGCTTGCATCAATCCCCACGCCGGCACGATGTATGCCTGGCTGTGGCAGACCGCGTTCACCGCCCTCGCGATGCTGTCGCTGGTGGTCGTCTACTACTATCGGCGCAAGCTGGGCGGCGACAAAGGCAACTTCGACGAGCGCCTGGCCTGGGGCCAGAAGACAGCGGTCGCGCCGGTCGCCAGTTCACCGTAAACCCCAGCTCTCATTGCGCGGTATGGGAAGAAGACAGTGCCGCCAGTGCCCTCACTGGCGGAATTCGCACCGCATTCCGCCAGTGAGGGCACTGGCGGCACTGAAGCGAAAGGACACGCCATGGCCGCGCCGGACAAGGCGACCGATGCTCCGGACCCCAGTCGCCCGGACGATGCCCTTCTTCTCGCCCCCGTCCTCGACTATGCCTCGCCTCCAGCGCCCGAGGCGCGCTACACCGTCGGCTCACTCTCCTACACGAGATCCGGCCTGATGACCGTCTTCTTCTGGGTCCTCTGGGGCGACTTCTGCTTCCAGATCATGGAGCTGGTGCTCCCGCGCATCTTCCCGCTCTACCTGTTGGACCAGAAGGCCGGGCTTGGCGTGAGCAACATGACGGTCTGGTGGATCATGATCTGCATCCCCCAGATCTTCGGCATCTTCGTCGGCACGGCCGTCAGCTACAAGAGCGATCGCTATCGCGGCCGCTGGGGCCGGCGCATCCCCTTCATTGTCTGGACGATGCCGTTCATCGTGCTGTCGCTGGTGGGGCTGGGCTGCAGCGAATGGTTCCGGCATTTCTTCCAGCGATCGACCCTTCCCGCCACTCTGCACCTCGAGCCGATCACCGCCACCATCCTGGTCATCGGCTTCTTCTCCGTTCTGTTTGCCTTCGGCAACGAGTTCGTGAACAGCGTCTACTGGTATCTCTTCGCCGACGTGGTGCCCGAGGCATTTCTTGGGCGGTTTTTCGGCCTGTTCCGCGTGGTCTCGACCGGCGCGGGCATGCTGTTCAGCGCGCTGGTGTTCCCGCATGCCCAGACGCACATGGACGTGATCTTCCTGGGTGCCGCCCTGCTCTATGGCATTGGCTTCTCGCTGATGTGCTGGAAGGTGAAGGAAGGGCACTATCCGCCACCCGAGGACATCGGCCAGCGCCCCGGGATCATCCGCCAGGTCGAGCTGTATGTCACGCAGTGTTTCTCGCACAAGATGTACCTGGCCACGTTCTGCTACACCATGTGCGCAGCACTGGCTGGCACGGCGGGAATGGGCGCGGTGATCTTCGCCAAGGACGCCCTGCACATCACGCTCGTGCAGATCGGTCTGGTGGCGGCCGTCGTGCAGGGGATATCCATTGCCCTGGCATTTCCCACCGGCTGGCTTGCAGACAAAGTCCGCCCGCTGCGAATGCTGGCGGTGATGCAGCTCCTGGCCGCGCCGATCCAGTTCGGCATGTTCTATTTCCAGCACGATTTCAAGACGTACGTCATCTTCCAGGGCGTTTCGCTCATCTTCTTCGCGCTCACCGGCGCCGCATCCGCGCCGCTGCTGATGACGATCTTCCCCAAGGAGAAATTCGGGCAGTATGCCTCGTGCAACGGGATGATGAAATCGGTGGCGCTGCTGCTGGGCTTCGTGGTGCGCGCTCTTCATCGACCGCATGACGCTCAAGGGCCGCAACGTGGACGCCTACCGCTGGATGTTCGTCTGGAGCGGCGCATTTCAGCTCGTCAACTGCGTGCTGCTGTACCTGATGTATCGTCAGTGGAAGAAGCACGGCGGGCCGGACAGTTACCTCGCTCCGGAGGCGCCGCCGGCAGAACCTCGCTGCTGGTTCCGGGTCGTTCTGGCCATGGGGCTGGGCGGGACGGCGACGGCCGGGAGCATCGCAGCGCTGCTGGCCATTGCCCATGTGCTGCCCGAGCGATACTCGCCACTTGCGCTGCATTCCGACAGGGCGAGCATGCTGGCGCAACTGGTGGGGCTGGCGATCCTCGCCGGCGTGGGCTGGGTGGCAGGAAGAATCGCCGCGGCCTGCCGATGGGGACCGGCGTGGCCGTTCCGGCTGGTCGGGTTCCTGCTGCCTTTCGCGTCGGTCGGCTTGGGGCTCAACTACATCGTCGCCGCGGATTCGCTGGCGCAGCGACATCTCACGCTGGACATGCTGCCCGTATGGACACGGGCACGCCTCCTGCTCGATGTGGGCATCCTGCGCCACGGATACCTGGCCGCTTGCTGCATCGTGCCCGCGGTGGTGGGGCTGCTGACGGTGATGCTCAGCCGGCATGCCCCTCTCGCTGATCCGGCGCTGCGGCCCAGATGATCCCAGTCGCCTGCGCCACCGTCCGTGGTCAGTTGTCCGTTGTCAGTGGTGGGTCCGTTGTCCGTTGGTCAGTGGCTGTTAAGACCAGACAAATGCTCTGGACTCGCCCAGGCGCGAGCAACTGACCAACGGACCATTGACCCGTCAACTGACAACGGACCACGGACAACTGACAAGTGTCACGATCACTCGCCACAGCACTCGCACTCGCACTTCACATAATCGCCCACTTCCGGCGCATCCGGGTTCACCTCCGGCCCGAAATACCGCAGCATCACCAGCGGCTCGGTCGGCGACGTGTTCTCGAACGTCACGCCCGCCTTGGCGGCCGCCTCGGTGCAGAAGACTTCGTCCTCCGTCAGCTCGTAGAACCCGATCATCTTCGGGCAGTCGAGCGCCAGCTTGTTCATCTTGCCGCTACCCTGCATCACCTGCAGGCCATAGGCGCCGTTGTCCTTGATTTTCACCTTGACGCCGGGCTGGATCGTCAGTTCCTTGGCGCTGAAAAGCTGCTCGCCGCGAACCTTGCCGTAGACGATCCACTTGTCAACGTAGCCGTCCTTCTCGGTGTCGTCGACCGGGATGGGCACCAGGAAATGGTTGGCCTTGAAATTCGGATCGACGTTGGCTTCCCAGTCAAGCTGCTCGACGATCCAGTCGAGGTCCTTGTGCTTGGGCTTGGGCATGTCCTTGACCAGCAGCGACCACGGCACCTCGCGCCCTTCGACCAGCGACTGGTACATGCCGAACACATCCGAGCCCCACTGCGGCTCATACGTGCACAGCGACCCCGGCGCGTGCAGGATCGACGGGCCCACCAGCCAGCCCGTCCCCGGCTGCAAGCGATATGCGGGGGCCAGATCGAGAATGCCGTTGTCGCCCTTGTTCCAGTTCTCCAGGCACTTGCGAACCTGCGCCTTGGTCGTCCCTGGGCTCAGCCCGAAGAACGTGTAGGGGAAATTGTTGCCCGTCGGGTTGTACTGCGGCGGGAAATAATACGACTCCGGCTTGCCCTCCTGGTCCACCAGGACGGCCTCTTCCTTGCTCTGGTGCATGTGATGCGGAATCGGGCCCATGTTGTCGAAGAATTTCGAATAAACCGGCCAGCGCTTATATTTCTTCCAGATGCTATCTCCCACAACAGCGGCCCCCAGTTCTTCGACGGCATCCTTGAGCTGGAACCGCTGACCGTCGGCCACAACATAGCTCAGGCCCTCGTCCGGCACGCGGCCTTCATTGGCGGCCGGCGTCGTCGAGGCAAACCACCGCTCGTCGATGCCTCCGCGGTTTAGGCCATACGCATACAGATCCTTGGGGTCGAGCTTGAGCCTCTTGCCCGGATGCAGGAATGATCGCGGCACCCAGTTGGGCGCGAGGCGGAAAAGCCCGCCGCTCTGCTCAAGGGCGCTGCTCGCGAGCTTGCGCAGGTTCTTCGTAGCTGTCTGCAATTCTTTGACATTCTTGGCAGCCATGTAAATCCTCGATTGAAAAACACTCTTGGTCCCGAAATCCGCCATGAAGATAAACCGGGGGGCGATGCGATTCAACTCATCCGGGATTGAGGATCGTGGCACGTGCCGCCCTCGGCCGTGTAGGATCGCGGGCTGTGGCACGTGCCGCCCTCGGCCGTGTAGGATCGCGGGCTGTGGCACGTGCGGCCCGCCGCCGTGCTCGATCGCGGCCGAGGGCGGCACGCTCCACGGCAGATCGCGGCCGAGGGCGGCACGCTCCACGAAGCGTCAAGTGTCATCCACACAACTGGAGACGCGCTTGTCCATCAGGTCGAGCATCAGGTCGTCGATCCCCAGGGCCGGCGAGACGTGCAAGACGGTTTGGGGGAACTGCGCAGCCGCGGCCGCCGTCAGCCGGGGAATATCCAGCGTCCAGTGCTTGCCCGGCCCGAGGAAATAGGGGCACACGATAATTCGCTGCGCCCGCGCTGCACGCACCGCGCATAAGCCGTCGCGATCGATGGCTCGACCAGCTCCATATGTGCCGGTTCAACAATCGGGTATCTCGCGGCGAACCGTTTGCCGAACTGCCGCGCCACCTCCTCTAGGAGCTCGTTGCTCTCGGCCCGCCGGGAGCCATGATCGACGATGATGACGGCGGTAGTCATTGGGAGCCATTATAGCGAATCAACTGCCGCTCGAGCGCCGCCGCTTTTTCCCCTGCCGCAATTCCCGCATCGCGCGATCGTGCTGCGCCTTCAGCTTTGCCGGAGGCCGCACGGACCTTGGATGATAGTCGAGGTCGTCGTACTTGCGGGTCGCGCGAGCCAACTCCGCCGCGCTCATCTTCATCCAATCAGCGATCGTTCTTCTTCTACTCATTGCGTTCAGTCCATTATGGACGCCCGCGTCGCCGGAACCGTCACCGCCGCCCCCGGCTTCCAGTTAGGATTCGGCCGGGGCATCTTTGCCCCGACGCTTTCCCGCCAAACGTGCAGCATCTTCTTCAGTTCGGCAACCTTCTCCGGCATCTTGGCCGACAGGTCGTTCTTCTCCGAAAGGTCATCCTTCAGATTGAACAGCTCGACGTGGTCATCCTCGTAATACTCGATCAGCTTCCAATCACCCGCGCACCGCCCCGCTCGGCCCGCCCCCCTGGTTGCTGTAGTGCGGGTAATGCCAGTAGATCGCCTCGCGCGGCAACTGGTCCGCGCCGCGCAGCAGCGGAGCCAGGCTCACGCCATCGCAGTGCTGCTGTGGCCTGGCCGGCAGGCCCGCCATTTCCAGCATCGTCGGATAGAAGTCGTTGCTCGTCACCGGCACGCTGCACACGCTGCCTGCCTTGGTCACGCCCGGCCACTTGACGATCATCGGCTCGCGGATTCCGCCCTCGTACAGCCAGCCCTTGCCCGCGCAGCGGCAGGTTGGACGTCGGCCAGCCCTCTGCCGTCGCCAGCCCGCCGTTGTCCGACATGAGGATGATGACCGTGTTTTCCGCCAGCCCCAGTTCCTCCAGCTTCTTTATCAGCCGGCCGAGGCTCTCGTCGGTGCTCTGGACCATGGCCGCGTAGGTCGGAACATCCTGCACCTGCCGCGTCCTGGTGTTACCCTCGGGAAGGAATTTCGGCCCGGCCGGCTCGCCCATCGCGGCCGCCTTGGCCTTGTACTTCTCGATCATGTCCTTCTTGGCCTGCTGCGGGATGTGTACGGAATAGTGTGACAGATAAAGCAAAAACGGCTTCTCGCGATTGCTCTCGATGAACTTCAGCGATTCATCCGTCAGCCGGTCGGTCAGATATTCGCCCGGCGGGCCGTCGATAATCTTCGGATTCCCGTAGGGGCTGAAATACGTCTTGGGCGAACCCCAGTCCAACCCGCCCACATTCACGTCAAAGCCCTGATTCTCCGGCCAGAATCCCTTACCGCCCAAATGCCACTTGCCGACAAACCCGGTTACATACCCCGCCTCCTTGAACGCCCTGCCGAGCGTCGTCTCATCCAACCCAAGATGATTCGGATACACCGGCGGCAGCAGCTTCCTCTTATTGGCGCCGCCGATGAAATCCGTCAGTCCGAGTCGCGCGGGGTACTTGCCCGTCATGATGCTGGCGCACGTCGGCGAGCAGACCGGCCCGGCCGCATAGGCATCGGTGAAGCGCATGCCCTGCTTCGCCAGTGCATCAATCGCCGGCGTTTCGTAGAACGTGCTGCCATAGCAGCCCAGGTCCCGCCAACCCATGTCGTCCACCAGGAAGAAGATGAAGTTGGGCCGTTTCGGCGCCTGCCCCAGCGCCATCCGGCCGCCCAGCGCCAGCAGCGCCGCCGTGCCCATGGCGCTCAGGAACCGCCGCCGCGAGAAATCCGACTCTCTCATTCCGTCACCTTGTCACCATGTCACCCCCTCACCCCGTCACTATTCCCCCCGCCGTCTCGCGTTTTCAGCACCGCCCGACAATAATCCCACCATGAAGTTCCGCAGGCCGCCATTGCAACCGCAGGTCACCACGCTCTGGGACTATCCTTCGCAGGACTACGGCGAGGGCGCCCAGGGCATTGCCGGCTACAAAGGCGCCACCCCAAGCTATATCATCTGGAACCTGCTCCAGCGATACACGAAAGAGAAGGACCTCGTCGTCGATCCGATGGCCGGCAGCGGCACGACTCTCGACGTCGCCCGCAACCTGAACCGCCGCGCCCTGGGCTACGATGTTCATCCCACGCGCAAGGACATCTTTCGCGTCGATGCGCGTAAGCTCCCGCCGGAGTTGACAGCCAAGGTCGATTTCGTCTTCATCGACCCCCCCTACTCGACCCACCTGGATTACGGCCCCGACCCCCGCGACATCGGCAAACTGGACGCGGCCGGCGGCGAATATTACGCGGCGATGGAGCAGGTCATCGGCGAAATCCACCGCATCCTCCGCCCCGGCAGCCACATGGCGCTTTACGTATGCGACTCGTTCGTGAAGGACAAGGGCTTCTATCCGATTGGCTTCGATCTATTCGGCCGGCTCAGCAAGGTCTTCCAGCCGGTGGACATCATCGCTGTCGTCCGGCACAACAAGACGCTGGAAATGGGCAACTACCGCCGCGCGGCCGACGAGGGGAATTTCTATCTCAGGGGGTTCAACTATCTGTTCATCATGAGAAAGCATTGACGCCTGAAGCCCTCGTGGCCTCGGCGGTCTCCCGCACGGGCCTTCACCCTCGCCCGAGCCGGCGGGAGTCGATCACGGCGTTCATGCTGATTTCTTCGTTTTTAATTTGCTCGTCCTATTGCACAGTGGTGCCTCACATCGTATAGTTCCACTTACACCTCTGGACTCGCAGCCTTGAAATCAACGCGCAATTCGTCCCCGATTTTTCCCCGACCAGCCCCGGTCACGCCCACCCACGCTGACCGGGGATTTTTTCTGCCGTCACGTGACCGGGAATCGCTTGCTCTTCCAGACGATCTGAAGCCCGAAAATGCTCGACACGGCTTTGCCCACGCCGTCTTGCGTGGTGTCATGGCCGATCTTATCGACAAATCCTCTCACATGCTTTTCGGGCAGATTGCCGGCGCGATCCGTGAAGGATATGCTTGGTGTTCTGCATGCGTATCTACTTGGACAACTGCTGCTACAACCGCCCGTTTGATGATCAAACGCAGGCGCGCGTGCGACTCGAAACCGAAGCCAAACTTGAAATTCAACAGCGAGTGAAAGACGGAAAACTCGAGTTGGCCTGGTCGTACATACTGGATTTCGAGAACCAAGCTAATCCGTTCGAAGAACGGCGTAGCTCAATTGGCGCCTGGCAAGGAGCGGCGGCGATTGATGTCGAGGAGACACCCGAGGTACTTCAGCACGCGCAGCAGATTGCGGCACGTGGGCTGCGGCCCAAGGACGCGCTCCACGTCGCATGCGCAATCGTGGGCGGATGTGGCTTCTTCCTGACAACGGATGATAAGATTATCCGTAAGATGCGAGGGTTCGCCGAAATCGCCGTGATGAATCCGACGCAGTTTGTAGTCGAGGTGGAATAATGCTAACCGATACAGAGATCAAAGCCGCAGGTGTGCGAGCGCTGGTCGAGGCGCTGGGCGATGTGCCCGCCGAACGGTTTATCGCGCTCATGCGCCGCGAGCCGTTTGACTACACCGAATGGCAAAGAACGCTCTGGCCAGATAAGAGCCTGGAAGAGATCAGCCGGGCCGCAATGCAGCGACGGTGCCAGCCGTAAAGCAAGTGACGCTCTGATCCTCTGCTCCCCTACTCCCTGAACCCTGACTGCATCCGCCGCCCCCCCCTCGACGCCCGCCCCCGCCCGCTCTATGATTGAAGCCTTGAGTTAGGGATTTGAGCAGTGAACCTCAGTATCGCACTCGAACAGCCTCAGAAGAAACTCGCTCTTTTCGGCGCGGCCGACAGGCATCTGAAGATGCTGCGCGAAGCCTTTGGCGTCACCCTGGTCAATCGTGATGACGAGTTGCAGATCGCCGGCGAGCGGCAGCAGGTCAGCCGGGCGGCCGCCGTTCTCGATGAAATGCAGCGCAGGCTCCGTCGGCAGGAATGGCTGACGCTGGAGGATGTCGGGCTGGCCATCAGCAGTGTCGTCGCCGAGACCGAGCACCATCAGGAGGGCCAGGTTGATGTCTACGTCCGTGGCCGGTCCATCAAGCCCAAGACCGGCGGTCAGGAATCTTACATCCGGGCGATGCAGCAGCACGACCTGACCTTCTGCACAGGCCCGGCCGGAACCGGCAAGACCTATCTCGCCGTCGCGGTGGCCGCCAGCATGCTCAAGCATGGCAAGGTCAAGCGCATCGTGCTGGCCCGGCCGGCGGTGGAAGCCGGCGAGCGGCTGGGCTTCCTCCCCGGCAACCTCCAGGCGAAGGTAAATCCTTATCTGAGGCCACTTTTCAACGCGCTCCACGACATGATGGAGTTCGATCAGGTCAAGCGGTTCATGGTCAACGACGTCATCGAGGTCATCCCCCTTGCATTCATGCGCGGCCGGACGCTCAACGAAAGCTGCATCATCCTGGATGAGGCCCAGAATACGACTCCCTCACAGATGCTGATGTTTTTGACAAGACTGGGCCACGACTCGAAAATGATCGTGACGGGCGACGTCAGCCAGGTCGATCTGCCCGAGGACACGGTCAGTGGCCTGGCGGATGCCATTGTGAAGCTCAGAGGCATTACGGGCATCGCGGTCGTGGAACTGAGTCGCGAAGACATCGTCCGGCACCGCCTGGTGCAGAACATCGTCAACGCGTACGAGCAGAAGTAGGTTCGGTGGTTCGGCGCGGGAGCGGCTCGAGAACGGCTCGCAAGCGAGCCGGTTAAACGTGGTTGATTTCGGCAAATCCCGTGCGCGCCGAGGCGAATCCCATCGCCGCCGGCCGGACATGCGCTCGGCCCTGAGCACCGCGCTGGGGCATCGTGCGGCCAATTCCGTCGCCGTCGCCATCGGTTTCTGGCTGGTGTGCAGCGCCATCGTCATGCTGCGCGACCAATTAGTGCGCTATCGGCTGGGGCAGTACGTGCATCAGGATGTACCCAGCCGCGTGGAGTTTGAATCGCGCGACCTGGACCGCGAGCAGCAGTTGAAACAGCAGGCGAGGGAGGCCGCGCCGCGGGTGTACCGGCGCATCGAGAAGGCATTCGACGCGCTGGAGCGGCAGTTGCTCGCCCTGCCGGAACAGGCGCTGCAGAGCACCTCGGGCGAGCTGTCGGACCTGGCCAGCGGCACCGTGACGAAACTCAAGTCCATCGCCCAGGGCGGCGGCGCCGACGGCGAAACCCTGGAGAACTACCAGGCGCGGGTCAAGAGCTACATCGCGCAGCTAAAGGCATCGTCGGAGAATCTGCGGCTGATCGTGCTGCCCTACGAAGGCCCGCCCATGCCCGACCGAAAGCACGCGAAGATCCAGGCCGGCGGCGGCAGCTTCGTCGAGATGGAGTTGGGCGGCACCTTCACCCGCCGCAAGAACCAGCCGCCCGCCGAGCCCGATCGCGGACGCCTGCTCGATCTGATCAAGAGCATGGCCAATGCGACGCTCGATGAGACCCTCGCCGCGAGCCTGGCCGGCTTCACGGTGAACGCCCTGCCGGTAACCCACGAACTCGACGAGGCGATGACGCAGGCCGAACAGAAGGAGGCCGAAAAGATCTCGCTGGCCCCCGCGCGGCGGCATGTCGTCGAGAAGAGCGTGCTCGCGCCAAAGGCGCCTGGATAACGCCCGCCCTCTATCGCCTGCTGGCCGACGAACAGCGAGCGTATGTCGCCGAGCTTCGCGGCAGGAGCTTCCTGCACTGGGCGCTGGGCCACGCCGGCATGTCGGGCCTGGTCCTGCTGGTGACGCTGGCCATGGGCGCCTACATGGTCTTCTACCAGCCGCGAACCGTGCAGAACCCCATGCGGGCCTTTGCGCTGGCGGCACTGCTGGCATCAATGCTGCTCGTGGCGCAGCTCGCCGGGATCGGCACGGTGCCGCTGCTGGTGTTCGGCGTCGCCCCCACGATCCTCGTGACGATGATCCTCACCATCGCCTACGACCATCGCTTCGCCATGGGCATTGGCAGCCTCCATGCGGTGCTCGTCAGCGCAGCGCTGGATCAAGGGGTGGGATTCTTCCTGATAATCTGGCTGGGCGTCATGGCCACGACTTTCTTGCTCGATGAAGTGCGGACGCGCGGCAAACTGGTCGAAGTCGGCGCCGTGGCCGCGCTGGCGATGGCGCTTGGCGCCGGCATGGTCGGCACGGCGGCCGGCGAGCCCGTCTCAATCATCGGCCAAGACTGCCTTTATGTCAGCGCGGGCGGGCTTGGCGTCGGCTTCATCGTTCTGGGAATCCTGCCGTTCATCGAGCACATGTTCAGGGTCACGACGAGCATGACGTTGCTGGAGATCGCCGATGCCAGCCATCCGCTGCTGAGGCGGCTTTCCATGGAAGCGCCCGGCACCTACGCCCATAGTCTCCAGGTCGCGACGCTCGCCGAGGCGGCTGCCGAAGCCATCGGCGCCAATTCCCTCCTCTGCCGCGTCGGCAGCTACTACCACGATCTGGGGAAGATGCACAAAGCCGACTACTTCATCGAAAATCAGTTCGAGGGCCCCAACCGGCACATCAACCTCTCGCCCGCCACTTCGATGCTCATCATCACCGCTCACATCAAGGACGGCGTGGAATTGGCCAGGGAATACAACCTGCCTCCCGTGCTCCTGTCGCTGATCCAGCAACACCACGGTACGACGCTGGTCGAGTATTTTTACCACCAGGCCTGCCGCCAGGGCAATCCGCTCGATCCCGCGCACCTGCCCGTCAGCGATGTGGAATACCGCTACGCCGGGCCCAAGCCACGCAGCGTCGAGGCGGTCATCCTGATGCTGGCGGATATCGTCGAAAGCGCCGCCCGCGCGATGAACCAGCCGACGGCCGCGCATCGAGATGCTCGTCCACGACCTGATCATGAAGCACCTCATGGACGGCCAGTTCACCGAGGCCGACATCACGCTGCGCGAGCTGGAGCTCGTCGAGCGGGCGCTCGTCAAGACGCTCTTGAGCATTTACCATGGACGGCTGACCTATCCCAGCACCGCCGCAACTACACAGGGCGGCAGCGGGCCGGCGGCCAAATCGGCCTGATGAACAAAGCCAAACTTGACTTGGATATCGCAGCGAACACAGGCAGGGCGTACGTCGCGTTTGTCCGTCGGCATCTCATCTCAGCGCACCGGCTGCTCCGCTCGCCTGTCCGGGAGCTTTCCCTGGCGCTCGTTGGCGAGTCCCTGATGAGCCGGCTTCACGACTGGCACATGGATATTTCCGGCCCGACGGATGTGCTCAGTTTTGAGCTGGACCACGACGCCCGCGGCCGGGTGATCGCCGGCGAAGTCATCATCTGTGTGTCGGTTGCGCGTCGGATGGCCGCCCGGTATGGAATGCCGGTGCGAAACGAATTGCTGCTATACGCCGTTCACGGCTTATTGCACCTCAGCGGATACGACGATAAAACCGACAAGGATTACCGGAAGATGCACCGCATGGAAGATCGTCTGCTCTCCCAACTCGGCATCGGACCTGTCTTCAAAGTGCCGCCAGTGCCCTCACTGGCGGTCAGGCGGCGGACCGCCAGTGAGAGCACTGGCGGCACTTCAGGAGGTCCGCGATGATCGTCGCCATGATTGGCCTGGCCGTCGCCGCGATGGCCTCGCTCATCTTCTCCACCCTCACCTTTGCCCTGCGCGACTTCTCCCGCGCCAGGCTCGAGGACGCCCTCGCCCGGCACGGCCGCAGCGACTGGCTGAGCACCATCATCGACAAACGCAGCGACCTGGTCTTCGTCACCGCCATTGCCCGCCTGATCGCCAACATCTCCATCGTCATCACCTCCGCCCTCCTGTTCGCGGGCCATGGCTTGCCTCCCTGGGCACGAATCCTGCCGACATTCATCCTCGCCACCGCCGTCAGCCTCTTTGTTGCCGTCGCCATCCCCACCGCTCTGGCGATGTACCTGGGCGAGTCCGCGCTGGCCGTCTCCGTGCCCGCTCTCGCCGCGATGCGCATCGTCCTCCTGCCCTTGACAACTATCATGCACTGGGTCGATGCCCTGGTGCGCCGACTGGCCGGCCCGCAATCCGAGCCCGAGCCCGAGCAGATCGAGAAGGACATCCTCACCGTCGTCGAGGAAGGCGAGAAGGAAGGCGTGGTCAACACCCAGGAACGCGAGATGATCGAGTCGGTCATCGAGTTCCACGATACCACGGTCGATCAGATCATGACCGGCCGCCCCAATATCGTCGCCTTGGAGGTCAATGCCTCGCTGGAGGACATCCGCCAGCTCATCGTCGAAACGGGCCACTCGCGCCTGCCCGTCTACGACGGCACCCTCGACCACGTCGTCGGCATCCTCTACGCGCACGACCTGCTCAAGCACCTCGGCGGCCAGTCGCCCAGGGAATTCGACATTCGCGCCGTCATGCGCCCCGTGACGTTCGTCCCCGAGACCAAGCCGCTGCGCAACCTCCTGCGCAACTTCAAGGCGCAGAAAGTCCACATCGCCATCGTCCTCGACGAATACGGCGGCACGGCCGGCCTGATCACCATCGAGGACATCCTGGAGGAACTGGTCGGCGAGATCACCGACGAACACGAGCCCCACGAGCCCGCCATGCTCCGGCGCATCGACAACAACACCTTTGACGTCAACGCGCGCCTGTTCGTCAACGAAATCAACCGCCAGTGCGGCCTGAACCTCCCCGAAGACGCCGGCTTCGACACGCTCGGCGGCTTCATCTCCTTCACCCTCGGCCGAATTCCCCCGGCCGGCACGAGCTTCGAACAGGGCGGCGTGAAATACACGGTCCTCGACGCGGAGCCGCAGAGGGTGAAGAGGGTGAAGGTGGAAGTGGGGGCGAAGTGAGCCGGTGGAGCTCACGCGATGTCGGCGGGTCGATATACGGTGAGCCACTCGATCCCATCGAGATCACCGCTGATCGCATAGATCAGCACGTTGGCATCCAAGAGCAGATTGGACCCTGCCGGCACATCAGCAAGAACCGCAACGGCCAATCAGTCCTCCTCCAGACCCGGGTCCTCCGCAATCCGCTTCCAAGGTTGCAGGAGACGCCGCATCTGTTGGCTAAGGACCGGGAACGAGTAGCTGCCACGATCAATCCAAGACACTGTGTCGCCGACAACGTCGGTCTCTGCCAGCACGCAACCAAGCAATTCGTCGTGTGGGTACAGATACCAATCTCCATCGTTGAAAAACGCCACATACAAGTCCTTACCCTTGTACTTTTCCCCGAAGGCGAGCCTGCCCTTGAGCTGCACCTTGAGAAACGTGCATCCATCGACATGCTGCGCGATGAAATCGGCGCCTTGCCAATCATCGCTCAGTCGCATGGTCATGAAGCCATAGTCTGCCAAGACTGCTGACACCTTGAGAAAGTTGTAGTTTTCCTTCTGGCGCACGTTGAGTTGAGCGTATTCGATCTTGGTGAGTTGGATCGCCATGTACACCGCCTTCCTGCTTGTGCCTTGGCCGCGCTAGACCCATTCGTGGTATGCGAATCCAAACGGCAGTCCATTGCGCAGAACCTACAATTTATGCCCCATCTTCGCCTTCTTCGTCTCGAGGTATTTCCGATTGTGCTCACCCGGCAGCACGCGAATCGGCACTTCCTCAACCACCGTCAATCCATACCCCTCGATTCCATAAATCTTCTTCGGATTGTTGGTCATGATCCGGATCTGCTTCAAGCCAAGATCGCGGAGGATCTGCGAGCCGATGCCGTAGTCGCGCTTGTCCACGGGCAGCCCGAGCAGCACGTTGGCCTCCACCGTGTCGGCACCCTTCTCCTGCAGCGCGTATGCGTGCAGCTTGTTGGCCAGGCCGATGCCGCGGCCCTCCTGGCGCAGGTAGACCAGCACGCCCTTGCCGGCCGCCTCGATCACCTTCATCGCATCCTCAAGCTGGTGGCCGCAGTCGCACTTGCCGGAGCCGAAGATGTCGCCCGTCAGGCATTCGCTGTGGACGCGCACCAGCACCGGCCCATCCTGCTGCACAACGTGCCCATCCTCGTCCTTCTCGCCCACGCCGCCCTTGCACAGGGCCAGGTGCGGCTGCGGATCGACCACGCTCTGATACGCGTGGAGCCGGAACGTTCCCCACTTCGTCGGCAGCGTCACGCTCTCGATGCGTTTCACGAACTGCTCGCGCTTCAGCCGGTAGGTGATCAGTTCCGCGATCGTACACATCTTCATGCCGTGCTTCTGGCAGAACACCTCCAGTTCCGGCCGGCGCACCATCTCGCCATCCTCGCGCATGATTTCGCAGATCACCGCGGCCGGCTTCAGCCCCGCCAGCCGGCACAGATCGACGCTGCCTTCCGTCTGCCCCACCCGCACCAGCACTCCGCCATCGCGCCCGCAGCGGGTTGATATGCCCCGGCCGGCAGAGGTCCTGGGGCTGCGCATCGTCGGCAATGGCCACGTGTACCGTGGTCGATCGATCCCGCGCCGACACGCCCGTCGTCACGCCAAACCGCTTGTGCGCATCCACCGTCACGGTGAACGCCGTGCCGAGGCTGGCCGTGTTGTACTCCACCTGCGGGTGAAGCCGCAGCTTGTCGCATCGCTCGCCCGTTAGCGCCAGGCACAGCACCCCGCGAGCGTGCGTCACGCAGAAGTTCACCGCCTCCGGCGTGACCTTCTCGGCGGCGACGACGACATCGCCCTCGTTCTCGCGGTCTTCATCGTCGACCAGAACGATCGGCCGGCCGGCCTTCAGGTCATCCATGATTTCGGGTATCGAGGCAAATGGCATTCAGTAGATTATAGACGATGCGGCGGGAGGGCTGTAGGGATCGGCGATTTGCGAGTAGAGGGCGGCTCGCGAACGAGCCGCTCTAGTCAGTGGGTTTGACTTATGGCATTTGCCATCGGACAATACCATTGAGGAGTTTGAGCATGCGAACAACCATCGACAAGGCCGGCCGGCTCGTCTTGCCCAAGGACGCGCGCGATCGACTGGGGATCAGTCCGGGAGACCAAATCGAAATCGAGCCCGTGGCCGATGGACTGCAACTGACGGTCGTGCATGAATCTCCTCGCCTGGTCCGGGAGGGGCGCCTGCTGGTGTTCGCGGGTGGCAAGTTGCAGCGACAAGTGACGGATGCCGTGGGGGAGCACCGTGACGACCGGATTGCCCAGCTCGTGCGGCAGGCCATGCAATGAAGACGTTCTTCGACACCTCAACCCTGGTGCAGGCCCTCGTGCGGTCATTGGATCGTCATTCGCGTGCTGCTCCCTGGCTGGACCGCGCGCTGCAAGGTGAATTCGAATGGGTGGTGGCGACCCACACGCTGGCCGAGTTGTATGCGGTGCTTACGGCCCTGCCGGTCTCGCCCCGCATCACGCCGTCGGAAGCCCGGCGACTGATCGCCGAGAACATCGAGGGCCATGCGACGATCGTGCCGCTGACCGCACGTGACTACACGCAGGTGATCGGGCAATTGGCCGAGGCTGGAATGACCCGGGGGCATCATCTACGATGCGCTGGCGTGCCGGGCGGCCCAGAAAGCGGCGCGCGACGCCTGCTGACGTTCAACGTGGCTCATTTCCAGCGCACGTGGCCGGAGGGGGCGGCGATCATTCAAACGCCGTAGGACTCTATCCCTGCGCTCCAGACCCGCCGGTGGGGGCGCCGGCGGCACTTCTGTTGACAGCGCGTTCCCGCCGATACTGGATGATCCCCTGGGTCACATAATCCACGCACGACGCCGCCGCCAGCGCGCATACCGCCCACCACAGCGACGTGACGAAGATGCGCCACGCCGCAAACCACCACGCCCCGTCCGCCGGCGCCAAGAGCACCGCCATCACCATCGAAAGCTGAAACATCGTGCTGATCTTGCCCAGCGGCCGCGGCGATACACTGACCTTTCCGACCACCGACAATATCGCGATCGTGCCGGCCGCGACGATCAGGTCCTTGCCGTAGACCGCGACCACCACCCACCACGGGATCCGGAAGTGCTCGGGCGCGATCCACTCGAAACTCAACAGGATCACCGCGCACGCCACCAGCAACTTGTCGGCCAGCGGATCGAGAACCGCGCCCAGCTTGCTCGTCTGCCCCAGCCGCCGCGCCAGATAGCCGTCGAGCTTGTCGGTTACCGCCATGATGAAGAACACGACCACTGACACCCACCAGTACGTCCGGGGCGATTCATTGGCATCGATCAGAATCCCCCACAGGAAGACCGGCAGCAGAAGCAGGCGCAACATCGTCAGGCCCATGGGCCAGGTCGGCGGCCACAGGCCCGGCTCCGTTTTCACCTGGATCTGCCGGTCCATCATACGGGCCGAATTGTACCGGCCCGACGCACAACGGCCAATCCGGCGCAACTCTCTCGATGGACTTTCGAGGCTCAATCGACTTCCATCGCCTCATCCGCGAACACTTCGACGACTTCCGCGCCGCCTACCCCCAACATTACGCCCCGAAATTCGGCCGCCGGCGCCCCGCCATCGACAAGGCCGTCGCCGCCTTCCTCAAGTGCGGCAACCTCCAGCACGGCTTCGCCCGCGTCCGCTGCCCCGACTGCCGCCACGAGTTCTACGTCGCCTTCTCCTGCAAGCGGCGCTGCATCTGCCATCGCCGTAGGGGCGGCCGTAGGGGCGGCTTTAGCCGCCGTGTGAATGCTCTAACCGCAAATCCCGCCGATCACCCCCGCATCACCCGCTCGCACTCCGCCACGTGCCTGCGCCTCCGATTCCTCGCATTCAATCATCTCGACATCGAGACCGTCGAACGCCATGGGCTTGGTCACGCGCCCGTCGCAGGCACATTGCCATTGGCGCGTGTATGCGCCGGCATCGGCATGCCGATGGAACGTCGAATACGGCCAATCGTGCGCGCACCGCGCCACGGCGTGCTTCACCGGGTTGTAATGGATGTAATCAAAGTGCCGCCGGTGATCTTCCCGATCGCGAATGGTGTGCTCCCAGAACCACCGCTGCCAGACTCCGCGCCGTCGTTTGCGTATCCGCGACTCGCTGCGCGCCTGCTCCGTGCCGCCGGCCAGCAGAAACGCGCGGGTGAAATAGGCCTTGAGGGCGGCCATCCGCAAAGAGAAATTGGCATCTCCCGGTGGCAACGTCATCATCATCTGCAGGTGATCGGGAAGCAGAACCATCGCGTCGATCGCAAAAGGTCGTCGCTGGCGACATTCGGCAATCGCCTTGTGCAAAAGGGATCGGCCGAGATTATCGCAGAGGATCGGGGCACGGTTCTCGGTGACCAGCGTAAAGAAAAACGTCCCGCCAGGGACATATGCTCGCCGGTAATATGGCATGTCAGTATATTATCGTACCGGCAACAAAGAGCAATATCGGGTGACAATCGGGCCAACGTAGGGGCGGCTTTAGCCGCCGGGTGCGCCCGATGCCGTAGGGCTGCCGTAGGGCTGCCGTAGGGGCGGCTTTAGCCGCCGGGTGTGCCGGGTGATTTTGGACGGGGGTGTGCGAGCCGGCCACGGCGGCTAAAGCCGCCCCTACGCGGCCGCGCCGCAGACGCACCCAACGCCCGCGCCGAACCCGCCGGCCACCACTCCGCCGCCGATCGTTGAATCGCCCCTTCTCGATCGTCGCCGCTGGGCCATCCTCATCCAGCGCATCTACCAGACCGACCCTCTGCGTTGCCCCAGGTGCGGCGGGACCATGAAGGTCATCGCCTTCATCGAGTCCCGCCAGGAGGATGTCATCCGCAAGATCCTCCAGCACTGCGGCCTGTGGCACGACCCGCCTGCCCGCGCCCCGCCCAAACCGCCACCTCAACTGCGGCCCCAGAGCGTCATCCCCCAGCGCAACCCCGGCTTTGCCGTCGAAGCCGACCCTGAGTTCCTGGATTACGCTCGCCGCCAGCAGTTCGATCAGCCCGACCTGCCCTGGGAGCCGTGAGCCGCCTTATCAATAAGCATGGCAACTCGGCTGTTGCCACCGCCGAGCCGGGGGTATACTGCGCTTGCAATGCCCGGGGACGGTCCCCGGGCCGATCAAGAGCCTCGATACGGAGGCAATTCGTGTTTCGGCGGCAAGAGCGGGCCTGTTCGAGAGGAAGGACGGTTCAAGTTGGACGCCCCAAAATCCCCCGCTCCCCTAACCCGAGGACCCCGCCTTTCGTCTGTGTACGTGGAATCAGTAGAGTGACAGTACACACTGAGCACATGAGTCACAATCGCGGTGATCTTTGGGGGGGAGTCATTCGCCTCATGTTCAGTGGAACAACAAACAACAAATGCGTCGCCCACAAAAGCTGTTGCGCCATCGAAAGGCGCCACAAAAACAGCCGTAACCACTCGGGCGAAGAAAAAAATCCGATGATATCAAAATCACGAATGATGATGCTCGTGCTGGCCGGAGCCGTGTGCCAGCAGCCGGTGACCAGCGCCGAACCGGCGAAAGCCGCCGTGCATGGCATAATGGGCGGCGCGTTTTCCTATGAGTGCGACGACGCGTGTCTGCTTCCGGGAGCGCCGGTCCCGGCGGGGAAATACGCCGTGGTGTCGCCCGTGGGCAAGCAGACGGTGTCAATGATTAAGCAGGCCCCCCGCCTGGATACGTTGAACGGAAAAACGATCGCGGTGGTGGGTGGAAGCTTCATGGCCAGCATCACGCATCCCGAGATCAAGCGCTTGATTCTGGCGAACTACCCCACCGCCAAAGTGATCCTGCTAAATGAAATCGGGTCTGCGGGTCCGTTTCCCGGTCCCGGCGTCACCCGCGAGTCGAAAGACGAATTCCAAAAGAAACTCAAGGCGATGGGAGTGCAGGCGGTGATTTCGGGCAACGGCGGCTGTGGCCTATGCACACCCAAGGAGACCGGCTCGAGCGTTGCCGCGGAATATATCGGCATTCCCGCGGTGACCGTGGCGGCGCCAAACTTCGTGCTGCAGGTCTATTCCACCGCGGTCAACCACGGCGTGCCCGCACCGCGCACCGCCACGTATCCCGGCGCCTTCGCCGCCCACACGCCCGAGGAATTGATTCGCAATACGCGCGAAGTCGTCTGGCCTCAGATCGTCGCGGCCCTCACCAAACCCCTCACCGAGGCGGAAATGGCGGAACGCCGCAAAGCCGGCGTCGGCGACCCCAGGGACCGGGTGTTCGCGGGCACGGTCGAAGGGGTGAATCGGTTCTTCATCGAGCAACGCTGGTCGGACGGACTGCCGATCATCCCCCCCACCATTGAGCGCGTGGAGGAGTTTCTTAAATACACCGATCAGCCCTGGGACCAGGTGGTCGGTGTGCTTCCGATCGCTTATCGGAAGACCTTGGTCTGGCATGTTGCCGTCAATGGCGTGATGGCCGGATGCCCGCCGGAGTTCATGCCGATGCTGATCGCCTATACCAAAGCGCTCGCCGACGGCAATTACCGGCGGACGCTGGCCAGCACCCATGCTTGGACGCCATTTTGCTGGGTCAACGGTCCGGTTGCGCGGCAACTGGGGATCGACGCCCAGCAGGGCCAGATCAATGAGCCGCGCAACACCGCGCTCGGCCGGTTCATCAATCTGGCCATGATGAATCTCGGCGGCTATTATATTAAACAGGATCGGATGGGGACCTTTGGATACCTCATGCCGTGGAGTCTCGCTGAGGACGAAGCCGCGTGCCTCAAGATCGGATGGAGGCCCTACCATGTGCAACAAGGTTTTGATCTGAACCAGAGCACGCTCACCGCGGCTTCGGCCTTGCTGTGGGGTAACAACCTCACGCCGGCGTCGCACAATGGCGAAAAGATCATGGAGGTCATGGCGTGGGATGCCGTGGAAAAAGGCCAGTTTGCCACGGGGAGCGGCCCGCGGCTTCCGACCCGCACCCTGCTGATCACGGAGTTTGTCGCCCGCGACCTCGCCCGGACTTATCCCACCAAGGAAAAACTGGAAGCGGCCCTGGTCGCGACCGCGCGGCGGCCGGCGTATGAACGGGCTTATGCCAACTACTGGGCCAACCCCGGCAGTGCTTTTCCCGAACGCTACACCGTGGACATGCACGTTAAAAAAATCATCCGCGATGAAGGCGGTGAACTGACCGCCCCTCCGCCCTGGCTTGCAAAGATTCTGGGGCCGGAAAAGATCTACACGGTTCCAGTGATGAAGACCGGCATGACGCCGATTTTAGTGACGGGGGACTCGGATCGAAACAAAGTGCAGTGCATGCCCGGCAGCACCCCCGTCACGCTCAAAGTAGAACTGCCCGCCAACTGGGATTCGCTGATGGCGAACCTTGGCTATCGCCCCCTCAAAGAGTTCTTCCTCAAATAGCCTCTGGACTTCGTGAGCGCCACCGCTGACCCGCTGACCGATACGCCTTCCGAAAGGAAAGGGAGAAGGGGGACATCCCACCTTACCGGCGCCGAAAGGGAGAAGGGGGAAAAAGGGAGAAGGGGGACATCCCACCTTACCGGCGCCAAAGGGAAAGGGAGAAGGGGAAAGGGAGAAGGGGGACATCCCACCTTACCGGCGCCAAGAAAAGGGGTCATAAGGGTCATAAGCCTTTTTGCACCTCCTTCTCCTTCGCCTTTTTTGCCTTTTTCGGCCGGCCCACCGGCCGCAGCGAACTCTCCACCCGTTTGCCGCCGGCCCCGCGATAATGATCCGTAACGCCGCCCGATCACCTTGCGCGGCCGGCCGATGCCTTCGCGCGGACCACGACGGCTGGCGCATCGAACAGCGGCCGCTGCCCACGACTTCGCATGACGGCCCGCGCCTGCCGCGCTTGTGGTGCATGCATCCTGCCCGCGATCTGTTAGGTGGTCCGTTGCGCAAATCGTCCAGCTCCACCCGACAAACTGCGGCTTTTCCCCCGTAAATACGCAAGTGCGCTGTGCGGTGCTGCGCCGATGCGATCACATTTCGCAGCGCCCCGGGAATAGGTAGAGGCACGCGCCGCTCGCGCATCCGCGCACGGCGCATGCCCCGGAAAGGAGTACGACGATGTCTGCCGTAGCTGGACAGCCCAAGATGGCGCTGCCCCACCCGCGCCCCGATATGGCCGCACCAGCCGCGCCGCCCAGCGCCCCGCGCCCTCCGTCCGCGCTCCATTGCCCGCCCGCGCCCCTTCGTCGCCCCGTCGCTTCGTCGCTCCGTCGCTTCCCGCACATACGTGGTCGCTTCCTGTCACTTTCGTGTCGCTTGGTGTACGTTTGCGGGTCGGTCCCGCGTCGGTTCTATGTCGGTTCCATGTCGCTTTATGTCACTTTGTCCAGGACGCATCTAAATAACTGAATGCAACTTCCACTCTCAACCCCCTTGCTGGAGAACACTTATGCCCAACCTGCCCGCAACAACTCGCCGACAGAGCGAATTTTTCGCGCCTTCTGTCACAATCCTGCCGGATCCGCCCCCGCCCGCTGGCCCTCCCTGCCCATCTCCCGCCGCTACCCCGCCAAGCCACTGGCGGAATACCCAAAATCATAATCCGAATCCTCCAATCTCCAATCTCGAACCCAGAGCCCCGAACCCCAGACCCCAGACCCTTCCTTCGTGTCTCCGCGCCTCTGCGGTGAAAGTGATCGCCTGCGGAACGAACCCACCGATCCCCCCGCCCCAAGCCCGCAACCTCCCGCCGCGCCAGAGCTTGCAGATTCCCCTCCCTCTCCCGCGCACCCTCCCCTGCGAAACGAAGCCATCGCTAGCCCGCCGGCGGGAGCGATAACGGGGACGGATGTATTTTATGAAACTACATCCTTCCCCGTTCCAGCTCCTATCAGGGCCTCGCCCTCGGAACCACGACAGAACAAATGGCAGACCCCGGCAAACCACCAACACCCATAACTGGACGCACGCTCCCGTCGCGGCTACATTTCTTGCCTTCGGAGCATCCCAATGTCTTTTCAGGAGACACGACGATGGCTGCAAAGCGTCGATGGCTTGGCGTGATGACCCTGTTGACCATGGCCGGCGGTATGCGCAACCCTCGCCCAGGATCCCGCTGCCGCGCCCGCCGCCGCTCCCACGACCGTGACGCTGCACGTCAAGGACGCCGCGGCCAAGGATGTCTTTGACCAGCTCATGAAGCAAACCGGCGTCCAGTTCGCCCCCTTTCCGCCCAATCTCCTGACCGACGAAACGCTCAAACCGCTGTCCCTCGACGCCGAACAAAAGCCCTTCTGGGAAGTCCTCCGCGAGGTTTCCGCCGCCACCGGCGTGTTCCCGCAGCACCACGGCATGAACCCGCCCGGCAAGGTCGCCCTGAGCAAGTTCAACGACCCGTGGGGCAAACGCCCCATCTTCTCCGCCGCCCAATTCATGGTGGCCGCCGACATGGCCGGCCGCAGCAAAACCATCGACTATTCCGGCAACCGGCCCGTCAACGACATCGTGACCCTGAGCCTGATCGTCTTTCTCGACCCCAAACTCCGTCTGGCCGGCATGACTCTCCAGCTCGACCAGGCCGCCGACGAAAACGGCCTCTCCCTCGTCCCCAAGAACGCCGCGCAGACCCGCCAGACCATGATGTTCAACGGCTTGATCGCCGCCGGACGTGTCGTCTTGGCCCGGCCCGGGCAGGCCGGCACGAAAATCAAGCTGCTCAAGGTCGCCGCCCACCTCCGCACCGTCACCAAAATCGAAACATGGGAAATCCAGGACGTGCTCCATGCCCAGCCCGCCACCAAGACCTTCGGCGACACCACCTATACTTTCAAGAAGATCACCAAGACCCCGCGCGGCTATGAAGTCGAAATCACCACGAAGCAGGTCGGCGACGAGAAGAAAACCGGCCGGCGCGAAGGATCGGCCGCCATTCAGTTCGCCACCACCTGGAGCCACCTGACCGATGACCAGGGCCGTCCCTACCGCGTCGCCGGCCAGTTCACCCGCCCGAACGCCGCCCCCGGCGTCCCCGTCCGCCTGGATGCCGGACCGCTCGAGATGTCCACCACGATCACCTACGAGGCCGCCCTCGGCGAGCCCGACTCCTTCACCTTCGACGCCCCCGTCGAAATCAAAGACTCAACCGTGCCGATCGACTTCCAGGACCTCGCCCTGCCGTAAGCCTGCTACCCGACCTATCAGGTCGAAGCGCTCACAAGTCGCTGGGTGCTGGCGAAAATGGCGGGGAACGGAAAAGGTGACGTGATTGTGCGTCGGGAAGACCGGCGAGGAGTCGTGAATGCAAGAGTCACACGGTGAAGGCATAGCCAGCCACACCAACCCCGAGTCATGCGTTGACGGCCGCGAGGCCGGCGGCGAAGCGTTGACAGGGGCACACACGGGCCAGCCATTGAGCCGCGAAATACCGTTCTCCAGGAGTGCCGACGCAGTAATCATATGAGGCGGAATAGGGGGTCAGGTTCACTTTATCGTTTCCGCATTCTTGCGACAATTCGCCGGTTGCACCCACATCCGTGCCCGCCACGGCTCACGTGGGCTCGGCTCCGCACCCCCTCACAGCCCGCCCCACACGCGAGCACGAGGGAAGCCGAGACAGGGTAGAGTCCCAGCAAAGCCGTCGCCTGCCGCGAGGTTCGGCTCGGCGCCCACCCGCGCTGCGCAGATCGATCTCCCCGCCCCGCCAGATCCCTCGCTTTCCCGCCAAAGCCGCCCCCACCGTTGCGCCATGTTGCGCCGCGCGAGCCGATTTGCGTAACACCCGCGGATAGGTTGAAGGGCGCATCACCCGCGACTCTCATCGGCCGATGTCACGCCGACGCAGGTGGCTGCCCCGCAACCCAATACCCATGCCTTCCGCCGCCATCCGCCATCCGCTATCTGATATCTGGGTTCCGCCATCCCAACGCCGTCACTACGTCTATATATTGCCGCGGGAAACGGTTGACGGGCTCGGGGACCTGCACCAGCGCGTCCGGCCCTTCCTCATCAAGCCGCTTCATCCAATGCGCAATCGTCGCGCCGCTGACAAGAAACGTGCGCACCGTCTGCTCGGCCGACCAGTTGCGCGCCGCCCGAAGCTGAAGGATCGCCATTCGCTCCTGCTGCGGATAGTGCGGCCGGTGCTGCGGCAACACCTGCGCCATGCGGGCATCCTTGATGCGAATCTCTTCGCGGAGCAGTGCGATCTCGTGCCTTGCCCGATCCAGTTCGGCGTCTTTCCGCAGGCGAGGGTTAACCGATTCCTCCGCCCAGCTCCACGCCCTGGCGAGAATGAACTCCGCCAACCCGATCACATGCAGCACGCTCGACTTGACGCACCGGCCAGCCGAGCGGCAGGGCGTCATCATCTCTTTCACCCATGCGCATCTCCCACGAAGTGGCTCAATCAAACCCCGTTGGAAGATAACGTGCGCCGCACCGGATTGCGATTGGCGTTTGCAGATTGCGACACACTGATCGCTGACTTGCGGAGTTCCTGACTCTGCCGTATTCTTCGACTACTTCGCGAAGGAGGCGCATGTCACGGGTATTTCGCAGACGCAGTGGGGTCGCGGGTTGTCCTTGCCGGCAGATCGAGCCGCTTGAAAGCACGCTGTTCTTGGCCGCCGCCGCGCCGACAGTCTTCGCTGCCGCGGGTGTGCCCCTCAGCATTCCCGACAACGCCGCAACGACCTCGGCCATTACAGTCTCCAACATCAATGGCCGGGTGACGAATATCAACGTGCTGGCCGACATCAGCCATGCCGATGTCAGCCAGCTTGCACTGACGTTGATCAGCCCATCCAGCACGCGCGTGGTGCTTAAGCCCGCCGGAATTGGCGCCGGTGCCGACCTGAGCGGCACCGCTTTCGACGATTCGGCCGGCGCACCTTTCTCTTCCGGCGCGGCCCCTTACACCGGCTCGTTCCAGTCCGCCTCGCCGCTGGCGCTGTTCAACGGCGAACTGCCCGATGGCGCATGGACGCTGGAGGTGGATGACACCGTGACCGGAGTCACCGGCACGCTGAACAACTGGTCAATCCAGTTCGTCGGCGAGGGTGATCCCGCGGCGGCCATTGTCATGGCGCAGAGCATTCCCGTCGGCGGCACGCTGAGCGCACCGTTCAGCTTCGCCAACCGCAGCGGCGAGATCGTGGACGTGGGCGTGCGCATCGCCATCAGCCACCCGGCCGACAGCGAGCTTTCGGCCACGCTTATCGGCCCCGGCGGCACATCCGTTCCGCTCTTCGCACATGTGGGCGGCGCTGGCAAGAATTTCACGAACACGTTCTTCGATGATGCCGCAACGCTGGACATCGCCGATGGCACTGCGCCGTTCAGCGGCACCTATCGGCCGCAGGGATTGCTCAGCAGTTTCAACGGGCAGAGCGCCAACGGCCAATGGACGCTGCAGATCGCTGGCGATGCCGGCGGCAGCGGCGGCATGCTGACCAGTTGCACGCTTTCGATCACGACAGTCACGGGCATGGGCGAGATCGCCGGCCGGGCCATGGACGATTCCGATGCCAACGGCAGCATTGATGGCGGCGAGCAGCCCATCACCGGTCGTAGCGTCTATCTCGACCTGAACGGCAACGGCAGCCGCGATGCCAATGAGCCCGAGATTACTACCGATGCCGATGGCGGCTATCACTTCTATGGCCTGCCAGCCGGGGACTACACGGTGAGGCAGGAGCTGCCGCCCAACTGGCTGGCCACGGCGGCTGCTCCAGCCGTTCACCTCGCATTCGGGCAAATCATCGGCAGCCAGGATCTGCTCTCTCTTTCAGCCGGGTCGATTCACGGAACGGTTTTCGAGGACACCAACCGCAACGGTCTGCGCAACAGCTATGACCCGCTGGCTGACGGCGTCAAGGTGTATCTCGACACCAACGGTAATGGCAAACTCGACGCCGGCGAGCCAACAGCCATTACGGATGCGGCCGGGGCCTTTACGCTGGGCAACCTGCTGCCCGGCCATTACTCGCTACGTCACGCCGTTCCCACGGGCATGCAGCCGATCGCGCCGGCCGGGGCGGTCTATGCGGTTGATCTGGCCGAGGGGCAGAGCGCGAGCGGGTACAGCTTCGCCGACAACAACCCCAATCGCAATTACAGCCAGAACATCGTGATCCCGGGCATCGCCAACAACGCCATTCGCGTCTCGGCGGCCAACGGCACGGATTTCGGCCAGGTGCGCATCGCCAAGGGCGGCCACAAGCACAGCGTCATCATCCGCAACAGCGGCTGGCGAAACTTGCTGATCAAGAGCATCAAAGTCATCGGCGACGGCAGCTTCCGGGTGCTGGCGCCAACCCCTACGAAGATCGTGCCGCACCAGGCCGCGACGTTTGAAGTGGTGTTCATGCCCAGAACGGCAGGCATCCACAAGGCGACCATCGTTATCACCAGCAACGACCCGGATGAGAAGGTGTACCGGTTCGTCGTACGCGGAGTGGCGATAGCCTGACCTGACCAGATCGCGCCATACGGATGAATCATATGCGGCCTTCCGCGGCGCGAGATATCGCGGCCGGGGCGGCACGCTCCACAACTCTCACTCGCTGGTCGGCGGCGCGGCGGGCGACTGGGTTTCCTTCAGCCACACCGTCTTGATGTTGACGAATTCGCGGATGCCGAATTCGGCGAGTTCCCGGCCATAGCCGCTGTTCTTCACGCCGCCAAAGGGCAGGCGCGGGTCGGATTTCACCGCGCCGTTGATGAAGACGCAGCCGCTCTCGACACGGGCGGCCAATCGCTCGGCCAATGCAGTGTCGCGCGTCCAGAGGCTGGCGCCCAGCCCATACGGCGAGCGATTGGCCAGGGCAATGGCTTCGTCAATGCTCGTGAAGCGAGTGATGGCGGCAACGGGGCCGAAGGTTTCCTCGTCGAAGGCGGCCATGCCGGATTGGACGTCGGCCAGCACCGTCGGCGGATAGTAATAGCCGCGGCCGGGGGGAATCGTGCCGCCGGTCAGCAGGCGTGCGCCGGCGGCGACCGTCCGCTGGACCTGCTCGTGCAGCGCATCGCGCAGATCGGCACGGGCAAGCGGGCCGATTTCGACGCCGCGGTCCATCGGATCGCCCATGCGAATACCTGACATTTTCGCGGCCATGGCCTGCTCGAACGCGCTCGCGATGGATTCGTGGACGATGAACCGCTTGGCGGCGATACAGCTTTGGCCGCTGTTGATGCAGCGGGCGGCGGCGGCCGCGGCGGCGGTGGATTCGATATCAGCGTCGGGGAGAATCACGAAAGGATCGGAGCCGCCGAGTTCCAACACGCTCTTCTTCAACGCCTGCCCGGCGGCCGCGGCGACGCGCCGGCCGGTGGATTCGCTGCCGGTGAGAGTGACAGCGCGGATGGCGGGATTGGCGATGAGCGACTCTGCCTGCTCGCCGGAAATGAGCAGCGTCGTGAACAGCCCCGGAGGAAAGCCGGCGGCGCGGAAGACATCCTCGATGGCCAGTGCGCAGCCGGGAACATTGCTGGCGTGCTTGAGAATGCCCACATTTCCGGCCATCAGCGAGGGCGCAGCGAAACGGAAGACCTGCCAGAACGGGAAGTTCCACGGCATGATCGCCAGCACCGGCCCCAGGGGATCGAAACGCACGAAGCTTCGCGTGGCATCCGTCGGCGCCGCTCGGCGCGCAACATGCGCGCGGCGTTGTCGGCAAAGTAGTCGCAGGCGGTAGCGCATTTGTCGAACCTCAGCCTCGGCCGAGACGATGGTCTTGCCCATTTCGCGGGTCATCAGCGTGGCGAACTCGGCCTTGCGCTCACGGAGAATGCGCGCGGCCTCGTGCATGAGCCTGCTGCGTTTGGTGAACGGCAGGCCGCGCCAGGAGGCAAAGGCCGAGACAGCCTGCTGAAAGCACCGCTCGATGTCGGCCGGCTCGTGGGCACGGTATTCCTGGATCACTTCCTCGGTTGCGGGGTTGATGGATTTCATAGCCGTTGGTCATCATAACGCTGCGGCGTCGATTCTGACCATGAGCTTGTTTGCTGAGATCCGTAGCTTGACGTTTCCCCCAGCCTACCAGTAACTTGCGCTGGAATATGCTCAAGCGCACGCCGTTTTTTGACTTCCACGTCGCCGCCGGCGGCCGGATGATGGACTTCGCCGGCTGGGAAATGCCGCTACTGTACAGGTCGATCGTGGAAGAGCACGAGCACACGCGAAAGAGCGGCTCGATCTTCGACGTATCGCACATGGGCCGGCTGGCGTTCAAAGGACCGGACGCCGAGCGGTTTCTCAGTCTGGTGCTGACGCGGAATATCGCCGACCAGCACGAGGGGCAGTCGCGGTATTCGCTGGTGTGCAACGAGCGCGGGGGAGTGCTGGATGATGTGATCGTGTTGCGCGATGAGAAGCAGTGGCTGATGGTGTGCAACGCATCGAATCGCGAGAAACTGGTGGCGTATTTCATCGGCGTGCGCCGCGAGAAGGGCCTGGATTTTGACATGGCCGACAACACCGAGGCCACCGGCATGATCGCCATGCAAGGCCCCAAGGTGATCGAGAAGATGGCCGAAGTGCTGCCGGTCGATCTGTACGCGCTGAAGCGATATCACTTTGAGACCGGCTCGCTGATGCTGATGAAGATGACCGTCTTTCGCAGCGGGTACACCGGCGAGGATGGTGTGGAGATCATCATGTCAGCGCGGGCGGCGAGCATGGGCATCAAGCTCGTCGGCGGCAAGTTGAACAAGCCCGATGGCACGATCCGGCCGGCAGGCCTCGGCGCGCGCGACACGCTGCGCATGGAGGCGGGCATGCCGCTGTATGGGCATGAATTGACGGAGAATAATGATCCGCTGTCGGCCGGGCTTGGGTGGGCGGTGGATCTGAGCAGGCAGTTCATCGGCGTGGAGGCGCTGCGAAAGATCCACGAGGCCGGGCCGGCGCGGAAGCTGGTCGGGCTGGAGTTGGAAGGCAAGCGTATCGCGCGGCAGGGGACGCCGTTGAGAATTACCGGCAATGCTGTCGGCGAGGTGACGAGCGGCACGCTTTCGCCAACGCTGGGCAAGTCGATCGCGATGGCGTATGTCGATGCACCGCAGTCGGCCGCGGGAACGCTGCTCGAAGCAGACTTGAAAGGCACGCCGATCCCCGCAAGAATCGTGAGCCTGCCGTTTTATCGCAGGAAGTAGATAGTGGATAGTAGATAGCAGATAGTAGATAGTGGAATTTCGGATTTCAGATTTCAAATCGCAAATGGATCTTCAATGTCCGCTCCCAACGACCGAAAATATCTCGCAACGCACGAGTGGCACCAGCTTTCCGGCGATGTGGTGGCAATCGGGATCACGCAGATCGCGGCCGACGAGCTGACGGACATCACGTTTGTGGATCTGCCGAAGGTGGGGGAGAGGCTGGCGGCCGGCCAGCCGTTTGGCGAGATCGAGTCGGTAAAGGCGACGGCCGACCTGATGTGCGGCGTGAGCGGGACGATCACGGAGGTGAACGACGCGCTATCGTCCAATCCGGGACTGGTGAACCAGGACCCGTACCATAATGCCTGGATGATAAAGGTGCGGATCAGCAACCCGGCCGAGTATGAGAATCTGCTGACGGCGGAGGAGTATTTGAGGAAGACGGGACATTGATGGACTATACCCAGATCACCCCCCGACATCGCGACGAAATGCTCAAGGCCGTCGGCGCGGCAAGCATGGAGGACCTTCTGCGGCAGGTGCCGGAGGAGATTCGCCACCGCGAGCCGTTGAGTCTGCCGCCGGCCCTCGATGAGATGTCGCTGCGGTCGCACCTGGCGCAGCTCGCCGCTCAGAATCGGCCGGTCGATCAGAAGCCGTGCTTCCTGGGTTTCGGAGCCTATGACCATTTCATCCCGGCCGTCGTCGATCACCTGGCGATGAAGGGCGAGTTCCTCACGGCCTACACGCCCTACCAGGCCGAGGCGTCGCAGGGGTCGCTTCAGGCGTTCTTCGAGTTTCAGACGATGATCTGCCAGCTCACCGGCATGGAGGTGAGCAACGCGTCGATGTACGAGGGCGCCACCGCGCTGGCTGAGGCGGCCATGATGGCCTTCAACATCACGGGCAAGCGCGACATCCTCGTCAGCGCTGGCGTACACCCGCAGTATCGCCGGGTGCTCAAGACATATCTGTCGGACCTGCCGGCCGAATATGAGGAATTGCCGCTGAAAGGCGGCGTCACTGATACGCAGGCCCTCGAAGCCGAGCTGGATGAAGACACGGCGGCCGTGATCGTGCAGTCGCCAAATTGCCTGGGGCATATCGAGCACGTGGGCACGATCGCGAAGTTCGCCCACGCCAATCAGTCGCTGGCCATTCAGGCGTTCAACCCAATCTCGCTGGGCCTCCTCAAGCGACCAGGTGAGATGGATGTCGATATCGCGGTGGCCGAGGGCCAGCCGCTGGGAATCCCGCTGCAGTTCGGCGGCCCTTACTTGGGTTTGTTCACGACCAAATCGCAGTACATGCGCAAGATGCCCGGGCGGCTGGTGGGGCAGACGGTTGACGCCGATGGCAAGCGGGCGTTCTGCCTGACGCTGCAGACGCGCGAGCAGCACATTCGCCGGGAAAAGGCCACGAGCAACATCTGCACGAACCAGGGATTGCTGGCGCTGCGGGCGAGTGTGTACCTGGCGGCGATGGGGCCGACAGGCATCCGGCAGGTCGCGCAGCTCTGCTTCAACAAGGCGATGTATCTGGCCAACCGCCTTAAAGGCGCGGGGCTATCGCTGAAGTACCAGCAGCATCCGTTCTTCAATGAGCTGCTGGTGGAGTTGAAGCGGCCGGTCGAGCAGGTGCTGCAATCGGCATCGGCTGCGGGGATTCTGGCGGGGTATCCGATTGGGAAGGAATATCCCGAGCTGGGCAATTGCCTGCTGATTGCGGTGACGGAGAAGCGGACGAAGGAGGAGATCGACAGATTGGTGGATATCATCAAGTAACGGTGGATGAACTCCGGAACGGAGTAATTGTTATGAACATGGACAATCAGTTTACGGCGGTGTTTGAGAAAGACGGCGACTGGTGGGTCGCCTACGTCGAGGAGCTTCCCGGGGCCTGCACTCAAGGTGCGACCTTGGAGGAAGCACGCGAGAATTTGAAAGAGGCCGTGCAGCTCATTCTTGAGGCCAACAGGGAGCTTGCCGAGAAGGAAATCGCCGGCAAGCAGGTGGTCAAGGAGCGGATCTCCGTCATCAGCACATGAAACGCCGCGACCTCATACGGCATCTCGGAGATACACGGCTGTTATTTTCTCCGCGAAGGAGGCCGACATACCGTCTATGTGAACCACCGTAACCGAAAGACCGCAGCCGTCCCGCGGCACTCGGAGTTTGCCGAGAGCCTGGTGCGGCGCATCTGCAAGAGTCTCGAGATACCCGTGCCGTGAAAGTGCCCTCTGCGCCTCTGCGGTGAACCCTATGCCCGAGAAACTCGTCTTCGAACTCTCCACACCCGCGCGCGAGCCGTCGATCTTCCCGCGTCCGATGTCCCAGACGCCAAACTCGATCCCGCGCTGGTCAGCCTCACCGAAACCGGCCTGCCCGAGATTGGCCAACTCGACCTGGTGCGGCATTACACGCACCTCTCGCACGAGACCTTCTCCATCGACGACAATTTCTATCCGCTCGGCTCGTGTACGATGAAGTACAACCCGAAGATCAACGAATGGGCCGCGGCGCTGCCGGGGCTGGCAAACCTCCATCCGATGCAGGGCGAGGAGGATACGCAGGGCATCCTGGGCCTGCTTTATCACCTGCGGGTATTCCTGCAGGAAATCGCGGGCCTCGATGAATGCTCGCTGCAGCCGGCGGCCGGGCGCACGGGGAATGGACATCGATCAAAGTGATCCGCGCCTATTTCAAGGACCACGGCCAGGCCAAACGCGACGTGGTGCTCGCGCCGGATACCGCGCACGGCACCAATCCCGCTTCGTGCGCGATGTGCGGGGCGAATGTGATCACCATTCGCTCGACCGGCGAAGGCCTGACCGATCTGGATGATCTCAAGGCGCACCTGAACGAGCGCGTGGCCGCCATCATGGTGACCAATCCCAACACGGTGGGGAAATTCGACCGGCACGTCGTTCAGATGGCGCAGCTTGTCCACAACGCCGGAGCGATGCTCTACCTCGACGGCGCCAACATGAACGCGATCCTGGGCATCACGCGCCCCGGCGATTTCGGCGTGGACATCATGCACTACAACACGCACAAGACCTTCTCCACGCCGCACGGCTGCGGCGGGCCGGGAGCTGGGCCGATCGCGTGCCGTAAGGAGCTGGCGCCGTATCTGCCCGTACCGCAGGTCGTGAGGGTTCAGGGATCGGGGAGCGGGGATCAGGGATCGGAATTCCAATATGCATGGGAGCATGACCGGCCAAAGTCTATAGGCAAGGTGCGGTCGTTCTGGGGGCAGATCGGCGTGCTGGTCCGCGCTTACGCATACATCCGCGCACTCGGTCCCGACGGCCTGCGCAATGTCTCGGAAACGGCCATTCTCGCCGCGAATTACCTCGCCCAGCGCATCAAGCATATCTTCCCCCTGCCGTACGGCCCAAAGGAGGGGCAACCGATGGCGGCCAATCCCTGCGCCCACGAGTTTGTGACCGTGCCACGGGCCATCATCGATCGCGGCGTGAGCATCATGGACCTGGCCAAGTCGCTGATCGATCGCGGATTCCACCCCCCTACCGTACATTTCCCGATTCACGACTGCCTCATGATCGAACCCACGGAAACCGAGAGCAAGGCGACGCTCGACGGCTTCGCCCAGACGATGCTGGAATTGGCCGAGCAGAGCGAAAGGGAGATCGCGCCCTCAAACAGGCGCCGGCGAAACAGCCCGTGCGGAGACTTGATGAAGTGGCCGCAGCGCGCAAACCCATCCTGAAGTGGTCGGCGAGTTGATGTGGAGTTTGCCGCGACATCCATTAGAATCCGCGCATGCAATCTACCCACTTCAAGGGCCTCGCGCTGGTTGTTGTCCTGGTCCTGGGCACACTCGCCCGCGCCGAAACCAAGACGCTCTTCGAGAAGAAATCCCCTTTCAACCAGGTCCGCGTCACGGAAGATGACGATGGGCAGCGGAAGCTGGTGTTCGAGGACGGCGCTACGCAGAGCGCCATGGACACGAAAGACCCCAACCGGCTCGTACTGGCGTATGCGCGGGCGATCATGAGCGGACTGGCGGCCTGCCCCAGGCCGCAGCGCGTGCTGATCGTCGGATTGGGTGGCGCGTTGATGCCCAACTTCCTGCGCAAGTGCTACCCCGAGCTGCAGATCAATATCGCGGAGTTGGATCCCCTGGTCGCCGAAGTGGCCACGCGATTCTTCAACTTCAAGGAAGATCAGCGCATGAAGGTGTACCTCGGCGACGGCCGCAAGTTCATCGAGAGCACCGCCAATCGCTACGACATCATCTTCCTCGATGCCTACGGCGCTGACTCGATTCCGTACATGCTCGCGACGAAGGAGTTCCTGGCGGCCTGCCGCGAGAAGCTCACGGAAAGCGGGATTGTCGTGAGCAACGTGTGGGGATCGGCCGACAACAAGCTGTACTGGTCGATGGTGAAGACCTACCTCGCGCTCTATGGCGAGCTGCACATCGTGCGGGCGCCCGGATCGCAGAACCGCATTCTCATCGCGCTTCAGAACAAGCCGGCCATAACACGGGAGCAGCTTGCGGCCGCCGCGGGCAAGCTGGAGCCGAAACCGCTGCGGGACCTGGGGCTGGAGGCCATCGTGGCGGGTGGATACGAACCCGTGGAGTTGCCCCGCGAGGCCAAGGTCTTGCTGGATGCGGATGCGCCCAAGGAATGAGGGCTACGGCTCGCCGGCGCTCTCTTCGAGCATTCGGCGAAGCATGCCGTTCTCGCGTCGCGTGGCTTCAAGATCGAACACCAGATACTTGATGCTCAGGCGCAGGTAATCGAGGCTCTCCTGGAGGTTGCTGACGGTCGCCTTGATGCGCTCGTGGCGGGCGCGCGTCTCATCCGCCAGCTTCTCGAGCTTGGCGCGCTCGGCCGGGGGGAGCGTGCTGATCTCCGCCATCAATTCCGTGAGTTTCTTCTGGAAGTCCTGTTCATTCATCGCGATTCCCTCGCGATTGCAGGGGCAAAGGGCGTTCCGTTCCTAGTGCGGGCGTCGGCCCGTCATTCGTAGTGCGGGCTTTAGCCCGTATCCGGCACCCCGAGATTCCGCCAGTGAGGGCACTGGCGGCACTGACACCTTGGTTGCGTTTGTGCGGGATGATGCTTTTGGGCAACGCGAGCTTGGCTGATAGTCAACACGAAAACGCGAAGGGCCATGTTGGCGCCCTTCGCGTCTTCGTTGTGTCCCGACAAATCCTGCTCGTCAGTTGTCAGTTGTCAGTTGTCCGTGGACGGGTCATTGGTCCGTTGGTCAGTTGCGGGTGCCGAGTTGCGAAGTCACTGACCAGCGGACCACGGACCCAACCACTGACCACGGGCAACGGACTACTGACTCCAGCTTACTTCGCCAGTTCCGTCGCCGCGTCGCTGAAGGCTTTGCAGCACGCCGCCACGTTGTCCAGGAGCTTGGCGTCCCAGTGCTCGTACTCGATCGAGAACACGCCCTTGAAGCCCTGGCGCTTCAGTTCGGCCAGCATGCCCTTGAAATCGCTGGTGCCCGTGCCGAACGGGACATCCTGGTTCTTGTCGTTGAGGTCCTTGAAGTGCAGGCTCATGATCCGGCCTTCGAGCTTCTTGATCTGATCGACCGGGACCAGCTTGGCGCGCCGCCAGTGGCCGGTGTCGGAGCAGGAGCCGATCATCTTGCACCGGTCTTTGCAGGCGTCGAGCACCTTGTCCGGCGGCCAGCTCTGCGGGTGGTTGTGCAGGGCGTAGCGGATGCCGAATTCCTCGGTCGAGCTTGTCGTGACCGGCGTTGGGCATGGACTCGGTGTTGAGCACCTCGATGCCCATTTGCTTGGCCCACTCGAACATCTTGCGAGCGCCCTTCTCATCGCCCGGCACGCCGACCACGCCGAACGCCACAACCTGCACGTTGGCTTCCTTGAGCTTCTTCTGGAGGGCTTCGGTTGCATCGGCCGACATGCCCTGGCCGAAACCGACCTGGATCTCCTTGGAGATCTTCTGGCCGGGGATGGCTTCGATGTATCGCACGCCCATCGAGTTGGCGATGTCGATCACCTCAAACATCGTCTTGCTGTTGAACGTCCAGCACTGAATGCTGAGCTTCCACCCAAGCTTGTCCATCGCTGCGTAGTCGAGTTTGTCGGCGGCGCTCGCGGCCGAGTTGAAGATGAACGATCCGGCCACGAGGGCCGCTGCCAGCAGAAGCTGCTTCATAAGTTGCTCCGGAAAGGATGTTGACGCCATTGGCGCTGTCCCAGCCCAGTGCGGGACCACACGCATCTTCTCTTACTATGCCTCGCCAGCAGCGTTGATCGAGGGCGAGGCGGCGCTCCTCCATAGGCCCGCCGCTGGGGACCTCCTGGATAATCGATGCGGCGGCGGGAGGAGAAATGGCTTCGTTCCGCAGGGGAAGGTGTGCGGGAGAGGGAGTGGAATCGGCAAGCCCTGGCGCGACGGGAGGTTGCGGGTTGGGGGCGGGGGGTTCGGTGGGTTCGTTTGGCGGGCGCTGGCTTTCACCACGGAGGCACGCAGCGTGAGCTGCGCCTGCAACCCAGGCGCGAGTGGTCTTGTCAGTGGTCCGTGGTTCGTAGTCAGTAGTTGGGTCCGTTGCCCGTTGGTCAGTGGACGTGCCACTCGGCCGATCTTCTGGGCTGGCCAGGCTTTCGTCCACCGACATCAACGAAGACACGAAGGCGTCGGCGGACGCGGGGATTTCAGATTGCCGATTGGCGACTGATGCTTCGAGATCAGGGGTTTCGGAGTCGGCGGTGAGGATGGGGTTGGGGAGGATCATGATTCCTTTCGTTCTCGGCATGATTGTGACAGAAGGCTCGGCGAAATTCACTCTGACGGCGGGAGGTCCGAGGGAGGTTAGCCATAAGTGGTGTGCAGGCGTAGGTTTACAGATCCGATGGCATCAACGCATTTAGATTCGTCCTGGAAAAAGCCGGCACGAAGTGGCCCTGGGTGCGCACAAAGCGACCCCGAGTTGGCCCTGCGGCGGCACGAAGTGGCGCTGAAGCGGCCCGGTCGGGAAGTTGCCAGTTGCCAGTTGCGGGTTGCCAGCGGACAGCAGATAGCAGATAGCAGATAGCAGATAGCGGGTGGCGAGTGGCGCGGAGGGCGGCGGGGTGAAGGTCATACGTTGTCGGCGGGGTTGGGTGCGCATGATGGCTCCTTGCGGGGCGCCTCGCTCATTGGTTGAGGCCACAGGGCGATCGACGATCGATGCGCCTTCAATATTCCCGCCGGCGCTGCGCAGATCGGTGTGCGTGGGCGCAGCGTGGCGCAACGCTGGTCGGGTTTTTCGCGGGGAAAGCGGGGGATCTGGCGTGTGGGCCGGCCGATCTGCGCAATGCGCGTGTGAGATGTCTGGGCCGGGCATGCCGTCGGCGCGGGGTTTGCTTCGGTTGTTGAGTGGGATGGCCGAAAGGGGCGGAGAGAAGGAGGCGGAGCGGCGTTGCGTGATCCGGCGATCGCGGAGCCGGCTCCCTGCGGCCTCTTGCGGACCGCCTCTTCCCCGACGACCCGAAACGGTCCGCAACGCCGCCGACGATCTCACGCGCGTCATCGTGCGTGTCTGGCGGCGGCGTGGCGCACCCTACACGACTTCGCCTTTTGCAGAGAAAAAGGCTTATGACCCCTTTTTCGCCTCCCCACGTCAAAGCAAGTATGTGGCATCACGGCCAGAAGAACCAGCCAAGCCGAGAACGATGCATGTCGCTGCCTTTGCCATTGTAGCGACACCCGCCGATGATAAAATGTTGTCGCCGAGACGAAAGGCGGCTGTCATGTGGACGCGCCGGATGTTGGCCCTGCTCGCAGTGCTCTTGTCCTCTGTCGCGGTTTGCCGGGCGAAAGACGCACAGCCTTTCCTGCTCGCGGCGGCGACGCGGCCAGGGCCGGCCACGCGCCCCGACACCCGGCCGGGCGGAGATTACAGCTCTCGCGCACCGTCTGTTGCTGAATGGTTCGCGCGGGCCAAGGCCGAACTTCCCAACATCCGTGAGCCGAGCGTTCGGTGGCAGTTCTTGAGCGGCCTGGCCGTCTTGACATACGAACTCGGGGATGCCGCAGAAGCTCTGGCCCTCGCTCGCGAGGCCGCTACGGGACCGGCAATCTCCGATCCACTCATCGAACTTGCCGTTGCACATGCTCGTCGCAATGACTACCGCGGCGCAATTCAGATCTGCGGCGAGATACGCAGTGGTCTGCGGCGCGGCATTGGATATGGGCGCCTCGCCGGCGGCCTGGCGATGAAGGGAGATTTTGACAGTGCGAGGATGCTCGTCGCGAGAGTTGACGACGACAGCGTGAGGGCCTTGGCGGCCGATGGCATCCTGGCAGGCGAGGTGGCCGCCGGGCGCTTGGCCTTGAGCGATGTTCCGGGGCGGGTGCCTGACGATGAACGACGTGCGAAGTTGCTGATGCTCGTGGTCAGAGCCAAGCCGGAGATTGCCGCCACTGACGAGGCTCGGCAAGCCGCAGGACGCATCGCCAGCCCGGTTTGGCGAGCATCGGTGTATGAGGCTCTTGCGGATGCCTCGCTGCGGCTGCATCGCGGCGAGCTGGTGGATGACTGCATCCTTCAGGCGAAAGCGGCGGTGGCAAGGATGAACGAGCCATACGAGCAGGCAACGGCGCTGTTTATGATCGCCCGTGTCGAAGGTCGAGCGGGAAAGCACGAAGCGGCCAAGGCCACGATCACCCTGCGCAGGCCAAGGCCGGCCTCGTCCATGGGCAGTTGTGGAAGGATACGCTCGATGTCTTCCTGGCCATGGCCCTGGTTGCGACAGGCGACTGGAAGCGTGCCATGGCGATGGCTGAGGAGAAGGCTGCGAACACCGACGTGGCCGCTGAAGTTGCGCGGCTTGATCGAAGATGGCCAGCATGGACTGGCACAAAGATGGATCAGAACGCTGGCCACTCCGGAGCAGCGCGCGATGGCGTATCTTGCTGCGGCGCAGGCTGTTCAGAAGGCAGCGAAAGGGTTGCCTCCGGCATCGCGGCCGTTGGGGCCCACGACGAGCTGGCGATCAGCCATCCCCAGCACAGCCCCGTCGCGTGGCTCCCATGACGATAGCGTGATAGACTTCAGCCCGTTTCAGCCTGGCGAGCTTATAGATGATCGCTGAACGCCGGTTTCACCAAGGAGCACCTATGGCGTACTTCAAGACGGGTGACATGCCCGACCCCGAGGCGATGAAGAAGATGTTGCCTCCCACCACCGTCAACCACCTGCTCCTCCAGGCAGTTGAATTCTGCTGGATGCTCCTGCCTTCTCGCGAAAGGAGCATCGACAAGCTCGAAGCGGCGATTCGAAGAAGCTCGACCGGATCTTCGCGCAAATTCGGGAGGACGAACAGCATTCATGACTCGTCGCAATGTCACCTTGGCGTTCTTGACACTGAGCGCCCTCCTCGCGGGCGCTTGGTTGGCGCGTGGGCAGGCTCGACCCGTCGCATCAAGCGAGCCAACAACGAGGCCCTCGCCGAGTACGACACCAAGTCTTGCCACGTCGAGGCCCCCTGATAGGAAATTTGATTGCGCCGGCGCGTGCTTGCGTGGGGCGGGGGTGAGGGGTTAGGGGAGCGGGGGAATTTGGGGCGTCCAAGTTGAACCGTCCTTGCTCTCGAACAGGCCCGCTCTTGCCGCCGAATCACGAATTGCCTCCGTATCGCGACTCTTGATCGGGCCGGGGAACCGTCTCCGGTCATTCCAGGCGCAGTATACCCCTGGCTCGGCGGTGACAACAGCCGAATTTCCATGCTTATTGCTGTCGGCGGCTCACGGCTCCCAGGGCAGGTCAGGCTGCTCGAACCGCTCGCCTCGGGCGTGTTCGATGAAGTCGCCGTCGGGCTCCACGGTAAAGCCGGGGTCACGCTGCGGGACCACGCCGAGCGGCCGGGCTTGGGGCGGAGGCGTGGGCGGGCGCGGGCAGGCGGGTCGTGCCACAGGCCGCAGTGCTGGAGGATCTTGCGGATGACATCCTCCTGGCGGGCCTCGATGAAGGCTATGACCTTCATGGTCCCGCCGCACCGCGGGCAGCGCAGAGGGTCGGCCTGGTAGATGCGTTTGATCAGCATCGCCCAGCGGCGGCGGTCGAGAAGGGGCGATTCTACGATCGGCGGCGGAGTGGTGGTCTGCGGGTTCGGGGCGGGCGTTGGGTCCGACGGGGCAGCGGACGCGTGCTGAGCGGCCGCCTGTTTGGCGCGCTGGCCGCGGGACTTGTTGGAATAGCAGCCGTAGTAGCGGATCAGGTGTTCGCCTTGGTTGGGGATGTGCTGGGTGATTTCGGCGAGGAAGTCCAGCGGCTGGAAGACTTGGAAGTTGCGGGCCACGCCGCCGAAGAGGTCGGGCGAGGCTGGCTTGGGGTAGTGGTGGCAGTGCTCCTTCTCGGCCTTGTAGAGGACCTGGCCGGCGGGGGTGATGCGGATGATGCGAGCGAGGCTGAAGGGGCTGCGGGCCATGTACTCAGCGAGACGACGCAGGCCGTCGCGGTCACCGGCGCCCAGATGGACGGAACGGTCCACATTGAATCCGCTGTGGCGCCAGGAGCGCATCTGCTCGACCAGCGCGGGCTCGATGCGGCCCTCATCCAGCAGTAGTTGGAAGACCTTGCGTTCCCACAGGCGCAGGAATGGCTCGTGGGTGAGGTTGACGGGAAGGCCGTGAAACGTGCCATCGGGGGCGAAGGCGCCGTCGGTGATCAGGCCGTGCAGGTGGAGGTGGGGGTGGAAGTGGATGAGGGTTCCGAAGGTCTGGATGGCGAGGATGCCGCCGGGAAGGACATCGGGGCCAAGCAGCGGACGATAAACCTCGAGGATGGTCTGCCACGCCAGCGGCGGCAGGCTGTTGAGCAGGCCGCGATGGAAGCGGAAGAAGATGCGGAGGCGCTTGGGGATGGTCCAGACGAACTGGCGATGGGGCACGGGGAGGCAGACATCTTCGGCCACGTGGATGCCGAAGAGGAGCGTGCGTTTCTGGGCGGAACTGGGGCAGATGCAGCGTTGCTTGCAGGAGAAGGCGACGAAGAACTCGTGGTGGCAGTCGGGGCAGCGGACGCGGGCGAAGCCGTGGTGAAGGTCGCCGCACTTGAGGAAGGCGGCGACGGCTCTGTCGATGGCGGGGCGCCAGTGGCCGAATTTCGGGGCGTAATGTCGGGGGTAGGCGGCGCGGAAGTCGTCGAAGCCCAAGCGGTGGGCAGAGTACCGCCCACCCTACCTGCTCCACAGCGGCATCGGTCAACGCGGCGAGGCCAGGTAGTCCGGCCACGCCATCATCGAGCGGAAACCGACGCGCCGGCGTAGACGGCGGGCCGGGTCGTGGGGCCGGGGCTTTTTTCGAGGCATTGGCAGAGGAACGCGGCGACCGGGGTGGGGTTATCCAGGCCGTGGGGATGGTGGCCCATGCCTTTCTTGATCAACACTGTCACAGGCCCGCCGAGCTTTTCATAGCGCTGCTTCACGACGGCGCCGTTCTCGGCATAGGGCACGGCGATGTCCAATTCGCCGCAGAGGAGGACGATCGGCACGTGCGCCTTGGCCAGCGGCCGGAGGTTGTCCACCGGGTTCTTGGGATAGGCGAGGGCTTCGGCCTCGGACTTGAAGTGATAGTCGCTCTGGAGCTTCATCCAATCGAGCAGGCTGCCGATGCCCTTGCCTTTGGCGGCCGGCCAGCTCCGGAAATCGACCACGGCATTGTCGCCGAGGATGCATCCGACCTTGTCGGGGTTGTTGGCGGCCCAGTTGAAGCAGTAAAGCCCGCCGCGGCTGAGGCCCTCGAGCACGGGCTTGGGGCCCAGGCCGTAGCGGCCGGTCAACTCGGCGTAGAGGACATCCCAGTGCTTGAGGGCATCGGGACAGCCGAAGGTGTTGCCGACGTGGATGTAGACCAGGTGAAAGCCCCTGGCCAGCATGGCCAGATCGATCTGCGGGAAGGCATCGAAGAACTCAGCGCGCCAGATCCATGGCTTGCCCGCGGCCGCACGATGCGGCGTGACGACGATGGTCTGGCATCCATCGACGGTGAAGTCGTAGCGGTCGTAGCCGTGATAGTCGGAGAGCCAGCCGGGGAACGGCTGGGATGGCGGCGCAGTCTGCGTCCCGCTCCGCGGCCCGGTGACACACGATGAACAGGCGATGCCGAGGATCACCATGCCCAGCGACAGCACTCCATTGCTCATACGCTGCTCCCTTGTTGAGTTTGGCGTGCGGGAGTCATCGCTGAAACGGCCGCCGATGTCAACAGAAAAATGCGCGACCGCCGCGAGATGGCAGGGCAATCGCATCCATGCATGGCGGTTTGGTTGGCGGGACAATTGCGTTTGACCCGGCGTGGGAGGGCGAGGCTGCTGCCGCTTGGCTCGCCGAGAGTGCCGCCAGCGCCCGCACTGGCGGCAGGATCGGCGGCGAGATGCCGCTGCCACTTTGACGGCGAGTTGCCTGGGAGTCGCTCGAGAATCGCAGGAACGGCTCGGACGGAGCCGCGCCCTCCCGCCATCCCGCTTCCCCGCGGCCGGGCTTTCCGGTATAGTTGCCGCCCTGCCCGAAGACGGGCAGGACACTATGAAAGCTCGCGCGATCCTCAAACGTCGCAAGGCCGTCCGCAACATCCGCAAGATCACCAAGACCATGCAGATGATCGCGACGGCCAAGTTCCAGAAGGCACTGAAGCGCGCCGTCAGCACCAAGCCCTACACGAAGAAGGTGCGGGAGCTGGTGCAGGAGCTGGCCGGCAGCGTCGGCAATGTCGATCACCCGCTGCTGCGGAAGGTGGGCGATGAAGATCGCACCGGGCGCGTTGCGCTGGTGGTCATCGCCAGCAATCGCGGCCTGGCGGGCGCCTACAACGGAAACGTCCTGCGCACCGCCACCGCCTTCATCCGCAGGCAGGAAGCGGCCGGCAATCACGTCGATCTCTACGTCTCCGGCAAGAAGGGCGTGAGCTATTTCAACTTCCAGAAGCGCCCCATCGCGCAGCGATTCGATCAGTTCGCCGATCAGGCGCGCTTCGCGGACGTGGAGAAGGTGGCCAGTCATTTCATCGGCCAGTTCACGTCGAAGCAGATCAATGGCGTCCATGTCGCCTACATGAATTTCGCCAGCGCCAGCACGCAGAAGCCCGATGTGCTGACATTGCTGCCGCTGGCGGGCGTGCGCGAGACCGCCGGCGGGCAGGCCAAGTCCGCGCCGGCGACGCTGCGAGGCGACGTGATCTATGACTTCTCCCCTGAGCCGCGCGTGCTGCTGGACGAGCTTCTGCCGTTGACGGTGAAGGCGGCGCTGTTCCAGTGCTTCCTCGACGCCACGACCAGCGAGAACGTGGTGCGCATGGTATCCATGAAGAGCGCCACCGACAACGCCGACAAGATGGTCAAGTCGCTGACGATGCGATACAACCGCGCGCGACAGAGTCAGATCACCACAGAGCTGTCGGAGATCATGGGCGGGGTGGAGGCGATGAAGGGATAGGGTTGAGGGGCAGAGATTTCGGATTTCAGATTTCAGATTTCAGATTTCACATTTCAGATTTCGGATTTCGGATTTCAGATTTCAAATTTCAGATCTCAAGATCAGGCGGGGCGCTGCAACTGGAGGAATCGGCGCGGCGAGACTCCATGCACCCGGCGAAAAGCGCGGGAGAAGTGGAAGGGATCGCTGAAACCCAGTTCGCCCGCCACCTGCTTGACCAGCGTCCCCGGCGACTGCAGCCGCTGGGCGGCCTGAGCCATCCTGAGCCGCATGAGGTATTGATATGGGCTCTGGTGGTCGTACCGGCCGAAGAGCCGGCACAGGTACGCCGGGTCCACATGGCATCGCTCGGCTATCCGGCCCAGTGCCTGGTTCTCCATGAAGTGGTCCTCGATGAAGCGTCGGCACCGCTGGTAGGTTTCGAACGCCAGCGTTCCGACCGTTCCCGGCGGCACGGCGGTTTCCGCAATCCTCAAGATGATCTGCTCGACCAGCACGGCGCAGATCCGCTCCCGCAGTGGTGTGCTGCGCAGGGCGGTGCGGATGAGCTCGTCAAAGAGGGGCAGGATTTCCTCCGGCGCGGAGCTCTGGACGACCTGGCCTGGCGCAACGACTGCCGGTTGAAGGAGCCGCCTGGCCTCGGCGCCGACGAAGTTGACGAAATACTTCACGAGCGGGTGGGCCGGATCGTTCTCGATACGCTGTGCGACACCCGGCCCGTAGATGAAGATCACGCCCGGCTCGAGGCGATATGACCTGCCGGCGAGCCTCAAGCTGCCCTGACCGCGTGCGACAAACTCGATGGCGTAGTACGGGAAGCTCCTGCGGTTGATGCCGTAGTCGGGGGCACACTGCTCGCATCCGCCACTGACGACCGTCAGCCGGCGGGATGCCGGCGGATCGAGGTTCAGATAGAACCGCCGCGCCTCGGCCACCTGGGTCGAGAAGAAATCGGGCTGTGCGGCGCTGCCAGCGGCATCTCGCGGGTGCTTCATGAGTTCAGGTCAAAAATAGGCATGTTTCAGTCAACATTAGCCATTTGAACGCGAAGGGGCAAGGGCTATAGTGGCCGCCCGTCATTGAGCCAGACGAGGAACAAGACCATGAGCAAGCACCAGCCCAAGACAGCCAAAACCAGCGGCCTGCGGAGCGACGACCTGATTGTCATCACCGGCGCCGGCGGGTTCATCGCCGGATCGCTGGCGCGGTATTTCCACGACCAGGGCTTCACCCGCATCCGCGGGGTCGATAAGAAGCCCCTGCCCAACTGGTATCAGATCGTGCCGGGCGTCGAGAGCCTGTGCCTGGATGTCAGTCACGAAGACAACTGCAAGCGCGTGTGCGAAGGCGCGGCGGAAGTCTACAACCTGGCGGCCGACATGGGCGGCATGGGCTTCATCGAGCGGTTCCGCATCGAGTGCCTGCGCAGCATCCTCATCAACACGCACATGGTCGAGGCGGCCTATCGCGCCGGCGCAGCGGTACTTCTACTCTTCCTCCGCGTGCGCCTACAACACCGACCTGCAAAAGGACCCGCACTGCCGCGCGCTGAAGGAGACCGACGCCTATCCCGCCATGGCCGAGCGCGGCTACGGCTGGGAGAAGCTCGTGTCCGAGATGTTCTGCCAGGAGTACTGGGCCGAGCGCAAGTTCGAGACGCACATCGCGCGATTCCACAATGTGTACGGTCCGAACGGCACGTGGGACGGCGGCCGCGAGAAGGCGCCGGCCGCCATCTGCCGCAAGGTGATTGAGGCCAAGGACACCGGCAACAAGGGCATCGAGATCTGGGGCGACGGCACGCAGACGCGCAGCTTCTGCTACATCGACGACTGCACGCAGGGCATCGACATGATCACGCACTGTGACGAACTGATCGCCACGCCGATCAACCTGGGCTCCAACGAGCTGGTGTCGATCAACGAGCTCGTGAGCCTCGCCGAGGATATCGGCGGAACGAAGCTCAAGCGGAGCTACGACTTGGATGCCCCCAAGGGCGTGGCCGGCCGGAATAGCGACAACACGATGATCAAGCGCATCCTGGGCTGGGAGCCGAGTACGCCGCTGCGCAAGGGCCTGGCCAAGACTTATGCGTGGATCGAGCAGCAGTACAGGGACCGGAAGGCGGGCAAACGCACCGTGCGCGATATCGCCTGAAACTAACCACGGAGGCACGGAGACACGGAGAGAGACGGAATCTCAGATTTCAAATCTCAGATTTCAAATCTCAAATCTCAGATTTCAAATCTCAGATTTCAAATCTCAAATCTCAAATCTCAAATCTCAAATCTCAAATCTCAGATTTCAGATTTCAGATTTCAGATTTCAAATCTCCGTGACTCCGTGGTGAATCCGACGTCATGAGCTCAGACATCACAAGCATCATCGGGAAAATCCCCTACCGCATGGCCTTCGCCGGCGGATGGATCGATCAGCCGTTCGTGTCGAGGCTGAATCCCGCGCCGCCGGGAGCGATGGTGGTGGTCAGCCTCAAGCCGACGTTCCGCTTCATGGATCGCTCGGGCATGGCGACAGGCACGCGCAACGTCGCGATGCGGATCTGGCCGAGATGGTCTGCCGAAACGCGAGCCGATGCCGCTCGTGAAGGAACTGTACGCGGCCGAAAATGAAGGGCTGCCTGAGCCATCCGGCTCGCAGGACATGATCGGGCTGATTTACGGCGGCGTGAACCGGCTGGACTACGACGCCAGCTTCGAGGGCGGCATCTTCCCGCGGCATATCGAGTCGAACAACGATCCGGCCGTGGCGCGATGGCTGGAAAAGGTGATCCACATGGTGCCCGTGGCGCCCCGGCCGCCGGGATATAACCCGTTGGTCGAGAAGCATCTCGACCGCGAGTGGATCCGCCGGCTCGGCCAGAGCGGGAAAGACTGTTACGACGCCATCATCCGCAGGGACCTCCGGGCGCTGGGCGCATCAATGAACGAGTGCATGAAGTGCTGGGAGACGATGCTGCCCTGCACCGTGCGCCACCCGACGGTCACGGCCGATCTGGTGGGATTGCTGTCGCATTACCAGGGGCGATATCCCGGCGCGATGTACTCCGGCTGCGGGGGAGGCTATCTCTACGTCGTCTCGGACGAACCGGTGCCGGGCGCATTTGGCGTGCAGGTCCGCACGAAGGAGGAGTGAGTCATGCCGGTGGTGGCCGTCTCAGGGAGTTTCGACGATCTGCGTTCGCAGCACGTGCGGCTTCTTCAGGAGGCCGGCAGGCGCGGCAATGTCCATGTCAAACTCTGGTCGGATGTCGCAGTCGAAGCGGCGACGGGCGCGCGGCCGAAATTCCCGCAGGAAGAGCGGCAGTATTTCGTGCAGGCGATTCGGTACGTGGCTGAGGTCGAGATCGTCGACCGCGCGGTCGAGTGCGAACCTCTGGGCATCGCCGATGAGCAGCTTGCGGGCTTCCCGGTGGAGGAAGGTGTCTCTCACGCGCACGGCAGGAAGAAAGTGCTGGTCACCGGCTGTTACGACTGGCTTCACACCGGCCACGTGCGGTTCTTCGAGGAAGTCTCCACATACGGGGACCTTTACGTCTGCGTGGGTCAGGATGCGAATATCGAGTTGCTCAAGGGCAAGGGTCATCCGCTGTTTCGGCAGGATGAGCGGCGCTACATGGTACAGGCGATCCGATACGTGACGCAGGCGCTGGTCTCAAGCGGCATGGGCTGGCTCGACGCCGAGCCGGAGATCCGCGTGCTTCGGCCGGACATCTACGCGGTCAACGAGGATGGCGACAAGCCGGAGAAGAAGGAATACTGCCAGCAGCACGGGATCGAATACCTCGTGCTCAAGCGGCTGCCCAAGCCGGGCCTGCAGCGAAGGCAGAGCACGGTGCTTCGAGGGTTTTGAAAGCGGGTATGGAGTCAAGGTGTGGGGCGTGGGATGAGGCCGGCGCCGCGCCAGCAGAATGACCGGTCAGCCGCCGAGTTCGTTGGGCGCCAAAGCGATGACGCTGATGCGAAGTTGCTCGTCCGGGGTGAACGATCGCCCCAGAATCTTCCAGACCAAGTCTTGTCGTTCGGATGCCCAGAGATCCTTGAACTGCGCCGAAAGGACCATCGCGCGCACCAAGGATGTGTGCGGCACGCGCTGCGTCTCGATGTCGGCCCGGACGCCCGCCGCCTTGAGCCCGGCTCGCAGCGTTTGCTCGAGCTTTCGGCGGAAGGCCGGCGCGGAAGATCCATTCACCTTAGGCATCGCTTGATCTCCTTCACGCGGTCCAGGAACGCTGACGCATTGACCATTATAGCCGACTGAGGCGAATAGCGGGCATGCACAGTCCACTGACCGCAGATCGCCTTGAGATTGCGGAGCAGGTGTGCCTGGCCCATTTGCGCCAATCTCACAAGACGAGCAAGCAGCCCAGGCAGTCGCGAGAGAATCTCGTCAAGGTCGTGTGATCGATAGCACAGCGACCACAACCGCTGTTCATCAGGGCTCCGGCCATCTGGGCCCCGCGCGCGCTGGAGCCACGGATAGGACTCCAGGAGCTGCGCTTTCAGAAGGCATTCAATCACGAAACCGCCGAGGTATAGAACCCCGTTGGCTCGCTCATTATTGCCGGTGCATCGCAGCGCGTGCGCATCACCAAATCGCCGCTCTGCGACGGTCCTGAGTTGGGCGGGGCGCAACCTGACCTTGTCAAAGATGCCGGGCATGATGAAAGGCCACCTTCAGTCAGTCTTTCTGGAGATCAACTGCGCAAAGCGGTTATTGATCGCCAGCGCCGGGTCCAGAGGCACGTCCGCCGGCTTGCAGTCCCTGGGGATGCTGATGGTCGGCGTCGGGCGGATCGTCTTGCCGGCGAACTGCGGCAGCCATTTGCGCTCGGCCTCCAGCATCTCGATCACCATGTCGCGAATTTCCTTGAGCGTGCAGACAGCGCTGGTCAGCGGGTCGAGTGCGACGGCATGCACCAGGTACTCGGGGTCGCCGGTAAGGGCGGCCTCGGCACAGAGGATCTGGACGTTGACGTTGGTCATGCAGCACGCGGCCAGTTGCGGGGGCAGCGCGCCGACGTTGGTCGGGTGCAGGCCGGCATCGTCGGCGAAAGTGGGCACCTCGACGCAGCAGCCCGGCGGGAGATTGGTGATGTAGCCGTCGTTGCGGACGTTGCCCATGAAGCGGAACGGCTTGCCTGTCGCGACGGCCTCCATGATGTACGAGCAATACTCGACGCTGCGCGTCTCGATCTTGGGCGTCTCGAATTCCAGCGGGTCGTGCTTGGCGTACTTCTCGGCCAGCGCCTTGCCGTACTTGTAATAGGCGCCGCTCTCGCCGCCGAACGATCGGCTCGTCGCAGTAGAGGTCCAGCGCCTTCTTGTTCTTGCGGAACCACGGCAGGTATTCCGACAGGTGGCCGGTCGACTCGGTCATGAAGTAGCCGAACTGCCGGAAGACCTCGCCGCGCACCTTCTCGTTCTTGTAATACTCGGGCTTCTCGAAGACCTCGCGGAGATGCGGGTAGAGGTCGCGGCCCTTGTGCTCGAGGCGCAGGAACCAGTCCATGTGGTTGATGCCGCCGCAGGTGTAGGTGATCTCGTCCTTGGGCACGCCGCAGTAGCCGGCGATGAGGTCCAGCGTCGTCTGCACGCCGTGGCAGAGGCCGACGAACGGCGACCTTCGTCGCCTTGCCCAGGGCCAGGCAGTTGCCGGCCATCGGGATTGGCGTACTGGAGCATGATGGCGCCGGGCTTGGCCAGCTCCTTCATGTCCCTGGCGATGTCGACCAGCACCGGGATGTGCCGCAGGCCGCGGAACACGCCGCCGGGCCCAGGCGAGTCGCCGATGCACTGGTCGACGCCGTATTTCAGGGGGATTTCGTAGTCGAAGCCGAAGGCCGTCGCATGCCGCCGACCTGGATCATGACGACGACGAAGTCGGCGTCCTTGATGGCCTCGCGGCGATTGGTGGTGGCCCAGACCTTCGCGGGCAGGCCGTTCTCCTTGATCATCCGCTTGCCGAAGGCTTCCATGCGGCGGAGGCTGCACCTCGGTCGGGGTCCATGAGGGCGAACTCGCTGTCGCGCAGGGCCGGCGTAGCCAGGATGTCGCTCATGAGGGTCTTACAGAACACGACGCTGCCCGCGCCGATCATCGCGATCTTCTTTGGCATGTCTTTCTCCTTGCTGAAGGCCGAAGCCCGTTACGGCATTCACTTTACCGAAAATAACGAGCAGATGAAATGGCCCGGCGGGCGCTGGCGTCTTTGGTGATGATCGTGTTTGTAGCCTCCGCGGCTTGCCCGGGCGTGGCAAGTCGCGGATTTTTTTTGTTCGGAGTTCCGCGTTTACGCGGTCCGGCCAGTCCGGGACAGGACCGCGTAAACGCGGAACTCCGAACAGGTTGCCATCCCTGACCCGGCGGAGTAGAAACTCCCCCGCGACATGGAGCAGAGCACGCAGAGCATCGCCCATCCCGTCTCCCCGCGCCTGGCGACGTTCGCCGGGGGCAGCGCCATCGCGTTCTGGTCGCTCAGCGGCTTGTGCTATGCGGCCGGGTCGCGGTTCATGGGGGCAATGCCCTACCTGTGCGTCTCGTGCCTGGTGGGCGTGGCCACAATCATCCTGCTCCAACTCATCCGCCGCCAGCCTTTGATCGCGCTATTTCGGCTCCCGCCGCGTGTCATCATCGCCGGCTTTTTGGGGATTGCCATCTACTCGATCCTGCTGGCCTCGGCCATGGGCATGGCCGAAGACAAGGATCTCGCCCATGTCATGCTCCTGAACTACCTCTGGCCAATCTGGATCGTGCTCCTGAGCATTCTCCTGCTGGATGAGCCGGTCCACATCGGGCTGGCACTACTTGGCGCCGCGATCGGATTTGCGGGCGTGGTCATCGCGCACGGATTGGATGCGCTGCACCACCCGCCGCGTAGCTACCTACCTCATGCGATGGCGGCCGGCGCGTCGCTGCTCTGGGCGCTGTATAGCGTGCTCTTGCGGCGGTGGCGCATCCCCAGCGAGCAAGGCGGATCGACGCTGCAGTTCGCGATCTGCGCGATCCTCGCCGGGATTCTCGGCCTGATCCAACACGCCTGGCATCCGGCATCGCTGCACCGCCAGGGCCTGCTGCTGGTGGCGCTGGCCGGGATTGGGCCGGTCGGGCTGGCCTACTACTGGTGGGAAATCGCCATGAAACGCGGGCACGTGCAGTTCGTGGCGCTGCTGGCGTACTTCATCCCCATCGCTTCCACCGCTTTGATCGCACTCGTCTATCGGAAGTCCATGAGCCCGATGCTCCTGCCGGGCGCGGCGATGATCACGGCCGGGGCGATGCTGGGGCGATTCGCGGCGGCAGCGGGAGGGAACCACCGATAAACACGGATGGACACGGATGTTGTAGATAGGGGAGTTCGTTTGGCGGAAAGCCGAACCATGGAGCAGCGGAGACACGGAAAGGATGGGGAGTTCGTTTTGGCAGCGAGGAGGCCAGAGACAAACTCCGCCGGCTGGTGCGCGCCGTCCCTCTCCCCCATTGCTCCCTGACATGAACACCACCAACTACAAGGTCACGATGGACAACATCGCCGCCAGCTACATCCACGGCCAGCTCGCCAAGCCGAAGCGCGAAGGCAAGTTCCCCGCGCTGCTGATCGTACAGTGGGCCGGCGTGTATGGCCTGCCCAAATCCAATGTCGTCAACCGGGCCGAGCAGGGGTGGCTGGCGCTGAACATCATGGCCCACGATCTGCCCTTCGACCAGGGCGAGGAATTCTACAAGAAGGCGGCAGCGACCACGCTGAAAGACTACATCTTTATTGGAAACGACGACCGCGAGAAGAGCTACTTCCTGCGGATGTACCTGTCGTGCCATCGCGCGGCGGAGTATCTATCGCAGCGGAGCGACTGGGACGGCAAGGTCCTGGTGGTGACCGGCACGAGCCAGGGCGGCCAGCAGACGATCATCACCGCGGGGCTGCACCCGAAGATCACGGCGATGCTGGCAAACGTGCCCGCGGGCTGCGACACGACCGGCCCGGATGTCGGTCGGGCCGCCGGGTTCCCGTACTGGTACGGCCGGGCCAAGGGCCCCAATGGCAAGAGGATCATGGAGACCAGCCGCTACTTCGACCCGGTGAACTTCGCCTCGCGCATCAAGTGCCCGGCGATGGTCTCGCTGGGCCTGATCGACGAGACGTGCCCTCCGGCCGGCGTGCTGGCCGCGTGCAATCAACTGCAGGGCCCGAAGGAGATCATCATCCTGCCCAATTCCGACCATCAGGGCCGGAACAACGCCCAGGCGCAGTATTACGCGCGAAGCGAGGCATGGCTGCGCGAGCTGGTCCAGGGAAAACCGGCGCCGTGCAGGTAATACGCCAACGGGCCGTCATTTCCTCCATTATATCCGTGACAAAGCCGCCATTCAGAACAATCGGCCGACGATCACTGCTTCCATGCCCCGGGCGATGATCTGGGCCCGACTCAGACCGTGCAACCTCGCGTAGCGGTCAACGCGCTGAAGCAGCGATCGCTCGATGGTGGTGGTCACCCGCGGCTCCGTGCCCCACGCGCGGGCGGCCGAGCTTGACCTTGCGCGCGTGCTCTCTGGCCCTTTTGAACATCGCCCGATCCGCGGCCGTCAGCGGTTTGCCTTTCTCAAACGCGAATGGCCTATCGAACTCGCGAGTCGCTCTGCGAAGCTCGGCCGCGGTCATCTCCCAATACGGCTTGCGCGCCTTCATCGTCGTCTCCTGCGCCGCAACCGGCGTTTCTCGATGTCCATCAGCGGCCTGGCATGGATCACGAACACCACGCCGGGCGGGCTGAACACGAACGCAACCTGAGCGTACGTCCCGTCCGGCAACTGGCCAACGACCAAAAAGCGACCGCCGCCCTGCCGTTGTGGAAATGGCGGCTGCGCGCGATTCAGCAGATACTCCGCTTCTGCAATGGCGATGCCGTGCCTGCCGATGTGATCGATGTTCCAGTCGTTCCACCGGAAGACGTACATCTATTAAAGTATGCATGAAAGTCGGCCGCGGTCAAGGGCGGCAGACGGAAAGAGCGGCCTGCCTCCGAACCCAACTACTCCCCGAGCGGCGGGCTCGGTGACAGGGCGTTGATTGCCATGAGACACGCCGCGACCCGTTGGCGAGCGGTCGAGAGCGACTCAATCCAGGGGGTCAGTGGCCGCAGGTCGCCAGATTTCGCCCGACCCTTGGCCGCGCAGCGGACAGCGACGAGGCGGCGGCCCTCGTCGCGAACCGCGGCGAGCAGCGCATCGCTCTCCCGCGTCTTGCCCGCGCGGGCAAACTCCTCAATCGCTATCGCCGCCGCCGTCCCAAGCAAAGTCTATGAAATCGCCCTGACGTTCCGCGCCATGCACAGCACGGACGCCCTTCGCAACGGTATAGAAATTCGGACAGTCATCGTACGCGAAGCGCACTGCGCGAAGGACCACTGGCCGGAGGTGACGATGGGAACGATGTTGTTGACAAACGTGAAGCTCGGGATACTGGCTCTGGCGGCCTTGTGCGGTGTCGGGGCGTTTGCGGCGCAGGAGATGCCGGCCGCGCCGGTGTCCGCCAATGCCGCGGCGCAGGTGAGGGACCTGACGCCCGTCAAGGTGATCGACACCGCCGGCCATGCGCCCGTGGTCATCGTTCGCGACGGCGCGCCACTCGCCAAGGTGTACGTGGCGGAGACGCGGCCGAGCAAGACGCTGGCGATCCTGCTCAAGGAGTTGGTCGAGGTCATCAAGCTTTCCACCGGCGCTGAGCTTGAGATGGTTCAGCAACTGCCGGGCGCGGACACGCCCGCGATCGTCATCGGCGACTGCGCCGCCTCGCGCGAGGCCGGCATCGACGCGGCCAGGATTCCGATCGAGGGGTTTGTCGTCAAGACGGCGGCCAATCGCGTCTACCTCGTCGGCAGCACGGTTGCGCTGCCGCCGGGGAGCAACCCGTGGGCGTTTTGGTCAAACGACGGCACGGCGTGGGCCATCGCCGATTTCCTCGAGCGCTTCGTCGGCGTCCGCTGGTACTGGCCCAGCGAGGTCAACGGCAGGAGCATCGCCAAGGCCAGAACACTGGCGATCGGGCCGATCCATTACGCCGATGCGCCGGTCTTCCGCAAGCGCGAGTACTACAATCCATCCTACTCCAGGAAAACCGGCGAGTGGCGGGCCAGGTTTTTCGAGAAGAACGACCCCATTCCCACCGAGCGCGCGATCCCGGCCGACATCGACGTGATCCACATGGTCCCCCTCTACGCGACACTGCGGCTGGGCAACAGTTGGCCGTACACGATCAAGGTCCACAACCCGCAGCAGATCTGGAAGAACCAGAAGCTGATCGACGCGCACAAGGGGATGTTTTCCAGGAAGAAAGACGGCCAGCCCAACTTCAGCATGCTCTGTTATAGCTCGCAGGAGACCTTTGATTTCCTGCTGGCCGGATGTGAGGCGGTATGGGACAAGGGCCAGTCGAACCTCCCCGCCTGGCAGAACCACGGGGTGAGTTGGGTCACCAGCACGTGCGTGACGATCTCCCCGTTTGACATGCCGCTGGACTGCGCCTGCGAAGAATGCCAGAAGTCGCTGGGCGATGGCGGGCCATCGAAGCATCTCGCCCGTTTCGTCAAAAAATTCGCCGAGGAGGTCAAGCGTCGCTGGCCGGGGAAGATGGTGATGTATCTGCCGTACTGGAATTACGCCAGGTGCCCGGAGGACGTGGAGTTCCCGGACAACGTGCAGATCCAGTTGTGTACCACACCCTTTGCGACGATGAAGGACCCGCCTGTGCGAGAGGGAATCGAGAAGAACCTGGCGGCATGGCGGAAGAAATCGCCCGACAAGGTCCAGACCTGGGAATATTCCAACGGCGTGGCGGGGTGGACCTTCGCGCCGGTGCAGTATCCGCACGTCGTGAAGGACTATTACGCACGGAACCGCGACATTCTCGCCGGATCGTTTATCAACGGCGAGTTCCTCAACGAGTGGTCGAAGACGGCCCCCACCGTCTACTGCTGGGCGAAGGTCCTGTGGAACCCGGACGTGGACGTGGATGCGATCATGGACGAGTTCTGTCAGCGCATGTTCGGCCAGGCGGGCCAGACGACCCGGGATTTGCTGCGCCTGATGTGCGACGCCTGGGAGAAGACGCCGGGATCGGCCTTCAGGAACACGGGGAGGCCCGACAGCGGCGGATTCAGCAGAACGTGGACGCCCGAGGTGGTCGGGAAGATGACCCGGCTCTGGCAGCAGGCCCGCCAGGAGTTGCGCGACGACGCGGCCGCGCTCCAGCGGTTCGAGTACCTGACCTGGACATTCGAGCACTTCCTGAAAGAGGCCCAGGAGCAGTGGTCCAACGCAAAGAGCAAGCGCGAGTGAACCTTTCGCCCGCGGCCGCACTAAAGGTCAAGAAGGAGGACTTCATGGTCCGATCGACAGCATTTCTCATCTGCGCCATTGGCTGGCTTTCGCACGTCCATGCCGATGGCATGATGGTCCGGCGCACCGTTCTCGGCACGGCCGGACAGCTCGTGCAGTCGCCCCGGCAGGAGGCGCTGCTCATTGTGCGCGATCAGCAGGTGCGGGTCATTCTCCGCACGCACTTTGAGAAGGGGCCGACGGAACTGGCATGGGTGGTTCCCGTGCCCGCCAAGCCAACCGATGTCAAGCCGGCCGACGATGCCATCTTCAGCAAGCTCGAAGCCGCAACCGCGCCGAAGATCGTGCTGATGGAATACCATGCGGGGTGCGCCTGCAGCGCCAGTGGCGGGAAGGAAGAGGCGGTGGCCGCCGTCACCGTTCACGAGACGGGGCAGGCGGGGATGTTCGACTATGCGGTGCTGTCGGCCGGGAAGGCCGATGAATTGCAGCGGTGGCTGGCGGCCAATGAGTATCAGCTTCCGCCCAACTCCGAGCCGGCCCTGAAGCCGTACATTCGAGCGGGCTGGTTCTGGCTGGCGATGAAGGTCCGCGCAGCCGTCGGACTTGCAGATCGCAGCGCCGCATCCGATCTCGTATTCCTATACGAGTGAGTCGCTGGTTTATCCTCTGATTATCTCGAGGATTTCGGCCGCCCGGCAGAATGAGATTCTGATCTACATCCTCGGCCAATGGCGATACCGCTGCGAGAACTGGAACAACTCCGAGGTGGATGCCGAAGATCTTCGGCCGGGCAGTCGGGCTGAGAGCCGCAGCAGCTACGAGGCCCTGTTTCTGAGGATCGCGAAGTTCCGCCATGCCTTCCTGACCGAATTCGCCGGCGAATCCGCGTATACGCTGTCGGATCTCGCGGGCGAGCTGGGCATGCCCGGCGGCTACTGGACGCGCATGCGCAACGGTGATCCCGCCGCAGTTCATGGACCGCGATGTGCAACTCCGGGCGGACCCCGAGGGGCGGCGCGTGTCGAACATCATCGAGATCTGGCGCAAAGCGGAGGCTTCGCAGACGCTGGGTATGTTATATCTGGGGCTCGCGGCGGCCGGCGCGATGGCTTGCGGGTTGCGGCTGATGGGGCGGGGCGGATGGAGGCGAGCGGGGGCGGCTGCAATGATGCTGGCGGGCGCGATCGCGATCGGTGCGATGTGAGATCGGTCCTGCTTCTGGCGTACACGACAGCGGGATCAGCGACGGAGCCATGGCACGTTTCAGCTCACATCCGCAACATTGAAGGGGCGCAGCGCCCAGCATCAGCAAGACCAGCCCCGAGCCAGCCAGGGCCCCCACGAGGAACCCGCGGCTCAGTCGAGTCCACCAAAGCGCCGCGCCCAGCACGATCAACAGCAGCATCGGCGTGGCGATGATGAACAGACCCATGTCCCACAATGGATTGGCGAGCACGATCTGGATCGCCGCGAATTCCAGAAGGCCAAGCGCGCCGATGCCGGCCAGGGCCTGCTTCACGAACGCGACGGCGGGGCTGCTGTCTGGTGGCGGCGCCTGATAATCCAGTTGCACGGGTGGGCGCTGCGGAGGTTGGTCGTTTTCGTCAGGCAAGAGATGGATCGATTCTACAGATGGTTGATCATTGCCGCGGCACGCGCCGGAGCATCTGTGCGCGACAGGACGCCATCACTGCTTGCTTCGCCTGCTTCCACGACGTATTGCACGCCGCCATCAGGCAGGACCTCGATCTCCACGTCGCCCTGCGGCGTGGTCCAGACGATGCCGATCCCGCCGCCCGTCACCGGCACGATCTCTGGCTCCGGCACGTAATCATTGCAGGCGGCTATGATGGCACTCGCGATGTGGGCCGCCCGAACCGTCATCGGCGGGCTTCCGTAGCCGTCCCAACCTGGCTTCAAATGCTGCAACTCCGCGATGCGCGCCAACACTGCCTCCGTCCATGCCGCAGCTTTCCTGGTCTGCACCTGTGAAGCGTCGGATTTGATCATAAAGGCTCCCGCTCTTTCGTCGGGCGGACAGATCGTCACTCGTACGCAGCTATTGTATTGTATCCTGCAGGAAGGCGTTCGCCAGCAAAAGCGTGCAGGGCGATCACCCGAAGCGGAATGCCGCCGTGCAGAGGTTGGTCGTTTCTGTCACCCAAGCCATACCAGATACCGCAGGGGCAACACGCCGTTTCAATGGCAGGGGTGCGCGTCCTTCGGGAGCGCGGCTGTCCTCAGCCGCATTTGTGCGGGCGGATCTCCTGCGGGCGAGGACGCGCGCTCCCGGCTCGCACTACAAACCTTCATCCGTTACGATTGATCGCGAAAGGAGAATCATGCAGCCGTTACGTTACGTCATTCTGGCGCCGGCGGGATTTCCCACCATCACGTTGATTCCTACAGCAAGCAGCCCGACATGAAGGTCGTCGGGTTCCTCGACATCAACCAGGAGACGCTGGGCAAGTGGAAGGAGCGGTTTCCCGAGGCCGAGATTGAGACGGATGTGAAGCGGCTGCTGGAGAAGACCAGGCCCGATCTGGCATCGGTCTGCACGCCCAACTACGTGCATGCGCGGCTGTCGATCGCGGCGCTGGAGGCGGGGTGCCACGTCATCTGCGAGAAGCCCATGGCGATGACGCTGGAGGAGGCGCTGGCGATGGAGAAGGCGCGAGCCAAGGCGAAAAAGCTCGGCGCGATCAACTTCTCGTATCGCAACGTGACGACGTTTCGTTCTGCGCGCGAGATCATTCGTAATGGCGAGATTGGCCGGATTCAGCGGATGAATGTGAGGTATTTGCAGAGCTTTCTGGGGGCCGCGCCGAAGTTCGTCTGGCGCAACGACATCAAGGAGGCGGGCTTTGGCGCGCTGGGCGATCTGGGCGTTCACATGCTCGACGGCGTGGCGTTTGTGACCGGCCTGGCGCCCAAGCGCCTCGTCGGCACGATGCAGACGCTGATCCCCACCAAGCTCGATGATCACGGCAAGCCGCAGAAGATCACCACCGACACCAACGCCAGCTTCCTGATCGAATACGATAACAACGCCATCGCCACCTACGAGACCAGCCAGGTGATCCCCGGCTACGGCAACTTCTTCCACATCGAAGTCTCGGGCGACAAGGGCGTGCTGCGCATCTGCTCGGAGGACAACGACACGATCTCGCTCTACACCGGCCAGGCGATGACCAGCTATGGCACGTGGCGGCACGAGAACTTCCCGAAGTTCACCGTGCCCAGCGGGTTCGCCGACCAGCAGCCGAAGAACACGATGGAGTCGTTCGTGAAGGCCATCCGCGGCGAGGATGTGCGAGTATGCCACCTTCGCCGACGGCGTGATGTCGCAGCGATGCCTGAGCGCGCTGGTGGAGTCGATTGAGTCGGGGAAGTGGGAAAGGGTGTAGGGTCTGGATTCCGATGCCGCACCGCGAGCTCGTTCGAGAGGAATGAGGAAAAAGCAATGAGAAATGAGGAAAGAAGTCTGAAAGAGGAAGCGGCGATTCGCGTCTGGGGTCGCTGTCAGCTCTCTGCTTTGTTTCCGTCGCGAGGTGCGGTCCCGGCGTTTTCGAGCTTCCTCATTCGAGTTTGCTTCCTCATTTCTCATTCGTCATCGCCCCTTTGATTCCGGCACAGCCGGTTAGGGTCTTTTGGAGATTTCTATGTCGCAGACTTTGCCTTATGCCTCGCCGCCGCTGACCGGTGGACCGGCCGTACATCCCCGGCCGATGTTTGTCGGGAGCTGCGTGGCCCTGACCTCGTCGGCGATGATGTTCGCGATCATGTCGGCGATCATTCCGGCCATCAAAGAGCAGTTCCTGCTGACCAACGAGCAGGCCGGGCAGATCGCGGGGTGGTCGGGGTGGGGCTTTACGCTGGCGATCATTGCACTGGGCCCGCTATGCGATGCCCTGGGGATGCGGCTGATCATCTGGCTGGCGTTCGTGTGTCACATCGGCGGCGCGCTGATGATGATCTACGCCAACGGGTTCTGGATGCTGCTCTGCGGCGGTATCGTCAACGCGTTCGGCGGCGGTGCGATCGAGGCGGCGTGCAACCCGCTCATCGCGACGATCTATCCCGCCAGCAAGACCGAGAAGCTCAACCAGTTCCACATGTGGTTCCCCGGCGGCATCGTCATCGGCGGGCTGGCGACGTTTGCAATGGCGAAGATCCCGGCGCTGGACAGTTGGAAGCTCAAGATCGCGCTGATCTTCATACCCACGGTGGCGTATGCCTTCCTGTTCATCGGCCAGCGCTTCCCCGCCACCGAGCGCGTGCAGTCGGGCGTGTCGTTTGGCGGGATGATGAAGGAGACCTTCATGCGGCCGCTGTTCCTGGTGCTGCTGGTGTGCATGATGCTGACGGCGTCGCTGGAGCTTGGCCCGCAGCGATGGATTCCGCCGGTGCTCGAGGCGGGCGGCGTGCCGGGCCTGCTGGTGCTGGTGTGGATCACGGGGCTGATGGCGGTGCTGCGGTTCTTCGCGGGGCCGATCGTCGGCGCGCTGGGGAACATCCCGATGCTGCTGCTGTCGTCGATCCTCGCGGCGGCCGGGCTGCTGCTGCTGAGCTTCGCGAGCAACATTGTCATGGTCGGCGTGGCGGCGACGATCTTCGCGTTTGGCGTCTGCTATTTCTGGCCGACGATGCTCGGCACGGCGGCGGAGCGCGTGCCCAAGGGCGGGGCCATGGCACTGTCCGTGCTGGGTGGAATCGGCGGGCTGTTCGTGAGCACCGTGACAACGCCGGTGATGGGGCGGATTGCCGACACATATCTGCACCGGCAACTCGTGGCCGGCGAGCAGAAGACGGTGGATGTGCTCAGGGGCATCGACCGCACCTATGCCGCGCTGGCGGCGTTGTTGCCGGCGGATGCCAAGGCCAAGCTGCGCAAGGCGGAGTTGCTTGAGGCACAGGGCAAGGCCGCGCAGGTGGTGGCGGAGTGGTCGGCGAAGCGCTCGCTGCCGTCGGAGACGGCCAACACGCTCCGGCTGGCCATTCGCAACGGCCCGGGCGCGCAGCCGGACAAGGCGGCCAATGAGGCTGAGAGGGCCGCGGCGCAGGTGAAGAGGGATGTGGAGAAGCTGCTGGGACCGGCCGAGAATAGCGGCGGAAAGATGTCGTTCCGGTTTGTGGCGCCGCTGTCGATCATCCTGATCGTGGTGTTCAGCGTGATCTACCTGCAGGACCAACGTCTGAAGCGGAAGCGTTAGCGCCCGCTCTGTTATTCTTGAAGCGGAAGCGTCAGCGCCCGCTCCGACGCGAAACGAAGGGCGGGCGCTGACGCTTCCGCTTCAGACGGAACTATGCCCCTCACTCGTCTCGCTCCCTCGCCGACCGGCGCGCTGCACCTTGGCAATGCGCGGACGTTTCTCGTCAACTGGGTGCTGGCACGGCAAAGCGGCTGGCGAATCATCCTGCGCATCGAGGACCTCGATGGGCCACGGGTGAAGAAGGGCGCCGATCGGCTGGCAATCGACGACCTTTCGTGGCTGGGCATCGATTGGGATGAAGGGCCTGTCCATCAATCATCGCGGATGGCGCTGTATCAGGCCGCCATCGACCGCCTGCTGGCGAGCGGCCATGCCTATCCCTGTATCTGCACGCGGAGTGAAGTTGGATCAGCCGCCAGCGCGCCTCACGCGGAGGATGGCGCGGGCGTGTACCCGGGCACGTGCCGCGGGCGATTCGCCAGCGTCGAGGAAGCCCGCCAGTTCTCCGGCCGCGACCCGGCCATTCGCTTCCAAGTCAATGATGAACCGGTCGAGTTCGTTGACGACTTTGCCGGCCCGCAAAGCATCAACCCGGCGCGGCAACTCGGCGATTTCGTGATCGCCAAGGGCGATGGCACGCCGGCGTATCAGCTTGCGGTGGTGGTGGATGATGCCGACATGGGCGTGAGCGAGATCGTCCGCGGCGATGATCTGCTGGACTCGGCGCCGAGGCAGATCCTGCTGTATCGGGCGCTCGGGTTGGCCGACCGTGTGCCGCGATACTGGCACCTCCCGCTGGTGGTGGGGACCGACGGACGGCGGCTGGCCAAGCGCCACGGCGACACGCGCCTGGCATACTATCGCCAGCTTGGAGCGACGCGACAGCGACTGCTTTCGCTGCTGGGGCGATGGTGCGGCGTGGAATGCGGCGATTCGGCCGAGATCCCCGAGCTTCTGGCCCGCTTCGACATCGGCCGGCTGCCGCGGGATCGCATTGTGTTCACGGCCGCAGATGATGCGTGGTTGAAGCAGTGACTGTCCGCGGCTGCCTGATGACGCTCCTGCGATGCCTGACGCCAGCATGCCCACGCCCGGCGAGCGGGTTCGCGCGGCAAACAGCATCACCAGCGCCGGGCGTGAGCATGCCACCCCATCGCAATGTCACGCAATCGCCGGGTGGCATGCTCACGCCGGCCGAGCGAGATGTTCATCTGTTCAAGGAGCCTGATTCGGCCGGCGTGGGCATGTTCGCCGGCTGCGGCCGTCATTCCGCCAGTGAGTGTACTGGCGGCACAATTGACTCTTCTGCGGCGCCTGCTCCACATGCGCCGGATGCTTTCGCTTTCGCCACAGGGACAGATCATCGAAGAGCGAATACGCCACGGGCGTCACCAGCAGCGACAGCAGCAGGCTCATGGCCTGGCCGCCGATGATGACCTTGGCCATGGCCGCGCGGCTCGCCGCGCCGGGGCCGGCGCCCATGGCGATGGGGATCATGCCCGAGATCAGCATCAGCGTGGTCATGAGGATCGGGCGAAGCCGCGTGCGGTTGGCCTCGACAATCGCCCAGAGGCGCGTGCGCTTGTCCTCGCGCTGGCGCTTGACCCAGCGCACCCACCAGCCAGCGCCCGGCGGACATTCGCTGGTGCGATACGGCTCGGGGACATGCTCTTCGCTGTCGGCCGCTCGTCCGCGCAGGACGTTGGTGTAATCCACCTGCAAAATGCCGTTCTTCTTCACGATGCCGAACAGCAGAAACATGCCAAGGATGCCATACATCGACATCGGCTGGTTCAGGAAGATCAGCGAGAGCAGCGCAAAGGGGATCGTGATCGGCACGGCCAGCAGGATCGTTACCGGATGGACGAAGCTCTCGAACTGCGCCGCCAGGATCATGTACATGAACGCCAGCGAGAAGCCGAAAGCCAGCAGGAAGTTGAAGATCATCTCGCCCATGACCTTGGCCCGGCCGCTGGGGATCAGGACATATTCCGGGCCGGCCTTCATCTCGTCGTTGACTTCGCCGGCGATGCGCATGAATTTTTCCTGCGCCTGGTTGATGGCGATGCCGTTGAGGTTGGCCACGAGCGAGATTCTTGCGCTGCCGCGAGAAGCGGTCGATCTGCGATGGCCCGGGCGCCTCGCTGATCCGCGCGACGTTGGAGAGCCGCAGGAGCCCGGACTTCGTCGAGGGGATGGTGAGGTTCTCGACGGTCGCGCGGTCCTTGCGGTTGATGTCCTTGTGCGCAGCCAGACATCGTAGAGCTCGCCCAGGCTGGCGTCGCGGAAGTCGGAGACGATCTGCCCCCCCACCAGCACGCGCAAGGTCGATGCCACGGTCTCAACTGACACGCCCAGGTCGCTGGCCCGCTCGCGGTCAATCTGGATGCGCATCTCCGGCTTGCGCAGCGCCATCGTCGTGTCCACATCGACCATGCGCGGGTCGGTGCGGAGCTTGGCCAGCATCCGCTCGCTGTATTCGGTGAGCTTGTCGAGGTCCGGGCCGACGAGCATGAACTCGACATCGGCGTTGACCTGCCCGGAGCTGATGGCGGCCGGAAGCTGCACGGCCGTGCGCAGGTCGGGATACCGCGCCAGCAGCGCGCGCGTATCGTCCATCACCTGGAACTGGCTGATTTTTCGCTCGTCGAGGTCGCTCGATGCGCACGTAGATGCCGCCCGTCGTCACCTCGCCCTGCCCGCGCGTGACCTTGCCGGTCGTGTCGCCGATGGTGGTCATGACGTTGGTCACGCCCTCCATCTTCTGAAGCTGCTGCTCGATCTCGCGGAAGGTCTTGTCCACCCGGTCGAGCGTCCAGCCCTGCGGCGTGGTGACGGCCACCTCGAATTCGCTCTGGTCATCCTTGGGGATGAAATCGAAGCCGAGCATGGAGACCAGCCCCGGCCACTTCGCCGACTTGATCGGGAACAGCGATGCCACAACCACTGCGGCCGCGAGCATCACCGCCCAGCGATGTCGCATCGCCCAGCGCAGGCTCACCATGTACGGCTTCTCGAAAACCCAGCCGTGGAACCCGCCGCTGTGGTGGGACCGGCCTTCCCGCTGCGCCTTCTTCGAGAGCTTGAGGAATCGCGAGCACAGCATCGGCGTGAGCGTGAAGCTCACCAGCAGCGACATCAAAATGGACACCGCCGTCGTGATGCCGAATGAGTAAAAGAACCTTCCAACCCGGCCGCTCATGAACGCGATCGGCAGGAAAATCACGATCAGCGAGAACGTCGTCGCCATGACGGCCAGGCCGATCTCCTTGGTCGCGCCCATGGCCGCCTCCCACGCGCCCATCCCCTTCTCTTCCATCCAGCGGAAGATGTTCTCATGCACCACCACCGCATCGTCGATCACGATGCCCACCGCCAGCACCAGCGCCAGCATGGTGATGTTGTTGATCGTGAACCCCAGCCCGCGCATCACCGCGAATGTCGCGATCAGCGACACGGGAATCGACGTCGACGCGATCAGCATCGTCCGCCAATCCCGCAGGAACAGCAGGATCGTCAGCGCCACCAGGATGCCGCCCAGCACCAGGTGCTTCTTCACCTCGTGCAGCGAGGCATTGATGAAGCGCGACTGGTCGCGGATGACCTCCATGCGCAGGTCCGACTTGCCCTCCTGCGCGAAAACCCGCTGCATGTCGGCCAGCTTCGCCTTCACCGTCTCGATGACATCAATCGTGTTCGTGCCGCTCTGCTTCTGCACCACCAGCAGCACCGCGTTGTCGCCATCGAGCCGGCCGATGCTCCGCGGCTCCTCGTAGCTGTCGTTGGCGTCGCCGATGTCGCGGATGCGGATCGGCTGGCCGTTGACGTTGGCGATGATGATGTCCTTGAACTGTTTGGCGTTCTGCGCCCGCCCCATCGTCCGCAGCACCAGCTCGCGCGTGTTCTGATCGACCCGGCCGCCGGGCAGCTCGATATTCTGCGACGCCAGCGCCCGCCCCACCTGGTCGATCGAGAGGTTGTAGCTTTCGAGCTGCTTGGCGTCGATGGTCACCTGGATGGCCCGCTTGTGCCCGCCGACGATGCTCACCGCGCCCACGCCGTTGAGGCTGCTCAGCGCCTCCTTGATCTGTTTGTCGGCGATCTCCGTCAGCACGCGCAGGTCGCGCTTGGCCGACACGGCGATCGTCAGCACCGGCGAGGCATCGATGTCGAACTTGTCGATGATCGGCGTATCCGTGCCGGTAGGCAGGCGCGGCAGGATGGTGTTGATCTTGCTCTGCACCTCCTGCTGGGCGATGTCGCGGTTCTTCTCCAGAAGGAACACGATGTTGACGACGCTGATGCCTTCCTTGGTGACCCAGCGCAGCTCGTCCACGCCCGAGATCGTGTTGACGGCCTCTTCGATCAGCTTCGTGACGCCGGTCTCCATCTCCTCGACGCTCGCGCCCGCTCGCGTGGTGGTGATGTTGATGATGGGCAGATCGACGTTGGGGAAGAGATCGACGCCGATCATGAAGTAGCTGTAGACCCCCAGCGTCAAAGGCAGGAGGATCAGCATCGTCGTAAAAACCGGCCGGCGGATGCACAACTCAGGTAGTCGCATAAGCAATGGCCGCCGCAGTGGCGACGAGGCGGGGATTCTACAGCAAGTCCCGGCCGATTTCGCCATGTAGTGCCGCCAGTGCCCATGCGAAATGCGATTTCCGTGTCAGAAATTCGCGGCAGCAGGCTACATGGTGGTGAACGACGACCAGATATCGCAGCTCAGCGGCGCAAGTGCATTGCTTTGTACAGCAACGACTTGCACGACGTAGTGTGGTCGGTAGAATCCACAGTTGTAGAGCTGAGGGCGATCGCGACTTGAGGAGGACCGTGATGGCTACCGGAATGTTCAGGCGGCGCGGGATGGCGAGGCGGAATCGGCTTGGGCGCGCGGGCAGGATGAGAATGTCCGCGGGCTGGGTCGCTGAGGCGCTGGAGGGGCGGGTGCTGCTGTCGACCTGGTACGTGGACAACAGCGCCCCGGCCGGCGGCGATGGCAAGTCGTGGGATACCCCGTTCGCCGATCTGCAGGCGGGGCTGACGGCGGCCGGAAGCGGCGATGAGATTCACGTCGGGGAGGGCACGTATTTTCCGAGCCTGCCCACGACGCTCGGCGATGCCCGGAGCGTCACGTTCAAGCTCAAAACCGGCGTGGGCCTGTATGGCGGGTATGCCGGATATGGCGCTGGCGGCGACATTCGGGACGTGGGGACGTACGCTACGACGCTCTCCGGCGACATCGGCGTCGTGGGCGACGCCTCTGACAACAGCTATCACGTCGTGACCGGCAGCGGAACCGATGCAACTGCAATCCTCGACGGGTTCACCGTCACGGCGGGAAATGCCAACGGCAGCAACCCGGACAGCTATGGCGGCGGCATGTACACCCGCGCTGGCAGCCCCACGCTTCGGAACTGCACCTTCAACGGAAATTCCGCGGCCGGATCCATCTGCGAGGGCGGGGGGATTTATAACTTTCTCTCTTCGCCGATCTTGATGAGCTGCACGTTCATCGGCAACTCGACCGAGGGCGATGGCGGCGGGATGTTCAACGACTACTCGTCTTCGCCGACGTTGACGAACTGCACGTTCAGCGGAAATTCGGCCAAATATCATGGCGGCGGAATGTCCAACCGCGATTCGTCTTCGCCGACGTTGACCAACTGCATGTTCATTGGAAACTCGACCCCGGGCGATGGCGGCGGGATGTTCAACAGCTTCGGGTCTTCGCCGACGTTAACGGATTGCACGTTCAGCGAGAATTCGGCCTCCAACCCGTCCGGGTACGGCGGTGGGATGTACAATAGCTTGTCTTCGCCGACCTTGACGAACTGCACGTTCAGCAGGAATTCAGCCTATGCCTACGGCGGCGGTATCTGCAACGTCGATTCGTCTTCGCCGACGTTGACGAGCTGCATGTTCAGCTCGAATTCAGTCCAATACGAAGGCGGCGGGATATGCAATATCTCTTCTTCCCCAGCGCCGATCAACTGCGTCTTCAGCGGCAACTCAGCCACCGGCATCAGCAGTTCAGGCGGCGGGATCTACAACGACGACTCAGCTTCGCCAACATTGAGGAACTGCACATTCGGCGAGAACTCGGCCAATTTCGGCGGCGGAATCTACAACGATTTCACAAATGCGGCGATGCTGACGAACTGCATCTTCAGCGGCAACACGGCGCTTGTTGACGGCGGCGGGATGTACAACTACTCCTCGTCGCTCGCGGTGGTTAACTGCACGTTCAGCGGGAACTCGGCCGCCGGCGGCAGCGGCGGCGGGATGCTCAACTGGTCATCCTCGGCAGCGCTGACAAGCTGCATCCTGCTGACAAGCTGCATCCTGTGGGCGAATACCGCGACTCACGACAGCCAGATACACAACAACGCTTGCGCTCCCGTCGTGACCTATTGCGACATCCAGGGCGGATATGGCGCGGCGGCAGATCACGACCTCGACGCCGATCCGCAATTCATCCGGAACCCCAGCCCCGGCCTCGACGGCATATGGGGCACGGCGGATGACGACTATGGGGACCTGCGGTTGCAGCTTACATCACCGTGCATCGACGCTGGAGACAACAGCGCCGTCCCGGCCGGCGTCACCACCGATCTGGGCGGTTACGCCCGGTTTGTCGATATTCCCAGCGTGCCGGATACCGGCAACGGCACTGCGCCGATCGTGGACATGGGCGCCTATGAGCGCACGTCGCCCTTTTCGTCGATGACACGGCCACGGGGCTGAACAACGGCGGCAGTTGGAACGATGCGTTCACGAGCCTTCAGCCGGCCCTGGCGATTGCCCAGCCGGGCGACCAGATTCTGGGTGGCGGCCGGCACGTACACGCCGACGACTGGCACCGACCGAACCGTCAGCTTCGTGCTCAAGAGCGGCGTGGCGGTCTACGGTGGCTTCCCGGATGGCGGCGGAACCTTCGCCCAGCGTGACTGGAATGCCAACCCCACGATCCTCTCCGGTGACATCGGCACGCCGAATGACAACTCCGACAACAGCTACCACGTGGTGGTGGCAATCGGTACGGACGCCACGGCCGTCCTGGATGGGTTCACCATCACGGGTGGCGAGGCCAATGGCATCAGTTATCCAAGCTATTATGGCGGAGGGATTTACAGCGATTTTGGCAATCCAACGATACGTAACTGCACTTTGAGGGAGAACTCAGCGCAGTACGGCGGCGGGGGGATGTACGACTTTTCCTCCTCGCCGCAGTTGACCAATTGCACGTTCAGTGGAAACACGGCTGCTTCCGGGGGGGAATGTGGAACGACTGGAACTCATCGCCGTGCCTGGCCAACTGCACGTTCAGCGGGAACACGGCTCAATCGGGCGACGGCGGCGGGATGTGTAATATCAGCTCTCCCGGTAGCGCGGCGCTGACCGACTGCACGTTTAGCGCGAACACGGCTCAATCGGGCGACGGCGGCGGGATGTACAATTCCTTCTGCATTCAGGCGCTGACCAACTGCACGTTCAGCGGAAACACGGCTGCTTCCGGCGGCGGAATGTACAGCTTGGGGTCTTCGCCGACGTTGACGAACTGCACGTTCACGCAGAATCGGGCCCCACAATACGGCGGCGGGATGTTCAACGCATCGTCGTCTCCGAATCTCACGAACTGCGCTTTTCTCGGGAACTCAGCCGGCTCAGGCGGCTTCGGCGGCGGCATCTTCAACGAGAACGAGTCGGCCAATTCGCCCGCGACGATCGCCAACTGCATCTTTGTTGGAAACATCGCTGCTTCCGGTGGCGGCGTCTGCAACTGGGTGTCATCTCCGGTAATCGTCAACTGCACGTTCATCGGGAATGCGGCTGACAGCTCCGGCGGTGGGATGTACAGCCAAACCTCCTCGTCGGCGACGCTGAGCAACTGTATCGTCTGGGGAAACATCGCCGCAAGTTTCCCACAGGTCTCTCAGTCAAGCGACAGCTCGACCGCCATCACCTACAGCGACATCCAGGATGGTTATCCCGGCGACGGGAACATCGACGCCGATCCGCAATTCATCCGGAACCCCAGCCCCGGTCCCGACAGCACCTGGGGCACGGCCGACGACGATTACGGCGATCTGCGATTGCAGCTTACATCAGCCTGCATCGACGCCGGCGACAACAGCGCCGTTCCGGCCGGCATTACCACCGATCTGGGCGGTTACGCCCGCTTCGTGGATATTCCCAGCGTGCCGGATACGGGCAGCGGCGCTGCGCCGATCGTGGACATGGGCGCGTATGAGGCACACGTCGCCCTCTACGTCGATGACAGCGCCACGGGGCTGAACAACGGGGGCAGTTGGAAAGACGCCTTCACGAGCCTTCAGCCGGCCCTGGCCATCGCCCAGCCGGGCGACCAGCTCTGGGTGGCCGCCGGCACGTACACGCCGACGACTGCCACCGACCGGACCGTCAGCTTCGTGCTCAAGAGTGGCGTGGCGATCTACGGCGGCTTCCCGGACGGCGGCGGAAGCCTTGCTCAGCGTGACTGGAACGCCAACGCCACGATCCTCTCGGGTGACATCGGCCTAGCAGGTGACAACAGTGACAATAGCTATCACGTCGTGGTGGGCAGCGGAACGGACGCCACGGCAATCCTGGATGGGTTCACGATCATGGGTGGCAATGCCAACAACTGGAGCGGCCCCGGGCAATTTGTCGGCGGCGGGATGTACAACGTTTCCGCATCGCCGACGGTGGCAAACTGCATTTTCATCGCAGATCTCGCCAATGCTTCCGGCGGCGGGGTGTACAACCAGGGGTCTTCGCCGACGTTCACGGGCTGCACGTTCACCCAGAACTGGGCTCAATACGGCGGTGGGATGTTCAACTCATCGTCCTCTCCGAGCGTCACGGACTGCACATTCGACAGTAACTCGGTCAGTGCTCACGGCGGCGGGATGTACAACGCCTCGTCTTCGCCCAGGATCACCAACACTACGTTCGTTTCGAAACACCGCCTCAAACGGGGGTGGGATGGTGAACGAGTCTTCCTCGCCGGTCATCACGAACTGCGCTTTTCTCGGGAACTCCGGCGGCTCGGGCGGCGGCATCTTCAACCAGTATGAGCCAGCCGATCCGCCCGCGACGATCGCCAACTGCATCTTTGTCGGAAACACCGCTGCTTCCGGCAGCGGCATCTGCAACTGGGGATCATCTCCGGCGATCGTCAACTGCACGTTCAGCGACAACTCCGGCACCACGATCTACAACGATGGTTCCTCGTCCCCCGTTGTCTCCAACAGCATTCTCTGGGCGGGCGCGGTTCTTTGCTCGATAACGCTGGCCCCAGTGCTCCGGCCGTGACCTATTGCGGCATCCAAGACTGGACATCGGGCGGGACGGGAAATATCGACTCCGACCCGCAATTCGTACGCAACCCCGGCCCCGGTCTCGATGGCATATGGTGTACGGCCGACGACAACTATGGGGACCTGCGCTTGAGAATATCCTCTCCGTGCATCGACGCTGGAGACAACGCCGCCGTGCCGGCCGGCGTGACAACCGACCTGGGCGGCAACTATCGCTTCATTGATATCGTCAGCAAGCCCGACACCGGGAGCGGGACCGCGCCAATCGTCGATATGGGCGCATATGAGGCGCAGCCGCTTTATGTGAAGGCTACGGCCGGCGGGCTGAATGACGGCAGCAGTTGGGCAAATGGCTTCACGAGCCTTCAGTCGGCCCTGGCGATTGCCCAGCCGGGCGACCAGCTCTGGGTAGCGGCGGGCACGTATATGCCGACCACTGGAACAGACCGGATCATCAGCTTCGCGCTCGCGAGCGGCGTGGCGGTCTTCGGTGGTTTCCCGGATGTCGGCGGAACTTTCGCCCAGCGTGACTGGAATGCCGACGCCACGACCCTCAGCGGCGACATCGGCAGGCCGGGTGACAACTCCGACAACAGCTATCACGTGGCGGTTAGCAGCGGCACCGACGCCACGGCAATCCTGGATGGGTTCACGATTGAGGGTGGCAACGCCAATGGAAGCAGCTCTCCGGACTTTGACGGCGGCGGGATGTACAACGCCTCGGGCCGCCCCACGATCCGCAACTGCACGTTCAGCGGCAACAGCGCCCTCAACGTCGGCGGCGGCGTCTGTAATGTCTCCGGTTCCGAAGCAGCCTTCACCAACTGCGTCTTCAGCCGCGACTCGGCTTCGAACGATGGCGGCGGAATGTACAACGATGCCTCGCCGGACCTCACCAACTGCATGTTCACCGGCAATACCGCCGGCGCATTTGGCGGCGCGATGTACAATGACAGCTACTCCGCGCCCGAGCTGACAGGATGCGCCTTTGTCGCGAATATCGCGGAATTTGGCGGAGGTGCGGTCACAAACTACCATGCGACGCCGAAACTGACGAACTGCACCCTGACCGCGAATGTGGCCGCGAACGGGAATGGTGGCGCCATGTACGATAACGCCACCGGTCTCCTGGCCACCAACTGCATCTTCTGGGGGAACATCGCTGGCGATGGCAGACAAATCTTTGACTATGGGAGTGCCACGTTCCTGAGCCATTGTGACATTCAGGGCGGAGGCTATCCGGGCCTGGGGCAGATCGACACCGACCCGCTCTTTGTCCGCAACCCGTCGCCCGGCCTCGACGGGAAATGGGGCACGGCCGACGACGATTACGGCGATCTGCGTCTGCGGCCTGCCTCGCCGTGCATTGACGCCGGAGACAACAGCGCCGTCCCGGCCGGCCTCGTCACCGATCTGGCCGGAAATCCGCGGTTCGTTCGACGTCCCGACCGCTCCCGACACCGGCAGCGGCACGCCGCCGATCGTGGACATGGGCGCGTATGAGTCGTCCGTGTTGCTCCTGTCGGGCGGCGGCAACGCCGCCGATTTCAGCCTGAGCCTGACATCGGACCATGCGTTTCTACAGACCGATTCGCCCGCCGGGTCAAGCGCGTACCCCTTGGCCGCATTCGTTGCGATCCGATTCACGGGCGGCGCGACCAACGACCGCCTTACGGTTAACTTCGCCAACGGCAATCCGATTCCCGCGGGCGGCGTGGCGTTCGACGGCGGGGGCGGACAGGATACACTCGTCCTTGTCGGCACACAGCCGGCCGACTCGCTTGTGATCGACAAGGGGCAGGTGTTGTTCGGCAATTCGACCATCACCAGCGACGCGGAGGCCGTGCAACTGGGGCAGGCCGGCTCCGACGTGCTGCTGGGCTCCCTGGTCCTCGACGCCGATGCGGAATTGCCGGCCGGGGCGGGGATGGTCCTGCGGACGTCGAGCTTGAGCATCACCGATGGCGTGAGTCTCGATCTGGCGGACAATGGCCTGATCGTGGACTGCGCCGATCAGTCGGCCGCCGAAGCCGCACTGGCCACGATCAACGCGAAAATCGCGGCCGCACGCAATGACAGCAACGGACTGTGGCAGGGAGAAGGTCTCACCAGCAGCGTAGCGCGCGACGATCTGGACACCATCCACGGCCTCGGAGCGATCATCAACAACGACGGCGGCGCCAAGCTTGTCGAGCAGGTTGGCTCGCAGCATCCCGGCCTCTACAGCGTCATCGTCAAGTACGCCCTCAACGGCGATTCGGATTTGAACGGCCAGATTGATGCCGATGATTACTTCCGGATGGATGTGGCCTATCGCCTGCAAGCCGATGGCCAGCACGGAGGCTATCGCAATGGCGAAGTGGATTATCGCAGCGGAATTTCGGCCGATGATTTCTACCTGATCGACCAGGCCTTCGTGCGACAACCGCCCGCCCCCGCGCTGATGTCGGCCGCACGCGCATCATCGCCCGGCCCCGCCGCCGACGTGCTCGGCCGCGAAAGCCCTCAGGTCATCTGACCAAAATCCGCCATGGCCGTGGGTTTGGCCATGGGCAGGCGTTTGGGGTTGAACGGGAACGTCGCCTTTTCCAGCGGCTCGCCGACGACCTCGATGCGCCGGGGGTCGATGGCGCCGACGCCGGCGCGGGCCAGGAGCAGGAGATGGTTCTCGCCGGGGAACGGGAACGCAAAATGCGGCGCCTGCGGGTCGTAGCCCATGGCCGCGGTGGCGATGGCGTCGGTGCAGACGGCGTTGCGGCCGGCCAGCAGCAGCCGGGGCTGGAGCGGCTCGACGCCATCGAGCCACGGGCCCTCGCCGCCACGGCAGGTCTCGATGCCGTCGATGACGGCCAGGTCGATCGGCCGTGCGCCGAGAATGTCGGCCGTGATGCGCGGCACCCGGCGCTCCCAGTCGGCGAAGGGCTTGGCGTCGATCTCGGCCGGCACGCCGTCGGGAACAGCGCGGAGGCGGTTGTGCAGGATGGCGCCGCGGTAGCTCGTCGTGGTCTCGTTGGGGGCGTCGTTGCCATAGAGCGAGGTCGGCGGCATGCCGAAGAGGTTCTTGATGGCGAGGGTCACGCCGGCGGCCGAGTGGTCCTTGAGCTTGGCCAGCGAGATCAGCACGTCCGTCTTCTCGTATCGCTGATTGACGAGGAAGGCGGGATAGAGGAAGCCGCCCCAGGGCACGGCGAGCCTGCTGTAGGCAGGGAACTGGCCGCGGTTGTGGGTGTCCTCGAAGGTGACGGTCTGGCCGCCGGCGGCCTTGATCGCGGGGATGTCCCAGCCGGCGGCGGCGAGAATTTCGGCGGGGTCTTTCAGCGAATAGTAGCTTTCGATAACGACGATGCGCTTGGCGCCGGCATCGTGGAGGGCGGCGCAGAGGGCGGCGAGGACGTTGGGATGCGTGTGATAGGTGCGCGAGGCCGGCAGTGCGCCGAGCTTGCCGGCGCCGCCGGTGAAGTTGATCTTGATGGAGACGGTCTTGCCGTTGACCAGGGGCTTGATTCCGCCGAGCAGGTCGAGGGCGGCGTCGAGCCTGGCGCGGACGGCCTGCGGCTCGTAGGAGGCGCATCGCTGGATGGCGACGGGCGATGAGGGCAGCGGCCTGGCGGGCTGCGTGGCGGCGGCCAGCGGCTCGGCGGACCTGACGCGGGATGTCAGCAGGCAACCGGCCACTCCGGCCGCGCCGGCGAGGAACTGACGCCGATTGAGGTGAGATGACATGTCGTTCTCCTCAAGCGACATCTTAGCCGTCGGGCGGGATTTGTCGCGTGCGGGGGCGCCGCTTGACCACGGAGGCACGGAGACACCCGCCCTTTCGAGAAAATGGGGACGGTGGCTGGCCGAGCCCAAGTACGATGCGCTGCGTCCGGAGGAGTGGGTGGCGGCATTCCTGCGGCCATTTGACACTATAGACACTATTGATACAATCGGACGAACATGGCCAGAGTGCTCTTGACGGCCGAAGCAGACCGACAAATGCAGGGGCTTCCGCGTATGATCCGGTACCGTCTGCACAATGTGGTGGACCGGCTGGAGCGTTGGCCGGCGGTATCCGGAGCCAAGCCGCTTCGGTACGGACTGAAGGGTCATTTTCGGATCCGCACCGGCGACTTTCGCATCGTGTTCCGCGTCGTGGGTGACGAGGTCTGGATCGTCCGCATCGAACACCGCAAAGACGTTTACGAGGCCTGATCATGACCCTGCAGACCATTCGCATTGCCAACGACGAGCTGGTGGTCCTTTCCCGCAAGGATTTCAGTCACCTGATGGAGCGGGCCGGGATGCTTCCGGCTCGTCCCCGCCGCGACGCCCACGGCAACGTCGACGCCCGCGCCGCCATCGACGTTTCCATCGCCCGCGATCTGGTGAACGACCGCATCAGCCGTGGCTGGACGCAGACCGAACTGGCCCGCCGCTCCGGCATCCGTCTGGAAACCATCAGCCGCATTGAGTCGGGCAAACACGTTCCCCGACAGGAGACTCTGCTGAAGCTCGATCGCGCGCTGTCCTCGGGCGCGCGTCCCGGCGGCAAAGCTCGGGCAGGTCCCGCAAGACCAAGTGACATGGCGGTAGGGAGCACGCCATGAGCGACCCAGAAGCATCCACATTGTTCGAGCGGCTAAAGAAAGGCCTGGAGGAGAGCGTCGCGTATTCCCAACGCGAACTCAGCCTCAGGACCACCGTGCTTCCCGCGCCGCCTCCGCCGGCCTCGCCAACGCGTGTGCGGGCGCTACGCAGATCCCTGGGCATGTCCCAGTCGGTTTTCGCCGCCGCCCTCAATGTCTCGGCCAAGCTGGTCCAGAGCTGGGAGCAGGGCTCGCGCCAGCCCCGACGCGGCGATCTGCGGCTCATTCAGATCCTGGAGAAACAGCCCGCCGTCCTCCAGGAGCTTTTCGGCCCCGCGCCCCTCGGTCATCGCGCTGCGGCACGACGCGGCCACCGGCGGCTCGTCGCGTAGCTTGGCGGCACGTCGAGGCAGCGAGGACGACCCAGAATCAGCGGCCGCCAAAGATCGCCGACCAGCCGGAGCGAAAATCAGCAGTGGCCCGTTTTTTCTGTTTATCATAGGGCTTGTTGGCGCGGTAGCGAAGGAATTCGGCCCAGGAGTTGAAGACATCCTGCATGTTCTGGTGGATTTGGGCCGGAGGGCGGAGGGGACGCAGAGAGGTGAGATTGGCCAGGCGCTTGACGGGCGCCAGGTTCGTACGTAAAGTTTTTCCTACAGAGGTGCTCGTGGCCGGATATCTGGATGGCGATCGAATTCGAGCTGCACTGCGGCTGTTGGGCCGGCGGCTTCGCGTGCGGCAGCCGGTCAAGCTTCTCGTCGTCGGCGGCGCTGCGGGCCTGCTCATAGGGCAGCTTCCGCCGGTCGTGACCACAGGCGATGTTGACGCTCTGAATTTTCGCCCGCCCGCGGAGGTGGAGGAAGTGCTGCGAGCCGCGGCCGAGGTGGGGCGCGAACTGTCGCTGCCGGCGAACTGGCTCAACACGGAAGTGTGCCTGTTCGCGAGCACGCTTCCCGATGATTGGGAGGGCCGGCGGATCGAAATCGGCGTCTTTGGCCATCTGCGGGTGTGGGCCATCAGCCGCCTGGATCTGATCGCCATGAAGTTCGTCGCCCATCGTCCCGCGGATCGCGAGCACCTGAAGTTGATGCACGTGACGGCCGAGGAACTCGCCTTCGTACGCCGCTACCTGGATGCGATGGTTGGGCGCGTGGACAGCGGGCGCATTGACCTCGCCCGCGCGTATGTCGATTCGTGGGAAGTATCGCCATGACACGCAACGAAGCCAGCATCGAAGGAATCGCATCGCGTTGGGCTCGCCTCGGCGCGATGTTCAACGTGGAGCCTTCCGCGCGCACGCCCGACCTGGAGCGGCTGCTGCTGGACACGGTTCGGACTTCGCCGCGCAATGTCCGGCTGTTCATCATGGCCGACACATGGCTGACGCGGTTCGGGGATTATGTGGCCAAACACCGCCTGGCGAGGCTTATCGAGACTGAGCTCGAAGCCGAACACCGCCCGGCGATGGAACTCCTGCTCGAAGGGGTCTGCGCCCGCTGCCCGCAGGACCGTCACCGTTTCAACCGGGCCATCAGGGCCTGCGGGCATGGGGCATCGCCGGCCCGGCCACTGCTCGATATTGACAGGGGCAATGCCACCGCGGTGCGACTGGCCGAGCGACAGGCGTCGGCCCTCTCCAGAAAATGGGGACGGTGGCTGGCCGAGTTCGAGCCCAAGTACGATGCGCTGTGCCCGGGGGAGTGGGTGCGCGGAAGAACCCGCGCTGGCCGAGCGGGCGTTGACCGGGGGCGATCTGGCGGCGTCGATCATCGCCGAGTGCGGGCCGGGAGACACGACGTTTCCCAGCGAGGTCGATCTGGCCCGGCGCTGCGGCGCATTGCGCCCGGCGATCCGCGCGGCCATCGCCAAACTCGTCCTGGCCGGCTATGCACGGCGTATCAGGAGGGGAAACGCGAACGCCATCCGGGTGGAGACGGATGGGTAGGCGGCACGTTGCCGTCGGGCAAGCGCCGTCGCGATTTGCGCGTTGGGCGGAAGAGGCTTCTGACCTCTGACCTGCTTCTGGCCCGCGCCTACGACGGCAGCGGCGGATGCTTCAGCCGAAAAGTGAACCTGACCCCCTTCGCGTTCCAGGGCCATTAAACCTTTGTGTTTTACTTGACATTTACGTCTACTAATTCTACGCTTGGGGAATGAGCCTTCTTCCGCCGTTCACCGACGATGGCGTGCTGCCGGCCGGCGACCACGTGCTGACGCTCGACCAGTTGCTCGTCTCGCCGCTCGTGCTCGGATGGGGAAGCGATTGGGATGCCCCGTGGCGCAAGACGCTGGCGAGGAACCTGGCCGTCATGGTAAACCACCTCCGGCGGGTCGGCATCCGCGACGTTTTCGTGGATGGATCGTTCGTCGAGAACAAGCCGCACCCGAACGACATCGACGGCTACTTCGTGTGCGGCCGGGATCGCTATCTCAGCGGCGAATTGGAAGCCCGGCTGCAGGAGCTTGACCCGATTTGGACGTGGGACGCCGACCGCCGGTACGCCTCGGCTTACAGCCTGAAACGGCAGTTGCCCATGTGGCACAAGTACCGGGTCGAGCTTTTTCCGCATGTGGGCCAGTTGACGGGCATCGTGGATGCGTTCGGCCATGAACTGACGTTCCCGTCGGCGTTTCGGCAGTCCCGCGGCTTTGCGCCCAAGGGCATTGTGAAAATCGGAGGTTTGTCATGATTCGAACTGAGACCGAATACCAGAGCTCGCGCAAGCGGGTCGAGGAGGCCGAGCGGCTGTTGCGCGATCAGGCAGCGAAGCTGGCCGCCGAGGGCCTGCGCCGGAGCAGATCAAACGGGCACTGGACCCCACGCGCGTGTTCTCCGACCAGATCAAGGACGAGGTTACGAGCTACGAGCGGCTCAAGAAATGTCGCTTCGAGGAACTGGAGAACCTGCACGGCGTCGGGCAACTGCTCATCGGCGTGCGCATCGCGATGGGGCTGTCGCAGCGGGAATTGGCCGAAAAGCTCGGCGTGCATGAGTCGCAAGTCTCCCGCGACGAGCGAAACGAGTATTACGGCATCACTGTCGAGCGGGCGACCCGCATTCTCGACGCCCTGGGTGTAAAGATTACGACACGCGTCGAGAAAGTCCCCGTGCTGGCAAAGTCGGCATGATCGTCTTCGAGGCAGGCGGAAACTCATCCATCCGGCCGTCTACATCCAAGTGCTCGTCTCTCGTTGGGAGAGCGGACTATTTACGTCCCCGTTGCAGCTCTCTGTCCAGATAGCAACCCGTCGCCGGTCGCCGGAGGAGGCGATTTGATTCATGGCCCTTTTCCGGTGCCTGCGGGTATATCCTGAACTTGCTGCGGCATTCCGAGCGTGAACCACCGCAGTGGGATTCACATCGCAATCGGCTCGCGACGGTGAGCGGATCGTGGCATGCCAGCCAGATGATCTGTACAATATCATAGCAAGACTGTGCGGGTGCGACTGGTGTCGCCCGTCTTATCGAATGGTGATCGCAATGCAGCCAACGTTCTACAGCTATATCCGCTTCCTGTTTGGGCCGTTCTTCAGATGGTGGTGGGCGCTGGCGACGGGAGCGGCTTCGATCCTGAGCTACCTCTTCGCGCCGCCGACCGGATTGGCGTTGTCCGGTACGGCATTTGCACTGCTTGTCCTGCTCGCCGTCACGGGTTTCTTCTTGACGCTTTCCGTTGTCGCTCAGGGGTGGGAACTCTTCCAGAATGGAAACGCTGGCGTGCGAGTTAGTAACATTCAGAAATGCAAGGACTTCGGTGGTGAATTTGTGTTCATACTCGCCGGCCCGCTTCCGGGCGGGCGGGGAATGCTTTTGGAAGTGAAGCGCGCCATGGGCGACTTGGAAGCACCGCTCGCGATTCTGGAGGTGATCGACAAGACCGCGGACGGATGCTATCAGGCGAAGCCCATAGCCATGGCTCCAGTGCATAAGAAAGATCTGGCTGACGGGAAGTGCCGCGCCAGAGATGTTGTTGTGTACGCATTTGTGGATGGCGATCGCGTGCGAGGATGGATGGATCAAATTCGAGCAGCGCAGGTGTGACCTATGGATCCAGTGGCCAAGAAAGTATTCATCAGTTATGCGCACGAAGATCGTGCATGGGTCGAAGAACTGGCCAAGGGCCTCAACGCCAAGGGGGTGCCGCTCTTTTACGACAAATGGGACATTAAGCCAGGGGATTCGATTGTCCAACGTATTTTCGAAGAAGGTCTAGCGCAATGCGGTCTCTTCGCGGTCGTCCTGTCCCGAGCTAGTGCCGCATCGAAATGGGTTAGGGACGAATTGGATGCCGCCACCGTTCAACGAATCGAGGGCGTTACACGCGTCGTCCCTCTGTTGAAGGAGGACTGCGAGATTCCGGTCTCCCTCCGCGCTCGGCTTTGGCTCGACATGCGAGCGGGAATGGAGGAGGGGGTAGACAGGCTCACCAAGCTGGCGTACGGCGTCGACGATCGACCTGCGCCGGGCCCAGCCCCTGTTTACGTGCAAGCTCTCGCCGAATCTGTCGGAGGACTATCACGAAGGCGCGTCGACTGTCGGAACCTACCTGGTGCAGGCGCAGGCGCTGACGATCCCTTCCAGCCACAGTTTGCGGGCAGGGACATTGCGGCGGCAACCCATTTGGCGTCAGAGATGGTAAACGACGCGATAGACGAGCTTGAGACCGCCGGCATGGTCCAGACGGTGAAGTTCTTCGGAACCGCACCATATGATTTCGGCACGGCAACGCCCACTTACGCTCTGTTCCTGCACTTCAAGCACTGCCTTAGCTACGATCCCCTCCAGGATCTTCGTGTTGTCGCATCTGCCGCCGTGGCGCTGAATCGAGCGACGGCGAACGAGCTCGCGGAGAAAACAGGCTTGTCTGCGGGGCGCCTTAACCGGGCGGTTAACTGTTTAGGGGATCAGGGGCGATTGGAAGTTTTGAAATACTTCGGGACAACCCCCTATTCGTTTGGGCAGGTGCAGGCAACACGCCATACTCGCGACTTGGTCGGGTAGCCGCGTAGTGCGTCCGGCGGCGGGAATGGGGCGCGAAAAAAGGGACACTGCTGATTTCTGCGTGAGTTGGCGGCGAACAAAATTAGCAGTGTCCCCTTTGTTTTCTCCAGTGTCCCCTTTGTTTTCTCCCCCTTTGTTTTCTCTAGGTAAAACATCGGGCCGAGCTTCTGATTGGAGGGGGTCACATCGACCTTCCCGGGATAGCTCGCCAAACCGAGATCCCCGATAACCGCGCGGCCCTCTGAGACGAACAGATTGTCCGGCTTCAAATCGCGGTGAGAAATACCCCTAGCCGCGAGTCGGCTAAGCGTCTCCGAGATTTGGCAGAAGAAGCCCACGACATCTTCAAGGCTCCGAAGCCCCCTGTAGTCCTTGAACGGGGTGACTAACGGGGTTGCCAGCCATGCCGGCGTTTGCTTTGAGAGTTTGTCTGGGAGGTGGTACGCCAACAGTGGCAGGACGCCCTGGACGCCCTCCAACGACTGCATCAGGACTACCTCAGACCTAAAACGCTGATAGCCCTCCGCCGTCATGCGGTGAAGGAACTTGATCGCGACCTTCGTACCGTCCTTTCCTCTCGCCACCCAGACTTCTCCGTTGCCCCCTCTACCGATCTGCTTCTCCGGCACCCAGTCGTCTACAGCTTTCGGCGGCCATTCCTGCCGGGCCGCCCATTCGCCCGGCAGTTCCTGGTGATTTAGCCTTACGCATCGGGTCACGATCATCTTGGGGCCTTCGTGAATCCATTGAAACGCGACCTCTTCTCCAACGCTGACCGGAACCTCCCAACCCTCCGGCTCCATGTTGTAAGCGCGGCACGCGAAACCACGCGTCGCTCCCACTGATCATGATCAGCCCGCGACCGCCTTGCCACTCTGTGACTTTTCCGCGCTCGAACAACTTGGACATTGTCGCGTCTCCCGTCAGTTGTCTTGACCACTTTCGTCGCACCGCCCGTGTCGCGTACTGTGTTCATGCGCGTGGACCAAAGCGCACAGCATGGCGGAGGATGCCGAGGGCTTCTTTGGTCGGGAGCTTGCCGCTGGCCTTGAGTTTCTGGCGCAGCGTGACGCCGTGGATGTACTCCATGGCGACGTAGGGCGGGTCGTTGAGCGTGTTGAGGTCGAATCCGCGCACGATGTTCTCGTGCTGGAGGCTGTAGATGAGCTTGCCCTCGCGGCGGAGCTGCTGGACGTACTTCGAATCGGTGGGAATCTTCAGCGCCCGCTCTTCGTTGAGGTCGTGATGGCGGGCCAGCCAGACCTCGCCGAACGTGCCCCGGCCGAGTTGGCGGATCAGCACGTACGGCCCGATTAGCTGGTTTGGCTGAAGTGGCATCCCGTGCTCCCGCAGGATTCTGCTGGGTTGGGGGGCGGGAGTCAAGGGAGCGGCGGGAGCGGGCCCCGCTACTTCTGCCTGGCGAAGCCGATATCGTCGATGAACACGTGCAGGTCGGCCGCGTCCATGTTCCAGGTGCCCAGGTCCAGTTCCCATGCCGTCTTGGGGTCGAAGTCGGTCTTTTCCTTTTTGTAGATGTCCTGGAGCGGGATGGTGACCTGGTGCCATTGGCCGTCGGCGAAGTCCTTGGCGTAATCGGCCAGCGGAACCGCGGCGGTGGGCTTCTTGGTTGACGAGCAGTTCAGGCTCACCTGGATGGCCGGATTGGCCGGGCTGCCGGTAACCTTCACCCAAAAGCTGAGCTGGCCATAGGCGCTGATGTCGGTGCCGGAATCGGCCGGCCACCAGCCGAACCAGTTCCAGCCGCAGCCGGCGTAGGTCTCGGCGGCCGCCGTGCCGTGCCATTCGAGGGCCGCAGTGGCAGAATGGGCATCGCGCTCCTGGGGGGCGATCGTGCCTGACTTTTCGGGGGCGGTCCAGCCGCTGCCGCCTTTCTTGGCCTCGCCGTCCCAGACGATCATCTTCTCGGCCGCGGCGGGTTTCTCCGAGGCGGCGGGCGCTGCTGCGGCAGCAGGTTGCGGTACGGCGACCGGCTCGACGGCAACCAGCGGCTTCCAGCCCAGCTCCTTGGCGATGGCCTCGACGAGTTTCCCGGCCATGAGGTTGTGCGTTTTGAGGTTCGGGTGCCAGTCGCCGCCGAGGCCGTCGCGGTTGCCATCCTGCGGGTCAAAATCGACGCGATGGATCCGCTTGTCGCCGCCTTGGGTCAGTTCGCCGGCAACCTTGTCGAGATAGCCCTTGAGCGTGCTCAGCGCCTTGATGTTCGGCGGCCATGAATCGGACATCATCGAGCCGCTGGCCAGGAAGATGTGCGCCTCCGGGCAGGCCTTGCGGATCGTGGCGATGAACGCGACGTACGCGCCGGTCCAGCCTTTCTCATCGGGGACACCCTTGCCGAAATCGTTGGTTGCCAGGTTGATGAGCACGACCTGCGGCGCCTTGCCCGCGGCGTCCCAGTGGCTGGCCTCATCGTCGGGAAGGATGCGGTCGTAGATGGAGGGTAGCGTGTAGTCGGGCCAGAGCTTGCGGCCGGACCAGGCGATGCAGTGGAAGTCCGCTCCGAAGCACCGTGCGGCCAGGGCGCCATAGGTGAGATAGCCGTTCTGGGTGTCGGGGGTGTAGTGCTGGTTCTGGTTGGCGGCCTCGTTGCCGTAGCCACAACTGATGGAATCGCCGATGACCTCGACGCGGCGATCGACCTTGTTGGGCGGCAGCAGCTCGGCGGCCTGCTCGAGCTGCACGCCCAGCACCTGGAAAACGCCGGTGTGGGCCTCGGTGCGCTTGACGAGCTGCACGGCGTGCTCGCCGGCGGGGAGATTGGCGGCCAGGCAGTACAGCGCGGTGCCACTGGTGGGTTTCAGGACGGTGGTCGGTTTGCCGTTGACGATCACCTGATATTGATCGCGCCCGCCGCTCTTGAGCTTGATGTTCGCGGCCGCGCCGCGGAAATGGACCTCGACGGCGCTGTTGGACCAGGCGGCGCGCGGGCCGGCGGCATCGCGCGTGTCGAACCGGCCGATGTAACGGATGCCCGGATTGTCCGGCCGGATCTCCTGCGGCAGGGCCGCGACCTCGCCGCGAGCGGCATAGACAAAGAGCATCACGCCGATCGCGACGAAGGCATGCACAGCACGGTGAAGGTCTCTCATCGGGATTCTCCTGTTGCGAACATTGGGCATCCGCGGCCGCGCCAGCGCGGCGGGGTTGCCAAGCGGATAGTCTACCGTGGCCAACGCGGCGCACAACGACAGGAGCGATGCGCGATGCAATCCCCCTACTCTTCATCCTCATCCCCCGATCCCGCGCCCGGCCCCTGTCCGCGAGCGGCGGCCCGGCGACGCAGGAGCACGTTGAGCACGAAGATGGCCATCAGCGCCAGCGCGGCGATCGCCATCCATTGGAGGTGGTTGTCATCGCGGCCGCGCGCCAGCCGCAACTCGACAGGTTTTTCATCGTCGGGCTTGCCCTCGAGGCTGTAGCGCCGCTGGAAGAACCGGTCGCCGCGCTTGTCCGGCTGGCGCCAGAAGACGCGCAACTGGTCGCCGGCGACGGTCACATCCACGTCCGCGGCCCTGGGCAGAGGTGAGCTGGCCTCCAACTTGGTCTTCGCCCCAGCCTCGCAGAGGATTCCGAAGGGATCGTCATCGCCACCCTGGCACCACAGCGCCGGCTTCCGCCGGATATCCAGCAGCTTGAAATACACGGGCGGTTTGGGCTTGCCTTCGCCATCGGGGGGAAACTCCACCTTCGCCGCCGCATGTACCCATTTGTGGCTGATCTGCCGCCTCTCCACGAGCTCCTCGTCGGGCGTTGTCACGAGGGGCGGCTCAAGTTGGTAGATGCCGATGCTCTGATGTTCGGCGCGCACGGCGAGCATCGGCCGGCCGCCGACGATCGCCATCGAGAAGCCCGCGCGCCGGCGGCGGCTCGGTCCAGCGGGCCGCCACATGGCTCCAACCGTTGCCCTTGAGCATGTAGAGCTCGGGCGGGCCGGCCTCGTCGGAAGAGGATGGGCGCGTGCTGCTGGCCGTGGTCGGCGCGGGCGGCGCGGACGACCGGCCCAGGGCATAGAGGTCCCTTTGATCGCCGGCCATCGCAACGATCGCGTAATCGCCCGGAAGCATGGCGCCGGAGCTGTATCGCTCGCCCTCGGAGGCCGGGGAGTACAGCGCCCATTCGAGCCCGGTGGGGCTGGGCGACCTGAGCAACATCACCAGCTCGCCATGATAGGCCGTGATCGCCGTGACGCGGGCATGAATCGCGGAGAGCTCCTGCCAGTTGTTCTCCGCCGGCCGGTCGCAGACCATGGCGAAGCTGCGGTCGGCGCCGCCAATCTTGTCCAGCCGCACCAGCCACAGCGGCGAAGGGCCCTCCGACCCGGCCGGCAGGCCGTGGATAAAGAGTTGGCGCTGCTGCGCCAAGGCGGCCACCGGCAGCAGGAACATGGCCAGCAGGAGACCCGCCGGCGCGATTTGTGCAATTCTATTTCTCACAGTCTTTGTCGATCTGAATGACGTGGTTGGCCGGCACGCCGCTGTCTTCCGGGAAGCGGATCGTGCCGGGCTTGGGATGGCCGGATTTGCTGGTCAGCGCCGGGTCCGAGAGCTTGATGCTCATGGTCGATTGCGTCTCGGGGAAGAACAGGTCATACGCGGTCGCGATCCATGGCCAGTGCTCCTTCGGCGCATCGCTCACGGCCACCTGCTGGTGCTGGGTGAGATCGGCGCGCAGCACGATCCGGCCACCACGGTCGAAGAGCAGGACCTTCACCGGGCGCTTGGTCTGGCGCTCGTACCAGACTTCTTTCTCGGCGTACCAGCGGCCCGGAAGAGCCGCCTGCCAGACGATCATGTAAACATCGAGGTCGTTGTTGAACCGCATAACCGGAACGGGCGGCTGCGTGAAGCTGGTGTTGATCGCGTTGATGCCAAGCACCTCACCGAGCAGGTCGGGGCGGAAGGGGATCTGCCGGACGCAATCCTTGCCATCGTTGCGGTGCCAGCCCCACCACATCGTGTCTTCGCCGGCAAAGACGGTAAGCCAGTAGCGGTCCTCGGTGCTGCCGAGCTCGAAGATCAGCCCGGCCAAATCCTTCTTGCCGCGCATCAGCAGCTCGTGCGGCTTGCGGACGAACAGGTCGCCGCCGGCGTTGATGAAGGTGGTCTTGTTCTTCTGCGGATCGCGGATGTTGGCCTCGGTGTAGTGATGGGCGAATAGCGTGGGCAGGAGAATGTTATTGGCGTTGACCTCGTTGACAACGGTGGCCATCGGGTCGGTCGGGCCGTAGTAGCCGGGCTTGGGGCGGGTGACGCAGCCGGCGAGGAGGAGGAGAGCGAGCGACGAAGCGACGAAGCGACGGACGGCGTTGTCCGTGGTCAGTTGTCCGTGGTCAGTGGTTGGGTCAGTTGTCCGTTGGTCAGTAGATCTGCCCTTGGGTTGCTGCTGTCCCATCGCCAACGCCCCGCCACTGACAAAGGGACCATTGACCCGTCCACGGACAACGGACCACGGGCAACTGACAACCGCCGCCCAATCGAAAATCGAGATTCGAAAATCGAAAATCACTCACATCTCCTGCTGGAGGATTTCGCCAAGCTGCGTGCTGACGTCATGCACCTGCTGCTCGTCGAGCTTGGGGTCGAGCAAGTCCAGCGGCTGGTCCTTGCCCTTGAGATGCACCGCCCAGATTTCCTTGCCATCCTGGCTTCGCGTGTTGTCGTAGATCAGCAGGCGCTTGCGCATGAGGATCAGGCCCAGGACAAAGCGGAAATTGACCTTGGCCGGCTCCTGAACATCGGCCAGCCGCTCGAATAGCTCGCAGAGGACATTGTCGTTGACGAAGAGCTTCTTCTTCTGCTGCGGGTTGGGCATGACGGCCTGCCAGAAGGCCAGGGCCTGCTTGCGGTCGTAGCCTTCCCAGCACTTGGCGCAGCAGTCGAGGCGCACAAAGCCCTGCGGCGTCTCAGTGAGGGCGGCCATGAACTTCGCCAGCGGCTCGATGGCCTGCTGGCAAAGGCCGCACTGGCCGGTGGGCTTGCCGATTTCAACTGTGCCGGCCTGCGGCTTGGCCGCGGCTGCGGTGCTGACGGGTTTGTTCTCGATAGTCACTGTGGCGGGTAGTCTACTGCATCGAGGGCGAATCGTGAAATTCGCGGTCGGGGCGGCGAACGGCGGGTGGCTCACGCTCGGCGCTGGTGATGCTCTTTTGCTGCGGGAGCCTGCTCGCCAGGCGTGGGCATGCTGCTCAATTGGCCTTGATCCACCTGGATGCCGCGGAAACGGCTTAGGCCACGGGCGGTGGATGCCTGCCGCGCACCGCCTCCTCTTGACGGATGGCCAGCACCATGGGCCGGTTCAGGGCCAAAGCCGCCACAGTTGCTCGGCCCGTTGCCGTAACCGGCACGATGCGTTCGCCGTGCCAACGGAAATGCGCTGTCCACACCTGTGTTCGCGGGTTGAAGAGGATGACCTCCTGGCCCGATGCCGGATCACTCGCGCTCTGATTGGCCCATTTCCAGAGCGAACACGACACACACGCCAGCGCGAGGTTGTCGGCCGTGGTTGTCCCGCCAGCGGCTCGCGGGACAACGTGATCCACGTGGAACGCGGCCTCCTGACCAACTTGCGACAGCCCGCAGTACTCGCAGCGATTGCTCGCCCTGCGCACCACTTCAGCCCGCAAAGCAGAGGGAATGTCGCTCATGCGCTCAACCGCTCCGCCCGCAACCGCAACAGCGTCAGGAACTCCGCCAGAGTGACCAGTCCTTCGGCCTCGGCGCGCTCTTCAGGGGACAACGGTTGACCGCCATCCTGGCGGTCCAGAAGATGCTGCAGGCGTGTGGCGACACCTTGCGGCAATCGGAACCGTTCAAGATCCGCGGGAAGATCCACCTCAAGGGTCAGGCTCATAAGTGGTTCATTCTATTCCCGCAGGTGGCGTCCTTCAATCCGACGGGCATGCCAGCATGCCCCACGCCGGCCGGTTCAGATCATCGAGCAAATCGAGCGCCTCGCGCGGCTAGCGCGGGCACGCCTCCCAACGGGTCCGTCGCACAACGCGCGTCGTGCGCGGCGCGGCCGGTGCTCACCGCGCGCTGCGGCTGACGCTGAGCGCGACTATAGTACCTGTAGTTGGCAGAATGGCGGAGCGCGCGCCAAGTCCCAGAATGGTCTCGGCGATAGCTGCTGCGAAACAGGTATGTCACGCGAACTAGAAACGCTCGACCAGCTTCTTGGTGGCGATATGCCGCTGTCTGTGATCCGGGGTCTATACCCCGACAACCGAGCTTTCGCTCGTTCGATACACGGTCTTCTTCGTGGAGGCGACATAGAACTGCGGTTGTCGGATGGAACCGGGATCCCTGCCTGGCGTTGGCGCGAGTTGTTCGTCGCCGGCAATGCCGCGGTTGAGCTTCCGTCACTTCGCGTGGCTATCACCAGGCAAGGCATCAAGCGTGTGTCGTAGTTGAGCGGGCACAAGCCCCATGGTTCGTAGTGGCTGAGTGGCTGAGTGACTCGCCGGCATGGTTTGATTTTCCCCTCTTCGTCCCTTACGGTTCTGCTGCCATGGGCGAGATCAAGATACGCGTCTTTCCGACAGCAGCCGCCGTCACCGAGGCGGCAGCGCAGCAGATAATTCAATCGGCCGCCGCGGCCATCGAGCGCACGGGCAGCTTCTGCGTGGGCCTGTCCGGCGGGCACACGCCCCGGCCGCTCTATGAGCTGCTTTCGGATGACCGCTACATCCGGCTAATCGACTGGCCGAAGGTCCATATCTACTTCTGCGATGAGCGGTGCGTTCCTCCGACCGATGAGCAGAGCAACTTTCGCCTGGCCAGCCAGACGCTACTCGATTTCATCCCCATCCCGCCGCCGAATATTAATCGCATTCGCGGCGAGGCCGACCCGCAGGTGGCGGCCATCAAGTACGGCCAGCTTCTCAAGACGGTCTTTGGCGATGGCGGGCTGGACTTGGCGCTGCTGGGCATGGGCGCCGACGGGCACACGGCCTCGATCTTTCCGCATTCCAACGCCCTGCACGAGACTCACCATCAATGCATGGCCGTGTTTGTCGAGAAGCTCAACGCCTGGCGCGTGACGATGACGCCGGTGTTTCTGAACCGGTCGCGAGAGATCATCGTGCTGGTGACGGGAGCGGAGAAGGCCCAGCGCGTGCAGCAGGCACTGGAAGGCGAGCGCAACCCGGAGAGCCAGCCGATTCAGCTCATCGACCCACCCGATGGACAGGTCCTGTGGTACATGGATGCGGCGGCGGCGGGGATGTAGTCGGAGGAGGGTTCAGGCAGCAGTGGTCGAGGATCAGGCGAGCATCAAGCGGCAGCGGCACTGCGCCGTTCCTTCGGATTTCGTCATTCGGATGACCCATGTCAGGCATCCTTGGTTCCGTCCTCCTTCCTGCCCATGACGCTTGACGTTAATAACGCACAGCGTTACTATCTGGTGCATGATCCGATCGTTCAAGAGCACCAGACGCTTGCTCTTGCCAACGGCCAGCGGGTGAAGCGGTTCTTGAGTATTGAGGCGGTCGCGCGGCGCAAGCTGCGTCAGTTGCAGATCGCCGGCCGGCTGGAAGATCTGCGCGTGCCGCCAGGCAACCGTCTCGAAGCTCTTAAGGGCGACCGGGCCGGGCAGCACAGTATTCGCATCAACGGTCAGTTCCGCCTGTGCTTTCGCTGGACGGCGATGGGCGCTGAGGACGTGGAAATCGTGGACTACCACTGAAGGAGACAGAAGATGAGAAAGCTCAAGCCGGTGACGCCGGGCGAGTTGCTGCTTCAGGAGTTTCTGGTGCCCATGGGCCTCTCGCAGTACCGTCTGGCCAGGGAGATCGCCGTGCCCGCGCAGCGGATCGGGCAGATTGTGGCCGGGAAACGTGCCATCACGGCGGACACGGACCTGCGCCTGTGCCGGTTTTTCGGGCTCTCCGATGGGTATTGGCTGCGGGCACAGGCTGCCCATGACACCGAAGTAGCCCAGGAGGCGCTGGCCAAGACGCTGGCGAGGATCAAGCCGTGGAAAGGCGCTGCGGCCTGACCATTGCAGGATTCGCATTTCAAGTTTCGCCTTGGCACAGGGGCATCCCGCCGCTAGACTATCCGGCTTCAACGGCGGCTGGCCGCCGGCAGGGAAGGTTTTCATGCAAGAAGCGACCACTAAAGGCATCTACGACTTCCATTCCCTTTTTTACGATGCCACGTTCGGCCGGCTGGTGAAGCGGCGGATCGCCCGGGCCATCTCGCACATGAACATCGGCGAGGAGGACCGCATCCTCGACCTTGGCATCGGCACCGGCGTGTCGCTGAACTATTATCCGCGCCGTGGCCGGGTCTATGGCATCGACCTGTCGGGTGGCATGCTGCGCGAGGCCCGCCGGAAGGTGCGGGAACGCGGGCTGAGGCACGTGGAGCTGATCCAGGGCGACGCGCTGAAGATGCCCTTCCCCGATGACACGTTCGACCATGTGTTCATCAGCCACGTCATCAGCGTGGTGAGCGATCCCTACAAGCTCATCGAGGAGGCGCAGCGCGTGGCCAAGCCCGATGCGCGAATTGTCATCGTCAATCATTTCCAATCGACCAACCGGTTCATCGCGATGGTGGAAAAATGGCTCTGCCCGCTGTGTACCCGCCTGGGCTGGCGCAGCGACCTGGCGCTTCCGGAACTGGTGCGTCGGACCGGCGTGCAGATCGACTATCGCTTCAAGCTCGAGAACATCGACCTGTGGGAAACGGTCGTCATCACAAATAACAAGTCGGCGATCCGGCGGCCCTCCCTGAACGCGGCGACGATGGCGGCGTGAGGAGACTTTCATTCCTGATCTGAAGCGGAAGCGTCAGCGCCCGCCCTGGGATGCAGGGCGGGCGCTGACGCTTCCGCTTCAGAGAGACCAATCACCGTCCCAGCAGATCTCTCCACGCCGGTTGGCTTGTCGGCTGAGTTGACGGCCGGGTGGAGGGCTGAGTGAGCGGGGCGCACGTGTGCTCACTCGATTCCAGCTCGACCTTGAGCGTCTCGCCGCGGGCGATGATGTCCTGGGGAGTGGCGGCCTCCTCGCGCTGGGGCTTGAGCTCGAAATTCCACTCCTGCCGGTCCTTGGCGCCGAAGAACTCCCCGAACAGATCGAGTGGCGGGATTCCCAACAGCGGCGCCTTGAGCTTGCGGTGGGTCTTGAGCGTTTCGTAGCCGCTCTTGCGCAGCACCACGTCGTAGTCGCCGTAGAAATCGAAGTCGTACTTGACCGGCGTGCGGCCGACTTCCTCGCCGTTGAGGTGGAGGATCGCGCCGGCCGGGTCGCTGTTGATGGTCAGCGTTCGCTGCGCAGCCCAGGAACATCAGCAAGGGAACCAGACACAAGGCCTTCCCAATCACGTGCATGGGCTTCAGTATATGCCCCACGGCCGCGACGCCAAGGGCGCGGCGTTCGTTCGCCGCGGATTGCCGGGTCGTTGGCGGCGGGCCGGCCATGCGTCTATAGTTGCCGCGATGGTGTTTCTGCTGATCCTTGGCAGCCTGATTCTGCTGGACGGGCTATGCTGGCGCTGGCTTGACCGGCGCCTGCGCGTGATGAAGCACGGCCCGGCCATGCGAATCGCCCTGGCGATCTTCATGGCGACGCAGATGGCGGTCTTCCTGTGGCTCATCATCGCGCGCATGAGCTATCGCCACGGCGGCATGCCCGTGCCGCTGCTCATCCTCGTCTACGTGTGGCATGTGGTGGTCCTGCCGATCATGTCGGCCATTATCGCAGCGATGACGCTCGTGAAGGATGGCTGGCGATTGGTGCGATGGATTGGTTCGAGACGCAAGGCGGCGGCAAATGCGCCACCGCCACCGGCTTTGCCGGCCGGTGAGGTGTGCGTGCTCTCGCGGCGCGGGTTCCTGACCGCGACGGCGGCGTTCGTGCCGCCGGCCGTCGCGCTGGTGGGCGCGGGCAACGCCCTGGATCAACTCCGCCGGTTCCGCATCCGGCGCATCGACGTCCCATTGCGAAATCTGCCCCCCGCCATGGAGGGTTTCACCATCGCCCAGGTAAGCGACATTCACGTCGGGAGTTTCACGCATGGCCGGGGGCTGGGCGATATCGTGGATTCCGTGAACGCACTTGAGGCCGACCTGGTCTGCGTGACCGGCAACCTGATCGACTTCTACGTGCGCGACCTGCGCGAGGCGATGAAGATGGCGCAGGGTTTCCGCGGCCGGTTCGGCGTTTACGTATGCGAGGGCAATCACGACCTGTTCCAGGACCGCGAGTATTTCGAGCAGGCCGTGCGCGATGCGGGGCTGAAGCTGCTGGTGAACGAGGATGAGATGCGCACCATCGAGCGATGCGGGCACACGCAGAAGCTTCAGAATGCTGGGATTGCGCTGGGGCATACCGACGCCGCGCAGCGCGATTCCGCGCCACGCCGGAGACATGCATGAGATCAACATGCCGCAGGTGCTGGCGCGGCGCCGGCCGGGGTATTTCCCGATCCTGCTGGCGCACCATCCGCACGCCTTCGACATGGCGGCCGACGACGGCGTGCCGCTGACGCTGTCGGGGCATACGCACGGCGGGCAGCTCAACATCACGCCGAAGTTTGGCGCGGGCTCGCTGATGTTCAAGTACTGGTCGGGGCTGTACCGGCGGAAGGACTCGGCGCTGGTGGTATCCAATGGCGTGGGGAACTGGTTTCCGCTGCGGATCAACGCGCCGGCGGAGATCGTGCGGATCAGGCTCACGGGCATTGGTTCGTAGTGCGGGCTTCAGCCCGTATCCGACTTTCGACCGCCAGTGAGGGCACTGGCGGCACGGTGGCACTGATCCGCTTGAGTCCGCTGACGTGAACTGTAAACTTGCGCCGGCAGGTGCGAAAAGAACGTATGGAGGTATGATGCGTCGAGTGATCTGGTGCGCGATCTTGGGGTGCCTGGTCCTTTCCGCCGGCGCTGCCGCTCAGGACGCGCCACCGCGCAGGATCACAGTCAAGGACTATCGCAACCGGATGAAGGCCGGCTGGCTGGGGCAGATGGCCGGCGTCGCCTTCGGGGCACCCACGGAGTTCAAGTACAAGGGCGTCATCATCCCCGCCGACAAGTGCCCCAGGTGGAAGCCCGACACCATCAACGGCAGTTTCGGCCAGGATGATCTGTACGTCGAGATGACGTTCCTCCGCACACTGGAAGTCCATGGCCTGGACGTGTCGATTCGGCAGGCCGGCATCGACTGGGCCAACAGCGGCTATCCCCTCTGGCACGCCAACGAGGCCGCGCGATCGAACCTCCGCAAAGGCATCGCGCCGCCCGACAGCGGGCATCCGCAGTTCAACGAACATGCCGACGATATCGACTACCAGATCGAGGCCGACTTCTCGGGGCTGGTCGCGCCCGGCATGCCCAACACGGCCATCGCGCTCGGCGAAAAATTCGGCCGGCTGATGAACTACGGCGACGGCCTGTACGCCGGGCAGTTCATCGGCGGCTGCTATGCCGAGGCTTTCTTCGAGAGCGACCCCGCCAGGATCGTCGAAGCGGGACTGCGGTGCATTCCCGAGGGCAGCCAATACGCCGAGGCCATCCGCGATGTGCTCAAGTGGTGGAAAGACAATCCCGAGAAGTGGGAAGTCACATGGCAGAAGATCGATGACAAGTATCAGAGGAATCCCGAGTATCGCAAGTTCTCCTGCGACAAGCGCGCATTCAACATCGACGCGAAGATCAACGGCGCGTATGTGGTGCTCGGCCTGCTCTACGGCGGGCGCGACCCGGAGAAGTCGATGGCCATCGCCTGCCGGGCCGGGCAGGATTCCGACTGCAATCCGTCGAGCACGGCCGGCATTCTCTTCACGAGCATCGGCTTCGAGAAGCTCCCGGCGACATTCAAGGAGAAGCTCGACGAGAGCAAGTTCTGGAGCCACACCGAATACAACTTTCCGAAGCTGATCGCCGCGTGCGAGAAGGTGGCGCGCCAGTCCGTCACGAAATCCGGCGGGAAGATCGAGACGGTCAATGGCGAGGAAGTGATGGTGATCCCGGCGGCCGCGCCGAAGCCGTCGAAGCTTGAGCAGTGCTGGAGCCCCGGCCCAATCGCCGACAGCAAGTTCACGCCTGAGGAGATGGCCCAGATCAAAGTGCCGCCGCCCGGCGGCCAGGGCAACGGCGGGCGAAGGGCGGACATGGTGGCGATGGCCGCGGCCGTCGACAAGCTCGCGCCCGGCTGGAAAGTCGCCAACTGCGGCCGGGATATGAACCCTGGCATGGTGGATTTCGCCGGGAAGAAGAACGTCCTGCTCACGCATCCGCTGGACCGCGACACGCCCTGCATCCTGAGCCGGCAGGTTGAGGTGCCGGCGGGCAAGAAGACGACTCTCAAGCTCACCGTCGGGCATCACCCCGATGGCGACTGGGTGCTGATCGTTAAGGCAGATGGCAAGGAACTGCTCAACAAGGTCGTCGGTCTGGATACTGCGAAGAACGGCTGGATGGACGTGACAGTGGACCTGTCGCCGCTGGCGGGGAAGACGGTCAATCTCGAATTGCTGAATCAACCCAACGGCTGGTCGTGGGAGGGCGGGTATTGGGCGGCGATTGTGGTGGAGTGAACCGTCGCGCGGGAAGCTCTATCCTGTGCTCTTCGGGCCCATCGCCCGCACCTCAAATCCCTGCCCCTCCCCGTGCCGTTGCAGCACCTGCGTGAGCAGGCCGACCGCCCCCTCCACAAGCAGGAACAGAAGAGGCGCCAGCAGCAGAAGCTGGTGAACGATGCGCAGGTTGACGGTCGGCTCCGCGCAGAAGCACAGCAGCAGCGTGATGACCGCGAGCGTGATGAGGGAACCCAGGATGATGTTGCGCGGCGCGGAAGATGGTCTGCGGTGCGCGAGGATTCCCTCGATTGCCGCCAGCGCGCCACCGGCCGCGATCATCGCGTGCGAGGCTACATACACCACGACGTAGCCGCGAATGGCATCCCGATACGCGCGGTAATCGGCGCATTCCCACGCTCGAGCCATCGTTCCAAGCGAGAACGCCAGGTGCATCACGACCAATGCCAGCAAGGCTCCGCCTGCGAACGCCTCAAGCCCGCACAGCGACTGCCGCTCCGGTGGCGCAGCCGCGCCGTGTTAGTGAGGACGACGGCGGCGGACGCCAGCAGCACCAGAACAGGAATCGTGATCTGGCCACCCACCCCGTCGCGCGTCAGCAGGATGGCATCAAAGGCGTACCACTGCCGCTCTGCGGCCAGCACTTGCAGGGCCGATCCCAACGCCAGCATTGCCGCGCCGCCCACCAGCGCGATGCATAGGAGGCCACGAACTGTCGCCCCCTGCTCATTGAGACCACCCCGCCGTGCATCGGCGATGGCCAGGACTCCCGCAACGCCCGCGAACATCGTGGCCAATACGCAGAGCAGCACGCCTCCCTGCGCCAGGGCGCTGGCCGGGGAATCTGCTGTTCCGCTCAGCGTGTACCAGATGACCCCCGGGAGAACCAAGAGCGCGGCGAGTTCGAGCGCCCACGAGCCATCCGCCCGCGAGCGTCGGCAGCCTCATCAGGAGTCGCGTCTGCCCCGCGGATGCGTGCAAGCGCGCGATCACCAGCACGCCGGCCATCGCGAGGAGGCACTGCGCAGTCGCGGCCTGTTCCGCCCAGTTGCGCGGGATCAATGAAAACAGCGAGCTGCCTGACCTGGCTGCGATGATCACTGCTGCGATGGCGATATACGACAGAATCAGATAGGCCCCATGGCCGCGGTCCCGTTCGCAGGAATGTGGCAGCGGCAATGCTGAGGCAACCCACCAACCACATCGCGACAAGAACGATCCTGCTCGCGCGGTCCGTGCCCGCACCCCAATAGACATCCCACGACATGGAGAAATCGCGATGTCCCAACCCCGGCGGGTCGGTGTCGACAAGCGAATAGGTCCGGCGAATCTCCCACGGCGCGACGAGCGTCAGGAGCATCAGGCAACCACAGAGGATGCCGACACTGCGACGCGTATGCGACCGGCCATTGTCCGCTGGCGCTGGCGGCGCCTCGTCCGCGCGCATCGGGTCACCGCAGTCGCTCTGGATACTCTGTGTCATGCAGCCGGGCAGAATGGTTACCGGCGACCGGTTCGAGGTTGTCTCGTTGATTCTACCATTATGCATTCGTCATCGCTTAGTCATTCGTCATTCAGACATTCGGCATTTCCCCGGTCCCTCCCCATGGTGTCAGCACCGTTGTTCCAACGCGGCACTCCCTATCAAGAGGTCGCTGGCCCTCGTGGGCGAATCGGAATGACCTGCCTCACTGCAACCGCACGCTTCGCGCCGCGAACCGTATGGCCGCTTCCATGCCATCCACCATGTTCTTGAGGCTGAACTCCTGCGTGGCCGTGCGGTGCGCCTCGGCCGACATGCGCTGGCGCCGCTGCTCATCGGCCAGCAGTCCGCTCAGCGTCTCGGCCAGCGCATCGATGTCGCCGTGCCGATAGAGCAGGCCGTTGACGCCGGGCCGCAGCGCCTCGATCTCCGGGCCGTGCAGTTCCAGTCGATCGCTGGTAACGACCGGCAGGCCGTAGCCAAACGCGTGCAGCACGCTCAGTCCCATGTTCACCGGATAGGCGAAAACGTCGCTGCTCAACATCCACGGCGCGAGCTTCATCTCATCGTAGATCGCGCCGGCGAATATCACGCGGCCCACCAGGTCCAGTGCATCGGCCAGCGCGCGCAGGCGGTTCTCATCGCCGCCCTTGCCCACGATCATGATCTTCAGGCCCGGATGACGCGACAGCAGCGCCGGCGCGGCCTTGAGCAGAAGATCGAGGCGATTGTCCGGCTCCAGCCGCGAGACGAAGATGATATTCGGCCCCATCTCCAGAGACTGCTGCCTTCTGAATGCCGCCAGTTCTTCCGGCCGATCCAGCCACCACTGCCGCGCCGCCTGGATCGGCGCCTGGTCCAGCGCATCGAGCGCGACGAACACGCTCGCCGGATCGAACCCCAGCTCCACGTAATGCCGCGCCACCGTGCGGTTGTACAGCAGCAACGCCGTCGCAAGCCCGGCCACCTTGTGACGGGGGAAGGCGCGCCAGCGGGCCTCGTGCTTGGAAATGCCGTGGCCCCAGAGCACCGTGCCCACGCGATGCGCCTTGGCCCGCAGCAGCGACGGCACGAGGCTGGCATAGTGCAGGTCCCAGGAGAGGATCTGCACGTCGCTATCTTGCCGGGTGGCATGGTCCCATTGCGGGCGATGCCAGTAGATCGGATGCCCCATCAGCTCGCGATGCCACATCGGCACGTGCTCGCCGGCGAAGCCCTCGGGCTTGAGGTTGCGAATATGCGGCAGCGCGGCGTAGTAGAGCATGAGGTCGATGCCCGGGCGCGATGCCAGCTCGCGGAACACCGGCACGCGATACTTCGGCAGCGCCGGCTGCTGAACCACGACGCGAATCCTGGCGTCTTGTCCGTGCCCGTCACCCATGCGCGTGATCTTACAGGCGGGGCAATGTCGCTCCAACAGCACAGGGCGCCCGGTGGCAGCGGCGTCTCGCCGCTGCTCGACGGACGCACAGAGCCGGGACGGCTCTGCCACCGGCCTGGCCGCCCATCACTCGATGAACATCGCATCCCCGTAGCTGAAGAATCGATACCGCCGCGCGATGGCCTCCTGGTAGATGCGCCGCTGCTCGTCGAGGCCGACCAGCGCGGCCACCAGCGCGATCAGCGTGCTGCGCGGCAGGTGGAAGTTGGTGATCATCGCCCCGACGTGCTTCCATCGATATGGCGGGTAGATGAAGATGCCCGTCGAAGACTGCACCGGCGCGAAAGGCACATCGGCGGCCTGGCTCTCCAGCACGCGGGCGGCCGTCGTCCCCACGGCGACGATGCGCCGCGCGTCGGCTTTGGCTCGATTGAGCGCATCGGCGGCTTCGTGGGAGATGCCATACGCCTCGGTGTGCATGCGGTGCGACTCGAGCGTGTCGGCCGACACCGGCTTGAACGTCCCCATGCCCACGTGAAGCGTCACGAACGCGCGCTGAACGCCGGCATCGTCAAGCTGGCGGAGGAGTTCCTCCGTGAAATGCAGCCCGGCCGTCGGCGCCGCGACCGATCCCGATGCCCGTGCGTACACCGTCTGATAACGCTGACGATCCAGGTCATCACGCGGATCGTGATGCTTCTCACGCTTGATATAGGGCGGCAGGGGCATGCGGCCAGTCCGCTGGAGCAATTCGATCGCCGGGCCAGGTGGGTCGATGGCCAGACGATATTCACCTTCCTCGCCCTGCGCCACGACGTGCGCAGCGACTTCCGGGGCGTCGGCGAAGACAAGCTGCCTGCCCACCGCATGATGGCCGAGATTCCTCAGCAGAACCTGCCAGGTGCCATCGGTGTGCTGAGCCAGGAAAAGCCCCTCGATCACACCGCCCGTCTGCTTATGCAAGGCGAATCGCGCCGGGATGACGCGCGCATCGTTGAAGACCAGCAGGTCGCCACGGCGCAGCAGTTTCGGCAGTTCGGTGAAGAGCCGGTGGGCCATCGACCGCTTATCCCGGCGGTAGTGCAGCAGCCGTGAATCGCTGCGGCGCTGCGCCGGGAGCTGCGCAATCAACTCGGGAGGCAACTCGAAATCCAACTCGTCAGTGCGCATGGGTACGTCTTGTCGAGGCGACGAAATCGTCAGCTCGATGCTGCCCAAAAGCAACATCCGTCATAATCGGAATCAGCGAGCAGACGGTTGCCTGACGGCCAGACCGCCGCGCCGCTCGCAAAAGCCGCCATTTCCGCCATTTCTGGAAACAGGCGCATTATCGGAGTACCGCCGTTTGCTGGACTGTCGCGCGTGGCATTGCCTGTGGCGACAGACCTGCTCGTCTCGACGCTGGATCTCCGGCTCGTCCAGTTGTTGCGCCAGGCCATGAACACGCCGGCGCCAGGCCTTCAGTGCGCCGTGGCCACGCGAGTCGCGCCCGCCGACAGGTTTGAGCCGCGCCCCCATGTTCACCCTACCCCCCGGTTTGACCCGCGACCGGTGATACACCCTTCCCCCCGGATCGACCCACGCCCCATCGTACACCCTGCGCCTCAGTCGCAACCGCAACCGGTTTCGCCGCCAGCAACTCCTGAGCAAACCCCGCCCTGCCGGATCGTCAAATCACCCATCCTGCCGCCCTGGAAGCTCGTGCCGTGGAAAACACTCCCCGTCCCGCCGCCAAGGCTAAAGGCGCCGATGAAAGCGGGCGATGTTGTCAAAAGAGCGAGCGTGTTCGACGCCTTCGCCTGATGCGTTTCGCCACCACGGGAGCACGTTGGCGCCATGCTCAATGCCGGCCAAATCGATGAACTGATCGGGGTTGTCGCCCGGATGGACCGCGAGGACCTGGTGCAGGAATGTCTGCACTTCGAGGGACGGTTCCCGGTCGACTTCACGCCGGCCTTTCTCGACGGTCTCGAAATCGATCGCCTGCGGCACATCTACGTGGCCATGTGCCTGCAGAACGGCCACGTTCCCGCCCTGCACGCGTCGGCGGCGTGAGTGCCGCCAGTGAGGGCGCGCGGCGGGAGGTTGTGGGTTTGGGGCGGGAGGATCGGCGGGTTCGTTCCGCTGGCGCTGGCTTTCACCACGGAGTTGAGCATGAGACTGCGTCTCACACCGAGACGATGAAAAGGCGTATTCTCGGAGCAGGCGCGGAGACACGGAGGGGTTGGGGGTTGTGGAGGCTGATAGTCGCAGGAGAGTACGATCGTATTTGTGTGCGTCTTCTGGAAAACTATATACGTCGTGCGCCGTGAAGAAAGGTTCTGGAGTCTAGCGGGTGAAAGTCCCGTCCGGGAGATAGTCACTGCACCCGGTAGCAATCGAGACAGCCGCGCGCGGAGCTGAAACGGGGAGCTGAAACGGGGACGTAAATAATTCTTTCCCGCTCACCGCGGAGCTGAAACGGGGACGTAAATAATTCTTTCCCGCTCACCGTGGTAACAGTTCAGCCCTTCCGCACCTTTTGCGGAGTAAGAGGGTCAGGTTCACTTTATGGTTGTCGCGTTCTTGCGACGTTTCGCCCGTGGCGCCCGCATCCGTGCCCGCCAGGACTCGCGTAGGCTCGGCTCCGCCCCCCTCATAGCCCGCCCCTACACGCGAGCACCAGGGAAGCCGTAACGGGGAAGAAGCCGAAACGGGGTAGAGTCCCAGCAAAGCCGACGCCTGCCGCGAGCCCCGCTCAGCCCCGCTACACACGCGCGCTGCGCAGCATCGATCTCCCCGCCCCGCCAGAATCCCTCGCTTTCCCGCGAGAACTGCCACCACCGTTGCGCCGTGTTGCGCCGCGCGAACCGATTTGCGCAACACCCGCCATAGGTTGAAGGGCGCACCACCCGCCGCTTTCACCGGCCGACGTCACGCCGACGCAGGTGGCCGCCCCGCAAGCCAATACCCATGCCTTCCATGCCCAACCTCATCCGCACAACTCGCCCTCGGAGCGAATTTCTTCGAGCCCTCCGTGCCTCTGCGGTAAAAGCCGGCGCCTGCCGGAACGAACCCGGCAATCCCCCCGCCCCAAGCCCACAACCTCCCGCCGCGCCAGAGCTTGCGGATTCCACTCCCTCTCCCGCGCACTCTCCTCTGCGGAACAAACCCATTGGCAATCTGTTCCCGTGGCTTGGCCGCCCACTAGTCCGCGCACGAACGAACCTCATCTTGGGCAACGACGCCTCTTCCGTGCTCCGTCGCTCGCGCAGCTCGACTGCCAATCGAACTTCAAACTGGGCAAGATGCCCCTCGCCCCTTCACTGCTTCAGCATCCCATGCACAACAATTCAGGGCACATCTCAGACGGCCGTCAGCGCGAACCGCTTGGCCACCTGCACCACGCGATGGTTCAGGCAGTCGCCGACATAGATGAACTCGTCACTCATGCCCGCCGTTATCGGCTAGCCGATGGTGCTGTTGTGCGCAACGGCGTCGCGATGATGCCATCCGCGTTCCCAGCAGGTATGCTCTCAACCATGAGATTCGCAAGACCAGTCATCGCTGTGTCGGTTACTGTGACGATCCTCCTCGCGGCGTCCATCGCGCCCGCGCAGATGGTCACCGGCACGGGCATGGAGGGCTTTGCCACGGTGTTCGCGCTGGACGGCGCCAAGCCCGGCAACTGGACTGTTCAGGAAACCGCGTGCAGCGTGCCGGCCAACGTGCTCTGGCCCGGCGACACCGCCACGTTCACCTTCCGCATCGACAACAAGGCCGCGGAGCCGATCAAAGGGCCGGCCAAGGTGCATGTCGTCCACTACGGCACGCGCGGGCGCAGCGGCGATGTGTGGCGGCCGCTGGTGTTCAAGATCGCCGATCTGGAAGATGTCGCCGTTGAGGTCAACGTGCCGGCCAAAGGTGCAGCCACGATCCAGGTTTCGCCCAAGCTCCCGGCCACGTTCGGCGCGTATGGCCTGGTCGTCGATCTCGGCGCTCGCGGCAAGGCGTTCGCCGCCACCTGCGTGCGCGTGCCGGCCGCCGATGGCGGACGCGTGCAGTTCCCCACCTACGCGCTGGACCTGGGCTGGCCTCACGAGATGAGTGAGGAGGTCTTCCGTTTGTTCAAGCGCATCGGCGTGAAGGGCGCGCGCACCGAAGGTGGATACAACACCCTCAAGGACGCCCATGTCGACTGGGCCATGGCCAATGACGTCACGCTGATGCTCACCGTCGGTTGCGGCGGCACGCCGCGCGAGCAGCAGCCGCTTGGCCGCGGCCGACCGTGGCTCAAGGACGACAACTCGATGATTCCCAACATCAAGGAAGACCTGGCGTGGCTGCCATCTTTCGATGATGAGTTCCAGCGCTATCTGAAAAATGTGCTGGTGCAGCACGGCTGGCCCAAGGGCCCGATCAACGCCGTCGAGCTCTGGAACGAGCCGTGGGAAGGCGTGTCCATCTCGGGCTGGGGCGCTGATTGCCTGCGGTTCCGCGAGATCTACCTCCGCATGGCGGCGGCGGTGCTCGATGCCCGCAAGGAGGCCGGCGTGCAGGTGCTCATCGGCGGCGCCTGCTCATCGACCAACACGCGCGACAAGCTTTTCTGCGACGGCACGGACACATTCCTGCCCATCCTCGATTTCGTCAGCATTCACTATCAGCCACTGGCGGCCGACCCGGCCATCGAGCCGAAATGGATGAACCGCAAGAGCGAGTACGGCCCGGTGCGCGTGTGGGACACCGAAAGCTGGGTGGCCAATTCCGAGGACCGCGTGGCGGCCGTGATCGCCACCATGTGCGCCATGGGACAGAGCCGGACAGCCGGGATCTTCCAGGGAAATGTCTATGAGTCGCAGAAGCCGCGCCTTGATGGCAAGGAGATCGCGGTCGTGCAGGCGTGGGCGCCGGCGGCGGGGATCGCGGCGGTGCAGAAGTTTATCGGCCAGCGGAATTTTCGCGAGTTGCTCTTCAAGAACGGCCTGCCGTGGGTGATCGTCTTCGATGGCCTGAAGGATGTTGATGATGGGACGGTGGTGGTCGTGGGCAATCTGGGCGAGGCCTATGACAAGAACCGCTCGCTGTTCCGCTCGGTGCGCGTCGATGCGGATGCGAAGTTGGCCATCGGCGATGGCGGCGGCGCGTTCAAACTCTTCGATTTCTACGGCAATCCGCTGGCGCCCGCCGACGGCAAGGTCGTCGTGCCGCTCAACGGGCTGGGCTATTTCCTGCGGACCGACGGCAGCGCGGGTTCGTATGCGAAGCTGATCCGCGAGCTGGTGCGAGCGCGGATCGACGGCGATGCGCCCGTCGAGATCATCGCTTCCGATTTCACCGCGCCGATCGAGGCCAAGCCCCTGTTGAAGCTGCGCATCACCAACATCCTCAACCGCCCCGTGAAGGGCAGCATATCGGCTACTCTGACCGGGCTCACACTCGATCCAGCGCAGCAGGCGTTGAGCCTCAATGCCCACCAGACCACGGAGGTCGCCTTCAAGGTTACCGATGGCCAGTCCAACGAGCGCAACGCGTATCCCCTGTCCGTGACGTTCGACGCCGGCGCCGATGGCAAGGCCCAGCACGCCGAGCTGATGCACGCGAACTTCATCGCCCGGCGTACGATCAAGGTCGATGGCACTCTTGATGCGTTGAAAGGCCTGCCAGTCCAGAGCGTCGGCGATGCCCATCGCATCGGCCGGAGCATGACCGAAGCCGCGTATCTGCCCTTCCAGAAGGCGCCGGAGCCAGGCGGCCCCGGCGCAGGATCGGCATTTCTGGCATACGACCAGGACAACTTCTACTTCGCCGCGCGCGTAAGCGGCGCGGGCCGCGGAACCGTGCGATTCGAGACGCGCGACGATGACCGGTATTTCTACCCCCCCACCGTCACTGACAAGGGCAAGACCCTCGCCTGGCCGGAGGGCGTACGTCGGTTCTCCTATCGCAAGGACCCGGACCTGCCATCCGGCAACGGCCAGTTCAACATCCAGCTCGCATTCAACATCGTGCCGCCGGACAAGAAGCCCATGATGACGCACCCGGCCGGCACGATGCCGCGATTCATGAGCTACATGGACACGGATTACGAATTCGCGCTGAACCAGGTCGCCGACAGCTTCGGCGGCGGCACGGAGATCTTCTGCCTCGCCAGGCCCGGTGCGCCGCGTAAGCACTTCTATCCGCGCCAGCCCAAGGCCCCCACCGACGGCGGGCCCGTCAAGAACGGCGGGCTCGTCATCAAGCCCGATGGCGATGGCCGGATATTCGAATGCGCGATACCGTGGACGGAGATGCCCGAGGTGAAGGCGCGGCTGGATGCCGGCCAGACGGTTAAGTTCACCTACCGCGTGAACAACGGCCCGGCGGCTTACGAGCTGGCCGTTCAGCGCAGCGTCTCGAAGGACAACCCGCTGACGTTCCACAATGAGTGGTCGACGCACTGGGCGAATGAACTGGAATTCGGAGGTGGTCAGTAGGAACATCGACCGGTGCAACGTCTGAAGCGGTAGCGTCAGCGCCCGCCCCGAACTCAGGCGCGCTGACGCTTCCGCTTCAGACAGACAATCCCAGCACCGCCTGCACGATGCCCGACACCTTGGCCGCGGCGAAAGACACGATCGGCGCTCCCTGCCTCACGAACGCCTGATCGATCAAGTAGAAATCATCGGCCGCGATGCCGTTCTGGTAGTCAATGTCGCCGTAGCGATAGCCGCGGCGCTGCGGGTCGGCCTGCAGGCGATAGCCCTGGTCGATGCGGAAGTAATCGTCGGCATCGACGATCCCGTTCAGATCGGAATCGCCGTTGTACGTGTACTTCACCAGCACGCGATCCGCCGTCACCGGCTCGCCGTCAAGGTAGTCGGTGATGGTGTGGCCGGTTTCGTCTTCGTTGATGATCGCGGCCAGCCCCGTCAGGCCGTCAGCGCGGTTGCACGCGACGCTGCTGGTCAGGCCGAGCCCCTGCCAAAGTGGGGACGTGTTGTGCGCAGACGCAATGCGAGCGATGAGTGTGTCCAGCAGCGTCTGTCGGGCAGCGCCGCTGGCATGGATGATCAGGCTGCGGTTGCACAGGTCGAGCTGACCGGCCGGGTCGAGACTGAAGCTGTTGACCTCGAGCGGCCGGCCGCCCGGTGTCAGGCGCAGCTTGCCGCCGCTGTCAATCGCGAGCGATGCCAGTCGCAGCAGGTCGCTGCCGGCCAGCGTCGTCGTCTCAATGCCGGTGCAGTTGATGAGCGACGTGCCGAACACGACGCCGTCGCTGCGAATCGTCAGGCTGTCCTCTGGCCCGATGCCGCTGAGGATCAGCTCATCATTGTCGCCCGCGTCCGCCGTGAGATTGATCCCGCCGGCCGGTATCGGATTGCCCCTGGAGAAATCGACCGTCAGCCGGTCATCGCCCGTGAGCATGTCCACACCCACGGTGCTGTCCAGCGTGCGCAGAACGCTAAAGACCGGCGCCGGCCCCGAGCCGTAGAGCTGCATCGCCTGGCCACTGTCATCGAGGCGCATCGTGTAGACATCCGCGCCCGCAGTGCCGGTGAACGCGGCCGAATCGACGACGCGAATGGTGAACGTGCGCGACACCCACTGCGCCGGGCTGGCCGAATCGGTCACGCCCGCCGAGAAGCTGTAGGTGCCGACCGCCGTCGGCGTGCCGCTCAGCACGCCGCTTGAGGAGAGCGACACTCCCGTGGGCAACGCCGGCTGATAGGCGAACACCGACAACGCGGACGAAATGGCCGGGGCGGCGTCACGCGTCGAGAGGGTGTAGTCGGCGCCGTTCCCGGCCGACAGGCCGATCGTCGGCGTCAGGGCGGCGTTGGTGCCCAGGTAGTCAAAGGCGATGGCGCCGCTCCGATAGAGCACCGCCTCGAAGTTCACCGCACTGCCGCCGTTGTAGGTGTGGGCCTGCCAGCGAACCGCCACGTAGTCCGTGCTGCTCGTGACGAAGATGTCGTCGCCCGACCCGTCGGTCCGCAGGTTGTCCCACAACGGCGCAATGCGCACGGCGGAACGCAGCGCGGCGGCGCTGTTGTCGTACGCTGTCGCGATGGACGTGAAGTTGAGGAAGCCGTTGCTGCACACGTTCACGCTGGTGTAGCTCTGCCCGTAGTAGCCGAAGGCCCACGGCAAACTCAGCGACCAGCTCTGATCGTCGGCTTGCCAGTTCATCGCGGCGCCGCCGCCAAGCCACATGGGAGGGGGCGAGCTTTCTGTGTACGAGCCAGCGCCGAGCATCCACCAGGTCATCGGGCTCGCTCCGCCTGATGTGCGCAGCGTCAGCGGATAGGGCTTGTTCACCACGGCCAGCGGCAGATCGCCCGCCATCGCCATCGCCAGTGGCTCCACCACGTCGAAGGCGCCGCTGGCACTGGCATGACCCGCCGCGTCGCTGGCCGTCAACTGCACGTGCGTGTCGGCCTGCGTCACGGCCACCGTGCCGGTCCAGACGCCGTTGCTGAACGACACACCGTTGATGGGGTCCAGCGCCGCGTTCGCCACGGCGGCGCCGTCCGCCGTCACCACCACGTTGGAGATCGTCCTGGTTGCGTGGCCCGGCGCCGAGATAATGAGGCTGTACGTTCCCGGCAGGAGCATGCGGTGGTAATCGCCCAGATCGGGATCGGTGAAGACCGGCTGGCTGTCGCCCGATACGAGGATTTTCGCCGACAGCGGCAGGCCCGTCGCGGCGTCCGTCACGATGCCCTGCAAGCCCATCTGCGCCGTCTCGGCATACGCCAGCATCGAGTCGCGGTTGTCGTCCCAGTACGCCGGCAGTTGGTCGGCCGATGGCTGTTGCGTATCGGAGAGCTCGATGGTGACATCGTTGTCGCCCAGGTAGCGATAGCTCCAATCCTGCAAGCCGCCGTCCACCGTGTACCACGCCGCGCCGTTGGTGATGCCGTGGGTAAACGTCGTGCTGTTCCACATCGGCAGGTTGTACTGCGAGTAGACCTGCGCGATGTACTCAAAGAGCGCATCGTCCGGCGTGGGCGAATCGACGTTGCCCTTGCCATCCTCGTCGTAGGGGTAGTTCACGACCAGCGCGCCCGTGTGGAAATTCGCCGACGCCACGAACCGGTGCGCCGCGCTGAAGTTCATCAGCGCCACCGTCTCGGGCGCCCGGCCGGCCGTGTCCATCGCGGGCCCGTCCAGCACATCGCCGATGTCGTTGGGCGCGGAGCCCTCCGGAAAATCGCGATTAAGGTCCACGCCATCGGCGTTCTCGCGCGTGTCCAGCGTGACCCCGTCGGGGTTGATCATCGGGATGACCCAGAGCTCCGTGTTATTCACGAGACTGGTCACCCGCGCGTCGGTCCCGTAATTCGTCAGCAGGTAGTCGATGAAATACAGGTCCATTTCGACGCCCAGGTTCTCGTCGCCGTGCAGGCTGGAAACGTAGAGAAACTCCGGCTCATCCTCCTCCACCGCCGGATGGTCCGTGATCTTCATCGCCCACAGCTCGCGACCTTCAGCCGACTGCCCGATGCTGTAGAGCTGGCAGATCGAAGGATAGCTGGCCGCATAGGCGTTGAGTTCACCGGTCAGGTCGGCATAGGTGTGGTAGACGCCCAGCCCCTTCGTGCTCGCGGGCATTTTCGGCGTCACTTCCACTGCGCCATCGGCCGGCGCGCCGGCAGTCTTGGCACTGACCTGCAGGGGCACCGGCCCGTGGTCCCCGGATGCCGTCAATTGCACGCTGCCCGTGTAGTCCGTGATCGTCTCGCCATTGATGTCCTCGGCGGTGATGGTGACTTGAAAGCCCCGGCCATCGACCTGCGGCCCCGCGATCGGCGCATAGTCATACTGATACGCATCGTCATCGGTGATCACGATTGTTCCGATGGCATCCGGAAAGCCCGCGCTTGTGGCGGCGACGGTCACAGTCTGCGATCCGTCACAGATCGCATCATCGACGGATGTCAGGTCGAAGTTGACGAAGCTCTGCCCGGCGGGAACCGTCACCGTCGGCGGCACGGTCAGTTCGCTCGTGTCCGTTGACGACAGGTTGACGACGATCGCCGTCAGCGCCGTGCCACCCAGCACCAGTCGCCCCGCATTCGCCACGACGCCCGCGCCTTCGCTCTGCAGCGCCGGCAACACCAGGCCCATCGTGCGGTCGTTGTCCAGCACCTGCATCGAGGCGGCCCCGCCAGCCCACCCGGGGATGCTCGCCGTGATCGTCACCGTCTGCGTATCGTCGATGATCGTGTCGTCGATGATCGTCATGTCGAATGCCACTGTCTTCTGGCCCATGGGCAACACCACGGTAGCCGGCACGGTCGCCTCGGTCGTGTCGCTGGAAGTCAGCGTCACCGTGATCGGCGCATCGGGGGCGGCCGCGGCCGTGATCAGGCCCGCGGCCGTCAGCTTTCCGTCGCCTTCCCTGGCCGTCGGCGGCAGCGTCACGCTCAGCGAGCTGGATTCGTTGTCGTACACGCGCACGTTCGCCACGCCGGCGGTATAGCCGCTGCCGCTGGCGGTGATCGTCAGGTCCTGCGGGCCGTCCAGCAGCGCATCGTCAACGACGGTGATGTCAAATGGCATCGTTGTCGTGTTCGGCGGGAAGGTCACGCTCGCGGGCACCAGCAGTTCGCTGGTATCGCTCGACACCAGGTTAACCGTGACGCTGGTCGGCGATGCCGCCGGCAGGCTTACGGTTCCCGCGCCAACGCGCAGGCCATCGCCTTCCGTAAAGGACGCCGGCGCCGCGATCGCCAGCGGCGGGAGTGACGCCACGCTCAGCGCGAAATCGCGCAACACCGTCTGTGGCGGCGAACCCGAATCCGTCACGCGGGTCGAGATCGTGTACGACCCGAGCGCCGTGGGAGTGCCGCTGAGCACGCCGGCGCTACCGAGCGACAGCCCTGGCGGTAATGGCGACTGCCAGGTGAAATCGGAAGAGACATACGATGGAATGTCCGTGGCATTATCGCGGCTCGACAGCGTGAAGCTCTTGCCATCGCCTTTGGAGATGCCGATCGTCGCCGAAATCCCACTTTGCGCCGCGCCGTAGTTAAAGCGAATGGTCCCATCGTGATAGAGCACCGCCTCGAAGTTCACCGGCACTCCGTTGTCAAAATAGTCGTATGTTTCGGCCTGCCATCGGATTGCGACATAGCCGGAGGTGCTCGTGACAAAGATGTCCTCGCCCGGACCACTCGTAACGAGATCCTCCCAGAGCGGCGCGATCCGCACATTCTGCTTCAGCAAATCATCGGTGTTGCCATAGTCCGTCGCGCTCGAAGCGAAGTCGAGAAACCCATTGCTGCACACGTGGACACTGGTGTAGTTCGTCCCGTAGAACGGAAACGCCCAGGGCAGGCTCAGCGACCAGGACTGATCGTTGGCCCTCCAGCCCTGCGCCGTTCCCTGGCCCAGCCATCCGCTGGGAATTGTGGCGTTCTCGGCATACGTTCCGTCCGCAGCAACCGACCAGGCATACGGCGAGGTCCCGCCCTGCGCCACCAGCGTTACGCTGTAGGGCGTATTGAGCGTGGCCGCCGGCAGCGGGCTGGCCGTGACCACCGTCATGCGCGTCACCACGGGGAGTTGGAACTGCCGGCTGAAGGTGGCATTGGCCGCATCGCGGACCTGCGCGGTGAACGCGGCCGTGCCCTTGGCCGGCGGCGTGCCGGTGATGTGCCCGGCCGCGTCCATGGCCAGCCCCGTCGGCAGCGCGCCGTTCGTGATGCTCCATGAATAGGGCGCGGTTCCGCCTCCCGCCTGCAGCGTCTGGTCGTAATCCTCATTCTGGTAAGCGGTCGGCAGCGGTGATGTGCTGATGATCCCAAGCTGCTGGTTGGTCAACTGCACCGTCGGATCACCGAAGATGTTGTACATCTCGAAATAGCGCCGAGTCGTCGAGCCACCGCCGCCCAAGCCCCAATACTCCAGATACAACTGCTTGGCCCGGTTCACCGCATCGCCGAATCGCGTGATCCCTTCGCCGTAAATTGCCTCGAAGAGCTTCTTCTCAAGGATATCGTCGGGGTCCCAGTAGCTGTAGACGCTGGACGCCAGCATGTCCACGGCCCCTTTGTTTGCCGCACGCTGCCACGTCTCGGCAAAACACTCCGGCTGGCTGAACTCGCCCGTCAGACAGGCGAAGCTCAACACAAACGGATACATGTTCGCGTTGGTCAGGGCATTGACGTTGCTCTGGCTGAACTCCGGCCCCGCCCACTCGGTCTCCGAGCCATGGCCGGAATACACGAGCAGCGCCTGGCCATCGTTCACCGCGGCCGACACCTGCGCCGTCGTCGCGCCATACGTATGCGCATACAGCTTGTCGCTGATGTAGCCGCGAGGGTCCATGTACGTGCTGATGACGTAGTTGTGCGTTCCCTCCGCCAGGCTCCAGTTCGTGCTGTCGTCCGTGGCCACGAATGCCGCCTGGTTCGTCCAGGCACCGGCCGACTGGGTCTCGTAGTAGATGGTCTTGTTCACGACCGCGTCGAGCTGCGCCGTGGTGGTGACGCTGAACCGCCCCACCGGGAACTCCGGCTGCCAGTCGTCGCCTCCGTCCATGGTCGTGTAATACAGATCCGTGTCGGGGTTGTCCTCCTCGGCCGAGACAAACCGCGGGATCAGGTTGCTGTCGCCAACCAGCAGCAGCGCATTGGGGCGCGTCGCCACGTTGTTGTACCGGCCCTTGATGTACGCCTGGATCGCGGTGGTGGTCGTGCCCGCCGTGCTCGTATTAGCCAGGTCCACCGTCCAGCCGTCGGCCTGCTTCTGCGAGATGAACGCCTGCAGGCTTGGCGCGGTCGCCAGGCTGTCATGCGCTATGATCAGCAGCCGCTGCCCGGACGTTGTGCCGATATCTTCGCTGGCTGTCCCCACTTGCCCGCCCACGAACTGCACATCCACGTTCAGATCGGTGTAGATGTCGAGTTGCCGGGTCGCCGGGTCGTATTGCACCGGCGCAATCTCCAGGAGCACCTCGTGCTTGCCCGAGGCCCGCCCCAGGTCAACCACGCGCACCGTGTCACTCGGCGTGAACGAGTCGGCCGAATATGCCGCCGAATCCAGCACAAACGCCGGCGGCGCCATGCCGTCCACCTTGGGCACTTGCGGCTGCAGCGGCAACACGTTGTCGAATGTCCCCAGGTCCGACAGCGCATGCTCCGCCGAGGCGCCGTGCGACTCGATCTGAACCGTCGCCCCGTCGGCAACGTCCAGGATGCGACGCACCACCGGCAGTTGCGGCAAACCCAAGTCATCGCTGAAGCCGGTGTCCGGCAGCGACAGGGCCGCATAGGCGCCATCGCCCTGCTTGACCGTGTCCACCCAAATCCCACTGACTTTCAATTCCGCAGAGAATTCCTGTGGTGTGGAACAGTGTACGTCGAGCTGTGGTGAAACTCCCGACTGGGGAGAATCCAGCAGGTTGAAATCCACCCACTGCGCGCCGCCATCCAGCAGCAGGCGGCTTTCCAGAGCTTCCACAACTTCTGCCCAGGGACGGGCCGACCACGCGAAGCCCATACGCTCCTCCTCCAACGCGCGGCAACCCGGCGCAGCAGCAAACACAGCCTCAACAAGTACGCTTACCAGCGATTTATCCGATCCAGCGCGCTGGGTCAAGAAAAATGAGGGGATTGGGGGGCGGGCACGCGTAAGGCGAATGCGTGCCCCCTTGCGCAATACGCCTCACTGACAAATCCTCGCTTGCAAGCGGCCAGACGTGGGTTAGATTGTTGGTAGGCGGCAAGGGCCAACGTTTGTCCGCCGCCAGAGGGCTGGTTTTCACGATGTCGCAGCCAATTCACTGCCGCCGAAAGGCCTTTGAGCTGTTCCGCGGCAGATGCCACTAATTGAGGAGTCTGACGGCCTGCTGATGGCCGCCGTTGCCCTTTCCATGCACCAGCTTGACGATGTCTCGCCTCGCGCCATCGACCAGACGCTGTGGGACTATGCCCAGATGGTGCGCTCGCGCGTGCGCTCGTCGTCACCTTCGGCAAGGCTTGCCCATCTTCACGATCTCCTCTTCGACCAGATCGGCTTCGTCGGCAACAGTGACGATTATTACAATCCAATGAACAGCTATCTGCCGGCGGTCCTCCAGACGCACCAGGGCATGCCGATCACCCTGTCCCTGATCTACAAGATCGTCGCCGAGCGCGCCGGGCTGCACGTCATGGGCATCAACGCCCCCATCCACTTCCTCGCAGCCGTGCAGTACGAGGACAAGATCATGCTCGTCGATCCCTTTTTCTCTGGCCGGGTCCTCTCGCGCGAGGAGGCCTTCGACCGGATCGAGCAGGCGGCGGGCCGTGCCGTCCCGCGCGTCGATCAGATGCTGCCCCCGGCCACCCATCGGCAGTGGATCGCCCGGATCCTCCAGAACCTCATCACCATCTTCCAGCACACCCATGACCGCGAGAAACTCGACGCCATCATGGAGCTGCGCGGCGTGCTCATGACCGAACGCTGACTCCGGGAGGCGCGGGCGTCCTCGCCCGCAGCCAACCGACCCTCTCCCATGATCGAGTGATTCACGCCCTTCAGCGCGACGGCTGGGTCGTTGTTCGGCAAAAGGGGAGCCACATCCGGCTGCAGAAACATGTCGTGCCTATTCCACCGTACTCCACGGTCTCTTCAGCCACTCCCGCAACACCGCTTCAGCCGGCTTGCCTTTGGGTGAATACGACCTATCCGTGAGCCCACCCTTGTCTGATTTCCATTCGAACACGGCAAAGCCTCCCAGCCACTCTTTGCCCTGCCACGACCGGAAGAACCCCTCATAGAGCCGGGCCTGCAGCGCAATATCGACCGGCTGCTCGTTGCGCGTGTAATCCCATGGCGCCTCCGCTGCGCTGGCCATGCTCGGCCAAGCCACCTCGTGGAGGAAGATCGGTTTTCCGAGGCGCTTCTGAAAAGCCTGCAAGTGCCGCTGGACTTTCGACCACTCCTCCGCGATTGCCTGTAAATCCACCTGATTGTCCTTGCCCAACGACCAATAGCTGTTCATCCCGATGTAGTCGAGGTTACCCCAGAAGCCAATCGACGCATAGTGGTCCCAGTTGGCTGAGTACGTGAGCTTTCCGTGAAAAGCTCCGCGAACCGCCGCGATCGTCTTGGTCCATTCCTCTAGATGGGATTCAGAACTCACCAGTTCCGAACCCACGCCATAGACCTCGACATGATTCCTTTCTGCCACGCCGGCGAAATAGACGAGCATGGCGCGATAGTCCGCAAACCACTCCACCCAGGAATCGGGTTTGATGGCGCCACGCCAATCATTATCCCGTGGCTTGGCGAGGAGGACGTACGGCATCAGCACCACCCGCAACTTCAGGGCATGCGCGTGCCCGATCAATTGCCCGAGTTGCTCGCCAGTTGGCGTAGTGGGGCCGTCCCAGATAATCCGCGTGCTGGCGCCATTGGTCTGCACGACGTTGAGCATGATCTCCACCGTATCGGCTCCAGCATCTGCGATCTCCTCGATGCACTTCCTGTACTGCGGGAGCTGCCGCCATGAATGCAGTTGCACCGCGATTGCGCGATATGGCCGGGTCGTGGTGCCCTCAGCCGAACACACCGCCGACATCCACAAGCCCGACGATAGCAACAACGTGACTGCCAACGATGACTGATTCATAAGCCTCCTGAACATCGCGTCAGTGTACCCGCGCGGGCAAACCTCTGCCATGCGTCACGGAGCGTGGTGCCTGTGGTGCCTCACTGGCGAAATCGCATGCCTTGAGTATCATTGACGCGATGATCGGTAAGCCGTTTATTCCCGATGCCGGCCAGCTTCTGCCTTTTGTCGCGGAACTCTGGCTGGTGGGCGGCATCGTCGCCGTCCTGATTGCGCCTTTCTGGACCAAACGCTCCAACGCCGTCAGCGGGCTCATCGCCTTTGTCACGTGTCTCGTCGCGCTGCTCTCGCTGCCGCTGGCCGCCGGCCGGTCGGAGTTCCTGCTCCGCGGGATGCTGGTGGCCGACAATTTCGCCCTGATGTGGAAAGGGCTGCTGCTGCTGTTCGTCGCCGGCATCGTGCTGATGTGGTTCCTGACCACCGCATCGGGCATGCACGAAGGCGACGGCCCGGAATTCTTCACGCTGCTGCTCGGCGCGACGCTGGGCATGTGCCTCATGGGCAGCACGACCAACCTGCTGATGATCGTCATCGCCGTGGAGATGGCCAGCCTGCCCAGCTACGTGTTGGCCGGCTTCCGCAAGACCGACCGCCTCGGCTCCAAGGCATCCCTCAAATACGTCGTCTTCGGCGCTGCCACCAGTTCGATCATGGTTTACGGCCTGTCCATGCTCTATGGCCTGTATGGCACGTTACAGATCGAAGACGCTGGCCGGGCAGATGAGCCTTACCGGCGGCGTACCGCTGGTGCTCGGGCTCTCGGCGATCATCGTCGGGCTGGGGTTTAAGGTCTCGGCCGTGCCATTCCATTTCTGGTGCCCGGATGTGTTTGAGGGTGCGGGCATTGACGTTACGCGCATTCCTCTCGGTGGCATCGAAAGGCGCGGGGCTCGTGCTGTTGCTGAGAATCCTCATGTCGCTGTCGGCCGGCGCGGGCATCGACGCCCAGGGCATCATGCGCGGACTGGCCATCGGCGTGGGCATCATCGGGGCCGTTACCGCGACTGTCGGCAACCTCGGCGCGTTCGTCCAGACGAATATCAAGCGGCTGCTGGCCTACAGCTCCATCTCGCACGCGGGCTATATGCTCTGCGTGCTCTCGCTGCTGGTGAAAGACCCGGCCGTCGCCGATCCCTCGCGCGGCGCGGCGCAGGCCATCCTGCTGTACCTGGCCGTGTATCTGTTCATGAACCTGGGCGCGTTCCTGGTGGCCGGGTTGATCTCGCGCTACACCGGAAGCGAGAACATCGAGGACTACGCGGGCCTTTCGCGGCGGAACCCGCTGCTGGCGCTCTGCATGGCGGTGTTCATGTTCAGCCTGGTGGGCCTGCCGCCTTTCGCCGGCTTTGTCGCGAAGTTCAACGTGATGTGGGTGCTGGGGCGCAGCGGCGGCTGGTGGTGGACGCTGGTGGCGGTCATCGGCCTCAACACGATCTTCAGCCTCTACTACTATGCCCGCGTCGTCCGCATGATCTACCTCGTCCCCAGCGACCGGCCCGCTCTGGTCGTCCATCCCCTGGGCAGCGTAATGAGCGTCGCGTGCGCGGCGATGCTGGTGATCATGCTCGTGGCGTTCGGGCCGCTGTTGAACCTGACCGGGCGGTTTGGCACGCTGCACATGCGGGCACGGACACCCGCGGCCGGCACGCAAGACAAGGCGCCCGCCGATCGTCTCGCGGCCGCATCCCAGGTCCAGTGAATCGCTGAGAGGACCCCCAACATGACTTCAACATCGACAGCTTCTGTCAAGGTCGCGGGTGTGCTTAGAGAGTTGGTCGAAGCCCAGCAGGCCGACATTTTCCGGTTCGTGGCCATGGCCGATCCTTATGTGACGCCGGGGCTGGCCGATGCGCGCGGCGGCTGCGCGCCATGATTGACGGCGACCAGCGACGCACGATCGAACTGGCCGGGGCCGTTGAAGACATGGGCGAGACGATCCGTCCGGCGCCGCTGGCCTCTGAACTACAGTATCTGGCGTTCCTTTCATTGTCGTTCCTGCTGCCCAGGCTGACCGCAGCCCGCAAGGAGGCCGTCCACCGCTACGAATCGGCCCTGGATCGACTGGGGGATTCGTCGCCGACGGTCGCGGAGATCCTCAAGCGGCACCTCTCGGAGTTGAAGAAAGAGGAGAGCGGTGGCGTAAAATGAGGCAGCTTGTGGTGCGGGCATCTTGCCTGCCGGTTTGACGTTCGCGCAAAATATTCCGTCAGTGGGTGTACTGGCGGCACGGCGAGGAAGCTGCCGATGGAACTGATCTACCTCGATAACAACGCCACCACTCAGCCGGCGCCACAGGTCGTGCAGGCGATGCTGCCGTACCTGACGGAACTGTACGGCAACCCCTCCAGCGTGCATCGTTTTGGCCAGAGGGCGCGGCAGGCGGTGGATGAAGCCCGCGGACAGGTGGCGGCGCTGCTGGGATGCGGCGAGAGCGAGTTGATCTTCACCGGCGGCGGGACGGAGGCGGTCAACTCCGCCATCCGGGGGCTGCTGGCATCGCGATCGCCCCGGCGCAAGATCGTCACCAGCGCCGTCGAGCACTCGGCCACGCGCGAGCTGTGCCGGCAGCTTGAAACTGAGGGCGTGACCGTGGTTGAGATTCCGGTCGATCACGGCGGCGCGCTGGATCTGGATGGGCTTCGCGCCAGCCTCGACGATCAAACGGCGCTGGTGAGCCTGATGTGGGCCAACAACGAAACGGGCGTCCTCTTTCCGGTGCAGGAGATCGCCGCAATCTGCAAGTCGGCCGGCGTGCCGTTTCATTGCGACGGGACGCAAGCCGTGGGGAAGATTCCGACCAATGTCCGCGAGATGGGGCTGCACGCGATGAGCTTCGCAGCGCACAAGTTCCACGGGCCCAAGGGCGTCGGCGGCCTGTATCTTCGTCGCGGCGTCCGGATGCGCCCGAACATCGTCGGCGGTCCGCAGGAACACGGCCGGCGCGGGGGTACCGAAAACGTCCCCGGCATCGTGGGCATGGGCGTGGCCGCGCAACTGGCGGCCGAGACGCTGCCCCAAATGGCCCGCGTCGCCGGCCTGCGCGACCGGTTGGAGCAGACAATCCTCCAGCAGATTCCCCACACGCATGTGATTGGTCGAACCGACCAGCGCCTGCCCAACACGAGCAACATCGGCTTTGCGCGGCTGGAGGCCGAGGCCATCCTGCTGCTGCTCAGCGAGCAGGGCATCTGCGCCTCGGCCGGCGCCGCGTGCAGCAGCGGAAGCCTGGAGCCTTCACATGTGCTGAGGGCGATGAAGGTCGATGAAAAGATCGCGCACGGCGCGGTGCGATTCAGCCTGTCGCGCTACACGACGGCCGAGGAAATCGACCGGACGCTGATGCTCCTGCCGGGAATTATCAACCGGCTGCGGCAGGTGCTGCCGGTGTGAAGCCATTGCCGCCAGCGCGGCTTCAAGGCTGCTGTCAGTCTTCCGCCAAAACGCAGGACGCACGGCCCTGCGTCACGAAGTCCACAGAAGCATTTCGTGGGCGCACTGACCGTGCCGCGACTACATGCCATGAAATTGCCAACGAACGAAATCCCAATGCAGGCGTAACGTCTCTAGGCATAGCGGGTTCGGTTCACCGACAACGGTCGCGAACTTGGCCCGCATGGCGAATGGAGAGTACAGCAATGAGATCCTGGTCTTGGGCTGCCCGTGTCTTGCACCGCGCCTTGGCATTGACGAATTACCCCAGGTTCGTTGGTTCACGCTCGCGGCGTGAGAATGCCTCACCCCCGGGTGGCGCCATCATCGATCCGCTTGAGCCGCGTACACTCTTGTCAGCCTACACGTTGCAGCCGGTGGCGGCGTTTAGCAGCTCCAACGGCGCCTTGCCGGTCTCGGGCCTCATCATGGACGCCGCAGGCGATTTGTTCGGCACCACCGTCAGCGGCGGCACGTCCAGCAAGGGCACCATCTTTGAAATCCCCGCCGGCTCCAATACCGTCACATTATTGGCCTCGTTCAACAGCACCAACGGCGCCAATCCGTACGGCCGCCTGGTCAGGGACGCCAACGGCAACCTGTTCGGCACGACATATGGTGGCGGCGACGTTGCCGATGACCCCAGCGGGAATGGGTTCGGCACGATTTTCGAGCTGCCCAGCGGCTCCAGCACCATCACGGCGCTTGCCAGTTTCAACAACACCAACGGCGCCAACCCCTACGACGGCCTGTTGATGGACTCCGGCGGCAACCTGTTCGGAACGACGTTCGGCGGTGGCGATGCCAACGGCGACGGCACCGTCTTTGAGCTGGCCGCCGGATCCAACACCATCACCACTCTCGCGAGTTTCAGTGGCGGCGCCTCCGGCGCCAATCCCGTGGGCGGCCTGTACCTAGACGCCAACGGCAACCTCTTCGGAACCACGTATAACGGCGGCGATGTTGCCGATGATCCCAACGGTTACGGGCTTGGCACGATCTTCAAGCTTCCCCACGGTTCCAGCACCATCAGCGTACTGGCCGCATTCAACAAGACCAACGGCGCCAAGCCCATCGCGGGCCTGGTCGCGGACCAGAGCGGCAACCTCTTCGGCACCACTTCCGCCGGCGGCGATGCCAGCGGCGATGGCACCATCTTCGAACTGGCCAGCGGGGCCAGCAGCATCACGCTCCTGGCGGCCTTCTCCGGCGGAACCGGCGGCGCCAACCCGTACGGCGATCTCGTAATAGACGCCAATGGCAACATCTTTGGCACGACGTACGGCGGTGGCAATGCCAACGGCCAGGGCATCGTCTTCGAGATCGCCGCCGGCAGCAACACCATCACTCCCCTGGCGAGCTTTGACGGCGCCGCCAACGGCGCCAATGCATGGGGAGGACTCGCCATGGACGCCAACGGCAACCTCTTTGGCACGACTGTCTACGGCGGCGACGTCGCCGACGATCCCAACGGACAAGGCTTTGGCATTGTCTTCGAGCTTGCGCCATCGGCCCGCCCGCCAAACTGGTGTTCGTACAGCCGCCCACATTTGTCTCCGTCGGGCAGACCATCGCCCCGGCCGTCACTGTCGCCGTCGAGGATGCGGCGGGATACGTGGTCAACACCGACTCCTCCACCGTAACCCTCGCCGTAAGCGATCCATCGGGCGCCACGCTCAATGGCGCCCTTACGGTCGCCGCAGTCAACGGCGTGGCCACTTTCAGCGACCTGTCCCTGCCCGTCGCCGGCTCCTATACGCTCCTCGCCACCGACTCGGCGCTGAGCCCCGCCACGTCCGGCCCGTTCACCGTCACCAACGCGCTGTTCACCGTGAACGGCAACGGCACGATGATCGCCAACGGCGACTCCACCCCCGGCACCACCGACTCCACCGACTTCGGGCCCGCTCCGCTGAACCACGTCAACGGCGCCGTCACGCGCACCTACACCATTCAGAGCATCGCCAATGCCACGGTCACCCTCACCGGCAACCCGGTGATCTCCGGGCCCAACGCGGCCGACTTCACCGTCAGCGCCCAACCGTCGCTGTCAATCGGCGCCGGCGGCAGCACCACCTTCACCATCAGCTTCTCTCCCACGATCGCTGGAGCGGAATCCGCCGTCGTCAGCTTCAGTTCCAGCGACGGCTCGCAGAGCCCCTTCACCTTCGACATCCAGGGCCAGGGCCTGAGCACGACCACCGCCGCCGACAACCTGCAGATCGCCACCATGCAGGCCGGCTACGGCAGCAGTGCCATGGCCGGCCAGGTGCTCAACGTGCTCTACACCGGGTCGCTGCTGGACGGCACGGTCTTCGACGCTTCCTCCCTGCATGGCAACACACCCTTCACATTGACGCTGGGCGCCGGGGACGTCATCCCAGGCTGGGATGAAGGCCTGGTGGGCATGCTGGTTGGCGAGTCGCGTATGCTCATCATTCCCTCGGCCCTTGGCTACGGCGCCAGCGGATCGGGCTCCATTCCCCCCAACGCCACGCTGATCTTCCAGGTCCAGTTGCTGTCAATCTCCGGCCCGACCCTGGGCGTCACCGGCGAGGGAAACGCGATCGCCTACGGCGACACCACACTCTCCACCACCGACGGCACCAGCTTCGGCGATGTAAGCATCGGCTCAACCATGATGCACACGTTCAGCCTCAGCAATCTCGCCTCGGCCGGCACGCTCACGCTGACCGGGGCCAACCCCGTGCAGATCTACGGTCCCGGCGCGAATCAGTTCACCGTCACCCAGCCGTCGCTCGACGCCTCGCAGACCGGCGTCTTCAATGTCACGTACACCCCCACGACGGACGAACTGGCCACCGCCACCGTCGTCGTCACGAGCAATGACCCAAACCATTCCTCCTTCACGTTCAACATCGCCGGCGAGACACCCGCCGCCGCCACCCACCTGGTCTTCACCCAGCAGCCGTCGAACGTGCCGACCGGCCAGACGATCGCGCCCGCGCTGACCGTCACGCTGGAAGACAGCTCCGGCAATCCGATCACCAGCAGCACTTCGAGCGTGACGCTGGCCATCGCCTCCGGCCCGAACGGCGCCGTATTGAACGGCACGACCACTGTCGCGCTGCAGAATGGCGTGGCCACTTTCAGCGATCTTTCCATCAACTCGGCCGGCCTCTATACCGTCGTGGCCAGTAGCGTAAGCCTGAATAACACCAGTTCCGACAGTTTCGTGGTTGGCGCAATGCACCTGGCTTTCTTGCAGCAGCCGCAGGCCCAGGCAACCAATCAGAGCATCGCGCCCCCGGTGACAGTCGCCCTGGAGGACGAGATCGGCGACATCGTCCCGAACGGCGCTTCGAGTGTGACCCTCGCCATCGCCTCCGGTACGGCCGGCGCGGTATTGGGCGGGACCACGACCATCGCCATGCAGAACGGCGTCGCCACGTTCGGCGACCTGTCGATCAACCTGGGGGGATCCTACACTCTCGCGGCCAGCGATGGCGCCCTGAGCGGCGCCACCTCCAACAGCTTTGTGGTCGGCCCTCTCCACCTCGTATTCGTGCAGCAGCCGACCAATGCATCGGCCGGCCACATTCTCTCCTCGGTGACGGTCAAGCTGGTCGATGCCTCGGGCAACATCATCACCAGCGACAATTCGAATATTTCTCTGTCGATCGCCGGCGCCGGCGGCGCCACGCTGGGCGGCACCGTGACCGTCGCCGCGCAGAACGGCATCGCCACCTTCAGCAACATGTCGATCACCAAGGCGGGCACGTACGCCCTGGTCGCAACCCGCGGCACGCTGAGCAGCGATGCCAACTCGTCCAAGTTCACCATCAGCGCGCTGGCCGCCTCCAAGCTGATGTTCGGGGCACTGCCCAATGTCGCCGCCGGCAGCGCCTCGTCCACGCGCGTGTACGTGACCGACGCATACGGCAATGTCATCACGGGCAACAGCTCGACAGTGAAGCTGACGCTGTTCTCCGGACCGACCGGCAAGGTGCCGGTCAGCATGCTGGCCAAGGCGGTCCACGGCGTGGCCACTTTCAGCAAGCTCCCCGTGCAGACGAAGGCGGGCGCTTATCGGTTCAAAGCGACGGCCACCGGGCTGTCTTCGGCCGCCTCGATTGCGTTCACTATCCGGGCCGCCGCGCCGGCGAAACTGGCGTTTGGCCAGCAGCCGTTAACGACGGCAGCGGGCCATGTAATAGCGCCGGCCGTGACGGTGAAGGTGCTGGATCGATACGGCAATCTCGTGACGACGGACAGTTCCATCGTCAAACTCGTCCTGGGAACGACGGTCGCAGGCGCCAAGCTCGGCGGAACCTTGAGCGTCGCCGCCGTCGCCGGCGTCGCCGTCTTCAACAACCTGACGCTGAACAAGGCGGGCACGTACACGCTCAAGGCGGCCGATGGCAAGCTCACGTACGTCCTCTCGATCAGCTTCCGCGTCAAATGACCGCGCATGCCGTCACGCCGCCCAGACCGGCTCTTCATCCGCGCGTTTGGGTGACAATGCCGGCGCAGGCGGGGACTGCCGAATGTACGCGCGGTCCATCAGGTAGAAATCATCGGCCGAGATAAGGCCGCTGTAGTCCACGTCTCCATTGGCCCAGCCCCGGTACTGCGGGTTGCCTTGCAGGCGATAGGCGCGGTCGATGCAGAAATAGTCATCGGCATCGATCCGGCCATCCAGATTCACGTCGCCGTTGAGCGCGTATCTCACGACCACGTTGTTCCCCGCCGCGATGGCGCCCAGGCCCCAGATTCCGTCGCTGTTGGCCTGCGCCGCGCTGCTCGTGAGCCCGGGCCCCATCCACAGCCCAAGCGGTGAATTCCGCGCCGAGGCGATGCGGTCGCTCAGCGTTCCCAGCATCACGGCAGCCGAGGCGGGACTGTCGCATTGGACGGTCAGACCATAAGCCCCCACATCGAGTGTGGCATCGGCGGTCATGTCAAGTGTCCGCGTCCACACGGAGGCGCCGAGTTGCGCGTCGGCGTTGACCACGAGCGAGCCGACGATCAGATCGGCGCCCGCCGTTCCCACCTGCACTTTTTCCGCGCCGCTCAGTGTGATGGGCTGGCCAGAAAATACGACTTGCCGTGGCGCGTGGGACCCGGCCGCCGGGTAGATGCCCAGCGTGTCGGCGGCCTGGGCGCCGGTGATGATCAGAGTGCCCTGCAGAGTGCCGCCGCTGTCGAAGATGATCCCGCCGGGGGGGATGAAGCTGCCGTTGGAGAAATCCACCGTGAGCCTGTCCTGGCCGCCGCCGCCGTTCGCATAGAACGGCGCGGCGGCAGCGGGATCGAGGGGCGCGGGGCCAATGGGACGCGAGCCGAGCAGCGTGCCGGCCGGCGAATCACCCTGGTAGACGGCCATCGAGTCGCCTTCGCGATGAGCGAAGAAGGCATCGTCGCCAGCGCTGCCGACGAGGATGCCCTGCTCCCAGGTCCCACCCGCCTTGCCATCGCCGTCGCCGTCCAGAGCATTGCCGGCCCGGTCGCGGGCGCTGTCGTAGATGCGTAGCGTATACATGCCGAGGGGCAAACCATCGTCAAACGTGAGCTGGGCCGACAGGCCATCGGGCGACAGGCTCACGCGATCCGGCATGCACAGCCCGTTCACCATGTCAAAGAAAGCCACATCCGACTCCAGCAGGCGGAGCATCGGCTTGTCGAAGCTCACCGTCAGGAACTGGGCGCCGGCGGCCAGTGGCTGCAGAGCGGAGGTTTGCAGCGTGGCGTGAGGCGGAGTCAGGTCGGGCTGAGTAATGTCCACCGCCAGCGTCGCCTGATTGCTGGCCGGAACGGCGTACGCAGTGACGAGAATCTCCGGCGAACCGCTCGGCAAAGTAAAGGCATCGCTGATGACCTCGTAGGAACCACCCGGCGCCAGTTGGACTGGCACGGGAACAAGCCCGCCGATGGGAATGGCCCCGCCCGCCGCCGGCTGATAGGAGAAGAACACGCCGGAAGGCGGCGCGGTCGACCAGCCCACGTTTCGCACGACCGCTCGCACGCGCGCTGGCTGGCCCGCGCTGCCCGCATAATCCTCCAACACAACATCCGTCACGGCGAGATCGGGCGTGAAATGCGCGATCGACGTGCTCACATCCGCGCCGAAGTTGGGATCGGAGGCGCCATCCTCTTCAAAGACGGCGTAGGGGTTGCCGACGTTATCCGACAGCAGGATGCCGCGCCCCTCAACGGCCGGGTCGTTCGTCAGCGGCACCGGGCCCGACCACGGCGCCGGCCCGGGCATCCGGGTTGCGCCCATCAGATCGGTCTGCCCATCGTCGCGCACGCCTCGCCACGCCAGCGAACTGATCCCCGCCGCATTGATTGTCAGGTACGGATCCTGAATGCTCCCCGACTGCGTGATCACCTGCGCCGGGAATAGCGACATCGTTGCCGGGTCGTAGTCGGCCGCCCGCAGGATATCCCATGCGTTCGACTGAGCCGCGACACTGGGCTGGTCCACGCCCGCAACAACGAAATGGTTGTCCGGCGCCGCGGCAACCGTCAACTCCGAAACCCTCTGCCAATCCGGGGCAACCATCACCGGAAACCACGTGCCTCCATGCCACTGCGCATAGGCGAGCTGAACGGTGGTTGGGTCGTTATCCAAATCCCGCCTCCAGGCCACCAGCCCATCGCCAGCGCGGTTGAATGCGACCTGCGGGGCAAAATCCGCGACCGGCGCTGCATCGTTGGTCAGCAGTGCCGGCGCATTCCACTTCCGCGCCACCATGTCCCACGTGGCATACGCGATCTCGTAGCGGCTGAGGTCCTCCGGGTCGTCTGCCGTCGAGCGGTTCCATACCACCATCGGCATGCCGGTCGTCGGATCGCAGGCGATGGCCGGGCTGCCATCGGCATAATTGTCGTCGGTGATGCGCTCGGGTGCTGACCATGTCGATGTGGCAAAGTCGAAGTGCGCCGCCCACAGATCGTTGGCTTGCAGGACAATAGCCTCGGGGATCCCCGGGGGAGGATCACTCAGGTTGCTGCCTACCCACACGGCCCACGCGCCGCCGTGGTTATCCATGGCGACGGCCGGCGACGTCAACACATGCCCGGTGGGCGGGGCGATGGGCGCCAGAGGCGTCCAGCCGACGTTTGGCGCACCCGCCGTCCAGTAGATGTTCGTGCCTGGCTCACCCGGGTTTGGCTTTGCTTCCCGCATCACGAGCCAATGCCCGGCCGTATCGCCATCCCCCGCCAGCATTGGCGGCTGCGCCGCGTCCGTTGTGGCCGGAGCGCCGGCTGTTATCGTACCCGCCGGCAGCGCCATCGCTTGAACTCCCGCATTGCCAATCAACGTAAACTGCCAGCCGTTCGCATCCGGTATGTCGTCGGACCAACTGAACCACCCGAACACCGCGCTCGCCTGCAGGTGGATCCTGAACGAGCCGGTCAGGCTGAATGACCAGGTGTTGCTGGGGATCGACCACGTCAGCATCGGCATGAACGTCAGGATCGCGCTGCCGCTGCCGCTGGCCAGCTTGACTCCGAGCAACTGGCCGTTGAGTGACACGGTACCCGTGCCGGTCACCGGCACGCCGACCTGGAATCCCGTCACGTGGATGTAGCCCGCCTGGTTGCCCAGGATGACGCCGAAATACAGTCCCACCGAAATGCTCTCGGTCAGCGAGAGATTCACGTTGGCCAGGATCGGAATGCCAAGATAAACGGCCTGCGTGTTCTGCTGGGTCCAGATGGTCACCGTGCCGCCCAGCCTGACGTCATAGTCCCACAGATCCAGCCAATCCGGGTCCACCGACAACTGGTTGGCCTTGAAGTCGAAGCTGTCGCTGTGGTAGGGCGAGCCGACGCTGGCGATGTAGTGCCGGTTGAGCACCTGCCAGCCCAGGATGCTGCCCTGCATGTTGAAGTCGCACCACATGCTGACGTTCCCGGCCACCGGGTTCAGCCCCGTCAGCACGTTCGTGCTCACGCCCGCCCAGAAACCCGTCTGCGTCCCGCCAATCAGCGGAATGTTGTTGGGAACCGTGTACGGCCCCCATTGCAGGCTGCTGGGGTACGTGGTCTTCAGGTGATACTGTGCGCCGTCGAAGAAATCGTCGCCGTCCGCGTGGCCCATCCAACTCGGGAACGGCACGACGTGGATATTCTCAGAGCCCGTGTAGGTATTCGACCCGTCGTAGCGATAGCCCGCCACCGAGCAGGTCGTATTGCCGCTCAGGCTCCCCATGTCGAAGGATGCGTGCCAGCCATCGCCGCCGATGTAGTCCGTGTAGACCTGCGGCGGAGTCGCGTTCAACGTGAACGTTACATAGTCCGCCGTGAATCCCGGCGGCATTGTCGCCGTGAACGTGTTTGTGGCCGAGATACCGCCAATGAACCGCCCGTTGAGTGCGCTGGTGATCGATGGAAGCGGCGCGATCATCCCGCCCACGCCGCCCATTGCCGAGTTGTTCGCCAGGCCGCACTCCTGCGTATTGGCCAAGTGATTCACCGTCACTTTCGTTGACGAACTCGGGACGATGTCGGACCCGGTATATGACGAGAATCCCGCGATCACCGGGATCACGTCCGTCTTCACCGGCTTGTTCGTTTGCGGATCGGCCAGAACCACGGTGACGTTGGTCGCCGGCGCGGCATCATCGTTATGGACCGTGAATGTCGTGCGATAGGCGCCGCTCGCGCCCTGTGCCGCAGCGCCATCCTGCCCGGTCGTTGGCCCCATCTCCGGCGTCACGGTGATGTCATCGGGACTGATCGACAGGTCGGGCAGCCGCTGCGTGCTCGTCCCCACGGCCACGCGGGCCAGGAACGCATCCATGGACAACAGGTCCGGCGACTGGGTCTGCCCAACCAGCACGGCCAGTCCCGTGTTGTCCACGGCCACGCTGCTGGCCGAGTCCTGTGCGATGCCCCCGAAATACGAACTCCACGCCACCTGCCCCTCGGGCGCGAGCATCATAAGGAACGCATCCGCCGGCCCGAGCAGGGAATGGTTCCACCCCTCCCACGCCATCGGCAGGTCGGGCGATTGCGTCATTCCGGCGATCAGCACATCGCCGGCCGCGTCCACGGCGACGCCTCGCGCCTCGTCCATGCCGCTGCCGCCAATGAAGGTCCCCCAGCTCAACTGACCGGCCGACGAAATCTCCACCGCAAAGCCATCCTCCGGCCCGCCAATGCCCTGGTCCCATCCGTTGTGTACGGGGAAATCCGGCGACCACGTCAACCCGCTCACCACGGCATTGCCAAGCTGATCCACGGCGATTGCCAGCGCCTGATCCTCCGCGCCGCCGCCCAGGTAGGATGACCAAATCAGCTCGCCCGAGGAACTGACCTTGGTCACGTAGGCATCCGCCATGGAACCCATCCGGTTCGTCTGGAATGCGCTGCGAGTTGGAAAGTCGGCCGACCACGTCGTTCCCGCCAGCAGCACATCGCCGTTGGCATCGACCGCAACGGCCGTCCCGTGGTCCTCGCTCGTCCCGCCAAGATACGAAGCCCATTGCAGCTCGCCATCGCTGGTCATGCTCGCCACAAACGCATCCGACGGCCCACTGAGCTGAGTGTCAAAGCCGCCTGAAGCCGGCAAGTCCGCCGACATGGTCGTGCCCGTAACCAACACATTGCCGGAGGCATCGACTGCAATGCCGTTGCCGGAGTCGGCCATGCCGCCGCCCAAATAGCTGCTCCAGATCAGTTGCCCCGTCGGGCCCAGCCTGGTGACAAACGCATCATTTCCGCCGCCGTATTTGCTGTCGCCAGTCACTGGGAAATTCGCGGATGCCGTGGCGCCGGTCACCACGACGCTTCCATCCGCGGCGGCCGCAACCGCGCTGCCGCCGTCCACGGCATCGCCACCCAGATAGGTACACCACATGACCTGCCCGCCCGCGCTCAGCTTGGCAACGAACGCATCGGGGCTGCCGCCGGCGTGGCCCGTATCAAGCCCGCCGCCGGCCCCCAGTTCGTCGGAGTAGCTCGTTCCGGTTACGAGGATATTCCCGGCCGGGTCGAAGGTCGCGCTGCTGGCCGACTCCTGCCCATGTCCGCCGAGCAGCGACGCCCACTCCAAATGCGGGTCGATCACCAGTTCGGCCGTCGGATCGTACGCGCCGGTAATAGCGAAGCCGCAGGTCGTCGCATCGAGCAGAACGAATGTGCCGCTCACGTTCACGCGCTGCCCGTTGATCACCTGGTAGCACTGTGGCGCATCGTCAACGAGATCGCCCCAGGGCGTCTGCACGTGCAGGGCGCCCGCCGCGTCGATCGACAAACCCATCGCGCCACTGTAGCGCAGGCGAATGCCATGGAAATCGGCCCCGCCGGCCACGTGGAACTCGTATTTGAGCACATCCTGCCCAGCGGCAAGCAACAGATCGATCCCGTCGTAAAGACCTGGGTACGCCGCATCCTGGAAGGCCGGCACGCCGCTCTGCCAACGGCTCGCCGCGCCTTGGTAATAGTTGAAAGACGTTGGCGAGCGGCCTTGCCCGGTGGCCGTCGTCGCGTTGGCGCCAACGAAGCTGATGCTGACCTGCCCGCCCACCGAACTGCCCGCGCACGGACGCAGCACCAAGCCAGTATCCTCCACCAGCACGCTGGCGGCCGACGTCCTGATCGCGTATTTCACGGACGCATCCGCCCACTGCCCCTGGTTCTCCACAAAGAGCGGCGGCATCTCCGCGAGGGCACCCGCCACGGCGGTGGCTAGCAATACGCGGCTTTCCAGACTCTCCACCGGCGCACTACGCCTGGCCAACATGATTGCCTCCTGACCAATGATGTGTGGCAACCGCCTTCTCCGGCACCATATACCGCTGTGAGCCTCGCCCTCGCGGTGCCTACTTATTCCATCCTATCGCGCATCATCGTGTAAGCAAGACAAATCCATCCATTTGCGGTTCGGATTGCCCAAGCGTGGCGGATCGAGATGAGCTTAGTCGTTTTCCGACAAGAGATTACGCATTCCTTCGCCCGTGGAACACATGATCTATTTCCTCTTCTGTTGTCCACCGCTCGGTGTTACTGCGCAAACGCCACCCGCTTGATGTTCAGGACGTGAGTGAACGTAACGTTGTCGGTGGTTGAGTTCCCGCCGTAGGTGCCGCAGCCCAGGGTGAAGGACGGGGTCAGGCCGGTGCCGATGCCGATGCAGCCCTGCGATGCGCAGGCGTTGACGAGAATTCTGCTGGCGGGCATCTCCAGGCCAAAGCGGCGAGCCAGGGCCTCGTCGCGGGTGTGGATGGCTGCCGTGTGGCCGCGCCCCTGCTGCTCGAGAATCTGCCGGCACACGGCGATGCCCTTCTCGGCGTCGGCCACCGTCACCAGCGAAAGGATCGGCGCCAGTTTCTCATGGCCGTATGGGCCGGTGACTTCCTCCAACCCGATGGGCACCACCAACACGCGGGGTTCTTTGGCGCGACGCAGGCCGATCTGTTTGCCGATGTAAGCGGCCGATTTGCCCACGAAGTGACGTTGCATGTGGCCATCGGAGGGGTCGAAAGCCAGGGCCGCCAGCCGGTGCTTCTCGTCGGGGGTGAGGATCGCGGCGCCGTTTGCCTCCAGGTGGGTCAGAAAATCAGCCCGCGCCGCCTCGACGACCACCAGGTTATTCTCCGACCCGCAGATGATGCCATTGTCGAAGCTCTTGCCGCGCACGACCATCTCGGCGGCGGCGGGCAGGTCGGCATCGGCGCAGATCAGCACGGGGGCATTGCCCGCGCCAACTCCGATGGCCGGCTTGCCCGAGCTGTAAGCCGCCTTGACGATGCTCGGGCCGCCGGTCGCCAGGATAAAGGACACATCCGGGTGCGCCATGAGCATCGCGGTCTTGCGGCGGTCGGTGCGGCTGCGAATCGACTGGACCAGGTCGACCGCGGCATCGTGACGGACCAGCACCTCCCGGATCAGGTCGGCGGTCATGTTGCCCACGCGGAGCGCATCGCGATGGCAACTGAGTATGAGCGCATTGCGGCCCTTCAGGCAGATCAGTGCCTTAAACACGATGGTTGAGACGGGATTGGTCACCGGGATGATGCCCAGGACCACCCCGACCGGAGTGGCGATGCTCAGCACGCGGCGCGCGGCATCCTCGCCCACCGGTCCCTTCGCCTGCCGGCCGGCGAGCGTGCGGCAGACCTCCCGGCAGGCGAAGCGGATCTTGGCGACCTTGTCCGCAACGACGCCAATGCCGGTGTCCGCGACGTTGGCGGCCGCCAGCGGCTCGGCCTGCGCCGCCACCGCCTCGGCGATGTCGCTCAACAAGGCATCGACGCGGTCGTCGGGCCAGTCTTCAAAAGCCTTCTGAGCGGCCACGGCGCGGGCCACCAGGTCGCGTGTTTCGTGGTCCGACTGGGCCGCGAACATGTGCTCGGCGACCTGGCCGTTCTGCTGACGGAGCTTGCTCGTCAACTCGCGGCAGAGCGAGCCGAGCACGGCCACCCCCACCGCCGGCTGCTCGGCGCATATCTCCTGGAAAGTGCCGCGGGAAAGCCATCGGGCCGAGACGGCGGTCTCGGCATAGGCGCTGGCGGAGCGCGGGCGCCCGTCCAGCAGGCTGAATTCGCCGATCAACGCTCCGGGCGCGAGATGGCACAGCACGGCCTCGGAGTCGGTCTCGACGCTGCGCAGTTGCACGCGCACTTCGCCCTCGTCGATGAGGTAGCATCCGTCGCCTTCCTGACCCTCTTCCATGAGGCATTGCCCCTGGGCAAATTGAATCGGGCAAAGACGCCGCGCCAGCGCCTCCCGCGCCTCGGGCTGCAATAAGTCCATGAAGCTGGACATAGCCATACTCCTCGCAAGCACCGCAAATAACCCCAAACGCGTACGCATTTATAACGCCCGGCCCCGAGTCCCGCCAGACGAGCTGGAATATCGAGCCCCGGACTGGCTGGTGTCGCGGCGTTTGCGGCGATACGAAGGTGGGATGAAGGAACGGCGATTCCGCGGAAGAACCCCCTGCGACGCGATGCGCCCGGGGGCCTCCTTTGACGAATGAATGTCTCGCGCGGCCGGCTCCCACGCACCACCAGATCACGGCCGCGGCGCCAGCTCGACGCTGTTGACCTTCAAAATGGGCGGCCAGTCGCTGCAGGGTGCTGAGCAGTTTCTGGCGCGCTGGCCGGAGGTGCGAACGGTGAAGGAAGGGCGAATTATTTACGTCCCCTTTCAGCTCCCTTCCCCTTTCAGCTCCCTCGTCCCCTTTCAGCTCCCTTCCCCTTTCAGCTCCCTCCTCCATAGGCCCGCCGCTGGGGACCTCCTGGATAATCGATGCGGCGGCGGGAGGAGAAATGGCTTCGTTTCGCAGGGGAAGGTGTGCGGGAGAGGGAGTGGAATCTGCAAGCTCTGGCGCGGCGGGAGGTTGTGCGCTTGGGGCGGTGGGATCGGTGGGTTTGTTTCGCGGGCGCTGGGGTTCACCACGAAGGCACGCCGCGCGAGCTGTGTCTGCAACCCAGGCGCGAGTGGTCTTGTCAGTGGTCCGTGGTTCGTAGTCAGTAGTTGGGTCCGTTGCCCGTTGGTCAGTGGACGTGCCACTCGGTCGATCTTCTGGACTGGCCAGGCTTTCGTCCACCGATATCAACGAAGACACGATGGCATGGGCGGACGCGGGGATTTCAGATTGGCGGTTGGCGACTGATGCTTCGGGATCGGGGGTTTCGGAGTCGGCGGGGAGGATTGGGTTGGGGAGGATCATTTCATCACTCTGACGGCGGGAGGTTCGAGGGAAAGTTGCCATAAGCGGTCTCCAGTCCGGGGTTTACAGATTCGATTGCGTCAACGCATTTAGATTTGTCCTGGAAAAAGCGGGCATGAAGTGGCCTTGGGCGCGCACAAAGCGACCGCAAAGCAGCCCCGAGTTGGCCCTGCGGCGGCACGAAGGGGCGCTGGAGCGGCCCCTGTTGGCGGGAGAGTTGCGGCAGCGGGGAGAGGGCGGCGGGAAGCGGATAGTAGATAGTGGACAGTAGGTAGTAGATAGTGTGCGCATGATGACTCCTTGCGGGGCGCGCCTCGCTCATTGGTTGAGGCCACAGGGCGATGGATGCGCCCTTCAATATTGCCGTCGGCGCTGCGCCAATCGGTTTGCGTGGGCGCGACATGGCGCAACACTGGTGCGGTTTTTCGCGGGGAAAGCGGGGGATCTGGCGCGTGGGCCGGCCGATGTGCGCAACGCCCGTGTGAGGGGTCTGGGCCGGGCATGCCGTGGTCGCGGGGTTTGCTTCGGCAGTTGGGTGCGATGGCCGAAAGGGGCGGAGAGAAGGAGGTGGACCGGCTTTGCCTTATCCTGCTATCGGGCGGAACCTACTTGCGTAACCTGACCCCAATGGCATTAAGATAAGCACTCCCGTGCGTAACCTCAGTGATCGTCGATTCTTACGGAGATGCGGCGGAGCGATGGAGAGGCGATGGGTTGTTCATGCACCGACGAAAGCCGCTGTTTGTCGTGGACATCCGAGACTGACAGCCGTGACGTGTGATCTGGAATTCCGGGTTTTCCTGCGGATATTCGCTTATCTTAATGCCATTGGAACCTGACCCCCTTCGTCTTCATGACCCCCTTCGCCTTCAGGTCCACACGGCCGGTCCTCTTCCGTTCCGGCCCGCCGCCCCCGCCCATATATCCGATTCGTCAGAGCTGTGGACCGTGAGAGCCTTGATTTGACATTCTCCTCGTTGGTATAATTGTCTCTACGTGGCAACTCAGACCCTCACATTCTGAACACACAGACAGGAGAAAGGCAATGGCAAATCCAAACGAGGTCGCCGCACGACTCTGGGTTGATGACCATCAAATCGGTGATTCCCATCCGATTGTGTTCTCGGTTGTCGAACCTTTAACAAAACCCCCGAATACATGGGAGGACCTCGGTAGAACCGAGGTCTACGGGAAGGTGTCTTCAATGCAGTGGGATTGCCCGCCGGGCATTGAACTTGTGTTCGGAGAGAACCTGACGATTTGTCCGGACTCGGCATTCCTTGTTGTGAGTTGGAAAGGGCAGTACGACGATCTCGAAGATGTTCCGGACGGTCGTGGGGGCAATTGGGGCGATCGGATCAAGTGTTGGATGTGGAGACGGGTCCACTAGGCTCACTAGGCTCTGTCTGAAGAGAAAACAAAGGGGATTGCGCCAAGCAAGTTCGCGGAAGGAGAACGCCATGTGAAGACTGACACGTATAGCTGAAACCTTTCATAGCAAACCCAGCGGGTGCGAAGCCCGTCCACCAGAGCGTAGTCGCGCAGGTGCGAAGCGAGTCTGGCATCGTGCCAGGGCAAGTGCGGCGCTTTGAAGTGTAGACAGCGAGCCATCAAGCCATGCGATTGAGCCTCCCTCGAAAGTCCATCGAGAGAGCGACGGCCGTTCCCGACCCGTGGCTGCGTCGGGCGGAACGTCAAGGTAAGCTCCGCCCGGTCTGTCCGATCTTCCAAGGAGCATGAGCGGGGCGGTGGCCGATGCCTTCGATCGCTCGGGGTTCCGGCTTGAGGCGGCCGCCCGCGGGCCGCGTAAACGCGGAACTCCGAACGCAGCGGAGCGCGGCCGGGGCGGCTCGCCCTACGGGGCCACGTCTGCACGCGGAATCACCGCATCAGCACTGGCGGGCGAGTGAACGCGCGACATCAAGGGTAGCGCGGTTGCCCCAAGTGACGTGGGGTCCGCAAGGGGCCGCGCCGCAAATCATGGATCCCGGCGCCGGCGCCGGCGCCGTGCGGCCTCTTGCGGACCGCCTGTTCCCTGTTCCCCGACCACCCGAAACGGTCCGCAACGCCGCCGACAATCTCGCGTGCGTCATCGTGCGGTGTCTGGCGGCGGCGTTGCGGACCCTGCACGGTTGATGAATATCTCGCGCGGCCGGCATGCCACGCGCGACCGGATCACCGGCGCGGCGCCAGCTCGACGCTCTTGACCTTCAGGATCGGCGGCTTGCTGCGCAGGCCGCTGAGCAAGGCATCCGTCGGCTCGGTGTCGGTCTTGATGAGCATCATGGCCGTGGCGCCGTCCTTGAACACGCGCGAGATGACCATGTCGGCGATGTTGATCTTGCTGTCGCCGAACGTGCTGCCCACCAGGCCGATGACGCCGGGCTGGTCCTTGTTGAGGATGATGACCATGTGGCCTTCGGGGATCATGTCGACGTTGAAGTCGTCGATGCGCAGCACGCGCGGCAGGCCGTCGGCGTAGACCGTGCCCAGGATGCGGTGGGTCTCGCCCGTGGGGCTGGTGGCGCGCACGCCGACGATATCGCCCACGAGGCCCTGCGGCGGCTCGGGCTCCTTGACGCCAATCAGTTCGATGCCGCGACTCTGGGCCAGGTGCTCGACGTTGATGACGTTCACGGGCGTGTCGAGATACGGATCGAGCAGCTCGACGGCGGCCAGGCGATGCAGCGTGCTGAGCAGCTTCTGGGCACGCTGGCCGGAGGTGCAGACGGTGATGGTCTTTCCCTTTTGCAGATCTATAGCCAGTGAAATGCTCGAATGCTCTGTTGACCTCCAGGAAGCGTCCGTCCGCCCACGTAGTCATGGACGTCGCCGCCGGACTGGCCCAGAAGAACTTGGCGAATTCGCCATCGGGGCGTCTGCCATCAGCGACAGCATCGTTCATGGTGCGAGGCCCGGTTGTGCGTTGCGGGAGCGGTCACGGAGTTGCGGAAGGTCTCGAGAGCCGTCAGGATTTCGTCGGCGTGATGCCGCAGCAGCGCGGCAAGCTGCTGGCCGGCCGCAACGGCTATCTGCCTTGCCAGATAGTCGTCGCCCGCGGCCAGTTCGCGTTGGGCGCGTACAACGAGTTCTTGGCGTACGCCTTCCGACATGCCGAGTATGTTCATGGTAGCCATGGTGCTGCACTCACTTCTTTGTGCTGCAATGATGCGGTGGAGGCCATGCCCGCATGCCGATGGGGCCGTGCTTTGGCTTGCGCCAGAGACGACGGCCCCGCCGGCGCGGGTCTTACCCGCCACTACGCCGCCTTGCTGAACTCGGAGAAGTTGCCTTTGTGCATCTTCTCCTCCTGCTGATCCATCGGGATGATCTTCGTGGGGAACGGCTTGCTGCGTGCGTGCCCAGCATTGCTGTGGCCGTGAGAATGGGTAACCGCCGCGCAACTCTTGTCGTCGCGGGCGGCCCCGGCGGATGCTCCGCCGACGAGCGTTAGCAATTGCTGCACCATCCCGCGCAACTGCTCTGCCTGCGACGACAGCTCTTCCGAAGCGCTGGCCGATTCCTCGGCATTGGCGGCATTCGACTGAGTGACCTTGTCCATCTGGGCCACGGCCGTGTTCACCTGCGAAATCCCTTGCGACTGCTCCTGGCTTGCCGCCGCAATCTCGCCCACCAGCGACGCCACTTTGGTGTTCGATGACGTGATCTCCTCCAGCACCTTCGCCACGTCGGTGCTGATGGCCACGCCGTTCTTGGCGTTGTTCACACTCTCCTCGATCATGCTGGCCGTATTCTTGGCGGCCTCAGCGCTGCGCATGGCCAGATTGCGCACCTCCTCGGCCACCACCGCAAACCCCTTGCCTGCTTCGCCTGCCCTGGCTGCTTCCACCGCTGCGTTCAGGGCCAGGAGGTTCGTCTGGAAAGCGATCTCGTCGATCACCTTGATGATCTTGGCGGTTTCGCTGGCGCTCTTCTGGATCTCGTTGATCGCGGCGCTCATCTTGGCCATGGCTTGGTTGCCCTTCTCGGCCGCGCCCTTGGCCTCGGTCGAGAGTGACGACGCCTGCTGCGCCGATTCGGCGTTCTTCCTGGTCATGCTGGACATCTCTTCCAGCGAACTGGTGGTTTCCTCGAGCGCCGCCGCCTGCTCGCTGGCGCCCTGCGCCAATGACTGGCTGGACGAGGACACTTGCCCCGAAGCTGAGGCCACCTGTTCGGAGCCATCGCCCAGCGTGCCGGCGATGCGCGTCAGGGCCTTGCTGGTCGTGCGGGTAATCAGCAAGGCGATCACCGTGCCCAAGACCATCGCCAGGGCGAGGCCGCCGACCATGCCCATCTTGCCAGTTCCCACGGCGGCGGTGATGTCCTTTCCGGCCTCTTCGCCGCCCTTGCGATTGGCCTCGGCCAGCGCGACCGTGGCCTCGCGCAGCTTCATGTACGCGGGGTAAAGCTCGCCTTCATAGGCGGCAATGGCCTCCTTCTTCTTTCCCTCGCGGCTTAGCGCCAGCAGCTTGTCCCGGCCGGCCGCGTACGCCGGACGGCAGGCCGTCGCGGTCTCATACAGCTTGCGGCCCTCGGCATCCTGGATTGTCGCTTCGTAATCCTTGTAGAGCTTGGTGATCTCTTCGGTCAGGGCCTTCAGGTCCGCCTCGTTCTTCTCCATGGCCTTGGGCTCTTCGGATAGAACGTGCTGCAGAACCAGGGCGATGGCGCGTGCCGTGTGCCCCCGGATTGCGCCGGCGATGGCCGTGCCGGGCAAGCAGTCCGTTGCCACCTTGTCCGCCCGGCTTTGGATGGCAGCCAACCGGGTGTAGGTAAAGATGCCCAAGCCGCCCGTAATCAGGATCACGGCGGCGAATCCCAACGTAATGCGTCTTCCGATCGTCATCTGCATGATGTTTCCCTTTCTGGTTGTTCCTTGGTAATAGTTGCATGATGCCACACAAACATCCGGCTTTGTTCACGCCTCAGCGAATTGGCCGAAGGCCGAAAGCCCAGCGGAGCTCAAAAGCGACTATCCTGGCGACCGTCTCTGCCAACAACCATCGACGCGCAGGGAGCACCCCTGCATGAGGTTTTGTGCTCAGTAGGTCGGGAGCCGGGCTCGCCTCGATGCGGATCGTAGCGGCCCGACATGGAGGCTGATGATCAGCCCGCGGCTCGGGTGACGCCGGCGACCATCGCCAGTCGCACCAGATCCGGCGTGTTCTCCGCCCCGGTCTTGGCCAGAAGGTGCATGCGATGGTTTTCCACCGTCTTAAGAGACAGGCCCGTGTCGGCCGCGATCATCTTGCTGGATTTGCCCTCGATCAGCATCTCTAGAATCTCCCGTTCGCGCGGGGTCAGGGCGGAAAGGCGGGCGGAGTTCGAACGCACGAGACTTGCCTTCTCCAGGGCAGCCCGGACCGTCGTGAGGAGTACCTGGGGATCCAGCGGCTTGTGAAGGAAATCCACCGGCCCGAGTCTCATGCATTCCACGACCACCGTGACATCACCGTATTGAATGGTAATGATCAAAGGCAAATGGCCCCGCAAATCGCGTAGCTTCTGCAACAATTTCGCGCCGCCGATGTCCCCCGGGCGCCAGTTAATCCCACAACGCTACCCCGTCATGGCGGAATACAGCAGCGGAGCGTTTCCACGGGGAGGCGGATGGCCTCCAGTTCCCGCCGACGCTTCTTGGCGTGCGAGGCCCGCGCTGCAGCGTTCTTTCGCTGGTCCTCCCGGATCTCGGCGGCGATCCGCGTCAGGCGCTGCGTCCGGTCCTCCTCGTCGTGAAGCGTCAGCGCATCCAACAGCGCGCTGGTGGCTTGGCGCATTTGGCAGATGTTCACCTCCGGATTTTTTTTCCCGCAGCCGCTCGGTCTGGCGGGCCAGGAACAAATGGCTGACCTGCGTGATCCGCAGGTGTCGCAGCACCGAAACGTATTTCCGCACCTCGAAATGGTCCAGCCCCAGTTCGTCCTTCTCGTCCTCCAGCGTCCGCTCCACCGACCACCGGTGGAAGGCCACGTGCAGAATCACCTCCAGCGGCACCCCCGGCGACGCATCCGAGAGGAAATACTTGATCTCATCCCGGTCCAGAACGTTCCGCGCCGCCACCAGCCAGTACGGACCCACCACCCGTCCGTCCCGTTTCATCCAGAATGGCGCCGCGCGAACTTCCCAGACCATCGGCCCCGCGTCCGTGTCCTTGATGTGATACGGTACCCACTCCTGATCCAGCAGCGGCCGCGACCAGCGCACCATGTTCTGCACCTCGCCCCGCGGCGTGTCGACGCTGCTGGGCTGGCGCACCCACCCCATCAGATTCTTCGGGATTTCCAGCACGAAACGCAGCTTCAGCTCCTCCAGCCCCTCGATGAACGCCGGCTTCTCCGCGTACCATTCGTCGGCCGTCACCCACCCGAAATGCATCCCGTTGCCCACGGCCCGCCGCAACTGCTCCAGCGCGATCAGGTGCTTGGGACGATAGCTCAGCGCGGTGGGGATCCCCACCTCCTTTCGCCGCTGCGCGTCCCATCCCTTTTCCGGCAGGTACAGGTCGCTGTCCAGCATCGCCCGAAACTGCCCGTCGAAGCTGGCGTAGGCCAGATGCACCGCCATCACGCAGTTGTCCTTCTTGCCGGTGGCCCCGCAATACTGCCGCTGCACGCAGGCGGTCTTCCGCCCCTTCTTGGGATAGCCCGACTCGTCCACGATGGCGATGGCCTGCGCCTCGCCGTGGTCGCGGGTGACCAGTTGCTGCACGCGGTCACGCAGGCGATCGTGGTCCCACTCGGCCAGCGACAGAAATTCCTGCAAGGTCCGTGGCGGCACGTCCATGAGCCGCGCGATCGGCTGCACGCTCTTGCGTTGCAGATCGCTGAGCTGGCCGGACACGTATTCCTTGAGATGGTAACGCGTGTCGAAGCTGACAAAGCAGTCGGCGAACTCGTCCAGGTAGCCGGACAGGGCCGGTCTCAACGCGCGGATCTGTTGCACGGTCATCCGTGACCTCCGGGTCAACTCACCCGCGCCTCACGGATGATCTATCGGCACAAAAGGCCGAAAAACATGGGCGGTAGCGCTGTGGGATTAAGCAGGAGGCATCCGAGCTGGTCGCCTTTGTACTGCGACGTGAACTCCTCGACCGACTTGAATGTCTCCACGCGCAGCCCGGCCGATTCCAGCGCGGCAATCAAGTCCTTGCGCATTTCAAGGCCATTATCCACGAGAAAGGCAACTGGCTGATTACCCATAACGCAGCCTCCAATACAATCAGTTGCGGTGAACATCGTCATTCAGTTTTTGCTGGATCTCCGCCTGATGACGCGTCTCAGTTGCGTCGCGAGCCCGATCGGCCAGGAACACAAGTCCGATTAGGACCAGTCCTGCGAGCACCAGAACGGACAACATGAGCATACTGGGATGCATAATGCTCAACACGATGACGGCCGCCAGAACCAGCAGTACGGATCCGGCAAGAATTGCTTCGCCGCAAGGGACTTCTTGATGGAGTTCATCGCTTCGGGAGTGGTTCGGGCACTTTTCGCGGCTTGGCCTTCTTGTGAACACCTCTGGGGTCCCTGGGGCATCAGACAGGTACACGGTAATGCGGTTTCTTGTGTGCATACTCCAGTTCCTCTCATCAAAGCCGTAAGCCCGCCGGTTCCGCTCGGGCGCAGCGACTTACCCTCTTGCGATGACGAACGCCCGGCGTGCGTCATGGTCGTTCTCCATGGCAACGGGCATGCCAGTTCTTCCTGGCTATCTTGGGTGGGCGCGAGGAATCGCCTCATCGATCGCGTAATGAGTTCAATGATCGGGGTTTACGAATGCGTGAGTCGCAGAATTGGCCGCTGCCAGCAGCATGCGGCGACGAGCGCTCGTGGCGGTTGTCGGCGAGCAAATCGGATATTCAGCGCCGAAAATCTTCCTTGCGCAGACCGTATTGCCGCATCTTCGCAAAAAGCGCCCGCGGCTGAATCCCGGCCCGCTTGGCGGTTTCGCCGACGCGGCCCCCCGTGGATTTCAGGTGGTAGGTGAGATACGTCCTGTCGATGTTATCCAGCGCGGCGTGGTGGACTTCGCGAAGCGGGCGGCTGAGCCAGTCTTCAGACAGCAAAGACTGGCCTCCGTCAGGCGGAACCTGCCTATCGCCCGGCGACTGTGGTCCTCGCACCACGTCGGGCAGATCCGCAAGCGTGATTTCTTCTTCGGCACACAACAGCATGGCCCGTTCGATGATGTTGATCAGCTCGCGCACATTGCCCGGCCAGGAGTAGTTTAGTAGCGATTCGAGGGCCTCGTCGGACACACGCAGCACGTTCCGGCCGACGCGCGGCCGCAGCCATTTCAGGTAGCTTTGCACCAGGTCGGGAATGTCTTCACGGCGTTCGCGCAAAGGTGGGATCGTCAGTGTCACGACATTCAAGCGGTAGTAGAGGTCCTGGCGCAGCCGCTTGGCTTTTACCTCCTCTTTCGGGTCGCGATTCGTGGCCGCCATGACCCGCACGTCCACCGCGAATGGCTGCTCGCTGCCGACGCGCATGATCCGGCGATCTTGCAGAACCGTCAGCAGCTTGACCTGAAGGTGATTGGGCATGTCGCCGATTTCATCCAGGAAGATCACACCCCGATGGGCCAGTTCGAAGAACCCTCGATGGGCATGGGTTGCGCCGGTGAACGCTCCCTCTTCGTGGCCAAATAACTCGCTTTCCAGAAGGGTCTCTGGAAACGCTCCGCAGTTGACGGAAATGAATGGGCCCCTGGCACGCGGGCCTTCGGCATGAATGGCCCGGGCCAGGCGCTCCTTCCCGACGCCGGTTTCGCCCAGGATCAACAGCGAGGAATCGCTGTTCACCACGCGGCTGGCCAGGCCCATGAACGCCTGCATCGGCGCACTGCGGGAAACGAAGTCGTTGAGACTTGGCTCGGCTGTGGCGGTCGGGTGCGCTGACAGAAGTCTCTGCGTGCGTTCGCGGCGCTTGCTCAGGATGCCGCCTAGAGCGGCCTTCAATTGCGGGTTGGGCAGGCGAGCACTGAGCACCGCATCATATCCGGCGGCCAGAAATCGCGCCTGGTCTTCCGCCTGGGCATCTTCCGAGATGATCACGATCACCGGCCAATCGGGCAGTTCATGCAGTATTCTGATCTTCTCGGGATCGGGGTCGGGTATGACAGAGCGGCTGGCAAGGACGAGATCACAGCTCTTGCGGACCATGTGTTCCCAGAGCATGGCACGAGTTTCGACCGTGTCTACAAGCACGTCCGCGGACGGCACCAGTCCCCGCAATCGCTTGCGAAGACCCGCTTCTTTGATTGCAAGGATGACGCGAAGAAGCATAGGTCACTCCAATGCTGCGTTGGCCGATCGGTTATTCAATTCCGATTTTATCGGAAGTGGATATCCGAGCAAGCGCCCGGCGTCGCCTCCGAGCGCCCGTTGGTGATTGAACACAAGTCGTCGCTTTCGCGGGAGGTTACGAACATAGCGGGGTATGCATGTCAGCTTCTGGTACACCGTCTGCACTATCAGGGGCACGGACGCGATGACCGGCGCGTGCCGGTTGGCGAGCCGAGTCTTTGAGATGAGCCCTTCGCCGGAGAGGAATGCCATGGGTAGTCAGCAGAGCGGCGGAAAGAAGGCAAGCACGAAGCCCATGCCAAAACCGCCCAAGCCGCAGAAGCCATGCGGACAGCCTTCGTCCATCATCAGGATTGAGGAGCTGCCCAAGCGATGAATGCACGCGAGGCCATCGCCAGAATCCCCAACGCGCGAACATGAATGCGCGACTCAACTGAAGAAGAACACGGAGCAAGGCCGCCGATTGCGCAGACCTCTGTTGCCTGTGGCGCTCGGTTCCCAATGGCCACGAGACCCAAGAGAACACCGCATTATTCAAGGAGAACGACAATGAACGAGCCAACCGTGAAACTGACGAGTGAAGAGGCCAACGAGCTCGACCTCCTGCTCCGGCAGGAGTTGAGCAACTCTCATGTTGAGCTGCATCACACGATCAGCGTCAACTATCGGGACCGAATCAAGCGACACATGGAGGTTCTTGAGGGCTTGTTGAAGAAGATGGACAAGAGCGAGCCCGCGAAATGACCGCGCCAGACAGCAGTGTGCTAGCCGCGGGACGTGTGAAGCTCTTGCCACAGAGGAGATAGTCATGGTTCGGCCTACATATGCAAGGAGACTGTCATGTTAGCCTCAATCGCTCGGAGTTGGTGGATCGTTCTTTTTCGCGGCATCTGCGCCGTGCTGTTCGGCGTCCTGGCGTTCGCGTGGCCTGGAATCACGCTTGCGTCGCTGGTCATTGTCTTTGGCATCTACGCGATCGTTGACGGAGCGAGCGCAATCGCCGTTGGGTTTGCGGGCAACACCATCGGCACGCGGTGGTGGCAGATGGTCCTGGTCGGCACCGTCAGCGTCATTGCCGGGGTCCTGACGTTCCTATGGCCGGGCGTCACTGCCGTCGCACTCCTGGCAATCGTTGCCGTGTGGTCGATTGTCGGCGGCGTCGCGGAAATCTTCGCCGCGATTCGACTCCGCGCCTGCTCGACAACGAGTGGCTGCTCGTCCTGGGGGGCGCCTGCTCCGTCCTTTTCGGGGTGCTCCTGATCGCCCGGCCGGGCGCAGGTGCTTTGGCCGTACTCTGGATCATCGGCAGTTACGCCATGATCTTTGGCGTTCTCACGATGGCACTCGCCTTCAAGCTGCGTTCCTTGAAGCAACGCTTCACGCACTACGCGGACGGCTTGAAGGCGGCGAGCAACTGAATCGACACATACACTCGGTCCCTGGCGCGGTCCAGCGGATCGAACCACTAACCGTTTTCACAAGGAGATACGGTGATTTATGCCCACTCAATATAGTCATATACCAGGCTCCAAACTCGAGTTGGCTGAGCAAATCCTCAAGGCGGCGATTTGCTCGTGGAATCAAGTGGACCGTGAAAATCGAGCAGCCCATCCGGTCCCTCTCTTTGTTACGGTCAGCAGGCAGCCTGGCACCGGCGCGGATTCGTTTTCTCATCGATTAGCGCAACGGCTCAATGAGGTCGAAGGAGCCAATTGGTCAGCGTGGAATCGTGAATTGATCGATAAAGTGTCGGCGGAGGATGGCATCGCCAAGGACATTCTCGAAATGATCGAGAAGAGGCCCCATTCCTGGCTCGACACCCTGCGGCAAGACCTTTCCGTCAGCGACAACACCCCGGATGCCACCGACTTACGCGCATACAAACAGCATCATGATGGCAATTCGAGCTCTGGCAGCGGCGGGACACGCGATCATCGTTGGACGAGGCGGCGTCTTTGTTACCGAAGGAATGCCTGGGGGCATCCACGTGCGGCTGGTTGCGCCATTGGAGCATCGCGTCAAGTACATCGCGGAACGGGACAAGGTTTCTCTGGACGCAGCCGCCGAACAGATCCGCAAGACGGAACACATTCGTGTGAAACTCTACCGCCGATATTGGCCAACCAAGTCAATCGCGCCAGAGACCTTTAGTGTTACGCTCAATGCCGGCGCACTTTCTGCGGACGAGATGGTGACATGTGTTCTGTCGCTTATTCGCAAACGCGAGTCGAGACAGTGAGCATCAGCGCTCGACTGGGTACAGTCTATGGGGTGGCCACGGCGCGCCTTTTTGAAGGCCGGCGGCGAATCCCCGCGCCACAGGAGAGCCGATGAATATCTCGCGCGGCCAACATGCCACGCACCACCAGACTATGGCCGCGGCGCCAGCTCGACGCTCTTGACCTTCAGGATCGGCGGCTTGCTGCGCAGGCCGCTCAGCAGCGCATCGGTCGGCTCGGTGTCGGTCTTGATGAGCATCATGGCCGTGGCGCCTTCCTTGAACACGCGCGAGATCACCATGTCAGCGATGTTGATCTTGCTGTCGCCGAAGGTCGTGCCCACCAGGCCGATCACGCCGGGCTGGTCCTTGTTGAGGATGATGACCATGTGGCCTTCGGGGATCATGTCAACGTTGAAGTCGTTGACGCGCAGGACGCGCGGCAGGCCATCGGCGTAGACCGTGCCGAGGATGCGGTGGGTTTCGCCAGTGGGGCTGGTGGCGCGCACACCGACGATATCGCCGACGAGGCCCTGCGGAGGCTCGGGTTCCTTGACGCCGATGAGCTCGATGCCGCGGCTCTGGGCCAGGTGCTCGACATTGATGACGTTCACGGGCGTGTCGAGATAGGGATCGAGCAGCTCGACGGCCGCCAGGCGCTGCAGGGTGCTGAGCAGCTTCTCGGCGCGCTGGCCGGAAGTGCGGACGGTGATGGTCTTGTAGCCGCCTTCGCAGAGGCAGGCGAGAATCGCGCCGATGCGCTTGGCCAGGTCGGCGAACGGGGCTTCGTCGGCCGGCAGATCGAGCTTGATGCCGCCGGCGTTGACCGCGCCGCGGATTTCGCCGTTCTTGAGATAGGCGACGATGGCCTTGCAGGCTTCGACGGAGACGGCCGTCTGAGCTTCATCCGTCTGCGCGCCGAGGTGCGGAGTGAGGACGACGTTTTCGATGCCGAAGAGCGGGTGGTTCTGCACCGGCGGCTCCTTGGCATAGACGTCGATGGCCGCGCCGGCGATCTTCTTTTCCTTGAGGGCGTCGGCCAGGGCGATCTCGTCGAGCACCTCGCCGCGGGCGTCATTGATAACGAGAAGATTGGGCTTGCACTTGCCAAATAGCCGCTCGCGATTCAGCAGGTGCTTGGTGCCTTCGCCGCCGGGGACGTGGAAGGTGATGACATCGAGCTGCGCGAGGAACTCATCGAAATCGCGGACGATCTTGACCCGGCCATCGAGCACCGCCGGCGCGGAAACGAAGGGATCGAAGCCGACGACGTTCATCTCCATGGCCAGGGCGCGGGAGGCGACGGTCTTGCCGATTCGGCCCAGGCCTACGACGCCCAGGGTCTTGCCGGCGAGCTGGGTGCCCTGGTACTTGTTCTTCTCCCACTTGGCGGGGCCGGAGCGGACGTGGGCATCGGCCGCGGGGATTTTCGCGCCAGGGCGAGCATCAGAGCAAGAGCATGCTCGGCCGTCGAGAGCGTGGAGGCCTCGGCGGTGTTCATGACGAGGATGCCCTTTTCGGTGGCGGTGGGCAGATGGATGTTATCCACGCCGACACCAGCGCGGGCAATGGCCTTGAGCAGCCCGGGATTGGCCAGGACCTTGGCGGTGGCCTTGGCGCCCGAGCGGACGATGAGGGCATCATATTGGCCGACGGCCGAGGCCAGTTCGTCTTCCTTCAGGCCGACTTTCACGTCGAAGCCGATGCCGGACTGCTTGAGGAAATCGAGCCCTTCTTCCGCGAGTTTGTCAGCTACGAGAATGCGCATGGGCCTCATCCTTGGTTAAAGGTGGAGGAATGTTAAAAGACGCGGGCGAGAGAGGCAAGTTGGGTGCGGGAGAGGGAATCCAATCTGCAGGCTCTGGCGGCGCCTACGCCAGGATTCCGCGAGCGCGAAGGGCCGAATCCAGTTCCGCATCGCTGGGCTCGGAGAGCACCAGCCCCTCCATCCGGACCGTCGGGGTCTTCGATTGACCATCATTCTGCTGGCACACCCATGCGGCCGCCCGCGCGTCCGTCTCGATGTTCACATAGTCGTAGGGCACGCCGACGTCGTCGAGATGCTCCTTGGTGTGTTGAGTGTCTTCGCACCAGTCGGTCCCGTAGATCGTGAGCATGATCGGCTCCTTGCACCCCCGCTGGCCAAGTGACCTTAGCCATCGCGAGGGCACTGTGGCAACTCCCGGTTGAAAAAAAGAAGGGCGCCCGATATCGGGCGCCCAACGGGATTCTCGGCAGAGCTCGCCGGCCTATTGCTGACGGAACTGGGCTTCGCCCTCGAGGGCCACAGCCTCGTAATCGAAGTTGACCGGGGTGGTGGCCTGGGTGTTGTCGGCGGGGGTCGTGTTGCCGGCGACGTTGGTGTCATCGGTTGCGGGGGTCACGGGCGTCACGGGCTGGCCAACCGGGGCGGCCGAGCCGTGGCCGTGGATGCTGATAGCCACGGAGACGCTGGCGGGCCGATACCACCTCGGATAGCAGGCATAGGCGTCCACGCCGACGACAACCGGCGCCGGGCTGACGACCACGGGCGCCGCCACAACCATCACGGTCGGAGGCGGAGGCGGCGGAACGAACACAACGGCCGGGCGATACCAGATCGGATAGTAGGCGTAGGGATCAACCACCACGACCGGAGCAGGTGGCGGCTCTTCGACAACCATGACGGGCTCCGGGGCGACGACCACGGGCGCCGCCGTCACAAAGAGGGGCGGCGGGCCGTAGTAGATCGCGCGCGGCACGATCACGGGGGCATAGCCGCCGGATGCATAGCTGAAGGCGAACGAGTCGCCGTGGCGGCCGCCGACGCCAAACGCGAGCATGAAGGCATCGCCGCCACCACCCGCGCTGGCGAAGGCGAACGAGAAGTCGAAGCTTCGCCGCGGGCGATGGTCGTCATGCACCCAGACCACGTCGTCGTTGTAGTGGTGGCGGCTGCGATCAGCCACGAACGTGCGATCTTCGTAGGTCCTATTGACCTCGGTGATGTTCACCGTCTTCTTGTTGATGACCGTCTTGGTCACAATCGTCTCGTTCACGATTTTCTTATTGACGGTGCTGGCGCTCTTCACGACGGTCGGGCGGTTCTTTGACTCCTCGCGTGCGGCGGCGATGGCCGACTTGGTCGGCGCCGGCTCGGGGAGCTTGCGGGTGATGGTCACCGGGCGCGGATCCGCCTTGATGGTTCGCACGGGCGGCGGAAGCTTGGGGGCGACGTGCGGGGGCTCGACGTTTTTCACGTCGGAAGTCCGCGGCGGCAGCTTGGGTTCGGTCAACGTCTTGGGCGGAAGCTTGGGTTCGGTCAACGTCTTTGGCGGGAGCTTGGGCTCGGTCACGGTCCTGGGCGGAAGCTTGGGCTCGGTCACGGTCCTGGGCGGGAGCTTCGGCTCGGTCACCGTCTTTGGCGGCAGCTTAGGTTCAGTTACCGTCTTTGGCGGCAGCTTAGGTTCGGTTACAGTCTTTGGCGGCAGCTTGGGCTCCGTCACGGTCTTGGGCGGGAGCTTGGGCTCGTCCACCTTTTTCGGTGGGAGCTTTGGTCCCTTTGGATTCTTCGGATCATCCGGATTGGTGTCATCGGCCGCTCGCACCTCGGGCCGATCCGCTCGATCCGGCCTGGCCGCGCCCCATGACATGGGCAACAGAAGTCCTAACGCCAACGCTCCAACGAGAGTTCTCTTGTTCATAACTCGCTCCTGCAAGACTGGTCGGTATCATCGCCTATATCCCTAAGACAATCAACCACAGCCAAGGTGGGTGCGTTATGTGAAAAAAGCGCCGAAGTCGCGGCGAATCGGGTAACTCGTGCGGCAGATTGATGTTACAGTCGAATCGGCACGACGCGAGATGAAGCCGCTGCCGCCCCGCCAAAGAACGGCCACCTTCCAACTGGCCGACATCCTGGCCCCAGCCAACCGACATCCGACGCCACCACCGGCATCGCGTGCCGCAAGGCTCGTGCCTGAGGTGCGCGTGCCGGCGCCGCGGTCGCGCGGTATGATCGGCCGGGTACAACATCGGAGCGACATGACAGCGTGGAACGAGAGCGATGCGTCCGGCCAGCAACCGACCGCCGACAACAAGCCGCAATGGTCCGCTCAGCAACTGGTGCGGCTCGAGAATGAGTGGCGGCGCCTGCAGCGCAGTTTTGCCTATCACCCTCAGGTGCGCATCATCCCACTGGCGGGCAACCCACCCACCGAATACCAGGTCGAGTATCGCCTGAGGACGGTCGTGCTCGAGGAGACGGGCCAGCTCGTCTACTCGGACAGTTGCTCGGTCCATTTCTGGTTGCCCCCGGCGTTCCCATACGAGCCGCCGCTCGTCCGGCCGATCTCCGGGATCTTTCACCCGAACGTGACGGCCGACGGCATTTCGCTGCGGAAATGCTGGACCTCCACCACGTCGACGCTGGCGGAGGTCGTCATCGCCGTCGGCATGATGGCCTGCTACCAGGATTGGGATGACCAGGACCTCGTCGACGAGCACGCCTGGCAATGGGTGGTGGCCAATCCGCAGATTTTGCCGCTGGATCCCGACGCCAACCTGGCCAGCGAAGCGGGAGGCGATCCGCTGGCCCGCATCTGCCGGTTCGGGCCGCGCACCATCGACCAGATTCGCTCGCAGCTCAAGCAAATGTGCGATTCGCTGCTGGCGGCCGAAGGCGCACCGAGCGCCGGCGAGACCACCACGTTCGTCGAGCGCACGCGCCAGGGCCTGAGCCTGTTTCTCGATGAGGACATTCCGCAGGAGATGCGCTCGCCGGCCAGCGAGCTGGACGACTTTGCGCGCGAGCTGCGCAGCTCGGAGCCGATCTGGCGCAGGTGCGGCTGTACCGCGCGGCTGCGGAGCGCGGACTGGCGCTGATGCACCAGTTGCACGAGGCGCAGCACGCGCTGGCGGAACAACTGAAGCTGATCGACGGAATGGGCGGGTTTGACCTGGGAAGCAGCCCCGCGCAGGTGATGCGGCAGCCCCCGCCCGTGCCGAGGCTGCAGCTCCATCAGGGGAACCTGGTGAATCTCATCACGCGCGCCGAGCAGTTGGTGGCTGAAGGCCGCTCGGCCGCCAGCACGCTGGCGGGGTTGCCGGCGATGGACGCGGCGGGGTTTTCCAGCATGCTGCAGCGGCGGCTGGAACTGGAAGTGGCGCGCGGCGCAGCAGGCGGAGAAGGCCGGCGAGAGACTCAACGACGCGATGGCCCGAGTGCAGCCGCAACGGGCGCAGGCGGCGATCTACACACAGGGCCTGCACCGCGTCGCGGGCTGGCGCGAGTATGCCGACCTGCTGGACCGCGCCAGCGACCTGGCGCGCAAGGCGATGGAATGGGGCGCGGCCGGCATGCAGGCGTTTCACATCGAGAACTCCTCGGGGCGGCACGGGCCGTTCGAGCTGGAGCAGGCGATGGCAATCGGCAGCGCGGCTGTGGCCGTGCGCAACCCCGCGGCCTCCATTATCGAGGTGCTGGCGGCCGACAGCGGAGCGGTCCTTGGTCGGGGCGAAAGCGGGACGGTCGTCGTGCTGATCACCCCTGAAGGCGATGCCCGGCCGTTCCGGACGAGCTTCCAGCTCACGGGCAACTGCGAGGAGATGGCGGTGCAGCTCGATTATCTCATCCGCGAATCGACGGCGGTGCTGGAGCGCCAGATACCGAAGGTGCGCGGGCCGGAGTGCTGGCTCGGGAAGGTTATCGACTGTCTGGGAAGCGATGTGGCACATGCGAAGATCCGCGCCGAGCACGAGGCGGCGATCGCGCGGCTGTCCTCGCTGCGCGACAACCTGCGCTCGCTGGGAGCGTTCAAGCAGCGGCTGGCGACGTTTCGCATGCTCCAGCGGCTTGCGGAAGCGACGGAGAAGATGGTGCGGCGCCTGGCGGCAGCGCGCGCTGCGCTGGCCGAGGCCGAGCAGCGTCTATCGACCATCGTTGGCGCTAGCAATACGGAGACCGAGACGGGGCGGCTGCATCTCCCCGAGCGTTATGCCAGCGAATACCCGCAGCAGGTTCGGCGGCGCGACGCGGTCAAGGCCGAGATTGCCGAGGTGCAGAAGCTCCTGGCGGCCGCGGCGAGCGATGCGACGGCGCGGCTGCACAACCCCGAGCTGCGCGGCTTGGCCGGGCGCCCGGCGCTGGCGAGCCTGGGCGAATCGCCGCAATCGTGGGCCGGGCTGGAGTCGCAGATCGATGATGGATCCATCGCAACCCGCGCCGTTGAGATCGAAGGGCGCGTGAAGAGCAGACTGCTGCCGGATGGCTGGCCGGCGCAAGTGCAGCAAACGCCCAAGGTCGAAACGCCGCCGGCGCCGGAGAGGCCGGTGCGCGCAGTCCGGCCGGCCGATCCCACGGCGGCTCTGGCGGACTCGCCGCCGGGACGTGTCGAGGATAAGCAGGCGGAGGAAAGCTGATGTCCTGGAGGCAGGTCCGAGCAGCGAGATGCACCCGCGAGCAACCGCTGCTACCATGCGCAACATGAACCTCTGGAAGTGCGCGGCGGCTGTTTTCCGGTGGTGCTCCGTGCTGGCGATCTGCGTGGCGCAGGCCGGCATGGCGGCAGGCGCCGCGGAAGATGAATCGGCATCGATCGTCACTGCGGGCGGCCGGCTTGGATTGACTCAGACTGAGAAGATGCCGGTCGTGGCTCTGCGCGGCTACGGGCGGGTCTCCGGCACGCTGTGGCAGGCGCCGGCGGGCATTTCGCCTGTATCCATCCTGCAAATCAACTGCGAAAACGAGGCCAAGGCGCAGGTGCTCCATGCAAAGTTTCTCTCCGACCTGGGCCTGCTGCCGGGGGTGAAGCCCCTCCGCATGGAAACACGTCGCGGGGCACTGGTGGCGCAGAGCGTCGAGGGGCAGGGAGCGGTCGCTGGGTTGCGTTGCGGGGCCGTGGTAGTAGTCCTTGCCGCCAGTCGCGAGGCAGATCTGAAAGTGCTGTATGAGGATTCGCTGTCCGCCGCCGCGACAGTCAACGCCGCCGAGCCCCAGGTGGCAGTCCCGATGTACCTGGACCGCTGGGACCGCCATGGCTTTCGTTTCTACTACTATCCGTGGACGCGGCCACATGGGCCGGACGGGCGCGAGGCCAGCAAGTACGATCCGATGCCGGAGTTTGACTTCCTCAAGCAGACGCAATCGGGACTGGTGCTCTGGGAGAAGCCGCTGGGCGCGGACAATGCCGAAGGCGTGCTCGACTACACCTGGTGGGACTGGGCGCTGCGCCAGTGCCAGGCGATGAAACTCCCCGTCGGCATCAACCTGGAGACCAGCCACTGGCTCTGGCTGTTCAACCGCTATCGCGAGCAGACGATCCTGGGCATGCCCCAATACGTCGGCGGCTGGTATGGGCTGCGGAACTTCGACGAAGGCCTGCTCTCGTGGAACGCGCGCGAGGCCCGCGAACAGGGGCTGGCCCAGTTGCAGAAGGCCATGCGGGTAGATCTGGCCAACGACAACATCATCAACTGGCTGGAGCCGCACGGGGAGATGTATCACGGCGCCTGCGATGTGTTCGTGGACTACGGCCCGCAGGCTGACATGGGGTTTCGTCATTTCCTCCAGGGCAAGTACGTCCAGGTAGGCGAGGTCGCCAAACGCTGGTTCGGCGATGCGGGAGCGATCAAGTCATGGGATGAGGTTCACGTGCCGGAGGTCGCGTCGTTTCTTGGCTGGGGCCCGGCGGCGATCGACCTGACGGGTCAGTGGCGCATCAACTTCAACGCGCCCTACGGCGAGGCGTCAGCCGGGGTTGATCTCGACGATTCCTCCTGGCCGACGATTCCCGCGCCGGGCCACGACATCGTCTCGCTTCTGCCGAAATCACCGGCCGTCTATCGGCGACGGTTCAACGTGGATGCCGCGTGGAAATCCGCGCACGCTCGCGTCTGGCTCTATGTCTGGGACCTCAACGACACGCGCCCGCGCAAGAATGAGACGCGCACAGGCGTGCTCGTCTATCTCAATGGCAAACTGGCCGAGGAGAAGCCGCGTCGCGAGAGCGAAGGGCACTGGGCCGCGCTGGAAGCCGGCTCGCTGCTCAAGGCGGGAGAAAATACCATCGCCATCTCGCTGCCGCAGGGCTACTTCGGCTATCGCATCTACCTCTCGGCCAAGCCGCCCGTGCAATATCCGGGGCTTGGGCCGCAACTGAACGCGCGCTGGGCGGACTTTTCCGACTGGCTGGCGTGGTCGCGCACCCGCACCGTCCGCCGCGGGGCCGAGGCGATCCGGCAGGTCGATCCCGACCGCCCGATCACGTTCATGCACCCCGACGAGTACAGCGCCGGCATCAAGCGAATCTGCCAGGACTACGGCGGCATATTCCACAACACCGGCTACATGGCCGGCGTCTGGGCGGACATGAACGCGCTGCAAATGAACGGCGTCGATCTGCCGACCGATGTCGAGCCGGGCAGCGGCGCGGTCGATCTGCCCGATTTCAGGCGGTTCATGGGCCGCTGGTCTACCGAGGGCGTCCAGGGCATCGACTACTTCATCCATGTCGGCGATATATTCTGGAAGCCGGAGATCAAGAAGTATTTCGAGCAGAGCCAGAACCTCTGGCACCTCATCGGCAAGTATCACACGCCCAAGGCACAGTTGGCGTTGCTGCTAAGCGACCGGGCGTTGCGACTCGGGTCATTCCCCTGGGGATACGATGCCAATAAGAACCTGCACAGCGGCTACTGGGCCTGGGACCTGCCGCGCCTGCTGCTGCCCGAATGCCATCGCGATGCTTTGGATGAAGGCGATTTCGAGACGGGCAATGCATCACGCTATCGCGTCATCCTCGATACGAACACGTCGGTCATGGATGAGGGCCTGCTGACGAAGATCGAGCAGTGGGTCCGCGCCGGCGGCATTTTTATCACTTATGCACAGACCGGGCGGCACACATCCACGCAACTGGATGCCTGGCCAATCTCGCGCCTGACCGGCTACGCGGTCACGCACATCGACGAGCACGATGAGAACGGCCAGATCCGCCGCAACCGCAAGATCGCCCTCGCGCCCGGCCAGACGGTTTTTCGGGGCGAGGACTGGAACGCCGTCGGCCACGCCAACGGCCTGACGCTACGGAAGACCGCCGCCGATTGCCGGGATTTGATGCTCTGGCAGGACGGCGGCGTCGCCATCGGCCTGCGCCAGCTCGGCAAGGGCTGGATCATTCACACGGGCGTGAAGTTCGCCCACGACCGTGGCAGCGGCAATCGCCCGGCCGTCCAGCGATTTCTAGGCGACGTGCTCGCCTGGGCCAACGTGCCGCGTATTCGCGCATCGGCCGACGGCGTGCTCATGCGCCACTTCATCAGCAACAACGGGCTCTACGACGTCTGGTCGATGTGGAACGAGCGCGACAAGCCCGTGACGACCGCGCTGGTCTTTCGCGAGGGGCTCGTGCCTCCTCGCGCCATCGACGTGAACACCGGCCAGCCGCTGGCGATGCAAACCGCCGACGGCGCCGTGAAGATTTCGCCCCTCGCCTTTGAGCCCTGGGAAACCCGCGTCGTCCTCACGCCGCGCCAGGAACTGGCATCCGCGCCGCTGCGATGGTTCCAGTTGCAGCGAAACTGGTGGCGCGGCACCATGGCCCCGGCCGAGCCGATCAAGCCACTGGAACAGCGGCTCGCCATCGATCTGACCGAAGGCTGGGCATTGAAGACGCTGGATGAACAGGCCGACGCCGCGCCACTGGCCGATCCGAAGCTGGATGACTCCGCCTGGCCCCGCCGCGCCGTTGGCATTTTGACCGACCCGCCCGATGTGCGCCACGTCGTCTTCCGCCGGCGGTTCACCGTGCCGGCCGCATGGAACAAGGGGCGCGTGGGGCTGGGCGTGCGCACATCCGAGGGCACGACCTTCGTCAACACCGGCCGGCTGTTCCTCGACGGCAAGCCGGTCACCAACTGGCTGGGCGATGGCATGGTGGCCGCGGAGTTCGATGGCACCCTCAAGCCGGGGACCGAGCATGTCCTCATGATCGAAGTCAAAGGCCGCACGCGGCTGATCGGAGTGCGCGGCTCGGCGTGGCTGGCGTACAAGCCCGATCCGCCGTCGCGCCAAGACCTGGCCGGCGAGTGGATTCTGTCGTCGGATGGCTTGCGCTACGGCGGCACCGACCCCCCTGCCGGGTCCGGGCGACTGGAAGACCGCCCGGCGGCTGGTTCGCATCGACGGCGAGCCGGCGACAACGTCGTGTTGCACGCCCTGGCCGAAGACTCCTCCATCGGCGGCGTCATCGTCAACGGCCATCGCGTTGTTCGGTTTCGTGGACGGACAAGCACGGAGGTGGACCTCAACATCACGCCGTTCGTGCGCTTCGGGCAGGACAACGAACTGATCCTGTTCGCCTCGCCAGGGAAACGCAGCATTCGAGCGCTGTCCCTGGACGTCTACGACCGCGCAGTACCCCTGATCCGTTTGGGTGGCACGAGCGGCCTCCGCCGTGCAAGGACCGCGGCCGGGGCGGCTCGCTCCACGGTCGCGTCCCGCCCACTCTGGACGCCAGCGACGCCCCGCGCTATGCTATGAGCATGCTCGCGATTCGACGCACACTCTCCAGGCGTTAGCGGCGCGACCTCTCTCGCGCCGATCTCTTATTCCATTGACCCCAACCAGCAACCATGACCACCACTGCCCTTGTTTCGCCGCTCATCCGCAAGCTCGACGAACTCGCCGCTCGCTTCGACACGCTGCGCGAATCGCTCAACGATCCGGCCATCCATTCCAATCCCCAGCAGATCATCGCCATCAGCAAGGAGATCGGGCAGCTCGAGCCGGCCGCCAATCGCTATCGCGAATACCAGAAGGCCGTCCGGTCGGCCGAGGACCTTCGGAAGCTGGCCGCCAACAAGGCCGATGCGGAGATGGCCGCGATGGCGGAGGAGGAGCTTCCGTCGGCCGAGCAGCAGGCGGAGACGCTCCTGGAAGAGCTGAAGGATGAGCTGCTGGCGGCCGAGGACAACGCGGTGGACTCGTTCTTCATCGAGATCCGCGCAGGCACCGGCGGCGAAGAGGCCGCGCTGTTCGGGCGCGACCTTTATGAGATGTATCGCCGGTATTGCGAACGCCGCGGCTGGCGCTTCGAGGTGTCGGACCTGTCGACGGCCGAGCGCGGCGGGTTCAAGGAAGTCATCATTCACGTCACGGGCAATAGCGCCTATCGCCACCTGCGTTTCGAAGGCGGCGGCCATCGCGTGCAGCGCGTCCCGGAGACCGAAGCCCAGGGCCGGATTCACACATCGGCCGCGACGGTGGCCGTGCTGCCGGAGCTGGCGGATGTGAAGATCAACATCGACCCCAAGGACGTCGAGGAATTCGGCTGCCGCGGCGGCGGGCCGGGCGGGCAGAATGTCAACAAGGTCGAGACAGGCTGGCGGCTGTTCCACAAGCCATCCGGCCTGCAATTCAAGATGACCGAGCACAAGTCGCAGGCGCAGAACCGCGAGCGGGCGTGGGCCCTGCTGCGGGCCACGCTCTATGAAGCCGAGCAGGCCAAGCAGCACGCGGCCGTCACCAGCGCCCGCAAGACGATGATGGGCTCCGGCGACCGCTCGCAGCGCATTCGCACGTACAACTTCCCGCAGAACCGCTGCACCGACCACCGCCTGGGCGGCGAAGGCGGCGGCGAGAAGAACTTCAACCTGGATCAGATCATCCAGGGGAATCTGGATGACCTGATCGGCGCGCTGCTGGAGTTGGACAAGGCGCAGAGGATTGAGAGTTTGTGAGCACGCGACAATCGACAAGGCTGGCACACGTTACCCAAAGAGGGTGGGGAGAGGCGCGGCGCAGGCTGTCGGCCGAGAGCCTGGCCGAGTAGCGTGCGCTGAATCCAGCCGCAAGCCCGCCATTTCAGCCAATCGTGGCAAGTTCAGCCTGCGCAGCACGTCTATGGTGATTGGGCGCTTTGCGTCCCAGAAAATCAATGCATTCAGTAGCTGCTGAGCTGGTTCCGACTGGAGGAGTGAAAGGATCGAGCTCGCCTCCTCTTCCGTCGAGCACGGAAGGAAATAGCAGGTGTCGTCGAAGACCACCGGCCGGCCACAAACAGGGCCGACGAGTCGGAAGTCCAAAGACTTGTATAGTCCCGAGATCGCCACCTTCCAAGGCGCGAATGAATAACCGCCCACACCGAACACGGAAAAAGCCGGGCGGTTGCGGTAGATAGAACTCGCGCGTCGGCCAAAGCGATCACGGTGCGACTGGAGGTACTTCCATGTCTTCGGAGCCTCATGCTCGATGATGGTCGTATCGTCACCAATCGCTCGCTGCGGCACGAGCATCCATCGGTCCGAACGCTGCGTGTCGCCTCTGGCAAGGTCGGAACTCTTGAGCATCGGGTAGGTATAGGTATGCTCAAGGTCAGCATCTTCGCCCAGTCCATTGACATATCAACTGCCAGTCCTGGCCAGTTCCATGATGCCGGAGCAATCATGCTTGATGCCCGAGCGCCACGGGGCGCCCTCCGACGCGAGCAAGCTGCGCCAGCGATCAAAAGCCGTCACATCCGAGAACAAGCAGTCCTTCGCGGTAGCCAATGCCTCCAGTCGGGCGCGAGTACGCCAAATGTTGGTAGACTTGCGCGTCCGAGACGGCGTGCCCTCCGCCAATGCGGACGAACAGGAGGCAGGCTTCCACGGCGGCATCAAAGTGGAGGCCGGCATCAATGCCGTAGATGGCGGCTTCGCTGACGGGCACATGGTGTCGCCATGCGTGGAACAGCGCTTTTCGAGCAACGGACCGCTTGCAGAGCATCGCCAGGAAGGCGCTGCAACCAGTAAGCCAGTTGAGGAGCTTCACCAGCATCCATTCCGAGACATCAAAATTGCTCTTGCCCGTCAAGGCATCCATTCCCCGATGGTTCTGGAAGTTGGCCTTGGTCGGAAGGTTGGCGCTGTTGAGCCGGCCCAGCGCGGCATTCGTCACCCAGGGCGGGTTCCCAACCAGCAGGATCGGTTCGGGCAAAGAGGCAAGTGTCGTCGGCCAATCGCGGTCGAAGAAACTGTCGCATTCGAGTGACAGCTTGCCCGCATCCTCCCGCGCGCCCATCGTATCCCGCACCTTCGCCACGTACTGCGGATTGATCTCGACGGCGATGGCACGACGCGCGGCTGGAAATGCATCGAGGGCCGCGAAGAGGAAATTGCCGATACCGCAGGTCGGCTCAACGATGCTGGCTGGGTTGGCCCCATTGCGTCGTACCAGATCGCACACCTGGCGCGCGAGGGCCATGGGCGTCTGGAAGTCGCCATACTCCGCCATTGCGGCTGTCTTCGTCGCGTTTGTCATCGTCTAGCGCACCTTGATGACCCCGCCGACCTGCCCGGCCTGCGTGATCACTCGTGAATATTGTAGCCGCCATTGCAGTGCATTGGAGATGGTCAGGTAGCCGATTTCGGGCGGGGACTTCAGAACGTCCCGGGCAATCTGCTTGGCCTCGATGGAGTCCACCGGCAGGTTCTTGTCGGCGATGAAGGCGAGGACGTCCTCTTCGTTGCCGTTGTTGTGGACAATCTGCCGCAAGCCAGTGGTCATCTGGTAGTCGGCAGTCCGGGAGGCTTCGACAAATACGACGTGCAGGAAGTTCAACGTACCCGTCTTCGCCACGGAATTGTCGGTCTTTTCGTATACGAACACCAGCAGCCCATAGCCCAACCCGAAGATCTTCTGGCGTGCAGCCTTGAACGGGCAAGAAGACTGGGGCTGCGTGATGCTTGTCACCTTCACGTCTACATCGAGCGACGGGAAGTCAATCCCAGATGCCGAGTTGCACTCGGCAAAGCCGTATTTGAGCAGCAGGTAGGCTTGGAACTTGTGCTCGACGTATGTCCCGATTGCCTTCCCATCGGTGACGCCGAAGAGTTGGGGCTCCCCGTGTGTTGACTCTTGCTGAACAAACGTAGCGGCCTCGGCCTGCAAGTCGGCGACCGTGAGCGGCTTCTTTGCCATGGAGCACCTCCTTGGGTTGGCATCTTACACGAAGGTCGCCGGCACCACGAATTTCTCGCCGCCACAGCGTGATAGCAGGGGTGCGATGGGCGCGATGCCCGGACCTTCGACACGACAGACGGCAGCCGCGAGCAGCCCAGAACGAGGCAGTATATACGCCGCTTCTTCCATCCCCGATCACTGAACCCTTCGCCCGCGATCGGCCTCGAGATTCGCCTCGCTTCTTCCCTTTTGCGCCAGCGCGCATTAGACTCCCCCTGCTCGGCCCGGCCGATGGAGTGCTTCCGTCGGCCGCCGTGATCGATTAACTCTAACGGCCAGGAGGTCCCCACGATGTCGCAGTCCACCAATCCCCAGCACACCCGGCGTGATTTTCTCAAGGTCACCGGCGCGGTCGCCGCGTCGGCCGCCGTCATGGGCGCGCCGTATATCGTGCGCGGCCAGGAATCCAAGAAGGCGCTCAAGGTGGCCATCGTCGGCTGCGGCGGGCGCGGGAGCGAGGCGCTGGCCAACCATATGGACGCGGTGAAGTTCCTCAACGAGAAGCACAACGTGGGGCTGAGCGTGCAGGTGGTGGCGGCGGCCGACTGGTCGAAGGGGCGGGCCGAGGGCACCGCGAAGAAGTATGGGTTGGATGCGGCGAAGTGTTTCGGCGGGCCGGATGCGTATAGGAAGGCCATCGACGCCGGCCCGGACCTGGTGATCATGGGGCAGCCGCCGGCGTTTCGGCCGGTGCATTTCGAGTATGCCATCAAGGCCGGGAAACACGTGTTTTTTGAGAAGCCGTGCGCGGTCGATCCGCAGGGCATTCGGCGGGTGATCGCGGCCGGCGAAGAGGCGGCCAAGAAGAACCTGTGCGTGGTGGCCGGGACGCAGCGGCGGCATGACAAGGGCTACAACCAGCGGTATCTGGAGATCAAGGATGGCGCGTATGGCAAGGTGATGGCCGCCCGCGTCGCGTGGAACCAGGGGAAGATTTTCACCAACACGCCGGTGAATCCCACCAAGCCCGACCAGCTCGCCCAGGGCTGGCACATCTGGGTGGAGATGAGCGGCGACCATATCGTCGAGCAGCACGTTCACAATCTCGACATCGCCAACTGGTACATCGGTTCGCACCCGGTGGCGGCCACCGGCATGGGGCTTCGCGCCCGCCGGATCGCGGGCAACATGTATGACTTCTTCAGCGTTGACCTGGAATATCCCGATGGCGTGTACTGCCACAGCATGTGCCGCCAGATCGAGGGCTGCGCCGACTGGATTGGCGAGCAGTTCACGATGGAAAAGCGGAGCAAGGCCAAGGACTGGCAGGCACAGACGACCGATCCGTGGGCGGAGGTGGGGTATCACGGCGATGCTTATGTCTCCGAGCACGCGCACCTGCTCTGGTCGATCCTGACGGGCAAGCCGGTAAACGAGGCCAAGAACGTGGCGTGGGCGACGGGCGCGGCGATCATCGGGCGCGAGTCGGCCTACAGCGGGCAGCGGATCATGTGGAAGGACATGTTCGAGCAGCCCAATGAGAAGGACCCCAAGTGGTTCAACCTGCGCATGAAGCCCTCGGCCGAGGATTTCGAGACGGGCGAGGTGGTCATGCTGAAGGATGGGGATATTCGGGTTCCGGGGAAGGCGTGATGGGTGAGGGGGTGATTGGTGATCGGTGATCGGTGGGTACAGCGTGAGTTTTTCTACACTTGCTGCGGCCGGCCGGGTATAATGCGGCGCATGTCGCGCATTGATTCGCAAATCCAGGCGGCGCAGCGCAAGCTTCTCACGGCGGTTTTCGTCGAGTTCCTGGGGATGTCGGCCTTCATCCTGGCCGTGCTGACGCTGGCGTGCGTGCTGCTCTTGAAGCTACTGCCGGTGGCCATGCCGTCGCCGGTGATCTGGTCGGCCGGGGCGATCTTCCTCATCGCGCCGCTGGCGATGGCGATCATGCGTCGGCCGACGCCGCTGGCGGCGGCTGTCGAAGTGGATCGGCGTTTGGGGCTCAAGGAGCGGCTCAGCAGCGCACTGCACGCCCGTCAACTCGCCAGCGATCCCTTCGCCAATGCGGTGGTGCGCGAGGCCGAGGCGGCGACACAGAAAGTCCACCTGGGCGGCAAGTTTCCCGTGCGCTTCCCCCGCGAAGGGTTGTGGGCGCTGGCCGTCGGCGCCTTGGCGGCGCTGGCGACGCTGCTGCCCAAGGCCAACCTCTTCGGCGAAACCGCCAAGCTGAATACCCCGGGGAAACAAGCCGTCGCGGCCGATTCCACGCCGCGAATCGAGTTGGAAAAGGCGCTGATGGAGATCGAGGCGCTTCCGCAGATGGTGCGAGACAGCGATGCCATCCGCATCGTCAGGAAAGACCTGGCCAACGCCCTCAAGCAACAGAAGCCGGACATCGAACAGGCGCGGCGACAGGTACACGAGGCCCTCTCGCAGGCCAGCGAGGCGATGCGCAACCAGGTCAAGGAGAACAAGAATTATGCCCAGGCGCAGCGAGATTCGGCCGAGTTTCGGTCGATGACCCCGCCGCTGGATGCCAAGGGCCCGGTGGCCGAGGCGCATCGTCAGATCGCTAAGGGTGACTTCGAGGAGGCCGTCAAGGACCTGGAAAAGGCCATGGAGAATTTCAAGGACCAGCCGCCCGAGAAAAAGGAGGAGATGACAAAACAGATGGAGAATCTGGCCAAGGACCTGAAGAACATGGCCAACGACCCGCGCGCCATGCAGAAGCTCGCCGATCAGCTCAAGCAGGCCGGGGCCAATCAGCAGCAGGTCAAGGATGCCAAGGACCTGATCCAACAGGCCGCCAACGGCGATAAGCAGGCACAACAGAAGCTGAACGATATGCAGCAGCAGTTGCAGAACCAGATGCAGCAGGCGGGGATGGGCCAGCAGCAGATCCAGGCCATGCAGCAGGCGATGGCGCAGGCGCAGCAGGCGGCCAATTCGCAGGCGGCGGCGGGCAACATGTCGGCCGCGGCTCAGCAGCTTGCCAAGGGAATGCAGGGTGCGCAGAGCGGCGGCCAGAATCCGCAGACGGCCAATGCGCAGAAGCAATTGCAGCAGGCGCTCAGCCAGCTTAGTGCGATCCAGAAAGATGCACAGCAGATCAACGCGCAGCAGCGGCAGATGCAGCAGGCGCTGAACCAGGCCGCTCAGCAATGCGCGGGCGGCGGGAACAATCCGGGCAACGGCAACGGCAACGGCCAGGGTGGAAATAACCCCGGCGGCAACAACCAAGGCAATGCACCGGGGCAGAATCCCGGCCAGTGGGGAGCGGGCGATGCTCAAGGCAAGGGCAACAACCAGGGCGGCCCCGGCCAAGCCAATGGCGGGGGCATTGGCAAGGAAGTGGCGCCGTTCGATACAAAGGCGGAGGTCTCAAAGTCGGCTTACGACCCCAAGGGCAAGCACCTGGCCAGCGTCTACGTCAAGGATCGCTCGGTGCGCGGCGATGCTAAGATGGACCTGAAAAAGGAGATCGAGGCGGCCGAGGCGGCATCGGGAGAGGATGTCGATGACTCGCGCGGGACGGCGGTCGCAGCTCGTGCAGAAGAGGTATTTCAGGGCGATGCAGGATGAGACGGGGAAGTAGGGATTGCGGCATGCAATCGGGTATTGCGGATTCTATTCGGCTTCTCCCTGAAAACGCCTTGTTCAGGATGTGTTTCACGCCAACTGCGTCTGCACCGCCTGCAACCCTCCGACGGCTCTGGCGTCGAATCAGGTATGACACGCTGCGGTGATGCATTCGGTAGTCCGTTCGTTCTCCCGAGATCGGAGAGCGCGATGAAGACTCCAATACACGGATCACGGCAGATGATCCCGGTTGCCTTGGCATGCCTGCTGGCCGCGGGATGGTGCTTGACTCCGGCGGCGATCACCTACGGCGGCAAGGAAATCCGTTTTGAGGCGGAAGGCGGCGTGGTTGTCGGGTTCGCGCAGGAAGGCGGTGAAAGGCACCATGAGCGGACCGGCGCCGGTGTGAGGAGTCAGACTGCTCCAGGCAGCACCAAGCCCGCAGCAGATTCACCGTACGGTGTTGTCGCGCACGTGACCCGTCTCAGCGAACACGGCATTGCGCAGAGGGAGTTCGAGCTGATGAAACAGGCCGGGATTGAGTGGGTGCGCACGGACTGCGATTGGGACCGTGTGGAGAATCCGCAAGGGCAGTGGCACTATGCGCATATGGACGAGACAGTAAAGTGGGCTGATGCGGCCGGCATCAAGCTGCTCCTTCAACTGAACTACGACGTGCCGTGGGCCAGGCCGGCTCACCAGCACATGGATAAGTGGCTGACGTACGTGCGAAACGTGGTTGGCCGCTACAAGGGAAGCGTGCGCCATTGGGAAGTCTGGAATGAGCCGAATGGCGAGTGGTTCTGGAAACCGCCGAGCGCTCGGGACTACGCGGCCTTCCTGAAAGAGACGCACAGAACGATCAAAGGCATCGACCCGGGACTGCAGGTGGTGTTCGGCGGAACGTTCAACATCGACGTGGGCTACATCGAGGATGCCTTGAAGGTCGGCGCAGGAGGCTATTTTGACGTGATGAGCGTGCATCCCTACGGCACCGCTGTGGACAATACCGGCAACGACCTGGCGAGGCTCGTCGACCTGATGAAACGCTATGGTGTGGATCGCAAGCCGATCTGGATCACGGAGTGGGGTTGGCCCGCGGTCAACAACGATGTGCGGCAGGAGAATGAGCACGCGGTGAATCTCGCCATCGGTTGGCACCTGGCGCTGCACGGCATGCCGGTCCAGCGGCTGTTCTGGTATGAGTTCCGGTCGGAGGAAGGCAAGCCCGGGGATCGGGAGCATTACTTCGGCCTTGTGCGAAACGATCTGAAGCCCCGGCCGACGTACGCGGCTTACAAAGCCCTGATCCGCGCCCGTCCACCCGGGTCGAAGACCGACGAAGGTGATTGGTGGCGCCAGGGCCTGACCTGGACGCATTGGATCAGGCCCGACGGAATGAAAGGGTGGAGTGTCTGGGCCTGGTCGGGCCAGGCCGACTACCGCGTGACGGTGCGAGGAAGATGCGTCGAAGCGTTCGACCACCTGGGCCGGCCGCTCAAGTTGAAAATCAGCGACGGGGCAGTCGAGATCACGCTGCGACGCGCTCCCATCTACCTCATCGGACCCGACCAACTCTCATTTGAGGAAACGCCGGCGGGGCGTCAGCCCGGCAACTGACTCCGCTCGCTCGCGCTTCCGCCTCAGACTGCCAACTTGGACTTAACGGCCGCGCGGGGCACATTGACGGTGCGCTTCGTGTCCGCCATCGCCTGCTCCAGATCCGCGCACAGATCGTCCGGGTCTTCCAGACCTACCGAGAAGCGGAACACGCCTTCGCCGGCCCACTGCCGGTAGCGGCGCAGGTGCTCGTCGTCGAGCTGGAATGAGTTCTGCTGCACATCGTCGGTTGACAGGTAGAAAACCAGGCTGCGGTGGTGCCCGAGCGAGACCGCGTAATGGATGACCTCGAGGCGCTCGGCCAGTTGCTGCGCCACCTTCATCGGGTCTTGCGTCTGGAACGTCATCATGCCCGAGAAGTTGGCCATCTGCCGGCAGGCCAGGTCGTACTGGGGGTGCGATGGCAGGCCGGGGTAGATCACTCGCCTTACCTTGGGATGCGACTGAAGGAATTTCGCGACACGCAGCGCGCCATCGGCGTGGGCGGCCATGCGCAGGGGCAGCGTGGCCAGGCCGCGCGAAATCAGCCAGGCATTGAACGGGCTGATGACGCCGCCGAGGTGGATGGCCGTGTCCTGGCGCAGCTTGGCCAGGATGTTGCGCGGGCCGATCACCGCCCCACCGACGGCGTCGCCGTGGCCGCAGATATACTTGGTAAGGGAAGGCACGACGAAGTCCGCACCCAGTTCGATGGGCCGCGTGGCAATGGGCGTGGCGAACGTGGAGTCCACGGCGAGCTGCGCGCCGGCCTTGTGGGTAATGTCGGCGACGGCGCGAATGTCGGTAAGGCGCAGGATGGGATTGGCGGGAGTCTCGGCCCAGACGAGCTTCGTGTTGGGCTTCAGCGCCTGCTTGAGATCGTTGATATCGGACAGATCGGCGGCCGTAACCTGCACGCCGTAGCGCGTCAGATTCTGGCGGACCACTTCGGCGATGCCGGCATAGGAGACATCGCTGATGACCAGGTGATCGCCGGCCTTGAGCAGATGCAGGAACAGCCCCGTGGCGGCGGCCATGCCGGACGCGAACGCGACGGCGGCCTCGGCGCCTTCAAGCTCGGCGAGCTTCTGCTCCAAGGGCGCACGGTGGGATTGCCCCATCGCGTGTAGACGAATCGGCCTTCCTGCTCTCCTGCCAGGGCCGAGAAAGAGCCGCCGGCCTCGTCGAGCACGAAAGTCGTGGACATGACCAGGTTCGGCGCCGATGCGCCGGTGGTGGGATCCGGGCCTTCGCCCGCGTGAATGGCCTTGGTCCGAGTCCTGTACTTGCGGTCCTTTCTCAGCATCGGAATCTCCTTGGCATCTATCGCTATTCTATTCGCGAGCAGCTGCGTTGTTCATGATGAAACTGCCCGGCGCTTACGTATCTTCCGTCAGGATCTGGAGGTATTTGTGGTAGGCGTACACGCGGTTCCTCTTCTTGCCGGTGATCTCCCGGAGGATGCCGATGCCCTGAGCACCGCCAGCGCGCTGATGGCCGTGGGCTTGCTCACTCGCAGTAGCGATGTGGCTCGCGGCAGTGTGAAAATCGGGTGAGCCGGCAGCAGATCGAAGAGCCGGATCGCCGGCACGGTGGCGTTGGCATGTCCCACCAGAGCCGCGCGGTTGCGCGAAACGCGCGTGAAGAGGCGTTGTGCGGCCATGACTGCGTCATCGGCGGCTTCGGCCACACAATCGAGGAAGAACCGCGTCCAACCTTCCCAATCGCCGCCGGCCCGCACCGCGCTGAGGTGCTCGTAATACTCAGGGCGATGGCGCTCGAGCGCCACGCTCAGGTACAGCAGCGGAACGGGCAGAAGCTTCCAGTGCTCCACCAGGAGCGTGATCAGCAGGCGGCCGATGCGGCCGTTGTCGTCCAGGAAGGGATGGATGGTCTCGAACTGGACGTGCGCCAGGCCGACTCGGATCAACGGCGGCAGGTCGTCGGAGCGGTGAATCCATTTCTCCAGCGACAACAGCGCATCCGGCACGACATCCGGGGGCGGCGGCACGAAGCGGGCATTGCCCGGCCGCGAGCCGCCGATCCAATTCTGCAACCGGCGGATTTCGCCCGGCAGTTTCTCGCTTCCCCGTGCGCCCTTCATCAGCCGCTTGTGCGCCTCGCACAGCAGGCGCGTGGCCAGCGGCAATCCCCTGGGCCGGGCCATCTCGCGCCGGGCATAGTCCAGGGCCGCGATGTAGTTGCAGACCTCCCGAACATCGTCCGGGCGCTCCGGCGATTGGCCGGCTTCGAAGGCCAGCACATCTTGCAGCGTGGCCTGCGTGCCCTCGATTTGCGAGGTGATCAAAGCCTCCTTGCGGACGAAGGAGTAGAGGAACCAAGGGGCGCTGGGGACCAGATCGGCCGCCACCGCCAGGCGCGAGAGCCCGGCCATGGCGCAGTCGAGCCGCCGCTGAATCTCAGCATCCACGGCCAGCGGAGGGTCTGCCGGGGGCAGCGGGTGTGGGACAAAGGCCCGCACTTCTTCGCCGCCCATGCGGGTGATGCGGTATGTTCCTGCGGTCCGGGTCACTGGTCAGCCATCCTTTCCCAAGGTGCGTCGCTAGGAAAGGAATCCTATCTAGCGCAATTCACTAGTCAAGTCCTCTTTCCCAGCGATGCGGGGGTGGGCGTGCCCATATTTCCGGGCGGAGCGCATCCGCACGGCAGGGCGCGAGTTGGAATGAGCTGAGTGCCATGAGTGCCATGCCCACACCGGCCGCCAGAGATGTCCTTCGGTGAGTAGGCCTGATCGGCCGGCGTGGGCATGCGCGTTGACGCGGGGCACGCCCACCCTACAGATGTCACTTGGCGCGTGCTCGTGATCAAACTGGCCGGAGCGTAAGCTTTGACGTCGATGATGAAGGCCCCGTTCTCGACGCGGATCGGCGCACCGGCGGGCTGACCGCGCAGGTTCACACCTTGCACGGATTCGGCTTTCATGCCTGCCGGCAGGGTCACTTTACACGTGCCGCTTTGCCCGGCGAGTTCCCAGAGTCGCAGAAGCGTACCTGGGCCATCGGGGTTGGCGCCGAACGCGGTGACGAGAATGCCTCGGCGGGAGAGTTCCAGCCCTCGCTGTGTGGCCGGCAGCGAACCTGCGGCGCCCTCGGCGGCGGCCGCCTGGAGCGGATATCTTGCCTCCAACGACGGCGTAATCAGGAACCGCTCGTTGTCGGGCTGAGACGCCGGCCAAATGCGCACGCGCGAGGTCCACGTGCCGCTGTTCCACATGCGGAAGTTCGTCGTCCACTGGTTATTGAAGAGATTGATATAGACGTACGGGCGGCGCGGGATGAAGTCGCGCGAGTATTTCCACAGGCCGGGCATGTCGAGGCTCGCCAGCGGGTTGTCCATGGCGCACAGGCCAACGCCCTCGTCCTTGGGATCGAGAATGGCCAGGCCAGTGTTGAGGCCGAAGAGGTGGCGATTGGCGCCGATGACCGTGTCGGCGCCGGATCGACAATGGAGCCCAGCCGGCCGAGGCGGAATTGCGGCGAGTCAACCTTGAACGGAAGACAGAGCCACCCGGCCTCCGGCCAGGGATCGGCGGGCTTGTCGTAAACCGTGACTTCGATATCGACGAAGGGCTGAGTGGCGTAGAGGATCACGCGCGTCGTGACGGCATGGGGCAGACCCGCGCCGGCGGCGCTGCGCATGACAGCGGCCACCGATTCCGATGTGCTTTCAAAAGTCAGGGTGCAGTTCTTTGGGGAAGCGGCAGAATACGGTGATTGGTCGGCCGACGGCAGATTGGGCTTGCCAATCTCATTGGTCGCCCAATCCGCCTTGATCTTCACATAGCTGCGCAGAAACCCGGCGACGTTGTTGGCATCGAAGCGTTCGTACAGATACTGCCCGAAACCGTGGGCGCGGATGCGTCCACCAGTTCGCGGCTGGTGCGCTTGTCGATCAGTGAAGTGATCGCGCCGCGCGCGGGGTCCAGCGTCAACTTGAAGTGCGGGCCCTCAAACCTGGCCTGCTTCTCATCGGTGCTGAAAGCTCCGTCCGTTCCCTTGGGCAATGCGGGAATATATGTGCGATAACCCATCGCTGGAATATCGCGCGCGAGGAAGCTGAGATTGCCTTCGCGCAGGTCAACTCTGCGGGCGTCATCACCATCGGTGGGCTTTACCGCTTCGATGCCCTTCATGTCCGTGCGCACCGTCACCATGCCGCTGCGCATCCATGGCAGCGGGTTGTAGACGACGATGCGCTGCCCGGCGGGCTGCGCCGACATCGCCAGGGCGCGAATCTCGGAATCGAGCAGAGGCGTCACGAGATCGCGCACCGATTCGATGTATCCCGTGTGCTCCGCCCAGGAGGCTTCCAGCCGTTTGAACCGTCCCTGCGCCAGTTCGCTACGAAAGACGTCGCCATAGCCGAACTTCACCTTGCCGGCCGAGTAGCTGGTGACCCAATAGAGCGCCCCGCCCCAGGTGTGCTCGCCATAGAGCAGGCTCTTTTCGTACACCGCGGCAACGCCGGGCGCGGCCGGATCGTGCTTGATGCCCCATGTGTCGAGCAGCGTGCCAAGGCCCTCGGCGATGGAGATGGCCGGCCGGATATTGCGGGCGATCTTCGCGCCGGCCGGATCGCACATCATCCCGTGGATCCAGGTGTCGGGCATGTCGCCGCGAACGACGGGGATCTGCGGCTTGTCGGCGAGAATGCTATCGGCGAAATCCGACAGCCGGCCAATGCGCACCTTGACGCCGGGAAGCTGTTTTCGCGCATCCTCCAGCAGCTTGCTGACTTCCTCGGGCGTGGGTGGGCCGTGGTTGTCGCCGGTGTGGATCAGCGCCAGCCACGCCTTGTATGGCCAGTCGCCGGGCAGCGCCAGTCCCGTGCCGTAGCCGCCGGCCGAGTACATCGTCAGCACGCGCGAGCCGTCGGGACCTTCCCACCAGAACAGCGGCGGGACATCGGGCGAGCTGCACGCGGCATTGCAGCCCAGGTGCAGAAAATCCACGCCGGCGTTCTTCAGCAGGGTCGGGATGATCCACGAATGCGATGCGACATCGGTCATCTTCGCATCGCGCGGCAAGTCCAGCCCCAGGCTGCGCGCAATCCGAGACGAGTAGCCCATGCCGCGCACGAGGTCCTCAAGCTCCAGCGATTCCGTGTGCGTCGTGAATGGCAGTGCGTGGACGACGAAGCGGCCATCCTTCAGCGCCTTCTCCACGCGCGCTTTCCGCTCGGGTGTCTGCCCCGGCCAGTCGTCGAGAATCTTGCTCATCGGCCAGCCCGGCACCGTCCAGACGAACTGCTGCTCGGGAGGCAAGCCCCGGCTGCGATCGCAGACGCCCAGCGCCTGCTCGATCATGCTCGTGCGATACCGCTGCACGACGTTGGCGGCCATGTCGGTGTAGCCGATGTCGAAGTGAGTCTTGAAGGCGATGATGACTTCGCGCACGGCGGGCTTGGTTTCGGCGGCGGGCAATGCGGACGCGAGCACCGTGAGCGGCACAAGGATCGCGAGCGTGCGGTTGAGGTGCGGCATAAGTCGATCCTGCCGCGACGACAGGGCAATGTCAAATGGGTTCGTCTGAAGCGGAAGCGTCAGCGCCCGCTCAGCGGATACCATGATCGCGGCAGTATCGCCTGCCATCCGCACGCCATTCAAGATTCGCGAATGGGAACGGACCTGCGGGATTCCTGTTGCAGAAGGCACCGATCATGATGCTTTCGACTGACACAGGATCTAGGCATGGTGCGTAATGGACAAAGAGTCGTTCAAGCACACTTAAGGTCTTGATCCAATGTCCTCCTCTATGCGGGCTATGGCGGCCTAGCACGTGCCTGTAGAACTGGCCTACCCGTCCACAGAGACCATCCTCTTTCGCCGTCTTGCCGATGTAGAGAATCACCTCGCTGGATAGCCAGTAGCGAGAGAGCCTCGCGCCTACGCTGTCAACGGAGGCTGGCAGCCCATCAACCGTGAGGTGCTGCTGCACGATCAGCCAATTGCCGATTGCCTCGTGCGATACTGGCATGGCATCAAGGGTTCCGGCGAGTGAGTTGGGATCATTGGTGAGAGCCACGACGTAAACACCATTTTCCCGACATGACGGCCGTGTGCCCCATGGCGTGACGCCGGTTGGCGTCACGCTCGCAGCTTCAAAGAGCGAACGGATGGTAAGCGGCATGGAGTCAGTCTATTCGGAGACGCGCTGCCGGCAACCTTCAAATGCGCAGGAACACCTTCCTGCGGTACATCCACGCCAACATCAGCCACATCACCAGCACCACCTTCCAGCCCAGCACAAGCGGTTGGTATGCCCGGCCAAGCACGCCAAACGTGCGAGCGCCCAGGTGCCGCTTGAGTGCGTCCTCGATGAACTCAACCGTTGATTTCCGGGGCAGACGGTCAAGGGGATGCGCCATCGCCCGGCTCGGACGGGAGAGCAGCAAGGATGGCCTCGATATGAGTCCGGAAAACAGGCACATCATCCCGCGCGGTTTCGTAAACGATGTTCCAATCCACCTTGAAGTAATCGTGGACCATAATGTGCCGCATGCCTTCGATCTGCCGCCACGGGACGTGCGGATTGCTGGCCTTGATCCGTTGGGAAAGGCTCCAGGCGGCCTCGCCAATGATCAAAAGGTGGCGGTAGATATGCGATTGCAGGGGCGGATCAGCATCAAGAGCCGCGCGGTTGGCGGGAAGGTATTGCTCAATGACTTGGATGGCATCGAGAATGTCCTGCAGGCGCGAGCGGTCCGATCTCATAGTGGCACGGCCTCCTTGCGCACGTCTCGACCGAATCGACCAGTGAGTGCACCTTCGGAAACGACATCGACCTTGATGCCCAGCAGGTCGCGCAGGTCCATCAACAGGCCGCCCTGATCGAGCAGGGAGCGTCCGGGCTCAAAGCGGACAACGAGATCGACATCGGACGCATCCGTGGCATCGCCCCGCGCCACGGATCCGAAAATGCGGATGTCCGATGCGCCGTACCGCCGGGCGACGGCGATGATCTCATCGCGGCGTTTGAGGATGTCGTCTTTTGTCAGCATAGCGATATTGTATGGCATCTACGCAGCAGAACACTGGCTTCCATCACCCATCTCTCATCTCTCTGGCAGCCGCGCGACACGGTCCGCAACGCCGCCGGGAGGCTCTCGTGGCTCGTCACCGATCCTGCGGCGGCGTTGCGGACCCTACGCAATATAGATACTCGCGGCCGCGAAGAAAAAAGTCCTTCCCCGCCAGCGCGGGTGATGCGGTGAAGCTCTCGTCGAGATGGTTGGTCGCAAGGACCTCGAGCTTATCCGAGCACTTGATGACAATGCTCGTACCGTTCCGGCCGGTGAGATACACGCGCCCGGCCGCGCCGACCGGCGATGCGTAGACTCCCGCGAGATCGTCAAGGCGATGGGCATCGATGAGTGGCTTGCCGCTCGCGGCCTCGTAGCAGGAGAGAGTGCCGTTGTTGCCATTGAAGAAATAGAGCCGGCCGTTGTAGAGCAGCGGCGATGGGACATACGGCGTGTTCTTGCTCAGCTTCCAGGCAATGGCGTCCGTCCCGTCCAGGTCGCCGCCGCGCCCCAGCCGGATGGCCAGCAGCGCTGCGCCGCGGAAGCCGCTGGCGGCATAGACGATGCCGTCGCCGGCGACGGGGCATGGAATGACGTTCGCCGTCATGCCGCCGCACTGCCAGAGCTGCTTGCCCGTCTGGAAGTCGTAGCCGCGAATCTTGCGGGTGGCCGCGACGATGACCTGCGTCTGGCCCTGGTGCTGCACGACCAGCGGCGTGGCCCAGGAGGTCTGCTCATCGCGCGCCTGTCGCCAGAGTTCCTTGCCGGTCTCTTTGTCGAATGCGGCGATGAAGCACTCGCCCTCGTGGTCCCAGTTGACGATGATCCGATCGCCAAAGAGCACGGGCGTAGCGCCCTCGCCGAACGACATCTTGATGTTCATCCGGCCAAGGTCCTTCTGCCACTTGAGATTGCCATCCACGTCATAGCAGTAGAGCCCGCGCGAGCCGAAGAACGCGAAGACGAGCTTGCCGTCGGTGCATGGCGAGCCCGATGCGTAGCTTCCATCGCGATGATGCCCTTCGTGCGGGACATCCTCCCGCGCGACCTTCTGCCAGATCGTCTTGCCCGTCTGGCGATCGAGGCACATCAGCACGAACTGGCAGACCTTGGCGCTGGCCGGCTGAATCATGCCGCTCAGACCGGCGGGAAGCACGGGCTGGCTCGCCGGCGCCTGGCCGGTCTTGTCGGAGGGAATGGCAGTCTGAATGAAGACCCGGTCGCCGGAGATGATGGGCGTGGCCATGCCGCTGCCGGGGAGCTTGACCTTCCAGCGGATGTTGCTGCTCTCGCTCCATGTCAAGGGCGGATCGGCGTCGGCGGAACTGCCGTCGCCCAGCGGCCCGCGCCACTGGGGCCAGTCACTCGCGGCAAGGCACGGATCGTCAAGCCGTACCAGAGCAAACAAGACCAGCGGGAAAATGATCGCAAAAGCTCCATGTTGCGTCATAATGCCTTCATACTCCTTCCGCGCGGTCCGTCTGAAGCGGAAGCGTCAGCGCCCGCCCAGATCCCGAGCGGGCGCTAACGCTTCCGCTTCAGACATTGCACGGGTCGGTTACTCAATCGCCAGCAGCGACAGCGATTGCTGGTCCTTCACGAAGACCCTGTTGCCCGAGATGATCGGCGAAGCGTAGGTCTGCGTCTCGGCCACCTTGATCTTCGCGACCTCCGCGTATTCCTTCCCATCGGGCTTGATGGCGATCAGGTCCGAGCTGTTCGGCAGCGCCAGGATCACCGACCCGGCATCCAGCATCGCGCCATAGCCGCCGCGATTGGTCGGCTCGGTCCATGCGGTCTTGCCAGTCTTCGCGTCGATACAGAAGAACCCACCGCGGGCGGCCAGCCCGAACAGCAGGCCATCCTTGAGCACCGGCGTATTGAACTGCGTCGCCACCTGCGGATTGCTCCAGAGCTCGGTGGCAGCGAAGGCATCGCCCTTCTTCTCGATCTTCAGCGCCTTGGTGCCGCGGCCCTGGCCGGTAATGATCACCGTCTGCGCATCCGCCACGATCGGCGTCGCGGCGTTGTACGACATGCCCTGCGGCGCGAACGCGACCTGCCACAGGAGCTTGCCGTCGGCCGCGGCGAGGCCCACGGCGTTCTTCTCCGTCAGCGTGACGATCTGCTTGACGCCATCGACCGTCATCACGACCGGCGAGGCATAGCCGGCGGCATCGCCATCCCATTTCCACTTGGCCGCGCCGCTGGCAAGATCGAACGCCACCGTGGCGCCGCTGCCCTGCCCGCCGAGCTGCGCGATGGCCAGGCCATCCACAATGATCGGCGACATCGCGGTGTAGAAACGCGGGACGGCCTTGTACTCCTCATTGCGCCAGAGCACCTTGCCCGAGGCCGCATCGAGACACGACACCACTCCGCCCACGCCGAGCGTGACAACCTTGCCATCGGCCACCGCGGGCGAGCTTCGCGGCCCGGCATGCGCCCGGGCGGACGGCCCGTTGACCGCCACCGCGGCGAACTTGTCCTTCCAGATCTCCTTGCCGTCGGCAACGCTCAGGCAGATCGTGACCTCGTCGCCGCCCTGCCGCGCAAACACGTAGAGCTTGTCGCCCACGAGGGCCGGCGTTGAATCGCCCTGGCCGACCTCGACCTTCCACTTCTGCGCCAGCGCCTTGGGCCAGGTCTGCGGGGCGGTGAAGCCCGTGACCTTGCCGTCGCGGTTGGGCCCGCGCCACTGGGGCCAGTCCTGCGCGGCCGCGCAGCTCGCGCCCACGAGGATTGCAGAGCCGATCATCACAGAGATCCAGCGATTCGCGTTTCTCATGTTCGCTCCTATTGAGTTCGAGAATTGGTCATCGTCGCCCACGGCAGCAATATATCGCGCCGGGGCAGGCAAAGCGAGAGAGCTGAGTGCCATGGGTGCCATGCATGGCGATCCTCTCTGGCTTTCCCGAGCCGGGCGTCGGGCGCAAACGCCACAACGACCGTTGCGGATTCCTGACGGAATATCAGCGTTTGTCATGCGTCTTTAACCAGGTTGACGTGCCAGATCGGAAGCCTGATGCAGAGGAGACTGCCATGGGAAGAACCAATGTCGGGATTGCGGTGACCGTGGGGTTGGTTTTGGTGCTGGCCGCTCCGGCGTTTGCCGCGGGTGGGCGCGGCGGCGGCGGGCGGGGCGGCGGCGGGAGGGGTGGCGGGGGCCGGGGAAATCCTCCGCCGGCGACGGCGGACGGCAACGCCTCGCAGTCGCCGCAGCAGGTGAACGCCGCCGATGCGGATCTCCAGAAGGCCGAGGCCGCGCTCTCGGCGCAGACGGCGGCGCTGCGCAGAGTTCGACAAGACGCCGGACTACCAGGCGGCCATGCAGGCGCTCGCCGCGGCGCAAGCGGAGTACGACGCGGCGCATTGAACAAGCGACCGAAGGGTTGTCACGCGTGGCGGCGTATCAGGCCGCGAAAGCGGCTTGCGACAAGGCCCAGGCCGCGCGCGATGCCGCCTCGAACGATGCGGCCGCCCCGTTGGAGCAACGCGCTGCCGCCGCCATGGCCGTGATGGAGACCAAATCGGCGGTGGACCGGATCGCCGCCGATGCGGTGGCGGCGGATCCCAAGTGCGTCGAGGCCAAGGCCAGGGTGTCGGCCGCCACGCAGAAGCTGGCGGACCTGGTGAAGCAATTTGAAGCGACGCTCTCGGGCAACGCGCAATGGCAGGCCGCCAAGGCGGCGGTCGATGCGGCCAAACAGAAGGCAGACCAGGCGAAACAGCGTTGAGCGATTGGCTGCGAGGTGAATGGCCAAGCGGCGCTTTCGGTTCGCCTCCGCCGGTCGGCCACCATCACCATCAACTGGGTCGGGCGCTCCTCAGTTTCGCCACGCTCGGACGACTCGACTGGCCACTGTCATGCGTCAGCGAAATCGCCCCAGGTCATGTGGACGGCGGTCAGCCCGACGATGACTGCGGTTTCAGCCCGAAGAACCCGGCCGCCAAGGACCCATGGGCGGGCCTTCCCTGCCAGCTTGGCTCGCTCGGCGTCGGAGAAACCGCCTTCCGGCCCAACGATCAGGACGATGCGCCGGGGCGGCTCTGCGGGACGATGCGCTGGCTCGCTGCGGTCGTCGAGGAACAGGCACAGATCGGCGGCCGCGAAAATGGGCGAGACGAGCAGCGCGTCCAAGGGCATTGGCGGAAGCACTTGCGGTAGCGAACCGCGCCGACACTGCCTGGCGGCTCGGGCGACATGGCCCGGCCAGGCGTGCGCCTGCTCGTGTTCCACGCCCTCGGGAGGCACCGAGTGATCGGTGAGAAGCGGAACGATGCGCATCACGCCCAGCTCGGTAGCCTTTTGCATGACGAAGTGCATGCGTTGCCGGGCGAGCACGGCGCACGCCAGCGTGATGTCGATGGCCGGCTCGGGTGAACGGTCCATGCGTTCGTAGGGCAGGGCCAGACCGCCATCGGCGTCGCATTCCTTGAGACTGGCCCTGAACCAGGCGGCGGAGCCGTCGCGGATCGTGAAGGCTTCCTTCGCGTTGACCTCCCGGAGCTTCAGACGTTTGACCATCGCACGGTCGATCCGGAAGGGCTCCTGAAGCGTGAGGCGCGGTGCGATCGCGAGGGGTGGATCACCGGGGGCGTCGGATCGGCCGATCGCAGCGGGGGTGTTACCGGGATGGCCAGGTCGTCGGTCATCCTCGTGTTTCCTTCTGTTCTGCTTGGGCCTGGCCATGTGTCCTCACGCCTTCGCACGGCGGATTGGCAAAACAGGAAGACCTACCAGCGGCGCCCGTTGGCGTCAATGCAAGGCGAAAATCGCAGGAGGAGGGGCGCGGTTTCCGCTGGCACGGGCGTGCCGCACAAGATGCCCGTCCTACGCGAGACGTTTGATCAGGTAGTCCTCGGCAAACCGCATCGCCTCATCACCAGTGCCGAATTTGTGCTCAACTTCCTTTTCCCATTTGTTCCACATCGCCAGGACGCCCCTCGGAGTGGCCTCGATGCGCAGGATGAAGCCGCAATCGTCCCAGGTCACACTCACAACCTCCGGGCCGCGTGCGGAGTAGTTGCCACGAAGAAGATTGGCCGTCAACTCCTCGGCCGCCCTGCCATTCATTGCGGTCAACACCCAGGACCCGAACTTTGACCATCGGCATTGCAGCGAGCCAACAACGATATTGTGTGTCGCGAGGCGATCGGCCAATTCGACAAGCGTATGGTTGAAATCTCGCGCACTCTCATACGATGGCTTCATCGTTGCCAAGATAGGCAGCGCCGCCGCTTCATCGTTTTCGTAACGCTGCGCAAGACGTTTGATCAAGTAATCCTCGGCAAACCGCATCGCTTCATCGCTGGCGCCGAATGACTGATTGACTTCCGTGCTCCACTTGCGCCACCTCGCGAGAATGCCCCGCGGAGAGGCTTCGATACCAAGAACGGATTCGCGACCATTCCAGATGACTCGTACGACCTCCGGGCCGCGCGGAGTAGTTGCGGCGAATCAGCTTACCCGTCCGCTCCTCGGCCGCCCTGCCGTTCATTGCGTCCAGGATCCAGGACCCGAAGCCAGACCAGTCGCACCGCAGCGCACTAACAACTATCTTGTGGACCGCGAGGCGGTCGGCCAATGCGATCAGGGCATGGATGAAATCCCGCGCACTCTCATGCGATGGCTGCATAGTTACCGCATGAGCATAACCATCGATTCAGATGCGCAAAAAGGGATTCGGCAATGATTTGGAAGGAATTCGGAGAAGACGTATCGTCGCGCAGAGGGTCCGTAACGCCGCCGCCGGATGAGCATCGAATCGATCGCGTCAGCGGGGCAACCGTTACATTGGCCAGAACAGGAATGGCATCGCTGCGCGTCAGCACGAGTACCGGCCGCCGCCCCACCGGCTGCGGCAGATCCGCCCACCACACCTCACCCTGCTCTGCCTCACTCATCACCCACGCTCCCAGTCGCTGAAGTCCTCACCGCCCCAGACGCGCACCGCCAGGCGACGCCCGGCTTCGCCGAGCCTTTCTTGTTCAGAGGCAATGCGGTCCGCCGAGAGCCGCTCCTCGATCCGCCGCTCAATTTCCTCCAGTGAAGCGTCGTCGGGCAGCGCCTCCAGAATCTCGCGAACATGTTGTTTTGCCGTCTTCATGAGCGATCACCATCGTGCTAGATCGTGCCCAGTCCGGCGGCAAGGCGCGTGGGTTCGCGAACTCCCACGCGAGGCCTTCGTTCGTGGTGAATAATCCGCTCTCGAATGCCCCACGGCTCCCGCATGGCCCGGCACTTGAGCCGATTGGCCTCGGCATCGCCCACGAACTCCGCCTTGAGCAGATCAAGCTTCAAATTCCGCTTCAACTGCTCGCAGATGTCGGCGGCCAGGCAGATGCACATCGAGCGGAACATCACCTCGGGACTCGCCACCGTCGCACGGCGCGTCTTGACGCAGTCGAAGAAATCCCGCACGTGGCTCGGCGGCCGCTGCGTCCGGGCCGCATAGTCGGCGATGACCTTCTTGAACTCATCCAGCATCGCCGGCGATGAGACATCGGGCCTGCCATAGCCGTCGGCCGCCGCCGCCCAACCATCGGGGCCGTCGAACCGCTCGCCGCAGGCGCCATGCCAATACTCGCAGGGCTTCCAGACATCGCCAGGCACCCGGTATAGCACCAGCTTCACGCCGTTGGACAATCGCGTCATGAACGTGGCGTCGGGGCCGCCGAACTCGAAGTCGATCGTTGTCACATCGGTCATGTCCAGCCCGGCCAGCGCCTGGGCGACCGTGTGCGCCCCCCACATGGCCACGTCGGTGGCGAAGTCATAGAAGTTGTACCACCCGCTGTTTAGATACCCGCTGTTGTATGGCCGCCACGGGCAGGGGCCAAGCCACACTTCCCAGTCCACCTCTTCCTTGGTCGGCAGGGGCTGCGCGGGCAGCCAATCGAAGACGATACCCGCCGCGCCATCGGCAGTCGGCATAGGCCGTGTGAATCTTGCCGAGCCGGCCGGAACGGGCCATCTCGATGGCGAAAATGTGATTGGGCTCGCTGAGCCGCTGCGCCGGTCTGGTAGACGCGCTTATACCGCCGCGCCGTCTCCACAACCGCCTGCCCCTGGGCCATCGTGAGACAGGCCGGCTTCTCGCAGTAGACATCCTTGCCCGACCGCATCGCCAGTACGGCCGCCAGCGCATGCCAGCGGTCGCCGGTGGCGATCAGCACGGCATCGACGTCCGATCGCTCGGAGAGGAATTCGCGGATGTCGCCATAGGTCTTGCAGTCCGTGTTCCCATACCGGCTGTCGATGATCTGCTTGCCCGCGTCGCGGCGGGTTTTGCTGACATCGCAGACGGCCAGAAACTGGACGTCGCTCTCGCCGATCATCCAGCCGACATCGCCTGACCCCCGGCCGCCAGTGCCTATTCCGCCCATGAGGATTCGCTCGCTCGGCGCGACCACCCCGCCCTTGCCCAGGGCCGAGGCGGGAATGATCCGGACGGCGGCAAGAGCGCCGCCGGTTGCAACCGCACTCTTGAGGAACCGACGCCGGGTGATGAGTGTGCTGTGGTTGTTGCGCATGAGGTTTCTCCTTGTGACGTAACTTCAGGGCTGCCGTTCGCGGTCAATCCCGAAGCATACCCTCCGTCGCCCTGCTGTGCCACGTGGAGCGTGCCGCCCCGGCCGCGGTCGGCTATACACGTGGATCGGCCGGCTCGCGAAGATCGCGGCCGGGGGCGGCACGCTCCACGCGAAGAGCGCGGCCGGGGCGGCACGCTCCACAGGATCCCTTTCTGGCATGCCGCGTTGTCGCTATGATGTCTTGCCGCCGCGGGCTCGGCCGCGGCGTCTAGCCAAACAACCTTGGAGAGTGTCATGCCTTACATCGTGCCTCAATCGCCCAAGCCTCGGAAGCTCTCGAAGAAGCAAATCCAGCTCGTCGCCAGCGGCAACCTGCGCGTCAGCGCCAACCAGAAGTGCTGGCCGGAGCAGGCGAAGATGGAAGATGCGCTTCGCCAGGCGGTGGCGGCCGAGGGATATGAGATCGTGCGCGCACCATGAGTTTGACCCGGCCGCCGGCCACGGCTTCATCGCGTCGCAGAAGCAGGGCATGGAGGTCTTCAAGGCCGTCGATCCCAAGGCGCCGATCATCGTGGCCGAAGCGGTGTGGCAGTATTCGCACCATGTGCTCAGCGGGCTGCTCGCGCACGAAGGCCCAATCCTCACTGTGGCCAATTGGTCGGGCACCTGGCCGGGGCTAGTCGGCATGCTCAATCTCAACGGCAGCCTCACCAAGGCCGGCAAGGAATACTCCACGATCTGGTCGGAGGATTTCACCGATCCGTTCTTCAAGGACTACCTCCGCAAGTGGCTCAAGGCAGGCCACGCCAAACACAAGACGCCGCACGTGACGAAGTTCAAGCACGTGAAGGTCGGTTCCGCCGAGCGCAAGCTGGCCGAGGCCATCGCCGAACAGCTCCGCCGCGAGAAGGCAATCATGGGCATCTTCGACGAGGGGTGCATGGGCATGTACAACGGCATCATCCAGGATGAGCTGCTCAATCCGCTGGGCGTCTACAAGGAACGGCTCTCGCAGTCGGCGCTGTATTTCGAGACGACGCAGGTGAGCGATGAGGAGGCCCAGGCGATCCGCAAATGGTTCGACGATCACGGGATGAAGTTCGTCACCGGGCCCAGCGAGGAGACCGATCTGACCGACCGGCAGATCCTCCAGCAGTGCAAGATGTACATCGCGGCCGTGCGCATCGCCGAAGATTTCGGCTGCGACTGCATCGGCATTCAATACCAGCAGGGATTGAAGGACCTGCTGCCCGCGTCGGATTTGGTCGAGGGCACGCTGAACAACGCCGACCGCCCGCCGGTGAAGAGCCGTGATGGCGGCCGGATTATTCGCGAGGGCGAGCCGATCCCGCACTTCAACGAAGTCGATGAATGCGCCGGGCTCGACGGGCTGTTCACGTATCGCATTCACAAGGCGATGGGCCAGCCGGTGGAGAACACGCTGCACGATGTTCGCTGGGGCGATGCCGATGCGTCGGGGACGGTGAGCGACTACGTGTGGGTGCTGCTGATCTCCGGGTCGGTGCCGCCGGCGCACCTCATCGGCGGCTGGGCCGGCGCCAGCAGCGAGCGCCAGCCGGAAATGTATTTCAAGCTTGGCGGTGGCACGATCAAGGGAATATCCAAGCCCGGCGAGATTGTCTGGTCGCGCATCTATGTCGAGGGCGGCGATCTCAAGATGGACATCGGCCGGGGCGGCGTGGTGCAGCTCCCCGAGAGCGAAACCAACCGGCGCTGGCAGGCGACAACGCCGCAGTGGCCGATCATGCACGCGGTCACCTACGGCGTGAGCCGCGACCAGTTCATGGCCAAGCACAAGGCCAATCACATCCAGGTGGCGTACGCCAACAGCGCCGAGGAGGCGGACAAGGCAATGCTGGCGAAGGCGGCGCTGGCCGATGCGCTGGGGCTGGCAGTACATGTGTGCGGGACGAAGAAGAACGGGAAGGGATGGTGATCGGTGATCGGTAATCGGCGATTGGCGATCGCACCGATTACTGATAACCGATCACCGATCACCGGCATTTATCGTCGCCGTCGCAAGGCGGCCAGAGCGCCGACCAGCACGAGCCCGAGCAACCCCGGCTCAGGCAGAGTGGCCTCCGCCGCGGCGGCCACCGCGCCGATGTCGATCCGGCCGTGGCCGAAATAGTCGTCAACGCCGAGCGGGCCGATATCCACGGCCGTGTCGTAGAGCATGTTGCGGACCTGGTCGGTCGAGAGATTGGGGTTGATCGACCATGCCAGCGCCGCAGCGCCACCGGCCAGCGGCGCGGAGAAGCTGGTCCCGCTGGCGATGCCATAGCCGGCCGCGAATCCCGGTTCGGCGACGGAGATGTCTTCGGCCGGGGCGGCCAGATTCACAAAGGGGCCGTACGTGCTGCCATAGCCGCCTTCGACCCATCGGCCGTCGGTGCGATTCGTGCCGGCGACAAAGATCAAGTTGTTGTAGCCGCTGAGGCCTGAGTAGGCATCGGCATTGCCCGAGGAGACAAACACCAGGGCCTTGCTGCTCACGGCGGCCGCCGCGGCATCGAGCCCGCCATAGGTGAGAAACGGGCCCAGCGAGATGTTGATGACCTTGGCGCCGGCGTCGGCCGCCATTTGGATGCCCGTGGCGACATTTTCGTCGCTGGAAGCCCCTTGCGCGTTCGCGACGGTCACCGGCAGGATGCTGAAGTTCCCCACGCCGCAGCCGACAAGATTATTGTTAATCGTCATCGCGGCAACCGACGCGACCCAGGTGCCGTGATGGTTGCTGTTGCCGTTGAGAGGGGCGAGCCCTGGGACAGTCAGCGCCGGAAGGACCCGCCCGCCCAAGTCGGGCACGTCGGCCATGACGCCGGCATCAAGCACGGCAATGGTAACGCTGGAGCTCCCGGTGGAATACCCCCAGGCCTGGGGCATGTGGAGCGTATCCACATACCACGAGTTGCCGTTGGTGTAGGCGGGATCGTTGGGCACGAGGACGCCGCCGCGCACAGGCGCGATGACGATGGCCAATAACCAGACGGCCAGGAAGGGTCGTAGCACGGGTCAAATATACGATGTGTTCGGAGTCGCTGCGCAGTGTGAATGGGGCAACAGAATCGCGTCGGGCCAAATCGCGCAGGAATGAACATTCGGAGGCATTGTCTGCGCCTTTTTCCGCACAGACTGCCCAAATTAACAAAAGTATTAGCGAAGGCGCACCGATAAACATGTTGGAAACTTAGCCAGGTTAACGGGAGCACGTCGCATGAACACGCTTCTCGAAGACAACAGGAAGACCAGTGTCGAGGTCCTGCTTTCACGGCGGCTGACCGAGCGCAGGCGACATCGCCGCCACGATTTGGAATCGCAGGCGCTGCGCGTCGAGCGTTACGATCCTCGCAAACACCTGGGAGCTGCGCTGGGCCGGCTGATGGACCTGTCCTCGGGCGGCACGCGCATTCGCACGACGCAGGGCAATATCAAGCCCGACCAGCAGATTCGCGTGCGCCTCGCGCTGCCGGCTTACGCGGGCATTTGCCCCTTCCTCGACACCAGCGGGCCGGGGCTGCGCCCCAAGACCGAGTGGGTCGGATGGATGGCCGTCAGCCGGGTTCAGCAGGTGCGCAATGGCGAGTGGGATGTGGCCGGGCGATTGATGGATATGGAAGAGTTGGATCGGGGAATGCTCGGTCTTTACCTGTCAACCCAGCCGTTGGCGGCGTGAATGTGGTAGAGCCGTCCCGGCTCTGGGCCGACCAGCGGCGGGACGCCGCTGCCACTTTCTATTCTCCGCCGCCGCGCAGGAAATATTCCATCAGGTCCTCACCGTGCTCGATGTACAGGCCGCCTTCGGCGGCCTTTTTTTCACACCAATGCCCGCGCGGCACAGCCTTCACGCCGCTGCCCGCCATCACGAACGGCGGCGGGCCATATCCGTGCTTGCGGTTGCCAACCAGCGTTGAGTGGTCGGGCATGACCAGCATGCGCCACTGCGGTAACGTGCGCAGCTTGCTCAGCACCGGGCCGACGATGTGGCGGTCGATGTGCTCGACGGCCGCGATCTTCGTCTCATAGTCCGCCTGGTGGGATGCCTCATCCGGCGCCTCGACGTGCGAGAAGACGATGTCGTATTTGTCCAGCGCGGCGGCGGTCGCCTCGCCCTGGCCGACGTAGTTGGTGTCGTGATAGCTGGTCAATCCCGCAACCTTGAGAATATCCCAGCCCAGCAGCGTTCCCAGGCCGCGCAGCAGATCGACGCTGCTGATGATCGCGCCCGGGCCGACGCCAAACTTGTCCTTGAACGTCGGCATGTTTGGCGCGTGGCCCTGGCCCCACAGCCAGACCTGCGACGCCGGCCGCAGCCCTTTCTTGCGCCGCGCCTGGTTGACCTCGTGGTCGGCGAAGAGCCGCGCTGAGAACTCCATGATGTGATTCAGGATCTCGTTGCCCTGGCCGGAGGGCAGGTACTTGCCGATGGGCTCGTCGGGAATCTCGTGGGGCGGCTTGGTGGCGACATTGAACATCTGCTGGCCGCGATAGACGAGCAGGTTGCGATAGCTCACGCCGCAGTGCAGCTCGAAGCCGGGGATCTTCACCGATCGCGCCAGGTCGTCGATCAGACGCCGGGCCTCGGCGTCGGTGATGCCACCGGCCGAGTGGTCCTTCATCACGCCCCCTTCGACCGTCACAAGATTGCAGCGAAATACCCAGTCGGTGGGGCCGAGTTGAATGCGCTGGGCGGCGGCTTCGAGGGGCGCACGGCCGGTGAGGTATTTTTGCGGCGCATAGCCCAGCAGGCACATGATGGCCACGTCGCTGCCGCTCTCGAAGCCCTGGGGGATGGTGCGGACGAGGCCCTGGCGGCCTTCGGCGGCGAGCTGGTCGATATTGGGGATGCGGGCGACCTCCAGAGGCGTGCGGCCGTTGAGCTGCTCCAGTGGCTCATCGGCTGCGCCGTCGGGAATGATGATGGCGTATTTCATCTTGTTGGGTTCTTCCGCGGTAGATCATAGGCACCGCATACCCGCCGCGCTGGTGAGATGAACATAACCGAACGGCCGAACGGCGCGAAGGTGCGATCATTGGCCGGAGATCTCGTCCATGCCGACGTGGAAGGCATCGGCCTTGAAGGCATCGATCAGTTCGTCGATGAGCGCAAAGACGACCTTGTTGACCTCGGGATGCAGCGGGCACCAGCTCCGGCAGTAGATGTCCTTGTTCTGGGGGAACTGGCCGGGCGTCTCGTCGAAATCGGGATACTTGACGAGCAGCGGCGAGGTGTGCGCGCCCCAGGACTGGTGGCCGACGCAGTTGAGCTGCGGGATGAGGCGGATGCCGTTGTCGCGGCAGGCGTCGGCCAGTTCGCCGGCGCGCGCCTTGCTCATGCCGGAGCGGTCGGCCAGCTCGGGATGGGAAGTGAACTGGAAGGCGTAGTTGACCTCGACGATGAGCACGTTGACGCCAAGCTTGCGGAGGTCGGGAAGGGATGTCATCAGGTTTGCCGCCGCGGGGTCGCCGTGGATCATGATGTGGACGCCGAGCCAGGGGCGGGTGGATGGCTGCGCGGCGTGGGCGGGGATGACGCTGAGCAGGAGCAGGCCGAAGAGAAGGATCAATGTGAGCGAGTTGAGCATGGGTTTCTCCTTGGGTGGGATGGTACAGCGGGCTCGGCGCGAGGGCGAGGGGGCTGGGCTCATGCACGGGGATCGGTGGCCGAGAGCAATGCTCCGTATTCCGCGGCGGGAGGCGATTTTGGCTGGCAGGGCGGCGGCGGCGGGCGGAGATACAAATGGGTTCGTTTCGCAGGGGAGTGTGCGCGGGAGAGGGGGTCGAATCTGTAAGCTCCGGCGCGACGGAAGGTTGTGGATTTGGGGTGGGGAGATCAGTGGGTTCGTTCCGCTCACTTTCACCACGAAGGCACGAGGACACGAAGGCATTGGCGCCAGTTGCCGGTTGCCTGGTGCCAGGCGGGGTAGGGGCCAGCGATGTAGCAAGTTTATGCATGTAGGCGGATGAAGAAAACACGTCGGATCTCCTCGGGCTGGATGGTGGCCGGCGTAACTGGCGTTGGTTGCGGGAGTTGGCGATTTCGTTGCATGCACGCGACTCCATAACTTCTGGAAAAACCAGCGCCAAAGCAACCCCGAACCGACCCGGAACGTGTATGAGTTTTCAGGGCGGTACTCCGCCGTGAAAACTCGGTTGGACTGAACGGCTGTCGCCGTGGCGGGCGTGGGAGGGCCGTGGGAACGCCGCGGGACGTGGCGGTTGGGGTGCTGGCGGTGGGCCGGAGGCGTTGGGGCGGCCCAAGGCGCGGCGGTGGGCGGGCTGGGCGCATGCGAGAGCCTGCCGTCGCTGCGAAAGGATCGTGCGGCGGGCTGGAATGGTGGGGTTGGAGCGTGCGAAGGCGGAGCTAGGGGCTGCGGCTGCGTGGGCGGGGGATCTCGCGGACATGCACCAGTTCTTCGCAGCCGCAGTATGGGCAGGTCGGCGCAAAGGGATCGAAGGGCGCCGGCGCCTTGGGCGGCGACTCGACGGGCTCGGGGGTTTCGGCCGGCGCGGGTCGTTGCAGTTGCAGCAACAGGCGGACGCGCTGCAGCAACTCGCGCCGGCGTGGATACCACAGGCCGTAGTAGCGGACCTTGTGAAAGCCCTTGGGCAGGACGTGCTGCAGGAAGCGGCGGAGGAACTCCGTGCCCTGGAGGGTGCAGTTCCGCTGGCAGTTGCCCTTGCGGTCCTTGTACTGGAACGTGACGGTCGCCTCGTCCATCGCCAGGAGGCGTCGCTCGGTGATGGCGATGCGGAAGACGTAGCGGGCCAGGTACTCCAGCACGCGCTGCGGGCCCGCGCCCCAGGGGAGGCAGTTCACGACCCAGTCCTGCTGCCAGACCTGCGCCGGCACCAGGGCGAAGAGCTGCGGGTGCTTAGCTTGCAGGGCCTGCTGGAAGAGTTGGCGCAGATGGCGGGAGAGCACTCGCACCGGGAGGAAGAACCCCGGCGGGGTGGCGATCCAATGCTGGCCATCGGGCGAGACGCCGCCGCCGGTGACCAGGCAATGCACGTGGGGGTGATACTCCAGCGTGCCGGTCCAGGTGTGCAGCACCGCCAGGATGCCGGGCATGGCGGCCAGGCGTTTGGGGTTGCCGGCCACGTCCATGACGCACTGGGCCGTCAGGGACATCAGCAGGTCATAGAACACCTTCTGGTTGCTGCGGAACAGGTCGCGCAGGCCCTGGGGCACGGTGGTGGTGAGGTGGAAGTAGGAACAGGGCAGCAGTTCATCCTGGCGGTCCAGCAGCCACGGGTGGGTCTGGGTAAGGCCCACGGCCGGAAAGGTCAGGTCAGGCCGTTGGCCAGGTCATCCAACTCGGCCCGTACCTGTTGGCGGATGGGTTCGGTCAGATGGGTGTAGATCTCGGTGCTGCGGATGCTGGAGTGACCCATGAGGATCTGCACCACGCGCAGTTCCACCTTGCGCTCCAGGAGGCGCGTGGCGAAGCCGTGACGCAGGCTGTGGGGCGTGACGCCGGGGAGGCCCTCCTGCACGCGCGCGCGATTCAGGGCGCCGCGCACGGAGCGGGGGCTGACGTGATTGCCCTGGCGAGCGGTGGCGAAGACCCACGGGCGGTTGTGGTGGGTCTTCCAGGCCAGACGCATCGCGAGCAGCAGCGAGGAAGGCAGGGGCAGGAGGCGCTGCTTGTTGCCCTTGCCGATCATGCGGATGACGCCCTGCTTGCCGTCGATCTGCTCCGGCCGCAGGGCCACGGCTTCGCTGATCCGCAAGCCGCAGGCGTATAGCAGGGCCAGACAGGCGCGATAGACCGGCCGCCACACGGCGGTGATCAGGCGGCGGCAGTCTGCATCGCTGGGGGCCGTGGGCAGACGCTTGCGACGTGACGAGGCGATTCTTTTTTAAAAAGGCCCCACGGCCGCCGCAGGGTGTTCTGGAAGACGAACTGGAGGGCGGCGCGGGTGGGGGCGATGGTTCCCTGGCACCGTCCGCTCTGGATCAGGCCACGCAGGTACCGGGCCACCTGCTCCTCGGTGGCATCCTGCGGGCGCGTCCGCGTGCGCCTCACGAACTGCACGACGAGGCGCAGGTACGCCCGCTGGGTCCCCTGGGCCAGGCCGGCCAACTGCAAATCCCGGATCAACTGTTGCTTCACACTACCGCTCATGGCAGACTCCTTGGGTAAGGATGTTGAAGCTGGCGGCGGACAACCCCGTGTCGTCCGTCCGCCGGCCTCTGCCATAAGCCTACCTGTTCCCCCACGCGAGGCCCTCCCACGCCCGCCACGGCGACAGCCGTTTAGTCCAACGCGCAACACCGCTGCCTCTTCCTTCGTCGCTTCGTCGCTTGGTCGCTCCGTCGCTTTCGCCGAACGAACCCACCGATCCCTCCGCCCCCAACCCACAACCTCCCGCCGCGCAGGAGCTTGCAGATTCGACCCGCTCTTCCGCACGCACTCCCCTGCGGAACGAAGCCATTCAGGTCCCGCCCGCCACCGCCGAGGCACGAAACATTTCCGCCTCCTCGTCGTCCAAGCCGACAAGTGCCATTAACTTGAGGAGAAACCCATGAAGCTCATCTCCGCCTTCTTTGCGCTCTTGGCGTTCTTTGCGGTGAATCTCTGCGCGGCCGAGGCGCCGCCCGACAAGGCCCAGCAAAGCATGCCCGTCAAAGTCGTCGTGCTCTTCTCCAGTGGCGTCGGCTACTTCGAGCACATCGGCAGCGTCACCGGCGACTCATCGACTGAGCTGCGATTCAAGACGAATCAGATCAACGACATCCTCAAGAGTCTTGTCCTGCAGGACACCGGCGGCGGCAAGATCGGCACCATTGTCTATCCCAGCCAGGACCCGATCGGCAAGATCCTCCGCTCATTCCAGGTCAACATCACCAGCAACCCCTCGCTGGCCGAGCTGCTCAACCAGCTCCGCGGCGCGAAGGTCAAGATGTCGGCCGGCACCGAGAACCTCGAAGGCACCGTGCTGGGCTGCGAGAAGAAGCCCAAGGCCGTCGGCCAGACCAGCATCGAGGTCTGGGTGATCAACATTCTCAGCGGCGGCGTCATCCGCTCAATGCCCCTGGACCAGGTGGACAAGATCGAGCTTGAAGATCGGCAGCTTCAGGAGGAACTGAACAAGGCCCTCACCGCGCTGAGCCAGGCCCGCGATCAGGACAAGAAGCCGGTGACGATCCGTTTCCAGGGCCAGGGCGAGAGGCTCGTGCGCGTCGGCTACGTGGTGGAGACACCGGTTTGGAAGAGCAGCTATCGTCTGATGATCGGCGCCGGCAAGAACGACAAGAGCAACCTGCAAGGCTGGGCGATCGTCGAGAACCAGACGGACAACGACTGGAATGATGTCCAGATGAGCCTCGTCAGTGGCCGGCCGATCAGCTTCATTCAGGAACTGTATCAGCCGCTGTACGTGCCGCGCCCGGTGGTTCAGCCCGAGCTCTACGCGAGCCTTCGCCCGCAGACGTACGATGCGGGAATGCAGCAGATGAAGCAGGCTCTTGCCAGTGATGAAGCCGAGCAGTTGGCGGCCAATGGTCGCGAGATGGCCAAAATGCCCGCGCACCGCGCTGGCCCCGGGCGGCGGCAGCTTCGCTGGCCGCGGCGCTGCGAAAGGCGAAGCCATGGAACGGCTCGCCGAGCTGGCTGACAAGCCCATGGACGCCAGCGCCTCGGTCGCATCCGTCGCCTCGGCCGCCAAGATCGGCGAGCTGTTCCAGTACACCGTCGGCAACGTCTCGCTCCCGCGCCAGCGCAGCGCCATGATCCCCATCATCACCGACCCCATCGAAGTCGAGAAGCTCTCCATCTACAACCAGAGCGTCCTTCCCAAGAATCCTCTCAACGGCGCCAAGGTGAAGAACACCACCGGCAAGCACCTTCTCGCTGGCCCGATCACCGTGCTCGAAGCCAACAGCTATGCCGGCGATGCCCGCATCGACAATGTCCCGCCTGGCCACGAGCGGCTGATTTCCTACGGCATCGACTTGCAGGTGCTGGTCAACGCCACCAAGAACAAGAATGAGAGCGCCATCGTCTCCGGCAAGATCGTCAAGGGCGTGCTGAACATCCGCCGCCGCAACGTCTTCACCCAGGATTACACCGCCGAGAATAAGAGCGAGAACGACAAGACCCTCATCGTCGAGCATCCCTTCCGCCAAGGCTGGAAACTGGTCGAAGGCACGCCCAAGCCTGCCGAGACAACCGAGGCGCTCTATCGCTTCAAGGAAAGCCTTGCCGCGGGCAAACAGGCCACGCTGACCGTGAAGGAAGAGATCGTCAACGGCGAAACCATCGCGATCCTCCCCATGGACACCAACGCGCTGGACTTCTACAGCAAGACCGGCGAGATCGGCAAGGATGTCCGCGACGCTCTGGCGAAGGCCGCCGGTTTCAAGGGCCAACTCGTCGATACGCAGCGGAAGATCGACGCCCTCAAAGCCGAGCTCAACGCCATCACTCAGGACCAGAACCGCATCCGCGAGAACATCAAGACGGTCCCCGACAAGAGCGCGCTGAAAAACCGCCTGCTGGAGAAGCTGGATGAGCAGGAGAAACGCATCGATGAGATCTTTAAGAGCACCGATCAGCTAACCAAGACGCTGGATCAGCAGCGCAAGGCGCTGGAGGACTACTTGGGCAATCTGAACGTCGAATGACAGCAGATAGCAGAAAGTAGATAGCAGATAGCAGCCAATCTCGGCGACTATCTGCTATCTGCTTTCTGCTTTCTGCTATCTGCTATCTACTTCCTCAATTATTCGGATCGTTCGGGTTCTCTTCGTTGTAGACCCGAGTGCCCCCGGTGTTCGTCGCCCAGATGCTGCCAGTGTCGGCGTTGTACAGGAAACCGGCATCCGCCCCGTTGACGGCATCTCCGTAGTTCAGGTCGCTGTTGACCAGCGCGACCGCGATGCGCCCGTTGAGCGTATTGCGGGCCGGCGAACACAGATACGCGCTGATGGTCCCTTCGATGGATGTCGGCGTCGTGAGGTCGCTCCAGTCGGTGCCGGTGATCACCGGCAGCGCACCGTCGTGATGCACGGAATAGAGCTGGATCTGCTTACGGATGGTCTGGAGCTGAGCGGCCAGCGCCGCACGCTTTGCGTCCGTGCTCGCGCTCGTGAACTGCGGCACGACGATCGCCGCCAGTATCCCGAGAATGACCACGACGATGAGAATTTCGACCAGTGTGAAGCCTCGCTGATGTTTTCCGCCTGCCATCGCACACCTCGCTGTCGGGCTCCCACTACACGACATACAATTCAAATCGGCGCAAAAGCCCTCCCGTGGGTGTTGGGAAATCAGGGAAACAGCGGCCGGTCGAAGGGGAAAGTGAATCTGTGACGCTTATGCCGGCCGCTTGACGATGAGCGTGTCATTCTGGCCGCCGAAGCCGAAGCTGTTGGACATCGCCACGTCCACCCGCGCCGGCCGCGCCTTGTTGGGAACATAGTCCAGGTCGCACTCCGGATCGGAGTTTTCCAGATTCATCGTCGGCGGAAGCATCCGGTCACGAATGGACAGCACACACGTGATCAGTTCAACAGCGCCGGCGGCCGCGATCAGGTGCCCCATCATCGACTTGATCGACGACACAGGAACATTCCTGGCATGCTCGCCGAAGACCTTCTTGATCGCCATCGTTTCGTTGCCGTCGTTCTCACGAGTCCCCGTGCCGTGGGCGTTGATGTAATGAATATCCTCCGGCCGCAGCCCCGCGTCGCGCAGCGCCTGCGCGCATCGCGTCGATGGCGCCCTCGCCGTCCGGATGCTGGTCGGTGATGCGGAACGCATCGGCCGTCGAGCCGTACCCCGCGACCTCGACCAGGATCGGCGCCTGCCGCGCCTGTGCGTGTTCGAGCGTCTCAAGGATAACCATGCCCGCCCCTTCGCCAAGCACGAACCCGTCCCGTTGGTGATCGAATGGCCGGCTCGCGCGCCGGGACTTCGTTCGCGGTGGACAGCGCCGTCAGTCGGTTGAAACCGGTGACACCGAAGGGATGGATCATCGAATGCGCTCCCCCGCCGATCATCACGTCGGCGTCGCCGCGGCGCAGAATCTCCATCGCCTCGCCAATGGCCTGCGTCGAGGCGGCGCAGGCGGTCAGGCAGTTGAAGGCCGGCCCGCGGGCGCCGGTCAGCAGCGCAAGGTGCGAGAGCGGCATGTTGGGCTCCTGCTCAAGCTCCTTCACCGGGCTCATGCGCTCGAACGCCAGCTCCGCCCATTTGACGGCGTCGATGGCATTGATGTCGGCCTTCCATGCACCCAAAGTGGCGCCCGCAAACGCGTCGATATCCAACGACCCTTCGCCGCTTCCGAGATAAACGCCGACGCGGTCGAGATCCAGCGTGCCGCGGTCCAGCCGCGCCGCCTTCCATGCCTGAGCACATGCGGCCAGGGCAAATTGGGTATTCCGGCCGGCCGCCGCGTGTTCGGCGGCCGCCGGCAGATGGTCCGCAAGGCGAAAGCCCTTCACCTCCGCGGCAATCCGCGTCGGGAAGGTGGACGCATCAAAGAGCGTCGTCTGACTGATGCCCGATTCGCCGGCCAGAAGCCTGCGCCAGACGCTCTCGATGTCGTGGCCCATCGGGGTGATCCAACCCATTCCTGTGATGACAACTCGGTGCATAATGTGACCCGAACTGCGTATTGCGTATTGCGTATCACGTACCTGGCCTGCTGGCGACTGACTACGGACCACTGACTACTGACTACTAACTACTAACTCTCTTGAACACCAGCGCCGCGTTCTGGCCGCCCAGACTGTAGACGCTGCTGATCGCGACCTCGACTTGCCGCTCGCGCACGGTGGAACTGATGTTCAGCTTCGCCCCGTCGATGATCTTCCGCGTGTTGATCGCGCCAGGGAGCTTGCCGCCGTGAATCGCCATGACCGCGGCCGCGGCATCCACGCCACCGCCAGCGCCAGGTTGCCCACCTGCGCCTTGATCGGGCAGAGCGGGACATTCGCCAGCGCGTCGCCGAAAGCGAGCCGCAGGCCATTCAGTTCCGCCCGGTCATGCGCGGCGATAGCCAGGCCATTGGGCACCACGCACCCGACCTGTTCGGGCGACACCTTCGCATCGGCCATCGCTTTCTTGATGGCCATACTGTAGCTGTGCCCATCGGGCGATGGCTCGGCGATCTTGTAGGTGTCCTGGCTGGCGCCGAAGCCGGCCAACTCCGCGTAAACACGCGCACCGCGCTTGCGGGCGTGCTCGATCTCTTCCAGTATGAACAGCCCGCCGCCCTCGCCGATCACCATGCCGGCGGCATCGGCGTCGAACGGCCGGCAGGATTCGCCCGGACGATCATTGCATGTCTCGTTGACCCGCTTGAGCAGGCACTGGCGGATGATGCCCATGGGGGTGATGCGCGACTCGGCGCCGCCACAAATCGCCAGATCGGCGTCGCCGCGCTGGATCGTGCGATAGGCTTCGCCGATGGCCAGATGACTGGAGGCATCGGCGCAGGTAATCGTGTTGCTTGGGCCCTTGAGCTCATGGATGATCGTCACGTGGCAGGCCAGCATGTTCGGCAGGTATTTCAGCAGCCAAAGCGGCGTGAGCTGCCCCATGCCTTCCGCGCCCCATTTGCGCAAGTCCAGCTTGCTGCCGTCGCTGGCCACGTACATGGCGGCCGCCACTTCGTTCAGTTCGGCGCTGATCAGCCCCGCGCCGATGTTGCAGCCGAAGCGATGCGAGTTGAACGTCGGAGTGTCGGTGTAGGCCTTGGATTGCAGGCCGGCGTCCTTGAACGCCCCGTCGGCCGCGATCACCGCCATCTCGATGTCGCGAGCCATCACCTTGGTGGCCTTGCGATAGCTCTTGGGTACAAAATCGCCGATCTTATAGGCCGGCACCTGGCCGGCAATCCGCGTCGGAAGGCCCGCGGGATCGAAGGGCGCGATGCGGCGAATGCCGATCTGCCCGGCCAGCAGGTTCCGCCAGAAATCGCCCGCGCCATCCCGATGGGCGAAATGACACCAATTCCCGTTATGACAACACGTCGCATGAATTCCTTCGGCTTTGCAGGGCGTGGATTGTAGGCAAAGCCGGCGCACATTCAACTGAGCGCCTTTTCCTCTTCGGCCCGGGGAAACGCTATAATCCACAAGCATGCAGCCAGTGCGGGCTCAAGATCGATCAGCGCAGCCGGCGCCGTTGGTGGCGGCCGCAGCACCTGCGTACGAGCGGCGGCTGGACACCGAATCGAGGTGGGCCTTGGTTGAGGCAAGCCAGTTCTTTGAGGAAAAGAGCGCCGTGCATGACACGCTGCGCCGCATAGTCGCGCGGCTCGATCATCTCGGGATACCTTACGCGGTAAGCGGCGGATTGTCCTTGTTTGCCCATGGCTTGCGCCGGTTCACCGAAGATGTGGACCTGCTGGTGACGTGGAAGGGATTGGATCGAATCCACAAGGAACTCGATGGCCTTGGGTACAACCCTCCGTTCAGAGGGAGTAAGAATCTGCGCGACACGCAGACGGGCGTCCGGATTGAGTTTCTCGTGACCGGCCAGTTTCCCGGCGATGGCAAGCCCAAGCCAGTGTCCTTCCCCGACCCGACCTCCGTCGCGGTCGAGAAGGACGGCATCAAATACCTCAGTCTGCCCTCCCTGATCAATCTCAAGCTCGCATCCGGCATGACCAATCCGGGACGTCTGAAGGATCTGGCGGACGTCATGGAGCTGATCAAGGTGCTCGACCTGCCCAAGGAGTTTTCGCGGCAACTCGCCCCCTTCGTACAGGAGAAGTTCGCTGAAATCTGGCAAGCAGCGAACGAGATGCCCGACCACGCCCAGCCGGATGACCCGGCATAATGCGATGACTACAGGCTGATGCTCCCGCCCATCCGATAGCTCTTCATCAGTTGCACGAACTGCTCCGTAAAGACGAAGTTGTGCTCGGGGAACTGGATGCCGGCCATGTTCTGGTCGATGTGGCTGAACATGATCTCGATCTCGGCCAGGGGCTCGCCCCCCACCGTCACCGTGCCGCTGGTGCTGGCGCCCTGCTCGGAAAACTGCTCGATCTTCGCGCGGAACTCCAGCGTGTCGCCCGGCCGGGCCAGCCGGTGAAACGTCGCCCGGCCGATCTTCGCAAGGATGACCTTCTCCTGAAAATCCGACGCTTCGCCCACCAAAATACCGGCCGTCTGCGCCATGCCCTCGATGATCAGGCTGTGCGGTACGATGGGAAAATCGGGATAGAGATCGTGCAGGTGCTCCTCGGCCATCGTCACGTTCTTGATGGCCGTCGCCGAGACGCGCGACTCGAAGTGCGTGAACTTGTCGATCCAGATCCAGCGCATGATTGTCAGGTATCAGTTGCCAGTTGTCAGGGGTCGGTTGCGATGCGCAACTGACTGCTGACGATGGACCACTGACCGATTAGCTGACCTTGGTGACCACGTAATTGACGATCGCGTCAACAGTGAAGAGATTGCTCATTTTGTTGATGTTGGGATCGGCCTCGACTTTCGACAGATCGACGTGCGGCATGCGGTTCTTCAGCTCGACCAGCCCCTGCGGCGTGACCTTGTCGTTCTGAACGTAGGTGGGGTCTTTCAGCAGGGTCTGGAGCTGCTGCGGGTCGGGAAACAGCTCGCCCTTGCCGATCTTGATGTTGAACGCCTTCTCGATACGGAAGACGATGTCCAGGTAGTCGATGCTCTCGGCGCCCAGGTCGCCGGAGAGGGTGGACTCGGGCTTGACCTCGCCCTCGTCCACGCCCAGCGCGTCAACGAGCACTCCCTGCACCTTGCTGTAGACCTCATCTCGAGACATTCCCATGAGAACTCCTCTTACGAGTTTGCGGTTTCCGGTTTTCCGATCTCGACGCGAACTGGGCCGGGCGCAATCGGCGACCAGCGCTGTAGGTTATGCCGCCGCAGACGCTCGTCAATGCCGGCAAGCTGCGGCTGGCGGTCGGCAAGGTTGAAGTACGCCAGTTCCAGCCTCGCGGAAACGGCCGTCACGCCGTCCACCCGGCCACTCGCCTTGAACACGCCGCCGCCGTCGGTCAGCTTGCTCAGTTCCACCTCGACGCGCAGGTGGTTGCCCGGGGCCACGAACCGGCCGTATTTCACGTTGCGCGCCTTGCGCAGGACCACCATGGAGCACGCGAACTTGCGGCGCCGGTGCAGCAGCCAGCCGGCCGCCTGCGTCAGCGCCTCCAGCATCATCACGCCCGGCAGCACCGGAAACGTGGGAAAGTGGTCGGCGAGGTACTCCTCGGCGAGGCTCACGTGCTTGTCGGCGACGATGGCGCTATCGCTGATGGACTCAACTTTGTCAATGAGGTTGAACTTCACCGCTCTTCCTGAGTACCATGAAAGTTCGCTCTTTTAGCGGCCCCATGCGGTGAATGCAAGCCTTGACAGCCCCGCCAGAGATAGCTAAATTGCCGTGCTCTTTACGTAGCGGAGCGATCATGTACGCGATTATCGACGAAGTCGGCAAGCAATTCAAAGTCACCAGCGGCGACACCATCGACATCGACCGCGAGGCCCCCGTCGATCAGACGGCCCTGACATTCGATCGCGTCCTGCTCGTCGGCGGCGAGGGCGATCCCAAGGTCGGCACGCCGGTGGTCGCTGGAGCCACGGTGACGGCGGAAATTGTCGGCCCCGTGAAGGGCAAGAAGGTGGAGATCGTCAAGTACCGCAAACGCAAGGGCTATCACAAGCACCAGGGCCATCGCCAGAAATATCTGCGCGTGCGCATCACCGCGATCAACGTATAGCAATAATGTCTGAAGCGCCAAGCGTGAGCGCCCGCCCCTCGGAGCGGGCGCTGACGCTTCCGCGTCAGACGTTACAGCTTGCTCATGTAATCGCGGTATTCCTGGTCCAGCGCGTCCAGGTCATCCCCAAAGAACCGGCGGAAGCCCTCGGCGCCCCCGCTCGACTCCTCGCCGATGGCCTCGATGAACTGCCGCAAGTTCGCTCCGTGCCGGTTCCACAGGAAGTGCATCATCGCCCATACCTGGGCGTACTTGTCCCCAACATCCGTCGCCCGCTCATCTTCGCCCGGTGCGACTGACAGCAGTTGCCGCACCTTCAGCAGTTTGCCGGACTGCTCGACCTGGCGATAGATCTCCATGCGATACTTGTTGGTCAGGCTCGGCCCGCCCCGGCCCTGATCGTCGCAGACCTCGAAATTGGTCGAAAAACCTTCGAGAACCCAAAACGGATAGTCGCCCCCGCGCGCCCGCGAGAGCAATCCGCTGTTGAAGCACAACTGGTGCGTCACCTCATGCCGCGCCTTGGCCAGCGTCGCCAGCCGCGCGGCGGCCGTCAGCCTTCGGTTGATCTCCGCGAGCAACGCGCTGTGCCTCTTGATCTGCTCCTGGAGCTTGACTCGCGCGGCCGTGTCATTGGCGGCGGCGCGGTCCATTTCCGCCCGCAACTCCGCCAGTTTCGCCTCAAGCTGCTCCAGTTGCCGGCGCGGCTCGGCGAAGACGGGATTGTCGCGATCGTAGTAGAAGACCGCGCGGTTGGTGCGCCAGGAGTAGAATCCCGACGACCACGGCATGTCGCCGCCCTCAAATCGCTTGAGGAAATCCCGGAAGTCGCTGTGCCGGCTGAAGATTACGCAGAGAAGCCGGCCCGGCGGCGGCGCGGGCGCAGTCCGATCGCGCCGCACTCCTTGAAAAAGGTCTGATAAGTCTCCTCCACCGCGTCGGCGTAGACGGCGTCGCCCTGTTCGTCAAGGTCGCTCAGCAGCGTGAAGTGCAGGCCATGGAAGAGGTGGAATGAGTCTCCCAGCAACGACTGGATCTTCTCCGCCCACTGCGGGTCCACCGGCCGCTTGCGATTGCGATCGATCGTCAGCAGTTGCTCGTAGGCCGTCGGATGCCCCGGCTGGAGCTTGAGCACTTCCCGCAGAAGGTCCAGTTGCTGCGAGGACAGCCCATTAGCGCCGCACCAGTTGGCCAGATCGAGCCGGCCATCGACATCCTTCGCGGCCAGGCCATTGTACCGGTCCAGGTAGGTAACCATGGAATCGGCGGCATCCTGCGCGCGCAGCGATGGCGCTGTCGCCAGCGCCAACAGCCAGGCCACGCTCAAGGCAACTCGGACCATGACGATAGTTTACGAAATAACCGCCCAACTTGCATGTTCTCTTCATGCCCGCCGGCCTCGGGTCGGCCGAGGTCGATGCCGACAACTACATCAGCGGCTCGCCCGAACTGGTGTGCGATATCGCCTTCCTCAAGTGCGGCGACCTTCACCACGGCTTGGCCCGCGTCCGCTGCCCTGACTGCCACCACGAGTTCTTCGTCGCCTCATCGCCTTCATCGAGGCCCGCCAGGAGGATGTTATTTCCTCATCATGAACTCCTTGCGAATGTCAAGCGGCAGATCGCGGTAACCGGGATAATCGAAGGTGAGCGTGTCCTCGTTGAGCTGAAGATGCTCGTCGCGGACGCCGCCGAACACCATCGCGCCCAGCCGCCCATTGCCCAGCGGCAACGCGTGCTCCCATTTTATGGCCGGGCTGGCGTACCAGAGCCTCAAGTCGTGTTCGGCAGCCAGAACCGTCGAGGCCAGCAGCACACCAGTGAGCAAAGGCAAGAGCATCTTCATGAGGGGCGAGTCCTGTATTGCTTTCCCTTTTCCGTACCGAAGCTGATCACATTTCCATCAAGTCGGAAGTCGACCCTCTCCTGCCGCCCTCCCCGGATTGACAAGACTTCGCACGTTTTGCCGATCCACGGGTTTGCGATTGTACACGGGCGGCCTGCTTCGCTCTTGATGTCGAGGTGGATGACCCGGCCGTTCTTGTATTCGCTGGAGACCAGAAAGCCCCCAAAGGCCCGGAGATCCTTGAAGGATGCATCCTTGTCTTTCATCCAGACCGGAAACACCCGCAGCGTGTTGTCGTGGCTCTGCAAGAGCATGGAGTTGATCGCCTCAACCGCTCCAACAGACTCCAATGAATGCACGGGAGGCACGATGGTCAGGTTGTTTCTCAGTTGCACATGATCGCCCCGGTCATCATAAGGCTGACGGCCCGCGAGCAGCAGCTTCAGGTTCGCGACCGTTTTTTCGGCCGGATAGCCTGATCGAACCGCCTGGGTGTAGATCTTGGGAAAGCAGTTGGCCTGGAACCATGAAGCTTTGTTGATGTCAGGGTTCAGTGCCGCGACTGTATTTCGGGCGATCTGCAGCAACTCGGGGTTGGAGCCCAGGCTGATGGCCTCGGCCGGGAACACGAGCGTCAGGACGTCGCTGTTGTCGCCGGCCCCCCCCAAACACATCTTGTTTCGGTTCTCCGCTTCTTTGAAAACAGTTCTGCCGTTGAACTCGATGGTGGGGTACTTGCTGAGATTACTGACATAACTGCGCCACTTTGCTTTTTGCGCATCGGTGATATGGATGATTTCTTCACCTGACGGCTTTCCTTCCAATACGTCGCTGGTGTTCAACAGGAACCGGAATAAGGCGTTGACATAGGAAAGGTCAGTGATGGCGTTGGTGTCTTTCCCACCCTCGCGAGCACCGCTGTTGGTGATGATCCATCGGGAATTGGCGCCATCCCATTCCAGGTTGTCCTCCCAGAAGATCGCCAGCTCTTTCAAGAACGGCCAAGCCTTGTCGACCAGGAAGCGTTCGTCCTGGGTGTAGTTGTAGTGCATCATGAAGTTCAGGGCCGCCAGCGACGCGTTGCCCTTCATGTTGAGCGTACGGGTGTCGGTGAATCCACCCCAGCCATGGGCGTTGACGCCGAACAGAACGCCTTTGGTGCCATGCTCGTGGGCCAATTGCTTCCCGGCCGGTATCAGCTTGAGGATCACGTCGTAGTACGGCAACGCCAGCTCCGGCCGATTGCTGGAATAGACACCCCACCAGACCGCCTCGAAGTTGTAATCCAGGGTGTATTTGTTTGACCAGCAGATGGGTCCGTGCAAGTGCCATGGGCCCGCCAACCCAGGAGGATTGCTGCCATCCCGACTGGAACACCCCAGCACATAAAGCGCGCCGTAATAGAATCGCTCCAGCAGGTCATCGTTGAGGGTCACGCAGGATTTGGACCAATACTTCTTCCACCAATCCAGGTGGTTGGCGCGCAGATCGTCAATCGCCTGATTGTCGAGGGACAAAGCCTGGGTCTTGGCCTTCACCATGTGATCAGTCGCCTGATATCCCCCCGCAACAGCCGTGATGATCTGGACCCGCTTGCCCGCATCCAAGGTAAACCTGGCGGTCGACGAATCCTTCCCATTGGTCGCACAAACGGGCGTTGCGCCCAGCACGCGCGTTGCCATGGCGACACTCGAACTAAACGGCTGAGCCGTTGTCCCCATCTTGGTGTTGACCTCACGGGTGGATCCGATGATTCCATTCTCCGTGAACGCTTGGGTGGATGCGCCCTGGGATGGGACCAGAGTTTCAGGCTGACATTGATGGGCGTGCCTTCTTCCGTCCACAGATCCGTGACCAGGACATTCCCGGCATCGGCGGTCCAGGAAAGCATCCGCACGGTGGCCTTGGCGAAGGGGATAACGGACCGGATTTCCGATTTGTAGAGATCCTGCTCCTGCCGATACTTCGCGCCGTCTCCCGCAGTTCCCTCGAACGCAACCGTCAGGCCACCGAGTCCCCGCGTGGAATGACTTAATCCCACAACGCTACCCCGTCATGGCGGAATACAGCAGCGGAGCGTTTCCACGGGGAGGCGGATGGCCTCCAGTTCCCGCCGACGCTTCTTGGCGTGCGAGGCCCGCGCTGCAGCGTTCTTTCGCTGGTCCTCCCGGATCTCGGCGGCGATCCGCGTCAGGCGCTGCGTCCGGTCCTCCTCGTCGTGAAGCGTCAGCGCATCCAACAGCGCGCTGGTGGCTTGGCGCATCTGGCAGATGTTCACCTCCGGATTTTTTTTCCCGCAGCCGCTCGGTCTGGCGGGCCAGGAACAAATGGCTGACCTGCGTGATCCGCAGGTGTCGCAGCACCGAAACGTATTTCCGCACCTCGAAATGGTCCAGCCCCAGTTCGTCCTTCTCGTCCTCCAGCGTCCGCTCCACCGACCACCGGTGGAAGGCCACGTGCAGAATCACCTCCAGCGGCACCCCCGGCGACGCATCCGAGAGGAAATACTTGATCTCATCCCGGTCCAGAACGTTCCGCGCCGCCACCAGCCAGTACGGACCCACCACCCGTCCGTCCCGTTTCATCCAGAATGGCGCCGCGCGAACTTCCCAGACCATCGGCCCCGCGTCCGTGTCCTTGATGTGATACGGTACCCACTCCTGATCCAGCAGCGGCCGCGACCAGCGCACCATGTTCTGCACCTCGCCCCGCGGCGTGTCAACGCTGCTGGGCTGGCGCACCCACCCCATCAGATTCTTCGGGATTTCCAGCACGAAACGCAGCTTCAGCTCCTCCAGCCCCTCGATGAACGCCGGCTTCTCCGCGTACCATTCGTCGGCCGTCACCCACCCGAAATGCATCCCGTTGCCCACGGCCCGCCGCAACTGCTCCAGCGCGATCAGGTGCTTGGGACGATAGCTCAGCGCGGTGGGGATCCCCACCTCCTTTCGCCGCTGCGCGTCCCATCCCTTTTCCGGCAGGTACAGGTCGCTGTCCAGCATCGCCCGAAACTGCCCGTCGAAGCTGGCGTAGGCCAAATGCACCGCCATCACGCAGTTGTCCTTCTTGCCGGTGGCCCCGCAATACTGCCGCTGCACGCAGGCGGTCTTCCGCCCCTTCTTGGGATAGCCCGACTCGTCCACGATGGCGATGGCCTGCGCCTCGCCGTGGTCGCGGGTGACCAGTTGCTGCACGCGGTCACGCAGGCGATCGTGGTCCCACTCGGCCAGCGACAGAAATTCCTGCAAGGTCCGTGGCGGCACGTCCATGAGCCGCGCGATCGGCTGCACGCTCTTGCGTTGCAGATCGCTGAGCTGGCCGGACACGTATTCCTTGAGATGGTAACGCGTGTCGAAGCTGACAAAGCAGTCGGCGAACTCGTCCAGGTAGCCGGACAGGGCCGGTCTCAACGCGCGGATCTGTTGCACGGTCATCCGTGACCTCCGGGTCAACTCACCCGCGCCTCACGGATGATCTATCGGCACAAAAGGCCGAAAAACATGGGCGGTAGCGCTGTGGGACTAATACGCGACAGAGGGAATGGCCGTTGTTGACCGATAGATGCCATTGATTGACCTGGTGGCGACGGCCTGACCGACCCATCCTCCGTGAACCGGACAGAATCGATGCCCAGCGCGGGGAATCCAAGGGGGGGAATCAAAGGGGTCATAAGCAATCCTGTTCGGCCCGCTCGTTGCACCCTCGCGCCGAGGTTGGGAGCGAGCACGATTGAGGTGGGAGATGCGCCTGCTCCGACGCGGGTCAGAGGATCGGGCTGGGATGGAATGGGTTATTTCCGCGCAGCGTCAACGGCCACGACGCGGACGGCTTGCGCGATCCGGCGTGTCAGATCTCGATGGGCTTGAGCTTCGCGATGTGCGCCTCCAGTTCATCCTCGTCCGCCCAGCCGGCGAAGAAGAACCGGATCATCTCGATGGTCCGCAGCGTCGGCTTGCGTCCCGTCCACAGCGCGATCAGCATGCAGACGATGATCGCCAGATAGACCTGAATCTCGATGCCGTTGGCCCGATGGCTCAAGAGGTGCCGGCAGCCCAGCACGTGTTTGAAGAAGCGAAAGAACAGCTCCACTGTCCAGCGTTTGCGGAACACCAGCGCGATCACGTCGGCCGGCAGGTCCAGCAGGTTCGTCGCGATCCACAGGCATTCCCCCTGCTCCGGGCCGCCCCGCGCCGTGTGCCCGCTCCGCTTGCGGTGCATCTCGCAGGCGATCTTGATCACCCGCACCGGCTGCTTGAGCTCATCCCGTTTTCCGTCGCACCCCAGCCACACGATCTGGTCGCTGATCACCCCCGCCGCCTTGGCCTCCGCCGTCAGTGGCCGGTCCTCGATCACCTCGCACACGCTGTTGTCCCGGATGCGGCAGACGAACCACGAGCCCACATCCACGATTCCCTGGAACAGCCGGAAGCACGCATAGCCCCGGTCCTTGACGTAGACGCGCCCGGCAGCAGCCGCTGGAGCAGGTTCTCCACCTCGCTGTCTCCCGCCGCCGTCAGGTCCATTCCCACCGGCACGCCGGCCAGCGGCTCGAAATGCGTGTGCAGCTTGATGTCCCGCCCCGTCCAGGCCGAGCCCACCAGCTTGGCCAGCGCCGACAGTTCCGTGCCATCCACGGCCGTCAGCGTCCCGGGCAACTGATCCAGGCGCGCGTTGTGGGGCAGCGGCTTGAGCTGCCCCTGCAGCTCCGCGATGATCGGCTTGAGCAGGTCGGCGTCGAAGACGCTGCCCGCCTCCGAGAAGCTGCCCAGGCTCGTGGGGCACACCCCCAGCTCGCACTGGACCTTCCGCAGCTCGCTGGCCTGGACCAGCCCGCGCATGCTGGTGACGATGGGGTTGAAGAAAAAGAGCAGTTGTAGCGCGATGTACTGGTCGTAGTGCAGTTCGCGGTTGTGGGCCGTGTCGCGCGCCGTGGCGTGGTCGTGAAGACGGTCCAAGAGCGGCAGGAGCTTGCGGAAATACTTGAAGCCCTGAAGCTGATCCTCCGTGATCGGCTGGCGCTTGAGGCACATCGGCCAGCATCATGGCAGGCCCGGCATGGCAGCGCAATGCGTAATATTGCTATTCTCTGCATCTTTCGCTTTCATGAGCGACCAAGCAAGCGGAGTGCCGAACGGGATTGCTTATGGCCATCTTTTATGGTCCGTAGTCGTTGTACGCCGAGACGCGGAAATAATAGCTGGTGGCGGGGTCGAACGGGCCGGAGGCGGTGAAGTTGACGGGGTTGCCGCTGCTGTTGGGCGGCGCGTAATCCGTCCCGGCCGGGTCGTCGAAGCTCGTGGTCGTGGACCATTCCACGATGAAACCGCTTTCGTTGCTGGCGTTGTCGGTCCAGGTCATGGCGGTCTCGGGTCTCTGCCCCCGAAAACTATTGACGTCCCCGTTTAGCATCCCTCGCCCCCGAAAAACTATTTACGTCCCCTTTTATCCTTGCGAAAAACTATTTACGTCCCCTTTTATCCTTGAAAAACTATTTACGTCCCCTTTTATCCTTCTCCCCTTTTATCCTTCCCTGCTTGCGACCATGCTGTCAGATGAAAACCATTCGCCTGCACGTTCCAGATTGTTCCAGCTCCCTCAATCCGCTTCTGGCAGCGGCGGCAGGCCGTGCTGCTTGCGCCATTCCTTCCAGCCTGGCCACGAACAGTCCTTGACGAGATTGTTCAAGTGCATTGCATATGGTCCGGGGCGGAGTCTGATGTCCACATTGTCGTCATCGCGCAGCCAGAAGTCGAACGTCCCTGTCGGGCCGTCGGGTGGTCCAACCGGTAACCACTCTCGCTCCTTAAAGCTCAGCGTGAAATGCGAAGGGTCGTCGGGATCCACCTGTCCCGCGAAGACCTTGTGCCGCCAACTCCTCGTTAAATTCGCGACGTTTGCCAGCGGCGCGCTGTATGCCGGGTCGGGGAATCCGAATGATTGCCTTACCAGGGCCGGCTTGGAGCCCAGTTGCCAGGTTGCGGGCTTCCAAAGGCAAATCTCGATCGACATGCTCGGTGCGTTGTCTGAAAGAGCACCCCACGTGCCGTGCCCGAGGACGACAAGCAGCCGTTCATTGCCGCACGGGCTGCGCCGCCGGTGCATGAAGGCTGCGCCGAAGGCATCCGTCTGCGACGGTCCCCACGGCGTCAGGAAACCGAACTGTCGCGCCGCCGCGTGGTCGCGGACTGCAAAGCCGTACCCGTTGCCGAACCGGTCGTGTCTGCGTTGCACCACATACGCGGCCCCTGCGCGCATCTCCACGGTGAACGCGTCTGGATCGTCGTCAAGCACGACGGTTCCAGCGGGCAGGTTCCACTCCATGCACTGGCGCTGCAGGTAGAGGCACCGGGCCTGCTCCAGCACGGGCTTGCGCCAGTAGACCGCGAGACCGACGAGGACGAGCGCACCGCCCAGCGATAGATACCGCCGCAGGCGTCTTGGCCAGGAACGGTGCGGCACCGGGGCGTAGTCAACGATCATTGCCCCGCGCCCGCTGCTGTGGGCTCGCGTTGACGCCGAATTGGAGGGTCTCTCAGGCATGGGTTCACGGCGGGTTCTGAACGGCGATGTCCGGGTGAGCGATGTAGGCCTGGGCGAAGTCCAGGTCGCCAAGCCATTTGAACATGTCGAGACTGAACTTGTTATCGGGGCCGATGGCGTACGACATCAGGTTGCGGTCCTTGGGCAGGTTGACGTTGTCGTCGCCGTACTGCAGGCGCATGTTCAAGCCCGCAGGAGACGCCTCGCCCAGGGCGCGGTGATGGAATGTCAGGTAGTGTCCCACCTCGTGCGCCAGCGTTCTACCGTAAGCCCAAATGTCCTCCAGCTTGAAGTCACTGGAATTGGAGATGAACACAGCCCCGTATTTCGGATCGCCGAGCGGCCCGGCCGTGCTCTGGCGCATTCGCGGAGAGCGCCGTTCTTCCAAGTCAACCAGGATGTGATATTTCACGGTAAACACCCCGCGCGGGGCAGGGTTTCCAAACTCGGCACCAAAGGTGTTCGCACTCGAGAAGCTCTTAAGGTAGACGATCAACAGGTCGTCCTGCGGTCGGAAGTTGGCGGCGGAGACGCCCTGTAGCGGTCCGCCGACCTTGGGCTGGACCTTATCATCCACCTCCAGCCGGTTGACCCAATTCCACGGCACCTTGTCGAGCTGGAACATGCCTTTGTATCCATCGACCGGCTTTGCGTTGGGGCTATCGTAAACGGTCGAGTTGTTGTCGATCTGCAGCGTTACGCCAATTTGCCTGAGGAACACGTTGGCCGTCTGGACTTGTTTGCTGACGAGATCCGGGTGTTCGTAGAAGTCGGTAACGCTGCCATCCACCCCGCGGAGCAACTGCACGCGGAACTTGATCTTCCTCTCCTCCACAACCAGCGCATCATATGTGCCCACGGCCTGGTTTTTCGCCACCTTGGGGTTGTTGAACGAGGCGGTGATGGCCACCCGCCCCTGATCTACACCATACACCCACGCCTCACGGCCGGTGTCGTAGGTCTTGCCACCCCCACGATAGAACGCCGCTAGATTCGAGGGGTTCTTGCCGCTCACGTCCATGATCTTCCATTGGATCATGTCGTCCGAGTAGCCGGGCATGGTGGGCAGCCAAGCCGGCAAGCGCGTGGCGTGGATCCTGGCGACCGTGTTAGGCGCCCGGCGCCCACCACGATGGCCGCGGGATTCGTGAGATAATTGAGCGGTTGATCCCAATTGACGCTGTCGTATTTCGCATCGAGTGGATCGATCTGGATGGTACCCACCGAGGCGGCCGCACGATCCGCGTGCGGGTTGCCCGGATCGGCCAGAAGAAGGGCCGCTGGAAGATTCAGCGTGAGCACGAACCCCACGCCGCGCCAGATGCTGCTTTCGTTGATGCCTTCGACATAGACCGTCATCTCCTGCGGCGTTTCCCAGGTGTGCTGGGTGATGAGGCGATGCGGCGAGAACTGACCGAGGAGGAACGTCGCGGGCGTCTTATCCGTCGGCGAGGTCCAAACCTTCACCTGGTCAGCGCCGCTCTCGAGCCCGAGCGTCATCGTCGTGGCGGTAGAAATGTTATCCGGCAGCCGGATCTTCATCTCGACCAAATCGTCCTCGCCGGCCACGGTGCCCGTGTCCTTCAAGTCGGGAATGCCGTTGTCATTGTCGTCGTCGTTGTTCACGGCGACCACCGCGGTCGTGCCATCCTCGATGTCCTCTGCCATGCCCTGCAGGATGAGGTCCGGGATCAGCGGGCGCAGCGTCCTGTGTTGCTCATCGATGGGCGGATACCCCGGTGTGCCCGTGGTGAGCGAGAACTGCGCCTCGTGGACGCTGATGACATCGAGGCCGAGGCTGTTCTTGATTTGTGTCCGCTGCGCGCTGGTGATGAGGTCGGTCGGTGTGTCGCCCAGGTAGAAGACACCGGGGTATTTTGACGTGACGGAAGAGCTGCTGGTGAGAATCTCCTCGTCGTATTGATCGCCACTGGAGTTTGAGACGTGGACGTTCTGGACGAGAGAACTCGGTAGTCCGTCCACATGGAGCCCGTAATAGCGATCCGACGTTGGGATCGGTGCAGTCGGGTCGCTGGCGGACGCGTCGATAAGCGTCTGCTTGGGGAAGCTGCTCGACGTGGGGATCTGGAAACTCCAGTCCGCCAGCCGCATGTCCACCTGATCCCTGCCCGAAAGCGCCCCGGCGTTTCCACCGAGGTCGGCGGACACGTAATCGTAATAGATCGCCAGGTCGCCATCGGTCGTCTTCGCCTCGGCATAGAGCGTGACCGGGTCGCCGTTGGCCAGCGCGGCCAGCGGGCCTTCGGGATGGTCCAGATTCACGCGCAGCGACGGGTAGTCGCCGAAGCCATCGTAGATTTGATAGCCCTTGGCGTCGAAGATGCGCAGGTCGGACCAGCCGGTGTTGGACAGGTTCAGTTGCAGCTCGCCGTGCTCCACCCACGACGGCGGAGGGCTGAGCGTCAGCTTGATCAGGTCATCATCCTGATCGTCGGGCAACGGAAGCGACGTGGATGTGGGGATCGTCACCTTGTAGGCCGTCAGATCGTTGCCAAGCGGGCTGTTCTGCTCGAAATCGTTGTTGACCAGCACCACGTAATCGTCCGGATTATGGCCGTCCTGGGTCGTCTCGTCCACGGCCTGGCCCCAGTTTCCGCCGGTGCGGCAGGCCGTGAGGTTCAGGTCCAGCACGGAGAGATTGACGGTGTCGGCGCCGACCGGCTGGTTGTTTTCATCGGTCACGGTGGCCGAGATCGCCTCCGCGCCCGCTTCCCGCCCCCAGACGCGCATGACCAGCACGCTGGCCGGGCCGACGAGGGCCGACAGGACGCTCCACGGGTAGGGCACGTTTGCCGAAATGGCCACGGCATTCGGAAGGACGAGGGTCAGCGCATCGCTGTCGAAGTTGAAGGTGACGGTGTCGCTATCATCGAGGTTGTCGGGGGCCAGCCATAACTGGGTGCCGTCAGGATCGCCCGAGGCGTCGGCCAGGGGGATGATCTTGCCGGGGTAGTTGGGGTTGGCTTCGATGGCCTCGTCGTTCAAGTCGATGCTGCCATCGTTGTTGCTGTCGATCTCGAGGTTCAGCGCGGGGATGGCGGCGGGGACCATGTCCGGCTCGTCGCAGGTGGCGGCCGATCCGTCGCCATTGGCGCTGTGCCGCCGGACGGCAAACGCCGCGTGGCCGGTGATGGAGAACGTCAGCTCGAAGTCGCGCGAGAACCTGGGCGCGGCCATGGCGTATGCCCAGTCCGGCCAGACGGGGTCCTTGCCGTCGAACGTCTGGGTCCACAGGATTTGGAAATTATCCAGCGTGTCATCGCCGGCGCTGTAGGCCCAGTGCAGGGCGCCATCGCCGTAGGTCAGGCTGGTCACGTCTCCGGGCGCAGACTGGTCGGCCCGGGCGAAAACGTACGGCCCGGAATCCACGTACGGCATCTGCGCGGTGGGGCCGACGTGCAAGACGGCGCGGCGGTCAATGACAGGATCGGCAGACGAGGTCATTTAATCATGTCCCATTTTCCAGACTTGGTAACCGAACCATGTGCGGCCTTTCGTCCCGCCGTTATTGCTTCGGAGTCGCCGGACGCTCGCCTGTCTCGTCGTATCTGACGGTGTTCTTCCTGGACTCTGCGTGCGCCTTGGCAAGCCGTTCGAGAAGCGGTTTAAGTTCCGGATCGTCCAGACCGGTGATCTTCTCCATGCAGCCGCCCGATTTGAAGAACGTGACGACGCCCTCCCCGTACTGCCAGGTGCCGTTGATCATACGGATGCAGAGCACGTACGTCTCGCGTCGCTTGGGCCAGAACCCCCCGCTTTCACGCCCGGGGTGACAGTCGAATTCGAGCTGCGCCGGCACCATCTGCTCCGTCAGAGCCACCGCGAGCACTTTCAATTGCAGTCGCGCCTTGCCGTCATCATGCACGCGAGCACGTAGAACTCTGCAAATGACGATAGCGTGGTTGTCCCAGAAATGCGGCTCGGCCCCGGTGCGCTTCGGGTTGTACGCGCCGACGTCCGCAGACATTGCCCAGAGGATCGCAAACGTGCATAGTGCGACGTTTCTTCGCATATATCACCTCCGCGGATTGTATGGCACCCAGAGATACCTCGGATCCTTCACATAGTCGTTCGCGACTGGGCGACTGGTCACCGGGCGTGTGCCATCGGTGACTTCAGACCACGCGTCGTCGTTGGTGACGCCGGCGCCTGTCTGCGTCCATGGGAACGGATAGCCGGCGTCCGGATTAACATTGCCCGTGGCATCCAGCGCCCAGTCGATGCGCGATCGCCCGGTGAAGACCTGATTGGCGCCGTTTCGCTCATCTGCCGTTTGAGCCGCCACATACAGAGTGAAACGCACCTTGAGCTGATCAGACTTCAAGGCGAGTTTGGACGCGGCGCGTTTACGCTTGTTGTCATCTCTCTGATCGGCATATAGCGGTGCCGTCATCTCAGGCGTGTCCTTGTCGCCGATAGTCGCACTCAGCCGCGGCGCGCTCCCGGACAGCAAGCTGTCGGTACTGTACCAAGGATCGCTCGATAGCTCATCCCCATCAAGGATGGGGGCGATTCGCGCAAACAGCGGCTCGATCTGCCACTGTAGCGACACGCCATTACGGTACTGTGCCCGGTCTGTCTCCCCGAGCTCGTTCTATATGAACCCGACCGTGATGAAGTTGGTCGCGCGCGACCCCGTCCGAGCCGATGAGCGTAACTTTGGCGTTGAACTCGAGCCCGCCCGTGATCGCCTTTGCGGTGCATGGCAGAACGCGTGAGCCTCGCTTTTTCGGCGCCGCTTTGCGCCGGGGTGTGCGTCCGTCGCGGCCAGTGGGATCTTCTGGAACGCATTGTCCGGAGTTTCCACTTTCACATGGACGATGTTGACATCGAGATCCCATTCGTAATTCCCGCTGAGCTGGAGTCCGGCGTAGCCCATCCTGGCGCCCTCGCCCCAGAAGAAAGTCGCCTCGCGCGTGGGCCCGGTGCCGCCCGACTCCACGTCTTGCGCACCGTCGCCCTCCCAATGGACCCAGTTCGCCGTATTCGGAATCCCACTCGCGACATAGGTGTATTTCGCGTAATCCGGCACGTAGAGCGGGCCAGTCCAGGAGAAGACGTCGAGCGGGAGGGTTGCTGCGACTTTCACGAACTTGTTGTTCGCGTCGTACTGCAACAACTGTATCGTTAAGTCCTTGCCCGCTTTGATACCCTCTACGTAGACAGTCGTGTTCTGATTCCCATTGAAGTTCGGGGATTTAGGCCCGAGGAGCCCGGTGTGGTCGGCGTTCTGGTAGATTCGGATATTCTGACTCGGAATGAGGAGCTTGAAGGATCCGTTGATGCTACCGTGGATCGTGATCGGCAGCAGATCGTTCTCGCCCGATATTGGGCCGACTTGCTTCCAGTCGTCACCGTAGATCACCTTCTTTCTGCCCCTGTCGTTGACGACCTTGGCACTGCAGTCGTCGTCATCGTCGTTGACCGGCACGTACGCGCCGCCCCGCCCGTAATCCCCAGTTCCCCGGTCGCCACGTTGTGCAGGATCGTCGCGGCCGTAAGGCCGGCCGTCGGGGGGCCCTTTCCCTTCAAGATATCAACCGGCTGCGAGGCCGGCGAGGGCTTTGTAGAGATCGTCACCGGCGAGTTGCCGGCATTATGCACCGCATTGATCCCCAGGTTCGCCAGGATCAGGGCCCTTTCCGCCGTGGTCAGCGCATCGTCGGATGCCGCGCTGTAGACCACCGCCCAGTTCTCCGACCTGAAGCTGGTCGTGTACTCGGGATCCGCCTCATCCGTGTACGAGTCCGACGTGACGGTCGCGGACGTGACCACCACGCTGTCGATGATGCCGGGCGGCAGGCCGTCGATGGCGATCTTGTACTTGCAGTCAGCGGGAATGTCGCTGAGCGTGCCGCCGTTGTTGGCCAGATACAGCAGTTCGTCCTTCGAGATGGGCTGGACCGTGTCCGCGTCGTAGCCGTCGCTGCCGATGACGTGGTATGCCGCGAGGCGCATGTCCACCTGATCCCTGCCCGAAAGCACCGCGCCGTTTCCACCGAGGTCGGTGGCGCAGTAGTCGTAATAGACCGACAGATCGGCATCCGTCGTCTTCGCCTCGGCGTAAAGCGTGACCGGATCGCCGTCGGCCAGCGCGGCCAGCGGGCCTTCGGGGTGGTCCAGATTCACGCGCAGCGACGGGTAATCGCCGAAGCCGTCATAGATTTGATTACCCTGGTCGTCGAAGATGCGCAGGTCGGACCAGCCGGTGTTGGACAGGTTGGACAGGTTCAGTTGCAGTTCGCCATGCTCCAGCCACTCCGGCGGCGGACTGAGCGTCAGCTTGATCAGGTCGTCATCCTGATTGCCGGGCAGCGGGAGCGTGGTGGACGTGGGGATCGTCACCTTGTACGCCGTGAGATCGTCGCCCAGGGCGCTGTTCTGCTCGAAATCGTTGTTGACCAGCACGACGTAGTCGTCGGGATTATGGCCATCCTGGGTCGTCTCGTCAACGGCCTCGCCCCAATGCCCGCCGGTGCGGCAGGCCGTGAGGTTCAGGTCGAGCACGGACAGGTCGACCGTGTCGGCGCCCACCGGCTGGTCGTTTTCATCGGTCGCGGTGGCCGAGATCGTCTCCGCGCCCGCTTCCTTGCCCCAGACGCGCATGACCAGCACGCTGGCCGAGCCGAAGAGGGCCGACAGGACGCTCCACGGGTAGGGCACGTTTGCCGAAATGGCCACGGCATTCGGCAGGACGAGGGTCAGCGCGTCGCTGTCGAAATCGAAGGTGACGATGTCGCTATTGTCGAGGCCGTTCGGGGCCAGCCACAACTGAGTGCCGGGGGGATCGGTCAAGGCGTCGCCCAGCGGAATGATTTTGCAGGGAGAAGACATTTTGGGCTTCCGTGTGTACTCACGGTTTCGGCTGAGTGGTTGGATGCAATGCCTTGGCACGCCGCTCGGCTTCCTTGGCCCGTGATTCCTCCTTGATTTTGGCAAGGCGATCAATAATCGCGGCAACCTTAGCGTCTTTGAGACCGGCAACCTTCTCTGCAGCGCACCTCGAGTCGAGGAAGTTGATGAAAGCGGGCTCTATTTCCCATGCATGCATTTCCGGGCGATTCTTGGGTGCGTCCGGGTCGGGGTTGATTGCCAGAAGGAGGCATAGGACATAACAGTCGCCTTTGTTTTCGAAGAGGGGCCTGCGCCCCTCGTCCGGGCCGTTGAGGGCGCTATCCCAATTGCCCAGGTAGTACGGCAAGTTCAGCTTTGTTGGCAGGGGTGACTCGGTCCAGAGGACGGCGAGTACGTTGACGGAGAGGATACCGCCGGTGCGGGTCGGCTTGTTGTCGCCGATCGTGCAAATGACAACCGCGTGCCAGTCCCAGAAGCCGGGCTCGGCTCCATCATAACTCAAGATCGCCGCCCGTAGCGAGGGCACAAGGACCACGAGGCAGCAGAATGCAATTCCAACGCGATAGAACATGGCGTGGCTCCTATTTGGACGTAAAATGCTCCGTCGCAGAGCGGTCGTTTGCCGTCGGCGGTGTGATTACCGGGCGCGATCCGTCCGCAGGAACGTACCAGCTCGGGGGCGGGACAATCCCTGCAGCCCCCGACCCTGTCCATGTGTACACGTAGTGGAACCCTGTTTTCTTGTCCGTCCAGGTGTTCCACTGCAAATCCCCGGTGCCGATGAAACGCCAGATCCCGTATGCCTCGCGCGTCCGGATCAACCTCGCGTCGTTCTGCTGGTCGATTGTCTGAGCGCAAACACTGATGTTGAACGTGAGGTCGAGTTCCTCCCGTTGCAGGAGCGAATCGTTAGGTCCGAGCTGCGCGAGGGAAGTCTTGGCCGAGGACACAGGCTGTCCGTTGAACGGCGTGTCCCACCCGATGATCGTCTTCACGTTTGTAGCTTCCAGGTCGCCCATGAACGTAAAGTTGTCGCGCGCAGCCAGAGTACCATACGTTGAAGGACCCAAGGCCAGGCACTTGGTCCAGAATGGGTTTATCGCTCGGCTTGACTTCGATTGTCAACGTAAGCCGCGTGCCATCGGGATACCAGCCGCGATTGAGGTAGCTCGTGAGGTTCTGGATGAAGCCAACACGGATTTGCTTCTTGCCCTTGTCGCCGTCTGGCCCGTGAAGCTCCACGGTTGCGCTCCAGCTCAGTCCGGGCTTGCCCGAAACTAGGCGTATTCGGTTTCCTCCCGCGAAACCGTTCTGGAAGGGCACCCCAGGTGTGAAAGTGCCGCCCGTGATGGTCACCGCGACGATGTTGACCTTGAGGTCCCACGCGTAGTCCTCGTCGACAACCAGCGGCGCTTTCCCGACGAGCGGGCCACCTCGCCAGAAGAAGTCGGCCTGCTTCGTGGACTGGACCGTCGAGGCGACGGAAGTCACCACCGCATCCTCGGTGTCGCCCCAATGAGCCGTCGTCGGAACGCCCTCCGCGGTGTATCGGTAGATGGATTGCTCCGGCACGTTCAGAGGGCCAAGCCAGTTGAAAACGTGAATGACCAGCCAGTCCGTGCCGTCGCGCCATTTTCCGTCACGAGTCAGCCAGTCGAGGTTGAGGTTAACGTCGCCCGGTACGATGCCCTCGACGTAAAGCGTGAGGTCGCTGCCCGCAGGGACCGCAACCTCAGCGCCCGACTTCACCATCTGCCCAAACGGTCCCTTCTCGGAACTCCTCCAGACGAAGATGCTGCCGCCGGCCCAGCGCAATCTGAAGACCCCGGCACGCGGTTGCGGGTTGTGAACTGTGATCGGCAGCAAGTCGTCCTCTCCAGGGATACGGGCGTACACGCTCTTGTCGGTCAAGACGTTGGTCTGGGTGTAGTGTTGATAGTCGTCGTCGTCATTGTTAACAGGGACATACGCACCGACGGACCGCTTGAGATGCTCCGCGAGTTCGCCCGCAACGGAATTGTGACTGATCGTGGAGGCTTCGACGGTGGGCGACGGGGCCGCCGCGCGGGCCGTGAGCGAGTCCACAACCTGTGTCGCGGGCGGCGGCTTCGTGTCGATCCTCACCGTCGGGGCGTCGCTATTGTGGACTGCGTTGACCCCCAGGTTCGCGAGAATCAGCGCCTTCTCCGAGCCGCTCAGCACGTCATCTGCGTCCGCGCGGTAGACCACCGCCCAATTCTCCGACCTGAAGCTGGTCGTGTACTCGGGATCCGCCTCATCCGTGTACGAGTCCGACGTGACGGTCGCGGACGTGACCACGACGCTGTCGATGATGCTCGGCGGCAGGCCGTCGATGGCGATCTTGTACTTGCAGTCAGCGGGAATGTCGCTGAGCGTGCCGCCGTTGTTGGCCAGGTACAGCAACTCGGCTTTCGAGATGGGCTGCACCGTGTCCGCGTCGTAGCCGTCGCTGCCGATGACATGGTATGCCGCCAACCGCATATCCACCCGATCCCTGCCCGAGAGCGCCCCGGCGTTTCCGTCGAGGCCGGCGGACACGTAATCGTAATAGATCGCCAGGTCGCCATCGGTCGTCTTCGCCTCGGCGTAAAGCGTGACGGGATCGCCGTCGGCCAGCGCGGCCAGCGGGCCTTCGGGGTGGTCCAGATTCACGCGCAGCGACGGGTAGTCGCCGAAGCCATCGTAGATTTGATTGCCCTGGTCGTCGAAGATGCGCAGGTCGGACCAGCCGGTGTTGGACAGGTTGGACAGGTTCAGTTGCAGCTCGCCGTGCTTCAGCCACTCCGGCGGCGGGCTGAGCGTCAGCTTGATCAGGTCGTCATCCTGATTGCCGGGCAGCGGGAGCGTGGTGGACGTGGGGATCGTCACCTTGTACGCCGTCAGATCGTTGCCCAGCGGGCTGTTCTGCTCGAAATCGTTGTTGACCAGCACGACGTAGTCATCTGGATTATGGCCGTCCTGGGTCGTCTCGTCCACGGCCTGGCCCCAGTTTCCGCCGGTGCGGCAGGCCGTGAGGTTCAGGTCCAGCACGGAGAGATTGACCGTGTCGGTGCAGGATTGACTCCCGTGGGTGGCCGTGGCCGAGACCTCCTGCGGGCCGGCCGCCAGTCCCCAGACGTGCAGGACCAGCACGCCATAGCTGAACATCGGGCTCAACTGGGCCCAGGTGAACTCATCCTCCGGCGAGATCGTGCCGTTGCTGCCCGGCAGGGCCACCGTCATGGCGCTGTCGTCAAAGTCGAAAGTGACCGTGTCGCTGCTGTCGGAGTAGTTGGGAACCACGCGGAGCTCGGTGCCGGCGGGGTCGGCCGACGCATCGCCCAGCGGGATGATCTTGCCGGGGTAGTTGGGGTTGGCTTCGATGGCCTCGTCGTTCAAGTCGATGCTGCCATCGTTGTTGCTGTCGATCTCCAGATTCAGCGCGGGGATGGCGGCGGGGACCATGTCCGGCTCGTCGCAGGTGGCGGCCGATCCGTCGCCGTTGGCGCTGTGCGCCGGACGGCAAACGCCGCGTGGCCGGTGATGGAGAACGTCAGCTCGAAGTCGCGCGAGAACCTGGGCGCGGTCATGGCGTATGCCCAGGCCGGCCAGACGGGGTCCTTGCCGTCGAACGTCTGGGTCCACAGGATCTGGAAGTTATCCAGCGTGTCATCGCCGGCGCTGTAGGCCCAGTGAAGGGCGCCATCGCCGTAGGTCAGGCTGGTCACGTCTCCGGGCGCAGACTGGTCGGCCCGGGCGAAAACGTACGGCCCGGAATCCACGTACGGCATCTGCGCGGTGGGGCCGACGGGGAAGACCATGAAGGCGTACCAGCTTGTCGTGTTCGCGACGTAGGCGTCGTAGCTGTCGGCGTCGTCGGTGGTGACATATTTGCTGGCGTACCACCAATCCGGCGTGCTGTTCTGATCGGCAACCTGCGCGACGAGCACCTCGTACGCCCGCGCCTCCAGCGAGTGATTGGCCCAGGTGAGCGTGACGCCGTGGATGCCGTTGTCCACAACGTCCAGGCCCGTGATCGATTGGAGATAGCACCCGCCATACGCCGTCGGCGACGGGTCGGAATCGCCGCCGGCACTGCTGGCGATTACGCGGTAGAAGTAGGGTAGGTCGCTATCGCATGTCACGGTGGCCGTAGTATAACCGTATCCGGTGGTGATGCCGTCGGCCTCCACGTCGGCGAACGTCTCGCCGTCTGCGGAGACCTGGATTTCGTAATCCGCCGCATCCTGAATGGCCGGCCAGACAAGCTGGATCTGCGTTTGCGAGTACGCGCTGAGCGAGAGCGACTGCGGCGCATCGGGTGGGGTAACGAGCGTGGTGTCCTGGGCCGTGTCCGACCAGGCCGAGTCGGCATCATCGCGCGTCGTGCGAATGCGGAAGGTGTAAGTCGTGTTGGCGTCCAGCCACGGCACGGTGTAGCTGGTGGTGTCGGGGTCGAGAAAAGCGATGGGATCGAAACTCGTCCCTCCATTGGTTGAATATTGCAGTTCCAATCCCGTCTCATCCGTGGCCGACTCGCTCCAGGAGAGGCTGATCGAGTCGGAGGTTTCGTCGGTGGCTTCGAGGTCGGTTGGCGCGGGAGCGCGTCGAGCGTGGTGTCGGAGGCGGCGTCGGAAGCGGCCGAAGTGTCGCCGAAATCGTCGCTGGCAACGACCACGAAGTAGTAGACCTGCGACGGATCGAGCCCGGCCGCGGAGAAGCTCGTATCGGTGATGTCCGACGCCAGGAGGTGCCCTTCATCCAGGTCGAACGTATCGCTCGTGTCGGCATAGACGCTGTACAGCAGGTCGCTGTTGCCGGTGGGAGTGTCCCAGGCGAGGTCGATTTCGGAGGCGCTGACGGCGGTCGCGGCGACGTTCTGCGGCGCGTCGGGAACGGTACGCGCCCTGGGCGTAGGCGCAGTCGGATGTGCCGTAGCTGTTGTACGCGGCCACGCGGTAATAATAGGTCATGCCGGGCGGGAGGGACGTATCCGAATACGGGCTGGCGGTGATGGTGCCGGGGCAGGCGCTCCAGGTTTCGCCATCGGCGCTGCGCCAAAGGTAGAAGCCGGTCTCATTGCTGGAATTATCCGTCCATGTCAGGTCGATCTCGCTGGTGCTGACAGTGGTGGCTTCCAGGTCGCTCGGCGCATCGGGATAGTCGGCGGCGGTAATCGGCCCGACGATGCTGGACCAGGCGGAACTGGTGAAGCTGTTGTAAGCGCAGACGCGGAAGTAGTAGTCGGTGTCTGGCGCGAAGCTGCCGCCTCCGACGAAGCCGACAGTGCCCGTGCCGGTGTTGGCCGGCGCGTAGGCGGAGCCTTCGGCCGAGAAGGGGCTGTCGGCCAAGCTCCACTCGAGGACGAAGCCATCCTCGTTGGTGGCACTATCGGTGAAGGAGATGTCGGCCTCGCTGCCGGAGGTGATCGCGGATACCAAGAGGGCGCTGGGCGTGCCGGGCACGGCCGGGGTGGTGACAGCGACGGTATTGCTCGACCCCGACAAGCCGTAACCCTCGACCGCACGCACGCGGAAGTAATAGGTGGTTAGCGCGGCAAAAGCGTGATCGACCGAAACCGATGTCGCGTCAGCGTCGGTAATGGCAATCTGCGTGTAATGGATTCCATCCGTGCTCATCTCGATCGAGAAGCCGTTTTCGTCCGCCGAGTTGTCCACCCAGGAAAGAGCGACCGCGCTGTCGGTGATGGACTCCAGAACCAGCTCGGAGGGAGCTACCAGCGACTGGCCCGCCTGGACTACTTTCTCCGCGAAATAACTCCCGTCGTCATCCTGGGCAACTACCGTAATGTAATATTGATCCGATTGCGTGTACGTGTGAGTCGGTTGGGGGTCGGGCTCGCGCCCGGTTGCGGAACTCAGAGCGCTGCCGTCTCCCCAGTCCACCTGCCAGGTGATCGGGTCATTTCCCGGGTCTGTCGCCGAAAGGGTCAGCTCGTAAAGGTCGTTTACGTTGACCGACGTCGCGCCGGTTATGCTGATCGTCGGAGGGACGTCATTCACTTGGACGGTCTTGGTCGCCACGTAATAGAGATCCGGGCCTTTTGCGAATGCCGCGATCGTGTAGGTCCCCTCGTCGCCATAGGTGTAGTCCGCCGGCGTGTGCCCGTTGGTCTGGGCAGTGGCGGTATCGACCGACCCATCGCCCGGGTAGATCGTCCAGTTGCTGATGGCCGCCACGCCCTGCGTCGTCGCGTCCAGGCTGACCTGGTACTGCGAGCCCTCGTTGACGGATACATCGCCCGCGATGCTGACGGCCGGCGCGTGTGCCTGCGTGCGGTAGGTTCGGTCGATCTCGAAATAGTCGTTGGCGTCGACGACGCCATCAAAATTGAAGTCGCCGTTGGCCCAGCCGCTCAGGTCGTTGGCAAAACCATTGTCGATGTGCGCGTAGTCAGCGCTGTTGATCACGCCGCTCAGGTCCGCATCGCCGTCGTAGGTATAGCGCACGAGGATGGCGTTGGCGCCCACGGGCTGGCCCATGAACGATGAGCACCAGGGCTGGCCGCCGCAGGTGTTGTTCATCACCCCGAGGTCCGTGGTCTGGCTGGAGTTGTTGTGCGCTGACGTGCTGGCGATGCCGGGGCCATCCCACCATCCGCTGCTTGCGTTGTAACCGGTGACCAGCCAGCCGGTGACATCGGCCAATACGGCGTCGCCATCGCCGGATGGGTAGTTGACGATCAGGGCATTGTCATTCACATCGAGGGTCGCGCTCGAGCCGATGGAGAGCGAATCGAGCACCAGAGCCCTGAACTGGCCTTCGGGCAGGGTGAATCGCGAAGAATCGTTGAGCTCCAGATCGCTGAGATGCTGCGTGCTCCGCAGGTTGACCACGCCCCCATTCATCACGACCGACAGATCGCCTCCGCGCAGAGCCAAGTCGAGGTTGACCGTGCCGCCGTTGACGGTCAACGATCTGCTTCCCGACCCGCCCGCCACCACCAGGTCGAGGGGATTCAAGAGGTCGTCGGCGATGCTGATGGTGTCGCTCTGGCCTTCCGGGGCGTCCAGAGTATCGAGGCGCAGCGTGTCGCCGGGGCCGACAATGGTTGGCGAGCCGTTGTTGAGCGTGACGGACACGCCGCCCGTTCCGGAATCGGCCGCCACGACGAACGTATCCGCCCCGCTGGTCCCGAGAATCTCAACCGAGAGCATTCTGGCGAATCTCCAGATGCTCGAGAATCGGCAGCAGGGAGTCGGCGCGGCCGCGTTCCGAGCACGAAGCGTCCGGCTCGACCTTCACGAAGGCGTGATCGACGACCATACGAGCAGCGCGGCACAATTTGCGCCAAAAGGGAACGAAGCGACATGACCGACTCCTTCCCGAAAGGAACCGGCCTGGAGGCAGGAACCCCTGTCTTCAAGCCCACACCATTTGACCCACCGAACGAGCGACAATTTAGCTGGGTGTTGCAGGGTCGTCAATCATATTCTTTCGAGAAAAAGTAAAATGTTTATCTAGCACTATCATGGCACGATAGGGCTGGCCGGACATGCGGTCGTGCCCCAGACCGCGTAGACGCGGAACTCCGAACCAAGTTCATCCCGCCGCCTTCGCCTGCCGGAGCGTAGCCGCGCAGGTGCGAAGCGAATCTTGCATCGTGTCGGGGCAAGTGCGGCGCGTTGAAGCGTAGACAGTCCCGCGCGCCGGGATCAAGCCATGCGATTGAGCCTCGAAAGTCCATCGAGAAGCAGTGCGGCTGCAAGATCATGGCCGACACGGGCATCCGGCTATGGCACTGGGGCGCCTGCGGGTATGGGTGGGAGGATGCGGGCGTGGACCGGCCGAGAGATGAGGCGTTCACGCTGAATTTCTCGGGACAGTCGTCCGACCCGCCATGAACCACCGCGACAGGATGGCAACCGCTGCCTAAAATCCGCCACCGATCCATTTGACTTTGGGTTGGCGTGCTTTATACTTTTTGCCCTTCCGCCATCGCTGCGCTTGGCAGTGGCCTTGTCGCGGCGGGGAAGGACCTCAGGCGGCGTGCGGCGGACGCCGGAAGGCAACTCGCACGCTTTCCCGGATTTGTAGTCGGCACAGCAGGCGGGCGTGCCCGGTGCTGACCGATGCTGGCCGATGCTGGCCGATGCTGGCATAGCTCAGTGGTAGAGCGCGTCCTTGGTAAGGACGAGGTCCAGGGTTCAACCCCCTGTGCCAGCTTTGTGAATGCAGTTTGATCCTTGATCGGAGGTTTTCGACATGGCTAAGGCAGTTTTTGAGCGCAAGAAACCGCACGTGAACGTGGGCACCATCGGCCACATCGATCACGGTAAGACGACCCTCACGGCGGCGATGAGTTTCCGCTCCGCCGGCAAGTACCCCACCGTCCAGGCCAAGGACTATAAGTCCATCGCCAAGGGCGGCATCGACCGCGATCCGACCAAGACGGTGACGATCGCGGCCGCCCACGTGGAATACGAAACCGAAGTCCGGCACTACGCCCACGTGGACTGCCCCGGCCACGCCGACTACATCAAGAACATGATCACCGGCGCCGCCCAGATGGACGGCGCGATCCTGGTCGTGTCGGCCGCCGACGGCCCCATGCCGCAGACGCGCGAGCACATCCTCCTGGCCCGCCAGGTCGGCGTGCCCAAGATCGTGGTCTTCCTCAACAAGGTCGATCTGGTTGACGACCCCGAGCTGCTCGACCTCGTCGAACTCGAAGTGCGCGAGCTGCTCACCAAGTACAACTTCCCCGGCGACGACACCCCGATCATCCGTGGCAATGCCCTGGCCGCCATGCAGAACCCCAAGGACGACAAGGCCAACGAGTGCGTCGAGCAGCTCTTCAAGGCGCTGGACAGCTATGTCCCGCTGCCCGAGCGATTGATCGACAAGCCGTTCCTGATGCCGGTCGAGGACGTCTTCTCGATCAAGGGCCGCGGCACGGTCGGCACCGGCCGTATCGAGCGTGGCAGGATCAAGGTCGGCGACCCGGTCGAGATCGTCGGCCTGCGCGAGACGCGGCAGACCGTCGCCACCGACGTCGAGCAGTTCCAGAAGACCCTGAGCGAAGGCATTGCCGGTGATAACGTCGGCGTGCTGCTCCGCGGCGTCGACAAGGAAGAGCTGGAGCGCGGCCAGGTTCTGGCAGCGCCCAAGAGCATCACCCCGCACACGCAGTTCCAGGGCGAGGTGTACGTGCTGACCAAGGAAGAAGGTGGCCGGCATACCCCGTTCTTCAACAACTATCGCCCGCAGTTCTACTTCCGCACGACGGACGTTACCGGGAGCTGCAAGCTGCTCAGCGGCGCGGAAATGGTCATGCCGGGCGACAATGTGACGATCGAGGTCGAGCTCATGGTGCCCATCGCCATGGAAGAGAAGCTCCGCTTCGCTATCCGTGAAGGCGGCCGCACGGTCGGCTCGGGCGTCGTGACGAAGGTGATTAAGTAAAGAGAGTTGCCAGTTGTCAGTTGCCAGTTGCCAGTCTTGGCACTGGCAACTCCAGGCTGGCAACTGGCAACTGAGTGACGTGATATCATGGCCAAGGAAAATCGAGAAAATGTCTGGCTGCAATGCAGCGACTGCGGCGACCTCAATTATCGCACGCAGATCAAGGTCGCGGGCGGCCCGCAGAAGGTCGAGCTGAAGAAGTATTGCCCGCGCACGCGAACCCATACGCTGCACAAGGTGAAGAGGAAATAGTTACCAGTTGCCAGTTGTCAGTTGCCAGTCAGGAGTTCCTTCTGGCAACTGGCAACTAACAACTGGCAGCTGCATACGCCAGTAGCTCAATTGGTAGAGCAGCCGTCTCCAAAGCGGCAGGTTGGGAGTTCGATTCTCTCCTGGCGTGTTTTGAGTCTGCTGTGCCCGGTGGGTAGGCGCGGCCTAAGATACCCAGGTGCGAATTATGGCGGTCCTGAGCAAGGACAACGAAGGAAACGACCCGATGGCCGACGATATGAAAGACGGCGGCACACCGGAGCCGCGCAATGACGACGAGACGCCCGGCGAAGACGATCGCGACGACGAAGGCGGAGGCCCGCCTGAGACGGCGCGACGCGGCGGTGCAGGCGCGGCCCCTACTCCTCCTTCCTGGGCGGCGGATTCTTCCATATCTACAAGCCCGGCCAGGGCTACTGGACACGCCTCGGCACCATCGCCGGCGTCGTGCTGATCCTCTCCGTCCTCGGCCAGTTCTTCTACAGCCGCCTGGCGCTGACGGGGATTTCCGCCGCCGTGGACGGCGGAGTCGTCGGCGGCGTGCTGCTGGGCTCGGCACTGCTGCTGTGGTATTTCCTCAACAAGCCGTCGATCGTGGATTTCTTCATCGCCACCGAGAGCGAGATGAAGAAGGTCAACTGGACGAGCCGCAAGGACCTCATGGGCTCGACCAAGGTCGTGATCTTCTTCATGTTTCTGATCGCTGCCGTTCTTTTCGCGTATGACGTCATGTTCGGATATGCGTTCAAACTGATTAAAGTTCTCTCCCAAGGCCCGTTCGGGTAAGGCATCGGCCGCGTATGCAATTCTTCGTCCTGCGAGTAGCGAGCAATAAAGAAGACCAGGTGCGCGAGAAGCTGCGCGCAAGGTCAAGATCGAGGCCCTGGAGAGCCACGTGGGGCGGGTCCTCGTCCCGACCGAGCGCGTGCGCACCCAGAAGGCCGGCGTCCGCCGCGAGAGCGACCGCAAGCTCTATCCCGGCTACGTCTTCATCGAGCTCGAACTCGACAAGGACGGGCGCATCCCCGACAAGGTCTGGTTCATGATCAAGGAGACCGAAGGAGTCGGCGACTTCATCGGCTCCAACGGCAAGCCCACCGCCATGTCCCCCAAGGACGAGGCCAAGATGCTCGAAGAGGCCGAGCGCCCGGCCGAATCGGCCACCCTCAAGACCGAGTACCGCAAGGGCGACAAGATCAAGGTCATCGACGGCGCCTTCATCAACTTCGAGGGCGAAGTCGACGAGATCCTTCCCGACAAGGGGATGGTCCGCATCATCACCACGATTTTCGGCCGGCCAACCCCGCTGGAACTCGAGCACTGGCAGATCGAGAAGGTGTGATCGTTCATCGCGCGGTTTCGATCCGGTACAGGTATCCCCGCGTCCGGATGAACATCGCCTTGCCCGCCTCGGCCGGGGTCGCCATCAGTTCCTGCTTCTCCAGCTCATTGGTCGCCAGCACCTTGTACTGCCGCCCCGGTTGGACCACCGTCGTCGCTGCATTGTGGTTGAAGAAATACAGCCGGCCGTCAGCGTAGATCGGCGACGCCGAGTAATTGCCCGGCATCCGCTCCTTCCACACGACCTGCCCGGTCTTCGCCTCGACGCACGACGCCATGCCATCGGCCGCCACCATGTACAGCAGATCGCCGACGAGCAGCAGCGACGGCTTGGACGGCATCCCGCGTGTGATCTTCCAAGCCACGTGGCTGGCGCTGACGTCGCCCTGGCCGCCCAGGCGAATGGCCCATAGTTCCGGCTTCTCGTAATCATTGATGACGAACACCAAGCCTTCGCCAGCCACCGGCCGCGGCGTCACCGACCAGCCGTTGTAGCGGACCTTCCACAATTCCTCGCCGCTTTCCGGATCATAGCCCATCACCGCCTTGGCGCACGGACTAATGAGCTGCGGCCGCCCCGCGACATCAAGAACGATCGGCGTGCAGAACGCCTTGCGGATGTTGGCGGGATAGCCGCTGTAATCGATCGAGCGTTTCGTCTTCCAGACCGTCCCGCCCGTGGTCTTGTCCAGTGCGACGACGTATTGCACATCGCGCCCATCCACGTTCACGATCAGCAGCTTGCCCCACAGCATCGGCGACGATCCCGGCCCTTCGTGGTGATCGCAGTTGAGATCGCGCCGGATCCACAGTACCTTGGCCGACGCCGTATCCAGGCATGCCGTGCCATAGGTGCCATAGTGCATGTACACGCGCCCCTCCTCGATCACGGGCGTGGGCGATGCATAGCTGTTGACGGGCGCGATGTGCTCGGGCTTCTCCGTATCGAACACCTTCACGTCGTGGATGACCTTTCCGCTGTCCCGATCCACGCACACCGCGAACATCTCCAGCCCGTTGGCCTTCGCGGTGCTCAGCCAGATCTGCCTGCCCCAGATCACCGGCGACGACCAGCCGTGATCGTGAATCGGCGTCTTCCAGGCAACGTTCTCCTTCTCGCTCCACGTCATCGGCAGCCCGACGGCATCGCTCTGCCCATTGCCGTCCGGCCCGCGAAACTGCGGCCAGTTCTCGCCGGCCATCGCAAGCCCGGCCCACATCAACATCGCCATCATCCACACGCTGATTCGCATTGATCCGCCTGAGTCGTCAGCCGCTGTTTAACCGGCTCGCTTGCGAGCCGTTCTTCACGCCGCCTGTTCATCCTCACTTCACCAATCCGCCCGCCGCACTGCCAAGATACCGGCAGTTGATCACTTTCTCCATCAGGTCCTGTGGTACGTAATAGTAATGGTTCGACGCCTCGAACCCGATGCGCGAGTCCTCGATCGTGAGGTCGAACAGCTCTTTGGCGGCCGACTCTTCATCGCGAAGGATTCGTCGGATATCGCCCTCGATCCACTGACGCTCGGCCGATGTGGCAAGAGCATCGCGCGCCATCACAAACCGCGCCTGGTTGGCCACGCTCCGCAGATGCAGGTACGCCGCGCGGGAGAATCGCAATTCCGCCTGCGCGTCGGCCAATCGCGATGGCCCGGCTTTTTCCACCGCGAGAGCCATGTGCGCCAATCCCGCTTTCCATCCAGAGGCAACCAACTCGAACTGCGTGGCAAAAACGCCGGCCGGATACGGGCCGCGCCAGCCTTTAAGATCGTCATAGGGGAAGCCGACCATGGTTGAGGCATACCCCGTCGGCCGGGGCCACAGCAGGTTGGCCGGCCCGCATTGCACGGGGCAGCGGTAGATCACGCCCGCGTCGAAGGGGTACTGGCGGAAAGCGTCGCTGAATGCGCTCCACGCCCGCCGCGCATGCGGTGCGCCCTCCGCGCCGAATCTCTCGACAGCGAGCTCGTCGAGCACCCGCTGCGTAGTCGGCGCCGGCCGCTGGCGGAATCGCTGGGCGATGGCGAGATTCGGCGACGGATATCCGCCGAGGCTCCAGCTCAGCATCAGCCCATCCACTCCGGCCGCCGACAGTCGCGAGCAGTGCTCGGCCACGAGGTCCATCACCGGCAGATAGGGCACGGCAGAAAGCTCCCACGTGTTGTTCAACTGCACCTTGGCGACGCACGGCAACCCGGCCGCCTGCGCCGCGCCCCAGTGCCGCATCGCTCGCGGCCCGGGCCCCACGGCCGAGAGCGAGTATTCGCCCACGGCCGTCTTCACGCCGCCGCGCGATAGCGGCAGCGACCACTCGCTCACCGACATGAACTGCGCCGACTTGGGAAGCTGCGCGATGGCATCCGCCGCCCACTCGTCCGACCAGCCCCAGTCCCACGCGATCACGCGGGCGGCCGGGCTGCCGCGATGAACGCCGGCTTCAATCGCCGCATTCACCTCGGCGATAATCCCGGCCGCGCTGCGGCTCTTGCATCGCGGGCACTGCTGGTGCTGGCCGTGCGATGCGCAGTTGGTGAGGTTCTCCGATGCGGTGATCGTGAACACGCCGCCCAAATCGGGCACGGATCGAAACACATGCTCCAGCGCCCCGCTAAGCCACCGCCGCACGCGCGGGCTGGATGTACACATCGCGATATGATCGCCCTCGCGCACGCCCGCGATATCCGCCCGATCCTTGAAAAACCCGGCCGGCATCGCGCGCGGCTCGTTCATGTAAAGGTACACGCCAATCCCAAACCGCTTCGCCCGCGCCACCAGCTTGCGCAGGTTCTCCAGGCGAATCGCAGCGCCGTCGCCAAACTCGGGAAAGTCATCGGAAGCGCCAACTGCCGCAGGACCACGTGCAGCCAGACGCCATTGACGCCGAGATCGGCGTACTTTTGCAGCAGCGCGTCGGGGTAAGGATCCAGCGTCGGATCGGCCAGCGGATCCCCGAAGACGGCGAAGTAGGAGTAGAGGAACCGCACCGAAGTCGACGCCTGCGCCGGCCGCGGAGTCTCAACCGCCCCGGAGAGCCCCTGGAGAAAAGCCAGCCGCGCCTCGGCCGGCCGCGCCATCGCCGCGCCAAACTCCTCGGCGACGATGCGTCGGATCTCTTCTTCGCGCCGCCGCTGCTCCTCACCCGGCGCCGTGTAGGTCAGCGCCTCGCATCGCGGCTTGAGACTCCCGAGTTTGATGAAAAGGAAGTCATCCTCCCGCAGCGTCTCGGCCAGCCTCTGCGGCGTCCAATCGAGCAACGTCAGAATCTGCTCGTACGGCAACAGGTGCCAGTTCCTGCGGATGATCGTCAGATACAGCCGCGATGGGTAGCTCGCCGGGATGGCTTGCTCCGCCGGCAACCCCATGGCCCCGGCCACGGCCCGCACATTGGCGGCAGGGGTGTTCAGGACGCGCGCCAGGCGATCGCTGGCAACCAGGTTCCAGTTGCGCCAGATGAATGCGTGCATCCGATCGGGAAAATGCGCAAACTCCAGCGCCTTCGGCGCGCTCCCGGCAGGAAGGATGGGCTGGGCGGTCGCCGGCGTGGCCAGGCAGATCGCCGCAAAGATCACGCAGACGATGATGAGCTGCATACCGATCTTTCCAACGACCCGAAGGAGCGGGTCAGGCAATGAGCGCGCCGGTGATGCCGCGTGGGGTACTTCTGGCGGGAGACAACCGGCTCGCCCGACAACCAACCATGCCATCTCTTTTCGTTCCCCCCCCGTTCTCGCGCTCCTTATTCTGGCTCGCCACGATCTTACTCAGCGACCCGATCAACTCGCAGTCGCCGTCATCCATTGATGTTGGCGTAGGGGTACTTGCCGTGCTGATCCGCGAAAGTCGCAATCATCGCCTTGTCGATATCACGAGGGCTTTGGCCGGGAGTCTCCTTCCAGCAGACCTCCAGCGAATCGGCATCGCCCAACTGCCAGATGTACCGCCCACCCCAGTGTCCGCACGGGTCACCTTGGCCGAATCGCAGGTACAAGCCCAGGCGGGAAAACAGGTGCTGGCCGAATGGATCGCGATGCAGCATCGGCAGTGAGGGTAGCTTGAATACCGCCGACTCCCGCACCGACAACGAACCGATTAGCCGCTCGTCTCTCGCTTGAGCCAACAGTTCAACAATGGGTCTGGGGGCAGGCAGCTTGCCGATCTGGTGTTTGACCAGCAGTTCCCAAACCGACACGGGGCTCAGAAACATATCGTTGGCCGGATCTGTAAACACTTCGGCCGCCCGGGCCGACAGATTCTCCGGAGCCGATGCGACCCACCAGAACGCGACGGTGTCGAGCAGGATTCTCACGAGCTTTTGCCCTCGAAGAGATCAAGGACATCATCGGGCAACCGGTCAAAGAAAGATCGCGGAAGTTCAGGCAGGATGCCTCGCGCCCAACCAAGGGAACGCCGCGCCGGCTGCCCCTCTGGCTCCTGCGGCGCCCGCGAACGATAGGTGCGCACAATGGTCTCAATGGCCTGGGCAAGCGGTTCCGGTAGATCGCTGATGTCAATCGTCTGTCGCATACACACCATGATAGCGTGCATTACCGCTGCTTCCAAACAAAGCGGCGCCAACCCAAAGCGGCGCCAACCACTCATGGGTATCCGATATCGAGATAGAGCGATTACGCAGCCAACCGACCAAATCCGCCAGCCGGCCTCGACCGTGGAACGGCCATTGCTGTAGCAGGGTCAAGATGCTCGCGTATGCACTGCTGACTCGCTATGGAAGCCTGAGCGCAACGGAAGTTGCCGGCGGGCGCAGAATCGGCGCGGCATGAGAGCGAAGTGAGCGGCCGGCGGAGCCGGCTTGTTTGGGGGCGTCGCGGAGTGCGACGTTCTCGGGACCGGCGGAGCTGGGCCCGAAGCAGCCAAGCGGACCGGGTGCAGGTCCGGGGCCGGCGGATAGCCTGCCCGAGAGCCAAGGCGTGGGCCGTTGAGCCGGCCACGCACAAGCCGCGAGGAACGCGACCGGATGTCGCGCAACCGCGAGGATCAAGCAGCGGAGCTGCCAAACGCGGCGAAGAACGCCGCGATGTAACGCCCGTGGCACGGATGCCATGGGCCTCGCCGGATCAACCATGGATGGGCGATCCGGACGAACGTCGCCTTGCGGGGATTCCGTAAGGCTGCCGGCGGCGGGGTTCTTGCCGCCGAGAAATGGAGTTCGCATGGAGATCAACACGACACGATTCGGACGCATGGAGGTCAACGAGGAGCGAATCTTAACGTTCCCGCGGGGACTGCTGGGTTTTCCAAGCTACAAGCGCTTCGCACTCATCCAAACCGGCGAGGACAACTACTTCTTCTGGCTGCAGTCGGTGGATGAGGCTGGCCTGGCGTTTGTGGTCACGGACCCCAGCATCTTCTTTAAGGACTACCAGTTCGCCTTGAAGGAGGAGTGCCAGCAGGAACTATCCCTCACCGACCTGAACTTTGCGCAGGTATTCGTTATCTGCAATAAGGTCGGGGACTGGCTGACGGGCAACCTGCAGGGCCCCCTGGTGATCAATGCGCAAAACCGGGTGGGTCAACAGATTGTGCTCAACGACAAGAAATGGACCACGCGGCAGCCTCTATTGCGGCTCCTGGCGGAGGTCCCGCTGGCCAAATCGGCCTGAAAAGGGCATTGGTCGCGGAACTTTCGCTCATCCCCCAAATCGCATCGGCGGGCCTATGATTGATGAGGTTCGCTGATGCAGCGCGAGCTGGATCTCGCGCTGGTTGCGGGCCCTGTACCAAACAGGCCCCTTACCCAGGAAGGAGCCACCATGTTAGTGCTGTCCCGTCAGCGCGACGAGACGATCATGATCGGCGACAACATCGAAGTCACCGTGGTCGATATCCGCGGCGACAAGGTGCGTCTGGGGATCAACGCCCCCAAAGAGATCAGCGTCCATCGCAAGGAAGTCTACGAAGCCATCCGGCGTGAAAACCGCGAGGCGGCCCAGGTCAAGCCCGAAGATGTCCGCGGCATCGACAAGGTCGTCCCCAAGCCGGAGAAGAAACCCGAAACACAGGGCCAGTAAGGTCCCTATGCTTTACTCCCCGCCCGCCGGCCACATGGATTGACAGGCCGCCGGGCAAGCCCCCCACCGGGCGTCTAGCCATCAACAATCATGGAGGATTGCTATGGCCCGCATCAACACGAATGTTTCATCGCTGGCGGCCCAACGCGGCCTGGCCAGGTCGCAACAAACGCTGAACGATACGCTGGAGCGTCTCTCCAGCGGGCTGAAGATCAACCGAGGCGCGGATGATCCCGCCGGGTTGATCGTCAGCGAAGGTTTGCGCAGCGAGATCTCCGGCATCAACCAGGCGATCGACAATTCCTCTCGCGCCAGCAACGTCATCGCCACTGCCGAGGGCTCCCTCAACGAGGTCGCCTCCCTCCTGCTCAACATCAAGCAACTCATCGTCGAGGCCGCCAACAACGGCGCCATGTCTCAGGACGAGATCCAAGCCAACCAGCTCCAGGTCGATTCGGCCATCCAGTCGATCACGCGCATCAGCAACACCGCGTCGTTCGCCGGGCTGCCCCTTCTCAATGGCAGCCTCGACTACGTCGCCAGCGGCGTCGACAGCGCGGCGATCAAGGCGTTCCACGTCCAGCAGGTCAACTTCGGCACCCAGGCGGCCATGCCCGTGAACGTCCAGGTGCTGACGGCGGCCGACAATGCCCAGCTCCAGTTCCGCAGCAGCGCCATTACCTCGTCGGTCACCCTGGAAGTCGCGGGCAATGACGGCGTGGAGGTAATGACCTTCGCCAGCGGCACGCACGCCTCGGCCATCGCTTTTTCGCTCAACCGCGTCAGCGATGCGACGGGCGTCCACGTCGATCTGATCAACAGCGCCAATGCCGCATCCGGCATCACCTTCCGCAGCAACGGGTATGGATCGAGAAACTACGTCTCGGTCCAGGCGCAGAGCGGCGCATTCCAGACGATCAACACCGCGGGGAGCAACGCCAGCCGCAGCGTCGGAGTCGATGCGGTGGCAACGCTCAACGGGGCCCTGACGGTGGCGGATGGGCTGAACCTCGAACTCAATTCGCAGGCGCTGGATCTGGACCTGACGCTGGACAAGAACTTCGGCACCGGCAACACCAGCTTCATCATCACCGGCGGCGGCGCCCGCTTTCAGCTCGGGCCGTCCGTCAACAGCAATCAGCAGGTGAGTCTGGGCATCCAGTCCATCGCGGCCAGCAAGCTCGGCGATGACGACGTGGGTTTCCTCAACCAGATCGTCACCGGCGGCGATGCGTCGCTGGTGAAGGGGCAGGCCGGCACCGCCAGCACGATCATCGATCGGGCCATCAACCAGATCGCGGTCCTGCGCGGACGGCTGGGCGCCTTCGAGAAGAACACGCTCGACACGAACGCCAACAGCCTGTCGGTGGCGCTGGAGAACGTCACGGCGAGCGAAAGCTCGATCCGGGACGCCGACTTCGCGGCGGAGACGTCGGCGATGACCCGCGCCCAGGTGCTCACCCAGGCGGGCACGAGCGTGCTGGCGATCGCCAACTCGACGCCGCAGAACGTGCTGAAGCTGCTGCAATAGCGCTGGCGGATCGGGCCGGCCGGAACACCGCGCCGTCCCCACGCCCAGGCGCGGCCATGCTTCGGTGCGCCGCGGCTGTCGCGTCGCCCGCGTGGCGCGGGGCCGGCAGGCTGGCGCCGTCCCCGGGGGCGTTTGTCACTACCTCGCGAGGGGCGGGGGACCGCGCGGCGTTGCGCACGCGAGCGTCCGAGAATCCAGCGGGCTCGCGCCGAACCGCACGCGTCCGATAAGATGCCGCATTCACGTCTCCGGGGGCGTCTGCCGCGGGCGGGAATTGCGTCGCGCAAGCCATCGAAAAATTCCGGGTTTTTCGCGCCCACGCGCATCTAAAGTCACCTCTCATCTCACGTCGATACCCAACAACGACTCGCCGCTTCGGGCCTGAGGCGTATCAGGGCCGTTGGGCTTGTGGAAAGGAGGTCGTCGTATGAGCAAACAGGCGGGTGCTTTGCCCGCCGCAGGCTGCTGCGGAGCGTGCCCTGATCCGCCAGCGACAAAAAGCCTTTCAAGGGAATGAACGCCTTCGCGGGGCCCGCAGAGCCTTGGGAGGCGCAAAATCATGTCGCGAACGTTTCGCGACGGTCACGGAGAGACAGTCATGAGCAGAATAAACACCAATGTCACGTCTATGATTGCGCAGCGCGTCCTGCGCCAAAACAACGATCAACTCAACACGAGCCTGGAGAGGCTCAGCACCGGCCTGAAGATCAACCGCGGATCGGATGACCCCGCGGGCCTGATCGCCAGCGAGAACCTCCGCGGCGAGACGGTCGGCATCAACCAGGCCATCGACAACGCCCAGCGCGCCACCAACCTGATCGGCACCGCCGATGGCGGTCTGGGCGAGATCAGCTCGCTGCTGACGCAGTTGCAGGGCCTCACCAGCCAGGCCGCCAACTCCGGCGGCATGTCCGGCGAGGAAATCCAGGCCAATCAGCTCCAGGTGGACTCCATCCTGGCCACGATCAACCGCGTGGCTTCCTCCACGAGCTTCGAAGGCATGAAGCTGCTCAACGGCAGCTACGCCTACACCACCAGCGGCGTGAACTCCAGCAACTTCGGCAACATCCGCGTCAATGCCGCCAAGCTCACCGACAACGCCGCCATGAACATCGTTGTCGCGGTGACCCAGAGCGCGCAGACGGGTCAGATCAAGTACACCAACGGCGACCTGGGCGCGGGCAATGCGGTAACCGTCGAGATCGCCGGCAACAAGGGCACACAGCAGATCAGCTTCGCCGGCGGCACCACCGTCGCCGACATGGCAACGGCCGTCAACGCGGTGAAGGACGCCACGGGCGTCAGCGCCGCCACCAGCGGCACCGCTCTGCTGCTGAACAGCAAATCGTTCGGCGCCGACCAGTACGTCAGCCTGACAACCGTCGGCGGGACCTTCGTGCCAACGGCCGCCAACGATTACGGCCGGGACGCCTCCGTGACGGTCAACGGCGCCGCGGCGCAAGCCAAAGGCCTGACGGTCACCTACCGGTCCAGCAGCCTCGACGTCGAAATGGACCTGAAGAATGCGTTCAACACCGTCGGCAACGACAACTTCTACATCAGCGGCGGCGGCGCGCAGTTCGCGCTGGGATCGAAGGTCACCGAGAACGACAAGGCCAGCATCGGCATCAACTCGGTGACAACGGGCAATCTCGGCGACAGCACGCTGGGTTACCTCAGCTCACTGGGCAGCGGCGCCGCCAACGCCCTGGACAGCGACAACCTCGTCACCGCCCAGGGGATCATCGACGAGTCGGTAAAGCAGGTCAGCCAGCTTCGTGGCCGCCTGGGCGCCTTCCAGACATTCACGCTCGGCTCGACCATCAACAGCCTGGGCGTGGCCCTGGAAAATGCTTCCGCCGCCCAGAGTGCCATCTCCGACACGGACTTCGCCTCGGAGACCGCGAGCATGACGCGATCCCAGATTCTCAGTCAGGCGGCCACCACCGTTCTGGCTCAGGCCAACGCAAGCCCTCAGAACGCCCTCGCCCTGCTGAAGGGATAAGAGGGCCCAGCTACATGAGGCTCGTTACTGATTGAGGCGGAGCCCCTTTTTTCCACAAGTCCAGAACCCCCGGCTGGCGGCCGGGGGTTTTTCTTTGCGCGCTCCTCACAGAGCTGTGGGCTGCGGCTGCGCGAGGAGGCCGCCTGAGACCGGTGACCAGTGAACGGTCATCATCAGTGATCGGTGACCGGTTTCCGATCACGCGATGACCCGATCACCCGATTACCGATCACCGGCGCAGCCCTTGACCTGCGCCCCCGCCCCACCACAATACCCTCCATGTCTGACGCATTGGCCCGGATCGAGCGCGTACTCCAGCAGGCCCTGGCGGACCTTTCCGCCGTCGCCAATCCCCGGCAGCTCGAGGCCTTTCGCATCCGCTATCTCGGCAGCAATGGCGAGATCAAGAACCTGATGCAGCTCATCAAGACGGCGCCGGCCGATCAGAAGAAGGCCGTCGGCCAGCGCGCCAACAGCGCGAAGGAGCAGGTCGCCGCTGCTTACGAGTCGCGCAAGAACGAACTGGGCAAAGCCGCGCCGTCGTCCTGGGCATCAATGTGACCGAGCCCGGCCGGCGTCCCGCCCTAGGCAACCGGCACCTGCTCATGAAGGTGACCGAGGAGCTGACCGAGCTGTTCGCACGCATGGGCTTCGCCACCGCAACCGGCCCTGAGGTCGAAGATGAGTTCCACAACTTCGTCGCGCTGAACATCCCCCCGCAACACCCCGCGCGCAACCCGCTGGATAACTTCTATCTGGTGGGCGATGCCGCGGGCGGAAAGGACACCGGGCTCCTGCTGCGCACGCAAACCAGCACCGTGCAGATTCGCGTGATGGAGAAACAGCGCCCGCCCATCCGCGTCGTCATCCCCGGCCGGGTCTATCGGCCCGATACCGTCAACGCCACGCACCTGTTCATGTTCCACCAGCTCGAGGCGCTGGTGGTCGATCACCATGTAACAATGGTGGATCTCAAGAGCACCATCATGCAGTTCATCCACGCCTACTTCGGCCCGGACACCAAGGCGCGTTTTCGGCCGAGCTTCTTCCCGTTCACCGAGCCGTCGGGCGAGGTGGATGTGTATTTCGAGGACCGCCAGCGCTGGGTCGAGCTGGGCGGCTGCGGCATGGTCCACCCCAACGTGCTCAAGGCCTGCAACATCGATCCCGAGGAATATTCCGGCTGGGCGTTCGGATTCGGCATCGAGCGCATCGCGATGCGGAAATACGCCATCGACGACATCCGGCACTTCGTCGAGAACGATTTAAGATTCTTGCGCCAGTTCTAAGGAACTGCGTCTGAAGCGGAAGCGTGAGCGCACGCTCGCCTCGGCACTCTCCACGGTATAATATGCTCGTAGATCGCCGATTCGTAGTTCCCAATCCGCAAGGATACCCAACATCGCGGGCTTTTCAGAATCCAATGATCGAGAGCAACATGCCAACGAGTTGAAACCCAGTCTCAACTATGATATAGTACGAAGGCTGAGTCAATTCGGCACGGGAGCTGGCAAGCGATGAAAGCCTTCGATTTCCCGGGAAGTTCTTCCGTGAGCACACGTAAGCACCCTGCACTCAACGACTTGCCTGTCGGCGGACGTGGCCGGGTGATCAGCGTTGCTGGCGATACCGAGCTGCGCCGACGCCTCTTGGAGATGGGCTTCTGTAACGGGGCTGTCGTTCAACTCATCCGGCGAGCACCCCTGGGCGACCCGATCGAGTTTCTTTTGCGAGGCTATCATGTGTCTCTGAGGGAAGAGCAGGCGCGGCATGTCCGTATTACGCCGGTCTGATCCGAACTACCTCGGCCGGAGGACGATAGATTCATCATGGAAAGCCAGGCCGAGCAAGTCGCCGCAGTCCCCGGCACGCTCACTATCGCGCTGGCAGGCAATCCCAACAGCGGCAAGACTACCATCTTCAATGCTCTCACGGGCATGCGCCAGCGCGTGGCCAATTACCCCGGCATCACTGTCGAGAAGAAGACCGGACGATGCCAACTGGGTTCGGGTTGGGCCGACGTCATCGATCTGCCCGGCACGTACAGCCTGGTGAGCCGATCGCCGGATGAACTGGTCGCCATGGAGATTCTGCGCGGCCTCCGCACGGACACGCCAGCACCTGACGTCATCGTCGTGATCGTCGATGCAAGCAACCTGCAGCGCAACCTGTACCTGGTCAGCCAGCTCATCGAGATGCGCCGGCCGATGGTGATCGCACTGAACATGGTCGATGTCGCCGAGCGGCGCGGCCTGAATGTCTCGGCGGCGACTCTCGAGCGGGAGTTGGGCGTGCCGGTGATTCCCGTCGTTGGCCATAAGCGCCAGGGAATCGACGAGTTGAAGAGGGCCATCGACCAGGCGCGCATCCCCCCCCTGCCGGACTGGCCGCTTCCCCACGAGATGAAGGAGGAAATCCTGCTGGTCGGCGGCGGGCTGGGCATCCTCGACAGCCGCGAAGAGGGCATCGGCTCGGGCATCTGGGGCCTGGGCAAAGCGGCCCGGGCGCACGCCGCCGATCCCCGGCCGCTGGATCGGTATCAGGCCATCGCCGAGCGCCTGCTGATCGGCGATCGCGCGGATGACCTTCGCCCGTTCGCCGAGCACGAGCCGGTCAAGTCGCTGCTGGAGTGGGCCACGCGCCGTATGAACGAGCTTGGCATCGATCCCATGCAGGTTGAGATCGAAGCGCACTATAGGTGGATCGAAGGCGTCGCCCATCGCACCATCTCCACGTCCGACGGGCAAGCCGATGCAGGTCACACTGGCGCCGAAGGACCTTCACCGACCGGATCGACGCCGTCTGCATCCATCGTTTCTGGGGGCTCATCGTCTTCGCGCTGATCATGGCAGCGCTGTTCGTCACGATCTTCTGGGCGGCGAGGCCGATCATGGACGCCATTGATCTGGGCATGCATCGCCTTGGCGAGCTGATCACCAGGCCCATGGGACCGGGCCCGCTCAAGGCCCTGGTCAACGACGGCGTCTTCGGCGGCGTCGGCACGGTCGTGACGTTCATCCCGCAGATTGCGCTGCTGTTCTTGTTTCTCGCCATTCTTGAAGACAGCGGTTATCTGGCCCGCGCGGCGTTTCTGATGGACCGCCTGCTCTCGAAGGTCGGCCTGCACGGCAAGAGCTTCATCCCGCTGCTCAGCTCGTTTGCCTGCGGCATCCCCGGCATCCTGGCCACGCGCACGATGGAGAATCGGCGTGACCGGCTGGCCACGATTCTCGTTGCCCCGTTCATGAGTTGCAGCGCGCGGCTCCCGGTCTACACGCTCCTCATCGGCACCTTCTTCGCGTCGTATGGCGCGATGACTCAGGCGGGGATCATGCTCTCGCTGTATCTGCTGGGGATCGTAGCGGCGGCCGTGACGGCGCTGGTCTTCCGCAAGTCCCTGCTCAGGGGCGGGAGCACGGCATTCATCCTGGAGATGCCGAGCTATAAGATGCCCCAGCTCTCGCAGGTTGGCCGGCACGTGTTGAACAATACGCTGGAGTTCCTCAAGCGCGCCGGGACGACGATTTTCTGCCTGAGCATTCTGTTGTGGGCCGTGGCGTATTACCCGCGACTGCCCGCGTCGGAAACCGCAAAGTATCACGATGAGAACTCGCTGGCGGCGGCGCAGAGCGCACAGTATTGCCGGTCGGATCGGTCGATACATGGAACCGGCGATCCGGCCCCTCGGCTACGACTGGAAGATGGGCGTGGGACTGGTCGGCGCATTCGCCGCCCGCGAGGTCTTCGTCAGCACGATGGGCATCATCTACAGCGTCGATGAGCCGGGCGACCAGACCGCCGATCTGGGCAAGGCGATGCGGGCGGACCGCTACCCCAATGGCCAACCCGTGTGGACGGCCGCCGTGGCGGCGAGCCTCCTGGTCTGGTTCGTACTGGCGATGCAATGCATGAGCACGCTCGCGGTTGCCCGCCGCGAGACGGGCACCTGGCGATGGCCGATCTTCATGCTGGTATACATGAACGTGCTGGCGTACGTGGTGAGCTTCGGCGTATACCGGGTGGCCCTGCTGTTGGTGCGAGGCTGAAGACGGCCGTATAATGCCGCGGAGGTGATTTGCGATGACTCTGGCCGAACCTCAGATCCGCCGCTGGACGCGCGAGGAATACTATCGCCTGGCCGAGAAGGGCTGGTTCGCCGGCCAGCGGGTGCAGCTCATTCACGGGGAGATCATACAGATGCCGGCACTTGGGCACTTCCACTGCAAGAGCGTTCTGAAAACCGAGAAGACAATCGAGAGCATCTGCGGCCCACGCCGGCATGTGCGCGTGCAAATGCCGCTGGATTTGCCGGATGGCTCCCAGCCGGAACCCGATCTGGCAGTGGTGTCAGGCACGCTTGAGGATTACAATGCGCACCCGACTACCGCGCTGCTCGTCGTCGAAGTCAGCGATACGACGCTACGACTGGATCGCCGTAAGACTAGCCTCTATGCCAGCGCCGGAATCGCCGAGTATTGGATTGTCAACCTGAAGAAACGGGAGCTTGAGGTCCATCGCGAGCCCATTGCGGATTCCACGGCCGAGTTCAATTCGACCTACGGCCAGGTAATGACGCTCGGTGAGAACGACACCATCGCCCCTCTCGCCCACCCCGAGTCGAAGATCCCCGTGCGCGATCTGCTGCCGTGACCATGCCCTTCTGGCTGCAAAACCTCGCCGTGATTCTGCTCATATCGGTCTCAGCGACCATCGTGGCGTGGCAAGGCGTCCAGACTCTGCGCCGCCGGCGCCGGCCAACGTGCAGCTACTGCAAAGGGTGTGGCGATCCGGCGCCGCGGGATGTCTTCATACCCGCCGACGACTGTCTGAAGCGGAAGCGTCAGCGCCCGCTCGGATCAAGGGCGGGTCCTGACGCTTCCGCTTCAGATAAAGATAAGGCGAATTAGACCGCTTCGGAATGGAAGAATTCAATGAGCTCGCCATCCGGTCCCTTGCAGAAGGCGATCCGGACTGGCATTGGCGTCTTGGCCGGAATCGTGACTGATACCGGCTCCACCGTCACCTGGGCCCCCGCCGCGCGGGCCCGCTCGATGGCGGCATCGGGAATGCTGCTCCGCAGCGCAAAGTGCAGGATCACGCCTTCGGGACGGGGCTGGGCCGGCCCGCCGGCAAAGAGCTCGAGAGAGCTTCCATCGCCCGTGTCGAGCATGATCGCGCGCCCATCGCCATCGCCCCACCGCAGCTTCTCCCGAAACCCCATCGCCTCGGTATAAAAGCGCACCGAAGCGTCGAAGTCGTGGACCTTGATCGCCACGTGATGAAAGCCGCCGCCGCCAATTGCCTTGTTTGTACCTGCCATAGCTTGGAACCTCGTGCGGTCCACTATGCCGTCGTCGCGGCCGAAATCAAGGCGCGGTGGAAACGATCAAGAATGACCGTTAGCGCAAGTTTGAGACCGCCGTATCCTGTGTGAAATGGCCAACGGCGTTCGTCGGCCAAGGTTCGTAAAGCATTCTAGAGACGGAGGTATTCCGATGGGACAGAAGTTGGTTCGCAAGGACAAGGGATCGCCAGACGAAACCCGTGTGTTCAAGGATGGCAAGGGCAAAATGGAACTGTTCTCCCTCGGTGATACGACGATTGGCCGCGGGGAGTTTGAGCCGGGTTGGCGGTGGTCTCAACACGTAAAGCCCATTGCCGGAACGCCATCTTGTCAGGCCACGCATACCGGATACATTCTGGAAGGGCGGATGGTTGTAAAGATGGACGATGGGTCTGAAACGGAGTACGGCCCCGGAGACTTCTGCTATATGCCGGCGGGACACGATGCCTGGATCGTCGGCGACAAACGTTGTGTATTGCTGGATTTTAGCGGTGTTGCCAGGTACGCCAAGAAGACCTGAGCCCGGTGTCGGTGGCAGGAATGCCTCATGGCCGGCGGCAACTCGGGCTCGGTTCGCGCCGCGATCGCGCCGGGCCTACTTGGGCGATTGACGCGTTACGATCGGTACATACCCGACGTCGAGCCCTTTGGGCGGAGTGACGATCATCGCTGCATCAAGCGTCGCCAGCGCGCCCGTCGCCGGCGGCGGCATGTACTCCCTGTCCGCGGTCCATTGCGCATGAATCTTCTCGACGGCCGCCTGAAGGCGGCTCTTCTCCGTCGCGCTCAGGTCCGCATCCTGCAGGGCCGGCTGATCGACAAAGCGATACCACGAATATGTCACGATGCTTCCATCCGAGAGCGTTGCGGTGAACGGTCCCGCCTTTGGGCCGGGCTTCTTCCAGCAACTCTCGCCGTCTTCGGGCGAGGTGTAGGACTTGGTTGAGACGGCGGGCCTGAAGTTCGCCTGCTTCAGGCCGGTCTCATCGGCCACGGCATCGGCGGCCACCGCCTGAAGCTCCTTGCCCTCCTGCCGGCAATACTCCGGGAAGGCGCCACGTCGAAACCCGCCGACCCACGGCTCGAGCACCGATGCTTTCCATTGCAGGCCAAAGGTGGTCGCGTCAAACGCGCGGGTCTCCACCCAGTTCTCGCATCCGCGGATCGGCATCTTCTCCTGTCGCACGGACAATCGCCTGGCCTTGCAGGGCGGAACCATCGCGCCCTTTTCGTCAAACTGGCCGGACGCCGCCGCGCCCCCTGCCAGCCAAGTCTCCATCTGCCGATATATCGCATCCTTGGAGTAGTGCGTCAGCCTGTGGATGAGGATCGTGCGCCCCTGCTCGTCGGCCGGAAACTGCAGGCGCGGGATGCGGCTGTAGTTCACGCCCTTGGCATCCTGGCCGACGAAGCGCGGGACGGTGTTGATCTCGATCGCGCCGCCGGTCACCAGCCCCGGCCGCGCATCCAGCCCGCGGCCGATGGCCGGCGGGTGCCGGCGCGAGATGCGGCTCCAGGTAACCGGCGTATAGAACGCCACCGGGCCCTTGAAGTTCTTCGAGTTGATGAACATCGTCCAGCACTGATTGCCGGTGGAAACCGGCAAACCAGCGGTCGTGGCTTTCGCTTCGGTCAGTGGCAGCACCATCCACGCATAGCCAAACAGCTCGCCGCAGGTGCCCTCGCGAAAAGTCAGCCCATCCGGCGGCACCAGCATCCGCGAACTGAGCTGCGCGATGCCCATGTCTTCCGGTTTCAGCGCGTTGATATTGCCGAAGCCCCATCCCGGAGAGGAAATCTCATGGTTGTAGCCGTTGGCGGTTCCGTTCATCCGGAACTTGGCGGTGGTCGATCCGAACCGCGTGCTGCCCCAGAAGCCCAGTCCCCCTTCGATGGTCTGAAACACATCGCGGTAGCTCGGCCCGCGATCCGGCCAGTGGTCGCGGGCCACCGTTCCCGTCGGCAACAGCGGGTAGTTGATCTTCCGGTTTTCGGGAACGATCCAGATGGATGCCAGCCCGATCTGGAAATCGCGCAGCGGGCGCTCCAGCAGTGGCCAGGCGGTGGAATAGAGACTGACCCCGTACCCAAACTCCTCCGGCGGCGCCGGCACATCCATGCTGATGTAGCCGCCCAGCCCGTCAGATTCGAGCTTCGGCTGCCGGTTATCCGCGGCCGCGACCACGCTGTCCGGAATCAAGATCGCGGCCAAGCAGCAGACCATTAAAGACAGATGAACACGTCGCTCCAACACGATCACCTCCCGGGGGCTTCAGCACGGGCCACTTTCTGACGGCGCTGGATGCAGGGTCCCTGCGCTGCCGGAGCTCATAGTCACCTATGGCCCCATCCTTTCTACTCCTAAGTGGTGAAGGTTGCTATCCTGTTCCCCGTTGCATGGTCGGGCCACCGCAAGATAGCTCTCCCTACGAACCGGAAGCGCGGCCGGCCGATCGTGAGCTGAAGTGAGGCGCGTTGGACTATTCGGGAGCGACCATGTTGATGAGCATGCGTCTGACGATGAACTGCGTGGCCGGGCTGCTGGTGGCAGTGGCGGTCTGCTGCGCTGCGGCTTGCGCTGACGAGCCACCGGTCAATGAAGCGTCTCCGCTGGGCTCTGCCGGCTACCGTCCCTCACCCGCCCACCCTATCGGTTGGCGCGGCGATGGCAATGGGCGCTATCCCGCGGCCCAGCCGCCCCTGGACTGGGGGCGTCAATCCCGGGCAGTGCGCGAGCTGCGTTTTCAGGCTCGCAAGCCGAGGGATGGCGATGTGGGCAAGCCGATGCCCGATGGGGTTGTCCGCGACTGGCTCGTGCTTGGGCCCGTGCCCATCCCGGCCGGCGCCAGCGCCAAGGGCGATATCAGCGGCGAAGCGGATCTCATCCCTGATGAGGGTGACAAGTCCGGTGAGCTGGCGTGGAAACCCGTGGCTATCGAAACGCCCTCGCTGAACTTCCGGCCGATGTACGACAACGCCGCGAAAGATGCCAACAGCTTCGTTGCGTATGCTCACGCCTGGATCAATTCGGCCGAAGGCCGGCCGGTCTATGTGAATCTGATGCTCAGCGACGTGGGGAAGGTCTGGCTCAACGGCAAGGAACTGGCCAAGCTCAGCGCCAATGGCACGCACGTGCTGCTGCCGCTGAAGCGCGGCTGGAATGGCCTGCTGGTTCGCGTGGCCCCGCTCGCGGAGACCGGCTGGTCCAAAGGCGTGGTCCAGTGGCATCTGGGCGCTGCGTTCTTCGGCACCGAGCGCGACACGTACGAGAGCCGGAACATTGCGTGGGCGATGCCGCTCCCGGACAACGGCCCGGGCGCTGGCTCGCCCATCGTGGTCGGGGACAGGATCTACCTGCAGGCGGAACGATCGCTTCTGGTCTGTGTCCGCGCCGACGATGGCAAGGTGCTGTGGGCGCGCTCGACCACCTATGCCGACGCGGCCCTCGCGGAGGAGAAGACGGCGAATGCGGCCGTATCCGCGGACATCGCGGCCCTGCAAGCGAAGGTGGCGGACTCGCTCGCGGCCTACTGCGCCGATCCGGCGAAGTACGCTTCCGACCCCAAGCTCCGGGCCGAGAGGCTGGCCGCCGAAAAGAAGATCAACGACCTGATGATCAAGATCGATCGGGAGCGGTACGCGGGCCAAAGCGACAGCGAGGGAGGCGAGGGCGCCGCCACGCCCGTCAGCGATGGCGAGCACGTGTACGCGCTGTTTGGCTCCGGGGTCGCGGCGTGCTTCGACATGCAGGGGAATCGGAAATGGGCGGCCGCCGTGGGGCTGAAACACAACGAGCACGGCTACTGCGCCTCGCCCTGCCTCGTCAACGGCAAGCTCATCGTCAAATCAATGCAGTACCTCGGCGCGGTCGCCCTGGATGCCCGCACGGGCGCCGTCGTCACGCCCATGACGCTGTGGAAGAGCAAGGGGCTGCATTCGATGTCCTCGCCGATCGCCATCGCGGTGGGCGGCGAGAAACTTGCCGTCCAGTCTTTCGGGGTGGTGGTCCGCGTCCGGGACGGCGCGATCCTGGCCAGGGATTTCACGCCACCGTACTACAATATCGCGGACTACGCCTCGCCGGTGACCGAAGGCCGGACGATCTGCAGCTTCGTTCTGACCGGAGATGAAGGCGGAATACGCTTCGCATTCCAGACGCTGCCCGAGACGCTTTCCGAGCCGCTGAAGATGGCGCACACCACCACCTGTCAGTTCAGCACGAAGCCCTTCCCGACGTGGTTCTCCTACAACCAGTGCGGATCGCCGCTGCTCTACCAGGGTCTGGCCTATCTCGTGAGTTCCGACGGCATCCTGACGGTGATGGATTCGGCCAATGGCAGGCTCGTCTATCAGAAGCAACTCGACGTCAATCCCTACATGATCCACAACGGCATCGTCCGGGGTGGCTGTGCCATCAGCCCGACTCTCGGGGGCAGGCACATCTACCTCGGCGACAACCAGGGGACCATGCTGGTCATCGAGCCCGGCCGCGAGTTCAGGCAGGTGGCCCGCAACCGGCTCGAGCAGTTGTGGTTCCGCTACGGCTTCGAGCGCAACGAGTGCATGGTCAGTTGCCCGGTGTTCGTCGGCGCCCGGATGTACCTGCGTGGCGAGGCGAACCTGTATTGCATCGGCCGGGCGGAGGTTGATTTGCGCGCCAGGTGAGGCAGAGGGCGTCGAGGTTGTCGCAGGCGACGAACTCCTCAGGGCTTCACGTCGGCATCTTGCAGGGTGACGTTATTCTGCTTGCTGTTGTGCCCCTGATGGCGGAGGATCTCGAAGAGCAGATCGGCTCTTTTCGCCGGCTGAACCATCGCGGCGAATTGCACCGTCTGGTAGTCGTGCAGCGTGGGCTTGAGCGCGCTGAGGAAGATGACGTGGCCGGGGAATGTGCGGCGGATCTCCAGGTCGATGGGCTTGGCCGTGTAGTTGCGGATGCGTTGCGTGTAGATCTCGTGGTCGTCCCAGCCGACGACGGAGGAGTTGACCTCGATGTCCGCGCCGCCGCCGATGCGGCGGAAGACATCCACGTTGCCGATCCGCATCCAGATCTCGTCGCGGAACGCTCGCAGCTTGACCAGCTCGAAGATGACGTTGGGATCCACGCCCAGGTTCAGCTCGATCTTGTCGCCGATGGGGATGTACTTGATCCTCTGCGACGCGAGGAACGAAAGGCCGTCCCGTCCGTTGTCACGGAATGTGCGGACAACGCCATCGGGCAGCGGCGTCGTGCCAAGTTTGGATTCCTTATCGTTGGTCAACAGGTACATCCGCACGAGCTGATCGCCGTATTCGGCCGGGCGATAGCGATACTGGATCTTCAGCGGAACCGTGGCGGGCTCGATGGAGCGCATTCGCTTGCTCCAGCCGTTCTGGATCGTCTCGGTGCCCTCGATGGTGTAGATGAAGTATTCCGAAAGGCCTTCCTTGACGATTTGCTTGGGCTTGGCTGGCGCCGAATCGCGCCGAGCGCCTCAGTCGAATCATCAAATCTGTCGGCCAGGTCCTTGGCCGCCTCGCGCCGGTACTTGGCGTCGGCCTCGCCGAGCCTTCGCGCCTCGGCCATGGGCACCCGCGCGAGCTGAGCGATTTTCTCCACGAGATTGATCGTGCCCACCACCAGCCGCACCTGCGAATTCTCGTACTCCTCGCCGGAGTTGTTGAAGATCCGGACAAAGCCCTCGAAGCCGACCGCTGTCTCGTCCTTGTCGGCGATCAGCGTGTAGTCGGCCTTCCAGGTGATGCCGCTCGTGAAATACGTGATCTGAATGGTGGCCTCACCGTCAATCTCGCTCTGCACGTTCCAGTAGAGCAGTTGCGGCTTGTCATGCGGGAAGGTCGTGTCGAGCACATCGAGCTTGTCGGCGCTGGTGAGGAACTTCAGCTCCACCGACGTGGGGTCGATCAGCGTGTTGGCCCAGGAGAACTGCAGCGGATTGGCGCCCTTCTTGAACGTGACCGTCCGCGTCTCGCGAACGAGAGTCAGATCCTCGCTGTTGTAGATCGTGAGCTGGACGGTGTTGCGCTTGGGAACGGTGGAAAGGTCCACGTTACGGGCCGGCGCGATCTGAGACAGCCCGATGGCCATCAACGCGTAGACGAGAGGCGAGAAACGGAGGGTGGAACTCACGCTATGGGGTCCTTTCCTTCCGTTTGATGCGCCTGCGGCCGAAAAGTTCCCTGGGAGCGCGGGCGTCCCCGCCCGCTCGAATGCGGGAGCGCGGGCGTCCTCGCCCGCTCGATCTCCATGGCGGGCGCTGACGCTTCCGCTTCAGATATATCCCCTGGCGAGGTCGGCCCGGCAGCGGCGCTCCGTTTCCTGCGGATCCTCGCCCAGTTCCTTGAGCAGAGTCGCATGCAATCGTTCAATGAGCGGAGCCTGCTCGGGCCGGGCGGCCAGGTTCGTGAGTTCGCCCGGATCTGCCGCCAGATCGTAAAGCTCGCGCTGGGCGGGATGGTTCCCGTCGGGCGAGGTGTGATAGACGTACTTGTGCGGGCCGGCGCGAAGCATCGCATAGCCGGAGGCGATGTTGTGGGCGTAATACTCGCTGACGGCCAGGTCTTTCCAGCGGGTCTTGGGATCGTCCAGCCAGAACAGCAGCGAATCGCCGTTCCAGTCATCGAGGCGCGAGCTTGGCCCATGTCCGCGACAAGCTTGACGACATCGACGAGTGAGCAGGCGCCGATCCGCCGCTGGCCGCCCATCCAGCGCTGTGGCCAGGATACGATCAGCGGGATTCGCGCTGCGTGCTCGTACATGCAGTTCTTCCACCACAGGCCGTGCTCGCCCATGTTCTCACCGTGATCCGTGCAGTAGATGATGACGGTGTTCTCGGCCACATCGCTGCCGGCGAGGCTCTTGAGCACCTGGCCGATTTCGTCGTCGATCCATTCGGTCAGGCCATAGTACAGCTCGCGGCCGGCGCGGACGATGTTCTCGGGAACGTTCACCACCTTGAAGCCCGTCCGCAGATGCTTGTAGTTCAGCGGCTGGGCATCGAGGTGCCCGGGCGGGATCTGCGGCAGGGTCAGGCGGCCGCGAAAATGCTCGACATATCGCTGGGGCACGATCAGCGGGAAATGCGGAGCGAGATAGCCGGCGAAGAGGAAGAATGGCTTTTCGTCGCGTCGCCGCTTGGCGAGAAAAGCGGTCGTGCCGGCCGTCACGCGCTGGTCGTGCTGGACCACGGGGCCGCGCGGCCGGGGTGAAATTCCTTGAAGCGTTCGCTGATCTCCTTGGGGACGGCCAGATCGTCGGGGCGGCGGCGGTGGCCACGGCCAGTCTTGGCGTTGCGGTTGAAATTGCCGCCAACATCGACGAAACCATAGCGGCGGTTGGCGGCGTAATGCTGTTTGCCGCAGAGGAACGACTCGTACCCGGCGGCGTTGAGGATGCGCGGCAGCGAAGGATAGTCCGCCCGCGGCAGTTCACAGTCATTGTTCCATGCCCCCACTCGGCTGGCGTATTTGCCGGCCGTGAAGGACAGGCGGGCGGGAACGCACAGGGGCGAGTTGGTGTAGCAGTTCTCAAAAACAACGCCCCGCTCGGCCAGGCGATCGAGGCTCGGCGTGCGGGCCAGGGCATTGCCATAGCAGCCCGCAACCGAGGCGTTGTGCTCATCCGACATGATCAGCAGAATATTGGGCGGGCGGCTCGGCCGAGTGATGGCGAAGGACCTGGGGGCGGCCAGGGCAATCCCCGCCGCTCCGGTGGCCTGGAGAAACCTTCGACGCGAAATGCGATTCACGGCGCCTCCTCATATTCAGTGGGCCGCATGGTATCACTGAGCCAAATCCCTGCGCTGCCAGACTCGCACGTAGTCGATCAGATAATCGGCCGGCAGTTTCGCATCGTCAACCGCGTTGTTGTCCCAGCCGCCGGTGGTCATCTCGATGATGATGCTTGAGGGCACGGTGCTGATACGGGGGCTTTCCCAGCGCCAGACTTCCTTGCCGTTGCAGTAGAAGACGACCAGGCCCGGCGTCCAGAGCATGCCTGGCGTGATGAAGCCATCCTTGTCGGCCTGGACGTAGTTGGTGGCCGAGCCGATGGATTGTGGTCCTTGCCGTAGCCGTCCCAGTGCAGGGCGATGTTGTAGCGGTATGGGCCCCAGCGCGTGAGGTGCTCCATGATGTCGAACTCCATGCCGCCGTTGGCGGTGTCCTGGCGCGGGCCGTGGTTCGCCGGCCGCCACGCCACGGTCGGGCACCATCCAGAACGTCGGCCAGAGGCCGGGCTGCGTCGGCAGCTTCACGCGCGCCTCCAAGTAGCCATATCGCTGCACCAACTTGCCGTAGGTTTCCAGGAATCCGCAGGCATAGTCGCTCTCAGCCTTGCCCGAGAGGTGCTGCAGGTCCTTGGGATGGGGGTTGTCGTTGTGGAACCCGCGTTTCTTCTCGAAATGCAACTTGGCCATGCCGCCGCCAACCAGCAGGTTCTCCTTGCTCCAATGGGTCGCCTTGTCCCAGTAGTTGGGACCATAGATGTTCCACTTGGTCGCGTCGATGGTCGGGCCGTCGAAGTCGTCGTCGAAGGTCTTGACCCACTCGCCCTCAACCGGCGGTCGCTTGCCCAGCCAGTCGGGAAGCTGCGCGGGCGGCGCATCGGCGGTGATCGACTCGACCAGTAGGGCCGCCTCGCCTTCGTGCGTGGCCGCGATGTTGATGGCGCTGGCCGCGTCACTGGTGAAGCTGGTCCCCGTGCCCTTCTGATTGCCGTAGTAGCCGGGCTTGGGAACGGCGACGCCCTTGCCGGGGACGGCGGGGATGAAGGGCACGACGATCTCGGCCGCCGCGCCGGCGGCCAGGGAACTGCCGGTGATCAGATCAGTCGGGCCGCCGTTGCTGGCGATCTGGACGCTCGGCGTGAGAGGAGTCGCGCCGGCGTTCTTCACCTTGACGCGCACCTGCGTGGCATCGCGAAGGTCCCAGCGCCCGGCCGGCGGTTTGATCGCCACCGACTGCTGGCCCTTGGCCGCGGGGAAGTCGATGCGCATCGCCCCACCGGAGAGGACGGCGGCCTTGGCGCCGCCCTTGGCGTCGATCTGCTTGGCCGGGTCGGTCTTCACCCCCCCACCGAGAATCGCGCCATCCTGGGGCTTGATGCGAATCGAAGCTGGATCGACGGGCGGCTTCTCGCCGGCCGGCCCGCCCGCGACGAGCGACTCGACGCGAAAGGTCTTCGCCACATCCGCCTTGTCAGTGAACATGAGGATATTGACCACTTCCTTGGACTTGAGCGCATAGCCGGGCTTGTGCCCATATTGATGGCCGAAGATCACGGTGAGTGTGGCGCGCTCGCCGGGCTTGAGATAGGCCTGCTCGGTGTTCCAGGGGTTGTCGTGCCAATCGCCGGCATTGTCCACGCGCAGGGCGAACATGGCTTGCTTGGCGCCGGTGTTAACGACTTTGGCTTCGACATGGCCGAAAGCCGAGAGGTCCCAGGCGGCCGCGCCTTCGGGTTTGAGATTGACGCCGGGATAGCCGGCCTTGCCAGGCTGGATGGTGATCACCAGGCCGGGCGCGGCCGAATCCTGGCTGGCGACGGCCGTGACCTGGCCCTCAGAGCCGGACTGCGGGGTGATGCGCTTGGCGAGATCGCCGGTGAGGGCGAGGAGGTCTTTCGTATTGGCCGGGGCGGGGATTTGTGCATGGAGCGGCGCGGCAGACTGGAACCACAGCGGAAGCAGAAGGGCGATTGAGAGCAAACGGAGGCTGCTCATGGGGCGTCCTTTCGACAGGGTTGGGACAAAGCCGCCACGTTTTCTTCCATTCGTCGCGGGTTGTCAAACTCGGGATGGGCGTGGAGCGTGCATGCAGGATCGCGGTCAGCGCCCGCATGCGGAGGCGGAGGCGCCGGCGCCGGCTCTGGTTCGGTGCTTGCGTCCGAGCCATCGGGCGCCGGCCGCCGATATCGCCGCCAACATCCACATGGCGCTGGGTTCCGGGACTGACTGCGCCGAGACGACGGCCCAAACCTGGCTGTTGTCGCCGCCCGTGACTGCCGGGTCATCGCCTCGCACGAGCGTGTAGCTGAATCCGTCGGCAGGGCTGACATTCAGGAGGGCCATGTCGCCGTCGCTGATCGGGTCGGGCGCATCGAGGAGCATGTAATTCCCGTAGGCCCGCGCCGCTGAAGTGAAACGTGTTGTACGTGCCGGGGATGCCGGCCGTGCCGTTGACGGTGAACGCGCCGCCGGTGATCACGATCTGGTCGGCCACGCCGGGACTGTCGAGCTCAAAATCGAGAACAGCGCCGCCGCCGCCGCCGCCGGGACTGCCGAGAACCAGGCCGCTGGGGAGCGTGAGCGTGCCGATGCTGGCGCCCGGCGCGATGTGGGCGCCAGTCTGGATCGTGACGAGCTTGTTGACGGCGCCGATGCCCTCCAGCAAGCCGTAGACATCCATGCCGTTGTCGCCGCCGAGCGTGCCGGTAACCTTCAGCGTCGCGCCAGCGTTGATGGTGTCGGGCGCGGTGACGGAACTGAGCGTGATGAGCTTGGCGCCGGCGATGATCTCGTTGACGGCCGCGCCGCCCGCGGTCAGCCGGCCGATGAAGCCGCCGCCGCCGAGGCTGGACCCGCCCGCGAGCAGTAGGTTGCCGCCGAGCGAGCCGTTGACGTTCAACGCCGCGCCCCCGCCGACGGTTGTGCCGCCGGCGACATTGACGGAGCCGGTGAGAACCACCTTCTTACCCATCGCGGAACCGACCACGAGCATGCCGCTGCCGCTGATAGTTCGGGTAAAGGCGAGATCGTCGCCATTGGCTGTGAGTTGCAGCGTTCCAAGGTCGGTCAGGGTGATAGTGCTGGCAAAGGCGGTGGTGTCCTGAAGGTTCAGCTTGCCGTTGGTGACGGTGGTAGCGCCGGTGTAGGTGATGTTCGGCCCGATTAGCGTCAGGTTGCTGGTCCCGCCCTTGGTCAGGGCGATGGTGCCAGTGCCGCTGGCGGTATCCCTGAAATAGCCCCAGAACGTGCTGTTGTTTGTGTCGTTGTTGACAGTCAACGTGCAACTGGAATTGCCGGCCGGCGCTCCCGTGCCGGTGGACTGGATGACCGCGGCATGAGCGCTATCGTTGGCGTTCAATCCCCCGACGGTCTGGTCGAAGCCGTTGAGTTGGAGTATAGGGCTACAGCCCACTGCGGATAAGAAGCTGATAACCGCTGACGGATTCCACTGCTGGTTGGGTGCGCCGACGAGCAACTGGCTCGCGGCGCTGTAACCGTTGCCAATCGTGACGTCGCCAGTACCCAGGGCATAGCCGCTCGTCTTGGACACTACCAGCGCCGCCAGCGATGGACGTCCCGTCACTGAAGGTGTTGCCTGAGTTGCCGGAGACTGTCCATGTACTCGAGTCGCTCTTATACAGGCTGGTCGCTCCGCCGGCCGAGCCATCGTCAATAACCCCGCTGATCGTGCTGCCAGTCGCCGAGCCCTGGAGGTAGAGCCGACTGTGCTTGCCTGAGGGCGCGAGGGATGTTACCGACGATATAAAGAGATTGGCCGTTGTGGGACGCAAGTATCCGCCAGTGCTATATGTCGATGACATCGTGAGCGTGTTGACCTGGAGGCTGTAGCCGTTGCCCCCGGTCAGGCTCAACTGACCCGATAAGCTCAGGGGTCCAAGGCTCAGTGCAACACCCGTGGCCGTCGTGCCGATGCGATTGACGTCGATCGTCGCGGTGCCGATGCTGGTGCCGGCCGACATGAAGGTCGCGCTCGTGTCGCTGCGGAGCTGCAGCGTGCCACCATAGAGCTGCAGAGGGGAGGAGGCAATGACGTTCGTGTCCCGAAGCACCAGTGTTCCCTGCTGCAACGTGGTCGGGCCGGAATAGTTGTTCGAATGGTCCAGGCCAAGGGTGATGCCAGCGCTGTCTAAGGTCAGCGCGGCCGTGCCGCTGATCGCGTTATCGACGGTCTGCGTGAAAGTGCCGCCCCTGATAACGAGCGTGCCGGCGCTGATGGCACCAGGAATGCTCAGGGTCAACGAACCGCCGGAAAGGGTGGTCTTGCCGGTATAGCTGTGGGGGCGGTCGAGGACGACATTGGAGCCGGAAACGGTCAACCCCGCCGAGCCGCTCAGAGCGTTGTTGACGGCTTCAACCAGCGTGCCGCCGCCCCCAACAGTCAGCGTGTTCTGGCTGATCGCCCCGGCGTTCAGCAGGTTGAGCGTGCTGCCGCTCACGGTCACGGGCGTGTTGCCCAGCGTGCCGGTGACGTTCAATGTGCCGGCGCTGATGGTCGTCTTGCCGGTGTAGTTGTTGGAGCGACTGAGCGTGACATTCGCGGCGCTGTTGCTGACAGTGAACGCGGCGGTGCCGCTGATGGCGTTGTTGACAGTCTCCGCAAACGTGCCGCCCGTGATGCTCACTGTGCCCGCGCTGATCGCACCGGCGGCGCTGAGCTTCAGCGAGCCCCCGCTGAGGTTGGTGCCGCCGGAATAGCTGTGCGGCCGATCCAGGACGACGTCCGAGGCGCTGATCGTTAGCCCAGCCGTGCCGGTCAAAGCGCCATCGACCGTTTCGATCAGCGTGCCGCCGGCGAGGGTCAGCGTGTACCGGCTGATGGCGCCAGCGTTTTGCAGGCTCAAAGTGCCGCCGTTGACGGTAACCAACGTGTTGCCCAGCGTGCCGGTAATACTCAATGTGCCGGCGCTGACGGTCGTCGAGCCCGTGTAGCTGTCGGTTCCCGAGAGCACAAGCGTTCCTGCCTGCTTCTTGACGATGCCGCCCGGGCCCTGGATAGCGGAACTGACGATCAGGTCCGCAGCCGCGCTGGCGCTGTGCTCCACGACGAAATTGTGGTTGCCCGAGGGCAGGACCAGGGCCGAGACGCTGACGATTCCGCCCAGCGGGTTATTGGCAGCCGTGTACTGGATGCCGCCAGCCAGTGTCAGCGTGGAGCCCGCGCCGATGATCCGGGGCGTGCTCGTGGCGGTCGTGCCCCCAAGGCTCAGGGAGTAGGCCGTCTGGCTTGTGCCGTTCAGGTCAAACGTAGCAGTCACCCCCGCGCCAGTCGCGTTGCTGGCCAGCGCAAAGCCGGTGCCCAAATCCACACCTGACTGCAAGCGGACGGTGCCGCCAGCCGCGGCGAGCGTGCCAGAGCCACTGATGCCGCCCGCGAGTGTCAGAACGCCCGAGCCATTCTGATTCAGGCTGAAGCCGCTGGAGGCCCGGATGCTCGGGATGAAGGTGTAATCGCTGTTGTCGGTCAGACTGAGCGCATTGGCGCCCGTTATGGTCCCGCTGCCCGTCACTTTCGTGATGGACTGTGCGTAGGCCATATCCAGGGTTGTGCTGGCCGCGAGATCCACCGCGACTGTCTGCGGCAGGGCATTGTCCGCGCCGATCTGCAACGTACCGTTGATCACGTTGATCTTCGCGCCCGCTGATGCCGTGATTGCACCTGATGCGCCGGAAAGGGCGACGGTGCCACTCTTCGGAAGGCTATCGATGGCGCCGTTGCAGCCGATATACAGCGTATTCGCTCCCATCGAGATGGCCTGTGGCAGCCAGAACCGCGCGCCCGTCGTGGCCGCGATCGTGCCGCCGTTTGCCCCAATCACGATCCTCCCATTGGCAGCAATCGTTATATAGTACCCGCAGGTCGTGAGCACACCGCCCATGCCATCGTCAGCCGCGTTGAGTGTCAGGATGGTTGTGCCCGCGACGGTAGGATTCACCGGCCAACCGTTGTTGCTGCACACCTCATAGATGACGCCTGTCACGCCCGCCTTGCCGCCAAGAAATGTGTCCAGGGGAGTTGTCCCCGTGCCGAGGTCGGTCGTGTGCATGCGAACGATCGTGCCTGGCTTCAGCACGGCGCTGCTCGCCTGCGAACCGCTGAAACCCGTCGCGCTCGTGATGTCAAGGATCGAGCCGTTGTTGAACGTCAATGTCCCGGCGCCGGTCAGGCCGGCGGATTGGCTGGCGAGCAGTCGCCCTCCGCTCTCAAGGGCTACGTTGCCGTTGATGGCACCGGCATGCCCGATGTCCAGCGTCCCGCCGTTTCGGACGACCGCATTGGCAATGCCAGCGCCACCGCCCATGGCGGCCGCTGTCTCCAGCGTGAGCGTCGCGCCGGGAGTCACCTGGAATGTGAGGGGCGCGGTGGCTGTGGTGCCGTAGCTGGTCGCGGCCGCGACTATTCTCACATGGCCGATGATATTGGCGTTCACCGGCGTATTGGGCGGGGTACTGATGCTGCCGCCGCCGAGCGCGAGCGTCTGATATGTGGGCAAGGCGGCACCCGGCGGCATCAGTGCTTGCAGGCTGAAATCGCCCTTGGCGATCAACGTGTTGCCGGCCGCATTGAACGTCTGGGCACTGCGATCGGTGCTGATGCCCAGCCATGGCGTGCCAGGGCCAACCTGCAGGTTGTTCTCGCTGATCCAGGACGCACCACTGAGGCCGAAGAAATAGGTCGGTGTAGTGAGGCCGCCGGCGCTGAGCGCCACGCCGCCCCTCCTGATATTGGCCAGATATCCAGTGGCGCTCTCGGCCAGCACCGCGCCCGGCGCTGCGTTGAGATTTGTGGCCAGATCCAATCCCGCAGCGCCCGTTGCGCCGCTCACAACGAGGATGCTCGTCGAGTCGATCTTGAAATATTCGTTGCCGGCGGGCGCGGCATTGGGCAGCGTGATCTGGCCGGCGTTGATCGCGGTATATGTGGGATTGGCCGGCGACCCGCTGAAGGCAGTTGCGCCGGCCGCGCCGAGCGTGAGCCAGCCGTTGTTCACGCTGACAGCACCCGTGCCAAGATAGCGGACATTGTTCGTGGTGCCCGTCTGGAGCACGCCAGTGTTGACGAACGTGCCGCCGCTGTAGGTGTTGCCGGCTGCCGAATTGACCAGCACGGTTGCAGCGCTGACGTTGCTCATGCCATCTTTGACCAGCGCCACGTGCGTCAGGCCATTGTCCTGAATCTGCGTCGAAACAGTGAGGGTCTGCCACGTGTTCTGGTAGATGGTCAGCGGCACGGTCCCGGCGGCGCCGGTGCCGGCCGTGATACAGCCGGTGCCCGTGAATGAGACGGGGTTGTTCGCCTGGTTGATGATGCCGCCGGATGTGATAGTGAGATTGTCGGCGCCCACCGCCAGGTTGCCGTTGGCAGCCCAGTTGAGCGAGTTGATGGTGTTGCTGCTGGCGATCGCCTGCGCAACGGTGGCGTAAACATCGCCAGAGCCGCCCTGGATGATGCCGCCGAGCTGGCTCAGGGCTCGGACGCCGTAGCTGCCGTAGGACACCCAGTTGTTGCCGTTGTGGGCCCATGCGCCGAGGAAGCTGGTGCTGGCCTGGCCAGATATGATGATGCGCGCATCACTGCTGCCCACACTCAGATTTGCCGTCGCGCCCAGCGCGGGAGTGACGCTCGAAAACACCAACTGCGGCGTACCGGTGGACGGTGTAATGGCACTGATTGCCGAAGAACCGGAGATCAATGTCAGGGCGCCCAGCGTCTGGGTGTAGCTGGCGGACGCGCCGTCCAGGTAAACGGCGCCCCCCGCCAGACTGACGGCCGGGCGGTTGCCGGAAGAGCCAAGACGATCCGCGACGTAGCCGCCCGCGAGGTCCTCGATGTTGAGTATCGCACCCGGATTGATCGTGATCGTGTTGGCAGAAGTCAGATTGGGCAGCGTGGTGTTGGCGGCGCGAATCTCGAACGTCCCGCCGCCGATGGTCAGAGTGATGTCGCCACTAAACGAGTTCGCCGCGCCGTTGTTCAGGCTTAGCGTACCGCCGCCGGTCTTGGTCAGTGTTCCAGAGCCTGTCAACGCTCCGGCCCCGCCTTGCGGGCCGCAGATGTACGTCGTGCAGTTCAACGGAACGTCAATGGTGCTGGCACTGCTCACGTTGACGGTTCGATTCAGCGCCATCATGCTCGTCTGCAGCCGGCCGCCACTCAGCGTCAGGATCCCACTGCTGGCGCCGAGGTTGGCATCGTTCCAGATGTTCAGCGTTCCGGCGCTGACGGTGGTTCCGCCGCCATAGCTGCTGTTCGCGGTGAGTTTCACCGTGCCGGCGCCGGTCTTCGTCACGCCGCCGGCACCGTCGATCGCGCCGTCGATTGTGGTGTTGCCCGACCCGCCAATCGTCAGCCCGTAGCCGCCACCGCTGACCGGCCCGCCCACGGTGAACATGCTGCCGCTGTTATTAACCCAGCGCTGATCGCCGCCGAGGATCAGCCCGGCGTTGATGGTCAGCGGGCCAGCGCCGCTATCGAGCTGAAGACCGACGCCGCCAACACCATTGAGCGTCAGGGCATTTGACCCGCCGATGGTGACCGCCCCCGAGCCGCTCAGCCAGATCTCGCCGACGCTCAGCGCGGCCTGGTCGATGATCGGCGCGTTGGATGTTGACAGATTGAAACTGGCGATGTCACTGCCGCCGGGGGCCGCGCTGCCATCGGCCGTCCAGCTATGCGGATCGCTCCAGTTGATCTGGCCATCCTGCCAGTTGTAAGTATCGGCGGATGCGGATCGAACCGCGCCGCTCCAAAGCCCAATGCCAATGACGGCCGACAGCAGGGCCGATTTGCGGTTCCTGCGGCCGCTGGTCAGCACCCTTACAGCATCCCTCACTCGCATAGCACCCTCCTCGACGTTGATCGAGCCCTGAAAGCAAACTGGTCCGCATGATCGACGGAGGCCAGTGTCGAGTTACTCTCCGGCACCCGCACTCCCAATGGCGTCGATCATTGCCGGAATTGATTACGCACAATACTACCGAAAGCGGGGTGGATTACAAGAGAAAAAAACTGCTCACTGCTCGCTTGGGCGTTTGAGGAGGCCAGGCGGCTGTTCGCGGCGGCGGGCTCGCTCGCATTCCAAGGCGGGTGCTGACGCTTCCGCTTCAATGGAGAGCAGACAAAGGGGTTGCAAGTCGCAGAAAGGCGAAGGGGGTCAGGTTCACTTTTCCATTGCCATGTGATTGCTTAACCCTTCGCCCGCTCCGCGGGCAGTCGGCGAAGATGTGACCAATGGCGGATGTGCCCGGGCAGGAGGCTATTGCATTCTGGCTCTCAGCATCAGGTTACCAGCACCAGCAACCTCTCCCGAAGCCTCCCGCACAGATCCTTCGCGTTCCTGGCCTGCTGACGCGTGGCCGTGTTTCCAGGGTAGCGGTAGCTCACCGCGGTGCGCGAGCCAATCCAACTCCTGCTCGTCCCACAGCTAGCTTGGCTCGACCCGCTGGATCAGCCGGTGCAGTTCAACCAGATTGTGAGTCTTGGGCGGCACCGCCTTGCGGGCAATCAGCAGCGCCTTCATCAGCTTCTCGACGCACTGCTGCGCATGAAAGCAGGCGCTATCGTAGTTGGGCGACTTTCGGGCGCGCAGTTCGCGAACGGCGCTGTTGAAGTCTCCTTCGGCCTTGCTCACTATACGCTCAACGGGCCCGCCGTGCCTCACCACCGGGCCCTCTCACGAAGACCGGCTCAATCGCCGGGCCAAGACAAAGCGCCAAAAGAGCCGATCTGCGCAACACCGCCGATATGGGATGAGCGCGCCTCCCGCGATTCACCGGCCAACGTCACGCCGGCGCGGCCAACCCTTGCTCGCTCCACCGCTCTCTCCAACCCATGCTCAAAACCGCGCGGCTGGGAATAAACAACCGGCCCCATGCGTACTATAGATAATGGACAAGTTTGGTAAATATACGGGGATTGACAGACCATGCCAACCGCGACGCCAGTCCTCTCGCTTCGACACCGCCGTGCCGGTTTTTCCATCCAATACCGCACCATATCGCTCCGCTATTTCGCCTCCCCTCGTTGCTTCGCACCCTTCTTTTGCGGAACGAAGCCACTCGGCCGCTACATCTGTGCCCACCCCTTCGTCGCTTCGTCGCTTTTTTCAAAACGAACTGCCAAAGTGCCAGACGCGCATCACTGTACTTGTAGAATTACCCGCGCCTCTGCGCCGGGCAGTACATGGCGGACGCCAACGCTTCCGCCTCAGATGAAATGGCTCCTATCATTCTTACCCATGACCAAACCCGACGAGAATCTTCAGTCCCGCATGGTTCCCACCGGCCCGGCTACCGCCATTCTTCCCGCCGGGCCGGGGCATGGGCCGCCTATCACCGTCATCGGCACCGAGGCGATCCGCAACGGCTTCGACCCCACCTGTCTTCAGCAGGCGATCAATGCCCGCTATTCGCCGGGCGTGACGAAGCTCGTGCTCAATCCCGACGGCCACGCCGGCTATGGCGCGCCGGTTGGCTGCGTGATGGCCTCGCCGACGCATATCTATCCCGGCCCGGTTGGCGTGGATGTGAAGTGCTCCATGAGCCTCTTGCAGTTTGATCTGCCGGCCGGGCAGGTGGCCGAGCGCAAGCTGCGCCGATTGCTGATCAACGCGATCACCGAGCGTATTCCCACCGGGCCGGGGCAGGGGCAGCGATCGGTTCGCAAGGGCCGGCGGATCGATCCCGCGCTGGCGCGATCGGCCGTCATTCAGGGCGCATCGCCCGAGGTCTGCAGCAAGCTCGGCATCCCGCAGGACTGGCCGGCGCGCTGCGAAGATTCGGCGCACACCGGGCACGATGGCACGCACGATTCGCTGGCCGGCCGGCTCGATCGGCACATCGCGGCCCGCACGTTCAAGGATCTCGAGGACAAGCTCGGCCAGCTCTGCTCCTATGGCGGCGGCAACCATTTCGGCGAGTGCGAGATCGTGCAGATCGCCGACGATCCGCGCATGCGCGCCGTGGCCGAGGTTTTCGGGTTGAAGGACAACTGCGTCGCGCTGCTGTCGCACTGCGGCTCGCGCGGTTTCGGCAACATCCTGGCCACGGCGCAGTTCAAGGCGCTGGAGGCCATGTTCAACCAATGGTCGATTCCGTTCCCCGGCGGCGATAAGCAGCTTGTCTATGCGCCGCTGGGCACGAGCGAGGCCGATGCGTATCTCGACGACATGGCGCTGGGCGCGAACTTCGCGACGATCAACCACCTGCTGATCAACGTGGCGATTCTCGAAGCTTTCCAGGAGGTCATCCCCGCCGTGCAGGCGAAGCTGATCTACTTCATCAGCCACAACATCGCCCGGCGGGAGGTAGTGGACAACCAGCTTTCGTGGGTGCATCGCAAGGGCGCGACGCGCGCGTTCCCGGCCGGCCACCACGCGCTCCGGGGTACGATCTTCGAGCAGACCGGCCATCCGATCCTGCTGCCGGGCAACCCGCGCGATGGCTCGGTGGTGATGGTGGCCGAAGCGGGCGCGGAGAAGAGCTGCTACAGCGTAAACCACGGCGCCGGCCGGCAGATGGGCCGAAAGGAGGCGATCCGCCGGCTGGACCAGGATGCGATCGATCAGGATTTCGCGGACTGTGATATCCTGACGAATTGCCGGCAGTATCCCAAGGATGAAGCGCCGGCCGCGTACAAGGATTTTCGCGAGGTGCTGGCGTCGGTGGAGCAAGCCGGCCTGGCCAGCACGGTGGCGCGGCTGAAGGCGCGGTTTGTCATCAAGGATTCGAGCGGGGCGGATGATTAAGGCTATTTTGTATTGACAAAATCAACCGATCATGTACACTTATTACGTCACCCCGGCAGACCACGCATGCCGGGACGAAAAAGGGCCAGGAGGAAGGCATGAGCGGAAACCGGGAGTGCGCCTGTAATGCGTTCAAGGTGACGGTTCTGTTTCCTTTGGCCGACAACGATGGACGGCCGTTTGACAGCGAGATATGGAGGTGGTGGCGCGACGAGATGATGCAGCTACAACTGGCCTTCACTGATACTGGCGTCGTGCAAGGTTCCTGGGAGGGCCAGTCGGAGGAGCACCGGTCGGTGTTCTGGATTGTAAGGTCGAAAAAGGAGGTGGCGAGGTTGAGGCAGTTCGTCGCAGAGGCCAAGGAACGGTTCGAGCAGAAGGAGATGTTTTTCGAGTGGTTCCCGGTGCGTTACGAGGGGGTCTGAAACTGCGGAGGAATGCGATGCTCACCGAATATAAGAACCCCAGGACAGGAGTTGTGATCAATCTGGAGAAGCTGAACGATGCCGAGAAGCAGTTCGTCGCCGAAGCCATGCGCAGGTTCAACGCCAACACGGAATGGATCGCGTTCGATCAGTTTGCTTTTGGCTTGCATTCGCCGCTCTACGATAAACACAGGTCGCACAAGGATGTATTGCGAGGCCCCCTGTATCTCGCGCTGAGGGACATGTCGCTGCAGCTCGGTGTGCAGCAGGGCAAAATCGCGGCGCGACGAACGAAGCAGTCTCGCTCGAAAGCGGAGAAAGCCATTGCCTAGAGGCGGCAGAAGACGAGGCGCAGGCCGGCCGGTGGCGACCACGCTGCGGGAATCCGTGACGTGGCGGCTGCCGATTCACGTGCTGACTCAGGTCGATCACTGCGCTTCCGTTTGCGGGATCACGGTTAGCGCCTGGGTTGAGAGAGCGCTGACAGCCGCCTTGTCATCCCCCGAAATGCGAAAACCGGCGAGCACGACAACCAACTCAGCACAACCATGATTGCGATCGACGGCTCTCTCGGCGAAGGCGGCGGCCAGATCCTGCGATCGGCCCTGGCTCTTTCCATGGTCACGCACAAGCCCTTCCCGCCGATCAGCTCCTGCTGCCGCTGGCGCTGGCCGGCGGTGGATCGTTCCTGACGTTGCCGTTGTCGCAGCATTCGACGACCAACATCAACACCATCCAGATGTTCCTGAATGTCAGCATCTCGGCACGGCAGTCGGGAAGCCAGCGTCTGGTTGAGGTGGTGTCAAGTTGAAGCTAATGGCCCCGCCTCCCGATCGTGCATCCTGCGTGCTTGTCGGCCCTTCGCTCCCGCAGATTCAAGGCGAAATCCCAGTCTATATAACTAATTGAAAATACTAATGTTATGTCAATACTATCTACCGCCACCCTCGCCCCCTCCCATCCCCTTACAACTGACAAATGACCACCCGCAACCCGCCTCCCGCGAAATTGACACACCCACCCCCACGCCCTATATTCTCCGCTCCAAAACCCTGAAAGTTCAGGGCGCGGACGACACGGCGGCGGGAAGCGGTGCGATTTCGGGCATTGCGACACGCTGCTTTCTTTCTAATGGCGACCTCTATGGGTAAAGCCCTGGGAGCGACACGTATGTTTAAGCAAGTTAAGAAAGTCCCCAAGAACAAGAAGAAGGCCGACAAGAACATCAAGCGCGTTTTCTTCTTCGGCGCCGGCAAGGCCGAGGCCAAGGGCGAGATGCTCTCCAAGAGCGTCCTCGGCGGCAAGGGCCTGGGCCTGATGGAAATGACCAGCATCGGCCTGCCCGTCCCCGGCGGATTCACCATCACCATCCAGACCTGCGAGGAATACTACAAGCTCGGCCGCAAGCTGCCCAAGGGCCTCCAGGATGAGGTCAAGCAGTCGCTGGCCAAGCTCGAAAAGGCCACCGGCAAGAAGTTCGGCGATCCCAACGATCCGCTGCTGGTCTCCGTCCGCTCCGGCGCGGCGCGCTCCATGCCCGGCATGCTCGAGACCATCCTGAACCTCGGCCTCAACGACCAGTCCGTCGAAGGCCTGGCCGCCAAGACCGGCAATGCCGCGCTTCGCCTACGACGCCTACCGCCGCTTCATCCAGATGTATTCCACCACGGCCATGGGCCTCTCCAAGGAGCCGATGGAAGACATGCTCCACGCACATGAAGCACGAGCTCGGCGTCAAGACCGACCCGGAAATCCCGGCCGAGAAGCTCAAGGAACTCTGCGAGCAGTTCAAGGACTTCTACAAGCAGAACAAGGGCGAGGATTTCCCGCAGGACCCGATGGAGCAGCTCTGGGGCGCCATCATGGCCGTCTTCGGATAGCTGGGAGGCCGACAAGTCCGTCACCTACCGCCGCGTCGAGAAGATCACCGACCTCAAGGGCACGGCCGTCAACGTCGTGCAGATGGTCTTCGGCAACAAGGGCGACAACAGCGGCACCGGCGTCTGCTTCACCCGCGACCCCAACAGCGGCGAGAACGTCTTCTACGGCGACTACCTCATCAACGCCCAGGGCGAGGACGTGGTGGCCGGCATCCGCACGCCGCTGAAGCTCAGCGACGCTCGAGGACCAGACTGCCCAAGGTCTACGAGCAGCTCTGCGACGTCCGCGCGCATGCTCGAGAAGCACTACAAGGAGATGCAGGACCTCGAATTCACCATCGAGGACGAGAAGCTCTACATGCTGCAGTGCCGCACGGGCAAGCGCTCGCCGGCCGCCGCGTTCGATCGCCGTCGATCAGGCCACCAAGCCTGCTCGACAGGCGCAGGCTCGAACTGTGAAGAAGGGCTATCTGCCCAAGCAGTAGGCGGCATGGCCGTCAAGCCGGTGCTACCAAGGCAGGCGTCGCCGCATCCGCCCGAGGATATCGAGCGCCTGTTCTACCCCGTCATCGACACCACGAAGGTCAGCGCGACCGAGCTGAAGGCCAGCCGTCTGGCCAGCGGCATCAACGCCGTTCCCGGCGCGGCCGCCGGCAAGGTGGTCTTCACCGCCGCCGAGGCCGAAGCCATGGCCAAGGCCGGCGAGAAGGTGATCCTGGTCCGCAAGGAGACCAGCCCCGAGGACGTCGGCGGCATGCACGCCGCCAAGGGCATCCTCACCGCCACCGGCGGCAAGACCTAGCCACGCGGCCGTCGTCGCCCGCGGCTGGGGCAAGTGCTGCATCGTCGGCTGCGAAGCGCTGGACATCAATTACGATGACCAAGGACGATGACGCGTCGGCGGCAAGATCATCAAGCAGGGCGAGTTCCTCACCCTCGACGGCTCGACCGGCGAAGTCTACAACGGCGAGCTGCCGCTGAAGAAGCCCGAGCTGCCCGAGGCCTACAGCACGCTGATGGGCTGGGCCGACAAGATCCGCACGCTCAAGGTCCGCACCAACGCCGACACGCCCTACGACGCCGAGAACGCCATCAAGATGGGCGCCGAAGGCATCGGCCTGTGCCGCACCGAGCACATGTTCTTCGACACCGAGGAGCGCCGCCTGGCCATCCAGGAGATGATCGTCGCCGAGACGCTGGAGGCCCGCAAGACGGCGCTGGCCAAGCTGCTGCCGTTCCAGCGGGACGACTTCATCGGCATCTTCACGGCGATGGACGGCAAGCCGGTGACCATCCGCCTGATCGACCCGCCGCTGCACGAGTTCACGCCCAAGGATGATGCGGGCGTCGAACAAGCTCAGCCAGATCACCGGCATCGCGCCGGAGAAGATCAAGCACCGCTGCGAGCAGCTCCACGAGTCCAACCCCATGCTCGGCCACCGCGGCTGCCGCCTGTGCATCACCTATCCCGAGATCCTGGACATGCAGGTGACGGCGATCATCGAGGCCGCCGTCGCAGTGCACCAAGGAAGGGCATCAAGGTCTTCCCGGAGATCATGCATCCCGCTGACGATCGACAAGAAGGAGCTGAGCATCCTTGAGCAGTCAGACCGCGCCGGTGGCCGACGCGATCATCGCCAAGGCCGGCGTCAAGCTGCCGTACATGGTCGGCACGATGATCGAGATTCCGCGCGCGGCGCTGCTGGCCGACCAGATCGCCGAAGTCGCCGAGTTCTTCAGCTTCGGCACCAACGACCTGACGCAGATGACGCTGGGCCTGAGCCGCGACGACGCCGGCCGCTTCCTGCCCGACTACGTCTGAACGAGAAGAAGGCGGCAAGGCGATCTTCAAGGACGATCCGTTCCAGAGCCTGGACCAGACGGCGTGGGCATGCTGGTGAAGATGGGCATCGAGACGGGCCGCAGCACCCGGCCAGAATCTCAAGGTCGGCATCTGCGGCGAACACGGCGGCGAGGCCGAGAGCGTGAAGTTCTGCCACCGCGTGGGCATGAACTACGTCTCCTGCTCGCCCGTACCGCGTGCCGATCGCGCGTCTGGCCGCGGCGCAGCAGGCGATCGCGGATGCGGCCGGCAAGAAGGCGAAGAAGAAGTAACCACAGTGGCAGAGGCGTCTCGCCTCTGAACTTTGAATTCCCAATACCCCGGGGCGGCCGAAAGGCCGCCCCGGTGGCGTTATTCGGGGTATAATGGCAATTGGAGACAAGACCAATGGCATACGCTACCCTGCGGATGAATGGCAAGGAGTTCGTCCTGGTGCCCAAAGGTGAGTTTGCGCGAATGACGTCGCAGGATGTCCGCGATGCCCGGAAGGCGAAGCTGGCCCTGGATCGCTTCCGCGCTGGCAAGCTGCGGACCATTTCTCATGCTGCCCTGAAGAAGGAACTGGGATTGCAGGCATGACCTACCGTATCGAGTACGCCCCCGGCGCGGCGCGTGCTCTGCGAAATCTTGAGCGGAATACCCAGCGGCGCGTCATGGCGAAGATCGAGACGCTGCAGGACAATCCGCGTCCCCCTTCGGCCGTCAAGTTGTCCGGGCACGAAGCATACCGGATTCGGATCGGCGACTACCGTGTCATCTACGCCATTGCGGACGAACACCTGGTGGTGCTCGTCATAGACATTGGGCATCGCCGCGAAGTGTACCGCGACTGGTGACATGATGCTGTCTGGGGCCGCCCTGAAGCGTGCCAGGCGATTGCGATCTATGTTGCGCGTGCGCGTCGAGGACCCTGTGGCCTGGCTGAAGGAACAGATGCCATGACCATCAGCGATATGATATTGAGCGAGATCAGTTCCCGTGGCCATGCCGCGCTGCGGCGGGAGTTGGGCGTGGTCGGATATATTCGTTTCTGGCAGCAGTATGTTGGCGGCCGAGGCGACTATACGAAGGACCGGCGCAAGTGGATTGGCAAGATGACCCTGGAGGAGATTGAGCAGCGCATAGCTCAACAGGGCAAGCACGCCCCTGCGACAGGAACGAGGAACGAGGAAGCGGAAGTAGCGGTTTCTCCGCGTCCGTTGCAGGAGGCATCCATGAACGGGTTCGAGTCGATTATCGCGATGCTGGCACGCCGAGAGCATTACTGGACGGCACCGAGCTTCAAGATTCATCTGCGACCAAGCGAGAAGGCAAAGATAGGGCGGCCTTCCTGTCCGAGATGGGAGTTTGATATCGTCGCGTACAAGCCGACCAGCAACGACGCCTTGGTGATCGAGTGCAAGTCCTTCTTGAATTCCAACGGCGTACGCATCGCCAATGGGAAGCTCATGCGAGAGAAGACGTACAAGTTATTCAACGACCGGACAACGCGGCGAATCGTTCTGCGTGCATTGCGACGACATTCTGATTCGCAACGGGATGTGCAGGCAATCGCCGGCGATTCGGCTTGTCCTCGCGGCTGGCAAAATAGCCCCCGGATCACGATCTGAAATCGAGGCGAGATTTCGGGAGGAGGGCTGGGATCTGTGGGACGAGAAGTGGATTGGCGAACGGCTTGAGAAGTGCGCTGGCGAAGGCTACGAAAACGATGCGGCCTGCCTCGCGATGAAGTTGTTGCACCGCTATGGGCGAATCCAGCAGGCAGGGACCACGCACAGCGCCTACAAATAGCGCGCCTTCAGGTACAAACGGAATGACTCCAATCTTGGCAGCGATTCCCGGTCCTTCTGGCGGTTGGTGGCCGCTTTGCTCGCGATGATGTCGTCGATGTGGCAGACGGGAAAACCATCCACATCAAGGTGGCGTTGCCAGGCGTCGGCAAACCGTTCGATGCCATCGGGCGCGAAGATCAGGTCGAGGTCGAACGGACCATTCTTGAGCTGGATGAAATCCTTTCCCTTGCGGATATGCCCCGCCTGCTCGTCGGTCAGGTCAAAACCCAGTTCCCGCAAGGCGCCGACGAGAGCCCGGCCGTTCTCCGGCGATTTCTCCACGAATAGCTCCGTCTCCTGCGTGGTGTCCGGGAACCCCAGCAGGATGGCGCCGGATTTCCCGATGAACAGATACCGGCAACCATGCCGCGCGAAGGCATCGCGAATTTCCTGAGCCTGACGGTACTCAAACGCGCCCATAACCAAGCCAGTCTGGAAGGTTCTTCTCGCACCACTGGCGATACTCTTCCATGGTGTCGAATGCACGGAACTTCGCATCATCCATCACCGGCTTGTAGGTGCGGATGAAGGCATATTTCATCCGCACGGCCAGCGGCCGTTTGGCGGCCGCCTCGAATTCGGCCAGCCAGTCGGCGGGGATGGAGTCGAGTTCCGAGACGCTCATACGCTATGTCTGCCAATGCGCGGAGAACGAGAGCCGTACTATGCGTCAAGAGGCAACCTTGCGAGCGGCCTTCGCATGCGCGGCTCGGCGCCGGCCGGCTGAGCGGGGTGGAATCGCCGCAGATCCTCGGCCATCGCGCGAATGGAATAGCGGTGCTTTCGCGCGAAGCTGTCCCGGAATCGGCGCAGCTCCGCAATGATCGGGTCCTTGGTCATGGCAGCTCCTCTGGAGTGCATATTATGGGGAATGGCAGCCCTGCGGCAACCACAATCTGCTCCATCTTCCTGCGTTGCCGCGTTGGCGATGTGCGTGCAGTTCCAGGTGACCAGATAATCAACCCGGCCGACGGACGCCACCGCAACGTGCATCGCGTCAGCCGCGGCGTTGGGTGGCAAAGCGCCACGTTTGACCAGCGCCTCCGCCAGTTCGACTGCAGCATCGCTCAGATCCAGGCAGGCTAGATCGGCAATCAGGTTCATTTCGCTTGGCCGCCATGTCGGCATTTCCGGCCGCGCATTCGCGAACAACAACCGGCGATACCAGTAACGTGAACCGCTGTGGCGCGTTTGCCCACCAGTCCCGAGTCAACTTCTGGCGAGCGGCCATCAGCAGATTGCGGGTGTTCCTGCCAACCACGTAGCTGACAACTGATGTCTCGATATACGCCCGCTGTTTCATGGGAGCATGTTACATTTCTTTGTCGCTGAGTCGAGACTGCAGCCGCGGCCGCCCTTCCACCTCGCCGCCGGCCGTGTATGATGCTCCGTCAAGAAGGAGAGCACCCATGGCCGAGAAAGCCGCCCCCGCGAAAAAGAAGACCGCAGCCGCCGCCAAGCAGGAGATGCAGGCCGCGCTGCTGGACGTTGAGAAGATCGCCGAGGAGCGCCGCGAGGCCGAGACCACGCCGGCGCAGCGCATCGAGCAGCGGACGGCGCAGGCGGCCGTCGCGTCGGCCGATGCCCTGACCCTGGAGAACGTTGTCAAGGACATCACGCAGCTCCGCTCCAGCGTCGGCCGGACATTGTCGCAGATCGCCGAGAGCCTTGAGGCCGAGGTGGACAAATATCAGCAGGTCAAGAAGGCCATCGAGGTCAAGGAGAAGGAGCTGGCCGAGATTTACGATATTCAGCGGCAGGCCGTCAGCCTGACCGCGCTGATCGAGGCGCAGCAGCGCAAGCGCGAGCAGTTCGACGCCGACATGGCGGCCGAGAAGGAGCAGCTCGAACGGGAGATCGCCGAGACCCGCGCCACGTGGGAGACCGAGAGCAAGGACCGCGAGTTCGAGATCAAGGAACAGGCCGGCATCGACACCAAGGCCCGCCAGCGCGAGCGCGATGAATATCAGTACAAGTTCACCCGCGAACAGCAGCAGGCCAAGGACCAGTTCGCCGATGAGAAGGCCCGCATCGAGCGCGAGTTGACACTGCGCCGCGAGGAGCTGGAGAGGCAGCTTGGCGAGCGGGAGTCGGCCATCGCAGCCCGCGAGAAGCAGCTTGCCGACTTGCAGCAACGGGTCGAGCGTTTCCCGGCCGAGCTGGACGCCGCCGTGGCCAAGGCAGCCAAGGATACCGGCGCCCTGCGCAGGCCGACGCCGCAGGAAGGGAAGAGCTGCTCAAGCGCGAGTTCACCGGCGAGAAGAACGTGCTCTCCACCCGCATCGCATCGCTGGAACAGGTTGTCAAGGACCAGGCCGACCAGATCAAGCAGCTTTCGCAGAAGCTGGAGAAGGCCTACGGCCAGGTGCAGGAGATCGCGGTTCGCGCCATCGAAGGCTCGTCAAATTCCAAGACGCTGGTCGGCGTGCAGCAGTTGCTCAGCGAGCAAAGCCGCAAGTCCGAAGGCAAGGGCGGATAGCGAGGCACGACCTGGTCAAGCAGCAGCCTGTCGTGCAGGGAACGGTTGACCGAGGATCGTGCGCGAAGGTGAAGGAGAACCATGCTAAAGTGTCTCAACTGGCAGGAATGTCAGCACCGTTCCGATGAGCTGCTGGGCCAAGCGGTGTGCTTTCTGCGCGGACAATCGGCGACGGATTTCGGCTCCGTAAAGTTCGACGCGCTCGGGCAACTATCTCATCAGCCTTGGCACCCAACCGCTCTACATTGGCGAAGCCGGTGATTTGGGCATGCGCATGCGGCAGCAGTCCTGTGCGCGGACGTCTACGTTTCACAAGACTTATCTCCAGCGCAATTCCCCTTTGCCCATCGCGGACTTCACTGTGCGGCATATCGAGACGGCCATTGGGCGAAAAGAGGTGGAGGAGTACTGCATCGTTAACATTCCCTGTTGTCTGAACAAGTTTCGACTGGCTAAGCGATCAGCGTGCCAACCCGCGACAGATTCCGAGCTTTGGTTGACAGCCCAGCGCGACCACGTCGCTCTTCTGGATGATGGCGAACGTGCGGTGATGGCGACAGAATCAATGCGATGGTCTGAGGTCGCGCCCCGAAGCGAACCGGGCGTGTACATCGTGCATGCCCGCGACCGAAAGACGCCACTTTACATCGGAGAAAGCTCCGATCTGGGCGAGCGTCACGATACCCACAGCCACCGCACGTACTTCTCGGCATTGCGTCGTCACATCGCAACCGAGGTCCTCGGTTTCACGCTCAAGATTCGGGGGGGAAAGGCAAAATACCTTGATCCAGCAGAGGACTCGCAGGTCTCAGCATTTCTGGATGGCTGCGTGTGCGCCTTTGTCCCGGTCAGCTTTGGGCGATTCGAACTGGAGGATCGCCTCATCCGCAAGTACCGTCCCGAACTCAACCGCAGGGGCAACGATAGTGCTGCCAGCGAGCCCCTGGTGACGAACGACTCAAAGGCATAGGCCATTTTCAAGACGGTCTTGTGCGAGCGGCGTCGGGACGGAGCGGCGGGAAGATCGGTGAAGGCCCGGAAGGCGTGTTTCGCGGCGATTGATCCTGGCCGGCCGCGTTGGATGATCCGCACCAATGTTGGAGCTTCCATGCAGCCCACGCAAGAACTCATCGAACAGCTTCGCCGCGACAAGATCGAAGGCGGGTGCCGGATAACGCCGGAGCAGAAGCCGCTGGCGGGCGGCGAGCTGTTTGACGCCGTCGTTGAACGCATGGTTGCAGGCATCCAGATGCAGTATCCCGACGCAAGTGATGCGAAAGTGCAAGCAATGCTGTGCGAGCGGCTGGAGATCGCCCATCGGCCTCATCCCAGCCCGCGGCCCGTCAGCGCCTTGGCGATCGTTGCCCGCGATGCCGGGATCGAGCCCGGCGACTGCGCCTCGACGATCTGCACCTGTGGCCGGCGACTGCCTTCCACCGGCGGCTTGCCCACCACGGCGGCAATCTGGTTCAGTTCCTCTTTCTTGGCCGCCAGCTTCTGTTCCAACTCCTCCAGGTGCGTCTCCAGCGTCTGATATTCCTTCAGCGCCTCGGCATAGAGCGATTCGCCTTCCTGGAGCCATTCCTTGAATGATTTCGCCACGGATTTCTCCTGCTGTTTTCCCACTTAACTATCGGCCGGAAGGCCGCTTCAGTGAATCTCCCCGCTTCGTCATTTCCCCTCGTGCCGCCCGGCCGTCGCCAGCCAGCCCCGCCCGCCGCAGCTTGGGCATCCCTTGCCCGCGCATCTCGGGCAGATGAACTCGACCCGAAGGGCATTGAGGTCACGCATCACCTCCTGCAGGCGCTGGCTGGTGCGGTCGGCATCGATCCCCGCGAACTGCCGCAGCGCCGCCAGCCGTTCCAGCACGTGCGCCAGCCCCTCGCAGGCGGTGGCGATCGCCTCCGAAAGCTGAAAGAGCCCCTGCAGCCGCCGAGGCACGCGCCGGTCGGCGTGATCGCGGATCTCCCCCTCGCCGTCGCTCCCGTCGCTACGGATCAATCGCTCGGCTTTCGCGACGGAGATGTCCCCGTGCAGCACCCGCTCGGCGAGGTCGTCGTCGTGTTCGGCCACGAAGATCGCCTTGTACACGCTGACGTGCGACACGCCATAGCGAGCCGAGACGCTGCGGATGGCCGAATCCCCCCGCCGGTAGACGCGTTTATTGGACGCAGCGGGCTCGGCCTTGACCAGGCCTGCTTTCACTAAGTACATTGCCTGCTGAGACTTACTTAAATGCCGCCGCTGCAGATTCCGCGCCACGCTCAGCGCCGCGGCATCGTCGGGGCTGAGCTTGACTTCCCGGAATTTCGGGGGGACGTTGGCCTCCATGCAGGCCCGGTAGCGGTGGCGGCCATCGAGGATCTTGCCTTCATAGATCGTGATCGGCTCGCGCAACCCGTTGACCTTAATGTCGTTAAGCAACGCCTGGTATTCGGCGTCCGACATCGGCGGAAACAACTCCGCCAGGGGGTGCGGCTTGTAGACGGTGTCCATAGCCCAAGTCCTCGGCCAGCCTGGGGTGTTTGTACAATTCGCGCAACATCCCGTCAAGTTCCCCGGGCGCGATTGTAAATCAATTTACATTTTCGCCGCCCTGTCCGGGGCGGATGCGCATGGACGCGTGCATGGACGGCGACGCGCCGGCGGAGCCATGGGTCACGAGATGGGAGGGCCGCCATGGCGCCAAAAGGGGCCGAGGTGGGGGAAAGTGGGAGGAGGCGTGGGGAGGCGTGAGCCGGTGGAAGCCGGCGGCGCGGCGCCCCGCCGTGCCGGTGCCGCGCGGCCATCGCCATGATATGCACAAAATATGTGAAATTTGATTGACATGGGATAACTTACGGGACTATACTTCCGCCGGCCCGGTCGTTGTGGCGAACCGCCGGGCCTTGAGGGCGAACCGGGCCGGCGCATCGGCGAGGGCGTTCCATTGCCAGCGAGCCGGCCGGACGCCTGTTTCCCGCGAACCGGAAGGAGGCTCCCGTGGCGATCGTGTCCGCGAAACTCTGGCGCTGCAAGGACCTGTCCGCCGGCGGCCAGCTCGATCTCGTGCTGGACTGTCTGACCGTCGTCTGCGTGGTCCTGGATGGGAGGCATCTGCGCCACACTTCTGGCCCTGCTCAAGGTGCGCAGGAAGGATGGCGGCTCGGCGAACCCGTTCTCCGGGTTCAGGACGGCCGGCGTGCTGGCCGGCATCTATGAGAGCATCGACCCCGGGAACATCACCGGTGCGCCGACGGCGCAGGCGCTGACGGCGTACGTATCCCAGATCCATGCCCGGATCAATGCGGTCACGCCGCCGGGGCGCGGGCCTCTGCGCCCATCGAGAGCAAGCGCGGCGCGGGTTTCCGGCTGACGATCGACATCGACGTCGAGCCCCCGCCCGCGATGAGTGACGAAGGACTGGTTCGTAGCGGGATCAAGCCCGTATCTGTTAGAGCGGATACGAGCTTGAGCCCGCGCTCATTTCCTTCAGACCCGCCTCCCCCACCGCCTTGAGCAGGTCCTCCAGATCACCCTCGTTCGTCAGCGGGTTGATCAGAGTCACGCGCAGAAACAGGCCCGCCGGAAGCTGCGTCTGCACCAGATAGAACGAGCCGTCCTCGATCAACCTCCGCCGAATGCGCGCTGCAGCGCATCCAGCCGCAGCCCTTCTGCCAGCCCATCCTTCGGCCGATATCGGAAACACACGATGTTGCACTCGGGCATCACCGGGAGCTGGAAATCCGGCCGCTCCTGGATCATCTCGCCAAACCGCCTGCCCAGATCAAACGCCGCCGTCACGTACTCCCCGAACATCCGCGTGCCGTGCAGCTTCAATGCCGCGTACAGGCTGAAGCTCATCATGCGCTTGGTGCATTCCAACGTTCGCCGGCCGAGGTTGAACCACTCATCCTCCGGCGCCTGGCCGCCGAACAGGTACGATGGCGCTGCGCGAACGCGTGAAAGGATGGCCGGCCCGTGCGGAAGATCACGCCGGTCGCCAGCGCGGGCATGAGCATCATCTTGTGCGCATCCCACACGACCGAGTCGGCATGCTCGATGCCGGCAAGCAGGTGCCGATACCTGGGCGAGAGGCTGGCGGCCGCGCCATGCGCGCCATCGACGTGCAGCCAAAGCTCGTGCTTGTCGCAGAACTCGGCGATCGGCTCCAGCGGATCGAACGATCCCGTCGCCGTCGAACACGCACCCGCGGCCACCGCGATGGCTCGCCGCCCGCGCCGCCGCGCTCGGCCAGCGCATCCTCCAGGCACTCCGGCCGCAGCTTGAACTGCGCATCCACCGGCACGGGCACGAAGCCCTCTTCGCCCCAGCCCATAATCTGCACCGCCCGCCGCACGCTGTAATGCGCGCTCTCGCCGGCCAGGATGGCCAGTGGCTGGCCTCCGCGATCGCCCATCTTCCACGCGTCAAACCCCGCGCGGTCCTGCCGCGCGGCCAGCAGCGCCGTGAGATTCCCGGCCGATCCTCCCGATGTGAACACGCCATCGCACTGCCCGCGATCGAATCCGAGTTGCGTGCCCATCCAGCGGATCAGGCTCCGCTCCATGGCCGTTCCCACCGGCCCCATCTCATACACCGCCATCGCGTTGTTCAGCAGCGTCGATGCCAGCTCGACAACGGCCGCCTGCGGCAGGGGGCTTGTCACCTGGTGCCCCACGTACTTCGGATGATGCAGGTGGTTCGACTGCGCGATCACCGTCTCCATCATCGCCTTCAGGTCGCGCGGCAAATCGGGCGTGCCATCCTCCGGAAACACATCGGGCCAGCGTTCCACCAGCGCATCGGGGTCGTTCCACGGCAGCACGGCAGGCAGATCGCGATGCACGGCCTTGGAGAGATAATCCGCGAGCTGATCCACCAGTTGGCGCCCCAGCCTGCGAAACGCCTCGGCATCGAACGCACGTTTGAGGGCCTCATTCATGGCACACCCATTGACTATCACAGATCCTTCGCGGCCTTGGCGTCTTGGCGGTTTGACAACTACCGCCGCTACTTGCGCTTGCGGTATATCCCCAGCTCTCGAATTCCCGGCGATTTGCCGTAATACCCCGTGATCTTCAGCTCGACGCTGGAGCAGCTCAGCTCCTCCAGGCCGATCATGAGCTGATTGTTCTCGTATTGGGCATTGTCGATCTTCTTGACGGCCTTGCCGTCGCAGATGATCTCGAAGTCCCTGGGGGCGTAGTTGTGGTGCTGGAAGCCCATGATGCTGATGGCGCAGATCTTCTGCGGCTGCTTGAACGTGACCACCAGGCGATAGAGCTTCTGGTCGTCATCCTTGTCCCAGTAAGTGCTGGGATCGCCATCGATGGCCGCCTGCGGGCCTTTCGACTCGCCATCGTCCTTGAGCCCGTCGGGGCTGGTGGCGACGCCCGTGGGCGCGATGTTCTCCAGGTCGCCGACGAAGAGCCGCATGCTCTCGGCAAGTTGCCGGGCGGCGGGGGACTTGCAGGTATCGAGCACCTTCTGGACGGCGGCAGCGGCGGCATCGGGATGGGTCGGGCGAATCGCCTTGGCAATGCGCACCACGGCCGTCGCGGCCTCGACTTCGACGGCGGCGTCGCTCAGGCAAGAGGCGGCCAATTCCATCGCGGCCGGATGCTTGATGTCGATCAACCCGCCCAGCAGCAGCTTGCGATCATCGGGGCGGTCGGCCAGTTTCATCGCGTCGGCGTACAGACTCACGACCTGCTGCGGTGCATTGCCCGGCAGGCTGGCCAGGCGCACGAATCCGCACAGCGCCAGCACCTTGTGCGTCTGGTTTTTCGTCTCGCGGGCGATGGTTAGCAGGTCGGCCATGGCGATGGGTTCGGGCCAGTCGGCCAGGCCGCGAATGGCAGTGTCGGCGACCGCGGCATCGCTGTCCTTCGCGGCGGCGCGGAGCGATTCGATCGAAGCTTTCGCAGGGATGCGCGAGAGCACACGCAGGATCGACGAGCGAACGTCTGTGCCGGCCTGCGGCATCTTCCCGGCGATGGCCGCGCTCTGGGCCTCACGATCGGAGTCGCGCAGGCAGATCGAGGCGAGCGCCTTCTCGACGGCCGGGCGATCATCGGTGGTCTTGGCATCGGCGATCAGTTTCAGCAGATCGGGAATCGCCTTGATGTCGCCGATGGCGGCGAGCGCATCCAGGGCGGCCGCTCGCACAGCCTTGTCGGGATCAACGATCTGTTGGACGAACATCGTGTTGGCCGAGATAGCGTGCCGCGCGGCCAGCGCGGAGATGGCCTCGACGCGCTGCGCGGGCTCGCCCTTCTGAGCGGCCGAGACTAGAGCGGCGTCGCTTTCCTTATCCCGCAAGGCTCGCAGACTCTTTCGTGCGGCCGCTTGATCGGCGGCGTTGGCGCTGGTCGCGGCGGCCAGGAGCAGGGGCACGTGCGAAGCATCGCCGATCCGGCCCAGCGCCAGGATCGCGGCGATTCGCACGTTCGGATCCTGACTCTTGGCGGCTGGGAGGACGGCAGTGAGCGCGGATTTGTCGGTACACATGCTCAGCACCAGCGCCTGCACGTCGGCCGGCAGTGTGGGCAGATCGCGCAGAATACCGGAGAGGGCCTCGGTGCCGCCGGAGTCGGCCAGGAAGCGCAGGGCGATCAGGCGCATCTTCGCATCCTCGCCCTTGATGGCCGTGGCGAAGATGGGCGCGGCCTTGGCCTTGTCGGCCAGCAGCATGCTGCGCAGGGCGGCGGTTTGGAGCACGGCGTCGAACGATTGGGTGAAGACGCCGTGCGCAGCGGCGAAGGCGTCGGCCGACTTGCCCTCGGCAGCGACTTGGTCAGCGCACAGGAGGATCGCGTCGAATCGCGTCCGCTTGAGCGAGTCGGGGACCTTGGCAGCTTGGAGAGCTCCGAGCGCATCGGACCCGCCGATATGCCCGGCGCGAAGAGGACCGATTCGACAACCGCCGGGTCGGTATCCTTCAGAAGCGGGATGATCAGCGGCACGCATTGGCGGTCGCGCCGCGGCCGAGGCTCTGGATGACGCCGGCCCGCAGCTCGCCCTGGAGCTTGCCGATGGCGTCGCGCAGGACGGCGTCGGCCTTGGGGATGCTTTGCAGCGTCATGCGGGCGGCCGTGGCGATGTCCTTGTCGGCCAGCAGCGGCGCGACGGCGGCGATGCACTTGTCCGATCCGGCCCAGCGAAGCTGACGGCAGATCCACGCCTTGGCGTCGCTGGTGGCCTGCGGCGATTGCAGGACGGCCATAAGCTTCTCCTCGATCTGCGCGCTTCTCAGGCGTGGCGATTCGAATCTCATCCTCGATCGCGACGAGCCCCGTGCGCGGCTTGTCGAAGGTGTAGTGTGGCAGGTCGGCCCAGGGGTCGGAGCCCTGGGCAAAAAGGAAACTCGACATCATCAGGCATAGCAGCGCGGGGAGTTTCTGGTGCATGTAGGCCTTTCGGGCCTGACATATCACAGATTCGCGGCAAATGTTCAAGGGGGTGGCGGGAGTATCGTCAGTTGCCAGTTGTTCGTGGTCCGTGGTCGGGTCCGTGGTCCGTTCGTCAGTGGATGTGCCACGCGAATCGGGACCTGGGCCGTTGGCCGGTCCACAAGGGGCTGACGCGGTGGGCGAGGCCTGCGGGACCTGCTGGATAATCGATGCCGCAGTGGCGGCGGGCGGGACGGAAATGGGTTCGTTTGGCTGGGGAGATTCCGCGGGAGAGGGAGTGGAATCTGCAAGCTCTGGCGCGGCGGGAGGTTGCGAGTTTGGGGCTGGGGGATCGGTGGGTTCGTTTCGCGGAAGCGACGAAGCGACAGAGGAACGAAGCGACGAAGGAACGCGGAAGATACGTGGCAGATAGCGGATGGCGGATGGCGATGGAGGCATGGCTTCTGTGGTTCGCGGGGCGGGCGACGCCGCGCCGGCCAAACGTTGGCCGGTGACACGCGGGTGGCTGGCTCCTCATATATGCGGTGGCGTTGCGCAGACCGGCTCATTTCCGCGCAGCAGCGTGCAACGGCGGCGCGAGAGTGGTCGGCGCAAGGTTTGGCGGGAGCGGCGGTTGTCATTCGGCGGGACGCGCGTGCGGTCGGGGATTCGGCGTGAAATGCGCAGCGCAGACCCTGACGGGTGAAGCGGGCCGGCAGGAGATCGTGCAGGCTGCGATTCGTGGGGGCGAGCGGTTCCCGGCGGCGGATGGGGTCTGGAGCTGCGCCTTCGGGGGCCGTGCTGAAGATCGGCCACCGGGCAATTGACGCCCCCTCTCCCCCGAGATAATATCAAGCGTGGTGGGCGTACTCGCCCACCACCATCCCGGCGACGAGCTCATGTCCTCCGAAGTCGCACAAATCGTTGAGCAGGTGAGCCGCTGGTCCCGCGAACAGCGACTGGAACTCTTCCGCTCCCTCGACCGATTGGCCGCCCTGGATTGCCTCGAGGAGATCGCCGACAAGGTCCATCGCAGAGCACTGGCCGACCCTCTCACCGACGAGGACATCGACCGCGTCGTCCGCGAAGCGCGGAGGGAACGCCCATTACATCAGCGGTAATCGACGTCAACGTTCTCATCAGCAGCCTGGCCGGCGGATGGGCCGGAACCATCCTTCTGGCTCTGCGCCAAGGGCAGCTTCAGCTCGTCACCTCCCGCCAATTGCTCGAAGAGCTTCGCGACGTGGCATCCCGCGAGCGCATGCGCCGCTGGTTCGATGTGGAGGATGCTGAGCGGCTTGCCATCGCCCTTGCCCAAGGCGGCACGCAGATCGACACGGCGCTGGAAGTCACCGTCTGCCGCGATCCCGACAACAACTACCTTCTGGCGCTCGCCGAGGCATCCGACGCCCAATACCTGGTCACACGCGACAACGACTTGCCGGTCCTGAAGCGGTGGAAGCAGACTCGCATCGTCCCGCCGCGCGAGTTCCTCCATGTGCTCGAAACAACTTGACGGGCCGCGGAAACACAGCGTTTCCGATCCGCATCTCTCCGGGCCGCAGAAATAACTTACGTCCCCTTTAAGTTTCCCCAGAAATAACTTACGTCCCCTTTAAGTTTCCCGCCGCGCGAGTTCCTCCATGTGCTCGAAACAACTTGACGGGCCGCGGAAACACAGCGTTTCCGATCCGAATCTCTCCGGGCCGCAGAAATAACTTACGTCCCCTTTAAGTTTCCCTCCCCTTTAAGTTTCCCTGCGTATTGAGGCGATCCCGGAAGACCATGTCCCCAAAGTCCTTGTCGGCGGTGATGATCAGCCGCTCTTGGGCCTCGGCTTGGCGCAGCCACACTTCGTCGCACTCCCCGGCAGCTATCTCCGGCGCCCAGTTCACGTCATGGCCCTGATCGCGCATCCACTGCACGATCCGCGCGGCGTGTTCTCATCGGCGAAAAATCGCATCGCCAGCCCTCTTACTGGTAGATCGACTCATCCATGCTCACGACGGCGGCCGCGTAGAGAAGGGCGGCGCAAAGGTGCTCGGGGCGCAGTGTGGGGTAGTTCGCCAGCAACTCGTCCGGCTGCATGCCTCCGCCCAGCTCGGTCAGGATGTGCTCGACCGTCAGCCGCGTGCCTTTGAACACGGGCTTGCCCATCATCACGCCCGGCTTTTCCTCGATATAATCCTGCCAGTTGATCGCCATAGGGATTCCTTTCGGCACCGCCGGCATTATAGCAGATCGCCTCCTCCGCGCGTGGCCTTGCTCGCTGATCCTCGATCCGGTTCCACCGCAATCGCACAGAGAGGTCCCATCACTCCGTCACTCCGTCGCCAACGTGCCCCTCGGCATAGCCGCATCCTCCCGCGCCGGATTCCGGCCGACGATCCCTTCGCGGATGTTGTCGTAGCGATAGGTCAGGTTCAGCCGCCACGTCAGGTACGCGCCCAGCGGCCCCGATCTCCATAGCGCCTTGAGCATGCGCAGGACGATGCGGTCGAGGCGGTAATACTGCCGATAGAGCCAATCCGCGCCGTCCTGGAGTTGCTGCGAGGTCATGCGCGCTGGCCGGATGACGCAGTGCCGGAAGTCGTAGTGGCTCCAGTCGCGGTCGATGATCCGCCCCTGGCGCTGGAAGTCCTCAAACAGCGGCGTTCCCGGCAGCGGCGTGAGGATGTTGAGCTGGATCTCGTCGATGCCGGCCGTGCTCAGGAATCGCAGCATGCGCTGGAACACCGTGACATCGTCGCTGTCGAGGCCAACAATGATGCCCGCCTGCACGCCGATGCGCACCGCCGGATCGCGGCCAGGCGCTGGCGATAGTGGTCGGCGTCGTTGAACCGCTTGTCCATCGACGCGAGGTTCTCCCGGCTGAGCGTTTCGATGCCGATGAACAGCCCGCGGCAGCCGGCCGCGTACGCCAGCTTCAGCAGTTGCGGCTCATCGGCGATCTTCAGCGAGCACTGGCTCACCCAGCGCTTCTTCAGCGGGACCATCGCCTCGAACAACTGCCGCGCGTACTGGCCATCGGCGATGATGTTGTCATCGACGAACATGAAGTGCCGCGGCAGCGACGCAGCTCGTCGAGGACATGGGCGATCGGCCGGGTGCGATAGGTCCGGCCGTGAAACGCGGTGATCGAGCAATAGCGGCAGCCGTGCGCGCAGCCGCGCGCCGTCTGCACGGCGTTGGCCGTCACGTAATGTTTGGCCGTGGCCGCGACCAGATCACGCCGGGGCGCGGGCGTGTTGCGCAGGTCAACGGAGCCGTGGTGGCGATAGATGGGCTGGAGCCGTCGCGCCTGCGCATCGGCGAGGATCTGCGGCCAGAGCCCCTCGGCCTCGCCCACCACGACGGCATCGAAGTGCCTGGCCGCCTCTTCGGGGCAGAAGGTCGGATGATAGCCGCCCGCCACGACGATCTTGCCCCGGGCGCGGAACGCGTCGGCGATCTCGTAGGCGCGATTGGCCAGCGCCGTCATGAAGGAGATGCCGACCAGATCGACATCGGCATCCAGGTCCAGCGCCTGCACGTTCTCATCGCAGAGGGCGACCTGGTGCTGCGGCGGGGTCAGCGCCGCCACCGTGGTCAGCGGCAATACGCTGAAGCGGAGCATGGCGCAGTTTCGGGACGAGGGGCTTGTCGGAAGTGACGCGCAGATGCTCGACGGCCGGCAGAATCAGCAGGATTTTCATGGCTTCTCCTGAATGTGTATCATCTACTGAATTACGTTCACCATAAGTCGAAAAGAAAGCCCGCTTATCGCGGGCAGGTCTCATCACCGGCTCGGGAACACGGCCGAGAGGATCAACTTCCGCGCCTCGTCGGCCACCACGTCGTAGCGATCGTCGTTACGGAAGAAGAACACGACTCCGGCCAGCATGCTCCACACCGCATCCACGACCAGCTCGGCCGACGTGGCCGCGTAATGCGACTGCTTGAGGACCTGAGCGGCGACGGCCTTGCACGAATCCTCGGCGGCCTTGAGGCGCTGAAGCTGCTCACCGGCATGAGCGCTCTTGTCGCCGCCTTCCTTCTGCAAAAGGAAGAAGATCACGTCGAAATATTCCGGAAACTGGCGAGCGAAACCCAGGAACCCATCGAGCAGCGCTCCGGCCGCCTGGCGGGGCAAAGAGGGCTTGGCGAGCGTCGCTTCCAGGTGCCGTCGCAGGAGCTCGTATCCTTCGGCCAGCAGCTCGGCGTAGAGGGCATCCTTGCCGGGGAAATAGAGGTAGAGCGTGCCCTGGGCAAGCTGCACGGCGGCGGCGATCTGGGGCATGGTGGTGCCGGCGTATCCGTTCTTCCAGAAGAGCTTCCGGGCCGCGTTGAGGATGTCGCCGCGCCTGCGTTGCGCCTCGCGTTGCCGTCGTTCCCGGGTGCCCATGCCGTCTCCAAATGAAGATCAGTTAATGAACGTAATTCATTATGACGGCCAGACGGGCCGCCGTCAAGTAGTTCTTGAATTCGCGCAGTGGTTAAATCTCAGGATCGGAGATGCTCCCCGCGGGCTCGGCCCGCTTGTCGCGCTTGGGATGCTTCTCGGCGCTCTTTCGCACACGGTCCTCCAGCTTCCTCAACTCGCGGTCGGCGCGAGGCTTCTTCGCCATCGAGCGGTACTCCTCGGGCGACAGCGGCGCAGCGGCACTCGGTGCGCTGGCCTGGGCCACCGTCGTGCGGGGGTCTTCGACGAGCTGGCTTAACTGGGAATAGCCGGCCAGCAGGAACAGCATTCCGCCCAGTGCGGCCGCGCAGGCAGGGCGCCAGGGCAGGGCGTTCGCGCCAGTTCGGGGCGAGCTTGAGCGCGCGCAGTCGTCCGACCAGGCGTGCCAGCAGCTTGCGGGGACCGGACGGCAGCTCGTCCAGCCGGGCAAAGCCCAGCCCCATCACCGGCGCCGGGCCCAGCGCCAGGTCTTTGAGCGCCGTGGCGTACTGCCCCTGAGAGAGACCGCTGCCGCGAATGGCGCGCAGATCGCCGGTCTCCTCGGCCGCATCCTCCCAGAACACCCGCATGGCCATCAGCGAGCACACCCAGGTCAGCGGCATGATGCACCGTAGCAGCGAGATCAGCCGCTGCACCCAGGGATCGCCCACGCGGGCATGGGCGAGTTCGTGTGCGAGCACCGCTCGCAGCGCCGCGACGTCGCCGCATTCGGCCAGCGCGTCGGGCAGGATGATCGTCGTGCCGCGAAAGGGGCTGGCGAGGATGAAGGGCGAGGCCACTTCGTCACTCTGCACCAGCCTCGGCGGGCGCGGGCAGCCCATGGACCGCACCAGATGCGTGTACAGCGCGACGACGGCGGGGTCTTGCACTGGTATCGCCCGCCCCAGCAGCTTATGGCCGCGAAGGGCAGCGCCCACTTCGATGAAAAGACTCAGGATAATCCACCCGCCATAGCAGACCGCGGCAATATTGACGGCGGAAAGGCGCACCATCCGAAGCGCCGGCAAGGCCGACATTTCGCCGGAGCCAGTCCGTGGGAACCCACCCGCGATCCTCGGCGGGCAGCAGGGCGGCCATCATGACGACGGCCATGGGCACGAGCATGGCCGCCAGCCACAGTCCCTTGCGCCAGATCGGCAGGCGCCCTGCATCCATTGCGCCAGCACCAGCGCCACGACCAGGGCCAGGGCCGACCAGAGCGCCGTCTCCAGGTCAAACCATACCAACAGCCGCAGGCGCGGCATCACCGCAAGGGCCTGACCGGTCATGTTCAAACCTCCTGGTCGAGCTGGCCGATAACGTCGCGCAGGCGCAGTGCAGCTCGTCGTCGGTGAGCTTGCGGGTTTGCACGAAGTGCGACACGAGCGAGGAGAGTCGCCCGTCGAACTGCGTGATGACCTGGTCCAGCAGGTGGCTGGCGACCGAGATTCGCGGCACGGCCGGCATGTAGATGTAGCCGCGATCCGACTGCTGGCGCTTGACGTAGCCCTTGGTCTCCAGCCGCGCGAGGTAGGTCAGCAGCGTCGTCTGCGCCAGCGGCAGCGTGACGCGCGAGAGCACCTCTTTGCCGGTGCCCTGGCCGACATCCCACAGGGCCGTCATGATCGCCATCTCGTTGGGAGAGAGCTTCTTCCGCACCGATTCAGTTGTTGTGTGACTCATCTCAACCGTATTATACCGCCAAATCGCCCCTGCGCCGCCAACCACTTTGGCAAGCACTTTGACACACGTCAGTTTTCCTTACAATGCCCCGCCTATGAAGGTGCTATACATCGGCGGGACCGGCGAGATCTCCTATGCCTGCCTCTGGGCCACGTGCCAGGCCGGCCACCACTGCACGCTTTTCAATCGCGGGCACAGCGAGGAGCCGCTGCCGCCGACCGTGCGGCATATCGCTGGCGACATGGCCGACAAGACGCTTTACACACAGCTTCGCGCGAGAACTTCGACGTCGTCTGCCAGTTCATCGCCTTCAAGCCGGCCGACATCGAGGCCGATCTGGGGGTCTTCTCCGGGCACACGTCCCAGTACATCTTCATCTCGACGGCGTCGGCCTATGAGAAGCCGCCGCGGCGGTTCCGCATCACCGAGGACGTGCCGCTGCGAAATCCCTACTGGGTCTATTCGCAGACCAAGGCGGACATGGAGGCGGCGCTGATGTCGGCCCATCGCGATGGGCGCATTTGCGCGACGATCGTTCGGCCGAGCCACACGTTCCGGCGACGGTTCCCCGGCACGTTCGTGAGCGGCGACCACCACGCCTGGCGCATGCTGCACGGCCGGCCGGTGATCTCGCACGGCGACGGCAACTCGCTCTGGACGCTGACGCACGCCGAGGATTTCGCGGCGCCGTTCGTGAAGCTGTTCGGCGAAGAGCGGGCGGCGGGCCAGGCGTTTCACATCTGCTCGGATGGCGTATACACGTGGGATGAGATCTTCTTCTCCATGGGCGGGGTGCTGGGGGTCGAGCCCAAGATCGTCCACGTGCCGACGGAGACGCTGCTGCGGCACAACAAGGATTGGACCGGCCCGCTGCTGGGCGACAAGGGATGGTGTACGACGTTTGATCACGCCAAGCTGACGGCGATCACGGGGCCGCTCCCCAAGCCCCGGCCGCTGATCGAGCGATTGACGAAGGTGGCCGGCTATTACCACGAGCGAGCCCGCAGCGCCGTGCCGGATCGGGAGTTGCACGCGTTATTGGACCGGATCGCGGAGGCGCAGGGGCGGGTTTAGAGGGCTGTCGCGGCTGCCACGGTGCCCCAGCCAAGGTGAGTGGTTCAGAGATCGCGCCAGGAGTGGCAAGCAATGCCGCTGCGCATGTAGGAATTATCGCCGCCGTAAACGAGGGCCGCCGGAACGTCAGCATCTCCGGCCAAGTTGCGCCAATAGTCCAGGCCGGCGGTGAAGTCGGATGCCACCGTCTCGCCGGACTTGATCTCCACAGGGATGCGTCGTGAGCCGGCATCGACGAGCACATCGACCTCGTGGCCCGTCACATCGCGCCAGAAGTACAAATCGGGCTCCTTTGCGCGGTGCAGGCGGCTCTTCAGTATTTCGGCGATCACCATGCTCTCGAAAATCGGGCCGCGCAACGCGTGGCTGGCCAGATCCCGCGGCTCGCGGATCCGCAGGAGATAGCAGAGGAGCCCCGCATCCAGGAAGTACAGCTTCGGGCTCTTGATAAGACGTTTGCTGAAGTTGCGGTAATGGGGGCGAAGCAGATGGACAATGAAGCTGGCCTCCAGCAGCGAGACCCAGCGGCGGGCGGTGGTATGGGAGATGCCGCAATCGGCGCCGAGGGAGGTGAGGTTCAGCAGTTGCCCCGTGCGCCCGGCACAGAGCCGCAAGAAGCGATTGAAGGCCTCGGCGTCGCCGACGTTGATCAGGTCCCGTACGTCGCGTTCGAGATAAGTCTGCACGTAGCTGGCCAGCCACTGGCCGGCGTCGAGCTTTCGATCATGGATGCGCGGGTAGAAGCCGGTGTGCATGGTGGTGAGCAGATCACCGGTCGCCGGTTTGCGGCCCCGGGCCATTTCCCCGAGTTTCTCCGGCGGCAGAGGCCTGCGCCCGGCCAGCTCGGACAGCGAGAAGGGCAGAAGATGCAGGACCGCGAGCGCCCCGCCAGTGTCTGGCTGATATGGTGCAGCATCAGGAAGTTTTGCGAGCCGGTGAGGATGAATCGCCCGGGCCTGGGATCCTCATCGGCCAGGACCTGGATGTAGGAGAAGAGGTCAGGGGCCCGCTGGACTTCATCCAGGATGACGCGGTCCGGAAACTGCCGCAGGAACCCGCGGGGATCATCGTGGGCAAAGGCGCGTTGATCGGGCGCCTCCAATGAAACGTACGGATGGTCGGGAAAGACCGATTTGACCAGCGTGGTCTTGCCCGATTGCCGGGGGCCGGTGACGCTGACAGCGGGGAATTGCCCGGCGGCCTTCTTGAGGGGGGCGGCAAGGTGGCGGGCGATCACAGCGTTGACCTCCTTATCGATGCCGTACGATTGAACATCTAAAGTTCAATTATACAGCCATGGGGGAACAGGGCAAGAGAAGATACGCGGCCCCGACCTGCTCCCTGAGTTCCGGGCCGTCACGGCATAGGCGTCACGGACCCCAGCACCACCGCCCGCGCCGCCCCTGTCGCCGAAGGTACGTTCGACGGCAGCCCGTCCAGTGTCGCCAGCCCGAGCAGCGCGAAAGCGATCGCTTCCTTGGCGGCCGATGGGATCCCCAGCTCATCCGTGCCCAGGATCGTCGCCGGCGCGATGTGCCGGGCAAGCTCGCCCATCATGGTGCGATTCTGCGTCCCCCCGCCGCTGGCGACGACCTCGTCGATCCGGCCGCAGAACCGCCCGATGGCGTCGCCGATCGCCCGGGCCGTGATCACGCAAGCGGTGGCGAGCAGGTCGCATGTAGTGCCGCCGGTACACTCACCGGCGGAATCTGACTGTTGCTGCGCCGGGAAAGGACCGCCAGTGAGTGTACTGGCGGCACTGGTCTCGAAAATCCTCAGCATCGCCGGGCCATCCGTCGATTTCGGCGGCGCCTGCCGGAAATACGGCGCGGCCAGCACCTGCTGCACGACAGTCTCGATCGCTTGCCCCCGGCCAGCGCACGCGCCGCCTTCATCGCACGCCTTGCCCAGCCGCCGCCGCGCCAGTTCATCGCTGATGCAGTTTCCCGGGCCGGTGTCGAAGGCCACCACCTGCTCCAGCGTACACCCAGCCGGAAGAAACGTGATGTTCGCGATGCCGCCGATGTTCAACAGCACCCGGTTCTTCCTGGCATGACGAAAGAGCGCGAAGTCGGCATAGGGCACGAGCGGCGCGCCCTGCCCGCCGGCCGCACAGTCGGCGCGGCGGAAGTCGCTCACGACCGTGCAGCCGGTTTCGGCGGCGATCAACGAAGGGTCCAGCCACTGGATGGTCAGCGGCGGATCGTGAAAGAGCGTCTGGCCATGTGCGGCGACGCACGCCAAGTGTCCCGCATCGAGCCGCGCGGCCAGCAGGGCTTCATTGACGGCGGCCGAATAGACCAGGGAAATCTGCCGGCCCATCTCGGCGAGGTCGCGAAGGGAGGATTGTGCGGCGGTTCGCGTATCGCCGATCATCTTCCGCAGCGACGGCTCATATGGCCGATGCTGATGCCACACGAGCGCAGCCGAGATCTCTTGCGTCCAGCCCTCGACGCGCACGATGGCCACGTCGACGCCGTCAGCGCTCGTTCCGCTCATCGCGCCCGCGACCAGCCGGGTGAGGGTGAACACGATGGAAGTTTAGCATGCAAAGGCCGGAGGCGGTATCAGCCCCCACTATTCGATTTCGGCGATGATGTATCTGGGATCGCGGGGGACCAGGCGTTGGGCGGCGCAGTCCACGATAAGATCGAGGACCTCCATGACCACGGCCCCGATCAACGCGGATTCGCGGTCTGGTTCCACGATGGCGCTGAAGACGTCGTCGCGGCCGGCATACGACAGGCGGATTCCCTGCGCTACGGGGCGTTCCGCGGTGCGGCCATCGGCATAGCGCACCTTGACGGGGTCGGAGGGCTCCAGGCCAAGCTTCTCGGCGATGGCTTTCGGAATGACCAAACGGGCGGCACCGCTGTCAACGACGCCACGCATGGTGACGCGGCGGACCTGGCTCGGCGGGATGCGACCAGCCTTGGCGTCACGAACGTCTCCCTCGTTGCTCAGCACCACATCGACGGCAAAACGGCCCACGGTTCGCTCCTGAGTAGTGGCCATGGCAGCACCTCGTTCCTGCTCCACAAAGACGATTGTACCCCGTATCCAACCAGAAGTTAAACTCGAAACGCCGCCGCAGGCGTGAGGCGCGGTATAATTGTCTGCCATAAACAGCCCGTTTCCAGGAATGGACCCATACCTGGAGAGCCGGTGGTCTGACGTGCGCGCTACGCTTGCGGCCTACATAGGCGAGGTGCTTCAGCCGCGGCTCCCGTCTCCGCTCCGCGCGAGAATCGAAGAGCGATTGATTATGGATGCGGGAGACGAGCCGCTAAAGGAGTACAGACCAGGAACGGCGCTGGTCGATCTGGGCCGTCGCGAGCGCGGCGGCGCGACGGCAGTCCTCGCCCCCGCATCTACCATCGATCCAATCGTGATCGAGTTCGCTTACGGGCCGGTGACGGACAAGTGGATTCAGATCATCGACACCACCAACGGCAATCGCGTGATCACCGCCATCGAAGTTATCAGCCCCTGGAACAAGATGCCGGGCAAGCTCAATGAGGGCTACAGGAAGAAGCTTGAGGACTACGAGCGCGGGCAGGTGAGCGTCGTCGAGATCGACCTGTTGCGCTACCCGCGGCGCGGGCGGCTGGTGGTGAAGGATGACGATATCGCCGCTGGTCGCCCGCGTCTACACGGCCGGCGGCCACGACAACATCGACTACGCGAAGCCCGCGGACCCACCGCTGGAAGGCCCCGACGCGGCCTGGGCGCAGGGGGTGCTCAAGGAGGCGGGGAGGGGGTGATGTTGCCCTAACCCGGGCTCACCTGTTCCTTGTATTGCCGCGGGCAGTGCCGCCAGGTTTCGGCATACGTTGCTTCGAGGGCCAGCGGTACGTAGGTGTCGGCGTCGAGGAAGACGGGCATGTCGGGCAGCGGCTGCCCCACGGCGACCGGCTCGACATAGGCCGTGGGCGGAGGGCCGGCGGCATACGCAGCCAAGGTCAGCGGCCGGCCGGGGGGAAGCACAAAGGGCTCCTCGCGGACCTCGCTCCAGATCAGCGGGTGAATGCCCTGGGGGTTGCGCGGCGACGGCGGCAGGAGATCGACCAGCAGCAGGTTCACGCCCTGCTGGAGGAATTCGAGCGACTTGCTGACGAGCGCGTGAAGGGCCTGCTTGTTGGCCTTGTTGCCCGGCGAGATGATCTCGATGACGGCCACCAGGTGCGCATCCGCGGCACGAACGGCGACGCGATTGGCACGGGTGGCGTACAGTTCCTCATCCTCAGCGCGGCTCACGAGCCATGCCTTGGGCGGCGCATCCGCCACGGCAAGGCCGCCGCCTGTGAGTGGCAGGGGATCGTCCTGGCGCTGGCGCTCTCGGAGGGTCAGCACGTCCTGAACAAGGCCCACCGCGCGCTGCTCCACAAGGGCGTAATGGCCATCCGGGAGCCGGCCATCGTTGAGGTTGTCGCAGATCTCCACCGTCCAATTCTGATGGAAGTGGTGAAACAAACCCGGTGGGACGTTGGACCAATCGTGGATCGGCATAGATCACGTCTCCCGTTCCATTGTATTCCGGCGTGCGTTGGGGGAGAAGCGGTGACATTTCTACTTGCCTCATCGCGCCATTGAATCAAATCCCGCCCGCCTCTATACTTGGCTGTTTGCGGCCGGGCGGATGTTCCGCCTGCCCAACTTTGTCACGGGACGTCGGCATAGCGTGGACGCCGGCGTTTTTTCAACAATTGGCCACGCACAACAAGGAACAGGCGGGCAACCGCCGCATATCTCAATGGTCGATTACAATCTTATCAATTCCCTGGGCGACATCGACGAGGAAGTCAACATCGCCGTCGGTAGCGCTCTGGGTGAGGCCGCCACCGACCTCAACTTGCTCGTCAAGCAGGATGAAGTCCAGGACTTCGTTCCCGGCGCCATCCTCAAGGGCCGCGTCTCCGGCATGAGCGGCGAGGATTTCGTCATCGAGCTGGGCCTCAAGAGCGAAGGCGTCCTGGAGCGCAGCGAGTTCGACGAGCCGGCAAACGTCAAGATCGGCGACGAAGTCCGCGTGCTTCTCGAAGAAGTTGAAGGCGACACCGGCCTGGTGCGCATCTCCAAGCGCAAGGCCGACCGCATCATCAACTGGGAAGCCATCATGAAGTCCAAGAAGGAGGGCGACCCCGTCACCGGCAAGGTCACCAAGAAGATCAAGGGCGGATTGCTCGTCGATATCGGCGTGCCCGTCTTCCTTCCCGCCAGCCAGGTGGACATCCGCCGCCCCGGCGAGATTTCCGACTGGATCGGCCGCAGCATCGACGCCGTCATCCTCAAGATCGACGAGGAGCGCCGCAACATCGTCATCTCCCGCCGCAAGCTCATCGAGCAGCAGCGCGAGGAACTGAAGCGCAAGACGCTGGACGGCCTGGAAATCGGCCAGATCGCCAAGGGCACCGTCAAGAACATCGCCGACTTCGGCGCGTTCATCGACCTGGGCGGCATCGACGGCCTGCTGCACATCACCGACATGTCCTGGGGCCGGATCAACCATCCCAGCGACATCCTCAAGATCGACCAGGAGATCGAGGTCAAGGTCCTGCAGATCGACAAGGAAAAGGAGAAGATCGCGCTGGGCCTCAAGCAGAAGGAAGCCAGCCCCTGGGAGAATATCGAGACCAAGTACGCCGTCGGCAGCGTTCACGAGGCCGAGGTCGTCAACATCATGTCCTATGGCGCGTTCTGCAAGCTCGAAGAAGGCGTCGAGGGCCTCGTCCACATCTCCGAGATGTCCTGGACCAAGCGCATCAATCATCCGTCCGAGATGGTCAGCCAGGGCCAGAAGGTCAAGGTCAAGGTCCTGGAGATCAACAAGGACAAGCAGGAGATCAGCCTCGGCATGAAGCAGGTCGAGGAGAACCCCTGGGAGCGCGTGGCCGAGAAATACCCGCCCGGCTCGGTGGTCAAGGGCAAGGTCCGCAACATCGCCAACTACGGCGCGTTCGTCGAGATCGAGGAAGGCATCGACGGCCTGCTGCACGTGTCCGACCTGTCGTGGACCAAGAAGATCGGCCACCCGTCGGAGGTCCTCAAGAAGAGCGAGGAAATCCAGGCCGTGGTCCTCTCCGTGGATCAGGAGAAACAGCGCATCGCCCTGGGCCTCAAGCAGATGCAAGAGGACCCGTGGGTCAACGTCATCCCGGCCAACTACCGCCCGGGCATGGTCGTCAAGGGCCACGTCACCAAGATCGCCAACTTCGGCGTCTTTGTGGAACTGGAGCCCGGCCTGGAAGGCCTGCTCCACATCAGCGAGATTTCCGATCAGAAGATCGAGAAGCCCGAAGAGGCCCTCAAGATCGGCCAGGAAGTCGACGTCAAGATCCTTCGCGTCGATTCGGAAGAGCGCAAGATCGGTCTGTCGCTCAAGCGTGCCCAGTGGGCCATGGAAGAGCAGGCCCGCGAGGTGGAGCGCGCCGAGCGCAGCAAGGCCAAGGGCCTGCGCGGCGGCCTGGAAGGCGGCGAGCAGATCACCGGCCTGGGCGATCTCAAGATCGGCGAGTAAAACCGCACTTCAACCCAACCGAGAAGGCCGCTCGAAGGCGAGCGGCCTTTTCAATGGGCTGGTTCGATAGGATAAGACGGAACGCTGCCCGCGATCCTATTCACTCGGACGGCCTGGTAGTGGTGATGTACGGGAGTTCGCGGCGGAAGCGATCGTCGCGGGGCCCATGATACTCATCTTCTTCATAGCCATCAGGCGGGAATGGCTCGACATAGCGCACCCGCAACGACCGCCGGGCCACGGCCTCGTTGTAGCGCACCATCAGGGGGCCGGTCTTCCAGATCGGCGGGAGCGCACGGTACTCGCCGTTGCCGCCGTCGTTCGGAGTCCCAAACTTCCCGCTCGGAGGCGCGTAGCTGCGGGAAACTGTCACGCGGCTGCCGCGCGGCGCGCTCCACGGCCCCCACAACCTCCTGAAATCCCGCAACACCCCCGCCGACGGCCACACCGTTCAACTCGAACAACATGGCCTTCCTTTCTCCCGGCCCGCGATACTGCTCGGCAAAGACGATCGAGAGCTCGCTCGCGCTTGGGCGTGTGTTGGCGAGCGCTGTGTCGCCCCCGCGCAAGGCTGATCTATCAGTGCCGCCGCAGCCGGTGACAGAGGACAACAGGGCGAGGAAGAGACTGGCCATCGCCCAGCTCGGGTAGCGTGCGGCGTGCTTGTCATGCATGATTCGCGATATGCTTTCGCCCCGAAACACGACAATACGCTACCCGTCGCGTGCAGCAGAATCAATCGAAAGGCGCTGAAGCGCTCCGGAAGGCAACCAAGGAGACAACGCCGATCCGATCTGCGCCAAGGGCGATGCAGAAGACTGGAACCACCACACCAGCCGGCTTTTCTACTCTGATTCTCGCGCCGAAGTGCTTCGTTTAAGGATGCAGATGACCTTCCCGTAGACCAGGCCGACGAGGCCCTCCAAGGTGCCGTGTTCGATGTCCTCAAGTTGGCCGAGCTTGCTCGTCCAGACGGCGCTGCCTAGCTGTCGCGCGGCATGGAACTCACTCTCGGATTTCGCGTAGAGCGCAACCTTCTCGAAGCCTGATTCGATCATCGAATCGCTGCATACCTCAAACCCGACCGCCCTCAGCGCGGCGATGTATGTTTCGGTGCTGTACTCCCTCGGGCACCCCGGTGGCCAGTACTCTTTGCCCAGCGGGGTGGGCTCCCACCAAACGTCATCCTGCCCCACCGCCCAGGCAATGCAGTTGTATGCCGGCGTTGCCGGGCTTGTGATGCGGAACCCGCTGGCCCTCAGTTTGGGGAACAGCGCGCACAGCCGTTCTTCACGCGATGTACCCATTCCGCTTACCCCACGCGAGCCAGGCCGCCGTCATCTTCGCGAGTCTTCCTCGATCTGCCTCGGGCACGGGATCATCCCCCGTGATCGCCTCCAGCGCCCAAAACCACCTGTCGGGCTCACGCTGGAGTTCGGCCAGGAGCAGAGGGATCGCTGTCGAGCCCATGCCGATGATCCGTTGATACGCCGGATGAACGCACATCTGCATCACGGAGCCGGCGGGATCTCTGTCCTCCCTCCACTGCGCAGCCAGCATCCGGAATTCGTCCTCGGCCGTAGCGGCAGCTCGTTCCCGGGCCGGCGGTCGAGACACAGCGCTGTTAGCATGCATGGCGTTCTCCATCTGCCCACCACGCATTCTAGCAGCAGCAGGCAGCCCGGGAAAGCAAGATCACGGCTGCACGCTGGACGCTGGAAATCTCCTGCTCTTGCTCCACGTTGGTGGTCATCACTTCTTCGGCGCCATCTCCTTGATCCTCTGCTCGGCGCGGTCGAGCGTCTCCTTGGCCTGCTTCTGCAGGTCGGCGTTCTTGGTGACATCCAGGACCTGCTCCATGGCCGCTTTCACGGCCGCCGGCTGGTTGTTCACGATGTCGCGGCCGATGCGGACGGCGGCGTTGGCCGCCTCGCCCGACAGGGTTGCATCGCTCAGGAACGGCGCGACGGCCTGCAGCGCTGCGATGTCGCGCGTTTCCGCCAGCCCGCCGATGACCTGGCGCTTCTCATCCGGCCGCTTGGCGACTTCCAGCGCGGCGATGAGCATCTTCGCCGTCTCGGCGGGTGATCGGCGGCTCTCCAGGCGCACCACGCGAACGTAGCCACGGAGCGCGAGCACCTGTTGCGTCTGTTCCGTCGAGTTCTGCGCGATGGCCAGCAGGTCGGGCGCGGCCGCAGCATCCGGCCAATCGGCCAGCGCGCGGATCGCCGCATCCTTGATCTTGGCATCGCTGTCTTTCACGGCCGTCCGCACAGCTTCCAACGGCTTGGCGCCGCCCAGGCGGCCCAGCACGCCGATCAGCGCCAGCCGCGCCGGCCCGCTGGCCGATTGTAGCGCGTTGAGCATCGGCTCGGCACGTTTGTCGGGGTCGGACTCGCGCGGCGATGCGCGCAGCGCATTGGCTGCTTCCGATCGCGCCGCGTCATCCGGCGCCTTGACCAGCAGCGCCGTCACGGCGGGCAGTGCATCCGCCGGCGCCACCGCGCCCAGGGCCTTGAGCGACTCGCCGCGCACGCCGCCATCGGCATCCTCGGCCGACTTGAGCAGCGCCGGCGTGGCGGCCACTACGCGCCGGCCTTCCAGCGCATGCACGACCTCCAGGCGGATCTTCGGCTCCTGCGCCATCGCCGCCATCAGTGCGTTGTCCACATCCTCGCCCTTAAGCACCACCAGGCTGGTCCGTGCCATCGACTGCACGTTGCCGCTCGTCGCGGCCAGCTTGAGCAGCAGCGGCACGGCGGATGCATCGCCCAGCATGCCCAGCCCGCGAAGGGCCTCGGACGCGACGGCTTCGTTGGCATCCTCGGCCGCCGCAACGAAGATCGGCAGGCTGGCCTTATCGCCGCGCCGGGCCAGCGTCAGCAAGAGCGCGGGCTTGATCTCGGTGTCGGCGGTCTTGGCCTTGGCCGCGATGGCCGCGTTCACATCGGCGCCCTTAAGCAGGACCATCGCCTCGACGCACAAGCCGCGGAGCCTGTCATCAGCGCCCACGATCGCCTCGAAAATGGTCGGCAGATCGGCCGCCGCGCCAGCGCGCCGACGCCGATCACCGCGGCACACTTCACGAAGCCCGTCGCGGCCAGCAGCTTCTTGTACATGCCCATCGCCACAGCGCCCTCGCCGTTGCCGCACAGCGTATCCGCCAGCAGCAGATACGAGTCGGTGGCGACCAGCTTGGCGCCGGCGGAACCCTTGTTCATCGCGCCCGCCAGCACGTCGGCGGCCGACTTGTCTCCGAGCCGCGCCAGGCCGCGCATCGCGGCGATGCGGATATCGTCATTGTCTGAAGCCGCCTCCTTGAGCAGCGCGGGCAGGTCGGCCGGCTCGTGCCGCGTCGCCACGGCGTTGATGAGCGCAATCCGCCACGCATCGCTGGCCGAAGCCAGGGCTGTTCGCAGCGCCTGCCCGGCCTCGGGCGAGGAGTTCTTCAGCAGCGCCCGGCGGGCGCAGTCGCGAACCATCTCGTCCTTATCGCCAAGGACTTTCGTCAGCACTGGCACGGCTTCGGCCCGCCCGATCCGCTCAAGCTGCCGGATCATCCAGGCGCTGGCCACCGGCGGAAGCTCGCCGCCGAGCTTCGCGGCAATCGCCTTCGAGCACGCATCGCGTTCGGCATCCGCGCCGGGCCGGCTGGCGTTGAAGGCGATCCGCTCGATCGTCCGGCAGGCGTTGGCCCGCTTGCCGGCATCGTCACTGCCCAGGTCGGGCAACAACGATTCGACCACGCTCGCGTAGGCCTGGGCCAACTGCTCCGGCGTCCGCTGCGCGGCGGGCTTTTCGCCGCTCAGTTCCTTGGCCACCTCGGCGACCTTCGCATCCTGCGCCAGGAGCGACGCCGATGCCATCGCGACAATCACCGCACTCAGCATATTGATGTAATTGAGTTTCATGGGAGTTCTCCATCCTTTCACCGACCGGATACGGGCTAAAGCCCGCACTACGAACTACGAGCTGAAGCTCGCACTACGAACTACAGCGTCCACGGCGCTCGCTTGGGCCGATCAATCCAGCGGTTGGCCTCGGCGTCGCCGACGATCTCCTCCTTGACCGGATCGAACTTGAGCGGCCGCTTCAGCCAGTACGCGAGGTTGGCCAGATGGCAGCACATCAGCGTGCGGTGGCCGCGTTCGATGTCGCGGAAGGGCGCTCGCGCGTCTTCACGCAATGCAGGAAGTCGCCGAAGATGCCGCCGTGGCCCTTGTAGTTCTGGATGTAGATATCGGGCGAGGCGCGCTTCGGGGCCGGTGCGCTCGGGGAATTCGCCCTTGGTGCCGCGGAACGACATCGGCCCGCCCCAGCTTCCGCCGTTGTGCATCACCACGCCGTTGGCGAAGACGTACGTCACGTCGCCATATCCATTGGTGCCGGGCGGGTGGACCTCGACGGGGCCGGGGCCATCGTGCATGTTCATGGCGAAGAGGGCGCCGCCGACGTGATGCGCGCCCCAGTCGGTCATGCCGCCGCCGGAGAAATCGCGGCAGCCGCGCCAGTTGAACGGGTGATAGTCCTTGTTGTACGGCCGCCACGGCGCGGGCCCCAGCCACATGTCCCAGTCCATGCCTTCGGGCACCGGCTGCGCCGGCCGGATCATCTCATCGGATGGCCCGCCGATGCCCACCCACGCCTCCTTCAACTCGCCGACGACGCCGGCCCGCATCCACTTGTGATACCAGTTGTAGTCCTCCCACACGCGCTGGCTGCCGCCGGAGAAGACGCGGCCATAGCGCCGCGCCGTGTCGACCATGATCCGGCCTTCGCGGATCGTCAGGCATTCCGGCTTCTCGCAGTAGACATCCTTGCCGTTGCGCATCGCCTTGACCGTCACCAGCGCATGCCAGTGGTCGGGCGTGGCGCAGAACACCGCGTCGATATCCGGGCGGGTCACCAGCTCGCGGAAATCGTTGTACGCCGCACAGCCCGTGTACAGGCCGCTCTCCTTCTGTTTGGCATAGCGACCCTCCACACTGTTCTTGGCCCGATTGCGATGGTTGGCGTCAACATCGCAGACGGCCACGCCCTGCACCTCGTTGAATCCGAGGAACCCGCCCATGTCGCCGGAGCCCTGTCCGCCAACGCCGACAAAGCCCATCACGATGCGATTGCTCGGCGATGGCCGGCCATCCGCACCCAGCGCCGATGCCGGAATAAAGTAGGGCGCCGCGCCGGCCGCCAGCATTCCCTTGAGAAACCCACGTCGTGTCACGTGCCGCTTGAGCATGTAATGCCTCCGTATGTGTTCATTGTTACAGCGGGAGTCGGGGCGCGTTGTGCTGCTCTGAAGCGGAAGCGTCAGCGACCGCTCTGGGTGGCGGAGCGGCAACGGCCGGCGCTGATCGCGGTTTGGCATGGGGGGATGCGGCCGCGTCGGCGGGCGGGATGGCAATGGGTTCGTTCCGCAGGGGAGCTTGCGCGGGAGAAGGACTCGAATCCGCAAGCTCCGGCGCGGCGGGAGGTTGTGGGTTTGGGACGGGGGGATCGGTGGGTTCGTTCGGGGGATTTTCGATTTTTGATTTTCGATTTTCGATTTTCGATTGGGGAAGGCTGACCGCAGAGGCGCGGAGATGCGGAGGGGATTTCGGATTTCAGGATTTCAGATTTCAGAGGCTCGGGTGGCAGAGGGTTGCCGTCGCCCAGGTGGTCGTCGGCGGGCGGGGCGGAAATGGGTTCGTCTCGCAGGGCAGGGTGCGCGGAGGAGGGAGTGGGATCTGCAAGCTCCGGCGTGGCGGGAGGTTGCGGGTTTGGGACAGGGGGATCGGTGGGTTCGATCGGCAGCAGCTCCTCATCGGACCAGGGCGTGGTGGGGACTTGTTTCTGGACGTAGAAGAAGCGGGTGATGAGCTGGCGAAGCTCGCGGTGCATGCCTTGTTCGTAGCGATTGAGGAGGATGAAGGCATTGTGGGGATCGTCCGAGAAGCGGTGGGCGAGGATGCGGCAGGGGTCGAGCGGGGCGCCATCCTCGCTGGCCGGGACTTTGGCGGCCTCGATCTCGAAGAGGTGGTTTTCGGCCTCCTGGACGCGGCGGAGCTTCCAGGTGAGGTTGACGATGCGCTGGGTCTTGTCGGTGGTCCGTGGTTCGTGGTCCGTGGTCGGGTCCGTGGGCCGCTGGTCAATGGAGGCGCTGCTGGGCGGATCTTCTTGAGATTTGGCGGCGAGGATGGGGTTGGGGAGGATCATGGTTCCTTTCGTTGCGCATGGCAGATTTCCGGGGCGGGCGCGGCCGCGCCGGCCGAATGTCGGCCGGTGAAATGCGCGGGCGGGTCGCTCCGTATCTGTCGGCGGCGCTGCGCGAAGCGGGCATGGTCGGCGCAACGGCGCAGGCGCCGGGTGGGGAGGATGCTGGCAACTCGCGTGGAGTCAGGAGCTTGCAGCACGGGGGCGGGCGGGTGAGCGGACGATTTGCGCATCGCGGCAAAAAATAGGAATGTGCGAGTGCCTGCGGACGTGCCGGTGGATCGGCCGCGGGATTGGGTGGAATGGGTCAATGAGGCGGAGGGTCCGAAGGAACTGATGGCGCTGCGCTGCTCGCGGGACCGCGGGTGGCCGTACGGCGGGGCGAGTTGGGTCGGGACAACGGCGCGGCGGCTGGGGGTGGAGAGTTCGCTGCGGGCGGTCGGACGGCCGAAAAAGGCGAAGGAGAAGGAGGTGAAAAAAGGCTTATGACCCAATCCCGTTCGGCACTCCGCTTGCTTGGTCACTCATAAAAGCGAAAGATGCAGAGAATAGCAAGATTACGCATTGCGCTGCCATGCCGAGCCTGCCATGATGCCGGGCCATGAGCGCCAGGCGCCAGCCGATCACGGACGATCAACTTCAGGGCTTCAAGTATTTCCGCAAGCTCCTGCCGCTCCTGGACCGTCTTCACGACCATGCCACGGCCCGCGACGCGGCGCACAACCGGCAACTGCACTACGACCAGTACATCGCGCTGCAACTGCTCTTTTTCTTCAACCCCATCGTCACCAGCATGCGCGGGCTGGTGCAGGCCAGCGAGCTGCGGAAGGTCCAGCGCGAGCTGGGGGTGTGTCCCACGAGCCTGGGCAGCTTCTCGGAGGCGGGCAGCGTCTTCGACGCCGACCTGCTCAAGCCGATCATCGCGGAACTGCAGGGGCAGCTCAAGCCGCTGCCCCACAACGCGCGCCTGGATCAGTTGCCCGGGACACTGACGGCCGTGGACGGCACGGAACTGTCGGCGCTGGCCAAGCTGGTGGGCTCGGCCTGGACGGGGCGGGACATCAAGCTGCACACGCACTTCGAGCCGCTGGCCGGGGTGCCGGTGGGAATGGACCTGACGGCGGCGGGAGACAGCGAGGTGGAGAACCTGCTCCAGCGGCTGCTGCCGGGGCGCGTCTACGTCAAGGACCGGGGCTATGCGTGCTTCCGGCTGTTCCAGGGAATCGTGGATGTGGGCTCGTGGTTCGTCTGCCGCATCCGGGACAACAGCGTGTGCGAGGTCATCGAGGACCGGCCGCTGACGGCGGAGGCCAAGGCCGCGGGGGTGATCAGCGACCAAGTGGTGTGGCTGGGGTGCGACGGAAAACGGGATGAGCTCAAGCAGCCGGTGCGGGTGATCAAGGTCGCCTGCGAGGTGCATCGCAAACGGAGCGGGCACACGGCACGGGGCGGGCCGGAGCAGGGGGAATGCCTGTGGATCGCGACGAACCTGCTGGACCTGCCGGCCGACGTGATCGCGCTGGTGTTCCGCAAACGCTGGACAGTGGAGCTGTTCTTTCGCTTCTTCAAACACGTGCTGGGCTGCCGGCACCTGCTGAGCCATCGGGCCAACGGCATCGAGATTCAGGTCTATCTGGCGATCATCGTCTGCATGCTGATCGCGCTGTGGACGGGACGCAAGCCGACGCTACGGACCATCGAGATGATCCGGTTCTTCTTCATCGGCTGGGCCGAGCAGGATGAACTGGAGGCGCACATCGCGAAGCTCAAGCCCCTCGAGATCTGACACGCCGGATCGCGCAAGCCGTCCGCGTCGTGGCCCTTGACGCTGCGCGGAAATAACCCATTCCATCCCAGCCCGATCCTCTGCGCACGTCGGAGCAGGTGCATCTCCCACCTCAATCGTGCTCGCTCCCAACCTCGGCGCGAGGGTGCAACGAGCGGGCCGAACAGGATTGCTTATGACCCCTTTTCTGGGTCCCTTTTCTGGGCCCCTGTATCTTCTGCGCACGTCGTTCCATCTTCTGCGGATTGACGATCTGCAGATAACGGTCGTAAAAGCAGGTACCGACGATGTCGGCCTGCAACTAACGTGCGCCACGATCGTTCTCGATGGCGCGCTCCGCATCGCTGAGCCGAGCCCTCCTGCAACCTCAAGAGATGATGTAGTGACACGCGACACGTTCCGCGGCGACACTCTTCGTAGTCCTCAGCGCCGTGCATACGACGTCATATCGTGCTATCCCGACAGCAACACCCCGTCAGTCTCGCGGGCAACTTCGCAGCCAACGACATCACCTTCCGACTTTTCGGACGTTCTGGAACGTATGCGACAACGACGGCAAGCTGAGCTGGGGAAACATTGAAACTGGAACCACGGGGAGCTCAAAGGGAAAGGAGCTCAAAGGGACGTAAATAATTCTTTCGCTGCTCGCTCGTCAAGACGGCAGAGTATCGCACGCAGCCGACGAGCACCATCTGGGAGCGGTTCTTGCGTCAATCCTCTAACGCGGGCACCAGCAGCACCTGGTCATCGCCTTGCGCGAAGCTCACGCTCGATCTTCGACATGAAGTTGGCGTATTCGGATGCTCGCACGCCCGGCTTGGACGGTACAACCACGATATAAAGCCAGTCGTCGTCAAGTTTGTCGCTGATGACCTTCAAGTGGATGCCCTGTCGTTCGCCTTCGGCAAGACGCTTGCGGACCTTTTCAACGATGTCCGTGATTTGTTGCGTGGTCGGCATCTATGTCACCTTTCGCACTAGAACGAGTCAAACACCGTATTCATGATCGAGACGGCCTCTCGCGCGTCGCGCCCATCTACGTCCACCGACGGCTGATAGTCCGCCGCGACCCTGAGCGTGTAGAGCCGCCCTATCAACTCTGAGAGCTTTACGCGCTTGGGCGGCTCCATATCCGGCATGTGCGTGACGATCCACCGGCGAATCCCGCCCGTGCCCGATTCGCCCGGGTGGTTGACCCCTTCGCGGCCCAACTTGATGGTTACCCCGGGAGTTCCAACCAGCGCGTGGTTCACTTTGGAGAAAGCCGCGTAATACGCGCGGTTGAGGCAGGAGCGCGGGTTGAACTCCACAAGCCGATTGGCCGCCCTGCGCGCGTCGCCTGCAAGATCGAACCACGTCTGAGGCATCGCTACATTCTATCGTCGAGGAAGATCCGCTCCAAGCCCGGCCGATGGATGGCTGCGGTTTGCTGCTGCGCCACCTGCGATGGCAAGAGCCACAGGTGCGAAGGATCGCCCACCAGAGCGTAGCCGCGCAGGTGCGGAGCGAGTCTGGCGTCGCGCCGGGGCAAGTGCGGCGCGGTGAAGCGTAGACAGTCCCGGCGCGCCGGGATCAAGCCATGCGATTGAGCCTCGAAAGTCCATCGAGAGAGGCACGGGACCGTGCGGCCGGGACGGCCGCGCTCCCAATGCGATTGAGCCTCGAAAGTCCATCGAGAGAGCTGCGGTTGTTCCCTCACCCGTGGCCGGGTCGGGCGGAGCGTCAAGGCGAGTTCCGGCCGGTCTGGCCGATCTTCGAAGGAGCATGGGCGGGGCGGGCGGGGTTTGTGCGGTGGCTCGAGGGACAAATGCTCCTGTTCTGAGTGGTCACGGCGACGCCTGCACTTCAGCAATCACTCGGTCCAGCAGCGATTTCGAGAGATGCAGACTCGAATCAACAGGCAATCGCTGCAGGAGCCCAGGCCGATGGCGGACAACTTCCTCCCACACCTGCGTCGGAATCAAAACGGCAGGGAAATCGAGCAGCTCCAGGCACCCGATCTCGTCCAGGTGAATCAACGGTCCCGCGTCGCTCACCACCACGGGGGAATCACTCTCGCCCATGGACCCCCCATTGCACATCGGCCATAACCTGCGACTCAGTCAACTCAGGCCGATGCGAATCGAGAAACCGTCGCATCGCCTCCACGATGGCCTGCTGCTCGTTGACCGCCCAGCCGTCGCGAACGAATCGGTCCAGCCGCCGCGCCAACTCGTCGGGAAACTCGATGTTGAGCGTCTTCATGACGAAATCATAAGACGGCCGCGAGCGGTGCGTCAATTGCCCTGCAGTTCGCCCAGCAGAGCGTAGCCGCGCAGGTGCGAAGCGAATCTTGCATCGTGCCGGGGCATGTGCGGCGCTTTGAAGCGTTGACAGCGAGTCGTCAAGCCATGCGATTGAGGCTCGAAAGTGCATCGAGAGAGCCACGGTTGTTCCCTCTCCCGTGGCCGCGTCGGTCGGAGCGTCAAGGCAAGCTCCGGGCGGTTTGTCCGATCTTCGAAGGAGCATGAGCAGGGCGGCAAGAGGGTTTGTGCGGGAACTTGGGAGATCCTGCCATCTCCACGGGCATAGAAGAGTGGCGCAGCGGGTGGCCGCCCGAACAAGCACCCGAGGCCCTGCGGCGGCGCGTCGGCCGGCGCGAGGGAGCGAAGCACCGGCGCAACCGTGGTAGCGCCGAGCGAAGGAAACGAAGTGCGGCGGAACGGGCGACAGGAAGCCGCTGGCGCTCGGTACACGCGCGAGTTCACCCTGAGCGGCGCGGCGAAGAGGGGCGCTGGCGCCGCGTTCCCACGTCTCGCGACGTGGGCTATCGTCTTACGCCGCTTCGCGGCTGAAGACCGCGTAAACGCGGAACTCCGAACGGACAGAATTCGCTGCGTGGCCATGCGATGCCTTCATACGTTTCGCACGCGACCCGCGAGCATGCCCACGCCGGCCGAATGACGTCAGTCGAGCGAATCGACGTTGCGCGCGGCCGGCGTGAGCATGCCACCCATGCCACCCGAGCCAGCGACAGGGGCCGCAAGAGGCCGCGACGCAAATCCTCGATCCCGGCGCCGGGTCCGTGCGGCCTCTTGCGGACCGCCTCTTCCCCGACCACCCTGCACGGCTTGTTACAGCGTATGAGTCAGGCATTCAGCAGCTTCTTCCCCGCCTCATACACCATCGCCGCCGAAACCCGCGTCATGCACCGGTGGTCGAGCGGGCAGACCTTCTTCTGGCACGGCCCGCAGAACACGCTGACCGACACCTGCTTCTCTTTGGCGAAGTTGATCTCGGTCCAGCGCGGGTCGGTCGGGCCAAAGATGGTGACGACCGACACGTCCATGGCCGCCGCGATGTGCCGCGGGCCGGTGTCGTTGGTGATGACCAGGTCGCAGCGACGCACGATCTCCTTGAGCGAGCCGAGCGTGATGCCCTTGCGCGAGAGATCGACGGCCGCGTGCTTCATGTGACGCTGGATGACCTCGATGATCTTGCTCTCGCGCGGCGAGCCCGACAGCAGCACCGTGGCGTTCATCTCGTCGATGAACCGGTCGGCAAGTTGCGCGAAATGCTCCGGCAGCCAGCACTTGGCCTCGCCATACTGCGCGCCGGGGTTCAGCAGCACCAGCGGCGGATCTCCCGCCTTCGCCGGCCGCTCGACGGCGGGATCGACGCCCGCTCGCTCCAGCACGTGCCGCGCCTCTCCCCGCTCGGCATCGGTGATGAAGAGCTGCAGCGAGTGGTCCTTGTCGCGCGAGCCGAGGTATTGCGCCAGGCCCATGTAATACGTCACCATCGGCGCGGGGATGTACTTGCCGCGCTCCTTGGCCGGCAGCAGCCGGTCGGTGAGCAGAAAGCTGCGCCCGTCGCGCTCGTAGCCCACCACCTGCTTGATCCGAGCCATCTTGCAGATCAGCGCGCTCTTGAAGGAGTTGGGCAGGAGGATGGCCATGTCGAACTTGCCCGCCCTGACGCGCGCGGCCAGGTCGAACAGGCCGCGGCCCATGCGCTGCTTGCCCCGGCCGGTGCGGTAGGTGATGAGCTTGTCGCACCAGGGCATGCCGGTGTAGATGCGCTTGACGTAGCGGCGAAGCAGGTACGCGATGTGCGACTGCGGATACAGCTCGCGCAGCGCCGCAGCGCGGGGGTGGCCATGACCGCATCCCCCACCCAGCTCGGCTGCACCACGAGGATTCTCTCAGGCTGCGACATTGCGGACAGTATACGAGATGAAGTCAGTTGTCAGTAGTCAGTTGTCCGTAGGTGGTCAGTTGTCCGTGGTCCGTCGTCCGTGGACGGGTCAGTGGTCCCTTGGCCAGTGGCGGGAGCCCGGCGAGTCCCGAGTTTTGAGTCGATCCACTGACCAACGAACCACGGACCCAACTACTGACAACGGACCACTGACTACGGACTACTCGGGAATCGAGATATTCCTCTTTGGCTGCTCGGCGCAGAGCCTCTCATCATGCCGCGCGATCTGGCTCACTTTGCGCTTCACCGCATCTCGCAACGGCGCAGGCGAAACCATCTGACGTTTGATAGCATAAATCCGCAGCCATTCCAGCAGGTCCGGCTCGCCGATGCCCAGGCGCATGGCGCTATACCAGAACTCGGCCAGGTCCTTGATCACCCAGCGCATGCGGAAGAAGAACCGCGGCAGCTTGCGCACGCGGGCGGCGTCGATCAGCTTCACGTCGTCGCCGGGAGCGCGGGCGTCCTCGCCCGCCATCCGCACAAAGAAGTGGCACAGGTACAGATCGCGATGGTGCAGCCCGGCGCGATGCAGCCTGGCCGAAAGCTCCGCGGTACACGGCGCGAGCCGCTCGAAGGGCACACCCTCGGCGATCAGCTTGTCGGCCGGGCGGTAGCCGGCAAGGTCTTCGAGGATCACATAGCTTCGCCTGTCCGGGAGATTGGCCCACGCCACCAGGGACACCGTCGGCAATCCCGCCTCGCAGAGCAGCCGGATGCCTTCGGCCTCCAATTCGGCCGGGGTTGGCCGGGATCGCACGGCCGCGTAGCGCTTGATGTGAAGGCGCAGCGTACCGCCCTCGGGACGAGCCACGTCCATGGTGCAGTTTTCGCGATCGGCAAGCTGCCGCCAGGGCTTGATATCCGGGTGCGTGAAGACGCGCTCGCCCTCAAGCCCGACGGCCGCCAGAAGCGGCCCGTAGCCCGTCTCTCCCGGGATGTGCTCCTTTGCCGTGGCCGTCATGGGCGATGAAATGTCAGATTTCAAATCTCAGATCTCAAATCTCAAATCTCAAATCTCAAATTCCAAATCTCAAATCTCAAATTCCAAATCTCGGATTCTCCGTGTCTCCGTGCCTCCGTGGTTAGTTCACGCCTTCCTCCCGAGAAACCGGCTGATTCCCGGCTTGAAGATCACCTTGCCATCCACAACCACAAGTAAAGAACAGTCTACGCGCTGTTTCAGCCAATAAAAGAGGACACGTGCTTGCGCAACGTGTCCTCCGGAGGGGAGAAAATGCGCCGGAAGCGCTCGCTTGCCTGATTTGCCTAGCTTATCCTAGTCCTCCAAACAGACTCGTCAATACCCACGGACTATACGATATGGACCAACTTGTCCGCTTGCTAGCCTACACCAAATCCCGGAAAAGGGAAATCTTAATCCGTATTTCTCGCCCAATTTTCCCGGCTCAACGGCTGTAATCCACCATGGACACCGGGGCGTCGCTCGGCCGGCGCGGCGTTGTCGCGTGGCGTGCCGGCCAACGGCGTGGGATGCCCGGTGGCGGCGGAGGGCGGAGGTAAGGACGGCTTCAGTCGATCTTGATGGCACCGCGGTGGAAGCGCGTCACGGTGTTGGGATCGGGCCAGAGCGAGATGCCGGAGCACCGGCATGCCCTTCGATCCCGGGTTTCAGTCGGAATTGCCGCTTCTGACAGCGGCCAGATACAATGGTCAGCATAACGCGCCGCGACTCGTGGCGCTTTGAGTCGCGTTGTCATGCGCCGCGTCATGCGGCTCAATGAGGCCATGGGCCTCGCGGGAAGGTTGACATGCGAAACGATGGACGATCGCGTGCGTTGGTGTTGAGCATATGGCTGGCCATGGCGGCGGGCAGCGCCCCGGCGTACACGCCAAAAACGCTGGAGATCGGCTCGGCCGCGCCGGACTTCAGTCTGCCGGGCGTGGATGGCCGCACGTATGGACTCAAAGACTTCGCGGCCGCCAAGGTGCTGGTGGTCATCTTCACCTGCAACCACTGCCCCACCGCCCAGGCCTACGAGCAGCGGATCATCAAGCTGCGCGAGGACTACAAGGACAAAGGCGTGGCGCTGGTGGCCATCTCGCCCAACGATCCGCTGGCCGTGCGCCTCGATGAGCTGGGCTACAGCGACATGGGCGACTCGTTTGACGAGATGAAGATTCGGGCCAAAGAGCGCGGGTTCAAGTTCCCGTACCTTTACGATGGCGAGACACAGGCGACGGCCAAGGCGTATGGCGTGCTGGCCACGCCGCATGTGTTCATCTTCGACGCCGAGCGCAAGCTGCAATACGTTGGCCGGATTGACGATGCCGAGGTGGAGACGCCCAAGTCACACGATGCCCGTAACGCCATCGACGCCCTGCTGGCCGGGCAGGCGGTGGCCGTGCCGAAGACGAAGGTGTTCGGCTGCTCCACCAAGTGGGCCGACAAGCAGGAGGATGGCAAACGCGCGCTGGCCCGGTGGGATGCCGAGCCGGTCGAGCTTCAGCCGGTTGACGCGGCGAAGATCAAGGAGCTGGCCGCCAATAGCTCGAAGAAGCTGCGGCTGGTCAACGTCTGGGCGACGTGGTGCGGGCCGTGCGTGATCGAAATGCCCGAGCTGGTGGCGATGAACCGCATGTATCGCGGCCGGGGCTTTGAGATGATCACCGTCGGCATGGACGCGGCGGCCAAGAAGGACGCCGCTCTGGAGATGCTCAAGCGGCTGCACGTGTCGGCGAGCAACTACATCTACACCGGCGAGGACCGCGACAAGCTCGTGGAGGCGCTGGACGGCCAATGGGAAGGCCCGGTGCCGCACACGCTGCTGATCGCGCCGGGCGGCAAGGTGATCTATCGCAAGACGGGGCAGATCGAGCCGCTGGAACTCAAGCGAGCGATCGCGGATTACCTGGGGCGGACGTACTGAGGAGTTGTAGGGGCGGCTTTAGCCGCCGCAGGCGCCGTTCCCGGCGGCTAAAGCCGCCCCTACGAATTGGCCGGGCATCTCATGGAAGCCAAGTAAGGCGTTCGGAGTTCCGCGTTTACGCGGTCTGGTTACAATGGGCGCCATGAGAAACACTATCGGATCGCGCAGCATCGGCGTCGTCGCTGTCATCGCCCTCAGCGCGACGTGGCTCCTCGCTCAGTCGCCTTCCACGCGGCCGGCCAACACCGCCATCGTCCCCGTGCCCAAGCTGGAGCAGGATTGCTACGACTGGTACGAGCGCCATGCCGAAGTGCTGAAGGCCAAGGACCAGATCAACCCCGAGATTGTGCTCATTGGCGACTCGATCACTCACTTCTGGGGCGGCGAGCCGGCGTTCAAGATTCACAACGGTCCCAAGGCCTGGCAGGAGGCATTCGGCCAGCGCCGGGTGCTCAACCTGGGCTTTGGCTGGGACCGCACGCAGAACGTGCTGTGGCGGCTGGACCACGGCGAGTTCGACGGCCTCAAGCCCCGATGGGTCATCCTGAACATCGGCACGAACAACTTCAGCGGCACGCGTAATGCCCGCGAGAACACGCCGGCCGAGGTGGCCGAGGGCATCGCCGCGATCTGCCAGCGCATCCGGGCCAAGTCGCCCGAGTCGCGCATCATCCTGATGGGCGTTTTCCCGCGCGGGCAGAAGGCGACGGAGGGTTTCCGGGCCAGGATTCGCCGGCTCAACGAATTACTGGCGGAGTTCGCCAAGGGCAGCGGCATGACGTTCCTCGACATCGGCGGCAAGATGGTCGATGAAGATGGCTCGATCCCCCGCCAGATCATGGGCGATTTCTGCCACCCGACCGAGCAGGGCTACGCCATCTGGGCCGAGGCGATCAAGAAAGCGATCGCGGAATAGCGTCCCACTCAAGACTCTTCAACTCGCTACTTCTTCGGCGCGTCGCCGCCCTTGGCCGCATCCGGCTTCTTGTCACCGCGCTTGTGGGCCAGGAACCACTGGTAAAGCTCCGGGTTGTCGTAGGTCTTCGTCCAGGCATCGTGGCCGACGCCTTCGTAGCGGGTGTATTTCACATCGGCACCGGCCTTTGTAAGCGCCGCGACCATATCATCGCTGAGCTGCACCGGCACGGTCGGGTCCTTGTCGCCGTGGAAGACCCAGACGGGAACATCCTTGATCCTTCGCGCCTGCGCCGGATTGCCTCCGCCACAGATCGGCGCGATCGCGGCGAATCGCCTCGGGGAGCGCGAGACAAGGTCCCACGTGCCATAGCCGCCCATGGACAGGCCGGTCAGGTAGACCCGATCCGGATCGACGCGTAACCCGGCCAGCACATCGTCCAGGAGGGCGCTGAGTTGGAACGGCTCCCACCAGGAGTTCTCCGGGCACTGCGGCGATACGACGATGAACGGGAAGTCCTTCTTGCCTTCGACGATCTTCGGCGGACCGTGGACCTTCACCTTGTTGATATCGTCGCCACGCTCGCCCGCGCCGTGGAGAAAGAAAATGAGCGGCCATTTCTTGTCGGTGTCCCTGGCGTAACCCTCCGGCAGATAGAGCAGGTAGTTCAGTTTCACCGTTACCTGCTTCTCGAAGGTCTTCGCCTGCTGCCCCGGCTCGGCCGCCGGCTGAGCGAATGCGGCGGCGGCCAGCAGAAGCGTCAGTGCGAATGGGATGACACAGAGTTTCAGATCGCGGATCATGGCCTTCTCCTGAAGTAATGATTGCCTGCGAGAGTTTGGCCGAATCGGGCGGGAGATGCAAGCGGCTGGCGATGGCGGATGGCGGGAGGGCGAGGCTCCTGCCGAGCCGCGCCGGCGTTGACGAAACGGCTCCCAAGGAACTCGCGTGTGCTCGGGGGACAAGAATGTCCCCGCTCGCACACGCGATGGCAGACAAGAATGTCTGCCCCACCGTTCCTCTACACCACCCGCTGCAGAATGCAGCCAAGAATGCTCGGACGGAGCCTCGCCCTCCCAAATGCGGCAATGGAACCTTCGCCTGGCGAGAGCGTCTGAGCGAATGCCGCGAATAAGGAGTTGCCGATCTATGTGCGAAAGAGCGTTACACTGGCCGCTGGTGTTCGGGATGATGCTGGTGCTGTCTCCCCGCGCCGAATCGCGCAATGTCGATCTGTCCACCGTTCCGAAGCGCAACACGGTCCAGCTCACGATCTACAACAGCGAGGACCTGACGCTCGTCCGCGAAACCCGCACCGTTACCGTCAAGAAAGGTGTCAACCCGCTGCAGTTCTCGTGGGCCAACACGCTGATCGACCCGACCTCCGTCGAGTTGAGGTTCCTCACCAGCGCCGACAGGCTCGACGTGCTGGATACGACGTTGCCTCACGACAAACCGCAGATGCTCTATTGGAACGTCAACAGCGATATCGACGGCGAGGCGACGATCCAGATCACGTATTTCACGAGCGGGATCACCTGGAAGGCGGACTACACGCTGGTGGCGGACAAGGAGGAGAAGGCGGTGGGCTTCGAGGGATTCGTCCGCGTGTTCAACAACTCCGGCGAAGAGTACGAGGATGCGCAGGTGCGGCTCGTGGTGGGCACCATCAACCTGGTTGAGAAAATCGCGCAACTCGCACGGGTGCCGATGCAGGAGGTTGAACAGGCTGGCCAAGGATGTCAAGGCGGAGCTTCGCACCAGGACAGCCAAAGAGGCGCTGGGTATGGATTTCGGTGGCGCGCCCGCCAATGGCGAGTGGGCCCACGCGGGAAAGCCCAAGCAGATCATCAAAGAGGGTCTCAGTGAATACTTCATCTACACCATCGAAGGCATCGAAACGATCCCGAGCGGCTGGAGCAAGCGACTACGTTCCATCGAGCCCGCCACGGTTCCGCTGAAGATTCAGTATCGCTATCGCCCGGCCGAATACGGCGATCAGCTCGTGCGGATGTATCTGCTGGCCAACGACAAGGATTCCAAACTGGGCACCACCCCCCTGCCAGATGGCGTGGTGCGCACCTTCCGCGACAACGGCCGGGACGGGCTGTCGTTCCTGGCGGCACAGAGCGTGAAGTACATCCCCATCGGCGACAAGATCGAGCTGAACCTTGGCGTCGATCCCAACGTCATCTTCGAGCTGGTCAAGCTGCGCATCGCGCGATGAGATCTGGCTGCAGCTCAATGGGGCCAACGTCTTCCGGCGTGTGGGCGGCGGCGTGCAGATCGCGGTGAACTCCTCTGTCATCGGTTGGGACGATCACGAGGCCTATACCCAGCGCATCCGCAACTACACGGCCAAGGCGATCGACCTGGAAATCCGCCGGACCTTCCCCGGCCACGTGGTCTTCCGAAGTCAGCTCAAGCCCATCCTGCACGATTACCAGACGGTTCAGTTCTCGGCGACGGTCGAGTCGGCGAAGAGGGCCGACCTGCTCTTCGAGATCCTCCGCCACCAGGGGCGTAACGGCAAGCAGAGCAACGTGACGCTGGAAGAAGCGCAGATAAGGCCGTGAGCCGCTGCGGGTGTGCCCAATATTCCGGGCGGTCACGGGAGGAGTGCCATGGTCACGCCCGGCGCCAATGGTCTGTCTTTTGTCACAGGAGTACAGTCGCCGGGCGTGGGGACGTCCACTGCGCATCGAACGCGCATGCCCACGCCGGCCGATCAGGCCCACTTGCAAAAGGACGTCTCTGGCGGCCGGCGTGGGCATGGCACTCATGGCACTCAGCTCATTCCAACTTGGACCCTCGCGTGCGGTTGCGCTCCGCCCGGAAACATGGGCACGCCCGCCGCTGCAAACGCAGGGAGGTCGTCATCGATTTGCGCTGAACGATGGTTATATTGGCGAATATGAGGATTCGCTTCGCAATCATCGTGTTGATCGCCGCACAAGCACTACCCCTGCTGGCGGCCGACTATTACGTGGACCAGCGTTCGGCCAGCGCATCGGACAGCGGGCCGGGAACGGAAGCCGCGCCTTGGAAGACGATTGGCCGCGCTGGCACGGCGAAGGAACTCAAACCCGGCGACCGCGTCATCATCCGCGAGGGCATCTATCGCGAGCACGTGCAGATCAAGGTGTCCGGCGAGCAGGATCGTCCGATCACATTCGCGGCCGCGCCGGGGGAGCGGGTGGTGATCAAGGGCTCGGAGGTCGTCCGCGGCAAATGGGCAAAACTCAGTGGTTCGCCGGACGTGAAAGAGCCTTATCCCAAGGCATTCGCGGATGTGTGGAAGGTCCAGCTTGGCGAGGAGTTCTTCACCGACGCGCGCTTCGACGGCGTGTACCGCGACAAGTCGCGGCGATGGGTTTCGCAGGTCTTCATGGGCGATGACAAGCCGCTGCAGCGCATCGGGCTCGACCCGATGTACAAGAACGATGAGTATCTCAAGCTCACGACCGTCGGCCGGGGACTGGCGGATCTGATTCAGGATTCGTTCTGGTTCGAGCCGGCGGAGCAGGCGCTGTATATCAAGATCGCCGGCGAGCCCGGCTGGTACTGCATCGAGGCGGGCGTGCGCGGGTTCGTGCTCACGGCCGACGGCGTACATGATGTCGTCATCCGCGGACTGGAGGTACGCCACAACCGCCAGCCCGGCGGGCAGTGGTCGATGGTCAGCATCGGCAACTGCCAGCGCGTCGTCATTGAGGACTGCCGCATTCACGGTTCCGATTTCTGCGGGCTGGGCGTCGGGCGGTGCAAGGACAGCATCGTGCGCCGGTGCGACCTGTCGTACAACGGCAACACGGGGCTGGGCATGGGCCAGTGCGAGGACTGCATCGTCGAGAACTGCACGGTGATGTTCAACAACTATCGCCGCTTTCACGCGGGCTGGCACGCCGGCGGCATGAAGTGCATCCCGGCCAACCGGCGCTGCATCATCCGCGGCTGCGAAGCGGCGTACAACATCGCATCGGATGGCATCTGGTTCGACAGCGAGAACGCCGGCATTCGGATCATCGGCAACGTGTCACATCACAACGACGGCTGCGGCATTTTCTACGAGATCAACAAGGGCGGCGGGGTCATCGCCGACAACCTGGTCTACGCCAACGGCGAGCGTGGGATCTACATCTCGGGCTCGCAGAACACGTGGGTGGTTCACAACACGGTGGCCGGCAATCACTCGGGAATCGTCTGCATGTCGCGCGGCGCGGATTGGCCGCTGGAGAACGTGCGCGTGCTGAACAACCTGCTGGTCCGCAACAGCATCGCCAGCGAGGGCCACGCGCGCGGCTGCGAGCTGACGCTGTACATGGGTTGCCCCGGCGACTCGTACACGCGCACGGTCACGAGCAACCACTCGGACGGGAATATCTTCGCCAGCGGATCGTCGCCCACGATGCGGCACTCGTGGAACCCCGACAACACGCTGGAGCAGTGGCGGCAGCGATTCGGCGAGGACCGCGGATCGAAGCTGATGCCCATTGGTATTGAGACGACGGGGACCGGGTTCAAGCTGCTGTCGCGCGACGGGCTGGTGCCGGCGGCCGCACTGCCACCGGAGGCAGGCTGGAAGCCGGCGGAGGGCGCGACGGTTGGCTGCTCGAGGACGCAATGGCCGTGACCGGAATGTGCCGCCAGTGCCCTCACTGGCGGTCCACCGCACGTTTCCGCCAGTGAGGGCACTGGCGGCACTACGCACCCTGCATGACCTGCGCAATCACCGCCTCAAGCCGCTCGAAGTTGATGGGCTTGGTGAGATGCTCGGCAAACCCCGCCTCGCGGCTGCGGGCGATGTCCTCGTCCATGCCGTAGCCGCTCAGCGCAATGCCCCTGGCCTGGGGATGATCCGCCAGGACGCGCCGCATCAGATCCAATCCGCTGCCGTCGGGAAGCCCCAGGTCGCTGAGCAGCAGATCGAAGTCCTCGCGGGCCGCCAATTCCAGGCCGGTCGCGAGGCTGTCGGCCACGTACACCGTGTGGCCCTCCAGCCGCAGAAGCTGGCTGATGAGGCGGGCGGTATCCGCGTGATCTTCGACGAGCAGGATCTTCAGGCTGTGAGTTGCCAGTGGCGAGTTGCCCGTTGCCAGTGCAGGCTCGGGCGCTCTTGCTGGCAACTGGCAACTGACCACGGGCAACTTGATGGTGAACGTCGCTCCCTTGCCTTTGCCTTCGCTGTGCGCTTCGATCGTGCCGTGGTGGAGCTCGACGATGCGCGCGAGATCGTCAGCCCCAGCCCCAGCCCGCCAAACTGCCGCGTGACGTTGCGGCCGCCCTGCTCAAAGGCATCGAAGATGCGCGGCAGCAGATCGGGTTCGATCCCGACGCCGCTGTCGCTGACCTCGATGAGCACTTCCGATTCCGCGTGCGCGGAACACCGCACGTCGATGCGGCCGCCATCCGGCGTGAACTTGATGGAGTTCTTCATCAGGTTCCACAGCACCTGTTGCAGCCGCGCGGCGTCGCCTTTCACCCGGCAGGACTCGCCGCATGGCTTGAAGGCCAGGTGAAGGTCTTTGGCGTCGATCTCGGCCGAGCAGGTCTCGATGGCGTGTCGCAGGACCGAGACCAGATCGACAATCTCCCATCTCAGTTCCAGCTTGCCGCGGCTGATGCGCGTCAGGTCGAGCAGGTCGTCGATGAGCCGCGCTTCGAGCTCGACGTTGCGGCGGACCATCTTGAGCTGCTCCAGGGCATCGGCCGGCAGGCGGCGGTCTTTCTCCATGATGGTCGCGGCGGCCAGCACGGGCGTCAGTGGCGTGCGCAGCTCGTGGCTGAGCATGGCCAGGAACTGGTCCTTGGCGGCGTGGGCTTCGCGGAGTCGCTGCTCGTTGAGGCGGAGTTCTTCCTGGGCCTTGCGAGTCTCCGTGACGTCGAGGCTGTATTCGATGATCTTGCTGACCTGCCCGGCGGAGTCGAAGAGGGGATAGGCATGCACCTCGTATGTGTGGGGCTGGCCGGCGCCGTCGTAGTGAACGTGCTCCACGATGGCGGGCTTTCCGCTGGCCTTCACCTGCGCGAGTGGACAGGCAACGCCCGTCTCGTGGCAGGGCACCGGCGAGTGATGAGTCAGGCTGTAGCAGGTCGTGTGCGGGCCGATTTCCCCGAGCCCGGCGGCGGAATTGGCCAGGCTGATGCTGTAGTCGTTGGCGTCGATGACGTAGAATGGGTGGGTCAGCGACTCGATGACGGTGTGGAGAAACTCGTTGTGCTCCAGCAACTGCTGCTGGGCGCGCCTGCGCTCGGTGATATCGCGGGAGAAGGCGCAGTTGTACTCGGCGCCCGCGTAGCGCAGGTAGTTGACCGTGATCTCCACGGGGAACGTTTCGCCGGACTTGCGCCGATGCAGCGACTCGAAACTGAAGCTGCCGCGCTGGCGGAGCTCGGCCCAGTGTGCCGCCCATTGCTGCGCCGGGAACAACGGATCGAAGTCGGGCACCGTCATCCGCAGCAGCTCCTCGCGGCCGTAGCCCAGCGAACTGCACGCGGCGTCGTTGACATACATCACCCGCCCTGTCCGGTCGATCCAGAAGACGCCGTCGCCCGCCCGATCGACGGAAAACTGCGTCATGCGCAGTCGTTCCTCCGCCTGCTTGCGCTCGGTGACATCGGTGGCAACTCCCAGGACGTGGCCGCACTTCCCGTCATCGTCGATCACTGGAACCTTGACGGTGCTCAGCCAGTGTCCCTGTCCGTTGGCATCGGTGACGATCTCTTCGGCTATGAGCTTTTCGTGGCGCTGGGCGAGGACCTCGCGATCATCGCTCCGGAACCGCGCCACCTCGTCGGCGTTGGAATTGAAATCGGCGTCGGTCTTGCCCTCCATGCCATCAACGGTCGTTCCGTAGCAGTCGGCCATTGCCCGGTTGGCCAGCACGAAACGGCCTTCCGCGTCCTTGACGAAGATCAGGCTGGGAACGGTGTCGATGATCTTGCGAAGGAAACGTCGCTCGTCCCGGCCGGCTTTGGCCTCCGATTCGACCAGGGCGGCACAGCGGTCAACCTCATCCATAAGCTCCCGGGCATCCTCCGCCGAAAGAGCGGCGTTTGAGCGGTTGGCCAAACCGGCAATCAGAAGTCGAAGGTTGTCGAGCCGGCCTGCATTGGGGGAGGAGTGCATGGGTCTAGTCCGCGGCTTCACAGTTATCGGGCACTCGGAACAAATACGCGCTCGCGCCCGACTCAGCGCCACGATGCCCGCGCCAAGCGGAATCGCGCATAGATCAGGTGCGGTATTATAGCTCCCCTGCCGGCGCGCGGCTTGAATTCCTCGTGCCGCATCTGCGGAGCCGGTTCATTGACGGCCTTGGGTGCGCGTGCTAGCGTCGATTCCGACCAGATCACCTCATGGCTCGGATCGCCCTCATGATGCTCTTCGGCGCGCGCCCGATACCTGGCGGTGATCTTCGGGCTGTCGTTCGCCGTCCTGCTGATCACGCAGCAAATGGCCATCTTCCTGGGGGTGCTGGAGCGAGGGACCGGGCCGCTGCAGAACGTCGGCTCGGCCGACATCTGGGTCTGCTCGGACAAGACGGTCTTCATCGACATGCTCCGCGGCATCGGCCAGCAGGAAGCTTTGGCGCATCCGCTCGCTGCGCGGCGTGGCGTGGGCCGAGCCGCTGATTTCCGCACCGGGCATTGTCGAGCTGCCGGATGGCCGATTTCATGTGATCCAGCTCATTGGCCTGGACCACGCGACGCTCGTCGGCCGGCCGCCGCAGATCCTGGAGGGAAACGTGGCCGACCTGCGCCTGCGCGACAGCATCTTCGTGGAGATTGCCGGCCTGCGGCAGATTCCCGGCGTGGGCGTCGGCGACACCCTGCGCATCGGCGACTGCCGCGCCCGCGTCGTGGGCATCTGCCGCGCGTCGGAGGGCATCCTGGCGCATCCGCAGATCTATACGACGGTGGAGAATGCGCGGCGGTTCCTGAACTACAACCGTTCGCGCTACTCGGCCATTCTCGTCAAGCTCAAGGGCCCCGCCGCAGTGTCAGAGGTGCGGCAGCAGATCCGCGCCATGCCCGACCTGACGGCGTTCACGGCCGACGAGTTCCGAAGCTTGAGCAAGTGGTACATCGTGAAGCGCACCGCCATCGGGCTGAACTTCGCGCTGACGGTCACGCTGGGCCTGATCATCGGGCTGATCGTGTCCACCGCCGCCTTCAGCCAGTTCATCGGCGAGAACCTGCCGCACTTCGCCCTGCTCAAGGCGGTGGGCACGCGCCCGGCGAAGCTGATCGGCATCGTGCTGCTTCAGGCGGCCGTCGCGGGGCTAATCAGCTACGGCATCGGCATTGGGCTGGCCGGACTGATGGTGCTTCCGGGCCTCGCGCCGGATGCGCGGCTGACGGCGGCATTCCCGTGGCAGTTGATGGTGGGCGCGCTGGTGCCGATGCTCACCTGCATCAGCGTGGGCAGCATCGTCAGCCTGAGAAAAGTGATCCGCATCGACCCGGTGATCCTCTTCCAATGACCATCGCCGAAACATCCTCGATTGTGCGCCTGAGCAGGGTAACCAAGACCTTCGGCTCGGGGTCGCGCACCATCGCCGCGTTGCGCGAGGTTGACCTGGAGATTGAGGCCGGCCGGCTGGTCGTCCTCGCCGGGCCCAGCGGCTGCGGCAAGACCACGCTGCTGTCGGTGATGACGGGCATGCTCACGCCGACCAGCGGGCATGTGGAGGCGTTCGGCATCGACTGGGCCCAGCTCAGTGAAGACCAGCGCACCTGCCAGCGCGGCGAGATGGTCGGCTACGTCTTCCAGCGGTTTCACCTCGTGCCGACGCTGCCGATCCTGCACAATACGGCGCTGCCGCTGATGGCGCGAAGGACCGGCTATCGCCAGGCACTGGCGCGGGCGGCGGAGGCGCTGCGTGAGGTGGGGCTTGGCGATCGCATCGACGCCATGCCTCTGGAACTGAGCGGCGGCATGCAGCAGCGCGTGGCGATCGCTCGTGCCTTGGTCGGCCAGCCGCGTCTCCTGGTGTGCGACGAGCCGACGGCGAACCTCGACACGCAGACGGGACGGGCCGTTCTGGAATTGATCCACGCCGCCAGCCGCAGCACCGATGCACATGGCCGGCCGCGCGCGGTGGTGGTCGTGACGCACGATTATCGCGCGATGCGATTTGCGGACCTGATTCACCCGATGGCAGATGGTAGAGTATTGCCCGCGTCGGCCGAACTGCTGGAGCGGGTGCGCGTCGCGGCGATGGCCCACGATGACCCGATGCTGGTAGCGCTGCGAAAGTGATCGAATGTCCAAATGGATCTCCATTCTGCTGGCCATCGTGGGCGTGAGCGTGGCCGTCTGGACTACGATCATCTCGCGACGAACCGCGCCGCGCCGCCTCCCGAGCGTGCGCCGGCCGTCAATCCCTATGAGCAGGCCCTCGCGGCGGCCGGGATCGTCGAGGCATCCACGCGCAACGTGCGTGTGGCGCCGCCCGAGCCGGGGCTCATAACGAAGGTGTTCGTGAGCGTCAATCAGGCCGTGAAGAGCGGCGATGCCCTCTTCGAGCTGGACGCGCGGGCGGTAACGGCGGAATTGGAGCGCGCCTGCGCGGCGGTGCAGGTGGCCGAATCGCAGCTTGCGCGGCTTGAGTCGATGCCGCGCCCGGAGGATGTCGCGCCGCTCAAGGCCGTCGTGGAGCGATGCGCCGCGCAACTCGCCACCGCGCAAGTCGAGTTGGAGAGCATCCAAGGCATGCGCAAGCAGAATGCGGCATCGGACCTGGAACTGCGCAAGGGCAACCTGGCCGTCGATGAAGCCAAGGCCCGGCTCAAGGAAGCGCAAGCGGAGCTGGACCGCATGCTCGCGGGGGCGTGGACATATGAGATCGCGGTCGCCAAGGCAACCCTGGAGCAGGCGCGGGCAGACGTCCGCGCGATCGACATGCGCTTGCAGCGCCTCACGGTGCGCAGCCCCATCGATGGCATCGTCCTCAAGCGCCTGATCGAGCCGGGCGAATACAGCACGCCTTCGGCCGGGCCGGCGATGCAGGTCGGCGATCTCAGCACGCTTCACGTGCGGCGCAGATCGACGAGCGCGACACGCCGCTCCTGCGGCCGGGCGCTCGTGCGCAGGCCGTGCTGATTGGCCGCAAACGCGTCGTATTCCCGCTGACGATGCTGCGCATCGAGCCGCTGGCGATTCCCAAGGCCAATCTCAGCGGCCTGGCTACCGAGCTGGTCGACACGCGCGTGGTCGAGGCGGTCTTCAGGGTCGAGCCCACGGCGGGCAACGAGCGGCTCTATCCGGGTCAGGTGGTCGATGTGTTCATCGACTGCGGTCCTCCGAACGGTGATTAGCCATGTTGAAACATTTCACCTCAATCGTTCTCTCGGTCGTTCTGTGCCATTGGGCGTTTGCGCAGACGCGGCCCAGCGCACCGCAGGAGCTTGCCCAGTGCATCGATCGCATGATCTCCATCGTCGAGCCGCCACCGGGCTCGCCGCCGAAAGCGTTCTCGACCACCATTCGCATCACCGCGGCCGAGAACCTGCCGAAATTCCTGGCCGATGCGAAAGCCGATCTGCTCATCCAGCCGCCGGACCGGGTGCGCATCAGCTTCCGCGCCGGTTCCACTGCCTACGACGCAGGGCGCAATGGCCAGTCGATCTGGATCTATGCGCCGGCGAAGCACTTCGGCGTGATCGGCACCAATGACGTGGCGCGATTCGCGGCCGATCCAAACTCATTCGATCGCACGCCGCTGGAACCGTTGGCGTTCTTTTTGAATCGGCAACTCGTTCGGGCAGTGCTCGTTGCGCTCGATGCTCGCTTCATCGCCGATGATGCGCTAGCCGTCAACGGCTGCTCGCTGATCGAGGTGAAACCGTCAGCGCCGCTGACCGCGCTCCTGCGTCTCCCCGACTGCACCATCCAGCTCGTCATTCGCGACCGCGACTCGCTTCCCATGCAGCTTCGTTTCGCCAGCGGCAAGATCAAGCTGGAGGCGACATTCGAGAATTCCAACTTCGCCGATGCGATGCCCGCCGACCGATGGGAGCTGCGCCGCGCCCGGCGATCACGTTGAGAAGGTTGCGCTCGCGCACCTCCGCAATTTCGTCCCCGTCGCGCTGGATACGCTGACCACGCGTATACCGACGCTGCCGCCAGCGCCGCCGACGCGCGTGCGGAAGATCATCGCCACCGAGGGCAAGGGCCGATTCGAGATGCACGATGGCACGCGCGTGCTGTTCCTGGCCGGCACGCCCGAGGAAATGGGCCGCCAGCATGGTGTGCTGCTCAGCCGCGAAGTCGTCGATGTAACCCGTCGCATCCTCTACGGCGTGGGCGTCGGCTCATCCTTCGAGCGCGGCCGCTGGTTCTTCGGCGAGATCGAGGAGGCCCACAAGCGGCTTTCCCCCTTCATCTCCGACCGCATCTACCGCGAGCTTGACGCCCTGGCCGCCGCGTCGGGAATGGCCAAGGAGGAAGCCCGGCTGGCCAACTTCTTCCCCGAGCTATTCCATTGCTCGGGCTTTGCCCTAACGGGCAAGGCAACGATCGATGGGCGCATCTACCACGGCCGGGTTCTCGACTATCTCCGCGGCATGGGCCTGGAGCAGAACGCGGTGGTCGCCGTCTATCGTCCGGATGTCGGCAACGCCTGGGTGAACATCGGCTACGCCGGCTTCATCGGCTCGGTCACCGCCATGAACGAGAAACACATCTCCATCGGCGAGATGGGCGGCCGCGGCCGGGGCGACTGGGATGGCAAGCCCATGGCCCAGCTCATGCGCGAGGTGATGGAGAACGCATCGACGCTGGACGAGGCCGTGCAGATCATGCGCAGGCTCGCGCCGCACTTGCGAATACTATTACGTTATTGCGGATGGCAACACGCGCAAGGCGGTGGGCATCAAGGCGACGCCAACGGTGTTCGAGACAGTGGGATTAGGTCAGCGCCATCCCCTGCTCCCGGCGGCCGTGCCCGACACAGTGCTCCTCTCGGCCGGCAGTCGCTATGAGAACCTCGTGTCGCGCGTGAAGGCCGGATTCGGCCGGTTCGAAGCCGACTCGGCCCGCGCCCTGATGGACCCGCCGGTGTGCATGAACTCGAACATCCACTCGGCCCTCTTCGCGCCGGACACGCTGGACTTCTGGGTGGCCAATGCGGATAGCCGGAACGTAGCCTCGATGACGAGGTATACGCATTACAATCTGGCAGAGTTGCTGGGGCTGGGGGAGAAGTGAGCGTAGGTCTCGGGAGATCTTTCGATGGCCACAGGAGTTCGACCGCTTCTACGTCGCCTCACGCACCAGGCTTACCCACTCTTTCACGAGCGATGGCAAGCGCTCGACCACCTCATACCCGAAAAGCACTTCATCCGCGTACCCCATGTGCAGCATGTCGATGAGTTCGACATAGGTACGAGCGCCCGCAGTCCCACCACGTATAGTGTGCGTCGATCATCAGGTAATGCTGTACATGACAGCCCTCATGCTCCCGCAGTTCCTCCAATTCCATGCCGTCCAAGAGCGTTTCGTAAACGCCATCAGCAACCCGGCTCCCGAACGTCGTCGTGTAGTAATACTCCTTGATCTCCCACACGGCAATTGGGTTGACAACACTCGGAAAAGCTCCGTCGAACGCGCCGCGCCAGCGTCCGCACGGGCTTCCCGTCTCTCGTCACTGTCGTAAGTGATCGCGGGTCGAAGTCGCACGGCAAACCATGCGCATTGGCGCGGATGATCATGCCGATGATGGCCGTCAAGTATGCCGGAGCCTTCTTCTTCCCCTTCTGCTTGTTCCAGGGAATGTCGCACGGCTCGGGCTCATACTTCTCGCACATTTCCTCGAACAGCTTCTTCGCGCGAGCACCCTCCATGAGGCGGGGCTCGACAAACGTATTGAGCACCTCGGCTCGGTGATGGAAGTAATCGAGCAGTACGTTTCCAAATGGCGTCGCACGGTCGGCGGCGTCAGCAACATGTTCCGTCTTCAATCCGAGGCTTCGCAGTCCGGCGATGATCTGTGCCAACGACGGCACCTTGATGGTTCTCCGTCCCCGCTCGGTGTAGCCGAGTTCCTGGCTGATTGAGCGCACATGTGCCCAGAAATCCTTGGGCTGCTTCTGAAACCGCGGATCGGGCTTCATAGGCCCCCTTCAAACTGCTTGACGAATTCAACGAGTGAGATCCCTAACGCGCCGCATACGTCCCGCAACTCCACCAGATCAAGCCGCCGCTCACCCGCCTCGTATCTACTCACGAACGACTGCGGCTTTCCCAACTTTTGTGCAACCGCCGCCTGATTTAGGCCGGCATCCTCCCGGAGCTGGCGCAAAATCGCCGCTAGTCTCTCTTTCTGGCCTCGTCGTGGTAAACTCACCACGGGCAAACGGTAACTGCCGTTGACTTGTATGCAAAAAGTGCATACAGTGGCGGACCTAGGCGCAGAGGGAAAACATGATTCAGCATCTTCTGTTCGGCGAAGCTCGCACCGCACGCGTGGTGCAGCCCTTCACGGAGCAGCTCCTGAAGTGGATCGGCAACAAACAGCGTTTTGCTCACAAGATCGTATCCTATTTTCCAGAACAGATCGGCACCTACTACGAGCCTTTTCTGGGCAGCGGAGCGGTTCTCGGAACTCTGGCCCCCTGCAAGGCGGTCGGATCTGATTGCTTTGCTCCGCTCGTCGAAATCTGGCGCACCCTCCGCGAATCGCCCGAGACCGTGAAAGCGTGGTATCAGGAGCGATGGCAGCAGTTGAAGAGCGGCGAAAAAGTCGTGGAGTTCGAGCGACTGAAGGCGTCGTACAACGCCCGACCCAATGGGGCAGACCTGTTGTTCCTCTGCCGCACGTGCTACGGCGGTGTCGTGCGGTTCCGCAAGGCAGATGGATACTGCTCCACGCCCTGCGGAATCCACAGTCCGATGCCACCCGCCAAATTCGCCCAGCGAGTCGAACGAGTGGCACAAACGCACCCTCGGCACATCGTTCGAGTGCATCGACTTCGAGGCGGCGATGGAGCGGGCGAAGCCAGGCGACATGGTCTACTGCAACCCGCCATATTCCCACACGCAGGCCATCCTCTACGGGGCTCAGAACTTTGGCCTGCGTCGCCTTCTGCGTGCCATCGAAACGTGCAAGATTCGCGGCGTATATGTGGCCCTAAGCATCGACGGCACCAAACGCACGGGCAAGCATATCTGCCATCTACCCATTCCTCGCGGGCTGTTCGCCCGCGAGATCTACGTCAACTGCGGCCGATCAATGCTGCGGCGGTTTCAGATGGCAGAGCAATCGCTGGAAGGCGAGGTCGTTCACGATCGGCTTCTGCTGACCTACTGACATGCGAGGCCCCCAGTGGTCGAAGCACGGCGCTCGGCCGGGTTTCACGGCGCGGGCGGCCGACTCGATAATCGCGCAGCGCCGGCACGCCCACCGACGCCGGGCCTCCCGCCATCACCGATAGAACTCGATGATCAGGTTCATATTCACCTCGAACGGCACATCTTCCACGTTCGGCAGCGCGTTGATCTTGGCCGTGAGCTGGGCCGGCTGAAACTCCAGCCAGTTGGGGATGTTGTGCCCGGCGTTCTGCTCCATATTCTCGCGCAACACCTTGTGAATGCCCTCTTTGAACGTGATCGTCATGCCGGGCTTCACCTGGAAGCTGGGGATGTCGGTCTTCTTGCCGTCGACGATGACATGGCCGTGGGCCACAATCTGCCGGCATGCCCAGATGGTGCGGCCGACGCCCATGCGGCGAAGGACGTTGTCCAGCCGGCATTCCAAGAGCTGCATCAGCGTGTTGCCGGTGTTACCCTTGGATTTCTTGGCGATGTTGAGGAATCGGCGGAACTGCTTCTCCAGCATGCCATAATGGAAGCGGAGCTTCTGCTTTTCGGTCAGGCGGATGCCGTACTCGGTGTGGCGCCGGCCGCGATAGCCGTGGACGCCGGGGATCGACAGCTCCTTGCCCGTGTGCTTGGGGATATCGGCAATGGGAACGCCGACGCGGCGGGACAGCCTGACTTTCGGTCCACAATAACGGCCCATGGAGGGACTTTCTACGGGCACGATGGCCCGCTCAGAACAGGCGAGGCGCTCGCCGGCTCGCGGAAAAGGACCGCGTCAAAAGGCCCGAGCGGCTTATACGCGTTTTTCGGCCGAGCATGGTCTTGAGGCATGCATCGCCGATGGAGGCGGGGAATTATAGCGGGCGCGGCGGCCCATGCAAGCGGTCAATCAATCGGCCCGCCCAGTTGCTCGTGAACTGATCGCGGGGCGTTGACGACCAGGCAGCCGTTGTAGAACTTGATGCTTGCCTGGCCGTTGGGCATCCACATTGCCGGCGAGATCGTCTGCTGGATCAGTTCCATCAACTCGTCGGACTTGGTCTTCTTCTCTGTCTTGCCGGGCGTCGTGCTGGCCGGGTTGAACAGCGGGCCGAAGATGCTGCTCGTCGCGCTGGTTGCAGGATTATTCGTCCGGCCGTTCGTGCGCGAGTCGCCGGTCATCCGGGAATCGCCGTAGTTTCGGTCGCTGCCGCGGCTGGAATCCGTGCCCCACAGGCCGCCCGACTCGGGGACGTTCACCAGTTCGGGCACTTCCACGAGCAGGTCGTGTACCGGGTAGACGATCACGTACATGATCGAATCGGCCTGCTCGCGGGTGGTGACCTCGATGACGCCGCTCTCGGTGTAGAAGGCCAGGGCGCTTGTCCCGGACGCTTCGCGCAGGATCAGCGTCAGCACCTTGCGCAGCGAAACCTGCCGAAGCCGGAGATTGATCGTGGTGTCGGGAGTCACGCCGGCCGCCTCCAGGGCCTTCCAGTTGACGTGGATATTGGCGGCGCTCACATCCCGCAGAAAGTCGATGGCATCTTTGACGGACACGCTGATGAAGTTGACCCCCGGCAGCGTGCGATCCAGTGCCGCCCGCACCTGTGCATTGGGCGAACCATTGGCCATCGCGGCCGCCGCAACCAGCAGAACCGTCGCCATCGCCGCGCTGAGCGTGATGCAGCGTCTCATGGTGTATCTCCTGTATTTATCCGGCGTCGCCGACGCCGGAGAGCCTCGCGGGGTGACAACCCCGCGCTTGATTGCTGCGCCGCCGGTGCCCCCACCGGCATCCATTTACACCTGTAGTTTAAGACACGCCGCCCGCCTGGACGATAGCGAAAAAATCCGGAAAAGTCGCGCATAAAAAAGCACGAAGGGCCGAAGCCCTTCGTGCCGTTGTTATCGCCAATGGATCAGCGGTCAATCGATCGGGCCGCCAAGCTGCTCATGCACCGAGCGCGGGGCATTAACGATCAGGCTGCCGTTGAAGAACTTGATGGAGGCCTTGCCGCCGTTTTCCACCCAGATCGAGGGGGTGATGGTGTCCTGGATGATCTTGATGAGCTCTTCATCCTTGGACTTGGCATCTTTTCCGTCTTTGCCCTTCTTATTGCCACCTCCGCCACCCCACCCACCGTTGCCGCCACCGCCGCCGCCGCCGCCGAACATGCCTCCCCCGCCACCGCCGCCGTTATTGCCATTGAGCAGGGAATTGTTCGCGCGCCGCGAACCGCTGCTGCCGCTGTTGCCACCGTAGCCGCCACTGTTGCCACCGTAGCCGCCACTGTTATTGTTATTGCTACCGCCGCTATTGCTGTTCATCAGCCCGCCAAAATCCGGTATGTTTTCAAGATCCGGCGGCTCAATCAGCAGGTCCTCCACCGGATAGATGATCAAGTACATGATCGAATCCGCCTGCTCCTTGGTGGTGATTTCAATGACGCCGTCCTCGATGTACCACGACAGCGTCCCGCCGCCCGACGCTTCTGAGAGCACCATGTTCAGCACCTTGCGCAGCGACACCTGCCGCAGCCGCAGGTTGATCTGCGTATCCTGCGTAACGCCGGCCGCCTCGATGGCTTTCCAGTTGGGGTGGATGTTGGCGCCGCTCACATCGCGCATGAACTCGATGGCGTCCTTGAGTGAGACGTTTGCGAAATTGATCGCCGGCAACGTCCGGTCCATCATGGCCCGCGTCTGCGCATTAGGGCCTGCCGCAAGTGCATAGCTCGCGATGCAAAGCCAGCCCATAGCCAGACTGATAGTGGTCGCTCGCCTCATGGTGCTCCCTTCGCAAAGGTTTCAGTCCAATCGCTGAGGCGAGACCACTCGCCCCTGCCTACTACTATGCGTATGCTTATCATCGCCGCTCGCTTGCCAGAAATCCAGTCTTAATTCGTAGAAAATAAAAAAGGCCGCACGCTCATGCCACGGACGCCTGAATCTGTGCCCGCAGCACCTTGTAGTCGGTCTTGCCAGTGCCCAGAACCGGGATCTTCTCCACCCGCCGCACCTCGTCCAGCCGCATGATGCCGCGCAGCCCGCTCTGCTGCAGGATCTCATTGGCTTCGCGCAGGGCGATGCTTTCGGTGGTGAAAAGTACGATGCGCCGGCCCTCGTCGCTCTCGACGCCCTCGACGGCCACGCGCGGCCCTTCCTGCGCCGGCGGATATCGCTGGGCCAGCGGCTCTTCGATGGCCGGCAGCGAAATCATTTCGCCACCGGCCTTTAGGAATCGCTTCAGCCGGGCACAGAACCAGAGAAAGCCATCTTCGTCCAGCCTCGCCAAGTCGCCCGTGACGTACCAGCGCTGCCCATCCCGCTGAATGAACGGGTCGGGCGAATCCTGGCCAATGTACCCTGGAAACACGCCGGGGCTTCTCACCAACAGCATGCCCATCTGCCCAACCGGCGACGGTTTATAGCTATCGACATCGACCACCTGCACCTGCACATCGGGAAACGGCAATCCGATCGAGCCTGGCTTGTTGCGCTCCAGCCGGTTGCACGAGACAATCGGCCCGCATTCAGTAATGCCATAGCCTTCCAGAAGCGTGGTCTGCGGCAGGGCTTGCGCCGCGCGCTGGTACAGCGACTCGGGGCATTTCTCCGCGCCGACGACGGCGATGCGGATTGTCCGCAACTCGCCGGGCTGGGCGCGTTCCAGGATGTAGCCGACGAATGCGGGCGTGCCGCAGACGACCGTGCCGCCGTAGCCGCCGATCTTGCGCGATGGCCGAGGCATCGGTGGGGTCGGGGTGATACACCACCCGCGCCCCGGCCAGCACCGGCAGCACGGTGCTCACGGTGAGCCCAAAACTGTGGAAGCTGGGCAGGAAGCCCACGAGCACGTCGCGGGTGCTCAGGTCAAATGCCTTCAGCGCGCCGGTGATATTGCTGAGAATGTTGCGGTGCGTCAGCGGCACGGCCTTGGGCGCTTTTCCGACCCCGAGGTGAAGAGCACGACGGCGGGGGCATCAGGCGATGGCCGGGGCGTGGCCGCCAAGACCGACCCGCCCCTGAATCGCACGCGCAGCAGCGCCATCAGCTTCTCCATGGCGCCGATGCCCGCGCGGATATCCTCGACAAAGACGTATTTCGCGCCCTCCACCGTGATGCCCATGCGGTCGATGAACCGCCGCGAGGTGATGATCTGCGACAGGCCCATCACTCGCGCGGCGTGCGCCAGATTGGACGGGCCGGTTGTCCAGTTCATCAGAACGGGCAGTTTGCCGGCCAAATGCGCGGCATAGAACAGCACGTTCATCGCCACGCCGGCCGGCAGCATCAGCCCGAGATTGGGCCCCGGCATTTTCGCCATGCGCCGGGACATCAACAGGGCACCCAGGAGCAGCCGCCGGTATGTCAGCACGCCGGAAATATCATCCGCGCACGCCACCTGCCGGGCGGACTTGATCGCCTGCCGCACAAATGCCTCGGGGATGGTCTCGCCCAAGATTTCCGGCCGCTGCGCCGCCGGCGCACTTCTCGACCATTGCGCCGGCACCGGCGCCGGCGGCGCGCCCGCAAGCTGTCCCTCGGCCAGCGCCCACAGGTCCCCCACCGTCACCGGCACGGCCGCACCCGTGAAGCCGAACCGCCGCTCGACCTCCAGCGACAGTTCCATGCGATCGAGGCTATCCAGCCCGAGCTGTTCCAGGTTCGTCGCCGGATCCTGCACCGAACTCTGCTCCTCGCCATTGAGCTTCTCGGCAATGAGCTGCGCCACCTGGTCTTTCGTCCGCGGCTTGACCTTGCTGAGATCGACCTCAGCCTCGGCAGCGATCTTGGGGAAATCGAAGCTCCGCCGGCCAAAGAGAAAGTGGTACGGCACGTGGCTGGGCTCTTCCGGCCCCGGCGCGTTGTACCAGGCCTCCAGCGCCGGATTGAGCTGCTCGCGCTTCAGGCCAGCGAGCTTCGACCGATCCAGACGCTCGACCGTGATCTCCACGCGCCGGCGCGGCGCGAAGAAGAACAGGTTGGCCAGGATGATCCCGATGCCGCGGAACAGGCAGCCGACGAGCGTCGGCGCACGCCCCGTGCGGGCGAAGCTGAACATGCTGCCCCACAGTCCGCGCATGCGCACGAGCACCACCTCGGCATCGGGCACGGCGGTGAGGATTTCGGCGAAGGATCTGGCCGCCCCCAGCAACTCGTAGCCGTGTCGCCACACATGCCCGGCCGGCCAGAGAATGTGGTTCTGCCCCGGCGCAGGCCTTCGATTACCGTCTGGATCGCCTCTTCAGTCTGCCGGCGCGCCTCGGCGCTGTGCTGCTGCAAGTCGGGCACGCGGATGCCATTGAGGAACCGCGGCAGCCAGAAGAGCACGGGATTGCGGAACATCCCCTCAAAGAGCATCGGCCGGGGATGCAGCACGGGCACCAGGGCCTTGAGCACCAGCGGCGGGTCCATGTAGGCCGGATGATTCGGCAGAATGATGGCCTTTTTCAGGCCGCGCACGCTCTCAAGGCCGACGACCCTGACCCGATATCGCAGGCCAAAGATCGCCGACGCGATGAACCAGAGGACCTTGCGGAGGACTCCTGCCATGCCCGCCATCGTGCGCAAAGATCGAGGCGCAGGCAAGGGCAGGGCTGCTTTGCCCGGCTTCAATCGTCAGGTCGTCACGTCGTGGACAGCTTGACCAACTGGCGCGGCGCAGTTGCGCCAGTGCGGCTGATAGGTGCGTGTACAGCGGTCGAATGGCCTCGACGGTGTTCGCCTTGGCCAGCAGGACGATGACTGCCACCGGCAGCGAGGCGAGATTCTGCTCATGTTCCAGGCCGCGATCGTTGGTAATCACGGCATCGAACCCGGCATCGGCAGCGCGGTGAAGCAACTCGCCGTTCTCGATCCCCGACCAGTTCATGTACGCGGCGGTAAGGACCTCGTGGCCGGGCAGTTCCAGGCGAATCTGGTGAGGGAGGTTTTCATCGAGCAGCAGCTTCACGCCGGCACCGCCACGCGCTCGACATCCTGGCGCATCATCTCCAGCAACCGAACGACCTGCTCGCGCCGAACGGTGGGAAACTGCTCGAGAAACTGCTCAATGGTGTAGCCGGCTTCCAGGTGATCGAAGAGCGTCCGAGCCGCGACGCGCGTGCCCGCGAAGCACGGAGTACCGTGCATCACCTTGGGGTTGATTGTAACGACCGGCACCATATCGAGAGTATATCCGTGCGCACGAGCTGGCTCAATCGCGGTCTGTCTTGAATGACGGCAGGAATGGCGCGATAGAAGGCGAATACAGACCAGACGTGGTATGCTCTGGTCGTGCTCAGGCGTCTGCTCATTATCTGCCTCGTCGCGAGCGGCTTCGCCACGAAAAACGCCTCTGCATCACCCCTTGACGACACCACGGTTGAAACACCTGAATATATCGCCGTGATGTCCGATCTGATCGCGGTGGTCCGGATAGTCAACACCCGCGACGCCCCATCGGTTGACGTCAGCGATTGGCCGCCCAGGGCGAAGATCCGTGAGGCTGTCGCCGAGGTTATGGAGAGGATCAAGGGTCCGGCCGCCGATCGCATCAGTTTTCTCTACGATATCGACGTCGAGTTTTCGCCACCGCGTCAGGATCCCCCGAAGGGCGCTGAAATCCTTGTTTGCCTCGTTCACCCTTCATCAGCGCGACCGAGCCGGTACAAGGTCCGCTATTCCGGGGGGTTCAAGGGAAGCTGGACCTCCATGTTCACAGCACGCGAACCCATCAGCTATGTCTGGTCACTGGAGCTCAAGCCCGTGGTCAGCTTCGTCGAGCTCAAAGAGCAATTGACGGGTGCTGTGGTTGCCGAGAGGACAGCGGTTCCTACACGCCCGCCATCGGTCTGCTCCGGCGCCTTGTTCGCGAGCGGCCAGTTCGTCGGCGTAGTGTACGACGATCGGCTTGAGCGGGCCGCGGCTCGTTGGCTCGACTCGCCCGATCCGTGCATACGCGAGGCCGGCCTGCGGCATCTGGCTCGCCAGGGCTCTGCGCGGCAATGGCTGCGCGGGAAATTCTCAAACGACCCGTTCTGCGTCTGGATGCCTGACGGAGCCCGGATTCCTGCCATAGCCAAAGCGTTTATCTTCCCGTCGCCTGTCCCGCCGCCAGGCTGGGGACGCTGGGCGGCGCGATTTCACCCGCTGCGATCCATCGCGGCAGCGCCCCTAACCCAAGTCGAAGACAAACCGATCTACATCCCCGACCTGTCGCCGCGCGCGTCTGATTTTCACCCGAGATGTGACTACACGCCATTGAATGTTTTCTGGCTCGCGCTGGCGCCAGTGGCCTTCGCCATCCTGCCGTGCATCCGCCCAGCGCGTCGCGCCATGCGCCTTATCGGCTTCAGCGGCATTTCGGCTCTTCTCGCGCTCATCGTGATCGGCGGCTGGCTCCGCAGTCTCTGGCATGCCGATGAGTTGATCTGCACCGCCGGCCGCACCCGCATTGAGGTCGTCTCGTACCGCGGCGGGCTGCAATTCCTCGCTGCTGTCCAATGGTCCCAGCGGGATCCGCTACAGTACGGCACGGCTGGCATCGCCACGAACCTCCCGTGGGCGCTGTTCACGCAGTCAATGTGCGGTCGATATGGTCCCACCGTATACGACCTGATCACCGACGACGCCCTGCCGCGCGGGACCACGCCCTGGGACTGGGCCGCACTCGCCCGGCCGCCGCGCCACACGTTCGGCTTTGCGGCCGACTATCTCTCCGAGCGTGATATACGGTGGTCCGACAGCCGCTACTATGCCGGCATCGCCACCCACGGCTATCGGTTCATCCAGATTCCCTACTGGTCCATGCTCGTGCTCTCTCTGATCCTGCCCGCTCTGCGCCTCCGCCGTCTGATCCGCGCTCGGCTGCGACTGCGTCGGAATCTCTGCCCCACCTGCGGCTATGACCTGCGCGAGCGGCGCCCGCTGCCCCGAATGCGGGTCGAAACGCCCCGTGTAGACTGGGCCTGCGCTCCCCTTCCCACAACGCGCCCCCCCGCCATGGGTAAGCTCCACAGGTGATCCATGGCCGACTTCGCCTTGCGAATTTCTCTGCTGCTGCTCTTCACCGCCACCCTGCGCCCAGCCGTCCACCTTCGGCTTTCGCGGCGATGGCGCTGGCCAATACCCCGCCGCCACACCGCCGCTTGTCTGGGATGGCGATGACAAGAAGGGCATCCTCTGGTCCACCAAAATCGGCGTGTCGCCGAACTCCTCCCTGTGTTTTGCGTCGGATCGTGTGTTTGCCCTGGCCAATCCCGCCGACCTGGTCTGCGTCGATGCCAAAGCCGGCAAGCTGCTCTGGCGCAAGTCCAACACCTTCGCCGACCTTCAGCCGCCCATCGCCGATCGCGAGATCAAAGGCAATGCCGGCAACACCGTGCCCACGCCCGTGACGGATGGCCGGTTCGTCTACGTCGTCTTCGGCAGCGGCATCGTCGCGTGCTACGACCTGGACGGCGGTCGCAAGTGGATCCGATATTTCGATCTGCCCACGCCCCAGCAGTATGGCCGGGCCGCCTCGCCGGTCCTGGCGGCCGGCAAGCTCATCGTCTCAATCAAGCACCTCCACGCCCTCGATCCCGCCACCGGCCAGACTCTCTGGCAGGCCGAGAAAGCCACCGAAGGCTACGGCACGTCCGCCGTGGCCAAAATCGCCGACGCCGATATCCTGGTCACCACCAGCGGCCATGTCGTGCGCGCGGCCGATGGCACCATCCTCGTTTCGGACCTGGCCGAGACGAAGTACACCAGCCCCATCGTCGCGGGCGGTGTCGCCTATTTCATCGACGCCTCCGCGGCCGCGTTTCGCCTGCCGGCCAAGGCCGAGCCAGTCGCCAAGATCAAGCCGATTTGGGAACAGGACTTCGAAGATGAGTTCTTCGCCTCGCCGGTCTTCCACGACGGCCTGATCTACACGGCCGGCAACAAGGGCAAGTTCTACGTCGTTGACGCCAGGGATGGGAAGATCGTGCTGGAGAAGGAGCTTGAGATACCGAACATGAGCGGCAAGCCCGGCGTGCCCGTGGGCAACATCTATCCCAGCATGAGCCTCGCCGGGGGGCGTCTGTTCTTCGGTAACGACCGCGGCGACCTGATCGTCGCCCAGCCCGGCCGGCAATGGCGGCAGGAGCAGGTCAATCACCTCTCGGCCACGTCGGGCAACACGCCGATCTTCATCGGCTCGCGCATCTATCTCCGCGGCGACGACAGGATCTTCTGCATCGGCAAATAGGGCAGGTGTCGATGCATTTTAACCGGCTCGCTTGCGAGCCGCTCCTACTCGCGTACACCGGAGACGGGCTGAATCGCTGAAGCCCGCACTACGAACGCCAACTTTATCGCATCTTTCGCGTCTAAGCACGTCTGGCGATAATCGTCATCCTTACGAACAGGAGGTTCCATGCGTTGGACGATCGCGCTGAGCTTCGCGCTGGCCATGATCTCACTCGCCCATGCCCAGGACGCTGTCAAGATCCCGCCGGATCACTGGCGGCCGCAGATCATCGCGCCGCCGCGGCCGGAGATTAAGGAGGCGCTGGAGCTGACCAAGGCGGACATCCAGGTGGCGATCACGGGCTACATCGCCCAGACGACGATGACGCTCACGTTCCACAATCCCAACAGCCGGGTGATGGAGGGCGAGCTGGTCTTTCCGCTGCCGGAGGGAGCGACCATCAGCGGCTATGGGCTGGATGTGAACGGCCAGATCGTCGATGGCGTGCCGGTGGAGAAGCAGAAGGCGCGCATCACCTTCGAGACGGAGGTGCGCAAGGGCGTCGATCCCGGCCTCGTCGAGCAGCTCAAGGGCAACAACTTCCGCACGCGCATCTATCCGATCCCGGCCAACGGTGACCGGACGGTGAAGGTGCAATACGTCTCCGACCTGGCCAGCGACAGAGATTCGGCGACGTATGTGTTGCCGATGAACTGGGGCAATCAGGCGGTGAAGGAGTATTCGCTGAAGGTGGAGCTGACGGCGGCGCCGTCGGAGCCCGTCCTGAGCGGCGCGCCGGCCGGGTTCGCGCTGGCCGCCAGCGGCAACGCGCTGGTGGCGCAGAAGACCTACAAAGACGCGAAGTTCACGGATGACCTGACAATCTCGCTGCCGAATCTCCCGGCCAAGCACGTCGTCGTTGAGAAATACCAGGGCGAGTCCGGCGAATCGAGCGGCTGGTATTTCGTCATCAACGATCTGCCGGGAATGCCGCCCGAAAAACGTGCCGCGCCGCGGATCAAGCGCATCGGAATTCTCTGGGATGCCAGCCTCAGCCGCGCAGAGATCGACAAGACGCGCGAGCTGGATCTGCTCAAGGGAATTCTGGCCGATTATCACGATACGGTCGATATCGTGATCTTCCGCGAAAAGGCAGAGCCGGTGCTGACCGTGCCGGCCGACAAAGTCATCCAAACGCTCAGCGCAGTGAAGTACGACGGCGCGACGAATCTGGGGCGGTTGGTGATTCCGAAGAACTATCACGATTTCTTCCCGGGCAATAGGGTGAAATGGAGCGCCCCCGACTACAACTATTGGCTACTCTTCACCGACGGGCTGGGGAACCTGTTTGAGGAAATGCCGCAGAAGGTGGCCGCGCCCGTCTATGCAATCAGCAACGATTCGCGCCAACCATGCGGTTCTGACACAGCTCGCGCGAGCCAGCGGCGGGCAGTATTACAACCTCAAGCGGCTGACGGATGAGCAGGTGCTGGCGACGATCGGCCGGCCGGCGTATTCGCTGATTTCAGTCGATTTCAAGAAGGGCGAGATTGACGAGGTCTATCCGCGCGGCGTGCAGCCGGTGATGGGGCGAATGGCGGTTGCCGGCCGGCTGCTGATGGGCGAGGCGAGCATTACGTTGAACTACGGCTACGGAAACGAGGTGCTGTACAAACAGAGCTACACGCTGGCGGCCAGCAAGGCGAGCATCACCGGGTTGGCGACGCGGTTCTGGGCGCAGCAGAAGGCGGCCGACCTGGCGGTCTTCGCGGAGAAGAACCACGATGCGCTGCTGAGGCTCGGCGAGGAATACGGCATCGTGACGCCGAGCACATCGCTGATGGTTCTGGAGCGATTGGAGCAGTACCTGCAATATCACATCCGCCCGCCGCGCTCGCGGCCGGAAATCTACGCGGCGTACATGAGGCAGATCGATAGCCAGAAGGTCGCCGAGAAGAAGACGGCCGGCGAGAAGATCGAGCAGGTCGTGAAGATGTGGAACGAGCGCGTGAAGTGGTGGGAGACGGAATTCAAGTATCCGAAGGATTTCAGGTATGTGGAGCAGGCCAACCCGAAGGCGCCCGCGAATGGAGGAGGGGCGCCCATCCTTTGCCGGCGGCGGTTGCGCATGATCCGGCGGCGCCAGCGCCGGCAGCTCGCCGTGGCGCGGTGCTTGATCGAGGCGGGGAGGATCGCGCTGTATTGGGGGACCTTGCGTTGGCGCGAGGCGCGGCGATGGAGAACCGTGCCAGCTATGGCGGGCTCGCATCCCCGGTGGCGCCCGACGGTGTCCGCAACCTGGTCGAAGGCACCGGCGGCGCTGCCATCAAGCTTGCCGAGTGGAACCCCGAGACGCCCTATCTCATCTCGATGCGCAATCCCAAGGGCAAGCCGGTCTATGACGTCTACCTCGAAGAGCGTAAGCAGTTCGGCAAGGGCCCGAGCTTCTATCTCGACTGCGCCGACTTCTTCCTCAAGAACAACGATCGCACGCTCGGCGTCCGCGTCCTCACCGACATCGCCGAGCTGGAACTGGAGAATGCGCCGCTCCTGCGTATCGCGGCGTATCGCCTTTCGCAGCTTGGCGAATACGATCTGGCCATCGATCTCTTCGAAAAAGTCCTGAGAATGCGGCCGGAAGAGCCGCAGAGCTATCGCGATCTCGCCCTGGCTCTGGCCAATCGTGCGCAGTTCCTGTTCAACGTGGCCGACAGCGCCGTTCCCTCGCAGGTGCGGTCGGATTACACGCGCGCGATGCAGCTCCTCAAGGACGTGGTCATGGGCAAGTGGGATGACCGATTCCCCGGCATCGAGACGATCGCGCTCATGGAGCTGAACCAGCTCATCACAAAGGCCGGCAAGATCGGCATCAGCCCCGTCGAGCTGGATTCGCGGCTGAGCAAGCTACTCGATGTGGACCTGCGCATCCTGCTCACATGGGATGCCGATGCGACCGACATCGACCTATGGGTGATTGAGCCGAGCGGCGAGAAGTGCTTTTATGGCCACAATCGCACGACCATCGGCGGCGCGATCTCCAACGATTTCACGCAGGGTTACGGCCCGGAGGAATACTGCCTCCGCCGCGCGATGAGCGGCGAATACAAGATCCAGGCGAACTTCTACGGATCGAGCCAGCAGAAACTGGCCGGGCCGACGACGATCCAGGCGACGATCATCACCGATTTCGGCCGGGCGGACGAGAAGCGGCAGTCGATCACGCTGCGGCTGGTGGGGCAGAAGGAGACGGTGGATGTGGGAGCGGTGAAAGTCAGGTGATTTTCGATTTTGGTTTTCAATTTTCGATTGAGAGCGACGGCGCGATCCTGCGCGATATGATAAAGCAAGAGGCATCCATGCTGCTCGACTACATCCAAGCCGCCATGCGCCGGGCCAAGTACGAGATTTTGCCGGAGGACGGCACGTTCTATGGCGAGATCCCCGACTGCGCCGGCGTCTGGGCCAATGAAGCCACGCTGGAGGCATGCCGAACGGAGTTGCAGTCGGTGCTGGAGGACTGGATCCTCATCAAGCTCAGGCATAATGACAGCGATCTGCCGGTAATCGACGGTCTCGACTTGAACCCGAAGGGCACCCCGCAGCAGGAAGTTGCCTGATGCCCGCATTTGGCCCCATCAAACGCGGCGATTTGATTCGCTCTCTTCGCCGCGCTGGTTTCACGGGGCCGGAGCCGGGTGGGCTTCACGAGGCAATGCGACGTGGGATGTTCACGCTGCCGGTCCCCAATCCGCACCGAGGCGACATCAGCCGCGAGCTTCTCGCTCGCATATTGCGCCGCGCCGGCATCTCTCGCGAAGAGTGGGAAAAGCTCTGATGCCCGTCAAGGGCTCGTGTGTGCCGCCCACAGTTGCCGCGTCGTCGCGATGTACAGCACGCCGTTGGCCGGCACGGGCGTCGCCCACATCGGGGCGCCGAGCGCGTCTTGTCGATGATCTTGAGTTCGCGCCCGGCCGCCAGAGTCCACAGATACCGATCCGTCGGAACATAGACCTTTGCGTCCGCCACCATCGTCGAGCCCCAGATTTTCTCGCCAGTCTCGTGAATCCAGCACGGCTCGCCCGTCGCGGCGTCCACGCAGTGAACCCGCCCCGCCACGTCGCAGACGTAAACCAGCCCGCCGGCCACGGAGACGGTCGAGAGCGTGCGGTCCAGCCTCTTGTAGCACCAGATGGCGCTGCCTCCGCTCGCGTCGATGCACCACAGTGCGCCGCGGCCGCGGCCGTGCTCGGGGTCACGGCCAATGGCGACGTACATGCGCCCTTCATGGAAGACCGGCGTCGCGATGATCTCGCTCATGCCGACGAACGCGCCATCCTGCTTCTTGTTGATGCTGTCGGAGCGGCGGCGATCGCCCAGGGCATAGTGAGTGATGAGATCCAGATCGCCGAAGACCTTGTACTCGGGCGGATTGCAGTCAAAGCTCCAGGCGGTCTTCAACTTCACGGGCTTCTCGGGCATGGCCGGCAGCGCCTCGAAGGCATAGCAGACGCCATCGCCGCCGCCGTAGAAGATCAGCGTCCTGCCGTTCACCTGGCCCAGCGATGGGGAAGACCATTGCCCGTGCAGCAGCCGCGGGCCGATTCCGGCGCCATCGGTGGCGGCGAGTATTCCGGTGAGCTTGTTCAGCGCGATGAGGCTGGGCGCATCCGGGGCCGGCGGCTTGCGGAATTCATCCTTCTTCCTGGCATCCGCATCGCGATCGACGCCGTTGGACGTGCCGACGTAGACCAGATCGCCATGCACGATCACCGAGCAGTTGCACGCATCCGAGGGCCGCACGCCCAGGTTCCACATGTCGAACATCCAGAGCACCTTGGGCTCGAACGGAAGCGTCGGCTGAGAGGTCGGCGCGGTTGTCGGCAGTGCCGCCGGTGCCCTCACCGGCGGAATTGCGGCATCGGTGGGCCGGGGAAAGACCGCCAGTGACGGCACTGGCGGCACCTGGCCCTTCACATCCAGGCACAGCACCTCGAGCCGGTGCGTCACGATATACACGCGATCGCCATCCACGGCCGCCGTCGAGCAGATCCCCAGGCGCGGAGGAAACGTGCCGAACCAGAACTTGCTCCCGTTGAGCACGGCGGGCACGATGCGCGGCGGCGCAACCCATCGCCATAGCGCGGCGCCGCTGGCTTCGTCAAAGCACGTGAGCACGCCCCGCCCGTCTTCCATCGTGCCCAGGAAAATCCGGCCGTTGGCAATCACTGGCGACGTGCATGTGTCTGCGCCCAGTCGCGTGACCCATCGGATATTCCTGCTGGTACCGGCGAGGATATTGCCCTGCGGATCGCGCTCTCCCGGCTCGAAACCCGAGGGGAGGGACTTCTCATCGGAAGCCATATTTCGGCCGTCGTGCCCGCCCCATTGCGGCCAGTTGGCCGCGCCGGCGCCGCAGCAGCAGAGGCACGCGATCAGCAAGCCGGCGAGTGGCGATGACATCCCCGGCATCGTAGGCCAGGCAGCGCCACGCCACAAGGTAGACAGCATTCCTGAAATAGTATAGAATACCCGTGGTTGGTACGATGCGAGTCACAGGCCGAGACAGTAAGAAGTTTTCTGCCCTCCGGTTCTTCTCAATCGCTTTCCTACCTCTTGGGCCAGGATGTTGGCCCCTTTCTGTGCGACCTTGGAAAGTAAAAGAACAGGTCATCGTGCCCAAATTTTGAGGAGCATCCGATGGGCAAGAAGTTGTACGTAGGGAACCTGAGCTATGACGTGGACAGCTCAGCACTGGAGCAGTTGTTTACCGCTCATGGCAAGGTCGAGAGCGCCGAAGTGATCGCCGATCGCGACACCGGCCGGAGCAAGGGTTTCGGCTTTGTTGAGATGAGCAACGAGGCCGAGGCCCAGGCGGCGATCGCCGCGCTGAACGGCCAGGAACACGGCGGCCGGGCGCTGACCGTCAATGAAGCCAGGCCCAAGGAGAACCGCGCTGGTGGCGGCGGCGGTGGCCGCGGTGGCTACGGTGGCGGCGGCGGTCGCGGTGGTCGCGGCGGCGGCGGCGGTGGTGGCGGCTACGGTGGCGGAGGAGGCGGCGGCGGTCGCGGGCGGTACTAGATCCCGCATTCGGGAAAGCCACGACGGCAAGTCGTGGCTTTCCCTTGGTCTTTTCGCCTATCGCCGAACTCCTCCCGCGGGCCTGACGCCCGTCTTACTTGAGCCGCTCATGAACAAGCAGACCCAGGCAGCACGGAAGATCATCGCCGACGTTCTCGCGACGGTGTCGGATTATCAGACGGCCGTCTCGCGCCTCAGCGAGAAGGACCGCCAGACATTTCAGCGGCAGATCGAGATGCACGAGACCAAGTTTGACCGGGCCGTCGGCGCACGGTGGAAGCGGCTGGGGCATGTCATGATGAGCCTGTCCGCCCCGCCGGCCAAGCTCACCAGCAACCACTCCATCCAGTTCTACGTGCCCGACGGGCAATACCGCAAGCAGGTCTACGCACTACATTCGTCAGGCGACGGAACCATCGAGGTTTACGCGCCCAACGTCCTCGATCAGGTGGTCAAGGCCGGCCTGCTGGCCAGGGTCGCCCAGCCCGATGGCGATGCGTTTCGCGCCGGCAGCGGCGAACTGCTGGCCATCGAGCAGCTCGACGGCAAGAGCCCCAACCCGGAGTTCTACTGCAAGGCCATGACCGGCTGGAACCGCAAGGCCATCTGCATGCGGCTGCCGCTGCACGCATCGGAAGCCCAGACCCAGATGGCCGAGGAGTTGTGTGCCCTGGCGGCCACCGACTGGCTCGGCGCAGCAAGAGGCCGGCCGGTAGTGTCCCTGTCAGTAGTCAGTTGTTCGTTGTCAGTGGTTGGGTCCGTGGTTCGTTGGTCAGTGGATCCGCCACCGGACTTTGAGGCTCGGCGAGGCTCTCGCAACTGACCAACGGGCCATTGACCCGTCTACGGACCACGGACAATTGACGACACCGCCAGCCAGCCGGCGTGTGCGATTGCGCCATGGACATGCCTCACGGTTTCCGTTATGATGCGGGACGGTTGGTATACGATACGAGTCAGATTCCGCGACAGTATGTTTCTGCCCGTCGGTTCTTCTCAATCGGTTTCCCACCTCTTGGGCCAGGAGTGTGGCCTCTTTCTACATGACCTGGAAAGTAAAACGGCAGGTCCCCTGTGCCCAGAATGAGGAGAATCAAATGGGCAAGAAGCTGTATGTTGGTAACCTGAGCTATGACGTGGACAGCTCAGCGTTGGAACAGTTGTTCGCCGCTCACGGCAAAGTCGAGAGCGCCGAGGTGATCGCCGACCGCGACACCGGCCGCAGCAAGGGCTTCGGCTTTGTCGAGATGGGCACGGACGAAGAGGCGCAGGCGGCCATCGCCGCGCTGAACGGCCAGCAGCATGGCGGCCGGGCCCTCACCGTCAATGAAGCCAGGCCCAAGGAGAACCGCGCTGGTGGCGGCGGCGGTCGCGGCGGCTACGGTGGTGGCGGCGGCGGTCGCGGTGGTCGCGGCGGCGGTGGTGGCGGCGGTGGTGGTGGTGGCTACGGCGGTGGCGGAGGAGGAGGCCGCGGCCGGTACTAGATCGCCATTCCCATGAAATTGCAGGAAAGAGCCACGGCGTGCCGTGGCTCTTTCTTACTTCATCTTCCGCAACAGCTTCGGCCCGGGCTTCGGCCGCGACGGCTACGGTTTCGTCTCCTTCAAGTACATGCGCGACTACTCGAACGACGCCATCTGCATCGAGTTGAAGGAATCGAAGAGGCCCGATGCGCCGCACCCGAGCAGCAAGGGCTACGATATCTGGTATGACGCGATGCACCCGCTGCTCGATCAGATGATGCAGTAGTGCCGCGTGCCGGCAGTGCCCTCACTGGCGGCACAGTATCACATTTGCAGTTTCTGTAGTGTGTTGACCCTCGCATGGCAGATCGATCCCCACAGGTTGAGCTTCTCGCGCCGGCCGGCGGAATGGCGGCGCTGCTGGCGGCGCTGGATGCGGGCGCGTTGGCCGTCTATCTGGGCCTGCGCCAGCTCAATGCGCGGCGGGGCGCAGGAATTTCACGCCGGAGGAGTTTGAGGCGGCCGTGAAACTGGCCCACGAGCGGCGCGCGCGTGTATCTGACGCTGAACATCGACCTGGCCGAGCGAGAGATTGGCCAGGCCGCACGGATTCTGCAACTCGCGCGGCAGGCGAAGGCCGATGCGGTGCTCGTGCGCAACCCGGCGGTGATGCTGCTGCGGCCGCTTTTCCCGGAGATCGAGTTTCACTTCAGCACGCAGACCTGCATGGCCAACAGCGCCGATGTCGCCGCGGCCGGAGAGCTCGGGGCGGATCGCGTGGTGCTGGCGCGGGAGCTGACGTTGAAGGAGATCGCGGCCGCGAGCGGCGCGGGCGTGCGGACTGAAGTCTTCGCCCAAGGCGCACTGTGTTTCTGCGTCTCAGGGCGATGTCTGCTGTCGAGCTGGGCAGGCGGGCGGAGCGGAAACCGCGGCACGTGTACGAGCCCATGCCGCGTGCCGTGGAATGTGTCGGGTGGCATGGGCGGCATGCCCACGCCGGCCAGGAGAGGTCCCGGTCTACCGGAGCAGGCGGATTCGGCCGGCGTGGGCATGGCACTCACGCCGCTTTCGATGCGCGATCTGTGTACGGTGGATCGTCTGGGCGAGTTGAAGGACGCCGGAGTGGCGGCACTGAAGATCGAGGGCCGGCTCAAGAGCGCGGCATGGGTGAGCGACGCAGCGGGCTTGTACCGGCGCGCGCTGAATGGCGAGGACGTGGCGAAGCTCTCGCGCGAGATCAAGGAACTCGGCGACTACGGCGGCCGGCTGCTCACCAGCGGCTATCTCGACGGCGCGCGGTCGGATCTGACCGGCACGTTCGGGCGACCGGCGCAATCAGGCGCGCCTTCGAGCGATCCGCAGGATCGCGACGACGGCGAGAAGAACGGATATCGGCTGACGATCACGGTTGAGCCGGGGAGAATCGCGATCCGCTGCCAGTACGACGGGCGGGAGGTGCAATGCTCGATACCCAAGTCTGTCGTTCATCGGCCACAGAGGGCCATCTCGATCGGGCAGGTCCTCAATCAGCTTCGAGGCCGGAAGATCCAGGACCTGCCACTCCTCAGCGCGACCTGCAACGATGCGAAGTTCCTGGTCCCGCGGCGGATGGCCAATGTCATGCTCGAGCACCTCTCGGCGGACCTGCGGCACTTGCAGAAGCAAGCCGATCACCTGGTCCACCTCGACCTGCCCGAGCCGGTTCGCCTGGCCATTGCGCCGCGCCAGCCGTCGCCTGAGAACTGTTTGGCGCTGGGGCAGAAGCCCGATCGCGTACGGCTGCATGCGAGCGATGTGGCGGCGTTCTTCCGGCAGGTGCGCGCCAGCGGCCGGGCCGATGCGCTGCCGACGGCGGCGATCGTGGAAGGCCTGACCGCGCAAAGCCTGGCTCGGGCCCGCGAAGCCTGCGGCACTGTGCCGATGATCGTATCGCTTCCGCAGGTGTTCTTTGAGGATGAGCTGGCCGGGATTCGCGATCTGCTGAGCGAGTGTGCGCGATGCCTGGTCTCGGTCGAGGTCAATAGCTGGGGCGGCTGGATGCTGGCCCGGCAAGCCAAGCTGCGTATGGAGAGCGGGGCGGGCCTGCCGGTGCTCAATTCGCTGGCGGCGCAGTCGCTGCTCGATGTCGGCATCGAATGCGTCACGCTGTCGCCCGAGGCCGAGCGATCGCAACTGGAGGGCCTCACGGCCCGCTGCGCCGCGCCGTGCTCGCTGATTGTTTACGGCCGGCCAGCGCTGATGACCACGCGCGTGCAGTTGCCGCGCGAGAGCTTTGCCGGCAAAACACTGGCGGATCGGCGGGGTAATTGCATGGTCGTGCGCCAGGAGCGGGGGTTGTGGGTATTCCGGCCGGTCAAACCGTTCGATCTTCGTCCGGTGCGCAATGATCGGATTCGCGTGGCGCATTTGGTGGTGGACCTCGTCGCCGCCGAGAACCCGTGCGCGAGTGGCTGATGGCGACGCTGCCGGGGGAGAAGACGTTTCGGTTCAACTATGGGCGAACGCTGCAATGAGTAATCGGGAATCGAAGATTCGCCGGTGTTTTCACCGCCATCCGTCTCTGCTAGTATCTGAAGTCCTTATGCCTGTGAAGTTTGAGGTCTACCGCAGCGGCCAGCGCCTCCGGGAATTCCAGCCGGTGGCGGCGTATATCGTTGGCCCGGAGAGCGTGCCGATTACCGGGGAGGTCGTGTTTCGCGACGGCCTGCTGACGGCCCAGCGGGCCGACGAGATTCCGATGGGCGTGTCGCTGCTGTGGAATGCCGGGCCGGCCGGGACGTGCCTGCTTGAGACCACGCGACTGCTGCCGCGCCCCGAGCCGTATAACCTCAACGTCGAGCTGGCGCGATTTCGCCTGATGAAAATCGTGCAGAAGCAGGAGGATTGGAACCTCTTCGATTTCCCCAAAGCCGAGACTTACCTGGCGAAATTCAAGGAGGCGCAGGATTTCCTGGCCGAGGCGCTGGGGAAGCTGGGCGATCCGCCAGCCGCGGCGGCGCTGGCGGACGAGGCGCTGGTTCGCGGGATGCAGCTTTCGGAAGAGCTGGCGCTGTTCCATGCCGATCTGCTGATCACCCGCCGCCGCTCCACCGGCGGGTTCGTGAAGCACATTTTCGGCTGCCGCGTTGACACGAGCGTGCAGAACCAGAAGTATCGCGAGATGCTGGCCGGCAATTTCGACTATGCCGTGCTGCCGACCCCATGGAAGCTGCTCCAGCCGCAGGAAGCGCCTTCGAGACGCAGGCGATTGACTCGTGGGCCGAGGGCATCACCAAGCGGCGGTTGCCGATCATCGCCGGGCCGCTGGTGAACTTCGACGAGTCGGAGCTGCCCGACTGGATGTTCATCTGGGAGAACGATTTTGAGACAGTGCGCGAGCTGGCGTACGAGCACGTGCAGAAGCTCGTGCAGCGCTATCGCAAGGCGGTGGGCCTGTGGAACGTCGTCGGCGGGCTTTGCACCAACCGGGCGTTCCGACTGAGTTTCGAGCAGATGATCGAGCTGACGCGCCTGCTGGTATCGCAGGTGAAGAACGTCCTGCCCAACGCGCGCACGCTGGTGAGCGTGCCCCAGCCGTTCGGCGAGTACCACGTGCGCAACGCCACGAGCGTGGCGCCGGTGCTGTATGCCGAGATGGTGGCGCAGGCCGGCATCAACTTCGACGGATTCGCCGTCGAGCTGGAGATCGGCGTGCCGCAGCCGGGGATGTTCATGCGCGACTTGTTCCAGATCAGCACGATGCTCGACCGGTTTTCGACGCTGGGCCGACCGCTGTTCATCACCGCGATCAGCGCGCCAGGGCGATCGACGCCCGATCCCGAAGACCGCTCGGAGGGGCGGCTCGACCCCACGGCGGCCGGGCAGTGGAAACACGCCTGGGACCCACAGCTCCAGGCCGATTGGCTCGACGCCGTTTATCACGTGGCGCTCAGCAAGCCGTTTGTCGAGAGCGTTGCGTGGGGCAATCTCGCCGACATCAACCAGAGTGTTCCCGGCGGCGGGCTGCTGGACGACATGTTCCAGCCCAAGCCGGCTTTTGAGCGATATCAGCAAATTCGGGAGAAGTTCCAGCAGTGGCAAGGCCGCAAGTGAAGGATGAGGGAAGCTGGGCATGGTGGTCGGCGCGCCAGAGGGCGACGCTGGCGGTGCTCGTGCTGATCTTGCTTGCGTTTCTGAGTATCCGCTACGCCTTCAATCGTTCCTACGTCTCTGACCCCCAACCCGAGGATGGCCCGCGCGCGGACGAGGCGCAGCATCGGATCGATCCCAACACGGCCGACTGGGCCACGCTGGCCGCCATGCCGCGGATCGGCAAGAGCATGGGGCAGCGGATCGTCGAGACGCGCGAGAGATTGAAGAGCGAGAACGGCGGCGAGCCCGCCTTTCGGACGATCGAGGACCTTCAGCGAGTCAAGGGAATCGGCCAGGCAACCACGCGCGCCATCGAGCCGTACCTGATGTTCCCGGAGCTACCTTCCAGGTGAGAACCGCTTGATGTTGATGGGGCGATCGAATCCCTTAAGCGACACCGCCTCGGTTGCCGCACTGCCTTCATCCTGGCAGACGACTTCGCCGCGGTTGGCCTGTCCCTGGAGGCGAGCGGCGAGATTGGTCGTGACGCCGATGGCCGCGAATTCCAGCTTGAAATGGCTGCCGAGCGTGCCGAGCACGACCGGCCCGGAGGCGACGCCCGCGCGCATGCGCAGGCCCCATGCATCGCCCAGGGCATGTCGCACGAGCGTGATGCGTTCGGCCTTGCGGATCAGGTCGCACGCGAACGCCAGCCCGCGCCGGCGGTGTTCGTCGCCCTGCGCGACCGCGAGCAATCCATCGCCCAGATATGAAAGGGGACGTATTTTATTTTTGGTGAAGAGCGGCACGGCCAGCTCGAAGATGCTGCGCACAGTGGCCATCACCTCGTCGGGGGTCAGTTGCAGCGAGCGCGGTGAAACTGACCAGGTCGGCGAAGACGATGGTGGCGTCTTCCTTGACCGTCTGCCTCAGGTCGGCGATGGGCCGGCCGGAGAATCGCTCGGCGAGGCGATCGGCCAGGCCGCGCGGATCGAGCTCGCCATAGATCTGGTCCACTTGCTGCAGGAGCAGGCGGTTATTCGAGAGCACGGCGCAATTGAGGGCGCGCGACAGGTGCTGGCGCGACTGGGCGATGTCACCGCTCACCGCCAGTCGCTGCGCCATGAACAGCGACATCATGACTTCGGCTTCGGTGACATCGCCAGCGGCCGCCAGCAGATCCTGCAAGGCATTCCACCACCCCGGCTCGTCGACAACTTGCGGCAGGAGTTGTGCCTCCCACGCGCAGCAGCGCCAGTTGGTCCGGCAGGCTGATCTGCTCCTGCCCGCGGTCGAGCCACTGGCGGCAGTCGTCCAATTGTTGTCGCGCGGCCGCCGCTCTCGCCAGGGCGATGCACGCGAAGCCTTTCAGGTAATGCTTCTGCGAGGCAGTCTGCTCCATCAGATCGGTCAATCGCCGCGCCGTGTTCTGTGCTTCATCGGCATCGCCTATTTTCAGCAGCGCCTCCAACACCAGGGTCGTCAGGCGCATGCGCGAGTTGATCGCCAGCCCCTCGCCGCAGGTGAGCATCGCATGTTCGGCGATCTCCTGCGCGGCGGCCGGCCGGCCGAGCTTCAATTCCAGCAGCGCCAGATGCCCCGAGCTGATCGCGACCCCCAGCGTATCGTTAGCCAACGCCTTGCGCCGGCTGACCAGTAGCAGAGTTCGGCGCGCCTCCTCCCACGCGCCTTGGCCGATGAACACCTGGCCGAAACCGTCGAGGATCCAGTTCTTTTCCGGTCCCTCCTCGGCCAGTTCCAGAGCACGGGTCATCCCGGTTTCGGCCTCATCGAAACGATTGGAACGAAGGGCGGCGATGCCCAGGAGATGCCAGGCGCGGCAGGATGTGAACTGCTCCTCGGACGAGAGACGCCGGGTAAAATCCGCGATCCGATCGAGCAGCGCCGCCAGCCGCTCGCCGCGGCACTCGCGCACCTCCAGGCGCAGGGCCAGCAACTCGGCCACGTGACGCCATTCGTCTGTCGGCAGCAGATTGTCCACCTGCCGCAGGCGCGCTTGCGCCTCATCAATCCTGAAGCTCAGCTCCGCCTGCGCCACCCATGCCAGGTCCATCGCCCATGCGGGCCAGTCGCTCGTCACGGGCGGCGACGATTGCTCAGTTGCCCGCCACCAGTCGGCAATGGAAAACGCCTCGGCCATGCGATGGGATCATGTTAGTCCATCCGGTCGGCATCGCAACGTTGCCGCGTCATGAGTGCCATGCCCACGCCGGCCGCGAGAGACGCCCATTTCTTCCCTGACTTGAATCGGCCGGCGTGGGCATGCGTGCCCGATACACACCGGGCGTCCAACATGCCCACGCCGGCGAGCAGGCTGCAGCGACAATAGAACATCACTAGCGCCGTTCGTGGGCATGCCACCCAACCCGCGAGCACATCGCCGCGTGGCGAGGCGAAGCTCTACGGCAGATCTGGTCGGCGGATGTCGGGCTGGGGCATTCATCGCCCGTGGCGGCGGCCGGGCGCGTACGTGTTCTCCCTCAACAACAAGCGTGAGGCGCTGACGGCCTTCGACCCAACAGCGAGGGGACGCTGAAGTGCCTGAGCTGGCCGGATGGGGCAGGGCGGGCGCTGACGCTTCCGCTTCAGATATCTTGCCCGATCGCTCGATGATGTACAGTGCGCCGGCCGGGGGCGCGTCGATCTTGACGCTGACTTCCTCAAAAGGCGTCAGCTTGATCTGCTGTGTCTGCGGCGTCGGGCTGAAGGCGCGGATCAGGCAGCGATCCGGCAGGCGCAGGCCCGACCAGACCGGCTCCGTGGCGAACATCGGCGGATACTGGAAGTTCATCGGCTCGCCCTTGTCGAGGAACTCGCGCATCGCCAGAAGCTCGTTAAGAATCGCCCGGCCGTCTTCGACCGATTGAAACGAGAACGCGGCTGTGACATTGGAGCCCGGATAGCCAAGGTTGAAGAAGTACATCCCATCCGCGCCGCGCATCCAGATGTGCCAGAGCAGCTCGCGCCAGACCGGCCGCGTCATCGCGAAGCGATACTTGGGATCGGGGTTGTCGTAGACGCTTTGGCCAACGTAGGGGATGCTCCGCTTGCCGGAAGCCTTGTTGGCGTTGCACGTGCTGACGGTGCGCAGCATGAGGTGGAAGTAGACCTGGTCGGCCAGCTCCTGCGTCGGCTGGCGGTCCTTGAGATAGCGAGGCAGGTCGGGTGTGTTGGCATAGACGCTGGGCATCAAGGCATCGGCGCGGCCGGCGTCGCGCGGCGGATATTTGTTATTGTTGCTGTCGATGAACGGTGCAGCCGCCGTGGACGCGAATTCGCCGTAGTTGCCGACCAGCGCCGGGGAACAACTCGTGGACCGGATCGGCCATCACCTCGCTGATGAGGCGCATGCGCAGGCTGTCGGTGTACTGGCGAAACGCCTGGAAATTGTCAAGCGTGCCCGGCGGGTAATGCCGGCGGCATTCATCGCTTCGCTTCTGCGCCTCGAAGACGCCGTTCCATGGATGCGGCAGCGATTCATCGTCGAACCATACACCGCTGACGCGGATGCCGGCGTCCTTGTAGGGCTGGAGTCGCTCGGCCAGCCACTTGGCGCCCGCCTTGCCATCGGCCAGGGGCAGGCAGGGCCACTTGCGCACCTGACCCTTGCGCGTCGCATCGGGCCCTTCGCCCCAGACCTTGCAGTCTTTCCAGACGGGTTCTTCGATGAGATCGACCTTGGGGATGAGCAGGTAGACGCTCTGGCCGGCCTCCTGCAGCGTTTTGGCCATCGCCATGGCGCCGTCCGGCGTCCATGCCCAGCCCATCTCGACGGTGGGAACGATCCCGCGCTGGGCCATGTCCTCGATGGCCTTGCGCAGCGAGCCATCCGCGCATCTTCACCAGTTCATGATGGCGCGGCAGCGGGAAATTCCAAAGAAACAGGGGCAATCGACCGGCCAGCGGGTGCTTCATCGGCTTGACCACGCGCAGAAGCGAGGGCATGTCCCACTTGATGTCATCGGCGGGCGAGGGGGCATCGGCCGCGAAGGCTACGCTGGCGAAGTGGAGCGAGAAAGCAATGGCGACCGGGACACGTGTGCGGGGGTTCATCGTGGCGGCTTTCTGGCTGCTAGATTGCCTCGAACTCTTCGGGCGAAATCCCCGCTTGGTTCAGAATGCTCCTCAACGTCCCCACCATGATCTCCGCGTGGCGCGGGACAATCGCAGTCCCGATTTGGAGCCACCTTGGCGAACTTGATATGACTTCCGCGCTGACTCACCTCAGCAAACCCCGCCGCTCGCAGCCGGCGGACCACTTCGCGGAACGCAAGAGGCTTAAGGCGCGCCAACTTCCACCTCTAAGCTGGTGATCTTTGGCAACCGTGTCGCGGTCGGCGGCTCGAAGTGCAACTCCAAGGCTTCACGGAGGTTGGCCATTGCCTCTGGCTCGGTCCGTCCTTGACTGGCGACATCCACCTCGGCGCACTGCGCGACGAACCATTCTCGCTCCTTCCAGACACGAGCGGTCAATGTCTGCTTCATACGTTTACCTTTGGCCAATCCCCTGGGCGTCTCCGCAATGTTATCCCTGCGTGCCGATGCGTTCAATGTTCCCGTCAATGAGTCGCAGGCACTCGATTGCCGCGATCCCCTTTCCGAGTAGAATCCGGCCAGGATTCACCGAAAGGACCGCATGCGAGCCATCGCCGTTCTCGAACCCGGAAAAGTCGCCGTCGTCCAGGTCGATCAGCCCAAGCCTGGACCCTACCAGGCACTGGTGAAGACCGAAGTCGCCGCGCTGTGCAATGCCACCGACGGCAAGCTCGTCGCCGGGCACTTCCCCGGCGTGGATAGATATCCCCTGATGCTCGGCCATGAAGGCTCGGGCATTGTCGTCGCCGTCGGCAATAAGGTGCGCAACTTCAAGGTGGGCGATCGCGTCATCGGCAGCCTGCTGTTCAGCTTCTCGGACCCGAAATACTCCAGCGGCTGGGGCGGATTCTGCGAGTACAACCTGGCCAATGATCACGATGCGATGGTGGCCGACGGCGTGGCCGATGCCGAGCATGGCTGGTTCGAGTGCTACGAGATCCAGCGGCGCGTCGATGCGGATATCCCGGCCGATGAGGCGGCTCTGCTCTGCACCTGGCGCGAGGTGTATGGCGGCTTCGGCGACTTCAATCTCACCCGCGGCGATCACATCCTCATCTTCGGCGCTGGCCCTGTCGGCCTGAGCTTCGTGAAGTTCGGCAAACTGCTGGGGCTCGGGTGGATCGGCCTGGTCGATCCGCTGGAGCCTAAGCGGAACAAGGCGCTGGCCATGGGCGCTGACGCGGTTTATTCGCCGGACGATCCCATGCTGAAGGACCTGACGAAGAAGCGCGGCCGGCCGCTGGATGCGGTAATCGACGCGGTGGGCAACCCGAAGATCATCAATACCGCCCTGCCGCTGATCAGGCTGGGCGGGTCGATCTGCGTGTATGGCGTGATCGCCGACAAGACGCTGACGGTCGAGAAGGCTATCGGGCCCTACAACTTCAACCTGCTCGTTCACCAGTGGCCAACCCGCCGGCGCGAGCGCAAGGCGCAGAAGCCGCTGTGCGAGTGGATTCGCCAGGGCAAGCTCAAGGCGAGCGAGTTCGTCACGCACCGATTCCCCATGGAGCGGATCAACGATGCCCTGGCGGCGGTGAAGAGCGGGCAGGTCATCAAGTGCCTGCTGACGTATTGACTGGTAATCACGCCCCGCGCAGCCGCTGAACAAACGCCGCGTGCTCCGCGGTCGCCGTGCCGAGGTTGACGGCCTTCACGAGGCGCGGCAGGTCGCCGGCCAGCAGCGCCGCGGCGTCGAGCCACAGACCGGGGAACAGCTCGCTCTTGAACAGGCCTTCGGGCGTGTGGGAGAGGCGGTCAAATCGGCCTTCGCGGAAGGCGAAGAAGTCGATGGCCCGGTCCTCCGTCCGCCATATCAGGTATTCGCGCACGCGATTGCGCCGGTAGGCGTTGAGCTTCGCGTGCAGATCGATGCTGGCGCTGGACGCCGCCACCTCGCAGACCAGGTCGGGAGCGCCCTCGATGTAGTCCGCCTCATCGACGTGCGCAGACCCACCCGTATGCCGGGGCAAGAGCAGACACAGGTCCGGCTGATATTCATTGTCCTCGTCCAGACGCACCGTGGTGTTGTCGCCGTAGTCGCTCAGGCCGGGAGTCTTGCTGATGTAATACCCAAGCCAAGTCGTCAAAGCGACGTGCGGCTTTCCGTGTGCATTCACTCGAACGGGCGACGGCATGTGGACGACTCCTTCGATGAGTTCGGCCTTCTTCACGTGCGGCATGGCCTCGTATCGCCGCTCGAACTCGGCTCGCGTGAGCCGGTCCCCGTTCTCCAGAGGCGGGATTGGAACCTGGGCCGGCTGAGGTTGTGCGTAGGCCACCGACATGCCAAAATATTGTATTGCGCCCCTGCTGCAAAAGACAGGGCTGATGCTCGCCCGTCGCCAGTCGATTGAGGGCAATTGCATTTGACCGTTTCGGGAGGGCGAGGCTCGTGCCGAGCCGCTTGGGCGTCGCGAGAAACGGCTCCCAAGGAACTCGCGTGTGCTCAGGGGACACGAATGTCCCCGCTCGCACACGCGATGGCAGACAAGAATGTCTGCCCCACCGTTGCTCTACACCACCCGCTGCAGATTGCAGCCAAGAAGGCTCGGACGGAGCCTCGCCCTCCCAAACGCAATTGCCCTGCCCTCGCCCCGCGATTTCCCTCCAACTCCGCGAAACCTGCACCGTACGCCCCGGACTATCCGATATGAAGGATATTCCGTTGATTCCCGGCCATGGCCGTGTTAACTTACTTGCGCGGGTTGGCATTACCCGCGGCGGGATTGGATGTTCCGCCGCCAGCCTCCGAGGCTCGGAGGCGGCATTGCCGGGAAAAGGAAGTCCCAATGTTACTCGACTCGCTGCTGCGGCAGTTTGATGCGAACCTTCCTCTCGCGGGACTGGCAAACATCGAAATCAAGGGCATTCGCGAAGACTCGCGCCAAGTGCGGGCCGGCGATCTCTTCGTCGCGCGCGGCGGCACCAAGGCCGACGGCCGGCGGTTCGTCGCCGATGCCGCAGCGCGAGGCGCCGTGGCGGTCGTCGCCGCCGAGAAGATTCCCGACTGCCCGATTCCTCAGATTACCGTTGGCGACATAACGACCGCGGCATCCGCCCTGGCCAACATCTACTTCGAGCGGCCGAGCGATATCGTCAAGACCTTTGGGATCACCGGAACCAACGGCAAGACGACGACGGCCTACCTGATCCGGCACATTCTGTCGGCCGCCGGCAGGCGATGCGGGATGATCGGCACGGTCGAGGTGGACGATGGCCAGTCGTGCCGGCAAGCCAGCATGACCACGCCGTCGGCCGTCGAAGTCGGCGAGTTGCTCGCGCAAATGCGCGACCAGGGCTGCTGGTCGTGCGCCATGGAGGTCTCCAGCCATGCCCTGCACCAGGGTCGCGTGGCGGGCGTTCGCTTCGCGGCGGCCGCCTTCACCAATCTCACCCGCGACCACCTGGACTATCACAAGACGATGGAGAACTACTGCGCGGCCAAGGCGATGCTGTTCAATTCGCTCGATGCCTCGGCCGTGGCGGTCGTCAACGCCCACGACAAGTGGACCGCGCAGATCGTGCGCGACTGCAAGGCCCGCGTGATCAGCTTCGGCATAGGGCGCAAAGGCGACTATCGGGCGAACCATGTCGAGATCAACTCGTCGGGATCGAAGTTCATCCTCGAAGCCCGATGGCAACGCGGTGGTTGAGATGGGGCTTATCGGCCGGCACAACATACTCAACGCCCTGACGGCGGCCGCTATTGTGGGCGAAGCCTGCGGGCTGCGCGCCACGGAAACAGCGGCCGCATTGCGCGATGCCACCGGCACCACGGGCAGATTGCAGCCAGTGATCCAGGGCCAACCTTTTGGCGTGTTCGTTGACTATGCGCATACGGATGACGGGTTGAAGAACGTGCTCAAGGCGCTTCGGCCGCTGGCCAGCGCCCGGCTTCGCGTGCTCTTTGGCTGTGGCGGCGATCGCGACAGGACCAAGCGGCCTCGGATGGCTCGGGCCGCGGAGAAACTGGCCGATATCATCTATCTGACCAGCGACAACCCGAGGAGCGAGCCGCCGCAGGCGATCATCAATGCAGCAGCGGCGGGCTTTACGCCCGATGCCCAGCTTCAGGGCCAGGTCTTTTCCCTACCCAGGGGCAGGCTGCTGCGAGCGAGGCTGCGCAAGCCGGTGATCATCGAGCTTGACCGGCGGCGGGCCATCGAGCGGGTGCTGATGGAGGCCGCACCCGGCGACATCGTGGTGTTGGCCGGCAAGGGCCACGAGGATTACCAGATTGTCGGCGAGGAGACACGGCATTTTGACGATCGCGAGGAAGCGATGCGCGTGCTCTGGCGCGAAGCCCGAGGACGGCAGTGGCTTAGCAGTGAGGGTTCAGGGCGCGGGGTTCAGGGTTCAGGGCCGAAAACCGGCCGGGAACCCAAGATCACTGCGGCCTGGTCCCTGGGAAGGAAACATGAATTCGATTCTTCTGTCCGACATTTTGCGCGTCACCAACGGGCAGGCCGTCGGCCAGTTCCACGATGATGACATTCCCTTCGTCTCGACGGATACGCGGCAGATTCGGCCGGAATCGCTGTTCATCGCGATACGCGGCGAGAACCACGATGGTCACGAGTTCCTCGGCGACGCCGCCCGGAATGGCGCGGTGGCCGCGCTCGTGGAAGAGGCGCCGGCGGTCCACCCGGCCAGCTTGCAGCTCATCCGCGTCGCCAATACGCGCAAGGCGCTCGGGCAGGTGGCGGCGTTGGTGCGGCAGCAATTCAAGGGCGGCGTCATCGCTGTCGGCGGGTCCAACGGGAAGACCGGCACGAAGTGCCTGATCGACTCTGCGTTGCGCCAGCAACTCAAAGGCATGTTCTCGCCCAAGAGCTTCAACAACGACATCGGCGTGCCGCTGGCGATCTTCCCGGCCGATACGACGGATGATTATCTCGTCCTGGAGCTGGGCACGAACCACCCCGGCGAAATGCGGCCGCTCACGCATATCGCCCGGCCTGACATCGCCGTGATCACCAACGTCGCGGCCGAGCATCTCGAAGGTTTCGGCGACATGGACGGCGTGCGCCGCGAGGAGTCGAGCATCATCGAGGGCCTCGACCCCGACGGCCTGGTGGTGGTCAACGGCGACGATCCACTGCTGCTTGAAAAAGTGGCGAGCTTCCCCGGCAAGCGGATCACGTTCGGCTTGCACACCGCCAATGACCTCTACCCGACGCACATCACCTGCGACCTCTCGGGCGTGCGGTTCCGGCTGAATGGCCGCCAGGAGGTGTTCCTCCCGCTGTTGGGATTCCACGTGGCGGTCAACGCGCTGGCGGCGATTGCGGTTGCGCAGAGGCTGGGGCTTGCGGATGAACAAATCATCGCCGCGCTATCGACGGCGCATGGCCCGGAAATGCGGCTGGCGCTGCAGAAGGTCCGCGGCATCGCCCTGCTCAATGACGCCTACAACGCCAACCCTGCATCGATGGAGGCGGCCATCCGCACGCTGCGGGCGCTGCCCGCTCGCGGGCGGCACGTTGCCATCCTGGGCGATATGAAGGAACTCGGCGAGACGAGCGATGAATGCCACCGCGCGGTTGGCCGGTATATCGCGGCGAATCCGGTGGATGTGCTGGTCTCAGTCGGGAATAGTGCGCAGTTGATCGCCGACGAATCCGGCCTGCCCGCCGATCGGATCATTCGATTCGACGACACCGACAGCGCGCGCCAGGCCGTGCCATCGATGCTCAAGGACGGCGACATCGTCCTGCTCAAAGGCTCGCGCACGATGAAACTCGAGACCATCGGGCGGGAGATCGAATCGCCCGAACCGGCGCGAAAAGCGTCGTGAACAGTTCCGAGTAGAGAGTACCGAGTAGAGAGTACCGAGTAGAGAGTACCGAGTGACAGAGAGCTGGACTCCGGCAGCACACGCCGGATGGAGCAGACCAATGAGCGCTATTCAACGATTCGAGGACTTGATTGCCTGGCAGAAAGCGAGAGTTCTGACAAAGCACATCTACGACACGACACGAATCACGCCATTCTGCAAGGATTTTGGCCTGTGTGGGCAGATCCAGCGAGCGTCGGTGTCGGTCATGTCGAACATCGCTGAAGGATTTGAGAGCAAACGGCCCGCCATGTTCGGGCATGCTCTCTCTCGGAACTGACCTCGAACTCGGAACTGCAATGCTCTATCTCCTCATCCGCGAGTGCATGGGCTGGCTCGACAAGCACGGGCTCGGCTTTTTGCACGTCTTCACATACGCCACGTTCCGCGCCACCTTCGCCATCGTGCTGGCGTTCGTCATCGTCCTGATGCTGGGCCCGCGCGTGATCCGCTGGCTGCGCAGCCAGAAGATCGCGGATGTCACCAAGCTCGATCAGGCGGAGATGGACAAGGCGATGGCCAGCAAGACTGGCACGCCGACCATGGGCGGAATCCTCATCATCTCGGCCATCCTGGTGACGACGCTATTGCTGGCCGACCTGTCCAACTTCTACATCCGCATGGCGATCATCTGCGGCCTGTGGCTGGCCATCGTCGGCGCGGTGGATGACTGGCTGAAACTCACCATCGCACGACGCCAGGGCTCTCGACAGGGGTTGACCGGGCGCGAGAAGCTGCTGTTTCAGATCGGCTTGGGCATTATCCTGGCGTACTTCACCTGGCGTCACGGCGCCAACCTTCCCGAGACGCACACGATCTATTTCCCCTTCTTCAAGAACTGGCAGATCGACCTTGGGCGGATGGCCGCGAGCATCCCCGGCACCGGGATCACGATTGGGCTGATCGTGTTCATCCTCATCAGCACGCTGGTGCTGACCGGCTCGTCCAACGCCGTGAACCTGACCGATGGCATGGACGGGCTGGCCGGCGGGTGCATGGCAATCGTGTCGTTCACGTTCTTCGTGCTGGCGCTGATCGTCGGCACATCCACGCAGGTCGGCGGCCGCGAGCTGGCGACATACCTGTACCTGCCACACATCAAAACCGCCGATGAGATGGCGGTGCTGGCGGGCGCGATGACCGGCGCATGCGTGGGGTTCCTCTGGTTCAACTGCAACCCGGCGGCCGTCTTCATGGGCGATACGGGCTCGCTCGCCTTGGGCGGCCTGATCGGCTACAGCGCGATCGTCATCCGGCAGGAATTGGTGCTCTTCATCGTGGGCGGCATCTTCGTTATCGAGGCGCTTTCGGTGCTGATCCAGGTGAGTTACTTCAAGTACACGCGCATCCGCTACGGCACCGGCCAGCGCGTGTTCCTGATGTCGCCAATCCACTGGCACTTCAAGATGAAGGGGTGGACCGAGACGCAGGTGGTCGTGCGATTCTGGCTGATCACGGCCATGCTGGCGGCGATGGCGCTGGCGACGGTCAAGCTACGCTGAGAAGGTCACCGGTTGGCAGCCGGACGGCACCGCGCGGTATAGTGGCGGGACGATGATGCAGCCGGCCACAATCTCTCCGGCCCAGACGGACGAGCGACAGCCGTTCCTCCGGCGTGTCGCCATCCGCAACTACAAGAGCATCGGCAAGTGCGACGTGCTACTGGCGCGTCTGAGCATCCTCGTCGGCAGAAATGGCGCGGGCAAGAGCAACTTTCTCGATGCGCTGCGGTTCGTGACGGATGGGCTCCAGACGTCGCTCGACCATGCGCTCAAGTCTCGCGGCGGGATCAAGAGCGTGAGACGGCAGAGCACCGGGCACCCGCGCAATTTCGCCATCGACCTGGAATTCTCGTTGCCCGACTGGCGCATCGGCCGCTATGGATTTGAGATCGCCGCGCGGCCGGAGGGCGGGTTTTCGGTCAAACGGGAGGAGCTGACCATCCGGGACCCACGGCTCGCGGGATCGGCTCATTATCTGGTGACGGAAGGCGCCCTCAAGGAAACGTCGCAGCCGACCATGCCCAAAGCAGTCGATGACAGACTTTACCTGGTCGTTGCTTCGGGCATTTCCGAGTTTCGCCCCGCCTACGATGCGCTGACAGCGATGGGATTCTACAATCTAAATCCCCAGGCAATGAAGGAACTCCAGCAGCCCGATGCCGGCGAGTTACTGCATCGCGACGGCAACAACATCGCCAGCGTCATTGCCCGCCTGGCAGCCGACGCCCCCCAGGAGAAGGACCGCACCGAGCAGTATCTGAAGCAGATTGTGTCCGGCGTCGTTGGGGTAGACCAGGCCACGCTGGGACCACGCGAAACAATCCAGTTTCGGCAGCAGGTCGTGGGAGCCAGCGACCCATGGCGCTTTTATGCCGCGAACATGTCGGACGACACTCTGCGGGCGCTCGGTATTCTCGTGGCGGTTTCCCAGCTCGTCCATCCGCAAGATCGGGTGCGATTGGTGGGCATTGAAGAACCGGAGACGGCGCTGCACCCCGCGGCGGCTCGGGCATTGACTCAGGCACTGGAGGAGGCGAGCGAGAACACGCAGGTGCTGCTGACAACTCACAGCGCCGACGTGCTGGATGCAATCGACGCTCAGACAACAGGCCTGTTGGCTGTGGAAGCGAAGGAAGGACAGACATTGCTTGCCCCGATTGACGAAGCCAGCCGCAGAGCAGTTCGTGAGCACCTGTACAGCGCTGGCGAGCTTCTTCGCATGGACCATCTCGAGCCGGATAAGGCCGATCTGAAGCGGCAGGGGTGGAGGCGATATGAGAATTCTCAAGATTCACACGCTGGAAAAAGGCTGGTGCGACAAGGATCATGTGATGCTGCACGCGGCGTTTCAGCTTCTGCTTGATTTTGTCGAGAATGAAAATCCAGGGCAGATTGTGGATTGGAATGCCGATCCTGAGCAGAAGCGCGCGTGGAAGGAAATCCGCTCGCTGTATCGTTGGTGGACGCGCACGCGGCCGGGACGCAAGAATCCTCTGGACCAGAAGGGCTTGAAGACGCCGCCGATACGTTGGCAGAAGATCCCGGGGAGCGAAGCCGAGCGGCTTGTGCCATGGGACAAGACCAAGTATGCGGCCTATGAGGCGGCACTGAGGAAGCACGGGCGGCTGGAGAAAAGCTGGCACGACGAGGACCAGCGGAACCTGCACCGGCTGATTGAAATTCGGCCGTTCCTGTGGACGTAGCACGTTCGGTCCGCACCGCAATCCGCGATGGCGTTTGGCGTGCAAGCCCCTGAATTGCACATCGCTCAGCGATAGATGTGACCAGCTTGGCCTTGGCTCTCTTGGCCGACCCGGATCGCATAACGCGGAACTACGAACACCGATCAGGCTTCGACGGCGAGTGGCACCTGATGGATCGCATTATTCCCCGATTTGGGGAATGGCCGGGGCATGGGTTGCGCCACGCCATTCGCGTCGATCGTGCGGCAGCGAAGTTGGTATTTCCCTGGTCGCAAGTTGCGCAGGAGCGCCGCCCAGTGGGCAATGGCGTAGCGCATTGGCCAGGAGCGCGGCCGGCCGGTCTCGTCGAACTGCAGCGGGATCGGCGGGAGCTTGCCCTCGGGCAGTCCGCCGCCCCAGTCGCTTGGCGGCGGCAGGATTTCGGCGTCCTTCCATTCGAGCTTCGTGAGATACGGATCATCCGCCGGCAGAGGCGCGGCCTCGGGGTGGATCGAGAACTGCACCTTGCTCAGCCCCGACATGCCGACCTGTGCCAAGCCTGTCAGCGGCAGCGGCTGGCCGGCTTTGGCCTTGGCGGGAGCATTGATGAAACGCGCGCCGGTCTTCATCTGCGTCTCGACATCGTTGTTCCACAGCGCATAGGTGTCGTTGGCCTGGAAACTGTTGGTGACGACGATGCGCTGGAGCCACTTGACGGACTTGTTGCCGTAGGCCTCGGGGACGATCAATCGCACCGGCCCGCCGCCGCGCATGGAGAGGAACTGGCCGTTGAACTTGTAGCAGAGGATCACGGGCAGCTCGCCCGGCGGGTCTTCCAGCACCCGGCCGACGGGCAGAGAGCTGATGAATCGCTGCTTGTCGTCGTGATTGTGATAGCCGTGGTAGTAGACGCGGCGGACATTGGCGGCCGGCCGGGCAAGCCACAGGACGTCGCGCAGCGGCACGCCTTCCCAGACGCCCACGCCCATGGGGCCGGCCATGTTCGTACACGTGAGGACCTTGATGTAGCGGACGGCGTGATTCTCGGCCAGCTTCATCAGGCCAGCCCAGTCCAGCGCGTTGCCTCGCTCTTTGGTGAGCGGGTTGTCGAGCTTGGAGTTGCTCTCGGGGTCGGCCACGACCTCGAGCTTCCACGTCTGCGGGTCGAGGCCCTCTTCGCGGAGCTTCTCGGGCGAGAGGGAATCGATGCGGGGTTTCTCGCGCTCGAATTCCTGGAACTGCTTGGGATCGGTGAGATAGCGCAGGCGCGAGATGGCGCTGGCCAGCGCATCCTGCGCCGGCGGATCGGCGGCCAGAAGCTGCGGAGCGCTGAGCGCGACGGCACCAGCGGCAGCAGCGCCGAGGAGTGAACGACGGGTGAGGTTGGTGTTCATGGGAGAGAGGGTTCAGGGTTCAGGGAGCAGGGTTCAGGGTTTAGGGTTCAGGGAGCGGGAAGAGATTCCACATTTCAAAGCTCAAATCTCAGATTCAGCGGTCCAGCGAGTTCTTCAGCACCAGATTGTCCAGATAATATACCGCCTTGTCCGTGGCCGTGCTGCTGAATCCGAGCCATTGAAGCTCTTTCCAGTTGGCGCTGCACTTGAGGCCGTCGAACTTGCGCGGGGGCTCGTTGGGAAGCGTGACGGCGATGGACCACGTGCCGGTCGAGGCCGGGCCAAGCGCTGCGGCGATCTCGATGTGAATCCACCTGGCATCGGGGAGGTCGATGGGTTTTTGGCCGGCGATGAAGAGCTTGAGGTCGCGGATGTGGAAGGTCGGGCCGACATTGTAGCGGGATGCGTTGTCGCGCCATTCGTGATACATGATCGTTCTGGGCTCGACGCGGATGTCGAAGGAGAAGGTGGTGACGCCATCAGCGTGGGCGGGACGGTAATAGAAGTGCGGGTCCCACGGGGCGGTGAGATTCGGCGCATCTGTGATCTTGAGGCTGTGCTTGCCCGAGGCGGCCGTCTCCTCTGTAACGGCGATCGAGTCGCCCTTGCCTTCGACATGCACCGAGGCGGCCAGGGGTTTGCCGCCAACCGGCGTGGATTCGAAATCGTCGGTGAACGTGAACGGCGCGGCCGGCGGCGCTTTGGGCGGCGGCGCGAACGGCGGATACACGACTGAGTTGGCCAACTTGATCCACTCGGCATCGCCATATACGCCGGCCTTGGTGTAATCGAACGGCTTGAAGCCGAGTTTCAACGCCGGCGAGTCGTCCTTCAGCCGGAAATCGAGCTTGTCGGCGATCGACGAATTTCGGGTCGGCGATGACTGAGCCGGCATCCTTGCCGCTGGCCTGCCACTGCTGGGGCGTCATGCCGGCGAAGTCGACGGGCGTGCCGGCGGTGTTCCAATAGAGGTTGTTCGGCGAAGTTCACGCGGGTCGCTCCCAGCGGCCATCGAACAGCGGGCCGGTTTTCCAGTAGACGATGTTATTCTCGAACGTGAACGAGAGGTGCTGCTCGACGCGCGTGCGTTGGAGCTGGCGCTCGCCTGTTGAAGGCGAGGATGTTGTTGCGGATGATGTTTTCCTTGCCGTAGTGCTGGTGGAAGCTGCCGGTCTTGGTGTTGTAGACGAGGTTGTTCTCCATCGATGATGCCGCGTGCGAGCCTTCGTCGGTGTAGAGGCCCCAGCCGCCGTAGCTGTAGGCATAGACGTCGTGGATGACGTTGTTGGAGACGGTCGTGCCGTCGGAGGGCCCCAGCGTGTAGACGCCGCCCATGTCGCTGACAGGACGCCCTGGCCGAGGTGGTGGATATGGTTGAAGTCGATGGTGTTGCGCACGGCCAGGCTCTTGCCGTAGCCCCACCCCAGCCGGCCGAGATCCGGTGTAGACGCAAGTCGCCGATCTCATTGTGCGTCACTTTGTTATCGGGGCTGTGGCCGATGCACACGCCGACGGCGTCGGGGAAGATCGGCCGCCGCCGCGGAGGATATTGTTGTCGGCCGTGATGTGATGCGTCAGCCGTGGCTCGTCGGGCCGGCCGGCCCACTGGGTCTCGCCGATGCGGATGCCGCCGGCGCCGACGTCGTGGATGTAGCTGTGGACGATGCGCGCAGTCGTGGCAGCCCTCGCGGAACCAGATGCCATATGTGCCGACGTGGGCGATCTCGCAGTCATCGAAGGCGACGTTGACCGCGCCATCCAGCACGACGGGGGCCGCCAGACTCGCGGCGGCCTGGCCATCGGCAAAGCCGGTTGGCGGGAGCAGGTATTGGGCATGTTGGAAGGAGAGACCCTTGAAGGTGATGTGCTGGACGAGCTGTTTGCCGGCGGGATCGCCCTTGATCTGGACGAGCATATCGAGGGCGGGCGCGACGGCCTGAATCTTCGACGGATCCTGCCCCGGCAGCGGAATGTACGACAGTGTGCCGTCGCGGTCGAGGAACCACTCGCCGGGCGCATCGAGCGCCTGCCGGTAGTTCTCCAGGTGATAGCGCTGGTCGGGTTCCCACTCGCACAGTGGCCACGCCGCCGGGCCAGCCCCGACGATGGCCGACTGCTTCTCATCGAGCCACGCGATGGGCATGCGCGACGTGGCCCAGGCGTGGTAGACGATGACGTTCACATCGCGGAGCTTGTCCTTGGGGATGGCCAGCAGTGGCTTGAAGTCGTCGGCGCGGCGCCGAAGCGCGGCGCGAAAGGTCAACCTCTTTGCCCGTGGCCGGATCGACGCCCTTGAGGACCTTGCGCCACGCGTACTGGTAGAGCTTGTTGGGCGTGCGTGCGCGAGTGGCGCGCTGGCCGTCGATGAAGAGCTGCTCGAAATACCATTTGCCCTCTTTCACGGCCGGGATGCTGGCCGTCCACACGCCATCCGGCCCGGGCGTGAAGGCGGGCAATTGCCGGCCGCCGGTGAAGACCGGCTTTGCGCCGCCCGGTGCGGCCTCGTAGGTGATGGGCGCCTGCTCGGCGCCGCTGTCTTGCGCCTCGAGCGCGAACGTCGCAGGCAGCTCATACCGCCCGGCCGCGATGACCACGCGAATGGGCTGGTTCCGCGGCTGCACCTTGCGAATGGCGTCGCGTGCGCCGGATAGAGTCGCCAACGGGCCATCGGTCCTGGCATCGTTTGGGCGGGCGAGCTTGCCGGTCCATTGGTCATTGCCGTCGGGGGCGAGATAGAATAGCAGGTCTGCGCTGGCAGGAACGAGAAAAAGGAGCAGAACGGCGAGAAATACAGATGCGTGTCTCATGAGACTCTCCTGTGGCGGGGATGATAGCGGAAGGTGGCAGCGGCGTCTCGCCGCTGGTCATGAGCGCCATGCACCACACCCGGCGCGAACAGCGTCTTTTCGTCACAGGAGCTATTTGGCCGGGCGTGGGCATGCCCCATTGGACGCGGCCACAGCATGTCCACGCCGGCCGAGTACGTTGCTTGAGCGAACGAGCGTCTCTCACGGCCGGCGTGGACATGGCACTCATGGCACTCCTCGCGCCCAATCATTGGATTTCGCTCGCCCCATCGAGTATTCACAATGCGCAGCGGAGCATTGATGAGCGAAGACCGGCCACCGGGATGGAGGAAACCTAACACGCCGCCAGCGTGGGTGCCGCTTCAATATGAGCGGCCGCGATCGCCGGTCGATGATGACGGGCCGGCTGGCGGAGTGTCGTTTGGCGGGCAGATCGCGCTCGGATTCGGGGCGTTTGTTCTTTGCGGGGCGATTGGCCTCGGCATGTTGCGCGTGCCGATGGCCACGTCGCTTTTCGATATATTCACCCCGTTGTTGGCGCTGCTTCTGCTCATCGCCGTCACGGTCGTGGCTCGAGTGAACTGGCGATGGCGCGGGTTTGTTGTCGGCGTGCTGATCGGTGTGGGGCTGGTCGGGCTGGCCGCGGGAGCATGCTTCGCAATAGTATTCAGCAAGGGTTTTTGAATTCGCAGCAAGTCCTGCGTCAATTCGCGACGAACTGGACGATGCGCATTGCGTGGCCGGCGCTGCGGGTCTTTTCGGAGATGCGCAGGACGAGCGAGTGCGGGCCGGATTTCAGGTCGGTGGCGAACATCACCGTACGCGGATAGTGCAGGCCTGAGCTGAAACTGTGATAGAGATCGACCTCGATGCGCTCGCCGCCGTCGATGCTCGCTTCGACGATCCCCGCGTCCGGGCCGGCGACGATGTAAGCCCCGACGGCCGTTCCCTCGAAGGCGAGTTTCAACTCGTCGCCGGCCGCGCCGCCGCACAGCAGTGGGATCTTGTTGAACTGGCCGCGCGTTGAGCCTTTGAGGCTCTTCCACTCGGGGATCTCGATCTTGAAACCGCGAATCAACGTGGCCTGCTTGGGATCGATGAAGCGGCCATTGGAATAGCTCAGCGGGTCCAGCGGCTCGGGGAGCTTGTGGTCGATCTTGGCGGCGCCGGGCGGCGGAGGCGCCGGCCAGGACCGCTCCATAAGCTCGTCGATCATCCCGGCGCAGATGGCGTTGCCGCGCGGCGCGGGATGCGTGCCGCCGAAATCCTTCCACGTAAGCCGGCCGGCGGCGATCTGGTCGGCCACCTCTTTGGCGAGATTGATCGTGCAGATGCCGTAGCGGGCGGCCACCTCCTCATGCGCGCCAATCGTCAGTGGCGCCTGGCCCGACTGGATCGTCGCCAGCATCTCGGGATTGACGAAGTGCGTGATGACGATGTCCATCTTCGGGTTGTGCCGCAGCGCCTGGCGGATGATGCCCTCCATGCCGCGGATGCACTCGCGCCGGGCGTGGTGGGCATCCTGGTCGTCGTTGACGGCGAACTCGATGAAGAACAGATCGAGCGGGCCCTTGCTGAGCACATCGCTCTGCAATCGGAACGCGCCCGTTGTGGAGCAAGTGGAGGAAATGCCGGCATCGGTAAAGGTGAATTCGGTTTCGGGGAATCGCTTCTTGAGAATATCGCAGACCATCGGCCGATAGCCGTTCATCTCGGTGATGGAGCCGCCGATGAAGGCGACGTGGCCTTTCCTGTTCTGCTGGAACTGAATGCGGGAATTGGCCAGGTGGGTGCGGAGGGTCACGTTGGGGGAGGGTTGGGTGGTGGCGGCGAACGACGGCAATACCACGAACAGGACAAGCGACGAGGTGACGAAGCGACAGAGCGACGAAGGGGAGGAACGAAGGGCCAATCGCGGGCGTGATCTCATCTGCAATTCCAATCTGTGTGAATCTGTGTTCATCTGTGGTTCCACTTGTTTGAAATATGAAATTTCAGATTTCAGATTTCAGATTTCGGATCACTCCGCCGCCGGCCCGCGCCAGACGCTGCCGCCGAACGTCGTCACATAGATGACCGAATCGTCGGCCGGGTCGAAGGCCACGCGCTGGGCGTTGGCAAAGGGCAGGCCGCTCATGGCCGTCCATGTCGCGCCGTCATCCTTGCTGAGCCACAATCCCTCGGCCGGGCGCTCTCCGTAAGCGTCATGTAGATCCAGCCCGGCCGCTTTGGATGCAGATACGCGCCGAAATGCTCGGGGCCTTTGCGGGCCAGCAGCTTCCATGTGGCGCCGCCATCAGTGGTGCGATACAGCCCGCCTTGCTTCTGCTCGCGCGCGTCGGCCGCGCCGACGTAGATGATCCGGCTGTCCTTGGGATCGACCGTGAAATCCTTGGGCCAGAGCAGCGGTTGCGAGCCATTGACCGGCTCCCAGCTTTTGGCGCCGTCCCTGGAGCGATACAATCCCGGGCCATCGGGAACGAACTCGCGCCCCTTGGTCAGGGCGGTGATGAGCACGAACAGCGTGCCATCCGCGTGAAACTGCAAGCGGCAGACGCGCATGTTCTGCGGCGCGCCCAGGCCGCTGCTTGCCTTCTCCCAGGTCTTGCCATCATCCGTGGATTTGTACACGCCCTGGCCGAACATGCTGGCATAAAGCGTGCGCGAGTCGGCCGGGCTGTCGCGGATCGAGCACGACCGACAGCGCGGCCGACGCCGGCGGGAGACCCGTCGCGCTGACTTTCCAGCTCGCGGCGAAATCGCTGCTCAGACAGATGCCGCCGGGCAGGTTGGCGCGGTGGCGGCCGTAGATCACGTTGCCATTGGGGATGTCGTGGTTGTTGGAGAACGCGCCCCAGATCTTGCCGGGCGTGGCGGGGTCGAAGGCCAGCTCGTAGCAGGTGTTGTTCCAGCGGGCGCGTGGCCGGGGTCCACCATTTCCAGCTTTCGCCGGCATCGAGCGATCGGGCGAAGCCGATGTCCGTGTAGCAGATGTAATGGCGCTTGGGCTCGAAGGGGTCGATGTAGTAGTTCCAGGTCGTGGTGACGACCAGGCCGTTGCAGAGCCAGCTTGAATCGCGCGTGGGCTTCTCGCCGGCCGGCAGGAGGGCGTGGCGCGTGATCCAGGTTTGCCCGCCATCGCGCGTGATGATGCACTGGCCCTCATCGGCCGTCAGGATATGGTCTGGATTGGCCGGATCGATGGCGACGGCATTAGGCATGCCCTGATAGAACTGGCCGTCGCACACCGTCATGTAATCCTGCTCGCAGTTGCAGGACGGGAAGCGCGGATCGGGAATGAATGTCGCCCGCCAGGTCTTGCCGCCATCGTCGGAGCGATAAATGGCCGTATGATGCGGCGGCCGCACGCCGGTGTTGGCGTTGAGGGCATAGACCGTGAGCGGTTTGGCGTTGGTGGTGAGAACGCAGTGATACTGCGCGATCGGGCCCATCGCCCATTCATCGCCCGGCTTTATGTCCATGTTCAAGCCCGTGGCCATGATTGAGTGCCACGACTCGCCGCGGTCGGCCGAGGTGAACACGCCGCCGGCATATTTCCCATCCTCGGCCTTGCCGGGAATAGCGCAGTAGAGCATCGCCTGTTTCGTCGCGGCATCGGTCCCGCCGGCGAAAGAGCGGATCTCGCGCCAGGGCAGGCCGGCGCATTTCTCGGCCCAGGTCTTGGCCGCATCGTCCGAACGCCAGATGCCGTCGGCCGTCGCGGCAAAACAGATATCTTTCCCGCCCGCGGGTGGGAGGAAGTAGAAGCTGACCGGCATGCCGGTGGGTCCGTCGCATTTCGTCCAGGCGACCCCGCCGTCAGAAGATCGCCACACCGCCTTTGATGTGCCGGCCAGCATGCGCTGGGGATTGGCGGGGTCGATGGCGATCTCGCCGACGAGGTCCTTGGGGAGATTGCCAATGGCCTGCCACGTCTGGCCAACATCGCGGCTGACCTTCAGCCCGGCGTATCCGCACGCCGCGAAGACGATGTTGCGGTCGGCCGGGTGAAACGCCGGCCGGCAGCGCGTGCTGGAGCGAAGCTGCGTGCAGTGGATCATGCGCCAATGGTTGCCGCCGTCGGTGGAGATGTAGGCGCCGCTCATGTCGCAGTTGACCATCATGAGCTTGCCATCGACGGGGCTGATGGCCGGCGTGAACATGCCGCCGTGGCCGCCGAGGCCCAGGGGCTGCCAGGGGACGGCGGCGAAGGAGCATGTGGCGGGAAGGAGTATGGCCAGGATGTGCAGGAGAATCGCGCGGGGATGGTATGGCATGGCCGAAAGCATATCATGACTCACACGTCAAGAAGAGAGCCGGGCATGGCCAGCCTCAGGCTTTGGCAGCGACCATCCGCACCGTATCCATGGGCAGATATAGGTGATCGGGGTTGTCTCGGAAGGGCAGGAAGCCACGATCCAGATACCAGTTGCGCGCGCGATCGGAGATGGCTTTGACGTCCAGCGCCCGCGCGGCAACCACATCGGCCGCCGCAACGGCTCGCCGGAAAGCGTCGATGAGCAGAAAATCGCCCAAGCCGAGACCCTGCACGCCGCAATCGACAGCGAGGCAGCCCAGATGCACGACGGGCATGGGATATCTGGGCACGCGGATGGCGAGCGGATCCGGCAGATTCTGGAACACAACCGAGCCCATCGCGACTGTGTAGTAGCCTTCCACCAGCGGCGAGGCTGCCGGCGTGGCGGCATAGGTGCGCCCGTACCCCAGCCTCTGGTTGGCCGCGGCGTGTTGTCGAAGATAGTTGTTCAGCCACGGCTCGCCGCAATCAAACACCGAGACGTCGTGGTGGGCGGCCAGCGGGCCGATGACATGTTCAACGAAGCTTGCCATGGGCTTGAGCCGATTTGTATGCCACCGCGGCCCGGAGCAGCCTTGCGTTTGGCTTTGGCGGGTTGTCCAGGGCGCTGAGGAAGGCATCGCGGTCGTGATCGGAGAGGACCAGCGCCTCATCGTTCTTGATGACCTCGGCGGCTTCGCGATAAAGGGTCATGATCGCAAAATCCGTGAGGCTCAATCCCTTGATGGCCGCGGCGCGCTCGATGAGCTGTTTCTTGCTCCTGTCGAGGCGGAAGTTCACACGCTCTTGTGGGATTGCGGACATCGTACACCTCGCTGCTACTCTGGTGAGTCTATTATACACACTTGTACGTCAGATCGCCATACGATCCCGTTGGCGCGCCATGGCCGGGCACGCCCCGTATTCTGCACCGGGCGACGACCGCTGCCGGGATTCGCAGATTTCCACAAGTGACTTGCGGAAACGATTGTGCTATGAATTGCACGCATAGGCGGAAGGTCCGCCTCATATGATTGCATGGGGGATGTTCGATGGCGCGGCCAAGCTGCCCGGGCGATTGTCCCTGCCGCTGGTTGGCCGGTCATCCGTGCGGAAGGAGCGAAACATGGATATTGTCACCGCCCTGGCGCTGATGCTGTGCGGAATCCTGGCGGCCGCGACCCTGATCGTGAAGACCAAACCCAACGCCAAGGAACTCATCAACCAGCTTGCGCCGATCCAGGGGATTGTCGGTGTCGTGGTTTGCCTGTGGGGCATCTGGACCGTGATCAGTTGCGTAATTCATGTCCGCATTCTGGTCCACTTCATGTTCTACTTTATCGTGTTCCTGGCCACTGGCGTGGTTGAAGTTCTCCTGGGGTTCCTGCTGGGCTATGCGTTGATCGCCCAATACGCCCTTGGCGGCAGTGCCGAAGCACAGGCCAAAGGCAAGGCGCTGCAGGAGAAACTGGTGGTCTTCCAGGTTCCGCTGGGATTGGGCGGCATCGCGTTGGGACTCCTGCTGCTGATTCTGCACTTCGGCCACTGATGCTGTCACTTCGGCGCGATCCGCACGCGATTCGCGCCCTTGCTCAGCGGTATCTGTTTCAACGTGAGCAGGTCATACGGATCGGAATGCGCATCGCCGCGGGCAAGCTGTTTGCCCGCGGCGTCGGTGACCGTGTAGGTAAAGCTCTCGGCGCAGGGGGTCTTGAATTTCTGCAGCCGCCGCGGCGTCAGGTTGACCTTGCAGTCATCCTTTGGAGCATCCTTGGCCAGGATGATCGTCATCTCCCACGCCGTCGCCGTGTTGACGATGTCGTCGGTCTTCCATGAAAGATACGCGTTGTACTGGCCGACGGCGTCGCCATCCATCGGGTCCACCGCCAGTTCCTTGCGCTTGCCGGCCTTGATCTCATCCTGCTGGCGCGACTTCTCGGCCGCCAGGTCAGCATCGCTGCGCTTGGTGGCCGTGCCGATGTTGTCATCGAGCGTGCAATTGGTGAACGCGGGCAGGCTCTGGTCGGTGCGCACGTCGATATCAAAGTTGGAACCGATGCGCGTGCGCGTCCCGTGGCCGCCAAGGCCCCAGTTGTAGTAGTGCGGCCGGCGCGTCTCCTGGAGCGCCGCGCGAACTTCACCGCCTGCGGCCAGCCGATGCCGCCATCGTTCTTGCCGTTGGAGGCGATGATCAGCCCGGTCTCGGCCGTCTCGTTGTTCCGCATCCACCAGACATCGGAGTACCAATCCCACGGCGAGGTCTTACCGTCGGGCATGGTGATCGCCGGATCGCGCTTGCCGTAGCTGTTGAGATACGAGCCGGCGAACCCGGGCGATTCCTCGGGCACGTGAACACCCACCCAGGCGATCGACCAGGCGATCCGATCGCCGAAGCGCAGCGCGTACATCGGCGCGCCCGATGCGCCCATGCTGTTGCCGGCCGTGAAGACGCGCGCGAGGTCGAGCTTGCGCCAGTATGGGCGGACTGCCGGCGGCGCTTCCTGCCACTGTTTCGCCGCCCAGTCGAGGAACGAGAACGTGCGCGTCATCGTGAATGGCTGCACGCGGCCATCGCCGAAGGTCTTCGCCGTGTCGCGCGACTCGTGATAACCCGTCCACCAGTCGTAGGGGATCTGGGTCGAGGCGATCATGATCGCGCCGCGGTGGGCGTTGTACCACCAGCCATAGCCGCCGTTCACGCTGCCGCCCCAGCAGTGCAGGTGCAGGCCAACGGGCGCAGGATCGACCTTCTGGGCCGGGATGACGACGAGATAATCGATCGGCCGGGAGGGCACGGAGCAATTCGGCCAGCTCTCCCAGCGCGTGTAGATCAGGCGCGTCAGCGGGCCCTTGCGGTACATCCACTCCTTGTCGGCCGGCACCTCTTCCTTCCATTGCAGGATCGGCTCACCGAGGCCAATCGTTTCGTCGATGGCGCTGGCGGTGGTATTGCCGTCATCGAGCTTGGCGAGGTCCTCTTCGCCGTTCATTGCCACAGTGACCGCATAGAACGCCTTCAGCGGTTGGGCAGGATTGTGTGCATACACGCCCGTGCCCCAGGACAGAGGCTCAGCGCCATCGGCGACGCTGTAGCGCAGCGGCGGTTTCTTGTCGGTGTCATCCTGGTGATAGGTGTTGTTCCACGCCGTAAAGAACCCGCACTCGCCGACGAGCTGCGCCTTGGCGACGCTCTGCGGCGTGATGCGCTCGGCGCTGCGGTAGATGCGGAAGGAATAGCCCTTCTGAGCGTAATCGAATTCCTTGACGAACTTCTTCACATCCGCGCCGGTGGCAAAAGCCGGGAAAGGCATTAACGGCGGCTCGGCGAACGTGACCAGCGACTGGCCGGCGCGATGATTCACCTGGACCTTGCTGGCCGTGGGAATGGATGCGGCCTTGGGCTTGGCTTCGACACAGGAAATCTCCAGCCGATCGACGCCGCCAGCCGTGCATTCCACCTTGAGTTTGAGCGGTTGCTTCGACTTGACGGCCGATTGCACGGCCTCCAGCGCGTCGAGGCTGACATATCGCGGGGCGACGAACTTGAGGGGCTTGTCGCTCTGGCCATCGGGGTAGACGAGCGTTGGCATCATCGGCCGATCCGACCCATGCGGCATGCGCAATCGCAATTCCGCGCGGAAGATGGTTGCATGCGGCGGCAGCGAGGAGAGATCGACCGAAAGCAGTTTCGTGCTTCCATCGAACTTCACTGTCGCGGGAAATGTGCCGGACTTGTCGGGCGTGAACGTAACAGTGCCCGCGGCGTGAGCAGCAAGGGAGATGGAAAGAAGAACCAGAAGGGCGTGGCGGATGTGTTTCATCGGATCCTCTATGACCCGATACCCTCCCAAAATGCGTTCGTGGCTGCGCAGAGGCTGCACCGTGCGCTATGCCGCCCAGTCATCCCGGTGGGCAGCGGCGAAGGCGAGAGCCGCGCGCACGTGTTCGTCAGTCATCGTGGGGAAATCCTCGAGAATCTCTGCAGGGGTCGCCCCCTCGGCGAGGCTGGCGAGAATCGTGCGAACCGTGACTCGGGTCCCTCGAAACACGGGCTGACCGCCGCACACGCGCGGATTCCGCTCGATGTAATCTTCGTAGTTCAACTGGCGGATTATACAAAATGGCTTACGAGGAGACGAGCAGATGCCAGATGTACGTGTACGCCATCGAGTCCACATCCTCCCAGCTCTTCTTCACCATCTCCGGCTTGGCCGTGATTGGCGGGAGCTCCTTGGCCTTCTCCTCCCAGGGAATGCATACGCCGGGCTTGCGATCGATCTTCGTATTTTGCTCGGGCATTGAAGTCTCCGAATGCAGATTCCAGATTTCAAATCTCAAATGTCAGATTTCAAATCGAAAATCGAAAATACAAAATCAAAAATCCCCGTACTCCCGCGTCGCCTCGGTCATCGCCTTCATGTTCTCCACCTGCGCATCGTTCTGCACTATGGCGCTGGCGTCCATGATGAACCCGCCGTCGCGGCCGATGCCCTGGATGACCTTCTTCACACACGCCCGCACTTCGGCCGGCGTGCCAAACGCCAGCAGCCGGTTGGGCACGCCTCCGCTGATGCAGAACTTGTCGCCCAGCGTGCGATGCGTCTCGAAGATGTCGTCCATGTCGCAGTGATAGACGATGCTCGCATCGGGCAATTCGCGGAACGTCTTCTGGTGCGGACCCCATTTGCCTTCGGCGTAGAAGAGCACCTGGTAGCCGTCGCGGTGCAGTTCCTGCAGGATCGGCTTGAGCGTCGCCCAGAACATATTCTGAAACACGTCGAACGAGACGAACGGCACGCAGCCGCGGTGCATCCAGAAGCCGATTGGCACCGTGCGGCTCGGATCGGCGCTGGTTTTCGCCACGTGCAACAGGTGGGGTGCCAGGGCCTCGCACGCCTTGAGCACTTTTTCCGGCCGCTCGATCACATCGGCGCACAGGCCCAGATATCCGCGCAGCTTGTCAGCGAGGATGTCGAAGGGCGCCTTGAGAATGCCGGCAATGGCCGACACGGTCCCGCATTCGCGGCGCATGCGGTCGATCTGCGCGGGGAACGAGCCGAAGTAGTTCAGCAGGGCCATGCCGCCCTTGAGCATGGCCAGGTTGCCGCGATACGTGTTGGGCTTGCCGGGCGCGACGACGTTGCGCGATGCGCGCGGCAGCCACACGTTGAACAGGAACCCCGTCGGATCCTCGATCAGCGCATCGTACTCCTCCGCGCGCATGAAGGATTCGTTCTCGGGCGGCTCGAGGTATTGGAAGCCTGTGTTGGGATCGAGCCCGACGCCGGGGATCGAGTAATACTTCAGCCCCGCGGCCTGGGGCAGTCCGCCCCAGACGTAGACCATGTTGGCCACGGCCGCGTCCCAGTCGAAATCCTTGCACGTCTTGATGACGGCGTCGAACGCCTTCTGGTAATCCTGCGTCACATCCTGGCAGGTGTAGCCGCAGTATCTGGCGACGAACTCGGCCACGAACGGCCGGATCGGCACGCGATCGGGCTTGCCTTTCTTCAGGGCCGTCGTGTAACGCTTCAGTCGCTGCTGATAGAGCTGTTCCATTTCCATATCACCTCACTGCAAAGGTGCGAGCCGCCACAGGGGATTATGACGGACGTTCATATGGATGCAAGCGCCTGTGGAGCGAGCCGCCCTCGGCCGCGTTCTGCGCGTTCTCCACGGCCGAGGGCAGCTCGTGCCACGACTCAGCGATGGAGCAGCGGCCGGAGTTTCATGCCGGCCCAGGCGAGAATCGCCACGATGGCGAGGATGAGCAGCAGCTTGAGAAGGAAGGCGAACTGCCTGAGCATCATGACCTTGCTCAGGTGCGACTCAACCGCGCTGCTCACGAGCTGCGGCTCGGGCGTACACCGGCCGTAGGTGTCGATCATGCGCTGGCGGAGGGATGGGAACGCCGCGCCGGCGATGGAGGCGAGTGTTTCGTAGCCGCCGTGCAGGTGAATGGCCGCGGCGCAGCGTGGAGCAGTCCATCGCGATCGCCATCGCCCGCTCATCGAGGCCCTCGCAGTAGTGGAGGATGAACGCCTCGCGCTGCTGGATGGGCAGCGACCGCATCGCATGGATGAACGCGACGTAGGCGGGGCTGCGATCTTCGCAGCGGCGGATGAAACACTCCTCATCCGACGACGGGCGATGGGCGGCCGCTCGGCGCGAGATCAGCACCGTGTAGTGGTGGAACCATCGCCGCGCGGAATCGGCATCGCGAAACCGGCGCACCTGCCGCACCGCCTTCTTCATCACAAAGCTCACGATCCCGCGCGCCACATCCTCCCGCCCGGCGAGTGCCATCGCCAGACGATGCGTCGGCGGGTAAAGCTGCTCCAGCAGATCGCGCACGGCGGCTCGCTTCATCCGCCGCGCCCGCGACACCATCTGCTCGTCGATGGCCATGGCGGCATTATACCTCATCCGGCGCGGTGGCCGGTTATGATAATGCCATGGGCCAGATCATCCGTATCAGCTCGCTGGACGATCCGCGCATTGCGGCGTACACGCGCCTCAAGGAGCGCGACCTGGCGCACGAAGGCCGGCGGTTCATCGCCGAGGCCGAGCTGGTGGTGAGGCGGATGCTGGCCAGCGATTGCCGGGCGGAATCGGTCCTGGTGGCCGAGGATCGACTGGAGAAGCTCGCGCCAATCGTGCCGGCGGATGTGCCGGTGTATGTCGCGCCGCACGAGGTGGTCAACCACATCGTCGGGTACAAGTTTCATTCGGGCGTGATGGCGGTGGGAATCCGGCCGGCGCCGCGGCGACTGGCCGACATGGGCGACCTGCTCGGCCGGCCGCGCGTGACGCTGGTGATCTGCCCGGAGATCAGCAACACCGACAACATGGGCTCGCTGATCCGCATCGCCAGCGGATTCGGCGTGGATGCGATGGTGCTGGGGGAGCGCTGCTGCAATCCGTTCTACCGGCAATCGGTGCGCGTCTCGATCGGCGCGATCTTCGGCATGCCGCTGATCGAGTCGGAGAATCTGCTGGAGGATCTGGGGACGTTGCGGCGGCAGTACGGCGTCGAGCTGATCGCGACGGTGCTGCACGATGACGCCCGGCCGCTGTCGGAATTCCAGCGAAGCGACCGCATTGGCATCCTCCTTGGCAATGAGGTGACGGGTCTGCGCGCTGAGGAGACCGCGGCGTGCGATCACCGGGTGACGATCCCGATGCGGCGGGGGACCGATTCGCTGAATGTCTCGGTGGCGGCGGGAGTGTTTCTGTATGAGTTGACGAAGTAGCGCTAATCCCATTTCAGCATGCGCTATCACGCGGTAGAATAACTTTATGTTACCACGTTTTGTAACCATCGCGATCGCTGCTATCGCGGCTACCAGCCAGACAGGCTGCGTTGGCCCCATGACAACTTCGACTCTGTGGGACGAGGCGACGGCGAAACGTCTGTCACTAAAATCAGTCGTCGGACGCATCTGCGAACCGGGGCGTCCCACGGAACTGGTGATCCGGTATTCGGTCCAAGCGTGCCCGGGCTGGTCGCACTACGTCGCTGTCTCTCTGGACTGGCAGGACAAAGCGTCGGGTTCTCGGCCCGGCGTCAACTCGCCAGCGAGCTACGTCTTTCCCCCAGAAGCGTATCGACAAGCCGAAGAGGGCGTGAAGTCAAAATACTATCACCCCCTCAAGCCGGCTTTTAGCGCCGTCAATAAAGAGACCATCTATGTTCGCTCAGACGGGACGCCGATTGCAAACGGTTCGCCGGGGCAAGGTGATACGGTGGTGCTGCCGCTGTTTCAACCCCGCCCGCGTTCGGAGCGGAACGCTGCCATCGCAGCCGCAGTTGTGTTCACCCCTCTGACCGTCTTCGATGACCTGGTCATCTTGCCAGCGTTCATCTGCCTGGCCCCTCTCAGCGGCGATGCGGTGATGGGGCTCAGCTATTCCCTGGTGCCGCGATTGCGCCAATGACGACCAGCGTGTCCAGATCGGCCGGGGTCGCGCGACGGTAGCGGCGAGGCGATGGCGTGCAATCGACTGCAAGCGGACACGTAGCACAGGCGTCCCGCCGGCGTCCCGCCTGTGTCTTCCGCGCCATCATCAACACAGCCAGCGCGGCTGTGCTACGCAGGATGATACCACAGCCGGGACGGCTGTGCTACAGAGAGCGTCTCAGCCATCACAGCCGGGACGGCTGTGCTACATAGATCTCTGGCGATGGTATCGCGATATCGTGTACCGTCGGCATCGCCTCCTCCACCTTGCGCCGGTGGAAGAGCGATGCGACATCGTCGAGGATCGAGTAGACGGCTGGCGTCACCAGCAGCGTAATCAGCAGCGAAAGCGTCTGGCCGCCGATGACAACGATGGCGACCGCGCGGCGTTCCTCCGCGCCGGGGCCGGTGCCGACGGCCAGGGGGATCATGCCGGCCACCAGCGCCAGCGTCGTCATGAGGATCGGCCGGAGGCGGTCGCGGTTGGCCTGGATGATGGCGTCGAACCTGGGCATGCCCTCGCGGCGGAGGCGGTTCATGTGGTCGATCTGGAGGATCGAGTTCTTCTTCACGACGCCGAAGAGAACGAGGATGCCCAGGGCGGAATAGAGGTTCATGGTGCCGCCCAGATACCACAGCGAAATCATGGCGAACGGCACCGACAGCGGAAGGGACAGGAGGATGGTGAAGGGGTGGATCAGGTGCTCGAAGAGCGCCGCCAGGATGATATACATGAAGATGACCGAGAGCAGGAACGCCCAGAAGAACTCGACGAACGTACGTTCCAACTCGCGGCCGCGGCCGGAAATTCGCGTGGTGTAGCCGGGCGGAAGGGGGAATTCCTTGGCCACGGTGCGCAGCACGTCGAGGCGGTCGCCCAGGGCATAGCCCGGCGCGATGAAGCCGCGCAGTCGCACGGTGCGCTGGCGGTCGATTCGGTCGATTCGGCTGGCGGCGCAGCTCCTGGGTGATTTTCGCCACGTTGCTGAGCTGCACCAGCCCGCCGCCGCTGCGGGGCAGGTAGAGCTGGTGGATCGTCCGCGGATCGTTGCGCGATTTCTCCTCGAGGCGCAGGTCAACGTCGTAGTCTTCGTTGATCTGCGAATCGTGGAAGTAGGAGACCTGTTTCTCGCCGCCGACCATGAGGCGCAGGGCATTGCCCAGGTCGCGCGAGCTGACGCCCAGGTCGCCAGCGCGGTCGCGATCGGGCAGCACGCGCAGCTCGGGCTTGTCGAGCTTGAGGGTCAGGTCCAGGTCAACGATGCCCTTGAGCGGCCCGCCGTCGGTGTTGTCGCGCACCGCCCGTTGGCGGAGCTGCTCGGCATAGTCATAGAGCACCTGCAGGTCCGGACCGCGGACGACGAAGTGAACATCGTAATTGCCGCCGCCGATGTTGAAGGATGGATAGGCGCGCACCTGGCAGCGGTAATCGCGGTACTTTTCCAGCCGCCGCCGCACATCCTGCATCAGGTCACTCTGGGAATAATTGCCGGCGAAGGCCTCGCGCGGGTGGCCCTTGAGCAGCGCATGCCACAGCCGCTCCAGCGAAAAGACGCGCGTCCCATGCGGCTTCATCCCGATGTGGACCATGCCCATGTTGACCGATCCGAGCCAGCCGCCGCCGGCCGTCGCCAACACCGTCTCCACACCGCGCACGGATGCCAGGTCGGCCTCGATCGTCTTCATCGCCTCGTTCATGGCCGTCACGCTCATGCCCTCTCGGCCGAAAACGTTAATCGAGAATTCACCCTCATCCACATCCGACGGGATGAACTCCTGCTTCACCGCTCGATACAGAGGCACCGACGAGATCATGACGCCAACCCCGATGAGCGCTGTCAGCATGCGCACGCGCAGTCGAGCCGCGGAGCATCCAGGTGTAGACGGTGTCGATCAGGCGATAGAAGCCGCGACGTGAGTGGGCCACATCGTGCCCGCCGCCTTTGGCCACATCCTTGCCACGGAGCATGCGGGCGCTCATCATCGGCGTGAGCACGAAAGACACCAGCAGGCTCACCATGACCGAGACGGCCGCCGTGATGCCGAACTGATAGAGGAAGCGCCCGGCGATGCTCGACATGAACGAGACGGGGATAAAGATCACCACCAGGCTGAGCGTCGTCGCCAGCACGGCGAAGCCGATTTCGGCGGTGGCGGCGCCGGCCGCCTGCATCGGGCTCATCTTCTTCTCTTCGACAAAGCGGAAGACGTTCTCGAGGACCACGATGGCGTCGTCGATGACGATGCCCACCATGAGCACCAGCGCCAGCATCGTCACGCTGTTGAGCGTGAAGTGCAGGGCGGCCATCATCCCGAACGTGGCGATGACGGAGCAAGGGATGGCGACGGCCGCGATGATCGTCGATCGCCAGCTCCGCATGAACGCCAGCACCACCAGGCTGGCGAAGATGCTGCCGAGGATGAGGTGAACATTGATCTCGTGGAGGGCCGAGAAGATGTAGCGCGACTGGTCGCGGATGATCTCGATCTTCACATCGGGAGGGAGCTGCTCCTCGACCAGCTTGAGCTTCTGCTTGACGCCCTGGATGACTTCGATGGTGTTGCTCTTGGATTGTCGCTGCACGCCCAGGATCACTGTCGGGACGCCATTGAGCCGGGCGATGGACCGCTGCTCCTTGGTGCCATCCTCGACCCGGCCGATGTCTTTCAGGCGAATCTGCGCCTTGTTGCCCGGCGTGGTCTTGACCACCAGCTCGTTGATCTGGCTGGGGTCGGTGTACTCGCCCAGGACGCGCAGCACGTGTTCCTCGGCCGCTCCGGTCACGTTGCCGCCGGCGATGTTGATGTTCTGCTTGCCGACGGCGTCGAAGACGTCGGTGATGGGTATCTGCCGGGCCGCCAGTTTCTCGGGATCGACCCAGACGTTGATGGCGCGGTTGAGCATGCCGCTGATGTAGACGCGCCCGACGCCGTCGGACCGCTCCAGTTGCGTGCGAACGAGCTTGTCGGCAATCTCGCTCAGCTCGCGGATCGAGCGGCTGCCCGAGAGCGCCATCGTCATGATGGCGTCGGAGTCGTTATCGACCTTGCCGATGATGGGGGGATCGGTGTCCTGCGGCAGGTCGCGCAGCACGTTGTTCACGCGGTCGCGCACATCCTGGGTGGCGACGTCGATGTCGCGGTTGAGGTTGAACGTCACCATGATCAGGCACATGCCCGGGCCGCACATGGAGCGAAGCTCGTCGATGCCCTCGACGGTGTTGATGGCGTTCTCCAGCCGCTGGGCGATCTTGGTCTCCATCTCCTCGGGCGAGGCGCCGCGGAGGGTGACGTTCACGCTGCACGTGGGGATGTCCACCGAGGGCAGGCGATCGACGCCCAGGCGGAAATAGCTGGCCGCGCCAACGACGACCAGCGCCAGGATGATCATCGAAGCGAAGACGGGGCGGCGGATGCAGGTGTTGAAGAACATCGGGACGTCAGTGGTCCGTGGTCCGTGGTCAGTTGTCGGGTCCGTTGTCCCTGGTCAGTCGCAACCGGCTCCAGCTTAGTGACAACTGGCCGGGCCGGTCGTTGCTCCGCTCAAGGCCTCGTTGCGGGCACATTCGGCGGTGTCATCTGCGTTGTCGGCGGGGCGGGCATGGTTGGCGGCGTCTTCTCGCCCGGCAGGCGCATACTCAGCGTGCCCAGGTCGCGCAGCAACTTTAGATACGCCAGTTTCTCGTTGAACCGCTCGAATGTGAGGTTGAGCTGGGCCGTGAGCAGACTATCCTGCGCGGTGAGGCGCTCCAGATTGGTTCCCGTACCGGCTTCCTGGGCCCCTTTGGCCTGCCGCAGCGCCTCGGCGGCCGCGGCGACGCCGACCTCCAGTTCCTGCTGAAGCTTGCGGCTCGTAATCAACGTCTGGCGGTCCAGATCCACGTCCCGGACAACCCCGCGGCGGGTGAATCGCTCAGCCAGTACGGCCGAGCGATACTGCAACCATGCCTGCCGCACGTCGGCCTCGATCTGCCCGGCGGAGAAAATCGGCAGGTTCATCGAGAGGATGGAGTACCACACGCTGTCGGACGGCGCGCTCTGCTTGTAGAGGAAATAGTTGAAGTTCACGCTGACCGAAGGGTAGTACTCGCCGATGGCCGCGCTGACCAGATCGCGAGCGGTGCGAGCCGCGTACTGGGCCGCGATGAGATCCTCGCGGTTGGCCATTGCCGTTTCAATCAATGGGTTGAGCTCCAGAGGCTGGGCGGGAACGGGAAGCTGGTCCGTCAGTGGGCTGTTCCCGGCGTCGACCCCCAGCAGATAGGAGAGCAGGAATCGGCCGGTGACGATGCTGCTTTGCGCCGCGAGCCAGTTGGCGCGGGTATTGGAGGCCTGGGCCTCGCTCTGGGCGACGTCGAGCCGGCGCACCACGCCGGCCTTGAGCTTGGCCTGCATCTCGCGCACGCCCTCCTCCTGCACGTCGAGCGAGTTCCTCAGCACCACGACCTGTTGCTCCGATCGCAGGATCGTGTAGTACGTGCTGGCGACATCGATCAACAACGCCGCCTGCGCATCCAGCAGCAGGGCGCGTTTCGCCAGCGCGTTTTCACCTGCTGCCCGATAGTTGGCCAGGTCACGGAAACCATTGAACAGGTTCATCCGTCCGCTCACCGGGTTGTCCAGCGTCTGGATGGTCAACTTGCCCGTATAGCCGTTGAACCCGACGTTATTGGCGGCCGCCGCCGCGCTGCCTGGCGCGTCGGTCTTGTCCACAACCGTCCAGGTCGGCGCCAGCGCCACCGTCGGCATGAATGCGCCGGCGGCCCGGTCCTTGGCGATCAGCGCTTGCAGGTACGCCTCGCCCGCAAGCCCGATCTGTTCGTTGTTCTCATTGGCCAGAGCCAGGGCCTTTTCCAGCGACAGCGGCTGGCCGGTAACGAACGAGACTGTCTGGCCCTGCTTCACCACCTCCTGGTACTTGGCCACTTCCGCGGCCTGCTTGAAACAACCGCTCAGGCCCGCGGCGACCGCGGCCGCCGCAACCGATGCCATGGCTTTCTTCAACAACGTCATTCTGACTCCTTTTGTCTCAGTCCTTCGCGAAGCAACCGCAGAATCTGACCGGCCGGCCTGCTCGCCGATGCCGCCCGGCCCGAAGAGCCGGGCCGAACGCACCAGGCCGGGGATGAACACGGCCGTGAGCTGCGGGTGGGCATCGTGCCAGACGCCCTGCTTCACGCCGCGCCGCAGCGTCATCAGGATCAACTCGGTTTGCACGCCATTGCGGGCTCAACGAAAACTGACCCGTCAGTATTGTAAAGGAAGAGTCCGCTCGTGCAACGGACCCCGATACGCATGACGAATTGCTCGCTCACACGGCGATTTCTGTTCCTGCCGCCACTGCTGGCGATGCTGGCGGTCGTGCTGCCGATTTCCTGCGTGAAGCCCCAGCCCCAGCGCAACGGCCGCGGACACGAGCAGGTGAAGGTGACGACACTGCCCGCGACGTCCCGCGACGTGCAGCGGGCCGTCGAGGTGCTCGGCAGCTTCTGTGCCGAGGAGGACGTCACGCTCTCGGCCAAGGCGCCGGGCGCATCGCGTCGATCCACAAGGATGTCGGCGACCGTGCGCTGCCCGGCACGCTGCTGGCCCAGATTGAGAAGATCGACTACGAGCTGCTCGCCCAGCAGAAGGAACTGATGATGCGCGAGGCGCTGGCGAAGCTCAATCTGGAGGATTTCCCGCCGCCCGGATTCGATCTGACGCAGGTGCCGACGGTGCAGCGGGCGCGCCTGCAGGAGGAGAACGCCCAGGCAAAACTCGTGCGCGGCAAGAGCCTTCACGATCAGAAGCTGCTGAGCGACCAGGATTTCGCCGATCTGCAGACGGCCGCCGATGTCGCCCGCAGCGCCTACAACGTCGAGCTGCTGAGCGCGCGGGCGCTGCTGGTGGAGGCGGCCAGCCGCAAAGCCGAGCTGGCCACGGCGCGGCAGCACCTGGCCGAAACGACGATCACCATCCCCGGCACGCCCGGCACGCAGCCCGTCGAGGCGGCCGCCACGACCCGGCCATCTCCCGACTCTTATGCCGTCGCGGCGCGGTACATCTCCATCGGCGGATACGTCAAGGAGGGCGACCCGCTCTTCCGCCTGGTGGATGATGATCCCGTGAGGTTCCGTGCGCCGGTGCCCGAGCGATATGCCTCGGAGATCAAGCACGAACAGCCGGTCAGGATTCAGATCGAGGCGTGGAAGCAGGACTTCTGGGGGCAGATCACGCGCATCAACCCCGACACCGATCCGACGAGCCGGACGTTCCAGATCGAGGTGCTTGTGCCCAACCCCGATCGCCTGCTGAAGCCCGGCGGCTTTGCCAAGGGGTGGGTCCAGACGCGGATCGACAGGGAGATCGTCTTCGTGCCTCGCCGCGCCGTTGTCAGCTTCGCGGGCGTGGCCAAGGTCTACACGATCCGCGAAGGCAAGGCGGTGGAGCTGCCCGTGGAGCTCGGGCAGGACGAGGGCGACCTGGTCGAGGTGCGCAAGGGAGTGAAGGGCAACGAAACCATCATCGTCACCGGGCTGGACCGGGTTGGGAATGGGATCGCGGTGACGGTGGTGAAGTAGAAAATGACGAATTTCCAAGGACGAATGTCTAATCAATGTCGAATGCCCAAATGACGAATGCCGAAGGTGTTTTCGTCATTTGGGCTTCGTCCTTCGTCATTGATTAGACATTCGTCATTCGTCATTCGTCATTCGCCACCCGTCAGTTTCTCGGGAGTTCCCTGATATAGATATTCTTGAACCACAAATGGCTGCCGTGGTGTTGCAGCTCGATCTGGCCGGTCGGGTAGATCGGCTTGCTGCGTTCCCAGTAGTTCTCGAGCGTGACGTTGTTAACGACGAGCTTGTCGTTGAACTTCACCGTCACCTTCTCGCCAACCATCTTAATATAGAAGCGGTTCCACTGGCCGATGGGGTTGTCGGCGAAGACCAGCGGGTCGTGCGGGTTCTTCTGATTGTTGTACAGGCCCCCGGAGCCGACCTTGTTCTCCCAGATCTGCACCTGGGGCGAGCCGCGGAGATAGATGCCGCTGTCGCCGCCCTTGCCGATCTTCCAGTCAACCCACATCTCGAAATCGCCGTAGTCCCTGGCCGTGCAGAGATTGTTGTTCTTGCCGTCGTATTCGATGACCCCATCGACGACCTTCCAGTGCGCGAATGCCTTCTCATCGGCCGCCTTCTGGGCCTTTTCGAGCTGCTCGGAGGTCATCTTGCGCGCAACGGCGGGTCGCCCACCAGGCCTTTCCAGCCGGTCAGGTCTTTGCCGTTGAACACGGCGACGAAGCCCTCCGGAGGTGTGTTATCCGGTTGATCGGCCGCCAGCAGCAGGCTCGTGCCGCCGAGCAGGCAGACGCTGACGAACGTGATCGCGATCGTGTTCCTCATGGTTCTCCTCTTGAAAAAGCCTTCTTCAGAATCGCCAGACTCTCGGGCAGCGCCGTACACGCATCCTGCTTGCCTTCCATCTCGACGGACAGGTAGCCGCGATAGCCGACGCGCTGGAGAATCCGCGCCACGCGCATAGTCGATCTGGAGCGTGTACCACTCGCCGCCGCCGATGTAGGTCTTGGCATGTACGAGCGCGGCCTGCGGCGCGAGCATCTCAAGCTGTTCATACATACGCTCGAGGAAGTTCCCCGTGTCCATCGTCACTTTCAGCCACGGCGAGTGGATCGCGTCAACGATGCGCAGAACGCCCTCGGCCGTCCGGCCGATGCCCCAGTGGTTCTCCAGCCCCAGCACGACGCCGCATTTGGTGGCATGGGGCAGGCACTGCTCGATGGATGAGATCACCCAGCCGAAGGCGTCGTTGTCGCTGTAGCCCGCCAGCGCGGGCTCCTGGCCGCCGGCCGCCATCAGATCGTCGAAGCTCTGGATCGTCCCCCACCGGCCGGTGTTGATGCGGATGCACGGAATGCCCATCGCGTACGCCAACTCGATGCAGTGGATGGTGTGGTCGATGTTCTTCTGCCGGATGGCGGGCTCGGGCGAGACGAAGCCCTGGTGGATGGACAGCGCGTGCAGATCCAACCCGGCCGTGAATGCGCGGCGCTTCAGGAGTTGAAGATACGGATTATCCTCGCCGCTCATCTGCTGATGGAGGACCTCAACGCCGTCGAACCCCATCTCGGCCGCCTGGTCGATGCAATGCTCGATGGGCACTTTCTCTCCGCGAAAATGCCAGAAGGAATAGGTGGAGACGCCGATGCGGATGCGCGCGTTGCTCAAGGTGGATCTCCGTCGCGGCGATTACACCAGAACGGCGTGGGAATTGGTAGTGCGTCGGCCGATTCTGATTGTCTCAGGCATGCCTCAACGGTAGACTCAACGAACGTGCCGCCATCCGAACTGGAATCCGTGCTGCAACAGGCCATCGGCGGCGATGTCGATGCCCTGGAGAGGCTCTTCGACGAGTACGAGGATGCCCTCCTGGCCTACGTGGACAGACATCTGCCCAACGAGCTTCGGAGCAGCACCGATCCAGACGACATCCTGCAGGACACCTATTACCGCGCCTGCCAGACCATCAGGAGCTTCACGCCCGAGGGTGAGGATTGCGTCCACCGCTGGCTGGTTACGATCGCGCGCACGAGGATGATCGAGGTGCTGCGCCTGAGCCGCTCGCGCAAGCGTGGCAACGGCGGCGCAGCCAACAACCGCGAAGAAACCGAGGTCATCGTGCTTCTCGAGGACCTGGCGCTGTATCGCCGCACACCCAGCCAGTCGGCGGCTTCCCACGAGCTGCTTGCGGCGGTCGAGCAATCGGTGCATCGCCTGCCCCCGGCCTACCGCGAAGTGGTCACGTACAGGTATCTCGAGGGGTTGACGGTGGGCGACACCGCCGCCCGAATGCGCCGGACCGATGATGCCATCCATTGGCTGTCCTGTCGGGCCCTGGACGCCTTGCGGATCGACCTGCGGTCGGCTTCCCTGTTTACGTGATGCACCGGTGCTTCGATGAGCGGCGACGACGAACATCGCGATCGGTCTTCCAGCACGCCTCGCGAGGATCATCCGGCGGAGCATGACCGGATGCGCGCCATCGCCCGCGACATCGTTGCCCGGCGAGCCGCGGGCGAGGCTGTGTCCGACGATGATCTGCGAAGGCAGTATCCCGAACTCTGCCCGGAGCTGTTGCACGCCATCGCGTTTCGCAGCGCCAGGCGGCAGGAGATTCTCGCGGGCTTGAAGGTATCGGCGGCGGCCAGGCCGGTGCGGCCGCTGTCTTCCGACGAACTGGACCAGCCGTTGAGCCTTGCGGAGGATGAGGCATTGTCCGGCCCGCAGCCCGCGCCTTCGATCCTGGGCTATAGCGTGCGCCGTGAGATTACGCGGGGCGGCCAGGCCACGGTGTTGCTTGCGACGCAAGAGTCCACGGGGCGCACCGTGGCGATCAAGGTCTTGTCGGGCGGGCCGTACGTCACCACCCGCCAGCGCACGCGCTTCGACCGCGAAGTGCAGGTCCTGGCAAAGCTCAGCCACCCTGGGATCGTGAACATCCTCGACCGCGGGCGCACGCCGGATGGGTCGCTGTATCTCGTGACGAACTATATCGAGGGCGCCGACCTGGATGTCTTCCTGTCGCATTGCGTGGACGAGGGCTGGCGACAGACCGACGTGGTGCAGCTCTTTGCCCGGGCCGCCGAGGCGCTCGATGAGGCGCACCGGCAGGGCGTCGTTCACCGCGACCTCAAGCCCTCCAACATCCGCGTGGATCAACGCGGGAATCCGCATGTGCTGGATTTCGGCCTGGCGCATCTGACGTCCGACGACGGGATGCAGGTCGGCCGGAAGGTGACGATCACCGGCCAGGTCGTGGGATCGCTGCCGTGGTCGAGCCCCGAGCAGGCGATGGGCGACGTGCGGCATCTCGGGTCGGCCAGCGATGTCTACTCGCTGGGGATCATTCTCTACCATGCCCTTGCCGGCCAGGCGCCGTATTCGACGGTGGGCACGCTGCACGAAGTCGCGGAGCACATTTGCCGGACGACTCCCCCACCGCCTCACCGTCTTAAACGCTGTCCCTTCGGCCCAATCGATCGCAAGCTCGGCGCGATCATCCTCAAGGCCATCGAGAAGCGCCCGGGGCGGCGCTACGCCACGGCCGGCAACCTCGCCGCTGACCTGCGCAGTTACCTGGCGGGGCGGCCTATCAGCATCCTGACCTTCTCGCACTGGCGCCGGTACGTCAGCCCCGCATGCTTCGCTGTTGCCCTGCTGGCAGTGGGCCTCTTCTGCTACACCCATGTGTCCAATTCTCTGGCCGACGTTGATCTGCCGCGCCTGACCAACAGCGTCGGCATCGAAATGGTCCGCATTCCACCGGGCAGGTTTTGGATGGGCAGCCTGCCCGGCGAACTGGGGCGGGCGCCTTGGGAGCCCCACCAAATGGTGGAAATCGACCATGCCTATTACCTCTCCCGAACTGAAGTAACCTGCGGGCAATACTGGCTCGTGATGAGCAGGCTGCCCGCGGCCCTGAAGGACGCGGCGGACAACCTGCCGGTGTCCAACGTTCGTGGGCGGATGCCATGGAGTTCTGCCGTCGGCTAAGCGTCCGGGAGAGCCGCACTTATCGACTTCCCAAGGAAGCCGAGTGGGAATACGCGTGCCGTGCTGGTAGCACCGGGCCATTTTCGGGGACGGGCAAGCTCACGGATATGGGCTGGTACGCGGGTAATAGCAAGGGCCGGGTACATCCAGTGGCCAGCAAACAGCCCAACATTCTGGGGTCTTTACGATATGCACGGCAACGTGGGGGAATGGTGTCTGGAGACGTTCCCGTCGTGGGTGGCAGGGGATCCCAAGCCGCGGCCGCCTGTGGCGTGCGTTGTCCGAGGGGGAGGCTTCTGCAACGTGGAAGACGAGTGCCGCAGCGCCTTTCCTGACCGGCAGAACGCCTCCATCGCGCAAGCGTGGCTGGGATTTAGAGTTGTGCTCGAAGTCACGCCGCCGACAAGGCCAGCAACCAGGGGCAATCTCGCGGCCGCTCAAAAAAAATAGAAATTCCGCGCAAGAAATCCGGCGTTTCTGCATTGATCCTCTCAGAGGCGGGCAAACGACTGCAGGCTTCATCCGGCCGCGAACGATTCTGCCGAAGCAGGACGACGGCCGCGAATTGAGATGCCTGCGAGGAGATGGCCATGAAGAGCGCGCTGCTATCGAACCGGCGGAGGGGTGAGAGCAAGGCTGAAAGGCGGGGAGTACAGGAGCGTGTGACGTTTGAGAACCTTGAGCCTCGACAATTCCTATCGGTGTCGGAGTTTCTGCATTCCTATATCTCCGATATCGGCAGCTACAATCTCTATTCCCAGGCCAGCATGGGCGACAACGGATATCCCGATGGAATACCGGGCGTCTATGTCGGTGTTTCGGACTCCGCCAACCAGTCCGCCTATCGCGAATGGGACAGCGACCTGTCCGATGGCTTGGACAGTGGTTGGGTGGCGGTTTCGTTCACGGCGACGCTGGGGAGCACGAATACAGCTCAGTTCAGCGTCGGTGGCGCGGGCACGACTTACTACTCGGGTGGCAGCGCTACGGCGATCAGCGAAGTGGATATCCGTGCTGCGGTCGCCGGCCCGGACATGGCCATGAGCTGGAGCAACCTGAGTGTAGCGTTCTATCAAGGCAGCTCGCTGGTCGAGACGGTCTCGCTGGGCAATGACGTTGCCGTAAGCACCATAGGTTCGCAGACGTGGGATCCGGCCGAGATGATCGCCCAGATCACGCCAACGCAATCCAATTGCGACAAGGTGGTCGTGACAGGCTCAATCCGCCTGCAAGCGGCCGCAGGCACCTATCCGGGCCCGAACGACATTTTCGGCCAGGTGTTTATCCATGGTTAGGATCGGAGGTTGTCATTGATTGAGCTGATCGTCGATCGGACTCCACCAACTGTCCAGCGTGCTGAGGCCGGTGACAGGATCAGCCAGGTCGGTTTCTGACTTGAGGGCAACGTGTCCATCCGCATACCCGATATGCACGCGGCCTTTGGGGTCGGTGATATTTCCGCCGACCATGCCGGCGCGGTGGCGGTAGTAGGCCAGCTCGCTGCGCACGGGCCCAAACCGTCCTGCCGGCCACGGCGGGGCCAAGCCGCCCAATGCGCCGAATCGTTGCCCGGGGGTCGCGCCAGGCTGCCGATGGCGGCACTGCAAGTCCATCCAGTGGCCGATCCGTTGCTGGACCACTTCTCGGTCACCAGGATCGTCTTGTGCCCGTCTCGGACGTTGGATCGCCAGAGCGCGCCTTTGCCCGAGTTCAGAACGGAGGGGTTGACAACGCTGCTGGCCCAGACGTTCATCGCGTAGGATCGCTGCGCACCGTCGTCTTCGGGGCATGTGACAACCCGGCCGCGTGCATCGTCGGTGGTCGGCGCGATGAAGCTCTTCAATTCGCCGCCGGCGCGATCGCGGTCATACCAGGATCGCGCCGGAGCTGCGGTGTTGGGCGGGAAACAGCCCTTGTTGTCGGCGGAGTAGCCCCACAGCGCCAGGCAGATCTGGCGAATGTTGCTGGCGCATTTCACCGCGTTGGCATGGCTGCGCCGACGGCCAGCGCGGGCATGAGGATGGCGCACAGCAGGGCAATAATACCGATGACAATCAGCAGCTCCGTCAGGGTGAAGGCTCTCCTCGCTGTGCGCATCTTTTCCGCTCCGTGAGAATGCGACACACTGCCGGTGTTCATCGTCGCCCATGCCAAGCCGACCAAGTGACAATTTACCCCTGTTCAGGCCGCCCGGCAACCATTTTGCGCCGCAATCACGCAACTCGAAGGCAGATCTACGCGTGGGACCATCCGCTGCGCCTGGGGGCAGGAAGCCCCTGCCCATTGGGGGGACCAGGCGCGGCGGCCCACTGCGCCCGCAACAACGTGCCGCCCGCGCGAAAGTTGCGCCTGGCACATCGACTCCAACGTCGCCATGCGCGGCCAATAAGCTGAGCAGAACAAAATTTGCAGCCGATTGGCACGTCCAGCCGAAATCCCCCCTGCAAGACAAGGGTAGAACCCGCTACTCCCCCTGTGAAGGTTCGGCGTGAGTCCGAGCCGCCGACGGCCGGCCGGCGAAGTGGCGAGCTGAATCAGCTCCCGCACTTCCCGGCCGCCTTCGTTTCCCCTCCCCATCACCGGCAAGCTATCTCATTGTCGCTTCTAACGATATGAAGCAACGACGGTATAAGCGACAGGATCATCAGGAGAACCCATGACTCGCATCGCGCATGCTTCAATACCCGCGATTGTCGCCCTCGGCCTGTGCGCCATCGCCACGGCCCAGGAGCCCAACCGCCCCGTCGGCGTGGTGGCACACGTCAAGGTGCTGTCGGACAAGGTGGAGGATGTCTCCAGCATGGAGGCATGGAAGAAGTCCTTCATCAAGGACGGCATGAGCGACCAGGAAAAGGCGCTGGCGGCGTGGAAGACCCGCGCGACGTTCGTCTACCAGGATCCGCCACCAACCGAGTTTCTGCACGAGGGTTGCGTCCACGACCCCATCAAGAGCTTCAATGTCTATGGCTACGGCATGTGCTGCTGCGCCTCGTCCAATGTCGAAGCACTGTCCCGCTATGTCGGGCTTGAGGCCCGGGGCAACGGGATCGTCGGCCACAGTGTTCCCGAGGTCCAGTGGGATGGCGCCTGGCACCTGCTGGATGCGTCGCTGGTGAATTACTTCCCCAAGGACGATGGCAAGATCGCCAGCGTGGCCGAGATCGCCGGGTCCATCAAGGACTGGTACGAGAAGAATCCCGAGTACAAGAAGGGCGGCGGCAAGAAGATCGACGACCTGTGGCGTGCCGACGGCTGGACTGGCTGGAAGCGCGGGCCCGCGCTGCTGGCCAATTGCCCGTTCTACGACGCAGGCGGCTGGTGGCCGGCGCGGACCCACGGCTGGGGCTCGACCATGGCCGAGTATTCCGGGGCCGACAAGACGCCGTTCACCTATGAATATGGCTATTCGCAAGGATACGAGGTGAACATCCGCCTCCGCCCTGGCGAACGCCTGACGCGCAACTGGTTCAACAAGGGCCTGCACGTCAACGGCATCCTCAAGGACGGCCCAGCGCCCGGATGCCTCACGGAGAAGATCGGCAGCGGTTTCATGGCATTCCTGACCAAGTGGGGCGACCGCACCGCCGGCCGGATTGGCAGCGGAACGCTGGAGTACGATGTCCCTCTGGCGGATGGGACGCTGCGCTACAACGCGTTGCGCATGGAGAACCTTGCAACGAAATCCGAGGACAACGCCGGCGCTGCGCTGCACGTGAAAGATCAGACGCAGCAGGCCATCCTCGAGATCGAGATGCCCAGCAGCTACGTCTATCTGGGCGGAAGCATCACCTATAACGCGGTGGTGGCCGACAACGGCAAGGTGCGGGTCTTCTTCTCGGACAACAACGGTCTGGACTGGACGGAAATCGGCTGGACCGAAAGCTCCGGCCCGCAAAAGGTGGACGTGCAGAAGCATGTCCTGCGCCGCTACAACTATCGTCTGCGGTTCGTCATGACGGGCAAGGGGACAGGGCTCGAGAGCCTGAAGGTCACCCACGATATCCAGTGCTCGCAACGGGCGCTGCCGATCCTCGACCGCGGCGAGAACACTATCACGTTCAACGCGGGTTTGCAGGAAGGAACGGTAACGATTGAAGGACAAACGCAGAACGACACCAAGGGCAAGCAGGTCATGCTGACGGACTATCATCCGGTGCTGGAGAATGTGGACGAGAAGTACTTCCATGTAAAAGCCGAGCCGGCGCAGATCACTTTCCCCATCGCCACGCCCGGCGACATGACGCGGTTGCGGTTCGGCTGCTTCTATCGCGCCCGCGATGCGCGGGACAAGTGGGACATGTCGGTCTCCTTTGATGATGGCAAGAACTTCAAGCTGATCGACACCTGCGCCGGCCCGACGCAGGGAAGCTGCAGGTACGTGACGGTAAGCGATGTCCCGCCGAACACGCGCTCGGCCCAGGTGCGCTGGACCGGCCAGCAGCGCAACACGACGTGCGCGTTCCTCGTGCGCATCGATGCCGACTACAAGCTGCCGTACGGCGGCTTCCGGCCGGTGCGGATCACGTACACATGGGAAGAGGGCGGCATCGAGAAGAAGGATGTCCACATCGCCAGCAAGCCGGATGAGACGTACAAGATCAAGTGCGAGGGCAAGCCGCAGATGAGGAGTATTTTACTGGAGCTGGCGAAGTAAAGGAAGGCACACATGCGCGGCGCATCACGAATTGTGTGGGTCTGTCTGCTGCTGGCTCTTGCGGTGGCTCGCGCCGCAGAGCCGCCAAGCGTCAAGCATCCCAACCTGCTGTTGAACCGCGAGGAGATCGAGCAGGTCAAGCGGAAGATTCAGACCCAGCCATGGGCCGCGGACCTGCTGGAGAAGCTCAAGGCCGGTTCCGATGGGCTGGTGAGCGGCTCGGGCGATGCCTCGCGCAATGCCGCGCTGCTGTACGTCCTGACTGGCGAGAAGAAATACGGCGATTCCGCCCGCAAGCGGCTCATCAGCGAGGCGAAGTATCAACTGCCGCGATTCGAGAAGGCGGACCTTAAGGTCGAGCCGGAAATGGGATGGTTCTCTGCTTGGGGAATGGAGGCCTGGGCCTATGATCTCACCTACGACACGTTCTCGCCGGAGGAGCGCGAGCTGGTCGAGCGGTGGCTGCGCACCGCCTGCGGGGTGGTCATCGAGGGGATGAAGTCCGCCAGCACGACGCCGAATCTCATCTTTGGCACGCACTTCAACGTCGGGCTTGTCGGCTATTGTCTCGGCGATCAGCGGCTTATCGACTGGGCGCTGCGCCACGACGGCGGCACGTTTGGCCCGCACAAGGGCGGGTTCTATCCGGTCATCGACACGATGATCAAGGACACCTATTTCTGGGGCGAGACGCCGATCTACGCCTTGCATTACGACGTACACGGCATGCTCGCCCTGGCCGAGGCGGCGATGCATTATGACGGCACCGACCTCTACAGCTATGTCTCGAAGAAGAGCGGCGGATCAATCAAGGGCATGATCGACGGCTATCTGCGCATGGGCTATCCGCTGGAGAAGACCGGCGTGCGCGGTGGGTCGATCCGCATGGCCACCTACGGCGATGGCTCGACCAGCTATTCGCCGGACGGGACGTTGTTTGAGACGTACCTGGTGAACCCAATCAGCAAGTCGGACCGGATGCCAGTCCTGGCCGGCGAGTTGGAGCTGGCGTACAAGCGCTATCGCGATCCGGCGTATGCGTGGCTCATCAGCCTGAACCCTGCGCGGGATACGTACATCTCCTATGGCCGGGCGGCGCTGGGATTGGTCGCGTTAACGCACGGCGAAGCCCTGCCCGACAAGCTGACGCCGCCGCCGGCGCCGAGCGCTGTGTATGCCAGTCAGGGCTTCGCGATGCTGCGCCGGATGAATCGCCGGAGTATTGGCGATCGGGCTCGATGGCGGCGCTGATGATGCTGGGGAACCTGGTCGGCCACGGGCACGAGGATTACTACAGCCTGGTGCTTCACGGCAAGGGGCGGCTGCTCTACCCGGACCTGAACGTCACGCAATACGAGCCGACCTATCTGAACTGGACGCATAGAGGCATTGCCCACAGCACGCTGATGGTGGACTGCCAATCGCCCGCGCCGGCGCCGTTCACGACGAGGCAGGAGTTCCTCCAGCCGGTCAAGTTTTTCGCCATTACCGGCAGCCCCTACTCAGGCGTGAAGCAGACTCGGGCGACGCTCCTGACGAAGGACTACCTGGCCGACTTCTTCCATGCCGCCGACACGGCCGCGCCGCCCCGGCCGCGGGTGTTCGACTGGGCGCTGCACGGGCTGGGGCGGCTGTACGTCGGCAACCCCGCGGCCTATCGGCCGACGCACGACCTCGTGCCGTTCTATTGGTGGATTGATAACGAGCGCAGCCGCGCGACGGATGTCACCTTCCAGGCCGATTGGATCCAGCGCAGCGCCGGCGTCACGCCCGGCCTGCAATCCTTCGGCAAGGAATGGTTCGATCAGGAGGTGGGGGTGCGCATGACGATGGTCGGCGAGGGCGGCACGCGGATCTATGCGGGGGATGGGCCGATGTGCGATGGGCCGCCGCATCACCGCCTCGACGGCAATCCCGAGGGCGCGCTGCCGATGCTGGTGGTCCGGCGCGAGTCGGCCGCCACGACTTTCGCGGCCATCCATGAGCCGTATGAAGGCCGGCCGCGCGTGAAGGATGTCGTGAAACTCGGCGAAGACAGTGGCGCGATGGCCATTGTCGTCAAGACGAGCGAGTTCGCCGATTATCTCTGTGCGGCATTTGACGACGCCGAGCATACGTTGACGGCCGCGGATGGGCAGACCATCGTCTTCAGCGACTTCGCGTATATCCGCCTGGCTGGCGGGAAGGCAACTGTATGCGGAAAGACAAAGGGCTTCCGCGTTCGGGCGGGCGCGAAGATCGAAAGCGCGACGGTCAATGGACAGCCGGCGACGCTCGGCAGTGCGGATGGTTTTGTTCGATGGGGCCGGGTGGCGGATACGGGCAAGACGCCGGCAAACCCAGGCGAGACGCCTACGCTACGAGAGCGGTCGGCCGCGGTCCATGCGTGGTTCTCGCCGGAGGAAATACACCTTTCGGCCGGCGGCCAGCGCGAGGTGCAGCTCCATCTGCGGTGCGTCGGCGACGGCCAGGCCAAGGGGCAACTGCGCATCGTCGCGCCGGCCGGCATTCGCGTCGAGCCGGCCATCGTCCCGGTGCCGGCGATGGAAGAAGGGCAGGAGCGCACCGTGAGCCTGAAGGTCTCCGCCGAAAAGGAGGCGGCCCGCGCGCTGCACGAGATTCAGTTTGTTCCGGAAGAGGGCCTGTCGGCCGCGCCGATTACGCTGCTTGCCTCCGTCGGCGTGGTGATGACCGAAGACCGCCTGCGGCCGATGACCGCCCAGTTTGTCATCCGCGCTCCCGGCTACACGATGAAGGTCAACCATACCAGCGGTGTCTCGTACTACCTGCTCGACGCCGACAACCATCGCCGCCATGGCCGGATTCACAACACCAACTTCATCTATGGCATTCCCGGGATTCAGCAGGATGGCAAGTGGGCGTATTGCTTCGGGATGCCGTGCCAGTTCGTCTGGACCGGCGGCGACACGCTCACGATCGGCTGCGGCAGCCCCTACCCGGACATGGGCATGCGCTTCGCCTACCGATTTTACGAAGACCGCATCGTGATCGGCATCACGCCGCCAACCAATCCAACGAAGGAGCTGACGATGTGGCTGGGCAATTTCGATGCCCTCGGAGCGCCGCTGCACAATGGCAGGCAGGCGGCGTCGCATCTGCCCATCGTGGCCGACCGGTTCTTCTTCCCTCATCCGGTGTACCGCCAGGGATTGCTGCTGACGACGCCTCCGCAGACGCCGCTGATGTTCCGCGGCACGGCGGTGACGTTCCCGATCCGACGCGGGCAGGAGGTGACGATCAAGTTTGCCGAAAAGGACGAGTCGGGTTTGGCGCCGCCGCCGTAATGGGCCCCAGTGATCACGGGCGATCGACCAGCAGAAGCGCGACGGCGAACTGGGGCAGGATCCGCGAACCGTAGTACACATCGACGGGGATAATGTATCTGCCCGGCCGGGCCGTTTGAGGAATCGCCAGCGACAGACGCACGCGACCCTCGGTCTTCGGCTCGATCCGGGCGTGCGGCCACTTTTCAGCATCGGCCGTCGAAGCAGGCGCCACAGTTGGCCCACCCCACGCTCGCGGCGGCACGGCGCGGCATGCCGCCGCCCTGCTGGCCGCGGAATGATTGGTGATCACCACGTCGAACGCGGCTTCGGCGCCGGCTTTCGCGTGTATCTCGTAAGGATGGCATCTCACCCACCAGCCATCCAGCCCATAGTTGGGGTGGTCCCAGGGCAGAAGCTCGCCGAACATCCGTTCCCGCTCCGCCAGGTTGGCGCGGATCAACTGAACGTCCTCGGGCGTGAACAGAAACGGCTTGGCGCTGTGCGCCCAGAGGAGGTGCGTGGGCTTGAGCCGCTCGATCAATTCAAGGCAGCGATCGTAGCCGACTCCGCGCCCCAGCCAGTTGCGATTGTATGGGCAGTAGTCCTCCAGGCCCTGCGCGGTGAACGAGTCGCCCGCGAAGAAGATGCGCGCATCGCCCGCCTCGGCGAGTAGCCCGCCGTGATACAGCGTCTGGCTCGGAAAGAAATACGCGGTGAGCTTGTACTCGTGCCACGTCCACGACTCGCCATCTTTGGTGACGCGGTCCACCGGCACGCTCCTGGACATGAGGCACGGAAGCGGCGGCCACGCGGCGGTGTCGGTGATGACCTCGGCTACGTGCCCATCGGCGATGATCGGACACGCCGGAAAGACCTTGCGGAATTCCTCGATGCCGTCAACGTGATCGTCGTGATAGTGGCTGATCCAGAGCCCGTCGACGCCGGTGATCTCGCCTTTCTCCCGCATCTTCAAGAGCTCTTTGGTCATGCCCTTGCCGCAGTCAACGACAAAGGCCGGCCCATCCTTGGATTTCAGCAGCCAGGTTGTCGGATTGACGTGCAGGAGGCCCGGCGGCGTCGGCCGCTCGCGCGTGATCGGCCTCTGGCAGTTTATCCGGCCGTCGCTGGTCTTCTCGACCTTGGCAAACAGCGGCAGGGAGTCCTTGCGGTTGTAGTCGAGGTATTTCCCGAAGTGGTCCGGGAACATGCCGCGCAGGCACGATGTCGCCATGTACTTCTCAAAGCACTGCTCGAACCGCGCCGCCAGCGCATCGATCGCCTTGGCGGGCTCGATTCATGATCCGGCCATGGGACGGCACCAGGATTTCCGGCCGGGCCTCCTTGATGGCGGCGAGACTCTCAAGGAGCTGCTTGCGTCCCCACATGAACCCTTCGTACTCAAAGGCCCAGTTGCCGCCGAAGAGGAACTTGCCATCATACGGCGACAACGCCTCGGTCATGCCGTAGAGTTCCCAGATCCGGCCTTCATCGTAGATGCAGTCGCCGCAAAAGATGATGCGCCGGCCATCAATGGCGACCTCGTAACTCATCGAGCCTGAGCGCGTACGGCTCGCCCGGCACGCCGATCTTGGCGCCGGCGGCGACGAAGTCCGGCGCACCGCACGCCTGGTCGCGATGATGGTGGGTGAAGATGATCCAATCGACGGACTTGACGCCCAATTCGCCCAGCACGCCGGCCACGGCGCCATCCCCGCAGTCGATGAGCAGCGCCCTCTCGCCGTCGCGGATGATGCCGGTGTTGATGGGACCCGAATAGACCTGAAGGTGATCGCTGATACGAACCAGCGCCGGCTTTGCGGGCTGCGCGTCATCCGCCGCAACCGCCCAGGCCGGTGAAAGGCCTAACACCAGCGACGTAATCGTTCCTATGATGATCGCCGTCTTCATATTCCCTTCTCACTCCGGCCGATCCATCAGCGTGAAGAGAACCTGATCCAGTGTCTCCTTGACCACGATGAATCGCTCCGTGATGCCCAGCTCGAAGGTCGGCTCATAGGGGAGGAACTCATAGCCGCGCGACCACATGGGGTTGTTGGGCATGGGCCGCATGTCCAGCGGTTTCATGAGAAGCGTGTAGTCCTCGCCGGCCTCCTGCACCTTGCGGAAGAGGTCGAAGACGCGCACGACGGGAATCTGGTTTGCCTCGCACATCGCCGCCAGCTCATCGCTAAGCTTTTCCTCCGGCGAGCCTTTGGGCGCGGTGTGCCCGAAGGGCGTGAGGGTCGCGACGATCGCTACCGTCCCCTGTGCCTCGCACATGCGGACCATGGCCAGCACGTTGTCGACCGCCCTCTTGCGGTCCTCCGGCGTGGTATGCTCATCTTCAGGGAAAGGCTTGGGGTGAACGTCTTCCAGGCCGGCGCCGATCATGCAGAACTCGGGGCGAAGCTCCAATTCCTTCTCCAATTCCTTGACGAGCTTGGAGCTGGGATTGCCCGGCCTGATCACCTGGCTGGACTCATTGAAACAGCTATGCGTGAGCAATCCCTCCAGGCCGGCGGCGAAATTCCGCAACCGGTCGAGGTAGTGCAGGCCGTCGCCGTGAAACAGGATCGTACACCGCCTGACCTTTCCCTCGCCGGCCGCGTGAATGGCGCAAATGTGCGCGGCGTACCAGCGGGCATCCTGCGCAATCGCACCGGCCGGCGCCTGGTCAAACCCTTTGTCGGATTGAGCCGCGACCACGCTCGACCAGGGCCCGAGGTTCCGCTCGTAATCGGCGGCCAGGACGCAATACCGGTACGCCCCCGGCGCGGGCGGCCTGTCGGCGAATTCCAGATCCGCGGTCTGGCCGATCTTCGTGAAGGCGCTGCTTCCCGTTGCGCGGGAGACTACATACCAGGCCACGCCGATATTGTCCTTGGCCGCCTTCCACGTTAGCCGCACCCCCGTATCACCAGCCTCGGCTTTCAGCCCGGCCGGCGCCTCGGGCGGCGTGGTGTCATCGCCACGATAGACCACGATGTCGCGCACCTGGAGCGTCTCGCGACCGCTGATCTTCGCGAAATCGAGCCGGGTGAATTGGCCCTCCCGCGGCTTGCCCACCTTCCGCCACAGGATGGCATCCTGCCCGAACAGGTCCATGCGATACAGGCACGGCGCCCAGTTTCCGCCTGCCCACTGATAGCCGGCCACGTGCGGGCTGGTTCCCGTCAGTTTCCACACGCCTCGCGCGGGCCTCAAATCCTTGTTCGTGCTGTCATCGTGAAGCGTGAAGTGGGCATCCGCCGTGCCCTTGGTCTGAAACGCGAGCTTCATTCCATCCAGACCATCAATGGATAATGGGATCGGCTGCGTCAGGTCCACCGTGTCCATGCGGGCGCAGACCGCGGCGTCCGAAGGCCTGGTCTGTTGCGAATGACTCGTCGCAGCTCCCGCCAGCATGCAGAGCGCGACGCTGGCGGCAACCATCGCGCGAAGACGCGCGGAGTTGGGTCGTCGCCAGTTCGTAATCGCCTCATGCTTTGCGTCCCGCACGCTGACGATGGAAGGTCCCGGCATATAAGCTCTACCCCGTCCAAAAGTCGAACGTTGCCGTGAGCGCTGGTCACGCCCACTGCTGATCCAACGACCTCGCATACTCCAGCGCCTCGGCCACCGTGCATACCATGACGCCGCGCCGCCGGCCTTCGTGGTCCAGCTCGGCCAGGAACATCAGGTCATCGAAATCCTCCAGGTCCCGCAGCCGCCCTTTGGCGCGGTGGCCGAGCGTGCCGTCGCGATACGCCTGCGCGTCCATGTGGTGCGCGATGAGCAGCTCCGTCCGCGGCGTGATCGCGCCTTCCAGAGCCGCCAGGCCGGCCGCGACGTGATCGGCCGAATCAATGCCCTTGGAGTGCGAGAACTTGTTCTCGCTCTGTTTTGGAATGCTGCGACGAGCTGGACCTGGCACATGATGCAACTGGCGGGCTGATTTCCCCCGCTCCTGTACACTCACCGCCATTAGGCTATCATCAATCCTCTTTACGAAAGGTTCCGCATGGAAGCGCTGTTCTCAGATCGCCTCCTCTCCCGCATCTCCGAGCTCAAGGCCCCCATCTGCGTCGGCATCGACCCGATCTTCGAGTTGCTCCCCGACGCCATCGCCGGCGCGGCCGACGAGCGCGACGCCAACGACGCCGAAGCCGCCATCGACGCCATTTTCGCCTTCACCACCAAGGTCCTGCGCACCGTCGCACCGCTGGTTCCCATCGTCAAGTTCCAGTCGGCGTACTTCGAGAAATACCTCTGGGAAGGTGTCGAAGCCTATTACAGCCTGATCCAGGAGGCCAATCAGCTCGGGCTGCTGGTCATCGGCGACGTGAAGCGTGGCGACATCGGCACCACCGCCCAGGCTTATGCCGCGGCCCACCTGGCCGATTCCTCCTTCGACGAATACGAAGACACCGTCAGCCCCGACGCCATCACCGTCAATCCCTTCTGCGGCCTGGACACCATCGACCCCTTCATCCAAACGGCCAAGACTTTCGGCAAGGGCATGTTCGTTCTCGTCCGCACCAGCAATCCCGGCTCGGCCGATCTTCAGGATGTCGCGCTGGCCGACGGCCGGACGTGGTCGGAGGCGCTGGCCGACCGCCTCGCCGACATCGCGGCCCAGCCCGCACTTATCGGCACCAGCGGCTTCAGCGCCATCGGCGCGGTCGTCGGCGCAACCCAGCCCCACACCATGGCCAGCCTGCGCAAGCGCCTCCCCAAGTCCATCTTCCTCCTCCCCGGTTATGGCGCACAGGGCGCTACCGCCGACATGACCCGCTCGGCTTTCATCGACGGCAAAGGCGCCATCGTCTCGGCCAGCCGCAGCATCCTCTATGCCCACCGCGAGAAGAAATACGCCGATAAATTCGGCGGCAACTGGGTCGCCTGCGTTCAGCAGGCAGTGCTGGACATGAAGGATGACCTGGCTCGGGTGTTGGCATAAGCATCTGAAGCGGAAGCGTCAGCGCCCGCCCTTGGCAGCGTGCAGGGCGGGCGCTCACGCTTCCGCTTCAGACACATCTGGTGTCTTCGAGCGTAGTATGGACATGATCGCGCCACGATCATGGTTCGCTTGGATTCTCGCCGCGATGGCGTTGGCATCTCCGGCCAGCGCCTTCTCGCGCGGCCAATGCGAACCTTGCATCGAATGGTCGGTCGCCAGTTCTCCCGTCGCCGTGCGCGGAACAATCGTGCGGGTCGTCTCCGGCCAGGTGACCGTCAACGTTCGCGAGACGATCAAAGGGCAGGCGCCGCGGCAGATCGAGTTCAAGTGGGGGCCGTCACCCGGCACGCCAGCCATCCAGGGGCAGGAGGTGCTGGCGCTCGGGCACCCCAATGCGGGCGAATCCGCAGGCCGGTGGACGTGCAATACGCTGGTGTTGCTGGACGGGCAGACGCCCTATTTCAACGGGCGTTTCCAGGCCCTGACGGATCGCAAGGCGATCGTGACCGCCGCGCACCAGGCCGCCGAGCAGTTCGCCACGCAGTCGCCGCAGAATGTTCTACACCCGGATTCCGCCGGCATGGTTGCCCAATGGATGGTGGCCCCAGGGGAACCTGATCGTCCCGAAAACCCCGCAGCTCGAGCTGGATGCGCGCAGTGGGTGCGCTCGCCCGATCCGCACGTGCACCGCGCCGCGCGCGGGCGCTGACGGCTTTCAAGAACAACGAGAACATTCCCATCCTGACCGAACTGCTCACGGATGAGGGCATCACCGATCCGCAGGGACTCGGTAAATGGAAGTGGGGCAGGTACAGCATTCGCGAGATAGCGTACGAGCGGCTGAAGTCATGGACGAATCCCCCGATGGATCCGGACCGGCCGGCAATGCTGGGTCCCGTGCTGCTCTACCGGCCGCTGGCGCACGCGTCGCCGTGGGCCGCCTTGACGTTCGGCGGCATGCTGGCTGTCCTGCTCGCCGGCGCAATGGTCTCGTGCGCTCTGCACCGGCGATTGGGTGTTCGCGCGCCAGGCGGGGGCTCGGCGGCGGCCTCTCGATCCTGCTGCTTGCGATGTCGATCGGCGCTGGCGTGCTCTGGTGGCGCTCCCGCTCGGCCACCGAGGAATTCATGTGTACCCTCGGTCGCGCCCATCACGAGTTCGCCTCCTATCGCGGCGGCCTCCAGTACATGTTCGTCGGCCAGTGGAAACACTCCCTGCCCGCGATGTACGGCCGATTCGATCGGGCCACATCCGAAGACCTCTGGTCGCCCGCCGCCATCTCGCCAACCTCGCACCGCGCCTTTGCCGGATTCGCGCTGGCCAGTGGCAGCACGCCCGGCCCGGCCGATTCCTACGAGCCGCCGGTCCGCCAGCCGTTTCACTATTATCAATTGCTCAGGATCCCCTACTGGTTCCTGATGATCTCGCTCCTGCTTCCGTTCGCGCGATGGGCATTCCTGCTGCATCGCCGCCGCCGTTGGGTGCGCACCGGCCATTGCGCCGCCTGTGGATACGACCTGCGCGCCAGCGTCGGCCGCTGCCCCGAATGTGGCCTTGGCGTTTGAAATTTGACATCTGAAATCTGCGATCTGCATCTCGGCTGGGCTTCGGCACGCGCCCATGCCGATAATGGGTGGAGTAGCTCCATTGCCACCGATGCCGATGCGTCGGTGCTCTTTCCATTGGTCAGCGCGACGATATAGTATCGCCGCCGGATGGATCCGGGCAGAAATGAGTTGTTCGCATGGATGCGCTTGATCGGGGCCAGATTCGCGTGCTGATTTCACGCAGCGCGATTCTCCATAACGTCAAGCTGATTCGCAGCGTGCTCGCCGAGTGTACGAAGCTCTGCGCCATGGTGAAGGCCGATGCCTACGGGCACGGCGCGGCCATCGTGGCCGATACGCTCGTGAATTTCTCCTACGAGGGCCTGGAGGGCCCGGCGGTCGATGCCCTGGCCGTGGTCACGCTCGAAGAGGCCGAGGCGCTGGACCAGGATGTCGTGCCCACGCTGGTTCTCCGGCCGGTGGAGAGCCTCTGCCTCAGCCACGAGCGCCAAGCCCTGGAAACGGCCATACGCAACGGCTGGACGCTGACCGTCGGCAGCCCCGCGGCCGCGTGCGACCTCGGGCGGCTGGCGATGGCCTGCGGCCGGCGCGCTTCGGTGCAGGTCATGATCGACACCGGCCAGGTGCGTGAGGGCGCTGACATCGCGTCGCTGCCGATGCTCCTGGCCGCGATCAACTCGCAACCAGCGCTGAAGCTGTCGTCGCTGTGTACGCATTTCGTCAGCGCGGAAGAGCCGGATAATTCGGCCACGGCCGAGCAGCTCTCGCTATTCCATTCGGCGACGGATGAGTATGGCGCCGCGCATCCGAAGACCATCCGCCACGTGGCCAACTCGGCCGCTATCTTCCTCTGGCCGCAGTCACACATGGACATGGTCCGCCCCGGCCTTGGTATCTATGGAATCGACCCGACCTGCCGCGTGAGCCTCGACCGGCCACTTCGCCCGGCGCTGTGCTGGACCGTGCCGCTGGTCAGCGTGCGCAGCGTGCGCAAAGGCCAGGCCGTTGGCTACAACCAGACCTGGCGAGCTGCCCGCGACACGCGCATCGGGCTGGTGCCGGTGGGATATGCCGACGGCTATCTGCGGGCGTTTGGCAATCGCGCGATGATGATGGTGCATGGCCGGGCGGCGCCGGTCGTGGGGCGGGTGAGCATGGACTACGCCACGATCGACTTGGGCGGCGTGCCCCAGGCGTGCGTGGGCGATGAGGTGACGGTGCTCGACAGCGACCCGCTTTCGCCGGCCAGCGCTTACTCTCTTTCGCGATTGGCGGGGACGATTCCCTACGAAATCTTCTGCCACATCGGCCAGCGCATGCCGCGCGTCGCGGCGGAGCCGGAGGAGAGCGCAGTCCCGCAGCGGCCGATGAAGATCGTGCAGCGGGAAGCGGTGTGAATCTGGTCCGTCTGAAGCGCCAAGCGTCAGCGCCCGCCCTTATCCTGAGCGGCGCTGACGCTTGGCGCTTCAGAGACTTATTCCGGTTTGGGCGGCCCGGTGATCTGGGCTATAATGAAGGTGAACGGTATTTCGTTTGCAGCCTGGAGTGGTTGCTATGGCAGACGAAAAGCGAAAGAAGGATGCGCCGCCGGAGAATGGCGGCCAGGCGTCGGTGGCGGTTAAGACCAGGCCTTCGCGCAAGCGCAAGCCCAAGACCAGGCCCCCGCAGCCGCTGCCGCCGTGGAAGGTGATGCTGCACAACGACGACAAGAACGAGATGGGTTTCGTTGTGCGCACGATTGTCGAGCTGACGCACCTGCGCGAGCAGGATGCCATTTTGCGCATGATCGAGGCGCACGAGACGGGCGTGGCGCTGCTGGTGACAACCCACAAGGAGCGGGCGGAGTTGTATCGGGACCAGTTCCAGTCCAAGGGGCTGGTGGTGACGATCGAGCCGGCGGCCGGATAGTCTGATCTTCCTGATCATAGCAGAGAAAAGGACGGTCGCGGGTGGCCGTTCTCTTTGTGGCGGGTAAGATGAGGGGCATGGCGGGTTGCAGAATGCGGATTTCAGATTTCAGATTTCAGATCTCACTTATCTCACTTGCGATATTGTTACTGGCGATGGTGGCACCGGCGGAGGATTGGCCGACCTATCGGCATGATGCCGCGCAGTGGCGTGAGCGGCGAGGAACTGGCCCTTCCGCTGAAAATGCAGTGGGCGTTCGCGCCGGCGACCCGGCCGGCGGCGGGATGGGGCGAGGCGGAGCAGGACCTGATCTGGAAGATCAAGGTCCCCTTCGCGCAGCCGGTGAGATACGACGATGCGTATCAGGTGGCCGTGGTGGGCGGCGATGTGTATTTCTGCGCGTCGGGGGAGAACAGGATCTACTGCATCGACGGCCACCGCGGCTCGGTCAAATGGGCGGCGCACACGGCGCGCCGGCACGGTGCGGGCCGACGGTGGCGGACGGGAAGGTGTATGTCGGCGCGGATGATGGGCGGGTGTATTGCCTGAGCGCGGGCGATGGGAAGCTGCTCTGGCGGTTCGATGCAGCGCTCGGCCCGGATCGCGTGATTGGACAGGGGCGGGTGATGTCGCTGTGGCCGGTGAGGACTGGAGTTCTGGTTGACCGAGGAACTGCGTATTTCGCGGCCGGGCTGTATCCCAACATGGGGCTGAAGCTGTATGCGGTGAACGCGGAGGATGGCAAACCGCTCTGGACTGAGAGCAACTTCGGCCGGGAAGATGCCAGCGCGCAGGGGTATCTGATGGCGGATGAGCGGCGCATTGTCGTGCCGTCGGGGCGGACATTTCCGCTGGTGTTCGACCGGGAGACCGGCAAGTTCCAGTGGCAGATCAGCTTCGGCCGCAGCCCGCCCAACGGCGGGAGCTTCGCGATCCTGGCCGGCGAGCAGTTGATCAATGGCACCAACTGCATGACGGGGTATGACATGAATGCCGTGGTCAAGGACCGATACGGGCGGGATGTGCATGGGCCGGTGGCGTGGTCGTGGCTGAGGGCGCGGGCGGCGGTGGCGCGCGGCGAGTTGCTGTACATGGCGACGGATGCGGAGATCTTCGCGGTTGGCCGCGCGGAGGCGGGCAAGGCGTGCGGGACGAGGACGGGGTTCGAGACGGATGCGCCAGACTGGTCGAAATGCGCATTCAGGCAGTCAAAGGCGGGCGGGGCGGACGAGCTGATGTTGGCCGGAGGAAGACTCATCGCGGGCAGCGAGGGCCGGGTGATTGTCTATGAAGCGGCCAGCGGCAAGGAACTATGGAGCGCCGATGTGGAGGGCAACGCGCGCGGGCTGGCGGTGGCTGGCGCGCGACTGGTAGTGAGTACGACCAGTGGGAGGGTCTATTGTTTTGGGGCGGGCGAGCGGGGCCAGGTGATTGCGGGGGCAGGGATGCTCTTTCCGCCAGTGGGGGCACTGGCGGCACAGGCGGCGGAGGAGATTCTTGCACAGGCGGGGGTGCATAGCGGGTTTGGCCTGGTGATCGCGGCGCCGGCGGGGAGTGCCGGGCGGCTCGCCTGTGAATTGGCCAGGCGCAGCGAGTTGACGATCTACCTGCTGGAGCGAGACGAGCCGCGCGCGGAGGATGCTCGGGCGGCATTGGAGAAGGCGGGCGTGGGCGGAGATCGTGTGGTGGTTGAGAGCGGCACGATGGCGACGGCGAACTGGCCGAGATATTTCGCAAATCTCGTCGTCGATGAGCGGGCGCTGCTGGAAGGCAAGAGCGATGTGACGGCGGCGGAACTTGGCAGAATTGTCAAGCCATGCGGCGGCGTGGCGGTGGTGGCGGGCGACGGTGAGGCGGGGCAGAAATGGGTATGTCTGCGGCGTGGGAAGCTCACGGGGGCGGCCGATTGGACGCACCAGGGCGCCAATGGCGGCAATACGTATTGCAGCGGGGATGAAGTGGTGCGGCCGCCGTTCGGCGTGTTGTGGTTTGGCCAACCAGGGGCACGCGACGTGATGGATCGCCATGCCGCGGGTTCGGCGCCGCTGTTGGCCAATGGCCGGATGATCCTGGCGGGGAAAGATGCGCTGCTCGTGTACGATGCCTACAACGGGATACCGCTCTGGCGGCGGGAGATGAAGGGAATCGGGCGCGAGCACATGCCGATGAACTCCGCGAACATCGTGGCGGGGGATGAGCACGTGTTCTTGGTGGCCGGGGAGAAATGTCTCCGGCTGAATGCCGCGACCGGCGCAAGAGATGGTCTATGAGATGCCGGTGCGCGCGGATGGCGAAAAGCGGCTATGGGGCTGGGCGGCCGTCGAAGGGGGCCTGCTGCTGGGGAGCCGCACGGAGACGGCCCGGCCGTTCCGGAGCTGGCCCAAGGTGTCGGGCAACGCGAGCGAGATGGTGTTCGCGATGGAGATCGGCACGGGCGCGTGAAATGGGTGCAGGAGGGCCAAGGCATCGTACACAACGCCATTGCGGTGGCGGAGGGGCGCGTGTTCTATGTCGATGCCAGCGCAGCGGCGACGGCCGGCGAGCGGGTCGTCGTGGCGCTGGATGTGACCAGTGGCCGGAAACTGTGGGAGCAGAAGGCGGACGTTGGGGACTGCATCATCCATCCCAACGCATCGGGCGGCGACTGGTGCGGCGGGGAGATTGCGCCGATGTGCAAGGGCGGCAAGCTTCTGCTGTGTGGCTCGCCCTTCCATGCCGATCACGAGCTGGATGCATTTCGTCGTGGCGATCTGGCGCGGCGGAGCCTGACGGTCATGGATGCGCAGACTGGCAAGGTGGCGTGGTCGCGCGGGGCGAATTATCAAACCCGGCCGATCATCGTGGGCAATGCGATCTACGCCGAGCCGTGGCTGATCGACCTGGCCAGCGGAAAGACGAAACTCGATGCCGCTGGCAAGGCGATGGAGATATTTCGCGGCAGCGGCTGCGGCGGGTTTTCGGCATCGGCGGGGACGCTGTTCTTCCGCAAAGGTCCGCTGAGCTATTTTGACCTGGAGCGCGGCGGGCGGATCGAATCGCTGGTGGGCGGGCAGCGGCCAAGCTGCTGGGTGAGTTTTGTGGCGGCCGGCGGGCTGGTGATCGCGCCCGAGGGCAGCGCCGGGTGTACGTGCCCGTATGCCATCCAGGGCTCGGTGGCGATGTATCCGAAGGATGCGCCGGTGGAGGAATTCCCGGCGAAAGTCCGATAAAACCTTGAGCGCATTGGGGAGAACGGTATGATAGTGTGCGCCTGTTGGCCAGAGATGGCCGCACCACGGGAAGGAGCCCGTCATGGCAGCACCGAACAGCGATCTACCCGATCCCCTGAAAGACCAGACGCCTCCCGCGAGCCTGAGCACCGACGAACTGTTGGCGAAGATGGCGGCCGACGAGATCGATCAGTTGCTCGATGAGGCGAACCCGGATCGCGAGTCATCCGCGGAGGCCGCTGCCCAGGCGGTGATGCCGCAGGTGGCGGGGCGCAACAGACTGCGGGCGATGCGGCCGAATTGGACGAAGAGACGGCGCGGCAGCTTGACCAGGTAATGGCGGAGTTGAACAAGCCCGAGCAGGAAGAGGCGGAGCAGCGGGCGATTGCCGAATCGGCGGCGCGCAGACCGGCGCCGCCGGCGATCCGGGAGCCCGCACAAGTTACGTCGGGCGATGGAGGACTGGCGCAGCAGCTCGATGCGCTTTTCGAGCAGCTTAATGCGGGGACGGAACCGGAATCAGCGCCGGCCGGGGCGGCGCCGGCGGCAGCGGGCGCGGTGGCCGCCACGGCGCCGAGTGTGGAACCCGATGAGCAGATCGCGCCGGCGGAAAAGGCGGCGCTGGTCGCGGCGATTCCTGGCGGCACGACAGATCCCAGCGATGTCCCGGAAACCGATGACGAGGAGCGTGTTGGCTTGGTCATGCGCATGTTGGAGTGGATCAACCTGCCATTGGACTACCTTGGCGAGAACGTGCGCCTGATCGCCGGACGGGTGGCCGTCGTGACGCTCCTGAACGCGCTGGTGGTGTTGGTCTATGTGGTTTTCTTCAGGAAAGCGTGAAGAGGGGCCGGTGGAGAAGCATCGGATGGCGAATGGATGCAGATTGGCGACAAGCGGCCGGATTTTCCTTGCTTTCGTCATGTAACAACGCTAGAAGGCTCACCTACGTTCGTTCGCCTTTTCGCGGCTTCGCCGGGCAAGTCTGCGGCTTGCGCATTTCCAGGGCCGCGGGAAGGGGCTATTGGGACTGGAGGTATTTGTGAACAGCTCGAATCGTCGGGGCAGCGATGCTGCATCCAAGCGTCTCGGTTGTGCGGTCCGTTGCATCATGGAGAACCTGGAGGGCCGGCAACTGCTGTCGGCGGGGATGCTCGATCCCAGCTTCGGCGTTGGGGGAATGACGAGGGTGGATGTGCCGGGGCCGGCGTTCGATCAGGCCGTGGCGGCGGTGCAGGCGCCCGATGGCAGCGGGAATGTGCCGGTGGCCGGGGAGTCCGATAATCGTTTTGTTCTGGCGCGATACACTGCCGGCGGTGCTCTGGTGGGCGAGCCTCTGGTGACCGGCTTCCGCGGCATTGTCGAGAGCATGGCGCTGACGAGTGACGGGGTTGTCATTGCGGGAAGCGTCGATGTGGGCACGGCGATGCAGCCGGACGGGGCATTCGCGGTGGTGAAGTTCAAGACCGACGGCAGTACGCTGGGATACTCCGTGGACAGCAAGTTCGGCACCGGGGGTCTGGCCGTGGCGAATCCGACGGAGTCTGTCGACGATCTCGCGTATGGCGTGGCTGTAGATAGCCTCGGTGACATCGTGCTGTCGGGCGGGCCGCAAGAGGGCGGGAGTTTTGCGGTGGCGCGGTTCACCAGCGCGGGCGCGTTGGATATGGGCTGGGGCGGAAGTGGCATCGTGACGACGCAGGTGACGACGCAATCGGGCTACTCGGACCTGGGCCGCGGCGTGGCCATCGACTCGAAAGACCGGGTGGTTGTCGTGGGATCGGCGGTGGATGACACCGGCGCGAACTGCGTCGCGGTGCTGCGATATACGCCGGATGGCAATCTCGATAAGAGGTTAGGTGACGGCGGAATGGTGTTGACGGAGGTTGTGACGGGCGAGAGTTCCGGCATGGGGATCACGCCGGTGGTCCTGTCGGACGATTCGATCCTGGTGGGGGGGAGGTGGACGCCGGCGGCACCTATCTGTTCCTGGCGAAGTACGCGCCGGACGGCGGGCTGAATACTGGCTTCGGCGTGCGCACATGGGGCGGTGTCATGACAGTCGGTGGCGGCATCACCATCAGCAATCAGGACAGCAGCCTCAGCTTCCGCGGCATGACTCTGGCCAGCGATGGTGACATCCTCGTGGCGGCGACACAGACCACATCAGTGGGAACTGACTTCGGGTTGGTTGAGTATGCCCCGTCGGGCGGGTGGGTGACTTCGGCGAGTTTGAACAACTCGCCTTCGGATCAGGCCCGCGGCATCGCAATAGTGGGCACGGACGCCCTGATCGTCGGCAGCACGACGACCGCGCAGACCAGCAGTGACTTTGCTCTGGCGCGATTCGCTCCCGATGGAAACGGCGGCTGGTCGGCTCAGGGCATCGTGACCAGCGGAATGGGCTCACTTGACGACCAGGCCGTGCTGGGCATGGGCGTGCAGCACGATGGCGGGATGGTCCTGGCCGGCGTGAGCAGCGGCTCTGGGAACACCAGCATCATCACATTGACGCGCGTCGATGCCAACGGCAACCTGGACCTGAGTTTCGGCGGCTTGGGAATGGGCATCGCCATGCCGGATCTGCCGGGAGTCGCATTGATATATGGGATCGCAGTGGACTCCAGTGACGACATTCTGCTGACGGGTATAGCAGCCAGCGGCGGCATCTTCGTGGCACGGCTCCTGCCCGATGGAACGGTGGACGGCAGTTTCGGCGAGAGCGGCGTCGCCACTTGCCCGGATGCGTTGGCGACGTCGGCAATGGCCGTGGCGTACGATCAGGCTACGGGTAACATCGATGTGGCAGGGTCTGTCTATGCCGAGGATGGCGCCGACATGGCGCTGTTCCAGTTGGGCAGCAGCGGAACCTGGACGACGCTCACGCACGATTTCACCGGATTTGACGCGGCTTCGGCGATTCTGATCGATGGCAATAACGTCATCCTGGGCGGCGGCAGTTCGGGCAGCCTTGCGCGATGGACGCACGGCAGTGACGGAGATAGCTACGACGTTACGGGGACGGGCAGCGACGGGATGATCTTGGCGCTGACGAAGGACGGCCCGGATATCATCGCCGTCGGCTCGGGAGACGATGCCAGCGGCGCGGAGGGCGTGGCGGTGGCGCGCTACACGAACGGTGAGCTTGCTGCATCGTCTGTCACCCCGATTGGCGCCACGTATTCGGCCGGCACGGCGGTCGGCGTCGATGCGCTGGGCAACATCGTTGTGGGCGGGTCCAGCATGGACGACTCCGGCGATTCCAGCTTCATGGTCGCGCGATTCACGTCGGGGCTCGTGCTCGATACGACCTTCAACGGCACCGGCTACAACCTGACGACACAAGGCACCAACGATAGCGCTGTGGGGCTGGCGATCCAGGCCAGCGGGCGCATCGTGGCCGGCGGAACCACGGCCAATGCCAATGGCGGAGACTACCTCTTCGCGGGCTACGAAGGCGCGGCCGTTGCCCCTCTGCACGTGGTTGTGCCGGCGATCAAGGCTGCAATGACGGTGGAATTCAATGGGACTGTCGCCACCTTCACTGACGCCAACCCTCTTGCTGTTGCCGGTGACTTCACCGCGACCATCGACTGGGGCGATGGTGACACCACCGCAACCTATTCGATCCAGCCGGACACGAGCGTGCCCGGCCAATTCACCGTGATCGCCGCCAAGTCCAACCCATATGCCGAAATGGGTCGAGAGACCATCGTCGTTACCGTCAACGATGTTGACGGATCGTTGGCCACGGCCACGCGTACTTTCAAGGTAGCGGATGCCCCGATCACTGCCAGCGGCCTGTCGATCGCGGCCATCGAAGGTCAGCCCTTCGCGGATGTGACCGTTGCCGCCTTCTCGGATGGCGACGTTAACGGGCTGGCCAGCCAATTCACTGCCACGATCAAGTGGGGTGATGGCTCACAATCCGCTGGCGTTGTCACGCCGTTTGGTGATGCTGGCGACTTCATTGTCAAGGGTAGCCATACCTATGCGGAGGAGAAGACCTTTGCGGTGCGCGTTCATATCGTCGATATTGATGGACCGTCGGCCACGGCCCGAAGCACGGCCGTTGTCGTCGATGCCCCTCTGAACGCCGAACCGGCCGACGTGAGCGGTGTTGAGGGTCAGACGTTCAGCGGAGTGGTGGCCGCATTTACGGATGCCGATCCGAACGGCACGGTGACGGACTACCGGGCAACAATCACCTGGGGCGACGGCGCCAAGACCACCGGCACGGTCACCCTCGACGACGATACCGGGCTCTTCGAGGTTGCCGGGACTCACGTGTATAAGCATGCTGGCTCGTTCGCGGTTACCGTGAGCATCGCCGACAAAGGCGGAGCGACGGCTTCCGTGGGTACGACCGCGGCGATTGACGACGCCCAGATCATCGCCACCGGCACGGCCGTCAGTGCTACCGAAGGCAAGACATTCAGTGGCGTGGTCGCCACATTCATTGATGCGAACCCCTATGCGGTCGCCAGCGATTATTCCGCAAGCATCGACTGGAGTGATGGCCATGTCTCCGCGGGGACTGTCACCGCCAATACCGGCGGCGGATTCAAGGTCTCCGGCAGCAACACGTATGCGGAGGAAGGCTCCTACATCATCAGCGTGACCATTCGGGATGACGGCGGCGCCACTGCCACCTGCGATACGGCCGCCAATGTCAAGGATGCTCCTCTGACGGCCTTCGGCAAGACAATCTCGACCGTCGAGGGTCAGTCATACAACGGCATCGTTGCGAGCTTCAAGGATGGCAATCCAGGCAGCACGGCGGATGATTTCACGGCGACCATCGACTGGGGCGATGGGACCATCTCCACGGGAACGATCGTCTGGAACGCCACCACGGGACGGTATGACGTCAGCAGCGCCAACACCTACATCATGGCAGGCAGCTACGCGGTGCAGGTCTCCATCCAGGAGAAAACAGGCAGCGGCACGGCTTCCGCCGGCAGCACGGCCAAGGTTGCCGATGCGCCGTTGACTTCTGCCGCTGGAGGCATCAACGCGACGGCCAATGCCGCGTTCACAGGCGTGGTCGCCACATTCACGGACGCCAATCCGTACGGCCAGGCAAGTGACTATGTCGCCACCATCAAGTGGGGCGATGGTCAGATCTCCAACGGAACGGTTGTCGCAGATGAACAGGGCGAACCAGGCAGCTTTATTGTTGTCGGGACGAATACCTACACAGCGAAAGGCACGCGCACGTATACCGTCACCATCCAGGATGTTGGCGGCAAGAGCACGACGGCCACAGGACATGCGATCGTGCAGCCATGACGGCCGTACGCCGTCATCATTGATCAGACCGCCCAGCCAGCCGCCGTTTTTCCAATGCCCGGCGGACTTCGGATAGTTGATACTCCACCTCGGCATACTCGTTCTTGCCCGTGTGGTGCTCGACTCCCCAGTAGCCCTGGTAGCCGGCATCCAGCAGCAGCCCAATCGCCGAATCGAGGCGGGTTTTGGTCACGCGCGCGTCGATGTGCGTGTGAACCGCCCACTTGGCCAGCCGCCGGTCGCCTTCCTCTTCGGGGACATTTTCCCAGTGGCCGATGTGCAGCAGGATGCCGAAGCCAGAGTGGTCGACGGCTTTGGCCAGCCGCTCCATGTTGTCGGGTACGAGCTCGGGGCCCCAGTGGCTTTCCGGGCCGACACGGCAGCCGAAATCCCAGGCGATCTTCGCATATTCCTTGAACGTCTTGACGATGATGTCGAACTGCTCGGGCGACCAGACATGGCCTTTGCCGCCGGCGTCGATGCGCATTGTCTTGGCGCCCCACGCCCTGCCCACCTTGAGATGCGCCAGGGCCAACTGGTGGTGCTTTTCGCGCTGGGCCGCGTCATCCTCCCAGACGTGGCAGCCATCGACGTGATAGTTCACCAGTGTCATCTCGCGTTCGACGAGGGCTTCCTTTACTTTCGCCTGAAACGCTTCCTGCAGAACGAGGTCATCCGGCCCGACGATGCCGTTCCAGAAGTCGGCCGCATCGAGGCCGTAGCGATATTTGCAGCTTTCCAGATAACCGAAGGCGTCAATCATGCCGGCCGCGCGGAGGCCGTGAAACGAAAACGAGGCGATTGAGATCTTCAACGTGTTTCTCCTGTTGGAGGGATTATACCGGGGACATCGTCTGAAGCGGAAGCGTGAGCGCCCGCATCGCAAATGCCTAATGACGAATGAGAAATGTCTAATCAATGACGAAGGTCGAAATCCGAAATCCGAACACCAGCGGCGGGACGCCGCTGCCACTTTGTGCTCGGGCATTGGTCATTGATTAGACATTCGAGCTTAGGCCTTGGACATTCCCTTGACCTGCTGCTCCGCGTGATAGGAGCTTCTCACCAGCGGGCCGGACTCGACATGGCGCAGGCCGAGTTGCTCGCCGCGTTTCTTCCACTGCGCAAACTCATCCGGGTGTACCCACCGCTGTACCGGCAGGTGCTGCGGCGTCGGCTGAAGATATTGGCCGATCGTGAGAATCTCGCACGAGATGCTCACCAGATCCTGCATCACCGCTTCGATCTCGCTCGATTCCTCGCCAATGCCGAGCATGATGCCGCTCTTGCTCACCAGCCCCTGCTCTTTGGCGATCTGCAGCAGCTTCAGCGAGCGATGATACTTCGCCTGCGGCCGGACTGTTCGATACAGTCGCGGCACCGTTTCCAGGTTGTGGCCCAGGATTTCCGGCCGCTCATCCAGCACGATCTGCAGTGCATCCCATTTGCCGCAGAAGTCGGGAACCAGCACCTCCACATTCGTGCCGGGCGACTGGCGGCGGATCTCGCGGATGGTGTGCGCCACACGGCCGCCCCGCCGTCTTTCAGCTCGTCGCGGTTCACGCTGGTGACGACAACGTGCTTGAGGTGCATGGCGGCCACGGCGGCGCCGACGCGCAGGGGCTCGTCGAGGTCGAGGTTTGGCGGCCGGCCGGTCGCGACATTGCAGAACCCACACGATCGCGTGCAGACATCGCCCAGGATCATCAGTGTCGCCGTACCGGCGCTCCAGCACTCGCCCATGTTGGGGCATTTGGCGCTCTGGCAGACGGTATGCAGCCGCTGGCCGTGTACGAGATTGAGGAGCTTGCCGTACTCCTGGCCGGCAGGCATTTTCATCTTCAGCCACGGGGGCTTGCGGGGCGCTTTGATGGTAGCATCCGCAGAGAGGATCTTCAAAGGCAGGTTCATCCGCTTCTGATTGTAGCATCGGAGCGGCACAATTCACTCCATTGCGGGCGGCGAAGTTCACCCGTAGAATCCGCCCGCGCATGGCCCATCTCCTCAACCGAATCCTTCCGTTCTGGCTGCGAACGGCGTTTCGGAAACTCGCGCTTCGCAGCATCCCCACGATGCGACACCTGGATATGCCGATGCGGCTGCGACACATGGCCCGGCTGGGGTTCTCGCCGCGCGTGGTCCTGGACGTCGGCGCGGCGAGAGGTGAGTGGTCGCGGCTGGCGGCATCGATCTGGCCGCAGGCCACGATCATCGGCATCGAGCCGAACGAACGGGAAGTGCCGCTCCTGGAGCGGGCCAAGGCGGAACTGCCGAGATTCGACTACTGGCGCGGCTTTCTCGGCCGGCAATCCAGGACGGTGCAGTACGCCGACAAGAACACCCAGACGAGCGTCCTCGATGCCGATTCCAATCAATCCGGCCAGCAGAGCGCCGACATGATGCGGCTGGACGATCTGCTGGCGCAGCGGCAGTGGCCGATGCCCGACTTCATCAAGCTCGACGTGCAGGGATACGAACTGGAGGTGCTGTCGGGCGGCGAGAAGGCGATGGCCGGCTGCCAGGCGATCTTGACGGAGGTGAGTTTCTACCGGTTTTTCGGGCAGGTGCCGACGGCGGACGAGGTCATCGAGTTCCTCAAGGCCCGTGGCTTCGCCTGGTACGACGTGATGGGGATCATGCGCCGCGGTTCGGACGATGCGCTGGCGCAGATGGACTTCATGTTCCTGAAAACGGATCACCCGCTACGGGCGGACAACACGATATGACTGGTGTCGCCCGGGTCTGCGCTGTAAATTGCGGTACAACCCCCAATGAGAGGATTCGATGCGACAGGCACTGATCACCGGCGTGACGGGGCAGGATGGCGCGTATCTCCTGCGGCTGCTGCTGGCCAAGGGCTACCAGGTCCACGCCATCAAACGGCGGACCTCCACGTTTTCCACCGCGCGCATCGACGAAATCTACAACGATCCGAGCATTCACGAGAGGACTTTCCTGGCGCATTACGGCGACCTGCACGATGGGCTGGGGCTGATGCGGGTCGTTCACGACGTGCAGCCGGACGAGGTCTACAACCTCGCGGCTCAGAGCCACGTGCAGGTGTCGTTTGAGAATCCCGCGGCCACCGTGCTGGACAACATCGCCGGCACGATCAACCTGCTGGAGGCGGTGCGCAGCCTGAAAAAGCCCTGTCGCTTCTACCAGGCCTCCAGCAGCGAGATGTTCGGCAGCACGCCGCCGCCGCAGAATGAGTCCTCGCCGCTGCGCCGCGCAGCCCCTATGCCTGCTCGAAGGTCTACAGCTTCTTCCAGGTCGTGAATTATCGCGAGGCCTACGGCCTGCACGCATCCAACGGCATCCTGTTCAACCACGAATCGCCCATGCGCGGGGAGACCTTCGTGACGCGCAAGGTCACGCGTGCCGTGGGGCGGATCAAGATGGGCCTGCAGGACAGGCTCGTCATGGGAAACCTCGACGCCGCGCGCGACTGGGGCTTTGCCGGGGAATACGTCGAGGCCATGTGGCGCATGCTCCAGCAGGATGCGCCGAGATGACTACGTAATCGCCACGGGCGAAATGCACACGGTGCGCGAGCTCTGCGAGGTGGCCTTCGGGCTGGCGGGGCTGAACTACGCGGATTACGTGAAGACCGACGGACGCTACATCCGTCCCTCCGAGGTCGTCGCCCTCCGCGGCGATGCGAGCAAGGCCGCCCGAAAGCTCGAATGGCGGCCCAAGGTGACCTTCCAGAAGCTGATCGAGATGATGGTCGAATCCGACCTGAAGCTCGCGTCCGAAGAAAAGAAGCTGGGCAGATTCATCTCATTGTATTGACAGAGAGTGCCGCCAGTGCCCTCACTGGCGGACTGCAATACCCGCCAGTGAGGGCACTGGCGGCACTGAGATCAAAGCAGTGGCGGCGCGGAGAGCAGCGCCCGGTCGTCGTCGCTCAGGGATCGAGCAGCGATACTGCGGTAATGCGCCCGGAACATCCGCGCGGTGCGGTCCCAACTGAAGCGGCTGACATTGGCCCGCCCGCGCTCGACCAGCGTCCGGCACAGCGCCTCGTCGGTCCAGAGCCGGCGCACCGCATCGGCCATCGCGACGGTGTCATCCGGGCCGAACAGGATGGCCGAATCCCCCGCCTGTTCCGGCAACGAAGTCACGTTCGAGCATGCCACGGGAGTTCCCGCCAGAAAGGCCTCCCAGACGGGAAAGCTCGCGGCCTCGAAGCGAGTGGGAATGACGGCCGCTCGCGCCAGCCGCCAGAGGCACTGCAATTCCAGAGGCGACACGAAGCCCAGAAACCGCACCTGATCCTCCATCCTCAGTTTCCGCGCGTGCGACCGGATCAGGGGATAGAACTCGTTGCACCTGCCGGATGAGACAAACGGTACGAGCAGGCCGTCGCCCCGCAGTTTCGCCAGGGCATCGATCAGCCCAATGTGGTTCTTGTGACGGAAGGTCTGCGCCGGATAGAAGACGAATCGATCCGGCAACCGGTACTTCGCCCTGGTCGCGGCGAGATCGGCCGTGGTGGGATCCGGGTATTCGCTCAGGATCGGCGCGTAGGGAACGACGGCGATCTTCTCCGGCGGCAGGCCATAGTGCTGGATCAGGTCGCGCTTGGTCCAGGATGACACGACAGCCACCGTGGCCGCCTGCCCGCACAACGTGCGGTAGTGCAGTTCCCGCGTCAGCCGCGCCATCGCGCTGAACAGGTGCGGCAGGTGCAGGTGCTGAATGTCGTGCGGCTGATACAGGCTGGGGACCGACGTGATGAACCCGCCTGGCGTCGGAAAATGAACGATGTCAACCTGTGCCCGCTCAATCGTGCCGTCGGATGGGGGCAGAGGCGGCGGCCGCATCCAGGGAAGCGCCGGCAGCCGCTGGCGCAGCCGATCGAACACGAACGGCAGCGCGCGCTTCACGGTCTCCTTAATGTGATACGCCAGCCCTCGCGGCGGCGGCGGCGTGGGTTGCCGCAGCACCGACAATCCCGGCCCAACATTTGCGCCAGCCACTGTGCGGAGGCGTCGGTTGCCAGAAACAGCAACTGCTCCTCATCCTCCCGGACCACCTTGAGCAGCGCCCGCGTCAGCCCCAGTACGAACTGGTGGACACCGCTATGGGTATCGGCTTCGATGGTCACGTTGATGCAGACACGCAGGGGCTTCATGTCAGATCCAGCAGACCCACAAGCTGGCCCTTCTCCTCGCCCGCGAAGCGGTATCCCAGGCTCTCGTAGAGCCGCCGCGCGGGCGTGTTGTCGGGGTGTACCTTCAGCCGCACCTGCTTGGCGCCTCGTCGCCGGGCCGCGGCGTGCAGGAACAGCATGAACGCCCGCGCCAGCCCGGTTCCTCGCGCATCAGCGCTCAAGGCGATGCCGAGACTGGGGACTTCGTAGCCCTCATCCCATCCGCGCAACATCCCGTAACCCAGCACGCGCTGTCCCTCCACCGCCAGGTAGTACAAATCGCGCCCGCTGTGGCAGACCAGCGCTGCCGCGTGCTCCGCTGTCAGCGGATGCGGATGGAAATGCCCGGCCGCGGGCGATGACGCGAGTTCCTGGAAGAAGTCGGCCAGAGACTGCTGCCACTCCGGGGAGACGACGCGAAATTCGAGTGGCGCGATGCCCATGCGGGAAAGTTCTACTTGCGGGACCTTCGAATGACCTTGGCGATCTGCTCGATGTCGCCGGCCGACAGCGACGGGAACGTGGGCAGGTTCATCCCGCCGTCACTGAGCGAATCGGTCACGGGCAGGCTCTCGCCGCGGCGCGAAGATTCCTCGCGGAACGGAGGCAGGCGGTGCAGCGCCATGAAGAACGGCCGCGTCTCGATGTTCTCGGCCGCGAGCATGCCAGCCAGCTCGTCGCGCGAACGCCCAAATTCGCTCGAAACCGTGATGCAGAACAGCCACGGGGCGATCTCGGCCCACGGCGCGACCGGCTGAAAGCCGATGCCGGGAATGCCGGCCAGCGCCTGGCGATAGGCCGCGAAAACCTGCTGTCGCCGCGCGGTGATCTGCTCGCGGCGCTCGAGTTGGCGCAGAGCATCGCGGCCGCCAGGTTCGTCAGGCGGAAGTTGTAGCCCGTCACAGGGAAGTAGTAGCGCCGCTGCGGGTCCATGCCCTGGCCGCGCAGCGTGCGAGTGCGCAGCTCCAGCTTGGGGTCGCTGAGCGTAATAGCGCCGCCCTCGCCACAGGTGAACATCTTGTTGCCATAGAACGAGAAGGTCGCCATGGGCGCCAGGCTGCCCACGGGCCGGCCGCGATACTGCGCGAAATGCGCCTCGGCCGCATCCTCCACCACCCACAGCCCGTGTACGGCGGCAATGTGGTTGATGGCATCCATGTCGGCCGGGTGCCCGTAGAGGTGTACGGCGATGATCCCCTTGGTGCGTCGGGTGATGGCGGCTTCAAGCAGCTTGGGATCCATGCACCACGTCTGCGGATCGACATCGACAAAGACAGGCTCGGCGCCGACATACCGGCAGGCGTTGGCCGTGGCGATGTAGGTCAGCGAGGGCACGAGCACCTCGTCGCCGCCGCGCACGTCCAGGGCGAGCATTGTCAGGTGCAGCGCGACCGTGCCGTTGCACACGGCGATGGCCGCGCGGGTGGCGCAGAGGCCGGCGAATTCCTTCTCAAATCGCTGGAGATACGGGCCGGTCGAGCTGATCCACGAGCTGCGGATCGCATCCACCACGTACTTCTCTTCGTTGCCGGAAAGGTCCGGCGCGGCAACGGGAATCCTGTTGGTCGCTGTCATGATAGATCGCCCGTCATTCGTCCCGCCATAAGGTGCTCCGATTCAGTCCAGTCATCCGGCGACCCGCCTCGGCGCGCATCGTTGCCATGGCCTCATGGGCGGGCTGGATTATCCACCGCGCGCGCGGGGATGTCCAGCTTGGTGGCGAAGAACGAATACAGCCGCCCCGGCGTCGGCCGGCGCAAGCGCATCGCCACGAGCCGGCGCACGCCGGGCACGAAGCTGAGCAGCGCGCCCGCGATGCCGAATCTGCGCCGCAAGGCAATTCGGGGATAGTTTCCCAGTTCCTCCGGCGAGCGGACCAGGGGATACGCGTTGATGACCGAATCCCAGGGCCCAAGCACGGCTTGCAGGCGCAGGCCCGCTCCCGTGATGGCATCACAATAGGCACCCAGCCGATGGGCATGCTCGCCGCCCGTCATGGCATGGACGGGGTGGTTCTCCAGGAAAACCCGCATCTGCTGCTCATCATCGACCACATGGTCGCGGCAGGCGATGAAAAAGCCACCGGGCGCAGGACGCGCGCGAACTCCCGCATCGCCGCGTCGAGGTCGATAATGTGGTGCAGCACCTGCCGCGCGTAGACGATGTCCACCGCATCGGCCGGGAGGCCAATCTCCGCGCCGCCGGTCTGGAGCACCTCCACCGGCAGCCCGGCCGTGAGGCGCCGGATGGCGCCCGCGCCGACGATGTCGCTGCCGTCGGGTTCCGCCGCATAGACGCGCGACGCGCCGTGTTTCGCAAATGCATAGGATGCGATGCCGTTGCCGGCGCCGACGTCCAGCACCCGTGCGCCGGCCATGCGTGGACCCAGTATCCCGCGGACCTCGGCGAACTCGGCCGATTGCGAGAAACGCTCGGCCGCCCGCGGCAGGTCCTCGTCGATGTAGGTGTCACGCAGCATCTCCCGGCGGGAGGGGTCTTCGCGGAGCTTCAATACAGCCTGTTCTGGCGTCATAGCGTCACTGTCTCTGAAGCGGAAGCGTCAGCGCCCGCCCCGGGCCTGAGCGGTGCAACCGCCCCTTCGCCCAACCGCCGAAGGAATCGCACAATCCATATCGTGATGGGAACCACGCTGCAGACGACGAATGCGCCGATCGACCCCCAGATCACGCCGGAAAGCCCCGCCTTCCTGGCCAGGACGATCTTGGCGCCGACGCTGCAGACTCCCATCACAAGAGCCGTGGCCACCTGGAAGCCGATCTGGTTGACGCCGTTCATGAACATGGATGCCGCATTGCCCACGGCGGCGAGCACCGACCAGACACCCAGCCCCAGGAGCAGCGCGAAAGAGGGATGGATCTGTGGGCCGGCCCACCAGCGGATGAACGGTCTTCCGACCATGACCAGAATGGCGGACGCCAATGCGGACAGCACCAGCGAAAGCAGGAGCGAGCGAGACAGCGTCCTGCGAATCCAGGCAACGTCGCCACGGGTGATGGATTCGCCGTAGGCAGGCCAGAGTGGCATCAACACCATGCCGAGAAGCATGCCGATGGCCGCGAAGAGGCGGACGGGCACGGAATAGTGCGTCACGGCTTCAGGTCCCAGTATTCTGGCAATGATGAGATTATCGGATGCGAAGGTCAGCGCCACGGCCACCTGAAGGGCGAAAAAGAGAATGCCCATACGAAGAATGCGGACGCCGGCGGCCATGCTGGCGCTGCGCCACGTCGGCAAGAGCCAGCGGTAACGCCATCCGAAGACGACAAGGCCATTAGTCAGGGCCGCCAGCAAAGGCGCCCCCGTCATCGCCGCCACCAGCCAAGGCAGGCCAGCGCGCAGGCGAACCGCCAGGATCAGCGCCGCCAGGCCCAGCAGATATCCGGCCGCGGTCCACAGGCTGTTGGCGAAACCCTCCTGGTATCCGAGTTGCACTCGCGCAACGATCGAAAGCGGCAGCCCCAGGAGAAAACACCCCATGAAGACCACCACGGCGGGGCCGCTCTCGGCAACCGCGAGCGGCGACTTCACGTTGCAGAGGCGTGACCACGGGATCCACGGATACGCCACCGCAAAAGCCAGGGCCAGAATGCCGGCAACGGCCAGAAGCATCAGCATGGTGCTCGAGACGTACCGCCGAGCCATCTCCCGGTCGTTCTTGCCATAGGCTTCCGAGATGCCGTTGAGCAGCCCATTGCCCAGCCCCAGGTCGGCGAAACTCAACATGGCGACCACCGAACTGATCGTCATCCAAAGCCCGTAGCGCTCCTCGCCCAGGTAGCGCACGGTCAGCGGCACCGAGACGAAGAACGTCAGATAGCTGATGGTGCGCGTGCCGAGGTTGGACAGTGCCGTCAAGGCAATGCGCCGGTGGCGCTCCTGTGAACGGCCCTGTTCCGAAGAGCAATCGAACGGCCGCAGCCTCAGCAGGCTCACAATCTGAATCGCACGAGTCCACATCAGCCAAAGGAATCTCTGTGATTCTCGTCGCTCAACAGGCCCCTTGGCGACCATCGGTGTGCCCGGAATCCCGAAGCCGCCGCGGATTGTATCGACCCGCGCCGAATCGATACCGCGCAGAATTATCCACCATACCCGCACGCGTGTCCAGCAATCGGCCATGGGCGAGCGAGCGTCCGAGAATCACGCTTGCTGAGAATCCCGGCGCCGCGGGTTGTCCAGCGAGTACAGGACACGCGCGGGATTGCCACCGACGACGGCTAACGGCGGCACGGACCTGGTCACGACCGCTCCGGCCCCAACCACGGCGTCGTGCCCGATGGTGACGCCGGCCAGGATAATGCTGTGAAAGCCGATCCACGCCCTGGGCTCGATGACGATCGGCTGGCGTTTCACGACGCTCCAGTCTTTCTCCGGCCTGCGGCCCTTGAGGAATTCCATGTCGCGCTGCCGATCGGCCGCATGCACCGAGTGGCTGTTGTGGTCGATGATCGTCACGCCCCAGGCGATCATCACGTCGTCTCCGATCGTGATGCCCGCGGCACTGAGCAGAGACGAAGGGCCAATGTAAACTCGATTGCCGATGCGGACCTGCGCGCCGGGGCCTTCCAGGGTGAAGTGGCAGTTGAGATTGCATTCGTCGCCGACCTCGATGCGGCAGTCTTTCGCCCGCACGTCCAGGTGGCAGTTCAGGATATTGCCCTGCCCAATGCTCCCATGACGGCGGACCGCCTGGAGGAATCGCCGCCGCCGCAACGCGCGCCGGATGTTGGAGATGAAGCTCAATCGCATGATTCGTCTTCAATATCGCCCGAATCACCCCGAATTGGAAGCCAATGAGTGCCGCCAGTGCCCCCACTGGCGGTCTCCCGCATGGCTCCGCCGGGGAGGGCGCCGGCGGCACTCAGCTTGTCCCGCGCGAACATGCCCCGTGTTACGACGCTCAGCTCCGTCCAATCAGCGCGAGCGATCCACCGGATGATCGCCAGGTAGACCGGCACCGCGATCGTCACGACGACGGCGATGCTCAGCAGGTCCCGCCCGCGCATCGGCGGCAGCCGGCGAGCGACGAACCAGCCGATAGCCACGGCCACCGCGCCGGCGATCAGAGGCTTTGCATAGACCAGCACGACGTCATTGAGAGCGTGGCCGGTTGGGTGGATCGGCAGGCACAGGCTCATGGCGCCGGCGATGGCCATGTAGATCGCCACCGCGATGGCCACGCTCAGGCGCCGCCCAGCACGGCGCCGGCTACCGTAAAGACGAGAAACAGCAGCGCACAGCCCATGGAGAGATTGAGAACGGTTCGGAACCGCCCTTGCGCCTGGAGAAGGCTGATGGCCGCCGGATTGGCGAGCTGCACGGCCATGGCGATGCTAAGGACTTGCAGGACATGAACCGCGCCCATCCACTTGGTTCCGTAGAGCAGTCGCAGAAGACTCTCGCTGCACGCCGCCTGGAGCAGGCACAGCGGAACGCCGATCAATGTGAGGCATCGCACCGCCCGCAGGAACGCCTGCTGCTGGCGGGGTGGATCGCCCTGAAGCTGGCTGAGCGCGGGAAAGAGCACGCTGCCGAAATTGGCAGTCAGGAGCTGAGTCGTCTGGAGCGACAGCACCAGGGCGAAGGTGTAGATGCCGATGGTGGCGTCGTCGGCGTGAAACAGCCCCAGCACGACAACGCCGCCCTGCACGGTCACGTTGAAGAAGAACGCCGCGCCCAGTGTCCGGCCGCTGTCGCCGATGAGATAGCGCCAGCGGCGTAACTGCGGCCGCAGGCGAATGGGTGGGCGGGCAATGGCCCACAGCCAGGCGGCGTTCGCCAGCGCCACGATCGGGACGGGCAGGATGTAGCTGAAGGCGCCCCAGCCGCGCCAGGCGAAGATGATCGCCAGGCCGAAGGTGCCGATGGTCGTCATGAGCGTGACAACGGTGAGCGGGCGGAATCGAAGCTGGTTCTGAAGCAGCGCGGTGGGCACGATGGCCAGAGAACTCAGCGGCGCGGAGACCGCGAGGATCAGGATCAGCCAGACGAACTGCGGGCCCTGGCTGTAGAAATGCGCCGCCAGTGGTGCCGCCGCCGCCATGATGGCGCCGGCGAGCAGCCCGCCGGTGAGCGACATCCAGAACCCGGCATTGGCCCATCGGTAGAATCGCGCCTGGCGATGGATCAGGACCTCGCGCACGCCCGATTGCTGAATCAGATTGGCGAAGCCGAAGACGGTGTAGGCCAGTCCTACCAGTCCCCATTTGCGCGGGCCGAGAAAGCGGGCGAGGACGATCTGCCCCACCACCGCCAGGACCTTGGCGGTGACGCCCTGGCCGACCATCCACGCCGCGCCCGAAGCAACTCGGCGCGTCAGCGTCGGCGGTGTACCATCGAGTATCTGTGGAGTATCGGACACGTCAGTTGTTTGTAGCACAAGCTTCCAGCCTGTGTCTGTGTTCTGGCAGGCCACAGGCGGGACGCCTGTGCTACCCGCCGCCGACGAACGTGACGATTTCCAGTTCGTCGCCCTCGCGCAGTGGCTGGCTGTATTTCTCGGTCTTGAGCAAGCGGCGATTCAGTTCGACGGCGACCTTGTCGGGCGCGAGCTTCAGCTCGACCAGGAGCGAAGACACATCGCTGCCATCCGACACATCGCGGTCATTGCCATTGAGCCGAATGCGCATGGGCGGCGATTATACTGCGCATGCTGGCCCGTGGCACGAGCGGCCCCCGCCGTGCAAGAGGCCCCCGCCGTGCAAGAGGCCGCGGCCGGGGCGGCACGCTCCACGGGCTTCAGATCTTGCCTGCGACAAAATACCAGGCGAACGCGGCCGCCACGACGTACATCAGCGGACGCACCTGGCGCATCTTGCCGCTCAGCACCTTGATGATGACGTAGGTGATAAACCCGTAGCCGATCCCGTGGGCAATGGAATACGTGAGCGGAATCACCAGCAGCGTCACGAACGCGGGGATGGAGCCTTCGAGATCGCTAAAGTCGATCAGCGAGATCTGGGCCATCATCAGAAAGCCCACCAGGATCAGCGCCGGCGCGGTGGCCGCTGGCGGGACAACCGCGGCCAGCGGCGAAAGGAAAATCGCCAGCAGGAACATCGCGCCCACCAGCACGGTGTGCAGCCCGGTGCGAGCGCCTTCGGCGACTCCGGCGGCCGACTCGACATAGCAAGTGACGGAACTCACGCCGCACAAGCCGCCGATGGATGCGCTGATCGAGTTGAACGGCGAGAATCTGGCGCAGCCTGGGGATCTGCCCCCGCTCGTCGTAGAGATTCGCCTGATACGCCAGGCCCGTCACCGTCCCCAGCGTGTCGAAGAAATCCACCAGCACAAGCGCCATCAGCAGCGGCACGAATTGCCAGTGCAGCGCCGCGCGGATGTCGGCCTTGAAGAGCGTCTGGAAGCTCGGCAGCCAGCTTCCCTCCGGAACCTGCGCGACTTTCAACGGCAGCGCCAGGAGGGTGCTGGCGATGATACCGATGATCAGGGCGCCGCGGACCCGCCGGGCCATCAGCACGGCCGTCAGCAGCAGGCCGAAGAGGGCAACCAGGGCCGGTCGGCTCTGGAGCGTGCCGTAGGTGACCGGAACGGATGGAATGGGCCCGCGCAGCACGATGCCGGCGTTGACCAGCCCGATGAACGCGATGAACAGGCCGATGCCCGCGCCGATGGCCAGGCGCAGCTCGCGCGGGATGGCGTTCATGACCGCTTCGCGTAATCCCGTGAGCACGAGCACCAGAACGACGATGCCATCAAGCACCACCAGGCCCATGGCGGCCTGCCAGCTTCCGGTCGTGCCCGCAATCTGCACGACGATGGCGTTAAGCCCCATGCCGCTGGCCAGCGCCACCGGGAAATTCGACGTCAGCCCCATGATGATGCAGCAGACGCCGGCCGCCAGCGCCGTGGCGGCGATGGCCGGTTCTTTCGGCACGCCCGCGCTGGAGAGGATCAGGGGATTGACCATGACGATGTACGCCATGGTGAGGAAGGTTGCGGCGGCGCCGCGAACTCCTGGGCAAAGCTGCTGCCTCTCTCGCCAAGGGCAAAGAGTCGGGCACCCACGGGCTCCTGCTGAAGGTCAACGGACATCGGGCCTCCTGATCGAGCCGATGCCCAGTTTCGCTCGCCCGCGGCCAACGTCAAGCCCCCGGCACTCACGCCGGCGCAGTATGGCGCGGAGCCGCAAAGGAGGGCTTTGCGGCTCCGTGCCTTCACTGTTGATAGCTCATCCGTTGGCGCTAATGGCTGGCCTTGAGGAACTCCAGGATGGTGTTGGAGTCCTCCTCGGTCAGGTTGGCGCGAAAGCGCATGTGCCGCACGACCGCTTCCCATTGCGTGCTCGACAGTGCGCTGGGCGACCACGCATTATGGCAGCGGTTACAGGTGATGGCCCACAGTTCAGCGCTGCCGACAGCCTGCCCGGAAGGGCGGTCGGCCGCCAGCGTCGGGCGCGTTGTCGATCTTTGAGGCGGCGGCGCACCGGGGCGCCTGTGTCGCTGGCGCAGCCGGAAATCCACAACATGATCGAGAGGGCGCCGGCCATGCCCGCCGCGACCAGTTTCGTCGTATTTACTCGCAGTGACATGTTTCGCTCCTTTGCTACAGGCCGATGCCGAATTGGATCATGAATGCGTCGGCGTCCTCGCCCTCGTCCTTGAAATCAAACACGTACGCCATCTTGATCACCATGTTGGGCTGGATCCAGTAGTCCAGCCCGATGGTGACGCGCTGTTCGTTGCCGCCCTGAATGGCAGGCTGGTTCAGGAGGTCCCAGCGGATGATGGGCTCGATGTTCCGCAGGATCTTGTTGCCGGTGCGCGTTGGGCGATAGGATGCCTGCACGTAGCCGCCGTTGCGGTAGTTCTCGTAGGTGAAAGGCTTGCCGGCCGAGTTGAGGAACGTCTGCTGGTTGACATTGGACCAGACCCACTCGGTGCGCAGGTCAATCGTGCCCATCAGCCAGTCCACTTCCTGTTTCCAGGCCCAGTCCACCGCCTGGAGCAGCGCGGTGGTGGACGGGAAATCGGTCGGATCCACCTGCGCCAGCATGATCGAATAGCCCATCTCCATCTGGCGGATGGGCAGGAAACCGATGCGGGCGCCGAAGGCCTTGTTGTTGTTCAGGTCGGTGAAGTCATCAAAGTTCAGGGTCCCGGCGCCGTCGCCGCTGGTGACGATGTTCGGGCCGTTGGTGATGTAGAAGGCATAGTTGAACTTCATCGAATCGACGGGGATCGCGCCTTCGACGAAGAAACCGACCTCGGAGGATGGGGCGATGCCGTTGTCGCCGAAGGGCAGGGGCTCATCGGGGAGCTTGTTGATCCATGGCGGATCGTAGTGGTTGTGGAACACGCCGAAAGGAACGACAAACAGGCCGCCACCGACCGTGATGTACGGGTTGACGACGTACGAAAAGTTGGCGATCGTCAGGTCGAAGCTCGTGCTGCTGCTGTTCGTGTCGTCGGTGGAGATGCCGATGTCGAAGGCGCCCTCGAAGAGAAGCCGATCGCTGAGCTTCCAGAGGATCAACGGCGACAGCGCGGCGTCGAAGGTGGACTTGGAACCTTTCGCGGCCGTGAAGCCCGCATCCGCATCGCCGCCGATGTAGATGCCCGTGAAACCGGGGCGCATTGCATCGCTGGCATTCTTCAGCTCGCGCAGCTTCTTGTCGACTTCGTCCAGCGCCTGGTCGACGTCGGCGGAACTGACGCCGGCTGCGGACTTGGCTGCCTTATACTGCTGGAACTCGGCCTTGAGGGCCTCAAAATCGCGCTTGAGCTTCTCGTGCTCATCGCGTGAAACGAACTTGCTGCTGTCGGGATTCGCGTCAGGAGCCGGAGGCGCCGGCGCGGCCGGCTGGGCCAGCGCAACGCTCCCCAGCAGCGGGAGAATTCCGCCGCAGAACACCATGACCCATCGCATACCTTACTCCTTCCCAAGGGCGCTCACTTGCCGGCAGGTTTCGGCGCGAGCGTCCGGATGTAATTGATCACCTGCCACCGCTGTTCATCGGTCAAGAGCTTTTCAAACGAAGGCATGGGCTTTCGGCCTTCGGTGATCTTGTAGTAGAGCGCGCCGTCGGTCTGGTCCCACATCCTGGGGTTGGACAGATCCCCGGGCGGTTTTTCGAGGTTGGCGGCGGCCGAGCCGTTGCCCTTGCCCTCGGGACCATGGCAGGAGTTGCACTCCTTGAGGTACGCGGCCTTGCCGGACTCAAGGGATTTGGCATCAACGGGCACGGGATTGGGCTTGCGGGCGGCTCGCGCCGGGGCTTTCCATTCATCGGAAGCGGCCATGGCGACGACGGCAACCAGCCCCAGGCCAAGCGCGATCGCGGTCAGACGAGCCACGAACGGTTTCATGCATGTGCTCCTTTGCGAATCCTAACCAGTTGACTGAAGACAAAGAAATAGGTGCCCCAGACGCCGCTGAGCAGGACCGTAAATGCCAGCACAAGCGCCAGTGGAGCGCGAGGGGCCCAGATTGCGCGGGGGAAGGGATCGTCGGCCTCCACCACCACGCGCCCGCCGCTCATCGTGACCTGCGATGCCACAGCCGCGTAGGAATCCGGAGCAATCACGCGGGCAATTATACGAAGTTCGCCGGTTTTTCCACCGGGCAAATTCGGGAAAGGCACCTGGGCGATGCCGTCCTCCAGGGTCGTATCTTCGCCAAGCTTGATCTGTCCGAAGGTGCGCTGCACCAGGAACTGGATCTTGCGCCCTGGACGGCCTTGCCGTCGGCCGTCAGCGTCGCGACCAGCACCTTCTTGCCTTCCTCTGTGCCGGTGCTCAAGGTGAGCTTGGCGCCGTTGGCGGGCTGAGTGGCGGGCTGGGTAGCCGCCGGTCCACGCGACGCCGTCTCGACGGCCACGCCCTTCGCCGCGCAGACGGGACACGATTCGGCACCCGACGCCGCGGGTGGGCCAAGCAGAACGGCCGCCGCAGCGACCACGAAAACGATCTTCAGGAAACGCATGTCACCTCCGTCTTGGGGTCCTTCCCGTTGCCATTGCCGTTGCCACCCGCTGTGGCCGCGTGGTCCTCGTGGATCTCGACGCCCACGCGATCGGCGCCGAGCTGTTCGACACCCTCGACCGTTTCCCAGACCGAGACGATGGGAAGCAGCTTGGAGAAAAGCGTGAACAACAGGAGGAAGAACGCGAACGCGCCGGCCGTCACTGTCCATTCGATCCACGTCGGGAAGTAGTGAACGGTAGTGCCGCCGGCCTCGGCCGGAATGAACGGCGTCATCAGCGTCGGCACGATGATCAGGTATCGCTTGATGAACATGCCGATGTTGATCAGCACGGAAGCGATGATGATCGGCGCCAGGGACTTCTTCGTGGGAATCGCCAGCAGGATGGCGGGAAGGGCCAGGCCGCCCACGGCCATCGACCAGAACCACAGTCCGTAGCTGCCGTGGCCCATCAGCAGACTCAGCAGGCGTTTTTCGACGGTCTCCTGTCCATACCAGGCGGTGAGGTATTCGCTGAGCGTGAAATAGATGTAGAGCAGGTCCAGCGCCAGCAGGAGCGTGGCGAGATTGCGGAAATGACGCAGCGTGAGATATTTGTGCAGGCCGTAGACCCGGCGGAAGATCGCCATGGCGAGGATGATGCCGGCGGTGCCGGAGAAGATGGCTCCGACGACAAAGTAAGGCCCGAAGATGGTGCTGTGCCAGCCGGGGCGGAGCGTCATCCCGAAAATCCACGAGACAACCGTGTGTACCGAGATCGCCACCGGGATGATGATGACGGCCATGGTGGCCAGGGCGCGGTTGAGGAACCGGCGCTGCTCGGGCGTATCGCGGAAACCGAGCGAGAAGAAGCGATACAGCCGGGCTCGCCAGGCGCAAAGCACCGGGTCTCGGCTCGCGCGGCCAGCAGCGCCAAGTCCGGGATCATCGCCACATACAGGTACAGCAGGCTGCCGCTGATGTAGGTGGCGATGGAGCAGACATCCCAGAGGATGGGCGAGTTGAAGCGTCCATACAGCAGCACGTGGTGCAAGCGGTCGGGACGGCCCATGTCGATGATGACCATCGGGGCGCCGACGAGCAGGGCGAAGACCGTGATGGCCTCGGCCATGCGCGTGATGGGGCGGCGCCACTCGGCGTTGGTCACGCGCAGGATCGCCGAGATCAGCGTTCCGGCATGGCTGACGCCGATGAAGAACACGAAGTTGGTCATGTACAGGCCCCACGATACATGCTCCCGCATGGCCGTGACTTTCAGCCCGAACACCAGCTCCAGCACATAGGCATAGAGTCCGGCGGCTACGACCGTCACCAAAAGCCCGACCCAGAGCTTTCCGCGGCGACTCATCGGGCCCAGTGTTCCCACCAGGTCATCGCATACGCGCCGCTGCAACTGCGTTTCCGGCGGATGTGATTTCCCATTGCCGCCCGTGGCCTGGGAAATCCTGTCCGTCACGAGGTTCTGCGCCATCGTGTGCATGATTCCTAACCTCTCTGTAAATGACCGTCAGCGCTCAAAATCCCGTACGCGCGAAGTTCGCTAAACATGCCTGCTCTTCGGCAGGTAATAGACCCGCGGCTCGGTGCCCAGCTCCTCCATGTAGCGGTATCCCCCGCGATCGGCCAGCAACTTCGAGAGTTGCACTGTTTCGCCAGCGCCATTGGTCACGGCGTCCTCATTCTGATCGCCGAAGTAGATCGTGCCCTTGGGGCAGGACGAGGCACAGCAGGGCAGTTTTCCCTGCTCGGCCATGTCGGGGCACAAGTCGCATTTCTCCACCGTGCCGATTCGCCGCGGATAGCCGTGTTCCGGCGAGTAGGGCTGTTCCCAGGCCTCGGGCGGGTCCTTGGGATGGCCCCAGTTGAAGAACCGCGTCGAGTAGGGGCAGGCGGCCATGCAGAACCGGCAGCCGATGCATCGCTCATTGTCGATCAGCACGATGCCGTCCTGGCGCTTGAAGGTCGCGCCAACGGGGCACACGCGCGTGCAAGGAGGGTTGTCGCAGTGGAAACACGGCTTGGGGAAGAAATACGGTTCCCTCTCGGGCCCATCCTGCATCGTAAAGACCTTGATCCATTCCCGGTCGGATGGCGTGTGGTGGGACTTGGAGCAGGCCGCCGTGCAGGTCTTGCACCCGTCGCATCTGGCCAGGTCGATGACCATGACCCATTTGCGTCCCGGCACGCCGCGACGAACTTCTTCATCGGTGTGCTGAAGCACGGGCAGCGAGTGCTTGGAGACCTTGTGGCCACACACGTGGATGACCTGCCCATCGGCGGTCATGGCGGGAGTGGTGGGGCCGCTCGGAGGTGGTGTGGGCGGCGCCGCCGGCTCGCCGGCAGCGGCGTCCTTGCGCGCCGTGTCCAGGCCGACCTTGGCCGCCGCGGTGGCTGCCGCGGCCGCGCCGGCCGTCGCCAGCCCGCGCCACAGAAAGTTGCGACGATTGATGTTCATGCGTATTGCTCCATGCTGTGAGGCAGCGATCGGGCGGCCGCCTGAATGAGGCGAACCAACTCGGGCCCGACGCCCATGGTCATGTAGTAGAAGACCCCCTGTTCGACGAGTTGCCCATCCCGCGCTGAGGGCTGCCCGCTGAGGGCGATGATGCGCACGTCGGCACAAGCCTCCTTGAGGATGGCCACTTCCATCTCGGCCGCGTCGGGCCGTTCGTTGACGCGATCAATGATGGCGATTTCGGGCCGGCATCGAGCCGCCTTCAGGAAGCCCAGGCCCGGCTGCGAGATTACCAGTTCGTATTCAAGCGGAGGCAGCAGTCCTCGAAGGGCCTCGGCGACGGCGACATCCGGGCTGTTGACCAGCACTCGGTAGACCCGGCGTTGCCGTGCGATCAAGCCATCGGGTTTCACGAGTTCGCGGGCCATGCCGATCCCATCGCAACGGGTGTACCGGGCGCGAGCAAGACGACGTCAGGGGACTGCAAAGTCCTATTTAGCACATAGATGGAGCGGATTTATTTCCGAAGCGCGTTCGGCGCAGCTACCGGCTTCTGTCACGCAAACAGGACAAACAGGCGGACTCATCCATTGCTGTCGCGACAGGGCAATCGTCCCGGATCGGCCCCGACCGCCTCTTGCGTTGAGCGGATCGCGTCTTTCGCGCCGATGTGACACGGATCCCCGGTTTCGCGCCGATGTGACAAGCTCAACCACGGAAATCGGCGGCCTCGATGTCGTACTTCTTCAGCAGCCGGTACAGCGTTCCCCTGGGAAGCTGCGCCTCCCGCGCCGCCTGCGAGACATCGCCCGCGGACGTTCGCAACAATGCGGCCAGGTACTCTTTCTCAAAGGCCTGGATCCGCTGCTCGCGCAGCGAGAAAAAGCCGCCCGGCCCGGCTTCCTCAGTTCGCTGTTCGGTCCCGGCGACGATCTCGTCGGGCAGGTCCTCGACGCCGACGGTGTTGCGCCGCGCCATCGCCAGCGTTCGCTTGATGACATTCTGCAACTGACGGACGTTGCCGGGCCAGGGGAAGCTCGCAAGCACCTCGACGGCCTCGGGGTCGATGCTGACGGCTTCCTTGCCCATTTCGCCGGCGTAGCGTTCCAGAAAGTGCGACACCAGCAGCGGGATATCATCCGTTCGCGAGCGCAGCGGAGGCAGCTCGATGCGCCGACGTTGATGCGATAGTAGAGGTCCATTCGGAAGCGGTGCTCGGCGATCTCCTGGTCAAGGTTGCGGCTGGTCGCCGCAATCACTCGCACGTCAACGTCGATCTCTTCGGTGCCGCCGACGCGCCGAATCTTTCGCTCCTGCAGGACGCGCAGCAGCTTGGCTTGAAGCCGCACGGGCAGCTCGCCGACTTCGTCCAGGAAGAATGTCCCGCGGTTGCTGAACTCCAGGAGGCCCAGGCTCCGGGTGACGGCGCCGGTGAAGGCGCCGCGCTCGTGGCCGAAGAACTCGCTCTCCAGAAGGTCCTCGGGAATGGCGCCGCAATCCACCGGCACGAACCTGCCCGACGAGCGGCGGCTGCCCTGGTGGATCGCCCGCGCCACGAGTTCCTTGCCGGTGCCGGTCTCGCCCAGCACCAGCACGTCGGCATCGGTGCCGCCGACTCGGCGGATGGTCTCGAAGACTTTCTGCATGGCCGATCCGCGCCCGATGATGTCGCCGAACCGCCAGGCGTGCTCGACCTGGCGCGCCAAGAGCAGGTTTTCCTGGCGCAGTCGCCTTTCTTCCAGCAGCCGCCCCACCGTCGCCAGCAGTTCGTCGGGAAGGAAGGGCTTGGTGATGTAGTCGGCCGCGCCGAGTTTCATGCTCTCGACGGCCGTCTCCACCGTCGGAAACGCCGTGAGCACCAGCACGATGAAGATCCGGGTCGCGCTGCCGCGCAGGCGCAGCAAGTCGACCCCGCTGAGCCCCGGCATGCGCACGTCGACGATGAGCAGGTCGAAGCTCTCGGTCGCCAGGCGTTCGGCGGCGCGGGTGCTCTGGGACTCCGTGGTGATCTGCACATCCGGCAGGCCGCGCAGCGTATCGCGGCAGACCTCGAGCATTCCCTCTTCGTCATCGACGATCAGCACGCGCAACTTAGCCATGCGAAGCCACCTCTTTCGCGGGTTTCAGCGCCGGCAGGCGCAGAGTGAAACGGCTCCCGCCGCCGCTCGGGCTCTCGACGCTGATCGTGCCGCCGTGACTGCGGACCAGGCCCAGGCAGACTGACAGGCCCAGGCCGGTGCCGCGGCCTTCCTCCTTGGTGCTGAAGAACGGCTCGAAGATCCGTTCGCGAATCGCCTCGGGGATTCCGCCGCCGGTGTCTTCGACAAGCACTTCCAGCATCGGCCCTTCGGCGCCAGCGCCGATGGTCAGCCGGCCACCGCGGGGCATGGCGTCAAGCGCGTTCAGGAACAGATTGAGGAACACCTGCTCCATCTCTCCGGCGTTGGCGAGGATGAATGGCAGCGATTCGGGCAGGCGATCTTGGATCCGCACTCCGCTGCCTCGCGCGCCTGCTCGATGCTGCCCAGCGCCTTGCGGATCGGCACGCGGAGGTCCATGGCCGCCCGCGCCGGTGGACGGCCGGCCGTAGGATAGCAGCCCCTGCGCAATCCGGCCAACGCGGTCGGCCAGCTCGGTGATCTTCTCCAGGTCGCGCAGCACGACGTCGGACATCTCCTGGCGATGGTCCCGGATCAGCAGCCGCGACTTGGCGCTGATGATCGCGATGGGGTTGTTCACCTCGTGCGCCACCTGCCCGGCCAGTTGTCCTACTGCCGCGAGTTGCCCGGCGCGCATCATCTGGGCCTGGGCCTGTTTCTGCTGGGTGACATCGTGGGCCAGCTCAACGATCTGGCTGATGCGGCCGTCTTTGTCGAGGAGCGGCGCGGTCGTCAACTGGAGCACGCGCGAATCGGCCGAGGCGCCGACGGCCAACTCGCCCACGCGCACCTGGCCATCATCGCGCGTCTGCCAGGCCGCCGAGGTCTGATCCGGAGCGGCATCCCGCCGCGCCAGCCATCGCTTCCATCGCTCGTTGCTCCAGTGAAGCTGAAGGTCGCGGTCCAGCACGCGCAGGGCCGTTCCCGTGGTCTCCAGCGCCTGCTCCAGAAGCCCGCGCTCGGCCATGGCCCGCTCGGCCATCGCGGCCAACTGGCCCTCATCGTAGCGCACGCGCTCGGTCAAGGTGGTCACGAAATGGGCCGTGAGGAAGAGGACGATGCACTGGATCGCGACGGAGCTGATGACGTAGGGCGCCATGTGGGCCGCGTGCATCACGCCCTCGTGCGTATGGAAGTGAGGGAAGACCTCCAGCGTGTAGTGCGGCAGCACCTCCGCCCATTCGACCCATGCCAGCAGCGCGAACAGCGAGGCGGCGGCCGCGGCCACCAGGTAACACTGTCGCCGGCTGAGCACGATGCCGCCGATGATCACGTGGAAGACCATCACGAAAGAGAAGGGGTTCTCGATGCCGCCGGAGAAATGCAGCAAGCCGGTGAGGATCGCCAGATCCACGTAGATCTGAAGCGGCAGCAGCCATGGGTGGAAAGCGGCGGCGCCGCGGATCAGCCAGTAATAGATGGCATTGCACGCCGCCAGCAGCACGACCAGCGCCGCCAGGGGCCAGGACAGCTCGATCGGAAGCAGCCTGGCCACCAGAATGCCGAACGCGATGAGCGCCGCGGAAACGGCGACGGCGATCCATCGCATGCGGATAAACCACAGGGCATAACTGCGCCGCCATTGCTCTTCGGTAAGGTGCCCCTCCCACCATTGTCCGGCCCGGATCGGAGCCGACGTGGGCGATGGCGCCGCCCGCGACACGAGCCAACCGACCAGACCGGCCGCCAGAAGCGATGAGATTGCGCTCGCGCCAAATGGAAAGCGCGCATGAACTGATCGCTCATGCCGGACAGCAGAGACCGCTCGACATAGTCGAAAAACGCCAGCACGACGAGGGCGAGGCATACCGCCATGATCACCCAGCGGGCGCGAACCGATAGATTTGAGCGCATGTCTGCCAAACCTTTACCAACCCGTGTGGATTCTAGGACGAAGAGGGTGGGAAACGCCAGCACCGGTCCAGTCTGTACGCCACAATCGTCGCGCGTCTGGGTATCACAACAACGTTTCGAGCAATGGCGGCACATAAGAAATGGGACGGCCCAGCGGCCGTCCCAAATCAAGAATCAGGAATCAGAGGCGCCTCACCCGTTCTTCGGGGGCTCTTGCACAGGAGGATTCGACGCGGGTGCCGGCTCGGTGGCGACGGCTGTCTCGGCCGGCGCCGCTGCCGGCGCGATGGCCGGGGCTTCCGCCGTCACGGGCGCGGTGGCCGGCGCGGGAGCCGTCGGAGCCGCCACCGGCGCCGATTCCGGCGCGGGCGGCATCTCGGCCGGCGCTTCCTCTTCCGGCTGCTCCAGATACACGTCATCCATCTCGGTGGCGTCGGCGTCCTTCCGCAGCAGATAGTAGATGATCGTGTTGCACGAGAAGTACATGCTGATCGCGAACGCGCCCAGCGTGGCGATCAGCAGATAGTTCCAGAATGCCAGGATGGTCGCAACCAGGTCACCGTAGGTGCTGAGCATCGGGTAATCGACCTGGTAGCGCAGCGAGCCCATCGAGCCCAGCGGAACCAGCGCGTTCCACAGGTCGGTGCCCGCCGCCGTGTCGCGGAAGACCAGCAGGCCGACGAAGAAGTGCGTCGTCAGCAGCACCAGCGAGATGAACACCCGCACGAACAGGTACGTCAGCAACCCGTAGCCGATGGCCACCAGCGAGTAGAACAGCGTCCGCCAGGGCTTGGAATAGACGTAGCTGAAGGAGCGGCTGATCGCGTCGAAGCTGTCGGAGCCTTCCACCGCGATCGCGGGGTACATCAGGTTGAACCCGCCGGCCATGCCCAGCAGGACGAGGGTCGTGACGAACCCGGCCGCCAGCGCCAGGAAATAGAGCAGGCCGACAACGAGCTCGAGGTGAATCAGGAAGAACAGCCCGCCGACGGCTGCACAGATGATGCCGATGCCGATGATGATGACGCTGGGGATGATCGGCGCCGAGAGGAAGCTCAGGAACTTGGACTTGGCGAAGGCCAGCCCCTGACGAATAGAGAGCTTGCGGCCTTCGTCGGCGACGTGGACCGCGGCGATGCGGGCGATGGCCCCGCCGAGCAACGACCATACAACCAGGAAGAGAATGCCGTAGAGGATGAAATAGAGCGAGTGGTTGCGCGCGGCCCAGGCGGGGGCGACGGTGAAGAACTTATAGGTGGACTGGATGACGCCGTTGGCGCCGAGCCAGTCGCCGTGCAACACACCGGTCACCACGTCATTGGCCTTGCCGGATTGATACCGGAAGAAGGCGATGAAAAGGCCTTGGCCCTTGAGGGCGTCGACCATGTCGACGACGCCCGAATAGCCGCGGTAGTTGTCCAAAGTGCTCTTGTCCCGCGCCTTGAGAGCGTCCGCCTTGGCGTCGTCGCGCGTCTTGGCGTCGGCGTCCTTCTTATCCGACTTCTTATAGGTCTCGTCGGCCTGATCGATCGCCTTCTTGTAATCGTCCCTGGCTTTGTCGATACGCCTGTCGCGCTCCGTGCGAGCGAAATAAAGGATGTCGGCAGTGTACTTGTGCTCTTGGGCGGCCGCCTTGCTGGCGTCGCCTTCCGCCAGCTTCTTGTACGGCTCTTCCTTTTTCACCCTAGGGTCAGCCAGCACCGGCAGAAGGGCCGCGTAGTCGTCTACGGCCTTCTTCTGCGTCTCCTCGCGGTATGCCTCCACGCCCTTCTGGGCCCGCTGCTCATAGCAGGCGATTTCGCCCGGCACCGCGCGATATTTGCCTGCCCAGATGCCATCGAGCACGCGCCCGCCGAGATACAGCGCCAGCACCGCCACCAGCCCAAGCACAAGTTTGGAGGGATGGATGGCGATGCGAAAGGCCCGGAAAATGTGCGTGAAGGGCAGCGCCTCGCGCCAGTTGATGCCCCGGATAACTTGCGATTCCTCCGCCATTGAGTGTCGCTCCTTTCGCTTGCGAAACCGAACGCCATCCAACGCCTGATGACAATAACAGAGCGCCCGGCGCGGGGGCTATTATAGTCGCGGCGCGTTGTGCATCAATGCACCGATGGCCCCACAATGAGGAAATTTCCGCGCCATCGAGGTAAGCCGTTCGGCGGGCATCTGAAGCGGAAGCGTTAGCGCCCGCCCATAGCCGAGCGGGCGCTGACGCTTCCGCTTCAGACAAACTCTCATTCAAACAGTGGAAGCTGGTGCTGGTCCTGCACGATACTCTCGGCCCTGCCATCCGCAAGCCGCGTCATGATCCGATCGCCCGTCTTGAGCTGCGCGGCACTGCGGACGATCGCGCCGGTTTTCTTGATCGTCGTGATGCTGTAGCCGCGCCGCAGGACCTGCTCCGGGCCCAGCGCATTGAGCTCGCGCTGATGGCCTCGAGCTTGTGACGCCGGCGCACCAGATCGGCGGACGTCTGGCTTATCAGCCGCTGGCGCAGCGCCACGATGCGCTGCCGCGCCAGCTCGACGGCGTGGCGCGGGTGCCGCTCGTGCAGCGACGCGGCCGCATGAAAGAGCCGCTCGCGCAGCCGGCGCAGCGCCGTTCCCATCGCCAGGGACAGCGCGCGCTGGCGATCGTCCATGAACTGCCGCAGCACGTTGATCCTGTCCAGTGGCCGGCGGAAGACCGGATGGCGCTGGACCTGGAGAAGTCTCTGCCGCGCATCGGCCAGCACGGCGCGAATCTCGCGGCGCAGCCGCATCCCGGCCGAATCGAGCAGGTCGCGAGCCGTTCGCCATTGCGACGTCGCAACCTGGGCGGCCTCGGTGGGCGTGTGGGCGTGATGGTCGGCCACCAGATCGGCGATCGACACATCGACCTCATGGCCGATACCCGTGACGATCGGGATGTGGCACGCGGCGATGGCGCGGGCGACAATCTCCTCGTTGAACTCCCACAGGTCTTCCAGCGAGCCACCGCCTCGCCCCAGCAGGATCAGCTCGATGCCCATCGCCGGCCCGCAGCGATCGATGTCGCGCAGCGCCCCCGCGATCTGCTCGGCCGCCCCATCGCCCTGGACGCTCACGTGATAGACCAGCACGTCGATGTACGGGAACCGCCGCAGCACCTTGAGCATGTCCTGCAGAGCGGCCGTCTGCGTGCTGGTGACCACCGCGATGCGCATCGGAAACCGCGGCAGGGGCTTCTTGCGCTCCTTGGCAAAGAGCCCCTCGGCCTGGAGCTTCTCGCAAAGCTGGCGGAATGCCAACTCCAGCGCGCCCTGGCCAATCGGATCGAGCCGGGTGACATAGAGCTGATACCGCCCGCGCTGGGGATAGACGGCAACGCGCCCGCTGACGATCAGTTCCATGCCGTCGGCCGGCTGGAACTTGACGCGGGCAAAATCCGACTTGAACATTACGCAGTCGATGCAGGCATGCGGGTCTTTCAACGTGAAATACAGGTGCCCCGATGCGCGATGATGGTTGAGATTGCTCACCTCGCCCTTGACGGCCAGCGACTGCGGCAGCCTCCGCAGCGCGCCATCGATCTGCGCCGTGAGCTGCGAGACAGTCAGCGGCGGCGCGGCGGCCGATGCCGCAGCCGGCGCTGCCTTGCGCTGGTTCTTCTCGTTGACATAGTCGAAAAAGTTACCCATGGCTTTTTGGAGTGCGGAGATACCCGCTTTCGATATCTGTCTGAAGCGCCAAGCGTCAGCGCCCGCCCTGCCAGAGCGGGCGCTAACGCTTCCGCTTCAGAAATTACTCCTCGCATATCACCCGGAATCCGACGTTGTACACCCGCTGATACGCCTCATAGCTCTGCCGGAATCCCGAGCGGCACCGGATCGGCCGGTCATACCACGAGCCGCCGCGCACGACCCGCTGGCCCAGCGCAGTTGCATCATTCCGGCCATCGTCATCGCGATACGGATACGCCCGGTAGAGCGTGCGCGTCCACTCGGCCGCGTTGCCGTGCATGTCGTGCAGGCCCCAGGCATTGGGCTGGTAGCCGCCGACATTCGCCGTCACCAGCGCATGATCGTTGAAGCGGGAGTCCCGCGGAACCAGGTCCGGCGACATCGGCCGCCAGCCTTCGTACGCCAGGTTGCGGATCGTGTAATCAGCAACGTTGGCGAATGTGGAGAAGTCGGCATCCACACCGCCGTACGACAACGCGCTGGCCGTGCCCGCGCGGCAAGCGTACTCCCACTGGGCCTCGGTGGGCAGCGTGAAGCTCTGGCCGGTGCGCTCGCTCAGCCAGCGACAGAAGTCCATCGCCTGCCGCCACGAGATGCGCACGACCGGCTGCCGCGGGCCATTGAGCAGCCAGCCCAGGTACTTCTCGCTGAAGATCCACGATGTGCGATGCTCGAAGCGGCTGTCGTGAGATGGGTCGAACTGGGCAAACTGCTCGTTGGTGACCTCAAACCGGCCAATCCAGAATGGCCGGTCGATGGCCACGATCGACTGCGGCCGCTCATCGTCAAAGCCGTCGCTGTCGCCGATGATGAACCGGCCGGCGGGAATCTTCACAAGCTGGAGCTTGATGCCGCGCCCCAGGTCGATCTCGCGCGTGCCGGTTCCCAGGGCACTCTGGCGGCGGGTAGCTTCGGCCGAATCAAAAGGCCAGCCATCGAGATGAATCGCCTGTGCCGCAGCAGTCTTTGACTCGACTGGCTTGATGGGCTCAACGGGCACATTGTTCAGCAGCGGAATCTCCTCAGGATTCTGATCGACTCCGCCATAGAGCAGTTGCAGCTCGCGCCGTCGCGCAAGCTGATTGGCCGATATCTTGCAGAACTCGCTCCAGGTGCCGTGGCACGGGCCGTTGAGGTCGATCCATGTCGCCAGTCGTTCCCACGCCTCGTCATCGAGCTTCACGCCGTGGTGGCCCTTCGCGAGAATCTGCATCAGCTCGGACGTGCCGGCGTAAAACTCCATCGGATTGAGCAGGTGCAGATCGCTCTCCAATCCGCCGACGCGGATGTAGCGGCGCAGCGCGATGTACGAAGGCTCGAAAATCCCGCCATATTTGCCGATGAGCTGCTCGCGCGGCGTATCGCGAACCACGGCGCCCACCGGATCGCCGCCCTTGTAGACCACCCAGGCGTTTTGATCGCGGCGCAGGTCGACGATGCTCTTGCCATCCTCGCGCGGCTTGCCGTCGTGACAGGCGACACAATACTTGTCGAGGACCGGCTGCACCTCTCGCGCGAAGCTGAAGCCTCGCGTCGGCCCGTAGAAAGGCTTGATCTCCTGTGGCGGCCTGGCGATGGCGATCGTGGATTGCGACGGCGGGCTGGCGCTGCGATTGTCGTGACACCCCACGCACGAGAGCGTCTCGCCCGGCTGGGCCGTCATCCAGCTTCGCATGAGCTGCACAGCCTTGTTCTCGGCATCCAGCGGCTGCACCGACAGCGGCGTCTTGGCCGGCACGCGGAACAGCGCCGACCCATCCGCCTCGACATCCACCGTGCCGAGCACGCGCTTGACCTCCCACGGCCCGTCCGCCCCGATGCGATGGTCGATCCCGGCCAGCCGCTGATAGCCGAAGTGATAGGCGAACACGCGCAGCTTTTTCACCGTGCCGCGCGGAATGTCCTTCATGCTCGCGCCGTGATAGACATCCTGAAGATAGACAACCGCGTCGGTGGCGGCCGGCTTGGTCTTCTCGGGAATGACCGGCGGCTTGACGGTCTTGCGGATGGGAATCGGTTCGAGCAGCACGCTGCCTTCAACCTCCTTGATCAGCGTCATGTTGTCGAAGACATCGACGAGATAAATGCCCCAGAGCGAGTCCGGCGCCGGCTTGCACGCGACGATGAAATACTTCTCGCTCAGCGGATACGGATGCAGGAACTTGGGCCACGAGTGCTCGGTGAGCTTGTCCTGGATGAGCGGCTGGACCTTCTTGCCGCGGCCGGGGATTTGCTGAACCACGCCATCGGCCTCGAACCGGCTTTGGGCGGGATCGAAAATCGTGAGCTCGCCCACCCGGCCGACGTGATGCCCCGTCACGATGCCGACCACCTTCATCGGATGATTGGGGATCGCCTTGGCCCAGAAGATCGCGTTGGGCCAGTAGCCGTTGGCCTTGTAATACTCCATCTGCCCCGTGCCGTCGGGATTGCACGTGAAGAGCATGCGGTTCCAAACATGCGGCGTGTCGGTGTAATCCCACCGGAGATACATGATCCGGCCATCGTTGGTCACCGTCGGGCAATAGTCGTGGTCCTGCTCGAAACAGATCTGGCGGATCCCTGACCCATCCGCGTTCATCGTGTACATCATGCCGACGATGACGCCGGCATTGCACGGCACGCCCTGGAGGCATGCGGTTGACAGGAATGCGATTTTGCCATTGGGGAGATAGCACGGATCGTAGTTATGGACTTCCGGCTGGTCGCCCGGCGTGACCTGCCGCAGGCCGCCGCCGTCGGTGCGCATCTCGAACACCTGCCACTTATTCTGCGTGCCGGGCATGGCGAAGAGCAGGCGGTCGGCATCCCAGTGCAGATCGAGGTCATTGAGCAATCGCCGCCGATCGGGCTTGAAGAGCGTCGTGAGCTGCCCATCCGCGAGGGGGCGAAAGGACCGCGATCTCGTTGTCCCAGTCGAACGGCTTCTCGATATCCGGTGTGTGCTTGGAAGTCTGGCGCGGCAGGCCGATGTATTCGCCGACGCCGAAGCCCGTCCCGATGGCCATGCGCGGATCGCCGTGCGGCGTGCGGCGAATCAGGAGCATCTTGTTGAAATCGAGGAGGGGATTTGCCAGCAGCGCCTGTCGCTGGAGCTGGTCGCAGTCGTCGATGAGACGGACGAGCTTCTCGTAATCCTCGACCTTGCTGGATTTCAGGGCCGCTAACGTGTTCGGAATCGACCCTTCGAGTTGCCCGAGTCGCTGCAGATATTCAACTCCATTGGCGTACCTGCCGGGGTACGACTGGATCAGATCCTCGATGGCCAGCCGAAGCGGCTCCGCGCTGAAACTCCTGGCTCGCGCGATCGCGTCCTGGATTTGCCGCGAGCGGAGATAGAGGCGCGCACGGCCAGCAGGCCCTGGCCATCCCGCACGCCCGCTGCAAGGGTTGTCGCCTGCGCAGCCAGCGAAGGCATCGAAGCGCACGCCGCGGCATACCGCGATGCCAACTCAGCTTCGTTGCGCCAGTCGCGCTCCAGGATGCGGTCCTGCCGCTCCCATTTCATCTCGCGCCGCGGTGCATCTTCCGCAAAATCGCGCGCAACCAACTCCCACAGATCGATCCGAGCTGCGCCTTGCGGGCCGGTTACGATGAACCGAACCGAACCGCCCTGGCCAACCCACTGGGCGATGCCGATCATTGCCTCGAACGTCTCGTATTCCTGGCCAAGCTCGATCTTCGCCTTGCTGTTGGCGTAAACCTCCAGCCCGCGGTCGAACCTCCGGCCGGCGATGTGAATCGGCCCGCTCACGCCCGATTCGAGCGTGCTGTTGACGCTGTGCTGGCCGGCCAACACCTTCAGCGTTTTGATCTCGCCAAGGCGAGTCGTCCGGCCAGCGCGGTTGAACGAGAGTGGCTTCCGCCCAGTCGCCCAGCCCGCGCACCTCATCCCGTTCGCCGATGACGTACAGGTAGATATCCTTAAGCCCCGCGATGTTGACTTTGATCGGCCGAGCGCTTTCCCTGCCGCGAACGACCTCGCTGACGAAGGTCTGAAACTTCTCGGGCCCCTGCTCGGCCAGCAACGCCTGGCGCGAGGCGATCAGAGTTTCGTGCCACGTGCTCTTGCGCTGGTAGTAATCCGGGTCGGCACCGCTCGCAGGGCAGGCGAAGACCATCAGCGTTAGGATTGCGAAGAGGTAAGGCAACCAGCGCATATTGTTGAACCTCGGCTGATATAGAAGGTATCCGAAGCGGTATTTGCCCGCCAGTTGCAGCGGGGGAAGGCCGAATTCCGAAGGCCGAATGTCGAATCAATTCCCAAGTCCGAATATCCGAATGACCAAGGGATGCGTTGGCATTCGGGCTTCGGGCTCCGGAATTGGCTCTTACTTCCCGATCATCAGCAGCCGCGGCGTGTCGCTGACTCTCAGTTCCAGCTCGGCCGAGTCGCCCTGGCGCGAGACGACCTTCACTTCGGCCGGCTTGTCGATGATGGGGTCGTATAGCGTGATGCTATCAGTTGCAGGCAATCCGCTGATCTTCAGGCGATAGGTTTCCTCGGGCATGGACTTGGCCGCGTCGTAGGTCATGACGTAGACGGCGATGACCATCTTGTTGGCGGTCACCTGGAACGGCAGGATCGCCAGGACATCGCGATGGCTCAGCGGCGGGTGCGTGGCGTCGCCGGGGAAGATCTGGCCGACCGGGCCAACGGGGGCGTAATCGACCTGGAGCTGCGCGGGCTTGTCGATGGGCGTGGCGCCGGCGAAGGCGCGGGTGAGGTTGCGGATGGCCTTCATTGGCGGCGTGGCGACCTGGTCGAACGTGGCGTCGGCGGCCACCGTCTTGAGGTTGGGCGGGAGGAGGCCCATGTCAGCGCTCTTGGGCGCCCAGGCCTGGAAATAGTGCATGACATCGACGCCCTTGTTCAGCCACATGCAGAAGGAGCGCAGGGCGCACTTGGTCTTGATGTTCCACTCGCCGGCCTCGTCGGTGATGCCGCATTCGGCCGGGACGACGCCGTGTTCGGTGATGTAGTGGTAGAAGCGTTCGGTGCCCTTGGGCGCGCGTCTGCGGGCCTCGGGGTTGAGCAGCCGGATGATGCACTCGGTCTGGATGAACGTGTGGGCCCAGCCCTCGCTCATCTTGATGTCCAGCGTGGGCGTGTAGCGTTCGAGGTTGTACTCGGGATGGTCCTTGTGCGTCTCGGCCTTGGGCAGGCTGCGCACGCCGGTGCCGTAGGGGTGATAGCTCTGGCCGTCCATCCGCGGCGGGAGCTTGTCGACGGCGCAGTGATGGAACGTCGTGTTGGAGAAGCCCCAGATGCAGCGGGCCTTGGGATATTTGGCTTTCACCGCGTTGACGGTCAGCCGGCCCAACTCCCAGCAGTTGCCGCCTTCGTTGAGGAAGTCGGGGATCTTGCCCGTCAGGAGCTTGGGCGAGTAGTAGTTGTTGATGCTCAGGAATTTCGTGCCGAATGTGAGTTCGTTCCAGATCTCGACATCGAAGTCTTCGATGCCGGCGTCGGCCACGAGCTGGCAGACGAGCATGGCGTAGGTGACCCAGCCGTTGGCGGTGTCCTCGAAGCTCTTGGAGCCGGCCGGGTAGAGCGGGAGATATTTGAGGGTGGCCATGGGGAGGTTGCCGGCCTTGAGGTCCTTGGGCAGGGGTTTGCTGAGCTGGCAGACGTTGGTCTTTTCGTCGATGGCGGTGATCAGGGCCTCGGCCGCCCAGTAGTCGGAGAGGCCATTGAGGCCGCTGTAGCCGATGACCAGGTCCTTGGTGTCGGCGAGTTTCACCGAGGTGCTGCCCTTGGGGGCATCTTCGACGAGCTTCTTGGAGAAGAACTGCACGGGGCAGGGGACGCCCTGGTGGGCGTTGAGGAGCATCGTGGGGCGGATGCCGTACTGCTTGCAGAGCTTGAGCCGCTGGAGAAGGCGGGGCTGATCGTTCAGGCCCTTCTCGTCAAATCGCACGCTGCCCCAGCCGATCTCGATGCGGAAGGTCTTGAAGCCGGTCTCGGCCAGCAGGCGGATGGTGAGATCGTCGTTGCCGGGGGTGTGGTAGTTGACGCCGATGCCGCTCAGGAAATCGATGGCCGGCTTGGTCTGCAGATATGCGCGCCAGGGCTGCTTGTAGAAGCTGTGTTTGGGCCAGGGGACGTCGAGCTGGGAGGGGTCGACGTAGGCGCGAGCTGGGGCTCGGCGGCGAAGGTGGAGGCGGCGAGGATGGCGACGATGGCGAGGTTACGCATGGGTGGGGTTATAGCGGGAGAAGTGGGTAGTGGATAGTCGGTAGTGGGTAGTGAGGTAGCGGAATGCGGAATGCGGAATGCGGATTGGCGGAGTCAGTGGTCAGTTGTCCGTAGTCAGTGGTTGGGTCCGTTGTCCGTTGGTCAGTGGATCTGCTGCTCGGGTCGATCGTCCGGACGGGGCTGGCTCGCGTGAGTGACCACCGGAGCATTGACCCATCTTGCCCATTTTGAAGTTCGTTCGGCACGCGGGTTCGTGGGGCGACGAGGCGATGGAGGGACTGCCCAGATTGAAGTTCGATTTGCAGCCGGGGTGCGCCGAGCGACGGAGCGAGGAAGAGGCGTCGTTGCCCAAGATGAGGTTCGGCGCGTGGGTTCGTGGGCGGCGAGGCCATGGGAACAGATTGCCAATGGGTTCGTATCGCAGGGGAGGGCGCGCGGGAGAGGGAGTGGAATCCGCAAGCTCTGGCGTGGCGGGAGGTTGTGGCTTTGGGGCGTGGGGATCGGTGGGTTCGTTCCGCAGGCGCTGGCTTTCACCACAGAGGCACAGAGGGCACGAAGAAATTCGCTCTGAGGGCGAGTTGTGCGGATGAGGTCGGGCATGGGAGGCATGGGTATTGGGTTGCGGGGCGGGCACCTGCGTCGGCGTGACGTCGGCCGATGAGAGTCGCGGGTGGCGAGCCCTTCAACCTATCCGCGGGTGTTGCGCAAATCGGTTCGCGCGGGCGCGACATGACGCAACGGTGGCCGCGGTTTTCGCGGGAAAGCGAGGGATTTGCCGGGTCGCGGCGGTCGATTTGCGCAGCGCGCGTGTGGCGGGGCTGAGCGGGGCTCGCGGAAGGTACCGGCTTTGCTGAGACTCTACCCGTTTCGGCTTCCCTGGTGCTCGCGTGTAGGGGCGGGCCGTGAGGGGTGCGGAGCCGAGCCTACGCGATCCCCTTGCCCCCACCCCGCGTCTCCCCCCGTTCCCTTGACTCCCGCCTCCCAAACCAGCAGAATCCTGCGGGAGCCCGGGATGCCGCTTCAGCCCAACCAGCTCATTGGCCCTTACGTTCTCATCCGCCAGCTCGGCCGGGGCGCCTTCGGCGAGGTCTGGCTGGCCCGCCACCACGACCTCAACGAAGAGCGGGCGCTGAAGATTCCCACCGATTCGAAATACGTCCAGCAGCTTCGCCGCGAGGGCAAGCTCATCTACAGCCTCCAGCACGAGAACATCGTGCGCAGGATTCGACCTCAACACGCTCAACGACCCGCCCTACGTGGCCATGGAGTACATCCACGGCGTAACGCTGCGCCAGAAACTCCAGGCCAGCGGCAAGCTGCCAACGCAAGAGGCCCTGGCCATCCTCCGCCAGATTCTCTGGGCGCTGGTCCACGCGCATGAACACGGCGTGCTCCACCGCAACCTCAAGCCCGAAAACGTGCTTCTGACCGCCAGCGGTCAGGTGAAGGTGACGGATTTCGGGCTGGGCAAGGTGCAGGCGGAGGTGGCGCAGTCGATCCTCATGTCCGGCAGCCTCGCCAGCAACGACGGCCGGAGCCTGTCGGGAACGATCGAGTACATGTCGCCGCAGCAGAAGGCCGGCGAAGAGCCCGATGTCCGGGATGACATCTACGCAGTGGGAATCATCGCGTGTGAGCTGCTCACGGGATCACGACCGGATGCGCTTGGGATCGCCAAGGCGCTCCAGCGGGCGGGCGCGGACACTCATCTCCTCCCTTTCCTGGAGAAGGCGCTGGAGCCGGAACGGGACAACCGATATAGCAATGTAGCGGAGATGCTCCTGGCATTGGAGGCGATTGCCAGCGCCGAGGCGGAGGGCGCACAGTCACAGCAAGCCGCCAGACGCGCGAATCGCCGGTCATTCCCGCCGCTGGCCCTTTAGCCCAACTAGCGGCAGCGGCGTCGCAAGACAGGAGCCGCCCCACAGCGGAGCCGGCACACATATCGCTCGTCAGAGCCGCTGGAGAGTGCTTCGCATGGCTGGCCCGGCAGATCAGAGAGGGAGGATTCTGGTACATCTTAGCGATGGCGGCCATTCTCCTGCCCTTCGTCTTTGAGGGGCTACGTGGTTGCCAAGGAGAACGCGACGCTGTTCTATCCACGCCCTACGCAGACATCAAAGTGCAGATTCTGAAGATCAGGACTGAGAAGAAAGATGATGATTCGGCGCTGAACGAAGAAGTGAACCAATACTTGAGCACAATAAGGCCCCCACCCATAGAATTGCACAGCAGTGCGGCAACCGTGATAGCCAAGGCCGAAGTCGTGCCCCCGACGTTTGATGGAACACTCGTTTGTTTTCAGATTCGTGTGACGGCGCGGCGGGCGCTCCGCCGGGGCACTTGGGGGGACGAACCGTGGCTGAGCGGGCAATGCCTAGACCGGCGCGGGGCGGTTATAGCCAGCTATTCCACGTCCGTGAGAACCACCCTACAGGCAGAGGAGCGAGGCACGCTGGACTATTGGATACGCCTCGATGATGCCGCTCGCGTGGCGCGGTTCCGCATTTGCGTGGAGAAGCCAGAGGCATCGCGATAGATCATCAGCGACGCCTCTGCTTGAGGTAATCGCGCTCGGCGCGCCAAAGGAAGGAAGCTATGCAGATTGCCCAAGCGGTTCTCGCCATCCCACAAGTGGTTCCCAACCTCGCCTGGATGCCGAGTATGGGCGAATGGGTCATCATCGCCTATTTGCTCGCACCTCTTGTTGTCTGGCGAATCATGCACATGGTGGCGCGCTCGGAGCGTGGAGGACGCGCGACACCATTGGATGAATTGGTGCGCCACAGCGGTGCTGATCCCGCTGTGGTTGCTCGTACTGGCCCCTGCCTCTCCCCTGTGGGCATTGATCGTGTCAGTCATCGGCATAGGCGTGTCGGCAGGGTACCTCGCCTCGCGCCGGTGCCGCGCCAAAGTCGAGCGGGTGCTTGCCGCCCTCCGGCCGGGATTACGCTGGCCAGCGATACGCCTGCTCTATGCGTTTACTCCATCACTGGTGATGGCAGTCTTTTTTGACCCGCCGCAGATATTTCTATCCACGCCCTACGCCAGCCTTGAGATGCAGGTCCGCAAGATCGCGGGTCCGCGTGAACTGCTGTTCTGGGCCAAGCACAAAGGCGAGAAGTACGAGGGCGCCCTCAAGATGCAAGGTGATATGCTCTGTAGCGAGATCGAGGAAGACCTAACTCGGCATCTGAGCGCGATACGACCGCCACCGATAGAATTGGACAACATCGCAGCAAGAGTCATATCGAACCCGGAACTGTTGCCGCCACGCTTTGTACGCGGCTCAAGCTTTCTCGGATTGCCTACTGGTCCATACCTTCATTTCAACGTGCGCGTAACGGCGCAACGACCACTAGCCGGATGGCTCGATGCCGGATCGGGCGATCCCAAGGTGGTGGTCCAATCTCTGGACAAGGGCGGGGCCGTGATCGATTCCGATGACGCACACGTGGCAGCGGACCTGCGCGCCGGTGAGCGAGGCACCCTGGAATTCGCCATTGACACCGGAGCTGCGGCTCGCGTGGCTCGGTTTCGTATCTGCGTGAAGAAGAAGGCGGAGGACTAATTCGCGTACCCTATTTCAGTGCAGATCGGCACTCGACAACGCCCGGCTCAGGTGATTGCCGGCAGCACTTGGTCCACGTAGGATGCGCCACAGAAGGAGGCGCGCATGCCGGTGGTGAACCTGTTGCCGTTCAGCTATAAAGCGGCCCCGGAATTGGAGGGTGAGATTCTCCTTCAGAGGGTGGCCGGTCGGCCATTGGTATTCCTGTTTGATGAGGACCACGTCAGCGCCCAAGGCATCGCCGCCAGCCTGCGCAACGCCCTGAAGCTCATCGACAATGGCATCGTCAACTTCATCGGGGTGGAAGAGACCCCAGAGGGTGTCCGTGAGAACGCGGAAAGGCTGCCCACGACGGCGTTCAAGCACAAGTACGAATCGCTTGAGGCGTACGCGGCCAGCTTACGAGAGCATTTCTCCGGCAATGACGCCGCGACGATTGACGCCGAAAGCAGGAAGCCCGATTTCAGGTTCGGAAAGATCCTCCTTTTCCTCAGGCCCAAGATCAAGATCTGCTCCGTGGACAACATAGAGCTCTGCCGGATCGCGCAGGCGGAGTATTGCCGCCTGCTGCAGAAGTTCGATCCCGACACGCCGGAGGGCAGAATGGCGGCGAGCCGTAGGTTTTCCGCACATCGGATTCACCGTCAGCGCGATCGGATGTTCGCCGAGAGGCTGCTCAAATTCTATCGGGAGGCAGACGCGAGCGGCGCCATTGTTCTGAACGCGGGAGGCAACCACAATGAACGGATCGTGCCGCTGCTGCCGAAGGACGCTTCCATCATCCGCATCCGCCCGCCAGGATATCGTGGGAACCAAAACGGGGATTGCGCCAAGTGAGCTCGCGAGAGGGAGAAAGCTGTCGGCGCCGGCGTGAAAATACCGAGAATCGGCCGGTTTGAAAATGAGCCCGGTGCTCAGGGGACCCGAGAGGATGAATCGGGCAACATTTTGAGGATGGGTGCAGTGGTGGTGTCCACTTGGGCGGGCGCTGCTGGCGTCTCATCGTGGCGGATTCCCGGCCGGCTACAAGCCCGGGCATGCGAACGCGCTGAGGCTGGGCACACGATCTGCCGCGAGGGCCGCCTTACGAACGCGCAGAACGCGGAGACGCGTTTCCCCTCCTCTCCTTCCACGGCGCACGGATCCTGACCCTTTCGCATTCCTCAGTCCTATTCGTCCTTCATGAGCTCCATGTAGAGAGACCGAGCCTCCTTGTCGGTTTCTGCAAAGTCGAGCTCCACGTAGTTCTCCTTGAGATACACCATCAACTGCCGGTAGGCGATCTCCGCTCTGGCTCGACCTTGACGGAAGCTCTCGCGCGCGTCGAGCCCGTCGGCGCCAGCCATGACGTCAAAGGTCAATTTGTGGCCAGACGACACGAGGCGCATGTGCTGCGACTGACCCATCATCTGAGTGACACCGGAATGAAATGCGCGCAGCAGGTCCTCGGCAGTCGCGTCGTGCAGATGGAAGGTGGCCGAACTGATCTGCTCGTTGAACGTATCCCAGAAGACGGTTGCGAAGTTGTACAGCAGATAACCGTACGCCGCCTCGTCAAGGAAGTGATCCACGCTGCCCGTGTGCAGTCGCCCGAAGATGCCACGCAGTGTAACCAGATCTCGCTGACGTTTGACGTCCAGGGCGATGCCTTCCACCGTTGAGTCTGCCGTATAGCACCGCTCGCGAAGCAGGGCCTTGTACCGGTACTGCAACTTCCGGTCGATTATCCCCATATCGCACGCATCATGGCACGTGCCGCACACAACGAGCATATGGTCTCGATCGTGGTGCTTGAGCTTCTCCCATTCCAGAATGTGGTGGAACTTAAGGACAGGCGCCTGGTTCCGGCAAATGGCGCATCTGTGACGAGCTTCAACCAGCAGAGCACGCCGTACATCCACAGGGGGGTGACGTCCCGGCTCTTCCTGCTCGAATTGCTGAACGAAATCATCAAGATCGGCGTCTTCAATGCTGTAGATGTCGCCCATTTTCAGGGTCTTCATCCTCACCATCGTTTTTGAGACAGGAAGCTGGAGACCTTTCTCGATCAACTCAACGATCTGTTCTTTCGGAACCACGAGCAAGGATGCTGCCTCATTGACCGTCATGGATCTCTCCTCATTCGATGGACCGCATTGGCTGCGCTGCAGTTCCTCACACCAATGGCCTCGAGCTCGTCATTATCTGAGGAGCGGAAACGCGACGTGAAGGACGTAAAATACCTTCGCCTCACTGGCTCTTGCGGTGGATCGCGTGCGTAAGGCCAGCCTCGCCGCCGCTCGCCCATGCCGTCGCTCCGGATCGACATCCCCATCATACCGCGATGGGCATCCCTTGCGAACATGCACGTTCCCGATTCTACTTCGCTGACCGCTGACAACCCATACAGCTACCGCATTGACACGTTATATCCACACAAGTAGTCAGTATATTACATAATAAATCAAAGCCATTTGTGAATACATTAACCTATAAAGTGGACGAATATAGGTTACAACACTATATGCGTCCCCGTTACGGTTCTTCGTACACGTCCTCTTCCACATTGCCGAAGTAAGGCACGTACGTCAGTCTACCGCCAGCGGCGAAGTGCTCCAGGATCGCGTACGGTCCATACATCGCCACGCCCGTCCGGCTTAGCAGCGTGTTAGCTCCTCCGGTACAATGATCGCGTGTCACCAGACTCATGGCCGCAGGTGGACCGGAGCCTCGGCCAGCCGTAGCAACTTATTTTACAATGCCGTGCTATCTCGTGTACAGTGCGCCGCAGCATGGTGATCACTCGCAGTCGCCGTGAATCGCCGGTTCGTCGTTGCGATGTCGCGCAAGACACAAACCGCAGCAACAGCGAGGTTAATGAGGTTGACATGGCCGACGTGCCCACCGCCGAGGAAAGTGGACGCAGAATTCTCGAAATCTTCCGCCGTCTTGGAAGACGAGCGAACGGGATGGTGTTCTTCTCGTCGCTACACGGGAAGTTCCTGGATGATCGCTTCGGAGCAGCCGATCTTCTTCCTGGAATCCAATGGCTTGAGGACCAGGAACCGAAGCTGATTGACAGTAAGGGAAAGCCGCGCACAGGACCATATTTCCTCACTCAAGAGGGGTTCGATGCAACCTGATTGACAACACCCGAAGCACGACGGTCATCCCCCCGCGGCGAGGGGCAGGGGGTCAGGTTCACTTTTCTGCCCAACGTCCAAATCGCGACGGCGATTGCCCGACAGCAACGTGCCGCCTACCCGCCCGTCTCCACCCGGATGGCGTTCGCATTCCCCCTCCTGATACGTCGTGCATAGCCGGCCAGGACGAGTTTGGCGATGGCCGCGCAAATGGCCGGCCGCGATGCGCCGCAGCAGCGCGCCAGATCGACCTCGCTGGGAAACGTCGTGTCTCCCGGCCCGCACTCGGCGATGATCGACGCCGCCAGATCGCCCCCGGTCAACGCCCGCTCGGCCAGCGCGGGGTTCTTCCGCGCCACCCATTCCTCCGGGCGCAACGCATCGTATTTGGGCTCGAACTCGGGCAGCCACCGTCCCCATTTTCTCGACAGGGCCGACGCCTGTCGCTCGGCCAGTCGCACTGAACGGGCCAGATCGTCTGCCAGCGATGTGTGCGTTCCGCATGCGGATGTCGTTGACCTGGCGGTCACGCCGCACTGATCGTGCGCGGCCGGATTCGCTTGGCGAACAGCGGGACCATCTGGCGTGACGCAATCTTGGCGTCGTAACGGGCCTGAAGATTGAGCCAGAGATCGGGCGTGGTGCTGAAGTAGACGGCCAGCCTCGCCGCAGTATCGCGTGAGATGCCGCGACGCCCGTGGATGATGTCGTTGACACGGCCGGGCGGCACGTCGATTGCCCTTGCCAGTGCGTTCTGACTGATGCCCATGGGGTTGAGGAACTCTTCAAGCAAGATCTCGCCCGGCGGTATGGGTTCGAGGTGTTGGGCCATGATCGCTCCGTGGCATACGCCAGCTAATGGTAGTCAACTATCTCCACATCGTACGCATCGCCATCGACCCAGCGAAAGCAAATCCGCCATTGGTCGTTGATGCGAATCGAGTGTTGCCCGACCCGATCGCCTCTCAGAGCTTCAAGGCGATTTCCCGGCGGAACGCGCAGCTCGTCGAGTCTCAGGGCGCTGGCCAACAACTCCAACTTTCGCCTTGCGATGCGTTCAATGGCTTGAAATCGACGAATACCGACATCGTCGGCCAGTCTCTCCGTATCACGACATCGGAAAGATCGAATCATCGCCAGAATAGTCTATCCTGTGTTTCGGGATGGGCAAAACGGTCTGTCAGATCTCTCAGCAAGACTGAATCCATCCGAACGGAACACTGCTGATCTTGCCTTCGGCTGGCGAGGGGCAGGGGGTCAGGCGAGGGGCAGGGGGTCAGGTTCACTTTTCTGCCCAACGTGCAAATCGCGACGGCGCTTGCCCGACAGCAACGTGTCGCCTACTCATTCGTCTCCACCCGGATGGCATTCGCATTCCCTCTCCTGATGCGCCGTGCATGGCCGGCCAGGACGAGTTTGGCGATGGCCGCGCGGATCGCCGGGCGCGATGCGCCGCACCGCGCGCCAGATCGACCTCGCTGGGGAACGTCGTGTCTACCGGCACCTACTGGGCGATGATCGACGCGGCCAGATCGCCTCCCGTCAACGCCCGCTCGGCCAGCGCGGGGTTCTTCCGCGCCACCCACTCCTCCGGGCGCAGCGCATCGTACTTGGGCTCGAACTCGGCAAGCCACCGTCCCCATTTTCTCGACAGGGCCGACGCCTGTCGCTCGGCCAGTCGCACCGCGGTGGCACTGCCCCGGTCAATATCGAGCAGAGGCCGGGCCAGGGGTCATCGCCGAACGGCCGGCGCGCACCACGCACGTGCGCGGCATTTCCAGCTCTTTGGCGCTCTGCGGCTGGTTGGCCCACTCGGCCCAGCCCTCGCGGCGTTACCGGCCAGGGCGAAAGCAGTTTGTCGGCGTCGCCGCCCAGGCGGCGATGGAGGCTGCACCTGGGCCATTGCTCGGCCGGCCGCACCAGCCTTGCGCAGGGCGTTGCGCTCGGTGTAGCGGCAGACCGTCAGCAGGTGCTCGTCGCTCTGCATCGGGAACGACGGATTGCCGGGGGTCTTTGGTGGCTCGACATTGGAATGTCGAGCTACCCCTGGGCAAGCTGGCTCGACATTGGAATGTCGAGCAGATCCCGGGCAAGCGGCCTCGACATTGGAATGTCGAGCAGATCCCGGGCAAGCGGCCTCGACATTGGAATGTCGAGCTACGGTGCGAATTCGTCCAGCCAGGGCATCCGCTTGAGCGCAAACGTCCCCGGCCTCAGCTTCGCGGGATTGGCGGCAATGTACCGGCGCGTGCGGGCCAGCTCGGCCGGGTCGCGGACAATCCGGTCGAACGACTCCACCTGCCAGAGGTGTCCGCCGCGCATCGCTTGACGTGCCTTGGACGAATCGCATCTGGCCAATTGGGCGCCGCTGAACCGTTTGACGGAATACAGCCAGTCCTCGAGCTCAGGGACGGGTTGGGGGTGCGCTGGGGCAGGCGCCGGCGTCGGTGCTTTGAGGGGGCAGATCGGTCTTCTGCAAGGTGCCGAAGCCGATCGCGGGGCTGCCGGGCTTGAGGGTGAAGTTGTTGTTGGCCACGTCCGCCAGGAGCGGGTCTGTGTTGGATTTGTTGGCGGCGGTGTAGGTGTTGGGGGTGGGGAAGTCGTTGGCTCCGCCGTAAGCGATGTTGCTGGCCCAGGTGTTGCCCGAACCGCCATGCTCCATGAAGGGGGCGTTGGTGCCGGTGACGCCGGCGCCCTTTACGGTCCAGGCGATGTTGTTGACGAAGGTGGAGCCGACGGAATCGTGGGCGGAGATCTCCGCGCCCAGGTGCCGGGGTTGAAGGTATCCCAGTTGTTGTTGTAGGCGGTGTTGTTGGCGACGGTGACGTGGCCGCTCTTGAAGACGTGGATGCCCTTGCCGCCGTTGTGGTGGACAATGTTGCCGAGGCAGAGCGACTGGCCGGCGTAGGAGCGGAAGGTATCGTAGATGATGCCGTTGCCGTCGGTGTTGCCCCTGGTACTCTGCTGGCCGTAGTTGTCGTGAACGACGTTGTAGGCGCTGACGATGTGGAAGGGCGCCCAGTAGTTGTCCATGACGGTCGGAGTGTAGTTGGGGACAGCGGCCGGGACGACGTGTGAGATGCCGGAGCCCTGCCATTCGATGCGGACGGTGCAGGCGTTGTTGTAGATGTTGTTGTGGAGGTTCCAGAACCATTCCGAGTCGTTCTCCTGGATTCCGGACTGGCCGAAGCCGTGGACCTGGCTGTTCATGACCCAGATATGGTGGTTGTTGGCGCTCCGCTCAGCGTCGATTCCGCACAGCGCGGCCATGTGGTTGTTGCCATCGAAGTCGATGGCGTCGAACATCACGTGGTGAGCGGTGATGCGGATCATGTGATTGAACCTGGAGGTGGCCACGAGATGCGCCCCGCCCATGACGGTTGAGCGGTATACGACGTAACCGACGGGGGTGGAGGCGTTGCCTCCGGAAGAAATGGTGACTTCGCCGGCGAGGTTGTAGGTTCCGGGGAGCAGGTTGACGCAGTCGCCGGCGATTCGGCCGGCGTTTGCTTTGGTGAGGGTGGCCCAGGGGGTTGTGGGGCTGGCGCCGTTGTTGGCGTCGTTGCCGAGCGGGGCTGGGGCGACATAGAAGTTTCTGAGGCAGACGTAGCAGGGGTTGGCGAAGAGGGCTGCGCTGGGGCCGGGGGTTTGGCGCTCTCTGGCGAGTGGGATGGCGATATCCGTGCCGGCGGGCGTGACGCTGGTTGACTTGGTGGCATAGCCGCCTTTGCGGATCAGGAGCGAGGCGGTCTTCATGTCGAGGGCGAATCTGCCTTGGGGGTCGGTGAGGGTCACGTTGCCGGCGCCCGCCTCCTGGACCAGGGCATTGGCTATGGGGGCGCTCGAGGTTGAATCGGTCACTGCTCCTTTGACGACATCGGCGTTGCACGCGGAAACGGACACGAGCAGCATCCCCGCGAGGAGGGTGAGTTGGAGGAGGGTGTTCTGACAGGGTTGGGGAAGCGGGAAAACCATCGGATGCTCGATTCGGCCTGGGTGAGGCCAAGGTGTCTGGCGGGTCCAGCGTCGCCCGCAGACCGGTTCCGGGCAGTTCGGGAGCATTGTATTGGCGGCGCAGACAGGTCACAAGAGCCGCCATTCCCAAGCGTCAGTGGTCAGTTGTCCGTGGTCAGTGGTTGGGTCAGTTGTCCGATTGTCAGTGGGGTCTTCCAGAGCACGACCGGGGCGAACTTTTCCCGAAATTCCTGGTCTTTCTTCTTCTCTTCCGGGGTGTCGCCGACGGGCGTGCCGGGCTTGGGTGCGTACGTCAGCGGGCCTGAAGGATGGAAAGGGGATGAGTAGGATGAGTACATTCGTAGCTCGACATTCCAATGTCGAGATATGGGCGGAATCATATCGGCTTTGACTCGACATTGGAATGTCGAGCTACGTGATCACGCGCGGAATGGCCAAGGACGGTAATGGCATCGGTTGCGAGCGGGACGCGATGGCCGCTTCGACCAGCGCCTGGGGCACGTCCGCATCTCGGAATAGCGGCATATCGCCCGTGGCACGCCGGCCGCATTTGCGTCATAATGGCCGGCAGCATTGGGAGTATCTCGAATGACCCAGCTCGCAAGCCTGCCCGCCTGGCCCATCCGCCGTGGGCCCATCGTTGTCATTGGTTCGATCAACATGGACCTCGTTTGCCGCGTGGACCGCATGCCCGCGCCGGGCGAGACGATCCTTGGGGGGAATCTGCTGACGATCCCCGGCGGCAAGGGCGCCAACCAGGCGGTCGCGGCGGCCAAACTTGGCGGCGACGTGTACTTCATCGGCCGGGTGGGCGACGACGACTTCTCGCAGCGCCTGCTGACGGGCCTTCACCAGCACCAGGTCAACACGCGCCACGTGACCGTCACGGAAGGCGTGTCCTCCGGCTGCGCACTGATCCTCGTTGACGGGAAGGGCGAGAATTCGATCGTCGTCTCGCCGGGCGCCAATCACAAGCTCAAGCCAGCCGACATCGACGCGGCAGGGGACCTGCTCAAGGGCGCCTCGGTGGCAATCCTGCAGCTCGAGATACCGCTGCGGACGGCGGTGCATGCCATCCAGGTGTGTCGCAAGCTCGGCGTGTTTACGATACTCGATCCGCGCCGGTGCCCGATCGGGGGCTGCCCAGGGCGATGTATGGCGTGGACATTTTCACGCCGAATCAGAAGGAGGCCGAGTCGCTGCTGGCCATCCGCCAGACGGGCCGGCTGCGCCGGTCCAGGGCGGCCGACGCCAAGCAGATGGGCGCCGACCTGCTGGCGGCCGGGCCGGCGTGCGTCGTGCTCAAGCTCGGGGCCAAGGGCGCGATGATCCAGGACCGCGGCGGCTACATCCATCACGTGAACGCGTTCGAGGCCAAGGTGGTTGACACGACGGCCGCCGGCGACGCCTTCACCGGTGCGCTGGGCGTGGCGCTGGCCGAAGGGAAGGACATCGCGCAAGCGGTGAAGTTCGCCAACGCGGCCGGCGCGATCTGCTGCGAAGGCTTCGGCGCGCAGCCGTCGTTGCCGACGCGGCAAGCGGTGGAGGCGAAATTCAAGTCGAGATGAGAAATGACGGGGTGGCATGCTGGACGTCGGGGCGCATCGGACGAGCATGCCCACGCCGGCCGAATCGAGTCCTCAGGTGAATGAACGTTTCGCGCGGCCGGCGTGAGCATGCCACCCAATATGGCGCATGATTGCCAGGCATGGCGGGGTTGTGGCACTGTCGGCCGGTACGGCATAGCCTATTGTCCCTCATGACGGAGTCCGGAGCCCAGGTTGAACCCGCGCCACCACACCAAGTCGCGCCCCAGCGATCGCTGCTGACGCTGCTGCTCACGATGTCGCTGCACGCCTTCACCCACGCCTACGGTGTGATGCTCGTCCCGCTGTATCTGATGATGGTCAGCGACCTGCGCGTGTCGGGGGTGAAGGCCGTCGCGCTGGTCGTGACCATCTATGGCACGGTCTATTTTCTCCTGAGCTATCCCGCCGGCATGCTCACCGACCGCCTCAACCGCAAGGCGCTGCTGGGCATCGGGCTGATCGGCAATGCGCTGGCGGTCTGCGCGATGGCGCTCACGTCGAATTACGGGGTGCTGCTGGCGATGGGCGTGGCCGCGGGCATTTGCGGCACGCTGTATCACCCGGCCGCCAACGCACTGGCGCCGGCGCATTATCCCCGCTCGCCGGGGCTGGCGCTGGGCATCATCGGCATCGGCTCGGGGATCGGCTTTTTCGCCGGGTTGCAATACTCGGGCTGGCGGGCGCAGACCGTACAGCATCTCTGGTGGCCGGGCCTGCGCGGTGGCAGGCGCCATGCCTGGAGATGGGATTGGCCGGCCTGGTCTTCGGCGTGGTATTCCTGCTCCTGGCGCGAGGCCGGCGCGCATGGAATGGGCAATGCGCCCGCCGCCCGCATGGGCAAAGGCGCGCGCCGGCGGACGCTGGCCATCGCCCTGCTCTCATCCTGCCGCGACTTCGCGGGCGTGGGCTCGGTGTCGCTCCTGAGCGTCTATCTGCAAAAAGCGCACGGCTTCGACGCCAGGCGCACCGGCTGGCTGATCGGCGCGATGGGGCTCATCAGCGTCGTCGCGACGCCTCTGGCCGTCTGGCTCACCAGCGGCCGGCGCCGCCTGGCCGGCCTGGCCTGCGCCATGATCGGCGGCGGGCTGGTGCTGGCGAGCATCCCGCACGTGCCGATCCGCTGGCTGCTGGCCGTGCTGACATTGTTCCAGATCTTTCACCTGGGCAGCTACGCCATAAGCGAGGTGTCGCTGATCGAGCGGGCCGACCCGCCGGTGCGCGGCCGTATGATGGGGCTCTACCTGACGATCGCGGGCACGGTAGGCGGAATCTCGCCATGGGCCATGGGCCTGTGGACGGACCATCTTCCCGGCGGCGGAAGATCGGTCTCCTCGTACGTGCCCATCTTCAGCGCCATGGGCGTGCTGATGATGCTCTCGGCGAGCGCCATGCGCCTCCTGCGGCGACTGGGCACGCCCCATGCGCCAAGTAAGCGCGATGTAGGCGAGGCGATATCGAGCTACGAGGCATGAGAAGGAGTTTGCCAATCCACCCCCGCCGGAACTACCATTACGCATCTCGCCCACGCGAGCTATGGTGTTCCGTAACGAGGATGTGGCATGGACCCGGGCCTGCTTTCACGCATTCAGTTCGCCGTCACTATCGGTTTTCATTTCCTCTTTCCCCCGATCAGCATCGGCCTGGCATGGCTGCTGGTGATCGTCGAATGGCGGGGATGGCGCCGCGGCGATGCCGCCTGCGAGCGTGCTGGCCGGCTCTTCGGCAAGCTGCTGGGGCTGACGTTCGCCGTGGGCGTCGCCACGGGCATCGTGATGGAGTTCCAGTTCGGCACCAACTGGTCGCGCTATTCCAGGTTCGTCGGCGATATCTTCGGCGCGCCGCTGGCGGCCGAGGGCGTCTTCGCCTTCTTCCTGGAAAGCACGTTCCTGGGGCTATACCTCTTTGCGCGCGGCCGGCTTTCGCGAAGGGTACATTGGCTGTCGATCCTGATGGTGGCCATCGGGGCAACGCTTTCGGCCTTTTGGATCATCGTCGCCAATTCGTGGATGCAGACCCCGGCCGGGTTTGCCTACGATCCCGCGACGATGGCCCGGCCGCAGCTCACGGGCTTCTGGCGCGCCGTGTTCAATCCATCGGCGCTCATCCGCTACTTCCACACCGTTACCGCGGCGATCGTGTGCGGCTCGTTCTTCATGGCCGGCGCGGCGGCGTATCTGCTGCTGAGGAGCCGCAAGCATGGCGATAATCCCGAGCTTCGCGAGACAGCCCATGCCGCGCTGCGCGTGGCGATGGTGGCCGGGCTGGTCAGCTCGCTCATGGTGGCGTATCCTTTCGGCCATCATCATGCCAAGCAGGTGGCGCACTATCAGCCGGCCAAGTTCGCGGCCATGGAGGGGCTCTACAGCAAGGAGCATCCGCAGGCGCCGCTGGTGATGTTCGCGCTGCCATTCAGCCCGCCGCCGCAGCTCAAGGCGAAGATCGAATTGCCCGGGCTGCTGTCGTGGATGGCGTTTGGCGATGTGAAATATCCCATCCGTGGTATCGCGCAGTTCCACGGCGATGTGCCGCCGCTGTGGCTGACGTTCGTCTCGTTCCACAACATGGTTGTGCTGGGGATGTTCTTTATCGCGGCGACGCTCTGGGGCGTGGCCCAGCTTCGCCGGGGCAGACTGCTGGATGGGCGCAAGTTCCTGTGGCTGCTGGTGTGGTCGGTGCCGCTGCCACTGGCCGCGTGCCAGCTCGGCTGGGTCGTCGCCGAGGTCGGCCGCCAGCCCTGGATCGTGCAGGACCTCATGCGCACGCGCGACGCCTTCTCGCCGACGGTCCCCGCAGGCCAGATCCTGTTCTCGCTGATGCTCTTCGGCCTGATCTACGTGCTGCTCCTGTCGCTGTATCTGTACCTGCTGTTCCACAAGCTGCACCAGGCGGTGAGGAGCAGATAGTGGATAGTGGATAGTGGATAGTGGATAGTGGATAGTGGATAGTGGATAGCAGATAGCAGATAGCAGATAGCAGATAGCAGATAGTAGATAGTAGATAGCAGATAGTAGATAGCAGATAGTAGATAGTAGATAGTAGATAGCCAATCAAAACTCAAAAATCGAAAATCGCAAATGCTTCAATCCACATGGTTCATTCTCGTGTTCGTCCTGCTGATCGGCTACGCGATCCTCGACGGCTTTGACCTGGGGGTTGGCGTGCTGCACCTTTTCGCGCGAGGCGACCGCGAACGGCGGCTCGGCCTCAACGCCATCGGGCCGGTGTGGGATGGCAACGAGGTGTGGCTCCTCACCGGCGGCGGCGCTCTTTTCGCCGCATTCCCGGCCGTTTACGCCACCGTCTTCTCCGGCTTCTACCTGGCGCTGATGCTCCTGCTGGCCGCCCTGATCGCCCGCGCGGTGGCGATGGAGTTCCGCTCCAAGATTGAGTCGCCGACGTGGCGAGCCGCGTGGGATTGGGCCTTCGCCCTCGGCTCGTGCGTCCCGGCGCTGCTGCTGGGCGTGGCATTCGGCAACATTCTCCGTGGCATCCCGCTGGACAAGGACGGCCAGTTCACCGGTACGTTCTTCACGCTGCTGAATCCGTATGCGCTGCTGGTGGGCGTGCTGGGGCTGGTGGCATTCACGCTGCACGGCGCGGTCTACCTGGCCAGCAAGACCGACGGCGAATTGTGCCAGCGACTGGCGAGCAAGATCTTCCCGCTCTGGCTGGCGCTGCTCGTGCTGTACGCCATCACGACGGCCGCCAGCATGACCTTCTGCCCGACGCTTTTCGCATGCCTGCGCTCGCCGCTCGCATGGCTGCTGATCCTGCTCGTGCTGGCGTCGCTGACGCTGATCCCCGTCTTCAGCAGGCAAGCCAACTACAAGCTGGCGCTGGTCGCATCATCCACGGCCATTGGCTCAATGCTCGCCCTGGGCGCCAGCGGGCTTTTCCCGCGGCTCGTGCCCGCCATCAACGACCCCAATCTCAGCCTCACCGCTTTCAACTCCTCATCGTCGCCGCGCACGCTGGCGGCGATGCTCGTGATCGCGCTGATCGGCATGCCGGTGGTGCTGGCGTACACGGCCTTCGTCTACCGCGTATTCAAGGGCAAGGTGCAGTTGACGGAAGAGAGCTACTGACCGCATTTGGCGCGGTCCGCGCTCTCCCGTTGCGGTCATTTCTGGTACATCGGTAGCAGACGCAGGGGAATCGAGAGCATCAGGACCGACATCGCCGTGGGGTAGAACCGTCCCGCGCGGTCTTCCCCGCCCAATTCGCCGTTTCGCGGCGAGAAGCTTCCCTCCTCTCGATGCTGCGAACCCATCAGCCGCTCCGCCGCCTGTTTCCAGTTGGCCTGCTGGCCCGAGTAGCAGCCGGCCAAGGCAACGTAGTACAGGGCGCAGTGGTAGTTCGGCGCGTTGTCCCTGAAGGGGTTCTCCGCAAGGTATTTGATGGCCCGCAGGGCCTCTTCGCAGTCGGCCGCGTCGAGCAGGCAGAGGCCCAGCAGGCCGGCCGCGGTCATCGACGGCGTGACTTCATCGTGCGGCGTGTAGGCAAAGCCGCCGCGCGGGTCGCGGGCCTGCGTTCGATAGCATCGCAATACATACGAACGCGCCCGCTCGAAGCGGTCTTTGGGCACATCCAGCCCGGCGTCGCGGCAGGCCCGCAGCGCGAGGATGCACCAGGTGCTCGCGGAGAGGTCGCTGTTGCGCGAGTCGGGCTCATAGCGCCAGCCGCCGATGTGCTCCTTGTCCTTGCCGATGTCCTGGGCCGAGCCGATCAGCCGCATGGCCTTTTCCAGCGCCGACCGCACCCGCTTGCGCTGGGTCTCATCCATCTCGGCGCCGTAAACCTCGGCCAGCGCGATCGTGACGGCGCAGTGGCCGTACATGCGCCCGCCATCCCGGCCGAAATAGCCCTGATCGGGCTTGAGATTGACGAGGTAGTCCACGGCGTTGTGGATGGTCAGCCCGTACTTGCCCAGGTCGGGGACATGGCCGGCCGAGAGGAACGCGAGGAGGCCCAGCGCGGTCGCGGCGGCCGGCGGCCCGGCGGCGTCGAACGAGCCGTTGGCGCGCTGCTGTTTTTGGAGAAACAGCAGGCCCCGGTCGATGGCGGCGTCCAAGCCCGGAGGCAACGGCTCGGGCGCGGGTTTATCCTGCGCGGCTTGCACGTCGCAGGTCGCGAGCAGGAGGATGCATGCGAGCGAGGAGATGGAGATCGCCATGCCGGCAGAATAGCGAGGGGCGCGGGGCCCGTAAACGAGCCGGCGGAAAAGGGAAAGGTCCATTGGCCGAGAGGGGCCGGGCTCCGGCTCGCTTGCGGACCATACGCAACCCCATCATCTGCGAATCGCGGCTTGCGCATTGAATTCCATGCTATAACCGTGCTATACTTCGGTCATGGTGGAACTGACCCAGATCCATTCCCTGACTGATTTCCAGCGTAACGCAAAGCAGCACATCGACCGCATGAAGAAGACGGGGCAGGCCGAGGTGCTGACGGTAAATGGGCAGGCGGAGGTCGTGGTGCAATCGGCCTCATCGTACCAGCAGCTTCTGGATGATGCGCAGCTCGCCAGATCGCTTCGGGTCATCCGTCAGAGCCTGGAGGATGCGAAGGCCGGCCGCACGCGCCCGATGAAAGAGTTTCTTGAGAAACTGGCCGCGGAGCACGGGATTTCGCTGGCATGAAATACACGGTCCACATTACCGACGCGGCGGGCGCCGACCTCGCCGAGGCGCTGGCGTATATCCAGCAGCGTTCGCCGTTGAACGCCGAGCGGTGGATTCGGGCCATCTACCGCGAAATCCATGGGCTGGAGTCATTCGCGGGATACGGCCGGGCCAGGGAGAGCGAGTTCGTTGGGGTTGAACTGCGCCAAAAGACGTTCAAGTCTCACCGCATCATCTTCTCGGTCAACGAAGAGAAGCAGCTCGTGGTCGTGCATCACGTGCGCCATGGGGCGAGGCGAGCGATCGGCGAGCCTGGCGAGACCGACGAGCAGGCATGAGGCGGCCGTTCATTGGGGGAGATCGAAGCTTATGCCCGCGAGGCGTTTGCCGGATTTGTCGAGCACGCGGAGACGCAGGCGCCATTCGTTGCCGTTGGCCGGGACGGTCTTGACGAGCAGGAGATTGGTTCCCTTCTTGAGCGTGGCGGGCGCCTGGTAATCGTCTTTGGCGGGGTGCGTCAGTTTCTGGCCATTGAGCCACAGGGCGGAGGCGCCTTTGGCCTGCACGTCGATGAGGCAGTCGGACTCCAGTTCGGCCACGATGGTGGCGGCGGCGTAGGCGGCGCGGCGCGAGATGTCCTCGCCGCCCTCGCCGCGGTAGGTGAACGCCAGGTCCAGCACGCCGTCGATGCGATTGGAGTGGGCCACCGCCCAGCCGATCGGGCGGTCGTCGCCGGCGTCGTAGGTCTTCTTGGGGTCGATCTCGCGCTCGGGCGGAAAGGCGAAGTCGATGGCGTTGCCATTCTCCGGCCGGAACAGGCCGCAGACGAGCCAGCGGAACGGCGAGCCCTGGGCGGCGACGACGGCCGCGAGGGTCTGCTCATCTCCGCAGCTCTCGAGGATGGCGCCGGCGAGCCTGCGGGTTTCGGCATCGCCGGCGGCCAACAGCGGCTCCAGAGCTTTCAGCGCCGCGGCCGATTCTGCTTTCCCGATCCGCTCGCGCAGGAGTTCCAGCGCCGGCCAGTAGATCTGCCGGTTCGCGCTGGCCAGGGGCTGGGCCAGCCAGGCGACCATGCCGCCCTGGGGCGCGCCGCGCGTGGCCCGGCGGATCGCCTGGTAGGCGGCCGCTCGCACCTGTTTGTCTTCATCCATCAGCCGGCCGCGCAGGAGCGCGAAATGGTCCACGAGCGGCGCGTGTACCTGGCCGAGGGCCTCGACGGCGCAGCGCCGCACCTCCGCCAGCTTGTGGTCCTGAAGCGACGCGAACACCTTCGCATACGCCTGCGGGTCGAACCGCGCCAGGAGCTTGATCGCTCGCGGGAGCGCAACGGGCGCCTTCTGCTCCAGGGCGCCCATGAGCTGGGCGACGCGGTCGCAGGCCTGCCGGGTGGGGTTCGCCGCGAGCAATTCGAGGGCGACGGGGTAGAGCTCGGGCTGCTCGCCGGAAAGGGCCTCCAGCAGCGGGCCCGCGAGCGCCTCTGGCGGGAAACTCATCAGCGCCGCGGCAGGTAAGCTGGACCATGCGCTCTTTCTCGAAGCCCATGCGCGACAGCAGGAGCGGTATGGCCCGGGGGTCGGCAAGCTCCTCCATCGCCCGGGCGGCCGCCGCGCGCCGCCCGCTCGCGATGGTTGAGCATCTGGGCGATGGCCGCGAACGCCTCGGGCGTGCGCACGGGCTCGAGGGCGCGTGTGGCCGCGACGAGCATGGGCCATTCGGTGTTCTTCGCGGCGATGAGTTTCTGGATGACCGGCCAGGCGGCCTTGGGATCGATCCGCGCCAGGGCAACCAGGGCCTCCTGCTTCACCACGGGGTCGGCGTCAGCCATGGCCCGCTCGACGGCGGCCTTGCCGCGCGCATCGCCGATGACGCCCAGCGCCTCGATGGCCGACGCACGGATGCCGGCGTCGGCGCTGCCCGCGGCCGCCAGCGTCTTGTCGAAAACGGACTTGCCCTGGATGTGCGCCAGCGCCAGCATGGCCCGCCCGCGCAGCCAGGGATCGGCCGGCGAATTGACGATGGCGGTAAGGGGCGCGACGGCCTCGGTCGCCTTGGCGCGCGCCAGCGTGTTCATGGCTTCCCAGCGCATGATCCAGTCGCCGGTGTCGAGCTGCGCCAGGGCGTTCTCGACCGTCAGGCGGGTGGAGGGCGCGGTTGCCGCGCGCCCGCAGCCCAGGCGCACGACAACGCGCTGGCGATCAGCGCCATGGTCACACGTTGCTTGGCAGCGAAGAAGCTCATCGCTGGTAAATGGGAAGATAGCGGTACGGCACCCCCAGGATCAGCAGCGAGATCGACGTCGTGAATGCCTGCGAGGCGCCGCTTTCCGGGCTGCCGAAGCTGCCGTCGGCGTGCTGGCGCGAGAGCAGGGCGTCGCGAATCTTCGGATACCACGACTGGTAATTCGACTCGCCCGACTGGTACATCGCCTGCACTGCGTAATAGTGGAAGTAGTAATACCACGAGGTCTGCTGGAACTTGCTCGAATCGGCCTTGATGATGTAGTCCAGCCCGCGGCGGATGGCTTCGGCATTGCCCTCGCGGTCGGTCATGTAAAGCGACATCACGCCGGCGGCCGTCCGCGCCAGGCCCGGCGGCGTCCCCGGCTGGTAGCAGAACCCGCCGAGCGTGTGCTGGCAGCTCCGCACGTATGCCACGGCCTTCTGCATCACCTCATCGGGCACGTGGCAGCCGGCTTCCTTGGCCGACGCCAGCGCCATGATCTGCATGACCGTGACCGACAGATCGGCATCGTTGGGCTGCGGCGCATCGCGCCAGCCGCCATTGGGCGCCTGCGAACGCTTGATAACCTCGACGGCCTTCTTCACGGCTTCGCGCAGCTCGTCGTTATCGCTCTCGCCCCAGACTTCGCTCAGGGCCAGTGTGCCCAGGCCATGCTCGTACATGCCCATGTTGACGCCGCCGAGGAACCCGCCCTTTTCGCGGCTGCGCGTGATCATGAACGCCACCGCGGGGTCGAGCTTGGCGCCGTAGGGCCCGCGGCCGGGGAAATGGCCCTTGACCATGAAGGACATCAGCGCCGTGGCCGTCTCGGCCACCTTGTAGCTGGATCCCCAGCTTCCGTCGGGGTTTTGGCAGCTTTCGAGGTAGCGCAGGCCGCGATCGATGGCCGCTTCGGCCTGGCGCGACATCTCGGCGTAGCCGACGCGAGAGGGCACGTCGGCCGCCAGAACTGGCAGCGCGGAGATCGCGATGACGGAAGAGAGGACGAGGATGACAGTCGGGCTGCGCATTTCAAATTTCAAATTTCAAATTTCAAATCTCAAATTTCAAATCTCAAATTTCAAATCTCAAATTTCAGATTTCAAATTTCAGGTGGCCTACTCCGACAGCGCCCGCAGGTAGTCCTGCACCAGCGTGCGATATTCTTCCGGCACCCGGCTCGTGTAGTTTTCCAGCACGGCGTCGCGCTGGCGGGGCGTGAGCGTGCTCAGCCGCTGCATGCCCTTCTTGTTCTCGCCCGCCACCTTGTCCGACAAAGCGAAGAGCCGCGGGCTTTCGATGGATTCGATCACCGGCCCGTGCGGCGGCTCGGTCACGGGATGCGGCATGGGCGGGCCGATCTCCGCTGTCTGCTCGGGCTGGCCGGGCTGGTGCTCCTCGGGCTGGCCCTGTTCCTTCTGGGCATCGGCCAGCGCCTGGTCCAGCGCCTTGGCCGCGTCGTTATTGGGCATCTGCCCCTGCTGAAGCTGCTGCTCGGCCTTCTCCATCGCCTGGTGGGCCTGCTGCAGGGCCTCCATCTTGAGCTGCTGCATCAACTGCTGCAGCGCCTGGTCGAGCTTCTGCTGCTCGACCTGGAACTGCTGCGCCTGCACCTGGAGCTGCTGCGGGTCGGCCTGCATCTGCGCATCCAGCGCATGCTGCTGATCGGCCAGGTTCTGCAGGTCCTGCACGGCGTTCTTGTCCACCATGTTGTTGGGGTCCTCCTCCATGAGGATCTTGGCGATCTCCTTGAGGACCTCGATGTTCTTGTCCTGATTCGAGGCGGCGACGATGGCCTTCTTGTTGTCGATCTCGGCCGCGGCCTGCTTGGAAAGGCCCTGGGGCTTCTTCTCCTCCATGACGCGGTCGGCCTTGCTGAGCCGCTCCTTGGCGAAGACCTCCTGCTCGGCCTCGACCGCCTTTTTCAGCTTGCCGCCCCACTCGTCGATCTTGGTCGTCAGGTCGTTCTGGTTGCGCGAGACTTCCTGGCGCTGGGGCTCGAGGTCGCCGGTGTTCTGCAGGAGTTGCTTGCCCCATTCGCCGGTGGCCGCGCGAACATCCTGCTGCTTCTTGATGATGACGAGCAGCTCGGCCAGGAGCGGGTCGATCTCGCCCGAGCCGCCGGCGCCGTGCTTGCGGAGGAGCTTCTCGAGCTTATCGATGACCTGGGCGATTTCGGTGTCGGCGCCGTCGAGGTGCGGCCGCATTTTCGGCAGGTCCTGCCGCGCCTTGCGCAGGTAGTCGGTCGCCGGCGGAATATTGGTCTTGTTGATGTCCGCCGTGACCGTCTCGATCTCGACGAGCCGGCTGCCGCCGGTCTCCTGGAAAAGCTCGTTGGAGCGCAGATCCTCGGCCATGCTGTCGGCGGTTTCGCGGACGCGGTCCAGCCGCTGGCCGGAGTGCTGCTGCCGCTGCTCTTCGGTGAGGATGCGCTGGGGGGTGCTGGCCGGGGGAGCGGGCGCCTCCTGGCCGATGGCCAGGCACGCCAGCATCGCGGACATCACGATCGCCATCGACATTCTGATCATATTCATGGCGCTTCCCTCGGTTGGGTAGCGGGGGCGGCCGGCTGTGTCTGCGGGAGATCCACCGGCGCCTCCTTAATGGTCTTTACCTCGGTCAACGACTTCTGTTCATCACCATGCACTTCGCGAATGTCGTCCAGCAACTGCTTGAGCCGCTCCAGCATGTACTGGCGGTATTCCTGGATGCCGACGATGGAGATGCTGCGGTTGCCGGAACGCACGCGGTGCGGGCCGTCGGGGCCGGGGTAGTTGTCCTCCACCTCGATGGCGTACGTCAGCACCATCAGATCGCCTTCCTTGAAATCGGGCAGGTCGTTCTGGAGCTTCCAGGCGATGTGCCCCACGCCGCCGCCGAATGGCCGGGTGGTGGGGGCCACGCCGGGCTGCGTTGAACGGGACGGTGACGTAGATGTCCTTGTACTTCTCGGGGGCATCGTTGAACTGATAGACGATGCGGGCCCGGCTGATGCCATAGTCATCCGTCGCGCGGTAGTCGATGCCGAGCGTCTTGCGGACGGTGGCCTTTTCCTCGGTGGGCGCCCGCAGGATTTCCACCTCGGGCGGGGCGTCGGGGATCACGCCGATCACGTACCGCGTGTCATCCGGGAAGGCGAAGCGATGCGCTCGCTCCAGCCAGTGGAACCGGCACGCCACCGGCTTGCAGACGTTTAGGAGCAGGCCACGGACGGTGCGTCCATCGGCCGATAGCTCCAGCGGCCGGGCTTCGGAGTCGCCCAGTTTCTCGCCGCTGAGCATCTGGGCTGATGCCAGAGGCATGCTCAATTCCATCTCATAGCGGATGCTGGTGCCCTCGGGCACTTCCAGCCGCAGGGTCTGCACCGTTTTCGACGGCTTCTTCGTGTATTCGGGATAGACCAGATCGGCCCTGGTGCGGAGAACGGCCGGCGGCGCAACGACGCTCACCTCGTATTCGCGGCTCTCGGCATCGCCGATTTTCAGGCGATATTTGAAGCCCTTGTAGACATTCGGGAAGTAGTACGAATAGATCTTCTGATCGCCCGGCCGGCCAAGGCTTACGCCCATGATGGCGGCCTGGATGGCGGGCGCCTTGGGGATCAGCGACAGAATCGAACCGCCCGCGCAGCACGTTGCGATTCCTGCCCAGCTTGTCGGCCACGAGCTTGAGCGGGTCGCCTTCCGGGACGGGCTTCATGGGGATCGGCAGTCGCTCCCACTCGCCGCGATCGGCGCCCTCGACCCGGACCAGCAGCGTGCCTTCCGACGGCGCCATGCCGCGGACGCGAGCTTCGATGGTGACCTCGTCGCCCTGGCGGATCGTCTGGTTGGCCAGCTCGTCGATCTTCGTGCGCAGTCGGGTAGCGCAGGTCGCGCCCGCCGAAAAGGCGGGCGATGAGCACGTGGACGTAGTCGGTCCAGTTCACGCTGACGGCGGCCGCGAAGGCGATGACGCACAGCGACACGACGAGGATGCGCTTGAGCTCGACGTAGCTGATGATCTCGCGGAAATCCAGCGGCGCGGTCATCTCGACGGCCTGCGAGCGCATGGCCTCAATCAGCCGCGGCGAAGCCTGGCTGCCGTCGGGGAGCTTGCCGTGAAGCTGGACGTAGGAGACCAGCAGGCTCTTGAGATCGGGATGTCGGCGCTCCACCTGCAGCGCAACGCGCACGGCGTCGTAGCGGCGCAGGAAGCGCGTCCAGTAATGGTGGATGACCCAGCCGATCACGGCCAGATTCATCGCCATCAGGGTGACGCGCCCCACCGGGGCATCTGGAACATGTAATCGACGAAGAAGTCAACCGCGATGAACGCGACGATCCAGACCAGCAGGTGGCACAGGCCGCGCAGGTGCGAATACCGCCGCTCCTTGTGCCACGCGCGGCGCAGCTTGCCCTCGATCGCGCGGCCGTGCGATCCGCCCTGCACAAATTCAGCGCTCAGCGGCGTCATATCATCCACCTACACCAGGTTGCTCCTGCGACGGACAAACCACTCCACTCCCGCCAGCACCACCAGCAGCATGAAGATCACCGGCAGGTCCCAAAGCTCGTATTCGCGCGGGATGACCGTGAACTGCTTCTGCGCCCGATGAGCCTGGGCAGCTCGTCGATGTTGCGGATCGAGAGGCTCTTGCCTCCGCTGATCTCGGCCATCTTGCGCAGCGACTGCTCCTGCATGCGCGGCTCGCGCGCTTCGGGCGAGAGAGGCTTCTCGACATCGAAATCCACGGTATTCCCGGCCTGCTGGTCTTCCGGAGCGGCCGTTAGTTGATAGCGCCCTTCCTCACGCGGCACGATGAAGCCCTGATACGATCCGGGCGAATCGGGCACGGCCTCGAGCTTCAGCGGCGCTGATTGCCCATCGGCGGCCTGCCGCTGGAGAGTCAGCGAATAGCTGCCCACCACGGCCGGGTCGTACGAACTCGTCAGCACGCGGGCGAACACCTGCACGCGGTCGCCCGGCTGATATTTCTTGCGATCGACTTCGATGTTGACGCGCTTGTTGCCGCCCAGCAGCCGCGAGAGCGACATGAACTGGACCGTCTGCGCCAGAATCGCGCGTGATACTTGTCGCCCTGCTTGTAGCGCAGCCGCCAGAGTTGGTCGGTGCCGACGAGCATCGCGCGGCCATTGCCGCCGCTGCCGCAGCGCTGCCAGACTATCAGCGGATATTTCTCACGGGCCACGCCCATGCCGACGCTCAATTCCGCCAGGACGGTTGCCCCAGCCCTGACCGACTTGATCGGCGCGACCTGGTAGAGCGGATGTACTTGCGCCACAGGGCGTTGGTATGCTCGCTCGAGGATTCAAGCGCCACGGCCGCGCTGGCCATACCCTGCGGCGTCGCCACGGGATGCGCCTCGGCGCCACCACCAGCGGGGCTTCGCGCGAGATCTCCACCGGCAGGAGCTTGCCGATGTTCGTTCCGGCGTAGCTCATGGGCGCGTGCTTGCGCCCGGCCAGCATCAGCAGCAACCCGCCCTGCTCGTTGACCAGCTTGTACATGCGGTCGATCTGCTCGCTGGTGAAATACGAGTACGGCACATCGCCGATGATCACCATGTCGAAGGCGAACGCGCTGGCGTCGTCGGGGAACCGCTTGAGATACAGATTCGGCGAGTGCTCGGACAATTCGGCATCGCCCTGCGTCATCAGGAACCGCACATCAAGCCGCGGATCGCGCAGCAGGACCGTTCGCAGATACCGGTATTCCCAGCGCGGCTTGCCCTCGACGTAGAGGACCTTGATCTTCTGGTCGATGATGTGGATCGGCTTGCCGGCGGTGTTGTTGTCGGTCGAGCTCTCGCCGGGCAGCGGCTGGATCGTCGCCGAGAGCGTCAGCCGCCCGGCGCGGTCCCTGGGGATGAAGGTGAAATCCTCGAATTGCAGGCCGCCGCTCAGCGTGATCGTGCGCGACATCCCGGCGATTTCCTGGCCATCCAGCGCCAGGGACAGGCGCGCCTGCTGGCGATCGAAGCCGGTCGATTCGACGCGCACGGGTCACCGGCACGCGGTCCTGGGCGAAGACGGTGTCCTGGACGATCAACCCGGCGACTGTCACATCGGCCGGATCGGCGATGCCGATGCCGACGGGGTAGATCGGGATCTTCCGCTCGCCAAGTTGGGTCGCGACTTCTTGCGGCTCGACGCCGGCATTGGATGCGCCGTCGGTCAGGATGACGATGCCCGCGATGGGCTGGCCGGCGTGACGCGCCACCGCCTCCTGGATCGCGCTGCCCAGCGCGGTGGCATTGTCGGAGGCATCCGGCCGCTTGAGCTGCACCGCCAGCGTGCCATCCGCCGCGGCCTGTTCCAGGCGCCGGTTGAACGTGAAGAGCTTGACGGTGTTGTCCTTGCCAAGCTCGCCCAGCAGCTTCTGCTGGGGATTGGTCAGCAGGGATGACGCCAGATCGAGCCGGGTGGCCCTTTCGATGTCGCCTCGATACTGCTCGACGATGGCGTTGGTGAAGTTCTCGGCCTTGATCTTTCCCAGGGCCAGCGCGGCCTCGGCCATGTCGTCGCGACTTTCGCGCACATCCGGCTTTCGCATGCTGTCGGAGCGGTCGAGCAAGACGAGCACGACGCGCTTGAGCTTCACCGTCGCTTCCACCGCAAAGGCGGGCTCGAAGAGCATCACGACGATGGCGGCCAGCAGGATCGTGCGGAAAGCGCCGAGCAGGATGCGCCGGATGCGCGTCAACCCGCGCTCGCGGTAGTACAGCCATCCGACGTACAGCACCACGAGCGCCAGGAACGCGAGCACCACCAGCGCCGGCCAGGGGTGCCGCAGTTTCAGGCTGAAGTAGTTGACGGACTCCGCATCGGGAAGTCCCAGCAATCGCGCAAACATAGTCAGCTCATCGACACTATCTCAGATCTCAGATTTCAGATCTCAAATTTCAAAGCTCAAATTTCAAAGCTCATCCTCACGCCGCGCACGGGCCCCGAGCAGTTCCTGGGCGGAATTGGCGGCCGTCACGGTCGCCACCGCCATGCGCTTGGAGAACCAATGCGCCAGGAAGCTCTCGGCCAGCAGCATCAGCAGCCCGATCACCAGCAGCACGCGCCACATTTCGCGGCCCTGCCGCGTGGTTCGGATCGAATCGCCCAGATCGGTGGCCTGCGAGATCACTCGCACCGGCAGTCCGGCCAGGGCCGACTTGATCTTCGCTTCGTCCATGCACGTGACATCCGATTCCTCGCCGACGCGCACGTTGACCGCGACGAACGTGGGCTTGGCGTCCTTGGTCAGTCGAATTTCATAGAAGCCGGGCGATTCCGTCGCCGCGAAGCGCACGGCCGCCGATGTCGCCTGCTTTTCCACATCCACCTTGGTGTCGTTGCCAAGCGGGTCCCTCACCAGCGCCGTGTCGCGGGCCTGTTCGGCGGGGATCGGCACGACCATCGGCTGGCCGACGCTCAGGGCCTTTTCCTGCGGCACTTCGGTCAGCCGCATCACTATCTGCGACATCAGGATCGCATTCACCGGGCTGGCGACGATGTCGTTCCACTCGCGGTCGGCGGTGCTGGCGAACAGGAGCACCTTGCCGCGGCCGATGCTCTTTTCGCTGAGTAGAGGCAGATTGCTGCCGGCGACATTCAGGATCGGCTGCGCGCCGGCGCGAGCTTGACGCTGATGAAGCTCGTCACGTGACGCTCGCTCACCAGTTCTGGCGGGAGCGAGGCGATGACCCGCGCCAGCGGGTGGCCGCTGCCCGCGGGCTCCATCTCGAAACCCAGCGGTCGCTCTTTGGGGGCTTTGATCACCTCGCCCAGCTCGCCGGTCAGCAGCGAGACGCCATCGGCGACCATCTTGCGGTTGTAGGCGACGGGGTCGATGCGCCCGCCGAGGAAGATCACCAGTCCACCGCCACCGGCCACGAAATCGCGCAGCGCCTTGACCTGCTCCGGCGGCAGCTCGCCGACGTTGGCCAGCATGATGATCTGGAACTCGGCGAGCTTACGCAGCGGCAGCTCGGCCGGCAGCACGCGCTCGGCCTGGATGGCGCCGCCCTCTTTGGGCTGCAGGCTCTTGACCAGGTAGTCCGTCTCGCTCTGCCACGGCCGCTGCGACGGCTCGCCATCGACGCACATCACGCGCACCTGGTCGCGCACGTGGGCCACGGCGAAGGCTTCGTTGTCGATCTGCACCGGGTCGCGGGCCAGCTCGGCCGCCAGCCGGTAATGCCCGCCCTCGTCGCAGCGGTAATACAGCGGCACGGGCTGGCTCTCGCCCGGCTCCAAATGGCCGATGGTCTTCAGGTCAACCTGCTTGTGCTCGGCCGAAAGCCTGACGTTGATCGAGTTGACGGGCTGCCGGCCGAAATTCTTCACCTCGGCGACATACCGAGCGGCCGCGCCCTTATACAGGCCCCCGCCGGCCAGCTCGAAGCGCACGATGCCGACGTTCTCGGTGCCGCCGTCGCTCACCGACAACAGGGAGACGCGAGCCGCCTTGCCCAGGTTGGACAGGGCGCTGTGCGCTTTCTCCGGCAGGTTGTTCCACGTTGTCGCCTGCGAATCGGTGATGATGTAACATTCCTTCACCGGCGACTTCATCTCGGTCACCAGCAGCTTCAGTTCATCGGCGCATTCGCCGACGTTGAGGCGCTCGGCCTTGAGCGAGGCGTCGTTGAGCACGCGCGTGAACACGTCCGGGTCATATCCGACGTTGCGCAGCAGCACGCGCGGCGATTCGCCGAGCAGCACCAGCGTGGCAGGATCGCCCGGGCGAACGGTCTTGAAGATCGCGGCCGCCTGCTGCTTGGCGCGGTCGAAGCGGCTGGTGACCTGTTTCCACCCCATGCTGTACGACGCATCGACCGCCACGACCACGCCCACCTGCTGCCGGCCGCCCAGCCAGTCGCCCGCCGAGCCCATGATCGTCGGCCGGGCGAGCGCGAACGCGATCAGGAGGATCGCGACGCAACGGAGAATCAGCATGATCACATCTTCCAGCCGAATCTGGCGCGAGCGGATCGTCAGCGCCTTGCGCAGAAGTTCCATCGCCGCCCAGTCGACCTGGCGATGGCGGTATCGGTTGAGCAGGTGGATGATGATGGGCACCAGCACGCCGGCGGCGGCCAGGCCCGTCCACAGGAGGATGTTGTTCAGGAAAGTCATCGGTTATCCCCCGCTCGGCCGAGAACCAGTGGATCGGCGAGGATGATCCCACAGGGGAATGTCATCGTGCCGTCAAAATCCACGTCGATCGCCAACTCCGCCGACCCGGCCACGTCCGCCGTCAACAGGCACGGTGGATCGTTCCGGGCGATCTTCTTCTCAGCGAGCACCTTGCTACCCGCGCGAATCTTCACGATGCTCTGGCCGGTACACTGTACGACCGCACTGAAGGAAGCAGCGTCCTTGGGCATCGCCAATCGCGCTGATGACTTTGCTTCCAGCAAGGTTGATCGCATCCACGGACGGCCGCTTTCCTCATCAGCAAGTGCAGCCGTCTTCTCCGGCTGCGCCGGCGCGATCAGCTCCGCTTGTTTCACCGTCGCACTGCGGATGTAGGTCGCGCCAGGGGGATTGCGCTGGATGGACCGGATCGCGCCCAGCGGCAGCGTCACCGTGCCGAGGAGTTCGTGTTCAATTTCAATCGCGGCCGAGACGATCTTGGCCTTGCCGAGGAAGATGCTGCCGTCGATCAGAGTGACAAGATCCTGGCCTGCCGCAAGCGCAGGCGCTGCGTCGGCCGCGAACACGTATCGAAGGCAGCCTTCGCGCGGGAGCGTCAGCACGCCGAGCGGCGTTTCGATCGCCAGCCGCGCGGCGTCGATCCACAGGACGGTTCCCGGCACGCCCTCGCCCTCCTGACGATAGAGTGTATTGGCAGCGGCTCCCCGCACATCTGGCCGGACGATGAAGTCCAGCGCGGCGAGCCTGGCGGCATCGATATCGCGCTCGCCGAAGAGCGGGCTGTACACCCGGAGCTTCTTGAGGGCCAGGCGACGGCATTCCACCATCCACCGTTCACCGCTTTTCAGATGGATGGTCTGTGGCTGCGACAGACTCGACGGCGCCTCGCGGACGGCCAGCAAAACCTGCTCGAAGCCGACTTGCTTGTCGCCCACAAGCAATCCCCCCGGCGCAACCGAAGGTCTCCCGTGACTTGCCCCTCGGCCGTCCGCACAACATCCCCCCAGGCTGGGACACCCAACATGCCCAGCAGCAGCGCAATCGAACTTGACCGCCATCCACGCATCATCTCACACCCACTCCATGCGAGCGGCCGATCAGGTAGGCCGAGAGCACCTCGGCGATCGGCCGGGAAGTATCCACCAGCACGTAGTCCACATCCTTCTTCTGGCAGGCGCCCTTGATCCTCGAAAGGAACTTGTTCAGCTCGTCCATGTACGCCGCGCGGATGCGCCGCGGCTGCGTGACGACCTCGCCATCTTCCTCAAGGCCCTTGAATTTCCAGGTGCCGTCGAACGGGAACCGCAGCTCGTAGGGATCCAGCACGTGGAAGACGATCACGTTATGGCCACGGAAGCGCAGATGATCCAGGCCCTTGAGGAACTCATCGACGTTGTCCAGCAAGTCGGAGAAGAGCACGACGAACCCGCGCCGCGGCATGCGCGTGGCGAATTCGTGCAGCAGCGCGGCCACGTTCGTGCGCGGCAGCGGCTGCGCCTTCTCCAGCTCCACCGCGATGTTGGTCAGGATGCCCAGCGTGCTCTTGGGCGGGATGTACGCGCGAAGCTCCGCGTCGAAAATCCCCAGCCCGACGGTATCGCGCTGGTTGATGATCAGGTACGCCATGCTCGCGGCCACGTATTTGGCGTATTCCAGCTTGCTGACCTTGCCGGACGTGTAGACCATCGAGCGGCTGGCGTCGAGCAGCAGGTTGGCCGTGAAATTCGTCTCGGCCTCGTAGGTCTTGATGTAGTAGCGGTTATTTCGGCCGTAGACGCGCCAGTCGATATGGCGTAGCGAGTCGCCCTGGACGTACTGCCGATGTTGCGAGAACTCGGTGGAGAACCCGCGCAGGGGGCTCTTGTGCATGCCCACGCGCATGCCCTCCACCACCTGGCGCGCCAATAGCTCCAGGTGCTGCACTTTCTGGAGGATCTGCGGCTCCAGGTATCGCAGCTTCTGTTTACTTTCGCTTGCCATCGTAGAGCCGCTCGTCAGCAGGGATGGTTTCCAGGAGCTTGCGCACGATATCGTCGGTCTTGAGACCTTCGGATTGCGCCGCAAACGTCGGGATGATGCGGTGCCGCAGCACCGGCAGGGCCACGGCCTGCACATCCTCGACGGCGACGTGATATCGCCCGCGGAGGATCGCCCGGGCCTTGCCCGCGATGATCAGATTGAGGCTGGCTCGCGGGCCGGCGCCATAGCTGAGCCATTCCTTGACGAAATCGGGCGCCAGCGGGTCGGCCTTGCGCGTCGCCCGCACGAGCCGCGCGGCGTAATGGAAGATATGGTCGGCCACGGGAGCGCGGCGGACCAGTTCCTGCAGCGAGAGGATCTCTTGCGCGAGAGCACGGAGGATCGCTGCGGCTCGACGACGCCCGTCACGCGCTTCATGATGTCGATTTCCTCGTTATAGCTCGGGTAATCGACCATGATGTTGAAGAGGAAGCGGTCGAGCTGGGCCTCGGGCAGGGGATAGGTGCCTTCCTGCTCGATGGGGTTCTGCGTCGCCAGGACGAAGAACGGATCTTCCAGCACGAAGTCTTCGCCGCCAGTGGAGACCTTCTTTTCCTGCATGGCCTCCAGCAGTGCGGCCTGCGTCTTGGGCGGCGTGCGGTTGATTTCATCGGCCAGGATGATGTTGGCGAAGACCGGGCCTTTGAGGAACTTGAACTGCCGCTGGCCGGTCCCGGGGTCATCCTGCAGGATTTCCGTGCCGGTGATGTCCGAGGGCATCAGGTCGGGCGTGAACTGGATTCGCTTGAAGGTCAGCGACAGCGTCCGCGCCAGCGTGCTCACCAGCAGGGTCTTGGCCAGTCCGGGCACGCCAACCAGCAGCGCGTGGCCCTTGGCGAAGATCGAGATCATCATCTCGTCGATCACCTGCTCCTGGCCAACGATGACTTTCCGCACTTCGGTCAGGATTCGCTGATAGGCTTTGCCAAGCTGATCGACGGCTTTCACGTCATCCTGTGCCGCGGCGGCAGTCTTTGGCGCCGCTTCTACTGTGGTCATGCGCTCCTCCGTAGGTCAAACCGGGCACGGAAGCACCCGGCGATGGTTGTTATAACTACGCAGCGCGGTCGGGGTTGTTGACCGCACGAAAAAGTAATCGTCAGCGATTTTTCTGAAGCGCCAAGCGTCAGCGACCGCCCCGGCCAAGAGCGGGCGCTAACGCTTGGCGCTTCAGAAAGAAAAAGCCGGCTTGATCGTCGCCACGTACATGTCGAAGGTGTGCAATGTCCCTTCGGGATTATCCCTGGTGCTGTTGCTGTTGTCCGCCCAGAGCGGGATCATCACGCCTGATTGAAACGCCAGCGCGGTGTAATCGCCGTAGTCAATGGCGTTATTCGCGCGATCGGCATTGGACGTGCCCGCGCTGATGCGAAAATTCGGCGATAGGACGACAGCCCCGGTGGATGAGACCTTGCCCACCGCGCCCAGAACTGCGCATCGTCGTTCTTTATCTTGTCCGTGGTGGACGCGCCGGTCCCGGTGTCGCCGCGGCAGTCGTACCACGACATGGCGATGTTTCCCGTCGTCTGGTCCAGCGCGATTCGCGGCAGGAACTGGCTGTACTTGGTCTTGTCGTCGTTCACCCGCTGCGGCGCCTCCACGTAGCACCGTTGTCGTCCGAATAGCAGAGGTAGATGTCCGTGTCCGCCGTCTTGAGGGCGGCATAGGCGATGTGCGTGTAGACCATGTACACGCGCCCGTTGTGCGGCCCGCCCGAGCGGTCGTAGGCCAGCCCCGGCTCCGCGTCGATCGTTCCGATGTTCTGCGCCGGAATCGCGAAAAAGCCCGTGATGTTCGTCTTGGCCACCTTTACCGACTTGCCAAACCCTCCCGCACCAAGCCCATCCGCATCCGTGGCCACATACACGTACGAGCCCTTGATGTCATCGCTCACGGGGGAAAGGTAGGTCACCATCACCTGCCCCGCCGGGCCGATGGCGACATCGCCGAAGTTGGCATCGGTGGAATCGCCGACAACCTCGCTGTGGAACTTGCCGACCTTGCCGAGCCCGGTGACGGCGGCGCCGCTGGCGGTAATCTGGCCGGACTTCTGATACATCACCCACACCGATCCCTCGGCGGCCGTGACGGTCGGCTGGTCCAGGTCGCCCTTGAACGCCGTTAGTTTGGAGAAGCTCCGGCCTCCGTTGGTGCTGATCGCCACCTGGATCGCATCCTCAGCGGCATTCAGATACGCGATATACAGGTTGCCGGATTCATCGAAGGTCGCGCTGGGGTCGCAACAGGCGGAGACCAACCCGTCACCGCCGGTGGCTACAAGCCTCTTGGACCACGTCGTGCCGCCATCGCTGCTGAATGCGCCGAACAGCGCATTGTCATACTCCATGTTGGACAGCGCAAAGACGCGCTTGGGGTTGCCGGGATCAATGGCCAACGCGCCTTCGGACTGGTTGTCGCGCATGCGGCTGATATTGATATTGTGCGGAATCCCCGTCACGGCGGGCGTGCCGCTGAGCAACTCGCGGCGTTCCAGGCCTTCCATGATGACGACAGACGCAGGTTCGCGGGTTTTTCGCATGAGTCTTTCTCTGTGTGTCTGAAGCGGAAGCGTCAGCGCCCGCCCCATGCCAGAGCGGGCGCTAACGCTTCCGCTTCAGACGGATCGCCCTGCCACCCGGCATTATCCGCGCTGCCGTCGAAATGCCAACCTCAGGCGCGCGTTTGCCCGATGCGCATGACGCGGCACGCAATACGCATTACGCACTGCCGGCGTGAATCCCCTATACTCCGCAGTGGTGATTCCTTCGCCGTCGCTCATCCTCGACCCCCTGCGACGCCTGGCCGGTGCGATTCTGAACCTCCTGTTCCCCCCTGCCTGCGCGGCTTGCGCCAGGCCTGGCGAAAGCCCCGGCCTGCTTTGTGATGAGTGCGATGGCAAGCTCATCGAGCTTGTATCCGCGCCGTCTTGCGTCAAGTGCGCAGTGCCCCTGGCGCAGAGCGGCGATCCCTGCCCATGGTGCCTCGGCCGCGGCGTGCATCCTTTCGCCGCCATCGCCCGTTTGGGCGTCTACCACGCCCCACTGCGTGAGCTCATTCACCGCATGAAATATGCCGGCCAGTGGTTCCTTGCCGAATCGCTCGCCGACCGCCTGTTCGAGCGCCCATCCGTTTGCGGCATTCTGGCGGGCTGCGACTGCGTCGTTCCCGTGCCGCTGCACTTCTGGCGGCAGTTTCGGCGCGGCTATAACCAGAGCGAGATCCTCGCACGGCGCCTGGCGAAGAGATCGCACCTGGAGTTCGCGCACGCACTCGCCCGCATCCGGCCCACCCAGACGCAGACGGACCTGCACTCGCGCGAGGCGCGCGTGGCCAACGTGCGCGACGCCTTCGCGCTGGACCGCCCCGATGCCGTGCGCGGCAAGCACATCGTGCTCATCGATGATGTCCAGACCACCGGCGCCACGCTGCAGGCCGCCGCCCGCGCGCTGCTGCCGGCCAAACCGGCCTCGATCGCGGCCATCGTGGTGGCCGTCGCCGACCCGCGCGGAAGGGATTTCAGTTCCATCTGAAGCGGAAGCGTCAGCGCCCGCCCCGGCCCAGGTCGGGCGCTGACGCTTGGCGCTTCAGAAATTTGATTGCACCCCGGGCCATCCTGACATAATGTTTCGGCGGGCCACCGAGCAATCATGCGTCACTCAACCCTGATCGCCTTCATCTCACTGATCCTCTTCGCGCTGCTCTGGCCATCCAGGTCCATCATCGCGGCCGAGGTGAATCCCCATCAGGTGAACGACGCCATTGAGCGCGCGGTCAAGTGGCTCTACTCGGCGCAGGCCAACGGCGACTGGGAAGGCCGCGGCCAGGGCGAGCGCGGCGCCGAGCAGCGCGGCGGGCGAACCGCCCTCGCCACGTACGCGCTCCTGGCGGCCGGCGAAAGCCGCGAAAACGCCAGGATTAAGCAGGGCGTCGATTACCTCGTCAAGAACCCGATCATCGGCACCTATGCCCTTGGCCTGCGGGCGCAGGTGTGGCAATACCTTTCGCAGAGCAACGACGTCCGCCAGGCCATCGCACGCGACGGCAAGCAGCTCATGGCCCACGTGCGCACGGGCGGCGACGGCCTGGGGCTTTTCCGCTATACGCAACAGGGCGACGACTACGACCACAGTTGCAGCAACTACGGCGTGCTGGGCCTCTGGGCCATCGCCCAGACGAATTTCGAGCTTCCCACCGCCCTCTGGCAGACCATGGATACCGCCTGGCGCAATCACCAGAACGCGGATGGAAGCTGGTCCTACACCGGCAGGGCCAGCGGGGGCAAAGGCGGCGGAACGATGTCGATGACATCCGCCGCCGTCGCCACGCTCTTCATCACCCAGGAGTACATCCACTACAACCAGGGCATCCAGTGTACGGGCAACATCGTCGATGAGAACATCGAGCGCGGCCTGCACTGGATGAGCGCCAACTTCCACCGCTTTGATGATGGCAGATGGCCTTATTACGCGCTGTATAACATTGAGCGCGTCGGCGTCGCGGGCGGCCGGAAATACTTCGGAACCACCGACTGGTACGCCGAGGGCGCTGCCTGGCTCCTGTCGCGGCAGAAAGGCAATGGCTCGTGGGACGGCAACGTTCCCCACACCTGCTGGGCGGTGTTGTTCCTCGTGCGCGGCCGGGCGCCGGTCATGATGAACAAGCTCGACTACACCGTAGACTTCGCCGGCGACAAGCCCCGCCCCGCCACCTGGAACGAGCGCCCGCGCGACGTGGCCAACATCACGCGATGGACATCGAAGCAGATCGAGCGCGACCTCAACTGGCAGATCGTCAACCTGAAAGTGGACGTCAGCGAGCTTCACGATGCGCCCATCCTTTACATCAGCGGCAAGGAGGCGATCCGCCTGGCGGCCGGCGAGGAAGCCAAGCTGCGCCAGTTCGTCCAGGAAGGCGGCCTCATCGTCGGCAATGCCGATTGCAGCGCGGTCCCATTTTCCGAATCGTTCAAGAAGCTGGGCACGAAGCTCTTCCCGCCGGGCGAATTCCGCGAACTGCCCGAGGACCACCCCATCTATACGCAGCAGCAGTTTCATCGCAGCAAGTGGCAGACGCGCCCCGGCGTGCAGGGCCTGAGCAACGGCGTGCGCGAGCTGATGCTGCTGCTGGGCGGCGACCCCGGCAAAGGCTGGCAGGTGCAGGCGTTCGCCGGAGCGCAGCGCGGGCCATGGTCCGAACTCGCGGCCGACATCTTCCTGTACACGGTCAGCCGCCAGGACCTTCGATACAAGGGCGATAGTTACATCATCCGGCCGCCCTCCGGGACGCCGGCCCGATCCGTCCAGATCGCGCGGCTTCAATACCCTGGCAACTGGGACCCCGAGCCCGGCGGCTGGCGTCGGCTCGATAACTTCCTGCGACAGCACCAGAAGACGGCTCTGCAAACCACGGTTCTCACGCTGGGCCAGGGCAAGCTCGACAGAACTTGCGCTCTGGCCCACCTGACTGGCACGGCGAAGTTCACACTGAGCGACGCGGCCAGGGACGAGCTGCGGAAATATGTCGAGGGCGGCGGCGTACTGGTGGTCAACACGGCGGGAGGAGTCGCCGACTTTCGCGCGGCCGCCGAAGCGGCTATCTGCAAGACCTTTTCCGTGAGCAGTGCTGAGATCAACCCCCTGCCCGCCGATCACGCGATCTACAAGGCCGCGTGGAAGATCGAGCAGGTCGCGTATCGCACGGCCGCCAATAAGGTGCTCGGCGGCAGTATTCACACGCCGCGCCTCCGCGGGCTTACGGTGAATGGCCGAACCGCCATCATCTATAGTGAAGAGGACCTGTCGGCGGGCCTGGTGGGCAATCCTGTGGACGGGATCATCGGCTACAGCCCGGCGGCGGCCACCGTGGGCGACAAGTCGCGCGCGGCGCGAGCGAGATCATGGGCAATATCATTCTCCACGCCGCGGGACAATCTCCCGGCGCCGTTACGCGGGCCGAGGAGCCCAAGCCGACCAAACAACCACCCAATCGCAACAGGAAATAGACCTATTGGAGTGCGGCGATTTATCGCCGCTTTGTTTTGCGATGCCGGCGAAAGCATCAAAAAGGAGCAGGATCGCCGTTGGTTCTTCGACGCCGCGCGAGCATCGAAAAACAAAGCGGGAACAAGTTCCCGCACTCCAAAAGATCATCTCACTTCCCTCGCGATCCTCGACAGTTCTTCGAACGCCGCTCCGCTCGTCGGGATGTCGATATCGAACACCTCGGCGATGACCCGCTGCCAGCCGTGCAGGAAATAAACCCAGCCATCCTCCACGTGCAACCTGTGCGCCTCCTGCTGCCGCCGAGCCTGATCGAGGAACACCAGCTCGCCGCGATAATTGAAATCCCACGCAAATCCATTCTCCGGGAAAAACGCATTGTCGGTGATCGGCGATCCCGGCGCATCCTTGCCCAGCCCCGTCGCATTGGCCACGAGAGAGCCCACCGGCAGCTTCGCCATCAGCGCATCGTTATCCTCAGCTCGCGGCGTGTGACGATACTCGACGCTGACCGGCCGGCCGACTTTCGCGTGAATATGCTCCATCTCCTTCAGCCGCGCCTCGCTGCGATTCGTGACGATGATCCTGGCCGGCCGATTCGCTCCGTGCCGGCCATCCATCATATAGCACGTCAGCGCGATGGACGATCCACCCGCGCCCAGCACCAGGGCCTCTGCCCCGGTGTGCCGCCAGTGGTCCTTCGGCAGAAACGCCTCCAGCGCCAGGCCGCTGCTGATCGGGTCTTTGGCGTGGCCGACGAGCCTGCCATTCCGCTTGGAGATCGAGCTGACCTCGCCCATGAGCTCGGCGTAAGGGTCGAGCTGATCGAACATATCACGGCACGCGGCCAGGAGGTCGATCTTATGCGTCGTCACCAGCGCGCCCAGCGACAGCGGATCGTTCTTGATGAAGCTCACGGCCCGCCGGTAGACCTCGCGATCGTCGTGCCACTTGCAGTCGATGCCCGTGATTTGCACATCACCGAGCTTGAGGTGCTCGGCCCAGCGCGGGAAGACTTTCATGATGGACGACTTGCCGGTGGTGACGCCGATGAAGTAGATCGCCGGGCGCTCGGCCGGGGGGTAATCGGTCTGTGCGGTCGCTTGGAGCGCTTGTGCCATGGCGGGGCATTGTACTGGACGGACTCGGGATGGTCAGGGGGCAGTAGCTCGCGGTTTGCGGTCAGTTGGCCCCGCGGGATTCATTGCCGGCCGCGTTTCCTGCTCAAAACAACTTCGCCTCATCGCCTTTGCCCCGTTTGGTCTTTGGCGCCTGCTTGAATGAGCGGATTGCCTGCTGGGCGGGCATGTCAATCTTCTGGCCGGCGAGGAGTTGTTCGATCGTCAGGATCTGGAGGCGCGGGTGACGGGTGCCGGAGACGGTCTTGGTTTGATAGAGGCCAGCCTCGGCGGCCTCGGTCTTCATGGCGCTGGTGGGCGGCTGCAGCGTGATGAAGACGCCGATGGCGGCATCTTCGCGCTCGATGACGCCGCGGAGGTCGCGGACTTGGGCCGCCGTGACATGGCCGCCCTTGACGGAGATGACGATGGTGCGAGTTTCGCCGTTGGCTTCGGTCATGTAGAGGCGACCGTCGATGCCCTTGTCAGCGCCCTTCTTTTCCTCCATGGGGCGAGCGGCGACGAGGCCGAGGGCCCAGTATTGGAACTGGTATTTGTCCTGCGCCGCAAGGGCGCGAGCGGATTCGAGGTCCTTGGGCTCGCCGATGACGGTGTAGGTGTCGGCGATTTTGGGGCCGAAGGAATCGGCGAGGCGGACTTTGATGAGGTTGATGGCGAGGTGGGTGATGTCGATGCCGATCCAGCGGCGGTTGAGTTTCTGGGCCGCGGCGATGGTGGTGCCGCAGCCGCAGAAGGGGTCGAGGACCACATCGCCCTCATTGGAGGATGCTCGGATGATCCTTTCCAGCAGTTCTTCGGGCTTCTGCGTCGGATACCCAAGTCGCTCGGCGGCGTGCGCGCCAATGGGAGCGATGTCGGTGATTACGGACTGAATGGCCACACCATCCATTTCGTCGAGATACCGCTTATAGCGAGGCATGCCGCCGGCTTTGCCGGGCCAGAGGATTCGTCCCAGGCGGTCGAGCTCGTCGAGCCGACCTTGCACCGTTGGGGTTTCGATCTTCAGTTGTTTCAGTACGACGCCGGGCACTGCCCAGTGCCGTCCGTTCTGCGTTGGGTCGATATCGCGCCAGGGCCTGCCGCTTTCGCCGCGACGGACGCCCGCGGCCGTCAAGTCGCCGGAGGTGAATCGCCGGTTCGTACCGGGCTCGACTCGGCCATAGAACTGCTCAATGTAGGAGTTGTCGTAGGGGATGAACTGCTTGTTCCAGGTGATAGGGGAGGACTTGGAATAGAACAGGATGGTGTCGTGAATCTGGTTCCAGCGTTTGGAGTCGCTTCTGGCCGACGTGCGCTTCCAGATGATCTCATTCAGAAAATTCTCGGGCCCGAAGACCGAATCGAGCACGAGCTTGAGGTAATGCGAGGCCGTCGGGTCGCAGTGAAGATAGATCGAGCCGGTGGGTCTCAGCACGCGGCGCAGCTCGATGAGGCGCAAGGCCATCATCGACAGGTAGGCCATCATATTGGAGCCGTCCAGCACGTTGTGGATGCCCTTGAGGCACTTGGCCACGCGGTCGTGGCCGGAGCGCAGGACTTCGGCGTATTCCTGAGCGGCCTCGACATCCCAGGACCACGTGTCCTCGAATGCCTTGATCTGGGCATGGGCCTGGGTGCCATCCTTTTCGGCGAAGAGAACGTTGTAGTCGGCGTTGGAGTTGAAGGGCGGGTCGAGGTAGATCAGGTCGACGGATTCATCCTCGATGTGGCGGCGGAGGATTTCGAGGTTGTCGCCGTAGTAGAGAGTGTTGGGTGCAGCGTTGGGCATGATGGTTCCCTTTGCTGGAAGCCTGTGGAAAGGATACCGCGTGGGGCAGGGGATGCAACCGACGGTGCCTGCGAAGGCATCCGGACTTCAGGCGCCCACGCCCACCGTGCGCCCACACCCACCACTGGACCGCCGCCCCGTGCCGCTGTACCCTCGCCCCTGATGTCCTTCTGGAGCCATCTTCAATGCGCTGCGGGTCTCGGCGTGGGCCTGCAACGGGTGGCCCTGGCGTTCCTGGCCGTGTCCGTCGCGCTGCTGTTCCTCGCGCCGGCCTCGCGCATCCGCACGGCCGTGTCGGTCATCATGCTCGCCGCCGCGATGGCCGGGCTGCTGATCACGGCCGGGATTGCGAACTGGGGCAACGCGGACTCGGCCGGCTTTCGCTGGATCCGCAATCTATCGGTGCTCGTGCTGGGCTTCGCCTTCGTGAACCTCGCCGGTGTGCTGGTGTTCAAAGTGCTGCTCCAGCGCATCCGCCTCGAGCCGCCGCCGATCATGCGCGACCTGATCCTGGCCGTCGCCTATATCGTCGTCGTGCTCTCGCTGCTCTCGAATATCGGGGTGAATCTCACCGGTCTCATCGCCACATCCGCCGTCGTGACGGCCGTCATCGGCTTCTCGCTGCAGGACACCCTCGGCAACATCATGGGCGGCATGGCCCTGCAGCTCGAGCGGTCCATCAGCGTCGGCGACTGGGTGCGCATTGGCGATCAGGAGGGGCTCGTCAAGGAGATCCGCTGGCGGCAGACATCCATCGAGACGCGCAACTGGGACACGATCGTCATCCCCAACGGCCAACTCATGAAGAGCCAGGTCATCGTGCTGGGCAAGCGTGCTGGCTGCCCGCGCCAGCACCGCCAGTGGGTCCGCTTCAATGTCGATTTTCGATACTCGCCGACAGAGGTCATCGCGGCCGTGGAGACCGCCCTGCGCAAGGAGCCGATCGCGCATGTCGCGTCCGATCCTCCGCCCAACTGCGTGCTCGTGGAATTCAAGGAAAGCTATTGCCAATACGCCGTGCGCTACTGGCTGACCAACCTGCTGCTCGACGCGCCTGTGGACTCGGAAGTGCGCGCGCGGATCTATTCGGCCCTTCGCCGCGCGGGCATGGGGCTGTCGATCCCCGCCCAGGCGCTGTTCGTCACGGAAGACGATGAGGCCCGCCGGCAGCGCAAGAACGATGAGGAGATGCGGCGGCGCACGTCGGCCCTGCGCGGCGTGGAACTGTTCCAGCCGCTCACCGATGAAGAGCGATCGGAACTGGCCGCCCGACTTCGGCTCACACCCTTCATCTCCGGCGAGACCATCACCCGCCAGGGCGGCACCGCCCACGATTTCTTTATCCTCAGCAGCGGCAGCGCCGAGGTGCGGGTTGCCGTTAACGGCGGCGTTGCCAGCACCGTCGCCATGATCCACGGCGGCGATTTCTTCGGCGAGATGGGCCTGCTCACCGGCTCGCCGCGCTCGGCCACCATCGTCGCCCGCGGCGACGTCATTTGCTATCGCCTCGATCAGGAAGGCTTCATGGACATCCTGCATGCCGGCCGCAGATTGCCGAGCAGATCGCGCAGATCCTCGCGAGTCGCCGGGCGCATTCTGGACGCGGTTCGCGAGGGCCTCACCGAGGAAGCCACGCGCCAGCGCGCCCGCAGCACGCAGGGAGATCTGCTCCGCCGGATCAAGTCGTTCTTCACTTTGGGTGTCTGAATCGGAAGCGGAAGCGCCCGCCCTTCGATCTGAGCGGGCGCTGACGCTTGGCGCTTCAGACAGACTGGGAAAACCCTCTGCACCCGCCGCGGTATCACCATGGACGGAGGCCAACAATGCTCTCTTCGCGCGAAGCGTTTCTCGCAGTTCTCCTGACCGGCTCCCTCGTGCTGGGCACCGATGTTTCCTTCACGAGCAAGCCCGCCGCGATCAGGGATGGCAACAGCGTCCGCATCACCTTCGCCGTCTCCGCGCCGACCGATGTCGAAGTGGCGATCCTCGCGGCCGACAGCAGCGTCGTGCGCCACTTGGCCGCGGGAATGCTCGGCGGCGCGAAAGCCCCTCCCGAGCCACTGAAAGCCGGTCTGGCGCAGGACCTGCTTTGGGATGGCAACGATGATTTCGGCAAACCGGCGGCGGGCGTACCATTCAAGCTGCGCGTGCGCGGCGGCATCGGCGTGAAGTTCGGGCGGCTCATCGGCGAAGACCCCTGCAACTTCGGCGCGATCGACGGCATCGTCGCCGACGAGCTTGGCAATGTTTACATCAAGGGCTTCGGCGGCGAGGCGAATCAAGCGGCCATGAACGTGCGCATGTTCGACGCCGATGGCCGGTATCTCCGCGAAGTGCTGCCGTTCCCGGCCAATCTGCCGCCGGATGCGATGAAGGATGTCGCGCGATGGGATGAGGGTCGCAAGGCGTTTCTCCCCCGCAATCTCAAGAACCTCAATCCCGAGTTCTACGTCAACAGCCGCTCCGGCAATCTCGCCATGGTCAGCGCCTCGACCAGGAATGGCATGCTCTTCACCGATGGAAGCTCGACGTTCAAGATTGAGGTCACCGGCGCGGTGCCGCAGCCAACTTTCGCCGTGCTGGCGCTCTGGCCCCAAAAAGGGCGAAATCCCAACACCGGCGGCGGCCCGGTCTTTCTTGCCGCATCGCCGGATGGCAAATACCTCTATCTGAGCGGGCCATTTTCGTCCAAGACCATCTACGGCCACGAGTACATCGACAAGTTCCCGCCCGGCTGCGTCTATCGCATGAAGACCAACGGCGCCGAGACGATGCGGCCATTCGTCACCATTCCCGTCGATCACAAGGAAGGGCAGGGCGGCGCCTGGACGAAGTTCAATCCCCGCAACCACGAGATCACCGAGGGCCCGATTCATGGCGTGGCCGTCGATGCCAAGGGCAATGTCTATGTCGCCGACCGACAGAATCAGCGTGTTGCCGTGTTCGATGAAGGCGGCAAGGAGATCGGCCGGATCGCCCTGGCCAATCCCCACCAGATCGCCATCCACCCCAAGACCGGCGAGATCTACATCCTCTCGCGCACGTGCAAGGGCTATTGGCAATACAACGTGAGCGTCTCGAAATTCAAGGACTATTCATCCGGCGCAGAGCCGGCCGCCAAGTATGACTTCCCGCAGCAGAAGACCGCGAAGCCTCAGATGGCGCTGGTGGCTTCCGGCGAGCGGACCTCGGTCTTTCTAACCGGCGTCCCCGGCGATCTCGTCGTCCTCGCCGACAAGGGCGCAACATTCGAGCCCCGCCCCACCAGTTTCAAGGCCAAGGGCAATCTGCCGGCCGACTGGAACCGACTGGCCGTCGACTTCGCCCGCGATGAGATCTACATCTCCAACGGCACCACCCGCATGTGGCGTTTCAACGGCCTGACGGGCGAAGGCGGAATTCTGAAAAAAGACGGCAAGGACTTCCTCGCCAACGATCTGGCGATCGGCTACGACGGCCTGCTGTACACCCGCGTCAGCGGCAAGTGGGATGGCTCGGCGGCCGACTATAGCGGGCCATTCTGGCGGCTGGATCGCGACCTGAATCCCGCGCCGTACGCCAGCGGCACGCATGTCCTGAGCAAGTACATTTACAGCCGCTATGGCATCGGATTCGCCGAGCGCGGCATCGGCGTCGGCCCGGATGGCAAGGTCTACCTCTCGTTCATGTACCGTTTCGTGGCGTACGCCATCGCCGGCTTCGGCCCGGATGGCAAGCCGCTCAAGGGCAAGTATCTCAAGGGCGTCTTCCCCAGCGGCAAGGCCGAGGACCTCAAGCGATATCCGCCGGAGCTCGACAGCGCCATCATCGGGCCGGTCCCGCAGGGCAACGCCAACATCCGCGTCGATCTGAAGGGCAACATCTACGTCGGCCTGATGCACCGGCCGAAGGGCTTCTCGCCCCCGCCGGGATTTGAGAAAGACCAGGGCTATCGCCTGTCGGTCGGCAGCGTCGTCAAGTTCTCACCCGAAGGCGGCACGATGCCAGGCAAGGATGATGCGATGGCCGCCAGCGAACTCGAAGGCGCCATCAACACCTATGTCGGCCTGGCCCCCTTCAGCAATTCCTTCGAGGCTTTCGGCGGCAACACCTGCTGTGTCTGCCGCGTGCCTCGCTTCGATCTTGATCGCTACGGCCGGCTGGTTCTGCCCAATGCGATGACGAACTCGGTGCTCCTCTACGACAACGTCGGCAACCTGATTCTCGAGTTCGGCAAGTACGGCAACTTCGACTCGCAGTACGTCAACGCCCCGCAAGGCAAGCCGACGATCGCCGTGCCGGATATCCCGCTGGCTTGGCCGACCGGCGCGGGCTTCAGCGAGCGGCACGTCTACGTCAACGACACGTACAGCCGCCGCGCGATGCGGGTTGATTTCACGTACGACATCGAGAACACTCTCGACATCAAGTGAGGGCAAACTGGCTTTAGGCACAGTTCGCATCGGTTCGGTCCGGGTCAGCAGGCTCGCCATCGGCGGCAACCCCTTCAGCGGATGGACTTTCCCCCCGCCATCCTTTACGCTTTGTTGGTTGGCAAGGCATGTGATTACAGGAGGAAGTGAATGTCACCGCGCGAAGAAATCGTACCGACGGGAGAGCGCCCCGTCTCGTTGTATCGACGCGCCCCTGCAGGCATCGCTCGGCCGCCGTGGCGGAGGCGCTGGAGTCGCGATGGCTCCTGAGTACCAAATCTCCAACCGAGGGCTGGGTGCATTGTCTTGGCGGTGCGCAGCTCGACTACGCGTGGGATGTCGCCGTTGACAGCCACGATAACGTCATCGTCGTGGGCGAGACGTATTCAACTGAGCTTCCATCCGTCGGCGGCTCCGGCGGCGGATGCGATGCCTTGATCGCCAAGCTCTCGCCGCGCGGAGATGTCCTGTGGGCCGAGCGTTTCGGCGGCAGCGGGACCGACCTGGCGCTGTCCGTGGCGGCCGACCCGCTTGGCGGCTTCTACATCACCGGGGCCACCACCTCCACCGACCTGAACGTCACCGGCGACGCCTATCACGGCGGCGACAGCGACGCGTTCGTCGCCCGATTCAGCGATGATGGCTCGCTGGCCTGGGCGCGATATCTGGGCACCAGCGCCAACGACATCGGGGCGACGTGGCGGTCGATTCGCACGGCAATGCCTACGTGACGGGCACGCCGCTCAAGTCGATGCCACTGCTGACCAAGCTCACGCGCAGCGGCGTCATCGAATGGGCCGCAAGCCCAGCGCTGGGCGCGCCGATCGATAACTCGCTCTGGGATTCGCCGGGCACGGAGCTGCAAATAGACTCGGCGTTATCGCTGGTCACTGCGACCGTGGAAGGGGACTCGGGCGGCTTTGGGGTCGCCGTTGACGCCTGGGACGAGGTGCGCGTTGCGGGCACTGCCCGCAGCAACGTGGATCTGACAACCCCAATGCCGGGACAGATGCTTATGCAGGATGTGGCGATCCTGCTGAACTTCAATGCGCAGGGCGGCGAGGTCTGGCGGAATTACGTTTACGCCGACTCCAGCGCCGGCGGGTTTGTCGAGCTGTGCGCGGGACGCAGGTCAGCGTCGATGCTGCGGGCAACGCATTCCTCGCCGGCGAAATGACGGCCAATTCCAACGGCTCGGATACCTACCTGGTGACCACGGACTCATGGAGCACGCCACCCAAGGGACAGTGGCAGACGCTATCTCTGGGAGGCTACTACGTCCTGAAATTCAGCCGTAGCGGCAGCGCGGGCTATGGCACGTGGCTGGCCTCGCCGGGACCCAGCCAGGCGGGCACGATCTATGGCGGCGTTGCGGACGACCTGGCGGTTGACGCCGCCGGCGCACTCTTCGGGGTGGGCGACGGGGCGGGCGGTTTCGTCGGGGGAGGCGCGCTCCAGTGCATCCCCGACACCACCGCCAAGACATCGCAGTCGAAAACGGTGCCCGGCTGGGCCTTTCAATACAGCCATTTCGGCGGGACCACGGGCCGAGACCTGACCTACCACGGCCTGGCCATCGACAGTCAGGGCCACCTTTACATCGCCGGCGGCTATCAGCACAACCAGAGCTTTTTCGACGCCATGGCACAGTATCAATGGAACTACACGGACCCGTTCCCCAGCGACGAGCACGGAGGCTACGACGCGATTCTGATGCGCATCGACAATCTCGCGGCCGCCCCGGCGCCCGTCGTCCCGGGCATCGACCTGGACTGCGGCGCCGCGCAGCCGTCGCAGGTCTTCCCGGGCAATAGCGTGACGATTCCGCTTACTGTGACGAACACAAGCTCGGCGGTGACACAGGTACGCGTGTCTCTGCGCCTCTACGACGGCAGCTTTGTTCCCGACCTCCAGCATCTCAATGCCGAGCCAATTCCCGCGCCCACGCCAGTCTACGATTCCGAGTTGGCCGGGCAGGACCAGACGGTCACCGTTGCCCCCGGCGCAACAGTTACGTGCAACTTCAACTGGTTCGTTCCCGCCGACGCGGCCGCGGGAACGTATCACGTCCTCGGCCGGGCTTTCACGACGGACCCCACCACGCCCCAGCTTATCGACACGACCGGACCCGATGTCTCCACCGCTGATTTCACCAACCTGGCCTATCGCGCGGCGTTCTCTGTGCCCGACGACGACTATCCGGACTACCCGAGCCAGGCCAAAAACTACACGGGGACGGCGACGCTCACCGGCCATATCGGCGCGACGAAGATGCTGGCGGGCATCAAGGTCGGCGACGCCGACTGCATGAAGTTCAATCTGAGCAAGGGCTGGCGCTACGCGTTTGAGGTGGTGCCCGTCGGCGATTTTGATCCGAACCTCTTCCTCTACGACGCCCAAGGCAACGTCCTGGCCCACAGCGATGATGCGCCGGCGCTGGAGAGCGTGGCCGATTCGCCGCGGGCGTCGAGGATCACGGTTGTGCCCGAAGCCGATGCGGTGTACTGCATTGGCGTGCATGGGCTGGAGATGCCGGACCTGGACTACTTCATGCAGGGGGACTACACCGTCCATGTCATCAGCGAGCAGTGGGACACGCCACGGGATGACCATCCCGAGGCGGCCACGGACGACGGCATCCCGCCGGCCGATGCGACGAGCATTGCCCTGCACGGTCACGAGTTCGGACATTTGGAAAGCGCCAACGACATCGACTGGTTCAAGCTGGATTGCTCGGCGACCGACAAGCCATACACGCTGTTCCTCCAACGCACGGGCACGCTGCCGTGCAAGCTCTCGCTGGTCGATGGCAATGGCACGATCCTTTCCGAGCATCAGCTCAATGGGACTGACACGACATTCAGCATGCCCATCTACCCGCCGCACGATGCGGTGCTCTTTGCCAAGGTCGAGGGCCTTGGGCCGGGCGAGGACTACCCCAACATCGCCTATCGCCTCGACCTGTACGACAACAGCGGCCAGCCCAAGGACGGCAAGGCGGTCACCGAAGGCGGGTTCATCGACAGCCTCAAGCAGATCATGGGCGATTTCCTGGGGACCAACACGCAGAGCCGCAAGCCCATCCTGCTGATTGACGTGACGGTCGGGCCGGAACTGAAGCGCCGTCGGAACAAAGCTCAGCCTGGCGAACGTCGGGCTGGAGATTGGCATTGACCTGGACGATCTGCTGGGCTCCTTCTATGCAGGATCCAACAAGGTAGTCACGGACGACAGCAAGGATGGTTACGTCACCGTGTGGCTCAATGCCGTGGGACAGGCCGGCCCGGATGTCACGCTGTTCGATCTGACCGACTCGGTGCTGGATCTGGGTGAGGGCGTGGGGCTGACAGTGGACCTCATGACGCTGCCGGTTGGCAACCGGACGTACGACGATCCGCTGATGCCGGCAGCGCTGACGTTCGAGCACAACGTCAAGTTCGGCGCGATCGGCTCGTGGGACCCGCTGGCGGGATTCTCGGCCGATTCGTATAAGGCGGGCGACTTGACCGATGGCCTGGCCGGCTTCGGGCTTCAGTTGTTTGTCAAGACTGCGCGTGCCCATCGCCCGCGCTGACATCAGCCAGGATCTGCTGCTGGGGCCGGGCGGCATTCTCCTGGACCTGCTCAATGGCGCGATCCAGCCGGACCAGGCGTTCGACCAGCTTCTTGACAGCTCCTGCGTCGTGGGCAGAAACGTCAACCTCTTCGGCATGGGCGACAGCGGAACCTACAGCGCCGGCACGGCAGTTCCGCTTGGCATGGACTTCAGCACCGGCATCAACCCGGCCGACTACGAGGAACTGACCCATGTGCAGACCGTGAACGACGGCAGCGGCAATGTTGTCGCCGAAGCGTTCGAGGGCTCGCCGGCCGTCATGCGGCGGCAGATCGACTTCCCGGCCAATGCGGGCAAGCTCACGTTCGACTATCACTTCGTGAACAAGGGCGACGGCGATTCGCTTCAGCTCAGTTTGAACAACAACGTCGTGTGGTCCTTGGTCGGCACCAGCGATACAAGCACGGCGCTGGTGCATGCGCCGAAGATCGACGTGTCGGCCCTCGCCGGCCAGACGGTGGATGTGGAGTTCCGGCTCAACAGCGTGAATCAGCCCAATGTGCGCGTCTGGCTGGACAACGTCAATATCGCGCCGATCATTCCGCCGAGCATCTCCTCATTCTCCGTCACGCCATCGTTCACGCGGGCGCAGACGATGACACTGGATGCGCAGGCGGGCGACACCGACGGCCGGGTTACGGCGGTCCAGTTCTATTTCGACAAGAACGCCAACGGCGTCATCGACGGCGCGGATACGCTCCTGGGCACGGGATCGTCCAGCGCCGGCCACTGGAAATGGACGCACGCAGCGCCAACGTCGCTGCCCTTGGGCGCGATTCATGTCCTCTCGCGCGCCCGGGATGACGATGGCGCCTGGAGCGATCCGATGAGCGCCGCCGCGACCGTGATCGCGCGACTGCCCAAAATCGTGAAGCTCACCGACGCGCCCGATCCGGTCACGACGAAATCCTATCTCAAGCTGACGGCGACCACGTCGGCCGCCGATTCGCGCATCATGCGCGTGCAGTTCTTCTGGGACAAGGACAACAACGGCAAGCTCGATGTGAAGAAGGACAAGCTGTTGTACACCGACACATCGGCGGCCGGCGGATGGACCTGCAAGTTCCTGGCATCGTTCCTGCGGACGGGGTCCAACCGGTTCTTTGCCAGGGCGTTGGACAACCTCGGCGTCTGGTCGGCGCCGCTGTCAACGGTGACCAAGGTATCGGGTGCGACGCGCGCCCGGCCGGCCTACCTCTTCTCGACCGCGCCCATCGCCGCAGCGCCATCGCCGCCGCTTTTCGGCGCTGCCAGCTCATCTACCCGCCGATTGATGAACCAGATCGACACCAGTGCCAACGCCAGCATTATCGCGTAGGCCAGCACCTGCCGATATCTCCGCCATGACGTGTGGGGGCGCGTCGGCCGGGCGCAGGTTGGGTCGTTCTCAGTTGCCACGGTTAATCGCAGTCTGGTGGGGCGCAGATGGCCGGGTGCTCGGCGTGTCATCCTGCGGCGGCCGGCCGGTCAGTAGCAGCTTGCCGATGTATTCGCGGGCGAATGTGCGCCCCATGCCGCCGATGTGCGTGCCGTTGTTGTCGTACTTCTCGATCCAGTCGCGCTGATACGGCTGTGGCACTACTTTGCGATACTGCTCCTCATCAGCGCCGGCCGGCCGCTTGAAGCCGTTCAGCCCGGCCGACTCGCACTTTATCCGGTCGATCGTGCCGAGCAGCTTCGTCCCTGTCCCAAGCACCGCCTTGTCGAACGGGCTGGAGAATACGTAAACCTTGCCGCGCACGTGATGCAGGGCAGCCGAGAGGTCATATTGCGGCGAGAGCGCGGGGGCGATCAACACGACGCTATCGACCATGACATCCTCCGGCAGGCTTTCCATCGCCCACACGAGAATCCCCGCGCCGCCGGAATGGCTGGTGAGGTAGATGGGACCCTTCGGTGACTTGCGCCACTGCTGCTCAATGACCTTCCCCGCTTTCACGGCTTCTTCCCGGTTGCGCCTAAACGCCAGCAGCGCCACCAGCCCCTCGTCGCCCTCGGACCAGTCGTAGGCTTGAACGGTTCCCTTGAAACCGGCCTCCTGGATGCCGCGCAGAAGCCATGTGTCGCAGGCGCGCTGGCCGCTCACGCCGTTGAAGTGCAGCAGAAATCCCGCATCCGGTGAGGGCCCGTCGGCCGAGCCGATCAGCGGCAATGCCAGGAGCGATGCGAGGATAATGCAGAGCAGCCGAGTCATGGCCTTTATACGCCGCGTGTCGCGGGCCGGTTGCGGCACGCTGAGAATTGTAGTTGGGCGCTGCGGCGGCCGCTACTAATTTCCTTGCCCTTGAGGTAGCATACGGGCAAAGGAGCGACCTCATGAGTTCTCATTCGTCGAATCCGATCAGTCGTCGTCAGGCGATGTTGGCGGCCGGCGGCGTGGCGGCGGCAGCGATGTTCCGCCCCTCGTCCCGCGCCTTCGCCCAGGAAAACAAGGAGAAGACCGTGCTCAATGGCCGAATCAAACAATCCGCGTGCAAGTGGTGCTACGGTGGAATTCCGCTCGATCAGTTCTGCCAGGAGGCGGTGAAGATCGGCCTCGTGGGCGTCAACCTGCTGGGGCCCGGCGATTTCGCCACGCTTAAGAAACACAACCTGGTCTGCACGATGGTCAATGCGCCCGACAACGGCATCGGCTTCGGCTTCAACAAGACGGAGAACCACCCCAAGTGCCTGGCCGGGCTGCGCAAGACCATCGACGCCTGCGCCGACGCGGGCTTCCGCAACTGCATCTGTTTCTCGGGCAACCGCGGCCAGGGCGTCAACGACGAGCAGGGCCAGAAGAACATGATCGAAGGCCTCAAGCAGATCGCCGGCTACGCCGAGGAGAAAAAGGTCACCGTCTGCTTCGAGCTGCTCAACAGCAAGCGCGACCACGGCGGCTACATGGCCGATCACACGCCGTGGGGCGCCGAGGTGTGCAAGGCCGTCGGCTCGCCGCGCGTGAAGATGCTCTACGACATCTATCACATGCAGATCATGGAGGGCGACGTCATCGCCACGCTGAAGAAGTACAAGGACTACATCGGCCACATCCACACGGGCGGCGTGCCGGGGCGCAACGAGATCGACGAGACGCAGGAGCTCTATTATCCCGCGATCATGAAGGCGCTACTGGAGATCAAGTTCGACGGCTACGTCGCCCACGAGTTCATCCCGAAGCGCAACCCGCTGACGTCGCTGGCGGCGGCCGTGAAGCTCTGCGATTTGTGATGGAGTTCGTAGTGCAGTCGTTCGTAGTGCGAGCTTCAGCTCGTAATCCGAACGGTTGTGCGTGATCTTTGATCTTTGCATTGTCTGAAGCGGAAGCGTCAGCGCCCGCCCTGAGTCCGGGGCGGGCGCTGACGCTTCCGCTTCAGATAGAGGGTTCCCTCACCGCTTGCGCGGCGCTGCGCTGGGCCGAGGCTCCATTGTTTGCGGGGCACTCGGAACTCGAACCTCGGAACTCGGAACTCCCGTCTCCGCGCGTACCGGCGTCTTCGCATGAACCGATGCCGTCGCTTTCGATGCAACCACCTGCACCGCCGTCACACTCAACTCGCGCACCGAGACCGAGCCGTGGAAGACAAACCCGAAGACCGGCGGCTCTTCGCCTTTGCTCGCCTGGTCGAAGTTCAGCACCAGCGGCAGCCGCTGTCCGTGCTCGAAGACCTCGAGCGTAAACGGCACCTTCGGCCCCACGCCGCTCTCGCCAGGCTTGGGTGGGATGAAGTTGTACGCGCCCGTGATGTACACGCCCTTGGGAAACGTGCTGGCGAAACTCCCCATCTCAAAACCGGCCGGGCCGATGCTGTTCAGGCCCATCTGCCCGCCGCTCGGCGTCGTCGGCGGCAGGTCCTGCCCCACCGCGTGCTGGAGCACCGGATTATTCGGCATGAGCGACAGGATGAACGGCGGATTGCCCATCACCTCGCCTTTCGGCGTGCGCACGATCAGGTTCAAGTCGGCGAATTGATTGCCCGGCACCTGCCAGCGGAGCACGAAATCCAGCCCGCCGGTGAGCAGGCTTGGAAGCTCGGCGTTGGTCACGGGGAGCTTGCTCGACACCACCTGCCCCAGCGTCTCCGATTGATGCGCGGTGAGGAACCTGACCTGGCTGAGCTGATACTCCGTCACCTCCAGGCCCCCGGAGTGGATCGTCGCATTCGACGCGGCCGTCTGCGCCGGCGAATCGTCCTTGCTGCGAATCTCCGTCTTGGCGCCCTTGGCGCCAAACCCCACCAGTTGATTGCGCTGATTGCGGAACGCGGCCCGGCCGGTGAAGCTGACCGCCTCGGGCGCGAATGGCGGCTGGTCATAGAGGCTCACGCGCGTTCCGCGCACCGCCAGCGCGCTGCCGGGGCTGTGGATGACCGAATCGTGTTCCAGTCCCGCCGCCTCGATGTCATAACGCACGCGCCCGTACTTCATCCCCAGGTCGGTCTTGACCTTCTGTCCATCGTTGACCGCCTCGATGAGTTTCACGGTCCCCAGTCGATCCAGCGTGACCGTCTGATCGGGCGGGATCGTGAATCGCACGGCGGATCGCGGGCCGGTGCGAAACTCGGCGCCCTCGCCCAGCACCATGCCCACCGTCACCTTGCGCCATGGGCCATCCTCACCCTCGCGCACCTGAACGATGCCCTGCACGTCGGTAATGGTCGCCGAGAGCTTCCCCTGCGGCGCCGGCGCCGTGGCGGCATTCTCCTGCGCGGCGGCCGCGCCAGACCATCCCCACAGCACCATGCAGGCAATCGCGAGACATCCCATGCGCATGGGAGACAGTATAGCCGAAGATCCCATATTCCTTGGACAGCTCAACCGTCGCGAGGTTTGACATAACGGGCGAGCCGAGCGATGCCCGCGAAACACATGCGGCCCAGACGCGTCGATCTCGCGATGATCACGCGGTTTTTCCGGTTAGTTCCTCGCTGAGCTGGCGCAACTGCTGGCGGGCCTTGGCGTCGTAGGCCTGGGGGTGGGCGCGGGCACGCTGCCGCTGGTCGAAATATTGGCCGGTGACGCCATCGAGCTTGGGGGAGATGGCCAGGTACTCGACGTTGTCCGCGCCCGACTGGGCGCTGCCTCGCGATCGCCCGAATGCCTCGCGGACCATCTTCGTATCGAGCAGCGCGCCGGGATGGACGCAGTTGGCCGTGACATGGTCCTGGCGCAGCTCCTCGGCCAGATCGAAGGTGAGCATGGCCAGCGCGAGCTTGGACTGGCCGTAGGCGTGGGATTGGTCGTAACGGCGCTCGAGCATGACATCGTCGAAGTCGATTCGGCTCTGGCCGGCCGAGACAACACTGACGATGCGCGAGGGCGCGGAGCTTTTCAGGACGGGCAGCAGTAGCCGCGTCAGGAGAAACGGCGCCAGATAGTTGACGGCAAATCGCAGTTCGATCCCGTCGGCGCTGAGGCTGCGCTGCTCTCCGTGCCGGCCGGCGCCGATGCCGGCGTTGTTGATCAGGACGTCGAGTTGCGGGTACTGGGCGCGGACCTGCTCGGCGATGCTGCGGACGTCGGCAAGAGATGACAGGTCGCCGACAACCGGGTTGACGTACCGGTTGGAAGTAGCGACGCGGATCTCATGGGCGGCCGCGGCGGCGCGCGCGACGCTACGGCCATGCACGATGATGCGTGCGCCGCGGCCAGCCAGATCCTTGGCGGTGAGGCGGCCGATGCCATCCGTGGCCCCCGTGACAAGGATCACCTGTTCAGACAGAATTTTCATGGGTGTTGCCGGTGCTGCGAGAGTACGCTGGTCATTGAACAATGATAGTACACCATGGTAGGCGGGGCTGCAAATCGCCCGCCGGATGGCGTATGCTGTCCCGCCAACGCCTCGTTGTGCTGAGCGTAAACGAGTATGATGGTGCAGTTCGCCTGCCTGCCGAAATATGGCGGGTTCGGCGACAGGAGACCCGATCTCCGCGCAAGCATGTGTGAGCTGGCCACAATCCTCGACCATCCCGAAACGCACCGGTCGCACCTACCGATCGCCGCACAGCCAGCGAACAGGATGGGCTGCCGACAGATGCGGCCAAACAAAGCGGCATCGGCCTTCACTCTGGTTGAACTGCTGGTCGTGATTGGGATCATCGCCATCCTGGTGGGATTGTTGATGCCGGCCCTCAGTCGCGCGGGGAGCGGCGGAGCAGACTTCCTGTGCCTCGAATCTGAGGCAAATCATGACGGCGTGGCTCCTCTATGCCGACGACAACCATGGATACGCCTGCCCCGCCCGCGACTACACGAACTCGCAGTATTACAAGTTCTGGACCGGCCGGCAGGACACGAGCTACGCGGCGAGCGATCCGGCCGGCTTCGACATCAACGAGGGGTTTCTATCGCCCTACACTCGCACGCGCAGGCTGACCGCCTGCCCCACCTGGTCCGGCCCGTCCAACAATGGCCAGTTGGGCTACGGATACAACTGGATCTACTGGTCCTATTACGATGGCAATCCCAATGGCACCGGAGCGAGGGCCTTTCGCTGGACCCACGTAACCAGGATCAAGAACACCGCCCAGAAGGTGGCGTTCGCGGATTGCGCCCGGCCCGTAAAGAACACCGACGGCTCGCAGTTGGAGACGACGCCGTTCCTCGGCAGCCCCAGGCAGCAGTACCCGGATTTCCATGCGCGGCACAACGGCCGCGGCAATGTCGCCTGGGCCGATGGCCACGTGACCGGCGAGGTTCCCAAGTGGCTGCGAGCATCCTATATACAGGCCACTGTGAGCTGGGATACCGTCGCCGGCGCCGTCCAGTTCACCGCGGGGACAGGTTCTCCCTGGGCGGCGGATGTGCTCAAACGGGCGAACGTCGGCGATCTGGACCGCGACAACGACCCTGACACGGACGAGTTGTTCGACACCGACTCCGATTGAGACACGAGGGCTCAAGAGCACCAACGCAATGACCTGCAAGCCATGCCATCGTGACACGGAGACGTCGCCCGCGCCGGACTCGGCCGCCGGCACGGGGCGATATGCGTTGTTCGATGTGGATACGCGCATTCCCAGCAGGGCGGATCGGCGCCTGGTCTTTTCGCCGCGGGTGATCCAGATCGAACCACAGTTGCGGCAGTTGCTGGACCACGGCCGGCGGCACGCTGTTCCCGTTGTCGCCACCACCTGTCTCGGCGTGTTGCGCGTGCTGCGCCGGGCGCAAATTGCTCAGGAGGGCAGGCAACCTTTTCCGGTGGTCGGCTCCGCCTGTCCGTATGCCGTCCCGATTCTGGATTGCCTGGACGAAGGCGCGAGCTATGTCACCGTCGATGGCCTCTCGCCGCCGCAACAGCCGCTGACCGGGCGCGAAATCTTCCTCGAACGGCGCGGCTGCGCCACGCCGGACGAAAACGTCCGCACCCGCGCCTACGACGTGTTCGTCAGCAATCCCAACGCCGCCGCTGTCATCCGCGGCCTGGCTATCCGCCGATGGGCCGTATTCGGGCTGGCACTGGAGTATTGCATCATGGCGGCGGCCGAGGGGCTGTTGAAACTGGGATTTGATGTGGCCGTGCTCGTCGATGCGGTGGTGCGGTCCGCGCGCTCATCCCCCCAGACCGTTGAGGCCACCTACCGAAGTCTTCAGCAGCAAGGGGCCAGGCTCAGCACCGTCCGCGCGTTCCTGGACGGAAAGGCCTGGGATGACTAGCCGACAGGGGCCGCCGCAACTCGTTGCGCTTGCCGCGATGCCGCCGTCGGCGGTGCGGACCTTTCGATTCCATCTGGCCTTCGCCGTATTGGAGGCCGCTGCCGCGGGCATCCTCGCCAACGTGCCGATGATGGCGCTCAAGGGGCTGCACGCCCGCGACTGGCATTTGACGGTGCCGCTGACCATCGCCAGCCTCGGCATGTTCGCGGGGTTCTATGCCGGCGTCGCGATGTCCTCCCGGCGCAAGATGCCTTTCGTCGTGGCGCCCGGCGTACTCTATGCGCTATGCTCGCTGGGTATGGCGGCGTCGGGCCATCCGCTCGGTTTCCTGGTTCTGGCCGGGTTGGGGGGCTGCTTCGATTTCGTGATCCGTCCGGCCATCGCGGCGATCATGCGCCTGAACTACCCCGTCACCCACCGCGGGGCCGTTGCCGGGAGAATTCGCCGCTGGGCCGCACTGGTCTTCCTGACCTGCAACCTGGGCTCCGCGCGCCTTCTCGACCGTTTCGCCGGAGCGGAGCGGCCATGGATCGCCGCCCTGACGGCTCTCGCCGCGCTGCTCGGCCTGGGGGCCTTCGCATGCTTCGGACGTATTCGCGTGCGAGAGACGCTGACGCCGGCTGAGGCAAAGCCGCCGCCGAACCTGCGCGAGCTGGCTCGGTCGCTGCGAATCGTGCAACACGACCGGCGATTCCGCGGCTACCTGGTGGGATTCTTCCTGTTTGCCTTCAGTGGGCTGATGTACGTGGCGACGATCCCGTTGTTCCTCACGCGGGAGCTGCATTGTGGTTACACGAGCGTGGCGCTGCTGGTAGACGTGATCCCCTCGTTGATCTCCTTCTTGGTGATGCCGCGCCTCGGGGCCTGGTTTGACCGCGAAAACCCGTGGCTGACCTGGGCTTGGGTGCGGCTGGGCTGGGGGCTGGACCCGCTGATGCTGGTCGTTACGACCATGGTATGGCCCATTCTGGCGCTGCCCCTGGCCACGGTTGGGCGACTCGCCCGCGGCTCGGTCATGGGCGGCTCATGGGTGTTGAGCTGGCAGATCGGCATCAACCACTTCGCGCCCCGGGAGGAGACACATCGCGCTACATGGGGGTCCAGATCCTGATGAATGGCATCACCCGGCTGATCGCGCCATCGGTGGGAGCGATCATCCTGGCGCAGTTCGCGCGTCACCTTGCTGCTGGTCGGCGGCATCGGTGTGCTCTTCTCCGCGGCCCATGCCGCCTTTTACGCCGCTCGCGAACGTCGCTGCGCCCCGCTGCGAACCATGGCGAGTTTCGAGCAGTCCTGCGAGCCTGCTTCAGTTCGTGCCGGGAACTGACATCGCCCCATCCGTGATCCCGCCATGGGCGTGGAGGCGGATGCCGCCGTTTGCCGATATACGCGCGGACATGCCCGAATATCGCGAGCCGTTACCAGAGAAATGCCCGCCTGACCTGGCGGAGGAGATCGTCGCAGAGACTGCTGTCTATCGTCTTGTTCGAAAGTGATCCGGCAAAGGACGATGACTTTCACTCGCAGCGACGTGAGAAACCGAACGCGGCGTTCAACCTCGATGAGTGCATCGCGCGAGGCCTGTCGGTCTGGTCGGACGCAGTGGAGGCGAAGAACCGTACTCGGTTGCCGCGGTTCAGAGGGTATCTGGTCTGCAGGGTGACACTGCTCCCGGGGGCGGGCAGGATTATGCAGACATTCAAGCCCGCGCACCGCACCTGGTGGCCGTACAATGCGTATAATATCGTTGCCCATTGTGAGGTAATGCCGTCATGAAGACAATTCGCTGCCACCATGTCCTCGATTACTGCGATGGCGTGCAGCTTTTTGCTGCGCGATGCCATCGGGGGGCACTATATCTGCCTTTTGATGGATGATGCGGCGAGCAAGCACGCTCGGTATCTCGTGGTGGGCGCAGCGCCCAGCGAGCTGCGAAGGTTTCGTCTGGGGCGGATTGACCTGCGATCTCTCATCCAGGGTCGGAAGACTAACGAATGGTACTTGGCTGAAGTTACAGGCCGACTCTCCGACGAACTTTCGATCTCAACTCAAACAGGGACTATTCCTGAGGCCTATCTGCCCGAGCCGGGCTATTTACTGAGCCCAGGTGCGAACCGTCAGGAGTCTTCAGAGAAAGCGGTCCCACCGACACGCCTGCCCGAGCCTACCTCCGCAAGGCGATCTTCGTGAAAGCCCGCCTTCGCAGGTGGTCCTGAGCCATACCGCCCAGGCGTGCCATCGCGTCGTCCATCGCGTATGCTGGCATCATGCCGAAGGAAACGCTTACCTCGCGCCAGCGCGTCATCCGCGCTCAACCGCCAGCCGGTCAACCGCATGCCCATCGACCTCGGCGCAGCATTCATCGGGAATCTCGGCCTTCGCCTATTGGAATCTCCGCAAGCACCTGGGCCTGTCGACCGACCGCATCGAGGTCATCGACATGATCCAGGTGGTGGCCCGGCCGGATGAAGACATTCTCCGCCGGTTCCACATCGACACGATGCTCATGCAGGCCCCCTGGGCGGCGACGCATCGCTGGCGGCCGCGCGGCGAGTATGAGTTCATCATCCCGACAACGGCGCAGCCAAAGCTGCAGCCCGACGGCATGTGGGTCATCCAGCGCAACGACGCCACGCTGCGCATGCCGGCCGGCGGGTTCTTCTTCGACGGCGGCTGGCCCACCTTCTACGACGGCCCGACCATCGACGCCACCGCCCGCGAGGCCGAGCGCATCTACAAGGACACGGATTTCGCCACGATCTTCATCGCCTTCGGCGCCTACTTCAACGAACACGTCGAGTGGCTCATGCGCATGATCGAAGAGCCCGAGAAGCTCATCGAGGAGAACGCCCGCCAGTGCGAGCAGGACCTCAAGACGGCCGCACAGGTGATCGAAGAAGATGGGCCGCTATGTCCAGGCGATCGTGATCGTGTCCGACCTGGGCATGCAGACCGGCCCATTCTGCCGGCCGTCGCTCTACGAGCAGATCTCCGCGCCGTTCGTGAAGAAGCTGTGCCAGTTCATCCATCAGAACAGCGACTGCAAGACCTGGCTGCACTGCTGCGGCGCGATTCGGCCGCTCATCCCGATCCTCATCGACTGCGGCATCAATGTGCTGAACCCGGTACAGATATCGGGCAAGGACATGGAGCCCGACGGCCTCAAGCGCGATTTCGGCGATAGGCTGATCTTCTGGGGCGGCGGCTGCGACACGCAGAACGTGCTCGGCCGTGGCACGCCGCAGCAGGTGCGCGACAACGTGCGCAAGCTGGTCGGGGTATTCAAACCGGGCGGCGGATTCGTCTTCAACCAGGTCCACAACGTGATGGGCGATGTGCCGCCGGAGAATGTGGTGGCGATGCTCGATACGGCTTACGAAGAGAGCTTTTACACGGCCAGTTAGGAACATGGCGCTTGCCTTGGGGGAATAATCGGGTAGCATGAGCGTCTAATGTTTAGAATGCGAACTAAATAAAGGCTCTTATGCCCAGCCCACCTGTCACAACGATAGCACCCGCAACGGATACCGTTGCCGAGGCCGCCTTTCTGGAACTGATCAGGATCTTTGGCCAGCTCGGCCGGATCATGCAGCCCTATTTCGCCCGGTTTGGGATCAGCGGTGCGCAATGGGGCGTGCTGCGAATCCTCCACGAAGCTGAGCAGGACGGGCAGGAATCGCTTCGGCTGTCCGAGCTTGGCGGCCGGCTGCTTGTCCGCCCGCCAAGCGTGACGAGCATCATCGATCGCCTCCAGCGCATGCGGCTGGTCGCGCGCGAGGCATCAACCAAGGACCTTCGCGCCAAGGACGTTTGCCTGACCGAGCAGGGGCGACAACTCGTCCAACGCGTGTTGACGGGTCACTCGCGTCAGATCGCCTCCCTGATGGGAGGGCTGGATGAGTCCGAACAGCGAATGTTACGTGATCTGTTGCGTCGGCTGCGATCTCACCTTGAGACCATGGCGGAGGGCGGCGGCGCCTCCGGGAACTGAGAGACACTGCTATGAAACGCTTCTTGAGACAGTTGTTGGTCGTGCTGATCATCGCGGGCCTGGTGGCCGGCGGATATTGGTGGTACGTCAAGCGAACCGGCACGCCCAATTGGGTCTTTCGGACGGATGCGGTCAAGAAACAGGATCTGCTGGCGACGATCCAGGCGACCGGCACGGTCGAGCCGGAAGAGGTCGTTGACGTCGGTGCGCAGATCGCCGGCCAGATCCTCAGCTTCGGCACGGATGTCGGTGACAAGGTGGTGGATTACGGCTCGGTGGTTGATCCGACGACCGTTCTGGCACGCATTGACGATACACTGTATCAGGCGGATGTGGCGCAGGCGTCGGCCGGGCTGGATCAGTCCAAGGCGAGCCTGCAGAAAGCCGAGGCCGATCTGGGCCAGATGCAGGCCAAGCTCGACCAGGCTCTGCGCGATTGGGACCGCGCCAGAAGCTTGGCTCGGACGCCCTGGCCGAGAGCAGTTACGACGCCTATCGCGCCGCGTACGAAACCGCTGCCGCCAACATGGCGGTGGGTGAAGCCACGGTGGTGCAGGCGCAGGCGACGATGCTCCAGTCCCAGGCGGCGCTGCAGCGCGTGCAGAGGAACCTCAGCTATTGCACGATCATGTCGCCGGTGAAAGGCGTGGTGATCGACCGCCGCGTCAACATCGGCCAGACGGTGGTGGCCAGCCTCAACGCCCCCAGCCTGTTCCTGATCGCCAAGGACCTGAAGCGCATGGAGATCTGGGTGCAGGTAAACGAGGCGGACATCGGCAATATCCACGAAGGCCAGGCGGTTGCCTTCACCGTCGACGCCTATCCGGGAGAGACGTTCGTCGGCAAGGTGGGCAAGGTTCGCCTCAACGCGACGATGACCCAGAACGTCGTGAACTACACGGTCGAGGTGACCACGGACAATTCCAGCGGCAAGCTCCTGCCCTACCTGACGGCCAACGTGAGATTCGAGGTCACCCGGCGCGAGGGCGTGCTGGCGGTGCCCAATGCGGCGCTGCGGTTCATCCCCCAGGTGGCGCAGATCGCGCCGGCGTATCGGGAGCAGTTCGAGAAAGGCATGGGCCGGCGCCGGCGGCGCCGGCGGCGAGGCCGGTGCCGCCGGTGAAAGCCGCACGGATCAGAGCACCGCCACGACGCGGCTGGCCAGGCCGCGTCGATCGCTTTCCGCTTCGGGGCCCACCAGCCGGCCGACAAGCCGGCCGGCGCTTGCCAATTCAATGAAGCGCGGCATGCTCTGGGTGCGCGAGGGCCAGTACCTGCGTCCCATTCGCGTGCGCAGCGGAGTTACGGATGGCATGATGACCGAAGTACAGGGTCAGGACGTGACCGACGGCATGGAGGTGGTGCTGGCCGAGGAAGCTCCCAGCACCGGCTCGGGGCCGCAGGCCGCGGCCAATCCGTTTGCACCGCAGTTCCCGCGGGGCGGCAGGAGGTAATGGGCCATGGAGTTCATCGTCTTACGCGACATCTACAAGACCTACCACGTCGGCGAGATGGACGTGCCCGTGCTCAAGGGCGTGTCGATGAAAGTCCGCAGCGGCGAGATGGTGGCGCTGATGGGCGCCTCGGGATCGGGCAAGAGCACGCTCATGAACGTGCTGGGCTGCCTGGACCATCCCACATCCGGCGAATACTGGCTGGATGGACAGGAGGTCTCGCGGCTTTCGCCCGACCAGCGCGCCCACGTCCGCAACAACAAGATCGGCTTTGTTTTTCAGAGCTACAACCTCCTGCCGAGGACCACCGCGCTGGAAAATGTCATGATGCCGCTGTCGTACACGACCGCCGACACATCCGACCGCGAGGCGCGCCGCCGGGCCAGGGTGCTGCTGGAACGGGTCGGCCTGGGGGACCGCATGCATCACGAGCCCTCGCAGCTCTCGGGCGGCCAGCAGCAGCGGGTCGCCATCGCCCGCTCGCTGATCAACCATCCGCCATTGCTCTTCGCCGACGAGCCCACCGGCAACCTTGACTCGCGCACGAGCAAGGAAGTGCTGGAGATGTTCCAGCAGCTCAACCGCGAGGAAGGCATCACGATCATCCTCGTGACGCACGACGCGGAAGTGGCGCAGCACGCGCAGCGCGTCATCCGCATCCACGATGGCGTGATTCAGGATGGCGCCCGCGGCTCACCGCCGGCGAGCGCCAATGGCACGGGCGCCGACGAGCTGGCGCCGGTCGCCGTTCTTCAAGGAGATGAGCGATGAAAATCTATCGAATATGCCGGACCGCTCTGCACGCGCTGCGGCGCAACATCATGCGCGCCATTCTCACCACGCTGGGCATCATCATCGGCGTGGCGGCCGTCATCGCCATGATGGAGATCGGCAAGGGCGTGGCCGGCCTCAACGAGCGGCGCATCGCCAGCATGGGCGCCAACAACCTCATGATCTTCCCCGGCACGGCGGCCAGCGGCGGCGTCAGCTTCGGCACGGGCAGTGCCATGACGCTGACGCCGCAGGACTCCGACGCGATCGTGCAGAACTGCACGAGCGTTCGCGCGGCCGCCCCGGTGGTGCGGGCCCGCGCCCAGGTCGTCTACGGCAACCGCAACTGGGTGCCGATGAACATCTACGGCACCACGCCCGACTTCCTCGACGTGCGCGAGTGGACCAACATGGATCAGGGCGAGGAATTTGAGGACCGCGATGTCCGCAACGCCAGCAAGGTGTGCGTGCTGGGCCAGACGCTGGTAAAGAACCTCTTCGACGAGGGCGAGTCTCCGATTGGCAAGGAGATCCGCATTCAGAACGTCAGCTTCCGCGTGGTCGGCGTGCTGTCGGCCAAGGGCGCCAACATGATGGGCATGGACCAGGACGACATCGTCCTGGCGCCGTGGACCACCATCAAGTATCGCGTCACAGGCAACTCGGCCCAGACCACCAACCAGAGCGCGGCATCCGCCTCCACCAGCACGGTCAACACCCTCAACCAGATTTACCCCACCAAGTCAACGAACACGTACCCGCAGCAGTCGGATGTGCAGGCGGCCGACACGCCGCTGCCCGTGCGCTTCACCAACGTCGACCAGATCGTCGTGGCCGTCAAGTCGGCCCCGCAGATCCCGACGTCGATGAAGCAGATTACGGAATTGCTCCGCGAGCGCCATCGCCTCAGCGCCCAGTCCGATGATTTCAACATCCGCGACATGACGGAGATGTCGACGATGATGTCGGACGTCACGTCCACCACCAACAACCTGCTGGTGTGCGTGGCGCTGATCTCGCTGATGGTCGGCGGCATCGGCATCATGAACATCATGCTGGTGTCGGTGACCGAGCGCACGCACGAGATCGGTCTGCGCATGGCCGTGGGCGCACGGGCAAGGGACATCCTGCGGCAGTTCCTCGTCGAGGCCGTGGTCCTGTGCCTCGCCGGCGGGGCGCTGGGCATCCTGATCGGGCGCCTCTGCTCGATGGCGGTGACCTGGCTCAAGGGCTGGCCGACGGAAACGTCGCTGGGCGCGATCCTCGCGGCCGTGGCGGTGTCGGCCAGCGTGGGCATCATTTTCGGTTATTATCCCGCTTGGAAGGCCTCTCGGCTCGATCCCATCGAGGCCCTTCGTTACGAATAGCACCAAGGAAGGAGAATTCACTTGACCAAGGCAACTTCCGCGATGAGTGCCATGCCCACGCCCGGCGCTGTTGACTCTGTTCGTTCGGGTGGCATGCTCACGCCCGGCGCAGTGGATTCAGTTTCGTCGCACGCGTCTGCTCGCCGGGCGTGGGCATGCTGTGTGTCCGCGCGCGACCAGCATGCCCACGCCGGCCGAATCCAGCTCCTCAAACAAGCCAAGGTCTCTCGCGGCCGACGTGAGCATGCCACCCCTTTGCGCTGTTGGCCTAGTCGCGCTGCTGATTGCCTCCTGCACCGTCGGCCCGAATTTCAAGCCGCAGCGCCCCGGCATGCCGGCCGGCTGGGCGGGAACGACCACGGCGCCGACGACCCAGACCAGCGCCACGCTTGCCCAACCGGCGAATCTGGTGGACTGGTGGAAGAACTTCAACGATCCCGCGCTCACCTCGCTGATCGAGCGTGCGCTGCAGAGCAATCTCGACCTGCAATTGGCCGAGGCGCGAATTCTCCAGGCGCGCGGTTCGAGGCACCGTGGCGGCGGGCCTCTGGCCGACTCTCGACACGTCGGCCAGCTATCGCCGAGGCCGCGCCGGCATCCCGTCGGGTGTCGGTGCGTCGGGCTCGTCCCACGCGCAGAATTCCTTTCAGGCCGGCTTCGATGCCGCCTGGGAGCTGGACGTCTTCGGCGGCGTCCGCCGCAACATCGAGGCGGCCGACGCGGACATCCTCGCCGCCGTCGAAAACCGCAGCGCCGTGCTCGTGACGCTCACCTCCGAGGTGGCGCTGAACTATGCGCAGCTTCGCGGGTTCCAGCAGCAGATCATCATCGCCCGCACGAATCTCCAGGCCCAGCGCCGCACCGCCGATCTGACGCGACAGCGCGTCGGCGTTGGCTTGCAGGCGCCGCTGGATTTGCTCAACGCCGAGGCGCAGGTGGCCAACACCGCCACGATCATCCCGGTGCTCGAGTCCGCCGCGCAACAGACCATCTACAGCCTCAGCCTTTTGCTGGGGCTGGAGCCGGCCGCGCTGCTGCGCGAGCTTTCGCCGGAGGGCGCGGTCCCGACAACTCCGCCGGCCATTCCCGTGGGATTGCCTTCGGACCTGCTGCGCCGCCGTCCGGATATCCGCCAGGCCGAGGCGCAGATTCACGGCGCCACGGCGCAGATCGGCGTCGCCACGGCCGACCTGTTCCCGAAGTTCAGCCTGACGGGCTCGACGGGGCTTCAGAGCGCGACGCTCAAGTCGATGGGCAACTACGACGGCCACTTCTGGTCGTTCGGGCCCAGCGTGACGTGGACGATCTTCGACGCCGGCCGGATTGTCTGGAACATCCGCGTGCAGAATGCTCTGGAGCGGCAGGCGATGATCACCTATCAGCAGACGGTGTTGACGGCGCTGGGTGATGTGGAGAGCGCGCTGGTGGCGTATGAGAAGGAGCAGGAGCATCGGGCGCTGCTGGAGCAGGCCGTGACCGCCAACACCAAGGCGCTGGACCTGTCAACGCGGCTGTACAAGCAGGGCCAGACGGACTTTCTCAACGTGCTGACAGCGCAGCGGGACCTGCTGGCGACGCAGGATGCGCTGGTGCAGAGCAGGCGCGCGGTGGTGACGGACCTCATCGCGTTGTACAAGGCGCTGGGGGGCGGGTGGGAAAACCGCTGAGGGGAGACCATACCGGGTCGCTTCGCAATGGCCGGAATACTGAGCAGTGCCGCCAGTGCCCCCACTGGCGGAAGACGCGCGAACCGCCGGTGAGGGCACATGAGGGCACCGGCGGCACTCATCCCTTCCTCACCAGCTCCCACTGCTTCTCCAACCTCTTCGGCGAAACCGGGACCGCCGTCTTCAACTCCTGCGCGAACAGCGACACGCGCAGCTCCTCCAGCATCCAGCGGAACACGTCCAGGTTACCGTCGCTGACGTGGTTTTCCCGGTTGGTCTTGCTCTGCTGCAGCCACGCCTGCCAGAGCGGCGAGACCTCGGCCATGCGCTGCCCATCCCGCGTGTGCCCGGCCGTTGCGAGCTTCTGCAGCCGCATCTCGATGCCCTTAAGATAGCGGGGATAGTGCGTCAGCCACTCATCGGGCGTGTGGGTGAGAAAACCCTTGACCATCAGATAAGAGAGCTGCTGGCGAACATCGGCGATAGCTTCCGCCCAGGCGGGAATGGCGGGCTTGGCAAGCTGCAGCGCCGCCGCGTGATAGGCGAGCAGGATCCTCTCGGCCAATTCCGCCACTTCCCGGCCAACCTCCAGCAGACGATGCCGCCGGCCGGCCACCTTGCGCAGCTCGAATTCCATCTGCGTGCGGACGTTGGCGTCGTAAAGGAACGCGCGGTTGATCGTCTTGCCGACGATGTCGTCGCGGAGGTCCTGGCACGGCCCCAGCGTCTTGTGGTAGAGGCAGAGCTGGGCCATGTTCGGCAGCAGTTGCTGGAGGTATTGAATCTCATCGCGCAGATGCGTGAGCAGCAGTCGGCGCAAGCCGGCCGCATGCGATTCAGCAGCGGCCTGCGGCGAGTCCATCAGCCGCAGCACGACCGAGTCGCCCTGGTCGAGCAAGGCGGGGTAGCCGCTCAGCGCCATGCCATGCCGGCGAACGGGGACAGCCACGGGCAGATCGCCGAAATCCCAGTCCACCACATTGTCGCGGTGATATTTCGGATGCGGCGTATCCGTGAAGCTGGCCTTGACCTGCATGCCCAGCTTGCGGCGAAGCTCGTCGAGATTCCGGCCATGGGCCACCTCCTTGCCGGCCTCGTCGATGATGCTGAAGTTCGTGTGCAGGTGGTCGAGCAGCGACTGCGGATCGAACGCCTCGCGCGGGACGGGGATGCCCTTCTGCTTGCCAAGGAACATGGCCAGCGCATCCAGCAGTGAGCCATCGCCCGGCCGAAGCACCTGCACGGCCGCCTCGGCGAAATCCGGCGCGGGCACGAAGTTGACGCGCAGGTCCTTCGGCAGCGACTTGATCAGCGCCGTGACTTTCTCCCGCAGCAGCCCCGGCACGAGCCATTCAAATCGCTCGGCGGGAAGCTGATTCAGCGCGGCCAGGGGAATGCGCGCCGTGACGCCGTCGGCCGGATGGCCGGGCTCCAGGTGGTATTCGAGTGGGATGCGGATGGGCCCGACAAGCAGGAAATCGGGGAACTGCTCGGCCGTGATGTCGCTGCCGCTGTGCTGCATCAGGTCGCGGCGCGTCATGAAGAGAATGCGCGGGTGATGGCGCTCGGCTTGTTGGCGCCATTTTTCCAGGAGTGGACCGCTGTAGACGTGGGCGGGGATCTTCGAGTCATAGAAGTCGTAGCGCACTTGCCCGCCAACGAGCAGGCCGCGTTGGCGGCTTTTGGCTTCCAGTCGCTCAATTTCCTCGACGAGGCGCTCGTTATGCCGGATGAACGGGGCATCCGGGCGATATTCGCCATCGACCAGGGCCTGCAGGAAGATCTCGCGGGAGCGCTTCGGATCGATGGGCCCATAATGGATGGGACGCTGGGGAATCAGCACGAGCCCGTAGAGCGTGACCTTCTCGTAGGCGACAACATGGGCGGTCTGGGCATTCCAGTGGGGATCGAAGTAGGTCTTCTTGACGAGATGTTCGGCGAGGCGCTCGATCCATTCCGGCTGGACCGGTGCGACGGTGCGGGCATAGAGCTTGGTGGTTTCCACTATTTCAGCCGCCATGAGCCATGGCGGCGGCGTCTTAAAGAGGCTGGAGCCGGGGAAGATGTTGAAATGCATACCGCGGGCGCCGGTGTACTCGTGGACGTCCGTCTTCTGGCCCACATTGCTAAGCAGCCCCGCCAGCAGCGCACGGTGAATGGCGTCAGAGCGCGAAGATCGAGCTAGTCGCGTGCGGGTGCTCATCGAGGATTCACATTGAAGCGATATGGTGCGCCGGATGCAAATGGAGCAATTTATCGGAGGTAATATTCCCATTGGGGAAATTGGGTAATCTTAGGCGCGGCATGGGTTTAGTCGAGTTCGGCGATGATTCCTGCCGCAAATGTCGATGTTTGAAGCACTTAATTGCCGAGTTGACGAATTTTCGTTAAGATGAAGAATAGAGACAACTTTGGAGCGTTGGTAACGTATTAGGACAGATAGATTGGTCGTATTAGCCGGGCGTGAACACTAGTGACAGTGGTAGTATGACCGATTTGGCGGACAGGGCGTGATTTATGGCCGGGGCATCGTGCGCGGAAGGTCTCGCCAGCTCTTCCGAATTGGGTAAGGATTGAGAACAATGTTCGCGTGTTTGCCGGGCGACTTCGAGAGGCAGTCTGCCATCCTCCTTGGGTGCAACGAGCTGCTTCCTTATCATCCTCAGGCGCTTGTCGATGTGATGAGCGCGCTGATCGACCACATTCCCGTTATTGCGCTGATCGAGAACGAGGAGCAGCGGCGGCAGCTTGTGACGCTGCTGTGCGACTGGGGGCTGCCGGCGCATTTGCTGCATTTCGTGTCGATGCCCGTGAAGGGAATGTGGGTGCGCGACTACGGGCCGGCCTTCGTGCGGACACGCGCGCGGGGGATCACGATCCTGGATGCGGATTACATCGAGGCGGATCGGCGCGTGGATGATGAAGCGCCGACGGAACTGGCGTCGTTGCTGAAAGTGCCGGTGGTGAAGGTGCCGCTGACGTACGAGGGGGGCAATGTGATCAGCAATGGCCAGGGGCTTTGCGTGACGACGCAGTCGCTGATCACGCGCAATGCCAACCGCGGGTATGACGAGGCGGCGGTGAAGGGGATCCTGAAGAAGTTCTACGGGCTGGAGCAGTGCGTGGTGCTGGACCCGCTGATCTGCGAGCCGACGGGGCACGTGGACATGTTCGCGTGTTTCGTGGCGCCCAACGTCATCTGCGTGGGCAGCTACGATTCGCACGTGGATCCGGTGAACGCGGACCTGCTGGACCGAAACGCAGCGCTGCTGGCGAACGTGCAGACACGGTGGGGGCCGCTGCAGGTGGTGCGCGTGCCGATGCCGACCAATCACGGGAACGTTTGGCGCACGTACACCAACGTGATCTTCGCCAACGACACGATGCTGGTGCCGCGATACCCGCACCTGGATGAGGATCTGTACCAGCGGGCCGTGGCGATCTATGCCCGGCTACTGCCCGGCTGGGACATCATCCCGATCGACTGCCCCACCATCATCGTGAAACGTGGCGCGCTGCGTTGCGTGTCCATCAATATTCCCTGGCTGGACGATCGCTTCACGCCGGCCAACCCCTGGCGCAACAGCCGGGGGAGCTATCGGGTCTCGGCGGTGGCGTGAGGGGGGATGACGAATTACGAAGCACCCAATGCCTAGTCAATGACGAAGCCCGAATGACCAATGATTCTCTGATGGTCATTCGAGCTTCGTCATTCGGACTTGACTAGACATTGGTCGTTAGGCATTCGTCATTTGCGCGCCAGCTACTTGGCCTCACCCAGCAACTTGATCTTGATGTCCTTGAACTGGATATCCATGACAAAGCCGGCGTGGAGTTGGAAGGCGATCACGCCGCTGCTCTGCGCCTGCGGGGCCTCGTCGAGCAAGTCGGTCATCACATGGCCGTTGATCGTGTACGTCATGTGATTTCCCTTGGCGACGATGACGACGTCGTTCCAGTCGCCCTGCTTGATGAGTTCCTTGAGCTGGGCATTGGACTCGGACAGCTTCTCGTTTTCCCGCTTCTTGGCGGCCGTCCAGTGGGTCTTCTCGCCGCGGTTGCTCATGGTGCCCCGGCCGCCGGCCACGCCGCCCTCGTCATAGATCGTGCCGTCGTAGCCGCGGGCGGCGTCGAAGTCGGCCTGATAGCCGCCGACGCGGCAGGTCTTGGCGTCGAGGATCTTGGAGCGGAACTGCAGGCCCGAGTTGCCGGCGGGCGTGGCGAACTTGTACTTGTAGCGAAGCTCGAAATCGCCGAACTTGGCCGGGTCGGCCTTGGAAGCCGCGAGGATGAGGAACGTCTGCGGCGCGGGGTGCTCCTTGCTCTCCGCACCGCTGATGACGCCGTCCTTGACGGACCAGAAGCCTTCCAGGCCTTCCCAGTTATCCAGTGTCTTGCCGTCAAAGAGCGTGATGAAGCCATCGGCGTCGGGCTTGGGCAGTTCGGCCTTGGAATCCGCGGCGAGCGCAACGCCGCCACCCAGCAGACCCATTCCCAGAGCGATCAGACAAATGGTACGAAGCATGATGTTTCTCCTTGAATCAGGTTGTGCAGGGCATTCTACACGAGCGCCGGGGCGACCGCCAGCATCGGCTCGCCTGACCGGCGGGTGGGGTTGTGCCCAATCTTCCGGGCGGTCACGTCTTGTACGCAGTCCGGTAATGACCCGGCCAACCATTTTGCCGGCGCCGGCAAAATGGTCCCACTCGGCTCCGGCAGCCAGCGGGAAGTGCCCGACTTTCATCTGTCCCGCTTCGCCTGCTACCTCATTGCCCAGAACGGCGATCCGCGCAAGCCGGAGATTGCCTTTGCCCAGAAGTATTTCGCCATCCAGACCCGCCGGCAGGAACTCAGCGACGAGTACCAGCAGGATCTGGAGCGACTGGAGTTACGGAAGCAGACTTCCGAGGAATTCAAGGCGCTGTCGGGCGCGGCCCAGGATGCCGGCGTGCAGAGCGCGATGTTCGGCGTGTTCCATGACGCGGGCTATAGGGGGCTGTACGGCGGCATCGGCAGCGCGCAGATCAAGGCGCGGAAGAGGCTTCCGCAGGATGAGAACCTGCTGGACCGCATGGACACGACCGAGCTTGCGGCCAACCAGTTCCGCATGACCCAGACGCGGGAAAAGCTGAAGCGAGAAAACATCCAGGGCCAGCAGAAGGCGATCCAGACCCATGAGCAGGTGGGCAAGGAAGTGCGCCAGGCGATTGCGCGGATTGGTGGGAGGCCAAGCGTGAATCTCTGGCCGAATGGGTGAAAGCGGTCAACGAGCGCGGCGGCTTCGGCCGCTGGGCGTGGGATGTGTCGCGCAACCCGGCCGACGTCGACGGCATTGTCGACAAGCATGCCGCGGCCGGCTGATTCCACCAGAGTGGCCGGAGTGCTGCCCGCCGATGCGCCGGCCGCGCAACTACTTCAAACGTGATATTCCGGAAACGCAAAAACCCCTTGTTTCCAAGGGGTCTTCGCACATGAGCGCGTTGGGACTTGAACCCAAGACCTACGGATTAAAAGTCCGTTGTCAGGCATTACCGACATAAACTCATGTAGACTAACGACAACGCACAAGGCACGTCGCAAGTGGCGTATTTCTATGGATTTAGCCGCCAGTAGTCTGCTGTTGTTGGCGTATGTTTACTGTTGACAATGGACGCAAGCCGACGTATAGAACATATGACCGGCATATGACCGAACCCAACCAGAGGTCAACATGATGGCAAAAACGACAGCGGCGGCGATGAGAGTTGCAGGCGATGACCAGCGGCCGATACCTCGCAAACTCAACTTCACTCAGACCACCCTGGCGGCGCTGACCTGTCCGGCCGGCAAGAGGCGTGGGTGGGTCTATGACACCAAGGTCGGCGGCTTGGCGTTGATGATGACCGACAAGGGCGCGAAGTCCTATTTCCTCTACCGCTGGTTCGCTGGACGGCCGCACCAGAAGCGGCTTGGCGCTTTCGGCGAAATCACCGTGGAGCAGGCGAGGCGGCTTGTCCGGAGCATGGTGGGAGACATCGCCGATGGCGTAGACCCGCTTGAACAGGCGCGGCAGGCCAAGCAGGCCAAGAGCTTCGGCGACGGATTCACCAAGTACATGGAGCAGCACGCCAAAGTCCACAAGCGGACGTGGGAGGAAGATCAGCAGAAGTACGACCGCGACCTCAAGGCGTGGAAGTCACGCGACCTGTCCAGCATAACCGTTGACGATGTTCGGACGATGCACCAGCGTATCGGCAAGACCTCTCCCGGCGCGGCCAACCGCACGCTGGCACTGGTGCGGAAGGTCTTCAACTTCCTGTGCGTCACTCCCAACCCGGCGCGTGGCATCACCCGATTCCCAGAGCATGAGCGGTCCAGATTCCTCAAGCCTACCGAGATACCCGTCTTCCTCGCCGCGCTCAGCAAGCTGGACGCGAACTGGCGGGACTACTTCCTCTTGTGCCTGCACACCGGCGCTCGCCGTGGCAATCTGCTGTCAATGGAATGGAGCGAACTGGACCTTGACGGCAAGACGTGGCGTATCGCGCCAACGAAGTTCAAGAGCGGCGACAAGACCGGACAACCGCAGACGGTCCCATTGGTTGCTGAGGCCGTGGCGATCTTGCGGAAGCGGTTGGAGGCGCAGCAGACCCAGCGACAGAAGGATATCTCAGACGGCAAGGTCGGCGTGGATGCACCCGCCTGTAGGTGGGTATTTCCGTCAACGTGGAGCAGCAGCGGCGAGAATCACCTGCAAGAACCCAAGAAGGCGTGGGAAATCATCCGCTCGACACCCGGCTTGAGCGACTTGCGGATACACGACCTGAGAAGGTCGGCGGCCAGTTTCATGGCGATGGCCGGAGCCAACCTGCCATCAATCAGTCGCGCACTCGGACACGCGAGCATGAGCACGACGGCCAAGGTCTACGCGCTGGTGAATCAGGACACGACCGCGCAGGCGATGGCCGCCGGCGTCGGTGCGATGATGAAGGCGGCACAGACCGGCACTGGCGACGCGGCCGGCGAGCCGAAGTAGAACGAACAAGGGACAGCGGGATAGCTACCCGCTGACGGTTCGGTGGGTCCGCTGGTCACCACCTACGCCAGCAACCCACCGGACCTTCCCGCAACCTGTAGGTGGACCATGACAGCGAAAACGAAGCGCAAGGTCAGTGAACGGCAACCACGGCGGCAGACCGACAAGGCCGGCATCCGCAGGCTGGCCAACACGTTCAAAGACGCCTACCACCGAACACAGGCGCGGCAGGCAGTCGAGGCGGACCTCGCCAGCACCACCACCAAGCACAGCATGATCTACACCAGCGGCTACAAGGCGCTGGAGTGCGCCGGCGCATCCTGGCGGCGAGCCGTGGTGAGGCTTATGCCGATGCCAAGTTTGTCTCGGACTTCTACCTCTTGGACGAATACCGCCATCGACTACCCAAGCAAGTCGAGTGCTGGCCGTGGCAGACGCGGCCGATGTTGTTCGGGCGCTTGCACGGCTACTGCGCGTTGGATATCACGCGGCGGTTCTCAGACAGCGTGGTCAACGCCTGCCGTATCGCGAGGGACATTGCCAGAGGCGCTGGTTTGGCGTGGCGTGCCGTGGCGACAACCGAACTGGCGACGCGGACCTATCCGCCGACGAGCTGGTGGCCGACGGCAATGGCCGTTCACCTTGATATCGCCACGCTGGTGTTGACCTTGTACGATGAGGCGATGGAGGCTGAAAAAGCCAACACCAACCCGAAGGTCAGGGAGGCGCTGGACTACATCCGCGCACATCCGGGAGAGAAACAGGACACCGTGGCAAGAGCTATTCACCGCTCGCCGTCGCATTTTCGCAGTCGCATCGTACCCAAGCTAATACCGCTTGGCGTCACCACCAAAAGCGGTATGCGACTGCCGCCACAACAGACTAGCTAATACCACCATTGCAACACATGCCGCAGAATGTAGCGCTACAAAAGCGCTACAATGTTCTGGCGTAACAAGGATAGATAACTATCCCGTGTTGGCGTATCCTCACGCACATGGACGCCAAGAAACCCACCACCGTTAGCGAACTGTTGTCCGACCCGCAGCGACTCATCAGCGAGAAACTCGCCGCGTCCGTGCTGGACGTGAAAGCCGACACGCTGAATTGTTGGCGCGCCACCGGCCGCCGCGCTCTGCCGTTCGTTCGCATCGGCGGCAGGTTCATCCGCTATCGCGTCGCGGACCTCATCGCATTCCGTGACTCTCACACCGTCGGCGCGGCCGCCGTCACCGCCTGACCCGCAAACGAAAAAACCGCGCGACGAACGGTTCGGTTTAGTCGCGCGGTCTGTTCCAATGACGCACGAATCATATCATCCCGACACCCACCACGCCACCAGCATCCCGGCATGGGCCAGCGCGATCATCAGCAACCCACCACCGCGGGGCGGCGGTCTCAATCGGTGGATGCTCAGGGCCGCAATCGCCCTACGCCGATCCGGCGTGTCCGAACGCGAGATCGCCGATGCTCTGGCGGCCGCAACGGCCGGCGAGCCAATCAAACGCGGCGAGATTGAGCGAGCTGTGGAGCGCTCCCGCCAGTACATGACCGCCGACGGCACCCGACCAACCAGACCGCCGTCACGCTGGCCGGCGTTCGATCCGGCGGCACGCCAGCGGATCATCGACGCCGCTGGCGGATACGGCGCTGCGGACCTGTTCCATGATTCGCCGTGGCGGTTCGATGATGACACTCCGGCGACGGAGCTGATCGTTGATCGGCTGTTTCCCAACAATCCACTGATCTGCGCTGGCACCACGTTGTGGGGCGCAGAGACTAAACCGCGTGAAGAATGGCGCGGCAAGTTGTGCCAGCAGCAATTCGTTGTTCCGTCGGCGATGAGCAAGCCGACGGGCATCAACCTAGAGGGCGACCCAACGCCGCGTTGTTTGGACAACACCGGCCAGCGTCAATTTCTCATTGCCGAACAAGATCAAGGCACGATGGATGAGCAGGCCGCCATCGTTCATCGCTTGGCACAGACAGCACCGTTGGTCTTGGCCGTCCGAAGCGGGAACAAGAGTATTCACGCATGGTTTCGTTGCCGAGGCGCCAGCGACGACCGGCAGCACCAATTCTTCACGCAGGCCGTGCGTCTGGGCGCGGATCGGAACGTCTGGCCGCGATGCCAGATGGTTCGGATGCCCGACGGATGGCGACCGGATCGACAGGCGCGGCAATCAGTTTTGTTCTTTGCACCAGAGGCCATATGACAACGTTTGCAAAAGAATGGCCGGCCAATGCAGCAGCCTCCAACGGCGAGGGGCGCAGGCACCAGCGGCCTCGCGCAGCCTCGCGTCTATCGCCACCCTGCGTACCGACACCGGCAACGCCGCTCGGCTTGTTCGGCGGCATGGAGATGACTTCCGCTTCTGTCATCCGTGGGGCGCATTCCTGATCTGGACGGGCACCCACTGGCAGCGCGATGAGCGCGGCCAGATGATGCGATGGGCGAAGGATACGGCGCTGTCGATTTTCGATGAGGCCAAGGCAGCGCAAGACACCGAGCGATCAAAGGAACTGGGCAAGTTCGCCGTCATCTCCCAAAGCCGCGCTAGCCTCGCGGCGATGATCGCGCTGGCACAATCGGAGCGGCCAATCACACCCGACGAGCTGGACGCGGACCCGCTGTTGCTCAACGTCCAGAACGGCACGATCGACCTGCGCACGGGCGACCTGCGCCAGCAGCGCCGCGAAGACTACATCACGAAAATCTGCCGAGCCGCTTACGACCCAGCGGCGGAATCGCCGATCTTCGCCGCATTCCTGGCTCGCATCTTCCGCACGTATCCGTCACTCGTCGTCTACGTGCAGAAGGCCATCGGCTATGGCGCTACCGGACTCACCAACGAGCAAATCCTTTTCTTCCTGCACGGCACCGGCGCGAACGGCAAGACAACGTTGCTTGACGCCATCCTCTACGCTCTCGGCGACTATGCCGCCAAGGCCGACCGCGATCTTCTGATTGCCGGCGATGGCAACGCGCATCCGACCAACGTTGCCGACATCATGGGCCGCCGTCTGGTGATTTGCTCAGAGACCAACGAGGGCCGCCGCTTTGATGAGGCGAAGATGAAGGACCTGGTGGGAGAGACGCGGCTGAAGGCTCGCTTCATGAGGATGGATTTCTTCACCTTCGTCGCGACGCACAAGATCTTCATGTACTCAAACCACCTGCCGCTCGTGCGCGGCACCGACCTTGGCTTCTGGCGACGCATGCGCCGCATTCCGTTTGTCGAGGCGATCGGCGAGGCAGAGAAGGATAGCGCCCTTGGCGTCAAGCTGGAAGGCGAGGCTGATGGCGTCCTGCGATGGATCGTTGAAGGGACCCTTGCTTGGCGTCGCGAGGGACTTGGACTTCCTACTGAAATAGCGCAGGCAACCAATTCGTACAGAGCCGAAATGGACAGCATCGGCGCGTTCATAGACGACGCCTGCCTGCTGGGTCCGAAGATGACCGCCACGGCCGCCGATCTATACAACGCCTACTGCAAATGGAGCGAGGCCAGCGGCGAGCGGCCGCTCTCACAGAAGCGACTCGGCATGGAGTTCACAAGCAGGGAATTGATAAGCGACCGCGACACCTACAGCGGCCGAAAAATCTGGCGTGGAATCACCCTCTTGGGAGGCCAAAATGGATGAGCACGGCCAAGTTTTGGCGCGATCGTTCGGAAAGTCGTATTCCAATAATACGCCGATACTTATGACGCATCTTCAAATGATGCACGAACCATCCGAACCTTACTTCCGCATGAGCGCCCGGAGAATGCTCATGTGGGCGCTCATACGGGAATAAGGTTCGGATCATTCGGAAGGTTCAGAAACTACGGCAGAGAGTGAGGCGAAGAACATGAACAGAACACCCGCCGACATACTCGTCACGCCTGCCGAACTGCGCGAGCGGATCGCCATCGAACGCGCCCACGGTGCGGACGCGGACGATATCCAACCGTTGACCGTTGGTGAATGGGAGCGAGGCCCGGATACGACGCTGGCACCGAAGCCCGCCCAGGCCGCCTGCGGCACGCGGCAGGGCACGGCGACTGGCCGGAGCCAGCGAACAGATCGTAGAACAAGTGAACCGCCGGCATGATCCGGCAGAAGGAAAGCATGTTACGAATAATGACCCTTTCGGCTTCTGATGAGCAGTCGCAACCAACGGACAGTCGCAACATTGAGGCGCGGCGGTGGGGCGAACCCATCGAAGCGAACCGGCGAGTTGTGAAGGCCGGCGACGGCAAGACGTATCTGGCGCGGAAAGGCGAAGCCGCCAGCGCCATCAGCATCAGTCGCAGCGTCGCGACGAATCCGCACATCCTCGTGGATGCCGCGCCGTATCTCGGGCGAGATCTACCGCCCGTCTACATGACGGTCGTGCGTCCCATCGCCGTCGGTGCGCTGCTCTATGGCGCCGATCAGGGCATGGTCAGCAATGAGGTATACGGCGAGCCGATCGCGCGCGTCAAGGAACTGGTAGGGCAGACCGGCGACACCGTGATAGTCGAGGCACCGCCGGCGACACTCAGGCCGGCATCATCTACAGAACACTCAGGCGGCCGCGCGGCCGTCGGATCATCTACACCCGGCGCGGACAGCGCCCATTTTGGAGGTAGTCCAATGTCACAACGTCAAATCGCCATCGTTTCCGCAAGTGCGGCGTGGGCTGCGCGCGTGGCTGGTTTCCAGTCGAAAGGTATGACGAAAGCTCAGGCCATCCGGGCGACTGTGGCGCAGTCTCCGCAGTTGCACGCGGAATTCTTGGCCGAGCAGAACGCCAGGCGGAAGTAGTCGCGGCCGACAACAACTCTCAACCCTCAACCCACGGTGCAATATGACAATGTTACTGGACAAAGTTGAAGAAGCAGAGAAGGCCGATGAACGGCAAACCTGGCGCGAATATGTCGCGCTGCTCGAGAAGACCGAGCCAGCCGCCAGCGACGCGGCCGCGCTGCGCAGTGATGCAACGGCTTCGCCTCAGTGTCGAGGATGTGCGAACGCATAGCGCCGTTCTCGCCGAAGGCAAGACGCTGGCCGACGAAGCGGGCGCACTGGCGCAGCGACGGCAAGACCTGGAAGCGGCGATGGTGGAATGGGTGCGGATGCGCGACGAGACGCATCGGACGATCGAGGATTTGGAGAAGCTGCTGGCGGCCGCCGATGGCCGAGCCCGCGCCGCCGGTCTGGCGCGTGCAAGAGTCCGAAGAGGCTGGCGTGAAGCTGGCCCGCCTCCGCGCCTCCGCGCCGAACCTGTTCCCGCCGATGGATGAACAGGACAGGCAGGACACTGGACCCAAGGACGATAAGCAGGACGTGCCTGCTCAGGCTGAGCCGGCGACCACGGGCAAGAAGCGGACGAAAGGTTAGCGGTATAGGTTGGTGAAGGCCAGCGCAGCCGTCAAACTGCGCTGGCCCTTCACTTACTCAACGCCACGGCAAGGGCCATGGCTGCAACAACAAGACGCACGCGAGCATGAGCATGAGCAACGACACGGCCAGCATCAGAACGCGGCAGAATGCGAGCCACGGCCACTGGCGGACATATGGAGCTAGGTTCTTCCCAAGGGGGTGTACGGTATGCGGGTAAGCGACGGCCATTTATCGCGTAAGTTGCAACGCTATGAAATTAAGCGCATAGGCGCATGAGGTTTCCATCATGGTCATCCGCAGCTACTCGGACCTGTCCCGGCGCTTCCACCGGCACCCATCAACGGCAGGACGATGGACCCGGCGCGACAACTGGCCGGCAGGCGTGCCGCGCGTTCCACCGTGGCGTGGCAAAGCCCTGGCGGTTATCTCGGTGTGGGTGGAGCAACTTCAACCCGACCGCGCGGCAGACTCGCATCTTACCAAACAGGATATCGCGGCACAGAACGCGGCGGCGCGGCGAGAATTCCCGGAGCTGTTCGGGCCGAAGGCTGACAAGGCGCTTGCTGCCTATCTCACCCAATGCGCCGCCGATGTCGAGCGCTGGTTTCGTGAGCAGGAGCAGGCGGCGACGGCATAGCTGCAACGCTGGCGTGCCGAAAAGCGGGTATGACCTTTGACCCGTCCGAACGTCGCGAGGCACCTCTCCGTTGCAGCCACGCGGACAGTTTTCAAGCTGAGCACCTCGACAACAACGAGATCGGCACAAGGCGAGCTGCGCCCGCTGGAGATCGGCGTGCATGCGCTTCACCTGGACTTGGGCGAGGGCGGGCGCGGCAAGAAAGGCGGGCTGAGCGAGTACGCCGTCAAACTCGGACTGAAGCAGCCAACGGTATCCATGTATCGCAATGCCGCTGAAGTCTACGAGGCCGTGAAACCCATAGATCAATCTATGGCTTTGCTCAAATGCGCTCCTCACCTCAACTCGCTTCACTCTCTCCCGCGTGACTGCTGGCCTGGCGCCGTGGAAGCCATGCTCAAGGGAGAATGTATCACCACCACTGCCGATATCGTCGGCAACGGCAGGCGCTTCCCTGAAGACGGCGTTACGTACCACTGGCGCCAGCACCGCTACACGGTGCGTTCTGGCGCGTCCCGACTCTCGGACGTGTTCTGCTACCACCCGACCTCTCGGCAAAATTGCCAACAGGGTGCTCCCCGGGCGCGTGGGGATGGATCGGCACGACCACGGCCAGCGCCTCGACAACGATCATCATCCGCACCTCGACTACCGGCTCCACGGCACCCACCTCGACGGCCAGCGGCAGGACCACCGGGAGCGGCGGGAGTGCTTTCGCGCATATGACCGGCATATGACCGATGGAAATCCGAAAGACCAGCGGCAGGCGTGGATGTGCGGCAAATGCCTTGTTTTGTAGGGTATTCTTGAATGAGCGCGGTGGGACTCGAACCCACGACCTACGGATTAAAAGTCCGTTGCTCTACCAACTGAGCTACGCGCTCGAATCGGCCATTTGGATGGCAGATGGGTCATTGTATGCCTCCCGGCACCATCTGCAAGCCGCCCGCGATGCCAGCAACGATCCGTGTCGCCGCCGCACTTTCTCCCAATAAACCTCGCTGATCTGCCGCAGCGGATCCAGGCCGCCTGTGGGCTATCGTCCTCTGCCATTGACCGCCTCCCGGTGAGCAGCCCTGGCGCGTATGTCTGCCCATCCACGCGCTTCGCCAGTCCCTTGAGACTCAGGAACGTCAGCTCCTGGAGGATGTCCTGCGCGCCCAGCCCAGTGCGTTCGATGAGCTGATCGACCGTCGTGGGCTCGCCGTGGAATTCGCGGAGGACGGCCTGCTGGCGATCGGTGAGCGATGGGACTGGCGAAGGCACAGCGGGCGGCGCGACTTCGGGCACGGCTGGCACTTCCTCAAACAACGTTGTCTCGCGCACTGAATCCGGCAGAGGATTCAGCCCTTCGAGGATGTCCTCGATGCCTGCCGTGAGAACCGCTCCATCGCGGATGAGCTTATGCGGGCCGATGCTCATGCGGTTGTCGATTCTTCCCGGCAGCGCGAAGACCGGCCGGCCCTGGTCTTCGTTGGCCAGGCGCGCGGTGATCAGCGCGCCGCTGCGCTCGTCGGCCTCGACCACCAGCACCCCGCGCGACATGCCCGAGACGATGCGGTTGCGCCGGGGGAAGTTCTCGCCATTGGGCGGGGTACCCAGCGGCAGTTCGCTCACGACCGCGCCGCGCTGGGCGATCTGGCGGAACAGCGCGTCATTTTCCGGCGGATAGACAACATCCAGACCGCAGCCCATGACGGCGATCGTGCGGCCCTGCGGATGCTGCAACGCCCCGCGATGGGCGGCCGAATCGATGCCGCGTGCGCCGCCGCTGACGATCGTGAACCCCGCGCCGGCCAGCAGGGCGCCGAAGCGCTCGGCCTGCTCGCGGCCGTAATAACTGCAGCGGCGGCTGCCGACGATGGCCAGGCCCTGGAGGTCGCGCGGCTCGATGGCGCCACGGACATAGAGCACGGTGGGCGGATCGTCGATGAGCTTGAGCAGCGCGGGATACTCTTCATCCTCCACGCAGATGATGCGGAAGCCCAGTTCCGTCGCCTTGGCCTGCTCGTGCTCGGACAGCGACTGGGCCTCGCGCAGGGAATGATGGATTGTCCGCGCCGCGCGATGCCGATGCCCTCGATCTGCTGGAGGTCCTGCGCGGAGAGCCGAGTGGCCGCATCCGGCGAGCCGGCCAGGTCGATCATACGCCGGATGAGAATCGGACCCAGGCCGCTGGTGAGAGCGAGTTGTAGCCAATGCGGAAGAGCCACGCGCACAAGTTTATCAGCCGAACAACGCTGTCGCCAGAATGACGAATTCTGAAATTCGGAATTTGCAATCTGAAATCTGAAATCTGAAATCCGGAATTTGAAATCTGAAATTTGAAATCCATCGGTATCATTCCCCCAATGTCCCTCACCCGCCGCTGGTTTCTCGCGTCCGGGATTACCGCGGCCGCTCTGCCTCTCGTCAATGCCATGAACAACACAACGTCCCCCGCGTCGCCGCCGATCATCGACACGCATATCCACGTCTGGGACCTCAAGACGCTCAACCCGCCATGGCTGGCCAGCGCCGAGCCGATCCTCCGCCGGCGCTGACATGATGGATGAATATCGGAAGGCCACCGACTCGCTGCCGGTCGAGCAGGCCGTCTATGTCGAGATCGCCGAATCGCCCGAGCGACGGGCGGCCGAGGCCGGGTTCCTGCTGGATTTGATGAACTCCGGCAAGTCGCTCATCTCGGCCGCGGTCATCGGCGGCAACCCGGCCGACGCCGATTTCGCCGCGTACGTGCAGCGGTTCCAGTCAGCGCCGGATCAAAGGCGTGCGCTGCTTCTATCGCAAAGGCGCGGATGAGGATGGGAAGTTCCTCGCTGGCATTCGGCTCCTTGGCCGGATGCAGCTCAGTTTCGACCTGGTTCTCGGCTACGATCTGCTCGACAGCGTCGTTCGTCTGGTGAAGGCCTGCCCCGACACGCGCTTCATCCTCGACCACTGCGCCTACGGCAATCCCGACTGGTACGACCCGGCCGGCGCCCATGATGCGACACTCCTCGCGCAACGCCAGACATGGGAGCGCGGCGTCGCCGCCCTGGCTGCGCTCAGGAACGTCGTCTGCAAGATCTCCGGCATCGCCGAGCAAACCCGCCGCCCGCCCACGGCCGAGCGTCTCGCGCCCGTGGCCAACTATTGCATTGAGCAGTTCGGCGAGGACCGCGTGATGTTCGGCAGCAACTGGCCGGTCTGCCTGCGATCGATCGCGCTGGCCGACTGGGTCGCGCGCTGCGGCAGATCGCAACCGCGCGCGGAGCGGGCTTCGCGGCGAAAATGTTTCATGACAATGCGGTGAGGGCGTACGGAATGTAAGCGGGTGTTATCGGCGCCGCTACCGAGCCGCGTTGGCCGCTCGTCGCCGGACCAGCGGGATCAGGCAACGCAGCGCCCGGTTCACGGCCCTGGAATCCTTGAACACGGCGCGAACGTCGGGCTCCAGCAGCACGGCGCCGTCTTCGAGCGTGAAATGCTGCACCGTGACAGAACCGTCCGCCCGTTCAATGCGCACCTCGTGGCCTTGCCGATACCGCTGTGCATGGTCTGTCCGCTTTCCCTTTGTGAAATCGTAGTGGGATCGCATGTCACCGTTCGCCTTTCGCTTGGTTCGTTTGCTCATAATCGGTCTCTTCGCCAATAGTCGCACGACAACTGCTGATCAGCCGGATCACCTCGCCACGCTCCGTGTACACAACCACCAGCAACCGGCCACGCGCCGAGATGCCGATGCGCACCCATCGATCCTCCTCGGCTGAATGCACCACATCCGGAACGACCAGCAACCGGGGATCGCCGAAGACCGTCTTGGCTTCCTCAAACGTCACCCGATGCTTACGACGATTCGCAGCAGCCTTGGCCTCATGCCATTCGAACCTCAAACCCATGCGACAGATTATACCGTGGCGGAAGAGGAGAACTATCACCCAGTTCCCGCGCTTCTGCCACCGCGACCACGGATCAGTTCATCGCCAGCGGCGGGACGCCGCTGCCACTCTGACTCATGAACTCCGTTTCAACCACCCGCCCCCCCACTGGTAATCATGGCGAGAACGACTAAACTCACAAGGAATATGCCCATGAACAACCCCCCCACCGCTTCACGTCGATCGTTCATCAAGACCGCTGGCTCGCTGGCCGCGCTATCCGCAGTCGCGGGACCGGTCCTTCGCACCGCCCATGCGGCCGGCAGCAACCTGATTCAGGTTGCGCTGGTCGGCTGCGGCGGCCGAGGCACCGGCGCCGCCGGCGACGCCCTGAACACCAGCAAGCTTGGCCCGATCAAGGTTGTTGCCATGGCCGACGCCTTTGAGGACCGCCTCAAGGGCAGCTACGGCGGGCTCAGCAGGCAGGGCAAGGAGAAAGTGGACGTGCCCGAAGAACGCCGTTTCATAGGCTATGACGGCTACCAGAAGGCCATCGACTGCCTCAAGCCCGGCGACATCGCCATCTTCGCCACGCCCATGGCGTTTCGCTGGGTGCATTTCCAATATGCCATCCAGAAGGGCGTCAACGTCTTCATGGAAAAGCCCCTCACATCCGACGGCCCCACCAGCAAGCGCATGCTCAAACTGGCCGAGGATGCCGATGCCAAGGGCATCAAGGTCGGCGTGGGCCTGATGTCGCGGCACGCCCGGCCGCTCGAGGAACTCGCCAAGCACATCCAGGACGGCGAGATCGGCGATATCATCCTGATGCGCGGCTACCGCATGCAGGGCAACATCGGGCATTTCGCCTCGCGGCCGAAGCCCGCCAACATCACCGACCTGGAATACCAGGTGCGACGCTTCCACAGCTTCCTGTGGGCCGGCGGCGGCGGCTACAGCGATTTCAACATCCACATCATCGACCACCTCTGCTGGATGAAGGGCAGTTGGCCGGTGAAAGTGCAGGCGGTGGGCGGCCGGCAATATCAGAAGGCGCCGGATGGGACGCCCTACGTCAACCAGAATTTCGACACCTACTCGGCCGAATACACGTTCGCCGACGGCGCCAAGATGTTCTATGACGGACGCTGCATCGACGGCTGCGCGGGCATCTATGCCAGCTACGTCCACGGCAGCAAGGGCCTGGGCATCGCCTCGCGCGGCGGCGACTGCGGCGGGCCTTCGTCAACCTACAAGGGCCAGAATCAACTGAAGCAGAACGAAATCTGGTCATCCACCGGCGGCGGCAACCCTTACCAGAACGAATGGGACAACCTGATCACCGCCATCCGCAACAACAAGCCCTACAACGAGGCGAAACGCGGCGTCGAGGGGAGCCTCGTGACCAGCATGGGCCGCATGGCCGCCCACACCGGTCTGGAGATCACGTTCGATCAGATGCTCAACTGCCCGCACGAGTTCGCCCCCGGCATCGACAAGCTGACCAAGGACTCGCCCGCGCCGGTGCTGCCCGACGCCAACGGCATGTATCCGCAGCCGCGGCCGGGACAGAAGAAGACCGAGTATTGATTTTCGATTTTGGGTTTTCGATTTCTGATTGCCCGAACATTGAGTCCGGATCGCCGTCGCATTTGGCCTTGCGTCGGCGGTCTGGACTTTTCGTTTCGGATGGGCGGGCGGGAGACACCAATGCTCGATGAATGCATGCCGCCCAAAGCACCCCGCCTCTTGGTGGAGTTGCTGAAGCTTCGCAAGCCGCCCGTAGATGCTGCCTTTCTTACAGATTACAGGGTCACGCCAGGCAGTACTGACCCGGATTGGACGAAGCGACTTGCCGATGACGGTGGATGGTGTGTGGTTTCGTGCGACTGCAATAGACCGAAGGGCGCGACTGCCAAGGCCAAAGGTCCGCCATTGCATCTCATACTGCCCAGCCGGCAGATCACTGGTTTCTTCCTCGGCGGGAATATCGCTCAGACGAGCGGATTTGAGAAAATCAGGGCTGTCATCTACCTGTTTCCCGAAGTATTTGAAGGAGCCAGCACCGCTGCTCCCGGAACACGGTTCAAAATCCTGAGAAGCGGTGGGAGCGGCTATCAGATCGCGATATGGCCCCCGAAGTCTTTGCTTCCTCCTGGTTCCGATTCGCCCGCTTCTGGGACGCTTCTTGGGTAGCCTCCGCTTCCGCGTCGCGCCATCAGGCGGCGTAGGCTTCTGCGCGTATCGACTGGTCGGCAACGTCAGATCTCGCGGTGCGGGCGTGCCAGACCGCGTAAACGCGGAACTCCGAACAACAACCATCACGCGTTCATGCGATCGAACAGCTCGGCGCTGCCGACAACGTTGATGCCGCGGGTGCTCAGGGCCTTGATGGCGGCGTCGGGGTCCTCGAAGCGGAAGACCAGCGTGGCCTTCTTGCTGGCCGGGCCCTGGGTGAAGGCGTACATGTACTCGATGGCCAGGCCGGCCTGTTCCAGGACGTCGAGGATGTTGACCAGGCCGCCGGGGCGGTCGTCGACATCGACGGCCAGCACCTCGGTCACGTTCACGACGCAGCCGGCTTCCTCGAGCACCTTCTCGGCGCGTTGCCAGTCTTTGACGATGAGGCGGAGGATGCCGAACTGCTGGGTGTCGGCCAGCGAGAGCGTGATGATGTTGATGCCGGCGTCGGCCAGGATGCGGCAGGGCGCCTTGAGCTTCCCCGGGCGGTTTTCAAGGAACAGCGACAACTGATGTAATTTCATGATAGGTTCCTCGTCCCCACTATCTGCTATCCACTATCTGCTATCTGCTCTTCCGTCAGATATTCCTCTGATCGATCACGCGTTTGGCCTTGCCTTCGCTCCGCTGGATGCTGCGCGGCTCGACGAGCTGGATGACGGCGCGGATGCCCAGGATATGGTCCACCGAGTGATCCAGCTTCTTCTGCAGGTTTTCCAGGGCGCGGATCTTGTCGCTGAATACCTCGGGCGTCACCTCGATGCGGATGGTCATGTGGTCCAGGCCCTTCTCGCGGGTCAGGACGATCTGGTAGTGCGGCAGCGTGCCTTCGACGGCCAGTAGCGCCGCCTCAACCTGTGACGGGAAGACGTTCACGCCGCGGATGATGAACATGTCGTCGCTGCGCCTTGTAATCCGGCCAATCCGGCGGATCGTCCGCCCGCAGGGGCACGCGGCCGTCAGCAGCCGCGTCATATCGCGCGTGCGGTAGCGGATCATCGGCATGGCCTGCTTGCTGAGCGTGGTGAGCACGAGCTCGCCCTCCGCGCCGTCGGGCAGAACCTGGCACGTCACCGGGTCGATGATCTCGGGGTAGAAGTGGTCCTCGAAGATGTGCAGGCCGTCCTGGCAGCAGCACTCGATGCCGACGCCCGGCCCGATGATCTCCGAGAGGCCATAGATGTCGTAGGCCTTGATGCCCGATGTCGGCCTCGATGCGGCTGCGCATGGCATCCGACCAGGGTTCAGCGCCGAAGACGCCCGCGCGAGGCGCGGCGGCCGGAGCTTCATCTCCTCGGCCAACGCTCCATCAGGTGCGTGAAATAGCTCGGCGTGCAGCAGATGGCGGTCACGCCGAAAGTCGTGCATCACCATGATCTGGCGGTCGGTGTTGCCGCCGGAGATGGGGATGACGGTGGCGCCCAGCGCCTCGGCGCCGTAGTGGGCGCCCAGGCCGCCGGTGAACAGGCCGTAGCCGTAGGCGTTCTGGATGATGTCGCCGCGGTGCAGGCCGCAGGCGGCGAAGCTGCGCACCATGACGCTGGCCCACACGTCCACATCCTGCTGCGTGTAGGCGACGACGATCGGCTTGCCGGTCGTGCCGCTGGAGGCGTGCAGGCGCACGACGTCGTTCATGGAGCTGGCGAACAAGCCGAAGGGATAGGTGTCGCGCAGGTCGTTCTTCATCGTGAACGGGAGCAGCGCGATGTCGGTGATCTGCTGGATGTCGTTGGGCTTCAGCTTGCGCTCCTCCATGCGCTGGTGGAAGAGCTGCACGTGGTCATACGCCTGCTGCACGCTGGACCGCAGCCGCTGCAATTGCAGGTCGTGCAACTGCGGCGGTGGCAGATAGTCGGCCGCGCTCTCCGGGTTGAATCCGCCGGGGATCTCGTTCCACATCGGTTCTGTTGATCTCATGGCCCCGTCTCCGTTAGGTCGTGGATTTCGTTTGCGCCACCTCGCGCCCGTATTCAAACGCCTTGATATTGGCTTCCAGCAGTTTCTCCGGAAGCCGCTCGCGCAACGACGCCGTCCATGCATGGCCGCTCAGTTTCAGATGGAAGCTCAATGCCCCCAGCAGAGCGATGTTGAGGCTCTTGCGGCTGGGGAGCTTGCTTTCATCGATGAGGTCGGGGGCGATGAGCACGCCGCCTGTCCTCAGCGCGTGCAGGTTGTTCTCGACCTGGTCGGCCGACAGAACCAGCAGGAAATCCGCCTCGCCCGGCGGCACCATTGGGCTGTGTACCTGGCGGCCGAAGCGCACGTCGCTGGTGACGGAACCGCCGCGCTGGCTCATGCCGTGAATCTCGCTCTTCTTCACGTCGAGGTTCGATCGAAACGCCACGTCGGCGAGGATGTCCGAGGCGGTGATCACGCCCTGGCCGCCAAGGCCGGCGAAGACGACGTTGGTAACTTCGTTAGCCATCAGGTTCCCAGCTCTCCGCGTCAGTGGCCAGTTGTCAGTGGTCAGTAGTCGGTCGGTGGTCCGGTTGTCAGTGGCGGTGCAACTGACCACGGACCACTGACAACTGACTAATCCCTACACGCACCTTTGCACGTTTCGCCGTGGCAGAACGGGCAGTCGGGGTCTCGGCCGCTGATCGCGGCCACCAGCCAACCCGGCGCCCGGGTCGGCTTGCCTTTGGCATCAACGACCGCGTGAACCGTATATCCACTGGCCACCGGCGATTGCGTATCGGCATTCTGGATCTTCACGTCGAAGCGGATGCTGGCCTTGCCGGCAATTTGCGCCGAAATCGTCAGTCTGAGCAAGTCGTCATAACGTGCCCGTCCGTGGTAATTCACGTGCGCTTCCACCAGCGGCAGGAGCACGCCTCGCTGCTCCATTTGCACATACGGCACGCCGGCCGATCTCAGCAGCTCCGTCCGCCCGCACTCGAACCACTCCAGCGCGCGGGAGTTGTAAAACGTGCCCATCTGGTCCGTTTCGCTATAGCGGACCCGAAGGGTCATCTCGTGCCGAAAGCCCGGGTTGTCGTTACTCATCAGCGCGTCAACTGGGAAAAAGTATCAGAATGGGGGATGAAATCAATGGTAGCGTGGCACGAGCGGCCCCCGCCGTGCAGAGATCGCGGCCGGGGGCGGCTCGCTCCACGAAAGATCGCGGCCGGGGGCGGCTCGCTCCACGGAAGATCGCGGCCGGGGGCGGCTCGCTCCACGAAAGATCGCGGCCGGGGGCGGCTCGCTCCACGGAACACATCGCGGTAATATGGGACGCACCGCTGCGGAATAATCCTTTCCGCCTGCCGTTTTAACAGGTGACGGTGAATGAGCGCCACCCATCATGAAGATCGCTGAGACCGAATCAACGGCCCCGGCCAGTGATGAGACGCTCGTTGCCCGCATGCGAAGCGGCCGATCCGAAGCGGCCGAGACGCTGGTGCGCCGGTATCATCAGCCGCTGGTGCGATACTTGCAGCGGATGTGCGGCCGGCAGCAACTGGCCGAGGAATTGCACCAACAGACCTGGCTGAGCGTGCTGGAGCACATGGACCATTTCGAGTCCTCCAGCCCCGGCGGATTCAAGGCGTGGCTGTTTCGCATCGCGACCAACAAGGTCAACGATCATTGGCGCGCGCATGGCCGCGAGCGCAGCGCCAAAGAAGGCCTGAGGCTGGTGATCGACGGCGAAGCGCCGCAGGCCGGGCATCGGATCGAAGGCCAGGAGCAGGTCGAGAGACTGCACCGGCTTATCGAGCAGTTGCCGGAAAACCAGCGACAGGTGTTGCTGTTGAGGTATTATGGGAACTTGAAATTCGTCGAGATCGCCGAAATGCTCGGCTGCCCGCTGAACACAGCGCTTGGCCGAATGCATAAGGCAATGGTGAAGCTCAAGGAACTGATGGACGACGAGTAGGTACGCCGAAAGAGAATGATGCCCGTGAAAGGGCGGTGAGATATGGCCCGGATCCTGGACAATATCGACGACCCCAATGCGGTCCTGCTGATGTATCTGGCCGAGGAGCTGGCCGAGGACCAGCGCGCACGGGTTGAGGGGGCCTTGGAGAAGGACCCGGCGCCTGCGCGCGCAGCTTGAGAACTTGCGCGGGCTCGAGGAACAGGCGTTTGGCGTGCTGGCACAGGCGGATACTGCGGATACCCGCGCGGCCGCGGATGAATCGCATATCCGGCGCGTCGTGCGCGAGTTGCGCCGGCGGCAGATCGAGCTGGCGATCAGGCCGGCTTCCACCGCACCATCGACTCCCAGGCGCCCCTGGCCGCGATGGGCCTATGCGGCCGCCGGCGTGGCGGCGGCGATCTTCATCGTGTTGGGCCTGTTTGCGACGGGAATCATTGAACTGCCGATCCGGAATGGGCCGATCGCCGGCCCGAACGTCACTCAACCGACCGACGAAATCGTCGTCTCGTCCGAGCCAGCCGAATCGAAGGATCCCGAGGTCCGTGAACTTCAGCGCTCGATCGTGGGCATGCCGGCGATTTACCCCAGCGCATCGGCGACGCTCGATAACATCGAGGCGCAGGTGAGGTCGCTGCGCGACGATGATCCATTCTGACGCAGGACGCCCTATGATGATGCGAATCACCGTTTTCCTGGCGATGGCTATCGTTGCGGGCGCCGCGTCGGCGCAACCTGCCACGCGACGATCGCATGAGCTTGCGAATCCCCATGGCCCACCAGGCCCCGAGGTGAAGTGGAGCGACGTTAAGGAGTTCTTCGAAGCGAATTCGCCCCATCGCTGGGCAGACTACGAGGCAATGAGTGACCTTAAGCGAAGGGAACTCAGGTCCTGGTGGATCAGGTCCTATACCCGCCTCCAGATGCTAAAGAGACAAGGCGAGGAGCTGTACGCTCTTCGAAAGCAGCAGATCAAGTTGATGGACGACCTCTTCCAGATCCGGCACGACCTGCACAAGCCCGGCGCCGACGCCGAGAAGGTCAAGCGGGAACTGCGCGGCAAGATCACCGATTTGGTTAATCTGGGGATTGAGGAGCGCCTCAAACTCATTCAGAAACTGGAATCCGATCTTGTCCGTGAGAAGGCAGACCTGGATAGAGACCAGCAGCAGACCGATAAGCTCATCGAATCCATGATGGAGCAGCAGCTCAACGCGCCAATGGGCGAATGGTATCCGCGCCGCCCCGACCGCGGCGACCGGGAAAGGGAACGGCCCGGCGCCAGCCGCTGAGCCCATCTTGAGCCCTCCGTCCAAAGTGGTCCAAAGTGGCAGCGGCGTCCCGCCGCTGTTCTTCCGCCAGTGAGGCACTGGCCGCACCCCACCGATTGTCCCCAACGCCCTTTTGCCATAAAGTGCGTCATCGCATCGTCTGAAGCGCCAGGCGCAGCGCCCGCTCAGCCCCGAAGCGGGCGCTCACGCTCCCGCTTCAGACAACAACAGACCATGTGCAGACCGACGGAGAATTGACGATGTCGAAACAGAAGAGAAAGCCGGCCGCCACCGAGCTGACGGAAGAATCCGTCCGCCCAGTCGAACAGCTTCCGCCGGTTTCCGCCCCTACGGATCGAGCCGATCAGCCGCGAGATCTCGGTTCCCGCCCTGCCTCTGCTCTTTGAGGTGGCTTGGGAAGTCTGCTGGCAACTCGGCGGCATCTACACCGTGCTTCGCTCGAAGGTCCTCTCCACTCAGAAGATCTGGGACGACCGGTATTTCCTCGTCGGGCCTTACAACCCCGCCACAGCGCCTTACGAGTTTGAGGAACGCCCGGCCGAGGGTTTCATCGGCGAAGCGCTCGACCGGCTCCGCGGCCAGGGGCTGCCGTGCCACTTCGGCCGGTGGCTCGTCGCCGGCCGGCCCAACGTCATCCTGCTCGACTACCGCGCCCGCTTCGCCACGCTGGACACGGACAAGTATCTGATGTGGAAGGACCACGGCATCAGCACCGAAGCCTCCGACGGCGAGGTCAACGAGGTCATCGCCTTCGGCTTTGCCGTCACGGAGCTCTTCCGAGCGCTGGCCGAAGTCGCCGGCAATCGGCGCATCCTGGCGCATTTCCATGAATGGATGGGGGGCATCGCCGTGCCACGGATCGCGCACCTGCGCCTGCCCGTCGCGACTGTCTTCACCACGCATGCCACGCTGCTCGGCCGGTATCTTGCCGCCGACGATCCCGACTATTACGCGCACCTGCCCGGCATCGACCCCGACGGCGCGGCCGCCCATTACAACATCTTCCCCCGCTTCGCCATCGAGCGCGCCGCGGCGCACGCGGCCACCGTCTTCACGACCGTCAGCGAAGTCACGGCGGTCGAGGCCGCCAAGCTGCTGGGGCGAACGGCCGAGCTGATCCTGCCCAACGGCCTGAACATCCATCGCTTCGCCGCCCTGCACGAATTCCAGAACCTGCACCGGCAATACAAGGAGCAGATTCACGAGTTCGTCATGGGGCACTTTTTCCCCTCCTACACCTTCGACCTCGACAAGACCATCTATCTCTTCACCAGCGGACGCTACGAATATCGCAACAAGGGCATGGACGTGTTCATCGAGGCCATGGCCCGCCTCAACCAGCGGCTGAAACACGTACCCGACCGGCCGACGGTGATCGCGTTCGTCATCACCCGCGCTGCGACGCGCAGCATCAACGTGGGGGCGCTGCAGAACCAGTCCATGTTCCGGGAACTGGAGAACATCTGCGAGGAGATCGAGGTCGCCATGGGCCGGCGGCTGCTCCATGCCGCGGCCGCGGGGCGCGTGCCGACGCAAGATGAGCTGCTCCCGGGCGATTCCGTCGTGCGCCTCAAACGCGCCATCCACGCGTGGCGGTCGGTGCGCCAGCCGACGATCGTCACGCACGACCTCGTGGACGACGCCAACGATCCCGTGCTCAAGCACCTGCGCCACCGCCACCTGTTCAACGCGGCCGACGATCCCGTCAAGATCGTCTTCCATCCCGAGTTCGTCACGGCCACCAGCCCGCTGCTGCCGCTGGATTACGAGCAGTTCGTCCGCGGCTGCCACATGGGCATTTTCCCCAGCTATTACGAACCGTGGGGCTACACGCCCATGGAGTGCGTCGCCATGGGTCTGCCCGCCGTGACAACGGACCTGAGCGGCTTCGGCGCCTACGTCCAGCGCCACCTGCCCGACTCGCGCAACCAGGGCATTCTCGTGCTCAACCGCCGCACGACCGGTTTCGAGCAATACACCGACGACCTGGTGGATTACCTGATGCAGTTCGCGCGGCTCAACCGGCGCGAGCGCGTCGAGCTGCGCAACCGCGTCGAGCGGCTGGGCGAGACGTTCGACTGGGGAGTACTGATCCGCAACTACCAGGAAGCGCACGAGCTGGCCCTGGAGCGCACCAGCGCCGAGAAGCCGGGAAGGATCGATGTGAGGCTGGTGTGAAGGGACATCGTGGCCGACCGGCCGGAGCTCATCTGACAGTCGCTGCTCAAAGGGATGCAGCTCGATGTACTCCTGGTCAGTGGCGGAATGAGCATGGGCAAGTTCGACTTCGTCCCGCGGCTGCTGATGGAGATGGGCGCGGACGAGCCAATGCCAGAGACAACCATACCTTCGCGTGCGCCCGATTGCCTGGAAAGGCTCGGCCGATGTCTTCACTCCCGCCAAGGCCAACGCCGACATGATGAGCATCGAGACGGCCGTGGCAACCGCGCACCAACAGGATCCTCATCGCTGTCGAGGCGGCGAGGCGGCCGGTGCCGTTACGCCCAGTTTGACAACGGTTTGCATTTGTGAGAGGGATACCCTCGGAGGTATTCATGAGTGATGCCCCTCTCGCCAGCGTTGAGAAGCAGCGTGAGAACCTCGCCCGATTCATGAAGCGATATCAGAGCGTTCCCGCGACTGCGGACTGCAAGACCTTCGTAGATCATCTGTCGTTGTCGGCTGTATACGGCTTTGACTTTCTGCGCGACGAATTGGCGACAAACCTTGAGGCATCCATGGCCCGTTCGCAGCAAGCCCGATTCAAGGGCGGTCAAGAGTTTGTCTATTTCTACACTGGGCCGGCTCGGAGAACATATACCAACGTCGGGCGTCTTCAGAGCGGCGACGGCCGGGTCGCGATTCTGGTCGACCCGATTGTCGAGCAGGCTGCGGCTTCGACAGAATGCAGGGCCTATCCGTGGGACAGCGGCGAAGTCCTGACGCGATGGCCTCAAAGTCCCGCAAGCGGACCATCGCGTAATGAGGTTCTCGAAGGTGCGCAATTGCCCGTGCCCGGTTACCGTGAGCTGTTGGCGGCGTTCATTCATGACAGCTATCAACAGCCCGGGCATTATCTGATTGGGTGGATCACTCCCGAGCCCGCGACAGAGATTGATCCACTTCATGCAGCCGTCATCAAGTTGTCGATGACAAGAAGCTTCGGTGTTGTTGAGACGTATCCGCCCGGCTGGACTTTCGAGGTGTCCTTTAGAAGGCAGCTCCGGATAGGCGACCGGCTTCAGGCCGTTTTCGTGGACCGGCGAGATTTGCAGTCTCTCCCAACGGATACGCAACGAAAGCTCTTCGAATATGCGGAAGGCCAAAGCTGAAGTCCGTGAAGTTGACCTGCCGTGGGATCCCTTCGAGTGGCGATACGTTCTTGCGCGAGACGGCCCGGTTCATGGCCGAAAGACAGGGCATGAGTTTGCCGGATGCATGGAAAGCCGGTTAGTTGGCAGATAGAATAGAGGTGGTCATGACCGATTCTGCTGTCGCCACCAATTCCGCTCACGCATGGCTGTGTGGCTTCGTCGGCAAAACGACGGCGGACGAGGCACCGCGCAGGCTGCTTCCGGTCGTGCGCCTTCGATCTGGGAAGATTGCGGCCTGCCCGTCTCAGGTGACCCAATGTCAGTCGGATAGTCTGGCAGACGAAGAACCGATGCAGTCGATGACCCGGATCGACCCCTGCCTGCCGTTTCGAGATGGCGATGTCCTTATTTCGATGCCTGACGTCACAGGCACGGCGTGGACCCAGTGCGGCACGGCCGTGGAGACCAAGGCAAATGGCGAGCACTCCCGCCTGCGTCTGCTCTGCGCTCCCCAGGCGGTGGCGGAGCAGTTCCTGAAAGAACTGGCGGAAGCAAACGTGCAAGAGGCTCTGACAGCAATCGAGCACGGGGACGTTGCACGCGCCGCCGACTTGTGCGGCATCGCGCTGAGAAGCGACCAGAGCAAACCCGGCGGTCGGGCCCTTCTCTGGGTGACCGAGACGCTGCGCCGGCCGGATGACGACGTCGAGCCGCCTTTTGAACGACACCTGGGCGAAACGCTCCGGCAATGGCACCCCGAGGTGAAATCGACGGTGGATGCCGCGCGCGGACTTTTTCGCTCTCGCGGAAACTCGCTTTTTGTTCAACTCAAGACGCACGCATCCGTTCGCATCTACGATGAGAAGACGAATGAGCGCCTCGCCGGGCCGGCAGCCAGGTTTGGGCCGCTGCATTTGAAACCGGGGCAACGCGTGCGCATCGAACCAGCCGGGCAGGCCAAATGGAACAGAGTGAACTTCGTCTGCCATGAGCTTTGGCAAGCTCTGCAAGCAAGGCTTACCCAACCACTTTCCCACGAGAGGGCTTTCCGCGGCGTTGCCGTTGTCGCGAGGAATTTCTGGCGCCTTACGACCGCTCTCGTTGGCGGCAAGTTCTCCACCTACCGCAGATGGGTTGATGAAGGTCGAACGATGACGTGGAAGATCGCCCTGAGGGCACGTGAACATGGATGGCGCGAAGCGGCCATAGACCTCTTCCTCGCATCAGCGTGGGCCGTCTCCGTCATGGTCCAAAAAAAGGCCCAGGAGAAAGAACCCGACCCGATCAACTACTTCTTCCGCGCGCAGTGTTTTGAGGCCGCGGGCAAGCGATACAAAGAACGAATGCAGGATGACGCGAAAGTGGGGCTGGCGACCCCGAACCCCTCCGATCGCCCAAACCGGGTCTTCCTGTGCGAAACGGGATCGGGTAACGCACATCGATTATTGGCGCGTGCGGCTCTTTGGGACGAGAACTGGGCAGAAGCAGCAGAGCAATTTCGTCGTGCGAAGATGTTGCTTGAAAGATGGCGAGACAACGTCGAGGGCCGCGATTTTGTTCACCATCGCCTTGCGACGTGCTATTACCATCTTGGTCGTCTGATGAACGACATGGCCTTGGTTGACGAGGCCCGCAGGCTCCTGGAGCCTATGGTTCAGTACAATCCGAAGTTCTGGCGCGGCCACGCGCAGCTCGGCGATTGCCTTCTTGCCCTGGGGAGTCCCTGGGCAGCCGAGCAGCATTTTCGGGTGTTGACTGAGAAGTGCCCCAACGATTACATCGGGTATGACAGGCTTCGTGTGCTGTATCGCGCGTCAAATCGCGCCAAAGATGAGGAATGGGCGATTGATAAGTTGCTGGAGTTGTCCCGTCTCGGCAATGATCAGGATGCAGTCCGGCATAATGAGATTCTGTATTACGAGTGGCGCCGACGCCAAGGGAGTTCCCCCGCGTCCTTGCAGGCGCCGTCTCCCCGAGTATGAGCGGCTCGACCAAGAATGGGATCGCGCCACCGGAGCCGAACGGTACAAGATTGGACAGAAGCTCGACAACCTCGCCCCCGCCAACGGAGATGATGATGCTCCCGTTGCGTCGGAACACGATTTGATGCTGGTGCATGCGTGAGCGTTGGCTCAGACATGCAATATCCCGGTCTGGCTCCGATGACGGCCGCGACTCCTCGAACTGGTTTCGCTACGCCGCCGGCGCGTCGAGATCCTTGTGCCAGCGCGCCAACAGCCCCTGCATATCGGCCAGCGGCTTGGCGGCGGCCGGATCACTGGCCAGGTTGTTCATCTCCAGCGGGTCGTTCTTGAGATCGAAGAGCTGCACGATCGTCTTGTCTTTGATGAAGTAGCGGATGAATTTCCACCGCCCATCCGTCACCGCGCGATGCGTACGCAGCTTGCCCTGCGCCGTCGCCGCCTTGCGATTCCGCCGGCCAAGCGCCGTGCCCACGCCGAAGTCGTAAGAGTGAAACAACGTGTCGCGGTGAGTCGTCTGCTTGCCATCGAAAATGGCCTTGAAGCTCCTGCCCTCCACGCTGGCCGGCGCCTTGATTTCCAACATCTCCAGCAACGTCGGCAGCACGTCGAGCTGGTAGACCATCGCATCCGACCGCGCATCCTTTGCAATGCCGGGGCCGGACATCAGCAACGGAATCCCGACCGATTCCTCGTACACGTTCTGCTTGCCGAACAGCCCGTGCGAGCCGATCGACAGCCCATGGTCGCCCGTGCTGATGATGATCGTGTTCTCCAATTGACCGCTCTTCTCCAGCGCGCTCACCACCCGCCCGATCTGCTGGTCCTGGCTGGAGACCATCCCGTAATAGTCGCAGAGCTGCTTGCGCGTGTTCTCCGGCGTGCGCGGATACGGCGCGAGCATCTCATCCCGGCCGTTCCATTCGCCGTGATCGAACGGATGCCGCGGCAGGAAGTTCCCCGGCAGCGGCATCGTCGCCGGATCGTACATCGTGTCGAACGGCGGCGGCGGAGTTCGCGGATCGTGCGGCGACGTGAAGGCGAGATAGCAGAAAAATGGCCGGTCGCCTTTCTGCTTTTCGACGAATTCGACGGCCGGATCGGCGAACAGCTCGCTGGAAAACTTGGTGCTCACACGCTGGCGCGACTTGGCATATTTGCCGCTCGGATCGAAATCCTGATGGTGCGTCTTGTACTGGTTGTCCATGCCGCCGAAGAAAATGTTGCCCCCGCCGTTGAAGCTGCGCGCGAACGATGACGGCTCATTGTGCCACTTGCCGAAGCCGTGGCAGTCGTAGCCCGCCTGTTGCAGGATCTGCCCCAGCGTCGGCCAGTCATCCATGTCGAAGCTGACGTGATAGAGCGTCCGGCCGGTGTGCAGCATGGCTCGCGTCGGGATGCACACCGCGCCGCTCCACGAGCCCTGGTGGCGGCAGCGCGTGAAGGCCATGCCGCCGCGCACAAGCCGGTCGAAAGCCGGCGTCTGGATCGTGCTATTGCCCAGCGCGTGGATCGTGTCGGCCCGCTGGTCATCCGACATGAAGATCAGCAGGTTCGGCGGCCGCTTGGCCTGTGCGGCAGCGCGGGCCGGTCGATTCAGTCCAGGCATGATGGCTCCTCCAACGGTGGCCGCCCCGACCGCGCCGGCCGCTTTGATAAAATCACGACGACAGAGGCTTGGCATGGTGGCTCTCCTCAACTCATACAGTCCGCGTGCGTGGACGTGGTGGGTTGTCAATGGTCAGTGGTCTGCCATGGGTGACTGATGAGGCGGAGTTGCTACGGGGAGGGCTGCGCCGGCGGATCCGAACCGGCTGCTGGCGCGGAGCTGGAATGGCGGCGTGCGAGGCTATTACGCGGGCGATGTTTCGGGGATAATGGACGGCCGGTGCAGACGTGGGCCGGCGGCAGACGGATCGCTGCGCGTGCGGACGGCCGGACGGGCTGCCCGGGCTCCCGCACCCATGCATCTGGCGCTGACGAATGCACCTCGATGCCGAAGATGATGAGCCTCCCGAGCTTGGCATCTGAGCACCATTGAGTACCTGATGACCAGCGCCAGAATTCATCTCGACTACGACTCTTCCGGCGGCCCGCACAAGCTCATCCGCGACGGGGCGATCCTCACCACGGGAATCGAGGACATCCTCGAAGGGCTCAACCCGCTGCCGGATTCGGTGAGAGAGGCGGCACTGTTTGAGCAAGTGGCAGCCTTGCCCGAAGTCGCGCCTGCCGCTGCACCATCGCCAGTCCCGTCTCTCACCGATCGCCAGCAGGCCGTCCTCCGCGAATTTCACGACGAGCCCGCGACGGTCGATCAACTCATCGAGCGCACGGGCCTGGGCGCGCAAGACATCCTCCAGGAGCTGACGTTCCTCAGTCTCAAAGGATTGGCGAAGCGCGTGGATGGGCAGACGTATGCGCCGAAGCTTGTTCACCGGGAGGTGGCCGATGGCGGAGAAAGATAAACAGCATCCGGCGGTGCTCGACTACGCGCCCCCACCCGCTGAGCGCCGCCGCAACACGGCCGCAGAGATCAGCTTCTATTGTGGTCTTGGTCCCGTTGTCCTGGTCATCCTTGCCTTGACAGCACGATTGGAACAGGCCGCCCTCTTCGCCCCGGCGTTGTCGTTGGCCGCGGTGATCGCCGGCATTCGTGGCCGAAACGCCGCTCGGCGTGACCAATCCATCGGAGGCGAGGGAACCGCGAGAGCCGGCATCAAGCTCGGTTGGGCGGGCCTGATCATTGCGGCCGCCGTAGTTGTGGTGATGCCGATGTTCGGCATGAGCCACGAGCGCGGCAATCGCATCAAGTGCCAATCGGATCTTCGGATGATCGGGTGGGCCTGCGACAACTATGCCCAAGGACACGGCGGGGCGTTTCCCGACAGCTTCGACAACTTGCTGCCAGCGCCGCAATACGCCGTCTTCGTCTGCCCGTCGAGCAACGATGATCGAGCCGTCGGCGACACTCCGGAACAGATGCTGGCCGCCTTCCACCAACCCGGCCACTGCTCGTATGTCTACGTCGGCGCTGGCCTGACCATCAAGTCGCCGCCGAAGACCGTCCTGGCATACGAGCGGCTCGTCAACCACTACGAAGGCATGCACGTGCTCTACGTGGACGGCTCGGTGGTTTGGCTCTCCCGCAAGGATGCCGAGTCGCTGCTTGCCCAACTGCCGCCGGAAAAGCCCGCGAGTCCAGCGCCAACATCACGCGGCGGATTGGGAACGCCATGACCCCTCAGCCTCCCATCCTCGACTACCATCGCCCGCAACCGGGCGGCTCGCGCACGAAACTCGGGATCGTCAGCGTCGCTGCCGGAATCATCGGACTTGTCCTGATAACTCCCGTGCAGCTGCTGCTCTATCACGGGATCATGCGGCGCACCCTCGATTCGTTCTTGCCGCTGCTCCTTACCTTCTCGTGGATTTCGGCCATTTTCGCCATCATCACCGGCATGCGCGGTTTGCGTCGGGCCAGAGCCGAGGGCCTGCCGGCGGGCAAGGCGAGAATTGGTATACTCTTCGGCTGGCTGGCGGTCGCCATCGGTTTTATCGCCTCGTTTCTCGCCTGTCTGTGATCCGAGATGACCAAGAACCCGGATCAACCTCGCCCGACGCTCGACTACGCGACACCTGGCGCGATGCCATCGAACGCTCGGGCAGGCCGATGTCTCATCCTCGCTGCGATCTCGCTCACCGCTCTGGCTATCGCGTATCGGATTGCCAACCGCTGGTGGATCACTGGATGTATCATCCTGCTGGTTGGCCTCATCTTCGCGGCGATGGCCATCATTACCGGCATCAGCGGCCTGCGCGATTCGCAGCGACTGGCTGGCCGGGGCAGAGCGCTGTCGATCCTTGGCATCTGCGTGGCCCTGCTCCTGTGGGTCGGCCTGTTCTCGTTTCTCATGCTCCACCTCAGCACGGGCGATCTTCATCACGAGACGCGGAATCGGGCGCGCTGTGCCGCCTCTCTTCGGAAGATCGGGGCCGCGTGCCTCAGGTATGCCAGCGAGCACAATGGGCAGTTCCCCGGAAGCTTCGATGACCTGCTCGATCGGCTCAGCTACTCGGATTTCATCTGCCCATCCAGCAATGATGAGGTAGCCACCGGCAAGACGCCGCAGGAGCAGTTGACGGATTTTCACAAGCCCGGCCACTGCTCGTATGTCTACGTCGGCGCAGGGCTGACAAGCGGGTCGCTGAGCAAGCCAGTCCTGGCCTATGAGAATTTCAACAGCCACATGAGCGAAGGTGGGCACGTTCTCTATGCCAACGGCTCGGTTCTGTGGTTTCCGTACCCAGGTGTCATGTACGCGCTTCTGGCGCACGAGGCCGATACCGAACCCTTCGTCTGCCCCAGCACCATGCAAGATCTCACAAGCACGCGGCCCACGCCCTGATCGATCAGGGAACCGCCGCCTCTTCGGATTTCGAGCTTTCTTATTCGGATTTGATTCGGCATTCGGATTTCGGCATTCGGCATTCCGCCCGATCCCCGACCCCTGCTCCCTGAACCCTATGATGATCCATGCACCTCCGCCACGACATGATCGCCGTCTTCATCGTCCGCCCGGCCGGGGAATCGCATGAGTTCCTCCAGCTTCGCCGCTCGGCCGGCGATTTCATGGGCGGGACGTGGCAGACCGTCTGCGGGCGGATCGAGGCTGGCGAGACGGCGATCCAGGCGGCCGTGCGCGAGCTTCGCGAGGAGACGGGCCTCGTGCCATTGGAGTTCTACCAGCTCGACCGCGTCAACACCTTCTTCATCGCGGCCGAGGATACGATCTATCACAGCGTCGCCTTCTGCGCGATTGTCCCGGCCGATGCATCCATCACGCTCGACGCCGAGCATGATGCGTGGCGATGGGTGGCTCGCGAAGAGGTGATGGAGGCGTTTCTCTGGCCGGGGGAGCATGACCAGATCGCGGAATTGTGCCGGCAGGTACTCGATGGCGGGGCGGCGAAGGGGCATATGCGGATTTTCGATTCCTGATTTTCACTTTCGATTTGATGTCTGTCTGAAGCGCCAAGCATCAGCGCCCGCTCCGGAACCTCGGGGCGGCCGCTGACCACGATTCTGCACGAAGGCGCCGCCCGCCTGCCGCCGCCAGGGTGTTGCGCAGATCGCTCAGCCCAGTCTAAGAAGCCCACGGTTTTCCCCCCGGGAAACCGCCAGGGTGTTGCGCTGTTGCGTATTCTCTGATCGATTTGCGCAACGCCACCGGGATGGTAGAGCGAGGCGCCGCCGGCGCATCCGCCCCGGGCGGCGTATGTCCCTCGCGGAAAGGTGTACGATGATGTTTGCCGCAGTTTGCCATTCCAGTCCCGAGATGCCCTGGCATCTCACCGCCGCGCCGTCGAGCCGCGCCGCCCTCGCGCCCTCCGTCCGCGCTCGATCGCCCGGCCACCGGCGCACTGCCTGCCCCCTAATGTCAAAAAGATGCTCAAACCTGCACTCCCATCGCCCGGCCACGGAACCGGTCGGTTGGCTGTCGGTCCTATGTCGGTTCTCTGTCGGTTCTCTGTCGGTTGGCTGTCGGTTCTATGTCGCTTTATGTCACTTTTTTCGGGACGCATCTGCATGTGTAAATATAATGACTACACTAACTGCCTGCCATCAAAAGATTTATAGTCACCACCACTCACTTACATTTGTCGAAGACGCGATTTTTTCCGCCCGCCCCGCCAGCGCAACATGCGCCCGCCGCCTCGGGACCTGCTCCGCCGACCATACGCCGCCTCCACCAGACCTTGGACCCCGGACCCCAGACCCTTATCATTACCACCGTATGGCCACCCTCACCTACCGTAGCGCTGGCGAATCGCACGGGCCCGCGATCATCGCCATGCTTGAAGGCATGCCCGCGGGCGTGAGCGTCGATCTCGACTTCATCAACGCCCAGCTCCTCCTGCGCCAGGGCGGCTATGGACGCGGCGGCCGGCAGAAGATCGAAAAGGACACCGCGCGCGTGCTCTCCGGCGTGCGGCGGGGCAAGACCATGGGCTCGCCCATCGTCCTGGAGGTCGCCAACCGCGACTCGCGCCTCGACGACACCCCCCCACTGCACAATCCCCGCCCCGGCCACGCCGACCTGGCCGGCTCGATCAAATACCTCACCACCGACTGCCGCGAAATCCTCGAACGCGCCAGCGCCCGTGAGACGGCCGCCCGCGTGGCGGCCGGCGCTGTGCCGGTGCCTCCTGCGCGAGTTCGCCATCGAGGTTTTCGGCTATGTGCTGGCCATCGGCTCGGCACCGGCCAAGGTCGATTTCTCGCTGGGCGTGGATGAGCTGCGCAAGCTCCGCGACAGTGGCGACCTCTTCCACGACTGGGTCTGCTGTCCCGACCCGGCCGCCAGCGCGAAGATGCGCGAGGAGATCCACCGCATCAAGACCGAGGGCGACACGATCGGGGGCCTCGTCGAGACGCGCGTCTTCGGCTGCCCGCCGGGGCTGGGGACATGCGCCAGTTTGACCAGCGGCTGGATGCGCGGCTGGCGCTGGCGGTCATGGGGATTCAGGCATTCAAGTCGGTTGAGATCGGCATGGGCAAAGAAGTCGCGTTCCTGCCGGGGAGCCAGATCCACGATCCGATCCACTACGATGCATCGCAAGTGAATACATCTAATCTCGGCTTCACCCGCCCTACCAACAACGCCGGCGGCATCGAGGGCGGCATCACCAATGGCCAGCCGATCATCGTGCGCGGGTCGATGAAGCCCATCAGCACGCTCGGCCCGGCCAAGGCGCTGCCCAGCGTCGATCTCACCACGCGCCAGCCGAGCAAGGCCGCCTACGAGCGCAGCGATGCCTGCGCCACGCCGGCCGCCGCCATCGTCATGGAGAACGCGGTGGCAATCGAGATCGCGCGGGCATTCCTCGATAAATTCGGCGGGGATTCGATGGCGGAAGTGAAGCGGAACTATGAGGCCTTCCTCCAGGCCGCACGCGACAGGGTGTAAGCATCTCGACGCTTCCGCTTCAGACAGACCGCAACTCGCGCACAATCTGCACCGTCGCCCGGCTCCGGTTCAGCGTATAGAAATGCGTACGAGAACCCGCCCGGCGTGGGGATGAACTGCATTTGCCCGGCCGGCGCATCGCCCCTCAGCGCCAGCACGTTGCGGATGCCGCTCTCCCAGATCTGACCGCTTGAATCTATGGGCCGGATGGATGGCGTGTCAACGTGGATAAAGTTCCGTGCTCATCCGTGTTTATCTGTGGTTTCCGAACTCAGGCGTCCACCTGCACCGCGATGATCGTCTGGTCGTCGTTCGGCCGGACATCCACGTGCTGGGCGTGCAGGGCGTCGTTGATGTGCATGATGGCGCAGTCGGGCGCGCCCGTGCATTCGATCAGCGACTGCTCGATGCCCTCGATCCCGAACGGCTCGCCATCGTCCTTCTTGCCATCGCTGATCCCATCCGTGTAGAGGATCAGCGTCTGCCCCGGCCGAAGCACGATGCTGGCCTCGGAATACTTCACGTCGGGCATGATGCCCAGCGGCAATTCGCCGACGGCATCCAGCCGCAGCGGCGGTCCCTGGTGCGGGAAATCCTTCAGCAGCGGCGGATTGTGCCCGGCGCGGCAGTAGGTCAGCCGCCGCGTGGCCGGCTCATAGAATCCGAGGAACGCCGTCACGAACGACTGCTCGATGCTCTTGGCGCAAAGGTGGCGGTTGACGCGAGTCAGCACCTCCGCGGGGCCGGCCGGATTTCCCGGGTAGGTGTGCAACAGCGTGCTGACGATCGCCATCACGACAGCGGCGGCCGGGCCGTGCCCCGAGACATCGCCGATCAGGATGGCGAAGCGCTCGTCCTGGCCGGCGCCCTGGCTGAGGCGAGCCACGTCATAGAGGTTGCCGCCGGCGCGGTCGAACGTGCGATAGCTGGCGGCGAGGCGCAGGCCGGGGATCTCGGGCAGCGTCTCGGGCAGCAGCGAACGCTGGATGCGCGCGATCGAGTCGATCTCGCGGTGGATATGCTCGTTGGCCTCGCCAAGCCGGCGGGCATTTTCCAGGTTGGTAATCATGGCCGAGAGCAGGTTGCCCCGCAGCAGCAGGTCTTCCAGGTCGCGCTCCTCGAAGGCATCGGGCGCGCGGTCCAGCAGCACCAGCCAGCTCGGCCCGCCGAAGGCATACACCTGGGCGGCCACCAGCGACCGGAAACCGGCCAGTTCCTCGCCCGCCACGGGATCGCCGGAAAAATCCACGTCATGCCAGATCTTGGGCCCGCCCTCGATCACCTGCGCCAGCAAACCACCGCGGAGCACCGGACCATTCTCCGGCCAGGCCATCGGATCCTCAAGATGCCTGCGGTGTGTCTGCAATCGCTGGATGCAAAAGGCGCCGGCGGGAAGGTCTTTGGTGGTGATCTGGAGGAACGAGCGTCGCCCGTACGCCCGCCGCATCGTGTCGAGGAACGTATTCAGAAGCTGCCGGCCATCTCCCGTGCTGCCCATCGTGTGCATCAGCTCCATGAGCACGGGGATGCGGCGGTTGCGGGAAAGGTCGATCGCCTTCATGGCCGGATTGTACGGCCATCGCCCGAATCTGTCGCTGGCAGGGAAACGGCGGCCTGCTGGTCGCGCAACGTGAAGATCGGCGCCTCCGGCGGGCAGCGGAACCTCACGCGCACGCGAAAGCCGATGCCGCGCGTGATGTACATGCGCGTGGGGCCGACCTGGAAGAACCCGGCGTCGAATTCCTTGTGCCTCAGCGGCATCACGACCGAGCCGAGCAGGGGCAGGCGGATCTGCCCGCCGTGGGTGTGGCCGGCCAGCACCCACTGCGGCGCGTAGCGCTGCAGCAGCAGCACGGTATCCGGATTGTGCGACAGGCAGATGGTCGGCTCATTGGGATCGACGTTGGCGAACGCCTTCGCGGCGTCGAACCTGCCCGACCAGAGGTCCTCCAGCCCCACGAGCCACAGGCGCCCTTCGGGATGCTCGATGCTCACGGCGCGGTTGCGCAGCACCGTCACGTTGCGCCGTTCCAGCGCCCGTTGGAGCGCGGTGGCGACATCCTCGCCTTCCCAGGTGTCCATACTGTGGGTGTAATCGTGATTACCGAAGATCGCGTACTTGGGCGCCTCGATGGCGCCGACGATATCGGCGGCGGCCTCGACCCACTTGAGGCCATGGGTTACCAGATCGCCCGTGATCAGAACGATGTCGGGCTTGAGGCCGTTCACCTCCGCGATGACCTTTCGCAGATACCACAGCGGAGTCCCGTGGGCGGTGTGCAGGTTGCTGATCTGGGCGATGCGCATCCCCTCGAACGAGGCCGGGAGGTTCCGCAGCGGCATGTCATGGGCCGGGTATTCCGTCTGAAACGGCGCTCTGCGCCAGGCATGGCCGCCGGTGACGAGGGTCATCCCGACCGCGCCGACGAAGTTGGCCACCATGCGCAGCCGCGATTTGAGCCATGACGGCCGGGCCCGCGGCTGGAGCAATTCGGCCTCGACCTCGTCCAGGCGGGCGTTGTGAAGGCGGGTTTCCATGGATGAGGGGGTGCTCATGCGGCGGCCGGTTGCGACATCGCCTCAAAGGAAATCCCCGGCGCAACGACGATATTGACCATGGTGCCCAGCGCCACCGGCCCGCTTTCCAGTTTCCATAGCTCATAGCGCGAGCCCAGCGGGTTGAAGATCACGAAATCGTCGCCGACGGATAGCACTCGGCCCACGCTTAGCCGGCTCGCTTGCGAACCGCTTGCGGGAGAATCTTCGGGACTGGCCATGCTCAGCAATTTAGCGGGTAGCGGCAAAAAGGGAACGGGACAAAGAGCGGCAGCGATATTTGCCGCGTCTGGCCGCCGGTTGCCTGTGCGCCGCCTTTGCGGTACGATTTCGCTCTTTATTAAATCGGCCGCCAGAGGATTCCGTGAATACCGGGAGTGCAATACCATGATGCGTCTGTCTGAAATGCTCAAGCCCCAGAATATCAAGCTGGATCTCCAGGCGACCGACAAAACCGACGCGATCAAGGAGTTGGTGGACCTGCTGGCCGCCAATGGCGACATCGCCGACGCCAAGAAGGTTCTTGACGCCGTGCTGGAGCGCGAGAACACGCGTACGACCGGCATCGGCAACGGCCTGGCGATCCCCCACGGCAAATGCACTGGCACGAACAACCTGGTGATGGCCGTTGGCAAGGCCACCAACCCGATCGACTTTCAGGCCATTGACGGCCGGCCGGTCACCTGGATCTGGCTGCTCAGCTCTCCGCCCGATAAAACCGGCCCTCACATTCATGCCCTGGCGCGTATCAGCCGCCTGATGACCATCGACAAATTCCGCCAGGCGCTGGGCGGCGCCACCTCGGCCGAGCAGGTCCACAAGATCATCGAGGAGCAGGAGAATGCGCTGTGATCGGTGATCGGTAATCGCAGGCCGATGACCGATTACCCGATCACCGATCACCAATCACCGATCACCACGCTCACGCTCACGCGCTCAACCCCAGTCTCATGCGCCGCACTTCCTCGCGCTGAAGCTGGCCGACGATGGTGGTGAGTTTGGAGAGGGTCTGCCGGCCTTCGATGTCGTTGTCCAGCTTGGCAAACTGCACGCCGACGCGCAGCGATTTATCGGGCGTGACCTGGGCTCGCCGCGCACGGCCCTCCAACAGCACTTCCACATCGTGGAAGGTCAGCACAATCCGCAGGCGCTGATCGTTGGCCAGCGTCAGGGGCTTGCCATCGACCGGCGGGCAGAGCACCGCGAGTCCCCCAAGGCTGAGGTTGCGAACGGCCGCTTCGACCGCAAGAGTGGCCGAGGGCCGGTCACGCAGGAACGCCTGCTCGCTCAGCCGCCAGACCTGCAGGGAGACCTCGCTGTTGGCGGGAATTCGCACGCGATAGTTGCCCCGGCGCTGGATCGACTTGAGGTTGCGCGGAAAGGGGATGAGCAGCGCTTCGACGCGGAGCTCGGAGTTGACGCGAAACTCCGGCTGGCGCTGGAGGATGGGGACCGCAAAGACGATCTTGTGCGTCTCCGACTTGAACGCCATGCCCACCTGTGCGCCGGCGCCGATCAGTTCGTCGATGAGCTTGCTCTCCTGCGGAATGGATTCGATGTAGAACCCGGCGTCGGCGCTGCCAAGAAATCGCGTCTTGTAGTGCCGAAGCATTCCCGAGGAAGGCAACGACACCACAGCCCCGATGTTGCGCGCGATCGCGTCTTGCAGAAGGTCCTGCTCCGCATCAAGCATCCATCACCTCAAAGCCGTCATTCGCAGTCAACCTGTCAGTTATCGACCCGGAAACGGCCTGGGGTTTAGCAATATCGCGATTGGGCGAAAGCGGACATCTCCGGCGGGCAGGACTGACTACCGCAGCCACTCATTTCCGTGAGCGGCCACGAACGCATCGTCGTTCAGGTGCGGATAGGCCGCGTACACACGGTCGATTTCCTCTTTCTGGCCGGGGCTGAGCGACTCCCGCGGATTCAGGCACCACGTTCCCTCCAAGAGGCCCTGGCGGCGCAGCACGTCGTGCAGCCCGGCGATGCAGCCGGCGAAATTGTTGGCGGTGTCGAAAAATGCGGCGTTGGCGTCGGTAACCTGGACACTCAGGGCCAAGATGTCGGCGGCAATCGGCTGGTTCGATCCGACGACCTTGTCACAGCTTTCGAGCAACTCGACGGCCCTTCTGGTCCAAACCGACCAGTGGCCCAGCAATCCACCGACCATCCGCCGCTCGACCGGCTGGCCATTGATGTTGAACCGATACGGCGTGAGCAGATCGAGCACGATGTTGTCGTCGTTGCCGGTATACAGGGCGATATCCCGGCCGGATTCGGCGACGGCGCGAATGGCATCCAGCGTCTTGTAACGGTTGAAGGGCGCCAGCTTGATGGCGACGACATTTTCGATCTCCGCGAAACGCCGCCAGAAACTGTATGGCAGCACGCGACCACCGACGGCCGGCTGCAGATAAAAGCCCACGATCGGGATGATGTCGGCGACTTGGCGGCAGTGCTCGATGAGATGATCATCGCTGGCGTTTTTCATCGCGGCGAGGCTGAGCAGGCCGGCATGGTAGTTCAGGTCACGCAGGAGCGCGGCTTCGCGCGTGGCCTGTGGTGTCTGGCCACAGATTCCGCCGATACGGACGAGGGGAATCCCGCGGCCGGCATCCGCGCGGTCCATCTCTTCGGCCGCCAGCGCCAGCACCGGCCTGAAAAGCCCGATCTTCTCATCGCGAATCTCGAACTGCGTTGTGTGTACGCCGATGGCCAGCCCACCCGCGCCGGCCGCGATGTAGTAGCGCGAGAGGGCGCGTTGCCGTCGCTCGTCGAGCTTGCGCTGGGCATTGAGCGCAAGGGGATGGGCAGGAATGACCAGGCCGCGGGAGAGAGATTGTCGGAGGGTGGGAAGCATGGGATGTCAGATTTGAAATTTGAAATTTGAACCCTCAGATCTCAGAATTTCCCGTTTCGCACCTCAAAGTGCGTTGGTTTTCCCAGGCTCGCCCCCCCGCGGGCAATCCAGTCGGCGATCCAGAGCATCATTTGCGACACGCCTGTCTGCGGATAGCCGAGCAGTCGAAACGCGAGCTGGGCATTGTTCAGGAGCGAGTCCGGCGATTCCGCGCCTTCAAACGTGACGGCTTTGCCAAAGAGCTGGGCGAACTGCTGGCAGATGCGGCGAACGCTGAGGATCTCCGGGCCGCTGACGTTGAGCACCTGCGGCGGTGATGCGGCGTGCGCCAGCGCTTGCAGTGCCATGGCATTGGCGTCGCCCTGCCAGATGACATTGAAGCTACCCATGCCCAGGTTGATCGGCTTGCCGTCCCATACTTTCGCGCCAGGTCTACCAGCACGCCGTAGCGCAGCTCGCACGCGTAGTTCAGCCGGATCAGCGCGACCTTCGTGCTCAGCTCGCGGCTGAAGTGCTCGAAGATGCGCTCGCGGCCGAGGCAACTCATGGCGTAGTCGCCATCCGGCCGCAGCTCGTCGGTTTCCACTGAGCCGCCGCGAACGACGGGAGCAAGGCCATAGACGTTGCCGGTGGAAAACGCGGCGATGCGGCTGTCGGGATAACGCTGGCAGACCATGCCCGGCAGATAGCTGTTCATGGCCCAGGTCATGGCTTCGCGCCCGGTGGAGCCGAACTTCATGCCCGCCATGTAGACGATGTTGTGTACGTCAGGCAACGTCCTGAGTTGCTGCGGATTGAGCAGATCGCCGGACATCGTCTCGACGTCCCAGGATTCGAGGCGATCGCGCAACGCGCCGTCGGAGAAACGCGAAACGCCGATGATCTTGCGCGGGCTGCCTGCGGCGTCGGAGGCGCGGCGGGCCATCCTCGCCAGCGTGGGGCCCATCTTGCCGCCAACGCCGAGAATCAGGATGTCGCCTTCGATTCGCTTGAGCGTTTCAATGACGCCGGGCGTCGGGCGGCTGAGCATCTCGTCAAGCGCTTCGAGATCGGGGATTTGTGTGGTCATGATTTCTCTTTCTGAGGACCAGGGCGGGCGCTCACGCTTCCGCTTCAGACACTGCATGGCCCGGTAAAATGCCGGTAATCGATCAGATCAAGCCGTCCTGGGAAAGCTGACCATTCCGCCAGGCCCGATTCGTGAATCATCTCCCGCTCATGGGCGCACTGACGGAACATCTCCTCGATGCCGTTGATGCTGTAAACCCGGCCGCCATCCTCAAGAGCTGCCACCGTGTACTGCCTGGGCGCGATGCTGCGCACGGGGCAGGCCTGCGACGCCCCGCCGATGGCCACCAGGTGCGGCCGGCATGTCTCGAAACGAGCCACGGCGCGATCATCCTCCTCGCCGCGGACGAGCTTCGCAAACCGCTGGATCATGTGCGGCCGGGTATTCTCACGCTGCATGGTCTCGATGCCCGTTGCAGTTGCGATCTCAATACGCTGCCACGGGAGCACGCGAATCGTTCCCTCGTCGCCGCTGATTTCGATGACGGGGTCGATGCGCTCTTTGCACGTGTGCGTGAGCAGCACGAGCATCGAGATCCCATCGCGAAGCGCCAGCCGCATGCTGATCGTGTCGTAATTCTCGATGGGTTGCGCGCGATACAGCTCGGCCTCGACGTTCAGCGGCGATGCGGCTTCGTAGGGGCTTTCGCCCAGGAGAAACAGTGGCAGGTTGATGTAGTGTGCCAGCGCGTTGTTGGCCGGGCTGTCCATCACCCACACGCCATCGCGTTTGAACCGTCCGGCCCAGGTTGCGCGGTTGTAGTAGGCATCGTCGCGCGGCCAGCAGGCCATCACCGTGACGTGCCGCGGCGCGCCGATTCTGCCGGCGAGGATCTGCCGCTTGATCGACACGATGGCCGGCTCGTAAATGTCCTGATACCCGATAGCGGCGGGGAGATTCGCCGTGTCTCGCGCGGCGATCATCAGGTCCAGATCATCCACCGCTCCGGCGGCGGGCTTCTCGCAGAGAACAGCTTTTCCGGCCGCCAGCGCCGCAACGGTCATCGGCCGATGCAGATCGATCGGCACCGGCAGATACACCGCCTCGATGGGCGCCTGGAGCATTTCGCCCAGGTCGCGATAGACCGCGATTCCCGCCGTCTTCAGTTCCTCAATCAATGCCGCGTGGGTCTTCTGATCGGGCTCGCAGACGGCCGCGAGGCGCATTTGCGCATCAGGGTGCTTTATCTGACCCAGGACTTCATTGCGAATAGCGGAGGCGTAACCTCCCAGCCCGGCGATGCCCAGCATGACAGGTGCGCAGCTCATAGTGTGTTTACGCCCACGGGTTTGGCGGTGTGGATACTCAGTCGCTCGGCCTCCAGGATGCGGACGCAGTTGGTGGCATCCTTCATCGTGACGATCTCGGGCTGCCGGTTGGCTTTGATGCACTCGATGAAATAGGCCAGTTCGTGGTCGTAGCCCATGATGGGATCGACCGCGATCACGTTGCGCTGGCCGGCGTGATAGAGGACCAGCGGCTCGGCCGCGCCCATGTCATAGACAGCCGTCGCGTGCTCGAAATTGACCGTGTACTGCATCGTGAAGGGGAAGCCGTCGGCCATCGCCCACGAACCCTCGGCCATCACCATCGGGATATCGTCATAGACATAGCGCGTGATGACGTGATCGATCTCGCCGCTAATACAGGTATAGCCGCAGCTCTGCACCGCCCGCGGCGGGCCGAAGCAGAACTGGACGAAATCGGTGTCGTGAATGTGCAGGTCGAGCAATGCGCCGCCGCAGGCCGCGCCATCGCGGTAGAACGCCCCGCCGGGATGGCTGGCCACCCGCCGGAAATGCGCCGACAGGACATCGCCGTAAGTCTTCTCACGGATGGCGCTGCGCAGCCACGTCCAGCCCGGCCAGAATCGCAGGCACATGCCGACCATGCACACCTGGTTCTTGCTGGCGGCTTTCTCCGCCGCTATCTGGAGTTGCTGCGCCTGCTCGGCGGTACGGGCCACGGGCTTCTCGACGAACACGTGCTTGCCGGCCTTCAGGGCGGCCAGGGCATATTCGAGGTGCATCGGCGTGGGCAGGCAGACATCGACCACCTGGATTTCCGGGTCATTGATCAGGTCCAGACCCTCGGGATATTTCCTCACCGAGGCGAAATCCACGGTGCCCTGTGCCTGGCCCTCGACGTTGCCCTTGGCGCGCGTGCGGCCTTCGAGGCGATCGGGCATCTTGTCGCTGATCGCCAGCACTTTCACGTCGTCGCGCTTGCCGTAGACGCCCAGATGAGTGAGCCCCATCATGCCCAATCCGATGACGCCGACTTTTAGCATGGCCAGCCTCTCTGGTATAAACTCCGCATGGAATGTGCCGCACACCTGCCGCCGTCGGTGGCCCACTTGCTGAAAAACATGTTGCCGCGTATGCACCGCTCGGCCAGCGGCCCGCGCATACTCGCCTCGATTGCCGCCATCGTCAACACTGATCGGTGGAACAACTTCAGCGATTTCCACCGCACGACGGCCACGGTCGCGCGGGCGTTCGAGGCCGCCGGCGCCGCCACCGAAATATACCCCGTTCCCACCGGTGGAGTTGCGGGCAGCGGGCGATGGGTCGTGCAGGAAGCGATGGATGTCATCGATGCCACGCTGGATGTGTTGGAACCCGAGCATCGGCGCATCGCGGACTTCCAGACCAACCCCTGGCACGCGGTGCAGTGGTCGGCGGCGACGCCGCCGGAAGGCGTGAGCTGCGAATTGGTGGTGATCGACAGCGATGAACAGCTCGCGAAAGTCAGGCCCAACGCGCTGCGCGGAAAGATGGTGCTGACGCGGCTGAACCTCGGCGATTACCGCATGAAGTTCGTCGAGCGCGGCGCGTATGGAATCGTCGCCGATCCCAAGATAGCGGACTTCCCCGACGCTGTGGCGTGGACGAAGCTCGGGTGGGGAGGCCTGCAAGTCGCCAGCGCTGCCTCGCGGCCGGTCGCGATCGCTATCTCCAGCGCCGAGGGCGATGCCCTGCGTAAGCTGCTGGCCGGCGGCAAGGTGGTGGTGCGCGTCAAGGTTGACGCCCGTCGCTATGCTGGCACGCACGATGTCGTCAGCGGCCTGGTCCTCGGCCGCGACGATCCGCAGAGCGAGGTCTGGGCGGTGGCGCATAGCTGCGAGCCGGGGGCCATGGACAACGCCTCGGGCATCGCGTCCTGTATCGAGATCGCGCAGCTTCTGAACGACCTGATCAAGAGTGGCGAGCTTCCCCGGCCGCGGCGGACGATCCGGATGCTGGCGGGTTACGAGTGCTACGGCTTTTTCCATTACCTGGAATACCACAAGCGGTTCGACACGCCGCTGGCGGGCGTCTGCATCGACATGGTGGTGCGCGGCCGGACGTCTGCAAGAAAGGCCTGCGCTGGCACGAGACGGTGTCGTCCTCGGCCGCGTTCGTGGACGATCTCGGCGAGGAAGCGATTCGCGCTGCGCTGGAGATCGACAACCCCGGCTACGAGCTGCAGCGCAAGCCATTCGTCTCGACCGAAGACACGCTGCTGGGCGACCCGCGCTTTGGTTTCCCCTGCCCATGGATCACGAACCATCCGTGCAGCGGCTATCACAGCTCGGCCGACACGTTGGAGCGCATGGATGAGCGGGCCTCGGCCACGTGTACCGCGGCAATGGCGGCGTATCTCTATTATCTGGCCGACTCGGGAACCGCCGAGGCGCTGGAACTGGCGGACTGGCAAACGGCCAAGGCGACCAGGCGCCTGCGGGAAGAGAGCCTCACGCCGCCGCAGATCGCGTATGCCTGTGCCCAGCACGAGGCCACGGTCGATCGCTTGCATCGCTGGCTTTGGGGAGGCCAGCGAAACCAGATCCTCGCCCATCTGGACGAATCGCGCGCCATCGTACAGTCGGCCGCGCGCCAGGCGACGGAGCGGGCCGTACTGCCGATAGATGCGCCGAAGCCCGCCGACGAACATCGCGCGGCGCTGGCGTGCGTGCCGGTTCGCTGCGCGCCGCTGGCGCCAACGGCGGAAAACGCGCTGCCGCCGACAAATGCCGCGATCAACGGCTTCCCAAAATGGGCATGCTATTGGGCCGATGGCAAACGGACGCTGGCGGAGATCGCCTCACTTCTCGCCGGTGAGCCGAATCTCAAGCTCGATTTCGGGAAGATGATCGCGTATTTCCGCGCGATGCAGGAACTGGGATACGTGCAGCTTGTCGATCCCGCCGAGATGTTTGATGAAGATCGCCTCGCGGTCGATCTGCGCAATCTCGGCGTGTCCGAGGGCATGGACCTGATGGTCCACAGCTCGCTGAAGAAGATTGGCCATGTGCATGGCGGCGCGGAGACGGTCGTGCGGGCATTGCTTCGTGCGATCGGTCCGGAGGGCACGCTGCTGCTGCCATCGTTCAACCATTGCGAGGCCAAGGCATTCAACCCGCTGACAACGCGCACGACCAACGGCGCGATTCCCGATGCCATGTGGCGACGCCGCGATGCCCTGCGCAGCGTGCAACCCACCCACAGCATTGCGGCCATCGGCCCGCGGGCAGCCGAATACGTCCGCGATCATCTCACCAACGGCATCTGGGCCCAGAACAGCCCCATCGGCCGGCTCATCCACGGCGGCGGCTATATCCTGGCGCTGGGCGTGACGAACGAAACGAGCACGGCCTATCACGTGGCGGAGATTTCGATGAACGCGCCGTGCCTGGATCAGTTCTCCAGTATCGATCACCTGGTCAGCGGCGATGGCCAGGTCAAGCCGGTCCCCGGTCTGGCGTGGCGCGACGGAAGTTGCCCGGCCGACGTGAAGAAGAAGCTGGATGAGACGCTGGATGCGCGCGGCCTCCAGAGGCACGGCAAGGTGGGCAACGCCGACTGCTCGCTGGTGAAGGCCATCGACCTGTGGAACGTGCGCCGCGAGCACCTTGCAGGCCTTTGCGAGACGTGCAAGATCAAGCCCTCGGTTCGGAGATGATGATGGTGATCCACAATCTGCTGGAACGATTCCCCCTGCCCAGACAGCCCTCGCAACCCGTGCGCATCGGCATCATCGGCTGCGGCGGCCACGCCATCCACGTGCATTTCCCGTCGATCCGCCTCTTGCAGCAACTCGGCTGGCCGGTTGACATCGTAGCGCTGTGCGACATCAACCCGGTAAACCTGACGCTCGCCGCCCAGTCTTTCCCCGATGCCCGGACATTCGCCGATGCCGACCCGCTGATTGCATCGAAGCTCTGCGACGGCCTGATGCTGATCACTCCTTCGGGAATCGCCGCCGACCTGTGCGAGAAATCCATCGCCGCGAAAACCACCACGCTCGTGGAGAAGCCCGTCGCGCCGGATGTCCAGACGCTGGCGCGACTCGCGAAACTGGCGCAGGATGCCAAGGTGCAGGTGCAGGTTGCCTATAACCGCCGACATCAGCCTCTGCTGGGCGAGTTCCTTGCGGAAATCCGCAAGCGGCCGCTCCAGCACGTCCTGGCGCGCTTCTACCGCATCGCCCGCGACGAAGACAGTTTCTATGCCGACACGGCCATTCACCAGATGGACGTGCTGCGGCACTGTTTCGGCGAGATCAAGGTGCTCGATGCCGCGACCTGGCCGCCATTGCCGACGACGCAGCTTGCCTCGGGCATGACGATCCACTTCGTCAACGACGCGGACGTTACAGTGAACATGGACATTCGCCCATCGGCCGGGCGGATGTTGGAGACGATCGAGGCCATCGCGCTGAAACGCACGGTGTATCTGTCCTATCAGCAGCGGCCGGTGCCGAACGATCCGCCGGAGCTGACGGTCTACGACGATGGCCAGACGAAGACGCTCTTTCGCCACACACCCACCGGGAAGATGGATGCGCCCACGCTGTTCATGCAGGGATTCGTGCAACAGCTCGCGGCGTTTTTCCGGCTGGTCAGCGGCGATGAAGCGGCTTCGATCTGCCCGATGGAAGAGGCGGTGCGGTCGCGGCAGTTGTATTCGGATGTGGTCGCCCGGTTGGGGTGGCATGCCCACGGCCGGCGCTAGCGATGTTATGTTGCCCTGCGGGCCGATCACCGGCCGTGGGCATGCTGGTGTGACGCGCGCATTGGACGAGCATGCCCACGCCGGCCGATCAAGTCCTCTACGCGAATGATCGTCTCTCGCGGCCGGCGTGAGCATGCCACCCACTATTCACACCGCGGCACTATGCCTACGATACTAGTGCCATGCGCTACCTCGCTCCACTGACGCTGGTGCTTGCCGCCGTGCTGGCCATCGTGGCCAACGTCAAATCCGCCCAGCGCACAGCGCCCGCGACAGCGCCGGCCACACGGGAGGCACACTTGAAAACCGAAAAGGCCACGTTCGCCGCCGGATGTTTCTGGGGGGTCGAGTCCACCTTCCGCAAAGTGCCTGGCGTGACTAACGCGCGCGTCGGCTATACCGGCGGGCACACCAAGAACCCCACCTACCGGGATGTCTGCACCGACCAGACCGGCCACGCCGAAGCCATCGAAGTCGAATACGACCCGGCCAAGGTCACCTATCAGAAGCTGCTGGAGGTCTTCTTCGAGAATCACGACCCGACGACGATGAATCGCCAGGGCCCCGACGTCGGCACGCAGTATCGCAGCGCGGTCTTCTATCACAACGAAGAGCAGGATCGCCTGGCCCGTGCCGAAAAGGAGAAGCGCGACAAGAGTGGCGACTATGTCGGCAAGCTCGTGACCGAGATCGTGCCGGCCGGGACGTTCTACCCGGCCGAGGATTATCACCAGCGCTATTTCGAGAAGAAGGGAGTGGACTGGACCTGCCATTTCGGCAACGGCAAACGCAGGAAAGCCGAGGCGACGCAATGAGAACGACACTGATGCTTCTGGCGGCGGCAGTGGCGGGAGGGATAGCCTTCTACGTCATCGCCAACCAGAACAAGCCCACCACGAGGCCCGCCATGACCAAGGATACCCCTTCGACCCAGCCCGCGATCTCCTGTTCCGAGGATGCCTGCGGCGTTGCCCATTGGAAGGGCAAGACCGATGCGGAATGGCGCAAGATCCTCACGCCCGAGCAGTATCAGATCGCCCGCGAGGCCGGCACCGAGCGCCCGTTCAGCGGCAAATACTGGAACGAGCACCGCAAGGGCATCTACAACTGCGCCGCCTGCGGCCAGCCGCTGTTCTCCTCCGAGACGAAGTTCGAGTCCGGCACCGGCTGGCCCAGCTTCTGGCAGCCGATTTCTGCCAACGCTGTCGTGACGCAGGATGATGAATCCCACGGGATGGTCCGCACGGAGGTGCGCTGTGCCCAGTGCGGGGCCCACCTCGGGCACGTGTTCGACGATGGGCCCAAGCCCACGGGCAAGAGATACTGCATGAACTCGGCGGTTCTGGAACTGAAGGTGGCATCTGAAGCGGAAGCGTCAGCGCCCGCCCCGGGGTTGAGCGGGCGCTAACGCTTGGCGATTCAGACGGACCTCCGTAAATGCGACTACCCGCGACTCTTCCTTGATTGCCGGCTGAAATTCGGTTATAGCCAAGGGGCGATCCTGAGCCGTGGCTACCGGCGTATCAGCGCGGGAGATATCATCATGAGCGTGCAGCGGAGTTTACGGGCTTCATCCAGGCGGCGAAATCAGGCGGTCTTCACCGGCATGGAGGCGCTGGAAAGGCGCCGATTGCTGGCCGGACCGAACATCGACGTTAACGACATCTCAGTGAACGAAGGCAACTTCGGCACGACGCCGGCCACGTTCACCGTGAGTCTCTCAGCGCCGGCAACCGTTACCACCAACGTCAATTACGCCACGCACAACGATACGGCCATCTCCGGCGTGGATTTCGTTGGCCAGCGCGGCATGGTCACTTTCGCTCCCGGCGAAGATACGCAGCCGGTCACCATCCAGGTGATCGGAAACATCACCCCGCAGCCCGACCGGGACTTCTTCCTGTTTCTGACCAGCGCAACCAGCGGCACCATCGGCAAGGGCCAGGGTGTCTGCACCATCAAGGACGACGACTCGAATGTCGTCCAGCCGACGGTCTCGGTTGACAATCCTTCGGCCACGGAGGCCGCCGGAGCCACCCTCAATTTCACGGTCAGCCTTTCCAACCAGTTCGTCGCCCCGTGACGGTCTCGTACGTAACGAATGACGGCACCGCCGTGGCCAATCTGGACTACACGCCGGTCAGCGGGACGGTTACATTCGATCCCGGCGTCACAACGCAACAGGTGAGCGTGCCGGTCCTGGACGATGGCCTGAACAACGCCAACGTGACGGTGCTGCTGCTGCTGACGACGGCCACCAACGCCATCCTCCCCGGGGGCTTCGTGACGGGGACAGGCACGATCATCGAGAGCGATCCGCTTCCGCTGCTCTCGGTGGCGAGTCAGTCGATCGGCGAGCCCAGCCTCAGCCAGGATGTCTATACCTTCGAGGCGACGCTGTCGGCGCCAAGCAGGCGCACGATTACCGCCGATTGGGCCCTTGCCAGCCCCAACGTCCCCAACGCCGCGGTCGCGGGGGTCAACTACGAAGCCGCCTCCGGTCAGATCACATTCGCCCCCGGCGAGGTGTCGCAGAACATCTACGTGACCGTCTTGAACAACGGTATGGCCCGGCCCGATCGCATCTTCAACATCAACTTCAGCAACGTCGTTGGCGCCGATGCAACGATGGGCAACGCGACGGTGACCATCCTGGACATCAACCGCGCCCCCAAGCTCAAGGTGAGCCTGGGCAGCTTCCTGATCGAGAACCTGCAACAACGGCCGGTGGTGAGTTGGGGGATCGTCCTGAAGGGCAGCAAGCCGCCCGTGCGGACCTTCCGCATCGGCAATATCGGAACCGATCCGCTGCGGATCGGATCGGTGGTGCTGCCCAAGGGCCTGCAGCTCGTGACGGCGCCCGCCGAGGAAGTCGAGCCAAAGAGCTCTACGACCTTCAGCGTTCGCATGACAACCGTCACGCCGGCGCTGCGGTGGGGCCAGATATTCTTCTACACGAATGTGGTCGGGGCCAAGCCGTTCCACTTTGCGGTCGTTGGACAGGTGCTCTCCTCACCGACCGACAAGATCCTGATTCCGCAGATCCTGCTCGCGCCCAACCAGTTGATTCCCGCGTTGCCAACGCTCCCGGTAAAGGCTCGCCCCAGCAGCCTCTTTGCCAGCAAGCGCAGCATTCTCGATTAACGAACCACGCTTAGCCAGTATTTGTAGAAGCAGGCACGGGCGAAGCCCGCGCTGCGAACCCACCATCACCTTCCGCGGCCGCGGCGACGGCGGCGCCGGCCAAGTGAGCCCATCCCCTGCTGCTGAGATCCATCCGGCGAGGGAGGCTGCTGCGGATTGCCGCCGCCATCGCCCGACGCGGGGGAGGCCGACGCGTCGAACGGCTCAGGCGCTTCGCCAATCCCTTCCGATCGTCGCGATGGCCTTTGCGGCGGCTGCGGCCTGGGCCTCGGCTGCTGTTGCGGAACTGCCTCCGGCCGGCCGCCCTGTTGCTGCTGCGGACGCGGCTTGCGCGGCGGGCGGGACTCGCGAGGCGGGCGGGGCTCCCGCCGCTCTTCCTCGTCCCGGCGATCCGACCGGCGCGGCGGAGGTGCTTCCGGCCGTTCTTCCGCCGCCGCCTGTGCCCGTGGGCGATACCCCACTTCCTCGTCGGTCACGTCTCGCTCCAAAATCTCTTCGTTGGCGATCGCGATCACGCGGTCCTCGGCATACCGAATCTTCACAAGCTGGGTCAGGATCGTCGTCTCCTCCACGATGCCCACACCGTCGGGCGTGCGCACTTTCGTGCCGATGCGCGGCAGCTTGCGCCGCAGCTCGTCGTACGTCGCATCCTCGTAGCGCAGGCAGCACTTGAGCCGGCCGCAGCGGCCGCTGATCTTGTTCGGATCGAGCGTGGCCTTCTGAATCTTGGCGCTGCCCATGTTCACCGGCTTGAGGACCTTGAGGAACTGGCGGCAGCAGCATTCCTGGCCGCACGTCTCGAAATCGGCCACGAGCCTCGCCTCATCCCGCGCGCCGACCTGGTGCATCTGGATGCGCGTGTGGAATCCGGAGGCGAGCTGCTTGACCACGCGCGGAAATCCACCCGATGCTCGGAAAGGAAAAAGAACGTCGTCATCTCGCCACCCAGGATCGGCTCGACGTCAACCAGCTTCATCGGGAGCTGCATCTCCTCGATGAGCCTCTTGCATTCCTGCAGGAGCTGCGGCTTGTTCTCCTGCATCCGGCGATGCTGGTCGAAATCGTCCTTGGCTGCGACGCGCAGCACCCGCCCCTCGGTGGTGTAGGGGAAATCCTTCCCGCCGGACTCGTCGATGTAAGCCATCATGCGCTCGCGGGCGACGCTCTTCGGGCAGGAGCTGTTGCCGCCCGAGACCGCAAGCACTTCGGCCAGCTCGGTGCCGCGCCGCGTCTTGACGACCACGTGCTTCCCGCAGCCGGGGCAAGGCATGTCGAACGGCAGCTCGGCGACGATCTTCAGGTAACCGTAGCGCAGCAGCACTGTCGGCGGCAGCTTGGGCGGCGGCGGAGGTGTCTCGGCGCAACAGGCGGTTCAATGGCTGACATAGGCAAACAGATTTTCAAGTTTGACGGCCAGCCCCTGAAAGATCAAGGCGACCGTGACGTTCGCGTCCAGAAGCCGATCCGAATGGGCGATGGTCTCGATGGCCGAGCAGATGCGGTCGAGCGGCACGGCCGGCGGCTGGGACTTGAGTCCCTTCGCCAGCAGTTGCGACATCAGGTGCAGGTACAGCGAAGCGCCCTCGCGCGTCGCCTGGTCCTTGCTCGAACGCGGATCGCGCTTCTGCTGCGCCGCGGCATATTCATCGCACACGGCCCGCAACCAGTCGGGCAGGTCAAGCGCGTTCTCGCCTTCGATCATCCGTCCCACGCGCGTGCGCAACTCCCGGGCGCGGGCGACCACGCCATCTTCCAGCCATCGCAGCGCCAGCCCGAGCGAGCCGGCAGCCAGATCGACCGCGTCGGCCGTATCCGTCGGGCTGATCCGCCGCTTGGCCAGCTCCGAGCGGACGATCCCATCGGAAAGCGGGCTGAAACGAAGCAGTTGGCAGCGGCTGCGGATCGTCGGCAGCAGCGCCAGCGGCTGATCGGTGAGCAGCACCAGCAGCGTCCGGCCCTGCGGCTCTTCCAGCGTCTTGAGCATCGCATTCTGCGCCGCCGTGTTCATCCGATCGGCTTCTTCAATAATGAAGACTTTCCCTCGGCCGAGATTCGATGTGTGGGCGGCCGGCTGGAGCAGGTGATCGCGAATCACGCGGACGATCAGCTCCTTGGCCACGACCTTGATCTCCTCGCCCTCCTCGCCGATGCGGGCGAGCTGCCGGTAGATCAGGTGATAATCGGGATGATTTTCGGCGGCGAACACCGTACACGAGGGGCATCGGCCACAGGGGCGATCGCCGTGGGGCTTGGCGCAGAGAAACACAGCCGAGAGGGCGGCCGCAGTCGTGGCCTTGCCGACGCCAACCGGGCCGGCGAAGAGCAATCCGTGCGGCAGCCGATCGGCCGCGAGGGCCTGACTGAGCCACTGGATTGCGCGGTCCTGGCCGAGAATGTCCGACAAAAGCTGCATGAGCGGGCAAATGTACCATGAAGGAAGGGGCAGCGAAATGCGCCTTGGTTCGGAGTTGGGTTGAGTGCCATGCCCACGCCCAACGGCCCGGCAAAAAATCCGTTTGGCGGGAGCTGTCAGCGCCGGCGCGAAAATCACCGAAACCGGCGGATTTGCAACTGCGCTCGGCTCGCGAGAATCAGAAGATGCGTGTAAACTTGAGGCTGGAAGCCTGTGTTGCCGCGCCTCACGCCGGATCGACTTTCTCCACGTCGATCCGATAGACACTCTGCACCCGGCCGTCGCCCTGCTCCACGCCCACGTGCAGCGTGCCCACGACGTTGACGGAGCCGCTGTGGTAGCCCACGCGGCTGGATCGCACGGTGGCCTTGACGAAATGCTGCACCTTGGGCGGGCCGTTGAAGCAGCACTTGGTGATCGAGTAGCACAGCTCAAAGCCCGCCACCTCGCCCGCCGCGGAATGAGGCGCCCACATTTCGCCCGTTGAGCATGACCCGTTTGCCATCGAGGTCGCGGAATCGCCTGGGGATATCGCTGGAGGTGGCCGTGGCCTGGTCCATCTCGAAACTGCCCATCGCCCTCAGATCGACCACCAGCAGATCGCCCTTGCGCCAGATGCCGCCGCCGATGGTCGCATCGACGAAGAAATAGATGGGATAGCCGATGAGAAGCAGCGCGATTGCCAGGATCGTCAGCATCCGCCAGTTCACCGCACGCGTTGAGGGATTTGTTGTCATGACCTCGGATTTCAGATTTCAGATTTCAGATATTTCAGATTTCAGATTTCGGATTTCGGATTTCAGATCTCAGATCATTGCTTCCTACCGCGGGAATTGAACCTGGTGGACAGTCATTTGGAACAGGCTCACGACATAATCATCCTCCTTGACCACCTTGACCTTCAGCTTGCCCTCGACGACGACCTGGTCGGGGCAATACTCCACCGACTTGCCCGCCGGGCACTCGACGAAAACCGTGTGCTGGACTCCGGGCGGCTGGCCGAAACAGCAGCCGAAGAGGCTGGGCACGAGCACAAAACGGGTGATGTGTTCGGCCTGGTCGAGGGGCATCATGAAACCGGGCAGCCGCACCGTCAGCCCATCCAGGCGGGTGACATCCTCCGGTACGGCGCCGCCGGCCTGCGGATCGTAGTCGAAGTTGCCCAGGTCCTTGATAGTCAACTCGCGGACCTCGCCAGCTTTGGGCGGCAAATGCGGCTTGCGCGATGCCGCGGCGGAGGCCGGCTTGGTGGCGGGCGAAAGACCCGCGGGGCTTGGCGGCGGCTGGCGAGCGGGCGGCTCGGCGGCCGCCGCCATCGAAAGCGGCGGGGAACTCGCCGGGCCGGCGACGATCTGCCCGGCCACAGCCGAGGCCGGGGTGTCGGCTCCACGAACAGCAGAACCAGGCCGCCGACGCCCAGGCCCAAGGTGATGAGAAGTCCGCGTTTCTTCACGGCGATGCCTCCGCTGTTCATGGTTCACGTGGCCGCAAGATGAGTGGCCACCGGTGTACTATAGGCCTTGAGGGCAGGGACGAGGCCCGCCACCAACGCCAGGACGGCGACGATCAGCAGGTAGCCCCATTCCTCCGGCCCGACGCTCAGCCAGTTGATGCCTTCGCCCACCAGCCCTTTCAGGTAGACGGAGCCCGCCGCGCTGAGCAGGTGGCCCGCCACGAACCCGATCAATGCGCCCACTGCCCCGACCAGCACCGCCTCGACACAGATCAGCGAGAGGATGCGCCTGCGGGTGGCGCCCAGGGCCCGCAGAATGGCCATCTCCCGCCGGCGTGCCGCCACCGAGTTATAGATCGTCGTCATGATCGACGCCGCGGCCACAATCGTCACCAGCGCCGAGATCAGCAGGAGCACCAGCGTGCTGCCGGACAGGAACGTCTCGAAGAACTCGCGCATCACGGTGGCCGGGTTGACCGCCGTGGCGCGGTCGTCGATTACCTTGAAATTGTACATCAACCGCTGCGCCGGAAAGGCCCCGCGCGACTGCACGAGAATGGCCGACAGCTCCCACTCGTCCTGGGGCAGGTCGGGCACGATGTCGCCGTGGTCGTCGAGGTGATAGGCGTCGGCATCCTCGCCTTCTTCCTCCTTCTTGGGCGCAGCCGGGACTTTGGCACTCTCTATGAGCTGGCCGACGTCCTGCGGCGCCGGCGCTGTCGTGGGGGCCGGCGCCTTCATCTTGAATTTCTTCCTCACCGATTCGGGGACTTTCTTGGGGTCGATCCCCAGGCTCTGAAGCACTTCGTCCAGGCGATCCGCGGGAATCCGCGCGGGATTGATGTTGGCCCTGAGCAGCGCCTGGTCGATCATCCCCTCCTCGTGCTCGGCGATGGCGTAAAGGCTGATGAACGGGATGAACAGCACGCGGTCGTTGGCGGTGTGCGTCGGCTTGAGGATGCCCACAACATGCCACCGCGGCTTGTGGATGTCCGGCTTTTCGTTGGCCCTCGGCATCCCGTGCGTGGCGCGGAAGGCCCCGCCCTGCTTTTCGTTCTCCTCCTCGCTGAGTTTCGGATCGAAGAGCTTGAGGTGCAGGCTCTGAGCGACATCGCTGCCGATGACCGCCTCGAATTTCCTGGGGGCGAAGACTCGGCCCTGCGCCAGTTCGTAGCTCTGGCCCTTGCGGTACTCGAATCGATGGCCCGCGATGGCCTGGCCGCCATCGTCAACCCCGAACATTTGGGGCGAAGTGCCGACGATGCGCCGGCCGGCGAAGCTGTCGCCGACCATGAACGGCACGGCGACGCGCACGTAGGGCCGGTAGTCCGGGTGGCCGAGAGGCGGCGGCCCCTTGCGTGCCATGTCGGCGTAGATCTGGTAGGGCAGCACGCCGGGACTCACATCCAGGTGATAGACGGTATTCAGCGTCAGTTGCAGCGGCGAGCCCTTGGGCGGTCCCAGCAGCACGTCATAGCCGAAGTCGGTTTGGGCGAAAAGATTCTGGCCCTCCCGACGAAGGATCATGATCGCCACGACCAGCGTGACGCCGAGCATGACCGACAGCAGGGTCAGCCAGGTGGACAGCGATCGCTGTCGCATTTGTTTCAGCACGAGTTGAAATAGGTTCATGGTCCAGTCCTGTTCTATGTTATGTGTGTGCCTCGGGGTTTAACCGACGGTGCGGAAGCCTCGGAAAACGGCTCGCCAGCGAGCCGGTTAAACGGCCGCAGGCGCGCAGGTCGAGGCTTTGTTCACGTCGGAGAGGGAAAGCACCCGCGGCAACTGCCGGGCGATGCTCAGGTCGTGACTGACCAGGAGCAGCGAGGCGTTGACTTCGCGGCAGAGGCGGCGGATCAACTCGAGGACCTGCTGGGCGTTGCCGACGTCCAGGGCGCCGGTGGGCTCGTCGGCCAGGACGAGCCTCGGCCGGTTGGCCAGCGCGCGGGCCACGGCCACGCGCTGCTGCTGGCCGACGGAGAGCTTGTGCGGCTTGTAATGCAGGCGATCCGACAGGCCGACCTGGTCGAGCAGGTGCCTGGCCCAATCGGGATCGTGCCTGCGCCCGGTGAAGCTCATGCCCAGAAGCACGTTTTCCAGGGCGGTGAAGCCCGAGAGCAGGTGATGGGTCTGGAAGATGTAGCCCATGTAGCGGCCGCGGAACACATCGCGCTGCGCCTCGCCGAGAGCGGCCAGATCGACGTGCTCGTCGGCGGCGAGGTCGAAGGCGATCCGTCCGCTGTCGGGCGTGAGGATGCCGGCGATCAGGTGCAGCAGCGTGGTCTTGCCCGAACCGCTGCTGCCGATGAGGGTCACCTGTTCGCCATCCTCGATTCGCAGTTCGTCAATATCAATCACCGGCACGATGCTGCCGTCCGGGCCGATGAACTTCTTGGTCAACTGATGGATATGTAGGAACATATGCACCCCGTTGGTGAGTTGTTATGTAGTCAGTGGTCAGTCGTCAGTTGCGGAGAACAACTGATCCGGAAGCGCCGGGTAGTGGCGCTGAGTCGGATGAAATCAGCGAGCAGGCGGGCCACGGCAGTTGAATGCCGCAAGTGTGCGCTGTGGCGTCAGGCGCGGTGACAGAAGCGTGATGAGCGATACCAACAAGCCCACGCAGATCAGCAAAGGCGCCCAGCCGGCCGAGACCATCGGCATGTGGAGCTGGGCGTGAACCTGGCAGTTGGAGTCATCGTGAACGGGCCGGTGATCCGGCGGCAGGCCCGCCGCCTCGGCCAAAGCCGCGTCTTCCCGCTCATGCTCCAACTCGTGCAGATACTCCAGCGACCCGGTACCAAGCGACAGGAAGGTCAGCAAGAGCGGGATGGCGGCGAATCGGCGCACAGCGGACACTGTCTGCCAGTTGAGCGAGAGTGTCAAGGGGCTGCGCGGCGACCTCACCGATTGGGGCGTGGCAACAAATTGTGAAGACCGCCCCTGGGAGCGCGGCCGTCCGCGGCCGCTCGCCCCGTGACCCCAAAAATGCGGGCGGGGACGCCCGCGCTCCCGAAAGAATTGCCGCGCCGACCGATCGTCCCGGGCGACGATTCATCAGAACATCACCGGCTTGCCCAGCTTCCGGCGGACGACCTGCGCCTGACCGAGGTGCATCGCGACGTGCTGGGGGATCATCATGACCACATGCCCCACCGTCGGCATGAATTCGCGCATACGTTCGGGGCCGGGATCGTTCAGCCGGCGCGGATCGAGCGTGCGGATCCACGCGACGGCGGCTTCGCGGGCCTTGCCCAGCATCGCCAGCAGTTGCGCCTTGGCGGGGAAGGCGGCTGGATCATCAATGGCCGCCGTCTTGCTGGTGAACTTGTCGGCGAAACCCGCGGGCAGTTCGGGAATGATCCCGGCCTGGCAGGCATTGAGCATCTGCGTCTCGGAAACGACGAGATGGCCAAGCTGCCAGGCCGTGTGATTGGCGCCGGGGCACGGACGCACGAGCATGTCCGCGTCGGTGAAATCGGCCAGCGAGTGACTGAGCATCCCGAGGTTGCGGGCACAGGTGTCGGCGATGAGTTCGAGTGGGGTCATGGTCATGTCCTTCGTTAGAGTGCCTAAACCGCCGTGCATGGTCTGAAGCGCCAAGCGTCAGCGCCCGCCCCGGACCCGGGCGGCGCTGACGCTTGGCGCTTCAGACAAACCGGGCATGCCGATGATCGCCGCAATCGCCGGCCGTGTAAACAGCCAAACGTTCGGCCGTCGGCTACGTAACAAACTCATCACGGCGCATTCATCGCATATCGTTGCGGGCTGCCGCCGGCATGGTTATGATTCGCGGCCTTATTTGGAGGACACGATGGCGGAAGCAGGATCTCAGGAAACGGTGCTTGGACCGGATGTCCAGATCAAAGGGACTCTGAGCTTTGACAAGGTGATTCACTTGCAGGGCCGGCTGGAAGGCAATGTGACCGGCAACGGCAGGCTGCACGTCGCGAAAGAAGGCAAGGTCGCCGGCGACGTGGAGGCGGCGGAGGTCGTGATCGAGGGCGACGTGTGCGGCGACGTGACGGCGAGCGATCGCGTGGAATTAAAGGCGTCGGCGCATTACGAGGGCAACCTGCGCTCGGGGCGGCTGGCGATCGAGGCCGGGGCGTTTTTCACCGGGCACGTGACGGTGGGCGAGCCGGCCAAGGACCGTCCGGCCGGCAAGGCGCCGCCGGGCCGGGTGGGCGGGAACAACAAGGTGGCCGAGCTGCAGTCGGCGCGATAGCGCCGACAAAGCGGGCCGGAGCAATGGCGGGCCATGGCGCGACCGATCAAATCCGCGCCGCCGGCGGTGCGCACGATCGTGTGCATCTACTGCCGTGGCGCGCAGCAGGTGGGCCAGCAGGCGATGAGCCTGCCGTGCCGCCATTGCCACAAGGCGCTGGTGCTGGAGGATGTGCGCATCCCCGGTTATGCCGTGCGCAGCGTCATCGAGACATGCGGCGCGGTGCTGATCGGCCCGGCGGGCGATGTGACGGCCGGCACGGTCACGTGCGCGGTGCTGCAGCTTGCGGGGAAACTCAAGGGCAACGTCATCAGCCTTGGGCCGGTCAGCATCGCCGCGTCGGGGTTCCTCCGCGGGGACATCACCGCGCCGTCGGTGACGCTGGCGGACGGGGCGCGGGTGAAGGGGAAGATGATGATCGGGTGATGGGGTGATTGCGCGGATTCGCGAAGCTTCGGTTAAGGCCGCGGTCCGCTTGTTGACAGTGTCATCGGCGCATCCATAACTGCCGGCATGTCTGTGGAGGCGTCGAGGGATGCATTTGGCCATTTGTCTGCCAACGCCGTGGGGCGGGCGGCGAGCACGCGGCACGCATGGACGGTTGTGGCGGTACTGGCCGGGCTGTGTGTCGTCGCGTTCTGGCCGGTCCTGTCGTGCGGTTTCATCAACGTCGATGACCAGGCCTACGTGACGGCCAACCCGCGGGTGCAGGCGGGGTTGACGGGCGGCAACGTCAAGTGGGCGTTCACGACGTTTCACGCGGGCTTGTGGGTCCCGCTGACCTGGCTGTCGCTGATGCTCGACGCTCAGGTTTACGGGCTGCGGGCGTGGGGGTTTCACCTGACGAACCTGCTGCTGCACGCGGCCAACGGGGTGTTGCTCTTTCTGGTGCTTGGGCGATCGACGGGGTCGCTGTGGCGCAGCGCACTCGCGGCCGCGGTGTTCGCGATGCATCCGCTGCGCGTGGAATCGGTGGCGTGGGTCACCGAGCGTAAGGACGTGCTCGCGGGGTTTTTCGGATTGTTGACGATGCTCGTATATGTATGGGAGCCGGGGCGGCGGCGGCCGCTGGCGTGGGCCTTGTTCGCGGCCAGCATGATGGGCAAGCCGATGATGGCCACGCTCCCGGCCGTGCTTCTGCTGCTGGATTGGTGGCCGCTCGGGCGGCTGCATCGAGCGACAGCGAAGGCGCTGGCGCTGGAGAAACTGCCGATGGTGGCCATTGCGGCGGCGGCGTCGCTGGCGACGTACCAAGCGCTGCACGGCGAGGGCCTGAGCTACGCCTGGGGCGTGGTGGCATTGCCGCTGCGGCTGGCCAACGCGGCCCTATCGTACATTCTGTACCTGTGGAAGATGCTCTGGTTCGGAGAGCTGACACTGTTCTATCCATACCCCGCATCAATCCCGGCGGGGCGGGTCGTGGCTGCCGTGGCGGCGATGGCGGGGATCACTACGCTCGCGGTGGCGTGTCGGCGACGAGCGCCATGGCTGCTTGTCGGATGGCTATGGTTCGTGGGGGCACTGGTTCCGATGATCGGCATCCTGCAGGCGGGCGATCAGGCCATGGCCGACCGGTACAGCTATTTCCCCATGGTCGGCGTGCTGATCATGGTGGTGTGGTCCATCCCTGATGCGTGGGTGCGAGTTGCGGCGGGGCGGGCGGCGACGGTCGTGGCAAGCTGCGCGGCGGTCGCGGTGTTGTGCGTTTTCACGTATCGCCAATGCGGGTATTGGACGAACAGCGCCACGCTCTGGGAGCATGGCCTGCGCGTGACCGAAGGCAACTGGCTGGCGCACTATTGCCTGGGGACGACGCTGAACAACGGCGGGCGGGCGCGCCAGGCGATCCCGCATTTCCGAGAGACACTGCGGCTGATGCCGACGTTTTTCGAGGCCCACTATGATCTGGGCGTGGCGCTGGCGGCCGAGGGCGATGCCGCGGCGGCGGTGGAGGAGTACCGCCAGGCGATACGCATGCACCGGCGACACGTGCGGGCGCGAGGGAATCTGGCCAAGCTCCTGTTCGAGCGGGGCAAAGTGGCGGAGGCTGCCGCTGAATGCACACAGGCGCTGGCCATCGACGCCGATTACCTGCCGGCACGCGTGACGCTAGCGCTTGCACTGACGTGGATGGGCCGGCCGATGGATGCGGTCGAGCAGTGCCGCATCGCGCTGGAGCAGCGCCCCGACAGCGCCGAGGCGTACAACAGCCTGGGCATCGCCCTGGCGCAACTGGCGCGCGGACGGGGCCGCCGAGGCGTTCCGCATGGCCATACGCCTCCAGCGCGACCATGCCGCGCCGCGTGGCAACCTCGCGCGGCTCGCGCAATCGCCCGCCACGGCGCCGTGCCACAGACCGGTGATATTCGGAGTTCGGTGTTTGGAGTTCAGCCTTCAGTTCAGGCTGTTCGTTCCGCATTGTCTGAAGCGGAAGCGTCAGCGCCCGCTCCGCTCTTCCAGGGCGGGCGCTTACGCTTCCGCTTCAGACAGAGCGAGCGTAATCGCGCACGGTCATTCACGGTGCGTTGCGGTTGAGGAGCACGCCCATCTGATAGATTCGCGCCAACGTGCCCTGCCAGGTGACCAGGAGCTTGCCGTCGGGCGACAGGTTCCACCCCGCGCCGGTGATGAAGGGCGCAGCCAGTTCCTTGCCGTTGGCGGGGTCTACCAGGTGGCCGCCATCCACGACGATGAAGCTCCGATCCGGCGCCACGGCGCATCGGCCGGGGAGAAACGAGCCCAGCTCAGCGCCCGATGCGCGATCGCACCACCTGAGGCGGTCGCTGTTGTAGAAGATCGCCTTGCCGTCGGGCGCGATGGCCAGGAAAGCGACCGGCTCCCAGGGCGCAGGCCTTCCAGGCTGTTGCCGGTTGCGGGATCGAGCCACTCGATGGCGTGCTTGCCGGGGCGCGTCGAACCCCATGCCAGCGCCCGGCCGTCGGGCGACCAGGCCAGCGAGCTGGGCGGCGACGGCAGCTTGTGCGCGCCCGCAGCGATCCCGACGGGCAGTTGAAGATGCGAATCTCGGAGTTCTTTCCATCGGCGGCCGCCACCGCGCTGCCGTCGGGCGCGAACGAATACGCGGTGATATCGCCCGCGGCCTTGGCCGAGCCCAGCGGGCGTCCCGTGGCCGAGTCGTGGAAGACGAAGGCGTCGGCGGATGCGAGCAACAGCGTTTTGCCATCCGGCGAGAAGCAGAGAGTGGAAGCGCCCCGGGCGGTCCTGCCGGTGTTCGGGACGGTGCTGCGGCGTTTCCAGATGCCGGCGTCCCAGAGCGTGATGGTGCGGTTGGCATCAAGCAGGGCCACCGTCGTGCCGTCGGGCGAGAATGCCGCGTGGGTGATGCTCTGGCCGGCGCCATCGAGAACGGCGACGGCCTCGCGCGGGGCAGGCTTGATGGCAGCGCGATTGCCGGCGCCCCAGGCGTCGATCTCGACGGCCATGCCCAGGTGCGGCACCAGCCAGCTCGAAAGCGCCGAATTGGCCCCGACGACGGTGCGCAGCCGCCCGGGCGAGCCGAAGCGGTTGGCCGGCTGTGGGCAGGGGCTGGCCCGTCCCGTGCGGTCGATGACGTGTCCGCGATATACCCAGCCGCCCGCGCCGCCGAGCCAGCCAACCACCTCACTGTCGCTGGAGGCCAGTGGGCCAATGACCTTCTGATCGACGAGCCGGCCGCTGGCAGTCTCGACAACCGCTACATTCAGTTTTTGCGTCCCGCTGAACACGGCAAACCGGGCCCCATCGCGCGAGAACTCGATTCGCTGATTGGGGTATTGCCAGGCTGTAGTGGGGAGCGATGTCTCGCCGACTAGCTTGCCGTTGGCGATGTCGTACATCACCAGCCGCCGCCCATCGGCCAGGACCAGCAGCTTGCCCGAGGGGCTCAGGGCGCGACTGGCCAGGGGCGATGTCTCAAAGGCCGGCGAGGGCATCTCGCGGAGAGGCCGGCGTGTCTTGAGGTCCCAGACCTGCAGGCTGTCGGCGATTGTCAGAAGCTGGCCCGGGCCACAGAAGCCGATCGCATCGAAATTGGCCGACCGTTTGGCGGAAATGCGCTGCGAGAGCGTGCCGTCGCGCACCGACCAGACGCAAAAGGCGTCGGTTTTCGGAGAAGCGCTGGCGCCGGCAAGGAACTGGCCATCGGGGCTGAGCACGGCATGGGACAGGTCCGGCGAGCCCTTGATCCGGCCGATGCGCGTGGCCGTCGCCAGGTCCCACACCTCGACAATCCCATCGAGGGTGAAATTGCCGATGCCGCGCAGGTTGGTGCAGACGGCGAGAACGCTCCCCGGAGGCGTGGGCAGCAGCACTCCGTAGCAGCCGCGATCGTCGGGCACGCCGTCCAGCGTCGCGATGAACTCGACGTGCTTGGGCTCAAATGCCTGGGCCGGGGGATCAACCTGTGCCGCCCAGGCGGCCTTGGCGGGATTGCTGGCGACGGGCTGGCGGGACCGGGGGCCAGCGGCGGGGAATTTGCCGGCTTGAGGGGAGTCCGAACCGGCAAACAGATAAAACCCGACGGCCACCAGCATCAGGACGGCGACAGCGCTCGCGACGATGAGGATCGGCCGCGAGCGGGAGCGGGGCGGACGGCCCGGCCTCGCCGTCATCGTCATCCTGAACCACGCCGAGCACGGTGATGGGCCCCTTTTTCTCGCGCGGTTGCCTCGATCGTCTCATCCACATCGTAAGCGTCGGGCTTGACCTCTTTGTCGGCCAGGGCCAGGCGCCGCCGCACTCGCGGCAGGCGCCAAGCTGTGCCGAGGGCTGCTCGCGAAGATAATGCTGCCCGCACTTCTGGCAGTGGGCAATAACGGCCATCCGCTCTCCCGACGGTTGCTGTAAGGTCCGGATCGTCCGTTACCGGGGTGCATGCATTGCTTGGAATGGGTTAAGAAATGGTGAATGACGGGAAAAGCCACCGGCGGCGTGAGCGGTTGCCGGTGTTCTCGCCGATAACGGATGGGGAAACGGCGCGGCAATTCTTTCGGGAGCGCGGGCGTCCCCGCCCGCATTTTGGGGGTCACGGGGCGAGCGGCCGGGGACGGCCGCGCTCCCAGGAGCCGTCTCCCGAATTTGTTGCCACGCCCTGGGGAAAGGGGCCGGAACCAATGCCGGACAAGGACCGCATCATCGTGGTATAATGGCACTGACTGGAGAACGCCATGACTCTGATGCTGACCGCCCAGCCCAATCCGCTCCGGAGCGACGCCACCGGCACGGTTCGGATCGGCCGCACTCGCGTAACGCTCGACACGGTCATCGCAGCCCATCGTCAGGGCGCCACGCCGGAGCAGATCGGCGACGGCTTCCCTTCATTGGCTCTGGCCGACATCTACGCGACCATTGGCTATTACCTGCGCAACAAGGCGCAGGTGGATGAATACTTGGAACAGCGCCGCGTCGAGGCAGAGGAGATACGGCGAGCTGTCGAGAAGCAGTGTGACACGAGGGCTCTCCGGGCATCGCTGGCTCGCGCGTCATGACGGGGCCAGCGTTCCCACGCGAGCGAATTGCGCTACAATGTGATAGAATAAAACAGCGCCGATCTTCTTGCGGAAATTGGGGGGGGTAACATGCCTCACAGTCGGCCGGTCTTCCGGGGTGTTCCTGGAGGAATGCGCCGATGGAGAGTGGCTTCGCGTCACATCGTTCGAGAGGAGGTCAGTATGAGGCGTTCGCATTTGATGGCGCTGCTGGTCCTTGTTGGGATAGCTGCAGTCTGCCAGACAGCACAAAGCGACGGGGTCGTGATCACGGGTACAGCGGTTCCTGTGCCCGGGTGGGTCCCGGGCCCAGGCATCAGCTACGTGAACCCCGATGCCACGAAGATGTTGCTCGCTGGAGGCTTTCCGACACGGATCATGCAGAGCACATTCGATGGCAGCCAGTGGTTGCCGCGCACCGACATCGGCTTCCCAGACTGGGCCACAGCACCCACGGTGGCCCCAGATGGCTCGCTCTATTATGCACAGAATATCCCTTACAATGGCCCGACCGACATCCGCCGGGCCAATGGCACTGTCTGGGGGGCATGGACCCCTACCGACCTGTCAGTGGACATTCCCGGCCATCCGTACTGGTTGCACCCTTCGTGTTTCAATGGCCGTGACATGTTCTTTAATGACAACTACAGCCACATCATGGTGTCGCATTGGAACGGTGCGGGGTTCGATCCCGCTGAGTATCTCCTCCCCAACTCCAGCTACAGAGACGAATCCGCCTGGGCATCGCGCGATGGGTCCTTCATGCTCTTCACATCCAATATGCCGGGAGGCTACGGCGGCTTCGATCTGTATTCGATGAAGTGGAATCCGCAACTGAGAAACGGGACCGGGTGGTGGGACCAAAGCACGATCACCAACCTCGGCTCCAACGTGAACACGGCTGACGACGAGACCGGGCCGGTCCTCGCCGAGAACTGCGCAGAGGCTCTATTTCAGCCGGCCGTTGTCGGCGATGCAGATCGATATCGGTGCCGAGGTCACTGGTGTGCCTTTGCCAGGTGTGGCGAGTGCAGTCGCGCTGTTGGGCGGCTTCGTACTGGCCATGCGCCGGCGGAAGGCGTGAAGTGCGGCGATAGGCATGGGCTCGGGGTTCAGCGTGCAGGGTCCGCCACGCCGCCGGCCAAGGAGGATCGATCTACGCAGGAGGCCGCCCGGCGGCGTTGCGGACCACATCGGCTGAGCGTTTGCTGAGTGCCATGCCCACGCCGGCCGCCAGAGATGTCCTTTCGCGAGCGGGCTTGATCGGCCGGCGTGGGCATGTGCGTTGGATGCGAGTGGACGTCCGCATGCCCACGCCCGGCGACGTTGCTCCTGTGGCGAAGACAGACCATTTGCGCCGGGCGTGACGGTGCGGCAAAAAATCGGATTCCGCAAAAAACACCCGCATTCCCGAGCTGGAATCGCAGGTTGCGCGGTCGAAAACGGATTTTTTGCCGGGCCATCGGGCGTGGGCATGGCACTCATGGCACTCCTCCCGTGACCGCCCGGAAGACTGGGCACACCCAGGCGCCATCGCGCCACCCTGAGCGTTTGCCGCGGCCGCCGTGGCCGAGTATACTTATCTCAGGGATTCGCCATGACGGCCAAGAACTTCGATCGCGTGCTCGAACAACTGCTCCAGCGGCAGCCTTTCCGCGTATTCACTGTCGAACTGCATGGCGGGCAGCGATTCGAGATTGATCATCCGCGAGCGACGGTCATTCGCGACGGCGTCGCCGTCTTTCTCGCGCCGGGCGGGATCCCGGTCTGGTTTGACCACGACAGTGTGAACAAGATCATCGGCGCGGCGGCGGGCGCGGATGCATGACCACCTGCGACCGCATCACCCCACCAGCAGCGGCTCGCAAGCGAGCCGGTTAATTCCGCTTGATGAGCTGATCGTACGCCTCGCCAGCCCCCGGCACCAGCAGGAACACCGCGGTCATGTACTGCTGCTGGCCGGCGCTGGTCTTCCCCGTCGGCGCGACGATTCCGTGTAGTTCCTGGGCGAGTTTGCCTTTCTCAAGCTCAAATTCGCTGTCGCTCAGCGATCTCGCCTTTTCCGCAACCCGCTCGGCCTGCGTGCGCGCGGCGGCCGACTGCTCCGCGCTCAGCCCCGGGCTGACCAGCATCATCGTGCGGTTGACCACGCCAAGCGCCCATACCTTGACGATCGGCCAGCGATCGGCCGAGATGCCGCGGATATAGCGCAGGAGCTCGATTTCCTTCTCTCCGCCGGCCGCCTGGCCCGCTCGAACCGGGTCGGTCATGCTGCTCGGCGGCACCAGGCAGCAGGAGAAGTTGTTCAGGGCGGCCTTCTGATCGTCCGTGAGCACCTCATCGATAGCCCGCGTTGCGCCGACCAGCCGCGGCGTGGCCGCCCCGAACAGCGCCGTGCGGTGCGCGAGGAATATCTGCACGAGCGGCGGCCTGACCGCCAGGGGCCTGGCCGCCGGCTTTTCACTGCGGACGTCCTTCACATCCGGCTCGCCATGGCACTGGGCACAGCCGGTGGCGGTGCGCACGCCCTTGTCCAGAGATGCGCGGACCACGGCCGCCTCGGTGGCGCGGGCCACGCCGACGCGCGCCTCCAACTCCCGTGGAATCTCCTGCCCGGCCAGCAGGCGTTTGCGCACCTCGACGTACGCATCGCGCACCTCGCCCAGGTCCGCGCGAAATGCGCCGTCCAGCGCCGGCGGCTTGGCGCGATCGCCTCGAATTCGCGCGCGAGCTCGCGCAGCCGAATCGCCTGTGCCTTGCTCAGGTTGATGCCGTTGATGGCATTGATGCTCGACAGGTGCATGATCAGATAGCCCATGGCGCGGTTCTGATCCTCGAAGCTGCGCGGCGCGGAGGCAGGTGGCACGAGCGGCCCCCGCCGTGCGGAGGCATCCACCGCGGCCGGGGCGGCACGCTCCACCGCGGCCGGGGCGGCAGCGAGGACGCTTGTGCCAAAGAGGGTAATGGCGAGTGCAATCGTTGGGCGGCTCATGCGCTTACCTCCTGACCTGAGCCAAACGGTTGCGGCAGGCGGATATTGTCCATCCGTGTCCATCAGTGCTTATCTGTGGTTCCCTGCACGACCTCAGTGCCCCACGCGAGGGCTGCCCAAGATCGACTCGACTTCCTGGAGTTTCTCGGCCAATAACTGCGGCGACTTGGCTTCGAGGTTCAAGCGCAGGACGGGCTCGGTGTTGCTGGGCCGGACGTTGAACCACCAGTCGCCCAGCTCGATGGTGATGCCGTCGAGGTAGTCGATCTTGCCGGTCTTATAGGCCTTGGCCAGGTCGGCGATCCTGGCCTGCTTGTCCTTGACCTGGAAGTTGATCTCGCCGCTCTGGGCGTAGCGATTCAGTGGCGCGATGAGTTGGCTGAAGGGCTTGTCCTGGGCCGAGAGGATCGAAAGCGCGCGCGCGAAGGCGATGGCGCCCGAGTCGGCGTAGAAGTTGTCGCGGAAGTAGAAGTGCCCCGAAAGCTCGCCGCCGAAAACCGCGCTGGTTTCGGCCATCGTCTTCTTGATGAAGGCGTGGCCGACGCGGTCGCGCCTGGGTACGCCGCCGGCGGCCGTGATTTCCTCGGGCACGGCATGGCTGGAGCGCAGGTCATAGACGACCGTGGCGCCTTTGTTCTCGGGCCGGCTCAGGAAATCACGGGCCAGCAACGCTGTGGTCAGGTCGCTGCCGACGGTCTGGCCGGTCTCGGTGACCAGCGCACAGCGGTCGGCATCGCCATCGAAACACGCGCCCAGGTCGGGTTTGGTCTCAGTGATCTTGTCTTTCAACATCCGCAGGTTCGCCTCGACCATCGGGTTGGGTGGGTGGACGAAGCTGCCGGTGATCTCGAAGAGGATCGGGATGATCTCCAGGTCGGGGGCATCGCCGAACAGCGCGGGGACCATCTTGCCGGCCATGCCGTTGCTGCCGTCGATGGCAACGCGCAGTCTGCGCGAGAGATTGAGGAACTTGCGGACGTGCGCCTTGTAGGGCGCCCACAGGTCCTGTTGCACCAGCTTGCCGCTGACGCCGGTCTTGTAGACGCGGTGCAGCGACATGGCGATGCGCTTGATGTCTTCCAGGCCGCTGGCCGCCCCGATGGGCTTGGCCTTGGGGCCGCTGATTTTGAAACCATTGTCGCCGGCGGGGTTGTGCGATGCCGTGGTCTGGATTCCGCCGACGCAGTCCTCAAAATTGATGGCGAAATAGACCATCGAGGTGTCGACCATGCCGATGTCGATCACGTTCAGGCCGGTGGAGAGGATGCCGTCGATCAGCGCGGACGCCAGCGCCGGGGAGTGCGGGCGCATGTCGCGGCCGACAACCATCGTATCTTCGCGCTTGACCTTGTCGGGGTTGTTCTGGCGGCTGCGTCGGAGGTATTGGCCGGTCGCATGGCCGACTTTCCATGCGACTTCCTCGTTGAGCGGATTGGGGTAGGAACCACGGATGTCATATGCCTTGAAGAGTTTCTCCATCGCGGGCGTATCTTAATGGAGGTGCGCGTGACCGCAAATGGGCGAAACGGAAACGACAGGGGCGGCGTCGGACTCTTACGGGTGGCCGTGCCTGCCATCCAGCCTTCGCACCTTCGCACGACGGAGCATTTGGCGCTTTGGGCGCGCCGGTCTATCATACCCGCTTACTGTTAACCTCGGCCGCTTATGCAAAGAACTCTCGGTATCATCTGTCTGGCGCTGACAATCGTGGTTGTGGTCGGCTGCTCGCTAAACGAGGCGCCGCCATTCGACCCCAAGGCCATCGAGCGAATCCAACGGGAGGGGGCGCGTTACACGCCCACGCCCGAGATGGCGCCGCTGCCTCGCACGCTGCCGGCCATCAATCCGGCGGAAGGCGTGGAGCCGAACCGGCCGAAGACCCGGCCGATTGGCCCGACGGTGCGGATGGAGCTCAAGGAGATCATCCACCGCGTTGTGATCAACAACCTCAACGTGCGGGTGGCGGGATACCAGGCCTCGATCGACAAGGAGCGCATCACGGAGGACGAGGCGCTGTTCGATCCGAGCTTCTTCGCCAATGCCCTGGCGCAGAAGCAGTTCCCCCAGGGCGTGGTGCCGCAGCTCGCTCCGAACGAGTTGCTGCAGCAGAGCCTGGAAGCGGGATTCAAGCAGAAGCTGGAGAGCGGCGGGCAGGTCCAGATCGGCGTCAAGAGCACGCGGAGCCAGTTCCAGAGCACGCCTTACATCTTCAACCCTGCCACCACGCAGAACACGGTTTACGACAGCACGGTGACCTTCCAGATCACTCAGCCGTTGCTGCAGAACTTTGGCGATTACGTGAATCGGGCGCGAATCCTGATCGCCCGCAACGACTACCGGGTGAGCGTGCTGGACTGGCGCGAGCAGCTTGAAAAGGCGGTGCAGACCACGGAGGAGGCGTATTGGAAGCTGATCCTGGCGTATCGCGACCTGGAGATCCAGCAGCATCTTCTGCGCGACACCGAGAGCACGCTGGACATCATTATCGCTCGTCTCCAGAACGACACGTCGATGCTGCAGGTTTCGCAGGCGCGGGCGACGGTGGAGCAGCGCCGGGCGTCGCTGGTACGGGCGCAGGCCCAGATCGGCGATCTGTCCGATCAACTCAAGGCCCTCATGTACGACCCGGATTTCCCGCTCGGCGGGCCGGTGACGATCCTGCCCGGCGACGAGCCGGTGGAAGAGCCCGTGCGGTATACGATCGCCGACCAGCTCGAGACGGCCATGCAGAATCGCCTGGAGCTGATCCAGCAGAAACTGAAGATCGACAGCGCGCAGGTTGTCATCAAGGCGGCCGAGAACAACCTGCTGCCGTCGCTGAACCTGGTGGGGACGGTGGGCCTGGAAGGGCTGGGCAACGATTTCCGCGCGTCTCGACGAAGTCAACCACACGTCATTGCTCAGCTACAGCATCGGTTTCCAGTTCGAGGTGCCGATCGGCAACCGCCAGGCGAAGGCGATCTATGCCCGGACGATGCTGCAGTATCACCAGGCGCTGACGCAGTATCGCGTGGCCGCGCAGCAGGTGGCCAGCGACGTGGCGACGGCGCAGCGCGAGGTGTTCACGAGCTGGGACGAGATCGCGGCGATGCGGCGGGCGCGGTTTGCGGCCGAGGATGCGCTGGCGACCATCGAGCAGCGCGAGCGGGCGGGCGAGGCCCTGACTCCGACGTTCGTGCAGCTAAAACTTGACAGGCAGGCCGCGCTGGCTGATGCGCAGCGATCGGAGATCCGGGCGGTGAGCCAGTACAACGTGGCAATTTCGGCGCTCGAACGAGCCAAGGGGACAATCCTCCGGTACAATAATATCATGATGAAGGAAGACAAGCTGCCGGCGACGACGCGGTGAACGGGGAACAGGACCGTCCGTTTGAAGCGGAAGCGTTAGCGCCCGCTCAGGCTTGGGGCGGCGCTAACGCTTGGCGTTTCAGACAGTTGTCTGGAATTTCGGAACTGGAATGCTCACACTTCTGGTCCTTCAAGGCCCCGACAAGGGGCGACGATATGAACTGCCGGACGCGCCGGCCCTGGTCGGCGCGAGAGCCGGCAGCTTCCGTTGACGGACAACACCGTCAGTCGGCGGCACTGCGAGCTGCTGCCGGAGAACGGCGACTGGGTGCTGCACGACATGGGGAGTTCCAACGGGACGTACATCAACGGCATCCGTTGCGGCCCGCAACCGCAGATCCTCAAGCTCGGCGACCAGATTCGCGTGGGGCGGACGCTGATGGTGTTCGGCGCGCAGCCGGGCGTGTCGCGCACCAGCGGTGGCAACGTCAAGCTTGCCGGCGAGGAAATGGGCATGGACAGCGCCATCATGGCGACCGTGCCGTCGAGCGACGATTCGATGGTGCTGGCGGTGCCGGAGCCGTCGGCGGCCGCCATGTCCAACCTGCGCATCCTCTACCAGCTTGGGGCGGCGCTGGGGACGAACTTCAATGTCGAGCAGGTGCTGGAAGTGGTGATGGACCTGGTCTTCGAGCACGTGAAGGCCGACCGGGGCATCATCCTGATGTTGAACGAAAGCGGCAACGAGTTGATCCCCAAGGTCGTGCGCACCCGCGACGAGGATGAGAAGCCCTCGGCGCATGACGACGTGGCCGAGGTGGCCCGCAAGCAGAACCAGAAGATCCACGCCTCGCGGACGATCATCAACTATGTGATGGAGCACGGCGAGGGCGTGCTGTCGAGCAACGCGATGGCCGACCGGCGCTTTTCCAAGGGCAAGAGCGTTCACAGTTTGGGGATTCGCTCGGCGCTATGCGCGCCGATCAAGGCGAGGCGGCTGGACAGCAAGCGCGGCGACGAGATTCTGGGCGTGATCTACATCGACAGCTCGGTGAAGAACTACACCTATTCGCCCGACCAGCTCCGATTGCTCGCGGCCATCGGCTTGCAGGCCGGGTTGGCGGTGCAGAATGCCGGCGCTGTATCAGCAGGGCCTGCAGGCCGAGCGTCTGGCGGCCATCGGCGAGACCACCGCGGCGCTGTCGCACTCGATCAAGAACATCCTGCAGGCGCTGCGCGGCGGGGCGGACGTGGTGGAGATGGGCCTGCGCGGCAGCAACCTGCCCCAGGCGTCGAAAGGCTGGGCCATCGTCGACCGGAACCTGGACAAGATCTACAACCTGACGCTGAACCTGCTGGCGTACAGCAAGGAGCGCGAGCCCCGGCTGGAGCTGGTCAATCCGGGCGTGCTGATCGATGAGTGCGTCGAGCTGATCGCGAAGGGCGCCAACGACAAGGGGGCGATGGTGGTGGCGGACGTGGAGAAGGACCTGCCGCCGGTGGCGATGGACCCCGATGGCCTGCACCAGGTGGTGATGAATCTCCTGAGCAACGCGCTGGACGCCGTGGCGCCGGAGCACGGGCTGGTGCGCGTGGTCTGCCGGCTGGACGTGGGCAAGAAGGAGCTGGTGATCGAGGTCAACGACAATGGCAGCGGCATCCCGCCGCTCATGATGAAGCACATGTTCGAGCTGTTTCACTCGACCAAGGGAAATCGCGGGACGGGTCTGGGGCTGGCGGTGGCCAGGAAGATCGTCGGCGAGCACGAAGGGACCATCAACGTCCAGAGCAAGCCGGGAGAGGGGACGAGCTTCACGATGCGCATCCCGGCGGACCGGCAGATCAGCACCGATCCGTTGAACGACGCACGGGCCGGCGAAATGAGGGGGAATTCTCGATTTCTGATTTTCGATTTTCGATTGTGCCGCCAGTGCCCTCACTGGCGGTCAGCGCGTCGATCCTTCCGCCGGTGAGGGCACCGGCGGCACGGCGAGATTGCCCAGACCAAGGAGCGTGGCCTGGGGCTGGCTGATGAAGCGCCATTGGCCGGGCCAGTCGCGGTGCATGACGCCGCCGAGGGCGCGCTCGATTCCCCCTACTGCCAGGACACTGCGGGAGATTTTCACGCCGCCCTGCTCTTGCAGCAGCGGGAGGCGCTCGGCGCTGGCGGCGGCGAGCGATTCGATGATGGCGCTAAGCATTTGCCGGCGCGTGGCGGCGAGGGTCAGGCCGACGAAGGCGGCCTGTCGCTGGTCGATGCTCATGCGGTCGCCGGCAAGATAGGGCTCAAAGCGGACGCCGGATTCGAGCGGATGGCGGGCCAGATCGGCCAGGAGCTTGTGGAAGGCGGCTTCGGGCAGATCGGGGAAAAGCTGCTCGTGGGCCCAGGTGAGAGCGGAGCCGGCCGCGGCCAGTGTGGAGACGCTGAGCCAGAGCCTGCCGGTGCCCAGGGCGCGCGTGAGCAGGCGCGGGTGGGGCCCGGGCTTGTCGGTGCAAAGCGCCAGGACGTCGGTGGACCCGCAGGAGTTGACGAGCTGGCCGGGCCGAGGCGACGAGAGGAAGAACGCGGCGCTGGTGTCCATGCAGCCGACGATCATGGGCATGCCAGTGGGCAGGCCGAGACGGTGGGCCGCCGCGCTGGTGAGGCGGGCGCCGATGTCGTTGGCATCGTGGATGTCGGGGAGGATGTGACGTGAGATGCCGACGAGGCTGCAAAGCTCATCATCCCAGCCCGACAGCTTCAGGGTTGAGAACAGGCCCATGAACGAGGCGTTGGAGGGGTCGGTGACACGCGCGGCGGTGAGCTGGCGATGCAGGAATGTGCTGAGGTGGCCAACGAGATCGGCCTTGCGCATCAGGGACGCGGCGTGCCTGCGGTGCCAGGCGAAGGTGGTGGAGCTGATGCTGCCGGGAAAGGGCATGTTGCCGGAAAGGCGCAGGAACCGCGCTTGGCCGAACTGATCGAGCATTTCGCGCGCCACCTGGACACTGCGGCGGTCCTGGTGGGTCACAATGGGAGTGATGGCCCGGCCAAGTTTGTCCATGGCGATCCAGGAGGGTGACATGTTCACGAGGCCGATGATGTCAGCGCGGCGAGCGGCGGGACCGAGTTCGCCGATGGCGCGGGTCAGTGCGCAGGATGTCGTTGGGGTTGACCTCGGCGCGAACGCCCTGGAAATGCGTGGGGAACGTTGCGCGGGCGGGCTGGCCGACGATTCGGCCAGCGCGGACGATGGCGGCCTTTACGGATGAAGAGCCGGCGTCGATGGCGAGAACGGTGAGCATGGCGGGATCTTCGGATTTCGGATTTCGGATTTCAGATTGCGAGTCATGGCCCGGAATCTGTGAGATCTGTGTAATCTGTGGTTCTCCTCCTGCCGCGATCTGAAATATGACATTTGAAATTTGAAAGCTGCGATCCCGTCTTAGGGTGACGTCACCGTGCGGGACGATTCGGGCGAGGGGGTTTGCGTTGGCTGTCGCGAGAGGGGCGGGGCGATGTCCAGGACATCCTCGACATAGCAGCGCAGGATTTCGGCGACGGAGCGGGCCGAGGCCACGGCGCCGCCGGGGTTGTGCGGCGCATCGCCATCGAACAGCTCGCAGATCTGCCCGGCGCCGCGATCCAGCAGGTATTCGAGCACGCCCTGGAGCATCTTGCCGGCCTGCTGGCGGCGCTCGGCACTGCGGCCGTTGAGCCGGACAGACGCGCTGACCAGCGGCCCGAGCAGCCACGGGAATGCCGAGCCCTGGTGGTGCGCGCGATCGCGCGCGATGATGCTGCCGGCGTAGCGGCCCTGGTAAGCCGCATCGTGCGGCGAGAGCGTGCGCAGGCCGAGGGGCGTGAGCAGCTCGTCCGTGACCGTCCGCACGAGCCGCTCGTGCCGCGAGAGGTCGAGCACCGGATGCGGCAGGCTCACCGCGAGAAGCTGATTGGGACGGATCAAGGGGTCGGCCCCGTGATCTTCGACAACGTCGTAGCAGCAGCCGGCGGCCTCGTGCCAGAAACGGCGGTTGAACGCATCGCGCGCTGCGCGATGCCAGGCTCAGCAGATCGATGCTGCGATCCGACTGGGCGAAGCGCATGCACAGGTCGGCGGCGACGCACAGGGCGTTGTACCAGAGGGCGTTGAGGCAGACAGGGCGGCCCTGGCGCGGGGTGACGACCCACTCGCCGACCTTGGCGTCCATCCATGTGGTGGGGATGCCGGGCGCGTGGGTGTGGAGGAGGCCGTCGGCATCCGCGGCAATGCCCAGTTCGGTGCCGCGCCGGTACTCTTCGATGATCTCCAGAATGGCCGGCAGGAGACTGGCAACGAAGCCCTCATCGCCGCCATAGCGGAGGTATTGACCGACGGCATGGATGAACCAGAGCGAGGTGTCGGCGGCGGCGTAGTGGTGGCCGGAGCCATCCTCGGCCAGCTCCGACGGCATGAGGCCGTGGCGCAGCATGGCGGCGAAATGAGCCAGGATCTCACGGGCTTCGTGCAGCCTGCCGGTGACGAGCAGCAGGCCGGGGAATGCGATCATGGCATCGCGAGCTGAGGGGGCGGCCCACGGATAGGAGGCCATCACCATGGGCGAGCCGGTCTTCGACCGCACGACAAACTGCCCGGCGGCGCTCTGCAGCGCATCGAGCGTCGCATCGGCGGGCGGCGAGCACACGGGGGGAATCGCGGCAACGAGCTGGCGCTGGGCCTGGGCGAGGGCGCGGAGCAGGTCGATGGGCTCGGTGGAGCAGGCGAAGCTTACGCTCTGTCCCGGCGCGAGCATCCAGCGGATGACGCCGGGCATCCAGAGGTCTTCCAAGCCCGCGTAGCCGCGTTCCTGCTCGTGGCGGTAGATGGTGTTGAGATACCAGCAGGGCTGCGGCGAGAAGGCGCCGTCATGCGCGAAGAAGCACTCGGGCGAGCGGGACGTAGCGGGGATGCGGTGGTGGCCATCGCCCAGATACTGCGCATCCAGCGGCCCGTTCCACTGATACATCAGCTCGTGAATGCCGCGGAGGGCGAAGAGCGGGCGAAGCTCCAGCTCGATCTCCTGGCCGCTGCCCAGCAGCGTGTATTGGATGATGGCGGTGTTCTGGCCGCGCAGAAGCCGAAGCTGTTTTTCAAGAGTCCAGCCGTCGCCCTGATAGGCCCAGCGGGGGAACGGCTCGGGGCTGAAGGCGCGGAGATAGGCGTAGCCCCTGGGGTGGACCGTGCCGGGGTATTCGTTGGCGGCCAGCTCGAAGGTCCGATCGCCGCAGCGAATGGTCTCCTCGACGCGCGAGAGGATGACCATGCGGCGCACCGGCGGCGCCATGGAAGCGATCAGCAGTCCGTGGTATTTGCGCGTGTTGAGGGCGCACAGCGAGGATGTCGCCATGGCGCCGTTGCCGCTGGTGGCCAGCCACTCGCGCTGCAGCAGGCCATCGAGGCCGAGATCGGCGATGTCGAACCTGCTCATATCCCATCCTCCATGATGCCCTCCGACCCACCCGCGGGACATTGTACCACGAGGGGAGGGGGAAAAGCACGCGGGAGGATCGGGTAAGAACATATTGCCTTAATCATTCCTCAAGCCGGAAGCCGACCTTCATGGTGATCTGCCACTCATCGACCTTGCCATCCTTGATGGCGCCGCGGGTCTCGGTCACCTGGAACCAGCGCATGTTACGGACGGTCTGTGCAGCGCGGGTGAGCGCGCTCTGGATGGCCTCCTCGATGGAGGTCTTGGACGTGCCGGTGAGTTCGATCAGCTTGTAAACGTGTTCGTTCATGAGTGCTCCTTCCCCTGCTTTTCACTCCGCCGCCACGCGGCGTTCGGATAAGTATAGGCCAACCGCGTGCTGACCGTCGCGGCCGGCGATAAGTGCCAGTACAATGCCCGGCCACTATGCGAATGGACCACTGCGATTTCGTCCGGGCCGCGTGCCTGCTGCTTATGGCTGTGGCTGCCCGTGCCTTGGCGGCCGACCGCCCTCAATGGGGCGAGAGATACACGCGCAACCAGGTGTCGGATGAGACGAACCTGCCGGAGACGTTCGACCCGGCCAGCGGCAAAAACATCAAGTGGGTGGCCGAGATGGGCTCGGAGACATACGCCACGCCGACCATCGCCAAAGGCCGCGTGTACATCGGGACGAACAACGCCCGCCCGCGCAACCCGCGCCACCAGGGCGATCGGGGGGTGCTCTTTTGTCTCGCCGAGAAAGATGGGCATCTCCTGTGGCAGCTCGTGGTGCCCAAGCTCGACGGCGATCCGTACCTGGATTGGCCGCGGGGCGGGATTGTGTCGCCGGTTACAATCGAGGGCGATCGCGCGTATACCGTGACCAATCGCGGCGAGGTGGTGTCGTTGAACGTGAATGGGCTGACCGGCGGCAACACAGGCCCGTTTGTCGACGAGGCGCGGCACATGACGCCGCAGGGCCAGGATCCAATCCCGCTTGGCCCGCTGGATGCGGATATCGTCTGGCTGACGGACCTGCCGAGCGTGGCGGGGATCTACAACCACGATGCCGCGCACTGCTCGCCGCTGCTTCAAGGGGATTTTCTGTATATCAATAGCTGCAATGGCGTGGATAACACGCATCGGAAGATTCGTCGGCCGGATGCGCCGGGCTGGTCGTGCTGGACAAGAAGACGGGGCGCATGCTGCGCGCGACAACGAGCACATGGGGCCGAACACCGTCCACTGCACCTGGTCGTCGCCGGCGCTGGGCGAGGTGAACGGCCGGACGCTGGTCATCTTCGGCGGCGGGGATGGCACCGTGTACGCCTTCGAGCCGATCAAGAGCGCGCCGGCCGAGGGGCAGGTGGAAAACCTGAAGCTGGTCTGGAAATTCGACTGCGATCCGACCGGCCCGAAGGAGAACGTCCATCGCTACATGGGCAATCGGAAGGAGAGCGCCAGCAACATCATGAGCATGCCGGTGCTGGTCGATGGGCGGGTGTACGTGACGTCGGGCGGGGACATGTGGTGGGGCAAGAACCAAGGCACGCTCAAGTGCATCGACGCTCGCGGCGAGGGCGACATCACCAAGACCAACGAGCTATGGTCGTATCCGCTCAAACGGACATGCTCCACGCCGGCGGTTTACAACGGCCTGGTTTTCGCGGCTGACGGGAGCGGCGCCATGCACTGCGTGGACGCCGCGACCGGCAAGGGCTATTGGATGGAGGATGGAGATTCCGAAAACTGGGCGTCGCCGTTCGTCGCCGATGGCAAGATGTACATGGGGACCCGTCGCGGCGACCTGTGGGTGCTGGCGGCCGAGAAGGAAAAGAAGCTGCTGGCGAAGGTCAAACTCGACAGCGCCATCGCGCCGACAGTGACCGCGGCCAACGGTGTGCTGTACGTGGCGACAATGAGGAAGCTGTACGCGGTTCAGAAATAGTGGGTAGCAGATGGCAGATAGCAGATGGCAGATGGTAGATAGTAGATAGTGGCATCTGATATCTGAAATTTGAAGTCTGAAATCCAAACTGCCTCTGCGTCCTCCGCGCCTCTGCGGTGAATCCTCCGAATTCTCCGCCTTGCATCGGCTCGTCGCTGTCCGTACATTTTCCCCACCATGTCAAGCAGAACTGTCGGAGTGGCCCTCCTTGGTTGTGGCACCGTGGGCGGCGGGGTGGCCGCGATCCTGCGCGAGCAGCGCGAAATGCTGCTCCGCCGCACCGGCATCGAATTCCAACTCCGCCACGTGGTCGTGAAGGATGTCTCGGAATACCCGCCGAACGCGGCCGAGCTGCCGATGTTCAACCGACGCCCTCTCGGCCATCGACGACCACAAGAGCGAGATCATCATCGAGCTGATCGGCGGCACCGGCGTCGCGGGCACGTTCATCGAACGCGCACTGCGCCGGGCAAACCCGTGGTTACGGCCAACAAGAGCCTGCTGGCCTCACGCGGGCCCGAGCTGTTCGCGCTGGCCCGGCAGCACAACACCTGCATCGCGTTCGAGGCGAGCTGCGGCGGCGGCATCCCCATCATCGACGCGCTGATGCGCGGCCTGGTGGCCAACCGCATCGACGCGCTGCTGGGCATCGTCAACGGCACGTGCAATTTCATCCTGACGAAAATGACCCAGAACGGCTGGTCGTACGATCAGTCGCTGAAGGAGGCGCAGCGGCAGGGCTTCGCCGAGGCCAACGCGATCCTGGACGTCTCGGGACGCGATGCCGCCCAGAAACTGGCCGTTCTGGCATCGCTGGCGTTCAACGCGCGCGTGCTCGAATCGGACCTGCACGTCGAAGGCATCGACAATCTCCAGGCGGATGACATCAAGTTTGCCGCCGAGCTGGGCTACGTCATCAAACTTCTGGCCATCGCCCTGCGCCACCGCACCGGCGCGCCCGATGAGGCGCTGTCGCTGCGCGTACACCCGACGCTGGTGCATCGCGATGACGTGCTGGCCGATGTCGGCGGGAGTTTCAACGCGATCAGCGTCTACGGCCACGCGCTGGGCCACGCGCTGTGGTACGGCCGCGGCGCCGGCCGCACGCCGACGGCCAGCGCGGTGGTGGCGGATGTGGTGGCCGTCGCGATGGGCGTGGCGCCGCTGGCGTTCAAGCAACTCCAGATCTTCCCCGACACGACGCCCCGCCCGGCCGTGCTGCCATTCCACGATCTGGAATCGCGCTACTACCTGCGATTGAACGCCAAGGACCAGCCAGGCGTGATGGCGGATGTCACCGCGGCGCTCGGCCGGCAGCGCATCAGCCTCTCGGCCATCCATCAGCACGAAACCAACGGCGGCGACACGGTGCCGGTGGTCATCACCACGCACGTGGCGCGCGAAGGCTCGATGCAAGCGGCGCTGAAGGAGATCGACGCGCTGCCGACGATCAGCGCGCCGACGGTGTGCCTGCGGATCATCGATCAGCCGAAGGAATTCGCGTGATTGTCGATTGTGCCGCCAGTGCCCTCACTGGCGGTCTGCCGAGCTTCCGCCGGTGAGGGCACCGGCGGCACTGGAAGGCATCCTTCGGCCTTCCTTACCCATTCCCTTACAGTCGGATTCATAGAGCACCTTCCCACGGTCCAGCGCCTCGCGGATCAGCGGATCGAACTCACGGTATTGCCGGGCCGTTTCCCCCGGGCGGCGAACCAGCAGATCGACAGGAAACGGCGCGCGTACCCGCCGCAGTATCTGCGTCGCACGATCGAAGGCATTCCCCCTGAACGGCATGACAACCAGCAGATCGACATCCGAACTCTCTCGCGGCGCGCCATAGGCATACGAGCCGAAGAGGATGATCCTCTCCGGCCGAAACTCGCCCGCGATGCGCCGGCTGAACGCCCGGACTTGCGCCATGCTGATCACGTCGATCCTCCGATTGTCCTACATTATACGCTCAGCGGGCCCACATGCCCCGCCGTCACGCCATCTCGCGAAGACCCGGCTCAATCGCCGGGCCAAGACAAAGCGCGGACAAGTCCGCGCACTCCAAGAAGGTGCAAGCCGGAATGAGCGACGCACTGCGCGAGGCAGTTCGGCTTGCAAGCGAGCCGGTTAACGGTTGATGGGCGCAGGCCGGGTTGTAGAATCTGTTGATGCGTGCGACTCAACCGGAGCGGGATCGACGAAGCAGGCGCCTGAGCCGTCATCGGCGCGTTCGGCAGTCGTGCGGCGTGACGCCTCGCTCGGTCGAGGGAAAGCGCGTCTGGACGGTAGGTCCGAAAGGGATTTGAGCATGGCCCAAGATCTCACCATCCAGGGCCCGATCGAAATTCCGTTTCGGCGACCGTCCGGCAGTGGCACCGTAAAGCATATCAGGGCTGAGCATGTGGCGACGTTCTGGGGCAAACCGGCAGCCGCGACGCTTGCCGGCAAACAAGGATGTTACATTTTCGCGCTTGCGCTGGGAGGGGATACTGTCCGTGGTACGTGGGGAAGGCCACAGAATCGTTCCGTCAGGAGTGCTTCGCCGATCACAAACTCAACAAATACAACGACGTCCTCGTCGATGGTCGGAAGGGCACGCCGGTGATGTTCTTCGTCGCCCCTTCTGGAACCGTGAACGTCGTACCCGTCGCCGTATGCGGCAAGGTCAAGACGTTTCTCATCCAAGCGGCATACGCCGAAAACCCCGACATTAAGAACTGGCAAAACACAAAGATCCCAACGTGGACAATCGCAGGAGTCGTCCGGCCCGGGAAGGGCGCAGTCAGCAGGAAAGCCAATGTCTTTCGCAAGATGATGGGGCTTGGGGCAAAATGAGGGTCGATGGCAGAGCATCCGAGCAACTTCGATCTTCCCAAGAATATCGAGCGATATCTCGGAGCGCTCTCCAAGCTTTACGAACGGCAAGGCAATAGACAACTCCAGGAAATCCTCGTTAACGGGCAGGTCCGCGTTCACGAGGAATGGAGTCGCGACAACTGGAACGGCGGCACCTATGGTCATGCGCTCTATCTGACAGTCCCTGAGTCCCTGTTCCTTAGTTGCGTGAAACAGAAGGACTCTATCCAGAAGCAGATCCGGGAGGACCTCAACGCAATCCACAATGTTCAGAATGAATTCATCGAGGAGGTATTCCTCGAGATGGAAATCGCAGGCACTGAGCAATGGCGTCGAGAATCAGGATTGTTCATGGTCGGGAAACGGCAAGTGCCGGCCGAAGCAACCAAGCGTATCTGGGGAGCTGACGGGTTTCGTCTGTTCCTGAGTCACAAGTCCGAGGTCAAGAAGGAAACGGCCGACCTGAAGAATCGACTGCGCTTGTTTGGCGTGACCTGCTTTGTGGCGCATGAGGACATTCACCCCACGAAGGACTGGCAGGACGAGATCGAGAACGCCTTGGCGTCGATGGACGCATTTGCGGCGCTCATGACGGAGGGGTTCCACGATAGCGACTGGACCGACCAGGAAGTTGGCTTCGCGGTAGCGCGGAGGGTGCCCATCATTGCGGTGCGGCTAGGCAAGGACCCTTACGGGTTCATCGGCAAGTTCCAGGCGCTGCGAAGCTCCTGGGACAGCGCAGCGCAGGACATCCTGAAAGTCCTGATGAGGCAGAGCCGGATGGCTGACGCGTTCATCCAGGCAATGCGGCAATGCTCCAGCTACGATGACGGAAACATCTTGGCGAAGTTTCTACCCGATATCGAATCGCTTTCCACAGGGCAGATCGAGGAGATGGTGGCGATCTACAACCACCATGCTGACATACGCGGAAGCTACGGGTTCAACGGGACCCGGCCCATTCACTACGGGCCCGGGCTCGTTTCGTGTCTGAATCGACTGGGCTCGCGTCAGTTCAGGTTCGCAAAATCTGGCGACATCGAGGCCGTACCATGAGGAGTTGCGCGATGGCTCGGAAAATCGTCGTCTACGGGAATCCGGACAAGTCCGAGTCAGGGTTTCCCATGCCGGGGGATCTGAGAGCGTATATAGAAAACGACATCTTCGCCGCTGAGCACGGGCGCTACCGATATACTCAGGGGATGGCTGCGGATGTGATCGTTCTGTCTCGTGACGGCCTGGCGTATGGACATTTCGACATCGCATCCAAAGAGAAGCCTGCCGATGAAGACCGGCGCAAGTACCCTCGGGTGAGACACGTGTACATTGTCAGTAAGTCCACGCTCTATGAAAGACCGGTGCCGCTTTCGCCACTTGGCATAAAGCGATTTCAATTCGGGAAGTCGCTATCAGAGAGAGAGTTTGAGAAAATCCAGGAGCGAGCTGGCCGCACCCGCGAATTCGGGGAACCTGCGACCGCGGAGGAATTGCCAGTCGGCAGTTACCGCGAGGGAGCGGCTACGCGCATTTTCGTAAACGCCTATGAACGTAATCCGGCCGCTGTAGCGGCATGCAAGGCGCATTATGGCACCCGCTGCCAAGTATGTGGCGTTCAACCTCGGCGAGCAGTATGGCGAGATCGGCCAAGGGTTCATCCACGTCCATCACCTAAAGCAGCTATCAGACGTCGGTGAAGGATACGAGGTTGATCCGGTTGCCGACCTGCGCCCAGTCTGCCCGAATTGCCACGCCATGCTGCACCGGAATAACCCGCCGCTGAGCATCGACGAGCTGATATTGCGCATGAACCGCTCGGCGCGACACAGGGAACACTGCAAACACTGCTGATTCTGCCTGACCTGATTCAAGCGGCGCGGAGACCGCCGGTGACGGCACCGGCGGCACTCATCACTCATTTCCCGAACTCCAGCACCCCCCAGTTCCCCGGCTCCATCTTCAGCTCGAAGACCGCGTCGTCTACGATGCCGGTGTGCTGGTTGTTCCAGAAGGTGCGCAGGCGCGTGCGCTGGCCGGCGGCGTCGCCGTGGGTGGCGCCGAAGTCGCCGCGGAGCGTGAGGCCTTCGGCGGGCGCGAGATCCAGTGATGCCAGGGGAATGGCCGCCTCGACCGTGTAGGCTTTGTCGCGCTTCTTCACGTCAATCTTGGCGTCGCTCAGCGTGAGCACGCTCTCCATGACGTATTCCTTGACCACGCCGGAGCTGAACGTCTTGGGGTGTTTGTCTGTGGCGACGCGGCGGTAGACGACGGCCGTGGCCGTGCCGCGGAAGTTGCCGATGGAGAGTCGCAGGTCGCCGGCCGCGGCTTCGGTGCGCTTCTTGTCGGCCTTGGGATCGGTGGCGAGTTGGAAGTTGACGGTATCGCCGTAGAGATACAGTTGCGCGGGATCGGTGGCGCCGTTGGTCCAGGGGGTGGCGTCTTTGACATCCCACGCGAGGTAGAGGTTCTGCACATCCCACGCGGCGGCGCAGCGGATGGAGGCGTCTTCCTGCTTGCGGAAGTTGACGATCTCCGCGCCGTTGAAGTCGCGGTTGATGTCGCCGGTGAACTTGGGCGTCATCTTGTGGATGGTCATGCGCTGTTCGCCGGTGGCCGACTGGAGCTGCTTTTCGCGAAGAGCCTGGGCGAGGGTCACATCGGTCTCGGTGATCTGGAGGCTGCCGCCCGGCATGGCCTTGACGGTCTCGAGGCCGACCACTTGCGCGTTCCAGAACGCCGTCTTGCCGGCCTGCACGTAGAGCTTGCCGTCCCTGGCCAGCGTCATCGACCCGCCGAAATCCTCGCCGCCCATGCCGGGGGGGACATTATCGAGGACCGCGCCGGGGATGGCCTGCTCGGGCCAGGCGATCTTCATGGGGTCGGCCTGGAACAGGGGCGTGAGGTAGAAGCCGCGTTCGGTGAGGATGTGCCACTCGCCGACGTTGGTGGGGACGATCCAGAATTGGCCGATGGGCTCGGGGAGTTGCCCCGTGCCGCAGGCGCCGAAGGAGCCGCGGATCAAGCCGACTTGTGGCCCGGGGGCGTTGTGCGAGCCGTGGACGCCGACGAAATTGTCGGGATAGGTCCAGAGCGTGTTGCCGCTGGCGATGTCGTAGCAGATGAACTGGCCGTGATCGACGCCGTACGGGCCGTCGTAGAGGATGAGCCTGGAGTCGGCGGAGCCGAGCCGGCCGACGGGCCCGAAGGCCGGGGCGGGCAGCTTCTGGGCGCGGCCAGGTCGTAGATGGGCGCGCCGCAGGCGGTGAAGCTGGCGGTCTTGAGCATCTTGCCGTCGGCGTAGATGGTCATGTCCGGGCCGAGGCCCATGTACCAGCCGCTGAAGCGCAGATGGCCGTCGATGCTCGTCACTTCATCGGCCTGCTCCTGGCCGTCGCCGTTGCGGTCGGCCCAGTAGATGGTCTTGCCGGTCTTGTCCTTGCCTTCGTAGCGGAAACTGGCGCGGAGCTTGTAGTTGGCGTCGCCGAGGCGCTCGAAGATGCGGACCGGCAGTGCGTCGTAGGCCCACCCGGTCGCGACGGCCAGATAAAGCCGGCCGTTGCTGCCGGTGGCGAATCGCGAGACTTCCATGCCGTCGCGAGTGATCGTGCCGAGACAAATGGCCTTGCCCGTGGCCGGGTCGATCCGCCATTCGCAGCCCTGGCCGATCATGAGATTGGGATCGACGGGGTTGATCGCGCCGCCGAGCGCGCCGTAGGAACTTGGGCCGAAGAATTCCTTGTACAGCTTGCCGGTTTTGATGTCCCAGGCGCTGACGCGCTTGGGATGGCCATCTTCCTCCATCACCCAGAGGCGATCGTGGGCGTCGACGGTCATGCCGTGGATGAAGAGCATGCCGTCGGGCTGCCACGGGCCGAGTTTGGCGCGGCCGCCGGCGCGGCCGATCGTGCCGGCGGGCTTGCCGTCGGGGGTGAAGATTTTCACCTGATTATCGGGGTCGCGCACACCGACGTAGAGGCGGCCCTGTTTGTCGAGGGCGAGGCCGGTGGCGTTGGTGAGGCCTTCGACCACACGGCTCGCAAGCGAGCCGGTTAAGCAGACGACGGCCGAACTTCCGGAGATGACGTAGAGCTTGCCATCGGCGCCGATCTGCAGTGCGCTGGGCGATTTGACATCGAGCTTATTAAGGACCTTGCCGGATGCGCCATCAAGAACCATCACGACGCCGTTAGCGCTGAAGCTGACGTAGAGCGTGCCGCCCCCGGCCGCGATTCCGCTCGGCTCAGGAGGCTTCGCAGCATCATCCCATAGCGACTTGATGAACAAGTCGGTGGAGTCGGTGCCCGCCCACGACGTGTAGTCGCCTTTGGCGGGCGCGACGCGGTAAATGGCCTTGCTGTTGCCGTTGTAGGCATAGACGACGCCCGCATCGACCGCGACAAGGCTCGCCCCGCCGATGCCGCCGCGGACGTTGGACCACTGCACGTTGCCATCGGCATCGACGGCCAGCAGGGCCTTGCCGGCCTCAGCGCCGTTCCACGCGAGATAGGTCTTCTGGCCATCGGAGGCGCAGGCGGCCGGCAGGCCGTGATCGCCGCCCCAATTCTCCTTGCCGGTAGCGCCATCCCACGGTGCGCTGCCGCCGTTGCACGCCCAGCCCTTCAGCCGCAGGCCGATGCCCTTGTGCCAGATCGCATCCCACGAGTAGGCGCCTGGCGAAACCGCCTCGCCCGGCCGGCGCCAGCTTGGCGTCGTCAGCCCATCCCATTTCACCTCGTAATGGCCCTTGGCGCGGAAGTCGCATGCGAGAAGCTGCCGCACCACCCGGCCGTCGGCGCTGCGGATGTTCATCGAGATGTAGCCATCCTCGGGCATATCGAACGCGATGGGCTTGAAGCCGGCCAGTTCTTTGCTCTTGATCAGGCCGGCCCAGTTGACGACAGGCAGGCCGGCTTCCATGCGGACAGGGAAATCCCGGCCGTCGGAGAGATGCACGGCAAGCGGGGCCATGTTGCCTTTCGCAGCGAGGATACCGCTGCCCCACTGCGGCGAGGACATGAAAGTAAAGACGCGGTCGAGCGAGCCGGCGGACTTGAAGAGGTCCTTGTTGGTGAGCCGGCCGTGCGTGCCGACGGTGAAATTTGGCTCGACGGTGACGCGGATGCTGTCGCCGGGCTTGAGCGGCTGGCCATCCCTGGTCATGATCTTCCAGGGCAGAAACATCTCCTGCACATAGCCTTTGCCGTCGGGGTTGATGGAGAAGGCCTGTTGGGCGCCTTGCGTCTTGGCGTTGCGGATTTTGCCCTGGTCGAATTTCCGGCCGAACTCGGCGTCGATCACGTCGATGCCGTCGCGGTCGCGCCAGCAGGTGAGATGGGCGCAGCGCTCGTCTGGGGTTTCGGGATGGGTGATGAGACGGAGCTGGAGGCAATCGCCGGCGAAGCCGAAATCGCCGGCGGCCCGGCCGGGGTTATTGAGTGGCGTGTCATCCACCCAGCGGGCGAGAATGTACAGGCCGTTGGCGTCGTACATGGCGTGGAGCCAGGTGGCGAACTTGTCGCGCTGGGTCTCGGCGTCGCCGCAGGCGAAGATCCCGCCGGTGAGGTCCCAGTCGTTGGTCTTGCCGTCAACGACAACGGGGCCGGGTGCGGGGAGGATCTGGAGGACGTAGTGTTCGGTCTCGGTGGCGCGGGTCGTGGAGGCCAGCGCGAAGATCAGCAGTGCAAGGGTGGTTGAACAAATGGCTCGAAGCGGTCGGGGCATGTTTCTCCTTGGGTTGCGGGCAGCGGCGCATTGTCATGGGCGGGGAGGGATTCGTCCAGAGCGGGGAGACCCGCGCCGGCGGATGAGCCGCAAGCTATCATCGTGGCATGGCGATCGACAAAGGGAACTCCCGGCCGGGTCTGCTTCTCCGATCGACGATTTCGCTCGCCGGAATGTTCCTCGTGTTTGGCCTCCTCCTGTTCCTCCCGGCCGGGATCGGGTGGCGCAGGGGATGGCTTTTTCTCCTGGTCTTCCTCGCGTTGACGATCTTGTCGGCGGCGTATCTCTGGCGCGCCAACCCGGACATCTTCATCGCCCGAAGCAGTATCCATCAGGGGACCAAGTCGTGGGACAAGGTGCTGGTGGTCCTCATCCTCGCCTCGTTCATCGGCATCTTCGCGACAGCGGGGCTCGATGCCCGATACGGTTGGTTGTCGGTCCCCCTCTGGCTGACGGTCCTGGGCCATGTCCTGTTCGCGCTCGGGTTCGCGCTGTCCACCTGGGTGTACGCCGTCAACCGGTTCGCCGAGCCTTCCGTTCGCATCCAGTCAGAGCGTGGGCAGAAGGTCGTCGATACCGGGCCTTACGCCATCGTCCGGCATCCACTCTACGCCGTCAGCATCTTCCTGGTCGCCGGCATGGCGCTGGCGTTGGGATCGTACTGGGCGTTGATTCCGGTCGGCGTCGGCACGATGGTGATTATCGTGCGGACAGTTCTGGAGGATCGCACGCTTCAGAGGGAACTGGAAGGGTACAAGGACTACGCTTCGCGGGTTCGCTACAGGCTGATGCCCGGGGTGTGGTAAAGGACCGGCGCGGCGTCACCATTTCTGAGGAAGCCACCGGATAAAGCACGCCAGCCGAGAACGACAGGTCTGGAAGTCGAAACGCGGATCCTGCAGATGCTGATGGATGACGTCGTTGCGGTAGTCACGGACTTCGTGTGCATCCTGGACATCGTCATTGCTCATGATGCAATAGGCGGCGATGCTGTTCATGAGATCGATCATGGGTGGTCTTGACGTGCGTTTGCGCCCGTTGAGCCAGTAGTCGCGAAGGACGCCTTCGAATTCTGCGAACAGCCGCAGGAGATAAGTGATCTGAAGGTTCTGGCGCAAGAATCGAGATGATGGAGCGTAATCTCCTGTTGGAAACCAGCTTGGTGAACAAGAGGGTCATCATCGTATGCGCGAAGGGTCTGGCGAAGCGCGAACCTGGCGGCGTGGAACTCGTCGCGAACTTCGTCAAATCTGCGGTAAGCTTCCTGAAGGGTCATGGCTCAAGCCAGGAGGTCAAGAGCAAGTTGTGCGAACGTTTCGGGATTCCAGGGTTGTCGGAGCGGGACGTTGGAATCGGTGTAGATCTGCCATTCATTTTCTCGGCCGACCAGTTTGACGCGGTTGAGGGTGGGGAAAGCCTCAATGTCGATGCGCCCGTCGGCGCCAACGACATTCAGCCCAACAGGGATGACATGAATCTCTCCGCCGGGCAGGCGGACGCGGAGCACGGGCACCGTATATTGGCCGAGGAGGCGTTCATTTACGCTCCTCGTAGTGCGTGCTGTCGCCCAACCTTGCGCGGTGGCCCATTCGTTGACTTGATTGATCAAGGCATCGACGCGCGCGACCCACTGAAGACGGCGATTTTCCCAATGAATTGGGTCGTTGATTGCCTGAGTCATGGTTACCTCGAAGACTATTCTAGTCCATGGGCGGTTGTTTGCCACCGGGTTGGCACCGGGGATTACGTAGCTCCGCCGTCCCCTTCTGGCTAATCGTGATGCCGCAGCAGACGCGATGGTGCGCGAAGTGGACGCGACTGGGACCTTTGCGATTTCCGCTCAATAGCCGGTGACCGTCAGTTAAGCTTGAGGTAGATGTACTCCTGACCTTCGTCCGGCGTGCCGTCGAATCCGTGGGATTCAGCATGTTCACGCTCGAATGCGAAGAGCTTTTCGCGCGCGTCGCCATCTGATGGTAGTTGCACAAGCAAGTGACCGGTGTTCGCGCCCTCCGGGTACTGGTCGATCTCAACCGCGAGTACCTTCTCCGCGCCGAGATCGTAGAGCCGCTCGACGAACTCGATCAATTCCTCCGCCTCCATTTCGCCGAGGTTGCGAAAGGATGTGTCAGAGCCCGCGCGGAGCCACTCCAGCGCCTCGGCCTTGTTGCTGCTCAGGAACTGCTTGATGAACTGACGATAGGAATCGTCCATGGATCTCCCGTGTGTGTGACCGCCGCGTGCGGTATACGGTATAGCCAGCCAACAACCCTAACATGATCCTCTCAGGCATGGAACGGCTTCCTGCGCGACAGGCGGTTCGCCTCGATCACCTTTCGCGCAATCGGCCAACTTCGCTCGTCGTAGCCCGTTTCGTCCGCCATCCATTGGCGCAACAACCTCAGGGCGCCCTGGTTGCGTTTGCGCTGAGCAGCGGATATGGCGGTCGGAATGTCGTTGGTCTTCCTGATCATCGTTGCTACCTTATTCTTCGCAAGACATCATACCCCGAGGCAGGCCTGACGGCCAGTGGCTGCGAAAAGCACAATCGCACCGCGCTCTTACGGAAGGCTTGTCCGTCGCGTCTGTCCTCCCCGCCCATTCCGGCGTGGCTTCTTCGCTCGGCGCTGCGATGGCGGCCGCAAGCACAGGCGCCTGTACATCTCGGCCAGCGGGATGCCGCCTTCCGCTTCCAGTCGTGCGCGAGAGCGTGCCAGGATCTCCAGAAAGCGCGGATTGGTGCTCAGGCTCAGCGATTCGTAATCGGCGTCGTCCAGGGCGATGACCGCAGCCAGGGGCTTGCCACGGCACATCACCACGATGGGTTCCTTGGAGGCGATTCGCGCGAAACCCGCGAGCGGCGCTTTTGCATCGGCAAGATCGATGATCTTCATAGCTGGATCTCCCGGCCTGCGCCGCCCCACCCGAATCACTGCCCCCGGACGACCCTCAGAATTCGCAAACCGTCCTTGGCGACTGAGACCCGCGCACCGCCGCCAAGCTCATCTCCGCGGGGGATGAACTCAAACACCCAGTGGTCGCCCTGGTCATCCACGGTCATCTCGTCATCCGGATGGATTGCGTCTGAGGCCGCACGCCGGGCGGCTTCGAGCCCGTCAAGAAGTGGATTCAAAAGCAGGGTCATATTGAAAGCACCTCTTCGCGTGTTCCAACCACGCGGGTCTTGCCGTTCACATCGATCTCGTACACGAGCGATCGGCTGACCACGAACCCGCGCAGATGCCGACGGGCGTGCCAGCGCCGATCGGCCGCACTGGGCTCCTGCTCCCACTCCCGCCCGGCTTCGTTGACAGGCGGGTTGGGGTGCGTGTGAAACGCAGCAACGGCGACGTTCCCATTATAGCAGCTACCGGCGTCCAATGGCGGCGGGACAGTCCGCGATTGCTGGCCCCGAGGCCATCGCTCAACGCTATGCGATCCATCTGCGTTGCGCACGAGGTAGCCGCCTTCCTCATGGCGAAGCATCGGGTCATCGGGACGGGAATCCCGCCACGCTCGCGCGATCTCGGCGATGACTGCAGCATCGGTCAGTGGGGACAAGGCCGTCTCCGATCATCACCGCGCCTCGATCGTCCCCTTGGCCTCATTCACCTGTAATCGCAGTTCCACCGGCGCGGTGGGAGGTTTCTCGCCATAGGCGATCTTGACGGCCGGCACCGTGAACTTGCCCGTGATCGTCTTGCCCGATGGGAGCGTGACGGATAGATCGTACTCCCCGTAGAAACCGCGGAAGGCGACCTGGCCCTCCTCGACATTGCCCGACTTGCTCGTGCTCCACACTTCCTTGATGAGATGCTTCAGACGGTCGTAGGCGGCCGTCGGCTCGTAGTTGCGGTCGAGCAGGCCGGTGCCAAACTCCACGGAATCCGGGCCGATCAGCCAATAGTTGACGGCATCGACGCCGGGGTGGGCGAAGGCGATGGTGTAGAACCGCTCGATGAGCTCAGCGCGCAGATCGGGCGACCAGTTGCCCTCGCGAACATCGCCGCGGATGGGGTAGGCATATGGCCGGACGAGCCGGGCGGATGTAGTCTCGACGACCCCCAGGACAGGCGCCAGCACCGATGAGCGGATCGGGCCCGCGCCGGCGACGAGCTGCAGCGCCCGCATCGGCGGGACATGCGTGCCGGCCGGCAGGAGAAACTCGCTGAGATGAACTCGCACGCCCTGCTTGTAGAAGCGGTCGAACGAGTCGCGCATGAGCTTGGCGTCGGGCCAGAGGCCGTGCGGTCCGTGGGCGTGCATGGAGAAGAAGTCGATGGGCGTGAGCTCCGAGGCGAGATACTGCACCTCGGTGATGCCGCGGTAGAGGTCGTACTCGGGGCCGCCGCCGGGCCCGTAGCCGCCGCCGAAGCGCGGGCCGCCGCCGCCCCCCCCGGCGCCGCCGCGGAATGCGCGAGAATTTGGTGCAGTCGCTGATGCCCAGCGACAGCTCGGGATGCGTGCGGCGAATCTCGCGGATGACATCGGGCGTCATGCGGATGAGGTAGGTGTCGTTGACCACCTGCCAGATGTGGATGCGGTCGGCATAGCGGGCGATCAGGTCGTGCGCGTGCTGGGCATAGAGCTCGGCCTGGACGGCGGGGGCCTTCAGCCTGAACCAGCGGGGCCAGATTCCGCTGATGAAATGGAATTCCATTTCGATGCCGTTCTTGGCGCAGAAGTTGACATACTTGTCGAGGTCGGCGTAGTCGCGATGACCTTCTTCCTCCTCGATGTACATCCACTTGCCGCTGTAGGGGATGACGGTGTAGTTGAAGACCTCCAGGAATCGTTTGAGCTCCTGCTCGGTGACCGGCGGGAGGACGACTTCCATGCCATCCGCGCCAAGCTCGGTGGGAAGGAAGAACGGCAGGGAGCAGCCGAAACCGAAGGCGTGCCTGGCCAGGTGCAGCTTGAATTCGACGTTTTCCAGCGGCTTGCCGGCGGCATCGGTGATGACGAGCCGCACATCGGCCTTGCGGATGCGCTCGATGTCTTCGCGGGCCTGTTCCAGCGCCTTGTCCTGGGCGACCCACAGGTTGCCATCCTTGGCCTCCGGCGGCCAGGCGTCGGCCGGCTGGTAGATCTTCCATTTGCCGGCGGCGAAGACCTCCTTGAGGTTTCGCTTCCGCGTGTTGGGCAGGACGATGTAGCCAGCGCCATATTTCGCCGCCAGCGCCTTGAGCTCCTTCTCGCTCCAGCCGTCGAGGTCCTTGAAGTGCATGACCTGGCGATTGGATTGGTCCAGGCTCATGTCCTTCCGGATGTCGGAGAGCCGCCGCCACCAGCTATTGGCGGAGCTGGGGTCGGCCAGCGATGCGTCAAAGTAGAGCTGAGTCCCATCGCGCCATTCACAGACCACCGGCCGCTCGGAATAAATGCGGAATCCGCCGGGCTGGCTCGGTACGAGGAAGGTGGTATTGACCGGCGTTTTCTCGCGAGCCCAGTCCTGCACGGCGATCCACCCGCGATCATTCTGGGCATCGCCCTCGGCCAGGATGGGATGATAGACCGTCCTGGCCAGCAGCACTGTCGCCGTAAGCCCTTGCAGAAGCAACAGCAGGCGCAACGCCATATGAATGCGCATCTGCGCCACCATCCACAGGCCCGCGCCGCAGCCCAGGGCGATCCAGAACCAGCGGCCCAGGCGCACGGAGTCCTCCCAGGCATCCGCAATCAGTGCCCAGATGCCCTTGAGCATGAAGGCGAGCTTGGCGGCGGGTTGCGCCACGCCGCCGATCAGCGTGAATTCCGGCCGCGGGATGCGGAAGTTGATCTGCAGCCACGCCAGCGCCAGCACCGCCAGCACTGCAGCGCAGAAAACGCCTTGTGCCCACGAGAGTCGGCCATTAACCAGCGCCACCAGCATCGCCAGCCCCAGCGCCACCGGCGCATAAGGCAGGAGCGGCGGAATCGCCAGGCACAGGATCGTGATCGCAGCGCTGACAAGCTCCGTCCATCGCTGCCAGTTCAGGAGCTGGATGCGCTCGTAGAACACATGCCAAGCGCAGGCGGCGCCATAAGCGATGTGCGCAACATCAGCACCATCACCAGACGCGAAGCGCGGAAGAGCTGGCGCGAAGGATGAGGGCCTGCACCTTGCGAAGGATGTCAAACCGCGCCATGGCGGGGCGTTCCACGAAAAACCAGCCAACAAAGAAGAGAATTGCCGCACCTAAAGCCAGGCACAGACTCTTGTTACGCTGCTCTCGCGGCATCGCGAAGCTGAAGGACACGGCCGCCAGCCCCGCCAAGACCACGAATCGCGGGATATCCGGCGCATCGGTGCGCCACCAGACGGAGGGGAATGAGTGATCGGCGGATCGCAGATAGGTCAGGCGCACCCACTCGGCATCAAAGCTCTGATGGTGCAGCATCAGGATGATCGTGGGCAGTGCCGTCGCCATGATGAGGAGGCCGCACAACACGGGCTTTTTCCAGCCGAGTTCCGGCAGGTGCAGAAGCATCCACACGCCGATCATCGCCAGCAGATACCCGGCCGTCAGTGCGTGGAGGTTGAACAGCAGCCCGGTGAGCACGGCGGCCGCGACGTACCAGCCGCGATAGAAGAAGATCAGCGCGCCGATGGCGACGGGGAATACGGCCCAGGTGTGCGTAAAGCCCAGCGAGTAAAGATCGTCACCGGCCAGAGCATGGTGGTGGCCGGCAAACAGCAGAAAAACGGTCAGCAGGCCGGCCAGGCGATCGCGGAAGATGGCCCGGGCCAGGCCGTAGGCAGCGGCCAGCACGGCGAATGCGGTGACCAGGTGCAGGATGAGGTAGACTTGGGCGATATCCAGCCGCCTGAGAAACGGGGCCAGCAGGTTGAAGAAGAAGGTGGGGTAAACCTTGATCGTCTCGATGGTTGGATCGTGGGGATAGAGGCTGGGATTGATAATGTGCTTGAGGAATGGAATCTGGATGGTTTGGTTGCCAACGCCCAGTCGATAGCCGCCGAGGATGACATGGGCGATGGCCAACAGGATGCAGGCCTCAACCCACATGAGCTGCCGAACCAGCCGGCCAAGAGTGGCGGCGAGGCGCGACCGGGATTCGACCGGCAGGTCGGCCGGGGCGAGGGTGGTGGCTTCGGTTGTCATAGAGCGATTTCCGCGCGCATACGGACTGCGCATATATTACGCCCCGAACAGAAAGGCGTTGGGATGGCGAATCGGGTATATGGGTTCGATGTTCGCCCAAGCCTCGGCAGTGGCGATAGATCGTGGCAGTCGAAGTATTGAGATACCGATGGCTCGCGATAGACTACACGGGCCGTTGGCGGTATCGCGACAAGACGTTTTGCCGATCAGGAACAAAGCCTATGCCATCCATCATCGCACCATCCAAACAACCACTCGCCATCGACGGCGGCACGCCCTGTGTCGTCGAGAAACCGGCCAGCTATCTGCACGGGCCCCAGGAGATCGGCAAGGAGGAGGAACAGGCCGTCCTTGCCGCCCTCCGCAGCAAGAACCTCTTTCGCTTCTTCAAGGACCAGAACGACTCGCCCACCGCCAAGTTCGAGGCGCAATTCGCCGAGATGACGCGCGTGAAATATGCCCTGGCGGTCAATGGCGGGACCTCGGCCCTGATCAGCGCCATGGTCGGCCTGGGGCTCAGCAGCGGCGATGAGGTCATCGTTCCCGCCTACACATTCATCGCCACGGCATCGGCGGCGCTGGCCGTGCGGGCCATCCCCGTTGTCGCCGAAATCGACCAGTCCCTCACGCTCGACCCGGCCGATGTCGAGAGGAAGATCACGCCGCGAACGAAGCTCATCGTGCCGGTCCATATGCGCGGCGTGCCGTGCCGCATGGATGAGATCATGGCCGTGGGGCGCAAGCACAACATCCCCGTGCTTGAGGATTGCGCCCAGGCCAACGGCGGCGCCTACAAGGGCAAGCCGCTTGGCTCCATCGGCGATGCGGGCGCCTTCAGCATGCAGCATTTCAAGATCATCACGGCCGGCGAAGGCGGCGTCTTCACCACCAACGACCGCCGCACCTTCGAGCGCGGTGCCTGCTATCACGACTGCGCCTACACCTTCTGGAAGAGTCAGGAGTGGATGATCGAGCCGTTCCTCGGCGAGAACTATCGCCTGTCCGACCTCAACGGCGCGCTGGCGCTGCGCAGCTTCAGAAGCGCGATCGCATCCTCGGCCGGCTGCGCCAGATCAAGAAGCGCATGTGGCAGGCGCTGGCCGACCTGGCCGGCGTGGGATTCCAGGATATTCCCGACCGTGAGGGCGATTGCAGCCAGAGCCTGGTGATGTACGTCGAGTCGCCGGACCGCGCCAAGCGAATGGCCGCCGCGCTGCGGGCCGAGGGGATGGAGGCCGGCTCGATGTTCGACCAGGGCATCCCCGACCGGCACATCTTCTATCACTGGGATTACATCATGAACAAGCGCACGCCGGATCTGCACGGCTATCCGTGGAAAGACCCGTCGCGGCCTTGCCAGGTGGAATACTCAAAGGACATGTGCCCGCAAAGCCTGTCCTACCTGAATCGCGCCGTGGCGATTCCGCTGACGCAGGTGATGACCGATCGGCACGTGGAAAGCTGCATCCGGGCGGTGCGCAAGGTCAACGCGGGGCTGTAGCCATGTAGAACGGCGGGGCAGGCATTCCCGTCTGCCGAAGAAGGGCCAGCCATGACCCATGCCAGCGTTGCTCAGCCCCTGCCGCAAGTCGCCAAACCCTACACGGCTTCGACCTTCCAGATTCACGCCTGGGGCGCCACGGCCATCTCCTATTACTTCCAGTACAGCCTGTTCATGCTCGTGCCCCTGATCTTCAATCTGGGTTTCGGGATGGACCCGCGGATCGTGGGATGGGCCTTGTTCTTTCCCCGGGTCGTCGATGCCTTCGTCGATCCGGTCGTGGGGCATCTCTCGGACATCACCCGGACGCGATGGGGCCGGCGCCGGCCGTTCATGTTCGCCTGCGCCATCCTGAGCGCTCTGCTGGGGATAGCTCTGTGGCGGGTCGAGCCCCATTGGCACTGGTTCGCGCAGATCGCCTATGTGTGCGTTCTCGTGACGCTTTACTTCACGGTCGTCATGATCTTCGAGCTGAGTCGTAACGCCCTGAGCTTCGAATTGTCGGACGACTATAACGTCCGGTTGACCATCATGGCGATCAACAACTTCTGGATGACCGTGCCTCAGCTTCTCGGCGCCGGCGCCTACTGGCTCGTGCTCCAGTTGGCCAGCGGCGCGAAATGGGAGATACCAAAGGTCGGCTGGGCTCTGCAATTCCCCAATCTGGGAAGCGAGGTGAATGCCGTCCGGTGGGTCTCGGTCGGGGTTGCCGCCATCATCGTGGTCTTCGGGATCGTCCCGACGTTGTTCATCAAGGAGCGTTTCCAGAACTACAACCAGACGCACGTCGGCCTCTGGCCGGCCTTCAAGGCCACGTTCAGGAACAGGGCCTTTGTCGTCCTCATACTCCTGCGCTTTGCCCAAACGCTGGGCACGGTCCTGTACGGAGCCCTTTCGAGCTACATCATCATCTATGCCGTCTGTGGCGGGGACAAATCGCAGTTCTCCGCGGTCATGGGCATCGGCGGCGCCTGGATCGGCTTTGCCTTCACGTTGCTTGTGTGGCCGCTGGCCGCGCCGCTGACCCGCATGATCGGCAAACGTTGGGGCCTGATCCTGGGCTTCGGCACGACCCTGCTTTCGGCCATTATCACCCCGCTGCTCGTCCACCCCGGATGGATCTGGTGGCTCCTGGCGTTCACCTTCTTTTTCATGCCCTGGAGCATGATGCAGGGGGTCTTCATGGAGTCCATCAAGCCCGACATCTGCGACATCGACGAACTCGAATCGGGCGAGCGCCGCGAGGGCCTGTACTCGGCCGTCTTCAGCTTCGTCAACAAGCTGGAGATCTCCGTGGTGGTGCTCGTCAGCGGCTATGTGCTGGTCTGGTCTGGCTTTGACACGCAGGCGGCCGCCAATGGAATTGTGCCCACCCCGCACGTCATTCATAACCTGCTCTGGTGGGCCTTCGCGCCGTTGATCTTCTTCGCGGCCGTTGCGTTTGCGATCACCTTCTTCAACCCGCTCACGCCCGCGGTGATGGCCAGGGCGCATGCGGAGCTTGAGGAGCGACGCGCCAGATTGCACCTGGTGGAGGCCGACAAGGCATGACTGGGCTGAGTGCCATGGCACTTATGGCACTCCTCCCGTGACCGCCCGCAAGATTGGGCACACCCCGACGCGGTTGTTGGCATTGAGACAGCTTCGCGTTAAGGGCGGATGAAGTCGATGGTTCGAGCGATCCTTCGGCCGTGCTGGACCGTATATGATAAGAGGCGGTTTGCGACGATGCGGCAGAGCTCGGCTGTGGCGCGGCAATTGCTAGTTGTTCGCCAGGAGGGCACGGACGGGTGTACAGCGAAGGGCGTCACGGATCGCGCCCCTTGCAGACGCCTCTGCTGTGTCAGTTCGGCACGCTCGGTGTGTCACATCGGCGCAGCTTGCGGGCTGCGCCGGCCGCGGGAAGCCAGATCTGTGCAGATCTTCCGCGGTCATCACGTCTGTCTGTGACAGAAAGGAAGCACGATCATGCTCGCTCAACGAAATCGCTCTCGGCGCCACGCAGGGTTCACCCTCGTTGAACTGCTCGTGGTCATCGGCATCATCGCCATCCTGATCTCAATCCTGCTTCCCGCTCTGAACCGCGTTCGCGAGCACGCTCAGTCCGTGAAGTGCCAGAGCAACCTGCGTCAGTTGATGATCGCGTTCCTGACCTTCGCCCAGGACCACAACAACTGCCTCCCCGGCGGGAAACACGACACCGCCGGTGGCACAGGAAGCCACCCGCCTCAGCCCGATCCGGATAAGCGCGACTGGCTTACCGAAGACGGGCTCAACACTTCGGCCGCGTCAAAGCTGCTGACGCCGAAGCTCGGCACGATCTATAGATATCTGAAGAACCCGCTGATTTACCGTTGCCCGTCCACGATCGGCAATGAGATCTATGGAGCGGGTGGCGGGTCGAACGGATACTTTGACTATGCGGTTTTCAATGTCTGGCCCGGCGCCAAGCTCAACAAGATCAATACGATAAGTTGGTACATGGACAAGTTGACCAACGTCAAGGTCCCGGTGGCGACGCCGATCATCGTCCAGGAAGAGCCCAATTCGATCAACCTGAGCAACATCGAGGGCGGGCACTCCAACACCGACAAGATCGCGCACATCCACAACGGCGGCTCGTACTATACGACGCTTGACGGAACCGTCCGATGGATTAAGGAGCCGAGCGACGATTGCGCCAATGACTGGTACTTCCTGGCCCCGAGCGGCAACCAGATCACCGGCAATCTGGACAACGGTTGGGGTGACTTCAACGGGCAATGAACTCGGTCTGGCTACGCCGGCGTGCTCCCCGCCGCTGCAATCGTCCCGGCCGATGCCGTCCTCACGTCGTTGATGATGTAGAAACAATTGGGATCCAACTCCCTCGCCCGCGCGGCCAGTTTCTTCGCCTGTCGCCGCTTGACCTCGATGAATAGCGCATCCACCTCGCCGTCGGCGCCCTGGCCCTTGAACTCCGTCACGCGATATCCTTCCTGGCGCAGGATGCTCACCAGAACCACTCCTTTGCGGCTGACGACCGTGACGAGCTGTTCGCCGAAGGCCAGAAGTTGATCGACCGTGATCCCCAGGTATGTGCCCAGAGCGAAGCCGCCGGCGTACGCCAGATACGCCGGGTAGCTGAAGCTCTGCAGGACCCTGGCCACGGCGACGATGTACACCAGCGCCTCGAAGAACCCGAGTATGGCCGCGAAAACCCGCCGGCCCTGGACGATCGCGACCGTGCGGATCGTGTCCAACGTAATGTCCGTCACGCGGGCCAGCACAATCAGCAGGCATCCAATCACCACACCCATCATGTCGGCACCTCGGTGCTCGGAACTCGCTACTCGGAACTCGGAACTCGGAACTCGCTGCTATAACATAGGGACCGCCCCGTGAAACGGAAATAGCCATGCACTCCAAAACTCCGCCGCGAAATCGACTGGCCAAGCCGCTGCCCGAGGAGTGGCGGCGCTACCTGGTCGAGCGTGGCGTGCCCAAGCGCAAGTACACGGCCGTCTGCCGCGCCGAGATCGCCGGCGGGCGGGTCGTCGAGAACCTCATCATCGAGCAGGGGTGGATCATCGCGCTCGATCGCCAGGGGCTGGCAGGCAGTTTCGAGCAGCGCATCGACTTCGATCCGCGGATGATCGTTTCGCTGGAGATCGTGCAAGTCGTGTGAGAAGACCTGGAACCACAGATGAACACGGATAAACACGGATGAGTTGGTGCTCAGGAACTATGTCCTGAATCCGTGCTCATCTGTGTCCATTTGTGGTTCCTCTCTTCTGCTCTGCGGCCCTGATTCAGATCGTCGCGCGGAGCCGCGGGTCGAGCGCATCGCGAAGGCTGTCGCCAAACAGGTTCGCTGGCAGAACCAGACCATGCGGATGCCGCGGCCGGCCATGTCCTCGGAAAGCGTCAGGTCGCCGCGCGAGCTGAGCGCGACCGCCTCGCCCGAAAGCTCGGCCACGCGGCGCTCGGTGGTCTCGTAGTCGTAGTAGCCCTGGAGAAACTTGTTCCAGCGCGGGATTGATTCCTTCTCCAGGCGCAAGACGACGCGGTCGATCATCGGCAGCTTCTTGCCGACGTCGTCGAGCATCCCGCAGGCTTTCATGCGGTCGTAGTTGGCCTTGGCGGACGCATCAGGCGAGTTGCACTGCGCCGAGAGTAGCCAGCACAATGCTGACAAGACCAAGTCGGCATAGCAGTCCCCACGCGGGCATTGAGTAGAGTTGTGAGGATTGTGCCAGTGATGTCAAGGCGTTTCGGCAGGCCGACATTGAGTGCCCTGCTACGCCAGGCGTTCGTAGTGCGGACTTCAGCCCGTATCTGCCCCGTCGTTCGGAGTTCCGCCGTTCGGAGTCCCGCGTTTACGCGGTCCGCGACTTCCCGCCGCTGATCCGATCTGCAATCCGAGCTTTGAACTGTGAGCTTTGAAATCTGAAATCTGAGCTTTGAAATCTGAAATCTGAGCTTTGAAATCTGAAATCTGGAATTTGCACCTCATTCGCCGGCAGCTTCAACTCATCCAGCCCATCCCGCAGATGCCTCAGCCGCGGATTCACGCCCTCGCCCCGCGCCGCGCGATCCCTTGCATGGGGCGCAGAATTGTGCAGGATAACTTGACCTTTGTCCGATGACGGCACATGGAGTGTGCTGGTAGGCTAGCATTGGTTCAACCGGGAAACAGAATATGGCCCTGTCGCGACCGGTATCGAATCAGCAAATCTCGCTCTTCCTTGCGCTAGAGCAGGCCGGGATCGAGCTTTCTGTGGACGAGTTCGACCAGCGGCTGATCCTGCAAAAGGCCGTGTGTCTCTTGCAGTCTGCCAAAGTGCACTTTGGGTATAATTACCGATGGTATCTGCGCGGCCCCTATTGCCCCGCACTCGCGGAGGACCTGTTTTACCTGGCCGACCTGCCTGCCGAGGACAAAGAGGAGCTGCGTACCTGGGCCTTGGGCCAGCAGGCCAAGGATCGGATCGTCCAGATCAAGCAGCTCTTCACGGCGACGAACACGCAAGCGTTGGCGGCTCAATTGGAGTTGCTGGGATCATTGGCATTCCTGTTCCAAACCAACCAGGCCCACCCCAATGATGTCGAAAGAACGACCAGCGTCTTGAAACACGCGGGAAAGCTGTACGACTCCAACCAAGTGGCACGTGCCGTGGAGACTCTGCGAACACACGGCCTTGTCGCGTAGCATAGCCATGCCACGGACGGTTGTAGACAACATCCATGGCCCCATTGATCTAACCGACCCGGAATGGGCGGTGGTGAATACCGCGACCTTTCAGCGCCTCCGCCGCATCAAGCAGCTCGGCATGGGGCACCTGACATACCCCAACGCCACGCACACGCGCTTCGCCCACAGCCTCGGCGTCTTTGCGATCATGTCGCGCATCCTGCGGCGCCTCGGCGCGGCAGCGCCCGATATTACCGCCCAGCAGCAAGCCGATCTTCGGCTCGCGGCCCTCCTGCACGACATCGGCCACTATCCATATTCCCACCTCATGGAGGGAATCGACAAAGTTGAGCTCACCGAGGAACTCGTCGCGCCAAAGAAGAAGGTGCCGTTGACGAACCGCGAGCCATATCCCGACCACGAGCAAGTCGGGCGGGTTATCGTGGCCAATCAGGAGGACCTTCTTCACGCCCTCGGCGGCAAAGAACGGGCCGAACGGATCGGCAACCTGTTTTCGCGCACAGCGGCCGCTGACCCGCAGCTCAGCAAACTGATCCACAGCAGCCTGGACATGGACCGGTTGGACTACCTTCTCCGTGACGCCCGCGCCGCCGGCGTTCCTTACGGTGAGATCGACATCGCTTACCTCCTTAACAACACTCGCATAAGCCCCAAGGGCATGCTGGGCGTCGAGTTCAAAGCCATGGCTGCTGCCGAACACTTTCTCCTCGCCAGGCAATTCATGCACCGGACCGTTTACTATCACAAGACCACCTACGCGTTCGAGGAAGCCTGCCGGCAGCTTCTCCGCCGGTTGCGGGATGAGAACAATGCTTTCATTCCGATGGATGGCGATGCCGTCTTGCAGAAGGTCGCCTCGCGCGATGTGCTCGATTTCACCGACGAATACGTCAACAAGCTCATCCGCGACGCCGAGACGACGTCAGGCGACCAGGTTGCGAGGACACTGGCCCACTGTATTACAACTCGAAGGCCGCCAAAGCTGCTTGCCGAGGTGGGAGGCCTGCAGGAGAAGGGCAACCACTACAACGCGGGTCAGGCCTTCTGGCGCGAATCCGTCCACAACCTCAATGCATTGGCCGACGAACACAAGCTCCCGATCGGTCGTTTTCTGCTGTGCAGGGCGAAACCCATCAAAATCGAGGAACGCGGGGCGCTGATTTCCCGGGCAGAACATGAGAAACTGGAGCCTGACGAACGGGAAGAACTGATCATGGTTTTTCCTCCCCAGGCCGATGAGCCAAGGTCGCTGATCGACATCGAGAACACGATGATTCGGCAGCTCTCAAGCCATGTCTATGGAATCTGCCGCCTTTATCTGGTCGACCCCGACGGCGAGAAATCCGCCGAGCAACTCGCGGCGATCAAAGCGGAAGTCCACAGATGGACGCTTGCTTGAGATGCACGGTGGCAGATGGTGCGCCCACACGCCTTATCGAGCTCCCCGACCTTCCCGCTTTCCACGGACGGCGAGTCGTATATGACCCGCAAGCTGGGCCCTACGCTCGTCCCTTTCGCTCCGAGCAACGATCGGCAGAGCAGTTGGCGGTCGTGTGCAATTCCACCGAAGCAATTGCGCTTGTACGCGCGAGTGGACGGAACCCGGGCAAGCGATCGCCCCTTGAACTCGGACGAGCGATACTCAAGGCCGAGAGCGCGGCCGTCGTCATCATCAAAAACGGACCGTTCGGCGCTCTCGCCGTCACGTCGCGGGGCGAGCGACTGATCCCCAGCTACAAGACGAGATCGGTTTTCGGAATCGGGACGGGCGACGTCTTTTCCGCTGTATTCGCGTCCCTCTGGGCAGGCCATAACAGAGATGCCCTCGATTCTGCGGAACTGGCGTCCATCGCCACTGGCTATGCATGTAGCCGACCCCCAGAATACGCCCGACTGCCGATACTACCCCCCGACATCCGCGCCCTCAAGTCTCAACTGGTGCCGATCGACCTCCGAAGGATACGGAGGGATGGAACGATTCGGCCCAAAGGGACGAGCCAAGTGTATCTGGCGGGGCCATTTTTCAGCCTCGCCCAACTGTGGCTCGTAAACGAGATGAAACGGGCGCTCGAAGACATGCGACTTTCGGTATGGTTGCCAATGGTCGAAGCCGGCGTATTATCTCCGGGATTACCTGACAGCCGCGTGCGCAACGTGGTCGCAAGGGATATCGCAGCATTGAACAAGTCGTCGCTAGTCTTTGCGATAGTTGATGGGCTTGATCCGGGAACCCTGTACGAGATCGGCTACGCATCCAGTCGCGGGATCCCCGTCGTCGCCCTGTCCCGGGAGCCATCGCTGGGCGACGTGACTATGCTTCGTGGTACGCCCAACTGCCATGTTTTCACGGACACGGCAACTGCTCTGTATAGCGCAGCTTGGCTCGCTCACCGTCTATGAACCAGTCACTATTGCTCCTTTCGGGCGGCCTCGACTCGCTATCCGTCCTCTACTGGAAGCGCCCATCTCTCGCACTGACGATCAACTATGGTCAGCTCGCAGCGAAGGCGGAGATTTCGGCAGCCCGAGCACAATGTGGTTTGCTTCGCATCAACCACCAGGTGCTGGAGATCGATTGCGGAGCATTGGGACTCGGTCTCATGTCTGACGATTGCCCGTCACCCCCGACCCAGAACCTATCAGCGCATCCGGAATGGTGGCCTTACCGCAATCAGTTGCTGATCACGATGGCTGCCGCAACAGCGATCAAGGGCGGACTGCGAAGAATCCTGATCGGAACTGTCGCGTCGGACAAGCGGCACCGGGACGGAACGCCAGCGTTCTTCACCCGGGTTAATGCTCTTCTGGGGTGCCAGGAAGGCAGACTTTCGGTCAACGCGCCGGCGATCCGCCTAAGCACTCTTGGTTTGATGCGCCGGGCGAAGCTCCCAGTTGCTCTTGTTGGGAGCTGCTACTCATGCCACACAAGCAACGAGCCGTGCGGCAGATGTCCGGGTTGCACCAAGCAGGCACATGTGCTCGCGGCTTGGCTGAAATGCGTCCGGCACTGATATTGCCTGCTGATCGTTGATGCAAGGGCTAATCGATGATCACAGGCACCTGTACCTCCTCGCGAAATGCCGCGTCACTGCTGCTGGTTTTGGCCACGAGATAACTTGGCAGAAGGATCGATCAGCTCACGAGTTATCGGAGCGCGACGTTCTCGCGGAAGCTGCGTGGGTGATCCTCAGTGGCGGCATGCGCGAACGCGTGATCCGAGGCCTTTTTCCCCGCGTTAGCGAGGCCTTCTACGATTGGAGCAGCGCAAAGTTGATCTGGTCGAGGCGCAGACGCTGCGTCACTCAGGCCTTGCGGACATTCAACCACCGAGGGAAGTTGAACGCGATTGTCACGTTCGCACGGGTGGTCGCGCAGCAGGGCCACAACACGGTGCTCTGGAACATGCACAACCAAGGTCCGGAGTACCTGCGGCGGTTCCCCTATCTTGGCCCAGCAACGGCACGCCACCTGGCCAAGAACCTCGGCTGCGACGTCGCAAAGCCAGACCGTCATCTCTTGAGGATTGCGGCGGTCCTTCACTACAACTCGCCGTCGGTCCTGTGTTCCGCTCTCGCCAGCGCGGCTGGAGACAGCGTCGCCGTTGTCAACCTCGTGCTTTGGCGCTTTGCGACCATCGAACCGGACTACCTCCGCTTCTTCGGCTCTGCGGGCGCCACCGCAGCCCTCGCCGCATAGCCCTCATCCTCCACCCTCCCACGATTATGCACCGATAACTGCCAGCCTATTCATCCCGATAACGTGCCCTCTACGCCGCCCTCCCCAAGTGCCGGTTCACCCTCAACTCCTCCCGGTGCGTCCTGAAATCAAACGCCATATCCCCGAAATCCAGCGGGCTATCCGTCCCATGCACCGCCCGGTGATGATTCGCTCTCCAGCAACACCAGATTCGCCAGCGCATCCTCCCCGCCCCGGCTCAGCCACACGATATGATGCGCCTCGCAGATCGAGTCGCCGTACGCCGCCCGCGCTCTCCCACGGGCAGAGCTGGCACTTCCCCTCATGAATCCCCTGAAGCTCGGCCGAAAGCTGCGGATTCTTCGACACGCTCGTGCCATACAGACGCGGAAATACCGCGACCGCTTCAGATCTCCCCACACGATCGAACAATGCACGCCGCCGGGGCGGCTCGCTCCACGCACACACATCACCAGCGGCGGGACGCCGCTGCCACTCTCCCACCGTGCGTCGCGCCTGCGCAAACGCGCCGATCCGCGCAACACCACCGGTATCTATAGAGGGGCCGCTCGCCGCGACATCGCCGCCCGACGGCGCGCCGGCCGACGCCCCAGTCGTCACCAACGAGCCACCATGCTCACCTTGCCTCCCAGCACGACCGCACTCACCCGGCCGGCCCGGCCGGCGGAGAAACCCTGCGCCGGGATCAACCTCCCCGTGCAAAAACGAACTCGCCTCTGCAAAAACGAACCCCGCCTTCTACATCTGTGCTCATCAGTGTCCATCTGTGGTTCCGCCCCTGCGAAACGAACCCACCGATCCCGCCGCCCCAAACCCGCAACCTCCCGCCGCGCCAGAGCTTGCCGATTCCACTCCCTCCCCCGCGCACACTCCCCTGCGAAACGAACCCATTCATGTCCCGCCCGCCGCCGCCGCGGCGAGCAGAGCCCAAGGGCGGGCGCTAACGCTTCCGCTTCAGACGCGCATTCACCACCGCCACTCCCGCCACCGCCAGGCGCCGCCGGCCACGGAGAGCATCGCTGGCTTCTCGCCCAGCCATGCGAAGGCGATGACGAAAGCCAGCACCGGCATCAGGTAGAGGAAATTGGCCGCGCGAGTTGCCGTCATGTGGGCCACGACATAGCCCCATGCGACACCGGCGATCGCGCCGGGGAATATCCCCAGGTACAGGATGGCGACGGTGCTCTTCCACGGCGCGATGGCGATGCGCGATGGCAGGCCCCGCGCGAACACGATCATGGCCGCGGTTCCCAGCCAGGTGGCCCACGCGGCGAACTCCATCGGGCTGTAGCGCATCAACAGCCGCTTCTGGATGATCATGTAGAACGCCCAGCAGACGGCCGAGATCAGGATCAACTGCCACCCAGCGCCCGCGTGGAACCCGCCCTTCTCGCCGCACGCGATCAGGACCACGCCGCCCATGGCGATGGCCGTGCCGATCCAGCCGAGCATCCCCAGCCGCTCGCGCAGGATCAGCATCGCCAACGCGGCCGTGAAGATCGGCGACGTGCTCACCAGCAGGCACATCGCCCCGGCCGAGACGCTCTGCGAACCGTAGTTCAGCGCGATCTGATAGATCGGCACGCCCAGCACGCCGGCCAGCAGCAACCACGCGAGGTCGCCACGCGGGGGCCGGCGCACGCCAACCGCGCAGGCGTACACGGCCAATGCCAGCGATGCGATGGAGAACCGCAGCAGCGCCAGATGCTCTGGCGGATAAATATGGCGCACGTAGCGGATACCTGCGAAGGCCGACGACCACAGCCCCAGCGCCAGAACCAGGCCGACGACCACGCGCATCGGGTGCGAGGCGCGGTCCTCGGCGATGGCGCGGGGCAGAACTCGAACGGCGGGCCGGCCAGTCGCAGCATCGCTCATCGCGGTCAAGCTATCAGAAGAAAAATGGAAAGACAAAGCTCCGGAATCTTCGCCTTGTCAGCTTCTCCACCAGCAATTCACCGGGCAACACGTGGCCCTTCAACGACTTGCGGGAATATGTGGAAAACCCCGGAAAAACAAAGCTTTTTCAGTTGGCGTGCGCGGCGAATCGTGGTAGATTTCCTCTTGTCGTCGGGCAGGAAACTGACCGGCGAAATGGTAAAGGTTCCTGATACGGAGATCAGCTTCCGATTGGTCCGTGCGAAGCAACCAAGAGCGGGCACGGCGGGAGCTGGCGGCCAGCGACGAGGCCACCCGAAACTAATGGGCCAAAAAGCCCATCGGCAATCCGGGTTAACGTCGCCGCCTGTGGTGCATCGGACCGTGAGGAGAAATCCCTCCCCTTGACGATGCATCGGACCCAGGACTCTTCGTGGCGGATCGGCGTCAGCCGATGACTCCGCTGTGATGCGTCTGATCCTAGGAATGGGTCCGGGATAGCGAAAACCCACGGCCTTCCAGTCGGGACTCCGCCATGCCGCCCTGTTGGGCGAGCCGTCGCGGCAAGTAGGTCGCGATGAACCGTCTGTGTGGCGGCCATTCGAAAGATTGGCCACCATGCTGAGTGGACCGAGGCGGACCCGGGCCGGGAACATGATTGCCCCAGAATCGGTCCGAACCATCAAGAGGCCCGTGCAACGATGTCGCGAATCGCTGCACGGGCCTTTTGGCTTTTCCACACGATCCACATCTATTCAGGAATGCCGCCCATCGCTCGACGCGACTCGGCCATCCGCTTGCACCCCCAGCACCTGATCCTTCAATGAGACAAGCGACTGGGCCACCAGGCCGCTCGGCTGCACGGCGATCTGTGCCCGCACAGCCACGTCGATCAGAAAATAGTCGTTGATGTCGATCACCTTGTCGTAGTTGAAATCGCCGTTCTGGTATCCCGCAAGGCCTGAAATGTATCCCTGATCGATCATGTAGTAATCGTCGGCATCGATCCGCCGATCCAGGTTGGTATCGCCGTTCCAGGTCGATCGCACCAGAATGCTCTTCGAATCCACGGGCTGGCCGCTGAAGGAGCTGTAGAGCGGCTGTCCGAATCGCTGATTCCGAATCGCCGCCAAGCCCATGCCCCAGCTACCAGGCAGATTACGGCTGGTCAAACCCGTGCCCATCCATTCGCCGGCCGGGGAATTCAGCGCCGTGGCGATCAAGCCGTTGATGCGCCCGAGCATGCTGTCGGGATCCCCGGCCGGCGCGGGGATGATCAGGTCGTTGTCGGCCAGATCCAGCGCCGCGCCGTCCGCGATGCTCAGGTCATCGACGAGCAGCGTGTTGTCTCCCCCGCTCTCCAGCGACACACGCGCGCTGCCGCCGATGTCGAGCGACGCCAATCGCTGCGACGAGCACAGCCGCAATTGCGCTGCCGTTGACCTGCAGCGACAGGTCGGGCACGTCGGTCGCCAGTCCGGTCGGAACATCGTATTGCCCGCCGTTGATGGCCAGCGTATCGTGCCCGACGCCTTTGAAGATCGGGCTGAAGGGAAGCTGCGACGCGATGGTGAGGGTGTCATCGCCCGCGCGGCCGTTCACGGCGATGCTGCTCACGCCGACGTAGCTGATGGTCGCCCCCCCGACGCTCACCGTCGTGGCGCTAGCGCAAAAACGTCGTTGCCATCGGTTCCAGTCACCTGGAGTTGATTCGAGCCTGGCCCGCCGTCGAAGAACGCGCCCCCGGACGGGAAGGCGCTGGCCCGCGAACAATCGACGATGAGCGTGTCGTTTCCTTCGCCGCCGAGCACCTGCACCTGCTGGAGCGCCGGCAGGTACATTCTGGTAATCCGGCACGCCGCTCGTATTGTTGATGAATACGTCGAGCATCGACGCATTGGCCGCATCGCCCCCCAGGCGGATCGTGTCGTTGCCCGCCCCTTGGATCGTGAGCAATCCGAAAGGCTGCAGGCGATCGCCGGGAATGGGCAGTTCCGAAATCCCTCCCGGCAGATCGACCCCCACCGACAGGTTATCGGCGCCGGTGGCTTCCTTGTGCAGCGCCTCGATGTAGTAGTACTGGTTGGCCAGAAGCGCGATGGGCGCCGACTTCTGCGAGGGATACTTGTCCCATTGCCGCGCCGCCGTCGCGCCGTTCACGGATGCGATCACGGACTTGTGGTCCGGGTTGCTGTCGGTGCTCAGGTACAGGGCGCTGCTCTCGTCCGAAGCGATGTAGAAGGTGTAGTTGCCCGTCACCGGCGCAATGAAGTACCCATAGAGGCGCTGGCCGTAGTTGTCGCCGAAGTTGCTCGGCGCCTCGAAGCAGCCTCCGGCCGCGGGGATGATCGACGTGCCGCTGGGATTGTTCGGGAAATTGGCGTTGCCCGTGAGATCCGACACGTTGGCGCCGGGGATGCCATTCCACCATTGCCGCGTGATCCCAACTCCCGGGCCGTTGGGATACGTCAGGGTAAACACAGCGCTGCCGGCGACGCCGCCACTGGAAACCACGACGCTCTGCGGCCCGCCGATGGTCGCGCCAGACGAGTACAGCCCCGTGGCGTCGATCGTACCGCCGGTACACGACCACGAGAATGGCCCCTGCGCCGACATGGCGTCGCCAAACTGGTCCAGCGCCGTCGCGGTGAACTGCTGCGATGCGTTGATCGGCACGAGTAGGCTCGACAGACTAACGCGGATGAAGCTCAACACGGGGCTGACCGTGAGGGGGACATCGCTCGTGACGGTGTTGGCGTGGCTGTCGCGAATGGTGGCTCGCAGCGTGTAGAGGCCGGCTTTGGTGAAGCTCACCTGCGTCGTCCTGGCCGAATTGGTCCCGTTGATGCGAAAGGATGCGCCTCCCCCGGCCGGCGCTCGGCGTGGACCATGTGTACGTCAAGAGCTGCTGCCCCAGGTCATCCGCGCCGAGAACCGAGACGGACACCGGCTGGTTGGGCAGGACCGTCGCCGATGCCGCAGCAGCAACCGTCGGCGGCAGATCGGGCGCCTGCGTTGCCGAGCCCGTGCCTATGGGGCTCCATGCAACATCGCCATACTGCACCGTCAGTGTCTTCGTGGGGAATGTGTAGCCGCTCTTCGTGACCGACACCGTGTAGATGCCGTCGGGCACGTACAGGCTGTAGCTGCCGTCGGGCGCGGTTGGTTCGCAGCGCGTCCCATCGGTCACGATGGCGCCGGCGATGGAATTGACCCCATCGGTGATCCGGCCGGTGACGCGATACGCGGCGGCCGTCCCCGTGAAGCTGATCGGCGGCAGGTTTGGGCCGATGGAGAGCGGCCGGAGGAAATTCGCCGGCGCGAACGACCAGCCCGCTTTGTTGGCCGCCATCGAGTAACTGCCGGGGACCAGGCCCGTGAGCGTGAAGCTTCCATCACTGTCGCTGTAGGCCGACCGCAGACCCGGATCGGCGACATCCAGGCCGTTGGTGATGCGAACATCCGCCAGCGGCGAGCCGAAGCAATCCAGCACGCGCCCGCTTACGTTGTAGGTCTGCGGCACCGGCGAGGCGACCGTCACGAGAACCGACTCGCTGGCCGACTGGCCTTTCATGTCGCTGACCGTGAGCCGCACGCGGTATTGCCCGGCGGCCGGCCACGATTTGCCGGCCACTGGCCCGCTGGCGAAGGTCTTGTCCCCGAAATCCCAGAAATAACTCAGGGCATCGCCGTCGGGATCCGACGCCGTCGCGCTGAAGCTCACCGCGCCGCCCGCGGCAACCGTGCTGGCGCTGGCGGAAATCGCCGCCGTGGGCGGGCGATCGGTGGCCGGATCGTCAAACGTCACCACAACGTCCATCGATGGCGGGCTGGTATCGTAGCGGGCGATGGGCGTGATGTGGATGCCCGAGGCATCGTCATCGAACGTCCGCCCCAGCACCAGCGCGGCATCGTTCAGCCCATCGGGCGAATTCGGCGTCATGTCCAGCAGCTCGCTGCCGTTGCTGGCCGACCAGGCGCCCCACCGCACGAGAATGCCGTTCTCGACCCACGAATTCGACGCCCATGCGCTGTTCTGGCGAAACTCCAACCAATAGTCCCGATCGGCGTCCTTGCAAATCCGCAGCGCATAGGCGTCGGTTGGCTGAAGCTGCCCTCCCAAGTCTTCCGCGTAGAGCCGATAGGTTCCGCTGGCGGTGATCGTGGTTACGTTCCCGGCGCCCAGCCATCCCAGCTTGTTCTTTTCATAGTTGTTGAATTGCTGGAACGGCGACCCCGAGCCGCCCATGCTGTCGAACGGATCGGCGTACTCGCTGTTGCTGCCCGGGCCGACAATCGTCTGTGGATCGTTGGGAACCCAGGCATTGGCGTGATACAGGCCCAGGTTGTGCCCCAGCTCGTGCTGCGCGACCTCGGCGAGGGAGGCCTTCAGCCACAGTCCGCGCGTGCCCACATAGGCCTGCCCCAGATATGCGCCGGGCCCGCCATTGAAGCGAACCACGTCATACGTGTAATTCAGATAGTTCCACGCCGGATTGGCGGCCGCCGCGGCGGAACGGGCATCGCTCTGCAGGACACGATCGCCGGCCGAGATGTAGTATGCCTGCGTCTGCGGGAGCACGACCAGGCCCGTAATGGCCGTCGCCAGCGAAAGCTGCCCCCACGAGTTGGACTGCATGAACTGGTTGACCGTGTCCATCATCGCCTGCGCATCCGTCAGGCTCTGAGGCTCGGCCGTCGGGCTGTCGGCGTAGGCGACGCGGATGTAGAGGACGCTCTTGGTTCCCGCGGCCACCGCCGGCAGATCGGCAACAGCCGCCGCGCCCCCTGGCGCCGGCATGATCACGGAATCCCAGCTCGGATCCGACTCAGATAGGAGCAGCCGGCCTTCCAGCGCTTCAACCAGCGCGGGGCTGCCGTTGTGGTGCGACCGATTAGACGCTCTGGGGCCAACCACTGGACCGCATCCTCACTGCCCCATTTGCATCCATCCCCGACTTTTGTCATCTACGATATGGACTGGCATGTCAGCGGCATCTCGCCGCTGCCGCATGGTTGCACCACGCCAGCGCAGCCTTCCGTCGATCGGAGGCTGCTCATTCCTGCCAACGCTCAAGATTCCGATACGGACTGCGCGGGCCGCCGAAACGCCTCCAGCACCGCGCTATGGATGTAATCTAGCGGCCGGCCGTGAAGAAATCAATGGCAGTGCTTACCCCTCTCGCACCGAAAACTCCAGCTTCCACTGGTGAGCGGAAATCGTGCTCACGCACCACAGCTCAAACGGCATAGTCTGCGTGCTTGCTCCACGGCAGATCCAGTGCTGCCGCCTTTGCCTCCGCGTCCGTCCCCAGGTAGAGAAACGACGGCAGAAGCGGCCGATTCTCCACCGTCCCCGCGGCCACGAGCTGCGCCACATTCATCACCTGCTCGCCGCAGGCGGGGCACTCGTGAAATTCGACCTCGGGCACCTGATAGACCCGCCCCTTCCATCGGCGCGTGACGGTCTCGCAGACGAGCCGGATCCGTTTGCTACCACAAGTTGGGCACGTGCGAATGTTCAACATACCTAATCGGCGTGTTTAGCCGAGATGCAGAATACCACACCCTGCCTCAAAGTGCATGTTCGTGCCCGACGTTGCCGCATCTACGATCGTCCCCAAGATAGATCGCCGTGACCCGTGCTACCGAACCGCTCGATCAGCCCAGCCGTTTCATCATCGGCATTCTCTGGCGGCGGGTGGCCGGCGGCCTGTCGGCCGGGCAACAGCTCACACTCGCCGAGCCGCTGCTGGCGGCCATGAAATCGCGCCTTGCGCGGCCGGGCCGATCGCCCAGGCGAAGAACTCGCCCTTCCAGTACGGCCCGCACGAGTCGGCCGAGGTCTGGCGATTACTCGGATCGCTGGAATTGCTGCGCATGCCGCTCAAGCTCGAACTCGGGGGGATGCTGCTGGACCTGCTCCCGCGCGAGAAGACGCCGGCCGTCATCGCCGCCAACGTCTTCGCCCTCGGCCGCGCCGGCTCGCGCGTGCCTGCCTTTGGTCCGCTCAACGCCATGGTTGACAGCGAGACGGCCGAGAAATGGGCAACGCAGCTCCTGGAGATCGTCACTGGCTCGCCTGCGCGTACGAACCGGCCAAGGCGCAGGTCCTCTTCGCGCTGGTGCAGATCGCTCGCAAAACCGGCGACCGCTATCGCGACATCTCCGACGAGGCACGTGCCCGCATCGTCGGCCATCTCCAGTCGCAGCAGGCGCCGGCGCATTATGTACAGCTCGTCGCCGAAGGCGGCACGCTTGAGGAGGAGGAGCAGAAGCTCAGTTTCGGCGAATCGTTGCCGCGAGGGCTGCGGTTGGAATGAGCGAATTCACCTCTTCAACTCGACTTCGACCGCCTCCACCGCGCGCTTCCACTCACCCGCCGCGCACGTGAGATACACCGGTGATGTCGATAGGATCGCTGGCCCTTTGACCTCCATCCCCATGATGTCCACGCACTCCACGCCCTGCGGGAGTTGCATCTTCTTCCCTCCGTCATTCGGGTCCCACACGGCCATGACAGTCTGCTGCGCCGTCGTGAATGCCAGACACCACGCGCCGCCCACGCGTTTCTCGGCCACGAGCTTCGGCGCCGGCCCCAGCAGGCTCGTCAGAACCGCCACCGCCGGCATCACCTTCGTCGGCACACCGCCGTAGCGGAAAAGGCAGCACTCGCCATCGTAGCTGTTGGCCGAGCCGCACGCTCCCGAGTGGATGAAGAACTTCTCCACGCCGCTGCGCAGCATCACAAGCATGTAGCGCACGGTGAACTCGGCGCATTGCCGCTCGCTCTCCAGCAATCGCTGCTCGGCCCACGCATTCTCGCCAGGCAGGAAGGGCGTGCGCGGCGGGTCGTCATCGCCGTAATACGAGAACTCGGTGATCCAGATGGGCTTGCGGCCGCCGTGCTTGTCCATGGCCGCCAGCAGATCATCCATCGGCGCCGCGAACGACTCGGGCTGCCGCGTGGGATAGTCATGCAGGTTGAAGATATCGACGTGCTGCAAGCACCCGCCTTCGATCATGGCTTTGCTGAGCGCACCGGGCGGCGCGGCCGCGCCGCCGATGACCTTGCAGCCGGGGTCTTCGGCGTGCATCCGCTGCGCTGCGATCTTCAGCAGCGCGACATAATCCGCCACTTCATAGCCCTTGCCGCCATAGCGGGTCTTGCCTTTGGCGGGCAGGGCATAATCCGTGTAGATCGGCTCGTTGAGGAACTCCCATGTGCGAATCTGCGGCCGGCCGGGCGTGCTGCTGGCCTTGTAATGCTTCACAGCCACGGCCACGTAGTCGCCAAGTTTCTGCGGGTCCTTGGGCGCCCACGCCTCGCGAATGCGAATGCCGGGATAGCCTGTGGTGGGCAGATCCGCGGCGGCTTCGGAACTCCACTGGGCCGATGGGAACGGCGGAAGCAGCGCGACGATGCTTGTGCCGATGCTGTCCATCTCGCGATCGGCGAAACTCCAGTCGATCCGCCCCGGCGAAGGCTCGATCGCCTGCCAGCGCAGCGACCAGTCGCGATACCAGCCTACGCCGGCCTTTCGTGCTACGTCGATCATCCGCCGATCGCTGAAGGCGTGGTTGATCCCGAGGATCGTCTCATTCAGGTGCTTGGGGATTGTCGTCAGCCGGACCGTCTGCGAATCCTCCCGGCCGTCGATCGTCCATCGGCCGGTGACGCGGCAGAAACCCAGCCACCATTGAGAAAGGCTGGAGGCCGCGCGCCGCATCGAATGTGGCGGCACGTCAATCTTCACGGGCTCCAGTTCGATCTTCCGATCGAAGAAATCGCGCGCGTCGAGTTCGACGCTTATCGTGGCCGGCGCACCGCCGTGGTTGCATGCCCACACCAGGCATATGGACATGCCCTGCCCGGGTGTCGGCGCCTCGGTCACTCCGTTCCCCATCAAGGCGACCTCGACCGTGCTTCTTGGCACATACTGCGCATCCTCGCCCGCCGCGAGCTGCACGTTGTCGATGAACGTCTCGACGACTTTACCCTCAGCCGGCTCCTGCGCCAGGTCCGGCCCCACCAGCACGAAGACATAGGGCTGCGTCGGCGTGAAAGTGAACTGATATCGCTTCCACGCCTTGTCGAGCGTCTGGCGCGGCGAGAGGATCGTCCTGCCCTCGTACGAGCTTGGCTGCGTCGGGCTCTTCTCACAGACACCCAGCACCGCCGTAATCGGCAGCTCACCGCAGCGCATGTCGGCCGAGACCGTGTACGGCTTGCCTTTCTGAACGGGTATCCACCCGACGCTCGCCGCCAGCACGCGACGCGGCGGGACGATCGTCGCCTGGGGATAATCAAACGCGAGCGACTTCGACCGGTCGCCGCCGACTTCGATGCACAGGCACATGCCTTTCCCATCGTCGCGCGGCACAACCTGCCCGCAGAGCTGCGAGTAGTTCCCCCATCCCGCCTTCTGCCCGAAGCTCGACCAGCCCATCCAGTGTAGCTCGAACGAGCTGTTGTAGACCAGGTTCTTCGATCCGGTGGGCTTGATCTCATCCGTGAACTTCACATCCACCTCCCCGATCTCGACGATCTTCACATCCGCCACGAGCAGCGTGCCCGTCTCGGCAAACCAGATCTGCAGCCGGCCGGTCTTGTTGACGTCGCATGTCGCCCGGAAGACGCAGCGGAACGGCTTAAAGCTGGGGGACAGCGACAGTGCGCGCATCAGCCCGCAGTTCTGCCAATCCTTCGTATCGCTGATGGCGACTGTCACGCTGCGCCCGGCCATGTCGCGCTCGGCGGCCCTGCAGGAGAATTCGTAGAGCTTCCCCTTACGCAGCGCCGCCCCGCCAACCTGCGCCAGCATGGCATGGCTGGAGGGGCCGCCGCCCTCGAATTTCGTGCAGGCCAGCTTGGCGCAGCATACACCATCCTCCGTCGAGACAGTAAGGGTCTGCCGAACGGTGCTGTCGCCTTCGGCCTTCCACCTGACCGGCGTGCCGCCGGCATTCACACCGGAGAAGTCGCCGTTGATGACGAGGTTTGGATTCTCCGCGCCGACGCACAAACAAGAGGACAGACCGATGCCCAAGACCAACAAGCGAATGCACATGATTCCTCCTACGCCACCATCCAATTACCAGCTATCCCGCAGCATTCTGCGCGACGCCGCCCGCGCGAAGCCATCCGCCTGTTGATCGAGCGTGTCACAGACCTCGTTCATCGACCGCGTCACGCGATCCGGCGAGTGCCGCAGCAGGTACTCTCTCAGCGCCTCACTGTAGAGCTGGCTCCGAGTCTTGTGCGCGTGCGCGCGTATCGCTCGGCCTCGGCAAACAGCACATTTGGAACGGAAACCGCCGTCTTCATGCTGGATCCTACTACCCACTACCCACTATCCGCTATCCACTATCTGCTACCCCCTACGGCAGCGTCTGCTCATACCGCTGCGCGATCGGCATCCGCCGGCCAAAGCCAAACGCGCGGCTGGTCACCTTCAGCCCCGGCGCGGCCTGCCGGCGCTTGTACTCGCTGCGGTCGATCAGCCGGATGACCTTCGCCACCGCGGCCGGATCGAAGCCTTCGCCGATGATTTCGGCCGCGCTCTTCTCCTCCTCGATGTACCTGAACATGATCGCGTCGAGCAGGTCGTACGGCGGCAGCGAGTCCTGGTCGGTCTGGTCGGGCCGCAGCTCGGCCGACGGCGGCTTGGTGATGCTGTTGCGCGGAATCAGGTCGCGCCCGGCCTGGCGGTTGATGAACTCGGCCAGCTCGTACACCGTCGTCTTGGGAACGTCGCTGATGACGGCCAGCCCGCCGCACATGTCGCCGTAGAGCGTGCAATACCCCGTCGCCAGCTCGCTCTTGTTGCCGGTCGTCAGCAGCAGATGGTTGTAGCGGTTGGAGAAGGCCATCAGCAGCGCCCCGCGAATGCGCGCCTGGATGTTCTGCTCCGTCAGGTTGTCGCCCAGGGGGGAGTTGCCAGTTGCCAGTTGCCGGTTGCCAGCAAATGCCGGCGAGAGTGTCCTCTCATACGCATCATGCACGTCTTTGATGGCGACGATATGGAACTCGATGCCGAGATTCTTCGCCAGGATCTCCGCATCGCCGATGGAATGATCGGAGCTGTATCGGCTGGGCATCGACACGCCCACCACGCGCTCGCTCCCCAGCGCCCCGGCCGCCAGCGCCGCCGTGACGGCCGAGTCGATGCCGCCGGAAAGTCCCAGCACCACGCTCTTGAACGAGCATTTGCGCACGTAGTCGCGCAACCCCAGCAACAGCGCCTTGTAGATGGATTCGATGCCGGTGGCGTGCGCGGGCCTTGCGTGCTCGGCCGCCGTCGAAGCCAGGCCGGCGCTGCAATCGACCACCAGCAGGTCCTCTTCGAAATCCCTGGCCTGCCCGATGACCTTCCCCTCGGCGTCGAAAGCCACGCTGTTCCCGTCGAAGACCAGCTCGTCATTCCCGCCGACCTGGTTGACGTAGATCAGCGGCCGGGCGAATCGCCGCGCCTGCTCGCCCAGCAGTTGCAGCCGGAAATCGTGCTTGTCGACCACGAACGGCGACGCGCTGGCGTTGACCATGATCTGCGCCGGCCGCACACAGGGCTTCGATGGGGTTCTGGTGATACAGCCGCCGCGCAATGAGCCGCTCGTCATTCCACAGGTCTTCACAGATCGACAGGCCGATGGGCACCTTGCCGATCCATACGAGGTTGTTGTCTTCCTCGCCGCTCTCGAAATAGCGCGTCTCATCGAACACGTCGTACGTCGGCAGCAGCGTCTTGTAATGCCGGCTGACCACCTGCCCCTCCCGCAGCAGCGCCACGGCATTGTGCAACGGCCGGCCGACGGGTTTCTCGTTGCGCTCGGCATAGCCGACGATCGCGTCGATGCCGCTCACGCGCGAGGCGATGAGCTTCAGCGCCCGCAGGTTGTCGTTGACGAATTGCGGCTTGAGCAGCAGGTCCTTGGGCGGATAGCCGACGATGGCCAGCTCGGGAAAGATGACCACCTGCGCCGGCGGCTTTGGCGCGCGAGATGAACTCGAGAATCTTCCGGCAATTGCCGGCGATGTCGCCGACGGTGGGATTGATCTGGGCAAGAGCGATCTTCATCGAAGGGGATTTTATGCGATTAAGGGGGTGGCCGGTAGCTTCAGTGACTACCCCGGAACAGCTTGCGGAAATTCCGCCTCCCGTGAACCACGCGAAGCACAGTCAGAGCGGCGTCGTCGTATTAATACGCGATGACGTACGAGAAGACCGTCCAGAATCGATACCGCGGGTTTCTGACGTCAGACCTGGTGTGTCCCATGCCGGGCATCTCGACAAGTCAACGTATGTTGGCTTCGAGTTCGTCGGTGACGCGGTTGGCGGCGGCTCCGTTGTCCTTCGCGATGTAATGCCAGATTTCAAGCAGGTCCACGCGGGCTTGCGGCTGGATGAGCAGCTTTCTCACCAGCGGTCCTTTCGAGGACAAGACCGCAGGTTCCGTATCTCCGCAAGCACCTGCTCGCCGTCCAGAGCTTGGCCGCTGTTCTCACCCTCGTCGAGCAATCCTTCGAATTCGCCAGCCTCAAATTCCCCGAGCTTCTCTTCCTGATCGAGCGAATGGAGCGCGGCCGCCACCACATCCTCGGGCGTGGCATACCGTCCGCTTCTCAGGCGCTGTTCGATCAATTCCTGCAGTTTCGGGCTGATGGCGAGATTCATGTCGTCTCTCCTGACCACGAGAAGTATATCACGCGCGAGCGGGCGGGGTCGAGATGCCGCACGCTATTCCTCCGCCACCGCCCCGTTATCCCAGCGCATCCCCAGCCGCCGCTCCCCGCGCAGCATTTCCAGTAGCGGCTGGCCCAGGAACTCCGCTCGCCAGCCGCGCAGCAGTCGTGACTCGGGGACAGTGCCATCTCGCGCGAAATGCCGGTGGAACTTGCCGATGTCATGCCGGCTGCACACCAGGTTCGGATCGACGCGATGCCCGTGGCACCAGCTCTGCACGATCGCCCACAGCGAATCCACCGCAAACCGCTCCGCGGGCGTCTCTTCCGCCGGGGCCATCGCCGGCCATTCCGCCTCCGGCGCCGCCAGCCCGCGCTGGATCGCCTCCACCATGTTGCGCCCTTCCGACTGCTCCACCGGCCGCGGCAGCCCCCGCACCCGCGCCAGCGATGCCGCGTTCGTCACCGGCTTGCGCCATGTCCACCAGGATCTCATCCTTCACATAGCTGCGCGGAGGCGTGTCGTACTTGCACGCGGCCGACTCGCGCCAGATCAGCAGCTCGCGCAGCACCGCCAGATTCCGCGGCGAGAGCGACCCCGCCGCGCAGACGCAGATAGTTGTTGCCGGGGTCGGTGTGATAAAGCGTCGGGTCGCAAAGGGCAGCGCATTCGGCCTGCGCCCACTGCACATGGCCCAGCTCGGCCAGCTTCTGTCCGATGCTCTGCCGCAGCGCCGGCAGATATCTCACATCGTCCGCCGCGTATCGCATCTGCACGGCCGAGAGCGGCCGCTGGTCCCAATGCGTGAACGTAAATCCCTTGCCAAGCTGCACGCCCACCAGCTCGCGCACAAGTTTCGACAGGCCCGCGGGATACGACAGGGCTATGAACCCCGCCGCCACCTGCGTATCGAAGACGTTGGCCGGCGGTTTCTTCAGGTGGCGCAGGACCGGCTCCAGGTCCTGCTGGCCGGCATGCACGATCTTCTCGACCGATCCGTCGGCCAACAGCTCCCAGAAATGAGCCAGGTCGAGGTCCGCCAGGGTGTCGATCAGCGCAACGCGCTCGTGCGTGGCCACCTGGATCAGGCATAGCTTGGGGTGATAGCTCAGCTCGCCAATAAACTCGCTATCGTAAGCGAAACTACCCGTCTGCCGCAGATGCACCAGGAGCTGCCCCATCGCCTCGGCCGTATTTATGAGGCTGGCCGGCGCGCGGCTGATGAGCGGATGCTGCGGAATGGCCACCGCGGGCTCGGCCTCGGCCGCGGCGTGCGCCAAGTCATGGCTGCGCGAGCGATAATCGTATCTGGGATTTGAATGCCGGCCTCGCGTGTCTGAGGCCGGCTGCGGCGATGAAGGTTGGGGCGTCTGTTCGTCCATAGATCAGTTCGTGGTTCGCTGGGGCTATCTTATACCGGAATTCTCTGACTTCATTGTTGATCGGCCATTTTCGCGTGATATAACGAAGGCGCACGGGTAATCGAAAGCAAAGAAGTACGCCAAGCTTCGGAGAGCGCATGAAAACCTCGGGGACTATCGGGCTTTCGCATACTGCACAGCATAAGGCCGGGCAGGATAGAATGACGCTTTCGCAATTGCGACACGATATCCGCAACCAGCTCAACGCCATCAAGCTCTCGGTCGCTCTGCTCCAGCGGCGCACCCACGACGGCCTGAATCTCGAATCGCTCAACGAAATCGACCGCTCGGCCGACGAGATCAACGGCATGATCACGCGCTTCCTGGGCGATGCCGATGCGCCGGCGCTTCTCAAACACCCCGGCGAGCAGTGATCGTTGGCCCGTCGCCCGGCATGACGGCAACGTCATGCGGCCCCGCGACATACCCGCGACGTGGTGACATCACCTCAACGTCGCCCTCGCCGTCATCCCCGAACTCTGCCGCAACGTCCTCATCGCCGGCGTCGTTCGGAGTTCCGCGTTTACGCGGTCCGCCAGCGTGGCATTTCGTATTGCGTCCTGCGTATCGCGTATCCGATCTGATCTGAAGCACCAAGCGTCAGCGCCCGCCCTTCGAGTTGAGCGCGCGCTGACGCCCCCGACGTCGTTGGGAGTTCCGCGTTTACGCGGTCTGGGGCACGACCGCATGTCCGGCCAGCCCTATCGTGCCATGATAGTGCTAGATAAACATTTTACTTTTTCTCGAAAGAATATGATTGACAACCCTGCAACACCCAGCTAAATTGTCGCTCGTTCGGTGGGTCAAATGGTGTGGGCTTGAAGACAGGGGTTCCTGCCTCCAGGCCGGTTCCTTTCGGGAAGGAGTCGGTCATGTTACTTCGTTCGTTGTGGCGCAAATTGTGCCGCGCTGCTCGTATGGTCGTCGATCACGCCTTCATGCAGGTCGAGCCGGACGCTTCGTGCTCGGAACGCGGCCGCGCCGACTGCCTGTTGCCGATTCTCGAGCATCTCGGAGGTTCGCCAGATGCTCTCGGTTGAGATTCTCGGGACCAGCGGGGCGGATACGTTCGTCGTGGCGGGCGATTCCGGAACGGGCGGCGTGTCCGTCACGCTCAACAACGGCTCGCCAACCATTGTCGGCCCCGGCGACACGCTGCGCCTCGATACTCTGGACGCCCCGGAGGGCCAGAGCGACAGCATCAGCATCGCCGACAACCTCTTGAATCCCCTCGACCTGGTGGTGGCGGGCGGGTCGGGAAGCAGATCGTTAACCGTCAACGGCGGCACGGTCAACCTCGACTTGGCTCTGCGCGGAGGCGATCTGTCGGTGGTGATGAATGGGGGCGTGGTCAACCTGCGGAGCACGCAGCATCTCAGCGATCTGGAGCTCAACGATTCTTCGCGATTCACCCTGCCCGAAGGCCAGTTCAGGGCTCTGGTGCTCGATTCGCTCTCCATCGGCTCGAGCGCGACCCTCGATGTGAATGACAATGCCCTGATCGTCAACTACCCATCCGGCGATGGCGACGCCGTATTGGCCGATGTCACCGGCTGGCTGGTCACCGGTTACAACGCAAGCAGCGGATGGTGGGATGGCCCCGGCATCGCCAGCACCTCGGCGCACAACGCCGGCGGCCCCACGGACTTGGGCGTCATGAACAACGTCTACGGCGGCCAGCCCTGGTGCTCATCGTTCATGGGCCAGCCCGTGGGCGCCAACGCCATCCTCGTGCGCTATACCTACGACGGCGATGCGGACCTCAGCGGCGTGATCAACAGTGCCGACTACGCGCGCATCGACAATGGTTTTGCCAACGACCTGAGCGGCTGGGCCAACGGCGACTTCAATTTTGATGGCGTCGTCAACGCCAACGACTATTTCGAGATCGACCGAACCTACCGCACGCAGGCACACGCGCCGGCCGTCAGCATAGCGGGCGATGCGTCGGTCAACGAAGGCACCCAGTACCAGGTCAGCCTGGACGCCACCACGCAGGGCGTGGCGGCCATCAGCAACTGGACGATCTACCCGGGCGACGGGTCGGTCGATACCGCTACCGCCCAGACCAACGGGCACACGCCGGCGCGCCACACCTATGGCGACGAGGGGACCTACACGATCGCGGCATTCGCAAAAGGCCCGGATCTCTATTACGTGGCGACCAAGACCGTCCAGGTGAATGACGTCCCTCCGACGATCAGCATAACCGGTGCGACGTCGGTCAACGTGAACGACCTTTACGAGCTGACCCTTTCGGCGACAGACCCGGGAAATGACCCGATCACCTGGCAGGTGGACTGGGGAGACGGCAGCACTCCCAGTTCCGCAATCGGGCGCGAGCCCGACCCCCAACCGACTCACACGTACACGCAATCGGATCAATATTACATTACGGTAGTTGCCCAGGATGACGACGGGAGCTATTTCGGGGAGAAAGTAGTCCAGGCGGGCCAGTCGCTGGTAGCTCCCTCCGACCTGGTTCTGGAGTCCATCACCGACAGCACGGTCGCTCTTTCCTGGGTGGACAACTCGGCGGACGAAAACGGCTTCTCGATCGAGATGAGCACGGATGGAATCCATTACACGCAGATTGCCATTACCGACGCTGACGCGACATCGGTTTCGGTCGATCACGCTTTTGCCGCGCTAACCACCTATTACTTCCGCGTGCGTGCGGTCGAGGGTTACGGCTTGTCGGGGTCGAGCAATACCGTCGCTGTCACCACCCCGGCCGTGCCCGGCACGCCCAGCGCCCTCTTGGTATCCGCGATCACCTCCGGCAGCGAGGCCGACATCTCCTTCACCGATAGTGCCACCAACGAGGATGGCTTCATCCTCGAGTGGAGCCTGGCCGACAGCCCGTTCTCGGCCGAAGGCTCCGCCTACGCCCCGGCCAACACCGGCACGGGCACGGTGAACTTCACCGCCACCGGCTCCTTCGCCCCGAACACCGACTACTACTTCCGCGTCTGCGCCTACAACAGCTTCACGAGTTCCGCCTGGTCCAGCATCGTCGGGCCGATCACCGCCGCCGACTATCCCGATGCGCCGAGCGACCTGGAAGCCACCACTGTCAGCACCAGCGAAATCGACCTGACATGGACGGATAATTCCAGCAATGAGACCGGCTTCTACCTTTGGCGCAGCGCCGATGGCGAAACCTGGAGCGCCTGCCCCGGCACCATCACCGCCAGCCCGTATTCGGATACGTCCCTCCCGCCCGGCATGACCTATTATTACCGCGTGGCCGCGTACAACAGCTACGGCACATCCGACTGCGCCTACGCCCAGGGCGCTACCGTTCCCGACGCGCCGCAGAACGTCGCCGCGACCGCCGTCAGCGCCTCCGAAATCGACCTCGCCTGGGACACTCCCACCGGCAACAGCAACCTGCTGTACAGCGTCTATGCCGACACGAGCGATACGTTCGACCTGGATGAAGGGCACCTCCTGGCGTCGGACATCACCGATACGAGCTTCTCCGCGGCCGGGCTCGATCCGTCGCAGGTCTACTACTTCGTGGTCGTTGCCAGCGACGATTTCGGCGACACTTCGGGCCCATCCGATTCCGCCTCCGACACCACGCTCGACGCGCCTCCCGCGCCAACCGACCTCGAAGCCACCGATGAAACCTACGACTCCATCACCCTCTCCTGGAGCGAGTCGGCCACGGATGAGACCGGCCTTGAACTGCAGCTTTCCACCGACAGCGGGACAACCTTCGATCCCGTCGCCTTCCTCGACCCCGACACCACCAGCTACACCGTTCCGTGGCTGGACGCCAACACGACTTACACCTTCCGCATTCGCACGACGCGCGATGATGCCGACTCGGCCTGGTCGGACACGGCCAAGGACACAACCCTGGTTGCTCCTCCCGACGCGCCGCAGTCGCTCTCGCTCAGCGCGTACTCGCAAACGCAGATCCAGCTTGTCTGGCCGGCCATTCAGGATGCGGCGGATTACGAAATCCAGGTCTCCGACAACGGCGAGACGTTCGCCGACGTGGAGGCCGACGGCATCACCACCGGATACGGTTATACTACGGCCACCGTGACATGCGATAGCAACCTACCCTACTTCTACCGCGTAATCGCCAGCAGTGCCGGCGGCGATTCCGACCCGTCGCCCACGGCCTATGGCGGATGCTATCTCAATCGATCACGGGCCTCGACGTTGTGGACAATGGCATCCACGGCGTCACGCTGTCGTGGGCCAATCACTCACTGGAGGCGCGGGCATACAGGTACTCGTGGCGCAGGTGGCCGATCAGTACAGCACGCCCTATTGGTGGTACGCCACGCCATATGTCACTACGCCAACGCCACAAGCTACGACGCTGATGGCGCGAGACCGACAAGTTGGTACGCCTTCATGGTCTTCCCGGTCGGCCCCACGGCGCAGATGCCGTACGTGGATTCCGGGCCGTACGTTTTCGCCCGGGCCGCCCAGCTGTCGCCGGGTGACGTGACCGACCTGAGTTACGGCGATGGCTGAGCCTGCACTGGGCGTACAGCGGCGGCGATGACACGCTGGATAATTTCCAAATCCTATGGACCCAGACGTTCGACGGCAAGGACCCCGTCTGGCCGGACCTGGGCATACGCCATGGCCGCGCCCAGGCTGGCGCGGGACTTCGAGCTGACATTCTCCATCACCGGCCAAGCGGCGTTTGCCGTCCGGGCACGGAACGCCAACGGCGACGGATCGGCCGCTACCTGCGACGAGCCGGACATGGTTCCCCCCGCCATCCCCGCGCTGAACCTGGAGATTGACAGCAACAACGATGGCGGCATCGACTCCAGCGATGATGCCATCGAAGCCAACCCCAACTACCCCGGCAAGATCATCCCGCTGGGCGATGCGTCGGCCGACCCCGCCGGCACCGAGCTCCGCGTGGTTCCCAACTACTCCGACAGCAGCGACACGGTCACTTTCGATTTTGACAATGAGGCCCTGACGGTGGCCCTGCCGGGCAGCAACGGCACGATTTCGCCGGAGGATGAGTTCACCTGGGCCCAGCTCAGCCCGATGTTCAGCTATGGCGTGCTGGTCCTGCATGTCTGGGGGCTGGCACCCGGCCCGCAGGAGGTCTCGGCCACGGCCACCCACGGGAGTCAATCCTGCACCGACACCGTCGACCTGTCCGTGCTCGACCTGAACCTCACGGCCCACCGCACCGGCGGAAACTGGGGCCAGGCCGTGGACGAGACGACCCAGGATGGCCATAATCTGGACGATTACGTCGTGCTGGTCAACAACGATTTCGAGCAGAACAGCCCGCTGGGCAACGATCTGACGGCGTACAAGGTGACGATCCCCACGTCCACCACGCTCCCGCTGCCCGGCAATCAGGATGACGACCTGATCAAGCTGACGCTCAGTCCGCCGCCGGAGTGGCTGGAGCATGGCGAACTGCAACTGAACCTGTCCAACCTGTCCAACACCGGCTGGTCCGACCTGCGCATCTTCGACGACCAGGGTAATCAAATCTATGACGGCTTCGGCGATTACCCGTCGCTGCGCGTGAATCTGGACCACCCCGAAGGCCCGCTGGCCGCGCTGGCCGACGGCGACCCGGTCACGCTCTATGCCGAGGCCAAGCAGACCGATGCCGATCTGGCGGTCTCTTACGACTACTGGTCGGCCGGCCTCGACGGAAACGCCGGGGCGCTTTCGGGCAGGGATCAGGTGGACATGCGCCTCGCGGCATACCACGTCATCGGCAGCGACGGCTACGACGCGGACACGGTGCAGCCCATCTCGAAAGCCGAGTTGCTGTACCTGGCCAACAACGGCGGCACGCTCAGCGACATTCCGGCCGAATGCAAGTACAAGATCGCCATCGACAACCTGCCGCCGAGCATCATCGACAGCGTTGTCGTGACGTCCGCAACTGTGACGTCGGATTCGTACACGGACGACGCCGACCCCGAGTACACGAACGACTTCCGATCCGCCAACTGGGCGGTGATTTACAGCGCGGCATCCGACGATGCGCTGACCACGGCGGAAAGGGCCCTGATCCTGGCGAACCTGGGGATCAATGCGGTGCATAACGCCGGCAACTCGCCGGTGACGATCTCTACAAGACCCTCGCCGGCCTCGCAGCCGGTTGATATCTTGAAGGGAAAGGGCTCCCCGACGGCCGGCCTTACGGCCGCGACGATCTTCCACAACGTGGCGACCGGGGAACTGGGGATTACGGACGGAGCACGCGCGTACGTCCCGGTCAACGACGATGACGACGACTGCACATACAAACCCGACTTGAAGAAGGATCCGAACGTCCCGATCGTGGGCGAAAACGACCTGCTGCCGATCACAATCCACGGCAGCATCGACGGAACATTCCAGTTGAGCATCCCCCTCGCCAACGTGAGAATCTACCGAAATGCTGATCGCACCGGCCTCGTGGATAAACCGTTGCCGCGTTTCCCAGGAAACCAGGACACGACGGTGTACGTTGAGGGCATTAAGGCGGGCACGGGGCTGACAATCCAACTGATCGAGTTCGACAAAGCGGGCCACAAGCTCGGAGCGCGCGGGCTGCCGCTGCCGCTGGACGTTTTCTCGTGGAGCGGGCCGCTCTACGTTCCGGATTACGCTAAGTACAGCTACGTCGCAAGTGGTGTTCCCAATACGGCGACCTGGGCGCATTATGACGACGATGGCGCTATAGCCGTGACTCCGAGCGGCACCGGCCCCGCCAAGAATGCGACGTTCTTCTGGGGCGAGGGCGCCAAGATGGGCCATGCCGGCCTTCGATTAGATAACAGTTACGAATGGGATCTGGATGTAAACATCGTGAAAGTGCAAGTCGAGACGCCAGCTAATGCCTTCAAGCCGGCCACCCTTACGCCGGGCACCGCCCACAACGGGGAAATCCGTGTTCGGAACGCGGTCCGCGTGTTGTCCCGTACACGGCGAGATGGGTCCAGGGCGGATTGGACTGGAGCGCATGCATATTGCTAACGGGCCCTGGCTCAAACCGCGGCGTCGAAAAGATCAACGTCGGCTTCATTCAGAACCTCGTGGGCTACACCGCAGAGGCCCATTACCGCGACGGCAAAGATCTGGTGAGCAACCTCGGAAGCGTATTCGCCGCCGCGCGACGCCTGCCGCTCCTTGACGCAGCCGAAAGTGCAACGACAACAATACCATGGTACTACACGGGCGACGACAAGGCCACCGTCGTCCGAATGGCCGAGATCGGATCCCTGCTGCGGGCGCGGAAAGCACGTCCGGCTTTATCTCTGAGAGCGACCGCCCGACGCAGGACGTACCGCTCTATAGCGACAAACGAAACGACAAGGGAGGCAGGGAGAAAGAGAAAGACGCAAAGGTGGCCTTGGAGAGCATGACGCTGAAGAACGAGTTCGCTATATATATTGCGGCTCAGACTGAAGACAAGACAAATGGGGCAGATACAGTTTTCACTGCGCGAGCAGAGGCGGAGTGGACGTACGACGCCAGCGGAAAGATGGATCCGCAATTCCCGTTTGCTTGGCATTCGACCGCGCCGGCACCAACTCTGCCACAGAACTGGGCCGAGGTTCAGAGCGGGCTACGTCCCGCGGTGGATCCTCCAGTTTTCAACTATTATTTGCGCACAACCATTCAATTCCAGCCAAGATGAGGCCTCCATGGTGTTTCGCATTCTGCCCGTACTTCTGCCTGCCGTCTGCTTTCTCCAAGACGCTGGTGCCTACAATCCACTGCGATCGGGCAATGAAGCTGGCTTCTGGGAAGACCGCGCAGTCGTGATCGTCACAGTACGCAGGGTAGGACCACCGTCGGGTGACGATGCGATGCAGCTCCGTGCGAGGGTGCTCGCGGTCGTAGCAACGAATCACATGGTGCCGACGGACCTGCGGTTGAAGTACCCCATCCGCTTTGCCAACACAAGTCTCTGGGGCTTCTCGCCCCAACGCGGCGAGACGTATGCGCTTTGCATCCGGTACGTTCGCGGGAACTGGGAGTTGGAACGGCATGGGCTGAAATTCTTCGATTCGGGAGGCGGTGCCGAGAGAATAGCCGGACTGGACGATCCAAAGGTCAACATTCTGTTAAGCCGCATAGTAGAGTTGCGCGGGAAGTCGCGGCACGCGGCGGGAGATCCCGACAACGCGCAGCAAAGGGGCGATGCTTCTGACAACGCGAGACGGGACGGCGCAACTTAAGCCCACCACGCAACCGTCCGCGCCCAAAGACTGATTGGAGTCTGGAAAATGGGACATGATCAAATGACCTCCTCTGCCGATCGTCTGATTGACCGCCGCGCCGTCTTCCGAGTCGTTGCCACCGCGCAAATGCCGTCGCCCGATTGCGGTTCGTTCATCGTCGCCCAGGCCGACCAGTCGCCACCCGGCAACGTTTCCAGCGTGACTTACCGTGATAACGCCCTGCATTGGACCTACACCGGCTCCGACCGCTTGCTGGATAACTTCCAGGTCCTGTGGACCCAGACGTTCGACGGCAAGGACCCCGTCTGGCCGGACTGGGCATACGCCATGACCGCGCCCAGCCTGGCGCGCGACTTCGAGCTGACGTTCTCCATCACCGGCCACGCGGAGTTTGCCGTCCGGGCGCACAACGCCAATGGCGACGGATCGCCTGCCACCTGCGACGAGCCGGACATGGTTCCCCCCGCCATCCCCGCGCTGAATCTGGAGATCGACAGCAACAACGATGGCGGCATCGACTCCAGCGATGACGCCATCGAAGCCAACCCCAACTACCCCGGCAAGATCATCCCGCTTGGCGACGCCTCGGCCTACCCTGACGGCACCGAGTTCCGCGTGGTTCCCAACTACTCCGACAGCAGCGACACGGTCACCTTCGATTTCAACGATGAGGCCCTGACGGTGGCCCTGCCGGGCAGCAACGGCACGATCTCGCCGGAGGATGAGTTTACCTGGGCCGAGCTCAGCCCGATGTTCAGCTATGGCGTGCTGGTCCTGCGCGTCTGGGGGCTCGCGCCCGGCCCGCAGGAGATCTCGGCCACGGCCACCCACGGGAGTCAATCCTGCACCGACACGGTGGACCTGTCCGTGCTCGACCTGAACCTGACTGCCTGCCGCACCGGCGGAAACTGGGGCCAGGCCGTGGACGAGACGACCCAGGACGGCCATAATCCAGACGATTACGTCGTGCTGGTCAACAACGATTTCGAGCAGAACAGCCCCCTGGGCAACGACCTGACGGCGTACAAGGTGACGATTCCGACCTCCACCACGCTCCCGCTGCCGGATAACCAGGATGATGACCTGATCAAGCTGACGCTCAGCCCGCCGCCGGAGTGGCTGGAGCACGGCGAACTGCAACTGAACCTGTCCAACCTGTCCAACACCGGCTGGTCCGACCTGCGCATCTTCGACGACCAGGGTAATCAAATCTATGACGGCTTCGGCGATTACCCGTCGCTGCGCGTGAATCTGGACCACCCCGAAGGCCCGCTGGCCGCGCTGGCCGACGGTGATCCGGTCACGCTTTACGCCGAGGCGAAGACGACGGATGCCGATCTGTCGGTCTATTACGACTACTGCGCCACCGACCTCGGTGGAAACGGCGCGGTGCTTTCGGGCAGGGATCAGGTGGACATGCGCCTCGCGGCATACCACGTCATCGGCAGCGACGGCTACGACGCGGACACGGTGCAGCCCATCTCGAAAGCCGAGTTGCTGTACCTGGCCAACAACGGCGGCACGCTCAGCGACATTCCCGCTGACTGCAAGTACAAGATCGCCATCGACGGCCTGCCGCCGAGCATCATCGACAGCGTGGTGGTCACGTCCGCGACCGTCACGTCGGACTCGTACACGGATGAAGCCGACCCCGAGTACACGACGAGCTTCAGATCCGAGAACTGGGCTGTAATCTACCGCGCGGACACGGATGACGTGCTGAGCGCTTCGGAGAAGGCGCTGATTCTCGCGAACCTCGGCGTCAATGCGGTGCATAATCTGGCGGCGCCGAAGGTCACTGCCACCACCCAGCCCGGGGATGTGTCGAATCGCTCCGGGCCGCCAATTGGGCCTGACATTTGCGCTACCACCGTCAGCCACAACACGGCGAACGGTGAACTGACCAACCTGGAGAAACAGACGGTTGGCGCCTATGTCCCCCTCAACGACGACGACGACAATTACAACGGGATCCCCGACAATGACAAACACGAAGGTCAGGTTGACGGCGAAAACGACCTGTGGGAGATCATCCTCAAGCCGACGCGCAAGGGAAAGTACACGCTGACAGTCCCGTCGGGATTGCGAGTCTGGCAGTATTCAGACCACAACGGGCTGATAATACCCGAAGGCGAGCCCGGCGCGTCACGCATCGCGGCAGAAGTTGAGACCCACCTGTACGTCGAGGGCGTCGCCCTCAGCAACGCCAACGGCTGGACCATCAACCTGAATTGGCGCAGCCCCGATGGCAACACCGTGCAGATGAACGCCGATCGCGTCGTCGTGCATGTGTTCAAGTTTACCGGGCCAGCGAACGTTCCTGATTATTCGATCTACCGCTATTATGTGGACGGTGTTCCAAGCAGCGCGCCACTGGGACTGCGACCTCGAACTAGGCGCCATCTCCTGCGCGAACGTCAACGTTGCCGGGCGCAAGCGCGGACATCTTCTGGCGGCCGGGCCCGGTGGTTGGCGAGGCCACTCTGGATGTGAATGCCAGCTATCAGTGGGATATGGATGTCAATATCGTGCATGTCGATGTCAGCACACCAACGCAGAACGCTTTTCAGATTGGCCCGAACGGTTTCCAGCAAGTGAACCGTGGTTTTGGACGCGTTCCAAACCAGAAGCGCATCTTCTGCGCGCGTACGCGCTGAAATGGACCGCACATGTGGTTCTGACCGGGCCGCTCGGAGGGCGCGGGTGGACCATATGCGCATCGGCTTCATCCAAATGCTGACGTCTTTGACGAATTATGCGGAGTACAGGGATGGCAAGTGGCTTCGTTCAGACATCCAGGGGAATTATGGTAGGAAACCGGTGCTTGATACCGTGCCGGACAAACAGAAGAACAGCCCTTTGGCTACCAACGAGTATTACTGGTACATAAATGACAAATACCCGGAGACCGTGCTGCGACCGAAGACCAAGGGATCTGCCGCGAAAGACATGACCGCCTCCGATGAGCCGGTCCAAGGACCACCTCTGTACTCGACGGTGGTCGCGCACGACATTGAGGGGCGAGCGCTGCGATCCCTCTATCTCGAGAATCACTTCACGACTTTCGTCTGCGCGGAGACAACGGACATGCAGAACGGCGCCAATCTCGTCTTCACGGCGCGTGCCCAGATGTCGTGGGTGTTCAACGGGACGGGCCCGGTGCCGGGCCCCCGTCCGACGTACGCTTGGGACAAGAGCAATGCAAAAGTGACTAAACCGCAGCGGTGGGACGAGGTCCAGGATGGATCATCGCCGGTTCCCAGGGACGGGAGCCGGCCGGAGAAGTTCAACGACATGCTTGATCGGCAGCGCTTTGGATAAGGAGCTCAGTATGCTTGCGTTGTGCAGAATGCTCTTCCGAGTCGCTTTCGTCGTTGGTGTGCCGGCAACGGCCAGCGCCGGGCTGATGACCCTCGATGGCACCGAGAAGACGTTTTGGAATGACCACGCGATTGTCATTGCCCGCGTGCAGCGCGCCCGATTCACCGAAAAAACGCGCGCGTTGACCGTGCGCATTCTCGCGGTGGCGGCGACCGACAGACTGGTGAAGACCAAATTGACCTTTCGCGAACCGAACAGCTCAAGCGATTCGTTGGCCGCGTTCAACCCAAAGAGGTCAGAGGTCTACATTCTCTGCCTCTGCTTCGTTGATGGAGCATGGCAACTTGAGACGGCGGGTTTTAGTTTCTTTCCCCCCGGGCTGTCCCCGCCTCGCATCGAGGGTCTAGCGGACCCTCGACTTCAGCAGGTGCTTGACCGTATTGGCCCGGCTCGGGCCGAGGCACGGCGGAAGGCGGCCCAGCCCGACGATTGACGACCGTGGGAAGAGCGAGGGGTTCAAAGCTTGGTGGGGGATAAGGGGTAAGCCTTTTTCGACCTCCTTCTCCCTTCTCCCGCGCCTTTTTCGGCCGACCCGCCGGCCGCATCGAACTCTCCACCCCCGGCCGCTGCGCCGTCGTCCCGACCCAACTCGCCTCCCCATACGGCCGCCCGCGGTCCCGCGAACAGCGCAGCGCCATCAGTTCCTTCGGACCCTCCGCCCCATTGACCCATTCCACCCAATCCCGCGGCCGATCCACCGGCACGTCCGCAGGCACTCGCACATTCCTATTTTTTGCCGCGCTGCGCAAATCGTCCGCTCACCCGCCCGCCCCCGTGCTGCAAGCTCCTGACTCCACGCGAGTTGCCCGCATCCTCCCCACCCGGCGCTGCGCCGTCTGCGCCGACCATGCCCGCTTCGCGCAGCGCCGCCGACAGATACGGAGCGACCCGCCCGCGCATTTCACCGGCCGACATTCGGCCGGCGCGGCCGCGCCCGCCCCGGAAATCTCTCATGCGCACAAGCGAAAGGAACCCATGATCCTCCCCAACCCCATCCTCACCGCCGACTCCGAAGCCCCCGCCGTTCAATCCGACTCCTGCAATCCGCAATCCGCGCCCCTGAACCCTGATCCCGGAACCCTGAACCCTTCCTCCGTGTCTCCGTGCCTCCGTGGTGAAGCCGATCGCCCACGAAACGAACCCACCGATCCCCCCGCCCCAAGCCCACAACCTCCCGCCGCGCCAGAGCTTGCAGATTCGCCTCTCTCTCCCGCGCACCTTCCCCTGCGAAACGAACCCATTGCCATCCCGCCCGCCGCCGGTTGCCTTCTCCGCTCGGCCGGGCGAAGATTATCGTGCGCCCCTGGCGCCGACGGGACATGGTTCTTTCCCCTTTCCTTGACCCCTTCCCCCCGCCCTTCCCGTCCTTATAATGTCCGCTTTCGTTTTGGCGAAAGGATCCGACTGTGTCAACGGCCGTCGCACCCAATCTGACGTTTTCGATTTCCGGCGGACGCAACCACTTCTTATTGCGCCGCCTCCACTCCTTAACCGGCGTCCTCTTCGGCGGCTATATGATCGTCCACCTCGTGATTAACGCCACGCTGATCCAGGCCGCCGCCGTCTATCAGAGCCAGGTCAACAAGATCCACGACCTGCCCTTCCTGCCGGCCATCGAGTGGTCGGCCATCTTCCTGCCCATCCTGTTCCACGCCATCTACGGCCTGTGGATCACCCTCAGCGGCCAGTGGAACGCCCCGTCGTATTCCTATGGCCGGAACTGGCTTTATGTCCTCCAGCGCATCACCGCGATCATCCTCATCGGCTTCATCGCCTTCCACGTGCTGGCGCTGAAGTATGGGCTCTTCAATGCGCTCAGCTCCAAGCTGGCGTTCGACCCGCATCACGCCGCGCAGTCCATCATCCGCCACATGTCGGCCGCCAGATTCCTGGTCACGTTCGTCTATCCCGTTGGCATCCTCGCCGCGTGCCTGCACCTGGCCAACGGCCTGCGCGCGGCCGCCGTCACCTGGGGGCTGACCATCAGCGCCCGTTCGCAAGGGCGCTGGGCCATCCTCTGCGTCATCATCTTCGTGGTCTCTTTCGCGGCCGGAATCGCGGCACTGCTCGCCTGCACCAGGCCCGCCTGGCACATTCCTGATAAGAACCCTATTGCCGCGGAGAATCCGTCGCGGTTAGCTTACCGCCAGCAAGAGAGCAATAGTAAAGGAACCATCATGGCATCGAAAAAGCGCGTCATCGTTGTCGGCGGAGGTCTGGCGGGTCTTTCCTGTACGATCAAGCTCGCCGAAGAGGGGATGGATGTCGATCTGTTCTCGATGGTGCCCGTCAAGCGCTCGCACAGCGTCTGCGCCCAGGGCGGCATCAACGCCTGCAACAGCATCGCGCGCCAGCAGGGATATTCCGAGTGGATGCACTTCGACGAGACCGTGCTGGGCGGCGATTTCCTGGCCGATCAGCCGCCGGTCCTGGAGATGTGCAACTGGGCCCCGCGCATCATCGACCTGCTCGACCGCATGGGCGTTCCGTTCAACCGCACGCCCGAGGGCCAGCGCGCCCTACGCCTCTTCGGCGGGTCGCTGTTCAAGCGCACGTTCTTCGCCGGCGCGACGACTGGCCAGCAACTTCTCTATGCTCTCGATGAGCAGACCCGCCGCTGGGAAGCCGCCGGCAAGGTCACCAAATACGAATTCTGGGAGATGCTCTGGCCGGTGCTGCACGATGGCCAGTGCGTCGGCATCGTCGCCCAGGACATGCGCACGATGCAGATCCGCGCCTTTCGGGCCGACGCGGTCGTCGTCGCCTCGGGCGGTAATGGCCTGGTCTACGGCAAGTCGACGATGTCGGTCATCTGCACCGGCGGCGCGGTCTCGCGCTGCTTCCAGGCCGGCGCAAATATGCCAATCCCGAGTTCATGCAGGTCCACCCCACCGCCATTCCCGGCGAGGACAAGTGCCGGCTGATTTCCGAATCCGCCCGCGGCGAAGGCGGCCGGGTCTGGGTGCCGCGCAAGCCCCACGACACCCGCCCGCCCAACAGCATCCCCGAGAACGAGCGCTATTACTTCCTCGAAGAGCGCTATCCCAAGTACGGCAACCTCGTTCCCCGCGACATCGCCACGCGCGAGCTTTTCCAGGTCTGCCAGGAAGGCATGGGCGTCGGCGGCGGCAACATGGTCTACCTCGACCTCGGCGACGAGGTGAAGCGCATCGGCCGGCACGCCATCCTCAATAAGCTCGAAGGCATCCTGGAGATCTATCAGAAGTTCGTCGGCACCGATCCGCTCGAGGAGCCGATGAAGATTTTCCCGGCCATTCACTACACGATGGGCGGCCTGTGGATCGGCTTCACCAAGGACGAGAAGACCGGCGGATTGAAGTTCGGCGATCCGAAGAACATGATGACCAACATCCCCGGCCTGTATGCCATGGGCGAGTGCAATTTCGCCTATCACGGGGCGACGCGGCTCGGCGCCAACTCGCTCCTGAGCTGCATCTTCGATGGCCTGTTCGGCGGCACGTGCGTGAAGAACTACGCCAACGATGCCGCGGCCACGGCCGCCGCCGATGTGCCGCAGGGCGCGTACGACGCCGTTGTGCAGCAGGAGACCGCGCGTCAGGAGAAGCTCGTCAGCAGCAGCGGCACGGAGAACCCGTATGCCCTCTGGCAGGAGATGGGCAAGGAGATGACCGAGACCTGCTCGGTCGTGCGTCACAACGAGAAGATGGAGCAGACGCTGGCCCACCTCCAGGACTGGAAGGCCCGATATCGCAATATCAAACTCTCGGACACGCTGATGTGGACCAACCAGAACCTCTCGTTCACGCGCGCCCTGCGCGACATGATCATCGTGGCCGAGGCGATCCTCAAAGCGCGCTGCTGCGCAACGAGTCGCGCGGCGCGCATTACAAGCCGGCGTATCCCGAGCGCGACGACGCCAGGTTCCTCAAGACCACCATCGCGACCTACGACACCAACAGCAACTCAACCCAGATCGGCTACGGCCCGGTGGATACGAGCCTGATTCCGCCGCGCCCCCGCACGTATGGCAAGGTCGCGCCAGCCAAAGCGGCCGCGCCGGCAGTCTCAGCTTCTTAACGATTGGAACCCGCCGCGGACGCACTGAATGGCCCTTGCCAACTGTCGGCATGTCATGGACAATCCACGTCGTTCGGATGGAAAAGGAACATCTGTGAAAATCAAGAAAGCCGTGATAGCTGTTGCCGGTTATGGCACGCGTTTCCTGCCTGCGACGAAGGTGGTGCCCAAGGAGCTTCTGCCGATCATCGACAAGCCCGTCATCCAATATCTGGTTGAAGAGGCTGTCCAGGCGGGCATCGAGGACATTGTCCTGGTGACGCGTTGCGGCACGGGGTTGATCGCCGACCACTTTGACAGCTCGCGCGAACTGGAATTGCACCTGGCCGAGCAGAAGAAGGACAACTACCTGGCCGCCGTGCAAGCCCTGCCGAAAATGGCTAATTTTTGCCAGATACGACAGGCCCGGCATCTGCCCTACGGCAACGGGACGCCGATCCTGGCGGCCAAGGACTTCCTGGGCAACGAGCCGTTCGCGTACATGTTTGGCGACGACGTGGTCTTGTCGAAGACGCCCTGCATCAAGCAGTTGATCAATGTCTACGTCAAGCACGAGCCGGCGGCCGTTGTCGCGTTCCAGAAGGTGCCGCCTTCGGAGATTTCGCGTTACGGCAGCGCCAGGCTGAAGCCGGGAACGGACCCCGCGGAACTGGAGTTGATCATCGAGAAGGCGCCCCCGGAGAAAGCGCCATCGATGCTGGCCCAGCTTGGCCGCTTCGTGCTCTCGCCGCGGATCATCGACATCCTGGAGCGGCGCGAGCTTGGGCTGGGCAACGAGTTGTACTTGACGGATGCCATCGACAAGCTCTGCCGTGAGGGACGGGTGATCGCGCACACCATCGAGGGCGAATGGCATACGACCGGAGACCCGCTGCGGTTCCTGATCACCAACATCGCGACCGCGCTGCGGCGGCCGGACATGGCCGGGCCGCTGGCCGCATATCTGCGGACGCTGGACCTAAAGAGTATTGGCACTTGAGGCCAGCTCGGACCCGAAGCGAAACGTCCTCAGCACCGTGTAGTGAGACGGATGGTGGAGGAACCCCTTGCTCTCGCTGACCAGGATGGCGCTGTCAACCTGGAGCCTCCCGGTGGGCCGGCTGGCGAATCTCGCATAGAACTGCGTCAGAAACCGGTTCCATGCCTCGGGGGCAAGGACGGAGAGGATCCGCCCGAGAGTGATGTGGAACGTCCACTGTTGGTCGGGAAACGAATGCTGCTGGAAGTGCTCGCGGATGCGGCACGCCGTCGGTGACGGATAGCCCGTGGTCATGATCGTGCCGGTAGCCGTCACCACCACGCCAGTGAACTCGATTTGGTAGGCGGGCTGATCGCCCAGCCAGTCGAGAACGCCTCCGGCATCGTGGACGAGTCTGGCATGCCCTTGCCGCAAGTCCGGGTCGTTGATGAGTCGCTGCAGGATGGCGACGTTAAGATGGTACGTGCCGGGGGGCTGCCAGTAGCTCACTGCGGAGATGTCGGGAAAGGCTGCGCGGAGCTCGGCAACGACCTGTTCGATTTCACGATGGACCTGAGAGTCCCTGGGCACGAGTGATTGAATCGCCAGCGAAGCTCCCGGGGTGAACTCAAATTTGCTAGGCACTATGAGGCGGATGGGCAGGGTTTCCGGGACTTTGTTCACAGTCACGTTGTCTGCATCCGGTCGCGCCGCGAGCTTCGCGTGCGCCGCGGCCAGACGATCCGCTGTGTCAGGCGCGCAATGGGAAATCCCCTCGCCAAGAGAGCGGCGATACAGCTCAACCAGCCGCTGCATCTGCGCATCCCACGTCATGTGCTTCACCGACGCCGCGATTCGCTCCCGGGTCGCGGAGTCCAGCGGACGGGAGAGCTGCTCGGAAAGAGCATGGGTCAGGCGATCGACGAACGCCTGGGCGGTGGCCGGGTCCGGGGAGTCATCGCTCAGCCCGGCAACGAGGATCGCTTCGCGGCTCTCGCGCAAGCTTTGTGGCACGAACCATGACGGGCCGGCCTGATCGGTTGTTACAACGCGGCACCCGCATGCCAGGGCTTCGAGAATCACCAGCCCGAATGGCTCATCGCGCGCTGCCAGGGCAAAGACGCACGCCCGGTTCATCAGCGGGCCGACCTGCTCATAGGGGACCGCGCCGATAAGCTGGATGTCCGCGCCGATGCCCAGTTCCTCGGCGATCCGAAGGTATCGCTGCCGCTGCGAATCCGGCCCCGAGCCGGCGATAACCAGGGCGACGTCGGCGCGCTCGCGGCCCGGCAGTTTCGCGAAAGCGCGGATCAGCCACTCGATGCCCTTGCGATCGTCGAACTTGCCGACACAGAGGACCATCCTGCGATCCTCGAATCGGTCCCGGCCGCTGCCCGCGCTATGGCGCGGTGGCGCTTGCAGGCGGAACAACCGGGGGTTGTACCCGTTGCCGAAGACTTCGATCCGCGTCGGGTCAACCTCGTAGCGAGATCGCACCTGCGTGACGGCATCGCCGGTAAGGACCAGGACGCGGCAAAGGCGATGGATCCAGCGGGCCACCAGCGACGCCAGGTGTGGCGAATCATCCGCGCGGAACAGGTCCGTTCCGTGGACGGTGACAATGACGGGTAGGCGCGGGGACTCCATCGCCGCCAGTGCGGCCAGCAGCCAAAGGTGATGCACGTGGATGATGTGAGGTCGATGTTCCTGGATTGCCCTGCGGATGTACTGCCGCCAGACCTCCAGATAGCGTTCCAGTTGGCCGGGCGTGAGGTCCTTGAACGGGACCGACGGATAGGGCATGGCATTGGACATCCCCGCGATGGGAAACGGGATGCCGTCGGCCGCGGACGAATCGAAAGTAACAACATCGAGGCGCTGTGGCTGCGCGTAGAACAACGATGATGGGTCGTCGCCCGCATAGCCGCCACAAATGAGGTGGTGCTCAAGCCCGGTGGCGGGGGCGGCGTCGATCATCTCCTTGACCACGATTCCGCTGCCGGTCTGGCCAACCTTCTGGCACAGCAGCATGAGCACGCGAAGCCGCTCGCATCGTTCGTCCGCAGTGGCCTCGCACGCGGCGTCGGGACGGGGGCCGGCAATCATCTCGGCCAAGGCAGACTGGGGCGAGAGGCAATCGGGATCCGCCCCGTGCTGCATGAGCCACTGGCGGAGGATGTCAGTGGAGGCCGATTTCATGGCGTTGGGTCCAGCGGGGCTCGTTGAGCGGCCTCTCCAGAACATAGACGCACTCGATTGGGATCGGCTGGCCGTTCAGGAACGGCTCAAAGAGCTGTTCCACGCGCCGGGCCAGCCGCTTTGTCTCTCCCGGCAGCGGGGTTCTGCTGGGTAGTGCCAGCGTGAAGTGCGGGGTGTACCGGTTGAACACGAACGGGGATTGGTAGACCTTGAGCATGACCTCATCACGGCGGCTCAGGCGGCCGCGGCCATGCAGCATGCGGGGATCGAGAGTGTAATTCGTGCCCAGCGCCTGTGGCCGCAGTCGGACGGCCACCTCCGCCGCGAGCTTCTCCAACTCGCCGGATTCGTCCGAGCAAACCAGGACGACCGAATTCTTCCCGAACTCGTTGGATGTGGCGACTTTCTCCGCCTTGAGCTCAAAGTGGCCTATGCCGCCGGCGATGGCCCGCAGTTCACTCGTGATGATGGGAACCTGGTTCGCCGGGACATACATCACGTCGGCGATGGTGACGTGCAGTCCGTAATCGCGGGCGTCGCCGACATAGTCGCGGAACTCGGCAAGGTCCGGGTCCTGGGGCGCCAGCACACTGTTCAACACGTCGTAGCCAAGCAGGCGTGAGCCCAGCCTGTAGAACGGGTCGTCGCCGCGCGGGATCGCGTAGATGGCGACGGCCCGCATTTCCGACGGATTGACGAACTCCTTGGATCGTTTGTGCTCGTGACCGACGCGGAAGACCTCGCGTGCCTCCACGGCCTCGCCGACGAAGTTGCCGATCATCTCCTCCAGAAAATCCGCCACGATCCCCGGCTTCTGCGCGAAAAACGCCGGGCACTCGTTTCCCAGTTTACGGCAGCCCATGGGATAGTAGACAAACTCCTTCCGGTCGAAACTGAAGATCGACATCGTGGGGTAGTTGTTGAAGAGAAGGACCTTGAGGTTCGGGTTGTTCTCCGCCGTCTGGATCATCGCCCGCGTGCGGCTGATGATTCCCTCCACGGCAATCGTTGGGTGATTTACGCCGCGCTCCTCCTCCGTCAGACGGGCCCGCACCTGCGGCGCGTAGGGGTTCCCGAAGCAGATGGTGGCATTGAGGGCCCCGGTCCTGGTGCGATCGACAATCATCTGACGCACGCGACCGTTGTCCAGGACGTTCAAACCGGTCCCGATGAAGATGATCTCCCGGCTCTTATCGATGAGCGTGCCGACACGCTCGATGAAACCAAGCTCGCCAACGTTGCCGTACACCTGCATCTGCTGCAGTGATCGCGGTCCCGCGCCCCATGCCGACGCGGAGGCTTTCTTCTCCTGCGCCTCGATCGCCTGCCGGATGTGGAAGCACGCCGGAGCCACCGCCGTGGGCAAGTCGGACAGCGCTCTGCTGTCGCCCTGGATCGACGCGGTGGTCATCCCGTCGAAGTCCGAGGGCAGCTCGGCATCCGCCTCCGTCACGACAAACACCCGCTGTCGCCCGAGCTTGCCCATGAACAGGCCCAGCTCGAACACGACGTTCTGGCGGGGAACACGCCCTTCCTGGCCGCGCAGGATGCGCCACGTCATCAGCGGTCAGCACGCAGACCGCGTAGTCACACTTGTCCGTTTCCGCTTCGAGCGACTCGATCCTGTGCTGGCCCAAACCGAAGGATCCCTGGCACCAGAGGCTCACACCGAGACCGTTCTTCTGCAACTCCATCTGTATCGCATACGCGATATCTCTTCCCTCGCTGGACGAACTGATGAAGATCTTCATGCGAATGCCTCGTTCCTGCAAACACGTCAGTCACGATATCTCGATCGTCGCCGAGCGAACCACCCGGCCGATGGGCGTAAAGCCGTGCCGCCCCAGCTCCCCGGCCGCGGCTTCATCGGCGGCCACGAGGAGCCCTCCATTGGTCTGCGGGTCCAGCAATGCGCTGATCGACCGGCGCGGCTCGGCGCGGACCACTCGATGCGATCGCGTTGCATACCGGAGATTGTGCTCCGACCAGAGCGTCTGCCCGAGTTCGCTCGGGAGGCGCTCCAGGGACCGCAGCAAAGGTATTTGATCCAGGCAAAGACAAGCGCCGAGATCCCCGGCGAGCATCTCGCTCAGGTGGCCCAGCAGCCCGAAGCCGCTCACGTCCGTCGCGGCATGAACGTTGGCATCGACCGCCGCCTGGGATGCGGGGCCGTTGGAGACAAGCATGAGATCCACGGCTTCCTGCAAGGCCGCATCGTCCGCAAGGCCGAGTTTGTACCCGCGGACAATCAGCCCAACGCCCAGCGGCTTGGAGAGCAGAAGCGTATCGCCGGGAACGGCCCCTCGTTTGGAGAGCAGCCTTCCGGTGCGGGGCGTGCCCAGGACGGTCAGGCCCGCGATCGCCTCCAGGCCGATCATCGTGTGGCCGCCCACAACCGCAGCGCCCTCATCCCGGCACGCCCGCAGGATGCCGGCCATGACCGCTTCCACGTGGCACGCCGGGTGAGTGTGGTCCGCCACGAGCATCGGGAGGACCCAGCGCGGCACTCCGCCGCGAGCGTAGATATCGGCCATCGCATGGAGAACGGCGATGCGCCCGGCGCAGAACAGGTCTGCCCCGACCAGCGGGCCCGCATCCGTGGTCGCCATGATCCCCTGCGCTGCCGGCTCCAGCATGGCGCAATCCTCGGGCCAATGCGGCAGGGGCTCGCCAGCGGGCGGCCCATATGACGCATCGTTAGCACCGGCAAGAAAAGCCTCCAGTTCGCACCCGCCCATCTTCGCGAGACAGCCGCTGCGGGCACTCATCTGCGAGCGTGTGAGGCGCGGCGGCCCTGACTTATGCATAGTTGGAATTATGCTTCCGACCTGTGCTGGACGCAACAGAATAGACGTGCCGCAGTGCTTTGGCGGGAACGACCTGCAACCACAGTTGAGACTGCGTCTTGTGTGCGACGATGGTGCGGTGGTATGGGTGGGTTTATCTTGCTGATCGGATCGATTCCAGCTCAGTTATTCATGACGGACATGCTCGCGATCCTCGCGCACCTGCGATGCCGCACCCGAGAAGAGCGCGATCGCCGCTCCGACAACGCCGCCGAGAATGACCTGAGCCGGCCAGACGTGCCGAAAGCCGGCATCGACGGCCGCGTTGCTTGTCGCTGCCATGACGCCGCAGCCGACAGCGCGGCGCCAGAGCGCATGATCCCTGATGGCCGCAGCCCACATCGTCCGGCGAATCTGCCACCGCTGCCACTGCTGGCCCGTCCGGCCACCATGCTGCAATCGCAGCGGAAGCCGATAATCCGGCCGATGCACGATGTGCGATGGGCAGACTGACGAACTTGACGAAGGGGGTTGCGGAGCCATCTTCGCTTTCCAGTAGCTCACCACGGAGCGCGGTTGGAAGTTTTAGTGCAAGTCTTGTGCCAACTCCGTTTTCGTGTTTGTTTCGCAGGTATCGGGGCAGCGCTTCCGTGCGGCCAGCGCCAACTGAGCGATCTTGAGGCAGTCCTGGGCTGGTTTGCGACATTTGCAGGCAGAACGGGTAGCAGAGGAGAGCAGACAGCATATAACCTGGAGCCATCCGCAAGGAAAACCGAGGAGACGGAGGAGACGGACATGAAGTGGATCACACGGGAGCGGGTGAAGGTGGACCGCGTGGCTTGCCCCTGGCTCATCAGGAAGTTCGTGGATCCCCAGGCCCAGTTCCTGTTCGTGCCGGCCGAGAAGGTCATGGAAATGGCCCACAAGGAGCAAGCCATTCCCTACGACGTGAAGGATGTGGAACTCGGCCACCACGGCCAGGAGTGCTCCTTCGATGCCATCGTAAACTCGGTCAGTAGTCCGTTGTTCATTGTCAGTGGTTGGGCCCGTTGTTCGTTGGTCAGTGGGCTTGCCACCCGGATTTTGAGGCTCGGGGAGACTCTGGCAACTGACCAACGGACCATTGACCCGTCCACGGACGACGGACCACGGACAACTGACAACTGAGAAGACGTCTCGCCCAGGAAACGAGAATTGCCGGGACGTCTACAAAGGGGTGTCTATTGGCTGGTGCCTTTCCAGCACCTCGCTGCGAGAGTAACATCCGGCCATGTCGCGTAAGTATCACCGCGCTGGTAGCGGAGGGGTCCTGGCGCTCGTTGTCTGCGGAGTGTTCCTGTGCGCCGCCGCGCCGCGCCAGAGCGATTGGGAAATCGCCAATCAGGCCGGGCTCGATGCCCTTCGCGCCGGCCGACATGCCGAGGCCGAAAAGCAGTTCGATCTCGCCGTGAAGGAGGCCGAGGGCTTCGGCGCTGCCGATCCACGCCTGGCCACCTGTCTCAACAATCTCGCTTCGCTCTATGACACTCAGGGAAAATACGCACAGGCCGAGCCGCTCTACACACGTGCCCTGGCCATCCGCGAGAAGGCTCTTGGCGCTGACCACGTGGACGTCGCAGTGACGCTCAACAACCTGGCCGATCTCTACCGCCTGCAGGGCAAGTTCGCGGCCGCTGAGCCGCTCTTCAAGCGAGCGCTGGCCATCAAGGAAAAGGCCCTTGGCGCTGAGCATGCCAATCTCACCACCACCCTGAGCAATCTCGCCGAACTCTACGCGGCGCAGGAGAAGTACGATCTGGCCGAGCCGCTCTGCAAACGTGCTCTGGCGATTACCGAGAAGGCCCTCGGCGCCGAGAATCCGAACATCGCGCTCTGTGCCGACAGCCTCGCATCAATCTACGCCACGCAGGGCAAGTATGATCTCGCCGAGCCGCTGTACAAGCGGGCATTGGCGGTCACGGAAAAGGTGCTGGGGCCGGACCATCCGAACGTCGCCATCGCGCTGAACAACCTGGCGGCCACGTACAAGGCGCAGAAGAAGTATGATCTGGCCGAGCCGCTCTACAAGCGGGCGCTGGCGATCGCCGAGAAGTCGCTCGGACCGGAGCATCGCGGCGTGGCGGCGGCCGCCAATAACCTGGCGATGCTCTACCAGATACAGGGCAAGTACGACCAGGCCGAGCCGCTGCACAAGCGGGCGCTGGCGATCAAGGAGAAGTCGCTGGGCCCATCGCATCCGAGCGTCGCCACGACATTGGAGAACTATGCCGAGCTGCTGAAGGCCACGAAACGCGACGCCGAGGCCGATCAGCTTCTCAAACGCGCTCAGGCGATTCGCCAGCGCAATCCGTGATTTGTGGTGCAGGCTTCCAGCCTGCCCCCATCGCAGGCTGGAAGCCTGCACCACAACAGGCAAGATGGAAGGAACATGAAAACACTTACGCCCTCACTGATTCTGATGGGCCTCGCCCTGACGATGATCTTCGCCGGATATGTGCAGGCCGCGGCGGCCGACGGTCTGCGGCTCACTGGCGAGGCGGCGCCGCCGGCCGACCCGCTGAGCCTGTGGTATCGCCGGCCAGCCCGCCAGTGGGTCGAGGCCCTGGCCATCGGCAACGGTCGGCTTGGCGCGATGGTCTTCGGCGGGATCGACAACGAGCGCATCCAGCTTAACGAGGGCACGCTCTGGGCCGGCGGGCCGTACGATCCGGTGAATCCCGAGGCGCTGGCGCGCTGCCGGAGCGCGCCGGCTGATCTTTGAGGGCAAATATCGCGAGGCCAACAGCCTCATCGGCCGGAAGATGATGGCCAAGCCGCTGGGGCAGATGCCGTATCAGACGGTGGGCGACCTCGTCCTTTCATTCCCGGCCATCGAGAGCGCCGGCGACTATCTGCGCGATCTCAACCTCGACACCGCCACCGCGCGAACCAGTTTCACCAGCGGCGGCGTGAAGTTCACGCGCGAGGTCTTCGCCAGCCCCATCGACCAGGTCATCACGATTCGGCTCACCGCCGACAAGCCCGGCCAGATCTCCTTCACGGCGGGACTGAAGACTCCGCAGAAAGCAACGATCGAGACGGAATCACCCGACACGATCGTGATGCGCGGCGTGAACGCGGCATCGCAGGGCATCGCCGGCGCGCTGAAGTTCAGTACACGCGTGCGCGTGATGGCCAGCGGCGGGAAGACGAGTCTCGATGGTGACAAGGTCTCCGTCGGCGGCGCGGATTCGGCGACGCTGCTGATCGCGGCCGCCACGAGCTACAAGAGCTTCAAGGATGTCAGCGGCGACCCCGAAGCCCTGACCAAAGCGACGATGGCCGCCGCCAGCGCCAAGCCGTTCGACGCGATTCGCAAGGATCACATCGCCGAACACCAGCGGCTCTTCCGCCGGGTTGCTTTGGACCTCGGCACCACCGACGCCGCGAAGCGCCCGACGGATGAGCGCATCAGGGATTCGGCCAAGACGAATGACCCGCAGCTCGCGACGCTGTACTTCCAGTTTGGGCGGTATCTGCTGATTAGCTGCTCGCGCGCCGGTGGCCAGCCCGCGACGCTCCAGGGGCTGTGGAACGACAGCATGAACCCGCCGTGGAGCAGCAAGTACACCATCAACATCAACACGGAGATGAACTACTGGCCGGCCGAGCCGACGAACCTGGGCGAGTGCGTCGAGCCGCTGACCGCGATGGTCATGGACCTGACCGAGACAGGTGCGCGCACGGCCAAATCGCAGTGGGGTGCGCGCGGGTGGGTCACGCATCACAACACCGACCTGTGGCGGGCGTCGGCCCCGATCGACGGGCCAGCGTGGGGTTTCTGGCCGACGGGCGGCGCGTGGCTCTGCCTGCACCTGTGGGACCATTACCAGTTCAGCGGCGACCGCGCGTATCTGGCGAAGATCTACCCGGCGCTGAAAGGCGCATCGCAGTTCTTCCTCGATACGCTGGTCGAAGAGCCTTCGCACAAGTGGCTGGTGACGTGCCCGTCGCTCTCACCCGAGAACACGAATCCCAAAGGCGTCAGCATCTGCGCCGGCCCGACGATGGACATGCAGATCATCCGCGACCTGTTCACCAACTGCATCCGCGCGGGCGAAATCCTTGACCAGGACAAGGACTTCCGCGACCAGCTCGCGGCCACTCGCGCGCGGCTCGCGCCCAATCAGATCGGCAAGGCCGGCCAACTCCAGGAGTGGCTGGAGGATTGGGACATGCAGGCGCCCGAGATTCACCACCGCCACGTCTCGCATCTGTACGGCCTGTTCCCCAGCAATCAGATCTGCCCGCGCGGCACGCCCGAGCTGGCGGCCGCCGTCCGCAAGTCGCTGGAAATCCGCGGCGACGAGGCCACCGGCTGGGGCATCGGCTGGCGGCTGAACCTCTGGCGCGCCTCCAGGATGCGGAGCACACATACAAGATTCTCGGAATGCTCCTGCGGCCGGAGCGCACCTATCCCAACATGTTCGACGCCCACCCGCCGTTCCAGATCGATGGCAATTTCGGCGGCACGTCGGGAATCACCGAGATGCTCCTCCAGTCGCACACGGGCGAGATCGAGCTGCTCCCCGCGCTGCCCAAGGCATGGCCGGCCGGGTCGGTCAAGGGCCTGCGCCCGCGGCGGATTCGAGATCGACCTGAACTGGAAGGATGGCAAGCTCATCAGCGCCAAGATTCGTTCGCTTCTTGGGCAACCCTGCAAGCTTCGCTATGCCGGCCAGACCGCGAATCTGCCGACGGAGCAGGGCAAGGAGTACATCGTGAACGGGCAATTGAGCCGGCAATGACGATCGATCGCAGCATCGCACCTGGAGCAAAATGACACTGCCTGACGCTGGCATGACCGAAGAGGAGTTCTCCCGGCTGACCTACGCCAAGGTCTCCTGGCGGCTGATCCCCTTCGTCTTCCTCTGTTATGTCCTGGCGTATCTCGACCGCGTCAACGTCGGCTTCGCCAAGCTCCAGATGCTCACGGACCTGGGCTTCAGCGAAGCAGTGTACGCCGCAGGCGCCGGCATCTTCTTCATCGGCTACTTCCTCTTCGAGGTACCCAGCAACGTCATCCTCAAGAAAGTCGGCGCGCGCATGTGGATTGCGCGCATCATGATCACGTGGGGCGTGATCTCCTCGGCCATGATGTTCGTGCGCCACGCCGCGCATGTTCTACATCCTGCGGTTCTTGCTCGGGCTGGCCGAGGCCGGGTTCTTTCCCGGCATCGTCTTCTACCTGACCTGCTGGTATCCCTCGCGGCTGCGCGCCGCAAGGGCGCGTGGTTCATGACGGCCATCGCGCTGGCCGGCATCATCGGCAATCCGATGTCCGGGTGGATCGTCAACCGGCTCAGCGGTCTGTGGGGCCTGGCCGGCTGGAAATGGCTGTTCCTGCTGGAAGGCATTCCCTCGATCATCGTGGGCGTGTGGGTAATCTTCTATCTCGACAGCGGCATCGACGAGGCGCGTTGGCTGACCGATGAGCAGAAGGCGCTGCTCCGGCGCAACCTCGAACTTGACGACCGCACCAAGCAGCACGCGAGCCTCGCCGACGCTTTTGCCAGTCCGCGCATCTGGCTCCTTTCCGCCATCTACTTCTGCATGATGATCGGACTCTATGGGGTCGGATTCTGGCTACCGACACTGGTGAAAAATGGTCTGGGCATCAAGCGATACTTGCACGTCGGGCTCATCAGCGCCATTCCCTATGGCATCGCCGCCCTCGGCATGATCGCGCTGAGCCGAAGTTCCGACATCACCGGCGAGCGCCGGTGGCATACCGCGCTGACCAGTATCGCCGGCGGAATCGGGCTGATCCTCTGCGGCGTTTTCGCCAATCACCCCTGGATTTCGATCGCGTTCCTGTCGCTCGGGACACTGGGCGTGCTGGCGGCGATGCCGCTGTTCTGGACGCTGCCGACATCCTTCCTCGCGGGCACGGCGGCGGCGGCCGGCATCGGCATCGTCAACTCCCTGGGCAATCTCGGCGGCTACGTCGGGCCGAACATCCCGGTGTGGATCAAGTGGCTTACAAAGAATCCCGCCGCGCCGCTCTATGTTATCGCTACGTTCCTCTTCATCGGCGCGGTGCTGGTGCTGATGTTCATCCCGGCCAGCCCGCCGCGAACTCCTCAATAGAATCCACATGCCCGGCGACCCTCCACTAACCGACGGATCGAACGGGAAGCGAGAGCCGTCGCCGCCATCGCTGGCGCAGCTCGCGGCATTCTTCCTCCAACTCGGCACGTTTACGTTCGGCGGCCCGGCGGCGCACCTCGCCGTCATGGAAGACCAGCTCGTGCGCCGCCGCGGCTGGCTCACGCGCGAACAGTTCCTGGATCTGCTCGGCGCGGCCAATCTCATTCCCGGCCCCACGTCCACCGAGCTAGCCGTCTACATCGGCTATCGCGTCGCGGGCGTACGCGGACTGCTCCTAGCCGGCTCGTGCTTCATCCTGCCGGCCGCCACCATGGTAACCGCCATCGCCTGGGCCTATGTGAAATTCGGCCGGCTTCCCGCAGTGAACGGCATCCTCTATGGCGTGCAGCCCGTGGTCATCGCCATCATCATCCAGGCCTTGTGGCGATTGGGAAGAGCTGCGGTGAAGACGCCGTTTCTCGCACTGATTGGCGCCACGGCGACAGCGCTGAGCCTGTGGGGCATCAACCCAATCGCGGTAATCTTCGGCGCTGGCGTGCTTGTGGCCATGACCACCGCAACAGCCAGGCGATTCAAGCATCCGGAGAAGTCACCAATCCTGCCTCCAGCGATTCAACTGCCACTGGCGGCCGGCGCTGCCGCGACAACTGCGGCCGCCACCGTCGGTCTCTGGCCGCTTTTCCTGGTGTTCCTCAAGATCGGCTCCGTCGTCTTCGGCAGCGGCTACGTGCTACTCGCGTTCTTGCGGGATGATCTGGTAACCGGCCGGCACTGGATCACCGAGTCGCAGCTCTTCGTCTCCATCGCCGTCGGTCAGGTCACGCCCGGGCCGGTCTTCACGACGGCGACGTTCATCGGCTACCTGCTGATGGGCCCCAGCGGCGCGGCCGTGGCGACGGCCGGGATTTTTCTGCCGGCGTTCGCGCTGGTGTGGCTCACCGCGCCGATCGTACGCCGAATACGCCAATGGCCGGCGGCCGGCGCATTCATGGATGGGCTGAATGTCGCGAGCACCGGGCTGATCGCGGCCGTGGCGTGGCAGCTCGGCGTCAAGGCGCTCGTCGACGCGAAAACAATCATCATCGGCGCGGCCAGCGCGATCATCCTGTTGCTGTGGCGGGTTAACCCCACGTGGCTGATCCTCGCGGCCGCGGCACTGGGAATATGGCTGGGCAGGGCTGTTTGAGCCACTATCTGCTATCTGCTATCTGCTGCTATCTCCCCACCAGACATTGCAGCCACTGGTGGATCGGCATCGCCAGCTTCCATCGCCGCGCGCAGTGCGCGACCAGCGATCGTGAGAATAGCTCCTTCGGCCGGCCGCATTCCAGTTGTGTGTAAAGCCCGCTGTGGCGCAGGAGCTGCCCGCGCGCCTCATCGACATCGAACCCGCGCGGCACGCGCTTATACGATTGGCCGCCCAGCGTCAGCCCCGCTTTCTCGACGCGCCGGCGGGCCGCCAGCAGCGCATGGCCGAGTCGCTCGTCGGCCACCGCCTGACGATAGTCCTTCAGCACCTCCGGCGGGAAGATGTACCAGCCGGCATAGAGGCCCATGCCATCATCGTCGAGCTCAAAATAGAAGCCGGGGTGATCCAGCTTCTTCGCGCCGGCCTGCCAGAAATAGATGCCCAGGTGCGTCTTGTAGGGTGTCTTGTCGCTGGAAAATCGAGTATCGCGATAGATGCGGAAGATCGAGCCATTGGGCCCCGCGTCGGTCACGAGGCCGGGACAGATGCGGCTGAGCGCCCGTCCCATCTCGATGACGAACGCCCGCGCCGGCTCCAGCACCCATCGCGTGTACTCGTCCTTGTGCGCATTGAACCACGCGCGGTCATTGTTGCGCTTGAGCTGTCGAAAGAACGCCAGCGTCTGTGGCGTGAACCCTGCGAATCTGTCGGCATCGTCCAAGGCTCCTCCTGATGCGGCCATCATACCCGGTGCGCATGAAAAACGCCGGTCGGTGGCGCTTGAAGCCCGCGTCACCCGCCCGGCGTATTTCCCCGAATTCTCACTCCTCCACACAGCGGTACTTGCGCACACCGATCCACGTCACCAGCCCCAGGAGCAGCGCCCCGCCGCCCCACAGGCCTGATGGCATGGGAACCTGGCTGATAATGAGCTGGTCCTGGTGATCGGGGTTGGTCAGGGCGACGAGCGTCGGCCACTGGCCCTGTCCCGTCAGATGATCCAGGTAGTATTGAGCAAGGTCGTAGGTCGGTTGCTCGCCGCCGGCCCGGGACTGGAAGATGCCGCTGTCCAGCCGCAGCCCGGTGTCATAGATAATCTCCCAGACGGCGAGCTGGAAAGCGGCGGCCTGATCGTTGTCCGGCGTGGGTGTGTAGAAACGGCCCCAGAGTTCGTCGAGGTATTGGGCCTTCTCCGCGCCCATGCCTGGCCTGGGGTATGTATCGGGCGCGATGGGGAGATCAACCACGTCAAAGAGCACATCCGCCTGCCAGGTGACGCCCTGAGTGAGCTCGATGCAGTAGGTGGTGAAAGCGCCTTGGAGCTGAGGAGCATAGTCCCCGCCGCTGCGAATCCAGTGCAGTGGTCCGGTGGGCTCGCCCTCGATCCACGTGGTTCCCCCATCATAACTGTAATCCATGTAGCGGAGTGGCGCCACGCCATTGAAGATCGCCTCGACGGTGGCCGCGTGGGCGGCAGGCGCCAAGGCAATCAGGAGAATGGCCATCGCACAGGATGGGATGCATTTTCTCATATTTCCTCCCAGGCTCACTGGCAGACCTAACTATGGCACAGCTTTCCGCAAAGTCCAGCCGCCAACGGCTTTCCGGACGCCCGATAACTCGCCCTTGCCCGGACGATGTTTCAAAATAGGCAAGCTGTGCTAGCTGGATCGGCCTCCGAGCCGCCAGCGCGCCATCGTTCATGGATATTTGCCATAGTAGACTACGTTGCCTGAGCCTGGCCGGTTCTCCAATAATAGGCAACTTTTCGTCATAATTGGCCGCACATCAGTGATCTAAATTACCGGAGATGCCGCCTCATTTGCCGCTCTTGCGCTCAATCGGCTTCTTGATCGAATCGTCGCTGGCCTTGCGCGTCTGCTTCCCGACGGGCTTGAGGATCACATCGTCGAACATCACCACGCCGGGCGTGAGATAGGCGTACAGGTCGATCTTCAGCGTTTGCACGGGGAACGCGATGTGCTGCGGGTTGAGGTCGTTGACGATCGTGACCCACTGGCCGTTGGTGGCGCCGGTCGGCGGCACCTGGCGCCGGTAGATCTCACGCGGCACCTTCTCGCCCTTGATGTTGTCGAACATCGTGTAGCCCTTGATGAAAACGTGCAGCATGGGACCGTCGCTCTTGTAACGGAAGCTGATGCGATATCGCTCGTCCGGGGCCACCTCGATGGAATCGGACAGGCACGCCATGCCGTTGTTCTCGGCGCAGTCGCGCGAGAGGTTCATGGCCAATACGTTCTTCGTGCCGCCCTTGCCGTCGGGCATCTTGTAGATGACGACCTTGTCAACGTCCGGCAGCTTGTCGCTGATGGGCACGTCGTAATACTCGGCCATGTAAATGCCCTTCCAGTGGCCCGGCTGGGAGAAGTCGCCGTTCCTCACCAGGTTGGGATACTGCTTCCACATCTTCTCGGCCGTGGCATCGTTCCAGACGGCCGTCTCGATGGGGTGCTCGAACGTGGCCACGCCGGGAAGGGTCTGGAGAATCTCCTCGGTGACAAAACGCAAGTCGGTGGGCTCCTTGATGATCTTGCTCAGCTCGTGCGGGCGAGCGGCGGCGCCCTCGCGCAGGTCGAGCACCTTGATCTTCATGATGGCCCCTTCGGGCTTGTTGGTCAGGTCGCCCCAGACCAGCACGTCGGCGTCGACCAGCTTGCCGAGTTCCTTGACCTGGTCCGGCTTCGTCGCGGCCGTGATGGCGTCGCTGGCCTGCTCGGCCACGTCCTTCATTTTCGGCCCGTCGATGACGTCGTACGTGCCGGCGCGGTCGAGCTTGGTCCGCAGCGCAAAGCCGCACTTGTCACGCAGGTCCTCCTTGGCCGTGCCGCCAAGCGGGAAGAACGCGATTTTGGGTTTGACGGGAGGCGGGCTGTCCGGTTTGCCGGCCTTCTCACCGGCCAGGGTCGCCATGGGAAGCAGGATGCACAGGAGCGATGAATACAGGGTCGTGCGCATAGAGGCATTTTACCACAAGCCGGCGTCACTGCCGCGCCATTTGCACAGAGGGCAATCGCTCCCGCGCGGTGATCGAGGCGCGATGAGTTCGAAGTTCCGCCCTCGGTTCAGGCGGATTGCGCTCAGACCGGCTAAAGCTGGAACTCCGCACGGCAGAAACTCCCAACGATCATTGCCTCCGGCGCAAATCCGATGAGAATGAGCAAACGAGGAGGTCCTATGCCTGCTCGTCTGGGATGCTGGGTACACGTGCTGGGTTGGGTCCTGGGGCTCGCGGCGATCTCATCGGCCGCCGAAGACCGCGCGACGATCCTCGATGAGAACTGCTACATGCGGCGGTACTACCGCTTCGCCTTGAGCCGCTATTCGCCCGCCATTCTCAAGGCCGAGGGCCAGAAGGTGCTGGGCGACGCGCGGCTGGATCGCACGCGCCGGGAGGTCGAGAAGGCGATGCAGCAGCGTGGCCTGGACCCGGCCAAGGTGGATTGGCGCGACCACGCGTATCAGTCAACGCGCGAGGCCTATTCGCCGGTGCCGGCGGCGCCGCCGCCCGATGACTGGGCGGCGCTGGATTTCGACGATGCCGTGTGGGTCCGAGGCGCGGTCCGTTTCAGGGCGCAAGGGCGCTGCGATCACCACGCCCAATCTCGGCCAATACAGCGAAGATGTGGACATGCGCCTTCAGCAGGCCTTCTACCGCGCGCGGTTTGTCATCGACGACCCGAAGCAGGCCGCGCCGCTGACGCTGAAGGTGGTGTATACGGGCGGCGTGCGCGCGTTTCTCAACGGCAAGGAGATCGGCGCGGGCACTTGCCGGCCGGGCAGCTCGGCGCCGATGCGCCGGCCGAGAATTACGCCGCGGATGACTACAAGAAAGCCGAGCCGCCGGATCGCCTGCTCGGCCCGATCAACATTCCCGCCGATCGGCTCGTGGCGGGTGTCAACGTGCTGGCGATCGAAATCCGCGCCAGCGACTTCCATCCGATCGTGCTGACCAACGCGATCCAGGCGAACTGGGGCGGGCCGCAGCGGCCGTGGCCTCATGCGCGGCTGACGTTCTTCCAGCTCGAAGCCAATCGCGCCGCGGCGGCCAAGCCGGCCGACAAAGCAGTGGCCTGGGTGGAGGATATCAACCATCGCGTGACTTCTGACGAGCTTCTGCCACCTGGTGAGAAACCTGGAACGATCCGATTTGTGGGAGCGAAGAACGGCACGTACGCGGCGCAAGTGGTCGTGTCGTCTTCAATGCGACTGAACGCATTGACCGCCGCGCCGACGCCATTGAATCGCGATGGCGGAGGAGAGATCCCGGCCCCAACGTGCCGTCAGATGGCGGGTTTTCCTGCAAAGTCATGGACCATGCGCGTGCTGGGTGACGAGCGCGGCCTGGGCGTGACGTTTCCAAACGAGGCTGACCTGCTCAGGAGCTACGACACGGACCAGTTGCTGGTCTATGACCGGATCACCGGTTCATTGCCGTCCCAATCTGTGCGGTTTTGCCCGATCTGGCTATCACTGCGCGTACCCGCATCCGCAGCGGCCGGCCATTATCGGGGCGCTGTCAGTATCATGAATGGCAAGACGCCCATCGCGGAAGTTCCCGTGGAAGCGGACATCGCGGACTGGACGCTGCCCGATCCCAAACATTTCCAGACGTTCGTCGGATGCGAGCAGAATCCATACGGCATCCAGCGGCAGTACACGCTCATGGGGGACATCATGTTGCCGGAATATCGCAGGCTGTTGGCAGCGAGCTTCGCGCAGCTCGGCCGGATCGGGAACAAATGGCTGAATATTCCGATCCTCGCCAATACGGAGTTTGGCAACGGTGGGAGTTCGCTCATTGTCTGGAAGCCAGTGGCGCAGGGCTTTGACTTTGACTATTCCGCCCTGGATCGATACCTGGACACCGCCATCAAGCATTGCGGCAAGCCGCGGGTGGTCCAGTTCGTTGTGATGCAGGGGATGCCGACGGGCGACGCACCCGCGAGAGTCATTGTGCCGATCCTCGACAAAGATCGGCCAGTCGCTCAAGACTTCGGCGCGCATACGCTGTTGCGCCCGGCTTGGCAGGCCTTCGCCAAATCCCTCTACGCCCACATGAAGGAAAAGGGCCTGGAGAAAGCCATGTACTGGGGCGCGCCGCTCGAAGCCGAGGCCGATCCAAAGCTCAAGGAGATCCTCGCTGAGGCCGTGCCGGATGTTTACTGGACGGCCGGGCCGCACGAGATGATGTTCAACGGCACGTTTGCCAAGAACGACAAGTATTACAAGGTTATCACTGACATTCGATATGCCGGCGGCTGGCCGGGCTTCCGCATGGATACGGGCTGGAAGAGTAAGACGACCCACCTGCTCAACCCGCGCGTGGGCGGAACCATCTTCGCCATGCACACCACCTCGCACCCCTTCGCCTATCGTGTGTTGCCCGGCCGGTGCATCGCCATGGGCCGCAACGGCTTCACGCGCCTCGGCGCGGATGAATGGGCGGGCGTGCATTACAGCGGCATGGCCATCCCCCGCTGGCTGACCGGCATGCCGGTGCTGTTCATGCTCTGGCCGGCGGCCGACGGCGTCGATTCCGGCGCGGTTCGAGTGCCTGCTGGAAGGCATCCAGGAGGCCGAGGCGCGAGTCTTCATCGAACAGGCCATCGACGCCGACAAGCTCCCGCCGGCCCTGTCGCAGCGCGCCGCAAGACGCTGGCCGACGATCTGGCGGAGACCTCCTTCTTCCAGAGCAACTCCATCATCCATTGCCTGGAGGAGTACCACTACCGCTGGCAGGAGCGCTCGGCCCGCCTGTATCAGCTCGCCGCGGAAGTGTCGGCCGCCATCGGGAAATGAGGCAGCATGAGCTATCGCATCGGCATGGACACGATCCATCTTCGGCCCACGCCGCGCCTGGCGCACACGGAGTATTGCTCCAACGATGCGCTCAAGCGCGCCATCGGCGCGGCGTGCTTCGAGGATGCCTGGGAATGCGACCTGATCTGGTCGACCAACGATGGGCCGGTGCCGTGGTCACAGCGCGGCCGGGTCACAGACATGGGGCACGCCGAGTTTCTCGAAGGCGGCACCGACTGGCGGCCGCCGCAAATCTGCCCGTTTGTCGATGTCGAGCAGGTGCTGGCCTTCGATGCCGTGAAGGAATATGGCCTGCCCGACTTCGACGGCCTGGTGGCGCATTACGAGAAGCACTATCGCGAGTCGCAGAAGGCATTCCCCAACCAGGTCTTCACCGGCGGCTATTACAAGACCATCGTCTCCGGCGCGATTGAAGCCTTCGGCTGGGACATGCTGCTTCAGGCGGCCGCGTACAAGGATGAATTCGAGCGCGTGCTCGACTCGTTCTTCCGCCTGACGCTCCATCATTTCAAGGCGTGGGCGAAGACTTCGGCCGAAGTGCTCATCTGCCACGACGACCATGTCTGGACCGGCGGCGCCTTCATGGATCCCGCGTTCTACCGCAAGGTCGTTTTCCCGCTTTACGCCGAGTGCTGGTCGGTGGTAAAGAAGGCGGGGAAGAAACTGCTGTTCTGCTCGGACGGCAATTTCACCCAGTTTGTGGACGACATCGCCGCGGCCGGCGCCGACGGGTTCATCTTCGAGCCGATCACGTCGCTGGATTACATCGTGAGCAGATACGGCAAGACGCACGTGATCGTCGGCAGCAAGGTCGATTGCCGCACGCTCACCTTCGGCACGAAGGACCAGATCCGCGCCGAGATCGACGCCACGCTGAAGCTGGCCTTCGACTGCCCGGGTTTCATGTTCGCGGTGGGCAACCACATTCCCAGCAACGTGCCGGTGGAGAATGCCCTCTTCTACTTCGATTACTTACGCAAGCACTGGAGCCGCAAATGAGCATCAAGGCCCCTCTACCGTTCTCTCTCGCCTGCATGCTGTCGATGGCGCCTGCCTTTGCCGCCGAAACCGGCCCTGCCCCCGACAAATCGACATACACGATCTTCAACCCCACGCCCCCCGCGCTCATGCGGGAATTCAACACCGACCGCCCCGACAAGACCGAAAGCCCCTACACCGTCGATGCCGGGCATTTCCAGACCGAGACCGACTGGATCACGTGGCTGCACGACCGCACCCATGAAGCCGGCGCCGGATCACCACCGACGCCTTCTCGATCCTTCCGACGAATTTCAAGATCGGCCTGACCAACAGCAGCGATTTTCAGATCATCATCGATCCCTACGACCACCAGCGCATTCACGAGAGCAGGGAGCGTCCCGAGCGCCGCAGCAGCACCGACAGTCGCGGCGGCCTTGGCGACACGGTCATCCGCTTCAAGCAGAACCTCTTCGGCGACAACGGCGGCGAGGCCGCCATGGCGCTGCTGCCGTTCGTGAAGATCCCCACCAACACGAGTGAGATCGGCAACACCTCTGTAGAGGGAGGCCTGATCGTCCCGCTGACCGTTCACCTGCCGGCCGGCTTTGAGGTCGCGATGGAAACGGAGATTGATGACAATCGCAATAGCGACAACGACGGCCGCCACGCCGAGTGGGTCAATTCCATCTCGCTTGGGCACGACCTGATCCCCGAGCGCCTCAGCGGCTACATCGAGTTCTGGAGCGACCTCAGCGGCGAACGGCACCAGTCATGGATGGGCACGTTCGACACGGGCCTGCAATACACGCTGACGAAGAACATCCTTCTGGACATCGGCGTCAACCTCGGCCTGACGCGCAACGCCCCGGATGTGGAGGTGTTCACGGGGATATCCTTGCGATTCTGAAATGCCGAGCGACACTCGTCAGTGGTCTGTTGTCCGTGGACGGGTCAATGGTCCCTTGGTCAGTTGCGGGGTTCCCCGTCTGTCTCAGCGGATCCGCTGACCAAAGGACAACGGACCCAACCACTGACAACGGACCACTGACGCCCTGACACCGCCGACCCGTTGCCTTGATCGGCCATAAGTCTTACGCTCATGTCATGTTCGACAGAGCCTTTGCCCAATGGTGGCTGAGCCGCGTGGTTCAGTATCGCGACGTGCCTCCCGACAAGCTGGCGGCCGACCGCGAGGCTGCCGGCCGGCAGGATGACTTCAACCGCAACTACGCCACGTTCCTCAACGAAGCGGTGCTGCCGGCCGTCGACCAGTTGGTGAAATTCTTCGACAACAACCGCATCGTCCACCGCGTCTCCACCTGGGGCAACCAGCTTTCGCTGCGCGTCCACATGAGCTGGCGCTGGGGTGAAATGGTCGTCACGCAGAGCCACGAGGACTGCGTCACGTTCGAGCACCACATCATCACCGAGGGCGAGAAACGCGGCGACGATTCCACGCAGGACCACTCGCACATGTACGACCTGCGCGACCCGCTGCCCACGTCGGTGGCGTTCCAGGAGCTGCAGTTCTTCCTGGGCCGGCTGGCGCAGGACCTGGTCGAGGAGGAAATGCCCGAGATCCCGCCGGGGGAGGAGCCACCGGGATGACGCGCCTGCTACTCGCCCCACTTGATGGGTGGCTGCGACACGCGCTGCATGCGCACGTAATAAGTCACCTCGCCCTGCGGCGGGGCCGTGACATTCTGCAATTCCTGCGAAAGCTGTGAATTGCCGAATGACACCGTGATGTTGTGCTTGCCCGGCGCCAGCTTCAGCGGCAGCAGGTACGTCGTCCGCGGCAGCATCTCCCAGCAGCGCAGGTCGGCGTTGGCGCTGGCCTTCAGCGCTGCGCCGGCCAGGAACATCGCCACGCCGGCCGCCTGATTGTGCCGGTTGTCGCTGCGGTTGGCCTCGTAGGCGCCGGCCGCCATCAGCGCGGTGCCCGCCACCGACTTGACCACGCGGATGGTGTCCATGCTCTGCCAGCGGCGGTCCTGCGCCACGACGAGCGCATCCCACGGCGCCACGTTCATCCCCTGCGGCGTCACGTTCTTCCCATCGACCGTCACGAACGCCGGCGGCAGCGGCGGCTGCTCGCTGGGATAGGGACGGATCGCCATCACCGCATTGTCGTGCGCCGTCACCTTCACGGGGCCCATGCCGAAATCCACCACCAGCAGCACGTTGCTCTGCTCCTGGCGGCCCTGATCGGCCAGGCGCTTGAGATTCGGCCGCAGGTGCGCCGCCCGACGGAACATGTCCTGGGCCTTGGTGTCATCACCCAGCCGCTGCCACGTCTTGCCCAGCATGATGTACGCAACCACGAAATCGCTCTCGACATCGACGTACTTGTCGTCCTTGTGCTTGCCCTCGCCGTAGTCGCGCAGCTTAAAGAGCGCGTTCTCGAAGGCCGCGCGAGCGTTGTTATAGTCGTACTTCATGTAGTAGAGCATGCCCAGGTAGAAGTTGCACATGGCACGCTCGTACGGCTCGCCCTTCCAGATCTTGAACTTCTCCTGCACCAGCACGGCCGCCGCGTCGCGCCCGCCCTTGTTCACATCGACGCTGTTCATGACCTCGTACGCGGCGAAGAACGCCTTCTCGGCCGTGTCGAAGTCATATTGCGCCAGCGCGATCGACCCGAGCCGCGCGTTGTTCAGCGCATAATCCTCGTTGGTCTTCTTCGACAGCGGCTCGACCTTGGCCTTGGCCTGGTCGTACTGGCCGATGTAGTAGTACTCGATCGCCGTCGCCATGCCGTGCGTGCGCCCTTCCGGCGCAAAGCCGACAACCCGACCAGCAGACCGATCCCGCCGATAATCCCCAGGTATTCCCGTCGCATAGATGTCCTTTCAGAAAAATCAATCCAGCATCCCCTTCACCGCCGTCTTCTTCACCTCGTACTTGTCCGTCCACAGCGTCGCGCCGGTCTTCAGGCTCGTCAGCCGATACGCGCACAGATACGAGGCCGTCCGCTGCTTGCTGGTCTCGTCCGTGAGCGACGAGAAGGTCGCCGTCAGCGCATATTCCGGCTGGATACGGTCCGGCGCCGGGCCCAGGTCCATGTCGCGCTCGCGCCGCAGCCGGTAAAACGCATCGCGGTTCATGCACCAGACGTACTGGTCGGCACCGTGCTTGCTCAGCAGCGTGCGGACGCGTGCGGTGAACATCTCGGCCTGGCCCTCGGGCAGGATCTCGCCCGTCAGCCGGTTCTCCACCGGCTGGACCACGACCGTCATCTTGGTGGTCCTGGTCGCATCCTGCACGCCAGGCGAACCGGCGATGCTCCGCGCCATCTGGTCGGTCATGGTGATCAGATCCACGCTGTCCAGCGCCGTATTGTGCCCCTGCGAAACAGCCGACGCGCAGCCGTACAGGCCCAGCGCCGCCAACATCAACAGCAACAACGCTCGAAGCATCGCAACCTCCAGATTCGCAATCCGTAATCCCATCACCGCGCGGTCTTCACGATGTACTCGTCCATCCACACCTGCCGCCCATCGCGCATGTCCGTCACGATGAACGTCAGCATATAGGTGTTGGTCGCGCGATTCGGCATGTCGTACGCCTTGGCATAGAGGGCGAACTGCGGCTGAATGCGATTCGGGCCGGCGCCGCCGCCCTGGCCCATGTCGGGCGCGGCATCGAGCTCCTTGCTGCGCAGGTTGCCCAGCTTGGCCTTGTTCTCCACGACGGTCACCTGGCCGTTGCCGTACTTGCCGATGCAGACGCGCAGACGCTCGGTAAAGATGTCATAGTTGGTCAGGAAGCTGCGGTCCATCGTGCGGTCCTCAACCCGATCGACCACCAGCGTCCACTGCGTCTGGCTGGTGCGCAGATCCTTGTTGGCCAGCAGCGACCGAACCATCTGGTCGGTCGAGTTCAGCAGGTCCTTGCTCTGCAGCCCGCGATCATCGCGATGAAGGCTGTTGAACATCGGGCCGCGCCTCGGTGTACGACTGACCGCACGCCATCAACGTCATCAACAGGGCCAGCGCACCGAGCGTTTTTGCGGCATTCAGCATGGGTAGACTCCTCTTGATTGTTTAACCGGCTCGCTTGCGAGCCGCTCTGGTCCTCGCGAACAGACAGCGGCTCGCAAGCGAGCCGGTTAAAGAACATAGCACATCCGCGGCGCAGGGCAATACTTGACGCCAGCGCCCGGCGGCATCATGCTAGACACGCGAGCGGTCGAAACGGCTGTCCCGGGCGGGCAATCCTTTCCCCGCCTCGCGTGTCTTTGGTTTTGTTGGCAGGGGCATGGTTGCGGACTGGACTTGCGCATTTGTGAGTGCCCATACATTTCGGGTCGTGCCGCCAGTACACCCACTGGCGGAGTTCTCCCGACCCATAAGGAGTGTCCTGTGAGATACTTAACCGCTTTGCTGTCGATCGCTGTCCTAGGCGCAGCGCTGGTGAGTTGCCGCGACAATTCGCCGGCCGTGCAGCGCGTTCCGCCGCCCGAACTGGGCCGCGACACCATGTCCCGCGATGTCGAGGTGCCCAAGCCCCTGCCCCCGCAGGATATGGGCCCGGGCAAGCCCTTTGCCGATGAGCCGCTTGTGGTCGATCAGCCCCCCGAGGCCAAGGCCTTCGTCGACATCTATAACAAAGTCCGCCGCCCGCGCATGCTCGTGTTCGTCAATCGCACGCTGGATGGCTCGATCGTCTCCACCCCCGCGCGACGCTCCACCGGCGGCGTCAATGCCGACAGCCGCGACTACGAGCCCACCGCCGGATATCTTAAAGCCGGCGCCTACGACGAAGTCCGCGCCCGGACCATCGACTATGGCCTGATCGAGATGACCATGAGCGACTGGCTCTCGTGCGATGGCCGGGTCGTCATGGTCTCGCCCACATCCGTCCGCCGCAATCTGACCGATGCCCAGATCAAGGATATCCAGGCGGGCCGGATTGACGCATTGACCGACCTGAGCAAATATGCGGACGTGCTGGTCCAAGTGCAGGCGCGCCACCAAGCAGACCATGAACGGCCTGCAGGTTCGTCTGCTGGCCGAGGCCATGAACACGCGCGATGGCCAGTCCCTGGCCCGCGGCAGCGTCAACATCATGACTCCGCTGGACAAGATCCAAGTGAACAACTTCACCCGCTTCACCGCTCGCAAACTGATGGACGGGATGACCCAGACCTGGACCCAGCCTCCGCCCGGCCGCGATGTCGCCACCGATACGCCGCCGGACAACAAGACCACGCCGGATGGCAAGACAACCACGCCCGACAAGCCGGCGGAGAAGGATCCGCCGACAAAGACGTACAACAACGTGCCGCGGCTGCGTATCCCCGGCCAGTAAGATGCCCGGCCGGCGTATCGCCTGTCTCGACGGTTCGTTTCACGCCAGTTACAGTTTGAGGAGCTTTCTTATGACCAAGATGATGCTGTCGGTATTCGCCCTTTTCCTTCTGCTGGCCAGTTGCGGCCCGGGGCCGCACATCCAGGGCCGCCAGGATCCGTTCGTCCCGCCGCAGATTCAGTTTGAGAGCTCGGATCTGGCCCAGTACACGGCCGTTGACCAGCCGATCATTGAGCGCAAGAACGGGATCATGTACGTGACGGTCCCGATCCGCTCAACGGCCATCGTCGAGCTGCACGTCAACTCTCGCTTCGTCTTCCTCAACGCCCAGGGCGTCCCGATCTACCAGAGCTCGTGGGAAGGCGGCCATGTGCTCCAGAAGAACGTGCAGGACTACATCAAGTTCAACAGCACCGACGCCAACGCGGCCGATTTCCAACTCCACCTGCGCTACTCCAAATAGCTTGCCAACGGGCCGGCCATTTCCTATGATAAATGGACCATCCTCGGGGCGCGAACCAATCGCGCCCCGTGGTATTGGGCGTGTACCGAAGCGGTCAAACGGGACGGACTGTAAATCCGTTGGCTCTGCCTTCGGTGGTTCGAATCCACCCGCGCCCACTTGCGAAAACCCCCGGGAAATCGGGGGGGTTTCGTTCACGGGCTGACAGGTCCGCCGCTCTATCGGTCCTTCATCCAGACGATCGACCTTCCGCCGCGATTCGGCGCACGTAGTTGGGGATCGCCAGCAGCGGCGAGCCATTGGCGTTCTGCAATTGGCGTGGGCGGGGACACCACAGATTCCACGGATTTGCCTGAGCGGCCTTGGGCTATACTGAGCATCAGGAGGCCGACGGCGATATTTCCCGTGATGAACGCGACGATTCACCGTCGTTCGGTGGCTCCAACCGGGCCGTTTCTCGCCAAGGATCATGATGATCGTTCCGCACGAACAGCTTCAGCCCGATACTCTGTACGCCCTGATCGAGGAATTCGTGACCCGCGACGGTGCCGTGCAGGGCCACACCGACACGCCGCTGGCGGCCAAGATGCAGGCCGTGCTGCGGCAGTTGGAGGCGGGCAAGGTCGCGATCGTGTTCGATGCCGAGAACGAGACCTGCTCCATCGTGGTGAAGGAGACGATGGCGGGTCAACAGGATGAAGGTCGTCGGATCGGGGAAGAGTGAGGTGGAGGGGAACAAGGCCACTGGCGAATCCGGAAGAGCCGGTTTTGACCGGCTCGGCCCGGCCGGTACAATGCGCCGCATGGGAAGAACGGGGAAGAGTTCCGCGCTGGTGGATACGCGGGTCGTCTACTGCGGGGACAACCTGGAGCAACTGCGTAAGCTCCCGGAAGCCTGCGTGGACTTGGTCTACATCGATCCGCCCTTCAACTCCAACCGCAACTACGAAGTCTTCTGGGGCGAGACCAAGGAAAGACGGGCGTTCGAGGACCGCCATGCCAGCGCGGCTCGCATTCTTTGTCGTCGCTTGCTAGGGTGAACAACATGGCTTTCGACGTTTTCCCGGATTTCGTTCGGTCGAACTACGAACTCCACCAGTGGCGACACGCTTGCGCGATTCTGGCGAAGGACTTTCCCAATGAACTGGCTGATCTCGTTGACGTGCTGACCCGTTTCCGTCTGCGCAAGAGCTGGGTAAACGTTGGCGGTGGAAACAAGTCTCCCATATCCAGTTGGATCGACGGCGAACTTTCGGGCAAGGGCTGGACGCCGAAGGGCTTTGACACGCGGATCGTGGTGGATGGAGATTCGTTGGACTCGCCAACGCACGAGGTGGACTGCTTCAAGAACCGGGTTGCCCTTGAGATCGAGTGGAACAATAAGGACCCCTTCTACGATCGGGACTTGAACAACTTCCGACTGCTATTCGATCTGCGTGTCATCTCGGTCGGCGTCATCATTACCCGATGCGACGAGCTTCAGGAAATCTTCGACGGGCTGGGGCGAGGGAAGTCCTACGGGATGTCCACGACCCATATGTCAAAGCTGCTTCCAAAGATACGGGGCGGTGGCGGTGCGGGCTGTCCATTGTTGGCCATCGGCATCAAGAGGTCGCTCTATGAACAAGATCATTAGAATTCCAGAGCCAACAGCCGCACAGGACTTTGGCTCGAAGGTCTCGGGGATCTATTCGACCATTCTGGCCGATCCGCCATGGCGCTTTGAAAACAGAACCGGGAAGATGGCCCCGGAACACCAGCGCCTGCTTCGCTATCCGACGATGTCGCTTGAGGAGATCTGCGAGCTGCCAGTTGCTCAGGTATCGGCCGCAAACTCCCACCTGTACCTGTGGGTCCCGAACGCGCTGCTGGCCGAGGGCCTTGAAGTCATGCGGCGGTGGGGGTTCAAGTACAAGTCAAACATCGTCTGGTATAAGGTCCGAAAGGACGGCGGCCCGGATGGCCGGGGGGTCGGATTCTACTTCCGCAATGTGACCGAACTGATATTGTTCGGAACTCGCGGACAGATGCGGACGCTGAAGGCAGGACGGCGGCAAACCAACATCATCGTGAGTCAGAAGCGCGAGCACTCCAGAAAGCCCGATGAGATTCTGGACATAATCGAACAATGCTCCCCTGGCCCTTACCTGGAGCTGTTTGCGCGGTTCCGCCGAGACGGTTGGGACCAATGGGGGAATGAAGACGTAGAGGAGAACTCATCTCTCGGTGTCGCAAGGAGAAAGGGCCACGTCGATGCACAATTGAGGATGTTCGCGCCTCCGGCGGCGTATCGCGGGTGACAGGAGACAGGAGACGAGCGGGCGACATGGGCATCGACGGGCGAATCTTCCCCGCGGACGGAAAAAGGGGCCACGGACGGAAAAAGGGGCCATGATTCGCGACGGAAAAAGGAGCCATGATTCGAATCGCCTGCGCTGCAGGCGCACGACGGGGCGTGAGCGACTCGCAATCGCGCAGTGGCTGCCATCACAACCGGCGCATTCCGCGTGCATGCCCTATCGGCGCCGACCGGCCGGCTTTCGAGTCATGCCCAACCGGCGTTTCACCTCCGCCAGCGAGTACGTCGGAGAATTGGCATTATGACGTCTTGCGTCGCGCAGTATGCGCGAGAGTCCCGCATCCTCGATAAGTTCCTCGACTTTCGCGAAATCGCCCATGCTCATGACCACAAACTGCTCTCGCCCGTTGCGGGTCCAGATTTCCGGTTTGATCTTCAACATCGCTTCTCCTGCTATTGATAGGCGGTTCCGGGCGGGAGGGTTGATGGAGTGCGGCGATTTATCGGCCGCTTTGTTTTTCGATGGCCGCGCGGTCATCGAAAACAACGCGGGAACGAGTTCCCGCACTCCGAAAGAGTCCCCACGTCTCGGTAGTGGCCAGACCGCGTAAACGCGGAACTCCGAACGGAGCGGTATCCAGGCCGCGTGAACGCGGAACTCCGAACCGAACTCCGAACGGTGCCGCGGCCCGGACCATGCGCGGCATGAGGGCGAGCGAACCGCCGGTGAGGGCACCGGCGGCACTTACTCCTCGAACTCGAACGCATCTTTCGCCATGACCAGCGGCCGGTTTTGGCCGACGTTCAGGAGCAGGCCGGCGGCGATGAAGCTGGCCAGGAGGCTGCTGCCGCCGTAGCTGACGAAGGGCAGGGTGATGCCGGTGACGGGCATCAGGCGCACGGCTACGAGCAGATTGAGGAAGGTCTGGCCGGCCAGGAGCGAGACGATGCCGATGGCCGTGAGCCGGCCGAAGGGCTCGCGCGTCGCGGAGGCGATTTCGATCCCCGTGGCAAAGAGGACGAGATACGCCGCCAGCATGATGCAGGTGCCGATGAAGCCGAATTGCTCGCCGATGAGCGCGAGGATCATGTCGTTGTGGGCCTCGGGGACGATCCGGCCGACGGGAACGTTGCCGATGCCGCGGCCCGCGATGCCGCCGGAGCCGAAGGCGGTGAGCGCCTGCTCCTGCTGAAACCCCGCCTCGCGCAGCACCGCGGGGTCCTTGGAAAACATCGCGTAGACGCGCGCCCGCTGGTATTTCTTCACGAGCGCGGGCATGTGGCGGAGAACGGGCAGGTCATAGGCCATGCCGGTTTTTTCCATCGAGCCGCTGAACCAGGCGATGACACCAAAGAGCGTCCCCAGGCCCACAATGGCCAGGAGGTGGCCGATCTTGCTGCCGGCCACGAAGAGCATCAGGAACAGCGCGGGGATGAAGATCAGGGCCGTGCCGAGATCGGGCTGCTTGAGGATGAGGAACAGCGGCACGAAGATGATCGCGAATGGGGGCAGCAATCCGGCCAGCGTTCGATAGTTGGACCTGAAACGCAGATATCGCGCCAGGAGCAGGCACGCGGAAACTTTCGTCAGCTCGGCGGGCTGGAGGCTCAGGAAACCGAAGTTGATCCATGCCTTGGCGCCGTTGATCTCGGGCACGCCCAGGAATCCCGACGCGGGCACGCCGGGGGCGATGGTGTAGACCAGCAGCAGCAGGCTCAGGGCATAGAAGCCCCAGGCATAGCGGCCAAGATTGATGTAGCTGACGAGCTGCATGAGCAGCATCAGGGCGAAGCCCGCCAGGATGAAGATGAGCTGTTTGCGGGCGTCGGCGGTGCCGTGGGGATCGATCTTGGCATGCGCCCAGATGCTCACGACGCCCATGGTTGACAGGACCGTGATGGCGACGAACACCGGCCAGTTGGTTGCGATCGCGAGTTGTCGCCAGAGGCGGTTCATGGGGATTGGGGGATTCCATTCCAAATTTCAGATTTCAGATCTCAGATCTGAAATACATGCTCTGCGTCCTCTGCGTCTCTGCGGTGAGTGACCGGGGTCAAACGTATAGTCCCGCCACCAGCGCCCATTTGGCCTGCGGGCCGGAGCAGACGACCCAGAACGTATCGCCCGACTGAAGCTCGCCGACGCGCGAGGGGACCAAAGCTGAAAGAACGCGGCGATCGCGGGACTCGGCCAGCGTGAAGCGCACGACTCGCGACAACGGCGCGGCGGCGGCGTGCCGCGTCTCGACGACGACCGCCTGCATGGCGTGGCCATTGCGCCAGAGCCTCAGCACGCGGCCGCGCATGATGATGGTCATGAGGACAGCCGCCACCAGCAGCGGCCCGAGGATGATCGCGGCGAGAAAATCGCCGGCGAGGGATGGATTGAGCCGGTCGGTCCAGCGCGAGAGGTTGTTGGGGTCGACGGCGATTTCAAGGACGCTGGATTCAGGCATGGCGCGGTACGCGAGCCCTTTCCGCTGGTCGCGCAGGTATCCAGTAACCGTAAGGGCGCGGGGCGCGATGCGGATGTCATCGCCGACAACGGGCTCCATTGGCAATGGATCTGCGCTGCTCAGAGTAACCCTGCCGCTGCCGGGGTCATATTGCACGATCTCGCGCGAGAGGCCCTGGAGCTTGCCGCTCGTGAAGAGAAGCTGGCAGCCTTTGAGGCTGGCGAACGGCTGGGTGGCGGCGGGCTGGGTAGCGGCGGGCCGAATGACCAGCGCATCTTTCTCGGCCTTGTCGCCGACAACCGCGGCGAGCGCAATCTCGTTGGGCAGGACAAAGCGAATCCTGTAGGACAGATTATCGGCCGCGTACACGAGCTTGTTGGGCCCGACGGCGGGGATGGTGGCCACGACCTCGCCTTTGACGAGCACGCCCTTTTCGATCAGCCAGCGGTTGCCGGCCGACTGGATCAACTGCCCGGCAACATGCCAGGTGATGGCCGCGGCGAGCAGCAGCGCGCTGATCGACCAGATCCGGACGCTGCTCTCGCCCCAGGCGCGCCAGCGCCCGCGGGAGGTGACGGTGCGCGGCGCTCGCCGGGCGTGGTGGCCAGGAGCGGAGCGGAGGCAGGGTCGTTGGCGTGAGTCATGATCCTCATCTGCAGCGCGAAGCGTCAGCGCCCGCCCCTGTCGCGAGCGGGCGCTGACGCTTCCGCTTCAGACAGAAGGTAACCGTGCCGGATGCAGGCATCAAGCAGCGCCTGGACGATGGGCGCGGCGTCCGATCCGCCGCCGCCGCCATACTCCAGCACCACCGCAAAGGCGATCCGCGGCCGATCGGCCGGCGCAAAACCGATGAACCACGCATGCGCCCGGTCCTTGCCGCTGGTGCCGCTGCCGCGATACCACGGCATTTGCGGATTGGGCTGGGCAAGCGTGCTGAGGGGCGGATGGGTGACGATCAGATGCCCATTCTCATCGCGCTTGGCGTGGCCATCGGCATCCCGCTCGACGATGCTGAACTCGCCAGCCTGCGCGGTGCCGGTCTTGCCCGCGATGACCACGTCGCTGCGGCGGATGTAATGATATCCGGAGCCAGCCAGCGTGTTCACGACACGGCACATGCCTTCGCGCACGGCCGCCAGGCCGGCGGGCGAGAGACGCAGGTCCACCTGGTTGCCGGCCGCCGGCTTTTCCTCCGCCAGCAGCCTCGGCCGCATCCACAGGCCGTTGCGAGCGATGGTGGCGGCGACGTTGGCCATCTGGATCGGCGTGGCCAGCACCTGCGACTGGCCGATGGCGCAGAACCATGCCGTGCCCAGCGCCTGGGCATCTTCGGGCTTGGCCTGGTTGGGCAGATGACCGGCGACTTCGGTCAGTCCGATGCCGGTCTTCCGGCCGACGCCGAAACGTTCAAACCAATACGACAACCCCTGCAGACCCAGTCGTTCGCCGAGCGTCTCGAAAAAGACGTTGCAGCTTCGCTGGATTGCGTCAGTGAGCGTGAGAAAGCCCGTGGGATGTTCAGCGCCGGTGGGGCACTGGTGATGCTTGACGCCCTCGCGGCCGAGTTGCCCGAGGAAACGGGTTGCCACCCAGCATCGCCCGAATGGGACATCGTGGCCATGGCTGTCCTTCATGAAGCCCGTGCATTCGATCGTGCTATCCGGCGTGATGAGCCCCTGCGTGACGGCGCCCAGGCCCACCATGGGCTTGACGGTTGACCCGGGCTCCAGCGCCATCATGGTGGCGCGGTTCAGCATCGGCTCGTTGATGTGGTCGAGCGCGAGCTGGGCATACTCATCGGCGAGCTTGTTCAGGTCATAGAGCGGATAGGACACCAGCGCCCGGACCTGGTTGGTCGGAATGTCCAGCACGATGGCGGCGCCGTGCATCTCGTGGGCCTCGACCACCATGTCCTGCTTGTCGAAAAACTCGACCCGGCGGAAGGCATTCTCCATCTCGCGCTGTAGCTCGATATCGATGCTGACGCGGACATCCTTGCCGCCCTGGGGCTCGACGGAGCCGACGATGCCATCGTGGCCCACAATCCGCTCGATCCGCCCGCGCGTGCCGCGCAGAAGTTGCTCGGCCAGTGACTCGACGCCCGCCCGGCCGATCAGGTCGTTGGGAAGATAATGGCGCAGCTCATCGTGCAGATTCGGGTCGGCCTGCTGGTCCTCGCGCGAGACGTTGGCCAGGTGGCCGAGGACATGACAGGCGACGGAGCCATAGGGATAGAAGCGGTGTTTGCTCGGGCGGAGCACCAGGCCGGGAAATTCCTCCAGGCGCTTCTTGAGGGCGATGTGAGCCTCGGGCGTGATGGCGGTGAGGATGACGTGGGCGTCGGTTTGCTCGGAGACGTCGATGGCGAAGCTGTCGAGTTGTGGCGTGGGCTCCTCGTTCAGCAGCCACTGCTTGTACCACGGCGCTGGTTCGCGGCTACCGTGGCGGTTCATGGCCTGCTCGTACTTGCGATACCAGATGTAGCGCCGGCGCATCTCGACGCGCCGGCGAACGTTGGCGACGACCTCGTCGATCTGCTCGCGCGGCTTGCCGGAGACGGCGGCCAGCGCCTGCCACATGCGGTCGATATCGGCCTCGACGCGGCGGGTTTCCTGCTCGATCAGTTTCCCGCGCTGGGCTTTGGGGGTTCGCGCATAGCCGGAGGATGCATCGGCCTTGAGGCGGGCGATGGCCTGCGTCTTGAGCCACGCGGCCTCGCGGATGATGGCGCGGTAGTCGACGGCGGCGTCGATGCAGGGCTGATCCACGGCCAGTTCACGGCCCTTGAAATCGAGGATTCTGCCGCGAACCGTCTCGACAAGCTGGCTGCGCTTGAGGTTCTCCCGGGCCTTGTCCTTCCAGTAGCCGGAGCCGATGACCTGCACCTGCGCCGCCCGCGCCAGCAGCAGCAGCGTGACGGCGATGATCAGGCCGAAGAAGATTTTCAGGCGTCGCTCGAACATGCGTCCCTGTCAGTAGTCAGTAGTCCGTTGTCAGTGGTTGGGTCCGTGGTTCGTTGGTCAGTGGATCGTTCGCGGAGGTCAGGGAGGCTCTGCAACTGACCATCGGACCATTGACCCGTCCACGGACAACTGACCACGGACAACTGACGGAAACAACCAGCACTGCAATTCGCAATCCTCACGCGCTGATGCCCATCGTGGTCACCGATCCCGCATGCGATCGCTGGCCACGAAAACCGAAGATCCGCTTGAATCTCACCAGAGGAAACAGCAGGACCGGCGCGATCGCGGCGGTGTAAACAGCGCTGCCCAGTGCCGCCAGGAAAGCCGGGGAAGCCGCGTCCGCGACGTCGTGAAGACGGGGATAGGCCCAGGCATTGAAGCAGAGGATGCCGTTGGTCAGGATGGCCGCCGCCAGTGCCATGAAAAAGTGCGTCAGCGGGTGGTCGCGATAGACGGCCGGCTGGCGCCGATGGCGAAGAGGGCAACCAGGCCATAGCTGAAGGCATACAACCCCGGCGGCTGCTGCGTGAACAGATCCTGGACCGCGCCGAGGAGGAACGCGCCGAGCAGGGCCTCCGGCCGGCGGGCGTTAATGGCGATGAACACGGCCACGGGAAGCACAAGATTCGGCGTGCAACGGCCCCAGTTGAGAAAGCCGCTCAACGCCAGTTGCAGGGCGATGATCAGGTAGGCGAGGATGCAATAGATCGGCCAGCGCATTGTGGGGGTCAGGGGTCAGGGTTCAGGGGTCAGGTCTCCTGAGCCCTATCTTTTGCTTTTCACCTTCGACTCCGTTCTTGCCGCGCTCATCTTTCCCGTCACAACCATCACCTCGCGCAACTGCAGCAAATTGGCCCGCGGCGCGACGGTCACGTCGGCGAACAACGGCGCCTGCGCGAGCGGCTCGATCCGCTGCACCACGCCCAGGAGGCAACCGTTGGCCGGCATGCACCAGTTGTCCGCATCCTGCAGCACCACCCAATGCCCCTGCTTCACCCCGGCATCGGTGATTTGCTTGCGCGTGAGGTTGGTGATGCTCATCAGGCCGCTTCCACGGCCTTCGACCAGCGGCGGCGGGGTGTTGGCCAGCACGAAATCCATGCCGCTACCGTCGGAATTCTTCGCAAACTGCCCGAACGCGCCGGTCATGCGGAAGCCGCGATCGGTGATGAGCCGTACGTGCGCTCCGCCGCCGGCGACCGTGGCAATCCGGCCGACCACGCCGTAGCGATGCACGACGGGCATGCCCACGGCCACGCCGTCGCCGGATGTGGCGGCCAGCAGCAGCGTTTCCTTGGCGCCCTGGTCGCCGCCAATCACGCGCAGCGGCGCGGTGCTGTAGTTGCGGACGGCGCCGGCCAGATCGCGGTTGGCGTAGAGCTGCCGCAGGTCGGCAAGCTGCACGGTCAGGTTAGCCACCGACGAACGCAGGCGATCGATCTCCTCGCGGGCATCCTCCGGGTGCGGCGTGGCGTCATACCCGGCCGACACGACATCGGCGCGGCTGCGCAGCCGCCCGCTGATGGAACCGGCAATGCGCCGCACGGGCGAGCATACCGGCGCGAAAACGCGCTCGGCCCGGCCGCGCAGGAGGTTGCCAAACCGCTCAGGCAGGAAGAACGCCGCCATGCCGGAGAGCAGGATCAGGACGATGAAAACGTGATTGAATCGAATTCGTGACATCCGTGTCACTTCGCTATGGGTAAATCAGGCAGCCTCTCCGGGCGCCTCTACGTACTCGCATACGGTTGTCGCCGGCGGAATGGGAAGACCGTCCTCGCGCATGCCATCCAAGTGGAACTCAATCGCCTCCTGAATGTGCCGGCGCACCTCCTCGACCGTTTTGCCTGTGCTGATGCATCCGGGCAGGTCTGGAACGTACGCGCTGTAATTGCTGGGGCCGCGCTCGATGATGATGGCGTACTTCATGGCTCACCTCATTTTAGGCCCGCCTGCTTGAGTGCCTCTACATCTCATCCGAGTCGCTCTCCATCGTGTCCTTCCACAGCTCCAGGTTCTCCAGGTACACACTCGTGCCGCGGGCCACGCACGTGAGAGGATCTTCGGCGATCTTCACTTCCAGCCCGGTGGCGTTGCTGATCACCTGGCTCAGCCCGCGCAGAAGGCTGCTGCCGCCGGCCATCGTGATGCCTTTATCAACCAGGTCGGCCGATAATTCCGGCTGGGCATGTTCCAGCGTGTGGGTGACGGCTTCGATGATCTTGGTGACGGGTTCCTGCAGGGCTTCGCGGATTTCGCCGGCCGTGATCGTCGTCTTGCGCGGCAGGCCGCTGATCATGTCCCGCCCGCGCACGTCCATCGTCGGCTCGCTGTCGCCCCAGACCGGCGCGGCCGAGCCGATCTCGATCTTGATGCGCTCGGCCGTGGGCTCGCCGATGGCCATGTTGTACGTCTTGCGCATGTGCTCGACGATGGCCTCGTCGAAATCGTCGCCGGCCACGCGCACCGACTGGCAGACGCTGATGTCGGCCAGCGAGATGATGGCGACCTCGGTCGTGCCGCCGCCGACGTCGACGATCATGCTCGCCGCTGGCTCGGTCACGGGCAGCCCGGCGCCAATCGCGGCGGCCATGGGCTCCTCGACGAGATAGACGCGCCGCGCACCGGCGCGCTCGGCGCTGTCCAGCACCGCGCGTTTTTCCACCGGCGTAATGCCCGACGGCACGGCGATGACCACGCGCGGGCCGATGAAGTGCTTGCGGCCATGCACGCGCCGGATGAAGTAGCTCAGCATCGCCTCGGTCACTTCGAAGTCGCTGATGACGCCGTCCTTCATTGGCCGGATGGCGCTGATCGATCCCGGCGTCATGCCCAGCATGGCCTTGGCGACCAGGCCCACCGCGTTGCCGTTCTGCAGCACGCGGTTGGTGTTCTTCTTGACGGCGACGACGCTGGGCTCGTTGAGCACGATCCCCTGTCCCTTGACGCACACCAGCGTGTTGCAGGTCCCCAGGTCGATCCCCATGTCCAGGCTGAAGACGCCAATGATCGAATCCAGGATCATGGCCAGACTCCTTTCCGCGCCCCTGCGGCGGCCATCGACGCGAACACATTGCCCGCGCCCGCTGGCCATTCCGCGATTGATTGTCAGATCACAGACTCTTGGAGCGGTGCTGGTCGCGGGATCCTCCGCGCCGCCGCACAAAGATGGGATTTCGTGCAACCCGCTCCGTCGGGTCCGTAACTGCACCTGCCCGGGCCCTCGCCGGACGGCGCAGCAGCGCCGCCCGACCCCGAGCCGGACAATAAAATACACAGCCTTGCCTGAGGAAGCAAATACTTCGCGGAGGAAAACAGCGGGATTGTGAGAAGGTAGATCATCAGGGCAGAGATATCGTGGCCTCGGGTAAGGAGGGGGTGGTGTGGAGGGGCGGATCGAGGCATTCGACGGCGGGCACGAGAGGCATGGCCGGAACGGGGCTGCTCGGACCAGGCGGAAGCGTGGCCCGCGCCGGAGGCGTTGCGGTCGGTCCAATCGCCTGTTGGGGATGATGACTTGCGGGCGCCACCTGCCTTTCCGCCGGGAATCGTGGCCAGTCTGTTGAGATCGACCCTTTCCGCCACGTCCGTCACGCGCTCAAGGGCCGGACCTGATAGGTCCACCGGAACGGCTTGGCCATCGTCTGATTGAAGTACTCGATGAACGCCAGGACACGCCGCCGCAACTCGTCGATGGATTGGAAGCTGCCCCGGCGCAGCAGCCGGCGTGCCAGGATGCTGAACCAGATCTCGATCTGGTTGAGCCACGAAGCGTGCCGTGGCGTGTACAGGAACCGGATGCGATGGCTGGGGTCTTCCAGGAACGCTCGCCGGCTCTTCAGGTCCTTGAGCAGGCCCGACTCGCCCTTGACGCCCAGTTCCACCCCCAGTCCACACAACTCGTCCACCAGCCTCACCAACGTCTCGGATTGGTGCGTGTTGAGCTGGTCCAGCACGATGATCCACGCTGCCTGGGGGTCGCTGGCCACCGTCTGGGCCACATGCGCGGCAAAGTCTTCCTCGTGCCGCGTCAACGCCACCGTTGGACAGATTACCTTCCCCGTGGCCACTTCCAGGTTGGCCGTCAGCATCAGCGTCCCGTGCCGAACGTAATTGGCCTCCTGACGCTCCACCTGTCCCGGCCTCATCGGCAGCGTGGGCGCCGCGCGTTCTATCGCCTGCATGCCGGTCTTCTCATCCACGCTCACGAGGTGCGTGCCCAGCTCGTGCATCGCGATGGCCGAGCCGTAGGCCGCGCACACCGCCCCCGACCGCGCCGCAAACTCCTCGGGATGCTGCCGGTCGGGACTGTTCAGCCAATACCGCATCTTGTGCGGCCGCAGGTCCGCCTCCTTTTAAAAAACGCCCCACCTGCCGGGGCGAGATCGACGGCACGATCCCCCGTTTGGCCGCCTCGTCGGCCAACTCCCGGTTCGTCCAGTTCGTCACCGGCCGGCCGCTGTCCGACGGCTTCTCGCAGGCCAACGCCATGATCTGGCAGTACTGCTCAGGCGTGAACTTGCCCGGACACCCGCAGCGATACTCGTCCGAGAGCGCCTGCTCGATCTTCCGGGCCAGGGCCGCCTCATCCCACTGGGCAACGTCCGCTCCCCAAGCCTGCTGGGCCGCCCTGTAGCGGGCTCGCCAGTGTCGCACCAGTTCGCGGGAGCACCCCACCCGAAGGGCGATCCCCACCGAGCCCAGACCCTCGCCGGCCGCCAAGATCACGCGAGCCCGCGTGGCCACCGCCTGCGGACAGGTCTTCCGCCGGACCAGGCTCTCAAGAATGCAACGCTGTGCTTGCGGTAGAACCAACGCGTGGCTGTTCAAGTCTTCCGTGACCATCGCATCTCCTTGTCATCCGTGACTTCATGGAGATCGGCATCACTCGGCATGATACTTCAGCCGCGATGATGTAGGGTGAGCGGTACTCCGCCCACCGCTTCGCTTGCCGGGCTGCACGCCACCACGATACCCTCTGATCCATGCCCAATTACCGGCGCATGCGGCGGTGCGGTGGGACGTTCTTTCTGACACCCGTAACCGAGCACCGCGCTCCCCTCTTTTGCGCCGAACCGGCTCGCGCTGCTGCGATGCGCCATCGAGAACTGCCGGCGGCTTTATTCCTTTTCCGTTGACGCGATCGTGCTGCTGCCCGAACATCTCCACCTGCTCCAGGAATCCCCTACAACCCCGTGAAGCACAAGCACGCGAAGTGCCCGCACGCCTGGCCACACTCCTCGTTCCATCGGCTGGTGGCCGAGGAACGCTATCGCGCGGAGTGGCGCTGCCAGTGCGAGGGCGAGGCCCTCGAAGAACCGCCCGAATTCCAGGCCATCGCCCGGTTGGCAGGCGAGTGAGACGCTTGGAGGATCAGCGCACCGCCCCAAGCGGTGGGCTAGATCAGGCGTGTGCCGGTTCCTTCTCCGCCTGCTGCTTTGCCCTGGCTTCGGCCTTCAATATGGCATCCTGATACACCTGTACACGTCGATACCACAGCCTGAAGCCCCAGGCCGCGAGTGCGATTCCTGCAGGGAGCAGGCAGATGCTGGAGATTCCCGGCCACGCGCTGAGTCGCCATCTGGCAGTTTGCAGTTGAGACAACTGGACATCGAAATTGGGCGGGGGCAACTCCGGCTTCCATGAGCTAAGCCCTTCAAAGGCTCTATCCCATTCCGCCACCCACGGACTAGTCGTCGCCTGAGTGCTATTGATCTCGCGACGGGCCTGTGGGTTCTTGAGGAGCCATTGAATTCTACTGAGGTGAGCATTGGCCGATGATAGAGCGAGTGACCTGGCAATTGACTCGTTCAGGGTCTGCTCACGTTCATTGAAGGAAATCCACAACTGAACCCAGCAGTAGATTCCGACGATGACGAGTGCAACGCCCGACAACGCCATGAACTTGTACATGTTGTCGGTGGGCGGAGTGATCGGCGGGGTCATAATCCGTGCTCCTGGTAATCAGTGAAGTTCGCAGACGAGCGTGTATTCGGCATTATTCCGTCAGATGCCAGCAGGTGGCGCGTCCGACTCACCTTCCGTCTGGAACCCGATGGGCTTCTTGGGCGTCTCTGGATTCTTTCGCTTCATCTTCATTAGCAGAATGCTGATCTGGCTGACGTGCTGGATCAACTCCACAGGCTGCCCGTCATCGGTCTCGCCACTGAAGGCTATTAAGGATGGATTGTAGTAGCCAATTGCTCGCAGATGGAATATCACAGTCTGACCGAAGCTCACCAGTCTGACGCCAACTTCGTGTTTGTCGTCCAGTGATTTGTCGAAATTCCCAATCCACTCTGAGAGCCGCTCGTGAAACGCACTGGCCCAGTTCTCTCGTGCCACCGCAGCCATCTCATCTGCCCCTGCAGCGATCTCTTGCACTGCCTGATTCATTGGATTTTGCGTCGCCCGCAGAAGATGCTCTGACACTCGTGGCATCAGATCATGGGCAACCTGCTGCGAGACTGGTTGAATATTGAAGCCCTTGTTGGTTTCGTCGCTCATATAGCACCCTTCTGTGCAATATATTGCCGCAGCGAAGTCGCCGTGTCAACCAGGGTGGGCGCTACTCCGCCCACCACTTCGCTGCCGGATTGCCGGACTTGCGGGGCTGCACGCCACCACGATACCCTCTGATCCATGCCCAATTACCGGCGCATGCGGCGGTGCGGTGGGACGTTCTTCCTGACACTCGTAACCGAGCACCGCGCCCCCCTCTCTGGTGCCGAATCGGCTCCGCGCTGCTGCGACGGGCCATCGAGAACTGCCGGCGGCTTTATCCCTTTCCCGTTGAAGGAACGCTATCGCGCGGAGTGGTGCTGCCGGTGCGAGGGCGAGGCCTTCGAAGAACCGCCCGAATTCCAGGCGATCGCCCCGTTGGCGGGCGAGTGAGACCAGGTAGGTTCGCTTTGGCCGCAACGGGACTTGGAGGATCAGCGCACCGCCCCAAGCTGAATTTCCCATGAGCCGGGGCGCGACGACAACGACCGCCGCCGGAAAAATTCCAAAACCCGCCTATTTGTGGGTGCAAAAATCTGAAAACGCCGAAAACGGGGAAAAAAAGCGGACAGACCGGACGGACCCCTTTCCGCAGTCTTCTCTGGGTCTCGGCTGTCGGATGAATGCAAGTAAAAGGGCCTGCTTAGCCGGCGTGCTTCAAGATGTTCGCATACCTGTTCTGAATCCACCCCTGACGGTCTACTGGGGTTAGGCCCGCAGGAACGGAGAGCTGCAAAGGGGAAGAGCTGCAAAGGGGACGTAAATAGAGCTGCAAAGGGGACGTAAATAATTATTCCGGCGCTGCGCACCCCGCGCGAGAGCTGCAAAGGGGACGTAAATAATTATTCCGGCGCTGGCGCACCCCGCGCGGTCGGAGTTCGGCGGATCAGGCGTCGGATCAGACAAAGATGGTCGTAAGTCGTAAGCCTTTTCCATCCTCCTTCTCGCTGCTCCTTCGAGACAGAGTCGCGGCCGCTGCGTTGCACGAGTCAATCGCTCCTTGCGGCCACCGAACAAACAATTTCCCCGTACTTGGTGCCAGCCAGTCGCTCTCGCCAGGCCCTCCGCCGCTCTCGCGCTGCGCACATCGACCGGCCAACACGCCATGATCCCTCACTTTCCCCGCGAAAACCCCGCCAGTGTTGCGCCGTTGCGCCGAATCAAACCGATTTGCGTAATGCCGCGGTAAGGTTGAGGGGCCTGTACCGTGCAAGTGCGCCTCAAGGAGTGCCCATGCTCGCAGTGCCTGACAACTCCAATCTCGAATCTGCCACCGGCGATCCACACTCCGCAATCAGCCCCTTCTCCAATCGAAAATCGAAAATCGAAAATCGAAAATCCCCGAGCCCCCGTGTCTCCGTGCCTCCGTGGCGAAAGCCAGCGCCCGCAGAACGAACCCACCGATCCCCCGGCCACCAATCCACAACCTCCCGCGGCGCCAGACCTTGCAGATTCCACTCGCTCTCCCGCGCACTCTCCCCTGCGGAACGAAGCCATTTCTTCCCCGCCTGCCCCCGCCGCGGCATCGACTATCCACCCCAAACAACGCCGCCGCCTTGTGTTGGGTAAATGTGTTGTGTTGATGAACCTTAACGGAGGCATCGTGTTGTTCAGGAGGATTGCTTATTGCCTGACGATCTGCGCGGGATTGCTCTGCGCCGCCGATGGCCCGTCAGACCTGGAATCGCTCACCAAGCAGCACCAGGAGGCGTCGGCGAAATACAACGCCGCGTACACCCAGTATTACCAGGCTCGCGAAGCCCTGTCGCGGCAGGATGATGTCGCCGAGCTATCCCGCCGGGCCACCGAGACCCGCGAGGTGCGCGAGCGGAAGCTGGCCAACTCGGCCAAGGTCGTGGCCGCGCAGAAAGCCTACACCGATATCTATGCCGCCCTGAACCAGACGCTCGAGGCCGAGGTGGCGGCCGATCCCGAGGCGGTTGCCGTCAACAAGAGCATGGAGCAAATCGACGATCAGATCGATGAGATTGATTCTCAACAGCGACTGGCCAACTTCCTCTTGACTGATATTCAGCGGCGGGCGGCGCGAAAGCCCGATATGCGCCAGCTCGCGGCCGGGATGGATAAGCACGAAGTTGGCGTCTATGAACTGCACCGCCGCGATCCCAAGGTTGCGGCCGCCTATCGCGCCTACACCGAGGCCCAGCAGCTTTTCGTTCCCCGGCCGGAATTGGAGAAGCTCCGGGTGGCGTATGAGGATGCGTGCAAGGCATCGCCGGTGATGGCCGAAAACACCAGGAAAAGGGAAGCCGCCAAGGCCGCCTACGAGCAGGCCCTGGCCGCCAAAGTCGCCGCCAATCCACAGACCTCTGAGCTGAAGAAGAAGATCGAGGCCCTCGATGCGAAGCTGAAGGACCTGGCCGAGGTGAAGAAAGGCCTCACGGCAAAGCAGACGGCCATCCGCCAGCGCGTGAGCGCGAATAGCGCAAAAGTTGCCGAGGCGCGCAAGGTCTATTACGCCGCCGACACCGTGTATCGCCAGGCCATGGCCGAGGAATGCCCCAACGAGACGGCGGCCATGAACGACATCGATCGCATGGTCACCGAGAAAATGGAGGAAAAGGTGGCCGCGGATACGGTGGCTTCCAGCCTGAAGAAAGAGATGGAAGACTGGCACCGGCAGACCCAGAACCTCGCCGCCCAGCTTGAAAAGCTCAAGGCGGCCAAATCGCCGGCGAAGGGGTGACGATCTGAAATTTGACATTTGAAATCTGAAATCTGAAATCTGAGATTTGAGATTTGAAATCTGAGATTTGAAACTCTGAACTCATCATGAGGAAACACAACACAGGCATGGCGTTGGCGATTCTGCTGCTGGCGCGGCTGGTCTGCGCACAGGCTTCGGTGCCGCCGTCGGCCCTGCTCAACAGCGCCCGCACGGCGTTCAACGACCGGAACTACGCCTTCGCCGTCGACCGTTTCCGCGAGTATCTCAAGACGGCGCCCAAGGGCGCTGACCTGGCGTCGGCCCAGTACGGGCTGGGGATGTCGCTGCTGGCCGGCCCGCGCGATCTCGAATCGGCCCAGGCGGCGCTGACGGCGGCAGTGAACACGCCCGATTTCCCCGAGCGCCCCTATGCGCTGTACTACCTGGCCACCAGCACGCGGCAGCTTGCCCAGGATCTCTCGCAACAGGCGGCGGGCAAGCCCATAACGGAGATCGCCAAAATCCTTCAGCAGGCCAACGCCAAGCTCGCCCAGGCGGCAGCGTATTTCGCGGTCGCGGCCGATGCGTTTGGCCCGGCCAAGGCCGACTTCTTCGCCCGCGCTCGCTGCGATCAGGCCGAGGTGCTGCTTCGCCTCGGCCAATACACGAAAGCCCACGAGGCCATCGAGCCGATCGCGACATCCGATGCGTTCAAGAACAATCCGCTGCGGTCGCTGGCGCTCTATTACCACGGCTATGCCAGTTTCGGCCTGAAGGACTACGTGGCGGCCGGCAAATCGCTGGCCCAGCTCGCGCCGTTCGAGGAAAACGGCTTTGGCATTCACGCGCGGTTTCTGCTGGCTCGCACGCACCATCTCACCGGCGAACGCGGAGAGGCTTCAGCGCAGTATGAGGGCCTTGTCAGCGAGTGGCTGCGGCATCGGCAGCTCTTGCAGGATGCGCTCAAGAGGCCCGATCTGAAGCCGGAAGATCGCGCGCGACTGGCGGCCCAGATCGCCGAGGCGCCGGATTTCGTGGCCCGGGCGATGTACTACGGCGGGATGCTGCACATGGAGGCCACCCGCTACGAGGAGGCCCTCAACAAGTTCCTCGCCTGCGTGCAGTATTTCCCCAAATCAGTGGCCGCCGCCGAGTGCCAGCTCCAGGCGGGGATCTGCCAGGTTCTGCTGCGGCGTTTTCCCGAGGCCACAGCGTCGCTGCAGGCTTTGGCGGAGCATCCGCGGCTGGCGGATCAGGCCCTGCGCTGGCTGGCCAAGGCCCAGGTTGGCGCAACCGAAGGCTCGAAGGCCTCGGGCGGGTTGATCGTCGATGTGCCCACGCCGCAGCCGGTGCGCATGACCGCGCTGGGCGCGGGAATCGAGAGTCTCAAGAAGGCGCTGGAGCGTGTGCAGACGCTGACGGGCGATGCCGACGCCAAAGCGCGGCGCGACACCATGCTCCTGGAGCTTGGCGACATGCAGCGCGATGCGGATCAGCACAAGGACGCCGCAGCTTCGTATGCCCTGGCGGCGGCATCGCTCAATCCCGCCGTGGCCGAGGTCGCCAAGGTGCGCCAGATCATCGCCCTTCAGCTTGCGGAGGATTATGTCGCATCCGATGCGGCGATCCTCCAGTTCCAGCAGGCCTACCCCAAGAGCGCGATGCTCCCCGAGATGGCCACGCGCTATGCCGAGAATGCGCTGCTCGCGGCGAATTCGGCCGCCGCGCCGACGCGCGCTCAGCGCAACTACGCACACGCCATTGATCGCTTTCAGTCGGTCATCACGAAATACCCGGACACCGAATATGCCGTGCTGGCGCGTCTGGGCTTGGCGACGGTGCAGTATCAACTGGATCAATACGGCGAGGCGCTCAAGTCGCTGGCCGCCATCCCCGATGCATCGCGCTCGGGCGAGCTGGCCGGCGTGTCGTTCCTGCAAGGCGACTGCATGCTGCGGACAATGCCGGCGGATACCAGTGACGCACTATCCGCCGCGCGGGTGATGCAGCAGCTTCAACAGGCGTGCGCGATGTTCGATGGCTATCTGGCGTCGCGGCATACCAAACCCATCAGCCTCGACGCGGCGCTTCGGGTCGGCTATTGCCGGCAGCGCATCGCCGAGCTGATCGCCGAGCCGGAAGAGAAGCGCCAGGAACTGGCGATGGCCCGGCGCACGTATCACGAGGTGACGGCCGTCTTCCCCGAGCATCCGCTCACGCCGATGCTGTTTCTGGAGGCGGCGCGGTGCAGCGCGCGGCTGGGGAACTATGCTAACGCCGCCGCCGAGCTGGAGAGATTCCGCGTCGCCCCGATGAAGGATGTGCCCATCGCGCCGACTGGCGCTGATCCACCTGGGCGATGCGCTGCGGCTGACCGGCAAGGCCGATCAGGCCGTGGCGATCCTCACCGAAGCGCGGCGCAGTACGAGCCGGCGCTGCTCAAGGATCCGGCCCGCGTGGATTACGTGCCAACGCTGCAATATTGCCTGGCGCTGGCTCTGAAGGAATCGGGCCAGTTCGAGCCGGCGCGAAAGCTCTTCAAGTCCATCGCGGCCAATTATCCCAGGCGGCCGGAAGCGGCCGAAGCATCGTGGCGACTGGGGCAATGCGCCAAGGAACAGGCGACGCGCGAACTCGATGCTGCGAAACAGAAGCTCGCCGCCGCGACGACGCCCGAATTGCAAGCCGCCGCGCGGGCCGCGATCGACAGCGCCGCCGCGCCCCTGCGCCTCGCCGCCGATGCACTTTCCACGCAGGCAGCCGCCGTTGCCGCGCAATCGCCCAATTCGCAGACCGCGCTGCTGATGTACTACGACGCCGCCTGGGCATGGCGAACGCTGGCGCCCGTCGAAATTGAGACCGCCCGCGCGGCCATGCAGGCCAAGGCAACCCGCGACTTCAAACGCCGGCTGGCCGCCGACGGCTCGCCCGCGGCCAATGCCATCGGCGCCGAGGTTCCGCTGGCATCGGTCCCGATCCAGCCCGCCGAGCAGCAGGCCCGCGTGGCGTACAGGGCGATCATCCAGCTCGCGGCCGATTCGCCCATCGCCATCGACGCCCGCCTGGAGCTTTCCGACCTGCACCTCCAGCGCGACGAGCACGAAGCCGCCGCGGCCGCCCTGAAGGACCTGCTGGCCAACGACCCGCCCCAGGATCTGGCCGACCGCGTGCGCCTGCGCCTCGGCACGGCCTCGCTGGCGCGCGGCGATTACAAGTCGGCCTACGAGGCATTCCAGGCCGTCGTCGCCGGCGCTTCGCCGCAGTATCTCCTGTTTGGCCGCGAAGGAGCGGCCGAGGCCAAGTTCCTTCAGAAAGACTACGCCGGCGTAATCCAGGTCCTCTCGCCGCTGATCGAAGGCCAGCCGCCGCGCGTGATCGTCGGGGCGCGCGACCGCGCCATCCTGCGCCTGGCCCAGGCGTACTGCCAGCTTGGCCAGTGGCCGAGCGCCCGCGCGGTCCTCGAAGTATTCGTCGCGCGATTCCCGGCCAGCCCCCTGGCACCCGAGGCACGATGCGCGCTGGGCCTGGCTTGCGAGAATCTCAAGGACTACGACGCCGCCATCGCCGCCTACAGCGATGTCCCCCGCAGCACGAGCAGCGAGCTGGCCGCGCAATCCCTCTACCAGGCGGGCCTCTGCCGAATGCAGCAGAAGCGGCCGCAGGATGCGCTGAACCTGCTGCTGTCGGTGGCCTACACCTATGACTACCCCGATTGGACGGCCGCCGCGCTGTGCGAGGCCGCGGGCGCGATGATCGAGCTCAACAGGCCGGCCGATGCGATCAAGCTGCTCGACCGCGTCGCCAGGGGCCAGCCCGCCAGCCGCTGGGGCCAACTCGCGGCCAAACGCCTCACGGAGCTGAAACCCAAATGAGCCGGCGCATCCTCCAACTCGTGCTCTTCTCGCTGGGTGCCGCCGCGTATGCGGAGGCGCCCCGCGCCTGCCCGTGCCACTCTATCCCCCGGCCACGCAGCGAACCCACACCGCGCCGCCCGTCGTCAAAGCCCGGCCATCGCTGCCGAAGATCGACCTTCATCCCTCCCCGCGCGCGGCCAAGCTTCCCGCCATCCCCGATCCGGCCGCGCGCCGCAATGAACTGCCGCCACCGCTCGCCGATGCGCTTCCCCCGCATCCGCTGCCCCTCATGCCCACCGCGCCCCTGGCCAAATCCCCCGCGCCGTCAATGCCGCCATTGTCCATCCCCGCGCCCCGATCGCCTCGCAGACCATGGGCCTGTCCAGCGCCTCGATCTTCAACAAGCCGCCCTCCAACGCCTTCCCCCCGCTCCCCCCGCTGACGCGCGACGAGCCGCTGTCCCCGGCCGACCCGCCGCCGCTGCCCGACCCGCCGCCACTGGGCAGCGACGATGATCCGCCGGTACGGGGTGGAAAGACGCCGGGGATACCGGCGATGCCAACGAGGTAAATGGCAGTCTGCATATCGCGCTAATCATGAGCCTCGGAGTGACCTAGCCGCTGCTTCATGCCGTAATATGGAACATGTTGGACGTAGGCCGCATCATCAGTGTGCCTGAGGCACGCGGCATCGATCGCGCCGCGTGGGTCGCGTTGATCAGTGCGCACCACTGTCTCGCGCCAGTGCCGGCACGCCCGGGCGTCAACCCGTTCACACGCGAGCCGATGGTGTTCAGAGCCCCCGACACGGAGGCCATTGTCTGTATTGGCGGTGCCGAGGTCGGTTTCATTGGCTGGGCCATGGACGGTTCCCCCATGCTGATCGTCCGTGCGGATGATAGATCGGTGGAACGAGTGGTTGCGATGGCGCAAGAGATCGCGACCGCATTGGGCGGCCGGTTGGTCCGGGAGGAAGATAACAAGTGAGCTGGAAAATGCGACGTGGCTGGGAAGTGGCTTAAATGCGGCATGAGTTCGGCCGAGCATCTGATTGCCACACCGAGTGCCTGTCACTCAAATCGCCGCGGCTGGCGTCGCATTTCGAGGCGGGAAAACGGGACAAGGCGGGAAAACGGGACATGATTCAAATGCGTCGCGCCTGCCGCACGCGCACGCGGCGAGCTTTGGCAGGGACACATTCATGCCGCCGCCGACAGGAACATCGCCACGCTGTCGGCCAGCACGCGCGCACGGCTGAGCCGGTGCTTGCGCGCGTAGGCGTCGCGCCGCGCCAGCAGCCCGCGCTCCATGGAGGTGTTGACGCTTTGACCCCGCCTCCCGGCGCATGTAAGATTCCGCCATGAAGGTCTTCCTCAGTCATGCGCGAAAGGACGAGGATCTGGCGCGCGAACTGGCGCGGCAGCTCCAAAGCGCTGGCTTTACCGTCTGGCTTCCAGAAGAGCAGATCGCCCCCAACGACAACTGGGCCAAGAAGACCGGCAAAGCGCTGGATGATTCGGAGTTGATGGTCATCCTGCTGACCCCGCGGGCCATGGATTCGGACTCGCTGCGCCACAACGTCGAGTACGCGCTCGGATCCAGACGATTTGAGCATCGGGTCTTCACGGTTCTGGTCGGCCGGGCGATGAAGGCGGGGAAGGATGTGCCGTGGATTCTCCTGGAACTGCCGCACGAGCATGTTCGGGTCGCCCATGAATTCGGCGAGGTTGCCGGCAAAATCCAGGAGCTGTGCGTTACCCTTACCTGAGTTATCGGGATGCGCGAGGTTTTCCTCTCTCATGCGAGCCAGGATTACGCCGCCGCCCGTCGGCTGCGCGAGTGGCTCGTCGGAAATGGAGTTCCCGTATGGTTCGCCCCGCACCACATCCGCGGCGCCCAGCAGTGGCATGATGAGATCGGGGCGGCTCTGCACCGCTGCGGATGGTTCATGGTTCTCCTCACGCCGCACGCGGTGCGATCCATGTGGGTGCAGCGCGAGCTGCAATACGTCTTGAGCCAGAAACGCTATCAAGGGCGCATCATCCCGGTGCTTCTCAAGAGATGCAATCTGCGCCAGCTTTCATGGACGCTGCCGCAGCTTCAGATGATCGACATTAGGAAGGGATGGGACCGTGGGTGTGAAGAACTGCTGCGCGTATGGCGGAGGCGGAAGGGCCGGCCGGCTCCGCCGCAGCCACGACCGTGATAGGCCCCCAGTGGGCACCGCGGCAAGTCCGCCAGCGATATACGGGATCGCGGCCACTCACTTCCTGGGGAACCTGGCCCGTACCCGCCCCCGCAGATCCTGTCAGCCCCCCCAGCGTCGGCGCTGTCGTCATTTATCATGATAAACGACGACAGCGCCGACAAGCGCGCGACGGTTGGCGGAGAGAATCGCGGCCGGGGCGGCTCGCTCCACAACCTTTCTCCCGATATGATGATCGGAGAGGAACTCAATGATGCACACAATCATCGGAGCAGCTTCCGTGGCACTGTTGTCATTCGGCCTGATGAACCATGTCGTCCCCGCCGACGAAGTCGGCGCTGGCAAGAGCTTCAAGGGTCCCACCGGCCTGCAGCTCTACAGCCTGCGCGACATGCAGAAAAAGGAGGGCGTGACGGCGACGCTCGACAAGGTCAAGGCCTTCGGCTTCAAGTACGTCGAGGTGGCCGACTATGGCGGCCTATCGCCGGCCGACTTCCGCAAGCAGCTCGATCAGCGCGGGCTGGCGCCCATCGGCCGGCATTATCCCTATGCGCAGCTCCGCGACGATATCGGCGCGGTCATCCGCGACGCCAAGGCGCTGGGCATCCCGTATGTCGGCTGCGCGTGGATCGGGCACAAGCCGCCGTTCAGCGAGCAGGTGTGCCGCGAGGCCGCCGCGGTCTTCAACAAGGCCGGCGCGGCCCTGGCGCAGGAGGGGATCAAGTTCTACTATCACAACCACGGCTACGAGTTCGTGCCCCACGGCGATGGCACGCTCTTCGACCTGCTCGTAGGCCAGACCGATCCGAAGACGGTCTTCTTCCAGATGGACGTGCTCTGGACGGTGCTGCCCGGCCAGGACCCGGCCAAGCTGCTGGAGAAGTACCCCGACCGCTGGCTCCTGCTGCACCTGAAGGACCTGAAGAAGGGCGTTCCCACCGGCAACCTGTCGGCCCACACCGATCTGACCAACGACGTGGCGCTGGGGAGCGGGCAGGTGAATTGGCCGGCCCTGTTCACGGCGTCGCAGAAGATCGGCATCAAGTATTACTTCATCGAAGATGAGTCGCCCACCGCCGTGCAACAGATCCCGCAGAGCCTGAAATTCCTGGAATCGGTGGAGTGGTAGACCGGATAAAGCAACCACAGATGAACACGGATAAACACGGATGAAGTGGCAATCACAGAAGACACTTCTTTGAATCTGTGTTGATCTGTGTTCATCTGTGGTTCCGTCACGTCTACTTCGCCGCCTCCTCCACCACTTTGATCACGCCGCAGCCGATGCGCGGGCCGGCGTTGCCGACGGGCTGACTGACCAGGTCGTCGGGGTTCTGATGCACGACCACCGCCCGGCCAACGACGGGGTTCTTGCCATTGATGGAGATGTAATCGACCGTCAGCTCATAGTGGGCGTTGCCGTCCTTGTCGGCCGTGATATTGCCCAGGTCGCCGGCGTGATGCTTGGGGCTGTCGGGGCCGCCGTGCGGCTGGTTGTCGGGGTTGTAGTGGCCCTTGGCGGCCATGCCATCCTCGCCGCACTCGCCGCCTTCGTGAATGTGAAAGCCGTGCTTCGACTCGGGCTTGAGCCCCGTGATCTCGGCGACGATCTTCGTCTTGTCGCCGGTCTGCATGAACTTCACGGTCCCCTTGATGGTGTTGCCTTTAGTGGCCTCGATGGTGGCAATGGCCTGGACAGGTTTGGCATCCTCGGCCAAGGCGACGTGGGCGAGAAGCAAAGCGGCGATTGAGAGGACGGCGAGCTTCATGTAATTCTCCTTCGTTGTTGAGTCGGAGAAGTATAGGCACGCTCTCACCCATTCATCGCCCTCAGCTTCTCAATCTGCTCTTTCCCGCTGGCCACGCTGATCGTGTATTCGTACTTCTTCGTCTGCCCCGCCTTGAGCGTATCCAGCAGCCCGCGGGCGCAGTCGCGCTCGCGGCTCTCGACGGTGCCGTTGGCCGGCTCCAGCGCGCAGACGTATTCGTGCTTGCCCCAGTGCTGCCAGTTGGCCACGCGCGGGAACTGCGCCGTGTTGTAGCGAACGGCCACGCCGATCTGGAGCTTCGGATTGACGATGGCGACGGTGGCCGCCCCGCCCTTCTCGGGCTTGGGATAGATATAACCGACGAAGGACGTTGGGCCGCTGTGCTCGGGCATGGGCGCGGGGATCTGCTTGTACTTGCCGCTCGCGCTGAATCGCCGGGCGGCGGCCGGATCGCCCGGCAGCGGCTCGACCTTCTGTTCGGCATAGCAGAACTCGCCGCCTTCATCGACCAGCGGATAGCCAAAGTTGATGTGCAGCAGCCATGCGTGCGGCACGTCGGTGTTGCCGGCGTTGTATAGCTCGTCGGTGACACTAATGGCGTTTTCGCCCAGGGTGGAAACGATCGTGCGCTTGAGCTCAACGCACGGGCCGTAGAATGCGCCGTAGCGAATTCGGCCGACGATCTTGAGCTCGTTGTTGCCCGTATGCGGGCTGGGCTGGATGACCGACTCGATGGTGGCGCCGGAGTTGGAATGCGGGCCGTGCAGGCCAAGTTCCTCGCCGGCATCGTTGCAGGGGCCGCCGATGTTGAACGGCCCGCCGGTTGTCAGCAGGCCGACGGGAAAGCCCTTGAGCCAGTCGAGGCCGCGGTCCAGCGCGCGGGTGGGCGGCGTGACGCCCTTGTGCGAGAGGAAGGTGAGGCTGAGATTGTTGAAGAACGCCTGGTCGATATCCAGGCCGCGATCGACGAGGACTCGATAGCGCAGGCCCCCGCCGGTGTTGACGCACAAGGCCCGCACGCCGCGCGCGGGGCCATCGTCGATGCTGTAAGCATCGATACCGGCGATCTGTGAGGCGTTGATGAACTTGGTCAGGTCCGGGTAAGCATGAGTGGGCATAAGGTTTCTCCGCGAGTAGAATACCCTGTCACGATTAACCGACAAGGAGTTTGAAGGTGCCCGTATACGAATACACGTGCCGAAAGTGCGATGCGAAGTTCGAGAAGCTGCTGCGAACGATGAACTCGAAAGAGAAGATCCTCTGCCCCAAATGCGGATCGGCGCAGACAGAGAAGGCCCTGAGCGTGTTCGCGGTCAGCCAGGCGGCGGGCAAGTCATCGTCCATGCCGGAAGGATGTCGGGGGTGTTGCGGGGCGGATGGGGCGTGCCCGATGGCGGAGGAATGAGGTGTAACTAGTAATACGTATTTGCGTATCGCGTATGGCGCTATCTGGGTGGGCATGCTCACGCCGGCCGAAAGACTACGCCCACCCTACAAATGCCATGGCCGCCGCATCGACCGCACCATCATTTGCGACGCCTGGGGATCGCCGATGATCTCTTCCCTTGTCGGGTCCCACTTGATCTTCCGGCCGGCGTAGATGGCGATCATGCTGAGCTGCGTGATCGTGTCCGACAGCACCGCCACCTCCACGTGCGCCACCGTGCGCTGCCGGGTCTTCACGCATTCGAGGTAATTGGTCATGTGCGCGGGGCTTTGATAGAGGTGGATCTCCTCCGGGCCGATTTTCTCGTTCTTGAGCGATTCCGGCTCGGTCCTGAGTCCGCCGCGGCTGATCCAGACCTTGCCTTTCTCGCCGGTGATGATGGCGCAGTCGCCGCCGGGGATGAAGTGGAAATCAGCGCCGCTGGCGAACTTGCCCTTGATGTCCCAGTCATAGGGCGCAGTCGAACAGGCCCGTGCCAAACTTGCCCTTGCCCTCGAATTCGATCGGGACCGCGCCGGCATCGTCGCCCATGGCCCAGACCATGTCCGTCAGCGGATGCGCGCCCCAGCCGCCGATGAAGCCGTGGGCGTTGTCCAGCACCCAGTACGTGCCCCACTCCGTGCAGCGGTCCTTGGTGTATGGCCGGTAGGGGGCGGGGCCGAGCCACATGTCGTAGTCAAAGCCCGCCGGCACGGGGATCGGATCGAGCGACCCGCCGTTAAAGCCATAGCTGGGCGCGGTGACCTCCACGGACTTGATCTTCCCCAGCCGGCCGTTGCGCACCAGCTCGCGCCGAAGCGCACGTGGCCCATGGAGCGCTGCTGCGTGCCGTACTGGAACACCCGGCCATAGCGCTGCACCTCGCGGCGGATGGCGAACAACTCCTCCATGCTGATGCCCAGGGGTTTTTCGATGTAGACATCCTTGCCGCCGCGCACGGCCAGCAGGCCCGCGGGGACGTGCCAGTGGTCGGGTGTGCCGATGGTGACGGCGTCGATGTCATCGCGCGCCAGCATCTCGCGGAGGTCGCGATAGGCCGTGCAGATGGGCGAGCCGTATTTCTGATTCAGCCGGTTGATCCAGCCATCGCGGCGCGACTGGAAGCAGTCGCACACGCCGAGAACTTTGACGAAGTCGTGCCCAGCGGCCTCGCCCAGGATCGCCGAGCCGCGGCCGCCCGCGCCGATCGCGCCGATGGTGACGGTGTTGCTCGGCGCCGTGGCGCCGAAGACGGTGGATGGGACGATGGTGGGAAAACCGATGGCCGCGGCGGATGCGGCGGCGGTCTTGAGCAGGTTGCGTCGGGAAAAGCTGTGTTTCATGTGTGCTCCGGGAAAGAGGTTTCGCATATTGGCGCGATTTTTCAAGAGGCGAAACAAAGTGGCGAAACAAAGTGGCAGCGGCGTCTCGCCGCTGGTCTGGGACCGCACAGAGCCGGGACGGCTCTGCCACAAGGGAACTGGCGGCACAAATCCGGAAAAAGGGGTGGCCATTGGGCGCGGACAGGTTATAGTGTTCTTGCGATCCCGAGCGTCGGGAGCATGTCCTGTCTGTCCATCAGATGAAGGAGGTACGATCATGGCACTGAAAGTTACGAAGGCCGAGGTGTGGGCCGGCGACATTCCGGACCAGCCCGGAGGAATGGCGGGGATTCTCGACCCGTTGGGCGAGGCCGGCGTGGACCTCGACTTCGTTATTGCCCGCCGGCGGCCGGATAATCCGGGGCAGGGCGTCGTGTTTCTCACGCCGGTGAAAGGCAAGAGAAGCCAGACCGCGGCCAAGGCGGCGGGATTGAAGCCCGCGACGCGCATCGGGACGCTGCGCGTCGAAGGCCCCAACAAGGCCGGCATGAGCGGGCGGATCATGCACGCGCTCGGCGATGCCGGGATCAACGTGCGCGGCGTGTCGGGCGAAGCCATGGGGAAACAGTTTGTGATCTACCTGGGCTTCGATGGAGCACAGGATGCCGACCAGGCGGCAAAAGTGCTGAAAAAGCTGAAGTAACAGGCTGTCGATTCAGCCCGGCCAATTGGAGCATTCGGCACCGGCGTCGGTATACTGCCACGCATTCCGCGGCGTTGCCGCGGCAGTGGAGGTTCACGGATGGACACGATGACAGACCAGGTGTCGCGTTACCAGCATCTGCGGGCCATCAACACGCAGATGAACAACCAGTTGGTAAAGCTGCTCCAGAAGGACGTGGTCGAGGAAGGCGCGCGCCGCCTCGGCATCATGCGGGACGGCATCCTCGTGTTCGACTCCGAGGAGGAGACCAGCGTCCTGATGGATTTCTGCCTGTATCACGTGCGCCGCGATGGGCTCAACGTGGTGCAGCGCCGCCTGCGCGAGTCCCCGCCGCTATTGGGAAGCGATGAGAGAATGCTTCTCGAGGCCAAGTCGCGCGGCAGGTTCTCGCTGTGGTTCATCGAGGAAGTCCGCCGGGGAGTCGGCGTCGAAGTCGGCAACGTGTTCACTGGCGAGCGTTCCTTGGTGATCGACCTGGGCCTGAGTCGCACAGCAGAAACCAGGATCGGCCTGGCCACCCGCCTGATCGATGCGGGGGGCTTCTGCATGACCACCGGCGCGCCGCTGCCCGCGTACAAGGATACGCTGCGCAAGATCGTGGAGCGATTGCCGGTCGTTCTGGGTGATGAAGAGCCGGACTGGCGGCATCCCTCGCCGCGAATCGAGGACAAGCTGGCCGCCCTCGCCATTCGCACCTGCCTGCACGACCGGAACAAGCCGGATGCCCGCTATGTCGACCCAGGGGATGAGTCGGCGTATGCGGAGCCGCTTCGCGTCGCCAGCGCGGCCGGCCGCAACGATCCCTGCCCGTGCGGCAGCGGGATGAAGTACAAGAGATGCTGCGGGCGGTGACGGGGAGCGCTTTGGGCTTTGGTTCTGATGGCTCGACCCAGATATACTGAGGGTGGAGTATTCGATTGGAGTCGGAAGCCTTACAGTTTCAGGTGCGAAATGGACTCATGCGCCGCGAGGCCATGCGCCTGACCCCGCCACAGCGCATGGCGCGCGTCGAGGCGATGGTGAGGCAGTCGTTCGAAACGCTCATGAAGTCGCCGGAGGGCTGGGATCGCTTCTGGCGGCGTAACCTGCGCAAACGAGCGGTGCATCATGGCCCCACAAAGCCAGCTTGATCTACTGCGGCTGCTGGCGCGGCATGGCGTGCCGTTCGTCATCATCGGCGGGCACGCCGTGGGGTTTCACGGGCATGTGCGAGCGACAGAGGACGTGGACGTGGTCTGGGTGCGCTCGCCGGCCGCGGAAGCAGCGCTGCTGCCCGCCCTGCGGGAGGTCAACGCGCAGTGGATCAGCGACGAGATCGACCCGGCCACGCGGCTGGAGAGACTCGTGCCCGTATCCGAGGCGTACATCAACTCTCACCATCTGATGATGCTCGTCACCGACTACGGTTTTCTGGATCTGTTCGACTACGTGCCGGGGCTGCCGGGCGCTGATGCGCAAGAGCTCTTCGAGCAGAGCATCGAGAGCGACAACCTGCGGTATGCCTCGCTCGACTGGCTGCGGCGGATGAAGAAAGCGGCGGATCGACCTCAGGACCGTGCGGATTCTGAGCAGTTGGGCGACGAAGAGGGATGAGCGGCTTCCGTCATCACACCCACATGGAGGAAATCTTCTTACGAATGTCCTCCGCCGACGTCTGCGCCACCGGCTGATCCGCCGGCGCGGCCGGCTCCATCGCGATGCGCTCGAATCGGTCGAGGATCGACTCGGGCAGGAATCGCGTGAGCTGCGCGAAGCTGTGCCGGTCGCTTCTCTTGCGATGATAGTATTTGAGCGGGAAGCACACCTCCAGGAAATCCCGCGCCCGCGTCAGCGCCACGTAGAACAGCCGCCGCTCCTCCTCGATCTGGTCATCGTCGCCGGTGGCCATGTCCGAAGGGATGTTGCCATCGGCGGCGTGAATGACATACACGGCATCCCATTCGCAGCCCTTGGCCGAGTGGATCGTGCTGAGGATGAGATAATCCTCATCCAGCAGCGGCGGGCCGGCTAGATCCTGCGTGCTGTTGGGCGGGTCGAGCGTCAGGTCGGCCAGCATCGCTGAGCGCGAGCGGAAGCCGGCGGCGATCTGCTCGAGTTGCTCCAGGTCGCGCTTGCGCACCTGGGGCTGATCGTAGCGCCGATCGAGGATGGGCGCGTAGAACTTGCGGATGGCGGCGATTTGCTCGGGAAGGGGAAGGGAGTTGCCAGTTGCCAGTTGCGAGTTGCCAGAGTGCTCGGCGGCCGGCAATCCTGCGAGCCTGACCATCAGAGCAACGAATGCCCGCCATTGTTCACTCGCGGCGGACGGCGGCGCGAAATGCGCCGACTCGCGCACGTCGAACTTCCGCTCGGCCAGATAGTCGATCGCCTTGCGCGCGTAGGCCGGGCCGAAGCCGTCCATGAGCTGCACGATGCGGAAGGCGCTGGTGGCGTCGCGCGGATTCTCCGCCACACGCAGGAAGCACATCGCATCTTTGACGTGCGCTGCCTCAAGGAACTTCAGCCCGCCGTATTTCACGAACGGGATGTTCCGCCGCACCAGCTCCACCTCCAGCGCATCGCTGTGATGCGACGTGCGGAATAGCACCGCCTGCTTGCGCAGCGGAATGCCGGCCTCGTGATGCTCGAGAATCCGGCCGATCAGGTAGTCGCACTGCTGCTCCTCATCCAGCAGGCTCACCAGCCGCGGCTTCTGTGCGCTTTTGCGCGTCGAGAACAGCTCCTTCTGATATCGCTTCGCGGCCAGGCCGATCACCGCATTCGTGGCGTCGAGGATCGGCTGGACGCTGCGATAGTTCTGCTCCAGCTTCAGCACCTCGGCCGACGGAAATGTCCTGGGGAAATCGAGAATGTTGTGGACGGTGGCCGCGCGGAACGAGTAGATCGACTGGGCATCGTCGCCGACAACGGTCAGCCCCGCGCCGTCCGGCCGGAGGCGCTGGAGGATGCTCGCCTGGAGACAGTTGGTGTCCTGATATTCATCGACGAGCACAGCATCGAACCGCCGCCACACGTCGGCCGCCAGGGCCTCATCCTGCATCAGGTGATACCAGTAGAGCAGCAGGTCGTCATAGTCGAGGATGTTCTGCTCCTGTTTGCGCTGCACGAACGCGCGGAACAGCGCCTTGAGCTGATCCGGGAACGATGCGCACCATGGAAAATGAACGCGAAGGGCATCCTCGATGGGCTCCTGCGCATTGACGCAGCGCGAGTAGATGTCCATGCACGTGCCCTTCTGCGGGAAACGCGACTGGCTCTTGTGCAGGTCCAACTCGCTGCGGATTGTGTTCAGCAGGTCCTCGGCGTCCGAGCGGTCGAGCACGGTGAAACTCTCGGCCAGCCCCAGCGACCTGGCGTGCAGGCGCAGGAGGCGATTGGCGATGGCGTGAAATGTCCCGCCCCAGATCTTCTCAGTTGCCAGTTGCGAGTTGCCAGTTGCCACCATGCCCTGTACGCGGCGGGTCATCTCGGCGGCCGCCCGGCGGGTAAAGGTCAGCAGCAGGATGCGCCCGGAATTGATACCCGAGGAGATCAGATGCGCCACGCGATGGGCCAGGGTATTCGTCTTGCCGGTGCCGGCGCCGGCGATGATCAGCAGCGGCCGGTCATTGGTGAATGTGGCGGCGGCCCGCTGCTGCTGATTGAGATTGGAATCGGCTGAGGCGTCCATGCACAGCGTCCATGCACAGTTCGGTTTCCGTTGGGCTTGTACCATGTACCATAACCGGCTGCGCATGGCAAACGCGAACTGCCGCCGGTGCGATCACCCGCCGTCGCCGGCAGTGTTGCCCGCTGTTCATTCTGGTGAGCATCTGCTGAAGGTGTCGCGGCACGCGGATCGCAACGCGCTGTCTTCCGGCTTGGTGAAGCGGGCGGAGGGTGAAGACCTGAGGGTGTGAGGATGCTTGCGGTTTTCGCGCAATGGCTGACAATCAACACGGCAGGCTGTCTCACGCGGCATCGGTTCCCCCAACCGACCTCAGCCGCTACGATTGGGCAACCTGGCGGCCATAGAGACAGCTCATCCGAACAAGACCCGGCACAGCAACGTTTTACCGGTTGGGCTTGCGGGCGGGTGATCCGCCACTAACATGCCCGAACGAGGTGCCAATGATCCGTCGGATAATCGTGCTGGCCGCATTGACGAGCCTGCTCGCTGCGATCGCCGTCGCTCAGGATGCGGCGATGCCGCCCGGCTTCGACCCGCAGCGCCACATGCGCGTGACCGAGGTCAAAGACGGTCAGAAAGGCTATGGCCTGACGGTCTTCAAAGGCACGAAAATCGAGAAATTCGACGTTGAAGTCATCTCGGTCCTGCACAATTTCAACCCCCGGCACGATGTTGTGCTCGTCCGCTGCAAGGGGGCGACGCTGGAGCACACCGGCGCAATCGCAGGCATGAGCGGATCGCCCATCTTTCTCACCGACGACCAGGGGCATGACCGCATGATCGGCGCCTTCGCCTACGGCTGGCCGTTGATGAAAGACCCCATCGGCGGCGTGCAGCCGATCGAGTACATGCTGGCGCTGCCAACTCACGAAAAGACCGCTGAGGCCGATGGCGCGACGAAGGCCGCCGATGCTCCCGAGGCGGCGGGCGCAACTATCGCCCGCAATGGGCGCCGCCGAAAGCGCTGGCCGCGCCGTGGGAGCAGTCGCAACAAGCCAATGCGTTCGCATCTTTCATGCCGACGCAGGCCGTGCAACTCACCGGCTCGGCCGACTCGACCTGGCGGCTGACGCCCCTGGCCACTCCGTTGATGACCAGCGGCATCCCCGCCAATATCCTGCGCGATTTTGAGCCGGTGTTCCGGGCCAACGGCATGCTGCCCCTGCAGGCCGGCGCTACCGGCGGCCTCGACCCCGGCCGGGGCACGCCGCCGGCCAAGCTCGAGCCCGGCTCCGCCATCGCCGTGCCGCTGCTCTCCGGCGATGGCGACGTGGTCTCCATCGGCACGGTCACCGAGGTGCTTGGCGACCGCGTGATGGCGTTCGGACATGCCTTCAACAGCGAAGGCGAAGTGTCGCTGCCGATGGGGAGCGGATACATCCACCACGTTGTCGCCAGCCTGTCCAGCAGCTTCAAGATCGGCGCGTTCACGCAGCTTCGCGGCACGCTGCAGTCCGACCAGCTCGTCGGCATCAGTGGCAAGACCGGTATTTATCCGCAACTGGTGCCGGTGGAAATCCGCTGTGTCTACGCCGACGGATCGGTGGACAGCACGTACAAATACAGCGTCGTGCAGCACCCTCGGTTCACGCCGATGATGGCGGCGATGGTCACCGCCGTCGCGGCCAGTTCCCCGCGCGAGCTGCCGCAGTACCATACCGTCGACTGGGACGTAAACCTGGAGTTCGGCAATGGCCAATCGCTTCATGTCGTGAACCGGTCGGCCAACACCACGCCGCAGGAGCTGTTCCAGGCGGTGGCCCTGCCGATTCAGGCGGCCATGGAAAATCCCTTCGATCGCGTGGCGCTGAAGAAGATGACGGCGGTCGTCCGCGTAAACCGCCAGCCGCTGCTGGCCGAGATCGCGTCGGTCAGCCTGCCGCGGACGAAGTATCGCCCCGGCGAGACGCTCAAGGCGTTTGTGACCTATCGCCCCTTCCGGGCGGCCGAGGCGATCCTGCCCATCGAATTCGAGCTGCCCCGCGATCTTCCCGATGCCCAATACGATTTCGCCGTGCTCGACTGGCAGCAGCATTTGCAGGAAGAGCAGACCGCCCGGCCATTCCGCTTCACCGCCGACAACACGGCCGAAGTCTTCGCGGCCCTGCGCGACCTGACGGGCATCCGCCACGATGCGCTGTATGTCCGCCTGCTGCGGCAGCCCGATGGCGTGGCGATCGGCCGCGTTGCCATGCCGCGCCTGCCCTCCAGTCGCCGTAGGGTGATGCTGGGCGCTGGCGCGAGCAACACAGCCGTCTTCGCCAGCACGATCCTGAAGGTGGTGTCGACCGACTGCGTCATGACCGGCGCAGCGCACTTCACCATCACGATCGACAAGGAAGCCAAGGTTGACGTTGCCGCCCGCCCGGCCGCGCAGCCCCCGGCGCCAAAGAGCGGCAAGACCGCCGAAAAAGTCTCGGCTGCGGTTGACGAAAAGGAACCACAGTGATCGGATCAAATCTGAAATTCCGCAATCCTAATCTGTGGAATCTGTGTAATCTGTGGTTCTCTGTCTGCGATTGGAAATCAGTAATCTGAGATTTGAAATCTGAGCTCCGACATCCTCCCATGAAACCTCTCCTCTTCCTCGCGTCCTTGCTCGCGTTTTCCTGTCTGGCGCTCGCCGGCGGCACGTCGCACTGGGTCCACACCAACGAAGCCGATTTCAAGAAAGGCAAGTTCCACGGCACCGTGGCGACCAACCTCGGCGACGTGAAGCTGTCGCGCGCGCTCAAGACGCTGCTCGAACAAGACCCGCGCGTGAGCAGTGTCTACTGCCTGGCCGAAGGCCCCGACGGCAGCATCTATGCCGGCACCGGGCCGCACGGCATCGTCCTGCAAGTCAAGGGCGATCGCGTCAGCACCCTCGCGACACTCGAGGATGAGAACGTCTTCTCGATCCTCGTCGAGAAGGACGGGAGGATCCTCGTCGGCACGGGCGGCGAGAAGGGGCGCATCCTGCGCCTGAACAAGCCCGGCGAAAAGCCGGCTGAGGTCTTCTCGGCCGACGGCGTGCAGTATGTCTGGGCAATGCAGCAGACGCCCGACGGGTCCCTCTATGCCGGCACCGGCGCCAAGGGCCAGATCTTCGAGATCAAGAGCGATGGCGCCAAATCGGTCTTGATGGACAGCGACGAGACCAACATCCTGAGCCTGCTGTCCGATGGCAGGGACACGCTCTACGCCGGCACCGATCCCAATGGCCTGGTGTATCGCATCAATCGCAAGACCAAGGAAGTGTTCGTGCTATTTGATGCGCCCGAGGCCGAGGTCTCGTGCCTGGCGCTGGATGCCAAAGGTAATCTCTACGCCGGCACCGGCCAGGCGCCGGAAGGCGAGGACAAGGAAATGGAGGATACGCCCGGCGCGGCCGAGAAGCTTGGCCGGCCCGAAGGCGGCGACAGCGCGGTCCCGCTGCCCTCCAAAAAGCCGGCGGAGCCCAAGCCTCCCGTGCTCCCCAGGCCCAATGAGCCGGACCCTATTCCCAGGGACCATGGCGCGTTCGTGCCGCCAGTGCCGTCACTGGCGGTCTCTCCCTTCGGATGCACACCGCCAGTGAGGGCACTGGCGGCACTCGATCTGATGGTGTTGGCGGACTTTGATGCGCCAACCACCCAGGCCGACGGCAACGCTCCGGCTCCCGCGCCCGTCCCGAATCCCCCCGCCGGGCCAACCCGGCGCACACACCCGCCCGTCACGGTTCATCCCATGCCAAATATGCCGGTGGGCGCCCCCCGCCGGCCGGCAACGCCATCTACCGCATCGATCCCAACGGCTTCGTCACCGAGATCTTCCGCCAGCCGGTGATGGTCCTCTCAATCGTCGAACGCGATGGCGTGTTGCTGGTCGGCACGGGCAGCGACGGCCTGGTGTATCAGGTCAATCCCGCGGCCGAGGAAACCGTCGTCCTCGCCAAGGTCGATTCCAAGCAGGTCATGAGCATGCTGCCCACGCGCAAGGGCCGGCTGGTCCTGGGCCTGGCCAACGCCGGGGGCATCGCCAGCATGTCCAGCGGCTATGCTTCCGAGGGGACCTATACCAGCCCCGTGCTGGATGCGATGCAGATCAGCCGGTTCGGCAAGATCCGCCTCCAGGGCTCTCTGCCGGCCGACACGGCGATGACCCTTGCCACCCGCAGCGGCAACCTGCGCCAGCCGGGCGAGCAGGGATGGAGCAAATGGTCGCCCGAGCAGCCCGTGGCCGAATACGTCGCATCCGCCTCGCCGCCAGCCAGGTATTTCCAGTATCGCGTGACGTTCTCAAGCAAGGACGGAAAGAACACACCGCTCGTCGACGAAGTCGATGTCGCCTATCAGATGCCCAACCTGGCGCCGCAGATTCGCTCGATCAAGATCGGCGGAGGCCCAGCCGAAGGCGAAGGCGCCGGCCGGCCCCCGATGATGGGCGGCCCGGCCGCGATGCCGCCGATGGGCGGCGGCCCAGGTGGCGCCGCGAAAGAGCCCGCTTCGGGTCGAATCCGCCAGATCACCTGGGAGGCCGTCGACCCCAACGGCGATGCCATGGAATACACTCTGTATTTCCAGAACGGCAGCAAGGGCCCCTGGATTCAACTGGCCAACAAGCTCAAGGACCCGCAGTATTCGTGGGACACCAAGGGAGTCGCCGACGGCCACTATCGCATCAAGGTCACGGCCTCCGACGCCAAGGCCAACCCGCGCGGCGAGGGCAAGACCACCTCGCGCCTCAGCGACCCCATCGTCGTCAACAACACGCCGCCGGTCATCGGCGACGTGAAAGTCACGGTGCAGGGCCAGACAGTGAAGATCGAAGCCAAGCTCGTCGATCGCACCAGCATCGTCGCATCCTGCGATTATGCCGTGGACAGCAAAGATGACTGGCAAGCGGTCCCATCATTGAGTACAATCTGGGATTCCCCCGAAGAGGGGGTTGCGTTCAGTATCGATGAGCTGAAGGCCGGGCCGCACCAGATCACGCTGCGGGCTGCCGATGCTTATGGCAATCAGGCGTATGAAACGGTCAACGTGACGATTGGCCCGGACGCCGGTAAATGAGCTGCGAGGAAGACTTACATGCACTATCCGCACAAGACCAGCAAAATCAAGCGAATCCATGCCGTGGGATTCCGCGCCCGCATGAAGACCAAGGGTGGGCGCAACATGATCAACCGCAAGCGCCGCGCCGGCCGGAAGGTCAACGTTGTCTGATCCGCCTGCGCGATGAACCCCGCCTGACGGACGTCACCCGCCACGAAGCGACCAAGAGCATCCCCCAGACGCTGCCCCGCGACGGCGATCACGGCGGGGAATGGATCAGGGCCTGCCGCGGCGAGGGCAAGACTTTCTCGCCGTTCCAGATCGGCGGCCTGCTGACGGAAATCGGCCTGTCGGGCTGCGTCGCCGTCCGCACCGGCAAGAGCCTGGACTGGGATGGCGAGAAGATGCAGGCGACGAACGCGCCCGAAGCCAGCAAGTTCATTTCGCACGGAGTGGCGGCCGAAGTGGATGGTGTAAGATGAGTGCGCGACCGTAGCACAGGCTTCCAGTTGATGGGTGGCATCCTCACGGCCGGCGCTGGTGGTGTTCTCTTGCCGCAGGAACCTGCTCGCCGGGCGTGGGCATGCGGCGTGCCGCGCGAGCATCGGACGAGCATGCCCACGCCGGCCGAATCCGCTCCTCCGGCAAATCAGCATCGCGCGCGGCCAGCGTGAGCATGCCACCCAGGCTGCGCGGTATGATGCTAAATAATTCGTTCGCTGAACCGGGCTCCTACCAGAGAGTTTCGACATGATTCTTCACAGCAAACGTGGGTTTGTCGTCGCGGGGCTGCTACTCGTCGCGCTCGCCGCCAGCAGGCCAACCGCGGCCGCCGAGGGGCGGAACCTCATCGCCGACGGCTCGTTCGAGGAGCCGATGCCGCGAGATCAGTTCGGCCACGTTTTCAAGCAGTGGGCCGGCTGGAAATACGAGGGCGATTGCGAGTTCCGCGTCGGCCAGATCGCCCACAGCGGCAAGACGTCGTGCCTGCTGTTCGGCAGCAACCAACCCAAGATCCGCATCGCGCAGACGGTGAAGGGCGTCGCGCCGGGCGGTACAAGATCACCGCCTGGCTGCGCGGGCTGGACATCGGCCAGGGCGTGTGGAACGCCTCGACCGAGTTCGCGTTTGACACCACGTACATCCCGCTCGGGAAGAACGGGACATTCGGCTGGACGCCGCTGACCTATGTCGTCGACGTCAAGGAAAAGAAGGATGTCGCCGTCTCCTTCGGCACGTGGGCGCCGGGATATTTCTGGATCGACGATGTGTCGATGGTGGCCGTCGGCGATGATGTGGCGCTCACGCCGAAGCCGGTGCTCGGAGCGGAAGAGAAGGCCATCGAGCCGCCATCGCCCCTGGGCGCGGGCGAGGTGCGCTGCCCGGAGTGCGGCTACAAGAACATGCCCGCGTGGGGCAAGTGCTATGCGTGCGGCAATGACCTGGGCTCTGCGCAGAAGGTCGTCTCCGGCCCGGCGGTCAAACTGCTGACCAGTTTCGAAGATAAGAACCCGTTCGACAACGGAACGATCGTCTCCGAGCACGCCACCGATGGCGCCAAGGCGCTGCGCATCGACAAAAGCTACGTGAGTTGGGTGGGCAAGCACGATTGGTCGGGCTACGACTATCTCAAGGCCGACCTCTACACCGATTCCGACAAGCCGATGTCGCTGGCCATCGAGATCCGCGACCAGCTCACCCGCGATTATTGGACGCGCGTGAATTACGAGACGGTCGTGGCGCCGGGAAAGAGTACGCTCATTCTGCCGCTGGCGCAGCTCTACGTGGGCGAGAAATCGCGTCCCGGCCGCAGCGTCGTGCTCAGCGGCATCAAGCGTTTCGTCCTCAGCATCGGCGACAAGCCGGCCGCGCCGCTGTTCGTTGACAACATGCGCCTGGAGCGCGACACCGAGACCGCCAAGATGCTCTTCGACGGGTTGCATGCCTTTGACCTCGGGCCATCCACCGGCCCGCTGATGCCGGGGTTCACGCGCATCGACCCATCGACCATCTACAGCAAGGGCCGCGGATATGGCCTGAAGGATGCGAAGATCTGGCGCGCCTTCGACGTGCTCCAGCCCGATCCGCTCTACCAGGATTTCATCTGCATCGAGAAAGGTGGCCTGGCGGTGGACGTACCCAATGGCAAATACCACGTGTTCGTCAACATCGACAATCCCTCGGGCTTCTGGGGCGAATACCAGATCTACAAGCAGCGGTCGATCCTGGCGCAGGGCAAGCCGGTGGTCCAGGAGAAGATGGATTTCGAGGCGTTCAAGAAGAAGTACTTTCGCTTCTGGAACACGGAGGATTCGCCCGAGGACAACACGTTCGATAAGTATCAACGCGCGTATTTCCAGGAGAAGGAGTTCGACGTCGATGTGACCAACGGCCAGCTCACCATCGACTTCCAGGGCGACAACTGGGCGTGCAGTGTCTCGGCGATCATCATCTGCCCGGCCGAGAAGGCCGAGCAGGGCAAGAAGTTCCTCGATTACGTCGTGAGCAAGCGGCGGTTCTTCTTCGACAACTACTTCCATCGTATCCTGCACAAGCCGACCGGCGATGCGCTGGCCGCGGCGGTCGCCGATACGCGCGCAGCTACGTCACGTTCACTCGCGACTACATGGACGATGTCTACTACAACGACACGCCGCGCAAGGATGAGATCGGCAAGCCCGTCACCGGCTTCGGCTTCGCCGGCCAGTATGAACCACTGACGGTCTCGATCTGCCCGCTGGCCGATCTGGGCAAAGTGAGCGTCGCCGTGAGCGATCTGAAAGGCCCCGGCACGATCGCGGCGCAGGACATTGCCGTCGGCTACGTGTCCAATCGCATCACGCGCGTCAGCGGTGATGGAGCGGTGTATACCATCTCGCCGCGCTACGTCATGCCTAGCGCGACGGTCAATGTCGCCAAGGGCGTCACCCGTCGATTCTGGCTCACAATCCGGCCGCCGCAGGATGCCAAGGCCGGCGTCTACCGCGGCGAAATCACCATCACCCCCGAGCATGGCCAGGTGGCGCGTGCCCGTGGAATATCGCGTCTATCCCGGCACGCTCGACGCCGTCGATGTTCCCGCCGGCCCGTGGAGCTATACCATCGGCATCCCCTGGGATGGCGGCGACCCCGCGACCAAAGAGTGGAACGACACCATGGCCGAGCGCGGGCTGCGCAAGCTCGCGACTATGGCTTCACCACGTTCTCGGGCCTGCCGATCGTGCAGTACCAGGGCTTCAAGAATGGCAAGCCGCAGCTTGATTTCCGCGAAGGCGATCGACAGATGGAATTGGCCCGGCGATGTGGCTTCACCATGCCGGTGATCACGTACACGCACTTTGGCGGCCTGAATCTCTACTACAAGGATGACGCGGCCATGAAGGCCGCGGGATTCAGCGACTACAGCCAGTTCGTCAAGGCGATCTTCTCGGCGATTCAGGAACACGCCGACGCGGCGAACTGGTTGCCCGTCTACTGGAACCTGGGCGATGAGCCGATTGGCGATGACCTGCGCCGGGCGGCCGAGAATGCCGAGGCATACAAGGCGGCATTCCCCAAGGGCCCGCCGTTCTTCACGGCCGCCACGAGCTTTGATTCGGGCAAGCCGGATGATCCGCACTTCCGTTTCGGCAAGGCGCTGCACGCCGCGAACGTCAACGGCCACAACGAGGCGAGCATTCGCATGCTCCACGACGCCGGCGCCAACTGGGCGTTCTATAACGGCGGCAATCGCTGGACCTACGGCATCTACATGTACAAGGCGGCCAAGCAGTTCGACATGAAGTTCCGCGTGAACTGGCACTGGAACGCGGCGGCCGGCGATCCGTATTACGCCTTGGATTGCCGCGAGGATGACTACTCCTGGTGCAACGCCACCCCGGATGGCCAGCTCCTCCCGTCGGTGTACTTCGAGCGCGAGATGCGCGAAGGGTTGAACGACTATCGTTACATGCTCACGCTGGCACGGCTGGCCAAGGAGAAGAACGACGCGGCCGGGCAGGCGCTGGTCAATGATCGGCTGGCCGCCTTCAAGCTTGGCCAGCGCGAGCACGATGCGCTGTTCCCCGCCTCCGACTGGCGCGAGTTCCGGCAGAAGATGGCGGAGGCGATCGCGCGTTTACGATAGCGACGGGACGACCCTGAAAGCTCGGGATACATGCCGGCTCGCGTCCAGTCCGGCGCTCCCGGCCGTTCATGCGAGGCACAGAGATGCGGCCTGGCCGCTGACCGGAGGCATGACCATGTCCGACGTAATACGCCAGAGTTTCTCGATGGAGAACTCCCTGTGGGAGAAGGTGGAGGAGTTGGTCAAGGAGAGCGGCTATACCAACCGCTCGGAGTTCCTGCGCGACATCATCCGTGAGAAGCTGGTCGAACGGGAGTGGCAAAGCAAGGCCAGGGAAGTCGTCGGCACGATCACCCTCGTCTATGACCACCACGCCCGGCTGTTGGGCGAGAAGCTCACCGACATCCAGCACGACCACCACGAAGCCATCCTGGCGACGACGCACGTTCACCTCGATCACGACATGTCGCCGAGATGATAATGATGCGGGGCCGGGCCGACCGGATTCGAGACGTGGCCGACCGCATCCGCCAGCAGAAGGGCGTACTGCACGCTTCGCTGTCGATCAGTTCGACCGGGCGGGAGTTGCGGTAAGGAGGGCACGGCAGGCGGCTTGGTTGGCACGGGATTCCGCCCCACTTGCGGCGGCCGGGCGGCAGTGATATTATCTTCCTGAGAATGGTAATACTGCTGGCGCCTACTGCGCTGTCCCAAACCGAGCCACGTCGCGACGGCCCCCCGTACAGAGGCCGCCGGCAAGGCCGTCTCCGCGCCCTCGCCGGCTTCACGCTGGTCGAGTTGCTGGTGGTCATCGGCATCATCGCCATCCTCCTGGGAATTCTCCTGCCCGCGGTCAGCCGGGCAAAGGCCGCGGCCAGCCAGACGGCCTGCCTGAGCAATCTGCGGCAGATTGGCCTGGCCACGCAGGGCTACATCAACGACACCAAGTGGTATCCGCCCGCCTGGCAGAACGGCACGACGCGATGGATGGACCTGCTCAAGGCCTGCATGACCAAGAAGTCGGGCGTGTATGTCTGCCCCAACGACCCCAGGCAGATCCCCTGCACCTGGGACCCGGACATCATCCTGAGCTTCGGGATCAACACCTTCAACTTCGCTGGAAACAACTGGTGCTTCTGGTACGGCGTGAAAGATACCGCCGTCCGCCGGGCGGCTGAGACGATCCTCTTCGCCGATTGCACGCCGGGCAAATACTACTGCGGCGGGGGCAGCACCTTCACCGACCCGGTGGTGGATGTGGACTATCGGCATCCCAACAAGAGCTTCAACGCCGTCTTCTGCGACGGCCATGCGGAGACGAGACGAACGACAACCCAGCGAGACTGGGACGCTTCTCAATAAGGGGCTTTTTCTTACGCAGGAGAGTGAAATGAGCAGGAAGGCAAGACTTGTCAGCGGTCTGGCGATTGGAATGGCGACCCTGGGGCTGACGGCTTCGCGGGCCCTGGCTGGATTCAGCACCTACGGGCTGGGAATGGACGTGCAGACAGGCACGGTCCCCAACGCGGCCCTGCACGTACAGTGCGCCAACAACCTGTGGAGCGGAACATCGGGCAGCGGCTCGCCCACCAACACCTACGAGAACACATTCACCGGTTTCGCCTGCGACGACTACGCCAAGGCGTGGCTGGTCACGGCCGTCTATGGCGGCAGCAATCTGAATACCGCCATAGTTACCGCCTCTGTCAACGGTCATACGATTGCTTCCCTCACCGTGGGCAACGGCGGCGGCGTCAACGACGCCAACCTCAACGTCTACGGCAGTTCGGTGGCAGGCATCTGGGTCCTGAGCCTGCCGATCAACACCGGCTTCTTGCACACGGATGGATCGACAGATGCCGTGAGCGTTGTGGTCAGCGACAAGACCACGGGCGCGACCGCTCCATTTGACGGGCGGTCGTACTACCAGGCCCTGGTCACGATTTCGCAGAGCGCCGGCCTGAACAACACGCTGGACTACGCCTTCGCCGCAGGCGGAGGGGACATCGGCACCTCGGCCGGATATCTGTTGTCCCGCACATTGGATCTTGGGCCCGTGAGCGGTCTACTGGTCAGCCAGGCCAACCTGTACGCACTGTACATCTATGGCGATGCTGGCCAGAAGGACAAGCTATTGCTCAACGGCGTTTCCATGTTGGGCGACGACGTGGCAAACAAGAACGGCACGGCCGCCTACCCCGCCGATTTCGTGCATGCGGACCTGACAACGGGCAACCTGCTGACGAGCGACAATCTTCTGAAGTTCACGGTGGACCCCGCGGATTTTTCACAGGGAACGCCGGAATCTTCCCTGCGGCCGGAGCTCGCAGTTTTGGCGGCGGCGCACACCCTTCCCGAGCCGGGCAGCGTGGGACTGCTAATGGCGGCCGGTATTGGCTTGCTGGGCCGGAGGCGCAGGAAGGCATGAGCCGCCGGGCGCAGTTCATCTTCGCGGCGGCGGCGGCGGCATTGCTCATTGGCGTTTTGGCGTGGGTGGTACTGCGCCGGCCGGCGGTGGCTTTGGGGCCGGCGGCGAGTCGGCAAGTGACCGACATGGCCGGCCGGCGTGTGGCTCTTCCCGCCGAGCCTCAACGAATCCTCAGCCTCTGCACCTCCGCGACCGACACCATCCTCCGCCTGGGCGCAGCGAAGCGTCTGGCCGCCATCGACGAGTACGGCCGGGTGGTGCCGGGCACGGAGCAAACACCGGTGATCGGCAAGGGCAGCGCCATCTCGCGCGAGCAGGTGCTGGCGATGAAGATCGACCTGGCGTTTGTCTGGTGGTATCAGGACGATGCGGCCAGCGTGTTGGCGGGGCTGGGCGTGCCCGTCGTGCGGATGCGCAGCGGCCGGGCGGCGGAAGTGCCGGGCATGATCCGACTGGTGGGCGAATGCCTGGGCCGCCAGGACGCCGCCGGTGCCTTGGCCCAATCGGTCGAGCGATTCGTCGCCAGCGCCACAACGCGCCCGGCGCCGGCTCAGCCCCGCGTCTTCCTGGAGCTATACGGCCCGTACAAGACCGTGGGCCGCGATACCTACATGAACGACCTGCTCGACCTGGCCGGCGCAAGCAACATTGCCGCCGACACCGCAGGCACCGTGCTGTTGTCGGCGGAGCGACTGGTTCAGGCCGATCCCGACGTGATCCTGTGCGTGGGAGATGTGACAAGCGCCGGCGCAATGGCCAGCCGGCCCGGCATGGCGGACCTGCGGGCAACGCGAGCGGGACGCGTTGTCGCCATCAACCGCTGCTGGCTCGTCGCCGGCGCAGGACTGCCAGAAGACGTCCGTCTATTGCGGGGCCTCATCGAGCGACTTTGTGAAGGGCAATAACATGGCATTCTTCAAGATCACGTACAACGAGAAGTACCGCTTCGCCACGCTGCACAACTTTGGCTGCACGTTCCGCTGCCCGGTATGCAGCTACAAGCTGCGCAGCGGAGCAGATGGAAAATCGGGCCAGTCGTATCCCCGCCCCCAGCGATTCCTCTCCGTGGACGAGATGAAACAGGTTCTCCAATCGGTCGCTATCGAGAAGGTCTTCTTCATGGGCGGCGAACCGACCGTGGCCATGGAACTGCCGGAAATGCTGGCCTTCGCGCGGAACGACCTGGGCGTGAAGACCTACCTCGGCCACACCAACGGCAGCCGCCTGCCGCTGGAGAACCTCAACGGGGCGAATGTCGGCCTCAAAGCATGGGATGAGAAGGTCCATGAGCAATACACGGGCCGGCCCAAGCAGCCGATCTTCGACAACTTCGCGGCCGCCGTCGCCGGTGGACTGGAGATGAAGGCCAACGTCGTCTTCGTGCCGGGGCTGGTGGATGTGGACCAGATGGAGGCCATCGCCGCATGGCTGGCATCGCTCAATCCCGACATCCCGTTCCACGTCATGGGCTACATCCCCGTGCCCGGCCAGCCGTATGAGCGTCCTACCACGCAGCAGATGGACCAGGCGACGGATGCGTGCCGAAAACATCTCAAGCATGTCGCCGCGTCGCACCTGACCAGCCAGGAAGCGCTGGGCCTGACCGAGCGGGATGATCGCTTCGCCGTCCGGCAGATCGCGTGAGGGCCACCAATGGAGGTAATCCCACGACCATCGAGGGCACGCTGGCTGATTGCCGCGTTGGCCGTCGCCGTGATGCTGGCCGGGGCGGCGTCCCTGGTCGTTGGCGGCGTGCCCATCGGGCTGCGCCACGCGGTGAGGCAAGTGTGGCTTGGCCTGACCAGCACGCCCGACGATGCCGTGGCCGCCCAGATCGTGCTCAACGTCCGCCTGCCGCGCATCCTGCTGGCGGCATCGGTCGGCGCGGCGATGGGCCTATCCGGGCTGGCTGCCCAGACGCTCTTCCGCAACCCCCTGGCCAGCCCTTACGTCATGGGCGTCTCCAACGGCGCGGCCGTCGGCGCCGTGCTGGGCATGTTGCTGGTCGGCCGGGGCATTGGCTACGCCGCCGTGCCGCTGCTGGCCATCGCGGGTGGTTTGCTCGCCGCCGCCGGCGCGTTCATCCTTGCCAAACGCAGCGGGCAGTTTGCCCATAGCCTGCTGCTGGCCGGCATGGCCATCAGCGCCTTCTGCTCTGCCATCACTGCGGCCGCCCTGTATATGGCCGGCGAACGGCTCCAGACGCTGGTGTTCTGGCTCATGGGCGGGCTGTGGCAGGCCACCTGGCGGGATGCCCTGGTCATGATGCCACTGGGCGCATTGCTGTTCCTCATCCTGTTGATGCTCGCCCCGTCGATGAACGTGGCCCTCCTGGGCGAGCGATCCGCCCACGATCTGGGGGTGCGGATCGGCCGGCTCCAGGTATTGCTGCTGATCTTGATCGCCGTTTCCACCTCGGTCGCCGTCAGCCTGACCGGCGTCATCGGCTTTGTCGGTCTGGTCGTGCCGCACCTGCTCCGTCTTCTGGTGGGAGCCGACCATCGCCGGCTGGTGCCCGCCTCGGCCGCCGGCGGGGCGCTGCTCATGGTGGTCGCGGACACCATGGCGCGCACTCTCGCCGCTCCGGCCGAGGTGCCCGTGGGCATTCTGACGGCGATCCTGGGCGCGCCTGTCTTTCTGTGGCAGATCCAGCGGCGCGGGAGGCTGGCATGATCCTCCGTGCTGACAACATCCACTTCGCATACCGCGCAGGCCACCCCGTGCTGCGGGGCGCGGACTTGGATGTCCGCGCCGGCCAAGTGACGGCGCTGTTCGGCCCCAACGGCTGCGGCAAGAGCACGCTGCTACGCTGCATGAACGGCGCGCTGCGGCCGCAATCGGGGCGGATCACGCTCGATGGACGGCGGATCGACTCGATGCCACTGGTCCAGGTTGCCCGCCAGATTGCCGTGGTCCCACAAGATACGCCGGCCGACGTGCCGTTTTCCGCCGCGGAGATGGTGCTGCTGGGCCGCTATGCGCACGGGAACTACTGGGGCGATGTGTCCTCGGAGGATCGGCAGATCGCGCGCCAGTGCCTGGAGCGGGTGGATGCTCTGGAACTGTCGGCGCGCCCCTTCGCGCAGCTCAGTGGCGGCGAGCGCCAGCGCATCATCATCGCCCGCGCCCTGGCGCAGCAAGGCCACCTGCTGCTGCTCGATGAGCCGGCAGCGCATCTGGACATCGCTCATCAACTTGAGCTGTACCAACTCGTGCGGCAACTGGCCGGAGAAGGGCAAGCCATCCTCATGGTCTGCCACGACATCCTCGTCGCCCCGATGTTCGCGGACGTGGCGGTACTGATGCACGAGGGCGCGTTTCTCTCAGCCGGCCCGCCCCAAGAGGTGCTGACGGGCACGAGCATTCGTGCTGCATTCAGGGCCGATGTGACTATCAAGTGGTCCGCTGATCGCTCTCTGTTTGCGGCCTTCGGGTGAGTGTGCTCGGCCCTTGCGGTTCGGCACTGCCTGGACTTGGAGGCGATGGCATGAGCAGTGGGATGACTCGCCGCTGGCGGCCACCGTCGCCTTGCTGGTAAACTGAACGCTTGGCTTGTTCCACTCGACTCGGTCGTGAAGGGCCGGATGACTCACGCGGGCCGGGTGCTTCAGCGGCTCTACGCGGTTGGCGGCGAGGGTTTCGTGGATGTGTTCGATGTTGCCCCGCAGGCCAAAAAGCCCAGTCGGCTGGCCCATATTCCCACCGCCTTCAAAGCGCGCACGGGGTTGCTGATCCCGTCCCTGAGTCTGCTGGCAGTCGCGGTTCCACCTACCAGCGAGCACCCGGCTTCAGTCCTGCTCTTTCAAGTCAGCCGCTGATTCCGCATCTCCCGTGGCGCATGGGCGCCATTCTGCCCGCAATCCGCAAGCCTGCCCGCCTGGAATCAAGCGGTGGGCGAGTGCGCCCGTCCCCCCCGCTCAACCAGGGGCCGTGGAAATCTGGGCCAGGAATGTGTGACGATGGCGTATGGCCCGGCATCGGGATATCCTTATATCAATGGCGGAGCGTACGAGCTGATGGTGCCGCAATCACCGGTGCAGGCGGATCTATGAGCCATCATGGAATCGAAATCGATGCCCAGCGAATCGCCGATTTCTGTAGACGGCATGGAATCCGCAAGCTCAGCCTGTTCGGGTCGATCCTGCGTGATGATTTCGGCGCGGCCAGCGACGTTGACGTGCTCGTTGAGTTTCACCCCGATGCCACCCCCACGCTATTGAGCATGGCCGGAATGGAGATGGAATTGACGCGGATGCTGGGGCGCAAGGCGGACCTGAGAACGGCCAAGGACCTGTCGCGATATTTCCGCAAGCAAGTCCTCCAGGAGGCGGAGGTGCAGTATGCCGCATAGCCGGCCGGACAACCGCGCTCGATACCGGCACATGCTGGATGCGGCGGAGAAGGCGATGTCGCTGACGGCGGGTCGCCACCGCGCCGACCTGGAATCGGATGAAGTGCTGACTCTGGCATTGACGCGGTTGGTGGAGATCATCGGCGAAGCCGCCTTCCAGATGAGCGACGAGGGCGCAGCCACTGCCCGTCTTTGCCCTGGGATCAGATCGTGGGGATGCGCCATCGCCTCATCCATGCCTATTTCGAGATCAACTACGACATCTTGTGGCAGACTATCCAGGATTCGTTGCCTGAACTGGTTGCCGCGATCAAGAAGTCGCAGGAAACGTGGGGCTGAGAAGCTCGGGTGGAACCTGGCCCTTCCATTCTCACGTCGGCAACGACTGTTTGCCATGCATCTCGCGCATGCGCAGGCGGATGACGAGCAGTTTCTCCAGCCCCTGTCCCAGGAGTTTCTCCTTCAACGGCTGTGGATTCGGATCGGCATGGTCAATCATGAGGGCCAGCGCGCGGCGCTTCTCGTCGATTTCCGTGATGAACTCCGCCGTCGCCTCGAACATGACCGATCGAATACTTGTGCGAACACTCGCCGACGGCGTAGCCGAGGTCCTCGATCACCATCCCGCTCACCAGCGGGTTGGCCGTCAGGTAGTCCACCTTCCGGCCTTCCGGCGCAGAGTGCAGGTAGAAGCAGTTCTCACCCTCGCTGAAAGCATAGTTCAGCGCCACCACGTACGGCCGGCCGTCCTTGCACATTGCCAGCGTCAGGAACTTCTGCCCGCGCAGAACGGAGAGTTGATCCGCGCGATCAGGCATGTCGCGCTCGATACGACGAAGATGATAGGTTTCGTCCATGAGTCAGCCGTGAGTTGTTAGTTGCCAGTTGCCAGTTCTCCCCCTACGCCGCCACCTGTTTTCCCGGATGCATGATCCACCGCCGGATGGCGCTGGTCGCGCTTTCCCAGCTCGAACCCGCTCGCATCTTCAGGAACGAGACGAACAGGCCGTCGATCGCTTTGCACAGGTCGCGCATCATGCCGATGCGCTCCTCGAAGACCACGCGGGCATCCTCGGCCTCTTCGATCTCGGGCATCTTGCAGCCGCCCAGGGCGAAGCTCTCGGCGTTGAAGCTGAACTGGAACTGGTGCCCGGCCGTCTCCATGATGAAGCCGGCCTTGCGCGGGAGCTTGCCGCTACGCAGCGCATCCGCGCCTCGGGCATGCGCGTCGGGCCGGCGGCGCGCAGTGCGTCGCGGCCGGTCTGGCCGTAGGCGCAGTCCAGTTCCAGCGACTGATCCAGCACGATGCTCACTTCCTTCCCGCCGTCGACCTTGAGCGTGCCGCCGCCGGTCTCGGTCTCGTGCCACAGCCACAGCAGGAACTCGTTGCCCAGGAAGTCCTTGGGCTCGGGGCCCTTGGCGACCCACGGATAATCCGGCTGCTGGCTGTCGCCCTCGGGGCCGGGGACGAACCGCGTCGGCCGGGCATCCTCGTAATCCCGGTGCTTGCTCTTGCCCTCCAGGTGGCGCAGCGCCAGCGCGCCAGCCGTCAGCGGCTCGAGCTCCAAGTCGAACGTGCGCTGGAACAGCTCGTGCAGCTTCTCCAACGCCGATGAGCCGGCCGGCGAATAGAGCGTCGCGTTAGGCAGGTCCCAGAGAATGGGAACCAGCTTGCTGCGGCGGTACTTGCCGCTCTTGAGATCGTCCTCGATCTTCTTGCGCACGACATCCTTGACGTCGCGCTTCTGCTTCTTGCTGATGTGCCCCGAGGGGTTGTTCGAAGCGGCCGCGTCTTCCTCCATCATCTGGTAGGCGCTGCTTCAGCTCGGATGGCACGCGATTGGTGTCGATGCGCATGGCGATGTGCAGGCACTCGGCGAAGACGTTGTGCTCGAAGCTGAAACGGCCGTCGAACACGTGCCGCCCGCCGCACCAGCCGTATTCCACCTCTTCGGGCAGGCCATATTCGCTCGGCTGAAGGACCATGTCGGCCAGCTCGCCGAGCATCTCCTGCGTGATCTCCTTGGGGTGCTTGCCGGTGACGGCGAAACGGCGGAAACTGACCGAACCGGATGGAAAGCTCATGAATTGCCCTCGATCGTTCCTGGGTTAAAGAAGGCGACACGTTACCAAGGGCGCGGGGGAAATCCAGAGGCGCGGGCAGCGGCGCACGATGTTGTTGCCGCGGGCAATCAGTGGTAGGCTCGCCGGCGCGCCGTGGTGGCGTGGAGGCGGAGTCGAAAGACGGGAGTTGGCCATGCCGGTCATAGCAACGTGCGGCTGCGGCAAGCGACTGCGGGCCAGCAACGAACTCGCGGGGAAGCCCATCAAGTGCCCCGACTGCGGCAAACTGCTGGTCGTGCCGTTTGCCAGCCAGACGGGTGGGAAGGCGACTGGCTCCGGCACATCGCAGCGCATCCCGATTGCCATCGCCACCGGCGCGGCGGTGGTGGTGGCCGTGCTGATCTACCTCACGCTCCGTAGCGGCCGGCCGGCCCAGGTCACGCCCGAGCAGCGCCACGAAACCGAGATGCGAACCTTGACGATGGTGGGCAAGCCCACGTACGTCGCCGTCAATGCGGACGACCCGGCCACGGGCGCTCGATACTCCGAGACGCTGCGAGCGAAGCTCATTGGCAGGGATCTCGGGACGGAGCTGCTGCCGGCGATCAAGTCGCTGCCGGATGCACGATTTTCGAGCGTTCTCCTCTACATCGGCCAGCCGCAGACCACGGGCGAGCGCCTGCGGAAGATGCTGGGGACGCCCAAGGTCAGCAAGCAGGAGAACGTGGAGATCAACACCGTCTCCCTGCCGCTGCAGTGGAGTGAATATGGATGGCTGTCTTTTGGTGAATCGAAGGGCAAGATCATCGCCATCCGCGTGATACGCGACCAACTGCCCGCGCCATGATGGGATGTGGAATCAACGATATGAATGTGACGATCCGCGATGCCACGGCGGCCGATCTTCCGGCCATCAACGACATCTACAACCACTACGTCCACGCCTCGACCTGCACATATCAGCTCGAGCCGGACACCCCGGAAGAGCGGCAGGTGTGGTTTGCCGAACACGGCCCGAAACACCCGATCGTCGTGGCCGAGCGCAAGGGCGAGGTCGTCGGCTGGGGATCGCTCTCGCCCTTTCGCCCGCGCGCGGCCTATGCGCGGACGGTCGAAGACTCGGTCTACATCCGACACGATCTGCTGCACCAGGGGATCGGCATCGCCATCCTCCGGGATCTGATCGATCGCGGCAAGCGCCTCGATCATCACACGATCATCGCGGGGATCTCCGCGGAACAGGCGCCCAGCGTCGCGATGCATGAAAAGCTGGGCTTCCGCACGGTGGCCAACCTGCGCGAGGTCGGCTACAAGCACGACCAGTGGCTGGACGTGGTGTACATGCAGTTGATGCTGTAGCGGGTCATTGTCAGTGGTCCGTTGTCCGTTGTCAGTGGTTGGGTCCGTTGTTCGTTGGTCAGTGGATCCGCCACGGGCGATTGTGGGACTCGCGGAGGCTCTCGCTACACACCACGGGACTATTGACCCGTCCTCGGACAACTGACGAGCGTCAACAGTCGTGGTGATATCTGCTTGCGGGCTATCTCCGCCTGATCTTCAGCGAATCGAGATCGAAGCACGCCTCGCCTTTGGTGGCGCGCAGCTCGCAGACCAGCACGATCTCCTGCCCCGGCTCGGTGGCATCAAAGTCGAAGCTCATCGGCTGCCACCCGCTGTCGCCGACGAGGCGGGCGTCGCGCTTGCCTCCGCGTAAGTTCCCTCGAGTCGCTCACGCCGGCGCGGGTCCGCTGCCGCTTGGCCAGTCCTGGGATATGCGCATCAATCTGTCTTGATGCCTCGCGGTCGTCAAGGCGCTCACCGCAGTCCGGGCATTCGTGGAAGCGGAGGTCGGGTACCGTATAACGCTTGCCCTTGTGGGTGCGCGTGATCGTGCGCTGAACAGGGTGGATGCGCTTGCTTCCACAGGTGGGACATGTATGGATCTGAGGCATACTTCATTCGGCCCGTTTGGCCGACACAAGGACATAATACACGTCCACGTCCGATGTTGCGGGCAGCACCCGCAGGCTGTATCGTTCCCGCTTTCAACAACTGACAAGAGCGACTAACTGACAATCCTATGAAGATCCACGAATACCAGGCACGGCAGATTCTCGCGGACAATGGCGTTCCCGTTCCCGCTTCCGAGGTCGTTCGCTCGGCCGATGAGGCGGCGGCGGCATTCGCCAAGATCAACATGCCGCTGGCCGTGGTCAAGGCGCAGGTCTACGCGGGCGGGCGCGGCAAGGCGGGATTTGTGAAGCTGGTCCGCAGCAGCGACGAAGCCCGTAAGGCGGCGCAGTTCATGCTTACGCACCGCATGGTCAGCGCGCAGACCGGCGCGGAAGGCGTGCCGGTGTCGGTGCTGCTGGTGGCGCCCGGCGTGGACATCGCGCACGAGTATTACGTCGGCATCACCGTCGATCGCACCCGCAACACCGTCACGCTGATCGCGTCGGCCGAAGGCGGCGTCGAAATCGAGGAAGTCGCCCGGCGCAGCCCCGAGAAGGTCATCAAGGAGCCGCTGCATCCGCTGCTGGGGATTCAGCCCTATCAGGCCCGCAAGATCGCCTACAAGCTGGGTTTCAAGGACAAGCTGGCCGGCGAAGCCGCGAAACTCATCGGCAATCTCGCCAAGGCCTTCATGAAGGTCGATGCATCGCTGGCGGAGATCAACCCGCTCGTACTGACCAAGGACGGCAAGCTCCTGGCCATCGACGCCAAGATCAACCTCGACGACAACGCGCTGTTCCGGCACCCGGAGATCGAGGCCATGGCCGATGAATCGCAGGAAAAGCCGCTGGACGTGCGCGCCCGCAAGGCCAGCCTCAACTACATCGCGCTGGATGGCACGATCGGCTGCCTGGTGAACGGCGCGGGCCTGGCCATGTCGACGATGGACATCATCAAGCTGCACGGCGCCGAGCCGGCCAATTTCCTCGATGTCGGGGGCTCGGTCTCTCCCGAGGGCGCCATCGAGGCATTTCGGATTCTGCTGTCGGATCCGACGGTAAAGGGCGTGCTGGTGAATATCTTCGGCGGCATCGCCAAGTGCGACACCATCGCCAGCGCGCTGGTGGCGGCGGGGCGCGAGCTGGGTTTCAAGGTGCCGGTGGTCGTGCGGCTGGAAGGGACCAACGTCAACAAGGCCCGCGAGATTCTCGACGGCGCCAAGGGCGATCTGCCGACGCTGGTATCGGCGTCGGATCTGACGGATGCGGCAAAGAAGGTGGTCGCGGCCGTCGCGGCGTAGCGGGCTTTGGTTCAGCCCGCACAAACAAACATCCGCAACAAAACCCTCCGATGGCGCGTATCTATGGCGGAGGGGCACACGTCGTCAGTAATGGCCGGAAGAGAGGATCAGGGAAAGGAGCCGATATGAGCGGCACGCAAGTCTATCGAGTCAAACGTGGGTTCACGCTGGTGGAACTGCTGGTGGTAATCGGCATCATCGGGATGCTCGTTGCCATTCTCCTGCCGACACTCAGCATGGCCAGGGTCCACGCCCAGCAGACCGTTTGCCTCTCCAACCTGAGGCAGATCGGCGAGGTGCTGCTGACCTACGTCAACGACAATCACGATCAGGTCTTCCCCTACGGGCTTGGGACCAACGTCTTCCCCTATGACCGATGGCCAAACGCCGTTTTTTACCCGCATGTTCCCAACCCCAAGATCATGATCTGCCCCTGCGACACGGATTTGGGTCTGGAAGACGCGTTGTACGGTCCGCCCGAGTTGGTCAAGCACAGCTACGTGCTCAACACGCATCTCCAGCACGAAGGCATCCGGTATACGCGGACCATGGGCGTGCCGGCCCAGGATATCGTGGTCATGGGCGAGAAAAAACCGGAATACGCCGATTATTACCTGGAGATTAACTGGTCGACCGACTACAGCGAGTACGCAAAGGTCGTCGAGCCTTACCGGCACGGACTGTCGCTGGGCTCCAATCGCCTATATCTGGACATGCACGCGGACAATCGCGCCGACGACGTCAGAAATCCGAACTGGAAGGCGCTGAATTATGTCGATCCCTGGCAGGTCGTGCCTTACACGACGCCGTAACCCCGGCTGGCGCCACGCCCTGCGGCGGCCCGCAACGGAGCGGGAATGGCTGGGTATATACAGTCGGGAAGAACATGGCGCCGGCAACATTTGGCCGGTAGCAGCGTTTACAGTTCAGGGAATTCGTTGGTTGATGGCAAAGAACGGCCCGCGAGCGAGCCGATGAAGCCCAGGGAATACGTTTTCGGGGTACGCTTATGAACGCAACAACAACATCTCGGCCCAGGCGAGGTTTCACCCTCGTGGAACTCTTGGTGGTCATTGGCATCATCGCCATTCTGATCGGCATCCTGCTGCCGACCCTGAGCATGGCGCGCGTCCATGCGCAGCAGACCGTCTGCCAGTCGAACATGAAACAGGTGGGCGATGCCTTGATCATCTACATCAACGACAACCACGATCAGGTCTTCCCCTACGGCCTGGGCACCAACATGCTCAACGTGTGGGATCGCTGGCCAACCATCGTCTTCTTTCCGCGAGTGCCCAACCCCAGGGTGATGATCTGCCCGCGCGATCAGGATTACGGCCTGCAGGGGGCGCTGTATGGCGATCCGATACTGGCCAAGCACTCGTATATCCTCAACACGCACATCCAGCGCGAAGGCATCCGCTACACGCGGACCATGGGCGTGCCGGCCCAGGACATCGTCGTGATGGGCGAGAAGAAGTCGGAATACGACGATTACTACATGGAGATTGACTTCGAGACCATGTACAGCGACTACGAAAAGACCATCGAGCTTTACCGCCATGGCCTGTCGCTCGGATCCAACCACCTCTACCTCGACATGCACGTGGACAATCGCCGGGATGAAGTCAGGAACCCCAACTGGCAGACGCTGGGCTACATCGATCCGTGGCAGATCACCACGTATACGCCGCCGACGTTGTCCAACTAGGAGGCCAGCCATGACCCAGACAACGGCACAAGCAGAACCCGTCGCGATTCGCATTCCCATCTGGGTTGCGATCCCCATCCTCGTGCTGGTGGCGATCATCGCCATTTTCTGGTGCTACCGGACTGTCTATAGCGCCAAAGTGAACACCGGCACGCCGCTGAAGTCCCATAGCGATTATGCGGAGCAGAAAGCCGGCATCTACGTCCACAGCACGAACGGACGGGTTGCGGCCCAGGTGCATCATCTGAACCTCACGGCGGCCGCAGTACCTGCTGGCGGATACCGCATGCACTTCAGCTACCGCGAAAAGGAACGCGCGACCTTGGCGCCGCCGGGCCAGCAGAAGCTCTACCGGACGGCCATGCACGTCGCCCAGAACGCATCGCTGGGTCAATACCTGGGGCTGACAGATGACCAGATCAAGACCGTCTCGGCCGTGGAATTCCCCGTGGCGTTGACCGACACCGAGAGCCAGCAGCTTGCGGCCGCCTGCAAGAACTTCGAGAACATCAGCAAGCAAAAAGACAAGGACCAGGAGAAGGATTCGGCCCACGCAGCCGTCGTCAGCCTCGTCATCCAGTTCGGAAACGCGCATGTTCAGGAGCACCAGAATACGCTTCACAAGCGGCTGGCCGACGCGGGCGCCATTCTCACCAACGACATGATTCAAAAGGCCGAGAAATGGGATGCCAGGTCTTTCTTTGGCGGCGGCACCGCCTCGGGTGGCGGCGGCAGGATGGGTTGGCGCCCCCGGACGGCAACCGGCACCACACAGCCGGCGGCCGCCCAGCCGGCATCCATGACCTCGGGGCGGGTGGCCCCCGCGACACGCCCGACAGATCCCCAAGCGTCGGTCGAGCGATAAGTGCCGCCAGTGCCCTCACTGGCGGTCTTTCGTGCGCTGCCGCTTTCCGCCAGTGGGGGCACTGGCGGCACATCAAGGTTCGTCCGCGAAACACGTCAGCCGCCCGTCTTCCATACTGACATAGACCCGCGCTCGGGCGTCGATCGCCAGGCCCCACTGCACGGGCGTGGCGGGCAATGGCTGCGAGAAGATCGTCTGCCCCGTCAGCAGGTTGATGGCCAGCAGCCGATATGGGGCAACCTGGCCTTGTTCCTGCTCGGAAAGCCGCGCCAGCACGAGCAACGCATCCTTCGTCGAGGCGCACCCCGCGAATGTGGCAAGCTTCATCGACCATGCCCTCGCCTGTGGCGTGGTGGGCTGGAACGTCAGCGACAGGCCCGGCGCGGCCCGTACCGTGACGCGGCCGGCGGGCGTGTCCTGCTGCGCGTTATAGATCGGCTCCCAGAGCTTCCTCGGGAACAGGAATATCCGGCGGCTGGTTCGCGGGCCGGCCGGCGTGTTCAGGCATTTGCCCGTGGCGATGTCATAGCTGGCATCAACATAGACATTGCCGCCGGGAAAGCGGAGCTGCCCGTTCTCCAGGCGTAGCGCCCCGCAGACGCTGATGCCGTTTCTCACCTTGGGATCGACGATGCCGGAGGAGTTGTTGTGCCACTTGAGCCGGCCGGTGGCGGCGTCGAGCGCAACCACGTGCGTGCCGTCAAAGTGCGAAATGCCCGCGGCGGCGTAAACCGTCCCGCCATCGGCCAGCACGCCCCCCGCGACCGGCCAGGTGGACATGAGCTGGCCATAGACCGGGATGCGGCGATCGGCCGGCGCCACGCGGAACCGCCACAGCGGCGCGCCGGTCATAGCCTCGTAGGCATAGACATGGCCATCATTCGACCCGGCCAGCGCGCGACCCTCGGCCAGCGACGGCGGGAAGTAGATCGAGGAGCCGGTGGCGGCTTTCCACTGCGGCTGGCCCGTCTGGGCATCGAACGCGCGAATGATTCCATCGGTGCCGGCGAGCAGCGCCAGGTTGCCGGCAGCCACCGGCGCGGTGGGAGTGTTGCCATCGGAGGTCTTCTGCTCCCACAACGTCGTGCAGGTGCGCGGCGCCGCGACATTGACCATTCGGGTGCGCTGGCTGTTGGCTTCGTAAGTCGGCCAGTCGTTGGCTGCAACGATAAGCGGTTGGGCCGATGTCGGCTCGCCGAGTTTCTCGAGCTGCTTCGATTCATCCGCCCGCTGGTTGAAATCAAAGTCGCCGGCGGGCCCGACCGCGATGATGCCGACCAGTGTCAGGTGACAGCCGCAGATCCACGGGCCCCAGTAGAGCTTGCCCTCGGAGATGACCACGCCATCGTGGCAGGCGGGGCGCATCGGCGAGATGTGCTGGAGGCTGTCGGTGGCGAGATCCCAGCGCAGCGTGCCTTCCTCAGCGCGGCAGAAGACGCTGTCGAGCGTGCCGGTGGCGCGGGTGCAGGCGCCGGCCGGCAAATTCGGCCAAAACGTTGCCGCTGCCGTAGTCGAGCTTGAAGGACTTCTTGCCCTGCTGGCCCAGCGCGTAAATGGCATTGGTGTGGAGAACGAGTTGGAAGTTGCCATCGGGGCGCTGCCAGAGGAGCTTGCCATCGTCGGCGGAAACCGCCACCACCGAGCGCCGTTGCGGCCCGGCGAACATGAGCACCTTGCCGTTGGTGCGGAGGTAGACCTGCGTCGAGAAACCGGTGATGTAGAACTGCGCCTTGCCGTTGGGGCCGATGGCGTCGAGCAGCTTCGGATCGGAGCTGCGCCAGATCTCCCTGCCGGTCTTCGCATCGAGGCAGAGGAGAAACTTGTCCGGGCAGTAAGTGTAGATTCGCCCGCCGGACATGCAGGTGCCGCGGCGTCGAGATAGTTCTCGTCGCGATAGTGCCAGAGGATCTTCTTGGACTTGGGCTCGACGGCGATGAACGTCCGGCCGAAGCCCCAGGCCGTCCTGGGATCGGCGTATTCATAGCCGGGCCACATGCCCCAGGGCCAGCCGCCGATGCGCGTCTCGGTGCCCTTGGCGACGGGCGCGGAGACTTCGCGATTGCCGACCAGCGCATGGAGAACGCCTCCGTCCATCGCCATCCATTTCCACACCGGCCCGTCGGAAACGTCGGCCGGCGCGGCAATCTGGTCCATGATCCGCCCCGTGTCCGGGTCGAGCAGCTTGCACGATTCCTCATCGGCCATGTACAGCGCCTCGGGCGTGGCGATCATCGTGTTGCGATGGATCATGAAGCCTTCCCTCAGCGGCTTCTCCCACAGGAGCGTGCCGTTGTGAGCGCTGAGGGCAATGAGCTTGTTGATCGAGGGATTCTGGTAGGCGCGGAAGGTCATGTGGCCGAACGCCTTGAAGATGCGCCCGCCGGCCGCGACGGTGACCTCGGGCTGGCTGGAGAAGAGCGGCTCGGCGAGGAATTGCGTGAGATACGGATATTTCGCCTGCTGGTCGAAGGAGAGGGTGTTATTGTCGGGGGAGTGATAGGGATGGGACCAGGGCTCCAGCCCATTGGGCAGCGGCTTCGTGCTCAGGTTTGTGCCAACGGTAAGTTGCCCGCCCGGCGCAACACTCGCATCAACTCCGCTTGCGGGACCGAACCATCCTTCGCGATAACTGCATCGGCAACACCAGAGGCAAGAGGCAGGTTGCCTTGACTCGAGTTGACGAAGATCTTCCGATTGAGCAGCCCTGCATCCTCGGCGGCTTTGGCTGCATCCCTGGCCTCGCGTTGATTGGACGTCCGAAAATACACGATGCCGCCGACTTGCTTGCCAAGCCATGCAACCAGAGCCGGTGGTGCATCCACGGCCACAATCAGTCCAGCGGGTGGAAAGTCGATCCTGACGTTGACGTCCGGTCCTCTGATGGCGCGCGGCTCCTCTTCAGCGCAGAACGATCTGCCGTGAATGATCAGCGACGAAACAGCGCCCAAGACTCCTGTGATCCAACGCAAAGATGAGCACATGCGCGGTCCCTTCTCACCACCCTGATGCCGCAATCACGCGATGCACTAACAGATTGTACCATCGCGGCGGGACAATGATGCACCCGTCGCTCCTATATGTGTCGCTCCCATATGGACCGCCGGTGAGGGCACCGGCGGCACTTTGGCAACAGCGTCTCGCCGCTGGTCTGTCGAGCGGCACGCCACCCACCCCCGCCTTTCCCGCCTCCCTTGACTTGCCGGCCGCCGCGAATACAACCGCGCCATGCCAGACGCACCGCGCAATTTCGTTCTCGAAGAGACCAACTATCTCCAACTCAAGGCGATGGAGCCCAACGTCGCCGTTCTGCCGTGGGGCGCCACCGAATCCCATGGCCATCATCTCCCCCACGGCACCGACTGCATCGAGGCCGTCGCCGTCTCCGAGGCTGCCATCGCCAGGGCCAACCAGCAGGGCGCGAGATGTGTGCTGCTGCCGTGCGTGCCCTTCGGCAATGACAACATGCAGCTCTCGCAGATCGCGACGATCACCATGCGATCGACGACGCAGCACGCCGTCCTGCACGATGTGGCCGAAAGCCTCGTGCGCCAGGGCATCGATCGGCTGGTGGTGATGAATTTCCACGGCGGCAACGATTTTCGCTCGAGCATCCGCGACATCATGCTCGATCTGCCGATCTTCATGGTGCAGGTAAACGCGTATCAGGTGGCGCCGCGGATGGCGGAGTTGCTCACGGTGAAAGGCGGCGATCACGCGGAGGAGTTCGAGACCAGCCTGATGCTGCACCTGCGGCCCGAGTTGGTCGTCATGGCCCAAGCCGGCGACGGCGCGACGACGCCGTTCAAGCTCAAGTCGCTGGGCAGCACTCCCGGCGTATGGGCGCCGCGGGACTGGGAGGCCCTCACCAAGACCACCGGCGCCGGCGATCCTCGCGCGGCCAACGCGGAGAAGGGCAAACGCATTCTCGAAATGCTCGTTGACGCGATTGTGCCGGTGTTGACGGAACTGTCGGCCGCGAAGAACGGGGATTTCCCGTATGTCGTCAGGAAGCGACCGTAGGCGTCAATGACGAATTTCTAATGAGCGAATGTCTAATCAATGTCGAACCCCGAATGACGAATTCCGAATTGGTCATTAGGCATTCGGTCATTCGTCATTGATTAGACATTCGCAATTCGGCCTTAGACATTTCCTCCAACCATGACCATTCGTCCACTCACTCCCGATGATCTTCCCGCCGCCCTGGCCCTCAGGCGCAGGCCGGCTGGAACCAGCTTCCGGCCGACTGGCTGCGCCTGCTCAAGCTCTGGCCCGACCAGGTGCTGGCCGGTTGCTTGGACGACGCAGTGATCGCCACCGCCTCTCTTGCCACTTACGGCCAGGATCTTGGCTGGGTTGGCATGGTGCTGGTTGACCAGGCTCACCGCGGCCGAGGCGCGGGCGGGCGGATGATGAACGCCATCCTCGATTTGGCGGAGCGCAAGGGCATCCGAGTGCTCGGGCTTGATGCGACCGATCTCGGCCAGCCGGTTTACGCCAAGCGCGGTTTCGTGCCGCTCATCGGGATCGACCGCTGGACCGGGGCCGCGCAGCCTCGCCCCGCGCCGGCAGATCGCAGCTCACGGACGCCGATTGGCCGGCCATCTTGAGGCTCGATCGCGCGGCCACAGGGGTTGACCGCTCCGCACTTCTGAGACAGCTCGCTACGGAAGATGGCGCGATGGTGCGCGTCACGCAGACAGGCTTCGCGTTCGCCCGGTTTGGCCGGATCGCTTCATACATTGGCCCCGTCGCCGGAGATGCCGCGAGCGTGTGCATGCTCTTGGATGATCTGCTGAGCGGTCTATACCTGTCTCGTCCCAGCATGCCGGTGTTCATAGACATTCCCCACGGCAGCCCTCTGGCTTCGCACCTGCCCAACCGCGGCTTCCGCATCGCCCGCGCGTTGATGCGCATGACCCGCCCGGCGGCCAATATCCGATCTGCGCCGGCGGCCTGTGCGTTCGAGCTTGGCTGAACTTGGGTGGCATGCTCACGCCCGGCGCTGGCGATGCTCATTTGCAGCACAAGTCTGCTCGCCGGGCGTGGGCATGCTGGACGTGCTCTGCGTCGCGCGAGCATCCACGAGCATGCCCACGCCGGCCGAATCAGATCTTCACGCGGCGGGACGTCTCTCGCGGCCGGCGTGAGCATGCCACCCGAAAATAGAGCGATTCAAAGACCGCACACGCGATTCAGATACTCCGCGCTCTCCCGCGCGATCTTCTCAATCCCCGGCCGGAAATCGAATGCCTCCACCGACAGCCAGCCGTCGTAGCCGATCTCGCGCAGCGCGGCGATGATCGGCTCATATTTCACCTCGCCCATGCCGGGGCCAAGCAGGTTGGGGTCGTTCACGTGGAAATGCGCCAGGTGCGCGGCGTTCTCGCGGATGATCTGCGGGATCGGCTTGTACTCCGCGCTCATCGCCTTCACATCGAGATGCAGTCGAAAGTTGGGATGATTGATGTGCTCGACCAGATCGACGCCGTCGGCCGCGCACATCAGGAAGTCGGTCTCCCTGCTCGTCAGCGGCTCGATCGCCAGCGTCACGCCGCGCTTGGCGGCCAGATCCAAGCAGCGGTTGAAGACTTCGACGGCGTAACCCATCGCCTGCTCGCGCTTCACGCCGGGCAACAGGCTTCGCTGCTTGGGCGAGCCGATCACCATCACGCGGCCGTCGAGATCGCGCAGAGCTTCACCAGTTCGCAGAAATAGTCTGCGGTTCGAACCCGCACTGCCGCATCGGTGTGCGTGATGTAGAGACCGGCCGGTTTCACGAGCAGCCAGTGCAGGCCGATGATCCGCAGGCCTCGCGATTCGGCCGACTGGCGCAGCTCATCCCGTCGCGCCGGCGTCACGGCTTCCGCGCGCTCGGCCAGCGTGAACGGCGCGACCTCAATGCCCGCGTATCCGACTTCGCGGGCGAAGTCGCATACCTTCTCCCATGCCCAGCCTTCGAAACCCTCGTTGCAGGTGGCGAATCTCATTTGGCAGCTCCCACGCCGGTTGCAGCCAGGTTGGTTGCGTCAAAGTCCTTGTCCTCGGGCAGCGGCTTGCCCTTGGTCTCGGGGGCGAAAATCAAAGCGACGAAGCCCGCGAGATAGATGAAGGAAATCGTCGTCGCAGCCATCGCAAACCCCCGGCCAGCGCCGCCGTACCATTTGGCGAGATTCCCGAGCATCAACGCCGCCGGCGCGGCAAATACGCGCGCGGCATTGTAGCCCACGCCGCAGCCGGTGTTGCGCAGGCGCGTTGGGAACAGCTCGGGGAAATACACGGTGAAGCCGGAAAACGGTCCGAGCGTGCCGAAGCCCAGGATGAACGCCAGCCCCAGGGAGAGCTGTGCCGCCCGTGCGCCCGAGCCCGCGAGACTCCAGAAGAAGATCAGCACCGAACCCCACGCCAGGACGAACCAGATCGCGAAGGCCGCCCGCCGGGTCACGCGCTCGGCCACTACTGCAAAGAGGTAGATGCCGACGAACGCGCCGACGTTCTGGATGAAGAACATGATGCTGGTGATTCGCCCGATGCTCTTCAGCGCGACGTTCTTCGCCTCGCCGGAAAGCGCGGTCACCTGATACGCCGTGCGCAGCTCGCTCGTGACGATATTGGTCGAGAAGAATCCGATGCCCCAGAGTCCGCCGACTCCCGCGGTTGCCAGCAGAATGGCAACCAGCGTGTTCCGACGCAACAGGCGGTTCTTGAACAATTCCGTAATCGCACCCATCTCGCGGCCGAACGACGCTCGCTGCTTGGCCTGCGACCATGCCTCGGGCTCCTTGACGCTCCGGAGTATCCAGAACACCAGCAGCGCCGGCGCGAAACCGACAAAGTAGGCGATCGGCCAATAGTGTTCGAGATTGCCCAGGATCAGGGTGATCACGGCGGCCATCATGTTGCCCACGGCCGAGAGGGCCTGGAGCATGCCCAGCGCCATCCCGCGCGATCGCTGCGGGAAGACCTCGGCGACGAGCGAGGCGCCAGCGGCCCATTCGCCTCCCACACCCAGCGCCGTCAGGAACCGCGCGATCGCGTAAACCCACCAGTTCCCCGCCAGCCCCGAAAACCCCGTGAAAATCGCGTAGATCAGGATGGTCGTGACCATCGTCTTGACCCGGCCGAGACGGTTGCCGATGACGCCAAAGACGAAGCCGCCCAGCGCCCAGCCGAGCAAGAAGATGGCGTTGATCCACCCGCCTTTCTGCTCGATGGCGTCCGCCAGGCCCTTTTCGTTCACCACTCCCACGACGCTGGTGAAGTCCTTGACCAGCAGTTGGCGCATGGACGCCGGCCGGACCAGGTTGTAGAGGTTCTGGTCCATCGTATCGAAGAGCCACCCCATGGCCGCAATGATCAGCACGATCCAGCAGTATCGATCGAGCCCCTGATACCAGCGCAGGTTCTTCTCAACAGGAAGCGTTTCGGCCATGGGCGGAAGGATAAAGCGTATGGCTTCGTTTGGCCAGCGCGGCGCGTTCGCATCCACTATAATGCCACGCCATGCACCTTCGCATCATCGACGAACAGAGGATGGATCACGCCACCGACCATGCCATCAAGGCCGCGCTGGTTGTCTGCTTCCCCGACGCGGTCGCCAACTTCAGCCAAACCCGCGTCTGGCACGGCAGCGCGCCGGCCTACACCGTCCTCATGGAATCGGACGGGACCGTTATCGCGCATCTCGGCGTCGTCCAGCGCGAGATCCGCGTCGGCGATCAGCCAGTCTCCATGGCCGGCGTGCAGAACGTGTGTGTCCGTCCCGAACATCGTGGCCGGGGGCTGGTCGATCAGATCCTCAACGAATCCATGCTCGAAGCTCATCGCCGCCACATCGATCTGGGCCTGCTTTTCTGCGTTCCGAAACTGGAGAAGGTCTACGCCCGCTGCGGCTGGCGCCCGGCGACACCCCGTGTGATCCAAGCCACGCGCACCAGCGGCGAGCGCTACCAGCTCGACGATCACAATATCCTGATGTTTCACCCGCTACGGATCGATCAACTTCCGCCCGGAGACATTGACCTGATCGCCGATGACTGGTGAGATGTCGGCCATGTACAGCGAACACCGAATCCGCCCAACCGCCTGCGACAACTATCTCGGCAATCCTCACAAGGGCTGCTGCACCTTCCAGCACTTCAATGGCGATGAGCTGTTCGCCGGCGAGGGCTGGTCGGAGCATGGCCCGCTGACATTCCCCGAGCCCAAGGCCAAAGTCATCGACGGCTACCTGCCCTCCACCGTCTCGTACTGCCGCTGGTACTGGCGGTTCTTCGAGCCGCAGGAGGAGAAATTCGATTTTTCCATGATCGAGAAATCGCTCCAGGTCGCCAAGGATCGCGGCCAGACGCTCGCCGTGCGCCTGATGCCTTTCGGCACGACGCCGCAGGACAAGCTGCCCGACTGGTATGTCGCGCGATATCCTACCTCGCCGCAGAAGCCGCACGAGAACACCGTCATCGCGCCGATCTACGACTCGCCGGAGTATCTGCGGAAATGGGGCGACGTGATCCGCGCCTTCGCCAATCGCTTCGACGGCCATCCGTCGTTGGAAACCTTCGACATGTCCTACATCGGCCCGTGGGGCGAAGGCGCTGGCGACTGCTGCGCTGAGCAGTGCCAGCGGATGGCCGCCGTGTACAAAGAGGCGCTGCCCAAGACCCTCCGGCTGGCCATGATCGGCGACAACCAGAATGCGGGCCGGCGTTGCATCCGGCGCGGGATGGCGCTGCGACTGCTACGGCAACCTGCGCAACGCCGGCGACAAGTACGTCCCCCGGCCGCTCTCGTGGAACCACATGTACGATGCCTATCCGCGCGAGACCGTCGAGTGCGGCGCAACCGAAACGTGGCGAACCGGCCCGGTCCACCTCGAAACGTGCTGGGTGCCAATGGGGTGGTACAGGTCAAACTACGACATCGATTTCATCCTCGAACAGGGCCTGAAATATCACGCAACCTACTTCATGCCCAAATACACGCGCCTCCCTGAGAAATGGATGGACAAGCTCGCCGCCTTCTGCCGGCGGCTGGGCTATCGCTTCGTCTATCGCCAGGCGCAGCTCTCGTACAAGGTCTCGCCGGGCGGGTCGTTCAAGTTCATGAGCTGGATCGAAAATGTCGGCGTCGCGCCGATCTATCGGCGCTACGACTATGCCCTGCGCCTGCGCCAGGGCGAGCGCCAGGCGGTCGTCGTGTTTGATGACGTCGATATTCGCAAGTGGCTGCCGGGCGATGCGTGGTTCGGGCGCCAGGTGAAGCTGCCGGATGGATTCGAGAAGGGCTATGCGGAGTTGGCGGCCGGCCTGATCGACCCGCAGACCCGCACGCCCTGCGTGCGCTTCGCGGTGAAGGAACAATTCCCCGATGGCTGGGTGGACCTGGGCGGGATTGAAATCGAGTGAAACCATGTCGAGCATCGCATTGACAAGCATCATCATCCTTGCCGCGGCACCCTTTGCGTTCGCGCAGAGCGCAACTGTGGTCAAGCTGATCCAGAAGGACACCAGCATCGACGTCGAGATCGACGGCAAGCCCTTCACGACCTATCACTTCGCCGACGGCGGCGGCAAGCCCTACGTCCGGCCATTCCTCTTCCCCGTGCGCGCGGCCGATGGCGTTGAAGTCACCGCCGACCAGGCCACCGGCGGCGGCAACCATCCGCATCACCGCTCGATCTGGGTCGCCCATGGCGAGGTCAATGGCGTCGATCACTGGTCGCTGGCCGGCAAGCCGCCGGCCAAGCAGCGTAGCATCGACATCAAATGCGCCGGCGACACCATCGAGCAGGACCTCGAATGGGAAGGCAAAGACGGCGGCCCGGCCCTGCTTCGCGAGCACCGCGCCCTGAAATTCTCGGCCGATCCAGACGGCAGCCGCATCATCGACCTGACGCTGCTCTTCACGCCAGTCAGCGACCCCGTCAAATTCGGCGACACCAAGGAATCCGGCCTGTGCGCCGTTCGCATGGCCAAGCCGATCGCGAAGAAGCCCACGATCACCAACTCGCAAGGCGGCACCGGCGAGAAAGGCTGCTGGGGCAAGCCGGCCAAATGGTGCGACGAATCCGGCCTGATCGACGAGCGGCCCTACGGCATCGCCATCTTCGACCATCCCACCAACCCGCGCCATCCGGCCACCTGGCACGTGCGCGACTATGGCCTGATGTCCGCCAATATTTTCGGCCTGCACGATTTCAACCCCAAACAAGTCCCCAAGGGCGCAGGCGATTTCACGATGACCAAGGACAAGCCGGTGACGTTCCGCTATCGCGTGGTCATCCACACCGGCGACGCCGCCAGCGCGAAGCTGGATGAGAAGTATGCGGCATGGGCGAAGTAGGGTGGGCACTGCCCACCGCGCCGACGGGCGCGAAGCGAATCAGTCGCGAGGGAAGAACCGCCGCGTGATGCGCCGGGCGCCATGGAGCACGCGCAGCAGCTCGATACCATCCGCGATTGGACGGTAGAAGATCAGGTACTGGCCGACGTGGAAACTGCGAACACCCGGCCCATATTCCTCGCGGGATGTGCCCATGCCCGGGTACTCGGCGTAGAGCGATAGCTTTCCATCAATCGTTCTCAGCAGGCGATCGGCAGCGTCAGCGTTGTCCTTCGCGATTTAATCCCAAATGTCGCGATAGTCGTCCTGCGCAGCGGGCGTTCGCAAAACCCGAGGCATCAGGCCGTCCCCCGGCGTTGCGCTCTCTTTTCGGCGATGATCTGCTCCGCCGTGAACTCGGCATAGTCGCCGCGGTTTGCCTGATCCAGCCCTTTCCGGACCTCTTGCCGCAGATACTCCTTGTGCTGCGGAGATATCTCGTCGGTCTCCATGAGCATCTCGATCGCATCGGAGACAACGGCATCGGCATCCGGGTACTGGCCCGCACGGACCTTCTCGTCGATGAACCGCTGAGCTGCCGGAGACAGTCTGATCTGCATCACCATCACCGGATAATGCTACACCGCAGCATTGGCGATGTCACGCAGTATTTGAGTATTTGGTGTGCAGAGGCAGCACACAGACAGCGCCGATTGTGGCGTATGCCTGAGCCCGCCCGGCAGTATTGGCACGTCTTTTGTTTGCCAGCGTAGAGGCACGCATGGTGGCCATACGCGCGGGAAGGCCGGAGGTCCGTCATGCACGCACTGCTGTTGCTTTGCCTCCTTGGCCTGTTGTCCGGCTGCACAACCGCTTTGGAAGAGTCCGTAGCTTCCTCGCCGAAACTCGACACCGGCTCGTTCTTTCCGCGCGAGCCTTCGGTGCGCAGTTTCGCTTACAGCCGCCTGGCGCCCGACGGATCGAGGCTCGTCGGCGTGCTGTCGATCGAGGTGCTGCGCGTCGTGTCGCCCGATCGGCGGACGCCCGGCGTCCTGATGGAAGCGGCCGTCGATTTCCGCGCCGAGGGCATCGCCTTCTCGCCCGAGCAGGCCCGCGCCATCGGGCCGACCGGCGACTGGCCCGACGATCGCGGCCGCTACCCGATGACGCTGCCCGGCGTGTCGGAGCAGTATGGGTTCCTCGCCGTGATGGCGACAACGGATGGAAATGATCCGGGCGAACTGGCCGTGTTCTGGTCCAGCGGCATCCTCAACTATCTGGGGATGAGCCGCAAGCCGAGCGATTTCGCGCTGACCGCCGTGGAACAGGGCGAGGGGGATGACGCGCCGGTGTCAGTGAAAGGCGCCTTCAAAGACGGACACGCGACGGTGGGGATCTACCACTTCACGTTCCGCCGACAGCACGGGCTGACGGGGATTTCCGCGACGCTGCGCGACAGCACGAGAATTGATCTGGTGGAGCAGCCGGCCGGGCAGCCGCCGCGGGAGGAGCAGCGTATTCGCGAGCCCCGGCCCCGCCGCGAAGGCGTCTTGCTGGCGATGGATGCAAGGTAGAGACACCACGCGACACGCTTCCCCTACCCACTCACCCCCGCCCCGCGCAAGCGCGCCCCGGCGGAATCAAATTTCCTATCAGGCAGGATGGCCTGTTCTTCCACACCGATGTCCCGCATTACGATGTTTGTGTTGGAAGTGCATTGATTTGATGACAACGTTGACTGGCTGATATCCTACGCTATACTGTGTTGTATGCCCGGTCCGGTCAGATTCTCAGAAGTGAGGCGGCTGCTGGAGTCCAAAGGCTACATGCTTCGCCGCTGCAAGGGGTCGCATTACCAGTTCGTCAAGCCGGGCGTGGGCACGTTCACGGTTCCAGTTCACGGCAACCTTGTAAAGGTGATCTATGTCAAGAAGATCAAAGAGCTCTGATCCAGCCCGTCCGTTCGACCCGGACGTTTGGGCAAAGGCGCAGGCGATTGCCCGAAGGTATCAGGTGGTGACATGGTATGATGAGGAGGAGAGCACCACTTCGGCCGCTGCGTCGAGCTGCCTGGCTGCATGAGCCACGGCGATACGCCGGCCCAGCGCGATGCCATGGTCATGGAAGCCATGACGTTGAACGTTGCCACGCTGCTGGAACAAGGGCAAAGAGCTCCGCTGCCATCCCACGAGCAGGCCCGCACCGAGCAGGTCAATATCCGGCTGAGCCGGGCCGAGAAGCGCTTGATCGAAGAGGCTGCCCGCTCGGAAGGGTTTCGCGGCATCGCCGACTACCTTCGCGTGAAGGTGTTGAGCCTGGCGTGATCCACGGGCGATAGGTGTCTTCTGCAGACTGGCAAGGAGAATCATGGCCCCAGAGGATGAACGAGGCGAGGAGCGGAAAAAGGGTCATATGTGCCTCCCCTTTTCACCGTCGCCCAGGCAACTCCTCGGGAGATCACGCGAATAACTCGCGCGACTCCTGGAGCAGGGCAGGCAGGTTGGCGCGGACAAGTTCGACAATCGACGGATCGACGTGCAGGTCAAGCAGCCCCGCCTCTTCGATGCGCTGGTGTTGGGCGGTCAGATTGAACCCGTTGTCGGCCGCGCAGCAGAGCGTATCGGCGACATAGACGAGGGTGACCAACAGGCGATTGTTGTCCGCCAGGAGCGTGGGGCGATGATGGAAGCCCGCCACGAGCTGGCAGGACCGCGGGAACCGCCACAGTTCGCACAGCGCCATTCCAAGCTGCTGATGATCGACGCTCATCACCCGTTGCTCGATGTCGCAGAAGGCTTCGCCGTCGCCAGTGGCCTGGTCGCAGACCTGCCGCAGCTTATCCTGGTGGATTTCCAGCGACACGATCATGCCCACGTCGTGGATCATCCCCGCGAGAAACGCCTCGTCGGCCAGGGGCACGCGCAACCGCCTGGCCAGCTCGCGCGCTGTGATCCCCACCGAGACACAGTGCGTCCACAGGTCGCGGGCGCTGAATTTCTCGCACAGCATTACGCCGCGGAAGAGCCGGCCGAGGCTCGCCGCCACGGCGATGTTCTTGATGGCCGTCAGCCCCAGCAGCACGATGGCCCGCTCCACCGAGGCAATCTGCCCCGGCAGGCCATAGAACGCGCTGTTGACCACCTTCAGGATCCGCGCTACCAGCGCGGGGTCGTGCGAAACGATGTTGTGCAGTTCGGCGGCGGAGGAGTGCGGATCCTCCACCGTCTGGATGATGCGCGAGGTCACTTCGGGAAGAGTAGCGATGTTGCTGATCTTCCTGACGGCCGCAATGCCATCGGCCGAAGCGTCGTTGAGGGCTGCGGTAGACATAGGTGCCTGCGCCGGGGCGGATACAACCGCCGGGGCGAGCGCCTCCTCTAGAGTATCTATCGAGCGCTGAGAGGACACGCTTAATGATGCGGGACGTCGCGGGTGACAATTCACAAACGTTTCACAAAGTGATGAGCTTCCGCAGGAGCTTCTCCCTTGGCGGAAGGGATGCCAGTATTTCAGCGATCCGCCGGGCCGTATGGGGGGCGGCGTAGGGGTTGGCCCGGCGGAAGCGACGCGGACGGCCGGAATTCCAGATCCGGCCGATCATTCTCACGAGGTGGGCGGCGTGATAGTCGCCGTGCATGACATTCTGGCCGTGCTCGCGGCCCAGTTGCCGACGTCCGATATCCACAACGGGCAGGCCGAAGCTCGCCGCCTCGATGATGCCGCTGGAACTATTGCCCACGAGCATTGCCGCATCGCGCATGAGCCCCAGGAAGATGGCGCGCGGCAGATCACGGCAGATGGTCAAGTCGGCGTCGGCCGCATGCGCCTGCCAGCAGCGGATGATGCCGTCGCAGCCGGGGTCGTTATTAGGATAGATGACCAGCATCCGCGGAATGCCGGCCCGGCGCATCGCCCGCAGCACAAGCTCGGCCCGCCGATACTCCACGTCAGCATCGGCGTCGGCCGGATGCAGCAGCAGGATGCCATAGCGGCGCGGCTCGAGCTGTGGGAACCGCCTGGCCAGATCGGCTTCGCTCGCCGCCCCGTCAGCGATGCTTTCGATCCCCGGCGAGCCCACGCGATGGATGCGCCATTTCTCCTCGCCAAGCGCCTTGATGCGCCGGGCGCTCTGCGCCGTGGCCGGGAAGTGCAGGTGCGCCAGCTTGGTGATGGCATGACGCAGGGAGTCATCAATCTGGCCCATGGCGCGGTCGCCGCCGTGGACGTGCGCGACGGGTACGTGCGACAAATGTGCGGCCGCCGCCGCCGCAAATGCTTCGACGCGATCGCCGACCACGAGCACGGCATCGGTTTTCATCTCCGCATACGCCTGCGACAGCGCGGCAATCGCCCGGCCGGTACACTGGGCATTGAAGAACGTGCTGCGCCCGCTGCGCGTCGGCCAGGCGATGACGCGGTCGGGTTTGAAGCCGGCATCGGCGATGGCTCCCAGCGTGCGCCCGTGCCGGTCATCCAGGTGCATCCCCGTGGCGATGACTTGAAGCCGCAGGCGCGGGTGGCGGCGGATGGCCTGCAATGTGCGCAGCATGAGCCCGAACTCGGATCGCGCTGCAGTCACGAAGCAGATTCGGGTTTTCGGCATGGCTCTTCCGCCTTGGGTGGCATGCTCACGCCCGGCGCGAGCAAGCCGTTGTCACATCAGCAGCCTGCCCGCCGGGCGTGGGCATGCTTGGGTCCGGCGCCGCACCAACTTGCATGCCCACGCCGGCCGGTACGGTCCTCGCCGCAGATGACATCTCTCGCGGCCGGCGTGGGCATGCCACTCGGCTTGCCAATCAACACCCACCCCGGTAGCTTAGTCGGCCGGAGGCTCGGGCGCCGCAACATGGGCCCATTATTATGAGCATTGAAGACAACAACCTCAACGAGAATAAAGGCCCCGGCGGGCAGGGAGGCAATCCCAATCAGCCCAACAAGGAAGGGGGCACGTTCAGCATGGAGTATCGGCACAACCCGGTCAGCGCCCGCGTGCCCGAGAATATCGCCCGTGGCGTGATGAGCACGGGCGTGCTGGTGCTCGATGGGCCAACCGAGTTCGTGATGGACTTCATGCAGGGGCTTACCCGGCCATTTCAGGTGGCGGCGCACATCGTCGTCACGCCGCCGGTCATGCAGCAGCTTTGTGCGGCACTGCGGGACAATCTGAGCAAATACGAGCAGCGATTCGGGCCGCCGCCAACGCTTCCCAAGCCGCCGACCGACCGCAGGCCGACTTTGCAGGAGATCTACGACGAGTTCAAGCTGCCCGAAGGCGAGATGAGCGGCACGTACGCCAACGCGGTGATGGTGGGGCATTCGCCATCCGAGTTTTTCTTCGACTTCATCACGAATTTCTATCCGACTTCGGCGGTGTCGCGGCGTGTTTTCCTGTCGGCCGCCCAGATCCCGCGAACGCTGGAGGCGCTGAACATGGCGTTCACGCGCTATCAGCAGCGGGTGATCGCGCAGCAGCAACAACAGCAGCAGCGGCCAGGCGAGCCGCCGCACGGGCAGCCCCCCAATGTCTGATCGAATGAGGGGGAGTGACGACAGGTGAGGTTTTCGTGCGCGCGGAGATTCCCATCAAGATGGCCGTGATGGCGGATGAGCAGGCGCTGGCGGTGCATCGCCGCCGCAGCCTGATGTTCCTCATGCTCGCGGTTGGCGCCGTGGGATTCACCATGACGCTTCAGTTGGCGCTGAACTCCAACTTTGTGGGCCAGGAGATGCGCCTGACCGGCCTCCAGCAGGGCCTTCTGGAGACCTGCCGCGAAAGCTGCGGCATTTTCGCCCTGGGGATCCTGGCGCTCTTGGCCGGCATGGCCGAATCGCTCATCGCGGCCGCCATGTTGCTGCTGCTGGCCGTGGGCATGACCTCCTACGCATTCGTGCCAACCTATGGGTGGCTGGTGCTGGCGAGCATGGTCTGGAGCCAGGGCCTGCACGTGTGGATGCCGCTGCCCAATTCGATGGGGCTGGCGCTGGCCGACAAAGGCAAGGCCGGGCGGAAACTGGGTCAGCTCTCGGCCGCCGGCGCGGTTGGATCGGCATTGGGCCTGAGCGTCGCGCTCGTGCTCGTGTCCTTCCACCTTGTGAAGATCCGGCCGCTATGGATCCTGGGCGGCCTGACGGCGATCGTCGCCTCGGCGGCGTGCCTGGCGATTCCCCGCAACATCAAGGCCACGCGCAGCCGCCTGGTCATCCGCAAGAAGTACCGTCTGTATTACCTGCTGTGCTTCCTGGAGGGCTGGCGCAAGCAGATCTTCATCGCGTTTGCGGGCTACCTCCTCGTGGTCAAGCATGGCACCAGCCTGCAGACCATGCTGATCCTGTGGATCATCAACCAGGCCATCGCGTGGATGATCTCGCCGATTGTCGGGCGGGGCATCGACCGATTTGGCGAACGGCGCATGCTGCTGGTTTACTACCTGGTAATGACCTCGATCTTCGTCGGCTATGCCACGATCACAAGCCACCCCCATGTCCTCTATGGTCTGTTTGTGGCCGACGGCGTGTTCTTCGTCTTCGCCATGGCGCTGACAACCTACGTCAACCGCATCGCGCCACCCGAGGAGCACACATCGACGCTCAGCATGGGCGTGGCAATGAACCACGTGGCGGCGGTCACGATGCCCCTCGTCGGCGGACTGCTGTGGCGATACGTGGACTATCGCTGGGCTTTCATCGTCGGGGCCGTAGTGGCGGCGATCAGCGCGCTGGTAGCGATCAACGTCAGGGGACTGTCGCGTTCCGAACGGTGATTTGTCTCACAGCAGACAACCGCTAGAATGCTCGCCCATGGACCATGACCGGCTGTGGAAGGAACTGCTGACCGCGTACTTCCCCGAGTTTCTCGACCTGCTTCTGCCGCAGGTTGCTGACTACCTCGACCGCGGCAGCATCGAATTCCTCGACAAGGAGATCTTCACCGACGTCACCTCCGGCGAGCGCCACGAGGTGGACCTGGTCGTCAAGGCCAAGTACAAGGGCCAGGATACGCAGTTCCTGGTGCATGTGGAGACGCAATCGTCGGCCCAGCAGGATTTCCCCAAACGCATGTTCCGCTACTTCGCGCAACTTCACGAGAAATACGACCTGCCCGTCTACCCGATTGCGCTATTCTCGTACGATACACCGCGCCGGCGCGAGCCGGCCAAGTACCAGGTGGCGTTTCCCGACAAGAAGATTCTGAGCTTCCAATATGCCACAATTCAGCTCAACCGGCTGAACTGGCGCGAATTCGCCCGGCAACCGAATCCTGTGGCCAGCGCGCTGATGGCGAAGATGCGAATTCGCAAACAGGATCGACCGAGGGTAAAATTGGAGTGCTTGCGACTGCTGGCGACGCTGAAACTGGACCCGGCGCGAATGCAGCTCATCCGCGGATTCGTGGATTCGTACCTGAAGCTCAACCGGCCAGAGCAGAGCCAGCTAAAGCAGGAGTTGGCGGCGTTGGAGCCAGCGGAAAGAGAGCCAATCATGCAAGTCGTGAATGAGTTTGTGGAGGAAGGAATTCAGCGGGGCCTGGAGCAGGGTAAGCAGGACGGTCAAGCCAGGTTGATTCTGCGGCTGCTGCAACGCCAATTCAGCCAGGTTCCCGAGCAGCTTCGGCAGGCGGTGCAGTCATTGGCATCGGCCCGACTTGAGGAGATGGCTGGGGCCATTCTCGATTTCCATACCCTCGCCGATGCGCAGGCTTGGATCGCCGCACACCAGTCGTAGCGGTGCGTCTCACACTCCAAACGTCTCCCGCATCCTCTGGCAGTAATACTTCACCAGATCCCACTTGGCATCCGGCGCGATGCGATGGTCCGGGCATGGCACGTAACCGCCCAGGTCGACCAGCGGCCGGAGTCGCCGCACTTCCGCTTCGACCGCTTCCCGGTCATGCGCGAAGACGCGCTTGTCCATCCCTCCCACCCCTCGCAATTCCCGGCCATACTGCTTCCGCCATGGCGCGATGCTCGCGTTCCACGTGCCCACCTCGATGGGGAACATCGTGTTCACGCCATTGCCGATCCATGTCGGGATCAGCGCATCGATCTTCCCGTCGCAATCCAGCGAGACGATGTCCAGCCCGTAGCGCCGGGTCAGTTCCGTGATCCGCCGGTAATGCGGGCCGATCTTCGCCTCGAAAACGGCCGGTGAAATCAGCGGCCCGCTCTTGTAGCAGATGTCCTCCCAGAAATGGGCAAAGTCGAACTTGGCGCCCGATTCCAGCGCGAACTTCGTGTTCTGGTAGCAGATCTCGGCCACCGTGTTGATAATCTCGTCAAACAGCGCCTCGTCATCCGCCATCAGATAGGCCATGCCTTCCACGCCCAGGATGTTGCGGATGTTCCCGAGAAGGCTGCCACAGTGCAGGGCCAGCAGATAGTCGCGCTGGCCGCCGCGCAGAAACTCGCGTCCACCCTGGTCGAAGCGCACTATCTTGCCGCCGATCGGCACGCTGGCGCTGGTCACGCGCTGCTCGCTCCATTCATAGCGAGGCTTGTAGTGTTTCTCCCAGCTCGCGCGGTCCGTGAGCAGGTGCTCGATCTCCGCTTGAATGGAGATGACTCCCGGCGCTGGAGCACGATAACGCCTTCCGAGTTGCGCACGTGTTTCGAGCCGTCGGGCAGTTCGCGTACCACCTGTTCGTCGAACATCGGCCGCAGATGGCAATCGGGGTAGAACATCGACTGCCAGTTCAGATCGAAGCCGAGCTTGCCCGAGATGCTCATGTCGGTCGGGTTGCCGTCGGCAAAGGATCTCGCCTCGTCAAGCGTCAGGTGACCCTCGGCGGCCCATTTCTTCAGCGTCTCCGTCCAGAAGCCGAAGTGAACGATGGGCAGCCGCGGCGCTGGTTCGTATCGAAGAATTCGGATCGCCATTTGTCCCGGCGTCATGCTTCTCTCCTTGTATGGCCCGGCAGCACGATACTTCGCCGGCGGGCAGGCGGCAATCACGGTGAGTGGCACGAGCGGCCCCCGCCGTGCGGAGAATACCGCGGCCACAGCGCCACGCTCTACAACGCGCCGTCACTGCGAGGGCGGCTTGGGGAACTCCTGCAAGCGCCGCTCTCTACGCTGCTCCGCATGCGCATCGCGCCTCAGCTCATCCTCCGTCTGCGGGAGCACCGGCCGGACCGGCACCGGTTGCAGCGCCTCATCCACAGCGACGTAGGTGAAATACGCCGAGAAGATGTGCGTCCGCTGGTGATGCCGCCGGCTCTCCGCCCAGACCTTGACCCCTACTTCCATCGACGTTCGCCAGGCACGGTTTACCGACGCCTGAAAGACGAGGATATCGCCGTGCTGGGCCGGCGCGAGGAACCGCACCGAGTCCAGTCCCAGCGTCACGCATGGCTGCTCCGAATGCCGGAACGCGACCACTGCGGCGACCTTGTCCGCCAGTTCGAGCACGCCGCCGCCAAACAGCGTCCCAAAGGCGTTCAGATCGTTTGGGAAGACGATGGAGGTCTGATCGTGGATCGCGGACTCCGAAACCGGTTTGGGTGTTAGTAGCTCCTGGGGCATAGGTGGATATTATGGCTCACTGAAAGGCTGGCTGACAGGCCGCCTGATTCTTCTGTTGACTAATAGGCCTTTTCCTGTAGAATTAGTGGGTAATATTGAGGAGACTATCTATGCCGCGAAAACCGGAAGGCGCCACTTACGAGAACATCATCGCCACGGTGGGTGGCACGCCGCTCGTCCGTATCAACCGACTCATCCCGCGGGAGCAGGCCACGGTGCTGGCCAAGTGCGAGTTCTTCAACCCTCTTTCCAGCGTCAAGGACCGCATCGGCGTATCGATGATCGAGGCGGCCGAGCGCGACAGGAAGATCGACCGCGATACCGTCATCGTCGAGCCCACCAGCGGCAACACTGGCATCGCACTCGCCTTCGTCTGCGCTGCCCGGGGGTACAAGCTCGTCCTGACCATGCCCGAGTCCATGAGCATCGAGCGCCGTCGCCTGCTCAAGGCGCTGGGCGCTGACCTGGTCCTCACGCCCGCGGCCGACGGCATGCACGGCGCCATCGCCAAGGCCGAGGAGATTCTCACCCAGCACAAGAAGAGCTACATGCCCCAGCAGTTTGAAAACCCGGCCAATCCCGAGATTCACCGCCGCACCACGGCCGAGGAAATCTGGGCCGACACAAAGGGCGCGGTCGACATCCTCATCTGTGGCGTCGGCACCGGCGGCACCATCAGCGGCATTGCCGAGGTCATCAAGCAGCGCAAGCCGTCGTTCAAGGCCATCGCGGTTGAGCCGACGACCTCGCCGGTCATCAGCCAGGCGATCCGGGGCGAAGCGATCAAGGCCGGGCGGCACAAGATTCAGGGCATCGGCGCTGGGTTCATCCCCAAGAACCTCAACCTCAAGATCGTCGATGGCGTCGAGTTGGTCAGCGATGATGAGGCCTTCGACTGGGCCCGGCGCCTGCACAGGCAAGAGGGGGTGTTTGGCGGCATCAGCAGCGGCGCGGCCATCTGCGCCGCCGCCAAGGTCGCGGCACGGCCAGAGAACAAGGGAAAAGTGATCGTGGCTATTTTGCCGAGCATCGGGGAGAGGTATCTTAGTACGGCGTTGTTTGAGGAGTAGCAGTATGCCGAGCCTCATGCTGGAGAATCTTCCCGAGGGTTTGTACGCGCAGCTCAGTGAGCGGGCGGCGCGTCATGGCCGGACTGTTGCGGAGGAGGCGCTGGATTGCCTCGACCTGGCCGTGTGCTCCCATCCGCGCTCGCATGAAGACGTCGATCGGGTCCTTGCCGACGTCAACCGCTTCCGCGGCAGGCTGAGCGGTATCTACCTGACCGAATCCGATCTCCAGCGAGCGAAGCGCGAGGGCCGGCCATGATCGTGGCCGACACAAATCTGGTCGCCTATCTGCTGATCCCTGGCGATCATACCGATTCGGCGACGCTGGCGCTGCGCAGCGATCCGCAGTGGGTTGCGCCGGAATCTGGCGAACCGAATTCCTGAACGTTCTCACAACGTATCATCGTCTCGGCAAGCTCACTCGGGACCAGGCTCTTGAAGCCTACCATCGCGCGATTGCATTGGTCCCTGACATCCCAGTCGAGGCGGATCCGGGCGCGTCCTCGATCTGTCTCGGCTTTCGGGCTGCAGCGGTTACGACTGTGTATTTGTGGCGGCCGCCGAGATGAACAGCCTGCCCCTGGTGACGTTTGATCAGCAGTTGCTGCGGGCCTTCCCGGCAATTGCCATCTTGCCGGAAGGAATCGACGACTGGTTCAACAAACACCGTCAGTAGGCTGCATTCTACAAGAAGGGCTTCACCAAAATGTCCACGACCCCCACTCATGCACACGTTACCTGGCACGAAGGCTCTGTTTCTCGCAATGAGCGGCAGGAACTGCTCGGCCAGAAAGGCGTCACCGTCTGGATGACCGGCCTGTCGGCCAGCGGAAAATCCACCATCGCGTGCATCCTGGAGCAACTGCTGCTTCACCGGAAGAAGCACGCCTATCGCCTCGACGGCGACAACGTCCGCTTCGGCCTGAATTCCGACGGCAAGACGCTGGTGGAGAAGCGAGGCTATAGCCAGGAAGCGGCCGCGCGATTCGGCTTGGCGTTTTCCGCGGAAGACCGCATGGAGAACATCCGACGCATCGGCGAGGTGGCCAAGCTCTTCACCAACGCCGGCGTCATCGCGATCACGAGCTTTATCTCGCCCTACCGCAAAGACCGCGACGCCGTGCGCGCCAACATGGCTGCCGGCGAGTTCGTCGAGGTCTACGTGAGCGTCTCGCTGGCCACGGCCGAGAAACGCAACCCCAAGGGGCTGTACAAGAAGGCTCGCGCCGGGCAGCTCAAGGGGTTCACGGGCATCGACGATCCGTACAAAGCGCCGGAGAAGCCGGAGATCGTCATCGACACGGAGGCACTAAGTCCCGAGGAGGCGGCGAAGCAGATTCTGAATTATCTCGCGGAGCGCGGCTACCTTGAGGCATAGCATGCGTGGGTCGAAAGGATGAGCCGCAGCTTGATGGCTTCCCAATGGGTTGATCTTCACTCGCATTCCACCGCTTCGGACGGGGCGTATCCGCCGGCGCAGGTTGTCGATCTGGCTCGCCGCGCGGGGCTGGTTGGCCTGGCTCTCACCGACCACGACACGGTGAACGGCCTGGCCGAAGCGGCCGAGGCGGCCCAGCGGCTCGGCATCACCTTCATCGGGGGCATCGAGATAAGCTGTGAGTACGCCCACCCCGGCGTGATGCATCTGCTGGGCTATTGCATCGACCCGGCCAGCCCGCAGACCGCACGCATGTCGGAGCAGATGATCGGCTCGCGCGATGCGCGGAATCCCCGGATCATCGCGAAACTGCGCGAGCTGGGCGTTGCCATCACCATGGAGGAAGTCGAGCAGGAGAGCAAAGGCCCGGTCGTCGGCCGGGTGCATATCGCCAAGGTTCTCGTTCGCAAGGGCTACGTCAGCAGCATCCAGCAGGCGTTCGACAAGTATCTGGCCCAGGGCGCGCCGGCGTATTTCGACAAGGATCGGCTCTCGCCGCGCCAGGCCATCGAAATGGTCCGGGCCTGCGGCGGCATCCCCGTGCTGGCCCATCCCGTGCAGCTCTGCACGACCAACGACGGCCAGATCGATCGCCTTGTGAAGGACCTGGTCGATGTCGGCCTGGCCGGGCTGGAAGTCCTGCACAGCGATCATCCGCCCGATCTCGTCGGGAAATACGGCCAGCTTGCCGACCGCTACGGCCTGCTCAAGACTGGTGGGAGCGATTTTCACGGGATCGCGGGCGCGGATGTGTCGCTGGGATTCGCCCACGGGCAGCGGATTCCGCGGAAGCTGATGGATGAGCTGCTGGCGGCGAGTGCGCGGAACGCGGGGTGAGCATTCTACCGCGCCGCTTCGAAGCAGCGGTCTGCTATGGCGCAGAATCACCCGGCGTGCGCGACAGGCTCAGAGACGCGGTCGGCCGCGACGATGGTGGCACCACCGTTCCACATTCCGGACATCGGTGCGGCGTCGCGCGGAGGTCGTAGCCGCATTTGCGGCAGAAGCCGGGCAGGGGCCGGCGGTTTCGCACAAACCAGATGGCCCACGCGACGGGCGGGGAGATGAGCACAACGAGTACCGCCCAGAAGGGGAAGATGATGTGGAGCCGACGGCAACTCCCGCCGGGGCGGCCCGTCGAATTGGACTCGCGCCAGGCGACGCCGGGTATCTCCCGGTTCGGTGATTCCGCATCGAGCGAAAGCGGAGATTTCGGGCAGATCGTCCAACGCGCGGGCGGCGGGCCCCCGCGAATCCATGCTGGCGGTTGCGGGCCCTGATGTGAACTCTTGAAGCCTTCCCACGCGCCGCTGAAGCCCTGCTTGAGGCAACCTGTCACCCAGGAAACGTCCACATCGATGCGCTGGTATTGATACTCCAACCCGCCGGCCCGGTACGCCAGATACTCACAGGTAAGGTGGGAGTTGTCGGGAGCGAACATATGTCGCTGAAAACCTGCCATAGTTCTGCGGCTATGCACCCACATCGCCCCCACCAGCACGCAGCAGACGAGCGACATCGCCGAGAGAATGGTGAAGGGCCAGCGCATTGCGCGAGGATTATACCGCGCGAGGGCGCTCGGAAAACTGCCGTGCTTGACGGCCGGCATACTTTTCTATATGGTTATGTCGTAGCCCATGCGTAAACCACGCAAGTCAGATATCGACGAGTTCATCGCGTTACCCGATTCGGAGAAAGAGCGGATCTACGCCCGGATCGAGGCCGAAACGCCTGATCGCTCCGTCGCGCGATCTCGGCCGCTGAATGCCCGGGAGTGCAAGCAGTGGCAGCGGTTCAAGGCGAAAATGGGGCGGCCCAGGATTGGCAAGGGTGCCAAGACCATCTCGCTGACGGTCGAGCGAGGATTGTTGCAGCAGGCGGATGCCTATGCCCGGCGGCATGGCCTCAGCCGCGCCGCATTGTTTGCCCAGGGCCTGCGGGCGGTCATGAGTTCGGCAGCGTAAGGGGCCAGACGGACGCCCCCACAAGGCACAATCGCCGTCCGCGTTGCATCCCCTTACCGCGCGGGCAGCAATGGGGTGTGTCGTGGCGAGCCATTGCCCGAATGGCGGTCGGAGGCGAAATGCGAAGACAGAGTCGATCAATGGGATCTTCGATGGGATCTTCCATTGAAGGCCTGACCGCTTCGGCATAGACTCTGGAAGAAGCGAGGTCCCATGGCAGCTTTGCTGGATCGAATCACGGTGAACCCCCAGCAGTGCGGCGGACGCCCCTGTGTGCGAGGGATGCGCATTCGGGTTTCCGATGTGCTGGATCTTTTCGCGGTCGGGCTTACATCGCAGGAAATCCTGGCGGAGATGTCCGATCTGGAGGAGGATGACCTGCGAGCATGCCTTCGGTTCGCATCGCGAAGGCTCGACCATCCCACCCTTGTCGCATGAGTATCTGGGTTGACGCACAGCTTTCGCCCGCATTGGCGACATGGATTCGCCAGCAGTTTGGCGTTGAAGCAGAGGCGGTCAGGGACTGTGGCTTGCGCGACAGTGGCGACGCCCAGATCTTCTTTGCGGCGCGTGATGCCAATGCCATCGTCATGTCGAAGGACCGCGATTTCGTCCTTCTGCTGGACAGGCACGGGCCGCCGCCAAAGCTCATCTGGATCACCTGCGGCAATACTTCCAACCGCCACCTGCACGACCTGCTGGCGCGGTCATTGCCCAATGCGCTGCTGTTGCTCCAGAGCGGCGAGCGGATGGTGGAGATCTCCGACCAGTGGTGATCGCGATGGCGCACCGTCAATCATGTAGTGTCAATGAGGCGGGCGGCTTGGCCGAGGTCTAATAGCGCGACAGGGGGCCCGAGTTGCGCCAGCAGCGCCTGCTGCATGCGTGACGCAATCACGATTCGCGTCCGATGACCCTCCTTGTCCCAGGCAAAGCCAACGCCATCGAGACCAACGCCCCCACAGATGGGAGGATGCGCAGTCTTCGCACGGCCGAATGGTTGCGAGCTTGCCCCTGGGCCAACAGCTTGGGTTGCAGGCGATCGCGCCACGTCAGTTCCGCCAGGGCCGCTGATACGGCAGGTGGGAATCGGCCCATAAGCGTGCATAGGAACTCTTGCATGGCGGTTGCAGCATTCTGCCGCGCCGCTTCGAAGCAGGCGTCTGCTATGGCGTAGAATCACATGGCGTGCGGGATAGACTCAGAGACGCGGTCGGCCGCGACGATGGTGGCACTGCCGTCCCACATTCCGGGCACCGCAGGGGCGTGGCGCGGAGGTCGTAGCCACATTCGGGGCAGTAGCCGGGACGCGGCCGCCGGGTTCGCACATACTAATGGGAGCGGTAAACGTTGGACATCTTGTTCATCGCGATCCGGCTGCCGTACGTTCTTATCGCATTGACAGTGTCCAACAAATACTGCTCCCCGTAGTAACGGATTGTCCATGCGATGGGCGCGGAGATGAGCAGGATGAACACGGCCCAGAAGGGGAAGATGATGTGCAGTTTGCGCCAGCTTCCGCCAGCGCCGCCATTCCAGGCGGAGTCGCGCCAGGCGAAACCGGTCATACTCCAAATGGAGGAGCCGGGGTCGAGATCAAGCGGAGGCTCCGGGTAGATCGGCGTCTTCCACGCCGGGCCGCTGAAGACCCCCGCCGTCGGCTGCGGGCCGTCATGTGAACTGATGAATGCCTCCCACTTGCCATGGAAACCGTGCGGCTGGAGCAATGGAATTTGGGCAGGCGCGACATCGACGCGCTGGTATTGATACTCCAGCACACCGGCGCGGTAGGCGAGATATTGGGAAACCTGGTGTGACCCCGCGGCGAACTCGTGCCGCTGGAAACCTGCCATGGCTGCGTGGCTGTGGATCCACATCGCCACAACCAATACGCAGCAGAGCAGGGAGATGGCCCGGAGAATGGTGAAGAGCCGGCGCATGGCGCGAGGATTGTACCGCGCGACGCGACAACCGTGCGAGCGGGCGCTGCGCTTGACGCCCGGCATACTTTTCTATATGGTTATGTCATCGCCTATGCGTAAACCACGCAAGTCAGATATCGACGAGTTCATCGCGTTGCACGATTCGGAGAAAGAGCGAATCTACGCCCGGATCGAGGCTGAGACGCCTGACCGCTCCGTCGCCCGCTCGCGGCCGCTGAATGCCCGGGAGCGCAAGCAGTGGCGGCAGTTCAAGGCGAAAATGGGGCGGCCCAGAATTGGCAACGGCACCAAGACCATCTCGCTGACGGTCGAGCGAGGGCTGTTGCAGCAGGCGGATGCCTATGCCCGGCGGCATGGCCTCAGCCGCGCCGCGTTGTTTGCACAGGGGCTGCGGGCGGTCATGAGTTCGGCGGCGTAAGGGGCCAGACGGACGCTCAACGGGGCCCAGATGCCGTCCGCGTTGTATCCCCACGTCTCGCGACGTGGGCTATCCTCTTGCGCCGCTACGCGGCTCATGGCGCCTTGGCCAGAAGCTGCCGTATCTGCTCTTCCAGCTTGCGCACCGTCGCTATTAGCTCCGGCAAACGCCGCAGCGAGCCCTGCTCGCGCAGGCTCTGGCGGTGGGGGAGTGCCGGCATGCCGCTGACGATGCTCTTGGGCGGCACATCCTCGGCGATCGCGCTGCACGCGGCCGCCATGGCGCCGTCGCCGATGGTAATGTGGTCGCGCACGGCCGTCTGGCCGCCGAGAACGACGCCGTTGCCCAGCCGCGCGGACCCCGCCAGGCCTGTCTGGCCCGCCAGGATGCAGTGCGCGCCGATCTGAACGTTGTGCGCGATCTGCACCAGGTTGTCGATCTTGCTGCCCCGGCCAATCCGCGTGCTGCTGAACTTGGCCCGGTCGATGCAGACGCACGAGCCGATCTCCACGTCATCCTCGACGATGATCGTCCCGATCTGCGGGATCTTCGCGTGACGCTGGCCATCCCACCGATAGCCGAAGCCGTCGGTCCCAAGCACGCTGCCGGCGTGGATGGTCACGCGATGGCCGATCGCGATGCGCTCGCGGATGACGACGTTGGGGAAAAGCTCGCAGTCGTCGCCGATGGTCACATCATCGCCGATGAACACGCCGCTGTGGATCACCGTGTTGCGGCCGATGCGGCTCCCCCGGCCGATGCACACGAACGGGCCGACCGCGACGTTCTCGCCGATCACCGCTGTACTATCGACGCGGGCCAGCTTGTCGATGCCCACCGGCGGCCGGGGAACCGGCGGCGCGAGTCTTTCCAGCACCCTGGCCATCGCCAGGTCGGCGTCATCCACCACGAAGACGCGCCGGGCATTCTCGGGCGGGAGCTTCACGCGCTTCTGGACGATGACGGCGGCCGCGCGCGTCTGGGCGAACTCGCCCAGGTACGCGTCCGATCCGAGGAAAGACAGGTCCGTCTCCGTCGCCTCCACGAGCGTGGCCAGGCCGCTGATGGCAAGATCCTCGCCCGCGGGCCGTGTACAACCGAGAAGTGCCGCGATTTCCGAGAGTTGCAGCGTCTTCATAAGCATCAAGACGCCGGCCACGGTCGGTGGCCGGCGTCTGAAAAAGGTCCGTTGGACGACTGAATCTACTTCGACGGCGTCGCGAACTTCTTGTTCAGGTTCGCAACGACGGCGTCGCTGATGTCCACCTTGTCATTGCTGTAGAGCACGTCCTGTTGCGACAGGATGGCGCGCAGGTCGTTCGGTTTCAACTGGCTGAGGTCGGCCGGCAACTCGGCCTTGCGCTCGGCAAGGACCAAGTCGAGTTTCTTCGCTTCGGCGACTTCCTTGACCGCGCCCTTGATCTTGTCGAACAGCGAACGGATGTTCTCTTTCTCCACCCGGAGCATCTCCGCCTGCTGCAATTCCGCCCAGATCCTCAGTTGGATGGCCGCCTCCAGAATCTCCTGGTTCTTCTTCCTGTAGAGGTCGCTGTCCGGCTTGAGGCCAACGAGTTCGTTCTTCTTCTGATCGATCTCGGCAGCGCGCCGCTTGCCCTCGGCCTCGATCTTGTCCCGCTCGTCCTTCATGGTCTTCTCAATGACCTTCCGCTCGTCCATCTGCTCGAAAACCTTGGCCGGGTTGCAGGTGGCGACCTTGACCGTTCCCTCCTGCGCAAGTGCCGGGCCCGCCATCAACGCCGCCGCCAACGCCATGAAAATACCGCGTGCAAGCATGTTCGATCCTTTCATCTGATGATGACTACTGGGTCATGCCCAGCGCAAAACTGAAGATCCTCGTGTTGTCCTTGTCGTCTTTCGTAATGGGGACCGCAAAGTCCACCGCGATGGGCAACTGCCCCAGGAACGGCAACGTCAGCCGGAAGCCAAAACCGATGCTCGACCGGATGGTGCCAATTTCCACGTCGCGCTCCACAGTTCCCACATCGGTAAATACAACCCCTCGCAACATATCACCGGCCAGCGGAAAGCTCAATTCCACCGAGCCGGTGGCGCTGAAATCGCCGCCGATGGGGTCGTCGTCGATGCCCGAGCGGGGGCTCACCCCGCGATAGCGAAAGCCGCGCAGGCTGCCGATGCCGCCGGCGTAGAACCGCTCGTAGAACGGCGAGTCACCGGTGATATACCCGGTGTCGAAGCGGAACGCCAGAATCGTCCGGCGATCCAGCAGGTCCTCATAAAGCGTCAGATAATAGTGGAAGTCGAGCGTCAACTTGTCGAACGTGAAGTCGCCGCCCATCGCGCCGTAATGCTCCCAACCAAACCGCGTTGTCGTTCCCTCCGACGGCAGTAGCGGGCTGTTGGTCGTATCACGCATGATCTCCAGCCCGGCGCTCGTCAGCTCGGTGTGCCCGTTGAGCTCCAGCACCTCGGGGGCGCGCAGCTCCTTGTTGTCGATGTTGGCGATCTCGACATCCTCGGCCCGCAGGAAAATCCTCGCCGACCAGACGTCGTTGAACCGCTTGCCCAGCGACACGCGCCCGCCGATGCGGTTCTCGTCCCAGTCGATGCGCCGCCGCTGCGAGATGTAGGCGCTGGCGCCAAAGCTGTAGGGCTGGTCGAAGATCCACGGCTCGATGAAGTCGATGCGAGCGCGGGTCAGCTCGGTGCCCGGCTCGAAGCTCAGCCGCAACGTCTGGCCCGCCCCGCTGAAGGCGCGATTGGAGAAGAACTCGGACGGCGTTGACGGCCAGTTGGTGATGTCGAAGTTCTTCTGCTCGTATGTGAGGTTGCCCAGGATGCCGACGTTGCTGGTGATGCCCGCCCCGATCATGAACCGCGCCGTCTGCGATTCCTGGACCTCCACGAGCAGCGCCCGCGCGCCCGGCTCGTTGTCGGTGGGCTCGGCCGCCGAGGCCGCCATGTCCGGCGGAACGATCGGCGTGATGGTCACCGCGCTGAAAAGCCCCGTCGCCTTGATGCGATCGGTGGCGTTCATCAGCTCGGAGGAGTTGTACAACTGCCCCGGCTGCACCCGCAGCTCGCGCAGGACGATCTTGTCCTGCGCCTTGGCGTTCCTGCTGACGATGATCTGGCGGATGGTGAAGGGCTTGCCCTCGGAGATGTCGTAGACCAGCTCGACCCTGCCCGCCTCGCGCTTGAAGAACTTCTCCTCCTTGATCCGCATGTAGTTCGGGTCGGGGTTGGGATCCTGAGGGTTGTAGATGTAGCCCTTGGGGCTGTAGACCTTGACGATCTGCTTGATGTCGCGCTTGATCACATCCTCGTCATAGAACCGCCCCTCGACCATCTTCAGGTCCTTGCGCAACTGGGCCTCGGTCAGGCCGGACGGCGGCTGCCCGGGCGTGATGCGGAACAGCAATTTGTCCACCACGTAGCGCCGCCCCTCGTCGATGATGAAGCTCACCATCACTTCCTTCTGATCGGGCGACACCACCGTCCGATGACCCACCCGAACGTCAAAGAAGCCGTGGTCCTCGTAATACTGCCGGATCGACGCCACATCCTGCTCCACCTGGTCGGGGTCGTATTCGCCTGACACAAAGAGCGGGAACCAGCTCTTGGTCTTGACCTGGTCCTTGATGCGCCCCTCGCTGTACGAGTGGTTGCCCAGGATCTGCACCCGCCGCACGCGCACGCGCGGGCCCTCGACCACACTGAACACCAGGATGCCGCTCTTGTTCAGCTCGGCCTGGTCCACCTCCACGTGCGTGTGGGGGAAGTTCTTCTCGCGGTAGAGCCGCACGATGACGTCGTGCGCCAGCCCGATGCGGAAGGGGTCGATCGCCTCGCCGGCCTTGAGGTTGATCGCATCCTGCAGGGTCTTGGTTTCGACCTCGTCGTTGCCGATGAACCGGATCTCCTTGATCTGGCTCTGCTGCGTGACCTCGAAGATGACGACCACCCCCGTCGTCGTGGGCTCGACCCGCGCCTCGACGTTGGCGAACTTCTTCAAGTCGTAGATGCGCTGGTAGTCGGCCTCGACCACCGTGGGCTCAAACGGCTTGTTCTCCTGCGTGCGGATCCGCCCGCGGATTTCGGCGATCATGTCGCTGGACAAGGCCTTGTTGCGCACGACGACCCGAATCTCCTCCACGAGCCGCCCCGCCAACTCGGGCGGAATCGCGGTGATCGCCCGGGTGCTTGGCCGGGTTGCCTGCGCCATGGCTCCCCCGCCGCCCGACAGCAGCGTTGCCATAACGGCGATGACAACCGAGGCAAAGCGCAAGGCGGCCGCCGCGGATCGCCGCCGATCGGACTCTACCATGCGAATCCTGCTGTCGAGGATCACACGTCCTCCGTTCCCAGTTAAAAGCAGCAAAGCCGCCATTGCCAACAAGTTGGGCTAGTGTATCGGGATTGCCCCGGACAGCAAGCCTCAGCCGGTTGTGCGTTTGTGGCGCAGGCATCTTGCCTGCCTGTCGAGCCCTCGCCGATCGGTCCGCCAGTGAAGGCACTGGCGGCACGAATTGCCCGTTGCCCTTTCTCCGCCCCGCGCGCTACGTTCAAGCCGTGTCAGAGCCCTTTAGAAAAGAGGTGACCATGTCATCCGAGCAACAGGCCGGACAAAACAAAGCCGAACTGCCGCTTTCGCCCGAGGAAGCCATCGCCCTCTCACAGCACGTGCCCGATTGGAGGCTGAGATGGGATGCCCTGGAGCGAGAGTTTCGTTTCGACGACTTCGAGCAGGCCATGGATTTCGTGAACAAGGTGGCCGGCGTCGCCGAAAAGCAGAACCACCACCCGGACATCAAAGTCTCCTACAACAAGGTCTTGCTGGAGCTTTCCACCCACAAGATCGGCGGCCTGTCGAAGAACGACTTCGACCTGGCCGGGAAGATCGATGAGCTGACGCAGTAAGAGGGTTCAGGGCTCAGGCATCTGTCCCCGAACCCCGATTCCTGCGCCCTATAATGACCCGTGGACAAGATCCTCATCAAGGACCTGCAGGCGCGCTGCATCATCGGCGTCAATGCCGACGAGCGCCGCGAGAAGCAGGATGTCATCGTCAACATCGTCCTCTGCGCCGACACGCGTCGGGCCGGCGAGAGCGACCGGTTCGAGGACGCCGTCGATTACCGCGCGGTCAAGAAGCGCATCATCGCCATGGTGGAGAGCTCGCAGTTCTTCCTCGTCGAAGCGCTGGCGGAGCGCATTGCGGCGATGTGCCTTGAGGACTCGCGCGTGCGGCAGGCCCAGGTCACGGTCGAGAAGCCCTCGGCCTTGCGCTTCGCGCAGCGTTGGCGTGGAGATCGCCCGCGGCAGGCCCGCATGAGCAGCGCGATTGCGTTCATCTCTGTCGGGTCGAACATCGAGCCCGAGCGCAATATCCCGGCCGCGATTGCCGCCCTGACCAAGAGCGCGCGCATCCTCGCGGTCTCGACGTTTTATGAAACGCGCCCACTCGGCCCGGCCGGGCAACCGGCGTTCTACAACGGGGTCGTCGAGATCGCGACATCACTGGCTCCGCGTCCTCTCAAGTTCGATGTCCTGCGCAAGATCGAGTCGGACCTTGGCCGCCGCCGCACCGGCGACAAGTATGCCGCGCGGCCCATCGATCTGGACATCCTCGCGTACGACCAGCTCGCCATCGCGGAAAGCGATTTGAGCATCCCCGATGCCGACATCCCCAACCGGCCATTCCTCGCAGTCCCGCTGGCCGAGCTTGCCCCCGAACTGGTCCTGCCCGGCCTGGGCTCTGTCGCCGCTCTCGCCGCCCGCCACCAGTCCCACGACATGCGCCCGCTTCCCGACTTCACCTCCGCCCTCCGCAAACTCATTGAGCTACGTTTGTAGCCCGGGTTTTGGCGATTTATCCCGCAGCATCGCCGTCCATCGTGCGGACCGATCGCAATCTGGGCGCCTTGGGAAATCTGGGCAGGCGGCAATCTCTCAAGTCGGCATCTTTTTCGTCGCACAAACTTGCAACATGCTATTACATGCGATATATTACAGGACGTTGATTGGGCTTACAGTGGTATCCGCGCGGGCTATCGCAGGCGCGGTTTACTTTCTTGAGTTTGGTTCTTACGCGGAGGGCTTATGGGATTGCACGGTTTTCGCGATGCCGCACTGGGCTGCGGACTTCTTCTGGCCTGGTTGAGCGCAGGGCCGACGGCCAATGCCGCCACGGTTGTCAACTGGGGAGGCAACTACGTGAGCATCAACGCCGCATTCAACCGCAGTTACTCAGACACCACGGGAGATTTCGGCGGGAATGCGACCATCCATGATGTGCGCACGCTGATGACGTTCAGCGAACTCAGTACCCTCAGCCCCGCCTCGAGCTACACCTCGCCCACTGGCAAGAGCAAGGCATTTTACGGCGGATACGAAGCGATCAACTTCGACACATCCTCATCCATGTCCTTTCAAGCGCGGGCCGTGGTCAATGCCAGCAGCAATGACCGCATCGGCTTCGCCGCGACCCCCGGCGCCAACGGCGGCGCCATGCGCATGGCGCTGGTCTTTCGGCAGCCGGATTTCCTGACCGGCTACACCAGCGGAAATCTCTATCTTGACGCCGACAACACATCGATCGCCGTCACCACGAGTTCGGCCATGACCAACCTGACCGGCCGGTTCATGGTCAAGAGCAACGGCAGCTACTATCTTTCCAGCGTGACGTTCACGAACAGCGCGACGCTGGCCAATCCGACGGTGAATTCGCTCTGGGCGCCCTACGATCCGACGGCCGGCATCGACTTCAACCAGTCGGCCGCCACGTTCTCGCCCATGCTGGTGCATAACGTCAGCGCCATCGGCTACTACGTCGAGGCCGACAATGCGCCTTCTGCGGTTTCTGCGGCGGTGTACGTCAGCGGCTTTACCGCCAATGCCAATACATCGCTGACGATGACATCGATCCCCCTGCCATCGGCCGCGCAACTCGGCCTGGCGGCGATGGCGCTGCTGGCGATACGCAGGCTGCGCCTGCGAAAGCAATCCCGAGCCTGCTCTGAAGCCCAAACGCACGGGCCATTGCGTCGTACAATCTGCATATGCAAGACGCCCCCAGTGCCGGCCGCCCTGCCCTGCGCATCGGCAGCGTGAGCTATCTCAACGCCAAGCCGCTCATCCATGGCCTGGATAATGCTCCGGACATCAAGCTGGTCCTGGACGTGCCTTCGCGGCTGCTGGCCGGACTCAAGGAGCGGCAGTTCGACATCGCGCTGCTGCCGGTGATCGAGTATCAGCGGCTGGAGGGCCTTCGGCTTGTCCCGGCCGGCGGGATCGGCTGCGATGGGCCGACGCTCACCGTGCGCATCTTCTCGCGCGTGCCGATCGGGCAGATACAGACGATGGCGTGCGACACCGATAGCCGCACATCCGTGGCGCTGGCGCGGATCATCCTCAAGCAGGCCCACGGCATCCATCCAGAGTTCGTGGCGCTGAGCAGCGGAGCGACTCCGCCGTGCGACGCGCGGCTGCTGATCGGCGACAAGGTCGTGTGCGAGGAGCCGCCGGGCTTCGAGCATCAGCTCGACCTCGGCGCGGCGTGGAAGCAGCTCACCGGACTGCCGTTTGTGTTCGCTGTTTGGACGACGCGGGCGGAGGTAGGTCTCGATGACCTGCCACAGCGGCTGGAAACAGCGAAGAGACGAGGACTGGAAAACGTCCGGGAGATCATCGAGCGATACGCCGTTCCCCGTGGGTGGCCGGCCGGCGTGGCGCTGCAATACCTGACGGCCTACCTCAAGTATGACATCGGGCCCCGGCAGATCGAGGCGATGAAGCAATTCTATGAACTGGCGGGGCAGCATGGGCTGATTGCCTCACCGCCACGCACCATTGAGCTGTACCGGTGAGAGCCCTCATCGCTCGTCGAGGCTCGAATCCCCATCATCATTCTCGTCGTCAGCGGGCTCTTTCTTCCCAGCATCTTCCGCCGGCTGCGCTGCAGCGCCTTCGGCCGAGCGGCGGAAGATCGCCAGCACCCGCTCCAGCGGCACGACGAAGAGCTTGTTGTCGTGCTCCAACTCGACGGGCACGGCCTCGCGCGGGTCGAAGAGCACCTTGTCGTACTGGCGGATCGTCTGGTCTTCGTCATTCTCTACGGCCTTGCTGATGGCGATGACCCGGCCGGTGATCACGGGGATTTCGTGGCTGTCGGGGAGGACGATGCCGCTCTTGGTCTCGCGCTTGTTCTCATCCTTGCGGATGACAACGCGCTTGCCGATGGGCTCGATGACATCGAACTCGCTGCGCCGCTTGGTGGGTTTGGTGGGCATACTTCACCACATTATAGCGAGGCGGTGAGCGGGCCAGTAGAATCCATTCCGGGTTGCGAATCTGAAGCAAAAGCGTCAGCGCCCGCCCCGGAGGAAGGGCGGGCGCTGACGCTTCCGCTTCAGATAGCCGGTACCCGGAACTGGAAGACCATGCGTCACATTCTTCGACGGCTCGAGAAGGCATACGGCAAACGTCCCTGGCAGCACTGGGGGCGCGCCGTGCCGGTGTTGATCGAGACGATCCTCTCGCAGAACACCAGTGGAGCCAACAGCACGGCCGGCTACAAACGCCTGTGGCGGCAGTTTCGCTCGTGGAACAAGGTGGCCGATGCGCCCGTGGAAGAAGTGGAAAAGCGCATCCGCGTGAGCGGCCTGAGCCGCATCAAGGCGCCGCGAATTCAGAGGATTCTGCGGCAGATCCGCCAGGACCGGGGGAAGATCGACCTGGAGTTCCTCGAGGATTGGCCACCAGAGGGGGCCTACCAGTATCTGATGCAGTTCGAGGGCGTTGGGCCAAAGACGGCCAACTGCGTGCTGCTGTTCTCGTTCGGCATGCCGGTGTTTCCGGTGGACACGCATATTCACCGCATCGCGATGCGGATGGGATGGGTGCCGCCGGGGACGGACGAGCGGCGCTGCCACGAGCTGCTCAAGCCCATGATCCGGCCGGACAACCGCTATCCGATGCACATTCTGCTGATCGCGCACGGCCGGCAGACCTGCCGGGCGCAGAATCCGCGGTGCGGGGGTTGCGGCTTACAAGAGCTTTGTCCGAGCCGCGGCCTGTAGGGGCGGCTTCAGCCGCCGCGAACGCTCCGACGATTCTTGACAGCCTTCCACGGCGGCTAAAGCCGCCCCTACGTCGTCCCTGCGTAATGCGTGCCGCTGCGATTGAAAACCGCCCGCCCCCCTGTACAGTGGGGCCAATTTTGCCATAGGAAGAATGCCCAGACGCACGGACATCCACACGATTCTGATCATCGGCTCCGGCCCCATCATCATCGGCCAGGGCTGCGAATTCGACTATTCCGGCGTGCAGGCCTGCCGCGCCATCAAGGAGGAAGGTTATCGCGTCGTCCTGGTCAACAGCAATCCCGCGACAATCATGACCGATCCGGAGTTTGCCGATGCCACCTACATCGAGCCGATTACGCCGGAGGCCATCGAGAAGATCCTCCAGCGCGAGAGCGAGGGGCCATACCCCGTCGATGCCGTGCTGCCGACGCTGGGCGGGCAGACCGGGCTGAATACGGCCGTCGCGTGCTATGACGCCGGCATCTTTACGCGCTATGGCGTGCAGATGATCGGCGCCAATCGCGAGGCGATCTATCGCGGCGAGGACCGGCAGGTCTTCAAGGACCTGATGGTCAGCATCGGCCTGAAGGTGCCCCGCAGCGGCGTCGTCCACAACATCGAAGATGCGCGGAAGGTCATGGACGACATCGGCCTGCCGCTCATTATCCGACCGGCTTTCACCCTCGGCGGCACCGGAGGCGGCATCGCCTACAACCGCGAGGAGTTTGACACCGTCGTGCAGCGCGGGCTGGATGCCTCGCCGGTCCACGAGGTGCTTATCGAGCAGTCGGCCATCGGCTGGAAGGAATACGAGCTGGAGGTGATGCGCGACCGCAACGACAACGTCGTCATCATCTGCTCCATCGAAAACATGGACCCCATGGGCGTCCACACCGGCGACTCGATCACCGTCGCGCCCGTGCAGACGCTCACCGACAAGGAATATCAGCGGATGCGCGATGCGGCCATCGCCGTGATCCGCGCCGTGGGCGTGGAAACCGGCGGGTCCAACATCCAGTTCGCCGTCAATCCCGACGATGGCGAGATGGTCGTCGTGGAGATGAACCCGCGCGTCTCGCGCTCATCCGCCCTGGCCTCCAAGGCCACCGGCTACCCGATAGCCAAAATCGCGGCCAAGCTCGCCTGCGGCTATACGCTGGATGAGCTGCCGAATTTCATCACGAGCAGGAAGGACCATTCGCTCTGGACCAGCGCCTGCTTCGAACCGACGATCGACTATTGCGTGGTGAAGATTCCGCGTTGGACGTTCGAGAAATTCCCCGATGCCGATGAGACGCTGACGACGCAGATGAAGAGCGTCGGCGAGGCGATGAGCATCGGCCGGACATTCAAGGAGGCGCTGCAGAAGGGCATTCGGTCGATGGAGGTCAAGCGGTTCGGGCTGGGGCTGGATCGCTATGACAAATGGCTCAACGCGCAGGAAACGGGGATGGACGGCGGGCCGATTGAGGTGCAGGAAATGCCGCCGCAGCCGGCCTCGGCCGCGGATGTGCAGGACAACAGCGACAAGACGTTGCAGGGCGAATCGCTCGATGCGGAATGGCCGATCCCCGAGGCCAAGATCTATCGCAAGCTGGCCGTGCCGAGCCAGGGCCGTCTGTATTACATCCGCTATGCGATGAAGATGGGCTGGACCATCGATCACATCTACGAGCTGACGAAGATCGATCGCTGGTTCTTGGCGCAGATGAAGCAGCTCGTGGATTTCGAGGAGGAGATCCTGGAGGCGTGGAAATATCTGCCGCCGCTCTTGGATGAGAAGATGGCGTCGTCTCAGCCGCTGGTGATGGATCAGCACTTCATCGAGGCGCTGCGGCAGGCCAAGCAATGGGGCTACAGCGATTTCCAGCTTGCCACGGCCTGGGGCCTGACCTGGCAGCAGGTGAGAAAGCTGCGGAAGAAGCTGGACATCCTGCCGGTCTACAAGCTGGTGGACACGTGCGCGGCCGAGTTCGAGGCGGCGACGCCGTATTACTATTCGTCGTATGAGACGCCGTTCTGTAGGGTGGGCACCGCCCACCAAAGCGCCGCGTACCAGCCCGAGGACGATGGTGGGCAGTGCCCACCCTACACAGAAGACGAAATTCGGCTGTCGCCCAAGCCCAAGGTCATCATCATCGGCGGCGGGCCCAACCGCATCGGCCAGGGCATCGAGTTCGACTACTGCTGCGTGCAGGCGGCATTCGCGATGCGCGAGATGGGCATCGAGTCGGTCATGGTCAACTCCAACCCCGAGACCGTCTCGACCGACTATGACACGAGCGACCTGCTGTTCTTCGAGCCGCTCACGCATGAGGACATCCTCAATATCTGCGAGCGGCTGAACGGCGGGCCGCTGTCACAGAGCGGCGGCCTGCTCAAGGGCGTGATCGTCCAATTCGGCGGCCAGACGCCTCTAAACCTCTCGAAGAGCCTCAAGCAGCACGGCGTCCCGATCCTGGGGACGACGGTCGAATCGATCGACGCGGCCGGAGATCGCGAGCAATTCCGCGAATTGCTACAGAAGCTGCGCTTGCGGCAGCCGGAGAATGGCATTGCCCGCAACATCGCCGAGGCCCGCGAGATCGCCCGGCGCATCGGCTATCCCGTGCTCGTCCGCCCCAGCTTCGTGCTCGGCGGGCGCGCGATGGAAATCGTCTCCGATGAGGGCCAGCTCAATTATTACATGACCCACGCGGTCGAGGCCGCGGGCACTGGCGCTGAAGGCAAGACGGAAAACCCGATCCTCATCGACAAGTTCCTCGACAATGCAACGGAGGTAGATGTCGATTGCGTGGCGGATTACGATACGAGTTGCCAGTTGCCAGTTGTTAGTTGCCAGGAAGAAAGCACTGGCAACTGGCAACTAACAACTGGCAACTCCTCCGGCCGAGCCGTCATCTGCGGCGTCATGGAACACATCGAGGAAGCCGGTATTCATAGCGGCGACAGCGCATGCGCTGCCCCCCTACTCGCTCTCGCCCGAGATCGTCGGCCGGCTCAAGGAGCAGACGCGCGCCCTGGCCAAGGCGCTGCGCGTCCGCGGGCTGATGAACGTGCAGTACGGCATCAAGGGTAATGAGATCTACATCATCGAGGTCAATCCCCGCGCCTCGCGCACCGTGCCGTTTGTCTCCAAGGCCACCGGCATCCCATGGGCCAAGGTGGCGGCCAAAGTGATGGCCGGAATGAGCCTCGATGAGCTGAACATCCACGAGTTGCCCGATCCGCCGCAGACGTCGGTGAAAGAGGTCGTCTTCCCGTTCAACAAGTTCCCCGGTGTCGATGTCATCCTTGGCCCGGAGATGCGCTCCACCGGCGAGGTCATGGGCATCGACGCGACCTTCCCCATAGCCTACGCCAAGGCGCAGATCGCGGCCGGCGCGCAACTGCCCACCAGCGGCAACATCTTCATCTCGCTACGGCGCGATGACAAACTGGGCGTCGTCCCCGCCGCCCGAATGCTGGCGGAGATGGGGTTCACCATCCTGGCGACATCCGGCACGCACGCGGTGCTGGTGCAGAACGGCATCCCGGCCACGCGCATCCCCAAGCTGGCCGAGGGCCGCCCCAACATTCAGGATTACATCAAGAACGGCCAGGTGAAACTCATCATCAACACGCCGACCAACAAGGGGCCCAAGACCGACGAGGGAAAGATTCGCGCGATGGCCGTGCTCTATCGCGTGCCGATGATCACGACCATCACGGGCGCGCTGGCGGCCGCGCATTCGATCAAGGCCATGCGCGCGGCGCCGTGGGGCGTGCGGCCGTTGCAGGAATACTTCAAAGACATGGTCTGAAGCGGAAGCGTCAGCGCCCGCCCAAGCTCCGGGGCGGGCGCTGACGCTTCCGCTTCAGACAGACAGACTGCAATTGCTATTGAGCGGCAGGCGTTTCGGCCGGCGCTGCGGCCGGCTGCGCCGCCTGCTGCTGCGCTGCGGGCCGCGCGGGCACCGGGGCGTGGATCAGGTCGAAGCGATTGCCGATGTTCCGCAGGCCGAGAACCGCGATGGGGCGCGCGGGCTCGTAGTAGCCGCTCTCGGGGAAGGCCGATGCCAGGAATGTCCCGTCCTTACGGTGCTCGACCTTGAACTGCTCGGGAAGGTCATACTGGATCAGGTTGGCCCGCTTGAGCTCGCGCAACGTGCCGGCCAGGGCAAAGCTCAGCACTCGCTCCTCCAGCTCCGTCTCGGGCTGAACGATCTCCACCTCGACGCCTTCTGGGTTCTCGGCGTTCTTGTTAATGCGGATTTTATCGGTCTTCATAGCCAGTGGTTATACGGTGGAAAGCAGTGAGAGTCCATGCGTCGTGGCGTCGGACGTATTGCGTATTGCGTAGGTCGACTACGCAATACGAAATACGAAATACGTATCACGAGGTTACTTCGCGGCCTCTGCCTTGATCCGGATATCCTTGAACTCCGTCACCATCGGCCCGCCGGCGTGGATCTGCAGCGCGATGATCCCCGACATGCACCGGCCCTTGGGGTCGTTGTCGATCACGTCGACCGTCTGCACGCCGTTGAGATACTGCATCACGTGGTTGCCCTTGCAGATGATGATGTAGTCGTTCCAGTCGCCCTTCTTGAAGGTCGCGGCGATGGCGTCGCGATCGTCGAGCTTGCCGACGACCTCCTTCTTGCCGTTCTCATCGACGACGACCTTGTCGCCGACGAGGCAGATCGACCCGCGGCCACGCTCGTGATAGAGGAAGCCATCCGCGCCGGCGTGCCCGGCCACCTCGGCCTGATAGCCCGCAACCACCCACTGGTTCTCCTTGGCCTCGGTCACGTGCCGGCTGCGATATTGAATGCCGCTGTTGCCGCCGTGAAGCCGCGCCGACATGCGCAGCTCAAAATCGCCGAACTCGCCGCCTTTATAGATCAGGAACGTATTGCCCTTGGCCGCGTTCTCCTTGGTCGTCTCGCCGCGAATGATGCCATCCTTGGCCGACCAGAGCCGCGGATCGCCCTCCCAGCCGGTCAGGTCCTTGCCGTTGAACAGCGAGACCATGCCCTGGGGCTCGGGCGGAGCATTGACCTTGGCCGGCTCGGCCGCCGAAATCCAACCCACGAGGCAGAGAACGAACGCCGACGTGATGAGATGACGCATGATACTCTCCAGTTGAAGTGCAGAAGGTTATACGTTGGCGGGGGCAGGCGGTCCAGAGGCGCGATTAGCCCACGTCTGCCGTTGTCTCGCTGGAATGCCGACCCCATCCGCGTTAATCTATCCCACGCCATCGTCATGCGGGCTTGGCAAAGGGAATGCCGTGAAGCAAGTCGTCATCGAGAATCCCGTCATCAACTCGCCGTTTGACGAGCCGCAGCGGCATTTCCGTTTCGATGATGACGGGATCACTGACGAGATCGTCCCGGCCCGCCGCATCAGCGCCTATTTCATCCCCATCGCCCAGCCGAAGAAGAAAGGCAAGCTCAAGCAGCAGACATTCGAAGACTGGACGGCCGATCGAATCGAGGAGAACAGGACCGTCAACGCCATCCGCCAGCGGGTGAAGCTCTGGCGCGACGGCGGCCACCCCGACGTCACCCGAACCACCGCCCGCCTGCTGGAACACTGGAGCAGCCCCGATCGCATCCGTCGGCTGTTCTTCTGCCAGATCGAGGCGATGGAGACGCTGATCTACATCACCGAAGTGGCGAAGAAATACGGCGACACCTGGATCGACAACGACCTGCGCCGGTTCAACGAGGATGCCAATCCCGACCTGCTGCGCATCGCCTGCAAAATGGCCACGGGATCGGGCAAGACGGCCGTCATGGCCATGCTGATCGCATGGCACGCGCTCAACAAGCTGGCCAACCCGCAGGATGGGCGGTTCACCGACACCTTTCTGATCGTCACCCCCGGCATCACGATCAAGGATCGCCTTCGCGTGCTCCTGCCCAGCGATCCCCAGAGCTATTACCGCACGATGGAGGTGGTGCCGCCGGACCTGCTGGACCAGATGGGCAAGGCCAGGATCATCATCACCAACTTCCATGCTTTCCGCCGGCGCGAGCGCATCAGCGCCGGCAAGCTCACCAAGAGCCTCCTGGCCAATGGCGGCAAATCCGCCTTCACCGAATCCGCCTTCACTGAATCCGAAGGCGAGATGGTGCGGCGGGTCTGCCGCGAACTCGGCAACAAGAAGAACATCATCGTCATCAACGATGAAGCCCACCACTGCTATCGCCGGCGCGCTGGCGACGAAGAGGAAGAGACGCTCACGGGCGATGATCGCAAGGAAGCCCAGAAGCGCGAGGAACAGGCCCGCATCTGGATCAGCGGCCTGGAAGCCGTCAAACGCAAGCTCGGCGTCAAGTCCGTCTACGACCTGTCCGCCACGCCATTCTTCCTGCGCGGCTCGGGTTATTCCGAGGGCACGCTCTTCCCCTGGGTGGTCTCCGACTTCTCGCTGATCGACGCCATCGAATGCGGCATCGTGAAAGTGCCGCGCGTGCCCGTGGCCGACGACGCCATGCAGGTCGGCATGCCCACCTACCGCGACCTGTGGCTGCGTATCCGCGACGATTTGCCGAAGAAGGGCCGCGGAACCAACGCCATCTCCGGCGAGCCGAAGCTTCCCGCCGTGCTCGAAGGCGCCGTCCAGAGCCTCTACGCCAACTACGTCAAGTGCTACAAGCGATGGGAAGCCAACGAAGACGCCCGCGCCAACGGACTCACGCCGCCAGTCTTCATCGTCGTCTGCAACAATACCAACGTCTCGAAGCTCGTCTACGACTACATCGCCGGCTGGGAAAAGGATCTGCCCGACGCCTCGACCGCCGCCGTCCCCGGCCGGCTCTCGCTGTTTAGCAACGTCGATGGCGGGCAGTTCATCTCCCGGCCGAACACGATCCTGGTCGACTCCGAGCAATTGGAGAGCGGCGAGGCGATGAGCGACGATTTCAAGAAGATCGCCGGCCGGGAAATCGAGGAATTCAAGGCCGAATACCGCCAGCGTTTTCCCGGGCGCGACGTGGAGAACCTCACCGATGAAGACCTGCTCCGCGAGGTGATGAACACGGTCGGCAAGAACGGCAAGCTCGGCGAGCAGATCAAGTGCGTGGTGTCCGTCTCGATGCTCACCGAAGGGTGGGATGCCAACACCGTGACCCACATCCTCGGCATCCGCGCCTTCGGCACACAGCTTCTCTGTGAGCAGGTGGTCGGCCGGGGGCTTCGCCGGATGAGCTACTCGGCGGAAAGACGCCGGCTGTCGACGGAGAAAGGCGACATCGAGTTCGATGCCTTCCCGACGGAGTACGCCGAGGTCTACGGCGTGCCGTTCTCATTCATTCCGTGCTCCGGCTCCACCAAAGAGCCCCGGCCCGGCCCGATGCCCACGCACGTGCGCGCCTTGGAAGAGCGCATCGCCTGCGAAATCACCTTCCCGCGCATCGACGGCTATCGCTATGAGCTTCCGGCCGAGCGCCTCGACGCCAAATTCGACGCCAAGAGCAAGCTGGCCCTCACCACCCAGCACGTGCCCACCAAGGTCGAGAACCGCCCGATCGTCGGCGAAACGTCGATCCATACGCTCGATGACCTGAAACGCCGCCGCGAGCAGGAGGTGGCGTTCCTCATCGCCAAGCTCATCCTCGAACGCTATTTCCACAACGGCCAGGAGGCCGTCAAACCGTGGCTCTTCCCCGATCTGCTGGCCATCGTCCGCCGCTGGATGGATGAGTGCCTCACACTGAAAGATAACACGTTCCCCCAGCTTCTGCTGCTCATCGAAAACGCCAACGACGCGGCCGATCGCATCTACAAGGCCATCGTCGAGGCCGACAGCGGCCCGAAGCGCCTCATGCCCATCCCCAAGCCGTACGATACGGTGGGCTCAACCTGCCACGTTTCCTTCGACACGGTGCGCTCCACGTGGAAGACCGCGCCCGAGAAATGCCACATCTCCCACGTGGTCTGCGACACCGGCTCGTGGGAGCAGAAGATGGCCCAGACATTGGAGGAAATGCCCCAGATCATCTGCTACGCGAAGAACCACAATCTGGCCTTCTTCATCCCCTACACGCTGAATGGCCAGCAGCGGAACTACATGCCGGACTTCATCGCGAGGATGGACGACGGCGGCGGCAAAGATGATCCGCTCAACCTGATCGTGGAAGTCAGCGGGCAGGCGAGCAAGGAGAAGGACGCCAAGGTCGCGACGGCCCAGAGCCTTTGGGTGCCCGCCGTGAACAATGCCGGCTCGTGGGGGCGATGGGCTTTCATCCAGATCGCTGATCCATGGGATGCCAGGAAAACGATCAGGGCGTTTCTTGCGGAAAGGATGGAATCATGAGTGAAAACCTGCCGCCCGATTCACAAGGGAAGATCATCGTGTTCGGCGCGAGGCAAATCCGCCGGGCCTGGGTCGATGAGCAATGGTATTTTTCAGTCGTTGATATCGTCGGCGCGCTCACCGACAGCGCCAGCCCGCCAAAATACTGGGATGCGATGAAGCGACGCGAGAAGGCGGCTTCAGGCATCGACCTTTCTACACTTTGTAGAAAGGTGGCATTAACTGGCGCGGATGGCAAGACTTACAGATCCGAGGCTGTCAACACCGAATCCGCCTTCCGCATCATCCAATCCATCCCCAGCCCCAAGGCCGAACCCTTCAAGCGATGGCTGGCCGAGGTCGGCTACCAGCGCGTGCAGGAGATCGAGAACCCCGAGCTTGCCCAGCAGCGGATGCGCCAGCTTTACAAGGAGAAAGGCTATCCCGACGACTGGATCGAGAAGCGCGTGCGCGGCATCGCCGTCCGCGATGAACTCACGGCCGAATGGCAGCAGCGCGGCGTGAAGGAGCAGAGGGAGTTTGCCATCCTCACGGCCGAGATATCCAAGGCCACCTTTGGGTGTACCCCCTCGCAATACAAGCGGCTCAAGGGCCTGGAGCATGAGAACCTGCGCGATCACATGACCGACCTGGAATTGATCTTCACCATGTTGGGTGAGGCGGCCACCACGGAAATCGCCCGCAACAAAGATGCGCAGGGATTCATCCCCAACAAGGTGGCCGCCCAGGAAGGCGGCGGCGTGGCGGGAAGTGCGCGCCGGCAGCTTGAGGCGAAGTCAGGGAGGAAGGTCGTCACGCGTGGGAATTTCCTCGTGGACAAGCCCAAGCCATCCCTGCCGGCGCCTCAAGAAGACGAGGGGGAGGCATGAGCAAACTCAGGTTCGATGAGATCGGTGATCCGTGGGATGCGGTGGCAGACATCCGTGCCCTCTTGAAGAAACGAAGACTATGATGACAGGCCCAACCAGAGACTGAGAGCCTAAGATGCGAATGCTCGCCCCCAACCATCCAAAGGACCGCTTTGACGTCTATCGCTTCTTCAACGGTCTATCCGCCGAAGCCAAGGAAGGGCTGGAGCAACGGCGCACCCGCGTTCCGCTTGTGAAGACGTTCCTGTTGGAGCACGTGGGATGCCGCGATGGTCACAAGCCCAGGCCGCCTGGCGATATCTTCACGGAACTGGGTCTGGGTATCACGCCACTTGACCACCGGTTTATGACCGTTACCGCTGACGTTACCGACCCCGGTACGAAGCAATCCGCCCGCAGGGCCACCGGCTTCCTCGAGCAGTATGACGAGAGGTTCTTCGCATATTACACGTGCGAGGAGTCCGCAGAAGCCAAAAGGCGAGTTGCGAAATGGGTCCAGTCTCCCGATCTTGACTTTGCGTGGTTCAGCAGCCCGCTGCTGCAAGTGCTCTGGGATAAAGATATCTCCGGTCGAGGCGACAACCGTTTCAGCAAGCTCGTCTTCCGCCACGAAAGCATCTTTGAGATGCCCGAGGATTTCGCCGAACCCGAGGAGCCGCCACCAGACTCACCTGAGGCTGCCTCCGACGAGGAAGACGCTGAGGGCGAGGACCGCTTGGAGACCGAACGCCGCAAGGCACGCTTTGAAATGGGCGACAGAATTGGCCGAATCAAGGGCGCCCTCTCCAAACTCCAGGAAAACTACGATCCGCTGTACGTCCTCCACGCCGTTCGTCTGCCGTCACGCATTGGGCGCGGCGCACATGACCTGCACCAGGCAGGCCAAGTCACAAACCGCACTGACAGTTTTGAAGACCACCGCAATACGGTCCGATATCTTTACCGCATCTACAAATCGATCCTTGATTCCACCGAGCGGGCTGCCTGGCCCCGGATCGCTGCCCAACAGAGTCTGCATCTCGGTTTGAGGGGCGTGCCGCTTATCATCAAATTCGCCGAGACGCTATCGCCGGCCACCTTCGATCGCTGGATTCAGATGGCATTCCAGAAGCGGAACCGTTTCAAGCTGTGGGGTGATCCTATCCGCCTGGGCCCCACCAAGGTCCACATCTACGGCGCGGACCGGCATCTCTGGCAACCCATCAACCTGGAGCTAACCGCTGGCGGTGTGGTTGCGATCCTGCCTCAAGGCACCTGTGGCAACACGTTTCACCGCCTGGTGGCCAACGTGCAGCAGTATGTGTCCCCCAAGATTCAGGCGTGGGTCGGTGATCAGAGATTTGAGGACCTGGTCCGAAGATGGCCAGCCAACGCGGAGCAAACCGATGAGAACTGACGCGCTGCTCAAAGACCCGGTCTTCCAGTTGAATCTCCTGGTCTGGATGGCCAAGGAACAACCGCCCGAGAACTACCGCGTGCGCCCGCTATTCCATGAGCGCCAATTCGAGATCATCTACATCGAGCAGCCATTCGCCTTCCCCGAAGAGACTATCGCCGCAATCGAGGCGTCCGGCCTCGATATCAGCAAGCGCCCGGAACCCGAGCTGATTCTGGGTCGCCGACACGACAACCGAGCCCTGTATTTCGAGGCAAAAGCCAACTCGTTCACGACCGAAAGCACAACCTCAAGGCAAGCTCGCGCACCTCGTCGCGACCGGGCCGGCATTCGGTGAGGTGCTGGCGCCCCTGAATGCGTGCCTGCTTTGTTACATGCTGCCGGAGGAATCGCGGGCCCCGATGGCCGACTGCCTTCGCGACCTCACAACTCAACTCGCCGGCAAACGCCTCAGACCCGGGCCGTTCTCCTGTCACGGGCTCTCGGTCGATGGCCGGCAGATCAGATACTCATGGGATGATTCCTTCAAGGCTCACGTGGGCTTGCGTGAAGACGCGCTGCCCGTCATGGAGAACGTTGACGCCGATACCGATCCAGCCCCGTTGGTGTTGGTGTTCAGTGACGAGGATTGCGCCAATCTGGAGATTCGCGATTTCTACCGGCGCGTTGTCCTCGACCAAGCGCGCGCCTGCCTTCTCTGTGACCTCTACGCGCACCCTCTCGGCGTAGAGTACGCCACCGACGCAGCCAGGCTCCTCTTCAAGACAAGCGATGGCGTCTCTCAATACCTTGGACGCAAGCGCCAGAAGAACCTGCGCCGCCTGATCCGCGAGAATCTGTTCAAGAAGATCGACGCGCAATGGCAGGACAAGCAGCCCGGCATCCGCTTGTCTCAGGACGCGCTGCAAATCAGGTGGAGTGTAGTTGGCGAGAAGGACGACTTCCTTGACTGGCTGGAGGATCGGCACACTCGGTTTGAGACTGCCAAACCACAGGATGACGCACCGCTGTTCGAGCAAGGCATGGGGCAGGAGGAGAACTGATCAATGAAGAAGAGCCCGTCGTTGACAGCCCGCATCGAATCCGTCCGCCACCAGGACACCCGCAAGAACATCCCCACCGAGGAATTGCGGGATTTCGTGGCCGAGGCGGAGAACAAGCCCAAGGTCGTGCTCTATCCGCGCGATCCATCGCTCGATCCGCAGCTCGTCTGGAAGGGCAAGGACGAGCAGGACAGCAAAGACCTGGAGGTGCCCGCCGTTCCCATCTACATCCAGGAGAAGATTCATCCGCAGGCGATCATCGAGGATTTCCGCCGCAGTGCCGCCAGTACACCCGCTGGCGGTCCCGACCAGCTCGCGCTCTTCGCCGACTTCAACGGCCTGCCCGCGGAGTTCGACAAGCGCGTGGACTTCTACCACCACGACCAGAACTGGTCGAACCGCATGATCCTCGGCGACTCGCTGCTGGTGATGACATCACTGGCGGAGAAGGAGGGGTTGAAGGGGAAGGTGCAGTGCATCTACCTCGACCCGCCGTACGGGATCAAGTTCGGATCAAACTGGCAGGTCAGCACGCGCAAGCGCGATGTGAAGGATGGGAAGGCCGAGGATATGACGCGCCAGCCGGAACAGATTAAGGCGTTCCGGGACACGTATGTTCTGGGCATCCACTCGTATCTGCCCTATCTGCGGGATCGGCTGTGCATTGCCAGGAACCTATTAACCGAGAGCGGATCGGTTTTTATCCAGATCAGCGATGAAAACGTGCATCTTGTGCGATGCCTACTGGATGAGGTGTTTGGCAGCGAGAGCTTTGTTTCGCTCATCAGTTTCGCGACCACAACCGGATTTGAGTCAAGACAGTTGGCGCGTGCCGGTGATCGCATCCTCTGGTATGCGAAATCGAAGGAGCACGTGAAGTATCGCGGGCTATTTGAGGAGTCAGGCCGGGACGTGGGGGATGGAGGATACCGCTGGGTTATGCTCGCCGACGGGGAGACGAGAGCCTTGACGGCCGAGGAGATACGTGGCGAGGAAGGACTTCCTGCGGGCTGCCGGCTCTACGTTCCTGACAATCTCCTCTCGCAAGGGGCAGCTTCGGAGGACCAAACGTTCACTTATCGCGCGAAGTCGTATAGCCCCGGACCGAACTCTCATTGGAAGCCTAATTTCCCGGCGGGAATCGGTCGCCTAGCGCACGCGAACCGGCTGCATGTCTCGTCTAACACCCTCCGGTACGTCCGACTTGCTGCCGATTTTCCATGGCTGCGCGGAACAACATGTGGGTTGACACCCAGACCGGGCAATTTACGGACGAGAAGATCTACGTCGTTCAGACGAACACCAAGGTCATAGAACGCTGCCTTCTGATGACTACCGACCCCGGCGACCTCGTTCTCGATCCCACCTGCGGCAGCGGCACGACAGCCTATGTCGCTGAGCAATGGGGCCGGCGCTGGATCACCATCGACACCAGCCGCGTGGCGTTGGCGCTGGCGCGAACACGGCTGATGTGCGGTCGCTTTCCGTATTACCTGCTGGCTGACTCGCCCGAGGGACGGAAGAAGGAGATGGAGTTGGGCGTAGGGGCGGCTTCAGCCGCCGTTTCCGGCGTTGCTACGGCGGATAGGGCCGGGGCTCGGGGTGCGTCCACGGCGGCTAAAGCCGCCCCTACGACCGCCCCTACGACGGGCTCCGGCGATGTTCGCCGCGGTTTCGTCTATCAGCGCGTCCCCCACGTCACCCTCAAGAGCATCGCCAACAACCCCGAGATCAAGGAGGGCATGACCCGCAGGCAGATCGACGACGCCATCGCCCGCCACGCCGAAACCGAAACCCTCTACGACCGGCCCTACGAGGACAACAAGCGGCTGCGCGTCACCGGCCCGTTCACCGTCGAGAGCCTCTCGCCCCATCGCACCATCAGCGTCGAGGCCAAGAAAGAGGCCGCGGCCAAGCCGACCGACCTGGGCTTCACGATGAAGATGCTCGCCGGCGGCTCGTTCACGAACACGATCCTGGATAATCTGAAAAAGGCCGGAATCCAGAACACCGACAAACGCCAGCGCCTGAAGTTCGACTCCATCGAGCCCTATGCCGGGGAGTGGATCTGCGGCGAGGGCCGCTACACCGAGGCGGATGGCAAGGCCAGGCGTGCGGCCATCTGCATCGGCCCCGAGCATGGCACCGTCGGCCCGGAACTGGTGAAGGAGGCGGCCAAGGAAGCCGTGCGCGGCGTGGGCTTCGACATCCTCATCATCTGCGGCTTTGCCTTCGACCCGCACGTGAGCGAGGAGGCCAAGCGCTACGGCAAGCTCACCGTGCTGGCCACGCGCATGAACCCCGACCTGGCGATGGGCGATGAGCTGCTGAAGAAGACCGGCGCGGGGAATCTGTTCATGGTCTTCGGCGAGCCGGACCTGAAGGTCCAGACGCAGAAGGATGGGCAGATCGTGGTCGAGATCAGGGGCGTGGACGTGTACGACCCGACCACGGGCGAGATCCGCTCCAACAGCACGGACGACATCGCGTGCTGGTTCATCGACACCAACTACAACGGCGAGAGCTTCTTCATCCGCCACGCCTATTTCACCGGTGCCGACCAGCCGTATGAGAAGCTCAAGAATGCGCTGCGCGCCGAGATCGACGAGGCGGCGTGGTCGCAACTCTACAGCACGCGCAGCCGGCCGTTCGCCAAGCCCGAGACGGGCAAGATCGCGGTGAAGGTCATCAACCATTACGGGGATGAGGTGCTGAAGGTGTATCCTCTCTCGAAATAGCACCCCGTCTTGTCTTCCGGTCACCAGCGCAACTTGGCACCTGGAAAGCAAATCCCGGCGATGCCTGTCCACCTCGCGCAACACAGGTGTTTGTCTACCCCACCACCCCGCGCAGTTCCCGCGCCACCTCTTCTATCGGCCCCGTCCAATCGCCTCGCCGCGGCTGGCGGAACAGGCGCAGCGTGGGATACCACGGAGAGTCGCTCCGGCCCAGCAGCCAGCGCCAGTCCGGGGAGAACGGCAGCAGCACCCAGACGGGCTTGCCCAAGGCCCCGGCAAGGTGAGCGACGGCCGTGTCTACCGCGATCACGAGGTCGAGGTTGGCGATCAAGGCCGCCGTGTCGGCAAAGTCGGCCAGGTCGGCAGTGCAGTCGGTCACGCGCCAGCCGCATGGAGGATTCTGCGCCTGCTGGGCGGCGACGCCCTTCTGCAGGCTGTAGTAGCTGACGTCGGGGACCTCGGCCAGAGGGGCCAGGAGCGGCAGGAGCACGGAACGGTTGGGATCGTCCTGGTGCGTCGGCCGGCCGGCCCAGACCAGCCCGACTTTGAGCCTGGCCGGATCGGCCGATAGCCGCGCCCGCCATGTCTCGACCGAGTTGGCATCGGGCGTGAGATATGCAACGGCCGCGGGAATCGTCTCCAATGTCGTGCCGAATGCCAGGGGAAGGCTCAGCAGCGGGCAATGCAGATCCGTCGGCGGCAGCGGCTCGCCTTCGGCCAGCACCTGCTGCGCGCCCGCCAGGCCAAGCAGCAGCCGTTTCAATTCCGGCTGGCATTCCACGACAACCCTGGCCCCGCGGCCCGCCAGCAGCGGCGCGTAGCGGATGAACTGGATCGTGTCGCCAAAGCCCTCGTCGGCGTGGAGCAGGATGGTTCGCCCGGCCGGGTCGTCGCCGGTCCATTGGCGCTGGGCGAGGTCGCGACGGGGCCGGGCCCACTTGCAGTCCCAGCGCCATTCCAGTTCCGGCCACCCCTCCTGCAACTTGCCTTGCAGAAGCAGCGAGATGGCCAGGTTCCAATGAATTTCGGGGTTATCCGGCTGCAAGCGCAACGCGTCGCGGTAGGCGATGACGGCCTGGTCGCAGCAGCCCTGGAGCCGCAGGACGATGGCCAGATTGTTGTGGGCCTGGAAACAATCGGAGCTGACGGCCAGCGCCCGGCGATATTCCGTGACGGCCTCGTCAAGCTGCCCGGCGGCCTTGAGGGCATTGCCCAGGTTGTAGATCGCCGGCAGATGATCGGGCTTGATTGCCGCCGCCTGGCGGAAGGCGGCCATGGCCTCGCGCAGCCGCCCATCAGCCATGAGGGCCACGCCCAGGTCGCTGTGATATTCCGCCACGGCCGGCGAGACGGCAATGGCCTGCTGAATCAACTGGATGGCCAGATCTTCGCGATCACGGCGCCGGGCCAGCAGGCCCAGTCGATGCAGGGCGTCGGGATGATTGGGATGCTGCGCCAGGACCAGACCATAAGCGGCGATGGCCTCGGACAGGCGCCCGGCCTGATCATGTTCCAGGGCGATTTGCAGGCCCTGCTCGATGGTCATGGCGGACATCATAACCGCTCGCGACAACGGTCATGCGCCGCGCGCGAACTTCAGCGGCTCGCCGCGCTCGTCCAGTGGGCGGAAGTAGCCCTTGATGCAGGCGAGGTTGCGGACGCAGATCTCAAGTCTGTGCTCATCCGTCTCCATCTGTGGTTCCCTCTCCGTTCTCTTCCTTCGCGCAAAGCTGATGCAGGTCCGCCAGGAATTTCTCCCGCTCCGCGCAATCGGGATACTTCCTCACCGCCTCGGCGATCGCCGCCAGCTCGGCGTTGCAGCTTCGGCCATTGTCGATCAGCCAGCGGAGCGTCGGGAAGTAGGGTTCGAACCAATCCGTGACGATTTTGGTGGTGATGGACCTGGCCGGGTCGTAGGGCATGAGGTTCTTCACCTGATCGATCAGGAACTCCCGGATGCCCTGCTCCATCTCAGGCGTGGCGCTGAGATCAAGCTGCGGCACCAGCAGGAACAGCGCTCGATTTCCCTGGCCAACCATGCGCGGCACGTCCACCTGGCGGTTCGTGGCCTTGCGGCAGCCTTCCATCGCCTCCTGGCGAAACTCGCTGTCGGGCTGCGCGTAGTCCCACCACTGCCAGAAGGGCGAATCCACGGTCAGCGAATCGAACGACTCCGCGCGCTGCTGGCGCTGCTGCTCTTTCTCAATCGCCTCCTCGGCCGCGAGCTGCTCGGGCGTCGGCGGTATGATTGCGGCGAGCGCGAGCTGATGCCTGATCCACGCGACCAGGGGCAGCAGCGCAATCACCAGGACAGGGCCCCATGCGGCCGCAACGGCCGTCGTGGGTGCGATCGCCGCATGGAGAGCGGGGATGAAGCACCACGCGCAATAGAGGAGGATCAGCACCGGCAGACCCCCGACAACTATCGCCAGCCACCTCATGCCGTCGTGACGCATCGCTTCAATGGCGGCCACGACCGCCCAACCCGATCCCGGCAGCAGGAGCAGCGCGGCCAGGCCCCAGAGCAGCGGCATGCGACCCGAGGCGGCCGCGATGATCAGCAGCACCCCAAGGAGCACGTGGACTGCGATCGCCTCCAGCGCCGCAAAGCCCGCGGCCATGGCATTGCCGGCCGCGTCCGAGTTGCGCATTGTCAGCGCGGTGGCAAACATGGCCATCCCGATAACCAGCGTCAGCATGACGAGGATGATGCAGGTGAAGATGAGCAGCATGGCGATCTGTCCCGCGCGGGCCGCCGCGACTTCTGCGGTTCATGGCGCTTCGGATGCGTGATATTGTAGGCGACGATAGGAAATCGGATTTCAGATTTCAAATCCCAGAAGGTGGCCCGACGATGCAGTTCAAACTCCTGACCACAAGATCGCTTGGGATTCATCCGCAGCTTCAGTGGCTCCTCTATTTGGAGCAGATGCGGGCCTTCATCTTCGGCGATGAGACGCATGCGCTGGCTCTGCCGCTGGAGGATCCGGCCGCGCCGGTCGCCCTGCCCGGAACGGTGGCCGACACCGGCGCCGTCGCGACTCACCCCTGTAATCTCCCGATACCCCGGCCGCTGTACGAAGAGCTGAGTGGCTCGCCGTGGCATGGCTTCCGATTCCTGGAATATGCCGCGTATGACCACGCCGTGGATGGCGCGGGTTTGCCTGTCGGCGATCTGTTACGCACGCTCGTTTTCGGCCCGGACTATGGGCATTACCTTCTGCATCCCGCCAGCGGCATGGTGTTCAGCCTTCGCAGCGGATCGATCACGATGCTGCGTAGTGAATCCGAGGGATTCAAATCGGTGGCGCAGACCCGCACGCGCGGCCGGGCGGCGCTCGCGTTCGCCGCCCACCCGACGGAAAACCTGATCGCCTACGGCGACAACGCCGGCACGTTTCACGCACAGCGATTCGACGCGGAAGGCTTCGGCAAGGCGAGCAAGATCGTGGCCAAGGATCGCAAGGCCAGCCAGCTCGATTTCGTGCGGAACGGCCGAGTTCTGGTCATTGGCGGCATGGGGTATCTGGAAACACATTCCTATGACTCGGGAAAGTTCGCGCTGCTGCACCAGGTCGCGATCCCCGTACGTGACTTCGCGTGGACACGCGATGGCGAACTCGTGCTGGTCAACCAGGGGCTGCATGGGGCAGCGGCCTATCGCTATGAGGCAAGCGGCTTCACGAAGCTGGGCGAGGTGAAGCCCAATGGCGCAGTGCGGCAACTGGCCGTCTCGGTTTGCGGGCAATATCTGGCGCTGTCGGAGCAGGACTCGGCGGACATCAGCGTCTACGAGATCTCCGGAGATTGACGCTCGCCCTTTACCTCATCCTCGCCTTCGGCAGGATCTTCTGCAGCCTCTCGCACGTCGTCCGCAGAAACGCCTTCTCATCCTCATCCCCCGGGCCGGGGAAAATCTCCGCCGTCACCGGCCCGCGATAGCCACGCACCTGCATCATCCGCAGGCTCTCGGCCAGCGGCACGTCGCCATCGAGCAACTGGCAGAACCCGCTCACGTTGCCCACCGATCGCTTGAAGTCCTTCACGTGAATCGCCTTGATCCGCCGGCCGAGGATGCGGATCCAGTGCTGCGGATAGCCGAAATTCCACACGTTGCCCACGTCGAAGTACACGGCCGCCCTGCCGTGCTTGATGTCGAGGATGTACCGCCGGAAATCCAGCGGGCTGAGCAGGAACTTGTTCCACACGTTCTCAAAGCACGCAGTCACGCCGTAGCGGGTGGCGTGCTTCATGATCGCCCGCCCGAACCTCACCGCCCGCTCGTAGCACAGGTCGTACGGAACCACCGCCGCAGCGGGATCGAAGAACACATCGACGTTCCCCGGCAGCACCAGCAGCAACTTCGCCCCCAGGTCGGCCGTCACGCGCATGCAACGCCGCGTCAGCTCAACCGCATGGCGGCGCTCATCCTTCTTTGCCGACGCCGGGTTGATCTTCCAAAGCAGACCGCTGGCCACCGACCCGATGGCCAGTCCCGCCTCGCGCGCGGCCTCGGCGATCTCCCGGCATCGCGATGTTGGCGTATCAGGCGTGACGTCGCCTTCTTCGCTGACGCACAGCTCGATGCCGGTGAAGCCGGCCTCTTTGGCGAGTTGGATCGCATCGAACACGTTGCGCCGGCCGCTCAGGCCGTCGCGAAATGCCCAGTAGCTGATCTGCCCGAACATCGCGCGCTTGGCCATCGCACGCCTCCTTCCCTGAGCCCGTAGCGGCGAGCCAACCGTCACGGCTTCTTCGCGGCGGCTTCCTGCTTGCGGATGTCTTCGATCTGCTTCTGGATGGCCTCGATCTGCTTCTGAAGCTCGATGGCTTTGGGATCGAGCGCCAGCTTGGCATCCAGTTTCTCGCTGAGCGATTTCATGGCGGCGTCCATGGTTGCCTTCTCGCCCTTGAGCTCATCGGCAACCGCCTGGCGGTAGGCGGCGTCGGCGGCGTCCAGGGCCTTGCGCTTCGGCGATCTTCGCATTGTCCTTGCCGACCTTGGCGCGGATCGCCGCCAGCTTCGGTTGCGCATCGGCCGCCACCTTCTGCGCATCCTTCACCTTCTGCTCCAACTCGGCGATTTTCTTGAGCTGGGCCGCGCCTTCCGCGCTGGCCGCCAGCTTCGTCTGCACCTGCTCGTCGAGCGCCTTGCGGGCGGCGGCCCGCGCCTGCTTCGCGGCGGCGAGCTCCTGCGAAGTCTTCACCGTCTCGTCATACGCCTTCTGCGCCGCATCCAGCGCCTCTTTCTCGGGAAGGGTCTTGACCTTCTCATCGAGCGTCTTCCTCGCATCGGCGATCGCCTTGGCCGCCGCCGCCACCTTGGGATCGAGCTTGGCGGGTTCCATCAGCGCGGCGTCCGCTTTGGCGAGCGGCTCCGACGCCTGTTTCAGTTCGGGATCCTTGGCGATCTTCCTGCGAAGATCGGCAAGCGCGGCGTTGAACCGTGCGCATGTCGGCGTTGGACTGCTTGATCGCATCCGCCTGAGCCTTGATCTGGTTGAGGATCTCGGCGCCATCCTTGTCGCCGGCCAACTCGGCCGTGGTCACATCGCGCGAGTTCTTCATGGCCTCATCCATCGCCTTTTTCGCCGCCGTCACCTTTGGCGAGGCCGACAGCTTCTGGTCATACGTCTTGCGCGGCATCCAGCGCCTTCTGCGCCTCGGCCAGATCGCCCTGGCTGGTCAGCGTCTGCCGGATCTGCCGGATTTCGGTATTGATCTGGGCGATCTTCGCATCGAGGTCGTGCCGCTTTTGCCTCAATGACTCGGCCGTTTCCTGCGCCTGGCCGCAGCGGCGGCCATGCAAATCGCCAACGCCCCGCACACGAACGCAGTAAACCGTCTCATCATATTTCTCCACAAAAAGCCCTGATTGCGGGGCCGCGGCCCCACGCCCTTTGCTACTTGCCCCATGCACCCAGCGTTGCACCCTGAACCCTGAACCCTGAACTGGACCCTACCCCTTCCTATACGACAGCCCCTGGAACATCGCGATCAGCGCACCGGTGTCATCCGTGACTCTCACGACGCACGAACCCAGGCGTCCCTCGGCCGAGACCTCTTCTCCGTCGGCCGTCAACACGCCGGCCTTGGCTGCCTTGAGATACGAGATGTTCACGTTGATCGCCACCGCCGGATATCCGTGCGAGTTGCACGCGGCGGCAAAGACCAGGTCGGCCAGCGTGAAGATCGCGCCGCCATGCACCAGCCCCAGCCCATTGAGGTGCTGCGGGCCAATGACCATCCTGGCCCTGGCCTTCCCGGGCGTGACCTCCAGGAGTTCGATCCCCGCATGCCTGGCGTACTGGTCCTTGTCAACGACAGCCCTGATATCCTGCATTATTGGCTCCTTTCCTGCTTCGCCGAAGGCAGACGGAACTGGGCATAACCAACGCGCCACAGCAACTTGCAGAACTGGCGCGACCTGCTGGCGATGACGTCCACGTTGCCTCTGAGCCTCGCCGCTTCGATGCACTGGCTCAATGTGTGCTGCCCGTCAAATGCCGAGAAGAGCGCTGCCTGCCAATTCTCGATGGACACCGGGGGCATCGGCTTGCGCATCAGGGCCCAGCCGGGCGCGCCCGCTTGCGTCGCGGGAACAACATTGGCGAATCTCACCGGAACGCAGTTGAGGATCGCCTCGCTTTCCAGCGGGATACGATAGCTCGCCGCGTCGCGCTCCGGCCGGCACGCGTGGAAGTAGTGCATCGACAACACCCCGGTGGCCAGTTCCATCGCCTCCCACACCTGCCTCTCCGGCAGCGCGTCCATCCGTTGGCGGAACAGGGGCGTTCCCAGGATGGACGCATCCGGATAGTAATGCGCATTCTCATCCCAGCCCTGAAAGACCAGGCCGGCATCTTCCGCCAAGGCCAGGCAGTCGGCCACCACGTACGGCCGGTCGCGAGCGTGCAGGAACGTGTCCACCAGTCCAGCATTCTCGCGCAGATCGTCCGCGCGGCGCAGGTAGGGGTGCAAATAGTGCCCCGGCCGGATGGCGCCGATGGTCTCGCGCACGATGGCGACATCCTCCGGCAACTGCCCAAGGCCGATCCGCCGGAACAACTCCTGAAATGCGTACACCGCCACCCGGCCGTACTTGCCGTACACCATGATGGCGATCACGCCGCTCGGCGCAGCACCTTTCCCAACTCGCGCAGGCCGGCCGCCGGATCGGCCAGATGGTGCAGCACGCCGTGGCACGAAATGTAATCGAAGCTCCGACCCAGGCGCGCCACGTCCTCGACGCGGCACTGTTCCAGGGACAGGTTGGCCAGGCTGTAGCGCTGCTTGAGTCGATGTTCGTGATCCAGCGATGCGCGGCACACGTCGATGCCCAGCACGCGGCAGCGCGGGAACTGCCGCGCGAAGCACGCCGCCGCCATGCTCCCGCACCCTGCCACCAGGATATCCAGATCGTCGCGCAGCGGCTCCGCCGGCCAGTACAGCCAGTAGTAGTCGCGCAAACTGAGGATGCTGGCGATATAGCCCGCGATGGCCGGATCGTCCAGGTTGTCGTGCGGCGCCGGGTAGACCCACCGCTCGTACTGCTGGGCGACGGGATCGGCCACGGTCTTGCCCTCCGCGTCGCCACCATTCCATCGCTCGTCGGCGAGCACCACCGAGGTCTCCACCTGCCTCGCGGGGATCGACCAGTATCTGCCAAGCAACCGGTCCTTCTCTTGGGGTGTAACCAGCCGGAACCCGTGCTTCTGGTAGAAGCGCACCGCCCAGGTCGCATCGGCCCACGTGCCGATCAACACCGGCCGCGTCGCCTGCGCCCTCAGTTGGGCCAGCAGCTTTCCCCCGATGCCCCGGTTGCGATGCGAGCTGCGCACGTAGGCGTGCCGGATCAGCGTCACATCCTCCACATCCTGGATTCCCATGACTCCGACAAGCTGCCCATCCTCCTCATAGCCCCAGAAATGCACACCACCGGCGATCTCTCGGGCCAAGTCATCCCGGGCCATGTACGGCTCGTGCCACCGGTCGGCAGGGATGACGCCTTTGTAGGCCTGCGCCGAATCGTTGATGATCGCCAGAATCTCGTCGAAGTGCCCGTCGTTACAGCGGCGGATCATTACAACAGTCTAGCGAAAGCGCGGCCGGAGGAAAGGGCTCGCCCCGCCGTTGGGAGCGCGGGCGCCCCCGCCCGCATTCTGCGCGTCGTGCCGCCGGTCGTTCGGAGTTCCGCGTTTACGCGGTCTGGGACTTCCCGCCGCTGATCTGAAATCTGAGATTTGAACTTTGAGCTTTGAAATCTGAAATCTGAAATCTGAAATCTGAAATCTGAAATCTGAAATCTGAAATCTGAAATCTGAAATCTGAAATCTGAAATCTGAAATCTGAAATCTGAGATTCTGAGATTTGAGATTTGAGATTTGAGATCTTAACTACACAACTCCTTGATGATCCTCTCGGCCACCTTGCTCTGAGTTTTGGCGACTCCTTTCTTTGATATCCTGGTCCTACCAGCGGAAGAACCGGTACGGGTTGTCGCTGAGGTTGAATGCCTCCGTTTTTTGGTTCGAGGTACCGGGGACGAAGTCGCGGTAGTCCGGGTGGTAGAGAGCTGCCACCGGAGTCGTCCCCGGGGATAGGAAAACGTCCTGGTCGGCTTTGAAGCTCGCGCCGCAGTTGGCCAGAAGCTGCGCGAGGCTGCGCGTCTGCCGCCAGCGAGTCAAACGGAAATAGGTCTGCTTGTCCGCGTTCAACGCCGCCGGATCGATCTGGCAGATCAATGCCGCGCCGCCGCCTGACCCGAACGAGACTCGGCCCAGCAGGCCGTCTGCGCCCACCTGCAGCGTACACCCTCCGAGCGGAGCGTCCTTGACCACCCTGGCATCGCCGTCTGCCCGCCATCGCAGGTCCGAGGCGCTCAGGCCGCGGGCCTCCGGCCAGGTGGGCGGATTGAGGGAGCCGTGGAAACGGGAAACCTTCTCCAGGATCACGCCCAGCGGACCGGCTGCGTTCTGGCGGGCCAGGAAGATCGCGTGCCCGCCGGCCGCGCACACGCGCCCGCACCTGCTCCAGATCCACCTGGCCGTCCACGCCGACAATGAGCAGTTTCGTTTCCGGCGCGATGCCGTCGCTCTTGGTATAGGCGATGCCTAACTGATCCAGCAGGGCCGCGCCGACGTCACCGCCGACGTAGACCGCGCTATTGTCGGCCCTTGGCGCCAGCGGGGCCGAGTTGACGTACTTGACCAACTGCCGCCCGATCAGGTCGGCGGCCGGATCAACAGCGCAGTGATCTTCCAGGTCCAGCGTACATAGGGTCAAGCGGCCCTTGCCGTAATCCAGTTCCATCAGCGGCGAGTAGGCCAGGTCAAACTCGCCCTCCAGAATTGGCCGCCAGCCGCTCAAATGCGGCTTCTCCAGCGCCGCGCTGGACACCACGCCCCGGTTGCCCCAGTGCCAGCCCAGCTCCGGCGAGCGCCAAGAGGGATTGGGCACGGCGACTTCCGGGTAGGGCTCGACCAGCGTGCTCTCGCTGGCCCAGTTGCACAGATCGGCGGCGTCCAGCCCCTGCACCACCGGGTTGTCCGCCGAGACCGGGCAGATGCGACGGGGAAGCTGCGCGGCGACGCGGAAGCCCAATCGCTCAAACCACGCCGGGTCTTGCGCAGATCATTACGCGCGCCCCGTTGCGGACCATCGCTTGCAGGTCGAAGGGCAAAGCCGGCTGATTGGCCGAGAAGGCCTCGCGGCCGATGACCAGCGTAGCCGGGGCGGCGCCCTGTCCGTTCCATGGCTTAACCGTCACGCCCATGGCCTGGAGCATCTTGGTCGTCTTGCCCACCGGGTCGAAGACCGCAACCTGCACATTTGCCGGGGCGGGCTTGGCGAAGACGCGAAAGGCGAAACTGTCCGTCTGCTTCACCGTGCCGATGGTGGTGTCGAGGGTAATCAGGCAGTCCGCCTTCGACCCGGCAACCTTGGGAGCGGTGAACTGGAAGGGAATCAGCTTCGATTCCCCGGCCGCCAGTTTCCCATTGGCTTGCCCGTGGGCGATCTCGGCGGCGCCCTGCATCGCCTTCCACGAATAGGTGTAGTCCTGCGTGCTGCGGGTGTCGTTAAGCAGCGCGACCTGTTTTTGGATCGTCTGTCCCGCCAGGAAGCTGTGGTCCTTGGCCGTAAAGGCCTCCGCCGAGCCGGCGATATAGGCCAAGGTCGGCCCATCCGCCGCCATCATCGCCTCGCCCGCCGGGAAGATCTGCATGCCCTCTGGCTGGTAGGGCTTGATCAGGTTCTCGTCGAAGCCGGTCTGCGGGAAGGTGCCGCGCTCGCCCGGCTTAAAGACGGGGGGCTTCTGCGAGATCGGTGGGAACGGGGCGTTATCGCTGCGCCGCTTATTGTTGTATTCGTCCCAGCCCCACCCCATATCCCAGGGAGTCACGCCGCCGCTGATGCCCCACATCCGCCAACTCCGGTAAGTGTTGCGGGTGAACAGCGCCTGGAGCTTCTGGTGGGCTGGGGCATACACCAAAAGGGGTTCCTGGGGCCAGCCCGAGTACTTCTGGCCGCCGCGGAACGATTTGGCGATCATTCCCCGGTAGCGGTCCGTCTCCAGCGAGTAGGCCTCCGGCCCCAGATAGATCGCGCAGTACTCGGTCATCAGCGGCTCCGTATCGGCGGATTGGCCCCAGCGCCCGCGCATGAGCGAGGCGCTCCAGGGGGTGCCAAATTCCACGCATTGCAGCGGCATATCGCCGGACTTGGCCCACTCACTGAGCCAGTCCTCCCGTTCCTGCAGCGGCTCGAAATTGAGATAGCAGTTGATGCTGTAGATGTCGCCCAGGACGTCGCCGGAATAACTGAACGCCGGACGCGTCGGATCCTGCCGCTTGATCATGGCGATAGCCTCACGGACCATGACGGCGGCCCTCTTGAACCCGGGATCGGGAATGTCTCGCTGCCGGCCCATGTACCGGGGGTCCAAATCCATGCCGCCGATGCCGAATCGGTTGGGATTGGTGCCCCACAGGACGACCGAGGGGTGGTTGCGGTAGGGACGCATCGCGATGGCCACGTCCGCCTGCCATTGCTTCTTGCCGGCGTCATCCCAGTTGTTGGGAGTGTTGGGCAGATGAATGAACTGCAGCAAACCGATGTGGTCGGCGCAGTCGGCCCACATCTCGCGGAAGTCCAGCGACCCGCGCTCGCCCGCAACGTAAGGCCCATGCGACACCATGTTCCACCCGGCATACAGGTAGCCTCTGATGATATTGCTGATGAGGAAGCGCGAATCGCCCGCGGCGCCTTCCAGCCCGGCGCCGGTCGGCCGGAAATGGATTTCGGTGCCGTTCATAAAAATCTTGCGGCCATCGATCCACAACTCGCGGAAGCCGAAGCTCCGGGCGAACTCGTCGTTGAGCCCGTCGCCTTTGGCCTCCAGCTTCAGCGTGTAGAGATTGGGCTGTTGGACGTCCCATAGGCGCGGATTGGCCCATGGCCAGGAGAGCGTAACCGTTTGCAGCGCGCCTTCGGGCACGTTGGCGTCGGCCTCAAAGGTCTTCTCCTCCTTGCCCCGCTCGTCCATCAAGTGGGCGATGAAGTGCGCCGGGCCCGCGGCCGCGCCGCTCAGCTCCACCTCGACCTTCAACTGCTTCTGGCGCGTCGAAGGCTGGATGAACACGTCGCTGATGTGCGCCCCTGCGGCCGGCTGCACAGCAGCACGTCCCCGACCAACCCTTTGGAACCCACACGGCTGATATTCCCCGGGTCGTTACCACCGTACAAAGCCATCGGGTCCACATGGGCGGTATCCGAGCCGGAAGCCGGCCCGCGACTGGAGGCCATCACTTCGACCCAGAGGGTATCCTCTCCGCCGGGGGTGACGGCGCTGGTGAGGTCCGCCTCGCCCGAGGGCCAGATGATGGCGCCGCATTTCTTGCCATTGACATAGACGATCGCATCGGTGCTGACCCGCTGCAGCGAGAGCAGCACCGCTCGGCCAGCCCAGGCCTGCGGCACCTTGATCTTGCGCAGATACCAGGCACACGGGGTGTTCCGGCCGTTGCCGAAGCGCCACCAAGCCGGGCCCTGCGCCGCACTGGACGCCAAACTGGGCAACCCTTCATGCGGCTGCCACGTACCCGGCACGCGGATGTAAGCCAACCCGCCGGTGGGAGCGGTCTCCGCCGGGTCCAGCATCGGCACAAATTGCCAGATGCCGTTGAGGCAGATCTGGCCGCGTTTGGCGGTGGACGCCTCGACAGGCTCCTGGCCCCAGGTGAGGTGTTCCGAAGCGGGCAGCGCGGCATCCTTCGGCACCGCCCGGACTATCGCGCTCTCCGCCAAAATGCGAATATTCTCTATCTCCATGGTGCCGGTGGCCTCCCACAGGCTGGGCAGGATTTCTATCGCAGTCACATTCTCGGGAATCTCCATGCGGGTACTGAGTTCCTTCCAATCCGAGTCCTGCTTGAGTTGGAGGACGCCTTTGCCGACCATCCCCCGGTCGGCCACCAGGTGGAACTCAATGTCCGCCCCCGCGTAATCCTTGTTGGCGACTTTGAGATGGGTGGCCTTCATCAGCGCCATCACGGTGACAGCGGTCCACTTGGGGTTGAGGGAGAAGTGGTAGATCGGGCCTCCCCCGGCCGCGATGTTGTCGTTGGTGAGGCGCAGCGCCTTGTGGCCGTTGTCGGCCGTGACGATGCTGACATTGCCGCTGATGCCCCACCACACGGGCATCTGGCCGCGGGCGTTGGCCTTGTCGAAGTCGCCATCCGGGAACACGTTTTGTTGTTGGGCCGCCGGTGTCGCGGCAGCGGTCGCCGGCTGTGCCGACAGCCTCTCGCCTGCGCACGCCATGGCCACCATCAGACTGAAAATCGCCAAACCGGAACTTCGGTTGCTAAGAACCTGTTTTTGCATTGCTATGCACATTAGGTAATTCCTGCTGAAATTGACGAGTAGGTAATTGGGCTAATTCGCGGACCTCGGCAGCGCCATTATACCAGGGCGCCCACTGCAGCGAGCCCTGTCCCGCGTTCCGAACGAAGGTGGCGGTGCGCCAGGCCGTGATGCGGCAACGGCCCAGTAAGGTCGTCGGGCATGCCCGAGGGTTGGGAGATGGCGTCGTTCGGTCAGGTGCATTTTGGCAACTGCGTTCTGGGGGATCATCGCTTGGGGGGCTGGTGAACCAGAGGCTGCACCAGGGGGCCGAAAAAGGGGCCACTGCTGATTTGTCAGCCCGATCGCCCGCAGGCCGAAAAAGGGGCCACTGCTGATTTGTCAGCCCGATCGCCCGCAGAGGATCGCGAAGAGCCGACCCACGGCAAAGCCCGCACCCCCGCCTTCGGCCTCCCGCGCGCTGCGCAGATCGACCACCCCAACCCACCAGATCAGTCTTTTTCCGGCGAAAACCGCAAGCGGTGTTGCGCGATGTCGCGCAGTCGAACCGATCTGCGCAACAGCGCCGTAGATGTGGGCCCCCAACGAAAGGATCCATGATCCTCGCCAACACCATCCTCGCCACCGACTCCGAAACCCCAACTCTCGAATCTTCTCTGAAATCTGAAATCCTGAAATCTGAAATCCCCTCCGTGTCTCCGTGCCTTCGTGGTAAACGTGAGCAGAACGAACCCACCAATCCCCCCGCCCCAGCCCCACAACCTCCCGCCGCGCCAGAGCTTGCGGATTCCACCCCCGCTCCCGCGCACTCTCCCCTGCGAAACGAACCCATCGCCATCCCGCCCGCCGCCGCCACGGCATCGATTATCCAGGAGCTTCCCGGCGGCCTTGCGGACCGCTCCACTGACCAACGGACAACGGACCCGACCACTGACAACGAACAACTGACCACCGACCGCTTGCTTTCCCGGCCATCTCGCGTTATCCACATCGCACATCGCAGTGGGTTTCTTACCGGAGGTCTCATGACTCAGCAGAGCAGGAACATTTCGCGCCGCGCTGTGCTTTCGGCCACGGCGGCCGCGGCGGCGTTCACCATCGTCTCCCCCAAATCCGTCATCGGCGCGGAGGCCAACACCCAGATCGAAGCCGCCCTCATCGGCTGCGGCGGGCGCGGCGCGTGGATATCCAGCCTCTTCAAGAACCACGGCGGCTATCGCTTCGTCGGCTGCGCCGACTACTTCGACGACAAGGCCAGGGCGTATGGTGAGAAATTCGGCATCGAAGCCGGCCGGCGCTTCAGCGGCCTGAATGGCTATAAGAAACTCCTCGACGGCAAGTTCGACGCCGTGATCGTCGAGAGCCCGCCGTTCTTCCATGCCGAGCAGGCGGCGGCCGGTGTCGAGGCCGGCAAGCATGTCTACTGCGCCAAGCCGATGGCGGTCGACGTTCCCGGCTGCATGACCATTGCCGAATCCGGCAAGAAGGCCACCGAAAAGAAGAAGGTCTTCCTCATCGACTTCCAAACCCGCGCCAATCCTCTCTATCGCGAGGCCGTCAAGCGCGTCCACAACGGCGACATGGGCAAGATCGTCAGCGCCGAATCCGTCTACTATTGCGGCGACACCTGGGGCAATCCCGTTTACGACAACAAGGACCCCGAAGTGCGCCTGCGCCACTGGGGCGTGGACAAGGTCCTCTCCGGCGATGTCATCACCGAGCAGAACATCCACACGCTGGACGTGGCGACGTGGATCATTGACGAAGCGCCGGTGAAGGCCGTCGGTACCTGCGGCCGGAAGTCGCGCACGGGCTCGGGCGATGTCAACGACCACTTCGGCGTGCTGTTCACGTTCCCGAGCGACGTCCTGTGCGTCTTCGCCTCCAAGCAGTACGGCTTTGGCATGGACGACATCGGCTGCCGCGTCTTCGGCCAGCATGGAATGATCGACACCCACTACGGCGGCATCGTCCGGGTCGCCGCCGATCGCCAGGGCACCAACTTCGCCGGCGGCCAGACCGGCAACATCTTCACCGATGGCGTGGTGTCCAACATCGCCGAGTTCCACAGCGCCATCACGGCCGGGCGATACGACAACACCACCGTCGCGCCCAGCGTGCGCAGCAATCTCACCACGATCCTCGGCCGCCTTGCCTGCTACAAGAAGGGCGAGGTCACGTGGGATGAGATGATGAAGGTCAGTGAGAAGTTGGAGTTTGATACGAAGAGTTTGAAGGCGTGATGGCTGAGAAATATGGCTACGTTCGCGATGCGGAAAAGCGGTGCGAAGGCTCGGCAGAAGGCCATTGACAGGCCGTTTGCCCCAGCCATCTGGTCCCGCGCGATGGCCATTGTAGACGATTACAGATACACCGTGTGGCACGAGGATGACGGATACTGGTGCCGCTGCCTGGAACTCGACTGCCTCGGCGACGGCCCGAGTCCTGACGCCAGTCTAGCTGCAGCGAGGCAAGCGGCCGCCGTGGTGGTGGCCTACCTCCTGGAAAAACGCCAAGCGCCTCCACAGCCGGCGCGCGATGCGGCAGGCAAATGTCTTCGCTAACCTGCCAAGGCCCCGGCACCTCCTCCAGCCTTGTGGTATATTCCCGCCCTATGAGCCGCCTCTTCGTGATCGCATGCGTTGCCCTGCTGCAGCCAATCTGGGCCTCGGCCGCGCCCGCGACCCAGCCCGTCATCAACTCCATCGGCCAGCAGCTCAGCCTCATCCCCGCCGGCGAGTTCGACATGGGCAGCCCGGCCGATCAGAAAGGCCACGAGGATGACGAGGCGATGCATCGCGTGAAGATCACCCGCGCCTTCCGCATGGGCGCTGCCGAAGTCACGCAGGCCCAGTGGCTCAAGGTCATGGGCCGGAAGGCGGGGAACTTCGATGGCGGAAATCTGCCGGTCGAGGGCATCTCCTGGGCCGACGCCGTCGCCTTCTGCAAGAAGCTCTCGGAGATGGAAGGCAAGACCTATCGCCTGCCCACCGAGGCCGAGTGGGAATACGCCTGCCGCGCGGGCGGCACCGGCCGATTCGCCGGCGACAAGCTCGACGATCTGGCTTGGTACGATGACAACAGCGATGCCCAGCCTCATCCGGCCGGCTCGAAGAAGCCCAACGCATGGGGCCTGCTGGACATGCACGGAAACGTCGCCGAATGGTGCGCGGATTGGTACGGGCCCTATGCCGCCGGCGAGAGCAGCGATCCGGCCGGCCCCCCCGCCGGCAAGGCCCGCGTCGTTCGCGGCGGCTCGTTCTCGAGCTTCGAGCGCGGATGCCGCTGCGCCTCGCGCTCCAGCCTCTCGCCGGCTTACCAGTTGAAGAACGTCGGCTTCCGAATCGTGATGGAGCAATAGCCCACGCGGTACGCAATACGCGGTACGTATTACGGAGTTCCACCCCATGCCCCAGATCCAAATCACCGCCGGAACCGTCAAGCGCCTGGCCGATTTGAACGATACGCCGACCGTCAGGAAGCTCCTGGCCGCCCTGCCCATTCGCGGCCGCGCCGAGCGATGGGGCGAAGAAATCTATTTCACGATTCCAGTGGATGCCGAGCAGGAAGCCGATGCGCGCGAATGTCGCGGTGGGCGAACTCGGCTACTGGCCCGTCGGCAAGGCGTTCTGCATCTTCTTCGGCCCGACGCCCGCCAGCAGCGGCACCGCGCCCGTGGCCGCCAGCCCGGTGAATATTCTCGGCAGGATCATCGGCGATGCCAAAGCCTTCAGCGCCGTTGGAAACGGTGCGAAGGTACTCATTGACATTCCGTAACTCTAATTTGTGCAATCACTTACACCATACTCAGTCCGCCCGCCGGGCCTTGCGCCGGGTCATGCGGCCTCAGGTTGAGGCAAACCGCTCGTTTGGGAAGGTCGCGCGCATTTCGACATTAACTCCTTGCCAAAACGCCCGATAAAATGCAATATGAAGGTGCGCGACCGGCGTGTTGCCGGCCGCGGTATCAGAGGTTTAGCCAGGAGGTTTCAGCCATTTCTACCAATTTTCGCCACAACGAGCAGATTCGCATCTCTCCGATTCGGCTGGTTGATGAAAACGAAGCGCAATTGGGGATCGTTTCCACAAGCGATGCCATGGCGCGCGCATGCGCGGCCGGGCTTGACCTTGTCGAGGTTGCCCCCACCGCGCGCCCGCCGGTCTGCCGGATCATGGACTACGGCAAATGGCGCTACCAGCAGCAGAAAAAGGAAGACCGCAGTCGCGCCAGCTCGCGCGGAGGCCAGCTCAAGGAGCTGAAGCTTCGCACCGTGAAGATCGGGGACCACGATCTGGAGATCAAGATCAACCACGCCCGGGGCTTCCTTGAGGAAGGCAACAAGGTGCAGTTCACGCTGCAGTTCCGTGGGCGCGAGGTGGCGCACATGGACTTGGGCCGCGCGCTGTTCACCAAGGTCAAGGCCGGCCTTTCTGAGGTCAGCAAGGTCGAGCGCGACATGAAGCTCGAAGGGCGCCGCATGACCCTGGTGCTCCAGCCCGAGGTCAAGGTCGCCAAGCCTGCGGTGGCGCAGCCGGGTAAGCCCGCCGCGGCTTCCGCGCCGCGCCTGCGCCCAGTGCCCCGCGTCCGGTGCCTCAGCCCGCGCCCGTGCCGGTCGCCCAGGTGGCCGGCCAGGCCTAACATTGGCCGCGATTCCCTATGCGGCTCATTGGCGCACTTCCCGACGAGCAGGCCGCTCGCAGGTTCGGCGATTACCTGCTCACGCTGGGCGTTGCGCTGAGCATCGAGCCGGGCTCCGGCGGCTGGGACCTCTGGGTGACCGACGAGGACCACCTCGACCAGGCCCGCGCCGAGTTGCAGCGTTTCCGCGAACAACCGGACGATCCGAAGTACGACGGCGCCGGCCGGCACGCCAACCGTCTGCGCCGCGAGCAGGAAAGCCGCCAGCACGTTCGTCGCGCAGAATACGTTGACGGCCGCACGAGCTTGTTCCAGGGCGCGGCGCATCCGCGGCCGCTCACCATCGCGCTGATGGCGATCTGCCTGCTGGTCTTCGGCGTCACCGAAATCGCCAACAACAGGGCCCCGCTCAACTGGCTCAGCATCTCGCAGTATATCGAGCCGCCGCAGATGTACCGGCGGCTGGCTTTGCCCGATGTGCGCCATGGCCAGGTCTGGCGGCTGGTCACGCCCATCTTCCTGCACTTTGGCATCCTCCACATCCTGTTCAACATGCTCTGGCTGGCCGACCTGGGCAGTGCCATCGAGTATCGCCGCGGCACCTGGCGATTGGCGGGACTGGTGCTCGTGTCGGCCGCCGTCTCCAATCTGGTGCAATACTGGTGGGACGGCCCCCTATTCGGCGGCATGTCGGGCGTCGTCTACGCGCTGCTCGGGTATGCCTGGATGAAGTCGCGCTACCAGCCGCAGCTCGGGCTGGGGCTCTCGCCCAATACCGTCTTCATCATGCTCGCGTGGCTGGTCCTCTGCATGACGGGCCTGCTGGGGCCCATCGCCAACGCCGCGCACGTAGCGGGGCTGGCGACAGGCGTGGCCATGGGCGCTGCGTCATACCTGTGGCGGAGGCATTGGTAGCTCAGGGATCGAGCACCTTGGCCAGCACTCCCGCGCGTGCTAAGCTGGGTCCGAGCAAGCATGCAGAAGACGCTGCCATCGCGAGCGTTCACGAAACCGCACGCAGCGCGAGACAGTGTGGCAGTCGCTGTTGTGGTGGCGATGCTCATCCTGACAGCAGCCGCACCAACGACATCGCCATCGACCGGCCCATCGACAACGCCGGCCACGGCGCCCGGCGATCCGCGAGCGGAACTGCGGCGGCGAATCCTCCGGGCAATGGCCGACCTCGATGCGCCCGCCCCGGCGACGCGCGAACGAGCCATGGCGCGCCTGATGGGAATCGGACCGGCGGCAATGCCGGTGCTTCAGGAGGCCCTCAAGGCGCAGGTTTCCCCGGAATTCAGAACACGTGCGCGGCAGCTTCTGGAGGACATCCCGCGGCGGTGGCGCCTGTCGAGCGAAGGCGGCGATGTCGAAGGCGGATTCCAGTGTACTCTGCAGTGCTTCGCCCAAACCGACCCGGCATCGACCGGGCCGCTGCTGATCGTCGAGCTTCGCAATGTCTCGCCGGCCACGCGGAAGTTGTTCGATGTGCGGCGCGGTGGATATCGAGCTGCCGCAGCGCCGCAAGGTGTACGGCTCACCGCTGGCGGAGGGCCGGATCGTGGTCAACCGGGTGGGCGGAGAAATGCCGGCCGTTGACGGCGCGGCGCTCATCTATGAGAAGAGCCCGCGGCGCACAATCGACTTCAACTCCGGCGGGAATATCCAGACGCTGGTGAATTTGGGCGGGGCGCTGCGCCTGCCTCCTGGCAACTACGAGGCGCAGTTCATCTACTACGGCAGTTCGCGCGAGCTGCTGAGCGATTCCCTGGACGACCTGAAGAGCAATGTGGCGAAGTTCGCGATAGCACCGAATCCAACGAGCCGCCCGGCTCGATAACCTCTCACGACCGTGCCGCGCAGGATCAGGGCTTCCTGCAGCGCCTTTCGCGCCGGGTCCGTGTTGACGAGCTGGCGCATGTTGGGCGGCTTCACGTTCGCCGAGATCGGTTTGCCGGTCTCGGCCGAGAGCGCCAGGATCCGAAAATCCGAGAGTGGGACAAAGACGTTCGCACCCACGGCGGTTGGCGGCCCGCTGATGGTCACGGGAGCCGGCGGATCGAATCGCCAGGCGGTCTTGCCCGTGGCGGGATCGATGGCAACGATGCTCGCGCCGGCCAAGAGGACATGCGAACCGGCGCGGCCAATGATCGTCTGGTTCAGAGCGGCGTTGGTCCAGAGGGTCTGACCCGTGGCGATATTCAGCGCCGATGCGCCGGGCAAATCCTGGGGGGCGATGACGATGACGCCGCCCGCTGCCTGTGGCGTGCCGCGCCAGCGGAGAAGCTGGGCCGCATCCTGCGGCTCGAGCTGACGTTCCTCGGCCACGGCCGGCCGTTGGACATTGCCGTGGCGGATGACCGATCCGCCCGCGAAGTAGATCCGCACCCACCGAATCCGCCCATCGAACCGGCCAAGGCCGAATGCCACGCCGACGTTCGGCGTGACGACGATCGTATCGTCGGCCACGCCGGGCTCCGACTGGTCCCAGAAGCTGTCGAACCCCGGCGGCTCGGTTCGCTGCTTGCTGAACTGCAGCATGGTCCCGAGGGGCGTCCTGAAGATCGGCCGGCCATCGAGCAGATGAAACGCGACAAGGACCAGCCGCGCGGGCAACTCGGAGAAATCGACGGCGACGGCATAGACGTAGGCGCCCGCGACCGCGGGATTCGACGCGATCGACAGCTCCGGCGCAGCCTCGCTGTTCCAGAGCAGCTTGCCATCGGAGGCACGGATCGCACGCAGGCAGTAATCGCGAGCACCGCTGCGCGGCTGGCGCACGACGATGATCTGCGGGCCTTGCGCCGAGCAGAAGGCGGCCGGCGCGAAGATCGGGCCGCGCCCCCGGCCGGGCGGCTTCTCCAAAATCGCCGGGCTGGCCCATGTGTCACCGGCCGCCCAGCGCCAGACGATCTGGCCATTCTCTTTGGCCGCCAGCACGTGGCGAGCGCCGGCGAAATAGACGATGCCATCCGCGGCAAAGGGGATGTGGCGCGACTGGCCAAGCATCTCGACCCGGCCATACCACGGGGCGTCAGAGGCGGCGTCGCCACGATACCCGGCGAGCTGGGATGAAAGCTCGCCCATGCGCTTGGCGAGATCCGCGGGAAGTGACGGAGGCTTCTGCTGATTGAGAACGCGGCACACGGCAAGCGTCGGCAGCCGGGCGGCGTCGCATTTCCAGCCCCCCTTCTCTGCCAGCGCGAAGCAGTCGGCCGCCGCGACGTAATCGCCGAGATGCGCCGCGCGATCGGCCGCTTCGAGGTAGAGCGCTGTCACGACGGATGACGGGGCATATCGCCGTGCCAGCGAGCAGAACTGCGCGGCCGTGGCGCGGGGATCCGCTTTCATCGCCTCCATCGCGGCCCGCGCGGACTGCTCAAACTGGCTCCGGTATTCCTCGGTCAGCGCCGCCTTCGGCTTCTCCCCGAGAGATTCAAACCACGCGGCCGGCGAGAGAAAGCTCTCCTCATCCATCGCGGCCATATCGTCGGCATGGTCCTTGAGCAGCGACTCCAGCGCCTTGGCCACCTCCGGCCATTGCTGCTGCGATACGAGTTCGGCCAGGGACTTAAGCTGCATCCCCGAGACCTTCTCCTCGGGCAGCTCAAACCGAGGCGCGGCCCATGCGCATATTGGAGCGGCCAGCGCGAAGATGACCCAGACGGCTCTCATGCACTCCAAGCATAACACAATCCAGTGCCGCCGGTGCGTCGCTTGTGTTCAGCTTTGGTCCATGGATCCTCACTCCCCTGCCGAATGCCCGTTCCCGCCATCCGTGTGTTTCCCCAGCGCCCAATCCGCCAGACGCGGCATCATCGTGGCAATCCCCAGCGCCCACCGGGAGATGCGAAGCGGCCAGACTTCCGGCCGTGGCCGCACAATGGCACGCACGATCTTGCGCGCACTGTCCCGGCCGACTGACGCCACTCCGTGCCCGTGCGGTCGGGCATGGGCCGGCCGCTGACGGTTTCCGCGGTCGTGAAGAACTCGGTCACCGTGCCGATCGGATGAATGCTGGTCACGGCGATGCCCGCCGGGCGAAGCTCCACCCGCAGCGCCTCCGCCAATGAAAGCTGCGCCGCCTTGGTCGCGGCGTAAGCGCCGAAGAATGGCAACCCGCGCCGGGCGGCCGCCGATGAGACGATCACGAGCTGCCCGCGCAACCTCCCAGCGGTTCCTGCCCTTTCATCACCGGCACGGCGTGGCGGATGCACTCGGTCGTTCCGAAGACATTGGTCTGGAAGATCGCCTGCATCTCTTCCAGCGGCATTTCGGCCACGCGCCGGATCATGCCGTAGCCGGCATTGCACACAAGCGTGTCGATGCGCCCGAAATGTGCCGTCGCCCGCTCGATGAGCATCCGGCAGTCCTCGCTCCTGGCCACATCCGCGGCGATCGCCAATGCCCGCCGCCCAACTCGCCGTTCAGTGCATCAAGACGATCCCGCCGCCGTGCGGCCAGCGCGAGTTTCGCGCCTCGCCGACTCAGCACCCGCGCCAGCGCTGCCCCGATGCCGCTGCTTCCGCCGGTGATCACCACAACCATGCCTGAGATCTTTCGAGACATGGGCATAGCGTACCTGATTGGCCATCTGAAGCGGAAGCGTCAGCGCCCGCCCGTTCTGAGCGGGCGCTGACGCTTCCGCTTCAGAGCAGATGGTGGGGACCACTTTACGCGATCCACAATGCGCCATACGCTTTAGGGCATGTTCACAGGCATCGTTGAGAAGATCGTCAAGGTCGTCGACGTCCGCGAAACGCCCATGTACCGTCGGCTGGTCATGGCCACCGAATGGGCGGATGTCGTGCCCGGCCAGAGCATCGCCATCAACGGCGTCTGTCTGACCGCGTCCGATGTGCCGGGCGGCGGGCGCGTCGGGTTCGATGTCATCGCCGAGACCCTGGCGAAGACCAACCTTGGCTTGCTCAAGGCCGGCGACTGGGTCAATGTCGAGCGTTCGCTGAAGATCGGCGATCGCATCGACGGCCACTTCGTCCAGGGGCACGTCAACGGCGTGGCGAAGCTCGTCAATGAAATTCGCAGCGAAAGCGAGGTGCGGCTCGTCGTGCAGCCGCCAAAGGACCTGGCCAAATATGTCGTGCCCAAGGGCTCGGTCGCCATCGATGGCGTGAGCCTGACGGTGGCGGCCATCTCCGGCCACAACTTCGAGGTCGCGCTCATTCCCACCACGCTCAAGCTCACGACGCTGGGCGACCGCCCGGCCGGCTGGCCCTTCAACCTGGAGACCGATATCCTCAGCAAGACTATTATCTCGTGGTTGGAACAGAGAGAATGACCATCGATCGTCCCACCATCGCGATCACCATGGGCGACCCCTCGGGCATCGGCGCCGAGGTGATCGTCAAGGCGCTATCCGACCCGAGCCTCCGGAATCGCGCCCGGTACATCATCTACGGCATGAATGAGCTGATGGCCTACGCGGCGGACCTGGCCGAGTTCGACGTTTTCTGGTGGCGCGACCAGTACAACGGCCGGCTCCGCTCGTATCCGCACGATGTCGTGGTCGTCGATTACGAGCAGTATTCCATCCTCGGCAGCGCCATGCGCGCCCCGAGCAAGATCGGCGGCGAAGCCTCCATGCGATTCTGCCTCGACGCCATCGAGGCCGCCCAGCGCGGGTTGGTCGATGCCGTCGTCACCGCGCCCATCGCCAAGGAAAGCTGGAAGCTCGCCGGCTATCGCTACCCGGGCCACACCGAGCTATTCGCCGACCGAACGGGCTCGCGTCGCTACAACATGATGTTCACCGGCGGGCCGCTGCGCGTGGTGCTGGCGACGGTGCATATCCCGCTCAATGGCGTGTGGGGGCGGCTGAACATTGGCGCAGTGTTCCAACCACTGGAGCTGATGCACGAGACGCTCGTGAAATGGTTCGACATCCCCAAGCCGCGTATTGCGGTCTGCGGCCTGAATCCCCATGCCAGCGAGCATGGCCAGTTTGGCGATGAGGAAGAGCGCATCATCGCGCCCGCCATCCTCATGGCGCGCGACCAGGGGATCGACGCCACGGGGCCCTATCCATCCGACACCGTCTTCCTTCGCGCCAAGGCCGGTCAGTTCGACGCCGTCGTGGCCATGTACCACGACCAGGGGCTGATTCCGGTGAAGCTGCTGGCGTTCGATCAGGCGGTAAACATGACGATCGGCCTGCCCATCATCCGCACCAGCCCCGATCACGGGACGGCGTTTGAAATCGTCGGCCGCAACCGCGCCAATCCCGGCTCCATGCGCGCAGCCATCGACCTGGCGATTGACCTTGCTGTCAAGCGCCGCCAGCACGGGCAGCCCGCGGACGCAACCCGTCCTGCGCCGGAAACCCATCATTGAATCGAAGGCTCACAGCCCGCGCATCTCCGGATAACGGCGACGCGGCTTGGGCTGAATCGTCCTGGCGGCCGAGCGCGGAAGCGGCGGCGCTGCTCCTGCTCGACCACGGCCCGCACGTAGGGCGTGCCGGAGTTGGTGCGCCCGTGCAGAATGCCCTTCTGGAATATGTCCTTGAGCTTATCAACGTGATACAGGCATTTGCCCTTGCCTGAAGCACCGTAAGCCACGCCTTTAAGCCACGCTTTCCGCCAACGCGCAATGGACAACCCTGGCATTGGAACCTCCTGACATGTAACAGCCAAACAGCCCCCCTCAAATAATTCATTCCCCGCTCATAAAATACCTTGTTGTGTCCGCTCGTCAAGCCCCATGGAGCACAAATTGCCGCCAACTGGGGCGAAGTCTTGCGGAAAGGCCCCCGACAGGGTTTGCTATGGGACATGCTTGTCGCAACAGGCTGGTTCCTGCTCCAGGCGGTCGGGGTCTCGCTCTCGGGTGTCATGGCGCCCGGCCCGATCACGGCGGCGACACTGGCGGCCGGGGCACGGCGGCGGCACGCGGGGGCATGGATGGCCGTCGGTCATGGAGTGGTCGAATTCCCCCTGATGGGGCTGATCATGGCCGGCGCCGGGGTGATGTTGCAGACGAAGGGATTTCGCGTCGGCGTCGGGATCGCTGGCGGGGCCATCCTGATTCTAATGGCCATGATGATGCTCGGCAGCCTGCGGCGGCCGATGGATGTCGCTCAGCCGCAGCCGGTGCGCAATCCTCTGTGGACGGGCATGGCGCTGACCGGCGCCAACCCCTACTTTCTGATCTGGTGGGCGACGGTCGGGCTGGCGCTGGCGACCCGGGCGGCCGAACTGGGGATGATTGCGTTTGCCCTGTTTGCCGTCGTTCACTGGCTGTGCAACCTGGCGTGGCTGGAGGTGTTATCAGTCGCGAGCCATCATGGGACAGCCCTCATGGGACCGCGCGTGCAGAAGGTGATCGTGATCGTGTGCGGGTCGGCCATGGCGGCGTTTGGGGCGTGGTTTCTGCGCGATGCCATTCACACCATCGGCCGGTAGCGGCCGACGGTCTCCTGAAGTTGCACGGTGATCTGCCCGAGCGAGCAGCGCTCCACCGTCTCGATCAGCTCGGCGAAGACATTGCCGCCGTCGCGAACCACGTGATCGAGCTTCTCCAGCGCGGCCGGCGCGTCCTTGGCGTGCCGTCGCTTGAACTCGCGCACGCGGGCGATCTGCTCGCGCTGTTTCTTCACCGGCGTGCGCATGACGGCGGGCGAGGGAGGAACGGTGGGGCAGACATTCTTGTCTGCCATCGCGTGTGCGAGCGGGGACATTCTTGTCCCCCGAGTACAGGTGAGTTCCCTGGGAGCCGCTTTGGTATTGCGAGAAACGGCTCGGACGGAGCCTCGCCCTCCCGAATCGCGGTACACGTTCAGACCAACAATGGGCCGCTCGCCGGAGCTGATCTGCTGCTCGTAGTGATGGGCCGAAAGCTGGATCTGGCTGCGCTGATAGCGATTCTCCACCGCCGCCAGCACGCCGCCCAGCGAGTCGATCTGGCGGAATTCATCGAGAATCCCGGCCTGCACCGTCGCCTCCAGCGCCTTCATGCCCGGGGATGACCCCAGCACATTCATCATGTGTTTGAACAGCCCCGACTCTTCCAGCAGGATCGACTGGGCATTGGCGGCGAGGCGCACGTAGTCCTCCGACGGCGTGGTAAACGGCTCATCGGCGCTGTTGCTGTGGCAGGAGTTGGTGCCGTTGGCGTAGGCCATCAGCAGCTCGATGGCCGTTCGCGTGAGGTTGTTGCGGAACTCACGCGCGATCAGCGACCGGCCGCTGGTTTGCGTATGCAGCTTGAGTCGCTGCGCGGCCGGGCCGGCGCCGAAGACGTCGCGCATGGCGATGGCCCAGATCTTCCGGCAGACGCGCGCGAGTACCAGGTATTCGATATCCAGGCCGCAGTCGAGGAAGAACGATAGTCGCGGGCCGAAGACGTTCACATCCATCCCGCGCTCGCGGAAGAGTTGCACGTAAGCCAGGCCGTTGGAGAGCGTGTAGGCGGCCTGCTGCACGGGCGTGGCGCCGGCCTCGGCGATGTGGTAGCCGCTGATCGAGATGGGATACCACCGCGGCATATGGGCGGTGGTGTACTCGACCATGTCGGTGAGGAAGCGCAGGGCCGGCTCGATGGGAAAGAGCATCTCGTTCTGCGCCTGCACCTCCTTGAGGATATCGGCCTGCACGGTGCCGCGGAGATTGACGATGACCTCCGGCCCGAAGCGTCGCCGGGCGGCGGCGACGTACATGGCGAGGATGATCGGCGCCGGCCCGTTGATGGTCATGGAGACGGATGTGTTGCGATCGCCCAGGTCGAATCCGTCGTAGAGGCGGAGCATGTCCTCGATCGTGTCGATGGCCACGCCGCCTTCGCCGATCTTGCCCAGCGCGCCGTCCGTATCGCTGTCGATGCCGTAGAGCGTGGGGCCATCAAAGGCGGTGCTGAGGCGTACGCTGCGCTGGTGGCCGACGAGGTAGTTGAACCGCGCGTTGGTGTCCTCGGCCAGGCCGAAGCCGGCGAATAGGCGCGTGGGTTCTTCGGTCTGGGAGTGGCCGTTGCCGTTGCGGCCGATGCTCTGGTCCGGCTCTTCCCGCAAATAAAGCTCGCGATACGCGCCATTGAGAAAGGGAAATTCGCCGGGCAGGCCTTCGCCATAGAGATAACGTGCGATCTCGCCGGGCTCATCGACTGTGGGTAGCGCCAAGCGTGGGATGCGCAAACCCGTCGGCGTCGTCGTCTCACCGACGCCATCGCGAATCGTCTGCCATCGCTGCCGCAGTTCCTCGGCCAGTCGGCCATCCGTGCGCGCCAGCCGCACCTGATCTTCGACGAAGCGGTCATAGCTCTCGATGGCCTCGATCGTGTCAGACAGGCCCGGTGTGCGGGCGGGTGGCGGCGGCGCATGGAAGTCGTTGAGGCGGATCATGAGGACACCGGGTGCTGCTGCCTTTGGGTCGATGGGGATCGAAGACTGGCGAAGAGCTGATCGACGCCGCTGTCGCCGTGGCGCTTGGCGATGGTCGTGAAGAGGCGCTGGCCGAGATGGTTGAACTCCAGCCGCCGCTGAATCTCGGCCGACGCCGCCGGCGCCTGGGCCAGATCGGACTTGTTGATGATGACCGTGTCGGCCAGGTCGAGCATGGCGATCTTTTGGAGCTGAAGCCGGCTGCCATAGTCGGGGCTCATTGCCAGGAGCGTGCGATCAATGTGCGGAGTCTCGCCGGAAGCGAAGGGCATGGCTTCCTGGCCGATGCCGACGGTCTCGACGAAGATCACATCGAATGGCTCGCTCTGGAGGATTCGCAGGCACGCGGCAGTTTGGGGAGATAGCCCGCCGGACTGGCCGCGCGAGCCAAGGCTGCGCATGAAGACGCGGTCGTCCTGGGAATAGATCATCGTCGCGCGGTCGCCCAGCAACGAGCCGTGGCCGAGAATGCTGGGGTCGTGGGAGAGAATGGCGATGCGCATCGTGGGGTCGGCCTTGAGCATACGCAGGACGAGTTCGTCGATGAGCGTGGTCTTGCCCGCCCCGCCGGAACCGGTGACGCCGATGGTCAGAGGAAGCGACGAGGCGACGGAGCGACGGAGCGACGAAGGGGCTGAAAGCTGACGAGCAAGCGCAGGGTGGCATGCTCACGCCCGGCGCGGGCGACGCTCACCTCGCGCGGGAGCCGGCTCGCCGGGCGTGGGCATGCGTATTCCTGTCGTAAATACCCGACGATTTCAGCCAGCGGCGTGCCGGGGAAGAAGATGCGATCGACCCCGCGGCGGCGCATGATGGCTTCATCGGCGGACGTGATCGTCCCGCCGCCTCCGCCGAAAACGCCGATGTCGGCCGCGCCCTCGTCGCGCAGGCCCGCGACAACGGCCGAGAAGAACTCGACGTGGCCGCCGTTGTAGCTGGATATGCCGACGGCGCGGACATCTTCCTGGACGGCCGCGCGCACGATGTCGCGCACGGAGCGGTTGTAGCCGAGGTAGACGACCTCGATGCCGTGATGGATCAACTCCAGGTTGATCGTGCTTATGGCGCTGTCGTGGCCGTCGCAAAGCGGAACAGCGGTCAGGAGGCGAATTGGAGGCGCATCGTTAGCCGTATTCGATACATGAGCAAACGGGATACTCGGGCAAGTGCCGCCAGTACACTCACTGGCGGTGTGTGCCTGCAAGGACCCGCCAGTGAATGTACTGGCGGCACTTATGCCATTCTGTCACGAGCAGCGTCAGCAATACGCGCCGCGACATTCCTGCCGCACGCACTCATCGGTTGGCCCGTCCTTTGCCTATACTGTGATGGAGTACTCCCCAATGGCCGACATCAAATCGCTCAGAGGCGTCTCGGAAAAAGACAGGAAGCTGATCGAGGATACGGAGGTGATGCTCGGCCCGGAGCCCTCGTCGATGGGCTTCGTAAAGAACCTCTTCTGGGGGCGCATGCGCGAGGAACTGGTGCTGCCCTATCCTCAGCAGGATGCGCAGGAGGCCGCGCACTGCGACCGACTGCTTGCGGCGCTGGATGATTACCTGGAAAAGGAGCACCCGGCCATCCAGATCGACCAGGAGCAGGAGATCCCCCGCTGGGTGATCGAGCGACTGTTCTCGCTGGGTGTGTTGGGAATGACCATTCCGCGCGAGTACGGCGGCGGGGGCTTCCGCATCACCAGCTACAACCGCGTGCTGGAGCGCATCGGCCGGACGTGCGGCTCGACGGCCGTGCTGGTGTCGGCGCATCAATCCATCGGCTGCAAGGCCATCGTGCTGTTCGGCACCGAAGAACAGAAGCGCCGCTGGCTGCCGTCGCTGGCCAGCCATTCGCTTTCCGCGTTTTGTCTTTCCGAGCCGGATGTCGGCTGCGACGCCGGCGGGCAGGAGACGCACTGCGAGCTTTCGCCCGACGGACAGCATTACATCCTCAACGGCGACAAGAAATGGGCCACATCCGGCGCGATGTCGGACATCTTCACGGTGATGGCGCGGCAGGCGCTTACCGATCCGAATAGCGGCAAACCCGTCGATCGCGTGACGGCGCTGGTCTGCACTCCCGACATGCCCGGCGTGGACATCTATCAGAAGAACCGATCCAAGTGCGGCATTCGTGGCACCTGGCAGGCGCGCATCCGGTTCCGCGACGTGAAGGTGCCGCGGTTCAACCTGCTGCATCAGGAAGGCAAGGGGATGAACGTGGCGCTGGGCTGCCTGAACTATGGGAGGTGTACGCTGTCGGCCGGCATGCTCGGCGGGGCGCAACGCGCCTTTGAGCAGGGCGCCAAGTGGGCGCAGACGCGCTATCAGTTCCAACGCCCGCTGGCCGATTTCGAGCTGGTGCGCGGGATGGTCGCGCGCATGTCGTCGCTGGTCTACGCGATGGATGCCATGCTGTATATGACCACGGGCATGCTCGACCGCCACGATGAAGACATCATGCTTGAGACGGCCATCTGCAAGGTCTTCTGCTCCGAAATCGGATGGCGCGTGGTCAACGACGCCATGCAGATCATGGGCGGCGAAAGCTACATGACCGAGAATGAGATCGAGCGGATCTTCCGCGACTCGCGAATCAACCTCATCGTCGAAGGCGCCAACGAGGTCATGCGGGCGTTTATCTTCGCGTATGGCGGCAAGCAATTTGCCGAGCGATTGCTTGGGATTCAGCAGGCGGTGGGGTGGGACACATCGCAATCAGCACTCGCCAATATCCGGCGCATCTTCAGGAATGGCCGGCGGCTCAGCATCGCCAGTGCGGCGATTTCGGTGGGGCGCAAAGTCTTCCTCGGCTGGCGTCGCGCCCGCCCGCACATCTGGAATGTCCACCCGTCGCTCGTCGAGCAGGCGCAGCGGCTCGGTGCGCTGGTGCGCGAGCACAGCCACCAGTTCGTCATGGCCAGCCGGCACTTCGGCGAGAAGATCATCGAGCGCCAAAGCGTGCAGGCGCGCCTCGCCGACAGCGCCATCTGGCTGCACGCGTGGGCGTGTACCCTCAGCAAACTCGACAGCGATGTCCGCCATGGCGATGGCAGCGCGCGATTCGAGCGGGATCGGTCGGCCGCGATGCATTTCATGGATATGGCGGCGCAGCAGATCCGCGATCAACTGCGGCGGCTGTGGGACAACGAGGATGAATCGATGCTGGCGGCCGCCGACGGCGCGCTTCGCCATAGCGAGCAGCTTCCCAATGACCAGTTCATCATCCCCGAGTCCTCGCCAGTCGCTCAGGGCACGGGCCGCCGCGTGAAACAGGATGGCATCATGCAGTTCCCCGGCGACACCCTCGAACAGCAGCCGCAGCCGGCGGCCGACTCGATGGTTGATGAAGGTATTGGCGTGCCCGGCCTTTCCAGCACTGAAGGTCCGCCGCCGGGCGACGATGGAAAGCCGTGGAAATCACAATCGCCTCCCGATAGCACCAAGCCGGCCGGGAATCCATCCATGGAATCAGAATGATGAAAGCCGACATCTCCATCGCGGATTTCCCCCGGTTAGCGCCTGCCGGGGCTCGCTATTCCTGGCGGCTGCTGCGTGCCGGGCCGCTGTGGCTGGACGGCGGCGGCATGTTCGGCGTGGTGCCGCGCATTCTCTGGCGCGCAAATCGCCGCCGGATGAACTGGGGCGAATCGAGCTGGCGCACAACTGCCTGCTGCTGGAGAGTGCCGCCGGTGCCCTCACCGGCGGAATCCGCAAAACCGCCAGTGGGTGTACTGGCGGCACTGTGGTCATCGAGACCGGCAGCGGCAACAAGTTCGATGCGAAGATGCGCTCCCAGTTCGGCCTGACCGACCGGAGCATCATCGACGCCGTCGAGGAAACCGGCCGACCCTGCGAAGAGGTCAACCACGTCATCGTGAGCCATCTGCACTTCGATCACGCGGGCGGGCTGACGCGCCTGGACGCAGGTCCCCTTCGGCCCACGTTTCCCAATAGCGACGTGATCGTGCAACGGACGGAGTTGGAGGATGCGCTGGCCACTCGCGCGGTGATGACACGCACGTACTTGCGCGATCATCTCGACCCGATTCGCGAGCGCATGCGCGCTGTGGAGTCGCCAGCGCCATTCCCGCGCGGATATCGGCCGGCGCGCGATGAACTGCCGCCGGGCGATCTGGCATTCCGCGAAACGGAAGTGCTCCCCGGCATACGCGTCTTCCTCGTGCCCGGGCACACATGGGGCCAGCAGGCGGTCCGCTTCACCGACACGCACGGCCAGGTGGTAGTCTTCTGCCCCGATGTCATGCCAACTGTGAATCACGTGGGCAGCGCCTACAACATGGCCTACGATGTCGAGCCATTCACGAGCACCGTCAGCCGGCACTGGTTCCTCGAAGAGGCGGTGCGGCAGAACTGGCTGCTGGTGCTGGATCACGAGCCGCACACGCCTGTGGTGCGCGTGAGGCGCGATGGGAAGGGATGGTACGAGCTGACTGGTTCGGAGTTCAGGCTTTAGCCTGCGGGAGCAACAGCAGCCTGAAGGCTGAACTCCGAACCTGCACCAATCACGCACAGCCATTTGGTCGATGACGAATCCAAATCCGAAATCTGAAATCTGAAATGTGAAATGTGAAATGTGAAATTTGAGATTTGAGATTTGAAATCCATGATCCTCTCCCGCTCCAACCGCCCTCAGCACTCGGGCCCGCCCGATCATGCCGGCCGTTCTCTCCGCGAATTCACGGACGGGATTCTCCTTCAGGAGCAGTTGCTTCGCGAAGGCGGCGGGCGCGCCGGCCAGGAGCGCCAGAAGAAGCTCGGCCGCCTCACCGCGCGGCAACGCATCGATCAGTTGATCGATCAGCCTTCGACGTTCCTGGAACTCGGGCTTTGGGCCGCCTACGGCATGTACACCGAGGCGGGCGCTGTGCCCGCGGCCGGCGTCATCACCGGCATCGGACAAGTCCACGGCCGGCCGTGCATGATTATCGCCAACGACGCGACCGTGAAGGCCGGCGCGTTCTTCCCGGCCACGGTCAAGAAGATCCTCAGGGCGCAAAAGATCGCCGCGCGCTGCAACCTGCCGCTCGTCTATCTGGTCGATTCTGCCGGCGTCTACCTGCCGATGCAGGATGAGATCTTCCCCGACGAGGATGACTTCGGGCGCATCTTCCGCAACAACGCCGTGCTGTCGGCGATAGGCGTGCCCCAGTACGCGGCGATCATGGGCAACTGCGTGGCCGGCGGCGCGTACCTGCCCGTCCTCAGCGACAAGATCCTCGCGACGGCCAGCAGCGAGCTGTATCTCGCCGGCCCGAGCCTGGTGCGGGCGGCCATCGGCCAGGTCGCCGATGCGCAGGAACTCGGCGCGCGCGCATGCATGCACAGATGAGCGGCACCGTCGATTTCCTCGAGCCGGACGACCCGGCGTGCCTGCGGCGGCTGCGGGCATTGATCGAGATGCTGCCAGAGTGCCATGAGTCCCATGAATCCCGTGAGTGCCATGCCCACGCCCGCCGATCTGAATCTAGCGGCGAAACAGGATCTTCCTCGGCGGGCGTGGGCATGGCACTCTTCTATGACATGGTCAGTCTCGATGGCCGGCGCGAATACGAGATGCGCGACCTGCTGGCGTGCATCGTCGATGCCGACTCGCTGCAGGAATACAAGGCCCATTACGGCAAGACGCTCGTCTGCGGCTATGCGAGCATCGACGGAATCCACGTGGGCATCGTGGCCAACCAGCGCCGGCGCTGCACGACGGCCAGGGGCGAGGTGCAGATCGGCGGCGTGATCTACGGCGACGCGGCCGACAAGGCCGCGCGATTTGTCATGGACTGCAACCAAACCGGCCTGCCGCTGGTGTTCTTCCAGGATGTGATGGGTTTCATGGTCGGCCGCGACTCCGAACAGCAGGGGATCATCCGCCGCGGCGCCAAGCTCGTGAATGCGGTGAGCAATTCGACGGTGCCGAAGATCACGGTGATTGTCGGCGGCTCCTTCGGCGCGGGGCACTATGCGCTGTGCGGCAAGGCGTTCGATCCGTGCTTCATCTTCGCCTGGCCGAGCGCGATATGCCGTCATGGGCGCTGAGCAGGCCGCATCCACGCTCATGTCTTTGCGCGTGCGGCAGGGAGGCCGAGGGGGAGATCGGCACACCGAAGATGAGATGCACGAGCTTCACGAGACGATCAAGGCGAACTACCAGCAACAGACCGACATCCGCTACGGCGCAGCGCGCGGTTGGGTCGATGCGATCATCGCGCCGGACACGACGCGCGACGTGCTGATCCAGTCGCTGCGCGTCGCCACCCGGCCAGCGCCGGTTGGCGGTTTCCGCGCGGGGGTGTTCCAGGTCTGACGAGGATGTTGCATGGCCAATATCCTGCGCATCGGCAACGCTCAAGGCTTCTGGGGGGATTCCCCCTCCGCGCCGGCGACGCTGGCGCGGCAGGCGCCGGAGATGGACTACCTGACGCTGGACTATCTGGCCGAAGTTTCGATGTCGATCCTCGCCAAGCAGAAGCAGCGCGATCCGGCGGCCGGCTATGCCCGCGATTTCGTCGAGGTGGCGGCGTCGCTTATCCCGTTCTGGCGCGATCGGCGGAAGCTGCGAGTGGCGAGCAATGCGGGAGGGCTCAACCCCCAGGGCTGCGCTCGCGCGGTGGCGGATGTGCTGCGGCGAAACGGCTGCGTGGGAATGCGCATCGGCATCGTTTCCGGCGATGATGTGCTGCCCATTCTTCAAGGCGCGGCCGGGCAGACCGATGCCTATCGCAACCTCGAGTCGGGCATGGCGCTGTCACTCGTGCAGGACCGGCTGGTGACGGCCAACGCCTACATCGGTGCGGCCGCCATCGTCGAGGCGCTGCGTCAAGGCGCTGATATCGTCATCACCGGCCGGGTCGCCGATCCGAGCCTGACCGTCGCCCCATGCGTGTACCACTTCGGCTGGAAGCCGGATGACCATCAGCGGATCGCTGGCGCGACCGTCGCCGGACACCTCATCGAATGCGGCACGCAGGTCACCGGCGGCATCAGCACCGATTGGCTGGATATCGAGGATGTCGTGCGCATCGGCTACCCGATTGTGGAAGTCGCGGAGGATGGCTCCTGCGTTGTCGCCAAGCCGGGCGGCACCGGCGGGCGCGTCAGCGAATCGACCGTAAAGGAGCAGCTTGTCTACGAGATTGGTGACCCGGCCAATTACCTGAGCCCCGATGCCACCGTGTCGTTCCTGTCATTGCACGTGAGCCAAACGGGAAGCGATCGCGTGCGCGTCGAGGGCGCGACCGGCCGGCCGCCGCCGGCGCAATACAAGGTCAGCGCCACCTACCGGGCCGGCTTCCAGGCATCCGGCATGCTCACGATCTTTGGCCGGGATGCTGAAAAGAAGGCGCGGCGATGCGGTGAGATGATTCTCCAGCGGCTGCGCGATGCGAACATGATGCCGGCCGAATCGCGCATCGAGTGCCTTGGCGCAGGCGATGTTGTTCCCGGCGTGCTTCCGCGCGACGGGCATGAGCCGATGGAGGTCGTGCTGCGCGTGAGCGTGGCCGACCCGCGGCGGGAGGTCGTTGAGTGGTTCACCCGCGAGATCGCGCCGCTGGTCACCAGCGGGCCGCAGGGAACCACCGGCTACGCCGAAGGCCGGCCGGCCGTGCGCGAGGCGTTCGGCTACTGGCCGACGCTGATTGACAGGGAACTGGTTCACCCGAATGTGGTCATGCTTGAAGTGTGATGAGGTGTTCCATGGCGGCCATTCGACTCGGTGATATCGCCCATGCCCGCAGTGGTGACAAGGGGTCATCCGCCAACATCGGCGTGATCGCGCGCGATCCGGCGTCGTACACCTTCCTGCGCGAGTGGCTGACGGCCGATCGCGTCGAGGCGTTCTTCAAGGAAATGGGCGTGGGCGCGGTGGTTCGATATGAGCTGCCGAACCTGGGCGCCCTGAATTTCGTGCTCAGCCGGATTCTCGGCAGCGGCGGAAGCACGTCGCTACGAATCAACGCGCAGGGCAAGGCATTGGGGCAGGCGATTCTGGAGATGATGGTGGGGGAGTAGTGGGTAGCGGATAGTTCGTTCGGAGTTCAGGCTTTAGCCTGCCGCCGGAGAGCGCCAAACTATGAGCGCATTGTTGGTTGACAAGTCGAATCCCTCGGTCACGGTCCTGACACTCAACCGGCCAGAGAAACGCAATGCGCTGAATATCGAGCTGGTCGAGGCGCTCGATGCCGCAGTTCATTCGGCCGAAGCTCAGGCGACAATGCGGGCGATCATCCTTCGCGGCGCCGGCAATGTCTTCTGCGCGGGCCTCGACTTTTGCGAGGCCGCCGATGCCAGCACCGCTCATCGCTCGGCCGAATCGCTCGCGAAGCTCTACCGCCGCCTCTATCACTCGCCGCTCGTCACGATCGCCGCCGCGCACGGCTCGGCCTACGGCGGCGGGGCGGGGCTGATCGCGGCGTGCGATCTGGCGATCCTGGCCGATGACATCAAGCTCGGATATCCCGAGGTCCGTCGCGGATTGGTGCCCGCGCTGGTGATGTGCCTGCTGCGGCGAAAGATCAGTGGCGCGGACCTGCGAAAGCTTCTGTTGCTCGGAGAGACCGTCGATGCGGCCGAGGCAATGAGAATCGGGCTGGCCAACCGAGTTGTGGCGGCCGGATTGTTGATGGACTCCGCGATGGAACTGGCGCAGCAGAATCTGTCTCAGGCGCCAGGCGCCATAGCCCGAACCAAGTCCCTCATCGGCGAACTGGAAAAGCTCGACGCAGACATCGAAACCGCTCTGAAATCCCACCTCGCCGCGCAGCTCCGACGAAGCGACCGAAGGCATGGCCGCATTTCGCGAGAAGCGCCCACCGAAATGGTCCGTCTGATCTCAATCAGCCGTAGGGTCCGCAACGCCGCCGCCACACACGCACGATGACGCACGGGAGATCATCGGCGGCGTTGCGGACCATTTCGGGTGGGAGCCGGCGCCGGGATCGAGGATTCGCGGCGCGGCCTCTTGCGACCCGTCTACGTCACTGCTATTCCAACAAGTCCCGCGGCCAGCGCGCCAAACAGGCGACTGCTCACCACGCGGCTGCGCCGGCGACGGACCGAGCGCCCGCCCCGACCCGCGGACCACGAATCCGCTCCCGATCGTTGAATCGCCCCTCCTCGACCGCCGCCGCTGGGCCATCCTGATCCAACGCATCTACCAGGCCGACCCTCTGCGCTGCCCCAAATGCGGCGGGACCATGAAAATCATCGCCTTCCTCGAACCGCCAGGAAGACGTCATCCGCAAGATCCTCCAGCATTGCGGCCTGTGGCGCGATCCCCCGCCCCGTGCTCCGCCCAAGCCCCCGCCCCAAGCCCGGCCGCATGGCGTGGCCCCGCAGCGTGGTCCCGGCTTTGTCGTCGAAGTGCGACCCGGAGTTCCTCGAACACGGCCACCGCCAGCAGTTCGAGCAGCCCGACCTGCCCCTGGCAACCCATCACCCCCGCCCCACGCAAGCTCGCCCCGGCGGAATCAAATTTCCTATCAGTGCGTGAGCGCCGGCGATAGATGTCGCTTGGAGAGAGACAACCGTCCTGTTCTTCGTCTCGTTTCGGGATCGCGGGGCGTTCCGGGCGATTTCCGCCACGGCCCTGAAGAACATGTTACGCGATGCCTAAACGTGAAAGGAGCGCAAGGTATGAGTGAAGCACAGATTGCGCGAGTTCTCCCAGAACCTTCTGGCACTCGGCGAAGACCCGTCGTAATGGTGGCTTGTGCAACATTGGTCCTTACCTGTCTTGTTCTGGTTCTGCTCACGCTTGGGCGACTTCGACGCGATAACGCGCGACTCCGCGCCCAGGCGGACGCTCAGCCAGCAGCGCCGGCCCGGGAAACAACGAAACGCCAAATACGGCGGACGGACCAGCCAATTTGGCACTCAAACGCAAGCTCAGATCAGAATCGAGAGCACCCTTGGCATGGCGGGGCACAACCGTTCTGAACAAGCACACGAAAGCGGTGCTGGTCTTTACGTTCTCTTCTGACGAAAAGGCGTTAGCAACCGGCGGCGAGGACGGCCTTGCGATTGTATGGGACACGACAACAGGCCGGGAGCGCGCGGTCTTTTCAGAGTTGACGGAGCCGGTGATAGCAGTTGCATTCTCCAAGACCGCCGCGCGTTTCGCATTCGTGGACACGGCCGGAAAACTCCGAGTTCAGACCCTCGGCGTGGACGCAAAGCCGCCGGTCTACGAGATTGGGCGCGTCCGTGCGCTTGCGTTCTTGACCGAGAGTCGCATTCGCTTTGTTGACACGAATGGTGGTCGCGTGGAAGTGAAGGACCTGGACCTTGAGTCCAACAAGACTACGACGGTGACCACGTTTACCATCGCTCACAAGGCTCTATGCGAGTCGTTGTCGGATGACGGCAATATCGTGGTCGTGGGAGGTCAAGTGGGAAGCACTCTTCGGTTGCAGGTAACGATATGCGATCTGTCCCATAAGGATGATGTGATTACTTTTGACCAGTCCGGAGTTGTCCTCGTTCTGAAAGTAGCGTCAGACTCCCAGCATGTCGTGTCTGGTAGCTGGTTGGCCGGCAAACTCGTTGTCTGGAATCTCGCAAAACGGCAGATTGTCCGAAGCCTTGACACGGGCGGATCGATGGGGCGTTGGATTGCACTTGGGGCGGACGACAAGGTCATCCTCTACGCATACAAGAATATGGGGGACGACGGCATGGGTGTTCTCTGGTGGGCTTGGGAGAAACAAGGTGCAACTATGCTCACTAACGTTCCGGGAAAGACAAAGCGACTTGCGATGGCCGTCTCGTCTGATGGCAAACTCTGTGGCTGTCGCCAACGACGACGGAACGGTCACACTCGCCGATATGGACGTGCTCATCGAGCAGGATGCTCACTCCAAATAGTCCCGAACGACTCTGTGACGAAGCTGAAAAGGGGTGAGCGAGCAGCGAACGAACTATTTACGTCCCCTTTGCAGCTCCCTAGACTGTGTGCCCAATGCGGCGATGGGTCTGAGTGGCCCGAGTGTTGAACGGAATGTGCGGAATGCAGGGGGCGAGGAAAGGAGTGCGGTCATGAGTGTTACGAAACGATGTCCCTTTGCGATCCGTAAAGCGCGGCGCATTTGGCGGGTGCCCATCTTACGTTCCTCGTGTTCTTGGCAGCCCAAGCCCATTGCTGTGCTGTGGATGACGCTGCTGTTGGCGCTGGCGAGCGGCTGTACGAGTTCGGTCGATGAGCTTCGCAAGGCGATCGAGCAGGGAAACACGGCTGAAGTGCGACGGCTTCTGGAAACAGGCGCGAATGTCAACGCGGAAGACCGGACCGGTTGTACGCCATTGCTCGCAGCGCCTGCGCCAAAGCACCATCTCGGGGCATGGTTGAGTTGCTGTTCGAAAAGGGAGCGAATGTCGATGGAGTTTCCTGGCGTAGCAGACCTTTGTATTGGGTTGCGCGCTGGGGGTCCAGCCTGGAATTAGCGGAGTTGCTGATTGCGAGAGGGGCCAATCTGAACTCAACTGGCGATTCGGGCCGAACGGCATTGCACCAGGCGATGTGTAGGACCAGCGATGATATGCTCGAGTTGCTGATCGCAAGTGGCGCAAACGTCAACGCAGCCGATTCGAACGGTTTCACGCCATTGCACTTCGCCATAGATGATATGTACAAAAGCCCTGTGCGCGACGTCGCACTGGACCAAGTCCTCCGTGTCAGGATAGCGCGACTTCTCAGAAAAAGCGCCGTCGTCAACTCGAAGGCTGGCCGTCCGTATCGCGACGCCCGCAAGGAGACACCGCTCCACACCGCGATGAGAAGGGGATTCACCGAAACGGCGAAGCTGCTTGTGGACAATGGGACCGACGTCAATGCGGTGGACGACTGCGGCTGGATGCCCCTTTCGGTGCTTAGTCGCGACCGCAACGAGGTCCCGGAAGCCGTCGAGAAAGCCTTGGTAAACCACCTAGCTCTGCAAGGTGCCAAACCAACGGCCCTGCTGCCGGCGTACGAGCGCGAGTACCGCGTTATGTTCGGTTGGAGTTATCACCAGCTTGGTCCGGCTGGTCTCCCTCCACCCAATGAGTCTGTTCAGGATCCTCACGCCCTGGAGCTATTCAAAGGCTGGCCGAGTGGACCAGCACCCAATGTGCGTATCCAAAATCCTAATGACTACGGAATGATCGCCGGGCTGCGTTTCGGCAATTATGGCATGGATCTGTACATCCCTCCGAACTATTATTGCCAGGTTTATATTCCTACCGATTCAGATGCCCAGGCTGGGACCAACCTGATACTGAGGATCTACGTCATTTTGTCGGTTACACCAGAGTCGATGCAGCAATTACGCGACGTGTCCCTGATGGAGCTCGCCGGCCATGTTCTGGATATCAGACCGGCAAAGCCCGGCGGTGGCGACCAAGGCGCTCGACAGGCCAGGTGATCCGCTGCTTTCACCCGATCGGCTTCTGTGTCCTTGATGACCCGCGGCATCCGACCGAGCTCAGTACGGAGAACGAAAGCCCCCATTTTTTGCATTCCATTTCGTGGGCTTACTGCCGACAACAGCCTCATCCGTAGCAGCATCCTGAATCCATGTAGCCCATCCCGCTACATCCCACGTGTCCCTGCTCCACGAGTAGGTGGGCCCGGAAACGCAGTATGAGTAGCGAACGACATATTTGTGTCCCCCAATAGCATTGAGGGTGCCCTGTCCGACGTAGGTAAATGTGTGGCGGGAGCTCGAGCCGCTCCACTTGATGTCGTGCTTGCCAGGTGCGAGCTCGACGTTCAGGGTATAGGGGTAGGGCCAGCCATTGGTTACTTTCGCCGGATCTTCCTGGGTGTCCACGTGAGTGCCATCAATCTCGAAGTTGAGAGTTACGATCTTGCTGCCAACGAACTCGATCGAGAGGGTGGCGACGCCGGTCGGCGGCAAGTCAGTTGCACACAATCTGATGACCTTTGTGCACTCGCACCCGCCGGAAAATGCCGCAGAAGCCAGCAAGATCAACATCCGCGGAAAAGTCGAGCATTTGATGCTCATATTTACCTCCTCTGGTGTAAGTCTGCCTCACTCCAGACATTTGGAGAGGCTGCTTGCTCGTTGCAGGCCGCATCCCATATGCCGCATCGGAAGGCGACGGTGCGAATGGCGGCTGATCAGATCGGTTGGCGGACACCCTTGTAGTTTCGCCGTTCCCGCCCTCTTGTCAAGGACGGAGCAGGCAAAGGGGTCGCAAAGGGGTCTAACTCACGTTTCCGGCACTTTAGGCTGCCTGATCAGCCCAGAAGTCGGACCATAGCCCGCTGTAGTCCAGGCATCGTAGCGCCGCCATCGCTTCGGCATGCCTCGGGGTCCAGCGGGCGCTGTTGAGTTTCAGGCGGTTGCTGACGATCGTCTTGTTGGCGCCTTCGATCAGCCCCGAGCCGATCGGGCGGCCATCGGCCAGACGCTGGCGATACCAGAGGCTATCCAGGTTCGGCTCCAGATAGCCCAGCAGCGAGTCGATGGCTTTGACCTTCTCCTCCGCCGTCGGCAGGGCTCTGAGATCCCTGAGGTCTTTGACGTACTGCACCGGCCCCAGTTCGATCAAGCTTTGCAGTTGGGCCTGCGACCAGGGCCGGGCCTGCGGGCTCTTTTCTCCGAACAACGCTTTGCCGCAGCCATGGATGTGCTGGCTCACGTGGAACACGTCCAGCACCCACTGGGCTTTCTTCCAGCAATGCCCGGCCTGATCCCAGATCCACTTCGCTCCGTCGGCCAGCACGCTCAAGTTTTCATCGTCGATCACCCCCAGCTTGCGGCTCATGCGTCTCCACGCCTGGCCCTGCTGCTCGCAGGCCGCCATCGACGCCCAGGCGATCCGCACGCTCGGCTCGGGCAGCACCCGATCCTTCCATTGCTCGGGCGTCGCCGGCAAGCCAGCCTCCCGCTTGCCCATCACGTTCAGCCGAAGGTCACGCCATCCTTCGGTGGTGTTGACGGTCACCCCGTCGGTGTAGAACTCCTGATCGCCACAGGCCTGCTCGAACAACTCGGCCGGGCAATCGGACTTGGCGATCCACCGCTGCGCCGCTTGGCCCTCCTCCTCGCTGACCCGCCGGATGGTGTCGTTGCTGACCTTCAGTAAGCACAACTCTTCCAGACGCTCGGCGGCGGTGTCGAACGACCAACTCATCCCCGCCAACGCCAGCATCCGCCGGGCCGCCGGCGTCGCCATCCCGCTGCCGACCAGTCCTGACCACCGATCAAATGGAAGGAAGTTCGCGTGGCACTTGCGGCAGCCGTAGTCCCGCCGGCTCACCTCGAACTCACCCATCACGGTCAGCACCGTCTTCTTCGACAGGCCCTTAAAGTAGGCCTTGGCCCCACAGGAACACGGCTGGCTGTTTACCCCTTTTTTTGCGCCTCATCGTGGGCGCTGGCCAGGAGGCTGAGCGTTTGCCGCATCTGCTCGAATCCCTTCTCTCTCACGGCTTGCTCCAGCACCGCCATCCCCCGGCCATGCGGAGCATTCTGCATCACCTGCTTGAGTTCGCGATAGTTCAGCAAGGCCTGTTCGGCCACCAGACGTTCCTCGTCGTTCTCAAATCGCATGCAATCCTCCGTGAAAATGCCCCCATCACCCTCTCTTGTACCAAAAGTGCCAGAAATGCGCGCTAGACCCGTCGCAAAGCAGGCAAAGGGGTCGCAAGCAGGCAAAGGGGTCGCAAGCCTTTCTTCAACGAGCAGGGCAGATCAAAGGGGGCAGATCAAAGACCCGCTGATTCTTCGCCGGCGCACGCTCCATTGCACCGCCGCTCCGATGCACCAATGATCCTCGATAATCGGCGCGATTGGGAATAAACAGCCCGCCTCATGCGTACTATAGATAATTTATAAGTTCGCAAAAATTAAGGTGATCGACACCCCTTGCCAGAAAGGATGCCAATCCTCCCGCTTCCGCACCCGGCGGCCGTTTCCCCAACCAATGCCGCACGAGATCGCTCCGCTATTTCGTTTCCCTTCGTCGCCACCGGGTCATCGCTCCGTCACTCTTGCAAAACGAACTTCAATTTGGGCAATCTGCGGCCTACCCTCTGCCTTCGCGCCAAATGCCAACTCCAACGAATGCCGCTGGATATCGCTCCGCCTTCCACCTCCCTTCATCGCTCCGTTCCCGGCGCGCCGCGACCCGCCGCTTTCGCAAATCGAACTTCACAATGGGCAAACCCGCCATCGCCTCGCGCCCCGCGAACACGCGCGCCAAAACGAACTTGCACCAGGGCAAGCCTCCGCGCCTTTCCTGCCGCTTCGTCGCTCCGTCCGCGGCGCCGGGACCCCGCCGCTTTTTCGGAAACGAACTTCAAAATGGGCAATCTGCCAGCGCATCTGTTGCCTTCGCGCCCAGACGCCTGCCTCCGACCAATCCCGCGCGACATCGCTCCGCTGCCCGCTGGCCACTGGCGCCCGAAGCAAACCCCGCGCCCGCGGCATGCCCGGCCCAGACCCCTCACACGCGCGCTGCGCAGATCGGCCGGCCCACACGCCAGATCCCTCGCTTTCCCCGCGAAAAACCCCACCAGCGTTGCGCCATGTTGCACCCACGCAAACCGATTTGCGCAACATCCCGCAGAGGTTGAGGAGCCCGCTTCCGCGCATCCGCTCGCGCGGCCGCACGTGCCCCTCAAGGAGTGCCCATGTTCGGTGTGCCAGCCAACTCGTTCCACCCATTTCACCCCACCGCCCCTTCCGCGCGCACCCGCTACCCGCTGGCCGCCATGCCCGCCATCTCCTATCCGCTATCCGCTGGCCACTGGCCACTGGCAACTGCCCACTGGCAACTCGCTCTCCGAAACGAACCCACCGATCCCCCCGCCCCCAACCCACAACCTCCCACCGCGCCAGAGCTTGCAGATTCCACTCCCTCTCCCGCGTACGCTCCCCTGCGAAACGAACCCATTGACTTCACACCCCCACATGCTCCGTCCGCGCGATGATCTCATCCTGCAGCTCGCGCGACAGGTCGCAGAAGTAGTCGCTATACCCCGCCACGCGCACGATCAGGTCGCGATGGGCCTCCGGGGCGGCCTGCGCCTTGCGCAGCGTCTGCGCCGTCACGACGTTGAACTGCATATGGTGGCCGTCCATCTTGAAGTAGCCGCGGATCAGGTGCGCGACCTTGTCGATCCCATCCTCGTCGGCCAGCAGGGCGGGCGTGAACTTCATGTTCAGCAGCGCTCCACCCGCCTTGATCTGGTCCATCTTGGCGGCCGACTTCACGACCGCTGTGGGGCCGCTGCGATCGGCGCCCTGCACCGGCGAGATGCCTTCCGACAATGGCAGCGTCGCCTTTCGCCCATCCGGCATCGCGCCGGTTACCGAGCCAAAATAGACGTGCGAGGTCGTGGGCAGCATCTCGATGCGATACCGCCCGCCTTTCACATTCGGCCGGCCATCGACCTCCTGGAACAGGAAGTTGAACGTGCGCACGGCCAATTCGTCGGCGTAATCATCGTCGTTGCCGTACTTGTGCGTCCGATTGACCAGGCGCTGACGCAGCATCTCCTGGCCCTCGAAATTGGCATCCAGCGCGGCCATCAGATCGCGCAGGTCGAGGAGCTTTTCGTCGAACGTAACCTGCCGAATAGCCGCCAGGCAGTCGGTGAGACTGCCGATGCCGACGAACTGGATATAGCTGTTGTTGTAGCGGGCGCCGCCGGCGTTGTAGTCCCTGCCCTTGGCGATGCAGTCGTCGGTGATGAGGGACAGAAACGGTGCGGGCATCAGCGTGGCGTACATGCGCTCGATGACGTGATTTCCCTGGAGCTTGACGTGCAGGAAATGCCGCATCTGCCGCTCGAACGCGGCATAGAATTCATCGAATGTCTTGAAGCTGCCCGCATCGCCCGTCTTCGGCCCGAGCTGTTTTCCGGTGCGCATGTCCAGCCCATCGTGCAGCGCCAGCTCCAGCACTTTCACCATGTTGAAATAGCCAGTGAGGATGTAGGCCTCTTTGCCAAACGCGCCGGTTTCGACGCAGCCGCTGCACCCGCCAGCGCGGGCATCCTCCAGCGTTTTGCCCTGGCGAAGCTGCTCCTGCACGACGGCATCGGCGTTGAAGATCGACGGCAGTCCATAGCCCTTGCGAATCACGCGCAAGGCATGCTTGAGCACGGCATCGGGGGTTTTCCGCGAGAGCTGAAGATTGTTGCTCGGCTGCAGCAGGTGCATGTCTTCGATGACATCCAGCAGCAGGTGCGTCACCTCATTGGATCCATCCGAGCCATCGCACAGCAGGCCGGCCAGGTTGATGTTGGCAAAGTCCGTGTACGTGCCGCTTTCCTCGGCCGTCACGCCAACCTTCGGCGGCGCGGGATGATTGTTGAACTTGACGAAGAACGCCTCAAGCAGCTCGCGGGCACTCTCCTTCGTGAGCGAGCCATCCTCAAGTCCCTTGTGATAGAACGGCAGCAGGTGCTGATCGAGATGGCCGGGACTGAAGGAGTCCCAGCCGTTGAGCTCGGTGATGGTGGCCAGGTGGCAGAACCAGTAATATTGCAGGGCCTCGTGAAAATCGCGCGGCGCGTGCGCGGGAACATGCGTGCAGACATCCGCGATCTTCTTCAGCTCGGCCTTGCGCGTGGGATTGGGCTCTGTCTCGGCCTGCTGCATCGCCAACTCCGCATGTCGCTTGGCGAAGAGGATGAGCGCATCGGCCGAGATGTCCATGGCGATGAGCTGCTCGCGCTTGTCAAATGCTTCGGTGTCATTGCCATAGTCGAGCGCTGCCAGCGCATCCGCGATCTCGCGTTTGAAGTCGAGCATCCCCTTGCGGTAGATCTTGTCATCCAGCACGGTATGCCCCGGCGCACGCTGCTCCATGAACTCGGTGAAGATGCCGGCGTCGTAGGTGTCGCGCCATTGCGGCGACATAGCTGCGAAAATCTTGTGGCGCATCGTGCGCTCGCCCCAGTAGGGGATGACCTTGTCGGCATACGCCTTGATGCACTCTTCGCTCACGGCATAGCTGGTCTTCGGGCGCGAGTTGAGGATGCGCAGATCTTCCAGGCTGTGGCAGGTCAGTTCCGGATAGGTGGGCACGACCTTGGGCGCCGGCCGCGCTCGCCGACGATCAGCTCCTCGTCGCCGAGGTAGATGCTCTTGTGCTCGCAGAGGTAATGGAACGACCTGGCCCGCATGACCGGCGCCGCGTGCTTGCCCTCGTGGGCCAGGTAGAAATCGGTGATGAGACTGGCCCGCTCGGGAGTAAGCGACGGACGGGCATCGAGACTGGCCTGGCGAAGCCGGGTAGTTCGTGGAGTCATGGCGGTAGGATTGTACGCCATGCGGCCGGGTGGGCTCTACAGCAGCCGCCGCATTTCCACGGGCGCAGGTTCGTGGTGCGCTTTCAAGCTCTCCACGAATCAGAAGCCGATCGTTGTCTCGAGCTTCCGCTCGCGGAAGACTGCCGCCAATCGCTCCATCTCCTCCCGCATCGGCGGCCGCGTATCCGCCAGAACATACTCTCTCCCCAATCGCGCGAACTTCGTGGCGGCCGTCGTGTGATATGGCAGCAAGCAGACCTTGCGAATGCCGGGAAGCAAAGCCACCAACTCGACAGCCGCCTCGATTTCCTCCGCCGAATCATTGCACCCGGGAACGATCGGCATTCGTATCCAGATGTTCGCGTGCATCTGCGCCAGCGCCTGCAGATTCTCCAGAATCCGCGCATTGGACACGCCGGTGTAGCGCAGGTGACTGGCGTCATCCATGGTCTTCAGGTCATAGAGCACCAGATCCGCCATCGCTGCCGCGGCCAGGAGATCGTCCCGCGGCGCGTACCCGCTCGTGTCCAGAGCGGTGGATATGTCCTCGGCGCGGCACGCCCGCAGCAGTTCCATCAGGAACAGAGGCTGCATCAGGGGTTCGCCGCCGGAAAATGTCGCCCCGCCGCCGGAATCCTCGTGGAAAATGCGGTCTTTGCGAATCTCGGTGAGCACATCGGCGACCGTCATGCGCCGGCCGACCACCTGCCGAGCGGCCGTGGGGCATGCACCGACACAGGCGCCGCAGAATGTTGCATGGCCCCGCGAGCGACGTCGGGCAGGCCTGGAGGCAGGCCCCGCAGCGCACGCACCGGCTCTCGATGACGACGACCTCACTCTGGGTCTTGTGGCTCTCGGGATTATGGCACCACCAGCAGTTGAGGGGACAGCCCTTGAAAAAGACCGTCGTGCGAATTCCGGGCCCATCCTGTAACGAGTATCGTTGAATATTAAACACCAGCCCGGTCGTCACGTAACTATTCTAGGGGAGATCGCGGCCGACGAATAGGTGTTATAGGATCAGCCAACGGCGGGCGAGGGAGCAACCAGGTGCGGGGTGACAAGATGGCAGGGCGTGAAAATGACCGGATTTTGGCCGTGGGCAAGCCAGAGGCTGGCTGCTATTCTCCGAGTCCAGTGATGATCACAGCACCGAAAGAGGACGCCCTGCGCCGCAGCAACACCCGGCTGGAACTGCTATCGAACGTGGCCAGCGAGCTGCTCGCGAGCGATTCGCCTCAGGCGATTGTGGAAAGCCTGGCGCAGAAGGTCATGGCGTTCCTCGATTGTCATGCGTTCTTCAACTACCTCGTCGATGATGGCGCCGGGAAGCTCCATCTCAATGCCTGCGCCGGCGTGAGCGCGGAGACAGCGCGCGACATCGAGTGGCTCGATCTCGGCGCGGCGGTCTGCGGGTGCGTGGCGGTGGCCGGTTCGCGCATCGTGGCCGAGGACATTCCCACGACCCGCGATCCGCGAACCGACCTGGTGGCCTCCCTGGGCATCAAGGCGTATGCCTGCCATCCGCTGCTGTCCAAGGGCAAGGTCATCGGCACGCTCTCTTTCGGCACGCGCACTCGCACCAGGTTCGACGCCGACGCGCTGGCGCTGATGAAGACCGTGACCGACCACATCGCCATCGCGATGGAGCGTCTGCTGGCGGCCGAAGCGCTGCGCGGCGCTGGCGGAGGCGGAGCGGTCCAACCGCGCCAAGGACGAGTTCCTCTCGGTGCTCAGCCACGAGCTGCGCACGCCTCTGAACCCGGCGCTGCTGGCGACGAGCGCCATGGAGCACGACCGGGAACTGCCGCCGCGGCTGCGCGGACGTGGAGATGATCCGGCGCAACATCGAGCTGGAGGCCAGGCTCATCGACGATCTGCTCGATCTGACCCGGATCGCCCGCGGAAATGTGCGACTGGAACTGGCGGCCGTCGATGCCCACAAGGTGATGGAAAATGTCATCGACACCTGCCGGCACGAGGTGGATGCCAAACGGCTGAGGCTCGACGCGGGTCTCAAGGCGGCGCAGTCCTGCGTCCGGGCCGATCGGGCGCGACTGCAACAAGTCCTTTGGAATATCCTTCAGAACGCGGTGAAATTCACGCCTTCGGGCGGGACCATCACGGTCAGGAGCTGGAATGCGGACGGGCCGGAAGCCGGCCAGCGCGCATCCGGGAATCACTCGGATCGGCCAACATCGCGTTCCGCCCTCTGCATCGAGATCGCCGACACCGGCGTTGGCATTCCCCCCGAGGTTCTGCCGCGCATCTTCGACGCGTTCGAGCAGGGCGAGGTCATCCGCGCCAGGCGATACGGGGGCCTGGGGCTCGGTCTGGCGATCTGCAAGACCCTGGTGGAGATGCAGGGCGGGACCATCGCGGCCGAGAGCCAGGGCCCGGGACGCGGCACGACCCTGCGCGTGCAACTGCCGGTGCATTGCGAACAGCCGGCCGCGCCGCTGCCCAAGCCGCCCACCCAGGATGCGTCGCGGGCCCTGCGCATCCTCCTTGTGGAGGACCACGAGACCACGGCCGCGCTGATGACCCGCCTGCTGAAGATGATGCACCACGACGTTCAGCCGGCGGGCAATGTGCGGGACGCCCTGAAGCTGGCGGACCAGGGCAGGTTCGATCTGGTGATCAGCGACATCGGCCTGCCCGACGGCACCGGCGCGGACCTGATGCGCGAGCTTCGCCAGCGCCATGGCCTCAATGGCATTGCCTTGAGCGGCTATGGCATGGAGCGCGACATCCGCAACAGCCTGGAGGCGGGATTCAGCGCCCATCTGGTCAAGCCCGTCAGCGTGTCGCAACTCGAGGCGGCGCTGCGCGAGGTGAGCGAACTGGTGGCGGCGCACTGATTGTGGTGCAGGCAACCTGCCTGCTGGAAACTCCGCCAGTGGGGGCACTGGCGGCACTTGAGCTGGCTTAACGGTGGAGAACTGGCCCGCGTGGATTCGAACCACGACAACGGGAACCAAAATCCCGGGTCCTACCTTTAGACGACGGGCCAAGGGATCGCATTGCTGCGCGAGTTCTGTTATGATAAGGGCGCTGGAGGCTATGTCAAATCGCGGTTGAGGGTTCGAAGGAGTGCCGCCATGAGGTCACGTCGCGCGTTCACACTCGTGGAGCTGTTGGTGGTCATTGGCATCATCGCGCTGCTCATCAGCATTCTGCTGCCGGCGCTGAACCGCGCGCGTGAGCACGCCCAATCCATCAAGTGCCTTTCGAACCTGCGCCAGCTTGGCATCGCGTTCATGGCTTATGTGCAGGACGACAAGAACCAGCGGTTCCCCGGACCGGCGCTGGGCGGCGGCGGCTGGCCCGAAGACTGGATCTACTGGCAGAGCGGCCGCAGTCTGAACGACAGCCGCGTCCTGATCGGCAAGCGGTTCAACCCCGCCAACTACCGTTGCCCCTCCGATCCGAACCCCGAAATGCGCGCCTATGCGTACAGCTACAGCGTCAACGGCCTGATCTGTCTCTACGACACCCGCGGCTCGCTGAGGCTCAGCGAGATCCACAATTCCGCTCGCAAGATTCTTCTTATCGACGAGAGCAGCGCCACGGTTGACGATGGCTGCTGGGCCGTGCTGCACTATTGGAGTGACGGGCAGAACCTCCTGTCCAACCGCCACGATCGTTATTCGGAGCAGAAGACCGATCCCAACGCCGGCAGAGGCAATGTCGCCTTCTGTGATGGACATTGTGAATCCATCCCGCGCAAGAGTTCCTTCGACCCCGCCTACTACGATCCGACTCTTGACTGACGCGCGACTGATCTTGCCAAAGGCACATCAGCCGGTAAGCTCAACGGTTTGGCCAAGAGGTTGACTTTGGGACTGCCATCCGCCCTTCAGACCGACCTTCTGTCGCAACCGCATTGCCAGGAGGCGGGGGAAGATTGGCCGCTGCTGCGCTGGCTGGTCAGGCTGAGATGGCTCTCCTTTGCGCTGGTGGCCGTGCTGCTGCTGGCCGGCTACAACGGCCAGTGGCGCATCGGGCGCGACAGCTCGCTGCACCGCGAGATCGCGCGCAACCTGGCCAACGGCCGGGGATACAGCTTCCGCGGCGAGCCCCACCGGCACATCTATCCCGGCCTTCCGCTGCTGCTGGCCGGCGTGGACAAGGTATTCGGCCCGCAGGACCCGCTGCGCCCGCGCGGCGCAGCTTCTGATGATGGCCATGGGTGCGCTGACGCTGCTGGTCATCTATCGGCTCGTGCGATCGCATTACGAGCGGTGGATCGCCGTGTGCGTGACCACGGGCGTCGGCATCAACATCAGCTTCCTCGAGCAATCGCACGAGTTGATGACGGATCTGCCGTTTCTCCTGGGCGTCTGCACGACGCTGCTGGGCGTGGGAAAGCTCACGCGCTGGCGCGGCGGCGCCGCGCTGGCCGGGGCCGCGCTGCTCACCGCCGCCGGCGCGGCGCTGGCCATCGCCATGCGCCCCACCTTCTGGGCGCTGGCCATCGCCATCGGCGGCACCTGCGTCATCGGCCTGTTCCGCAGCCGCCGGCGCTGGTGGTACGCCGGCGGCATGGTCGCCCTGGCGGCGGTGCTGCTGTGCTGGCAGCTTCTCGATCCGCGCGGCTCGCCCCTCAACGGCCGCTATGAGCAGACCGTGCTGGCGCACCTCAAGACCATCGGCAGTATCGAGTGGCGCGGCAAGCTCGCGATGACCATCGACACGCACCTGCCCGAGGCGATCCTGGGCTTCGAGGTGGCCCGCCCGCTGGGAATTCTGCTGCTGGCGGGCCTGGTCGCCGGCAGCATCGCGCTGATGCGGCACACGATGCTGTGGGGCCTGTACGTGCTCGTGACGCTGCTGATGACGATCATCCTCGGCAGCGTGCCTCGCTACTACCTGATGATCCTTCCCTTCGTGCTGGCCGGTTGGGCCCTGACGACTCGATGGATCGCGGCCTGGTGCAAGCAATGGCCGCGCGAGGCGACAGCGCTGACCCTGTGGGGCGTCGTTCTGCCGGCGTTGGCCTGGCTGGCGCATATCCGGCCGGTCGGCATGCCGCGGTCGCTGGCGCTGTCGCTGCTGGCGCTGGTCCTCCTGGTATCGATGGCCGTGGCGCTGCGATCCAGGGCATGGATCGCTCATGTGCTGCTGGCCGGCGCCGCTACGGGGGCCATGTGCTTCGTGCCGGTCACGTGGGCCTTTATCATCGTGGTCCTCGCGGCCCTGCCGCCTCTGACGAGCATCCTGGCCGCCGCCGTCGCCGCTTTCCCCTGGCGCGAGGAGATGTCGATGCTCTGGGGATTGGGGCTGCCCACGGTCGTCAATGTTTTTCTCTGCTTCGGTTTCGTGATGGCGCAGCACGGCATCGACCGGAGCTTCCATCGCCAGCCGTTTCTCGAGGTCTACCGCGGCGGAAAGATGCTTCCGCTGGCGAGCGTGGCGCGGGAGATCAAAGCCCGCGTGCCGCCCGGACAGACGGTGTTGGGGCCCGAGGCACAGATTCTCACGTTTCTCGGCGGCCGCAACGTCTTTCAGCCCTCCGACCTGCTGGAGAACCCCGAGAGATATCCGTGGGAAGAGGTCTTCGTCAGCCGCCGCATGCACCAGGTCCTGCTGGCTTGCGCAGCTCAACCCGCGGCTTTTCGCCAAGTACAAGCTGACGCCGGAGATGCTCGACGATCCGCAGTCCATCCGAAGGCTTGTCAAGTCACGCGATTTTCGCGCCGCCCTCCTCAAGGACCCCCATTTCAGCATCGCGGTGCTTCGCGAGGCCCCATTCTGGAAAGCCCTGATTGCGCAACTCGGCCCAGGCTGGTGCGTCTGGCCGAAAAGCCAGCAGGGCCCGTTCCGCAAGGAACAAATGTTTGAGCTGGTGAACAACCACAGCCTGGCGCCCGAGAAGAAGCAGGCGATCGCCGTTGATGGGCTGTATCTGGCGCCCATGCACGTGCCGGCAGGGCCCGCAACCCGCTCCGCCGGCGGCACGGCGCAGAATCCCCGGCGCCCCCGACCAGCGCCACAACACACACCTCGCCCTTGCCCTGACCGTGGAAGGAGCCACTCCCATGCAACTGCGGCCCGGTATCCCTCTCATCCGCGAAGTCGATGAGCTTCTCGCCACCGATCTCTTCCGCCGGCACGCAGACTTCAACGCGCGATTCCTGGCCGCCCACAGCGGCGCGATGAAAGGCTACGGCCTGCACTGGGGTGAGGACCCGCTGCGGCTCTGGAGCCGTCGCTGGGAGTATCCCTTCGTCGCCCAGCGTCTGACCGACTTCGCGCAGCCGCGGCAGCGGCCCACGACGATTCTCGACGCCGGCTCGGGCGTGACCTATTTCGATTACTACCTCTGCGACCGCCTGCCCAACGCCAGCGTCGTCTGCTGCGACAACGACCCGTCGTACGACCGCATGTTCGAGGCGATCAACCGCGCGGCGAGCGGTTCGCGCGTTTCGTTCACCCGCGCCCAGCTCCAGTCGCTGCCGCTGGCGGACGCAAGCGTCAACGCCGTCTGCTGCATCTCGGTCCTGGAGCACACCGACGGCTACGAGCGGATTCTGGATGAGTTCGCGCGAGTGCTGCGAGCCGACGGCCCGCTCGTGCTGACCTTCGACCTGTCGCTGGACGGCCGCTTCGAGCTGTCCCAGGCCGATGCCCAGCAGCTCCTGGATGCCATCCAGCGGCGATTCCGCGTACACGACGGCATGGATCACCGCTCGGAGCTGGCGAAAATGCATCGCCGCGATGAGGTGCTCAGCACCGATCACGTCCGCCGCACGCAGCCGCGGCTTCTGCCGTGGAAATACCCATTTCTCAAGGGGCTGCACGATCTGATCAAGGGCAAGGGCTGGACCGGAGGCTTCCGTTCCAAGAGCGTCTATTGCCTTGAGGTCCGCGCCAAGTAACATGCCTGCCTGAAAATGGGATTGGACTCATGGATCTAGCTCAGAATGGCGTGACAGTTCGCACCGCTCCGGCCGCGCCCGCCGAGTTGATCGGCGGCCGGCGCGATTGGAGGTACTGCTGGCTTCTGGGTGCAGTGCTGCTGGGGCTCTACCTCCTGCTGCAGAATGGCCGCTGGGTGCCGGGGGCGGACACCGCCTTCTACATCGCCATCGCGCGCAATCTCGCCCGGTCATTCAAGTTTGAATACAACACCATTCCCCAGGGCAAAGTGCCGCCGCTCTGGCCGCTCATGCTGGCGGGCTGGATGAAGATCTCGGGCTCGTTCTGGTTTCTGAACATCCTGCCGATGATCTGCATGGTGGGCGGGTCGATGATCTGGTACTGGTGCCTGCGCCGGCTCACCACCGCTCGCCGCGCGTTCTGGGTCATGCTCATCAGCGGCATTCTCTACCCGTGCTATACGGCGGCCATCGAACTACGAAGCGAAGCCATGTTCTGGCCGCTGCTGGCGGGCTCGATGCTGGTGGCGTGGCAGATTTCCGAGGGCCGCACCCAGGCCTGGCGTTTTGCCCTGCTGGGGCTGCTCTGCTTCGCGATGACCGAAGTGCGCTATGCCGGCCTTCCCGCGACGGCAGCCGTGGTCGCCATCTCCCTCTCCGGCCGGCGCCGTTTCCGCTGGGATCGCCAGTGGCTTGCCGCGATTCTAGCCGCTTCGATCAGCGCCGCGACGTTCTTCGGCACATTGAATATCCTGATCCGTTTGTCACCGCCGCCCGCCCATAGAATCGGGCCGCGGCTCCTCGACACGATGGAGGGTGGCGGCGAAGAGCCAGTCGCCGTGTCGCTGAGCGGTGGCAAAGGCCTCAAACACTACGTGACGCAAACGATCAATGCGGGACAATGGGTCTGCGGGCTCCTCTGGATGCCCTCCATGGTGGCGGTCTCCTCGCCCACGCTGACGATGGCCGTCAGCATCATCGGCTGGTGTCTTATCCTCATCTGGTGCTGGGCCATGGCCCAACTGGCGCGGCGCCGGCAATGGGTGCTGGTCGGCGTGTCGCTGTACGTCGCCTCGATCGTGCTCCGCTGGAGTGGCGCCAACCCACGCTACATGATGCCCTTTGCGCCGTTTGCCATTCTCGGGATCTGGCTCGGCGCCGAACACCTCGCGCAGGCCGCCCGACGTCGCTGGCACTTCATACTGCTCAGGGCGAGTTTGGGGGTGTTTCTTGTCAGCCTCGTCGTGTGTAATCTGGCGATGTACGGCGTCGATCTCTACTTGGCGCGCAGCGGCCGATTTTACGACCTGTACTATGCGGGCGAAGCCCGCGAGTTGATCGACTGCGCCCACCAGCTAGCCACTTTGAACCCGAAGGATGGCGAGGTCGCCACCACGCCGCTCTACATCAACCTCAACCGCACGCGGCCCAACGGATTTGGGATGCGCGGGCTGGTCATGCTCGTTGATCGTGGCATGCGCGCCATTCCCGCCACGGACTATTCGGAGAACAGCTCGACCGTGTCCGCCGGCCTGCAGAAGAAACCGGCGCTCCCGATGCCGAAGTTTGAGAATCCTGATGAGAAAAGGCTCTGGTATGCCAGCAAGCGACTGAGCGATGGCAATCCTCACAACCCGAAGGTGCAGGCCGGCCTTGCTGAATACGCCGACGCCATCGGTGCCGTTACCGGCACACCCATTCGCTACTACGTCTACCGCCCACCCGTCTCGCCTTGGCGGGCCTGGCACTTCCGCGTGGGCTGGCTGCAGAAGCTGAAACTGAAGGTGGACCGGATCGACGAGAGCCAAGGATGGGAACTCTACGAGATCCGAGAGAAGAAGCTCGTCCGCATTCCCTGTCCGCCCATGAAGGATTGGCCGACGCGCGTGCCGGGCCTCTGATCGCTGCGCCCAAGGACACGACGGCAGGCGCCATCGACGTCGCAACCGGCTCTGCGCCGGTGCTCATGCGATCGGCCGCGCGCCGGGGTAGCCTGGGCCGAGTCTGCTATCTTCGCTTCGATGTTCTCGTCATACCCGTAGAGCCGCATCAGCTCGCGGCAGCGGTCGATGACCTGCCGCGACAGCGCTGGCTCCCAATCGCGGAAACGAGGAAAACCGTGGTCCTTGCTGGCGTTGACCGGCTGGCGCGTGATGTTCTCGATGACCCGATCGTTCGGCGGCAGGCCGAGCCAGTCGATCAGCTTCCGCACGCCCGATCCGTCCCGCGCGAAAAGATCCTCGTAGCGCATGCGCCACATAATCCCGGCCATAGATCTGCTCGCCACGTCCCAGCGCAGGTTGACCAGGTCCCAGTACCACGCCAGGCGCATCGGCTGGCTCATGTCGTTCCAGCGCGGGCCGGCGGGCTGCAGCAGTCTCTCCGGCTTGGGCAGCCAGTAAGACACCCAGCGGTTGGCCAAGCCCTTGATGCCCCGGAACGTGCCGAAGTTGATGCTGGAGCGGATGAAGCTGCGCGGGTCGCGCACGACGTGGACGATCCGCGGACGCTCGAAAACGTCGGCAAACGCCTCAAGAAAACCACCGAGGTAGGGATTCGATTCGATGTAGATGCTCTGTCGCGTGTGCTCGATCATGCGCCGCCGGCTGTGGGCGAGCATCTGGGCCAGCTCGCTTCGGCCGAGCCTGCCGCACAGCGCCTTGCCCGACGCGCACCGCAGCCGCCAACTCGGGGGCGGCTCATGTACGGCGAAGGTCTCGTCGTAGCAGTCGTTGAGGTGTTGCGCAAGCGCCGTCGTGCCCGTCCTCCCGGAGGATAACACAAAGACCACCTTCTCAAACCGGCCGGCAAAAACAGCCATGTTTCGTGTGGACCTTCCTTTCTCGTGTGTGAGCCCGGTCCAGAGCCGGGAGTATAACGGCGACTGACGGCGACGCCAAATACTCGTGAGATCGACGTGGCCCCGACGCCTCGACGGCATGGCCACGCTTGGTGTGCGCTCTGCGGGCTGCGGGCACTGCGCGTTGACCGGGCAGCCCTCCTCAGGTTACATTTGTCACATTCGGGTGATTGGATTTGTCGCCGTTGGTCAACTAGCGTGCATCATCTGATCGTGTGCCGGCGGGCACGTTTCGCGTATTTCCCAGTGGAATCCGTCTTGGTTGGGCGCGACGTATGTGGAACCGATTCGGCACAGCCATTCGCCAGTTCGCGATTGGGGCCACTTGTCCCTCCCTGCCGGCGTTGCTGGGCGCCATCCTCGTGGCTGTCGGCCTTTTCGTCCTGTGCGTTCTCCGAGTGACGCCGGATACCATGGCGACGCCCGTTGGACAGCTTATGACGAGGAAGACGGCCGATGCATTCGGGCAACTGACGGTCCGAACGCTCTGCCTGCGCCAATCGCCGCCACAAGGCATGAGCGTCGTGCTCATCGGGGATTCGATGGTCTACCAGGCCATTCCGCAAGCGCAAGCGCTGGAACAGGCTCTCCGCGCCCATCTCCATGCCCAGGTGCCGGTCCACATCCTCGCGGCCGGCTCGCTCACCCAATGGGAAGCGCTGCCCCTGACGGACGTGATCGGCGACCGCATCCACGGCGTGATCGTCCTGGAGATCTCCCCGTTCAACATCGCGATGGACCGCGCGGATCGACACGATCGGATTGCCCGGCCGCGCCTGGCGCTGGACTCGCCATCATTCCTTGCCGAAGCGATGCTGGCCGGGGAAGAGCCACCGCGACATACCGGCAACTATTTCCTGGACCATTACGCGTTTTTCGCAACGCGCGTTGACTCGGTCCTGACGGTGCCGGCCTGGTACTCCCAACAGACGCCCGCGCTGCGGAACTGGACACCGTCGCAATGGAACCGGGCAGAGAGCCGGATTGCGTCCTGGGTCAAGCCCTACGCGCACGAGGCGCCACGTAACATGGATGTTTACGCGCGGATGATCAACCGCCTTCGCCAGCGGCCCGGCATCGCCGTCGCCCTTCTGGAAGGCGCGGAGAACCCGCGCAACGAGACCATCGCCGGACAACTCATCGACACCCAGGCGTATGCGCGCTATCGCCAGGACATCGGGCAATTCGCCGAGCGCATCGGTGTGCCCTACTGGGATATCGCGGCGATGGCCCAACTGACACCGGACAACTTCGCGGACTATGCGCACATCGCCAATTCCCTCGCGCGCCGCCGTTATATCGGCGTCCTGGCGGAATACCTGGCCCGCCTGATCGTTGAGAAGGGGTTGCTGGAAGAGGCGCACCCATGAATATTCCCCGGGCATTGGGCATCCTGACGCAGGCGGTCGTGCTGGGCGCGCTGCTGTTCCTGGCCGTCGTCAAGCTGACGGCGCTGGCCGGCGGATTGCGCTTTTTCCAGTACGAGGGCTTCTGATTGGTCCGGGCGACGGAATCTGAATCGAGATGATACAGAGTGGGACATTCTGGGTTGTGCTCGGCCTCGCAGCGGCCGTGTTCTGGCTTCTGCCGGCGCGGTGGCGCATGGGCTTTCTGGCGGCCGTGTCGATCGGCTTTCTGTCGCTGGGCATACACAGCGGAGTACACGGCTGGCGCGCGTCGATCATCGGCACCACATCGGTGCTGGCGTGGTCGCTGCTGTTCTACTGGCTGTCACCCCGGGGCGTCCTCCCGGTGCTGATCTGCTCCATCACGCTTTATCTGATCTGCTTCAAGTGCATCGGCCAGTTCAAGCTCGCGCCCCGATCTTCCGTATCCCAGTTGATCCCGCTGGGGCTGAGCTACTTCACGTTCAAATTGATTCACTATGCCGTCGAGGTGGCGCGCGGCGGCATCCGCGATCGCTCGCTTTCGCGATTCCTCGCCTGGATGTTCCTGTTTCCCGCATTCACCGCCGGCCCCATCCAGCGGTTCGACCATTTCCTGGCCAACCGCGAAGAGACGTTGCGTCTCCAGTCCATCGTCGAGGGCCTTACGCGCATCGTTCACGGGTTGATCAAGAAGCTCGTCATCGCCGAGATCGTCCTGCGGCCGGCATTTGACTTCGCCGCCAATGGCCAGCTCGTGCGGAACCTGCGGGCGACTCCCACGTGGAGCGTCTGGCTCTCGGCCATCGTCGTCTATCTGTATCTGTACATGGACTTCAGCGCCTACAGCGATATCGCCATCGGCGCCAGCCGCCTGTTCGGGCTGCGCATCATGGAAAACTTCAACTATCCCGTGCTCGCCTGCAACGCCGCCGATTTCTGGAAGCGCTGGCACATCACACTGGCCGGGTGGTGCCAGTCATACATTTACATGCCGGTGGTCGCGTTGACGCGCAAACCGTATGTCGCGGTCTACGCGACGTTCGTGGCCATCGGCCTGTGGCACGAGATATCCGTGCCGTGGCTCATCTGGGGCCTGTACCACGCCACGGGCGTCTCGCTCTATCAGGCGCTGGCGCGAACCATGCGCGCCCGCAAGCGGGGTCCGCTGGACCGGGGCCTCTGGCGATACCTCTGCATCCCACCGACGTTCGTCTTCGTGGTCGTCGGCACCGTGCTCGTCTTCGGCGGCCTCCACAGGATGCGCGACATACTCCAGGTCCTGGCGAAGCTTGTGGGTCTCACCTGGGGCCACGCATGATGACCAATCTCTACACGCAGCTTCAGGAACAGGCGAGGCAGCGCCGGAGGCCCGGGCCATCGTACACTCGCGCGGCGCCGGCAAGTCCACCACCACGAGCTTCGCCCAGTTGGCGGAGCTTGCCCGGCGATTTGCCTCGATCTTGCATCGCGACGCGGCCGGCGCCGCCGTCGTGCCGCTGTTCGTCGGCAAGTCAGCCGAGTGCGTCGCCGCCATGATCGGCGCCATCGGCGCTGGCAAGGCGTTCGCATGTCTGAACAAGAAGCTCCGCGCCCCGCAGATCCAGGCCATCCTCAAGGATGCGCAACCGGTCCTGGCGATGACCGACGTCGCCGGACTCGGCACGCTCGATGCGGCCCTGGCCGATGGTTCCCCCGTCGCTGCCACCCGATGGCAGATTCTGCGCGACAGCACACTGCTGCCGCAGCAGCAGCAAATCGTTGAACGCCTGCGGAAACATACGCGCGTCGGCTTCTGGCCCGCCGAAACGGCCGACGGTGAGAACACTGTGCCGGAATTGAGTGACGATCCGTCGCGCCCGGGCTGCTGCCTGTTCACATCGGGCACGACCGGCACGCCCAAGGGTGTTCTGATTTCCGAGAGCAACCTGCGTGCCCGCGCCGCCGCGGAAATCGAGTGCTTTCGCATCCGCCCTGACAACGTGCTCCTGAGCATTCTGCCATTCTCGTTCGATGTCGGACTCAACCAGCTTCTGGCCGCGCTCTCGGCCGGCTGCACGCTGGTGCTGCTCGACTCGTGGCTTCCCGCCGACATTCTACGGGTCGTCGCCGAATTCCACGTCACCGGGATATCCGCCGTGCCGGCCATCTGGACGGACATGCTCAATGCCGGCCTGGCTTTTCAGACCAATGCGGCCCATTCATCGCTCCGATACATCACCGTCTCCGGCGGCGATTTGAGCCCTGCCCAACTCCAGCTTCTGCCGGGCATGGCGCCGGGCGTGGGGATCTACAAAACCTACGGCCAGACCGAGACCTTCCGCACCACGGCGCTGCGGCCGGAGGAGTTTGCGGCCAAGCCCCTCAGCGTGGGCCGGCCCTTCGGCGGCGTCCGCATCTACATCGCCCGCGACAACCAGACGCTCTGCGGTCCCGGCGAGGAAGGCGAGATCGTGCATGCCGGCCTGGGAACGATGCTCGGCTACCTCGACGGGCGCGATGAGCAGAATAAGCTCCGGCCCAACCCGTGGGGCAACCCGTGTCATGGCCCGGCGGAGATGGCTGTGTTCACCGGCAACCTCGGCCACCTGGACGAGGATGGGTATCTCTTCCTCCGGGGCCGGCGCGACGCGATGCTCAAGATCGCCGGCAATCGCATCTACCCCAAGGAGGTCGCCGACCAGTTGCTGACGCTGAATGGCGTGCGCGAGGCCAAGGTGGTTGGCGCCAAGCCGCCCGATGGCCAGCCGCGCCTGGTTGCGTTTGTGGTTGCTGGCGGCGGGGCGGATGAGGCGATCCTGCGCCGCGCTCTGGCGGCCCGGCTGCCATCGTATATGCTGCCGCAGCAGGTCGTGCTGCTATCGGCGATCCCTCGCACCGCCAACGGCAAACCCGACCGCCCCGCGCTGGTCGAACGTGCCCAGCGGCTTCTTACAGGTGATTCGCATGGCGCTCACGCATGACAGTCTGCTCGATTATCTCGGCTCCCGGATGGGCGTGGATACCGGCCAGATCAACGATGCCACGCCGCTGTTTTCATCGAGCATTCTCGACTCCTTCAGCATCGTGGACCTGATCATGTTCGTCGAAACCGAGGCCGGCATCCACATGGACACCTGGGATGTCACGCTCGACAACCTCGACTCGATCGAACGGATTCTGCGCTATGCCGAAATGAAGAAGTTGGGTTAGTGCCGCCAGTGCCCTCACTGGCGGTCTTCCGCGCCGGTGGTTCCGCCGGTGAGGGCACCGGCGGCACTGGCCTGGGTTGAGTACACGGACGCTGAACCATGGACAACCTTCTCGCTCGCATCGCCTCCCAATTCGGCACGCCGTGCTACGTCTTTCGCTTCGATCACGTGCGCGCGCACGATTCGCCGAGCTGCGCGAGGCATTCGGCGGGCGATTCCGCATCTCCTTCGCCGTCAAGAGCAACCCCAACCGGGCCGTGCTGACGCGGATGCGCGGCCTGGCCGATGCGCTGGACATCTCTTCGGCGGGCGAGCTGGGCCGGTGCATCGACGCATCCTGGCCGACCGACTCGCTCACGTTTACCGGCCCCGCGAAGCGCGACGAGGAACTGCAACTGGCCATCCGGCACGGCGTCGGCGCGGTGGTCGTCGAGTCGGCCCACGAGGCCCAGCGCCTGGACTCCATCGCGCACGGATTGGGCACGGTGCAGCCGGTCCTCGTCCGTATCGCCCCCGGCAGAATGCCGCCGGGCTTTGGCATCAGCATGGCCGGAAAACCGTGCCAGTTCGGCATCGACGAGGAGGACCTGGCGCCGGCTATGGCGGTCATCGCCCGCCTGCCGAACCTCTCGCTGCGCGGCTTCCACGTGTTCGCAGGGACCCAGTGCCTCCGCCCGGATGCCATCGTCGCCGCGTGGCAGAGCTATGCCGACCTCTTCCGCCGCTTCAGCGAGATCTGCGAACCTGCGCCCCGCGAAACTCATCTTCGGCTCGGGCCTGGGCATCCCCTATTATGAGCGGGATCGCCCGCTCGACCTGTCGCTCATCGCCCAGCGCATCAACCCCCTGCTTGATGCCCTGCGCTGCGATGGGCGTTTCGCCCAAACGGAGTTCCTGCTGGAGACCGGCCGCTATCTCATCGGCGAGGCGGGGCTATACCTTACGCGCATTGTCTCCCGCAAGCATTCACGCGGTGCGGAGATCGCAATCTGCGACGGCGGCATGAATCACCACGCCGGCGCCTGCGGCCATCTCGGCGCTCTCCTCCACCGCAACTACCGCATGTTCAAAGTCGGCGCAGCCAACGACGCGGCGCTGCGGCCGCACGATCTTTTCGGCCCGCTGTGTACGTCGATCGACCAACTCGCGCACGCCGCGCCCTTCCCCGAGCTGCGCATCGGCGATGTCATCGCCATCCGCTGCAGCGGCGCGTACGGCCTGACTGCCAGCCCGGTCGGTTTCATCAGCCATCCGCCGCCGCGGGAGATCGTGGCGGAGACCGTGGACGGCCAGAATGCGGCTTGAGGATGTCAGCCTCAAGTAGTAGAGTCCCCTCAATGCAGCACCGAAAGGCCCATGTGGAGGAGACGGTCCAAGTCCTGTGCGAGGCGCTGGAGGATCGCCGGCTGCTGTCGGCGCTGCCCGGCGGAATCGCGGTGATCGGCGACAGCGATAGCGACGAATATGCCTTCCACGGCGCCGGTCGCGCATCCGCGGCCAATTACGTCGAGCTTCTGGCGCAATCGCGCGGCGTGAACTTCGGTCCTTACAGCGGCAGCTCTCGCGGAGCCCCGCGGGGGGCTGGCTATCTCTACAACTGGGCACGGGGCGGCGATACTTCGTCCATGGTGCTGACCGACGGCCAGGTGGCAGGCGCGGCCGCACAGGTCGCCGCCCACAAAGTCTCCACCGTCATTGTCTTCATCGGCAGCAACGACTACCTGACCGCAATCCGGTCGGCCAATGCCTCCAAGGCCCTGACTCGGGCCACCCAGTTGGTGGAGGCGAACATCGCCGCCATTCTGGCCAAGCTCCAGAAGGCCAATCCAAAGGTCCAGATCGTCCTGGCCACCGTGGCCGATGTGGGCCTGCTGCCCGACACCACGTTGCGCCGTGCCGCCGGGTCCATCACGGCCACCGCCCTGGCGCAGGAACACCAGGCCATTGCCACGGTCAATGCGGATCTCAAGCGCCTCGCGGCGGCGAACAAGAACGTGGCCATCGCCGATGTGGCCGCAGCGCTTCACACCATGGTTCTACAGCCTAAGTTCAAGGTCAACGGCGCCGTCGTCGATACCCGCACGCCGGGCGATTCGCCGACTCACCTGTTCCTTGCCGATGGCGTTCACATGGGGACGGTGGCGCAGGCTTTCCTGGCTGACGTTTTCGTCAAGGCGATGAACAAGGCATTCGGTACGCAAGTCCGACCTTTTTCGAGCATGGAGATCCGGCACTTGGCGGACATTTGAGCCGTCAGTTCGCGGTTGAAGTGTTCGTGAGCTTCGGGTCTCGGGCGCATTTCACGCATCCGGCCCATCCGGGGGGCAATAGCTCGCCAGCTCGCTCAGGAATTCGTACAGCACCGTGGCCGTGTTGTGCGCGGGATCGTCGCCCTGGTGTACCAGCGTGAAGTTGTCGCGGACGGCCGCACATGCCAGTCCGCGCAGCGCGCCGGTGTACTGGCTGTGGGCGAGGTGCTCGTGATAGCTGCCGCGGAAATGCTCGTAGCCATCGGGGTGCCTGGCAAGCCAGTTCCAGAGCTTCAGCGGCGGGCCGAGATGGCAAAGCAGGTGGTCCACACAGCACCACTGTCGCAAATCACGCGTGAGCCCGATGGGCTCAACCCAGATCCGCATGCCGTCATCCGGTTCCACCGTGTCCAGCAGGTGCTTGACCTTCAACATGTTCCACCTCCAATATATAGAACGTTCCGAGCCGCTTGCTTGTTCCCTGTTTGATACAAACCGGCGAATCCTGTAAAGTCCTGTCCAGTATCGACCAATGCCCGCCAGGAAATACATTCCGCGTTTTGCATTCGCAGTAATTGTGGGATTGGTTACGTGCGCCATGCCCGGCGGCTGCGGCTATCGCAAGGACTGGTCCACGCCGAAGATCGCCGCACGGACTTTTTACGTCGCTCTGCTCAATGGCGATGCCGCGACGGCCAAGGCAAGCATCGCCGATCACCAGGCCGGGATGTTCGACAACATCAAGGCGCTGGCCAAGGGGATCGTCGCCGCCAAGGATGCGGCCAAGGCGAAATTCGGCGACTCCGGCGAATCCGTGTGCGGCGGCCTGCCCTCGCTGGAGGAATTGGGGAGTTGCCAGGAGCAGATCCAGGGCGATTCAGCAACCCTTACCTTCGAGAATCGCAACACCTTGCCGGTGAAGCTCAGGAAGATCGCCGACAAATGGAAGGTCAACGTCGCCCAGACGCTGAGCCTGCCGTCGGCCAAGGCCGACGAGATCATCAAGTCGGTGGTGGCCGCGGTGCAGGCCCACGCGCAGAATCCGCTCGGGCGATTTCAAGAACGCGGCCGACGCTGAAGCGGGCCTGCAAGACACCATCCGGCAGCAGGCGCTGGGGAGCATGATCAGGAACCTGCTGCCGATTCGATGACTCTGAGCCGCGATCCGCTCGTCTTTCCATCCCCGCTTGGCCGATAATAGTCTGGAGTTCCGTTTGGAGTTCAGCCTTCAGGCTCATTCTCCATCTACAGGCTGAAGCCTGAACTCCGAACAGCTAATGTCCACCGAATCGTCGTCATCTTCTGATGCGCAGGATGCTGTCGCGGCCGAGAATCACGATGCGGCCGACAGCACCTACACCGCGCCTCCGCGCCGCGCGGCGGGGTCGGCGGCTGGACCATCCTGCCGGTGTGCCTGGGCATCGGGATGATCGCCTGTTGTCTGCTCATTCCGCTGGCCGACGAGAGCCGCCGCCTCGCCTGGGAATGCCAGAAGCTTCGGATCAATCTTGAGCACCTCACCCGCCAGGTCAAGGTCAATGACGAGTTCATCAAGCGCGTCGGCAGCGATCCGGCCCTCTCGGAACGGCTCGCCCAGCGTCAAATGAAGTTCATCCGCAAGGGGGCGTCGGTGCTGGAGCTTGACGAACACCGCTCGGAGGAACGGTCGCCCTTCTCGCTGGTGAGGGTTGCGCCCCCTCCGCCGCTGCCACCGTGCCAGCCTGTACCGGGGCGATTGGCCGAGCTTTGCCGCGATCATCACAAGCGGCTGTATCTCCTGGGTGGCGGGCTCATGCTCGTGGGCCTGGGCCTCGTGCTGGGGTATGGCCGTCAAGCCTGACGCGGTCGGCGAACTGGCTCACGGAGCGGCCCGCGCTGGGCATTCCCCTATGTCCTCTTCCGGCGATTTCTGGTAGAAGAGACCCCATCAAATGGGCAGGGACGAGTGACTGTGATGTCAGTGTGCTTGGAGATCGCATGAGACAGCTTTGCGCATGCCTGTGCTTGGTTCTGGTCGGTCTTGTCATCGCGCCGGCGCACGCTCAGGAACTGGATGCCGCCGGCAAGAAGTTCCTCGCCGCCAACGGGCTGTTCCAGCGGCAGCTCTACAAGCTGGCGGCCGGCGAATACGAGGAATTTCTCAAGGAAAGCCCCGCGCATCCGCAGGCGGCGATCGCTCGACATGCCCTGGCCGTCTGCTGGTTCCGAACCGGGGAGTATCAGAAGGCCGCCGACGCATTCCAGTCGCTTCTGCGCAATAAGGATTTCAAGCAGGCCGACGAGGCAATGCTGGCGCTGGGCCATTGCCGCCTGGCGCTCAAGCAGCAGGACCAGGCGCTGAAGACGTTCGAGGAGCTTCTGGCGAAATTCCCCCAGAGCCCCTCGGCCGAGCCGGCCGCGCTCAACCGCGCACAGCTCCTGTACCTGCTCGGCCGGGGCGGCGATGCCGAGCCCGCCTGTGATGAGTTCCTCAAGAAGTACCCGAAAAGCGACAAGCGCGGTGAGGCGCTGTATTTCCTGGCGCTGTCACAGCGGGCCAACCACAAGGAGCCTGCCGCTTCCGCCACGCTGATCGAGCTTGTCGTGAAATGTCCCGAGACGCGATACCAGACCGATGCGCTGCTCCTACTCGGCCAGCTTCTGGAGCAGTCGAGTCAACTCGATCTCGCGGCCGCGCGATATCAGGCCATCGCCGATAAGGCGCCGGCCGATCGTCAGGCCGATGGGTGGTTCTCGCTGGGAATGCTGCGTTATCGGCAAGCGCGGTACGACGATGCGATCGCGGCGCTCGGCAAGGTCGGTCCCGCCAGCCAGCACGCCGCCCGCGGCCCGCCTGCAGCTCGGTCTGGCACAGGTGGCCGCGTCGAAACTCTCGGCTGCCTGCGAAACGCTCTCCCATGTAGTTGCATCCGACCCCGCTCGCGCTGGGATCGCCAAGTATTGGCTGGCGCAGTGCGACATCGGCCAGCGCAAGTTCGATTCGGCTCTGAAGACTCTCACGGATCTCGCCGACAAGCCTTCGGCCGGCGTGCAGGCCGACAGCATCGCCATGGACCGCGCAGTGCCTCATGGAACTCAATCGGTTCACCGACGCGGCTATCGCCTACGAAGCGTTCCCCGCGAAATTCGCCACGTCACCTCGCGCCGATGAGGCGATGCTTGGCCAGGCCCTGGCTCTGCACAAGGCCGGGCAGTATCAAAAGAGCGTCAACGTGGCCGGCAAAGTGCGAGGTGAATCGCAGCTTCCACGGGCGCGCGAGCTGTTGGCCGAGAATCTCTTCCTGCTCGCACGCTACGATGAATCCGCCAAGGCGTTCTCGTCGCTTCTGTCATCCAATCTCCCGCAAGCCCAGCAAGTGCGATTCACCTGCCGGGTTGGCCAGTGCGCGTATTTCACCGGCGACTGGGCGCGCACGATCGCGCTGCTCTCGCCGCTGGCCAACGATGCCAACCTGCGAACCGATCCGCAGCTTCGCCGCTCGTTGCTGCTCCTGGGCGATGCGCTGCTCCAGAGTGGCAAGTTTCGCCAGTCGGCCGATGTGCTGGCGAAATTCGCACCGATCGCGACCGATGACAAATCCGAGACGCTCTTCAAACTCGCGCTGGCGCAGCTCCGCATGGGCGATGAGACATCCGCCGACCGCACGCTGAAAGATCTGACCACAGCGGCCGGCGATTCGCCCTGGACGCTGCGCGAGTTTCGAGTGGGCCCAGCTCAAGTACAAGCAGAAGCGGCCCGACCTGGCCGGGCCGGTGCTCAACCACGTCGCCGCCAGCAAAGCCCCCGCGACCGTTCGCGCGGCGGCCGATTATCTCCTCGCCTGGATCGACTTTGACGCGAGAAGCTTCGACTCGGCCGCGAAGAGATTCGCCACCGTCGCCGAGAAATATCCCACCGAAGCCGTCGCCGCCGATGCCCTGTTCTATGCCGGCGCATCGCTCAAGGAGGCCGGCGACGATGAGAAGGCCATCGTCACGCTGCGTAAGTTCATCGGGAACTTCCCCGATTCCAAAGACTGCCAGAAGGCCCGCCAGATCATCGCCGCCAGCTTCGTGAAGCTCGACAAGCACAACGACGCCATCAACGCCCTCAAGGCCCTCGCCGCCGACAAGAAGACCCTCAGCGATGAGGTGCTCTATGACCTCGCCTGGTCGCAGCAGCAGATCAAGGATGTCGCAGCGGCTGAGCAAACGTACCGCCGCCTGCTGAAGGAATATCCGCGCAGCAAGCTCATCGCGCCGGCCAGGAGCGAGCTGGGCGAGCTGCTCTATCAGCAGGGCAAATACGACGAGGCTCTGGCGCTGCTCAAGCAGGTCATCGCCGATCCATTGTCCGAGGCCAAGACGATCTCCGTGGCGCTGTATCGTCTCGGCTCGTGCTACGAGAAGCTCTCGCGGCCGGCCGAAGCCGCGGAGATGTACAAGAGCTTCCTCCTCCAGCACAAGGATGATGAGCTGGCGCCGTGGGCGCACTATCAGGCGGGCGTGAATCTGGCGCGGCTCGAAAAACTCTCCGAGGCCATCGAGCAGCTCAAGGCCGCGATCGTCGGCGGCGGGCGAACGGATCTGGCGGCCGCCGCACTGCTCAAGCTCGGCGAGACGCAGGCGCAATCCGGCGACTACGCTGCCTCGCAGAAGGCGTACGCGGATTTCCTCGACCGCTTCCCCAAGCACAAGCTCGCGGCCCAGGCGCTGTACGGCATCGGCTGGGCGCTGGAAAACGCGCAGAGTACGATGAGGCGCGCCAGTCGTATGAGAAGGCGGTGGCCGCGACCAACACCGTGATTGCCGCTCGCGCCCAGTTCCAGATCGGCGAGACGTATTTCGCGCAGGGCCAGTACGAGCAGGCGATCGCCGCGCTGCTGGCCGTGGCCGATGTCTATGCGTATCCCGAGTGGTCGGCCCGCGCCACCTTCGAGGCCGGCCGAGCCTTTGAATTGCTCAAGCAACCGGCCGACGCCCGCAAGCAGTACGAGCAGGTGATCCTTTGGTACAAGGATTCATCCGAGGCGGCGCTGGCGGAACGACGGTTAAAGGAATTGAGATGAGTATTTAACCGCGTGACGGTTGAAATTTGAAATCTGAGATCTGAAATGCGCATCATGAAACGCATCCTCCCCATCCTCGCGATGCTCATCATCGCCCCCCTCGCCTTCGCCCAGAAGAAGGACGACGCCATCTCCTTTCTCCAGCTTCTGCTCAAGGGCGGCTGGTTCATGGTGCCTATCGGCGTCACCAGTCTCATCGGCGTCGCCCTCATCCTGGAGCGGCTGCTGGCCCTCCGCAAGCGTCGGATCATTCCGCCGGGATTCATGGCCGACCTGCGCAGCCAGGCCGATCGCGAAAGCGCCATGGACTACTGCAAGGCCCATCCCTGTCCGGTGGCGAGCATCATGCTCGCCGGCTTGCGCAAGCTGCCGCGCGGCGCGGATGCCGCCGAAAAAGCCATCGAGGATGCCGGTGAGTCGGAGCTGCACAAGCTTCGCCGCAATCTCCGCCTGATGTACGGCGTGTCGGCCGTTTCGCCCATGATGGGACTGCTGGGCAGCGTGTGGGGCATGATCCAGGCCTTCCGCGTTACGACGACGCAGCGCGGCCTCGGCCATCCCGAGCTGCTGGCCACCGGAATCTACGAGGCGCTCGATGACGACCATGGCCGGGCTGGCGGTCGCCATTCCCGTGCTGGTCTTCTACTACTACTTCGCCGGCCGCGTCGAGCAGTCGCTGGCCGACATGAACGACGCCGCCGGCGAGTTCATGGAGCATTTCGCCCGCGACCAGGAGACCGCCGCCTGAGGATGCCATGCGAATCCGCGACCGCGACAGCTTCCACGAAGAGCCGGTGAACCTGATCAACTTCATCGACACGCTCTTCTTTTTGGTGATGTTCTTCCTCGTCGCCACCCAGTTTCGCGCGGAAGAGCGCGACGTGGGCGTGCAGCTCCCCGCGCTGACATCGAGCCAGCCGCTCTCGGCGGCCCCGCAGCAGCTCGTTATCAACATCCGCGAGGATGGCGCGGCCGTCGTCGGCACGCGCGTCTATCGCCAGCAGGAGTTGGAATCGCTGTTGGCCGACGTTGCCCAGCACGACGCCCGCCGCGAGGTGCTCATCCGCGCCGACCAGCGCAGCCTGCACAAGTATTTCGCCGACGTGGCCGCCATGTGCCGCCGCGCCGGAATCGCGGAGGCGAAGATTGGGTATGTGTTGGAAGAGCCGAGATAGGTGAGTTGTCGGTGGTCAGTAGTCCGTTGTCCGTGGTCGGTCAGTAGTCCAGTTGTCAGTTGGAAGTCGCGACGCGCAGTTTGAACTCAGAGATCTGAAATATGTGAAATCTGAAATCCGAGTTTTGAGATTCGAAATCTGAACTTTGCCCTCCGACTCCCGCCATCCTCTCCCCTTCCGCTGGCTCGCCGCCATCGTGCTCGCTTGTGCGGTGAGCGCTGCGATCACCTGGTGGTTCGTCGGCAAGCGGGTCTGGACCGATGGCGGGAATATCAGGCTGCCGCAGTCGGCCGCCAGGGCGCGCATCGTCATCTGGGCCCCGCCCGAGCCGCTGGCCGGCGTTATCAACACCAGCGAGGATGAGGCGCAGCCCTGCCTCTCGCCCGATGGCAACGAGCTGTATTTCGTCCGCGGCCGGCCCGGCCACAACGCCAAGATCTATGTCTGCTACCGCCGCGCCGGCGCGTGGACCGAGCCCGCGCCGCTGGCCGCCGTTAATGGGCAGAGCGATGATCTCTGCCCGCGACTCACGCCCGATGGCCGGATACTCATCTTCTCCTCCGATCGCCCGGGCGGGTCGGGCGGATACGATCTCTGGGCGTCGGAGCGCACGGCCGACGGCTGGGGCAAGCCCTACAACCTCGGCCCGGAGATCAACAGCGCCAGCGACGAATATGGCGCTGCGTTCACGCCCGACATGCGGGCGATGTACTTCTCCAGCAACCGCCGTGCGAGCGGTGACGGCGGCCTGCGCAGCGCGACAAGAGCCACTTCGATATCCACGTCGCCGAAGTCAAGGAATTTCACCTGCCGGCCAGCGCGGGCGAGGCAAGCCGAGTCGCAGCGCCCGCCCTGGTTTTCGGCCAGGTCAATGAAGTCGAGGCCCTGCGCAGCGGGGCACATGACGGGCCCTGCTGCGTCGCCCCGGCCGGGGATTTCCTGTATTTCTCATCAAATCGCCCCGGCGGCCTCGGCGGCTTTGATATCTGGCGCAGCCGGTTGATCGACGGCAAGCCGCAGCCGCCGGAGAACCTCGGCCCGGAGATCAACACGACCGACAACGACTGCGATCCCATGCTCGGGATGAGCGGCTTCCGGCTGTATTTCAGCTCCGATCGCAAGGGCGGCCGCGGCGGCTACGACCTCTATTCATCCGACTCGCGCGAAGTCTACGCCCGCACCGAGATGCGCCCCCTTCCCAAGGTCAGCCTCAGCGCACTGGCACTGCTGGGCGCGATCCTGCTCGGTGGACCGCTGGCCATGCTCCTGCGGACGCGCGAGGCCCGCGACCTGCTCCAGCGATGCCTGCTCTTCTCGCTGCTCATGCACCTGCTGCTGGTCATGGGCTTCAGCGCCGTCTCCGTCTCGCGCGACATCATCCAGTATGTCCGCCAGGAAACGGGCATGGAAATCCCCCTGAGCTTCGAGGCGTCGCGCTCGGCCGAGGTGCAGCTCGCCGTGCGCAACCAGCTCATGGACCTGCCCACGCCCGCCGCCCCGGCGCCCGTCAAGGGCGAGAGCGCGTGGAACATGCAGGTGGATATCGACGCGGCCTCGCCGCGTGCCTTCGACATCAATGCTCCCGCGCCGCCACCCGGCGCAATGGCGATTCACGTTCCGGCGGCGCAACTGCCCGTGCCGCCGGCCATCGAGTCGGTCGCGCTTCAGCCGCCGCAGCTCGCCATCGACATCCCGAATCTCAACCTGGCGAAGAACGATCCGATCAGCGCCCGCGACGATCGGATTACGGTCGATGCGCCGCGCCCGGCTGGCGTGCGAGCGGAGCATCCTCACATCGGTGGTTCGGCCGGGATGGTTGTGGCCAGCGCCGATCCCACGCAGCCGCTGACCACGCCGCTGCCCATCCAGCCGCTCGCGCCGCCGAAACTCATGACGCCAGCGCCGCTGGTCGTCGCTCTGCCGGCGATCCGCGATGCCTTCATCATCCCCGATGTCGATGCCCCCCATCTTTCGCCCAGCACCATCGCGGCGGCCATCGAGGATGTCGCATCGCCCGCGCCTTTGATCGGCCCGAAACACGTCGCCGCCGCGATGCAACTTGACCACCCCACCACCTTCGCGCAGGTCGCTCCGATCGTCTCGCGAGCTGGCGAGCCGATGAAGATCGACGCCCCTCCCACCCGCCCGGTCGCGCCGCCGCTGGCCAGCGCCATCGACATCGCGCCGCCGACCATCGACATCGCAATGGGGACGACGCGCATCCTCGCAGGAGAGCCGCTGGTTGAGAAAACGCAGGACAGACTCGATCCACCCCGCCCGGCCGACCCGACGCGAGCCCGCATTATCCGGCCGCTCGGCTCCGAATCGCTCGCGCCCGACAGCATCACTCTGCCCCTCGATTCCGTCCACCGCCGCACTGATTCCCTCCCACTCAGCACCCGGCAGTCGCCGCCGCCGCCGGGCCTCTACGACTCACCCCACTTCGATCCCCAGGCCAGCCTCTCGCCGCTTGATTCACTCGGGCCCAAGGTGCTCCCCGAACCGCAGGTCCTCTCCCAGCGTCAGCCCGAACAGCGGGAGATACTCGTCAAGAGTCTCGGCGGCTCGAAAGAGACCGAGCAGGCCGCCGCGCAGGCGCTGTCGTACCTGGCCCGTAACCAGCAGCCCGATGGCCGGTGGACGAAATACACCTCCTCCAAATCGCCCCGCACCAAGCGCATCGGCGAGCACGATTCAGCGCTGACCGGCCTGGCCGCGCTGGCATTCCTCGCCTCCGACCAGACCCCCGACAAGGGCGAGCATGCGGCCGTCGTCAACCGCGCCCTGGAATACCTGCTGCAAGCCCAGCAGTTCAACGGCAACCTGCGCGGCGACGATGGCAATATGTACGACCAGGCCATCGGCACCATCGCCATCGCCGAGGCGGCCATCCTTACCGGCGAGCAGCGATACCGCACGGCAGCCCAGCGCGCCAGCGACTTCATCGTGAGCTGCCAGAACCGCGAGAGCGGCGGCTGGCGCTACACGCCCTACGACTTCGGCGACATGAGCGTCAGCGGCTGGCAGATCATGGCCCTGCACAGCGCGCAGGAGGCGGGGCGCGCGTCAACGAGGTCATCCTCCGCCGCTGCGCCTATTGGCTCGACGCCATGAGCGGTGGCCCGGCCGGCATCCGCGCCCGCTATCGCCCGGAGCGCGATCCTACGCCCACCATGACCGCGCAGGCGGTCTTCAGCCGCGTGCTGCTGGGCCAGCGCCTCGGCGACGAGCAGGTGCGACGGCGTGCGAGTTCGCCGTGTCCATCCCGCCGGAGAAGTGCGAGAACGACTACTACCACTTCTACTGCGTCTCGCTGATGCTCATGCAGTTCCAGAACGCCACGTGGGAGAAATGGAACGCCTCGGTCCGCGAGTATCTGTTGAAGAAGCAGCGCAAGAGCGGCGATAGCGCGGGAAGCTGGGATCCCGACCAGAAATGGGGCGACCGCGGCGGCCGGGCCTACAGCACGGCCATGGCGTGCCTCACGCTCCAGGTGTATTACCGCTACCTGCCAATGCATGCGATGCAGCGGAAGTGATGCGCCTTGCGCTTGTGTTGCGGCCGACCTATCTCCGCTATAATGCCGCCCCATCAGGAGAACCTATGGTGCTTCAACACCGCTTGATGGACCGAGTCATTGTCGCATTGAGTCTGGCCGTGGCGATCTACGCATTGGCGGCCGCCGTTCCGCTCGTGCTGGGCGCCGACGATGGCGGTCCGCCGCCCAATCCCGCCGAAGAGCAGCCCGAGGTGCTCACGAGCGGCCCGGTTCACGAGGCATTTGCACAACCGATCAACACGGACGTGCAGGCGCCCGTGGTCGCGACGGCCGAGCCGCCGGCGCCGATCGAGGAGACGCCATCCGCGGACCGGCCGGCCGCCGCGGGCGTTATCTGGGTCCCGGGCTACTGGGCGTGGGAAGCCGATCGCGCCAATTACGTGTGGGTCAGCGCCTGCTGGCGCGTGGCACCGCCCAACCGCACCTGGGCGCCAGGCTACTGGAACCCGATCAGCGGCGGGTGGGAATGGGTGGCCGGTTACTGGGGCCCGGCCGGCGCGACGGACGTGGAGTATCTGCCGGCGCCGCCGTCCGTCGAATCGGTGGATCCTGTAGGCGTGGCGCCTGCCCTGGACCGGACCTGGGTGCCGCCGTGCTATTACTGGCATCTCGGGCAATACGTGCACGGCCCGGCTATTGGCTGGCGATGTACCCCGGCTGGGTGTGGGTCCCATCGCATTACGTCTGGACGCCCCGCGGCTACATCTTTGTTGAAGGACACTGGGACCGCGAACTCGAACACCGCGGCATGTTGTTTGCGCCGGTTCGTTTCTCGCGTGCCATGTGGGCCCGGCCGGGCTTCGTCTACTCGCCCACGCTGGTGATCGACGTGAACCTCGTGATGGCCCATTTCTTCACGCACCCGCGTTACAGCCATTACTATTTCGGCGATTTCTATGACGATGCCTATGTTCGCATCGGCATTTATCCGTGGTTCGATCGCGAGCATATCCATGGCTGGTGCGATCTGCTTTACGACCACCATCGCATCGTCATGGCGCGGACCGAGCCGCGGTGGGAGGAGAATCTGCGGCACGACTATGAACTGCGCCGCACGGACAAATCCCTGCGCCCGCCCCAGACGTATCGGGAATTGCAGGCGCGGGTGGCCAGGCTCCCCGAACCGCAGCGCAAGATGGTCGAAGATCGCCCGTCCGCTCAGCACCGTCGTCGCCAGCAAGACGACCACCGTGAAATTCGAGCGGATCAACGAGGACACGCGAAAGAGCATCGCCAGCGACGCAACGAAGGCGCACCAGTTCCACGACGAGCGCACCCGCCGGGAGACAACGCCGGCATCAAAGACGGCCAAGGCGCCGGTGGAACCGAAGACCACCACGCCGGGGCAGAAGACCTTCATCGCGCCACGGGATGTCAAGATCACCCAGCCCGAGAAGGTAAAGGTCTCGCCATCGCCGATCCCGCACGAACGAATCGGCGCCGGAACGCCGGACAAAGACACGCCCGGCCACCCGGAGGACGAAACCAAACACAGGAATACGCCGCGGTAGACTGTTGTGGTGGGCGGTGCCCACACTACCGTTGCGGCGCCGGGGCGTCGTTCATCCTGTTCATCTCCTGCCGCTGCTCGTCCCGCCGCGCGGGCGGCGCCGGCTGGTTCGGGTTCTTTGTCGTGTGATTCTGATGCACGGCCGGATTGGAGGCTACATGGCCACAACGCTACAGGGAGAACTGGACAGCTCGCCGTTCTGGCAGGACGTGCGCAATTCGCTCAACGACGACCTGGCGGAATCGGCCGTCGAATGGGGCATCGTGATCCGCCCGGAGGCACCCGCCGACGGCGATGGCGCCGACGGCGAGAATCCCGAGACGTGGGCGACGATCCCCAACCCGGCGGCCAAGTCCATCACCATCTGCGTTCCCGCGGCCTTCGATCCCGACGCGGCCGAGGTCGAGGAAATCCGGCGATGGATATTTCAGACGGCGTGCGGGGCGCTGGGATGAGGGATGGGAATTTGAAGTTTGAGATTTGAAGTTCGAAATTTGAAATTTCAGATCGGGTTTCAGATTCGTATTGCGTACTGCGTATTTCGTATGAGTCATCGGGTGATCTATGGCAAAGCTCAATCGGCGTGAATTCCTCGGTACGGCGGTGGCCGGCGCGGTTGCAGCGCCCGGCGTAATGGCGGCGGCGGCCGAATCGCCTGCGGAAAAGAAGCTGCGGCTGGGGCTCATCGGCTGCGGCTGGTATGGCATGGTCGATGTGCAGGCCGCGCTCAAGGCCGGCGGCGTCGAGATCGTCGCGATCTGCGACGTCGATGGCGATCACCTCAAGGCCAGCGCCGACAAGGTCGAGCAGCTCCAGACTAAGCGCCCGGCGACGCACAAGCTGTATGAGGAGATGCTCAAGGCGGGCGGGATGGATGCCGTTATCATCGCGTCGCCGCCGCACTGGCATGCGCTGCAGTTCATCGCGGCCGTGGAGAAGGGGCTGGATGTCTACTGCGAGAAGCCGCTGGCGTATGACATTCGCGAAGGCCGGGCGATGGTGGATGCGGCCAGGAAGAGCGGGCGGACTGTGCAGATCGGCTTCCAGCGCCGGCAGGCCGGGGCGATCCAACAGGTGCGCAAGTACATCCAGGACGGCAACGCCGGGCGCATCGTGCAGGTCGATGCGCAGATTCACTACCAGGCGGGGCTGAAGGATGTTGCGCCACAAGACCCGCCGCCCGCCTTGGACTGGGATCTCTGGTGCGGGCCGGGCCCGAAGATCCCCTACAGCCCGCAGGTGGGGCATTTCAACTGGCGGCTGGAGAAGACCTCCGGCCACGGGCACCTGGTCGATTGGGGAATTCACCTCATCGACGCCACGCGCTGGATCCTGGATGAGAAGATGCCAAAGACCGTGCAGGCGGCGGGCGGGATCTATTATCACAAGGAGAAGATCACGACGCCGGATATCCTCACCGTGCATTTCGATTTCGAGAGGTGCCCTGTCACCTGGCGCCACCGCATCTCGGGCGCGGAGGAATACGCGCCGGAGGTTTCCAACGGCATCTTCTTCTATGGCGAGAAGGAGACGGTCTTCGTGACGGATGACAAATGGACGGTCATTCCGCGCGGCAAGGGCAAGGACCGCAAGACCAATCAGGCGGGAACCGATGCGGGCACGCTGCACATGGCCGATTTCCTGCGGGTAGTGCGACAGAATCGCAGCGCGGTGGCGCCGGCGGGCCTGACGAGCTGCCCGATTGAGGAAGGCTATGCCTCGACGGCGACGGTGAAGCTGGCGATGATCGCGTATGAGACGGGCTCGAAAATCACGTGGGATGCGGCCGGCGAGCAGATCGTCGGCAACGCCGAGGCGGCGAAGCTGCTGAAGCGAGAGTATCGGGCGCCGTGGAAACATCCGGGGTGAGCGGGTGATGGTCTGAAGCGGAATCATCGCACGATTTTGCATGAAGGGGCCGGGCGAAAAAGCGTTGTCGACAAATGTCTGCGGAGGCTGGTTGGCATAAGTGCCGTGCTGGTAGTCGGCGTCGGGCAGGAGGGCAATGGGTTCGTTTCGCAGGGGAGCGTGCGCGGGAGAGGGAGTGGAATCTGCAAGCTCTGGCGCGGCGGGAGGTTGGGGGTTTGGCGCGGGGGGATCGGTGGGTTTGTTTCGCGGAAGCGACGGAGCGACGGAGCGAGGAAGGAGTGTCGTTGCGGAGATCGAAGTTCGTTTGTGTGCGCGGGCCGCTGGTCGGCGGGCGGGGGCGGCAGGGCTGCGGTGGAAGGCGCGAGGAAATTCACTCTGACGGCGGGTGGTTGCGGGGAGGTTTGCCATAAATGGTCTCCAGTTGGGGGTTTACAGATCGGATGGCATCAACGCATTTAGATTCGTCCTGGAACAAGCGGGCACAAAGTGGCCCTGGGCGCGCACAAAGCGACCCCAAAGCGGCCCCGATCTGGCCCTGCGGCGGCACGAAGGGGCGCTGAAGTGGCCCCGATTGGCGGTAGAGGCTCAGACTTCCTGATCTCGGCGGTGGTTTTGGAGGTGCGGGAAGTGAGGGAAACGGCGGATATGTCAGCGGAGTGGGGGGTTGGGGCGTGGTGGGTGGAGGGGGCGAGAAATGGAAAGAGAAATGATACGCTGGTGGGCCAGCTTGGAGGACCATGGCGCAGCGTCTCTTGCCGATTTTGCCTGCGGGGAGCACGGGGATCACCGACACCCTGAGCGTGCTGAATGAGGGGGGACGATGGACGTACTTTCAGGGTTTGTTGCCGGTGTTCACGCACGCGGCCGAGGACGTGCGGAGTTTTCGGATGTTCACGGCGCAACTGGCGGCCAACGGGCACTGCAAGCTGGTGGAGATCGAGCGGGCCTTCGGGGTGACGGGGATCAGCGTGAAACGTGCGGTGAAGCGGTATCGGAGCGGCGGGGGTTGCCGGGCGTTCTTTCAGGCGCGTCGGGGCCGCGGGCCTGGGGTGTTGACGCCGGAGAAGGTGTCGGCGTTGCAGGCCTTGCTGGATGAGGGCATGCCCTACCGGCAGGCGGCGCGGCAGGAGGCGGTGAAGGTGGACACGGTGCGGAAAGGGATTGTCCGGGGTTTGTTGCGGGCGGCAAAAAAAAAGACGAAGCAGGAGGGTTGACGGCCAGCGACAAGAGCCAGCGGAGCGTGGCCGATGCGTCGGCGGGGATGGGGATGGCGTGTACGGACAGTGTGGGCCGGGTGGCGGCGGCCGTGGGATTGGGTCCGGCCCAATCGCGTTTTGTGCCCTGCCGGGACGTGAGCTTCGGCGGGGTTCTGTGTGCTCTGCCGGCATTGAAGGACAACGGGCTGTTTGCCTACCTGGAGAAGCTGCCGGCCTTGCCGGCGGGGTTCTACCAGCTCACGCATGTCATGGTTCTGCTGGCATGCATGGCGTTGTGCCGGATTCGCACGGCGGAGCAGCTTCGCCATCAGCCGCCGGGGGAACTGGGCAAGTTGCTGGGGCTGGATCGGATCCCCGAGGTTCGCACCTTGCGGGAGAAGCTGGGTCTGCTGAGCCAGGACGCGGCGGCGTTGGCGGCGTGGAGCGCGGCGTTGGCGGAGCACTGGATGGCGGGGGATGTGGAGGCGGCGGGGGTGCTGTACGTGGATGGTCACGTGCGGGTGTATCACGGGGAGTTGGCGGTGCTGCCCAAGCGTTACGTGAGCCGCCAGCGGCTGTGCCTGCGGGGGACGACGGACTACTGGGTGAACGACCTGATCGGCCAGCCGTACTTCGTGGTCAGCCGGGAGTTCAACGAGGGCCTGGGGCAGGTGTTGCGGGAGGAGATTGTACCGCGACTGCTGGCGGAGGTTCCCGGGCAACCGACGGCGGAGGAGTTGGCGGCCGATCCATGGCGGCACCGGTTCATCGTGATCTTTGATCGGGAGGCCAGCCATCCCGGTTTCTTCCAGGAGATGTTTGCGAAGCATCGGGTGGCGTGCATCAGTTACCGGAAACAGCCGCTGGAAGCATGGGACGAGTCGGAGTTCCGGGAGTGCCAGGTGAAGATGCCCGGAGGTCAGACGTTGAGCATGAGCTTGGCGGAGCGGGGCACACGGCTGGGCAATGGGCTGTGGGTCCAGGAGGTTCGCAAGCTGAGTTCATCGGGGCACCAAGTGAGCCTGATGAGCACGGCATACCGCCTGAGCATGAGTGAGGCGGCGGTGTATCTGTTCAGCCGGTGGTCTCAGGAAAACTTCATCAAGTACATGATGGAACACTATGCCATTGATGCACTTGTGGAGCATGGGGCGGAGGAGGCGGATGCGACCCGGGAGGTGGTCAACCCGGCCTGGAAGCAGGAGGATGCCCAGGTGCGTTCCCTGCGTCAGCAACTGCAGCGGCGGCAGGCGGAGTATGCCGCGGGGGAGTTGGATGATCGCTTGCGGACGGTGGATGTGCAGCGTTATCAGCAGGCGCAGACGGAACTGCGTGAGCAGATCGTGGGCTTGGAGGAAGAATGGGCAGGGGCCAAGAAGCGTCGGCGGGAGGTGCCCAAGCGGATCGCCCTGTCGGAACTCCCGGCCCAGCAGCGGATCAAGCGTCTGCTGCCGGGCGCAAGCAATTGATGGACACCATCAAGATGATCGCCTACCGGGCGGAAACCGGGCTATGCGGTTTGTTGCGTGAAGAGTTGGGCCGCGTGGAGGATGCCCGCCCCTTGGTCCGGGACCTGTTCCGTCGCGACGTCAACCTGTGTCCGCAACCCGAGCAGAACCGTCTGCTCGTCGAGGTTCACCACCTGACCAATCCCCAGGCCGATCACGCCGTGGCTAAACTTCTTGAGAAGCTCAACGCCACGCAATGCGTCTATCCCGGCACCAACTTCACCCTTCACTTCACTTTGGTGTCATCGCAATTGCCGCGAGATCAGGAAGTCTGAGGCTGCGGGCGGCGGGGAGAGGACGGGCGGGAAGCGGATAGTAGATAGCGGACGGTAGGTAGTAGATAGTGTGCGCATGATGACTCCTTGCGAGACGCGCCTCGCTCATTGGTTGAGGCCACAGGGCGATGGGTGCGCCCTTCAATACTCCCATCAGCGCTACGCAAATCGGTTTTCATCGGCGCAACATGGCGCAACGCTGGTGGGGTTTTTCGCGGGGAAAGCGATGGATCTGGCGTGTGGGCCGGCTGATCTGCGCAATGCGCGTGCGAGGCGTCTGGGCCGGGCATGCCGTGGGCGCGGGGTTTGCTCCGGTTGTGGAGTGCGATGGGCAGAAGGGGCGGAGAGGAGGAGGCGGAGCGGATTTGCCTGATCCCGCTATCAGGCGGAAACTATTTGCGTCCCACTTGCGTCCCCCCACTTGCGTCCCCCGCTCTTCTCCCCTCCTGGTAAGGTGGGATGTCCCCCTTCTCCCCTCCCCTCCTGGTAAGGTGGGATGTCCCCCTTCTCCCCTCCCCCCTTCTCCCCTCGTAAGGTGGGATGTCCCCCTTCTCCCTTCCATCTCCTGCTCGATGCTCGGCGGCCGCACCACACGCAACGACGCATCGTTGCCCGCCACGTGACGATCCAGACGATTGAGCAGCTCCCGGGCGTCGATCTTGTCATTGACGCGCTTGCGCCGCGCGACAGCCGCTCCGGGGCGCACACCAGGCACTCCACCCCCATCTCCGTCGCCTGGCGATACAGCGAAAAACCGTAGGGGCCGGCCTCGTAGACCATCACCACGCGCTTCGCCAATGCCTGCTGCTTCTTGAGGAATTCGATGAAGCAATCCGGCGCCATCGACTGCGGCGGCTGCATGCCCAACTGGTCGATCATCCGCGCGAAGGTGTATTGCCCTCCGTGCGTGTCCACCCCCAGCTTGATCACCTCGTAGCGCTTCGCTGGAGATTGAGTCGAGACTTCGCCCTCTCGACCTTGGGGCGCCTTGCGGCTAACGTTGGAAGAAGTTCTTGTTTTCATGGTTGTCGGGTGTAGCCGCTAACGGCTCGCCCGACAACCAACATGCCATCTACACGACTGATGGCGCGTGCGCTGTTCGCGGGATCGCGGGATCGCGGGTTCGCGGGCGGCCGAATGGCGAGGCGAGTTGGGTCGGCACGACGGCGCGGCGGCTGGGGGTGGTCTATAAAAATGTACTTATCCCCTTTTCAGGGCCTCACTTGCGTCCCCCCACTTGCGTCCCCCGCTCTTCTCCCCTCCTGGTAAGGTGGGATGTCCCCCTTCTCCCCTCCAGATCCTCAAAACAAAGGCTTACGACCCCTTTGTCTGGTCCCGTCGGCGCTGCGCAAAGCGGCTTGCGTGAGCGCAGCGTGGCGCAACACGGGTGGGGTTTTTCGCGGGGAAAGCGAGGGATCTGGCGTGCGGGCCGGCCGATCTGCGCAACAAGGTGAACCTGGGCCCTTCGCCTTTCCAAGTCAAGCCGACAACTTCCGCTGGCGGTCCTGCCGCGCCAGGTACAGGCGGTACCGGCTCTCCAATCCCAGCCACATCTCGGCCGACGCGCCGAACACATCCGCCAGCGCCAGTGCCGTTTCGGCGGTGATCTGCCGCCGCCCCTTGATGATCTCATTGACCGCCTGGATGGGCCGGCCCATCTTCTGGGCCAGTTGCCGTTGCGTCCACCCGCGGGCAGTCAGCTCCTCCTGAATGCTCTCGCCCGGGAGAACAACCACGGCGGGTATCAGCGTGTGATCGGACTTCATGGTTGCGGCTCCTGTCAATGGTAATCGACCATCTCGATGATCAGCAGCACGGTTCCGGCTTCGTCGCGCGTCGGCCGAACAATCAGCCGCCAGCGATCATTCAACCGCAAGGAGTGTTCCCCCTTGCGGTCGCCGTGGAGTTTCTCGTATCGCAGGCCTTTCAAAGCATACAGATCGCGTTCGTCCACAGCCTGGTCAATGTGGCCCATCACGCGGAAGAACGCCCGGCACGCCTCGGTCGGGTATCTGCCTCGCCCGGTGGCGTACAACAGGCGCAGTTTCCGGTCGGCAAACGCGAACCTCATCGCCCGACATTATACACCAGTTCACGGAAAGGGTGAACAGGGACGAACGAACGAAGTGACGCGAGGTCCGCAAGGGGCCGCGCCGCAAGTCCTCGATCCCGGCGCCGGCTCCCTGCGGCCTCTTGCGGACCGCCGCTTCCCCGACCACCCGAAACGATCCGCAACGCCGCCGACGATCTCCCGTGCGTCATCGTGCGTGTCTGGCGGCGGCGTTGCGGACCCTGCACGACTTCGCGTTTTACAAAAAGGCTTATGACCCCTTTTCTTCTCGCCGCACAATGGTACGAGGACGCCCAGGGCGGGCTGGGCGAGAAATTCCTGGCGGCGACGATTGACGGGCTGTTCGAGATTGAGAAACACCCGAAACGATTCGCGCTGATTCAGGAAGAGATCGAAGGGGTATCACATTCGGCAGAGACAGATCGGCCGATTCTCGTACGCAGTCGTGTATGAAATGCAGGCGAAGGAATCGGTGGTTATTGCCATCGCACACCTGAGCCGTCGCCCGGGATATTGGCGCGATCGGCTTGGGTAAGGCCCGTCAGGCGGCCGGATTGGGCGGCGCAGTCCTGATAGGAACTTTGATTCCGCCGGGGCGAGCTTGCGTGGGGCGGGGGTGAGGGGTTAGTGTGCCGGACGAACGCGCCGATGAGGTAGCAGCAAGGTGCCAAGGAATAAGTGAACCTGAGCCCCTTCGTGCGCTAAAAAATGGCTTATGACCCCTTTTCTGCTCTCGCGCGGATCGGTCGCCAAAGTCGTCCGCCCGAGATTGTCGAGGCTCTGGCTCGACACGGTGTTGTCCGGGTACGTGATGGAAGTCGGGGTAAACGGGTTCGTCGGATCATTATACCCGTAAGCCGTCGTCTGCAATTTGCTCGCCCGCTGTGACTCTACCCCATGTCACAATCCGATCGCGAATCGTTGAATTTCGTCCAGTGACTTCGCTGCTGCCTCCCGAACCCTTCTATCGCCATCCGCCAGCGCCGAGTTGAGAACCGCCAGCGTGCGACATCAATTTACGTATCCGTGCAATCGACCTAGTTCGCCGAATCCGGAAACAGCCGCAAATCGGACCATCGAACTCTCGTGTGCTGCGTACGCATAGAGCAGGTCATCCGCCCATTGCAGTCTACTCCCATGTCTTGGGACGGCCACCAGTGCCCCAAATATCTCAGTCTCCTCCCCACTTTTGAGCATTTTCCTGATCCTCCGTTTTCCCACGACCCAAGGATTGTGAGGCGATCGTTCAGTTGTCACCCATCCATGCGCAATCCCAAAGAGGCGCATGATCGCTGCGCACCACCCCGCTCGTCTACCGTCGTATCTTTGCGTTAGCCGCAATGAGATCTCATGAGCACCGTGCCAAGCTATCTCGAAACGGGCAAATGGAATTGACTCATCTGTTCCGATGCGGCGCAAGATCCATGGCACATCCCGTGGATCGCCTGCGTAGAACCGGCACCACTCCTCTTCAGAAATCCCCGAGAATGTGACACGGCAGCGATACCACCCTACCTCCGGGCCTAAGGCCAGATAGTCCAGCCGCATGATCTCGCGCCCATCCGCGAGTATAAGCCAAGACGGTGTGGGACACTCACGTCGCATGTGCACGCCTACTCCTATTGCGTCGCCAGCAATGCCTTGTAAGATCCGACGCTGCCAAGTGCTGCCTTTACGGGCACCTCCCGCTACGTCGCTGGTGCACGCACTGTGATTTCTTAGTGGCTGTACATCCCGGTATTATAGTACATCTCCTCGTACGAACCGTATCCCCTGTATTTCTGAATCTGCTCTATCCGCCATTGTGGTGTGGTTGACTCGATCGTTAGCAGCGCACGCTGGGCTCGCAGATCATCCCTCACCCTCGGATCCAAGTTCGGACGCTGCAAAATCATGTTCAGTTCCTGCAGAGCCCTCTCCCGCGAGCCGTGGCTGCCGAAAAGAAAGCCGCCGACAGCATCGACGCATTTCTCGCCCCCAATTGCGCCAAGTATCCCTCCTCCTATCGCCCCGATCCCAGCGCCAATTGGCCCCCCGACAGCCGCGCCAACCGCTCCGAAGAACTTCGAGCCTGCCCAGGCCCCGCCCCATATTCCTGCCTGGCGTACGGTCTCCGCTGCGATAGGCCTGACTGAGCCCGTCTGATAGCTATCCCGCCCCGCGATAACCATATCCACGGAAGTTTGAGCTATCGCTGCGACCTGCAATACCCTCCCTGCGTAGTGCACGCCGGTCTGCGCGTAGGCCACAACCCGACTCCGGACAGCGCCGGGCGGAACCGGCAACCTCAAGAGCGCTTCCCTCTCGTACCTGATAGGAAATTTGATTCCGCCGGGGCGCGCTTGCGTGGGGCGGGGGTGAGGGGTTACCCTCCGGAGTCTGAAATGGTATCTGTCTCGTCTGGCACGCCTCAGCTCTCTGCCTGATCTGCCGCATCTCTTCCTCGCAAGGCTTCATCATCTCCAGCACACGCCGGCAGAACTCTGGCGTCACCCTTACGACGCGCACAAAGCCACCCGGTTCGGCTGGCCGATGCTCTGTGATCCACTCGGCGATCGTACGGCGATAGACGCATCTCACGAGCTCGTCCTCGCCCCTGGCAGCCCCCTCGTATCGGCGTAACACGTCCTGCAAGTCCTCCGCTCTTCGACCTTCCATCGCAGCATCAATCCCAAACGCGATGGCTATGTTGTTGTCCGAATCAAGGCATGTCCTGATCACGGAGAAGTCCCGTTCTTCCAACCACATTCGCCAGCATTCCCACAGTTCGAAATCGCCACGAAAATCGTACCCGCCCGACAGGGCCATCCGCCACGCAATCTTGTCCATCCTGTCATCGAGCTTCGGGTCATTCGCCCTGTCGGCTGCCTGCCCCGTTGCTACGAAATCGCGAAGCAGCCGCAACGCCTCGTTCCTTGCCGATGGCGGCACGCGCTCATCCTTCGCTACCACGGCGTCGCGTGCCTGACAGCCGGCAAACGACACCAGCACGACAACGCCGAAGAACGCCATCCGACGCACAGTGCATTGTGCCACAACCCACCTCCGAATCAGAAGTCATAGGGGCTGACCAGGTTCTTGTAGAGATTCCAGACAGCGTCCGCATAGTCCTGGGCTTTCCTGCCCTTGCCTGATAGGAAATTTGATTCCGCCGGGGCGCACTTGCGTGGGGCGGGGGTGAGGGGTTAGGGGAGAGGGGGAATTTGGGGCGTCCAACTTGAACCGTCCTTCCTCTCGAACAGGCCCTTTCTTGCCACCGAGTCACGAACGGCCTCCGCATCGCGGCTCTTGATCGGCCCGAGGACCGTCCCCGGGCATTCCAGGCGCAGTATACCCCCGGCTCGGCGGTGACAACAGCCGAATTTCCATGCTTATTGCTGCCGGCGGCTCACGGCTCCCAGGGCAGGTCGGGCTGCTCGAACCGCTCGCCTCGGGCGTGTTCGAGGAATTCCGGGTCGGCTTCGACGACGAAGCCGGGGTCACGCTGAGGGACCACGCCGAGCGGCCGGGCTTGGGGCGGAGGCGTGGGCGGGGCGCGGGGCGGCGGATCGTGCCACAGGCCGCAATGCTGGAGGATCTTGCGAATGACATCCTCCTGGCGGGATTCAATGAAGGCGATGACCTTCATCGTCGCGCCGCATTTGGGGCAGCGCAGCGGGTCGGCCTGGTAGATGCGCTGGATCAGCATGGCCCAGCGGCGGCGGTCGAGAAGGGGCGATTCAACGATCGGCGGCGGATGGGTGGTCGGCGGGTTCGGCGCGGGCGTTCGGTGCGTCTGCGGCGCGGCCGCGTAGCCGCCGTGGCCGGCTCGCACACCCCCGTCCAAAATCATCCGGCACACCCGGCGGCTAAAGCCGCCCCTACGGCAGCCCTACGGCATCGGGCACACCCGGCGGCTAAAGCCGCCCCTACATTGCCCCTGTTGTCACCCGATATTGCTCTTTATTGCCGGTACGATAATATACTGACATGCCGTATTACAGGCGAGCATACGTCCCTGGTGGGACGTTCTTCTTCACACTTGTCACCGAGAACCGTGCCCCGATCCTCTGCGATAATCTTGGCCGATCCCTTCTGCACAAGGCGATTGCCGAATGTCGCCGGCGACAACCTTTTGCGATCGACGCGATGGTTCTGCTTCCCGATCATCTGCACATGATGATGACGTTGCCGCCGGGGGATGCCAATTTCTCTTTGCGGATGGCCGCCCTCAAGGCCTATTGCACCCACGCGTTTCTGCTGGCCGGCGGCACGGAGCAGGCGCGCAGCGAGTCGCGGATACGCAAACGACGGCGAGGAGTCTGGCAGCGGTGGTTCTGGGAGCACACCATCCGCGATCAGGAAGATCACCGGCGGCACTTTGATTACATCCATTACAACCCGGTGAAGCACGCCGTGGTGCGGTGCGCGCATGATTGGCCCTATTCGACGTTTCATCGGCACACCGATGCCGGCGCATACACCGCGCCAATGGCAATGTGCCTGCGACGGGCGCGTGACCAAGCCCATGGTGTTCGACGGTCTCGATGTCGAGTTGATTGAATGCGAGGAATCGGAGCGCAGGCACGTGGCGGAGTGCGAGCGGGTGATCAGCGGGATTCACGGCGGCTAAAGCCGCCCCTACGGCAGCCCCTACGGCAGCCCCTATGGCGATGGCGGGGCGCCAGTGGCCGAATTTCGGGGCGTAATGTCGGGGGTAGGTGGCGCGGGCGGTAGACGGCGGCGGCTGGGTTGGGGAGGCGGACCATGGGTGGCCTCGGGGCCGGAAGCGCCTCCGTGCGGCAGATAGGAACTGCTGTGCTTGGCGTTTGGGTCCATTCCCGCTACACTTTTGTCGATTAAGTAGGGATCGAGAGGTCCATGCGCGCACGTCTGATACCGGTTTTCGCAGTCTTGGTGCTCGCTGGCGGCGGCTGCGATGAGCCGCGGCCGGCGCTGTCGCTGAACAGCCCCGATTCGGCCATCAAGATCGAGGCGATGAAACAGATCGTGCGCGAGCGGCACAGGGATGTGAAGACGCTCAAGGAGCTGGTGGCGGAGTTGGACAACCGCGATTCGGCCGTCCGGCTGTTTGCATATCTTTCGCTCAATACTCTCACCGGTCAGTCGTTTGACTACAATTGGACCGACGAGAGCGAACAGCGCAAGCCCGCGGTGGCGCAGTGGAGAAACTGGGTTGCGCAGCAGGAGCAGCCGGCCGTCCAGCCCACGACCAGCACGGCACAGGGAAATGGAGGATAGCAACGTGTCTACCGCAACCAGCCATGGAAAGGCGCAGCGGGTCGAGTTGAGGATCACCAGCAACCCGGCGAGCATCGCCGGCGTGCGCCGCCGGGTCGAGGCCCTCGCCCGCCAGGTGCTCAACGAGCGCGCGGTCGGCGAGATCGGGCTGTGCCTCAACGAGGCGCTGGCCAACGTGATACGGCATGCATACGAAGGCGCGACGGATCGCCCCATCGTCGTAACGGCGGAACTGGCGGGCGATGCCCTGAGCATTGCGATCCGCGACTGGGGCAACGGCGTGAATCCGTCGGAGCTCCCCGTCGAGCAGTACAACCCCGTCGCCCCCGGCGGCGTCGGCATGTTGTGCCTGCGGAAGCTCATGGACGAATACGAGTTTCGGCCCCAGGAGCGGGGCATGCTCCTGGTGATGAAACGCAGCAAGGCAGAGAAGTCATGACGAATATAAACCGGGAAGAGAATATTCTCTCCAAAGTGCGTACGGCCGAGCAGACGCTGCTGGCGGCCGTACACGGCGAGATCGACCTCAACAACAGCCCCGATCTGCGCCAACAGTTGCTGTCGCTGCTGCAGGACCACCGCCCGCGCCGGCTCGTGCTGAACCTGGCGGCCGTGCCGTACATGGACAGCAGCGCGCTGGCCGTGCTGGTGGAATTGCTGCGGCGCATCGGCAAGGGCGGCAAGGTGGTGCTGACCGACCTGCAGCCGCGCGTGAAGGGGCTTTTGGAGATCGCTCGCCTCGACACGATCTTCGCCATCGCCGCCAACGAACAAGAGGCCATGGGCAAATGATCGCACCGCTTCGGGCCATTCGCGACGGGCTGGAGTTTATCGGCGGGATGGCGTATCTGCTGCGCGACACGGCCTTTTCGATCCGCCGCGCACTGCTGGCAAAGCGCGGCCGGCGGCTGGGCTGGGGCAATCTGTGGGCCCAGATGGACCGCGTGGGGGTCAAGAGCATTCCCATCGTCAGCCTGGTGCTCTTCTGCATCGGCGCGATCATCGCGCTGCAGATGGCGCCGCCGCTGCGGGATTTCGGGATGGTGTCGAAGGTCGCGGATGTCGTCGCGGTGGCGGTCTTCCGCGAATTGGGCCCGCTGATCAGCGCCATCGTGCTGACGGGCTTCGCCGGGGCCTCCATCGCGGCCGAAGTGGGCACGATGGTCGTCTCGGAGGAGATCGAAGCGATGGAAGCGCATGCGATTTCGCCCATCCGTTTCCTTGTCGTGCCGCGCGTGCTGGCGACCACGATTATGATGATGTGCATGTGCGTGGTGGCCGACCTCATGGGCACGGCGGGCGGGCTGCTGGTCGGCCAGGCGTTTCTGGGCGTGGGGTTTCGTCAGTACATCAGCTATACGTTTGACGCGATGAAACTCCAGGATTTCATCACCGGCATCGTCAAAGCCGGCGTGTTCGGGATGATCATCAGTCTCCTGGCGTGTTTCCTCGGGCTGCGCGTCACCGGCGGCGCGCAGGGCGTGGGCGTGGCCACCACGCGCACGGTCGTGCTGACCATCGTGGCGCTGATCGGGGTGGATCTGGTCTTCACCGCCGTCTTCTTCTTCCTGGGGGTCTGACATGGCCGAAACGACCATCCAGGTTCTCGATGTCACCAAGGTCTTCGGATCGCAGGTGGTGCTGGACAAGATCCGGCTCGATGTGATGAAGGGCGAGACACTGGTGGTCTTGGGCGGGTCGGGCTCGGGCAAGTCGACGCTGCTGCGGCTGATGATCGGCAACATCCGCTTCGAAGGCGGCGACATCGTCGGGCTGGGGCGAAGCCTCAGCAAGATGACCGATGGCGAGATGGCCGAGTATCGCAAGTCGATCGGCGTTCTGTTCCAGAGCGGCGCGCTGTTCAACTCGATGTCGGTGGCCGACAACGTCGCGCTGCCCCTGCGCGAGCACACCGATCTGGACGAAGAAACCATCGGGATCATGGTGAAGATCAAGCTCGAGCTGGTGGGCCTGCGCGAGCACGCCGAGAAGATGCCGGCGCAGCTTTCCGGCGGCATGAAGAAGCGAGCGGGGCTGGCGCGGGCCATCGCGCTGGACCCGCAGATCCTCTTCTACGACGAGCCCTCCGCCGGGCTGGACCCGGTGACCAGCGCCGAGATCGACAAGCTCATCATCGATCTCAACCACAAGCTGGGCGTGACGAGCGTGGTGGTGACGCACGAGATGGATTCGGCGTTTCGCATCGCCGACCGGATGGTCCTGCTCGACCGCGGCAAGTTCATCGTCTCGGGCACGCCCAGGGAAATGAAGGAGTCGACCAACGCGCTCGTCCACCAGTTTGTCTTCGGGCTCACCGAAGGCCCGCTCACCGACCGCCGGCGCGCCGGCGGCTACGAACACGACCTGCTCGGGGTTGACCTATAAGAATGGAAATTTCAGATTTCAAATTTCAAATCTGAAATTCGAGCGATAGTCGAATCGCGAGGTAGATATGCCCAAGCAACGCAATGCGGTGAAAGCCGGCCTGTTCATCGTCGTGAGCCTCGCCCTGGCGTTCGCCGTGGTCATCGCCATCAAGGGGATCTCCGGCTTCGTGGAGAAGATGCAGCTCCGCCGCGTGAGCTTCACGCTTCAGGATGACCTGTCCGGGCTGCGCATCGGCGATGACGTGCGGCTCGGCGGATTTAAGATCGGCGACGTCCGCAGCATCGAGATCGTCACGGGCGATGATCCGCGGCTGGCCAAGTGCCCGGGCGGAGTGAACAAGGACCAGGCGTACATTTTGGTGAGCTTCGCCATGCCCGAGAAGTTCCAGCTTCGCAAAGGCGCGAAGATCGGCATCCAGAGCACGGTCACCGAGAAGACCTGCCTGAACGTCAGCAATGTGGGGCAGGGCGACACGATCGCGGCCGATGTACCGCTGGTGGGCAGCCCCAGCGCGCTTAGCTCTCTGATGACGGCCCTCGGCGAGTCGGGATCGAAGATCAACGACATTCTCACTTCGGCGCAGCAGTCGGTGACCAACATCAATGGCATGATCACCGACATCCGCCCGCGGGTCAGCGGCATCATGGATGACGTGCGCGGCAAGACCATCCCCAATGCCAGCGCGACACTCGCCAGCTTCAAGGCCACCGGCGATGCGGCCACCGAGCTGATCAAGCAGATCCAAGGCTACATCAAGCCCATCGTCAACAAGTACCATGTGCTGGCGGATGCCGGCACCAAGATGCTGGACCAGTTCGGCGGCGTCATCGGCGATACCAAGCCCGACCTGCGCCAGACCATGGCCAATCTGAGGGATGCCACGGGGACCATCAAGGACGAGCTGCCCCAGATCGCCAGGCGCGTCAAGGGGCTCCTGGACAATCTCTCCGGCACGATCGACAGCGCCCGCACCGCTCTGGTGCAGACGATGGAGAACACGCGTGACATGACCGGCGCCGCCAAGTCGGTGATCGTCGGGAACAAATCGCGCCTGGACAACATGATCCGCTCGCTGGGCGCCACGGCGCTGAATCTCGAATACGCCAGCGCCGACCTGAAAGTGCGCCCTGGCGGCTCCTGTACACCCCCAAGAAGGCAGAGGTGCAGAACCTGGTGATCTTCGACGCGGCCCGCGAGTTTGCCCGCGGCGCGACCGAGCTCAACGACGCGGCCCAGGCGATCCGCGACGCCAGCAAGGACAAGAACGCCGATCCGAAGAAACTGGAACGGATGACCGAGGATCTGCAGAAATCCTTCGAGAAGTTCGGGTCGGTGGAGAAGAAACTCTGGGATGAGGTCAAGTGATCCAAAGTGGCAGCGGCGTCCCGCCGCTGTTCAGGTCGGCAACAGAGCCGGGACGGCTCTGCCACCATCCTGGCTCAGCGCACTTCCTTGATGCCGGTAACATCCAGCCGATACACGCTGCCGATGGTCTCGCCATCGCGCTGCACGCCGACCTGGAGCTTGCCCATCACCTTCACCGCAGCGCCCGTCCCAAAGTCCATCCCCCGGGGATATCTGCACTGCACGAGGTGCTGGATCTTCGTCGGCCCACTAAAGCAGCATTTCTGGATCGAGTAGCAAAGCTGGAAAGCGCTCTGATTGCCTCCGATCGAACGCGGCTGATACACCTCGCCGATGAGCATGACCGTGCGGCCATCCAGTTTGCGGCGGTCGGGTGGAATATCCTGGTCCGTCGCTGCCTTCTGTTCCATCTCAAAATCGCTCAGCCATTTCAGATCGACTTCGGCGTACCCATCGCGATCGACCACGCCGTGGTTGAGCGACTGGCGCACGAACCACCACAGCGGATAACCGATCATCAGCAGCACCACGGAGAGGAAAATCATGAGCCGCCAGTTGATGCGCTGCCGGAGCGGACGGGCCGCAGGGCACGATGAGGGGGAGCTTGGGATTGCCGATTCCTGCATTCTGAGCATAGTATACCCCATTCATCCCGGTGATGGGAGCTATTTTGCCGCGGGTTTGACGCTGGTGCAATCCATCTCGAAGACGCTCACGACCAGGCCGGCATCCTTCTTTTCCTCCACGTGCAGTTTGCCTTCGACGGCCAGCTCATCGGGATAGTACCGCACGGCCTTGCCCTTGGGGCAGTGGACGACGAGCGTGTGCTGAACCGTCGGCGGCTGGCCAAAACAGCAGGCGAATAGGCTGGGCACGAGCGCGAATTCGGTGATGTGGTCGGCCTGGTCGAGGGGGATCATGTAGCCCCAGGTTCGGATCAACGCGCCATCGAGCTGCTTGACATCTTGAGGGATGTTGCCACCGTTCTGGGCGTCGTACTCGAAATTGCCGAGCTGCTTGATCATCAGCTCCGTGGTCTCGCCGGGTTTCGGCTTGGAATGGGGCTTACGTTCTTCGGGCGACATTTTCACTTCATCCGCGGCCGGCGGTGCGGGTCGGGCCGGTTCGGCGGCGATGCCCTTGGCCATGTTGCGCTGACAGACGCGGATCATCTCCTGTAGGGAGCCGAGGCGGTCGGCATTGTCGCGGAACAGCTCCGAAAGGCGGACGAGCAGCGGCAGCGCCCGGGCATACTCGCCCTTGTTGAACGCCGTCATCGCGCGCAGTTCCAGCGCGGCCACCGATGATGGGTTGGTCGTTGGGCGCGTGGATTGGGCCAGGGCGGGGGAGAAGAGGAGAAGCAGATAGCAGATAGTAGATAGCAGATAGTGAAGAGCAGATTGCGGATTGCGAACTGCGAATTGCGGATTGGGCATTTTCGATTCCTGATTGAGTGCCATGCTCACGCCCGGCGCTGTTGACTCTGTTTCGTGCGACGGGCCGGCTCGCCGGGCGTGGGCATGTTGCGTGTTCGCCGCACATCCGACGAACATGCTCACGCCGGCCGAATCCAGTTCATCTGCCTGATGCACGTCTCTCGCGGCCGGCGTGAGCATGGCACTCCTCACACAGCCACCAGGTGCTCCGCCACCGGTGTCGAATACGCCTTCATCGCGGGCACCAGTCCGGCCAGCACTGAGAGCACCGTCACCAGCGCCACGTAAGCCAGTTCATAACCGCCAACGTTCATCCATCGTATGCCTTCGCCCAGCACTTGCCGCAAGTACAGGGATGATCCCGCACCGATGAGGTGCCCCAGCACGATGCCGATCAGCGCCCGGCCAGGCCGATGATCCCGGCCTCCATGCAGATCAGCGTCAGCACCTTTGCCCGCGTCGCGCCCAATGCGCGCATCACGGCGATCTCCTTGCGCCGCGCCGAGACGGAGTTGTAGATGCTCACCAGGATCGACACGGCCGCCACGATCGTCACCAGCAGGGACACGACCAGCAGTAGGTACGTGCCGCCGCGCAGAAAGGTGTTGAAGAACGTCTGCATCTCCTGGGCGGGGTTGACGGCCATCGCGACCTTGCCGTTGTTCACATCCCAGATGATCTGCAGGGTCCATGCGCCCTTGGCCCTGGCCGCCACGGACGACACGCGCCAATCATCCTCGGGAAGCTTCAGCTTGATCGTCCCGTCGGGAAGCATGTCATACGCTTCCTCGTGGTGATGCTCGCCGTGCTCATCGTGTTCGGCATGTCGCGTTGTGGGCCGGGTCTCCGGTTCCTCGGCCGCGCCGCCGGCGATCTGCGAGATCGCCTCCAGTCCCTTCTCATGCGCTGGAATGGCATAAAAGCTCGTGAGCGGAATGAAGATCACGCGGTCGTTGGCTGTGTGCGTGGGCTTGAGGATGCCGACGACGGTCCATTGCTCATCGTGCTCGTCAGGGTGCAGCTCGCTTCCGGTGCCGTGCTCGGCCTTGAATGTCGAGCCGATGCGAAGGCCGAGGCGCGAGGCGGCCTCCGATCCCACCACCGCCTCGAACTTGCGCGAATGAAAGACCCGCCCGCTGGCGAGAGTGAAGCTCCGGCCGGGGCGATACTCAAACGGCCCGCCGGCCATCGCCTGCGCCGCCCACAGCGTGCCTGTCGTTTGCTGCTGGAGATCGCGGGGATTGGTCCTGCCCTTGTCGTCGGCGATGACGTTGACGATCCAGTCGATCTGCGAGATGGCCTTGCCGATCTTCCCGGCCGCATCGGGGGCATTATCGGCCAGTTCCTTCTGAATCGCCTTCAGCTCATCGCGCATCTTTCGCTGGGCAGCGACGCGGCTGCTGACATCTTCGCTGCCGGCGTTCTTTGCCAGCACGAGTTTCGTCTGCTCCTGCGCCAGCTCGCCCAGCCGGCGGTGAGCATCGGGGAACGACAGGAGGATCTTCGGCAGCGTGCCGACGATGCGATAGCTCTTGTAGTGATCGCCGACCGCGAACGGCACGATCCAGTCGACGGCCGACATCAGCGGGAAATCGCGATAGTAGCTATAGGGGATCGGCGGCTGGCCTTCGCTGATGTGGTAGACCGTATTGAGCACAAGCTGGAGCTTGTTGCCCTTGGAGCCGATCAGCACGTCGTAGCCGAATTCGTTCTGGCCGAACAGCTTGGCGCTCTCGCGCTGGAAGAGCAGGATGGCCACCGCCAACGCGACGCCCAGCACGACGCTGATCAGCGTGAGACACGTGGATAGCGCCCGCTGTCGCATCTGCTTGAGGATGAGCTGGAAGAGGTTCATGCCATTCGGATCTCAAATCTCAGATTTCAAGTCTCAGATTTCACAAGGGTGCCAGCGCAGTTGACCTCGGAGAGCTTCAGCACGCGCGGGAACTGCGAGGTGATCTGCGGATCGTGGCTGACCAGCAACAGCATCGCATGCACCTCGCCGCAGAGCTTGCGGATCAACTCCAGCACCTGCTGCGCGTTGCGGACATCCAGCGCACCGGTGGGCTCATCGGCCAGCACGAGCCTGGGCCGATTCGCCAGCGCCCGCGCGACCGCGACGCGCTGCTGCTGGCCGACGGAAAGCTTGGCCGGCCGGTAATCCAGCCGGTCGCCCAGGCCGACTTCCACCAGCAGATGCTGCGCCCAGACGCGGTCGTGGCGCCGCCCCGTGAAGCTCATGCCCAGCAGCACGTTCTCCATGGCCGTGAATCCGCTCAGCAAATGGTGGGTCTGGAAGATGTAGCCGATATTCCGGCCACGGAACACGTCGCGCTGGGCCTCGCCAAGCTGCGCCAGATCCACCGCATCGCCGGGGGACTCGTACGCCAGCACGCCATCCAGGGGCTTGCCATCGGCCGTCGTAGATGATCGTTCGGCCAGATCGAAAACAATCCGGCCGCTGTCCGGAACGAGGATGCCGCTGATCAGGTGCAGCAGCGTGGTCTTGCCCGAGCCGCTGGAACCGACCAGCGCCACCTGCTCGCCCGCGGCCATCGAGAGCGAGTCGATGTCAATGACGCTTAGCACGCTGCCATCGGGAGCGGCGAATGCCTTCTTCAGGTGATCCAAAATCAGCGACACTTTGCGTACTCCACTGTATCTGAAGCGGAAGCGTCAGCGCCCGCCCCGGCGCCTGGGCGGTCGCTGACGCTTCCGCTTCAGACAAACCGTCCAGTCCGGCCGCAATTGCAGCCGCCCATTGTATGCCGGAAGCGGCGGGAATCGAATAGCGCGCCAGCGCCTCGCCCGCTCATGCCACCAGCGCCGCCGCCAGCGAGTAGAACGCCAGCGCGGCCTGCTTGCTGCCGGCGGCGTTGAGGTGCCCTTCATCGGCCGCATAGCCGCTGTAGAGCTTCTGATACGTATATCCCAGCCGCTTGAACGTCGCGAGCTGCCCGCCAGGCGCGTGGGCCTCGATGTCGGCCAGGTCAAAAAGCACCTTGCCGTGGGCGGCCGTCCACTTGCGCAGATTGGTGTTGAACTTGTTCCGCAGGACGTTGTCGGTATCGCTGCCGGTGGTCAGCGGGATGGTGACATAGACGAATTTCGCCTTGGGATAGAGGGCTTCGAGCTGGCTCAGGGCGCTGCCATGGCTGTTGGAAACCGCGTAATACTGGAGCGAGACATTGGGGTCGATAAAGCAGAATTTGTTGATGATGACCGAGGCGCTGTTGCCCCAGCCGTTGGCCAGGTCGGTCTTGAGCTGATCGACCTTCTCCTGCCAGGAGGGATTGCCGCGGTCGTATTCGTAGATCAATCCCTTGCGGGTGCTGCCCGAGGGCGTGTCGCCGGACGAGACGATGCCCAGGCGATAGCGGCGCGGATTGGCCGAGTGCAGCGAGCTGAGCCCCGAGAGGATGTTGCCGCCCACCGATGCGTGGGTGAAGTAGAAGTTGAGCTTCGTATAGATCAGGTCCATCCTCGCTTGCGAATACTTTGTCGCCAGCGCCACCGAGGCGCTGTTGATGACAATGGCCTTGGCCCGGGTCGTGCGCAGGGGTTGGGTAAGCGCGGCCGCCGGCAGCACCGGCTCGACCGAGCTATGGGCGGACGGGGCGGCCGAGAGAAACTGGCGGGATTCGAGGGACTCGATGGTTGGTTGGACAGGCTGGAACGACATGTGAATCTCCTTCCCAGATCAGGGCGGCAGATAACTGCGAACCCATGTGAGGAATTCAGCCGCACGATCCATGTGGATCTTCGCCTCGGTGGCGGACAGGCCAGGCCCAGTATCGTAGTCGCCAGTCTCGCGGCTGCTCTGGGCCTCTATGAGGTAGCGGTGATACTCCGGCGGTGCCTCACGGGTCTTTGCGAAATGCTGTCCAAACGCTGAGATGACGCCGGAGTGCCTGGACAACACGAGGCTCTTCTGAAGCAGGCATGCCTCGGCCAGATAGAACATCGCGTAATAGGCGCGCGATGCAGCGAAATCATGGAGATTCTCGTCAGCCAATAGCCGCGCCGCACGCAGGCTCTCTTCCGCCTTCCGTAGCAGCGCCGCTTGTTCGGGCGTCATACCGCCACCCCCTCCCGTCGCACATTGAGTAGTAGCGGGCTGCCTTCGGTGGCGAAGCGATCCGATGACACGAAAATCACCGAGATGACAGAGTCGGTCCGCAGTGACAGACCCGCAACAATCCCGCCGCTACGCAGAATCTCAGCACCTGGACTGACATCGCCTTTGAGGACGACAAGCACGTCGATGTCCGAGTCAGGCACGGCTTGGCCGCGAGCGTGAGATCCAAACAGCACGACCCGCTCCAGGCGCTGGCCGTACAAGCCAGCGAGGCGCTGATGGAACTCTGCGAGGATTTCTCCGACCGCAACTGCCATGATCTGATTATACCTTATTGCCGCTCGGGCGTCGCCGCCATCTCCTCATGTTCGCTGCTCAGCACCAGGCCCTGCTCATCGATCAGGTTGAAGTAGTACACCTTCACGCCATCAGGCAGCACAGCCGACACGCGGCTGGCAGCGGCATCGAGCGGGGCGGGCGACGAATCCCACTTGCGGGCCTGCCATTTGCCGGTATCGAGCGTGAGGATCAACTCGGCCCTGGCGATGGGGCGCGGGCTTTTGAAGGTGATCCATGCGCGGCCGCCCTCTCTGCCGCGCCCGGTGATGCGGGCCATGCCCTGGCCATCCCGCAGGATGCTGTCGGCAAAGGCGTGGATCTCCTCCGGATTCTCGCCAGCGCCCCCGTGGCCGTGCGGCATGCGGATGCGCAGGCAGAGCGTGCGCTCGCCCGGCGGCAGCCGGTAGGATTTCCGCAGCGAATCCATCGGATACGCGAAGTCGTTGGTTCCCGTGACCCACAGCATCGGCATCTTCGCGCCGGGCAAATGCGCTGAAGGATCCCACAAATCCAGCCATTTGCCCGCCTTTTCCTTGCCCATACTGGCGAATTGTCCGAGCCACGTTGAGTTCTCCCCCAGGAACCCGCATCCGTAGACCGGCACGGCGAGCTTGAAACGCGAATCGACACCCGCCACGATGCACGTCAGATAGCCGCCCCAGGAGATGCCGGTGACGCCGATGCGATCGGCGTCAACCTGCGGCAGCGATCGGAGCAGCGAGTGCGCGAGAATGACATCGGCCACGGCGTGATAAGTCCACTGGTCGGCAACAGGCTGGTCGATCTGCTCGAATCCACCCCAGCCGGCCGGGCCGCCCATCTCGTTGCGCTGCCACGCGCCGTACTTGCCGCGCGGCACGCAGCCGCAGGTGTCCATTGCGATTGCCGCATAGCCCCGGCCGACCCAGAGCTGCACCCACTCGGCGAAGGCAGTCCCGCCGCCGCCGTGGATGAGAACCATCGCCGGGACCTTCTGCCCTTCCTTCGTCGCGGGTATGCCATACCATGCGAACGCGCGCGTGGGTTTTCCCTGCCAGGGCAGCACCTCGTAGAAGATGGCGTTAGCGCCGGCGGCTTGGAAACCGGGCGCGGGCTGGGTCTGGGGCACGCGGGATAGCGCGGGCAAGTCCCAGATCGGCCGGGTGGTCGGCGCGCCGCGGATCCAACTCGCACATGTCAGCAGAAGGATGGTCGTCAATCGGGACAGGGACGCTCGCATGGCGAAACATGATACCCTATATTGGCATCTGAAGCGGAAGCGTCAGCGCCCGCCCCGACTTGCAGGAGCTTGGGTGGCATGCTCACGCTGGCCGCGAGAGACCCTCGTTCGCCGTAGGAGCTGATTCGGCCGGCGTGGGCATGCTCGCATGTCGCGGCACATTCAGCATGCCCACGCCCGGCGATAAGGCTCTCTCGCTCGCCATGAGTCGCTCGCGCCGGGCGTGAGCATGCCACCAGACTCCGGAGCGGGCGCTGACGCTTCCGCTTCAGATGCCCACTCAGGAGGTCGCATGATCCGGCCCGGTCTGGTTTCGGTGACATTTCGCAAGCTGACTCCGCGTGAGATTGTAACGGCGGCCGTGCAGGCGAAGCTTCAAGGCATCGAATGGGGAGGCGATGTTCACGTGCCCCACGGGAAGATCGACGTGGCGCGTGAAGTGGCGGCCATGACGCGCGACGCGGGGCTGGCCATCAGCTCGTATGGCTCGTATTACCGACTCGGCGATGAGGCGAAAGACCTGCTGCCGCGCGTGATCGAGACGGCCATCGCCCTGGGCGCGCCGGTCGTTCGGGTCTGGGCCGGACGCGTGGGCTCAAAGGATGCGACGGCCGCGATGCGCGAGAGTCGTCGCCGATGGCTGCCGCGCGGCCGAATTGGCGCAAGAAGCCGGCCTGTGCATCGCCACCGAGTGGCATCCCAACACGCTCACCGACACGGCCGAATCAGCGCAGGGGCTCATGGATGATGTAAAGCACGCGGCGTTCCGAACCTATTGGCAGCCGCGCGGGGCGGATGTGGCGCAGTGCATGGCGGATTTGGAGGTGGCGTTGCCTGACCTGATGGGCATGCATGTGTATTGGGAAGACTCGCGCGAGCAGCGCCCGCTGGTGGAAGGCGCGGATCTGTGGCGAGCGGCGTTTCGCAGGGTAAGGGAGGCGAGCGCGGGAGGTGGGCGGTGCCCACCCTACGCCATGCTCGAATTCGTCATGGGCGGAACCGTTGAGCAAATGCAGGCCGATGCGGCCGTCCTGCGCCAATGGCTGGACGAAATCGCGACGGAAACAACGTAGCCCACTCAACCTTGGCGAGCCTATCATGGGGCAATTACCGGAAGGAATCGCCCATGATCAAATCGCAAATCGCTACCGCCCTCAACAAGCAGATCCAGCACGAACAGAGCAACGCCCACGCCTACCAGGCCGTCTCTCTCTACTTCGAGGCGCTCAACCTGCACGGCATCGCCGCATTCATGGCCAAGCAGGTCGAGGATGAACGCACGCACGCCGCCAAGTTCATCGAGCACATGGTCAACCGCAACGCCAAAGTCGAGCTCTCATCCCTGCCCGCGCCGAAGAACGAATTCGGAAACCCGTTGGAGGCGGTGAAGCACGTACTGGAACTGGAGCGGCTCACAACGTCGATGATCAACAAGCTTTACGACCTGGCCATCAAGGAAAACGACCCGGCGCTGAAAGTGCTCCTGCACTGGTTCGTCAACGAGCAGGTCGAAGAGGAGAAATGGGCCGAGGAACTCACGATGCTCGCCGAGCAGTTCCACAAGAACCCCGGCCAAATGTTCATGCTCGACCACCAGTGGGGCAAGCGCGTGAAGGAAGGGTAGTCAGGTCTGCCACAGGGCCGATATGGGCATCGCGTGCAGGTTGCGCAGAAGGGAACCGTCTCGGTGCCAAATTGTTACCATTTGATGGTAAAAATTCAACCAGATTATGGTGTTGTCCATGGATCCGTTGTCGTAGATGGGTCAATGGTCCCTCGGTCAGTTGCTCGAGCTTGGGCACGTCCAGAGCGTCAGGTCCGGCCCGACGGGGCCACTGACCAACGGACAACGGACCCGACCACTGACAACGGACAACTGACCACGGACTGCGATGCCATTTGACGCCGCCGATTTCTCCCCGCACCATTACCCCATGCTCACGACTCGCCCGGCGCAGGGCAGGATCATCGTCTTCGGCATCGCCTTCTGGTATCCGCTCGGCGGGGTGGCGTATCAGTTCCTGCACTACCTGATCGGCCTGCGGCGGCTCGGGTATGACGTGTATTATGTCGAGGATTCGGGCCGATATGTCTACGACCCATCCGCCAACGATTTCACCGAAGATGCTACGGCCAACGTCAGCGCGATCTCGCCTCTGTTGGAGCAATATGGCTTCGCGGGCAAGTGGTGTTTCCGCGGACACTACCCCGGCGGAAAGTGCTATGGCCTGAGCGAGTCGCAACTCGCGCAGCTCTATCGAGAGGCCGATGCGTTCCTGAACGTCACCGGCGCAGGAGCTTCGCGAAGAGCATCTGGCCGTGCCGCGGCGGATCTATGTCGAGACGGATCCCGTCGTATCTCAGATCAAAGTGTCGGAGGGAGACGAAGCAACCATCAAACAGCTCGCCGCGCACGATGCCCATTTCACCTACGGCGAGAACATCGGCCAGCCGGATTGCCTGCTGCCCTGCGAGCGGTTCAAGTGGCGGCCGATGCGCCAGCCGGTCGTCATCGACATGTGGCACCACGATTATCCGGCCGATGGCGCGCCATACACGACGATCACGACCTGGAAGAACAAAGGGCGCAACATCATCTACAAGGGCGAGAAGTACTTCTGGTCGAAAGACCTGGAGTTCATGAAGTTCATCGATCTGCCGCAGCGAGCCGCGGCGAAATTCGAGCTGGCGGCCGGGGTGGATCCCGAGTCGGAGAAGCTTCTGCGGGCGCACGGCTGGAACCTGCGCAGCTCGGTGGGCATCTCGCGCGATGTCGAGGCGTATCGCCGCTACATCCAGCAGTCGCGCGGCGAGTTCACCGTGGCCAAGGACCAGAACATCCGCCTGCGCAGCGGCTGGTTCTCCGATCGCAGCGCCTGCTATCTCGCCGCCGGCCGGCCGGTGATCAATCAGGATACGGCGTTCGACAAGGCGCTGCCGACGGGCGCGGGCTGTTCTCGTTCCGGACGATGGACGACGTGCTGTCGGCGGTGGAGACCATCGAGCGCGATTACCCCGCCGCGTGCCGCGCCGCCAAGGAGCTGGCGCACGAGTATTTCGCGGCGGAGAAGGTGCTGGGGTGGATGATGGAGAGGGTGTAGCGGGGCCTGGCAACACCAGCTCGCGCCGTCATCGCTTCAGGTAGAAGAACCCGACGATAACCTTCAGCACGGGCAGCAAGCACACCCACACAATCCGCCGCATCCGTTGATCGAAATGCGGGCTCCGGTGAACGATGACCAGCGCGGAAAGCATAAGGGAGATCGTCACTGCGGCGGCGGGAAGGTACCAGGCCAGTGTTCTTGACCGCTGCGCCACGACCATCGCCCCAAGGCCGATCGCAAGCGCGGCAAATAGGGCCGCCATCCTGCGCGCCGCGCGCGTGCGGTGGGCTCGATGGCGCACCAATGCGACAGTGTTTCTCTGACCTGCTCATATCCATCAAGTGCCGCGTGAACCCAGATGGAGGATAGCCTGTGGCCCGTGTGGATCCGCAATCCCTCTCCTGCAATTTCCTCTATGCGCGTTACCTCGGCTCGAAGAATCGCCAAGTCCGGCGTCCGCCTGATCCGGCGCAGGACCTGTTGTTCGTCCAGGATAAGTTCGTAGGACAGCCAAGCCTCCCGTTGGTTCTTGACCGGCAAGTATGTCGCAATGCTCAGGGCCGCGAGAGCGATTGGGCCTGCAAAGAGCAACTGGCTGGCCGACCCGGTCCCGGCAGCCCAATAGGCGACGGTCGCCGCAAGAGCCGTCACAACGAACGCGCGCATCAGAACCTTTCGAACGATGCGGGCGAAGCCTGCGGGCGCAGCTTGTACGTTGGCATTATGCTTCGCCTGTTCGTTGTTCGGGAGAACACCACGCTACGTCTGTAGATTATGCCGGGAATTTCGGCTCGAGCAACTACGATGTTTGCTTCGTCTTCTCCAGCCCCTCCGTCGCCTCTTGCAACTCAGGGCTATCCGGGCATCGTGGCTTGGCGGCTTTCCAGAAATCCGGCCGCCAGTAATTCTTGCACCGGAATCCGCCGTGATTCTGCGGCAGATCGTTTTCCCTCCCATGCAGCTCATCATTATCGGAGATCTCCAGCATCCCGGCCTTGATGGTCACCTGCCCCCGGACCTCCTCCGGGATCACGTCCGCCGCGGCCACGATGTTCTCCCAGCGCCCCAGCGTGCGGTCCAGCGGCGTCTGCGGATCGCCCAGGAAATTATCGATCCATACCAGCAGGCTCCCACGCGGCGGGATGTCGGCCGCCCGGCGGCGCTCGCGCAGGTCGGCCGTGGGGTGCAGCGTCAGGTTGTAGAACCGGCAGGTCTGCTCGCCGCCCTGATGGGCCAGCAGGTACGGCACAACTGATCGCTCGAAGTCGCGCACGGTGCATGCCGCCGCCATGAAGACGATGTTCTTATAGAAGAGCCGCCACTGTTTGGGACTGATCTGGTCCCGGTGCAGCCACTCGTTGAGCACCATGCTTCCCATGCTGTGCCCGATGAGCGTGATCTCGTAGGTGCGATCTCCTCTCTTGTGGATGTGATCAGAGAGGCGGTTGATGAAAAGCTGCAGCGCGCCCATGCCGGCGAAGCTCGATGGATCCGTCGTGGGAACGCGGGCGCTCCGGCCGACGGGCGAGGCCGACGACCTGGCCGCGAACAGGTCCCCGCCGGGATTTCCCTCAAAGAGCATCAGCGTCCGGCGCCACATGTTGTGCCACGCCGACTTGCCCAGGCCGTCGATCAGCCACGAGGTGCCGATCTTCGTCGGCAGCGTCAGGAAATACGCGCTGCCGATGCCCATCAGGTGGCCGAGGTTCGTGTCGTGGTCGTCGCCGATGGAAATCTGCAGTTCCTTCCACGGGCCGTTGCCGCCCGTCGCCTTGTATTCGTCCCAGTAAGCCTTGTTCATCGCGGCGAACATCCGGCGGGCGCGGTCGGCCCCCGCACGCTGCATCCAGCCCGGGGTCGGCTGGCGCTGGTCGGCCGCGGCCAGGTCCGAACGGGACGCGGCCAGGTCGGTCGTCAGCTGGTTGGCCCAGACGATGGTGCGCGCGTCAGCGCCCGGCCGGCATCCGCGAAGAGATACAGCGGCGACATCAGGCCTCGCGCCAGCCGATTCTCCGTGATCTTGCGCCCTGCGTCACGCTCAGCACGTGCTCGCCATAGCTGTCGAACAGGTCGGAGTTCCAGTTGATGAAGATCGGGTAATACCCTCCCATCACGGCGTCATCCTTGATCCCGTTGATCTCGCAGTCCGCGGCCTGCAGCGACTCTTCCGTCGAATTTAACCCGCCATGCACGAAGATGAGGATCCGCCTGGGCCCGGCGCCTGCCCTGGCGGCATGGTACGCATCCATGGCCTTGAACATCCTGTCGATCTGTCCGCCGAAAACACCCGGCCCCAGCGGAGGGCCTTCGGGATCGACAGGCTTGACCGGCAGCCCATCGCGGTTGATGGTGATGACGTGGTCTTCGATGTCGCCGTGGTGCGGCTTGTACGCCGACTGGCACCCGACCAGGAGAACGGCCCCCAGAACCCGGAAGCCGGCCTGGATGAATTGCCCAACAAGGCCGCGTTGCGCGCGTGACATGAGGAACCTCCTTCCCTCTTCCTGAGAAAGCCGGATGAAAACCCGAATATGTAAAGGCAATCATTCATATGGACGAGCGGATGTCAATGTCGGCGCACCCGTGAGGATCAAGGATGAGTGCCATGCATGGCACTCAATGGGAATCAGAGGCAAGCATCGGCTGCCACCACAGCGACCGCCAATACGCCTGGTCGGTCTGATAGACGTCGATGGGAGCCTTCGCCACATCGAAGTCGGCCGGGAGAATGCCGAAGCGTTTCATCTCGCGCACATAGCCGTCATTTGGCCGAAAACCGGGCATATCGAATCGCTTGATCGTGTCGAGATGCCGTTTGATCTCCGCGATGCCGGCCAGCATGGTCTTGTAATCCGGGTCGGCTGTGGCGGCGAAGACGGTGCCGGTGCATACGCCCCAGCCACCGGCCTCCTTCGCCAGCGGCGCCAGCAGCAGGCGCGACTTGGCCGGGCGCGTGAGATTCACCAGGACATCAGAGCCGCGGTGGAATCGCGGGTCGTTGGGAACGACATATCGCTCGTAAGGCACGCGGCTGCCGGGATTGCGCATGTGCGCAGCGGGGATCCGAAGGCGCCCGGGCTCAAGATTGTCCTCGTGCGATTTCAGATCGTGGCACGCGCCGCAACGGCGGAGGAAAGCGTCCTTCATATTCCCGCCTTCCAAACCAATGCCCGTCATCCCACAGCCCAGCGAGGCATAGGTGCCGGCATACGGTGCGCCGCTCTCGATCCACAGGCGCACCGTTTCGATCTCGCGCGGCGACGCCTTGATGTCGTAATGGCCGCCGGTGAGCTTTTTCATCAGCGGGCTGGCCGTCGCCCCGATGGTGCGCGGTGCGCTGTTTCCCACGCCATTTCGTCCATCAGCCACCTGTCCGGAATAGATCAGGCCATAGTAACCATGCGAGAAGATCGGCCCGCGATCGCCGGTGAGCACCAGTCTTTCGGGCGTGGGCTTCTCGTAATTGTGGCATTTCACGCAGTGGCGATCGAGGATTGGCTGGATGTCGCGCGGGAAGTCGAAGACATCCGGCTGCCCCTCAAATGCCTGGATTCTGCTCGGCGCTCGCTTCAGCGCCAGAAGGTTGTGGCCGATGGATATCGTCTGCGTGGCGTGCTCGTGACACCCAACGCAGCCGGTGGTCTCGCCGGGCATGACGCTGACGAAGCTCTGCATGCGTTTGATGGAATTGTTATTCTCATCCATCGCTACGAAGAAGACCGGCCGGTGCGCTGGCAGCTCCATGTAGGCCGAGCCATCGCTCTCGACGGGCACGGCGCCCAGCACGCGCTCCAGGTTGAACGAGCCCAGGTCGGTGATGGGGATCGGGCCGCCGCTGAAGTTGACGGGCTTGGGCAGCACCTCCAGCACGAGGAGCTTCTTGATCTCGCCAGGCCGGATGCCGTCGAGATTGCGCCCTGGAGGATATCCGCCAGAATGAGCCGGCCGGTGGATTTCGACAGATTCGCGATCGGGGATGACCACCTCGCGCGGCCGCGGGAGCAGCGGCCGGGGTTCGTGGAGCATCTTCGCGCCGGTGTACAGCTCGGCACGCTGGCCCTGCGAATCGACGGCGATGATCTTGTTATTCGTCGCCGCCAGGAAGCAGTCTGGCGAGATCGGATAGGGGTCGTGCAGGTCATTGCCCTTGGCGATGGTCTGAGCCAAAGCCTTGTCATCCGGGCCGCCGGCCGGATCGACGATCGTCAGCGGCCCGCGGTGCTCGTTGATGCCGTGTCCCGGCGAAAACACGGAGATGATCCTGCTCGTCCCCGCAATCGGCTTGGCATCGATCATCACCACGCCGGGGCTCATGTTGCCGAAGAAGGCCATCTGGTCCGTGCCGTCGGGATTGACCGTCCACAGGTGGTGGAAGTCAACCTGGCTGCGATCGACGTATTCCCAGCGCGTGTAGAGAATTCGGCCATCGGGCAGCACGGCCGGCGTGTTGTCCTGCTCGATATTACTGGAGATGACGCGAATGCTCCGGCCATCGCCATCGCAGCGGTGCATCGTGGCCACGTGCGTGAACCAGCAGCTCACCCATCGCTTGCAACGCGTCGAGCAGAAGACGATGTCGCCGTTGGGCAGGTAGCACGACTCAAAGTCATCCCAGGGGCCGGAGGTGATCTGACGCAGGCCAGACCCGTCGCAGTTGACCTCGTAGAGGTTGTAGTTCTTCGTGCCGCCCTTGAGCCACGAGAAGAGAATCTTCCTCCCGTCGTAATGCACGGCCGGATCGCGAATGCATCCCTTCGGTTCGTCAATGAGCACGGCCACCTTGCCGCTGCGCAGATCGAGCCGGCAGAGCTGGCCGCCATCGGGGACGTACATCGGCTTATTGGCATCCTCGCTCCAATAGCCGATGTTGGCGTACCAGTGGGGATCGGAACCCGCGGTGCGGACGGCAAAGACGATCTCGCGCACGCCGGCCAGCGGGCCATCGAGAAACTTCTGCCGCACCGCCGCGAGCTGGGCGGGATCGACCTTGGGCACGGGCTTCACCGGCGCCGGCGCGGCCAGGACGACCCCGGCCGAAAGCAGACCGCATACCAAAACCAGACTCAGGCGAAGCGGCCTGAAGGAAGTGACGCTCGGCATGATCCTGTATACAGGCCGGCGCGGCAAGTGTTGGTTGTCTGTCTGAAGCGCCAGGCGTCAGCGCCCGCTCAGTCCTGGGCGGGCGCTGACGCTTCCGCTTCAGATTCAATTGCTGCGCCTGAAGGCGGCATTGTCACCATCGGCGATGCCGTCGCGGACGACAGCGGCAGCTTGAGCCGGAACGTCGCGCCCTGGCCCGGCTCCGAATCCACTGTCACCGTCCCGCCGAAATTGTCCACGAACCGCTTCACCAGCGCCAGCCCGATGCCGCTGCCTTCCTTCTTTGAAGTCGCGAATGGCTTGAAGAGTTGCTCGCGCATCTCTGCCGGAATGCCCGGGCCGCTGTCCGTGACCGAAACATGTCCCCAGCCCTGTTCGCGATCGATGGCGATCGTGATCGTTCCGCCGATCCCCATCGCCTCCTTGGCGTTGAGCACGAGGTTGATCAGCACCTGCCGCAGCGCGTGCGGGTCGCACGCCACCACCACGCCGGGCGCCTTCTCCTGCACCACCAGCCGCGTGCCGCTCTGCTTGAGCAGCTCGTCCATCAGGGTCTGCAGCGTGCGCACGGCTTCGGCCAGCTCGACCGGCGCCACGCGCATGGCCTGCGCCTTCTCGTGCACAGGTAATCCTGCACGAGCTGCTGGATGCGCTGCAGTTCCTTGTCGATGGTATCGGCCGTGCCGGCGACGCGCGTCACGTCGGCCGCATTGCGTCGCAGCGAATGGAGCTGAAATCGCAGCGCCGCCAGCGGATTGCGGATCTCGTGGGCCAGGACGGCCGCCGTCAGCACGTGTTCGGCCTGCAGGCCCTGCTGCTGAAGCAAGGCCCGTCGCCGCTGTCGGGTTGCGCGGCCCCAGAGCCGATACGCGAAGATGCACACCGCGCTGATGATCACGAAGCCGGTGGTCGTCAGCGCGATCACGTTGCGCAGCAGCGGCCAGAACGATCGGCGGAAATGCTTGTTCAGCTCGCTGTTGGACAGCGAGATGTAGACCGCGCAGTGATAGCCCGGCATCGGCTCCCACGGATAGATCCGGCGCGTGCTGCCGGAATCGGCGAAGAGCATCCGTGCGGCCTCGTCGATGCTGCGCGGCGACGGCACCTGCTCGTGGCGCCGCATCAGCGGCCGGCTGTTGCCGCACTCGTCCAGGATGCAGATGGTCTGCACGGTGCTGTCGCCGAGGATTTCGGCCCAGAGCGAATCGGCCAGGATTTCGGCCTTGGTGAATCGCACGCGCTCGCCGAATCGGTTGCTGCGCTCGGCAACCTGTTTTTGGGTGAGGTTGCCGCCTTCGGGCGTCGGGCCGGAGAGGTCCATGTACAAGACGCTCGACACGCCCGGCCTGCTTTCCCAGCGATAGATCGCCCGCAACTCTCCAGCCTCGCCTTTGAGCAGTTCCTTGACCTCGTCGGGCGATCGGGGCACCGGAATGCCGGGCCGGGCCAGCCAGCCCCAGGTTTTCAGTGATTCGTCATAGAGCCACACCGCGCGGGCAGTTGGGTCGGAGAAAAGCTGTTTCTGCAGATGGTCGAGAATGCCCTGAGGGTGTACGAAGGCCCCCGCCATTTGGATGCGCACGCGCCTGCGCCAGCATCGCCGCGCGCTCATTGACCTCGCGATCATATGCCGCGCGGATGACCCAGTAGCTCCAGGGAACCATCAACAGCGCCGCGAGCCCCACGACCAGGGCCGGCACCAACCACCCGCGCAAGAAGATCCACAGCGCACGCATCTTGGAACGTCGGCATTCTGCCCACTCGGAGCCGGTTCATGATAGATCGCGCGGCCGCCGCTTTCCATCAGGAGGCCGCCGACGCCACACCCATTTCCCTGTCGATAAGCTTGAGCAGATCGAGTGGATTGACGGGCTTGGTGAGCCATCCGGCCAGCGAGCCGTTGGCGTGAACCGGACGCACGTGGTGGAGGTCGAACGCCGTCATGACGACTACGCGGACGGGAAGGTGATCCTGAGCTATCCGCCTGAGCAGGTCCAGCCCGCTGCCGTCGGGCAGGTTCAGGTCCAGCAGGAGGACCCGAGGGCTTTCGGATTTGAGCAACTCCCACCCGCGCCGAACCGTGGTGCATGAGATGGTCCGGTAGCCGTTCTCGGTGAGGAACTCGCTGAGACTGTCGCTCAACGACAGATCATCCTCAACCAGAAGAATCGGATATGTATCAACTGCTATGCTCACGGGCGTATCCCAATCGTCCATGCTCGCCAGCAAGGCCAATGCCAGTAAGGGCATACGATTTCCACCCTCCCTGGCTCGAATTATCGCGATGGGAGTTGTCCCTGAGCCAGCGTGTCCCATCCATGGCACAGATTCAGAGGCGTGGCACAGGTCACTTGGCCGCCTGATGTGCCGCAGCAGGCCCGAAAAACGGGCTGGCGGGGTGGCACGATGCTTGCTCTAAGAATAACCCGTTCGGGCGTCTGGCGCCCGAGGTAATGAGGTACCTTAACTGCAATGCCGGGAGCCGCCTAAGGGCTCCCCGCAATAGGACAGTGTTCTTCCCGGATGGGAGTCGTCACCCCGCGTGAGGGAGACGGCTCCCTATTTTTCTTTTTTCTTTCTCGTCTCTCACGCCTCCGGCGCCGCCGGGTCATCATCCGCCTGCGGCTTGGGCTCCAGGGACTTCCATCGCTGGCTGCCATCACTGAGCGAACTGAAGTCGGGCGGTGTCTCGGGCTCCGCCAGCGCTGATTGCGTCGCCTCCTGGTAGAACTTCTGCGCCCGCCCATAGAACCGATAAGCCACCGACCAGCAGAGCGGCACGATCACCAGATAGAACAGCGCCAGCCGCAGGTTATCCCCCGAGCGCAGATGCATCACCGCCTTGAAGATGAGCTGCCCCGAAGCCACCAGGCAGAACATCGCACCCACCACGCAATACGATCGGCTGCGAAAAGCCGCCCGGCGCACCGACGCGAGCTGACGGATCTTCACCCCATCGAGGTCGTCGCGCTCCTCGGTCGAGTTGCCATCATCCACGACGAAAGGCTGCGCGCCGGCACTGCACCACCGGCGGCACATAACCATCAAGTCCCGGCAGAATGAAGACCTGTTTGCACCTCTCGCACAGCACCACCTGCGCCTGCTCCCTGGGCTGGGCATTCACGGAGGCCATGCAGTGGGGGCAGGTGAGGCCGCCACCTTCCTGGGGCGATGAACTACCCTGATCTGGATTGGGTTGATCGGTCATGCTTGCTTTGCCTTTCCCCCTCCGACATTTGGAGTGCGGCCATCATCCCCGCTTTGTTTAACCGGCTCGCTTGCGAGCCGCTCGTCGCGCGAGCATCGAAAACAAAGCGGGAACAAGTTCCCGCACTCCAAAACCCGCATGGCGAGACTAACACATTTCTACCTGAACCGCCACCGAATCAGTCCCGCCGCGATGAAAAGTACACCGATCGCACTGAGCCACGACACCAGCGGCACCCGATCCTTTGGCCAACTGATTCGGATCGCCCCCTCGTGATTCGGCAGGATCACCTGCCCACCACTACGGCGGGCCAGTTCCTCCATCCTCGCACGATTATTGCCAATGGCATCGAACTCCGGCGCATACCGGCCCGCCACCGCGATTCGACGCAAGATCGCGCCATCGCGACGCACGGCCGCGAACACCGGATGACGCAGCGCAGGAATCGTCAGCTCATATCGCCCCGGCGCGGTTTGCGGGATTGTCTGCGGAGCGGCGCCGGAGATTTCCAGCGAGAGCGAAAGGCCGTTGAGATATCGGCCGCCGTCGATCGCGTCGATGCTCACGCGCAGCTCGCTTCCGGCATCGATCCCGATAGAGAACCGCGGGTCGCGCGGAGGCTTTTCAACCAGCTTGGCGATGGCCTGGACCTCCCTGGAATCGGCCGGGAAAGCAGCCGCGATCACCTGCCCAGCTCCCACCTGCCACTGCGCCGCCAGCGCAATCGTGCCTTCCTCGGTGTTGGCCTCGGCCTGGGCGGCAGCGCCCTTCTTCAGCCACGTGCGGTTCCACGGCGCCACCAGCCGCGTCGGCAGGTCGCGCAGGTCCTCGATGTACCGAACGGCCGCCGGCGCGATCATGAGGCGATTGGGCGAGGCCATCGCCAGCAGCTTCTGGCTGGCCGAAACCCAGCGGCTCGCGTCCAGCTCCTCGACCACCTGCCCGCCACTGTCGCGCGAAGCTGACGCAACATCGCCGCGCCACGGCCTTTGCCATAGGTGTCGAGCAGGTGAAGGCTGATCTTCTTCTCTTTGAGCCCCGTCGCGATTCTCGCCGGCTCGGCAATGTCGGCATCGGCATCCGACAGGATCAGAAGCTGCTTGGGCATCGCGGCATCGGCATGCGCGATGATGTCGAGCAGAGCTGGCTCGAGATTCGTCGGTCCATGCGCCGAGACATCGGCCGGCGGAAGCTGCAAACCGAGCGTCTCGCGCGCGATCCGCCCGCGCGACCACCATCGCACATCTTCGGCAAAGCTGCCGATGGTGACCGGGTCTTCCGGCGGAAGTTGTCCGCGCAGCCGCAGCAGCGCGCTGCACACCAGGTCCCAGCGCGTCGCCCCCACCGGGCCTTCCGACATCGACCCGCTGCCGTCGGCCAGCAATATCCAATGCATTGTCGGATTCGGCGGCGTGCTGGCCAGCGGCGCGAGGGCTTCCAGCCGCGTGCCCTGATAGGCGCCGGCCGCGAACGCGCGGTCGCCGCCGAGGATCGCCAGCGCACCTCCCAGATCGCGCACATACTGGCTGAGCCGCTGCTGCTGGGCTTCGGTGAGATCGGCCGCCGCCACGTTATCCAGGACGATGATCGACGGCGCCAGATACGCCGCGCCCTCCAGCGGAAGCTGTGCTGAGGTCACCGCTCGCCAACCGGCCGGCGCTGCGCGATGAAACCCACCAGCGCTCGGCGGCCGCCGGCGGTGGCGCGAGAATGCTCAACTGGTCGTTTTCCGGCCACGGATCGTTGCCGGCGAGGCTCGCACTCACGCCCACAGCATTCGGCGCCATCGCCTGCGTGACCACATACGAGCCATTCTCGATTGGCCGAGTCGTCGCCGCGCTGCCGCCGCCGATGAGCAGACTGCGAACTGCCCCCGTGCGATTCGCCACCGATACGGCGATCGCGCCATCGTGAATCTCCAGCCGCCGAACCGACGCATCGGGCGGGCCCTCCAGCAGCGCATCGAGCACGACATACGTCGGCGGCGCCGATGCCGGCAGCTCGAACTGCGCATCGCTGAAGAGCACGATCGCATTGGCCGGCGCCGGCTGAAATATCGTGCGCTCGCAAGGCAGATCCTGTAGGGTGGGCGTACTCGCCCACCGCTCCGTCGAAACACCGTCGCGGTTCTCCGCGCCAAAATAAACGATGCGATAAGGTGTCTTGCCCAGCAACTGCCCCAGGCGTTGATTGAGATCACTGACATTGCGATACCCGGCCGTCCGCGTGCTGGGTGATAGATCAACCATCACGAGCACACCCTGCGCCCTGGGCTTGAGCCAGCTCGGCCCGCCGGCCGCCAGCGCCAGCAGGACCAGCCCGATCAGCAGGAGCATGTGACTGAGCAGTGGCAGAGCGGGCTTGCGCCAGACCGCGACAGCGATGGTCGCAACCAAGAACAGAACCGCGACGATCAAAGCAGCAGGCCAGTCAAGATGAAATGGCAACTCGGCGAGCATGGCAGGGCTGACAGGATAACGCGCCCCGCGTCATTCGCCGAATTTGCACGGTGCTGTGAGAGCGAGGTTCCGCCCGAGTTAAGGCTGATGGGCGGCGACCCACGCCTGCGCATCGGCCATGGTGCCGAAATCGAGCAGGGATTCGGCAAGCTGCTCCAGCGTTTCCGAATTGAAGGAATGAACCGCCTGCTGCAACTGCGGTGGGAGCGATCCAAAGCGGCGCTGGAGTTGTCGTACGATGAGCTTGGCCTCGCCCTCGTGCAGGCCCTTCTCCATCCCCTCGTGCAGGCCCTTCCGCATTCCTCTTTCCACCCATTCATTAAGGACTTCCATAATCGGCTCCTTTTCCGCCGGCTCCAGTGCAGCCACTTCCTGCTCGAAGCGGCTCTGCTCCGGCTGATTCAGCCTCAGGTACGAATCCACGAATCCGCGGATGAGCTGCATTTGCGCCGGATCCAGCTTCAACGTTGCCAGCAACCGCAGACATTCTAATTTTACCCGCGGCCGATCTTGTTTGCGAATTCGCATTTTCGCCATCAGCGCACTGGCGACGGGATTGGGCCGCCGGGCGAACTTGCGCCAGTTCATCCGGTTGAGTTGGATGGTGGCGTAATTGAAGGTCAGGATCTTCTTGTCGGGGAAGGCCACCTGGTACTTCGCCGGCTCCCGTCGCAGCGGCTTATCGTATGAAAACAGCGCGATCGGGTAGACGGGCAGGTCGTATTTCTCGTGCAGGCGTGCGAAGTAGCGGAACATGCGTCGCGGGAAGTCATGCTCGGCCGACAACTGCGTCTCGACATGCATGAGGAAATGCGTTTCCTGCCCCCGAAACTTCGCCTTGACCACCAAGTCCACCTCATGGCGCTCGCCCGAGGTGACATCGGTGAAGACCTCCTTGTCCAGGAACTCGATGCTGCTGCGGTCGAGGTACGCAGCGACCTCTGGCTTGAGCAGATCAAGGAACTCGGGGAAGAACGCGGTCAGCAGCTCTTTCCAAAGCCGGTCGTGGTCCATGGCGACACATTGTAGCGTGCGACCAACGTGAGCCAAATCACCCATCGGAATGCGACAGACCAGGTCATTGCGCTCCTGGCCTCACGACGATCACTCCCGCATTCGGCACGGCGTCATACCTGACCATCCCGCCCGCCGCAGTCACGACCGCCTTGTTCGCACCCTGCACAATCTCGCATCGCTTCCACTCCGCCGAAACCTGCGTGACCAGCGTCAGCGGATAGTCGTACAGCTTCGCATCCGCCTTGCACGTCAGCTCCACCCTGATCTGCCGCTCCGTCGCCTCCACCACCTTCACCTCGGCGGCATCGCGCTCGGTCGCATACTTGTGCGCGGCGATATGCCCGGCCACCCAGAGCTGGTCTTTCCGCGCCTCGATCCTGTCGAGAAACCCGGTGAATTCGGCCAGCGGCACGCTGATCCAGTCGCCGCCTACGCCATGGTAGATCACGTGCTCGATGCCGCCCTTGGCCAGAGCCGCATCCACGAGCAGCATCATCTCGTCGGCCGTCTTCACGTTGATCGCGCCGCCGTGCCCGCCGAACGCCGGCCGCTCGATCAGGTGATGCTTGGCCAAAAGCTCCTTGAGCTGCTCATCCGTAATGTTCCACGCGCCCTTGGCCACGCCTGGCAAGCCCCACGAGATCAGCCGCGGCTGCTTCCCCGGAAACAGCCGCATGATCACCTCGTTGCACTTGCCGATCTCCTCATCGGCATCGGCCACGTCGCGCACGCCCTTGTGCGTCATCGTGTGGTTGCCGTATTCCATCCCCATCGCCGGGCACTGCTTCTCCCAGAAATCCTTGTTCTGCCACTTGCCGGGGTTGACGTAAAACGTCCCGACGAGCCCGCGCTTGGTCAGCTCCGGCACCACGTTCTTCACGTGCGATGGCGCGCTGTCGTCAAACATCAGCAAGAACGCCGCCTTCTTGTCGTCCTTCCAGCGCGATGCGCGTCGCCCCTGGCCCGACCGGCGCATCCGCCACGACGACGCCCATCACGCCCAACACCGCCACCATGCAAGTCACCAGTTGCAGATTGCTCATATCGCTCCCGTCTCACGCCAACCCAAACCCCGTTCGATAAACTTTCCGTATCAACGCATCCGCCTCCGGCGCGTTTGTCGCCTTCATATTGGCCGCATCCCACTCGATGCGCTTCTGCAAGCGAACCGCCAGATTCCCAACCAAGAGCGCCTCGGTATACGGGCCCGAATACGCAAAGCCCGCTTTCGAATCCTCGGGCTTGCGGTCCTTGCACGCCTGCACCCACTCGGAGCGGTGCCCGGTCGACCGTGGAATGCTCTTGGCCGGCAGCTCGAATTCCCTTCGCCGCGCCGCCGGGAACAGCCGCGGCATCCCCGCCCAACCGCCGCAGATCATCGCCCCCTTCTCGCCGACGAAATAGATGCCGTTATCCAGCAGCTTGAACTGCCCCTCCGTCTCGGCCGGCGTCGGCGGCATCTTCCCGCCGTCGTACCAGATCACCTTCACCGCCGGCCGACTGCCCCTGGCCGCGAACTCGTAGGTGATGATCTGCCACGCCGGGTACGACTCCTTCTTCAGCGGGCTCGTCTGCGCCTCGGCCGCCACCGGCGCATCCAGGTCCAGCGCATAGAACGCCGGGTCCATGTTGTGAATCGCCATGTCGCCCATCGCGCCCGTGCCGAAGTCAAACCAGCCGCGCCAGGCGCGAGGATGGTACGTCGGGTGATACGGCCGCACCGGCGCCGCGCCGAGCCACAGGTCCCAGTCCAGCTCCGCCGGCGCTGGCGGCGTCTCCTCCGGCCGATCCATGTCCTGTTTCCAGAACGTCCCCGGCCGATCGCTCCAGCAATGCACCTCGCGCACCGCGCCGATCGCCCCCGCCAGGATCCACTCGCGCGTCACGCGCAGCCCCTCGCCCGCGTGGCCGTTGTTGCCCATCTGCGTCACCAGGCCCGTCTCCTTGGCCGCCTTTGTCATGACGCGCGCTTCTTCGATGGTGTGGGCCATCGGCTTCTCGACATACACATGCTTGCCCGCGCGCAGCGCCGCCAGCGTGATCGGCGCGTGCATGTGATCGGGCGTGGCGATCACCACGGCCTCGATGTCCTTGCGCTTGTCCAGCATCACGCGATAGTCTTTGAACTGCTCGGCCTTCGGATACGTCTTGAGCGTGTTGGCCGCGTATTTCCAGTCCACATCGCACAGCGCCACGATGTTCTCGCCGGCCACGTCCTTCAGCACTCCGCCGCCCTGCCCGCCGACGCCGATGCCCGCGATATTGAGCTTGCCGCTGGGGGCCGCCGCCGCGGGCCCGCCCAGCACATACCGTGGGACAATCTGCATTCCAACGGCCGCCGCAGTGACCTTGAGCACATCACGCCGATTCATCATGTTCATTCTCCGCTGTTTGAGCGGCGTATTTGTAACCGCCGTCTGTCTGAAGCGGAAGCGTCAGCGCCCGCCCTCCCGCCCCGGAGCGAAGAGCGGGCGCTGACGCTTCCGCTTCAGATAGAGCAATCCTGCACTCCACCGCCACCGAATTCGGCGTCGTCACGTGCATGTACACAAGAACTGCTTGACCCGCGTAGACGTAACAACAAGAGCGGGCGGGCTACCGCGTGTTCCGGGCGCTGCCAGACGATCCAAAGAACTCGTGTACTCGCACCGCGAGAACCGCCGGTGAGGGCGCCGGCGGCACTGGAGGCGCTATGTCCATCATTCCCGACAATACGGGCATACAGACCGACCGCCTCGAAGCCTGGGCGGTGTCGCACATGGCACGGGAAGTCTGGTTCGAGGTGACTGATCGCGAGCACGTCTGCCGGCAGTGCCTGCGGTGCAGGGGCTACGGCGGAAAGCTCTTTGTCCAGTGCCAGGATCGCGCCATCTCACTCGCGGGCGGCAAGTGCCCCGACCGCAAATGGTAGCCCACGCGCGGCCATGGATGATGGGCGGGCACTGCTGTAATCTGTCTGCCCATGGCTGACAGTCTCGATCACGCATATCTGCCGAACCGCCTCAATACCCTCTTTTCCCCGCTGGCGAAGATGCCCGTTCCGCGCGAGCACCCGCGGCTGCTGGGATCGCGCGCGGCTGCAGGAACTGGCCAAACAGCGACCCGATGCTTATCGCCGTACTAAAGAGACCGCCGGCCGCGAACTTACGCAAGCTCCACATCCGGCCGACATGACCGCCGATTTCGGCGCGCAGGTGAGTGTTCACTGCAAGCTGATTTCGATGGCGCTCGTGGCCGCCATCGAGCAGGATGCGCAACTGGCCCGTGCCGCCATCGACCTGGCCTTCCAGGAGTTCGTCAACAAGCCCGTGCGAGTGGGGCATATCCCCTTCGGCTGGGATGCCGGCGAGGTTGCCCTGGTCTATGACCTTTGCCACGAGCACTGGACCGAGGCCGAGCGCAAACGGTTTCATGCGTATCTCTTCGAATGCCGCGACAAAAACGTGGACGAGGAGCTCTCGCCATTTCACAACGGCTGGTTTGGCTACAAGAACGCCGGCTTCATCCTGGCTGTGCTGGCTGTGATGCACGAGACCGACAATGAGCTGTACATGCTCTACGGCATCGACCGCGAGTTCCGCATTCTCGCGGCCGATGCGCTGCGGCTGGCCGGCGACGGCGGCGGATACGCCGAGGGCTACTACGTCAACTATTATCTCTATTACTGGCTCTTCGCGGTCGAGGCGCTGTGCAACTGCACGGGCATCGACTATTACGACGAGGTGCCGGAGTTCTACCGTCAGCGTACCATCGCCTCGGCTTTCGAGCACTACCCGACGATTCAGTTCCGCAACTCGCGCCGGCCAATCTGCGTCGGCGATGGCCGCGGGCGCGATTTCAAGATCGAGCGAGACATGGCGCTGGCCGCCAATCGCATCCTGGTGAGCTACCACCGTTGCGACGCCGACAACCAGGCCATCAACACCTTCCTGAATCAGACGCCGCACGTCGGGGCCGATGAGAATGCGTACAAGGAACTGCTGTGGTTCGATCCCACCGTGAAACAGGGAAACCTGAAGAAGTTTCGCCTATCGCACGTCAGCAAGGGCCCCGGCTACGTCTATGCCCGAAGCTCGTGGAAGGAGGATGCAACCTACTTCTTCTTCAAGTGCGGCAAGCGTTTCACCGCCCACCAGCATCTGGACGTCGGGCACTTCTTCATCTTCAAGCACGAGGAACTCGCCGGCGAAGGCGGGCACTACGTCGATTTTTCCGGCCCGCACGACGTCAACTACTACCTGCGAACCATCGGCCACAACAGCATCCTCGTCCACGACCCGAACGAGACATTCGGCTTCATCCGCGGCTGGGATGGGCCCACCGCCAACGACGGCGGGCAGGCCTACCCCTGGCCGGGAACGCCATTCCGCCACAACGGCGAGGCGATGGACCCGGACGCCTGGCGACGGCAACCCGAGCTTGGCGATATCGCCGATCTCGTGGCGTTTCAGGATGCCGGCAGATTTCTCTACACGGCCGGCGATTGCACCCGCGCGTATTCGGCGAAGAAACTCGAGTGCTTCACGCGGCAGATCGTCTTCATCCGGCCGGGAACGTTCGTGATCTTCGACCGCGTGAAATCGCGCAATGCCTCGTTCAAGAAGACCTGGCTGCTTCACGCGGCCAAGCCGCCGACCGGGATGTCTGAAGCGGAAGCGTCAGCGCCCGCCCCGTCCTCTGAAGCGGAAGCGTCAGCGCCCGCCCCGCTCGTCATCACCTGTGGCAAGGGGCGGCTGCACATGCAGACGGTGCTGCCTCTGGCGGCCGAGGTGAAACTCAACCACGGGGAAGATCTCTACCGCTATGGCGGACAGGACCACCCACCGGCCAGGAAGTACGGCCCGGAGATGGAATGCCGCATCGAGGTTTCGCCCTCAAAGCCGGCGCTGGAGGACTATTTCCTGCACGTACTCACGGCCACCGATGCGACGGTCGATCAGGTGCCGCAGGCCAAGGCGTCCGTCACCAAGGGCAAGGTCACTGTCACGCTGGGGAAGACGAAGATCATCTTCCACACGGGCAAACTCGGCGGGTCGATCAATATCGGCGGGAAGAAGACGGTGTTCGCGGGCAAAGTGGTCCCGTGAGTTGTGGAGCGTGCCGCCCCGGCCGCGGTCTTCGCTGTGGAGCGTGCCGCCCCGGCCGCAGTCTTCGCTGTGGAGCGTGCCGCCCCGGCCGCAGTCTTCGCTGTGGAGCGTGCCGCCCCGGCCGCGGTCTTCGCTGTGGAGCGTGCCGCCCCGGCCGCGGTCTTCGCTGTGGAGCGTGCCGCCCCGGCCGCAGTCTTCGCTGTGGAGCGTGCCGCCCCGGCCGCGGTCTTCGCTGTGGAGCGTGCCGCCCCGGCCGCGGTCTTCGCTGTGGAGCGTGCCGCCCCGGCCGCGGTCTTCGCTGTGGAGCGTGCCGCCCCGGCCGCGGTCTTCGCTGTGGAGCGTGCCGCCCCGGCCGCGGTCTTCGCTGTGGAGCGTGCCGCCCCGGCCGCGGTCTCTGCGCACGGCGGGGGCCCCTCGTGCCACAGGGTCTTTCACCCCAGTTTGTCCCCGGCCGCCTTCACCGGCGGCTGAAATCCCAGCACGCCCTTGGCCTTCGTCTTGCGCTGGTAGACCTTGTCGCCGCAGGTGACGAAGAGCGTATCGAAGTCCTTGCCGCCGAATGTCGACATTGCTCAGCCACGCATTCTGCGGCTTGTTGATGATGGCCATCACCCGGCCATGCTGGTCGAAGACTTGCAGCCCCATGCGCGTTGTCACGTAAAGCCGCCCGCCCGTATCGACGCACAGCCCATCCGCGCCGCTGTCGGCCGCGCCCGCGGGAGTCTGTGCCGTGAAGAACGGCTGCTTGTTGATGAGCGTTCCATCGGCCTGGATCTCGAAGACGAAGTAATTCACGCCGCGCGTGTCATCGACGATGAGCTGGCCCTGGTCGCTCGTGAGGCCGACGCCGTTGGGAAACTCGATTCCTTCGTCAACGATCTTCTTCTCGCCGCCCGGCGGGATGAACCACACGCGCTTCTTCGGCGGCTCGGTGACATAGATGCCGCCGGCATGCGTGACGGCCAGGTCGTTGCACTTCTCGATGCCCTCGGCGATCACCTGCTCCTTGCCATCCTTCAGGTCATACGCCACGACGCGGTCCTTGCCGCCCTGGCACGCATAGAGCCGGCCGTCCGCCCCGATCTTCAGCCCGTTGGCCGCATTCGTATTCTCGGCCACCACGCTCACCTTGCCGTCGAGGCCGATGCGGTGAATGCGGTTGTTGGGGATGTCCGTGAAATAGACGTTGCCCTGTGCATCGGCCGTGGCGCCTTCGGTGAACTTGTGGCCCTGGCTCACCAGCTTCCAATCCTCGCCGGGGATGAGGATGTCCAACACCGAATTATCCGGCATGCGCGATGACGCCACGATGGGCTTGTCCCACTCGCGCCACAGCCAGCGCAGGGCGTCGGGGAAGATCGCGCCGCCGTGCTTGCCGTTGTGGCCCTCGGTGCCGGCGACGAACTGATAGTCATAGCCCGCCCACCGCAGCGATTCGGCCATGTCCTGGTTGGCGATCCACCAGCTTCCGCCAAAGACGTTCATGTCCTTCGTGCCGCTCTGCAGGAAGATTCGCAGGGGCCTGGGCTCCATCTTGCGGATGAGATCGGGGTAGCGATTGCCGCCGCGCAGATCGGTGAATGAGCCGATATTGCTGAGCATGCGCCGGAACGCATCCGGCCGCTCCCACGCGACGGTGAACGCGCAGATCCCGCCCGAGCTGTTGCCGCAGATAGCCCGCAGGTTGGGGTCATCGGTCAGCTTGAACCGCCGGCCGACTTCGGGCAGGACCTCGTCGATCAGAAATCGCGCGTACCGATCGGTCGTCGAATCGTATTGGAAGCTGCGTTGGATTCGGCCAAGCTGGGTCTTGGCGTTGACGGCCGGCAGATTCCCGGGATCGATCATGATGGCGATGGTGACGGGCATCTGCTTCTTCGCGATGAGATTATCGAAGACGACAGGCACGCGGAAATCGCCTTTGACGTTGGCGAATCCGCCGCCGTCCTGGAAGACCATCACGGCGGCGGGGCTGCTGCCATCGTATTGCGCCGGCACGTAGACCGAATAGTTGTGATGCACGCCGGGATAGGCCCTGGTGCTGACCAGTTCGTGCCTGGTGACCGCGCCGTGCGGCACATCCTGCGGCTGCGAATCCGGGCCGAGCGTGTACTCTTCCGCGGCATACGCCGCGGCCGCCAAGGAGAGGAAGACCAACAGCACGATGAGCATCGCCGAGAGTTGAGATTGCATGATCCGATTCTGCTTCCGCCGGCCATCCATGTAAAGTGCCGTAGAGCGTGCCGCCCCGGCCGCGGTCTTCGCTGTGGAGCGTGCCGCCCCCGGCCGCGTCCGCCCGTGGAGCGTGCCGCCCCGGCCGCGTCCGCCCGTGGAGCGTGCCGCCCCCGGCCGCGTCCGCCCGTGGAGCGTGCCGCCCCCGGCCGCGTCCGCCCGTGGAGCGTGCCGCCCCCGGCCGCGTCCGCCCGTGGAGCGTGCCGCCCCCGGCCGCGTCTTCCTCGCACGGCGGAGGGGATGTCGCGGGAAACCCCTGAAAAAAAGGGCAAAATAGTGCGCGGCCCTGTTTTCCTCGGGAAATCGTGTTATGATGCCGGCGAACGGATTCGTCTTCTCAAGTGAAAGGAGTCGCACATGGCCGCCAAAGTCGCCACCAAGAGCGAAATTCTCGCCAACATCGCCGAACAGACCGAACTCTCGCGCAAGCAGGTTGCCGCCGTTTTCGTGTCACTCTCGGAACAGATCAAGGCCAACGTGGGCAAGAAGGGCCCGGGCACTTTCGTGGTGCCAGGCCTGATGAAGATCATCGTCGTGCAGAAGCCGGCCGTCCCGCGCACAAGGGAATCAACCCGTTCACCAAGCAGGAGCAGATGTTCAAGGCCAAGCCGGCCCGCAAGGTCATCAAGGTCCGGCCGCTCAAGGCCCTGAAGGACATGGTCAAGTAGTCCGATTGGAATATCGACGACGAATCCGCAACCCCCGGCCGGTGCCGGGGGTTTTTTGTTGGATTTTTCAATCACGGTTTCCCCTTCTTCGGCCTGTAGTCGCGTGGGTCCAAGCAGGTATCGTACGTGACGCGGTCGATGCGTATCCAGTCGGCCTTGTCGATGCCCCGGGTGTTCCCGTATGTCGGGCTGACGGGGAACGCACAGGCCAGCTTGATCCAGCGATTCTGCTGCATCGAGATGGCGCGGACCTCGTCGGCGACTTCGGACAGGTCCTGATCCTGGCTGAAGATCAGCAATACATCGCAGGCGTTATCGCGAGCTGCGGCCACGACGTCGAGGGCGAGGCGCACATCGATGCCCTTCTCGCTGCCGACAAGCACGGTGGTGGTTCCCCCGCTGGGCAGGGCGACGGTCTGATTGCGATACTTGAGATGGCGTGAAAACGTCTGAATGCCCACGCGTCCCATATGGGCGAGTTTGGCCGTCCAGAAATGGTTCCAGAACGGGTCATCCTGCGGACTGGGCAGCCCCGTGTAGAAGCGGGTCGTCACGAGTTGTCAGCCCCGGGCACGGCAGATCGCCGCTGCGAGTCTCAGCGGGTCGTAGTTTGGCCAGTTGTAGCCGAAGGCAGACTTGGCCGCGTAGAACAGATTCTGGCCGTCAAAGAAGGCGATGGTGCGTTTGACTTGGGGTTCATCGGGCATGGATTGCCCCCCGGGCAGCGCCCGCAGAAGCAGAACCCCGCTGGAGGCCTTGCGGCATGTCCAGCGGGGGAGTAGATCAATGGGGTAACTTGTACGCGAAGATTATCGGTTGGGTTGAGGCCAAAGTCAAATGAAAAGGCAACAGGGCCCATGTTGGGCGTGCCCGTTTTTCCGTGGGAAGGCAATGTTCGGCAGAGGTGACCCGCATTGGCGATATCGAAAACGGGGGTGGACGACGAGGAATCGCCTATTCCACCGGATTTCCGGGCACGCCCCCCATGTTGTTGAACCGCTGGAATCGTTATTATAATTTGCCGATGGACAAAACCGATCATCCTCCCTTTTCCCAGCCTTTCGCCGACCTCGGCGTGCGGCCGTCAATCCTTCGCGCTGGCCGAAGAGAAGTTCCTGAAACCCACCGAAATCCAGGGCATGCTGATCCCCAAGGCGCTGGCGGGGTTCGACATTCTCGGCCAGGCGCGCACCGGCACCGGCAAGACGGCCGCGTTCGGCATCCCCATCCTCCAGAAGGCCCGCAAGGAAGGCGCGACGCAGGCGCTGATCCTCGTGCCGACGCGCGAGCTGGCCGTGCAGGTGGACGATGAGATCAAGCGGCTGGCGCGATATACGCCGATCCGGTCGGTGCCGGTGTACGGCGGGCAGAAGATCGCGGCGCAGATGAAGTTCCTGCGCCATGCGCCGCAGATCGTCGTCGGCACGCCCGGGCGCGATGGACCTGCTGGAGCGGCGAATCCTCAACCTGCGCAACATCCGCTTCGTCGTTCTCGACGAGGTGGACCGCATGCTGGACATTGGCTTCCGGGAGGATATCCGCAGAATTCTCTCGGGGCTGAAGGACATCTTGGGCAGGAGCGACACGGCGACGCAGCGACGCAGCGACGAAGGGGAACCACCTGCGCAAGGCCCGGCCATGGAGACCGCTCTGCCCGGCGGCAAGACGCACCAGACCATGTTCGTCTCGGCGACCATTGCCGAAGAGATCGAAAAGCTGGCGCGGACGTACATGCACGAGCCGATCGAGAAGCTCATCGCGCCGGGCGTGGGCGAGAAGCCGATGGTGGCCGAGGTCGAGCAGTTCTATCTCTCGGTGGAGCACTGGGACAAGTACCGGCTGCTGAAGATGCTGCTGGAGCGCGAAAACCCCGACCTGGCGATCGTGTTCTGCAGGACCAAGCACGGCGCGGACAAGCTGGCCAGGAAGCTGCACGCCGACGGCATTCTCTGCCGCGAGATTCACGGCGATCTGCGCAGAACAAGCGCGACCATGTCATGAAGGCTTCCGCGGCGGCAAGTTTGACGTGCTGGTGGCGACGGACCTGGCGGCCCGCGGCATCGACGTGGCCGACATCAGCCACATCATCAACTACGACATCCCCGACGACCCCGAGCTGTACGTGCATCGCGTCGGCCGGACGGTGCGCATGGGCGCCAAGGGCAAGGGATTCACGTTCGTCACGCGCGAGCAGGGCGAGGAACTGACGCGCGTGGAGAGCCTGATCAACATGATCATCCCGCAGGCGACGATCGAGGGATTCGCGCCCGGCCGCAGCCATCGGATTGGGACACCGCTTCGCCCCAGTCGCCGGCCGCCCCGTTGCCAGCGCCGCCGCCGCAGGCGGTCGTGATCCCGTCGCGCCCGCTGACCATCGGGAGCAAGATACCCATCACGCGGAGGCATCGGAGAAGGAGGTGAGGGCGGCAATCCGCAATCCGCAATCCACAATCCCAAAGACCCCTGCCGCCGCCTCACGCCGCCGGCCGCGCCATCCGCCGCATCTTCACCTCCACCTCGGCCCCCAGCACATGCAGAAGCCGGATCATCTGATCGATGGTTTTGTGATAGCACGCCGGATCGAGTAGCCGATAGAGTTGGGCCGGAGACGTGCTCAGCCGCCGGCACAAGCCGCGCTTGCTAAGTCCGCGAGCCGCGACCAGCCCGGCCGCCTCCAACGACAGGTTGTATAGAATCTCCTCCCGCACATAGTCCGGATCCCGGTTGTATTCGAGCACCGCGTCCAGATGCACCGTCTCCTCCCGCCCGGATCGCAGCCGATAGGTGAAGCCCTCGCGCCCGATCTCCTCGTCCGCGGCCACCCATTCCAACGGGTCCGACGACGACGGCGCCACGTCCAGGATTGCGTACGGCATCCCAGACCAGCGCCTGCCGCTCACAATCACAAATTCCTTCTTGCCGCGTCGCCCGTGACCTTGCGAATCTTCATAGCCAGCCTTCTCTCCGCAACTGCTCCAGCAACCGCCGCACGGCCGCATTGGCAGCGCCTTTCATGGCTCGCCGGCGATCGACGTCCCACTTCACAACCAGCACGCCCTCGCGATAGACATGCACGTGGCGCGGCGGGTGATCGCCGACCCAGTGAACAAACACATACCCACCGCGCCGCAGTTTGCCCATGTCCAAAACATGTTACCGTATACGGTACGTGAAATCCAATCGCGAATGCGGGTCAGGTTCACTTTGCTATTTTCTTGTTATTGCCACGATTCGCCCGTTGCGCCCGCATCCGTGCCCGCCAGGGCTCACGTAGGCCCGGCTCCGCGGCTTCGCACCCCCTCACGGCCCGCCCCTACACGCGAGCACCAGGGAAGCCGAAACGGGGTAGAGTCCCAGCAAAGCCGGTGCCTGCCGCGAGCCCCGCTCAGCCCCGCCACATGAGCGCTGCGCACATCAATCTCCCCGCCCCGCCAAATCCCTCGCTTTCCCGCGAAAACCGCCTCCACCGTTGCGCAACGTTGCGACATCCCAACCCGATCTGCGCAACAGCCCAGTAGATATGGACGCCAACGAAAGGAACCATGATCCTCCCCAACCGCATCCTCACCGCAGACGCCGAAACCCCTGATCTCGAAGTATCAATCACCAATCGCCGATCTGAAATCCCCGCGTCCACCGATGCCTTCCTGTCTTCGCGCGTTCGTGGTGAACCAGCGCCTGCGGAACGAACCCATCGATCCCCCGCCCCAAACCCACAACCTCCCGCCGCGCCAGAGCTTGCGGATTCCACTCCCTCTCCCGCGCACTTTCCTCTGCGAAACAAACCCATCTCCATCCCGCCCGCCCGCCGCCGCGGCAGCAAAGTCCGGTTCGGATTCCGCAATCCGCAGCCCATCCCAGCCGATAATCCCCACGGCGGGCCGCGCCGGCCCTCTGGAGCGTGGTTTTGCGAAACCGAACTGGTCAGATAGCGTACTGTTATGAGGGCGGGCGACATCTGCGATTGGATGGGCCATTGGTGAAGCCGCATTCTCATTCTACGGGCGCCGCGCCGCGGCGCAGGCGACGGCCGATAATGTGGGCGGCCGAGGCGATGGAAAGCCGATGGCTGTTGTTGTCGCTGAGCGACGCCTTGCGCAGCGGCACGGCCGATCTCAGTGATTTTCCTTACGATCCCGCGAGAGGTTACGAAATCTCCCCCGATGCCTTCTATGCTCCACAGGCTGCCGCCTCGCCGACTCCAACCGCCGCGATGTCCCCGCCGGCCGGCTCGCGGCCATTCGGGGCGGCGGCCAACGACACCAGCGAGTTCATGAGCGGCAGCGTGTATGTGAACGTCGTGCTGTTTGAATCGGATGGCAAGATCGACCCGAGCACCGAGGACTGGACGCCAACGCAGATCACCCAGGTGGAGAGCCAGATCACCACGGGCTTGAACTGGTGGCACCAATGTACGTCAACGCGGGCTACGTTGGCGGGCTGACATTCACGACGGACTTCACCTACGCCGACACGCCGTTCCAGACGAGCTACGAGCCGATCAACCGCAGCTCCGACGACACGTGGCTGCCGATCAACGAGTTCCTCACCTCCAAAGGCTATGCGCAGAGCTTCAGCGGCGTGTATGCCTTCGACGATGCCCAGCGCCTGGCGCACAACACCGACTGGTCGTACACGATCTTCGTCGCCAACTCCAACCATGACGCCGACGGCGAGTTCACCGACGGAGGTTTCGCGTGGGCCTACCTGGGCGGGCCGTTCACGGTGATGACCTACGACAACAGCAACTGGGGCATCGGCCGGATGGGCCAGGTGCTGGCGCATGAAACCGGGCATATCTTCTACGCCCTGGATGAGTACTCGGGCGGCGAGAACTACACGGCACATTCGGGGTATTACAACACGCAGAACCTCAACGCCTACGACGGCAACCCCAGCCCGTCGAGCCGCGTGAACAGCATCATGGGCGAGTCGCCAGGGCAGGACAGCGCCTATGCGACCTACACATCCTCGCCCACTTCGCTTCAGATGATCGGCTGGCGCGACACCAACGGCAACCACATCATCGACGTGCTGGATGAGCCGCTTACGCTGACGGGGACGTCCGGATCGGTTGACACCGCGAACAACCAATATGTCTTTGCCGGAAGCTCGTCGATCACGACCCTGGCCAATGGCAACTCGCGCGGCCTGAATGACGACATCACGCTCAACGAGGTGGACCACCTGCAGTACAGCTTGAACGGCGGCGCGTGGACCAACTACAACGCCACCGAATACCACGCGTTCACCCAGGACTTCAGCAACGTGCGCATCGACCTGCCGGCGCAGTGGAGCACGATCGACTTCCGCACGATCTCCGACGAGACGGGCGTCACTTCGCCGCTGTTCAGCGACACCAACTGGATGCCCAGCGTCAGCCTGGGCATCTCGCCGGCGAATGGCCAGATCGGCGAGCAGGGCGGCGTCGCCACCGTCACCGCGACCCTGAACAAGACGTGCATCGTGGACGTGACGGTGAACCTCGCCTTCAGCGGCGACGCGGTGGCCGGCACTGACTACACCCGCTCGGCTGGCAGCATCGTCATCCATTCCGGCGCAACCAGCGGCAGCATCACGCTGCACGGGATGAGCAACGGCATTCAGGCGCCGAACAAGACAGTGCTCGTGGACATCGATACCGTCGCCAATGGCCTGGAGAACGGGACGCAGGAGGTCTCGGCCACGATCGTCAACCAGGATCCCGCGCCGACCGTGCAGTTCACGGCGGCCAGCCAGAGCGCGATGGAAAACGCCGGCACGATGACGATCACGGCGCAGCTTTCATCCATCAGCGGCTACGACGTGATAGTGCCCTTCAGCGTGGCCGGCACGGCGAGCGTGCCAGGCGACTACAGCATCGCCGCCAGCCCCATCACGATCCCGCACGGCTCACTTTCGGCGACGATCACGATCACGCTGGTGAACGACAGCGTGGATGACCGCAACAAGACAGTGGTCGTCACGATGCTGACGCCGACTCGCGCGGTCGCTTCGGGGACGACGGTGGACACGGCCACCATCATCGATGACGTTCCGCCGGTGGTGGCGCCGGTCGGCAACAAGAACGTCGACGAGCTGACGACGCTGAGCTTTCCCGTGGCGGTGACCGATCCCTATGCGCCGGCCCATTCGGAGAGCTTCAGTCTCGACGCCGGCGGCACCACCGGGGCCGGCATCGACCCCACGAGCGGCGTGTTTACGTGGATGCCCACCGAAGCGCAGGGGCCGGGCACGTACAACATCACGGTGCGCGTGACGGAGCTGAACGCGCCGCAGCTCAGCAGCACGCAGAGCTTCCAGGTGGTGGTCAACGAGGTGAACCTCCCGCCGGTCCTGCAGCCGATCGGCAACAAGACCGTGGATGAGAACAGCACGCTCTCGTTCACCATCAACGGCAACGATCCGGACATTCCGGCGCAGACGCTGAGCTACAGCGCCAGCGGCCTGCCGAGTGGCGCGGCGTTCAACAGCGCCACGCGGCACGTTCTCCTGGACGCCGGACTATTACGCATCGGGCTTGTATCACGTCACGTTTTCGGTGAGCGACGGGCAGCTCAGCGACTCGGAGACGATCGACATCACCGTCAACGACGTGAACGGCCCGCCGAAATTCAACGCGGTGCCGGACCAGGTTGTCGATGAGAAGAAGAATCTCAGCTTCACGCTGACGGCCGTGGATCCCGACAGCACCGACACGCTGACCTACGCGATCACCAGCCCGAATGTGCCCGCGGGCGTGACGCTGGACGCGGCGAGCGGGCAGTTCTCGTGGACGCCCGATGAGGCCCAGGGGCCGGGGTTCTATCCGTTCCAGGTGAGCGTGGATGATGGCCACGGGCATCAGGACCAAACATCGTTCAACGTGACGGTGAACGAGGTGAACGATCCACCCGTGCTGGATGCCATCGGCGACAAGAGCGTGGCCGAAGGCGGCACGCTGAGCTTCGCCATCACGGCGACGGATCCCGACCCGGGCGACCAGTTTACCTACAGCCTCGACAGCGCGCCGGCGTGGGTACACATCGATGCGGCGACGGGCCTGCTGACAGCTACACTGGACGATGGCCCGGCGACGGTTCCGGTGACGGTGCGCGTGACAGACAACGGCATCCCGCCGCTGAGCGATGCCGCGACCTTCAACATCAACGTGACCAATGTGCCGCCGGCGGCGACGATTGCCGGGCCGGCCGACGCGCGCGTGACGCGCAGCGCGACATTCAACTTCAGCGGCACGGATGTGTCGTCGGCCGACCAACTCGCCGGTTTCACCTGGTCGATCCAGTGGGGCGACGGCGCGTTGCAGACGATCAGCGCGCCGGTGGCCAGCGCAGCCCTTAGTCATGCCTATGGCACGATCGGCGTGTACCAGGTGCAGGCGATTGCGACGGACAAGGATGGCGGCGCCAGCGCACCGGCAATGTCAAAGATCACGATCAGCGGGGCGCAGCTCGTGAAGGATGCGTCGAGCTCCGGCCGGTCGGCGCTGCTTGTCGGCGGCGCGGCCAAGGGCAGCACAATCGTGATCAAGCCGGTGGCCAAATCCACGAAGCTCAACGTCTACCTGAACTCATCGCTGCTGGGCAGCTTCAACCCGACCGGACACGTGATCGTCTATGGCCGCGACGGCAACGACACCATCACGGTGGGCCCGACCGGGCGTAGCGTGCTGGTCTACGGCGGCGGGGGCAACGACCGCCTGACGGCGCGCGGCGACAGTGCGGTGCTCGTGGGCGGCGACGGCAATGACACGCTGACCGGCAGCTCCGCGCCTGCATCCTGATCGGCGGCGCGGGGCGGGATGTCCTGCAGGGCGGCGGCGACGAGGACATTCTCATCGGCGGCTACACGGCCTATGACGATGGCTCGGATGCCAGCCGCAAGGCACTGCTGGCGATCCAGAAGGAGTGGACGCGGAAGGACATGACCCGTACGCAGCGGGTCAGCCACATTTCCGGGGCGTCGCGCGGGTACAACTGGCCGTTCTATTTCAAGAACAGCACGAGCAAGGCGACGGTCTTCGCGAAGCAAGCGGGCGAGAAGGTCGTGGGCGGCACGGGGGATTGGGTGATATAAAAGGGCTCAGGGCTCAGGGCTCAGGACCGGGGGAGGCGCATTCCGTATGCTGCGCATTGAGAATGGGTTGCGACTAAATAGGCGATAAGCAGTACGAGATGCGCGTTCCCACCTCATCTCTGCCGCTGATCTGCGGAGTCAACAAGACTCGCATATTTGCGTACAAGATGTTGAAACCGCGCACTCGGCGTGGCATAATGGCTCAGCCTCAGGGCGTTACAGGTGGAGGATTCGTGGGTAACAAGTCAACTTCGGCGTGGGATGGAGTACGCGGATGGTCTCTGGCTGCTGGCGGGCTGGCCGGAGGTCGTCGCGGCAAACGGCTTGTTCGCCTCCGCCGCGAATGCTGTGCGCAGGCCTTGGAGAGCCGGCTTCTGCTGTCCTCGCTCGCGGGCGATCCGACCGGTGATAGTGCCGTGCCGTCAACGTATGTGGAAGGTGAACCCTCGGGCCAGGACGTTGCCTGTCGCGCGGAATCGCCCACACGGGCCGCGGCGCCGGCCATCCCCTCGCCGCCAGTCGGCTCGCGGCCCTTTGGCGCCACCAGCACCGATACCAGCGAGTACATGATCGGCAGCGTGTACGTCACGGTCGTCCTCTTTGAATCCGATGGCAAGTTCGATCCGAGCAGCGAAAACTGGACGCCCGCACAGATTGCCAACGTCAAGAGCCAGGTCACCGAAGCTCTGAACTGGTGGCAACAGGTCTATGCCAACGCCGGCTATACCAGCAGCCTGAATTTCACGACCGACTTCACATATACGGACAGTCCCTTCGAGACCAAGTACGAGCCGATCACGCGGCCGTCGGACGGGTTCTGGTTGTCGATCAACGACTTCCTGAACGCCGCCGGCTACAACCCGAGCTTCGACGGCGTGACCGCTTTTGATGATGCCCAACGGCTCGCGCACAACACCGACTGGGCCTATACGGTCTTCATCGCCAACTCCGCCAACGATGCCGACGGGCAATTTGCCAACGGCTCGTCCGCTTTTGCCTATGTGGGCGGCCCGTGCGCCATCATGACCTATGACAACGGCGGGTGGGGCATCAACAACATGGGCCAGGTGCTGGCACATGAAACCGGCCACATCTTCTATGCCCTGGATGAGTATCCGGGCGGTGACCTCTATACGGAGCGATCGGGCTACTATAACACCCAGAATCTCAATGCATCTGATGGGAATCCCAACCCGTTCACGCGGGTTGACAGTCTGATGGCCGAATCGCCGGGACAGGACAACGCCTACGCCAGTTACACTTCCTCGCCGACATCGCTGCAGATGCTGGGATGGAAGGACGTCAACATCAACCACATCATCAATATCCTCGACCAGCCGCTGACGCTGGCGAGCCCGCTCGGAACCGTCGATCTTTCACAGAACCAGTACGTCTTCTCCGCGACGTCGTCGGTCACAACCATGCCCAACCAGAATCCCCGCGGCAACGGGGACAGCATCACGCTCAACGAGGTGGACTATCTTCAGTATCGGATCGACGGCGGCGCCTGGACCAACTACAACACCACGTCGTACCACACGTTTACCCAGTCCTTCAGCAACGTCCGGGTGAATGTTCCGCCAACCTGGAGCTCAATCGACTTCCGGACGATCTCCGCCGAGAGCGGCGCGACATCGGCGCTGTTTTCCGACACCAACTGGCGCCCGGCCGTCAATCTTTCGATCAACCCCGGCGATGGCAAGATCAGCGAAACCGGCGGCGCCGCCACCGTCACCGCCACACTGAGCAAGACGTGCGTCTCCGACGTGGTCGTGGGCCTGGCGTTCAGCGGCACGGCCACCTGGCCGGCCGACTATTCGCGCTCGGCGATCAGCATTGTGGTGCCCGCCGGAAGCACCACCGCCAGCATCACGCTCACCGCCGTTAACAACAGCATCCAGAATCCAAACAAGACGATCGTGATCGACATCGCCACCGTGTCCAATGGCATGGAGAACGGCACGCAGCAGGTCACGTCGACGATCCTCGATAACGACCCCACGCCCACGGTGCAGTTCACCGCCTCCAGCCAGAGCGCCATGGAGAATGCCGGGACGATCACCGTCGCGGCGCAGCTTTCCGCCGCCTCCGGGTACGACGTCAGCGTGCCTTTCAGCGTGAGCGGCTCGGCGGTCAGCGGCGCCGATTACACGATCGGCGCCAGCCCGCTGGTCATTGCGGCGGGCTCCACGTCCGCTAATATCGTCATCTCTCTTATCAACAACGCGATCGACCAGCTCAACCGGACGGTCGTCGTGACCATGGGCACGCCCACGCGCGCGACCGCTTCGGGCATCACCGCCTGCACGACGACCATCCTTGACGATGAAGTGCCGGCGCTGGCCGCGATCGGCAATCAGACGATCGACGAGCTGAGCGCGCTGGGCTTTACGGCGTCGGCGGTCGATCCCGCCGCCCCCGCGCATTCGCTGGCGTTCAGCCTCGATGCCGGCGCGCCGCCGGCGCGTTGATCGGCGCCACCAGCGGCGCGTTTGCGTGGACGCCGACAGAGGCCCAGGGGCCCGGCATCTACAACATCACGGTGCGCGTAACGGAACTGAACCAGCCTTGCCTGAGCAGCACCCGGACGCTGCAGGTGACAGTCAACGAAGTCAACCAGCCGCCGGTGCTGGCCGCGATTGGCAACAAAACGGTGAATGAGAACAGCCCCCTGGTGTTCGGCGTGGTCGCCAGCGACCCGGACCTTCCGGCCAATACCCTCACCTACAGCGCGACCGGCCTTCCCGCCGGCGCGACGCTGAACAGCTCCACCGGCGTGTTCAACTGGACGCCGAGCTATTACGCCGCGGGCGTCTATCACCTCGTCTACAGCGTCAGCGATGGAACGCTCAGCGACTCTGAAGCGGCCGATATCACCGTCAATGATGTGAATGGCCCGCCGCGGTTCAGCGCGGTGGGAAGCCAGGTGGTCAACGAACACCAGCCCCTGAACCTGACGCTGGCTGCGACCGACCCGGACACGGCGGATACGCTGACCTATGCCATGACGGACCTGAATCCTCCCGCAGGCGCGAGCCTCGATCCGGCGACGGGGCAGTTCTCCTGGACGCCGAGCGAAAGCCAGGGCCCCGGTGGATATGACTTGCATTTCACGGTCAATGATGGCCACGCCCACACGGATAGTCTCGGTTTTCACGTGACGGTCAACGAGGTGAACGACCCGCCGGTCATGAGCCTCTCCGATCAGAACGTTGTCGAAGCCACGCCCCTGGCGTTCGTCATCAGCGCCATCGATCCCGACACTGGCCAGCAGACCACATATTCGTTGGACAGCGCGCCGGCCGCGCGCACATCGACCCAACCAGCGGCCTGTTCACGTTCTATGCCGCGGATGGGCCGGCCGCTTACAGCGTAACGGTGCGCGCCACCGACAACGGCATTCCCGCCGCCAGCAGCACCAGCACGTTCAACATCAACGTCAACAGCGCTGCGCCCACGGCATCGATCGCCGGGCCGGCCTCGCCCGCCGTCGCCAAGGCACAGAGCTTCACCTTCAGCGCGACGGATGTTTCGTCGGCCGACCGCGCAGCCGGCTACACCTGGCAGATCAACTGGGGCGATGGCGCAGCGCAGTCCGTGAGCGTGCGATCGGTCAGCAAGACGCTGAGCCACACCTACAGCAAGGTCGGCGCCTTCCAGGTGCAGGTGATTGCCACGGACAAGGATGGCGCCGCCAGTGCGCCGGCCATATACAAGGCTACCGTCAGCGGCGCAGCTCGTCGCCGATCCATCGAATCACGCGCTCAAGGCGCTGGTGGTCGGCGGGACGGCGAAGGCCGATAAGATCCAGCTCAAGACGGTGAGCGGCAAGGTGACCGTTTACCTGAATTCCGCGCTGTTGGGCAGTTTCAGCCCGACCGGCAACGTCATCGTCTATGGCCAGGATGGCAACGACACGATTTCGGTCGACCCGATTGGCCACGGCGTGCTGGCCTATGGCAATGCCGGCAACGACACCATCACCGTGAAGAGCGACAAGGCGATCCTGCTGGGCGGCGATGGCAACGACAAGCTCACCGGCGGAACGGCGCGGGATATCCTCATCGGCGGACTTGGCATCGACGTGTTCTCGGGAGGCGGCGATGAGGACATCCTCATCGGCGGCAACACAACCTACGACAACATGACCGAAGCCAATCAGAAGGCGCTGCTGCTGATCCAGAAAGAGTGGATTCGCAAGGATGCGACCCACGCGGTCCGCATCAGCCACCTGACCGGCGCGTCGCGCGGGTACAACTATCCGTTCTATTTCACGACAGGCGCCACCGGCGCGACGGTCTTCCCGAAACAGACCGGCGAGAAGGTCGCGACGGCGACGGGGGATTGGGCGATGTAACGGGAGGCCGGTGCGTAATTCGCGCTGCGTACAGCGTAATTCCGGGTGCTCACGCGCGGCGCTATTGACGCTCGTTTGCAGCAGGAGCCTGCTCGCCGGACGGCCGGCGTGAGCATGCCACCCGGGATTTCATCGTCGCTGCCAGGCTGACTTCAGTTCGTACACCGTCATGGAGATGAGCTTCGCCTCGCCGCCGGTGGCGTTGAGCTGAATCGTCTGGTCGGCCGGTTTGGGGAGGAAACAGGATGTCATGGGCACCAGGCCGTCGTTGCCGAACACCTCGATGCTGGTGCGGTCCAGCAGGATCCGGAGCTTGATCCGGCCGGTGGTCATCTCCATTGGTGCGGATGCACTGAGGCTCGTCAGCGTTTTCTTCGTCGCATCATATGAGACGCTGGCGCCGCGGAGCGCGAATTCGACGGTCGAGGCCGGACCCATCTCGACCTCGGCGCGGATATCGAGCAGGTCGCTGCTGACGCCTGCCAGCAGGTTCTCGCCCGGTTTGATCGATGCATCGGCCCACTTGTACACCTTGCCATGCAGAAGCTCGATCTCCTTGACCGGCGTGCGGAAGATGCGCAGGCCCTGCGGCGTGGTCTTCAGCTTCATCTCGCAGGGGAAACTCAGTTGCTGGTTGAAGGGCATCCTGGGATAGCTGCCGCCATTCATCCACGCGATCTGAATGCGCCGGCCGTCGCTGTCGGGGATGTCGCTGTAGGTCTGGACGGCGTAGTAGTTCTTGCCCCAGTCGGCCTGGCGCGGCGTGGGATCATCGGGCGTGAACCGGTTGCCGTCGAAGCTGCCGATGAGGTAACGCCCGTTGGCGGCGGTCCAGACCCACTTCGTGTTCTCCTTTTTCCCATCGACGGCCATGGGGAAGAAGTCGGGGCATTCGCCGCAGCCGGGAACGGTGATGTTGTGGAGGAGCGACCATGCTTTCAGATCGGGCGAGGCGTAGAAGGCGTAGTCGTTCTTGTCGAGGAAGAGCGCCATGACCCATTTCTTCGTGGGCTCGTGCCAGATCACCTTGGGGTCGCGGTTCTCGCCGGCGATGTGCTGGAGCACGGGGTTGTTCTCATATTTCGTGAAAGTCCGGCCGCGATCGGTGCTGTAGGCGATGGAATGCGTGAAGGGTTTGCCGGCCGAGGTGTAGATGCAGACGAGGGATTCCTTGCCGAAGCCGGTGGTGTTGTTCCAGTCGATGACGGCGGAGCCGGAGAAGATGGTTCCGAGATTGTCGGGCTCGATGGCGTTGGCGAGTTGGGTCCAGTGGACCAGATCGGGGCTGACGGCGTGGCCCCAGGTCATGTTGCCCCAGTTGATGCCCTTGGGGTTGTGCTGGAAGAACAGGTGGTATTCGCCCTTGTAGAAGACCAGCCCGTTGGGGTCGTTGGTCCAGTTCTTCATGGGCGTGAAGTGAAACTGGGGGCGATAGGTCTCATTGTAAAGCTGTTCGGTGGACAAGGTAGTCCTCTCCGGTTGTGCCAAAGCGGAACTCGCCAGAAGCGCCAGCAGCATGGCGTGAATCATGCTTTTCATTAGCGTAGTTTACCGCCCCGGCAGCTTTTCGCACGCGGGCCGGGGCGCTGTTGAATCTATCTGAAGGGGAAGCGTGAGCGCCCGCTCGGGAAGGGCGGGCGCTGACGCTTCCGCTTCAGACAGAGTGCGAGCGGGCGCTGACGCTTCCGCTTCAGATTGACATCGATTTGCCGTACCCGGCGCGTGCTTTGCGTCCTAGAATCACCTAGCCATATGGTCCTGAAGATTGATAAAGATCATCAACGCTTCCGCCAGATCGTCAAAGGCCGGATTCGTGAGGATCTGCGCAAGTTCCTCACCAAGGGCGAATTGATCGGCAAGGAAGGCAAGCACCTGATCTCGATCCCGGTGCGCGGCATCGAGCTGCCCAGCTTTCGCTATGGCGACAACAGCGGCGGGGTCGGCACGGGCGACGGCGATGAAGGCGATCAGGTCGGCCAGGGAAAGGGCTCACAGGGCGGAGATCAGCCGGGGCAGCACCTGATGGAGGTGGACCTGACGCTGGACGAGCTGGCCGAGATCCTGGCCGAAGAGCTCAAGCTGCCGCGCATCGAGCCCAAGGGCAAGCACCGGATCACGACGATCAAGGACAAGTACAGCAGCCTGCGGCGGGTCGGCCCGGATTCGCTGCGGCATTTCAAGCGGTCGTTCAAGGAATCGCTCAAGCGACAGATCATGCTCGGCACGTATGACCCGGACAACCCGATCATCGTGCCCGAGAAGAAGGACATCCGCTATCGAAGCTGGAAAGAGGTCAAGAGCCCGCAGAGCAACGCGCTGATCGTGTTCATGATGGACGTGTCGGGCTCGATGGGCGAGGAGCAGAAGGAGCTGGTGCGCCTGGAGAGCTTCTGGATCGACACGTGGCTGCGGAAGAACTACGAGGGCATCGAGAGCCGGTACATCGTGCATGACGTGGCGGCCAAGGAAGTGGACAAGCACACGTTCTATCACCTGCGCGAGGATGGCGGCACGAAGATCAGCTCGGCCTTCAAGATGTGTAAGCAGCTCCTCGACCAGCACTATTCGCCGGATGAGTGGAACATCTACCTGTTTCACTTCAGCGATGGCGACAACAGCTCGGATGCCGACAGCCGCGAGTGTGTGAAGCTGCTCAAGGAGCAGCTCATCCCGATGAGCAACATGTTCGGCTATTGCCAGGTGGCGTCGGCGTACGGGAGCGGGAACTTCATCAATGTGCTGCACGAGCACCTGCGCGGCCAGCAGAAGGTCTTGACGAGCCGCGTGAACAGCAAGGACGATATTTACGATTCGATCAAGACGTTCTTCGGCAAAGGACACTAGACCTTCGGAAACTTGACCTGGGTCGCTTCCTCGCGGATGCTGCACAGCAGGTGCTGCTTCGGCGCCGCTGGGAAGAGGCGATGCGATTCGAAATCCTGAGCGAAATCCGGCACATTCAGGTGATCGCCACTGGCCGCGCGGTTAGAATCAGGGCGTACCTGCAGAGCTGCTACGGCGGCGCGAATTGGCGCAAGTTAAAAGGAGTTGCTCTCGTCCGCGATGACAAAGGCAGGATCTATGAAGCCGAAGTCCACTGGTGTGAAGCGCACGGCGTTGGCAAACGCGACTGGAAAATCAAACGGCCGCTCGGGTAGACCGTCTTATCCGTTCTATGCCATCTGCATTCGCAATGACGGGAATGAGGCGTCTCTTCGGTTAGGCAAAGCCTATCGAGTCATCAAGCCGGAAAAGAACGATCCTCCCGAGACGCTCCGCGTGATAGATGAAGAAGGCGAGGATTATCTGTATTCGTCCGATTGGTTCGTCCGATTGGACCTGCCGCGTACGGCCCGTCGCGCGCTGTCGGCCGCCATCGGGTAGTCTTCAGATGAGGAGCCGATCATGTCTGTCCAGCTAGAGGTTCGCGATATCGCACAAATCTCCGCGACGTGATCGCCCGCGTGCGCGATGGTGAGGAGATCACGATCGCTGAAGCGGGTGAACCGGTGGCCAGGCTGGTGCCGATCACACCGACTAAGAAGCCCCGCGTCTTCGGTTTGTTCAAGGGAAAGGTCCGCATCGCCGACAACTTCTGCGCACCGCTGCCCGATGACGTGCTCAAGGAGTTTGAGAAATGAGGCTTCTTCTCGATGGATACCCGGCCTCACTGGAAGTCGGCAAGGTCTACCGGCAGGTCGAGCCCCATCCGCGGGACATGAAGGGCTGGGTTCGCATCATCGACGAATCTGGCGAGGATTACCTGTTTCACGCGACGAGGTTCGTATCCATCAGGCTGCCCGCCAAGGCTCGGGAAGCTCTGGTGGCATGACCCATGAGACGGCGGCAACCTGATCGCAAAGCTCTATCTCAATGACCCCGCTCGATTGATCCGCATCGTGGATGCGTCAGGCGAGGACTACCTCTACCCGGGCAACTCCTCAGAGTCGGCAAATGTGACAGAGGTCGAACCGCCAATGAGGGCACTGGCAGTTCTTTTCATTTTTCACCCCTTCTTCCGGGCCATGAGCACGCGTGGCCGGCCGCCGTAGTCTTTGAGGATGCGTGCATCCTGGAACGATGGCTGCTCCGACGCGATCGACATGGCCAGTTCGCCCTGGTCGAAGGCGATCTCGAGGAAGACCCGTCCCCCCGCGCAGATGCTCGGCGCGCCGGCCAGGATGCGTCGGTGGAGCATCATCCCATCGCGCCCGCCGTCGAGGGCGGCCAGGGGCTCGTAGTCGCGAACGTTACGGTCCAACGACTCGATCTGTGCGGTGGGGATGTACGGTGGATTGGCGACAAGCAAGTCGAACGGGCGCGGATCGACGGACTTGCCCACAACTTCGTACAGGTCGCCCTGTTGGATCGTCACGCGATCGGCCAGGCCCAACCGCTGAATGTTCTTCTTCGCCATGTCGACGGCCGCGGCGCTGATGTCGCCGGCGAGGACCGTGGCGGTCTTGAGGTGGAAGGCGATGGCGGCCGCGATGCAGCCGCTCCCGGTACACAGATCGAGCACGCGCGGGGCTTCCATGCCGCCCTCGTTGCGCGCGAGCTGCAGGACGTTCTCCACAAGCGTTTCGGTTTCCGGCCGGGGAATGAGCACGCCGCGGTCAACCTCCAGCTCGAGGCTGAAGAAATGCGCCTTGCCGGTGAGATAGGCGATGGGCTCGTGCTCGGACTGCGCACTGCACCAGCGCCAGGTATCCGCCCAGTTCCTCCTGGGAAAGCGGTCGCTCGTAATCGGTGTAGAGCTTGATGCGAGGCAGCTTGAGCACGTGGGAGAGCAGCAGCTCGGCCGACAGACGCGGCGAATCGAGTCCCTTGCGCGTGAAGAAGGGCGTGGTCCATTCCAGCAGGCGTCGAATCGTCCATGCTTCGGCGGGAGCGGTCATGGGGGAATTGTCGATTTTTGATTTTCGATTTTCAATTGAGGAAAGCCGAAAAATCTCATGGCAGGGCCGCGAAGAACCGCCCCCAGCGCGGGATGTAGTATTGCCCCAGCGACGCCATGATGCGCGAAGTTCGGCCGACGATCAGCTCGCGCGGCACCGGCCCGAAATAGCGCGAATCGCGGCTGTTGTCGCGGTTGTCGCCCATGACGAAGTAATGGCCGGCCGGCACTTTGCCGTCGGGGCCGAGCATTGCGCTGGTGAAGGTGCTCAAGGGCTGCATTCGCAACGGGTCGCTGGCGAGCATGACGGGGTGCCCGTGGCCCGGCAGGTTCTCGTTGAGAAACTTCGAGCCTCCCCTGTCCTCGGGCGAGAGCAGGTCGATGGAAGCGGGGGACGCCAGTTCGTAGCCCAGCGCCTTGCCGTTGACCAGCAGGCAATTGTCGCGCATCTCGATCACGTCGCCCGGCAGGCCGACAACGCGCTTGACGAGGCGCGTGCGGTCCTGCTCGGGGCTGAAGAAAACCACGATGTCGCCGCGTTTGGGGTCGCCCCATTTGAAGATGTGCCAGGTGGTGAACGGCACCTTCAGGTCGTAGGCGAGCTTGTTCACGAGGATCCGGTCGCCCTCGATGATCGAGGGTTTCATCGAGCCGGTCGGCACGTCGTTCCAATCGACGACGATCAATCGAAACGTCATCACCACGATGGCAATGATGAGGAACGGCCGGAGATAGTTCCGCCAGAGCTTGAGCAGGCGCAGTTGCCAATGTCGATCCGTACTGCGCCCCTTCCAACGATTCCCACACGCCCTGCAACGGTTCTTTCCCAATAGGGCGGCGAAAAAAGTGACGATGACCGCAACCGCGACCGCGTCGCGGATACAGTGCAAAAAGAAACTTGGCGGGTCAACTGCCCCAAAGACCCATGCACTTACAAGGAGCAGAAGGACACAGATTCCGAACGTCTCCCAACCAATGGTGCGGCGGATGTCCGTGTTGCCGCACTTCGGGCAGGAGTTGTGCCTCTCGTCGTTCATACGCGTGTCCTCCGAGTCTCGATGCAGCTGGGCGCGGCGTCGCTCCGTGCTGGGTTCCACATCCGTAAAGGTTCGCCATTATAGAGCACGGCGGCGGCTTCGTCGCCGAAATGTACTTCATCTCGCGGCTGTACCGTCATTCAGCGTCTCCGGCGGCTATTCTCTTACTCCGCAGACGATATGGCCTCGCAGCATAATGCGAATCCAACGGCAGGCGGGAGGGCCCAAACTACGGCGGCCGACCTCGGCAGGAGATGATTGCCGCCTCAACGTCATGACTGCCGTGGGTCTGCTGTGCGGGCGTGCGCGAAGACGATCACGGCCGGGGCGGCACGCTCCACATAGCTGCACCGGCTGCACCGGCTATTCGCGGGGAAGTGTATCGGCTATACTCGGCCTGCTTGAGCGAGAATTCCATGCAGATCCTGGCGCGGCCGGCGGTGGGCGGGTCGCGCGGGGCGCTGGTGCTGGTGGCCGGGTGGTCGCTGGCAGCGCTGCTGGCGCTGGCTTACGTGACGCCGCAGGACCGCACGCAAGAGGCGCGCGTGCTGGAGACCGCGCGAAATGCTCGGCGGCGGATGGCACGACTGGCTCGTGCCGCACCTCAACGGCGCCGTGCGCCTGCACAAGCCGCCGCTGGCGTATTGGCTCTGCGCTGTCTCGTTCAAATGCTTCGGCGTGAGCACGTTTGCCGGGCGGCTGCCGATGGTCCTGGCCGGGTGGATGATGGTCGTTCTTGTTTGTAGTGCGGGCTTTAGCCCGTATCTGCTCGCGCTCGCTCGGATACGGGCTGAAGCCCGCACTACGAACTACGGGCTGAAGCCCGCACTTCGAACGGATGTGACGGTCTTCGTCGGCCTCGCCCTCACCGCCTGCCTGGGCATGCTGCGATATGCGCGGCTGGCGGAGACGGATGTGCTTGCCGCGCTGTTCACCACGGTGGCCATGTGCTTTTTCTCGCGCGGCCGATGATGCATCGCCTCGACGGCTGCTGTTTCATCATTTCGCCGCAATCTCCATTGGCTTGGCCGCGATGGCAAAAGGGCCGCCCGCGGTCTTCCCGATTCTCTTCCTGATCGCCCTGGCCGCGTGTACGTCGCGATGGAAGATCCTGTGGGACTTTGTCAGGAGCGGCGCGATCGTCAGCCTCATCATGGTCGCTCTCCCGTGGTGGCTCTATGCGATGCTGCACGACGGTGGGGCCACGTGGCGGCACGAGCTCGGCGACATCGCCACCGGCCGGGACCACGGCGGGGCGTTGTACCTCCCTTGGGGATACATGCTCGCGTCCACATTACCGTTCACGCCGCTGGTCCTCGCCGCGCTCGCGATGGCCGTGGCGCGATGTCGCATGATCTGACCGCCCGAATTCTGCTGGCGTGGGCGGGAAGCATCCTCGTGCCTTTGATGCTCGTGCCTCAGAAACAGGAGCACTATCTGCTGCCGCTGATGCCGCCGCTGATGCTGATGGCGGGCTGGATGGTCCATCACGCGGTGGAAGTCTACGACAGCCACCGAATGAGAATCGCGATCATGGCGGGAACCGTGGCCGCGGCTGTCCTGATGGTGTTTGGCGTGGGGATCTGGTTGCGGCGGCTCGAGCCGGTCGCGATATCCAGCGTCGCCAGCGAAATCCGATCGGTGGCAGGCGGCCGGCCCGTGGCCTTCTACCCGATCGAGCACGCGCCGCTGATTTTCGAGTTGCGGCAGGTGGTGCCGGTGTATCAAAGCGAGGCGGAGCTGGCCAAGGCGGTGCATGACCGCCCGGATTTGCTGGTGATCTGCGAGGTCGCCTCCGATCAGAAGCTCCGGCCACCGGCGCCAATGCGGCCAATCCGTTCGATCCAGATGCGGAAGAAGAGCTTCATCGTGTTTCAGCAGCCCTGATACGGTAGAATATGGGTTGATGCGGAACGTGCTGCGCCTCGATCCCGAGACCCTCATCGACGCGTACTGTCGCGGCATCTTTCCCATGGCCGATCCCACGGGGCAGATCGCGTGGTACACGGCCGATCCGCGCGGCGTGATCCCGCTGGACGAGAGCTTTCACGTGCCGCACACGCTGGGGCAGTTCATGCGCGGCAACAGTTTTCCGTATCGCGTGCGCATCAATCACGACTTTGAGGAGACCATGTGCGCCTGCATGCTCTGCCGCAGCGGCGCCACCTGGATCACCGAGCAGCTCATCGAAGCCTACACGCGGCTGCACGGCATGGGCCTGGCGCACAGCGTCGAGGCCTGGCGCGGCGAGCGCCTGGTCGGCGGGTTGTACGGCGTGTCGATCGGCGGCGCGTTCTTTGGCGAGAGCATGTTCCATTACGAGCGCGACGCCAGCAAGGTGGCGCTGGTCCACCTGGTCGAGCACTGCGCCAGCGCGGCTATCTCCTGCTCGACGCGCAGGCCAGCACGCCGCACCTGCTGCACTTCGGCTGCACCGAGGTCCCGGCGGAGGAGTACCTGAGAAGGCTGAGGCGGGCGATCAGGAAGAAATGCACGTTTGGGTGACGCGCCCTGAGGAGGAGCGAGGCTATCGTCATAACATACCCTTGCACGCTATAATCGAACGCAACGGCATCGAGCCGGAGGTAGCGTGCCGATTATTGACATCAATCCCAGCAACTGGGGCGAGCCACAAGCCAGCATCGACGTGGTCCAGATCGACGCGGAGGCCGCGAGCAACCGCGATGCCGTCGGGGATATCGAGGACTGGGCGGCCGAACATGGCTTTGCGCGCGTCAACGAGTATTTTCTCCGGCGAATCCGCCGCAAGGACGGGCGGATCGTCTTCCGCGGCGTGTGCTATCGGCTGACCGAGGAAGAGCGGCGGAGCAGCGAGGCGGAATGCCAGAGCCACATGCAGACCCTGGCCTCGCTGCCGGTGACGGCCCATGGCTGACACTCAGGCCGCCCTGGGCGGCGCGGGAATCCACTCGTCGATCGTGCAGAGTTGGCGAAGCTGACCGATCTCGAGGCGCGACACGAACGCGCGGAACGGCTCGACCTCGCCGTCGGTGTCCTCGATGCGGTTGGCCATGTAGCCGCGGACAAGGGCCGCGATGACCTTCTGCACGTACTGCGCCGGGACCTTGCGCAAGAGCTCGACACCAAAGCGCGGCGACTCCCCGAGGCAGCCGCCGACGAAGAGGTTGAAGCCGTCGACCTTCTTCCCGTCGGGAAGGATGGCGGGGATGCCCGTCAGGCCGATGTCGGCGATCTGGTACTGGGCGCAGGAATTGGGGCAGCCGCTGACGGACACCATGATGCTCGTGTCGAGCCGCACCTCGCGCTCCAGATAGGCGAGGATGTCGGCCGAGCGCTGCTTGGTCTCGACCACGGCGAGATTGCAGAACTCGCTGCCCGTGCAGGCCACGAGCGACTGGCGCCACAGCGGGGCTTTGGGCGAGAGCCCGATGCCCTCCAGCTCGGCGGCCAGGGCGTCGAGGTTGCCTTGGGGGATGTTGACGAAGAGGGCATTCTGCTTCTGCGAGAGCCGGAGCTGCGCGGCCGCTCTCGGCGTAGCGCTCGGCCAGTCCGGCGACAGCGATCATTTGATCGCCGGCCCAGCGGCCGCGCGGGACGGCGGCGCCCAGGTAGTACAGCCCGTCGATCTGCTCGCCGGAGCCCAGGTGGTCGGTGTGCAGCGCGCCGCGCGGATTAACGATCGACTCGTCGTGCTCCAGGGCGAAGCCCAGATATCGCTCCAGTTCGTCTCGGAAGAACCGCCAGCCCTTTTCGGCGACGAGGAACTTGAGCCGGGCGTGGCCGCGTTTGTAGCGGAGCACGTCGCTGTCGCGGAAAACCAGGGCCGCGGCGCGGAAGACGGCCGGGACAAGGTCGGCAACGCGATCCTCGGGGATGAAGACGCGCAGGCCCTGGGCAAGATACGGATCGGAGGAGAGGCCGCCTCCCACGACCAGCCCCAGGCCCCGCTGCTCGCCGGCAGGAGTTTTGCGGATGACTCCAAAGGCCCCAAGGTCGTTGATCTGCGGCTGGTGGCAGTGAAGCGGGCAGGCGGCAATGGCGGTCTTGAACTTGCGCGGGAGGTTGGAGAACTCCTCGCCGCCGGCGCGGTACATGTCGGCCACGCGCTGAACAGTGTCGCCGAGCGGGACGATCTGGCTGTTCAGCACGCCATCGAGCGGGCAGGAGGTGGTGTTGCGGGGGTTATCGCCGCAGGCGAAGTCGGTATAGAGGCCGGCCTTGTAGATGCGGTCGAAGGCGTCGGGGAAGTCCGCGATGCCCATCCAGTGGAGTTGGATGTCCTGCCGGGTGGTGATGTCGCCGAATCCGCGGCCGTAGTCGTTGGCCAGAGCGCCGATCTGGCGAAGCTGAGCGGATGTCAGCCGCCCGCCGGGCAGTTTGATGCGCCACATGAAGTGGCCGTCGTTGGGTTTCTGCCGGTAGATGCCGTACCAGCGCATGCGGAGCAGGTCATCTTCGGAAATGGCGGCGTAGCCAGCCTTTGCGTACCGGAAGATGTTGTCCCAGATGCGCAGGGGATTCCGTTCGTGCTTGATCTTCTTGACCTTCGACATGGCAGGGTCATAGCGCATTCTTCTGCTCCGGTATAGGCCGGCAGTATATAATCTACTTTTCCTATATTCAACTATGTATTCGATGTTGAGACCAAAAAGAGCGCCCGAGGCATGGTGCCTCGGGCGCTCTAAATGCTAACCTGATGGGCAATTAGTGTCCGATGGTTCCGATGCTGCCGCCGCCAGTGCTGGAGGAGCCACCGGTGTTGGAGCCGGCGTTGGAACCCGTGTTGGCGCCCTGGGCGATGATCTCATCGGCCGGGCCGGTGATTGCCGTCTGGCCGGGGGCAAACTTGGTGATGACACCGTCCTGCTTGACCCAGACCGCGTCGGTGCGGACGCCGATGACGGCGTCGTCAACGACCTGGCCGAGCATCCAGGACATGTCGTTGCCGGTCGAGCGGAACCCGAGTTCGGAGATCAGGCCGCCGACGGAGACGTTGGTGGCAAGCTTGCCGGCGTCGATGCCGCCGACGAAGCGGTCGCCGTTCGGGCCGCTGTCGCCCATGCCCGGCAGGCCAGCCTGGGTGGTGCCCAGGATGCGGGCGGCGTCGGCCGCACTGAATGCCTGGCCAAGGGTGAGGCCGCCCATGGCGGCGCCGGTGACCTCGAGGCCGACCGAGCCGATCACCTGGACGTTCTTGAGCGTGGCGGCATTGATGGTGATGGCCGAGCCGCCGATGTAGGCGCCGCTGACCGAGGTGCCGGTCATCGAGCCGACGTTGCCATCGACGTGCAAGGCGCTGAGCGCGGTGACGTTGACCTTGTCAACCGAGCCATCCACGCGGATGGCGGAGCCGGCCTTCGCGGCAATCGTGCCGACATTGCCATGGACGATGACCGTCTTGATCGTGTTGCCGGCGGCAATGCGGCCGGCGTCGGCGCCGATGAAGACGCCCTGGAGTATGCTGCCGGAGCCGAGAGTGATGTCGCCGACCGAGCCTTCGATCCGGACATTCTTCAGCGTGGCGACCGAGCCCTTGGTCACGATGTGGTTGATGAAGGCGGTGTCGCTGTCGTCGGCCACCGTGGCGACGGTGCTGGTCTTGGCGGCATACGCCTTGTCGATCGCGATCAGCTTCTTCTGCGTCGCGGTGGGCTTGGCGCCGGCCTTGAGAACCACCTTGTTGTGGACGACGAACGTGTCGCTGGTGAGGTTGTCCGGGTTCTGCGTGGTGATGGCCAGGAGGTTGGCGGCGTTGGCGCCGAGGAGGACGGATTCGATGATGCCGTTGTTGACGGTCACAGTGGCCGTGCCGGCGCCCAGGTAGAGATTGACGTAGGTATCGTTCTCGTGGGTCATATCGCTGTCGCGGACACCACGGGCGGTGTTGGGGATGCTGATGTAGGAACCAGCGCTCAGGTTGAACTTCCGCAGGCCGAAGTTGGTGCCGCCGACCTTGATGGCGTCATAGCCATCGCCGATGGTGATGGACATGTTGGTGGGGTTGCCGAAGCGGCCAATGTCGCGGGTGACGTTCAGGGTGCCGAGGTGGCCGGAAATGGTGACCTCGCCATCGCGGAGGTTGCCGTTCACCTGCATCTTCTCAACGTCGCCGTTGATATCGACGTTGCCGGTGTGGCCGTTGATGGTGAGCTGCTCGACGAGCACGTTGGCCGTCGTGGAGCCGGTGTCCGAGGAACCCTTGGACTCGCCGGTGATGCTGATGTTGGCGTTCACGCTCTGGGCCGGATTGCGGTCGATGGACAGCGAATCGAAGACGAGCTGGCTGCCATCGATGTGGTAGTGCGCCCAGCCGTTGGAGACGTTCTGGACGGCGACGGTATAGGTGTGGTTCGCGACGCGAACGACGAGCGGGAGGGTGTCGGTGATGCGGGCGACGCCGCCGGCCGGATTGCGATACACGCCGGTGACGCCGAGAACGACATTGGTGCCGAGGTTGATCGCCTGGCCGGAGAGGCCGCCGAGGTTGCCGCCGATCTTGATCGAGCCGTTGATGGACCCGAGCGGAGCGGCGATACCGCCCGTGACGGTGGTGCCGACAATTCCAACATCGCCGCCGGTGGCCAGATCGAGGTAGATGTCGCCAAGGAACGAGTAGATGTTGCCGACGCCGCCCCCGGCGGTTGTTGTCATCAGCAGGGTGTTGGGATCGATCGTGGCGTTGCCGCCGGCGCGGATGACCACGGGATCCGTGGCCGAGCCGATATTGCCGGTCTTGGCCACGACAAACCCGATGGTGCCGCCGGTGAGGGTGTTGCCGTTGGCATTGAGCGTGCCCTCGGCCACGAACTTGCCGAAGATGTCGCCGGAGGCTTGGATGTTGCCGATGCTGGTGCCCGCGTGGACGGACATCATGTTCTTTTCGTGGAGTTGGATGCCGTTTACCGTGAGATCCAGCGGCGAGGCAGTACCGATGTTCGCGGCCGAGGTGATGTTGCCGACAGTGGTGCCGGCCGTGATGGTCAGGGCGGTGACGGCCAGGTCGATGTCGATGGAAGGAACGCTGATGGCTGACGAACCGAACGACAGGTGGACCGCGAACGGATCGGCCGCACCGACGCCGCCGGTCGTGGTGGTGATATTGCCGATCGTGGTGCCGGCCGTGATTGTGTAGTCGCCCACGTCACCATAGGCCTGGATGCTTGCAATGCTTCCGCCAGCGGTAATCTGGCCGGAGACGGTCGTGGCCGTGATTTCCGCCGGGCCGGAACCCGTGAAGTTAATGATGGGCGCCGAAGGAGCCTTGCTGTCGCTTGAGGCACCCGCGGAGAACGTGATGGTAACGACCGTGCCGTTGGCGCTGAGCGCCACGCCGGTCACGTAGCCTTCGATGTTGCCGGTACGTGCGATGACATCGCCGATGTTGCCGCCAGCCACAAAGTCGCCGGTGATCCAGCCCGCATCGGAGATGATGCTGCCGATGTTGCCGGTTTCAGCGGTGAAGTAGCCTTCGATGTCGCCGCTGGCACTGAGGTTGCCGATGTTCACCTTGGCGTCGGCGTAGGTATCGACGTTGATCTCACCGGTGGTCGCCGCGATGTTGCCGATGCTCGCACCGGCAACGAAGCTGGCGAAGATATCGCCGGCGTCGGAGAGGATGTTGCCGATACTGCCGGTCTCAGCGGTGAAGCTGCCTTCGATGTCGCTGCTGGCACGGAGGTTCCCGATGCCTACCTTGGCGTCGGCGGAGCCATCGATCTCGCCGATGGTTGCGGTGATATCGCCGATGCTGGCCCCGGCGGCGAAGCTGCCGGTGATGTCGCCGGCGTCGGAAATGATCGTTCCGATATTGCCGGTTTCAGCGGTGAAGCTGCCTTCGATATTTCCGCTGGCAGCGATGTTCCCAATGTTGACCTTGGCATCGACCACGACACCCACGGCAACATCGTCCACGAGCGAAGTGGTGATTGCGCCGGTGATCGATGTGATGTTGCCGACGCTGCCGGTGGAGGTGATGGTGGTGCTGGCAATGTTGTTGGTGGCGGTAACGTCCGCGACGGTTCCGCCCTGGATGGTGGTTTCGACAATCTGGCCGCCAGCCGTGATCGCGCCGATCTGGGCGCCGGCCTGGATGCTGGCGCTAATGTCGCCCACGGTTGCCTGGATCGTGCCGATGTTGCCGCGGGCGATCAGGTCGGCCGTGATCATGCCAACGTCGGCCGTCAAGTTGCCGATGTTGCCGATCTGCGAGGTAAAGGAGCCCTCGATATCCGTGCTGGCATCGAGGTTGCCGATTGAGCCAAAGGCTTCGACGGTGGCGTCGATCTCGTCCGTCTTGGCGTTCATGGTGCCGACGTTGCCACCGGATGTGACGGTAACGAAGATGCCGCCGAAGGCGAAGAAGTTGCCGACGTTGCCGCCGGCCGTATAGGTGCCCTCGACGTCGCCGGTCAGAGCGCTGACGTTACCGATGTTCAAACCGGCTACGAGGACGACGTTGACATCCGCAATCTCGCTCAAGATGCCGGCGTTCGAGTTGATGGCCAGGGTGGAGGAAGTGCCAAGGCCGATGCTGCCGGTCTCGGCGAAGTAGTTGCCGCTCACGAGGCCAGAAGCCTGGAGCAGCCCGATCGAGCCGGCGACATGGACTTCGCCACCCTCCGGGGTGGAGAGCGTGCCCTCGCGGCTGACGAAGCCGCCGATGTCGTTCAGCACATCGATGTTCGCCACCAGACTGCCGGTGGTGATGGAGTTGACCGTGATATCGGACCTCGTGCTCACCACACCAAGGCTGCCGTCAGGGGCGTTGAAGGAGTTGGTCAGTCTGACCGGACCGTCGGTGATGTAGACATCGCCGATGCTGTGCTGGCCGGGGGTGCCGTAGGTGGTGCTGATGCCGGCATTGATCGACGTGTTGGTACCGAGGCCGTCGCCGATCAGGATGTTGCCGACCGAGCCGGCCTCGCTGGTGATGCTGCCGCCGTCCAGCAGGTTGCCCTGGATGAAGATGGCGTAGTTGTCCTTCGCAGCATCGAAGCCCTGGCCGATGCTGATCGCGCTGCTGGCGATGAGGCTCGTGTCGGGTGCGGTGATGCCGATGTTGTACTCGACGTTGATCAGCTTGGCGTTGACCGCGGGCTTGTCGTTGTTGAAGGCCAACTCGAGGGGCGTGACCGTCGGGACGGAGTTGATCAGGAACTCGAAGCTGGAGGGCACGACGGCGAAACGACCGGTGAAGCCATCGATCACGGACGTAATGTCCATGTTGTCGTTCACGATGATCTGGCCCACCGAACCGTTCACGACATGCAGGCGCTTGAGCGTGTCGCCGGCAATGAGCTGGTGGATGCCGGTATCCGGACCGGCGGCCATGACCTGCAGGTCGATGCCGTTACCGCCAAGCAACGTGTCGGGCGCGCCCTGGGCGACGATATCGACGTTGGGCCCGGTGATGAAGAACGCGCCGGAGCCTTCGACGAACTGGTAGTCAACCAAGCCGCCGTTCTGCTGGAGGCGCAGGCGGTCAATGCCGCCATACACGCCAAGGGCGACGTTGCCGTTGACGCTGCCGCCGACATAGATCACGGGGCTGGCGCCGCCGGCCAGACCGCCTTCAAAGACATCGCCGTCGATGTCGCCGAAGGTGCTGTTGTAGAACTCGTCATTGATGCGGACGGTGTGGGCCAACGTGGCCACGGCGGACGGGTTGCCGACCCACAGGTTGGTCACCACCTCACCCGTGTAGATCAGCGACGGCGCCGCCGGAGACCCGATGTTGCCGTAGACCTCGATCTTGTTGATCGTGCCTTCGGCGATGACGTTGCCCAGGAGGTTGCCGCCGTTGATGCCATAGCCGACCTCGATGTTGGCCGAGGCCATGTCAAACTCGGCCCAGATGCCCTTGGCCGAGACATCCAGATCCTCAACCGTGCGGATCGTGGCGTTCATGTCGCCGCGGTTGGCGTTGTCGGCCACCGCGGTGATGTCCAGGTCGGTGCCGGCACCGGCGTGGATGCCGCCGTAGAAGGAGCCGGTGGCCCGGCCGGACACGCCGCCGAGGCCTCCGCCGGTGGTGGCGCCAAAGGCGCCCTTGCTGTCGCCAGCATCGATGATGGCGCCGGCGGCCACGTTGGTGGACGCGACGATGAACGCGCGGATGTCCGAGGACGCGGTGGGATCGTAGAGCTGGTCCTCAGCGCCCGACACCAGTGCGAAGGAGGCCGTGAAGTTGCCGTTGCCGACCGTGAGTTGCCCGGCCTTGGCGGCCAGGCCCATCAGATCAGCGCCGGCGTGCTCGATCTGGTTGCCGGCCACGACCTTGGCCGAGAAATCGCCGCCCGGGAAGAGCGTGGGGCCGACGAGGTTGGCGGAACCCGAATCATCGTAAACCACGTTGGCGGAGAGGCCGGCAAGCATGTCGGCGTTGAGGCCGGCCTCGCCGAGGCCCGGCGCGCCATCGGTGGTCACGTCGTCGGTGCCGGCGGTGATGTTGTGCTGGGCCACGAACAGGCCCGCCACATTCTGGCCAGCGCCAATCAGGTCGAAGTTGAGGTTGCCGGCCTTGAGGCCGTCGGTGGGATCGGCATCGTTGGCACGGAGAGTGGCATTGATGGCGCCGAAGCCCCATGCATCCCAGAAGCTGTTGACCAGCGGCGTGGTGGCCACGCTGCCGAGCGGGGCGTTGGTCGCCGGGCCGCCGTTCAGGCGGACGAAGTAGTCGAGGCCCGCGGTGTAGAAGGCGACGTTCAGCCCGATCTGGCTGGCGTCGTTGCCGTGGGTGCTGACGGCATTGCCAGCGCCCAGGGCGGTGAGATTCATCGTGAGGTTGGCGCCAATGTTCGCGCCGGCTTGTCCGGAGTTGAACTTCAGGTTCGTGCTGGGGATGGACGGGTTGCCGGGGGCGCCTCGTTCGTGTCGATCGCGGTGATGGCATTGATGTTGGACATGACGAGAGTGAAGCTGCCGGAATCGGCAAATGTCACGGCGCCGCCGACGCCGCCGAAGGCGGCGATGCTGATGGCCTCGCCATCGCCATCGGCCGGATTCGGAGCGATGGAGCCCAGCCCAAACTGCGGGGGCTGGATCCAGGGCTTGCCGACGACGCTGATCGTCGCGGCGATGTTGTCGGTGGCGCCGATGGACCATGTGGGAGCGAAGGCAATGTTGGCGCCGGACTCGGTGCCGGCGAGCATTTCGGCCAGGCCGATGCCATCGGTGTTGTTGACGCCGGTGGCGGTCTGGTCCCACGTGCCGACGGTCAGGCCGGCGATGGAGACCTCGCCCAGGGTCAGGACGGTGCCCGCCTGGAAGGGCTGGACGTCGTTGGTGTTCAGCGGGCTGTTGTTGGTATTGAGGAACGGGAAGAACATGCCGGCGGAGAAGGTGCCGCCGAGGTTGCCGATCACGGTGCTGCTCGACCCGATGGTCAGCAGCGAGTGGTTGGCAGCGCCCGCGACGAACGGAGTGGCCGAGCCCAGCCAGCCAAGGCCGGCGGCCGCGATGTGCTTGCCGGCGACGCCGTCGTTGCCGACCGCGTTGCCGTCGATCTGCATCTGCGTGAGGGTGATCGACGAATCCGCGACGAACGTGCTGTTGAGGTTGCTGTCGATGTCGTCGGTGGCAACGCCGTCGGCGTTGGTGTCCACCGACCAGCCGGCCTGCATCAGATTGATGGTGATGCTGCTGCCGGTGGCGTTTCCGTTGATGACGCTGCGGAAGATCGGCATGGTGGCGTCGTTGACGTTCGCCTGGAAGGGATTGAACGCGCCCAGGGGCACGCCGGCGCTGAAGTCGGAGTTGATGCTGCCGGCGGCCGGCGGCGTGGTCTGCAGGCCCGACTTGACGCTCGCGAAGATGATGTTGTCGGAGGCCGAAATCCAGTTGCCCGAGGGCAACGTGCCGACGTGGTTGTCGGTGGCGATGGTGTTGAGGGTGCCGATCATGCCGCCGGAGCCGACGGTGTTGGAGAGGATCTCGGCGGCAGTCTGCAAGCCGGCGACGATGTTCGCCAGGAGGGAGCCACCGTTGCCGCTGCCGGCGGTGACGGTGAAGTTGATCATGTCGCCGACATTCGTGATGTCGGTGGTGATGTCGCCGGGGCTGCCGCCGGTGGCATAGAAGTCGATCGTGGGATTGTTGGCGGTGTACTCAATGTTGCCGGTGCTCATCGGGTAGGCGCCGTTGGCGAAGATCGTGGTCTTGAAGTTGGGCGAGCCAATGCGTTCGCCGGACCAGGTGTTGCCGCGGATGGTCGAGGCCGTGATGTTGGCGACGAGGCTGTCGTCGGCCTGGCTCTCCGTGAGATCGACCAGGATGCGCTTGCCGGTCACGACCGCGGCATTGAGCATGTTGCCGACGCTGATCGTGAAGGCCGTGGCGTCGGTGCCGATGCCATCGGGGGCGGAAACCTGATCGCCGTTGATGGTCCAAGGGAGCTGGTAGAGGGCGTTGCGGATCGCCCCTTCGGTCGGCGGGGTTGGCGCCAGCGGGCCCGCTTGTGAGGACATCGCCCGGCGTCGTGCCGAGGCTGCCGGTGACGGTGATGCTGGTCGTGAAGGTGGGCGTGCCGTGGATGCCGATCACGTCATCGGCGGTCCCGAGCAAGCCGTCAACGCCAAGGCCGGTGACGATTCGGTCGCCGACCACCAGGCTGCCCAGGACATTGCCCTGGATGTTGATGATTCCAGCGCTGCCGTCGGTGACAATGCCGCCAAGGTTGGCGCTGGGAACGGGAACGGCCTCGGTCACGGTATCGACGGTGGAGACATTGCCGACGCCGCCGCTGGTGGCGATTCCGGCGATGGAGCCCTGGACCAGAACGGTGCCCAAGGCGGCATACACCGGGTTGCCGGCGGCCGTGCGCACGGTCTGGCCGACTCCGGCGTTGTTGGGATTATTGATGTAGCTGGCCAACGGGGCCATGTCGGACTTGGAGTCCAGAACAACGTTGTAGCCGATCAGGACATTGCCGACGTTGGCGCCGAACGGGTGGCCCGCGGTGAGGTTGGCGTCCGTCACCATCAGCGAGCCGATGGGGCTGGAGAACTCGAGGAACTCGATGACATTCCCGGTGAGGTCGGTGCCGGGGCCGCCGGCGCCCATGTTGGTGAAGCCGGTGGCGGCCAGCGCGCCGCGAGTCACGCCGTAGACGATGGCGGTCGTGGCGTCGGTGGCCGGGATCAGCGGGTCGAGCGTGTTGAACTCGACGCCGATGTTCTCGCCGTAGAGGGCCAGCTCGTCGATCATGCCGGCGCGGCCGCCGGCGCCGAATTGGATTCGGACGGTATCGACGACCGTGTCGGCCTCGCCATCCGAGAAGCGGATGAACTCGAAGGCATGGGTCGGGGTGGGGCCGGCGAACATCTTGGTGATGCTGCCGCCATCGGGGATGACGACGATCATGACGCCCGTGCTGGCGGCGAGGGCGTCGTAGATTTCCAAGTCCTGGTTGGTGCCGTTGGAGTTGTCGTGAACATCGACAGTCGGCGCAGCACCGCCGCCGGTCAGGGTACCAAAGCTGAGTTCCTGCAGCGACTTGACGAAGATATGGGATGCGCCGCCGCCGCTGGCGATGTCCCAGTTGCCCATGATCTCGATGCCCTTGACATCGCCGACGATCGGGGCGGCGGAGGCAAGCGTAGCAAGGAAGCCGTCAAACGGATTGGGATCGGCGCCCATGTCGCCCAGCAGATCGCCTTCGATCATGATCTGGAAGAAGCTGTGCCGGCCATCCTGGCCGGGGCCGAAATCATCGCTGAAGCTGTTCAGGTTGAATTTGGCGGGAGTGTCCTTGGGGCCCAGGGTGACGGAGTAGTCCTTCACCACACCGGTGGGGTTGGAGCGAGTGGCGATCGAGAGCACGGTGTCCGCCACGCTCGTGGCGCCTTCCATGTCGTTGATGGTCACGCTGTTGGTGGCGCCAAAGATCAGCGTGCTGTTGATGGTTGCCGCGTTGGTTCCCGCGTTCCACGTACCGGCGACGTCGAGGATGTAATCCACGCCGGTGTCGGTAACGACCCACACGGGCGAGCCGCGCGTGCCGAGCACCACCGTCAGGCCGGCGATGGTCACGTTGCCGGCTCCGGCGTTGATGAGGTCGAGGTTGCCGAAGATCGTGCTGCCGGCGTTGTTGATGGTGATGTTGTCACCCACGGCGAGGCCCGACGTGATGGTGTTGACATTGCCGCCGACGAGCATGGCGTTGACGCCGCCGATGGTGATGGTGTACGCGCCGGGGATGACTTCCATGATGGTCACGCTCGGCATGTCGCCGTTCACGTTGACCGTGTCCAGGAGGATGGTCTGGGCGGCCTGGATGGCGCCGGTGCTGCCGCCGACATCCAGCGTGGTGATGGTCAGCGTGCCGCCGGCGGTGATGGTGCTGGTATTCTCGCTGGCCGTATTGGCGCCGAGGGTGCCGATAACGTCGGCCGAGCCATCGGTGTTCAGTGTGGTGATGGTGATGTTGCGGGTGGCCGAGATCGCGCCGATGCCGCCGCCGATGATGCCGGCAAGCGGCGCAGCGACGTTGAAGTCGAAGTCGGTGTTGACGGCCGTCAGCGTGATATTGCCGGCCACGGGCGAGGACAGGCCGGTGACCACGATGCCCGTGATGCCGTCATCGATGTTCCACGTGCCGCCGGTGATCGAGCCGTTGCTGACCACGCGAACCGTGCCGAGGGTGGAGGTCGTAACCGCCGCGCGGTCGGCGATGAGGGTGATATTGGTCGTGAGATCGAGATTCAGATTGCCGGCATCCAGCGTGATGTCGGCGAAGCGCACCGCCATCCACGGGGCGGCAGAGGTCAGGCTGTCCACAACGCCTTCGCCGGGGACGATTACGTTGCCCAGCGAGCCGAGGCAGTTGGCCGCGCCGACTTCGGCCGCCGTGTCGGCGTTGGCGTTCAGCGTCACGTTAACGAGCTTGGAACGTAACCCAAAGACGGTGATCGAGGTGATGCCATCGTCGGCCCGGAACGTCGTGCCGTTGCTGTTGGAGTCGTCGATGCCGACGCCGGCGGTGGTGTCCCAGCCGATCTTGACGACGCCGATGCTGCCGGCGCCGCCGGTATTAGCGGTGTAAAACGCGGGAGGCGTGGTCGCCTGCAACGTGCCGTTGGCGCCGCCGGCGATGCTGACGTTGGTCATGGTGACGCCACCGAAAAACGAGTTGTCGCCGAAGGCCATCTCGTTGGTGTGGTCATCGCCGCGGGTCAGGATCGTGAGGCTTCCGGCATTGCCGACTCCGTCAGGCTGGGGGGGAACCCCATAGACCTCCGTATCGGAATCGGAGTTGCCGTCAAAAATCAGCCTGCCGGCGGTGCTGGCGCCGAGGTAGTCAACCGACCGGATCGTGACGTCGCCAATGCCATCGGCTCCGGCGAAGCCGACCGCGTGGACGCCCGCAGCGCCAAAGTTGATATCCCAGTTGGGCCCGCCGATCGTGCCGATCTTGCCGTCTTCCTGGCCAACGACGTTGGGATCGGCGACGACGGCCGCCACGTTCGCCGCGCCGATGAGATTCCATGTGCCGCTGATGTTGACGCGAGTGATCGTGCGGCCCACGATAAGCAGATCCGAGGTGCCGTCGAGTGTGACATCGTGCAGCGTAACTACACCAAGGCTGGAGGGGGCGGCCCCGGGAGCCGAGTACCCGCCGATCAAGACGTTGTTGAGCGTGCCGCTGAGATTCACGGCGCCTTGGATGGTGACGCCATTGATGGCCCCGTTGCCGAAAGTATCCACAAGCACTGTGGCGCCTGCCGTGCCGGCGGTCGTGATGCTCGCGATGGTGAGGCTGCCAAAGGCCGCGGCGTTGACCGCGCCGGTGATCTTGAAGTCGGCGGTGTCGGCGTCAAGCGCGTTGCCGAGCGTCACCGCGCCGACGATGATGTCGCCGAGGCCCTTGTGAGCATCAAAAGTGATGCTGCCGCTGTTGACGACGCCCGCGGTCGAGGCCGTCACGGCGCCGATCGTCAGCGCGCCGGCCACATCGCTAAAGGTGAAGGCGATCGGGGCGGTTGCCACGGTCGTGAGGTTGCCGGTGCTGACCGGGCCGGTCGCGCCAACCAGATTGACGGTGACGCCGGTGCCGGCGGCGTTGGTCGTGATACCATGGAACGTCGCGCCCGCGGAGGTGCCTCGAACGTCGATGAGAACGTTGCTGGTGTCGCCGGCCTGGCCGACGTCGCCAACGCTGATGCCGTTTGTGAAGACCACCGAGCCGCCGAGGTTGCTGTTGACGTGGAGGAGGAAGTTGGCGATGTTCGCTTCCGGGGTCCCGGAGACGGTGTCTTCGGTGGTGAAGCTGCCAAAGGTCGCGCTGCCGGCGATGTTCTGCGACTGGACCGTGAAGTCCGAAGCCCCCGTGCCGCGCACGTCAATCGTGCCGACCTGGACGCTGGCGATGTCGGTGGTCACGGCGCCGCCAATGTCGATCGTGTTGGCGGCCGTGCCCTGCACGCTCACGTTGTCGATCACCACAGCGCCCATGACCGTGCCGCCCGCGCCGATGTTGGGCTCGATCTCGACGGTTGCTCCGGTGTTGCTGTTAATGGAGATTTGGCCCAGCGTCACGTTGCCGATATTGATGCCGACAAGACCCGTGGAGGTGATCAGCAGATCGCCCGAGCCATTCATGGTGATGGTATGGCCCGCGGCGACCGAGAAATTCGGATCGGGAGCGGCGGCATCGTCGGCCGCGCTCAGAGTGAGGTTGTTGTTGCCGAGCTTGACATCGTTCGTGACACTGTAGCCACCGTCTTTGCCCGTGCCGGGGCCGTCGGAGTATGACGTAAACGTGAGAGCGGTGCCGCCCGCGACAGTGAGATCGATCGCGGGGATGGTGATAAGGCCGACGTTGCCGCCCACGCCCGCTACGCCAACCACGTGGTTGTACACAAGGCTCGTGCCGCCGCCCAGAGATACGGGGAAGGTGACCGAGCCGATATCGCCGGAGGGGGCGATCGACAGGCTGGCAACGGTCACCGCAGCGGGAGCATTGCCGCCGTAGCCGCCGTTGGCGTGGTAAGTGGCCGCGCTAAAGGCATCGGGCGCCGCAAGGGCCGTCTGGAAGTTGGCAGCGCCGTTGGGGTCCGCGATGGTCTCGATCTCGAGATTGAGGCTGACGCGGTCGCCGGCATTCAATCCGGTGAACGTGATCGGGCCGGTCGAACTGGGTGGAGACCAGATCGATGGTGTAGTCGGTATGCTTGCCGTCCACTTCGACGTTGATGCCGGTGATCGTGTTGGCGGTTGCGGTCACGTGGGCCACCGTGCCGACCGTGGTGGCCGTGTCGAGCATGGCGATGCCGGTGGGATCGCCCGCGCCGGCGGCAAAGAACGTGAACTCATCGACCGCCAGGTCAACGCTGAGCATCTGCCTGTTCTCAAGGCCTTCGAAGACGGGCTTGACCATGGGCTCGCCCTGCGCCAGCGAGGCGAAGCGGGAGCAGATGCGCCGTGCCACCGCACCGACGCTATCCAGCAGGCGACGGTTGCGCCTCCGCGAATTGACCCGACCGACCTGCTCCGCCGCCACGAGAGTTTCGAGATTCAACATTTCAGCTACTCCTTCTACTTTAACGAGAGAAAGGGCGAGGCCCGATGGGAGCCGCCCAGACATTGCAGATCCTTATGACAACTGAATTCATTTGAAATGCCGAGAAACCCGGAGCTGCCGTGTACTCCAGGTCGCAAAGGCCGTCCTTGGCTTCGATATGTTCGCACCCAACTTTATGCATCCATATCCCTGGCTAAAAACCCACCTGAGTTTGCACCCAACCGGGCAAACTCATTTGCCGCGCGAATCTTGTAAACCAGACGGCCGGTGTATGTCAAGGCCGACAAATCGTTTTTTTTGAGTTCGCCCGCCGCGCTTCCCCTGCTGCGACAGGGAGATAGCGCATCAAGCGTCAGTGGCATCATCATCATTAGCGGTCGAAGGTCATCCACGCGCCACACCACCCACTGACGCCGCGGCGTGCCGGGTTCTTTCAAAGCGGGAATCCACATCCCCGCCGCTCTAGGCACGGCCGGTGCTCGTCCGTATAATCGGCAACCCGGGATCAGAGCTTGAAAATCGGAGAAGGAGCTTCGCGGTGCCGAAAAAATCGCTTCTGGCAGAACGGTTATCGCAGGTGCGCCAGCGGATCGCGGCCGCCGCGGCCGCGGCAGGCCGCGAGAGCGGCGCCATCACCCTCGTCGCCGTCACCAAGGCCGCCGCGCCCGAGCAGGTGCGCGAAATCCTGCAGCTCGGCGTGGGGGACCTGGGCGAAAGCCGCGCCCAGGTGCTCACCCAGCGCGTTGCGCAGATCAACGAGTTCTTTCAGCGCCAGCAGGGCCGAACCGAAGGCGCCTGGCCCGCCCGCATCCGCTGGCACATGATCGGGCACCTTCAGCGCAACAAGGTCAAGCAGGTCGTTCCCGTCGTGGATCTGATCCACAGCGTCGACAGCCTGCGCCTCGCCGAGGATCTGGACAACCAGGGCGCCCGCCTCGGCCGGCGCATCCCCGTCCTCATGGAAATCAACGCCAGCGGCGAGAGCAGCAAGTTCGGCGTGGCGGTGGGCGCGGCCATTCATCTGGCCGAGCAGGTCGCGTCGATGCCCAACCTGCAATTTATCGGACTGATGACCATGGCGCCGCTTACCAGCAACAGCGACGGGGCCCGCCACGTGTTCGCCCGCACGCGCGAGATTTTCGAGGAAATGCGCTGGCAGAAGATCGGCGGCGCGGCCATGCGCCACCTGAGCATGGGCATGAGCAACGATTTCGAGCAGGCCATCCTCGAAGGCGCCACGATGGTCCGCATCGGCACGGCGCTGTTTGGCAACCGGAGCGAAGGAGAAGAGGAGGGTGAATTGTGATTTTGGATTCTTGATTTTCGATTGGCACGGTTGCTCGTCCGTGGTCCGTGGTCCGTGGACGGGTCAATGGTCCGTTAGTCAGTTGCGAGGGCCTCCCCGAGCCTCAAGATCCGGGTGGCGGGTCCACTGACCAAGGAACAACGGACCCAACCACGGACAACGAACAACTGACTACTGACATAGACCCATGACCCTCTGGTTCCACTTCAGCGACGTCTTCGGATTCTTCCGAACGTTCATGGCCTGGCTGGCGACGATCTATTTTACGATCATCACCATCCAGTCGGTCTGGGGATGGTACAAGCTCCTGGCCGGCGGCGATAAGTACACCACCCTCCTGCGGCGCTACCTGCTGATCCAGGGATTGCGCCTGCGCTTCCGCCGGTTCTGGGGAGACGTGGTGATCTGCGTGCTGCTGACGGCGGCGTTCTTTATTATTTGGCACGCTCAGGGCATCATGGACCAGATCGAGACGACGATGACATCGGCGCGAGCAGCTCATGTCCACAGCCAAGTCCGACAGTCCTGACCCCCGCGACGTGCCGGCCCCGGGCGCGGCGACGCCCGCGCGCTGGCGCGATCGCCCATTCACCAGCTCCACGAGCTGCCGCGCGACGAGTTGGAGGCGCTGGCCGGGGATTTCGGCCTGGAAGTCGCGGCGCTACGACTCGCCGCAGGAGCTCGTGGCCGCCATTCACGAGCGCCGGCAGTTGATCGCCAGCCTCGATCGCGACGCGATGCTCGACGTGATTCGCTGGGGCCGCCGGCCGATCCCCATCAACGCCAGCAAGGACCAGCTCGGGCAGGAGATCGTCCGGATCAAGAGCTTGAGCTTCGGAGGCCTGTCCGACCGCGGGCTGGTGGCGCTGGCCCGGCTGCGGGGCGTGGGCGTCGCGCCCGGCGACGACGTCCCGGGCCTCATCCGGAAACTGAAGAAACAGGAGGGATTCTTCGCGCGGCTCAACCGCAAGAAGCGGAGCTGGCTGGGGTCCATCGTGTCCGGCCTCATGGGCGAGGACAAGAGCGAGACCGACTACCAGTTCCTCCCGCCGCAGCAGGGCAATGCCGCGGGAACGGGCGCCGCCGCGCCCGAATCGCCCCAGCCGACCATCCGCGAGGAGATCGAGGAAGCCGGCCTCTTTGGCGGCATCGCCGGGCGGATCAAGAAATCGGCCGATTCCTACATCAACCAGAAGCTGGATGAGATCGAGTCGCGCATTCGATCGTAAGCTCGACGAGATCGACCGGCGCCTGGGCGAGTGGCGCGACAAGGAGATCGCCAACCGCATCCGCATCCTCAAAATCACGCTGTGGGCGACGGTGATCGTCGGGCTGGCCTCGCTGTTGTATTCATGGGTCAAGGTGTACATGCTGGGGCGATAGTGCGTTCGGAGTTCGGTTCGGAGTTCCGCGTTTACGCGGCTGTTCGGTTCGGAGTTCCGCGTTTACGCGGGTATTGATGGCCAAACGAGTCCTCATTCTCTCGGCTTCCGTCGGCGCCGGGCACGTCGCGCTGCGCAGGCCATCGAGCTGGCGCTGCGCCAGGGGCATCCCGACGCGGAGGTCCGGAACCTGGACGTGCTGGAGCTGACCAACGCCGTGTTCCGTCACGTCTACGTCGCCAGCTACCTGGGGCTGGTCAGCCGCGCGCCGCACGTGCTGGGATATCTGCACGACATCATGGACAAGCCGCGCGGCTCGGGAAGGAACCGCCGCGACCTCCTCCGCATCGCCGTCGAGAAGGCGAACTTTTCGCGATTTCAGGACCTTCTGCGCGAACAACGCCCCGACCTGGCGATCAACACGCATTTTCTCCCGGCCGAGCTGATCGCCAGCCTGCGCCGCGAGGGCAAATGCGACTTCCCGCACGTGACCGTCACGACCGACTTCGACACGCACCGGCTGTGGGGCAACGAGCCGTGCGAGCGCTATTTCACCGCCACGGAAGACGGCGCGCTGGGCCTGTCCGGCTGGGGCGTGCCCGGCGAGAAGATCGCCGTCACGGGCATCCCCATCCACCCGGTGTTCGCCGTCGAGAAACCGCGCGGGCAGTTGCTGCAGCGCCACGGCGTGAGCGACGATCGCCCCGTTGTCCTGCAGGTTGCGGGCGGCCTGGGCCTGGGGCCCATCGAGCGAATCTACCGCGCACTGCTCGACGTGCAGCGCCCGATGCACGTCATCGTCGTCACCGGGCGCAACGCCGCCGCCCGGCGCAGCTCCAGCGCGTGGCCGTGCCCCCGCGCCACCGCGCCACGGTCCTCGGCTACACCGACCAGATGGACGAACTGCTGGCATTGGCGGACCTGGTGGTCTCCAAGCCCGGCGGCCTGACGACCTCCGAGACGCTGGCGCGGGCGCGGCCATGGTGATCGTCGATCCTATTCCGGGGCAGGAAACGCGCAACAGCGATTTTCTCCTGGAAAACGGCGCTGCGATCAAGGCCAACAATCTGGCGTGCCTGTCTCGCAAGATCGAGCGGCTGCTGGGTGAAAATGGCCGGCTGGAATCGCTCAAAGCCAACGCCCGCCGACTGGGCCGGCCGCGTGCGGCGTTCGATGTGGTCGAGAGCGCGATGAAGCTGTGCGGCTGTTGATGGTGCATTCATCCCCTTTTTCAGTTCAACGCCCCAGGAATCTCCGGAACTCATCCACCAGCGGCACATACTCGGTCCAGTAGTAGCGGCGCTGGGGATACTGGTCGGGGATGGCCCGCGCCGCATGCGCGATCGACTGCACCGGCCCGAGCAGGTCGTTGATGTCGGTCATGTTCAGCCCCGCCGAAACCAGGCGGTAGTAGATGAAGCTGTTGAGCTCCAGCTCGGCCGATTCGAGCACGAACGGATCGAAGCTGCGCCGGCCCGAAACCGGGCGGCAACTGCACATCCATCATCGCCGCCAGCCCCATGGCGCCGACCGCGTTCATCGCGTGGGCCAGCGCCTTGGGCGAATATGGCTCGGCGGCCGTGGCCTCTGCCCGCTGCGAGGCGGCCAGCTCGATGAGCACCGCCCGCGCCAGGCTCAGGTCGGCCGGGTCGGCGGTTTCCGTTGCCCACAAGACCCGCCGCCACTGGGCGATGAGCTTGTCGCCGGCGTCGGCCGAGGCGAAGACATCGCGCAGCGCCAGCGGCGAGGCCGCGCCGCTCCGCATGACCAGCGGGCTCCAGAAGCGCAGGCGCTGTTCGGCATCGCTGCGCGGCTGCCTCAGCAGGAATTGAGCGCTCCTGCCGGCAATCCATCGCTTGCACTTGAGGTATTCCTCCAGCGACGGATGGGCGTCGTAGAAGCGATCCAGGGATGCCTCGACGCCACGGCCGGTGTATTCCGCGGGATCGAAACTGGCGCCGCCTGACTGAGGGGCTGCGGGCGCCGTGGGATCGAAGCCGGCGATGCTCGCCTCGATCTCGCGGCAGGAGCGGGTGAACTCAGGCCCGACGGCGTAGCCATACGATTCGGAGTATTTGCGCAGGTCCTCGAGCAGCGCCAATCCCGCGATGCGCCATTCAGCGCACGCCGTGCGTTTGATGGCGTCGGCCAGCGGCAGGCGTCCGGCCCGGCGCATGGCGTCGCTGTGGAGCAGGCGCATTTCGAGCTTGTTGAGCCCATCGACAGCGCGCTCGGTGATGGCGGTCAGCAGCAGATCGACTTCGCCGCGGTCGCGGGGTTTGGTCGAGTTGAACTTGGCGATGGCGAACGGCGGCATGGTCATCTCGCGGCAGAGCGCGGCCGCGAGGTGATAGTTGCCCTCATCTGCGCCCGCACCGCCCGAACGCGCATGAACTGCTGGTAGGCCCTGTTGAGGAAACCCTGGGACTTGACGGCCTGTTCGAAAACGTCGAACGGCAGCGGCAGCCGCAGCCTTGCATAGAAGGCCGCCACGGGCTCGCGCGGCGCATTGGGCTTGTCCTCGTCGGGCGGCATGAGCGGGTCACCCGCCTGGATTTGTTTCTGCATGCGCCGCAGAGGGTACGCATAGGCCGAGCCCGACAGCGCCACGGCCTCGGCCAGCGGCGGGCAGGGCACAACGCGGTCGCTGGGCATGGTGAAGTCCTGCAACCCGTCGAAACGCAGCTTGCTGAGGTCGGCGAAGGAATAGAACTGGGGCACCTCCTCGCCGTTGAGGTCGAGGAACTGCAACTCGTCTCCGGGAGCTTCCTTGCTCGGCGCGATCCGCACGAGCCGGCCGCGCAGCATGCCGTGCAGGTGCGCGGCGAAGAGAGATCGGACCTTCTGGACCAGCGCGTCGTAGTCGGCCAGGACGAACTCCCAGGGCGGATTGCCCGGACCCCAGTCGCCCGGCTTCTCGAGGACGCCGCCGGACTTGCCGGCGGGAGGAGCAATGGCGTCCAGGAGCAGTTCGTCCAGCGATTGATTGCCCTGGCGCCCATAGCGTCGGACCTGATCGCGCAGGTCGCGCAGCGGCTGCCAGTCGGGGATGGCGGGATTGATCTTGCGGAGCATCCGGCCGATCGGGTTGCGCAGGCTCTGGGCGTCGAATCTCGATCCGAAGCAGGGAATGGTGATGGCGCCGCCGCCGGGCGATGCGATCGACATCGCGCCGCCGCTGAGGAAGATCGAGTCCTCCCCCGAGGAGACAAAGCGCGTCTTGCCGCCGGGCGATGCGAACAGTTCAAGCGGGACGGCCAATCGCTTTTCGAAGACCACCATCAGCGGCGGCAGTTCCGCCAGCATCATGGGGGTTTTGCGTACCATGGCCCAGCGGCGCGTGAAGCCGGCCAGTTGCGGCGCGAGCCGCAGGTCCATCGCCAGCACTTTGCCGCGGTTGGGTTCGAGCGAAGCGCCCTGGTTGTCGGTCTGCAGCCGGTCCGACGCCAGCCACCCCGCGCGCACCGCGCTCAAGCCCGCAAAACACATGGGCGCCTGCAGGGCGAAGAGCCGATCGGGGGGATAGCGCGACGAGAGGACGGTCAGGCTGCATCCGCGGATGCGCGGCAGCGCCTCGCCGGCCAGCGGCTTCTCCTGGTCCAACTGGCGGCACAGCTCCTTGAGCGACTCGGGCGGGGCGTCGCCGCCGCCGTAGCGCACGTAGATCAGCGACATCGGCGTCCAGTGGCTTGTGCCATCGGCCGGCGGCAGCATCAACTGCCACTCATAGCCCCCCTTGGCCCGCGGCGCCTGCCGCCAGAGAAAACCGCCGATCAGCCGGTAGGTGCTATTCGAGCGGTCCTTGAGCGTGAAGTTCGGCTCCGACAGGTATTTTCTCCAGAGAAAGTGTTCTTCCTCGACTCGCTTGCGCGGCAGGCCCAGCGAATAGTCCAGCGGCGCCATCACCTCGCGCAGGGCATTGGGTTCCACATCGGTCAGCGATTCAATCGCCCGCTGATAGACTTCGAAAGGAGCAACCACGGGCTTGCCATTTTCCAGTTGCGGCGGCGGGAAGATCCTGGCGAGCGACGTGCGGATGGGCAGCAGCAGGCGGTTTCGCTCGAGCACCGAGGCCCGCGCATCCAGGCGCAGCAGCTCCTCGGACGGCGCTGCGTAGACCAGCCACGCCCGCATCACCAGCGACTTGACGCAGGCGGGATCGTCCTGCGCCACGTCCTTGAGGAGGCCGGTCATCTCGTCGCGGTCGAGCGCCCAGCGATCCTCCACGACGGCCGCCGCCAGAGCCGCCTCGACCAGCGCCACGCCGAGCAGGCCGTTGGTGGGCAGGGTCGAGGCCCGCGTCTTCATCCGCTGGCGCAACAGATTCACCGCCTCCGCATATCGGGTCCTAGCCACCAGCGCACGGGCCTGCTGGATGATGCGGTCGTCGTCACGCCAGGCATCGGCGACGGGCGAAAACCCCGGCGGCAGTTGCCCCACGATCCCGGCGCTGCCGCAAATGGCCCAGCAGCCGGATGTAATCGCCGCGGGCGGCGGCGTCGCGGGCGGCGTCCAGGTTGTCCTTCAGCGCCGGCCGACAAGGGCAGGGGCCGGGCGCTGGCGGGTTGCGGGCAATGGCTGAACCGGATCCGCCACGGGCACCGCTGCCGGCGCCGTCCTTGGTGTCCGCGGGGGATTGCGCGGCGTCACGGCCACCGGCGACGAGGGGCGTTGCTCATCCCCGGGCCGTTCTCGGGAGGTGATGATCCGATGCGCCACAATCCCCCCGACGATCAGCAGCAGCGCGATGACGCCCACCACCGCCCCTTTGCGCGGGCGCCCACCGGCAGCCCGGGCATTGACGATGCTCGGCTCGGCCAGGCTGGTGGTAGTACACGCCGCCGCAGGTGCGGCACCAGCGCACGTTCTGGTCCGCCTCGCCGCTCTGCAGCGGCGGCGCTTTGGGGATCATCACCGGGTTTGGCGCCTCGGCGACGGTTGCCGCGGTCGGCGTCCAGCAGCTCTCACAGTAGTGCCGCCCCTGTGCATCCCGCATGCACCGCTTGCCCGCCACGCTCACGCCGCACCGGCAGCACACGCGCGGCAACGACGGCGCCAGCACCATCCTGCCGCACCCCGGACACCGGACCTGCGCACCGGCTTGCGCTTCATTGATGACGATGGCGGCGGCGCAATGCCTGCACACAATCTTCAGCGCCATACCAATGCCTCCCGCACATGCTCGCAATCGAACTGAGCCATCTTGAGCCCGAGCCTATTCTAATGGCCCCTTGCCGCAACACAACCTGAGAACCTGAGCGAGCGATCGAGACGCCGCTGACACTCTTGCTTCATCAATACCCCCTCGCCATGATGCAGACTCATGAGAACGTTGATCGCTCTTGCTGTTTTCGCGACTTGCGTCGTTGGCTCTGCGGTGGCACAGACCACCGCCCCCGCATCCTGGCCGGCCATCACCCTGGCCGAGCCGCGCGAGGTGAAGCTCGCCGGCCCGCTCGGCGATGACCTCGATCGCGGCGTCGCGCGACTCTCGAAGGCCCCGTATACGGCGCCCTGGCTGCTGGCCGACGTGTCGTTCGAGGTCAAGCGCATCTTCACCAACTACAGCGGCGATGTCTCGGGCCGGTTCCTTGAGCTGGCCTCGCTGACGCGCGGCAAGGACGATCTGCCGACACTATCACCCGTGATGGCCGGCGTGCCACGCTGCCAGAAGGCCGACGGCCACTTCGGGGCCGAGGTCGATCTCAGCAAGCCCCTGCCCAAGAACTGCGCCGCCCATCCCCATGCTCTGGGGCAATGCCCGGCTGCTCGTGGGGCTCATCACGGCCGGCAAGCGCTTCGACGACCCCGCCCTGCTCGCGGCCCGCGCAAGCTGGGCGATTTCTACGTCGCGTCGGCCGAGCAGCTTTGCTCGCCGAAGCGCCTGGCCGACTATCTCGCCAGCGGCTCCTACGGCGACGGCTACACCTGCTGCTACTTCCCGGCCATCGAGAGCCTGGCCATGCTCCACCGCGCCACCGGCGATGCGCGCTATCTGGAGATGGCCCGGCGCATGGCCGAGTTTTTCGTCGGCCACTTCGACGCGCTGCCCATCGACCACAGCCACGGCAACCTCTGCGCCTGGCGCGCATCCTGCAGCTCTATGACATCACCGGCAAACGCGAATACCTTGACCGCGCCATCGACAAATGGCAGAAGGCCGTCTCCGGCGGCTACATCTGGCCGATCGGCGGGCTGGGCGAGCACTGGTATGTCAACTTCGGCGCCACCGAGGCGTGCAGCGAGTCCGACTGGCTGCGATTCAACCTCGACCTGTGGCGATTCACCGGCCAGACGAAGTATCTCGACATGGCCGAGCGCGTGCTGCACAACCAGTATCGCGTGAACCAGGCGGCCAGCGGCGGCTATGGCTCGCGCCACCTGGAAGGCGGCGCGGCCGGGCCGTTCGCGCTGCAGCCGAAGCTGGAGGAATGGGACTTCTGCTGCAGCTTTCACGGCCCGCTGGGACTGCATTTCCTGAAGGCGTACCTGGCGACGGCGTCGGAGGCGGGCGTCTACGTCAACTTCCCGCTCGACTTCGATGCGGCGTTGAAGTCGGCCGGGCAATCCTGCGCGTGGCGGTACGTACCGCGCCACAGTGGATGCAAGGCCGTTGCGATGTGGACGTGACGGTATCATCCGGCGAGACCGCCGCGCCGCCGGCGCTGTATGTCCGCGTGCCGGATTGGGCATCTTCGGCGGCAGGTTGTCACGCCCGGCAAGAGCGGACGAGTTGAGGCGGGATATCTGCGCATCGACGGCACCAAGGCCGGCGAGAAGATCACGATCCGCTTCGGCGCCCAGCCGCGATTGGAGGGCCGTCGCTTCGCGCGAATCGACGTCAAACCCGGCCAGATGGCGCGGCTGGCCGATGCGGCGATGATCATCGGCCCGGATGTCCTGTTCTCCGTCAATCCGCCGACAACCCGGCCGACACTGCTGGCACTGGTCAACGACAAAGGCGATCTTTCCCTGCCGGCCGGCGACGATGATGCCTGGTGTACGGCGGCCGCCACCGATCCGGCCGGCATTGCCGATGCGGCGCCGGTGACGCTGAAAGCCTGGCCGATCCGCACCAAGCGCCGCGCGGTCTTCATGCACGACTGGCTGATCGTCCCGCAGGCAACGATCACGGCCGCGATGCGCGATCGAATCCGCGCCGGCATCGAAGAAGACCCCCGGCGCGATCTTCGGCGAAAACCTCGAGCAGCGCCGCGACTGCTGGCCGGCCCGCGATGGATGGAAGTTTGTGAACGACGGCCTGCACGTCAGCGGCGGCGATGTCGGCCTGATCCAGGGCGAAGGCTACGGCGACTACCGATTCGAGTTCGATCTGACCATTCCCGTGCAGGGCGCGGGCGTCGCCGGCTGGGTCGTCCGCGCGGCCGACGAGAACAACTGCATCATGTTCCAGCTTCAGTCGGCCGACAGCACGCTCAACGCGCCGCAGTTCAAGACCAAACCCAACACGCTGCGGCCGCACGTGCGCCGCAACGGACAATGGACGGTGCTCGAGCCTGTCGCGCTGCCCAAGGAGGTGCGCAGGGGCGAAGCGCACACGGTGGCCACCGAATGCCGCGGCAAGACGATCGAGGTGTTCCTGGATGGCGCGAAGATCCACGGCATGCCGGCCGAGGAGTTCACGGGCGGCCCGCCCGGCTTCCGCGCCGGCAGCGCTGAGGAGGCGGGGATTTTCAGGAAGGTCGCGGTGCGGAAGTAGGCCTCGTTGGAGTGCGGAGACTTGTCTCTGCTTTATTTTCCGACACCAATGGACGCACCTGAAGGAGAGCGAGAAAGAACATGCGAAATGCGGTGTGCGTCGTGATATAATAACGGGCAAGCTCGAACGCGGAACATATATGACGATCACGGACACACTGACCTCGAGACCCCCGCCCTTGCGGCAGGATGAGCAACGCACAATCCGCGTCGGCGGCACGCGCGTCACCCTCGCCACCGTGGTGCATGCATACCAGAGCGGTGCGTCGGCCGAGGAGATTGCGCTGGCCTACGACTGTCTGAACCTGGCCGATGTGCATGACGTGATCGGCTATTATCTCCGCAATCAAGCGATGGTGGATCGCTATCTGGCGGAAGAGCAGGAAAAGGCGGCGGAGGCCCGGCGCAGTTTCCCGCCACGAGAATCGTGGCAGCAGATCCGCCAGCGCCTCGCGGCCCGCAAGCAGGGAAAGCCGGACCACTAATGCTCTCTTTTCTGGCCGACGAGAACTTCAACGGCAGGATTGTGCGCGGTCTTTGTCTGAGGCTGCCGCAGGCCGATGTCGCGCGCGTCCAGGACGTTGCTCTGAGCGGTGCGGATGACCCGGAGGTGCTGGAATGGGCGGCCTCGGCGGGGCGGATCGTCCTCACCCATGATGCCAAGACCATGGCGGGTTTCGCGTATGACCGCGTGGCGCGCGGCCGTCGTATGCCGGGCGTAATCGAGGTCGATGATCTGCTCCCCATTGGCGCCGTAATTGAGGAACTGCTGCTCGTTGCGCAATGTGGGCTGCCCGAAGATTTTGAAGACCAGGCGGTATATCTGAGCGTGTAGGTAACTTGGTGCGCTCAACCAAACCGGTTACCTCGTGGGCTGACATTCGGCGCCCGTATCATCTGTTCGACCGCGCTTCGGTGCAGGTGCCAAAACGGCTCAGTGATCAACTGATATTCGTCGCTGTCTGGCAGAGGCGATCTGAGTACCACCTCTACGAACTCAGGCGGGGGGCAATAGCCGTGTTCCTCGATGTAATGCACCACCATCTCAGGAGCAACAAAAAGCAGATCCGCGCTTGGCACCCTCCTTCCTGCGCCAGCGGTGATGCTTGCGGCCCACCTCCTCTGTCGCTATGTTGGGGTGCGACAGGAAGACAATCGCGCTCTGACGGTCGGACGACGTCGAGCCGCGATTCGTACGACGAGAGAAATCTGATGCCAGCCAACTGCCCATACTGGAAAGCCAGCCGGTGCGTCACGCCGATCGAAGGAGACACGGGCCCATGCACCTGCTCAGCTTCGGACTTCAAGGCAAAGTGCTCGGTGTATCAATTGACAGCAGCACAACTGAGTGGCAAGAGCACCATCGACGCCATGCGCGACGCGGGCGTCCTCTCCCCGTTCGGGTCGCATGTCGCCGTGGGCAGCAGGCCAACACCCAGGAGCCAGGGCAACGCGGGGCTTGAGGAGGGGGCGGCCGGCGCAATCGCCTGGTTGCTTACGCTCCCGGCTGCGCTCGTCGTCATCTGGTGGCCCTTGAGGTATTACTCGACGTGGCGCAAGATCGTGTTGAGCATCATTGCTCTCGTCGCTGCAATTATTGTGGGCGTGGTCGTCGAAACGATATGGCAGAAACGGTCAAGTTCGCGCAACTGACGCCGCGGAGGTTGCGACGCAATCACGTGTCGCATCACTGCCGATCCGCCTCGATGATGACGGGTGTTGGCCCGGCAGGCATGATGGGCGCGAAGCCGGTTTCCCTGGGCGTCTGGCCGCCCATCAGTTCGCACGTCATCCCCGCGCCGCCTTCGGTGAAGATGAACAGAAGCGGGACCAGCAGCAGGAAGATATTCACGAGCCCCAGATCGATCATGTACTGGCTTCCCCTCGTCACCAGAGGCATGAAGGCCGTCATCGCCGATACCGCGATCACGCCCCCGTAGATGGTCGCGGCGCCGCCGCGGGCATGCTGCGCGTAATGCTCCTGGGATTGACGCCGTCGATCAGGGCCAGGAGTCCGCCCACGGCAATCGCCAGATTACACAGGATGCAGACGGCCAGATAAGCATGCATCAGGCCCGCGTCCTCGCGGCTTCGCTCCATATCGTCCCAGAGGCGCCCGATGTCGCCGGCATAGAGCGCGACCGAGAGGACCTGCAGGAAGATCAACGCGCCGCCGAGAATGGCCGTTGCGATGCAAATGGCAGCGCGGCGGCCCAGGCGAGCGCGGATGGTCGTGAGCACAAGCACGGCGATCATGGCCATCAGGTTGACCGCGCTCAACATCGTGTCGAGGGCGAAATCACCGCGGCGGCTGGTCTTGAACAGCACCCAGATCCTGCCGGCCAGCGCGGAGAACGTCATGAGAAACGTCGATCCGCCGCGTGGGCCCCGGTCCTCCTGAATCAGAGTGACCCCCACAAGAATCACCCCAACCATGGCGAGCGACAGATAGCTGACGGCCAGGGGCAACCTCTTGAGGGCCAGGCCGAACACCAGGGCCAGCAGGCCGATGACCCAAAACCCGACGAGCATGGCCTTCACGCTGACAGGCGTGCCCGGTTCTCCGGCGACGTCCCAGCCCATCGTGAACGTGGCTTGCTGGTGTATTCTGATATTCCAGGGAATGACCAGGCTCATCAACATCAGGATCCCGCAGACGATGCCGACGCTCCTGGCGGTGAGCTTGCGGCGCGCGCCGGGGAGCGCAGTCGTCACGGGGGAGCAGCGCGGCCGGCGCGGCCATTCCCGGTACCGCCAGCGTGCGCGAGCAGCGCGGGCAGCGGATCAGATGCCCGGCGGCGCTGTCCTGGACGCTGAGCGTTTCGCCACAGTTGCAGTGGATGGTCGGCATCATTACTCCCGCGCCACGAGGGCGTCAATCATGCCACTCGCGGTCACCTGCCTTCGTTCTCCGCCATGCGGTCCTTTTTATGCTACTTATCTGGAACCAAAAGACAACAAGTTCCCGCACAAGACCTTCACTTCGTCGCCTTGATGAACCCCCGGCACTGCGAGACGTGCTGCGGGTTGTCCGTCAATTTCCAGCCTTCGGCATTCTTGAACCCACATGCCAGCGCGGTGTGGGCCAGGCAGTGCAGCGTCGGCACCCACCAGTTGGTCGGGTTATTGCCATACTCGTTGTTCGGATAGAACTCCATCACCATTTGCCCGCCGCTGTAGCCCTTGCCCAGGCCGCCGCGATAGGGGCTGAAGTCGTCGAGGATCGCCGACTCGACATACATCTCGCCGTCGCACACCGCCGCCAGTTTCTCCATGGCCAGCAGCGGATGCCGCAGGTGATAGAACGTGCCGAAGAAGAAGACGACATCGAACCGGCCGAGGCGCTCGGCCGTGACGTCATACACCTGCATCTCGTGGCGCTGGCAGCGGTCCTCGCCGTAGCCCAGGGCCTCGCGGCAGAAATCAAATGTCTCCCACGCCTTGCGGTCGGTCTGCTTGAGCTGGCCGAGATAGTCGGAGAAATCGTCGATGGCAACGGCCTGTTTGGCGCCGCGTTTCAGCGCCTCGAATGTCCAGTAGCCATCCCACGCGCCGACATCCAGCACGCGCTTGCCGGTGAGGTCGGCGGGAATGCGATAGGCCTCGCGGCTCATCGGCGCCCATCCGGGGGTCACGACGCCGCCCGGCAGTTCGATGCGGTGATACCAGTAGGGAAAGGAGGCGACGCGCTGCTGGAGTTGGCCGACGTCCATCGCTGCATTCTGTCAAATCGCACACAGAATACAACGACAGCCAGGTCACATTGACATTGGCAGTTTGGTCTTTCCTGTTCCGCCCAGGCACCCTGTCTTACCATTCGCGCAGGCAAAGTAACGCTTGCAGGCAAATCATTGCCGGCATTCTGGCGTTTTTCTTTGACTTTCGATGGAAACGGGATAAGTTCGTCTTGCGGAGAACGTTTGCGCGGCGGGCCGGGTGTCTTTCATTCGGCTCTCCGGAGGGCCATATGTCGTTTACTCATGCGAATCGGTATTTGGGTGCGGTCTTGGTGTTAGCGCTATCGCTGGGGTTCTGTATTGGTGATGCGCAGGCCGGCACGGTCGAGAGCCTCTCTTACCTGCTGACAGTGCGCGCACAGGGAACCACGCCAGAGGGCAATTCCGTCCAAGGCCAGTTCCAGATTGAGCTGAATACACCGCTGCCGGTGATGCAATACACGCTACCGCAGCCTGTTGCGATCTACTCGACAGACCATCAATTGCTGGCCACGGTGAACTCGCTCGACATCACCATCGACAGCGATCCCGCCGTTCATCTCAATTATGCCATCACGGCCGGCGCCACTTCCACCCATGTTAACGTTGCCGCGACGCCCGTGGATGTCCTGCCGCCCCTGACCAATCCCAATGCCTATGCCACGGCACAGGTTACACTTACGGATGGCAATGGCGATGGCGCAAGTATCGCCGGCCGGCTCACCGGCGGTGCCATCTATGAAGCCCAATACAACGGCGGGACTCTGTTCGCCGGCCTCTTCAAGACGGGCGTGACCGCACCTGCGGACAGCAGCAACATCGCCACTGACCGGAGCCCTGGAAGCGGATACACGATCATCAACGATACCGTCACCAGCACTCAGTCGGCCTTTGATTTCGACCTATCGGCCTCGGATCAGGTGAGCGTCACCAGCACGTTTGCGGTGAGCGCGGTGCCGCTGCCAGCGGCATGCTGGGCGGGCATGCTGATGCTCGGTGGCGTCGGCGTGATGGGCTTCAGGCGACGATGCATGCGGTAGATAGCCGTGATTTGCGGTCGGTGTTTTAACAGGCTGTATGCCAAGGTGTTAGGAATGGCTACGGCCGGATTTTGCCGGGATTATTTCGTCTTTATTGTTGACGCTGCCCGATTGTGGTGTAAATTGAATTGTGGCGTTATCGGGCCGGATCTGGAGTGAGAGAGTGGTTTTTTCCGATTATTTGGCCCCGGAGGGCTAGAGCATCATGGGAAATAAGAGAAGACTTCAGCGCGTGGGTGCGGCGTTCGCCGTTGTGTTCTGCGCGTTGGCCCCTATGACAAGCCTCGCGGATCTGGTCAATTCGCTCATCACGGTGCAGGTCCAGTCAGGCCAGACCGTGGTCTCGCACACATTTGACGCCAGCGGCGGGGGATACAACCTGCAAACTTCCGTGGAGTTCCGCGATCTCAATGGCAACCTCCTCGGCACGCTTGGGTCGCTGACCTTGGCGACCCAGAACGATCCGATGGTGATGCTGGGCTTCGCGGTCACGGCCGGGGCGGCCGATACGACTTTCACGATCACGTCCGCGACCGTTGGTTTCGCCCCGCTGGTCAGTCCTGATGCCTTCGCCGTGGCGGCGGTCACGCTGACCGACTCCGCCGCGGATGGCGCAACCCTGACCGGCACATACGGCGGCAAGCTCTATGAGGCCAATTATAACGCCGCCAAGACGGTTTTCGGCCACCTCATCGGCGGCCCGGTTCTCGCTGATGGCGAGAATGGCGCCGTCGCGATGGAACGGCAGCCCCTTACCGGCCGCACGACCATCGATGGCACCGTAGACCAGATGACTTCATCGTTCAGTTTCACGCTGAGCGCGTTGGACCAGGCCAGCGGCACGAGCCGCTTCGACATCGTCCCGACCGAACACTATATCCCCATGCCCCCGGCGGCATTGAGCGGCCTGGTTTTTCTGGCCGGGATGATCGCCATGCGAATCCGCCGCAAGGCTGCCTGACCGACGATAAAACTGGCATTCGCCGAAGCCTTCGCCCCACGCGAAGGCTTCTTTGTTTTGAGGTGGGTTCGCGGTTACAATGCCCCCAGTCTCTCGGCTAACGTGGCAAAGCCGGGCGCGAAAGAGCAACCATGCCAGACGACGGGCGATTCCTGGCGGCTGATTCTCGCGAAGTCTTCACGGGCAATGAGCTGCTGGTCAAAGGCTGCCTGGAGACCGAAGGCGGGGTCGGACTCCTCACGGGCTATCCCGGTTCGCCGGTGGCCGCCTTTTTCGATGCGCTGGCGGATGTGGGCGACCTGCTGAAGCAGAAGGGAATCCGGGCTTTCCAGGCCAACAACGAAGCGCTCGCCGTGGCCGCCGTGAATGGCTCGCAGATGCTGCCCGTTCGCGCGGTGGCCGCCATGAAGAGCGTCGGAGTGCATGTCGCCGCCGATGCGCTGGCGCTGGGCAACCTCGCCGGGGCGCATCCCGAGGGCGGCGCGATCATCATGATGGGCGATGACCCCTGGTGCGATTCGACCCAGGTGGCCGCCGACTCGCGATTCCTCTGCCAGCACCTGCGCATGCCCGTCGTCGAGCCGGGAAACCCGCAGCAGGTGAAAGACTTCATCGGCGCGAGCTTCAAGCTCTCGCAGGCCGGCGGGTTTTACATCGGCTACATCGTCACGCCCGCGCAAGTCGATGGCGGCGGGAGCGTGTGGTGCAGGCCCAATCAGTTCCCGCAGGTCAATCGCAACGAGCGGCAGACGCTGGACACCACCCGCATCGACCTGGACAAGGTGCTGCTCCCGCCGCGAACGTGGCAGCACGAGTTGGAACTGCCCGGGCGGATTGCGCGGACCCTCGCCGCAGCGCGGGAGTTGGGGATCAACCGGATAATCAGGAAGGGCCTGGCGGGAAGGGTTCAGGGTTCAGGGTTCAGGGAGCAGGGGACGGATGTTGATGCGGGCATTGCGTCGTTGGGCTTCATCGTCACCGGCATGGGCGGGGCGTATCTGGAGCATGTGCTGGTCGAACTGGGCCTGGCTGGCGCGTTCCCAATCCTGCAAATGGGCATGAGCTATCCCGTCGATGCGGGACTGGTGCGCGAGTTCTCGCGACTGTGCCGCAACATGATCGTGATCGAGGAGCGGCGCAGTTTCCTCGAGAAAAACATCCGCGACGAGCTGTTCCGCACGCTCTCTCAGGATGAAGCGGCCGAGGTCTCCTCGCGGCTCTATGGCAAGCGATTCCCCGGCGGCGGCGAAGGCTTCCCCGACGTGCGCGGGCTGAACTACTCGATCGTCGCGCAGAAGGTCATCGCGCTGGTCGAGACCGCGCGCGAGTTGCCGCCGCATATGCGCGATGGCCGGCTTTCGGCCGAGACGCTGCGCATCACCGAAACCGGGCGCGTGCGCCTGCCGGTGATCGCGCAGCAGATCATCCCGCGCACGCCGACGTTCTGCCCCGGCTGCCCGCATCGCGACAGCGCGGCCGCGTTGCTGGAACTCCGGCGAAACCTGGCCGACGCGAGCTATATGCAGCGCCATGGCCGCGGGCCGGTCGATCTCGTCGCCCATGGCGACACGGGCTGCTACACGATGCTCATGTTCCCCCCACCGAGCAGCTCATGCACAACTACAGCGGCATGGGCCTGGGCGGCGGCACCGGCACGGGCATCGATCCCTTCATCACCAACAAGCAGATCGTCTTCATGGGCGACAGCACGTTCTTCCATTCCGGCCAGATCGCCATCACCAACTCGCTGAAGGCCAACCAGGACATCACCTTCATCATCCTGCAGAACGGCACGACCGCGATGACCGGCCACCAGGACCACGCCGGCGTCGAGGAGGATATGTTCGGCAATGTCCACCCCGCGATCAGCATCGAGTCAATCGTGCGTGCCATGTCGAGCCGGATGAAGGTCGTGCAGCATGTCGCCGGCCAAGCGCGAGAAGTATTACAGCCTTCTCGAAAGCACGATCCTCGCCGACGGCGTGAAGGTCATCATCGCCGACAAGGAATGCGGCATCACGTTCCAACGCGCCCGCCTGCGCAGGAGCGCGAGATCATCCGCAAGACCGGCTACCTGCCGCGCAAGACGCACATGAACGTCACGCCGGAAGTGTGCGAGAACTGCCTGGAATGCACGAAGCAGACGGCCTGCCCCGGACTGACGAATGTGCATACCGACTACGGGCCGAAGATCGACACGGACCTGACGTGGTGCGTTGACGACGGCGCCTGCGAGCGCGTGCGCGTGAGCAACGAGGCCGGCACATCGGCCAAGCCCTGCCCGAGCTTTGAAGAGGTGACGGTGGTCCATCGCCGCCGTCGGCGATACCTCCTGCCCAACATGTCGCTGGACAAGTTGCCCGACCCGCGCATCGGCCACGATATGAGCGCGCCGGGCGCTTCGTGGAGCTGCCATATGTCGGGCGTCGGGGGCATGGGCATCGGGCTGGTCAGCGCCATCCTCGTGCGCGCGGGGCATGCCGAAGGCTATCGCGTCGTCTTCCAGGAAAAGAAAGGCATGGCCATCCGCAACGGCGGGACGTTCTCGCAGATCACGTTCGTGCGCGATGACGCCCCTCTCCCCTCCTCCCCCTCTGCCCCCCCACCGCCGGCCGATGCGCCGACATCGCCGCAGCAGGCCATCAGCGGCAGCATCCCCTACGGCGGGGCCGACCTGCTGCTGGGCATCGACATCCTCGAAGCCGCCCGCGCCATCGACCCGCGCCAGAGCTTCCGCGTCGCCTCGCGCGGCCGGACCTGCGCCGTGCTCAACATGCACAAGCAGTCGACCGTGAGCTGCCTGCTCGGCACGGCCGATTTCGACCCCGATGTGCTGCGCGAGGAGATCTACGAGCACTGCCAGCAGGACACCTGCTACGCCAACGACCTGTCGGATATCTGCGAGCAGCGCCTGCGCAGCAAGCAGTTTGTCAACATCATGATGCTGGGCGTGGCGTACCAGCTCGGCCGGATTCCCGTGTCGGCGCACTCGATCGCCTGGGCCATCAAGGACACCATCAAGCGCGAGCACCGGCGGAATCTCAAGGCGTTCAACATTGGCCGAAAATTGGCGTTGGAGCCGCGGGCGCTGCCGCCCAAGCCGCAGCCGCACAGTTGGCAGCAACTCCTGACCAACAAGTCGCGCATCCTCCGCAAGACGCGATTGCTGGGCAAGCGATGGTCGCGCCGCTACGAATACGTCGTGCAGCGGGCCATGCGCGAGATGCGCGACCTGCCCGACCGCCTCAAGTACGACCTGGCCCTGCGCATCTACGATGTCTTGCAGTATCAGGATCACCGGCTGGCCCGCCGCTACGTCGAGCTGATCCGCGACATCTACCGCCGCGACTCATCCGAGCGCGAGTTCGCCGCGACCGGGGCCGCCATCTGGAACCTGGCCAAGGTCATGCTCATCAAGGATGAGCCTTACGTCGCCTATCTCCTCACCCGCTACGAAAAGCAGCAGCGCGACCTCGTGAAATACGGCGTGGACGTGGCCAACGGCGATCGGCTCGTCTACCGCCACTACACCAGCCCCGAGTTCAACATTGGCCGGTTCCGCATCCGCGTAAAGCTGCGCACGCGCAACTGGCTGCTGCGGATCGTGCGCCACTGCAAATGGTTGCGTCGCCTCCCGCGCTGGCACGAGCGCGAGGCGGCGTTCCGCGAGTGGTACATCGGGCTGCTGGGGCGGATCGACCTGTCGAGCGATGCGGGGTATGAGAAATCGCTGACGGCGCTGCGATGCGTGGAGAATGTGAGCGGATATCGGGAGGTGAGATATCCGAAGATGGATGCGGCGCGTGCGGCAGCGGAGAAGGCGCTCGGGGCTGGGAATCTCACCGCAGAGGCGCAGAGGATGCCAGAGAAGACAATGGCGGAGGACACGAGCGCCGACAAATAGAGAGCCCGGAGGCCAGCGCTATGGCCAATCTCGCAGGAACCACGCACGCCTCCCACCATCGGGCAGTATCAGGTATTCATGCTGATCCTCGTTGTAGTAACATGAATTGATGGAAGGCCACTTTGGCCACCATGATGGCGCGGAGCCAGTCGGCAGAATGGCGCCCTTCTTCGCGACCCGTGGCAAGCTCGCCCTCAGTTCCGTTGCCAGATCGACCGAGAGTTCGACCTCGTACCAGTCGCTCCTGCCCCCCATGAAGCCGCCGGTTTCAGTGAACCCATTGATCGCCTGAATCCGGCGGGCGATGTCGCCGGAAACGCCCCAATGCATCATGGTCTCCGCGACGTCGCGAGTGACGACCTCGGGTGCGATGGAATGGCCCGTGTCCTCCTGCGCGGAAAACGCCAGCATCATTACAAGGGCCATCAGCGGCCGAAACAGCAGCACGCTGATGACGATGAACAGCAGCAGGCCAACGAAGAACGCGGTCGATCGCGGGCGCTGTCGGCTGGTCGCGATGGCTTGCGGATCCGGTATTTCTGCCATAGTGCATCCCGGCTGCATTGTCCCACGCACCCTTGCGGTCAATATTGGAGAACCTGGCCGTTGAAGATGGCTCGGATCGCTGTCATGTCAAAATCATATCGCCGTTTGGGCGCCGATTCAACGCAGGCGTCTGGAGACTTGAGACGTGAAGGCATCTTCGGACGGCCGCGCCATTGCCTGCACCCACGCCGCCTCATACAATTTCGTGCTGTGACAGAGAGAATGTCCATGTCCGCGACCGATCTACACGCTGGTCCGATTCACATCGACTGGGCCGAGGACGGCACGGTGCTGGTCACCGGTCACGACGAGCACCGGTTTCTGATGACCATGCAGGCCGCGGCGGAAGCATGCGCGGGGCAATGAGCAGCTCATCTGGAAACACGAGTTCGATCAACTGCTGACTCGCGTGCATGAATGGATCAAGTCACGCGCGCAGGCCATCGACGCCGCGTACCTTGCCGTGATGGACCGGCAGCCCGTTTTCTTCATCGTTCCGGCCGGCCCGCAGATGGACTTCGCGCTGAGCGATCAGATTGCACAGTTGGAGATGGACCTGCACGCGGATTTCGCCAACTGCCGTTGTGAAGTTCGCCAGATTCCCGGGCACACGCTGCGGGCACTGGCAACCTTCCTGAACGTTGACCGGGCGGTGGTATTGTATGGCAAAGCTGCTCAAGACAAGCATCGCGGTCTGGCCCGGGCGCGATTCATATCTGGCGCTGGTGCGCCGGCATCCGCTCCGCCCGATTCGCACGAAGGCCGACGATGACGCGGCCGCGGCGATGATCGAGGAACTGGCCACCCGAGGCGAAGAGGCGCTGGACGAGGGCGCTGCGGACTACCTGGAATCGCTCTCGTTGCTGGTGGATGCGTACGATCAGAAGCATCGGCCCATTCCCGAGGACCGGCGCACGCCGCTGCAGCGGCTGAAATACGTCATGCGGGAAAGCGGCATGACGACGGCGGGCCTGGGGAGGCTGCTGGGCAACCGGGGGCTGGCATCGCTGATCGTCCACGGCAAACGCGGGCTCAGCAAGGCGCATATCCGAAAGCTGGCGGCCCATTTCAGGCTGGATGCCGGGTACTTTCTGTGATCTTGGCGTCTTCATCCGTATCCGAGACATTGTCCCAACTCAGGCCGATCTTGCGAACGGCGTAGCCGACTTCGCGCAGGTAGTCGCCGTAGACCATCATCCAGTGGGAGTCGCGGGCCTCGGGGATCAGCCGCTTCCAGTGGCCAAGCACCTCGACATCCTGCTGGCTGCGGCAGATGGCGAAATACGGGTTGTCGCGCACGATGCCCTTGATGCCGACCCAGCGGGGCTTGGTGTATTCGGGGCTGATCGCGCAGACGTGCTGCCCGATCGGCATTTCGACCTTGGGCGCTGCGCCGAAATTCGACTCGAAATGGGTCATGATCCGCGCCGGCTCGTAACGCTTGCCGTCCATGCGCCGCGGGGCGGTGCAGTGGGCGCAGGTGACCATCGCCTTGTGCGGGAAGGTCGAGTTGTGCATGAACACCGGCTTGCCGGCGATGTAGTGCAGCAGGATTCCCGGCGGCATGACCACGAAATCCGACTCGCAAAAGGCGATGTAGCCCTCGTCGTTCAGCCAGCTCAGGGGCATGCAGGCGGCCGTGTTCGATACGCCAAAGATCGTGCCCATGCACGAAGCCACCGTAATGGACGGGGCACGGTACTCGCGGAGCCATTGCCGGAACACGGTGTAGACGCCGAAGGCCCTCTGGACGAACTCCTTCTTCGTCTCCAGCCTGGTGTTGGGCATGGCCAGGTAACGCTCGGTCCAATCGGCAAACTGCTGCTGCAGTTTCGCGTCCGACTTGATCGCCTCCAACCGGGCCGCCAGTTCCTTGTACTCGATCGGCACGATGTCCATCTTGTAGCGCGTGCGGGCGACCTCGGGGGCGCTGCCGTCCCACTTCCCCAGCGCGCCGCCCAGGGCCAGCATGCGCTGCCCGACGAAGTTCTTCAGGCCATGAAGGGCCCGAAGCCGCCAGAGCACGTCGTCGTAGTCATCGACCACCACGTCGTCGAGCGTCACGCCGCCGTGGTTGTCGGCGCTGTTGCGCTGCCAGAGTTCGGGCGAGGGAACCTGAAAGTAGCGGCTGCCCAGACACTCGTAGCCATAGTAGATCGGGCCCGATCGATGCCGGACGAAGACCACGGTGTCGCGCTTCGGGTCGGCCGCGCAGCACGGGCGGAACAGCCCCGCGTTCGAGGCGGCGTACAGCAGCACGGCGTCGAAGTCGCCCTTCTGAAGATTGGCCGCCTGCTCGGTCGTCGTGACCTTGGCCGTGGGAAGGATCTCCAGCGGGAAGTCGGCCTTGGCCCGAAGATCCTTAAGCTCCGCCGCGATGCGCCGCATCTCCTCCGCGGCGGCCGGCTCGTTGATGATGTCGCTCCATGACCGCCAGGAGGTCTTCTCGCGAGGGGCCATCACGTTATGGGCGAGGATCGGCTGCACGCGCAAGGGCGCCCGGTGACGATCGGCGGCTTGTCCGGATCCCATGGCTCGACACTCGCCGCCTCCGCCGCCAACACTGAGGGAAAGCCAACCACGCCGCCCACCAACCCGGCGATGGTCATTGCCGCAAACTGCCTTCGGTTCATGCAATGATCGCACATGGCCCAAACCTCCACAATGCAGTTTCTCAGACTGACGCCCTCTTATCCAGCGATTCTCTCGGCATCGCGGTGCTCTTTTTCCATGCGGAGACAAAGAAGCCCGGCCGGAGAGGCCGGGCTTCGAAGAATGGCTCGGTTTGCCAATCAGCCGGTCGCGATCAGCGGCGGCGGCGAATCAGGGCGAAGGTCGCGCCGAGTCCCAGCAGGATCGCCGAGCTTGGCTCCGGGACGACGGAGCCGATATTCAGGCCGATGCCGTCGCCCCTGAGCTGACCAAAGTCAACCGTCAGCGAACTGATCGGGTCATTGATCAGCACGACGCCGAGCGGCGTATTCCACCAGGGATCGTAGCCACCCGCGCCGGTCTGCGAGTTCTGCATCTGGAACGGCGGGCCGGCCGTAAACTGCGTGGGGCCCCAGGGCCCGCCGGCGCCCGACCAGTCGCCGAGGAACGCGCCGTTCTGATTGACGGTGGCGGTCGAAGCGCCGCCGCCGTAGCTTGTCGTCTGCCCAAGCCCGGCGACGCCGAGGACGATCGTGCCGGCCGGCAAGGTGCCGGGAAACGTGTAGGTGATCCGCCACGGGACCGGGCCGAACGGATCCTGGCTCGTGATCGTGTTGAAGAGCTCCTGGTTGGTCCAGGCGTAGTTGTCACCGGCGTAGGTCAGGTTGCCGTTCTGCAGGTCCGGGTTTTGGGAACGAGACTGGGTGTAGTTCGCCGGATACGAGTACGTCACCAGCACGGCGCCGACGCCCGGCAGGTTGAACGTGGAGTTGTTGGGCACAGTGGAGCCAAACGGCGTCGGCGACATGTTGAGCCAGTCGATGGTGTAGTTCGTGGCCAGCGCCACGCCGCTGCCCGTCGCCAGCGAAGTCCATGCAACGATGGACGAAATTACAGCTTTTCTAAACGCGCTCATGATTTGTCCTTCGGGGCTACCGCCCCGTGTTTCAGTTGACTATCGCGATGCTTGACCAGCCCCCGTCGATCGCTGGCGCCGCGCCAGCAGGCCGACAGCGGTGATGCCCAGCAGCCCGAGCGAGGCCGGCTCCGGCACGGTCGTGATGGCGAAGGACAGGTCGATGCTCTGGCCCGCATAGGGATGCCCGGCAGGATAGTGCATGTCCTGCCAATACACCGGAGCCGGGGCCGGGCCGTAGAGCGACCCGCCCATGGAAAGAGGCAGGGTCGTGTCCGCAAATGCGGCGTCATCGTTCCAGTGGTTCACCGATGTCTTCCAGCCGAACACCTCGGTGCCCGGCACAGTGGCCTGGACATCCAGCCAGTACACCATGGGGTTGGCGGTAGTCCCTTGCTGCACGAACGCCTTGCTTGGCGGAATGGCGAAGTTGTATTGGATGACCTGCGTGTCGTTACCGATGACGCGGTCGGTGTTCGGATCGTAGAAAAGCTCCGTGGCCGTGGCATACGGTTTGGAGATGTAGTTGCCCGGGGTGAAATCCTCCTGCCAAAGCACATTCCCCGGGTAGCTATACACACCGGCGGCGGAATTCCCCGGCACGTCGGCATGGATACTCAGGTGGAACGTCGTGTTGGGATTGATCTGGTCGTTCAGCCACGAACCCCAGACATGGATGCCGGTGATCGGCCCGGTGGTCGTGCAGGGGAAGTCGTCCGCCAGGACTTTCACAAAGGGAAGCACCGGCTGCGGGGGCACGGCGGTCACCTGCCAGGTGGCGTTGACATCCATCCCCGTGACCGTCCCTGGCAGCGGATTCAGATCGGGCAACTGCACGTACTTGGTTGGGTCGCCATTCGGCCAGTCGGCCGGGGTGGCAGTTGTCATGAACAGCATGGGCAGCAGTGCGCCCATGGTCAGCGATAGAGGGCTCTTTCTTGTACGCATACGCGCTCCGAAAATGGTGTTACAACCCATTGCGCCAGACGCCTTCGGATCGGCAGAGGAGGACAAGCTCCGGCGCTCCCCTGGTCCTCCGGCCGCCAGCACATTGATCGCCTCCTTTCATTCCCTATTCACAAAACAAGAACCATCCCGCTGGTTCGCGGGCCAATCTGCGTCATTTCCTGTCAGTCGTTACGTGGTTCTGCGGGGCCTATCCTCCGGCACAACCGGTACTGCACACGCCGGCAACGCTGTGCTCTCAACGACGTGCAGCGTCGGACGCACGAACTGAACCACTGTTTAGGCGCGCCATTTAGGACAGTCAAGGTGCGATATGAAGAAATTGCGGATTTTCCGATCCGCGCCCGCCAGCCGGGCCTGGGAATCGGGACATGGATGGACGCCCTTTTGCGGCCGGTCTATTGCGGCGATGGCGCGATCGCCGAGTCATGTCGCGCATCGAGTTCCGCGCGCACCCGATCCATCATCTTCGCCGTGATCGGCATGAAGCACGACACGACGAACGCGATCGCCGAGATGACGATGAGCGGCGTGAACGCCATGAAGTGCATCCGCTTCAGGATCCATTGCGGCTGATGCACCCCATAGTCCGCACTGAATCCGGTCCACGCGATGAAGACGCCGGTCAGAAGCGTCATCACCGAGATCTCCATCTTGCTCACGAACGACTGAACGGCCGTGAACAGGCCCTCGCGGCGCTCGCCGTGCTCCAGCTCGTCGATATCGCAGATGTCGGGCATGATGCCCCGCGTGGCGGCGTCCAGGATCAGGCCGAACGGAAGGAATGCCACGTTGAACCAGAACCAGGTCCGCAGATGACCGGGGGTCGCGACGAACGGCGTGCCGATGGCCTGCGCCAGCGCCAGGGCGGCGCCCCAGATGAACGCCGCCCGTTTGCCGATGGAGTTCATGATCGATTTGGTCGCCAGCCACACCAGGATCGAGACCCCCAGGCCCCAGACGGCAATGTGCCCTCCCATGTAGCGCGAATACACCTCCATGTCCCCGAAGCAGACGTAGTAGGTGCCGACGAAGAAGAACAGGTTTCGCGGGAGGGTGCCCGCCGTCTTGGCGATGTTGATGACCAGAATCACGACGAAGGGCCGGCATTTCAGCGTGGCCCTCAGCGCCTTCCAAAGGTTCACGTGCGTGCGATTGACCTTGGTGTATCGCTCCCTGGACCACAACAGCGGGAAAATCACGGAGATCAGCATCAGGACGGAGATGATGCCTGAGATCGCGCGAAAGCCGATGATCTTGTCGCCCTCGCAGCCGCTGGTCAGGAGATGCGGCCGCAACGACGCCCACGCGCCGGAAGGCCCATGCGCTGGACCATCCATCCCCACCAGTGATGGGTCGGCGTCCCAAACAGAAAGTCGCCGATCTTGTCGAGGCTGCTGGCGGCCGAGATCACATACCCGCCGATGATGCACACGACCGACCAGTAGACCCCTCGGATCGCCTGGATACGCGACCGGTCGGCATAGTCCTCGGATAGCTCATACCCAAGCGCGGTATGGGCCATGTCGTAGGTGCCGCAGGCCGTGAACAGCGTGACGGCGGAAAACGCCAGGATCACGCACTTGATCCACTGGGCCCACTCGGGGCTCATCCAGAACATGGACGAGGCCAGGATGGCGCCGGCGATGGCCGAAACCAGCAGGAACGGCCGGCGGCGGCCCCAGCGCGAGTGCATGTTGTCCGACCAGTGGCCGAGGATCGGGTCGAGGATGCCATCCACCAGTCGCGGCAGCGTCAGGATCACGCCGACCCAGAACGGGTTGACCTTGAAGACGGTCGTATGGATGTTGTTGATCAGGTAGAACTGCTCGTACATGAAGTACGAGGCGATGGCGCCGATGCCCCAGGCATGGATCGGCCACTCCCCGGAGGTGAAGGCCTTTCGCCTGGCGGCGGGCGGCGAAGCGTAACCCAGCACGCAGCGTTGCGGCTCGGAGGCGGCCGGAGGGTTGGTGGATTGCACGGCCTGGCCTTCAGTGTCGCTCATGGTCCCTCTCGCGTTCCCATCCTTCATCCTTCTGTGCCCGCGGCTCCGTCCGACAAACTCCAGGACCCAATCCCAATACTGCGTGGCGAGCAGTTCGTTCGCCTTGCCTGAGCGAACGGCCCGGGTCGAGAGGGGTGTGCCCAATCTTCCGGGCGGTCACGGGAGGAGTGCCATGAGTGCCATGCCCACGCCCGGCGCCAAGGGTCTGTCTTTTGCCACAGGAGCATCGTCGCCGGGCGTGGGCATGCGGGCGTCCCCTGCGTCAACGCGCATGCCCACGCCGGCCGATCAGGCCCACTCGTAGAAGGACGTCTCTGGCGGCCGGCGTGGGCATGGCACTCATCGCACTCAGGTCATTCCAACTTGCACCCTCCCCTGCGCTTGCGCTCTGCCCGAAAATATGGTGCGCCCGGTCGAGAGTTGGTGACGCTCATCATTGAGCCCGCCCGCTCTTCCTGATACCCTGCGTTGATGAAGCCGACGTTCCTCATGATTGCGGCCGCAGCCTGCCTCGTCGCCGTGCCCGCCATTGCGGACGCTCCGCAGAGAGCCCCGGCCAGCACGCTGCCCACTTCCCGCCCGACCAACGCGGCCGATCTGTACCGCCAGGCCTTCGCGCTGCTCGATGGGCTGGACGCCGCGGATCACGAGCGATTGGGAATGTGCGGCACCGAGGGATGCTGGGTCGTCACGACGCCACTTGACAAGGCGACGGCCGACCTGATCGCCAGAAAGCGGCAAGCGGTGCTCTTGGCCCGAACCGCGGCCGCCCTGCCCGAGGTGCGCTGGGATGTCGGCACCGATGCCAACAAGATGATTGAGATGAGCACCCACGTGCCCGTTCTCTCGGCGCTTCTGGTGTTGCGGGCCCGCCACGAACTGCAGGCGGAGGATCCCAGGCAGGGGCTGGACGATCTGATGGCGGCGCTGGCCCTGTCGAGACATGCGGCATCGGACCGGACAATCATGGGCAAGTACTTCGAGGTGATCGCGCAGCGCCCGGCCATCGACGTGCTGGCACAACACCTGCCGGACCTCCCCAGGGAACTGGTCGCGGCGCTCCCAGCGCGTCTCGATCGGTTGCCGAAGTCCCCCACGATGCCGGAGGTGATCCTTGGCGAATACGAGTTCGCGAAGAAGGCGGCCGTGCGACAGGGGCTCGACATGATGGAGATGGTGGCCGGCCTCAAGGATTTCTTTGCCGCGCTGGCCAACGGTGGCTCGCTCTCGCCCAGCCAATTCGCGGCGCTCGTCGACGAGCAGACAGCGAAATATTCGGCCACTTCCTGGGCAGGGGTCATCGCCCCAGTGTTCAAGAGCGCTCGCGGGCCTATTGCCGCAGGCGAAGCCCGGCGGGCGCTGCTCAAGGCCGCGGTCGATATCGTGCTCCAAGGCGAGGCATCGGTGAAGGCGTCGAAGGACCCTTTCGGCAACGGCCCGTTCGCCTATCGCAAGCTTCCCAACGGCTTTGAGCTGAGCAGCGAGCTGAAATACCGCGACAAGGCGGTGACGCTGCGGGTGGGTTTGTGACGACGGCTGCGAGCACTTGACCGCCCCTGGTATATCTGGGTCGAGAGTTGGTGAGCCTTCGCCACGTCATCGGTCAGGAATGACGCACATTTGGTCCGTCGCCGCAAGGCGCATATCGTGTCAACATGAACAGGACAGTCCGCATGACCACCCTGACAAGTCTCTCTGTTGGCCGCATCGCGGTGGAGTGAGGGGCCGGCTTAAGCAAGCCTTAATCCCGCCTGCATCCCAAATGAACGCGGCGCTTCTATAGAGCGGATTAGAGCTCAATGGCGCATCTCGTCTTCCATGCTCGCGGGCGGCCGGCGGCTGTCCATCGGCTTGTCCTCACAGTGTCCATAGGCCGCTCCCTGGACTGCGACCTGTTCATCCCCGACGTGTTCGTCTCGCGGCATCATTGCCACATCGAAACGACGGACACGGGCTGGGAGGTCGTTGACAACGGCAGCGCCAACGGCGTGTTCTTCCGTGGCCATCGGATTGCGCGGCGGACGTTGCACGATGGCGACCTGATCGAGATCGGGACCGTGGCGATGCAGTACAGGGAGGGCGAGCCGGCCGACGTCCAGACGACGCGGCTGCCGTACGGCGCGGCGACGGCGGTCTCGGAGCTGTTGGACACGGTCTTTGCGCTGGACATGCGTCCGGTCCAGTTCCTGCAGTCCTCCTGCCGCAAGGGGCTGTGGACGGCGCGGGTCGCCGCATCGGGCGGGGCCCTGGATGATGACTATGACTATGTGGAGCTTCCGGCCGAAACCGGCGAGTGGACGGAGCTGGATCTGGAGCAGCAGATCGAATCCGGCGAGATCTATACGACGGCGACAGCGCCGCCCCCGAACTACGATGAGTGGACGGAGCTGGACATCGAGCTGCTTCCCGCGCTGAGCCTGCCGGCGGAGTCCCCGAACGATGCGATGTGGGGCAGACCGGCGCTGGCCGACTATGCCGTCCCCGCGGCCACCGCGCTGACGCCGCGTCCGGCGGCACCGCAAGCGGTGCCCCAGCCCGCGCCGGGGCCGGCCCGCCGCAGCCTCTGGGACATGGCCAACGAGCCAACACGGAGCAACGAGAGGGACGAGAGGAACGAATCCGACGCCGGCTCGTTGGCGGTGGCAGCGCGCATGGATGCGGCGGGGGTGGCGCGTCCTTCCACTTTGCTGGAGCAGTTGCAGGATTGGGTCTCGCAGTTGCGCGGATCGTATTGTCGAATCGATCCGCACCAAACCAATACGATGGCTGGGGGTCTCGGCCGCCATCGCCGCGGTGGTGGTGAGCTGCATGTGGGTGACGCGCCGGCTGTCGCAGCCGCCGCTGGTGCTTCCGAATGGCAAGCCGAATCCCGCCTACTTCAACGGGGACGACCACAGTTGAGCCGCCGGCCGGCTTCATCCGCTTTTAGCGGACGGCTAATCACCCGCGAATATTGGCGAGGCAACCTGCGGAAGACAAGTGGCGCAGCGGGAGTGAGAACCGATCCGGGTGGATTGGCAAGACTCGGCTGCGGGAGTTTATCGGGCTGGCCCCGTCGTGGGTGAGCTCAGAAGGAGTTTCGTATGAAGCGTCGTGGAAACAGATCAGCTTTCACGCTGGTCGAACTGCTTGTGGTGATCGGCATCATCGCCCTGCTGGTGTCGATCCTGTTGCCCGCGCTGGGCAGGGCCCGCGAGACGGCCGTGGGCATCAAGTGCGCATCCAACCTGCGGAGCATCGGCCAGGGATTGTTTGCGTACGCCAATGAAAACGGTGGCGCCGTTCCCCCGTCCTACCTCTACCGCACGTTCCAAATGGACCCCGCCGCGGGCACCGAGACGCCATCCGTGCCGGCGGCCGGCTACGTCCACTGGAGTTCCTACCTGCTGGGCACCGTTCAGCCCGATGCGTTCAAGTGCCCGGCCATGACCAAGGGCGGATTGCCCCCGACGTTCCCGATGCCTGGCAACTGGGATTCCGGGCAGCAGGGCGAGAGCGGCAATGACGGCACCGTGACCGACCCGCGCATGGACAAGGTGACCGCGAAAGACGGCACCAACACCAGCGTCACCTACACCCCCGACTCCCAGGCGCCTCGCATGGGGTACACGCTCAATGAGGCCATCTGCGGCCGCAACAAGTTCGTGGTCGGCTTCCAGTCCGCTCAGGATGTGCGCACGTACAACTACGGCACGGCGCTGGCCATCGTGAAGAACCCCGCCGGCACCATCCTCGCAACCGAGTTCATCGATGAGCCCCGGATCGTGACCGGCACCGGCTACAGCTCGGCCACCGTGGTGATTAAGAGCCATCGTCCGACGAGCGGATGGCGCGCCGGCGGCGCCGACGCCGCCAAGGGCGGCGACAACTACAACCTGGACATGGCCAGGGTCGCCCTGACCGACACGATTCGCCGCACCAACAAGACCGACCTGTACGTCAGGACCGATGCCACGCAGTCGATCGAGCCGATCAAGGACTTCGGCGCCGGCCTCTACACGACGGGCGCTACCGGCAGCTACATGACCCGTCTGGACTGGGTTGGCCACAACCACGGCAGCGCGGAGCATTACGTTGACAAGAAGAGCAACTTCCTCTATTGCGACGGGCACGTTGAGATGAAGAACATCATCGACACGATCCCCGCCGACGCGACCCACACCACCCCCTGGGAATGGGGTGACCGGATGTACACGCTGAGCCCGAACACCCCGGATCTTCCGTGAACGAGCCTAGTGTTTTACGCCCCGGAGGCGCGGCCACTCTAGTCGGCCGCGCCTCCACTTTTTTCGGGCCTGGCGGAAGCACGAGGAAGTCATGACGCAACCACGAACGTCATTGAGCAGTTCGTAGGGGCGGCTTTAGCCGCCGGGAACGGCTTGTGCGGCGGCTAAAGCCGCCCTTGGAGTTTGGCCATTCGCTACGCCTTTCTCGCGTAGAGGACGGCACTGCCCAGAGGCGAGGGAGGTTTCTGGGGCTTGTGGTCCGCGTCGCTGCGACGGGACGGGCTGGTCGGGAAGCCCTCGAAACTGTTGGGTTGCATCTGCTCGCCCCAGGTCTCCAGGCGTAACTGGGCGATGAGGCGTTGGGTGGGGCAGAGCGGCAGCCGGCGTCCCTCCAGCCACTTGGGGGCGGGCAATTCCGCCGGCACGCCGTCGGGTCCGTAGGCGTGGATGCCGGCCAGCAGCAGCAGGGAATATCCCGCCACGGCGACCGCCGGGACCGTCTTGACCGAACGGGCGTTTCGCACCTGCGCTTCCCCCACGCCCATCACGCTCTTTTCGTCCCGGAAATTGACTTCGATGCCCCATCGCCAGAGATACGCCTGCAGCACCGCCGCCAGCGACAGGCTGGCATCGGTCACGATGAGATAGGCCGGCTTGCGATAGAGGATCTTGCTTCCCTTGCGCAGCCGGTAGCCCAGCGGGGCGATGATCATCAGACGCAGCACCCGCCCGGCCCCCGCCGGCCTCCACTTGACCGCCTGGACCGTCTTGATCTTGAACTTGTGCATCTTCCCGGCCGCATAGGCCTGGACCGTCTGCCAGGGGATCGTCTTGTCCTTCTCCAGTTCCTCGGGCGTGGGCAGTCTCTGGCCATAGCGCCGCGGCCGCCCTCCCCTGGGCCCGCGGGACTCCTCCGGCGGCACCCCATACAGGCAGGCGTCGCCGCGAATCCGTCCGATCAGAACCGTTCGCTCGGGAAGCGTCTTGATCACGCTGCGGTTGGTGAATCGCCCGTCGACCGTCAGCCAGATCTCCCGCCCGCTGGCCTGGCGCAACGCCGCCACCCGCGCCGCCCCCACGACGTTGATGTTCATCCGCTTCTTCAGTTCCCGGTACTTGGTCACCTGCTCGTCCGTGGCTGTCTTCCCCGGCCGCTTGGGCGTGGGGGCCTCCACGAAATCAATGGGGATGCTCCGCGCCGCCCCCGGCATTCCCAGCGGCACCGCCGCCGAGAGCTGCACCACCCGGTGGGCCAGAACGAAGTTGATCTGGAACGGCGGCCCCAGCGGATCGACCCGCCAGGCCACCCCGGGAATCTTCAGGCTGCGGCGGCGGAGCAGCGAATCATCCATCGCCACGATCAGCGGCGCCGACGGCGGCAGCATCGCCTCCACCTCCTCCCGCACCACCCCGAACAACTGCCCGGCATCCACCCGCCCCCGGGAGTAGAGCCGGTAGTCGGCCGTCCAGTCGCCAAACTGCCGCCCCCCGGTGTACAGCAGGCCGGTGATGGTGCGCCGGGAGAGGCACAGCACCAGCCACAGCAGGTGCAGGCGCAGCCTCTGACAGACCCGCTGCTGCATGGACGGCGTGCCGCAACGATCCAGTAGGCGCTGCAGCGCCGCCGTCAGTGGCTTGGGCGCCGGGCCGGAGTCCCGCCCGAGTCCGGGGACGAGTGGCGCGTGAGCAGGAGGCGGCGGCGGTCCTGGACGGTCCACTCGACAACTTCGCCCTTGCGGAAGTCCATGGCGTGAGCGACGGCGGCGGGGAGGTTGACGTACCATTGCAGCGACTCCTTTCGCTGGATGAGCTGAACCTTGGTCGGATAACCCATATCAACATATCTCCTATTCTAGTTGTATAACTAGAACAGAAAGCCGACCAAAAAGCAAGAAAAATCCCGCAGGAATTTTCAAGGAAAGGGCCAAACTCCAGCGGCGGCTAAAGCCGCCCCTACAACTCAAATGCCATCGCCCTGGATGAGCCGTGCGGCACGATGCGGCAACACCGAGAGATGGGTCGCTGGCGGTCATTGAGCAGGCCGAGTCATATGGAAGATCAGGTTGGCGCCAAAGTCGAAGGCGTTGCGATGCGTCCCCTCGGCGCGAGTGTGCCAGAACTGCGCCAGGTCGTCGGGGGAGTGGAGGATGAGGATTCGGCCACCGCGGCTCAGGCACTTGATGCGCAGCGGCGGGTCAACGCGATAGGGCCGCCGGTATATCGCATGATCCATGGGAAGATCGGCCCAGCCGGCGTCGGGGTAGAGGCGTCTGCCCAGGTCGAGGGCAAACGTGGTGAAGGCGGGGCGGGCGCCGTCGGCGTGAGTGAACAGCAGGCCGCCGGCGTCGAGATACTTGCGAATTTTGGCGACTTGGTCATCGGTGATGGAGACCTTGTCGTGACTGGCCAGGTAGAGAATCGGCGCGTCGGTCCAGTCGGTCCAGTCGCGCTGGATGGGAACGATCTGCCATCGCATCGGCCGCTCGAGCTCATGGCCGACGTGATTCGTCAGGTTGGCCAGGTCGCGCGGGCGATTCGCCCAGGCGCCGTCAAACCGCAGCTTGTTGATGGCGACGCTCTGGCGGGCCGAGGCGAGAAACAGCAGGCAGAACGCGGTCTCGACGGGATCGCCGAAACTGCCGTCGGGATGTTGCCACTTGAGGGCCAGGCTCGCGCCTTCGCGATACCAGTCGTGGGAGCCGAAGTATTTGAGCCCGGACGCCAGGCCGATGCGCTGGATCGCGAAGAGGTCATATCCGCCGCCCCATCCGCCTGAGCCGGGGGTAAGGCCCACGATGCAGTTGCCGCCCTGTTCGAGCCACTGGATGCCGCGTGCAAGCGGTTGATCGAAGGGTGGGGCTCCAAGCTCGGGCAAGTGGCGGGTGACATCCGGCTGGCTTTGGATGGCCAGCAGGGAAGCAATCCCGGCGAGAGTCATGCTGCAGGTAGCGCCGCCGGCCAGGGGGCCGGGGCCGAGCCGGAGGATCTGCCCGTTGACGCGGGGCCCGTAGCCCCATTGGCCGTTGGCAAACTGGCAGTTGGCCCAGTGGTCGTGGACCAGGCCCCAATAGGATGAAGGAACGGCCATGCCCGCTGGAACGCCGGCACAGACGCCGAGCAGGCCAAACTGGGCGTTGGAATTATCGCCATACCAGCGGGAGCGATCGACGGGGATGGCGGGAGCGGTGGCAGGCGCGGGTTGGCCATAGGTGTAGCACCCGCCGCGATTGTTGATAACCAGGTAGGCCACGTCGGCGCGCAACACGGCGCGGTCTTCCGGGCGATTGTGGACGGCAAGGGCGGCGGCGCGGACGCCGCGCACATAGGTGGTACACAGGCCGCCGGCATCCGTGCTCTTCATGGTGTCGATCAGCGTTCCGAGCCTGCCGTGAATGTCCAGACGTTCGTCGTGCAGGGCCTGTCCGCATTGGGTCAGGGCGTAGACGCACAGGGCATACTGGCCGGCCGCGTGGGCGGGATCGGGGTCGCAGGCGTCAATCTGACTCACATACCGCCGGGGCGGCGGAAGGATGGGCAGACGCCCCTTCTCGTCGAAAAGGCCGATGAGGTGATCGGCGCCGCGGGCGATGGCGCGCACAATCTGGCGGTCCGCGTCCTGCGCCGCCAATCACGCGGGCCTCGTCGTGGCCGCGCCGGCCATGCCGCTCACGAGCAGCGCGAACGCCACGGCTCCCCGAACGGTGATGGCTCCCGGATTGCCCAAGGCGGAGTTCATGCCCGTTGACTGTAAGCGCGGCGTGAACGCCGCATTAGGCTTGTGCGAAGTTGGCGGATTGCGGCCGGCTGGCTGTTGTGGCGCTAGCGGACATGACTGTAAGGTGCCACGACGGTTTTCGAGGCAATCCGATGCACAAGGCCATCTTCGCAAGCATCTTCGTGGTTCTCGTCGCCATCCCCGCAGCGTGCTTCGCCCAGAACGATCAAGCCCGCGTCAACGACCAGACCCGCGCGCTGCTGGAGCGGCGCTTGCCGATGATCAATTTCCAGGACACCGCCCTGTACGACGTCATGGAGTTCCTTCGCGACGTCAGTGGCGCCAACGTACACGTGAACTGGAAGGCGCTGGAGGCCGCCGGTATCAAGCGCGACGGCACGGTGACGTTGAAGCTGCGGGATGTGAGCCTTCGCAAGGTGTTGAACCTGGTGCTGTCCGAAGCGGGCAGCGGGCTGACGTACATGATCGACGAAGGCGTCATTGAGATTACGACCCGGGAAATGGCTGACGGCGTGCTCATCACGATGGTGTATCCCGTGGACAACCTGCTGGTGGAACCTCCGGACGTGTCCGGGGCCATGGGCGGCATGGGCGGACTTGGAAGCATGGGCGGGGGGAACAGCGGAGGCGGCAGCGGCGGGAGCAGCGGGTATGGCGGCCGAGGCGGATCGTCCGGGAGCTCGCGATCCAGCGGCGGCTCCTCCTCATCCAGCTACGGCAGTTCCAGCAGTGGAGGATCCAGCAGCGGATTCGGGGGCGGATCCAGCGGTATGGGCGGCATGGGCAGCATGGGCGGGGGCATGGCAGGCTCAAGCAGTAACGGCGACTCGCGCAAAGCGGCCGAGGAGCTCATTGATCTCATCGTCGGCACGGTGTCGCCTTCAATCTGGGTGAAGAACGGTGGAAAGTCGTCGATCAAGTATTTCAAGGGCGCTCTGGTGATCACGGCGCCTCGCTCGGTGCATGAGCGCATCGGCGGGCGCATCGACTAAAAGACCTTTCGAAGTGGCTGCGAGGGACTCCTGGCCGACTCCCGCGTGCTTCAGGACCGGCGCGTCGATGAAGCTGCAAACCCGGGAAATCCGACGTCGTTCCGCGCTGCTGTTCACGCGCAGATCGGCGCTGGCGATCATCGCGTACGCCGATGACAAGGACCGGCCCGCAAGACTCCTCGCCGCCATCCGCAACGCGATCATTGATTGGCGCACCCGGCTCGAGTCCAAGGGGGCCGCCATCCATTTTTCCCTCATCGTCCCTCCAACCTGGCGCGAGGCGCTGGTCCGCAAGTTCAATCAACTCTATGAGGCGGATGTCCCATTCAGCAAGTGCTTTGACGGCCTGGCGTCGGCCGCGATGACTTTCTACAGCTACGCCGGGCAACCGCAGTACATATACGCGCTACGGCTGGACTCGTTCATGCGAGGCGAGTTCAAGCGGGTCCCTGACGCCGAGGTCAATGAGCTGCCCGTCGAGCCGCCGCAGTCGGATACGCCAGACGGGCGAACGCCCGATCCCTGGGCGCCACATCGCGGCATGATGGGGCGCCCGCCGGCATGGCGACTGGGCCTCATCCTGGCTGTCGCCGTCATCGCCCTCGCCGTGGTTCTGTACTGGCGCCACTGGCTGCCCTGACCGCCGCCGGGCGTCGATCTCATGGTGATCGCGGCCGCGTTGTCGCGCGCGGCGCCGCGGCCAGCGCCCGTCGCGCTTCGGCATGCGCCGGGTCGAGCCTCAGCACCTGCTCCAGTAGATCAACCGCCTCCGAAGCTCGATGCCGGCTCAAGAGCAGCCGCGCCAGCGCATACCGGGACGCCGCCATGTTCCCGCGATTCGAGCGCAGGCCCAGATTCTCAAGCCGGATCGTCTCCTTCATCTGGAGAATCGCCTCATCCACCTGTCCGAGGCACAATAGCGCGACGGCCATACTGTCGTGCCCACCGATGAACGACGGTTTGATCTTCGACCGTGCGCCGATAATGGTACAGGGCAGCGCACGCGGCGGCGGGGTCTCGCGGATGGATCTGCTGATAAGCGGCGCCGAGGTTGTTGTGGGCAACCCAGTTGTCCTGAGTCACCCGCAACGCCTGCTCCCAGAGCACGACGCTGTTGAGCCAGCAGGCGATCTGCCGCCACGAGCAGATGACCAGGACGGCGACTGCCAGCAATGTGGCGCCGATTCCCACGCCCCAACAGGCGCTGCGTCGTCGAGCCGAACACTGCGGAATCGACCAGGCGACCAGAATGGCCAGACCGATCGCCGGCACGTAGGAGTATCGATCCGCCATGGCCTGGTCACCGGCCTGGACCACGCCGATCATTGGCAACATGGCGATGATGAACCAGAGCCATCCAACCCACAGCCACGGCCGGCGCCGGCGTTGCCAGAATGCGGCCGTTGTCGCGGCGATCAACAGCACCACAGCGCCCACCACCTGCCAGGCGGGCCAGCGCGACGGATATGGGTAGAATACCGCCAGTTCCCCGAACCATACGGTTTTCCACAGATATCGCGCGTACGACACCGCTGCGTTCGCGAGGCGCGAAGGCAGCGGGACCTGCTCGACAGCCGCCATTCCCCCACTCGCAACGGCGATGATGGCCACCACCGAGGCGATGGCGGCGACAACGATCAGGGGCACTTTCTCACGCAGCAGATGCGCGCGGGAAGCCGGCAAGTTCCCGAACCGGCCCAGCGGCCAATAGTCCATCAGCAGCATCAGCACAGGCAGTGTCACCAGCGCCGGTTTGGCCAGCAGGCTCATCGAAAAGAGGACGAGGACCAGCATGTATCCGCCTGCGCTCCGCCGGGCCGCATTTCGGACATAGGCCAGCAGCGCCAGCAGCGCGAAGAACATGCTCAGCACGTCCTTTCGCTCGGCCACCCATGCGACCGATTCGACGCGCAGCGGATGTACCGCCCAGAGGAGTGCGGCCAGCCAACTGCGCCAGGTCGAGCCCGTTGCAGTCCGAAGGACCAGGAACAGCAACGCCGCATTGCACGCATGGAGCGACAGATTGACCAGGTGAAACGCCTGGGGGCCCGATCCGAAGAGTTCGCGATCGGCCATCAGGGACAGCCATGTCAAAGGGACCCAGAGCTCTCCGCGGAAAGCCGTGAAGGCGCAGCACATCCCCCGCGCGGTGAGCCCCTCGCGCACCAGGGGATTGGCGGTGACGTACACGTCATCGTCGTAGTTCACGAAATCGCAGAACACGGTGCGCGCGAATGCGAGGGAGACGATCGCTGCGAGGCCCACGGCGAGCAGGGCCGGCGTTGTCCGGGCCGGCGGCGGGACAACTGAAGCGGCCTTGGCGGCGCTAGGCACCCCGGTTCGCGTCGGCTTCACGGGCCACCCCGCGACCGCTTCCCCCGGTTGCGCACGGCATCGAGAGCCTGTTTGGCGGCGGCCGCGGCGGAATCCTGCGGTTGTTTCGCGGCCGCAGTGAGCGCCGGGATGCTTCGTTCGGTGCCGATGACGGCCAGGACGCGGGCCGCGGCTTGCCGCGTGGCCCGGTCGGCGTCGGCCAGCAGTTTGTCCACGGCGTCCTCGGCGTCGCCGCCCATCGTGGCCAGCGCGTCGGTCGCCGCCCGGAAATCCGTGCTGGAAAGTCCCATCAGAGCGGGCACGACGCGCAGGTCGCGCAGCCCCACCAGCACGGCGATGGCGGTGCGCCGCGTCGCTGCATCGGCATCGGCGCGCAGCGCTGGCAGAAGATGTGCCACGGTGGTGTCCGCCGCCCAGACGACGAGCGCCCTGGCCGCACTGGCGTGCAGCAGGTGCTGTTCCTTCGACAGGATGATCTCCTCGATGAGTGGGGCGATGCGGACAAGTCGCGTGTCGGGGTGGACCGCCGCCAGGTGCTCGATCGCGGCACGCCGGTACAAGGGGTTGTCTCCCTGGAGATCGAGCGCCGCGATCTCGATGGCATCGAGGGTGGCAGGATCGATCTTCTGCCATGCGGCCCTCGCGGCCAGCGCCAACGAGCGGTTGCGCGAGCCCGCCGCTTCGCGGAGAGGCGGCAGCGACTTGGCCGTGCCGATCTCGGCCAGCAGCTTGGCCGCCAGAAGCTGAACCTGGGGCTCCGCATGCTTGAGACAAGGTGCGACAGCGAGTTCGGCCGCGCCGGCCTGTTTGCGCAGGATCGCCGCCGCGTTGTACGGATCGTCGGCGAGCCGCGCGGCGATGCGCCGGCGTGAAGGGATCCATCGTCGCATCCCCGGCCTTGGCCCGTCGGAGCGTGGCGGCTGACGCTTCAAACACGGCCACCGTGCGTGAATCGACGTTTGCCCAGGAGAACTCCACCACGACCCACTGCGCGCCATCGGCCATCACGAGCTTAAGCCAGTTGTCAACCGCGCGATCGTCCCCGCTCGACGCCAATCGAGCGGAGGCAACCCGTGTCAACGGCGCCTGTCCGAGGATTCCATGAGCGACGGATGCGCCGGGACCGTCGATCATGAACAGCCTCTTTTCCTCGCCGACCTTCCGCATGAAGGGATGGCTGATCACCCATGGACGCAACTGCTGGGCGTTCTTGCGGGGGACCGTGTAAACCCGCAACCGGGCAGCGCCGCGACGGGCCGACCAGCAAAGCTCCCCTTGCCCATAGCATCGCAGATCCAGCAGAAGTTCCGCGGGCGGGCGCATGCTCATCCCGTGAAAGGACATCTCCTCGCCCAGCTCGGCGCTCGGCGCGGTGGCTGGCGCCGTCGGGATGGTTCCCGGGACAGGCCGGTAGATCGACTCGTCGGGGTTCTCCGACGGCAACGCAGCCACCTTACGCTGCAGTTGCGCGAGCAGGCGTTCGATTTGCGGCCAGATCGGGCTCCGTCCGCAGGTCAGCTTCATCACGGGCGCTTCCTTGAGGAGCGGCGCCAGCTTCTGTTCCATCTGCTCGCGCGATTCACGGCTCATGTCGTCAGTGGCAAGGCCATGTACGCGGTCGCGAAACGGCTCAAGCCGGGCCTCGATCAGGTCAGCCTCCCGGGCCTGTGATCTGAGGTCCTGCACCACGCGCGTCGTCAGACGGAACCCGGGCGCCAACAACGTGGTGCGATAGTCACCTTCGTTCACGCCAAAGACGCCGGTCATTGCGGCCGCGAGGACCAGCTTGCTCACCCACTGTCCCCCGGCGCTCAGCGAGCCCACCAGCAGGGCGGCCAGGGCGGCGGGCGCAGACTGCAGCTCCAGCGCGCCGCGCAGCACGTACCACAACAACAGCAACATGCCGAGGCCCAGAACGAGCGAGAAGATCGCATCCCGTGGGACGACCAGGGCCAACTCCGAAGCCAGCGCCAGCACGGCCGCGGCCGCGGCGCCGCGAGCATACGAGTTGTGCGGCATGGGAAAGCGAATGACTCTGGATGCAACTTCCAATCCCAACCGGGTGACCGGCGTCGCCACGCCGAAGAACAGGGCCAGTTCCACGGCGGCATGGAGGACAATCAGGCCGTAGCCGATGCCCTGCTGAGTTGCGCGGGATCGGGTAGCCGGTGGAGCTGGACCGAGGACCAGATCGCGCCAAGAACGACGGCCGCCAGATACAGCTTGACAAGCCAGTTGGTCGCCATCCCCCGCTGCAACATGGCGCGAATCGTGCCAGGCGGCTCAGTGTGGACGGGCAGCTCGCGGAACGCCCGGCGTACGGGGCGAGGCACTGCCGTCACCGAAGCCGCGGAGGGCGCCAGCGCTACCTCCGTGGGTTGCGCGGCAACCACCGCGCCCGCCTTGCGCACCGTGACAGTGGTCCCGCAATACCTGCACTGGAACTCATGGCGGTCGAGCCGGTCATCCAGTTCGTAGCGTCTGCCGCAGCATTCGATGACCAGTGCCATGGCGTTGCCCATGCTCCTCGCGCCAATCTTGCGGCGTGATCCCGCCCGATCAGGTCTGTCGGCGCGGGGCGTCCTGGCACAGACACAGGCTCCTGTAGTCGTCCAGACAGTGACTCAGGTCTTCGTACGTGACCGGCATTGGCCGCCCGTTGCGGAGGAAGCCGTAGGAGCCATCGCCGTACTGCACCAGCACATACACATCCCCCGTGGGCACGGTGCTTTGGGTGAACCGCGCCTGGACGGACCGTTGGTTCGGCCCTCGGACGGCATCTGCGCGAGACCTTCGTCAGGTCCGAACGGCGCCATGCCTCAATTCCATGGGATTTGGCAACCATGGCACGGCTCTGTTCTCACGGTCACGTTCCGCGCGGAACACTCGCACGGCCGCGCATACGGCCCTGTCCGCCCTCGCGCGTCAGTGGGCCGGTTCGCACCGCTGGCACTCACTTCTTCGGATGCTGCTTCTGGTACTCTTCGACCAGCCGCTTCTCCAGAATTTATGACCCCGGCTTGAAGACGCGGTCAGCAATTCGTTAAGAACGGATGAAGCAGGTTCTACGCCGCGGGCGCTCGCATCGCCAGACGCATGGCGCGCGGGGCGACGGCCTCGGCGCATGCGGCTTCCATGGCATCCAGAAGGATCGCGAAATCCGCGGGTTGGCGGGACAACTGCATCTGCGCCAGCGGGCCGTGTTCCCAAGCACGCTCGCGATGGAGGTCGCTTTGGAGCCAGCCTCCAGACTGGCCAGCGGCCACACACGCCTCAACCGGCCCGGGGCCACCTCGGGCGGCAGTTCGCGAATGGTCACAGAATCGCGCCCGCTGGCTTCGACAATCAGCACGCCCGCGCACCGGGCCTCATCCTGCCTGGACGCGGGATGCTCCTCGTGCAAGTCGGCCCACTGGAATGGATGGAACGCCGACGCCGACGCGGTGTACCTGCGAGGCTGCCGGCTACGCTGCACCATGCCCGGGAAATGAAGCAGCCGGACCCGGCCATCCTCGACGCGCAACGCCGTCCAGCGCTGGCCGATGATGCGGCCGCCACTCGCTGCGAGGTAACTCAGCTCGCGTTCGATGGAATAGCGGCTCAGCAGCAGAATCCCCGCATCGCCACAGGCGACCGAGGCTGCTGGAATGAGATGCACGCCGTGCGCCGCAGAAGCTGCGCCATCGGCCAGAGCACTGCTTTCTCGATGAGCCGCATCGGGTCGCCGCCCGCCCCGTCCAGGACCCAGCTCCGCCAGTAATTCCGGCCGAAGTGGACCTCGACGATGCCGCACGTCTCGTCGAACCAGCCAATACCGCCGGCCGTCCCGATAGAGCGATCCGATCGCGCTGGATGCGACGGGCCGGGCCGACTCGGAGAGCGTCGGAATAACTTCGTCCAGCACGTATGGCCGGATCGTGCCGCGCGGAACCGAACCGAGCGTGAGGTTGGGCACGGCAAAGGGCCCCATCACGCGCTCGACATGGGGCGTCATCGCGCCAACGGAGCAGGTCAGGTCCACGGGCACGCCATGGACTCGAAAACGGCGACGGCCGCGATCGCACGTTTCCGTATCGCCCAACAGGTCCGTCAGCACGAGGTGGGACATGGTGCTGAATATCGGGTTTCGGCCGGGCATCCCTGCACAGGTTAGGCGCGATCGCGGAAATTGCGATTCGCTCGGAGCCATCCACCTGAGGCACCGGACGACATTGTCCAAATGCTGGGATTGCGTTTATTTCATGTTAAGAAGTCCGGGTCGGCCCTTGCCAAAACGGGTGGGGCAGGCGATACATGGGCCGAGGCGGCTCGCCCGGCCGAGACGGCCCGGTACGCGATATGAGCAAAGGCACCATTCTGGCGATCGACGATGAGAAGGACCTGCTGGAACTGCTGCGCTATAACCTGGAGAAGGAGGGCTTTGATGTCATCCTCGCCACCGATGGCGCCAGCGGATTCGAGATCGCGACCAAGCACAAGCCCGACCTGATCGTGCTGGACGTGATGATGCCCGGCCTGGACGGGCTGGAGGTTTGCCGGCAGCTTCGCGACAACGCGCGCACGGCCAGGATCCCGCTGATCATGCTGACCGCGCGAACGACGGAGGCCGACCGCGTCGTGGGGCTGGAACTGGGGGCCGACGACTATGTCACCAAGCCGTTCAGCCCGCGCGAACTGGTGGCGCGAGTCAGGGCGCTGCTGCGGCGGGTCGCGAGGCAACAGGAGCCCGAATCGCTCGTGCGGCGGGGAGAGCTGCGCATCGACGTGGGGCGCCACGAGGTGAGCTTCGCCGGCCGGGAGGTGCAGTTGACGGCCACGGAGTTCCGCATCCTCCAGTTCCTGGCCAGCCGGCCCGGCCGGGTGCTCAGCCGCGACGAGATCATCGATTCAGCACTGGATCGCGGCGAGGCCGTGTTCGACCGGACCATTGACGTACACATTACGGCGATCCGGCGGAAGCTGGGGCAAGGCGGGGAGTATATCGAGACGGTTCGCGGTTTTGGGTATAAGTTCCGCGTGCCGGGGAAGAGTGAAGCGGAGGGGTCCGTCTGAAACTCCTCGCGTCCGCCTCACCCTCGATTTACAATCCCCACGGAATGGACTCCAAGACCATCGAAACCTCCCACCGCAGTCTCCAACTCACCGTCTGTGGCAGCGGCCATTGGCTGCTCTCCGGCGATGTGTTTCTGCCCGATCGCCCGGGCGAGTTGGCGGAGCTTTCGGCGGCCATCGCGGGCGTCGGGGCCAATATCGAACGGTTCGCCTACAACCGCTCCCAAGACCCCAATCTCGTGAACATCGCCACGAGGCTGGACAGCGCCGCGGCGGCCGGGAGGTTGGCGGATGAATTGTGCGGCAAGGGGTTTCTTGCGCCGCCGCCGGCCGCATCTGTCGAGAAGCCCGAGATCACCGATCCCGGCGGGCTGCTGCGCGTGAAGGTGAATCTCCAGGATCGATCCGTGGCGCTGGCGGGGTTTGCGCGCGTGCTCAAGGAGCATCGCGCAAATGTCATTTACATGTGCTACGACGGCGAGAAAGCTCGCGAGGTGGCCGAGATCGCCATGGCCACCGAATCCCCCGATGAGGTCTCGCAGTTGCTGAAGGACCTCAACCGGCGCGAATACCACTACCACGTCGAATGGCAGGGCGCGGACGGCTCATCCATCAACAACATCATCGGCCTGAGCCTGCTTGAGCGGTTCCTGCTCAATCTGAAGGTGCTCCTTCCGCGGGAGAAACTCGCGGAGCTTGAGGAGCTGATTCATTCGTCGGAGGAGTTGTACCAGACCCTGCTGAGCTTCAAGCGCGAGGCCGGCGGCAGCGAGCAATCGATGGCCGCTTCGCAGGTGTTCACGAGCATTCTGGAACTGGCGACGTCTTCGCTGAGCAAGACGGGGCGCGGATTCTCGCTACGACTGACGGGGCCGCTGCCGCTCACGGAGCGCGTGTCGCTCTACATGCTCTCCTGCCCGACCGGCGCCAACAGCTATCTGCTTCAGCACGATGAGCAGTACACGCTGATCGATTCCAGCTATGGCGTGTACTGGCGCGATGTGAAGCAGTGGCTGGCGCGACACGGCATCGATCCATCGCGCATCCGCACGGCGCTGTTCACGCATTCCGACGCCGACCATGCCGGCTGGGCCGCCCCGCTGGAGGAGGATTGCGGCGCGGCCATCCACATGCACCCCGACTGCCGCGGCATCTTCGAGCACGAGAACCGCGCCTACGGCAGCGGCACGCCCCTGATGGCGCTCAACGCGTACTACACGAAGCTCATCAATCGGTTCACCGATCTGCGGGCGCCGAAGCTAATCCGGCCGTTCCCCCCTGCCGACAGCGAAGCCGGCGCGTTCAAGGTCATCGGCCGGTTCGCCATCGCCGACCTGGAGCTGCTCGTGCTGGAGAGCCTCGGCGGCCATGTTCCCGCGCAGGTGTTCTACTATGCGCCGGCCGAGGGATTGCTGTTCTGCGGCGATTATCTGATCGATTTCCAGAGCCTGTCGGATCGGGCCAAGTCCACGCTCAGCATTGCGCGGTTTCTCATGACCAGCACCAACAGCGACACGCAGATGTTCAGCCGGGAAATGCGGCAGTTGGCGAAGCTGATGCTGGACACCAACGCCCGCGTGCAGAAGGCCGGCGGGTGTGCGCGAATCTTTCCGGGGCATGGCGATTTCTATCGGGTGGATGAGGCGGAGGCGATGCTGGCGGAGCTAAACCGCGAAGACGCCAAGATGAAGGGACGTCAGTAGTCCGTGGTCAGTTGTCCGTAGGCGGGTCAGTGGTCCGACGGTCAGTTGCAGAAACCGCGTCTGGCAAGTCTACTGACCAACGAACCATGGACCCAACTACTGACCACGGACAACGGACCACTGACAAAGACCGCATTCACGCCGCTTCCGCACTGTCGTGCGCCGCCAGCGGCGCTCGCTCCGGGCCCATCTTCGCGAGCGTGACGATCTTCTCGACCAGCTCGTTGATGTCGCCGTTGCGCTCGGAGGCGTCGTCGCCGTTCCACTCGCAGATCAGCCGATGCACCTCGTTGTAGAGATCCATCCCCAGTTCGTTGCCGACGCTGTTGGTCTTGTTGCTGATCATGGCAACTCCTTTCGCACCGCCAGCGCGGTGCCTGACGCGGTTGTTGCCTTTGGGTGTCTCGCCGACGCTTCGATCGCCATTCGCCCCCGGTCTCTATGGGCAGAAAAAGAGACCGGTGCTCGCCGTTACACCGGTCTCAAGACTAGGCTGCCCGGCCAATGGCCGGAGACCCACAGCCTCGCTTTTAGTTATCGGCCGGTCGCGCCGCCGACTTTACATTTTCGCCCGCGGCAGCGCCATGTTTCCTGCGAGCAATAACGTGCAGCCGGCCGATGACCGGTGCGCTTTTCCATTTTCCGACGCTACTTTCATTTTCTTTCAACCTCTACTATTCAGACACTTGCCGATTGCTTTGAGTTGGTCCGGGAGGGCGAGATTGGGTTCGTGTTGCGAAGGCCCGCCGAGTGCCCTGAGTGCCATGCCCACGCCGGCCGCCACCGACCTCATTGAGCAACTGGGCCTGATCGGCCGGCGTGGGCATGCGCCTGGGTGGTGGACGGTCGCTCTCCTCTCGCATCCGCCGCCCCGCCCGCTATAATCCCACGCCCATGCGAAAGCGGCCTGTCGCCAAGCTCGCCCTCGAAGACGGAACCGTATTTACCGGCCGCGCCTTCGGCAGTAGTTCTACGTCCGAGGGCGAGGTGGTGTTCAATACGTCCATGACCGGATACCAGGAGATCCTCACCGATCCGTCCTATAAGGGGCAGATTGTCACGATGACCTACCCGCTGATCGGCAACTATGGCATCAACGCCCTGGATGTCGAGAGCCGCTGCCCGCACGTCGCCGGCTTCATCATCCGCGAGCTTTCGCCGGTGCGGTCGAATTACCGTGCCGACATGGACCTCGACCAATACCTCAAGCATCACAACATCATCGGCATCGACGGCATCGACACCCGCGCGCTCACCCGCCGCCTGCGCATCTCCGGCGCAATGCGCGGAATCCTCTCCACCGAGGTCCTCGACGATGCGCAGCTCGTCAACCGGGCGCGGTCGGCGGCCGCCATGCTCGGCGCCGACTGGGTCAAGGCCGTCAAGCCCGATTCGGCGTACAACTGGGACCAGACGACGGGCGACTGGTTGCTTGGCAAGTGCGAGCACGCCGACGGACGGCACGTCGTCGCCATCGACTGCGGCGCCAAACATAACATCCTCCGCAATCTCAGCGAACGCGGCGTGCGCGTGACGGTCCTTCCCCCCGACATCACCGGCGAAGACATCCTGCGTCACAAGCCCGATGGCCTGTTCATCTCCAACGGCCCGGGCGACCCCGCCGCGCTCGACTACGCCGTCCGCCCCATCGCCGCGGTCATCGGCAAGGTCCCCATCTTCGGCATCTGCCTCGGCCACCAGCTCCTCGGCCTGCGCCCTCGGCGCCTCCACATTCAAGCTGAAATTCGGCCACCGCGGCGGCAACCAGCCGGTCAAGAACCTCGACACCGGCCGCGTCGAGATCACCAGCCAGAACCACGGCTTCGCCGTCGAGCAGAAATCACTGGAATCGCGTGGCGCGATCGTCACGCACATCAACCTCAACGACAACACGGTCGAGGGCTTCCGCCACAAATCGTTGCCGCTCTTCTGCGTCCAATACCACCCCGAAGCCTCCCCCGGCCCGCACGACGCGGCCTACCTCTTCGACGCCTTCATGGAAATGATGAAGACCGGCCGGCCGCCCACGGGCGCAAGGCTGAAGGAACTGCAGTCGATGCGGGATTGAGGTAGGGTCCGCCACGCCGCCCCCACTCACGCGCCATGACTCGCGGAAGGCCATCGGCGGCGTTGCGGACCGGCCGGCTGGGCTTCTTCACCCAATCCCAAGGCGGCCCGATCCCCGATCGCGTGAAAACCAAAGGCCCGAGTTTCGTCAACCTGGCCGTCATCCCCGAGCTCTGCCGCAACGTCCTCATCGCCGACGTCCCGGCCATCCTCGGCTCCATCGCCGTCGTGATGGGCGAGGTGGATCGGTAGTGCTCATACTCGTTCGTAGTTCCGCGTTTACGCGGTCCGGGCGGGCGTCGTATTTCGTACTGCGTATTGCGTCTGATCTGCTCTGAAGCGGAAGCGTCAGCGCCCGCTCTTCGAGTTGAGCGAGCGCCGACGCCCCCGACGTCGTTCGGAGTTCCGCGTTTACGCGGTCCGGGCGCGTCATCGCCCTCTATCGCCACTCCGCAGGGCGGCGCAGGATGAAGCCATCGGGTTTGGCGATCTGGTCGGACAGGCGGCTCGCAGTGAGGTGGTGTCGCTCGATGTACGGGCCCCGACCCCGAAGCGTTTTTCTGGTTTGACGGGGTCCATGGAACCGAATACCACAATGTTGCCCACACCGTGGAAAGCATCCACGGGTCAACGCCCCGCCACGGGGCGTTACTTTTTACGCAGGCAGGACCAGTTGAGTGCGGTGCTGTCGCCGCTTTCCGACGTTTGGTGAGCGGTGAGCGACGAAAGAATGATTTGCGTCCCCTTTGCAGCTCCCACAGATCCGTACGTGCAGCATTACGGCATACGGCTCTTGCCTCGGGTGCTGGCGTGAAGCCGCACATCGCAGGCGGCGTCACGCACAGGAGGTCGCACGATCAACGCGCTGATCCGGCTCTGTGTCCGGCACGCGGCCGACGGCCACCTGTTTCCCTCAGCCGGTCGCCTTTCCTCCACCACCTCCGCGGACGCACTGGGGCCGTCCTTGTTCGGCGGTTTCTCCGGTACTATTACTGCGTCGGCACTCCTGGAGAACGGTATTTCGCGGCTCGATGGCTGGCCCGTGTGTGCCCCTGTCAACGCTTCGCCGCCGGCCTCGCGCCCGCCAACGCATGACTCGCTCTTCGGTGCGGCTGGCTATGCCTTCACCGTGTGACTCTTGCATTCACGACTCCTCGCCGGTCTTCCCGGCGTACAAGCATGTCCCGTCTTCCGCGCCTGTCCTGTTTTCCGCGCCGAAAAGAAAGCGGGCCGCTGTTGGCCCGCTTCTGGGGATCGGTTCTAGATTTCCGAGCCTGCTGCTTTTGGTGTAGGCTTTAGTTTAGCAGCCTTCACCTCATCCGAGAATTCCACAGTCCCGTCTCGGCCTTTCGCTATGGCTTTGTCTTTCCAGACACAAGCTACTCCGCAACGTCGGGGGCGGGCAAAAAGGCTTCCATAAGCCACCCGCCTTTCTGCCGCCTCAATTGGCGACATGCCTTAATCGGCGGCATGTTCAGGTTACATGATGAGCGGCCAAGCGAGCAAGGAAAAAACAGAGCAGTTCCGCCGTTTCTGCTCAATTGCCGTCCCCAGACGCACGCCCAGCCCTTCCGAGCCAGTCGGTTGACCCGTTGGCCGAATTGGCTTTTGACGCGCCAGATTTGCAGCCATAGTCAAATCTGATATGACTGGCGAGCACGAGGCAGGCATGGAACCGATTTGCCAGAACTGCGGGAAGACCATCAACCGCCGATCCGTTGCCCATGTATGGAAAGACCAGACCGTCGTCTGCACCCAATGCCGAAACAAACTTCGCGGGGAAGAGCAGCGACAAGCCGCATATATCCGGTTGCGAGGGGTGCCCGACGCGCCTTGGCTGGTCTATGACGGAACGAGACAGCACGGGCCGTATTCGACGCAGCAATTGACCGATATGCTCTGCCGCAGGCAGGTTGATTTTCTTTGGCTGATTTGGCGGGAAGGCATGGCCAAGTGGTCGCCAGCCGCCCAGATGTTCACCATTCCAGAGCTATCTGACGACGGAAAATGCAGACTTAATCTGGAATAGAAGCCCCGCCCGCCGATCAGCTAGAGAATTTCACCCACCGTTGCAACAGGTAAAGCATCCCTGACCTGAGCCGAATACGCTCGAATATCCAGATACCGAGCCGTGCTGTACCCACCCATTCCCTGCGCCACTGGCGACGCGGAGCTGCAAAGGGGAGGAGCTGCAAAGGGGACGTAAATAATTATTTCGGGGAGCTGCAAAGGGGAGGGAGCTGCAAAGGGGACGTAAATAATTATTTCGGCGCGCCCGTACCGCATTGTGCTCCACATACCGGCACACGCTCAGATCGAACGTCCACAAGGCCTGTTAGGGTGCGCGCCTGCGCACATGGACCGGCCCAGACGCCAGGATCCCCCGCTTCTCCCGCGAAGAACCTCACCAGCGTTGCGCGCTGTTGCGTCAAATCAGACCGATTTGCGCATCGCCGCGGTAAGGTTGAGGAGCCTGCACCGTGCCAGTGCCCCTCAAGGAGTGCCCATGATCGCCGCGCCCGGCAACTCGAACCGCCCCCTTCACCCCACCGCCCCCTCCGCGCGCACTCGCCACCCGGCGGCCGCCATGCCTGCATCATGCTGGCAACCGGCCACGGGCATCCGCCCGCCTCTCCTGCGACAGGGGGCTGCTTCGTGCCCAGCGGGGGCCACTTCGTGCCGCGCCAGGGTCGGTTTGGGGTCGCTTTGTGCGCGCCCAGGGCCGCTTTGTGCCGCCTTTTTCCGCGATGCATGTAAATAACTGAATGCCATTATCGGCCTTAAACCGCTCGCTGGAGCACACTTATGCCCAACCTGCCCGGAACACCTCGCCGAAAAGATGAATTTCTACGAGCATTCTGTCGCAATCTTGTCTGAATGAAGAACCCCAACGAAAGGAACCCATGATCCTCCCCAACCCGCCCGATTCCCCCGCCGACGAAGATCCCCCTCGCTCCTCCCTTTGTCGCTTCGTCGCTCCCTCGCTTCCGCACAACGAACCCACCGATCCCCCCGCCCCAAGCCCACAACCTCCCGCCGCGCCAGAGCTTGCGGATTCCACTCCCTCTCCCGCGCACTCTCCCCTGCGATACGAACCCATTGCCCGGTCGGAGATAAGCAGGCGCGGGCGCTAACGCTTGCGGCTCGGACGGATAGTAAGAGCGGACGCTGGAGAACCAAGAGGAAGGCCATATGAGAAACACACGCTGGACAATGTGGGTGCTGGTGATTCTGGGTGCGGCGGCCGCGGCCAACGCGCAGGACAAGTGGATGGTCCTGGCCAATCCCGACAACACATTCGCGTTCTCGATCATGCGCGGGGAGGAGATGGTCGGCAATGTCGGCTTCGTGGGCTGGGGGCCGAGCTGGAAGTGGGTTGGCATCAACCCCAAGACCGGGCCGAAGGGCGATGAGTACATCGTTCGACACGCCATTCGTCATCGACCGGGCCGCCGGGCAGGTAGTGAACATCCAGTTGCACGCAGCGCAGAAGAGTGAGCGATCAGTCACGCTCACGTATGAGCTCGGCGCGGACAAGGAAGTCGGCGTGACCGAGCTGGTGGCGACTATCGGCATCGCCAAGTCGATGGAAGGGCGGCTGGTCGCGGATGTTGACGGCAAGCCCACGACTTTCAAACTGCCGCTGGGCCGCGCGGCGGTCAAGCCGATCTCGTCCGCCGAATTTCAGCTCCAGGATCGCGGGGCGATCGGCGTGGCGATCGATCCGCCATGCGGGCTGCACATCGACGGCGACACGCGCGTGCTGCTGGCCGAGGGCAGCGCGCCGGCCGGGAAGAAGACGGTGGCGATCACGCTGACGTTCCCGGCCGCCGTGTCGCTGATCTCCAAGCCGGCCGACATGCAGAAGTTCACCAAGCCGCTGGCGACGGCCGACTGGTTCGAGCTCAAGTGCGCCAACGACAACGCCCCCGGCGCCATCGGCGTGAACGACTGGCTGGAGAAGCCGGCCGGCAAACGCGGCGGCGTGCGCATGGTGGGCGAGCGGTTCCAGCTCGAAGATGGCACGCCAATCAAGTTCTGGGGCACCAACCTGGCCTATGGCGGCAACTGCGCCGGAGAAGAAGGTGGCCGAGTTCACGGCGGCGCGGTTCGCCAAGTACGGCATCAACGCCGTTCGCCTGCACAAGTTCTCCTACCCCAAGAACGCGATGGGCATCGGCGACGCCAACGACTCGACGGCGTACGCGCCCGACGGCCTGGACAAGCTCGATTACTTCTCCGATCAGCTCAAGAAAAACGGCGTCTACTTCGGCTGGTCGCACACGTTCGGCTTCCACGTGCGGCCCGGTGACAAGGGCCGGCTCGTCGCCTACGACGAGATCATGAAGGCATACCCCAACGGCAATACGTATGCGTTCATCAACTTCGCCGAGGATGTGCAGGACCTCATGATCAAGATGGTCGCCAAGCTCCTCAAACACAAGAACCCCTACACGGGCCTGACCTATGCCGAAGACCAAGAAAAGGGGTCATAAGCCTTTTTTCACCTCCTTCTCCCGCGCCTTTTTCGGCCGTCCGACCGCCCGCAGCGAACTCTCCACCCCCAGCCGCCTCGCCGTCGTCCCGACCCAACTCGCCTCCCCGTACGGCCGGCCACGGTCCCGCGAGCAGCGCAGCGCCATCAGCTCCTTCGGATCCTCCGCGTCATTGACCCATTCCACCCAATCCCGCGGCCGATCCACCGGCCAATCCGCCAACAGCTCCTTCATCGCCTCCGCCCGCCCCTCCCGCGCCGCCAGCGAACTCCACCGCCAGTTCTCCGCCCGCCTCACCAGCTTCGCCCGCAGCGCGTTGCGCTCCACATACCGGCACACGTTCAGAAAATGCCCATCCTTCTGGATCGCGAAACTCTTGAATCGGCTCTGATACAAATGCCCCCGGCCGCCCGTGTGCCGATGCGCATGCCAGCGCTGGGCATGCGTCATCGTCACCCACTGCATGAACCGCGAAAGCTGCCCGTCGTGCCTCGGCCAGAGCACCAGGTGAAAGTGATTCGGCATCAGGCAATACGCGCACAGCCGCATCCCCGCCTCGCGCTTCAGCGCCTCGCCCAACACGCGCTCAAACGCCTCGTAATCGGCCGAGTCCTCAAACAGATCCATGCTCCCCCACGTGCGATTCATGACGTGATACGTCAGCCCGCCGGGCGAGAATCGCGGCTTGTGCACCATGCCGCCCATGCTACCCGCCATCGCCCCGCTGTAAAGCCGCCCACTGGCAACCGGCAACTGGCAACTGGCAACTCATCAACCGCGCTGCACAAATCGACCACCCGCCACGGGTGAAACCCGTGAAACCCCCGTCTTCCCCCGCAACCACCACGGCCCCGTTGCGCAATGTTGCGCCTTCCCCAACCGATCGGCGCAACACGCCAGTAGCTGTGGGACCCCAACGAAAGCAGCCATGATCCTTCCCAACCAAATCCTCACCGCCGACCCCGAAGCCCCCGCCCTTCAATCCGAATCCTCCAATCCGCAATCCGCAGACTGCAGACCGCAATCTCCAGCCCCCTCCGTGTCTCCGTGCCTCCGTGGTGAACCCCAGCGCCCGCGAAACGAACCCACCGATCTCCCCGCCCCCAACCCGCAACCTCCCTCCCCGCCAGAGCTTGCGGATTCCACTCCCTCTCCCGCGCATCCTTCCCTGCGAAACCAACCCATTGCCATCCCGCCCTGGACAAAATACATAACGCCACTGTCTCGACAACACACCGCCGGACCTGCCCGACGACGTTTCCGCGGCGACGGCGCACGGCCGCCCTGGCCGCGTCACCTGGGACTGCATCCTTCGGGTCGGCAGCGGCGGACGTGCGGTTGGTCCAGGCCAACCCTACGCCGCCGGCTGATCGCTGTAGACGCTGGGGCTCCAGTGCAGGTTTTCGAGCGGCAGGGGCTGGGCCGCCGGGCGGCCGAAGATCGAGACATCCAGCCGGCCCAGCATGATGGGCAACGCCAGCAGCGTGGCATTGCCCAGGAGCGATCCGGCCTTGCAGGAGAGGATGGCGTCGTAGGCAATGAGTGCGCCAACGCACGCCAGCACGCCGCGCTGGGTGGGGTCGTGCCGCATCACGCCATAGAGGCGGCGGATGGAGCGGAACGAGATCCAGAAGATGCCGAGGAACAGCGCTTCGCCGAAAATGCCGAGCTCGCCGAGGACTTCGGCGGGAACCATGTGAGGGTAGAAGCCCGCTATGTTGGGATCGAAGGAGGCGGAGGTGCCCAGGCCGAAAACCCAGTGGAACGGGTTGGCCTTGATCCAGTGATCGAGCAGGATTCCCGAGGGAACGAGTCGGCCGCCGGCGAAGTCCTTGAGCATGCCCTCGGCTGCCCATCGCTGGCCGCCGCCGAAGGTTTCGTAGGCGAACCAGGCGATGTAGATGAGCAGCACCAACCCCAGGCCGGTGGCGAGGAACCCTTTGGCGCTGCGCAACTGGCGGCTGATGGGGAGAGAGACGACTCCCACCGCCACGGCGGCAATCGTGGGACCGCGCGAGCCGGAACGGATGCAGATGACCAGGCCGATCACCACGGCAACCCGGCGCATGACCTGCCAGAACCGGCCGATGCCGTGGAAATTCAGGAGCAGGCCGATCATGGCGACATAGCCGCCGAGTTCGGCGATGGCCAGGGCGTTGGTCTGGTCGACGCGTTGCCCGTAGACATAGACAGCCTGAGCCAGGTGTACGCCGCGGCCAGCCCAATGCGCCTGGAACCACAGCAGCGACAGGCAGACGGTGCCGATGGTGAGGATGCCCATGCACATGTCGCGCAGATCGCGGCCGCTGGTGATGAGCAGGGGCGCCAGGCCGACGAAAACGATGATGGTGTGATAACGGCCGCCCCACTGGCTGATGCTGCCGGGGCGGAAGATCGACCAGAGAATCGAAGCCAGCGAGAACAGCAGCAGGCCCATCACGACCCGGCCGACGCGCGGATAGTTTCCGAAAGGCTGCTCGCCGCGGCAGAGTTTGCACGCCAGTGCCCAGAGCACGATGGCGGTCGTGAGGTAGTTGGTGATTTGGTAGTTGTAGGCGAAGAACGCGGCTTGGGACTGCGCCCACTGGTGGATGCCGTATGTACAGAGCAGGGCGCCCAGGGCCCAGCCCGATCGGAAGGTTGCCAGCAGCACGATGGCCAGCATCAGACCTATGTAGATGGCGAAGGTGATGGTCCTGCTCCGAATTCGCCGAAACGCCCGGTACTGCTTCGGCAACGATGCCGAGCGCATAAGTTATCGTCTTGAGAAGGCAGGAACAAGAGAAACAGCAAATCGGCGTCGGAGAATGGCGAGGCTCCCAAGCCGTCGCAGCAAGCGGGCGGGCGTCGTGTTAACAATGTTGCCGCCGAAGGTTAGGTTCTCGGGGCAAGCACGCGAAATGCGGCGGTGACGAGTCCAATAACCATCGTTTGATTCGCGCTGGTCGCTAGCTAGTCTGTGTGCCCTATCACGCGAAGGGCGCTTGGCCGGGCCGGGCAAGCGGGCTGGAGAAGGCACTGGCAAGGGTGCGCCAAACGCAGATCAGTGTGGCTATGCGTCTTGACGCCAGGGGGCCGAGTCGCGGAGATTGGGGGCTTGGCCCTTTACTTGCGACTGAGTCTCAGCTATCATATTATCATGTGAGGTGGTGGGCGGACTCCGCCCCCGCGGCTCAAGGGCGATGGCTGTGTCGCCCGGAAGGTGTGCAATGCCGACAGAAGCAACGGAAATTCAGGAACTGGCGAATCAGGAGTACAAGTGGGGCTTCGTCACCGACATTGAGGCCGACGCTGCGCCGCCGGGGCTGAACGAAGAGATCGTCCGCTTTATTTCGGCCAGGAAGAAAGAGCCGCAGTGGATGCTCGACTGGCGGCTGAAGGCGTATCGCCACTGGCTGACGATGAAGGAGAAGCACTGGGCCAAGGTGCATTACCCGCCGATCGACTATCAGAGCATCATCTACTACTCAGCGCCAAAGCCCAGGGCCGGGCCGAAGAGCCTGGATGAGGTCGATCCGGAGCTGCTGCAGACCTACGAAAAGCTGGGGATTCCGCTGGCCGAGCGGGCCGTGTTGGCCGGCGTGGCCGTGGATGCGGTGTTTGACAGCGTGTCGGTGGCGACGACGTTCAAAGAGAAACTGGCCGAGTTGGGCATTATCTTCTGCCCGATCAGCGAGGCGGTGCAGAAGCATCCCGAGTTGGTGCGGAAATACCTTGGCTCGGTCGTGCCGTATTCGGACAACTTTTTCGCGACGCTGAACTCGGCCGTTTTCAGCGATGGCTCGTTCTGCTACGTGCCCAAGGGCGTGCGCTGCCCGATGGAGCTGAGCACCTATTTCCGTATCAATGCTCGAAGCACCGGGCAGTTTGAGCGGACATTGATCATCGCCGATGAAGGCGCGCACGTGAGCTACCTGGAAGGCTGCACCGCGCCGATGCGCGATGAGAACCAGCTTCACGCGGCCGTGGTCGAGCTGGTGGCGATGGAGAACGCGACGATCAAGTATTCAACGGTTCAGAACTGGTATCCGGGGGACAAGGAAGGCAAGGGCGGGATTTTCAACTTCGTCACCAAGCGTGGCGCGTGCCGCGGGGCGAACTCGAAGATAAGCTGGACGCAGGTGGAGACCGGCTCGGCCATCACGTGGAAATACCCGAGCTGCATCCTGCAGGGCGACAATTCGGTCGGCGAGTTTTACTCGGTGGCGGTGACGAAGGACTACCAGCAGGCCGACACCGGCACGAAGATGATCCACATCGGGAAGAACACGAAGAGCACGATCGTAAGCAAGGGCATCTCGGCCGGATTTGGGCAGAATACGTATCGGGGTCTGGTGAAGGTGCTGGGCAAGGCCGAGAATGCCCGGAATTACACCCAGTGCGATTCGCTGCTGCTGGGAGACAAGTGCGGCGCGCATACGACGCCGTATATCGAGGTACACAATCCCAGCGCGCGATGCGAGCACGAGGCTTCGACAAGCAAGATCGGCGAGGACCAGCTTTTCTACTGCCGCAGCCGGGGGCTGTCGGTGGAGGATGCGGTGAACGTGATCGTGAACGGGTTCTGCAAGGAGGTGTTCCGGGAGCTGCCGATGGAATTCGCGGTCGAGGCGCAGAAGCTGTTGGGGGTGAGTTTGGAAGGGAGCGTGGGGTAGGGTAGGAATTTCGAATTTCGATTTCTGGTCGGGATTGAGGTGTCGGATGCGTGTGCAGAAATCGCCACAGCTCAAGAAGCAGGACGAATACACGAAAGACCATCGGGTCTCTGCCAAGCGCCCCAAGCTGTTCCGGAAGAGTTGGCCGCTGAAAAAGGCGATTCGACGTCGGAAATACCGGCATCAGGCTACGCAGCTCCTGCAGCATGCCACGATGGAACCCGACTTGGACTCTCTGAGTTCGGAGTGCAAGGCCGCAAAGCCTCGCGAAGCTCTGCGGAAATGGGGTGCTTGTTGCCTCCGTGTTTGGATCGACGGACAGCGAGAGCAGCGCAGAACGTTGGCGGGCAGAAAGGCGAGGCGCTTCCGGATAGCGTTTGTTCGCGAGCTTGGAGGCAAGCGGCTGAACTGCGTGTACAACATGGTGATCGAGTGGTCGAAGGAGGACCAGATATTCGTGGTCTCGCTGCCAGAGTTCGGTCCGCATGCCAGGACGCACGGTGTTACGTTTGACGAAGCCGTTGAGCACGGGTGCGAGGCAGTAGAATCGCTGATAGAGGCTTACCAGGCAGACGGCCGTCCATTGCCGCCGGACCGGACGGTCAAGGTGCTGTCCGGCGCAGCCGCAAACGATCTGACGCGGAGGCTGCGCATAACGGACAGTGACAGGACGACGGGAAGGAGCAGGCGAGGAGTCGCTTCATGAAGACACTAACCATTGAGCATCCGACGGGCGATTTGAAGGACCTGCTGGACGCGTCGAAGCGAGGCAACGTGCTGGTAAAGCGCCAGGGCAGGCCCTTGGCGCTGGTGATCAGCGTGCGCGACAAGGACGAGGAGCAGATCGAACTTGAGAATGATCCGGAATTCTGGCGGATGATCGAGCGCGTTCGTCAACAGCCGACCATTCCCTGGGAACAGGTCAAGGCCGAGTTAGGGATCCGGACCCGGCCGCGAGCGCGGCAGAACGGCGCGCGACGGGGCAAAGCCGGACAGGGAAAACGCAATACGCCCGCTTAAGCGTCCGGAGCAGATACATGGCCCGACTACGCTACGCAGTCGTCATTCAGTGGTCCGAGGAAGACCAGGCCTATGTTGTCTCACTGCCCGAATGGGGCGGGTGCAAGACTCATGGCCGGACCTACGAAGAAGCGGCTCGTCACGCGCACGAAGTGCTGGAGCTTCTGATAGAGACGCACGCGGCCGGAAGAAAAGGAGCATTGCCTTCGCCCAAGCTGTTCCATTACCCGGGTGCTGACGTGGTGAATCTTCCGGATGATCGTCCCGCGAACGCGAAAAGGAAAGCAGTACGAAAGGATAAGCAGCATGCCTCTTCTTGAAATCCGAAATCTTCACGCACGCGTCGCCGCTGCTGGCGGCAAGGACATCCTCAAGGGCGTCAATCTCACGATCGACATCGGCGAGGTGCATGCCATCATGGGGAAGAACGGCTCGGGAAAGAGCACGCTGGTGCAGGTCCTCATGGGCCGGGAAGCCTACGCCGTGACGGCAGGCGAGGTACACTACAAGGGCAAGGACCTCTTCGAACTGTTGACCGAGGAGCGGCGCGCGAAGGGATCTTCCTGGCGTTTCAGTATCCGGTGGAGATCCCGGGCGTCAGCACGAACTATTTTCTCAAGGCGGCCGTGAACGCGGTCCGCAAGCATCGCGGCGAGAAAGAGCTGGATGCGATGCAGTTCCTCAAGCTCGTGAAGGACAAAATGAGGCTCCTGAAGATGGACCAGAGCTTCATGAACCGCGCGATCAACGAGGGCTTTTCCGGCGGCGAGAAGAAGCGCAACGAGATCTTCCAGATGGCCGTGATGGATCCGATCCTGTCGCTCATGGACGAGACCGATTCAGGGCTGGACATCGACGCGCTGAAGACGGTGGCCAGCGGCGCCAATACGCTGCGCGGGCCGGAGAAGGCGATCCTGCTGGTCACGCACTACCAGCGGCTGCTGAACTATATCGAGCCGGATTTCGTGCATGTGATGCTGGATGGGCGGATCGTCAAGTCGGGAACGAAGGAGCTGGCGCTGGAACTTGAGGAGAGGGGGTATGACTGGGTCGAGAAGGAAGTGCAGGCTGTGAGTCGATGAATGATGTGAAGGAAGAGGATCGACGGGTGATCGTCCGAGCGGTGTGATATAAGGGGCGGCGATCAACCAAGGAGGTGCTGCAATGAAGCAGCTTTCGATTGATAATGCCTCAAGCGAACTCGGACGAGTGTGCGACGAAGCGCGCGACGATCGCGTTGTGCTGATGCGCGGAGGCAAGCCCGTGGCAATGGTCCTGGGCCTGCAGAATTACGATGAGGAGGACCTCGGGTACATGACCGACCCCGAGTTTTGGCGCATGATCCGCGAGCGCCGCGCTGAAGACAGCGGGATTCCTTTGGCGGAGGTAAAACGCCGGATATCGGCGGCCGAGGCGATGGAGAAGGCGCAACGTGCGAAGATGGCAAAGAAAGGCAGGGCAGGCAGACGCACGGGAGCGAGGACAAACGGAAAACTCCAGCGTGCCCGGGGATAGCTGGAGATGTGACTAGACATTTGAAGCGGAGCGCTATCCGCCCATCGGAGAAACGTGTGACTGAGTTGATGGAAGAGCGAAAGGCCGAATTGAGCAGCTTCATTCGCGGCTTGCCCGCGCAGTGGGCCGGCGTGGCTGGATGAGCTGCGCGCTGAGGCGATCGCGCGATTTGAGGGGATGGGATTTCCGACGACGGAAGAGGAGGAGTGGCGGTTCACCAATGTGGCGCCGATGGCACGGATGCAGTTTGCGTTGGCTGGCCGGGAGGACACAGGCGAGACGCCTGTGCTACGGGAATACACGTTCGGGGAGGCGGCGGTTGAGCTGGTGTTCGTGAATGGCCGGTTTTCGGCGGAGTTGTCGAGGCTGGAGGGACTGCCGAAGGGGGCGTTTGTCGGCAGCCTGGCGGAGGCGATGCGGCAGCGGTCGGACATGGTGCGCAAGCATCTGGCGCGACATGCGAAGATCGAGAGCAATCCGTTTGTGGCGCTGAACAGCGGATTGCTGAGCGATGGGGCGCTGGTCCATCTTCCGCGCGGCGCGGTGGTCGAGAAGGTGCTTCACCTGATCTTCGTGAGCACGCCGGGCACCGATGAGCGGCCGGTAATCTCGAATCCGCGTGTGCTGGTGATCGCCGAGGAGAACGTCGAGGCGACGATCGTTGAGACCTACGCGGGGGAAAGCGGCGTCTACTTCACCAATGTCGTCACTGAACTCATCGTTGGCGCGGATTGCCGCATCGACCACTGCAAAGTTCAGCAGGAATCGCTGGAGGCCTTTCACATCGCCAGCACGCACGTGGAGCTTGCCCGCAGCGCCAATTTCGTATCGCACTCGGCATCGCTGGGCGGCCGGCTCGTACGCAACGACCTGACGGTACTCCTCAATGGCGAACGCGCGGATGCCACGCTCAACGGCCTGGTCATTCTCGGCGGCCAGCAGCACTGCGACAATCACACGCTGCTGGTGCATGAAAAGCCCAACTGCGCCAGCCACGAGCTTTACAAGCACGTGCTGGATGGCAAGTCGAATGCAGTGTTCAAGGGCAAGATTTTCGTGCAGAAGGATGCGCAGAAAACCGACTCGAAGCAGACGAGCAAATCGCTGCTGCTGTCGGACTCGGCCACGATGAACTCCATGCCGGCCCTTGAGATTTACGCCGATGACGTAAAATGCACGCACGGTTCCACGATTGGGCCGGTCGATGAGGATATGATTTTCTATCTGCGGTTGCGCGGCATCTCGATGGATGCCGCCCGGCACCTGCTGACGTACGCCTTCGCGGCCGACATCACGCGGCGAATCCGCGTGGAGCCGGTGCGGCGGCGGCTCGAGGATTTCATGGCGGCCCGGCACGGGCTGCCGCAGGACCTGCGGATCACGGATCTGGGGCGACACGATGAAGCAGCACGCTAAGGGTTCAGAGGTCAGAGTTCAGGGTTCAGACGCCCTGAGCCGTGATGCTGCGCGTCCCCTGATCCCCGATCCCCGATCCCTGATCCCTTGCGAGCGGATTTCCCGATCCTCACCCAGCGCAGCAACGGCCGGCCTCTGGTCTATCTCGACAACGCCGCCACGACCCAGAAGCCGCGGCAGGTCATCGATGCGATCCGCTACTATTACGAAGCCGACAACGCGAACATTCATCGCGGCGTGTACGAGCTCAGCGAGCGCGCATCCGCCCGGTATGCCGAGGCCCGCGAGAAGGTGCGGCGGTTCATCAATGCCGCGAACGTGAGCGAGATTATCTTCACGCGCGGCACGACGGAGAGCATCAACCTGGTGGCCGCCACATTCGGGCGGCAGCACCTCAAGGCCGGCGATGAGATCATCCTCACTCGGATGGAGCATCACTCGAATATCGTGCCGTGGCAGATCCTCTGCGAACAGAGCGGCGCGGTGATCAAGGTGGCGCCGATCGACGATCGCGGCGAGCTCATGCTCGATGAATTCCGCAAGCTCTTCTCGCCGCGCACGAAGCTGGTCGCGGCGGTACACGTCTCCAACTCGCTGGGCACGATAAACCCGGCCGGGGAGATGGTGAAGATCGCACACGAGCATGGCGTGCCGGTCCTTCTGGATGGCGCGCAGTGGGTCGCGCACGGCAAGACTGACGTGCAGGCCCTCGGCTGCGATTTCTACGCATTTTCCGGCCACAAGCTCTACGGCCCGACCGGCATCGGCGTGCTCTACGGCCGGCTGAAGCTGCTGGAATCGATGCCGCCGTATCAGGGCGGCGGCGACATGATCAGCTCGGTGACGTTCGAGAAGACGACCTACAACGACGTGCCGCACAAGTTCGAGGCCGGCACGCCGCACATCGCCGGCGCGATCGGCCTGGGCGCGGCGATCGATTACGTGCAGTCCATCGGCCTCGACGCCATCGCCGCCCATGAGCGCGGCCTGCTGGAATACGCAACGGCACAACTCTCGCAGATACCGGGATTGAAGATCGTCGGCACGGCGTCGCGCAAGTCGGCCGTGGTCTCGTTCGTCATGACCGACCCGCCGATGACGGCGATCGATCTTGGCGTGAAGCTCGACGGCGACGGCATCGCCGTGCGGACGGGGCACCATTGCTGCCAGCCGGTGATGGATCGGTTCGGCATCCCGGCCACAGTGCGGGCGTCGTTTGCGATCTACAACACGCGGCAGGAGGTCAATGCGCTGGTGGAATCGCTCCAGCGCATTCGCGCGGAAGCCGTGAGCCGACCTGCTTCGCCGCCGCGGCCCGTACGGACTGATGAAGCGCACATCGAGTGGCCCACGGCCCAGGCCGATTCCCCGGCCGCCGCCGCCGATGCGCTGGCCGAGGATTTCGAGATTCTCGAGTCGCGCGATGACAAGAACCAGTACGTGCTGGACCTGGGCGATCGGCTGCCGCACACGTTCGATCTGCTCAAGACCATCACCACGCTCGTGCCCGGTTGCATGAGCCAGGTCTACATGGTGGCCCGGCCGGCGCCACAGCAGCGCGACGCGATGCAGTTCCTGGCGGATGCCGATGCGCAGATTGTCCGCGGACTGATCGCGATCCTTCTGCGTCTCTACAGCGGCCAGCGCGTGCGTGATGTGCTGGGCTTCGACATCGAGGCGTTCTTCCATCGCATCGGCCTGGATCAGTTCATCACGTCGCAGCGCCGCAACGGGCTGGCCGGCATGGTCAAGCGAATCCGCTCGCTGGCCGAGCAGATCGCGCAGTCGGAGGAGCGGCGGCCATGAGCGAGGTAGCGCCGGCCGATACCCCCCGGAAATTCAGCTTGCCGGTGCTGGCGGCATCGGGGAAGGCGCCCGAGCCACTGCGGGTTGAAACTCCAAAAGCCCGAGAGCCGGGGATGGCCGCCCACGCCAATCGTCCGCCGCGCACGGGGCGTTTGCCGGCCGAGGAGGCGCTGGAGTCGGCGATCGTGGCCGAGTTGCGACAGGTGTACGACCCGGAAATCCCCGTAAACGTCTACGACCTGGGGCTGATCTACGAGATCAAGATCGGCCCGGAGAATGTAGTCAAGATCAAGATGACGCTCACCGCGCCGGGTTGCCCCGTGGCGGGGATTCTTCCCGGTGAAGTCGAGTCGCGCGTCGAAAACGTCGCGGCGGTGAAGAGCGCGACGGTAGAGCTGGTGTGGGACCCGCCGTGGAGCAGGGACATGCTCTCGGAGGCGGCGAAGCTGGAGCTGGGGATGTTTTGAGGAAGTGCGTATTTCGTATTTCGTATTGCGTAAACTCGTACGAGATACGCAATACGAAATACGAACTACGAATCACGCGACTGGTCTTCCCTCGACCGTCACCGCAACCGGCTGCGGCGCCGGCGTGTAGGTTGGCTCCACTTGGATCGCCAGTGGCCGGCGCTTGCCTCCGGACGGCGGGAGCCCTTGCTGGTCGATGATCCGCTGGATGGCCATGATGCCTTCCATGAGCGTCTCGGGGCGCGGCGGGCAGCCGGGCACGTACACATCCACCGGCATGAACTGGTCGATCCCCTGAATGGTCGCGTAGGCGTCGAACACGCCGCCGGTCGAGGCGCACGCGCCCATGGAGATGACCCACTTGGGCTCGGTCATCTGCTGATAGATGTGCTGGAGGATGGGCATCATCTTGATCGTCACCCGGCCGGCGACGATGAGCAGATCGGCCTGCCGCGGCGAGAATCGCATGGCCTCCGCGCCGAAACGCGCCAGGTCGTAGCGCGAAGAGGCGGTCGCCATCAGCTCGATGCCGCAGCAGGCGGTGGCGAAGGGCAGCGGCCAGAGCGACGATCGCCGCGACCAGTTCACCAGCTTCTTGAGCTGGGTGGTGAGGATGTTGTCGGGCAGGAGCTGGGTGTCCATGACTGTGGGGATTCTAGCCGGGAAGAGGTGCATTGCGAAATGCGGATTGCGGAATGGCGTTGCACTCCTCGGGCGGGCGATAACCCAGGCCTCGCAGCGAATCGTCATCGGCTGTCCCTTTGGAGCGCAGTGACGAACGACGCATCCCATCGCTCGCGTTGCCCCTGCGACAATAGCGCACGCATCCGCCGCCGCATTGTGAAGGTGTCGAGCATCCGGTCTTCCTGTGTCTTCCAGTCATCTTCGATAGATGGATTCTGTGCCCGAGCCTCCTCATATTTCGTCTTGCGCCGCTCCAGTGCCGCGTCTGTTTCGTCGAAAACCAGTTCCATGGCAGTCCTCTGGATTCCGCTGAGATTCAGGCGGGCCGGATCCGGCCCGCTCAACGCGGTTTCAGGGCCGGGACTGATGACAACTTCCACAAACAGCAGGCCGATGCGCTGAGTGTAGCCGTTCATCTGCTCTGGCGTGAGCACCGCGGTCACTTCGCGCTCCAAGCCCCTCCAGATCGTGTCACCGCGCGCGTTCGCTTCCGCGGCCTTTTCGGGGCGTTTTTCTGCTGTGCGTGAGAGTTTCGAACAGCTCCTTTCCGGCCGATTTCAAGAGCAGGTCAACTTTGGCAACCGCGTGCGCAGGGAGGTTGGATTCGTTAATCGCCTCTCGACAGAAGAGTGTTCCCCAGAGCCGTTCTCGCGGCGTGATGGGATCGCCGGCCCTTCGCAGTCCACCGACCACTGGCAGCATTCCGTCGCCTGGCCGTGTCGCCGGAGCGGCCGCGAGGCAACCCAAGGTAATCAAGAGAAACACAATGCCGAACCGTCGAAGCATGGTCGTCCTTCGTTGCTCCCTTCAGTTAATCCCACAACGCTACCCCGTCATGGCGGAATACAGCAGCGGAGCGTTTCCACGGGGAGGCGGATGGCCTCCAGTTCCCGCCGACGCTTCTTGGCGTGCGAGGCCCGCGCTGCAGCGTTCTTTCGCTGGTCCTCCCGGATCTCGGCGGCGATCCGCGTCAGGCGCTGCGTCCGGTCCTCCTCGTCGTGAAGCGTCAGCGCATCCAACAGCGCGCTGGTGGCTTGGCGCATCTGGCAGATGTTCACCTCCGGATTTTTTTTCCCGCAGCCGCTCGGTCTGGCGGGCCAGGAACAAATGGCTGACCTGCGTGATCCGCAGGTGTCGCAGCACCGAAACGTATTTCCGCACCTCGAAATGGTCCAGCCCCAGTTCGTCCTTCTCGTCCTCCAGCGTCCGCTCCACCGACCACCGGTGGAAGGCCACGTGCAGAATCACCTCCAGCGGCACCCCCGGCGACGCATCCGAGAGGAAATACTTGATCTCATCCCGGTCCAGAACGTTCCGCGCCGCCACCAGCCAGTACGGACCCACCACCCGTCCGTCCCGTTTCATCCAGAATGGCGCCGCGCGAACTTCCCAGACCATCGGCCCCGCGTCCGTGTCCTTGATGTGATACGGTACCCACTCCTGATCCAGCAGCGGCCGCGACCAGCGCACCATGTTCTGCACCTCGCCCCGCGGCGTGTTGACGCTGCTGGGCTGGCGCACCCACCCCATCAGATTCTTCGGGATTTCCAGCACGAAACGCAGCTTCAGCTCCTCCAGCCCCTCGATGAACGCCGGCTTCTCCGCGTACCATTCGTCGGCCGTCACCCACCCGAAATGCATCCCGTTGCCCACGGCCCGCCGCAACTGCTCCAGCGCGATCAGGTGCTTGGGACGATAGCTCAGCGCGGTGGGGATCCCCACCTCCTTTCGCCGCTGCGCGTCCCATCCCTTTTCCGGCAGGTACAGGTCGCTGTCCAGCATCGCCCGAAACTGCCCGTCGAAGCTGGCGTAGGCCAAATGCACCGCCATCACGCAGTTGTCCTTCTTGCCGGTGGCCCCGCAATACTGCCGCTGCACGCAGGCGGTCTTCCGCCCCTTCTTGGGATAGCCCGACTCGTCCACGATGGCGATGGCCTGCGCCTCGCCGTGGTCGCGGGTGACCAGTTGCTGCACGCGGTCACGCAGGCGATCGTGGTCCCACTCGGCCAGCGACAGAAATTCCTGCAAGGTCCGTGGCGGCACGTCCATGAGCCGCGCGATCGGCTGCACGCTCTTGCGTTGCAGATCGCTGAGCTGGCCGGACACGTATTCCTTGAGATGGTAACGCGTGTCGAAGCTGACAAAGCAGTCGGCGAACTCGTCCAGGTAGCCGGACAGGGCCGGTCTCAACGCGCGGATCTGTTGCACGGTCATCCGTGACCTCCGGGTCAACTCACCCGCGCCTCACGGATGATCTATCGGCACAAAAGGCCGAAAAACATGGGCGGTAGCGCTGTGGGATTAAGTGCGCCATTCCACCAAAGGTTCACTGACTCCGATCCGCAAGCGGGCCATGCTCAAAAGCCCATGCGATATCCTCTTCCTGGAATCGCTCGATGAGTTCCAGACGATTGCGGCGAAGGAAGTCCCTCAGGGCCGCACGCAGCAGTTCCTGCTCGGACACGAACCATCCGCGTTTCAGATACGGCTGCATCTCAGCGGCCAGCTTGTCGGGAATCTCAACGACGATCTGGTTCACAACGTCACTCCTGCAAGTCCGCTCATTATACGATCGCACTGAGCAACCGGTACCAGAAGGAACGCGGTTCAAGAGGGGAATGCCAACTCGATCTTGCCGCTTTCGCATTCCAATGCTATCGTTCAGTCACGATGACTCTGGCTGACATTGAGGCCGCGGCCGATGCTCTGCCGGCAAACGAGAAACAGGAATTGCTGCTGTTTCTCGCCGCCAGGCTGCGCGCCACGGTGATCGGCTACCGGACCCGCGTGAACTGTCTCGCGAGCAGATGACCTCATGGATTAACGAAGACAAGGCCGACATGAGTCGGTTTCGTGAAGGCAAGTGAGACTGCTGATCCTCAGGCCCGGCGCATTTCTGGAGCAGGAGCGCGCCGCGGGGCGGTTGCGATGAGGGCGCGGATGTCGTAACGCGTGAGGGCGATCGATGAACTCCAAAGTCGAGATTACCCAAAGCGGACGCGGGGGATCGATCTACTACCGCGAAGGCGGCAACGAGATCGCGTTCGATTGGGAATTTGCCGGAGGCAGCGCGGTTGCGCTGCTGTTAGGGACGAAGGCCGAACACTGGGACGCGCGGTATCCGTGGGCGGCCGGCCGGCAGGCGGAAATCTACGAGTCCGTCGTGCGCGAGACGATACGGCAGAAGGCTTCCAATTCGCGGTACACGATTGATCTCCAATCCGGAGACATCACGATATACTGATCGATGGGCTCTCAAGGCTCGCGCCGCAGCAATGGGTCGAATCCTGCCTGCTCGAAATGGTGGTCATATGCCAACGCACGGCTGATTCCGCGATCGCGCATGACGCAGAACGAAATGCAGTCGGTCAGAGACCATGCCTTGTCACGTCGCTGCTCGTGCAGGCGGACACCAGCCTCAAAGAGGTCAGGCGAGGCGTGGATGACCCCGCAGGAAGCATCGCCCCTGATCTCCGCGAGCATTCGATGTGCGGCTGTCCGTTCTGCCGGGGCGGAGAGATGATTCATCGCCTCCACAAGAACGTACTCGGTGACAGCAAGCGCCTCGCGTATCGCCTCCGACCAGGCCACCGCCCGCTGGTGCAGCTCGTCGTTGGGCCGGAGGAGAGCGATCAGATAGCCCGTGTCGATGAGAATCATGGCTTCTTGGGCAGCCCGTAGAGGTAGTGATCATGCTGCGCTGCGCCATCAGTTGCGCATCAGGATTGGCGGGCAGCTCCTTCGAGAGCTTCGCCAGCCGTTGAAGCAGAGTTGGCTCGCTCTTGCCTGCAATGGGCGTGACCTGGACCTCCAACTCCTGCCCGACGGGTAGATCCACCGGCCCATTGGGGACCAGCACCTTGCCATCGAAATGTGCTCTGAGGACAGTCATCACAATGATTATACCACGTTCCAGCTCTTGTGGTCCTCACGGCCTCCCCATGCTCCCATCCGGCAATCGCGCCTGCGTCCATGTATCCAGCTTGAACTTGCACGGGAACTTGGCCGCCAGGTTGAGGTCGATATCCACGCCGTGGCCGGGTTTGTCGTTGACGTAGAGATATCCGCCGCGCTGTTCGGGGGCGCCGGGGAAGACCTGGCGGATCGTGTCGTCGAAGCCGCAGAATTCATGGATGCCGAAGTTGGGGCTGACAAGGTCGAGGTGGACGTTGACGGCATGCCCGACCGGCGACACATCGCCCGGGCCATGCCACGCCGTGCGCACGCCGAACATCTCGGCCGTCGCGGCCGCCTTGCGCGGGCGTCAGACCGCCGATGGCCGAGATGTGCATGCGGATGAAGTCGATCAGTCGGCCGCTGACCAGCGGCATCCATTCGCGCGGGTGGACGAAGAGCTCGCCCATGGCCAGCGGCGTGGCGCAGGCCTGGCGGATGTTGGCGAACCATTCGATATCCTCGGGCGCAGCGCATCCTCCAGGAAGAACAGCCGCAGCGGCTCGATCTGCTTGGCATATCGCACGGCATCCGAGGGCCGCAGCCGCTCGTGGATGTCGTGCAACAGCTCGACGCCATCGCCGAATTTCTCGCGGATGCGCGTCAGCGCTGCGAGGTTATCCCGCATATAAGCGGCCGGGTCGTAATACTCACCCTCCTGCGAGCCCGGCGGCCGGGTGCCGGCGTAGCCCGCGCCGCCATAGACGCCCTCGGGCCGCGCCTGCGTGTGCGATGCGCCGCCGTAGCCGCCGAGCTGCACGCGGATGTGGCGCAGGCCGTCGTGGAGATACTGCTGCACCTGGTCCTCGATGCGCGACAGGTCCGGCCCGCCGGCGTGGCGATAGATGGCCGCGGCCTCGCGCATCTTCCCGCCCATGAGCTGATACAGCGGCATGCCGGCGCGCTTGCCCTTGATGTCCCATAGCGCCTGGTCGACGCCCGAGACGGCGTTGTTCAGCACCGGCCCGTTGCGCCAATAGGAATGCACCGTCATGAGCTGCCAGAGGTCCTCGATGCGATCGACGTCCCGGCCGATCAGCAGGGGCTCGAGGTGGTCCTTGATGGCCGATGCGACGGCCATGTATCGCTGGGTGAACGTGGCGCAGCCCAGGCCGTAAAGCCCCGGCTCGGATGTGTCCACCTTGACGACGACGAGGTTGATGTTGGACGGCGCGGTGAGGATCGGGGTGACACTGCGGATGGTGATCATGGTGATTTTGTACCCGGAGGCGTCGGGATTTTCGATTGAAGTGCCGCCAGTGCCCTCACTGGCGGAAATCGGGGACCGCCAGTGAGGGCACTGGCGGGGCACTGGCGGCACTTGGTCGTTAGCAGTTTGTACGGTTTCTCTCTTGAATCTTCCCCGTGCATCCGATAGACTGATGGGAGCCCATGGAATCCTTTGGAGGCAAACTTCGCCAGCAGCGCCGGAAGCTCGGGCTGACGCTCGATGAGCTTGCTGGCCGGACGGGCATTTCCAAGCCGTATCTGTCGCTGATCGAGACCGGCCGGGTGCCCAATCCGCCGAGCGACGAGAAACTGCAGCGCCTGGAGCAGGCGCTGGCATTCACGCCGGGGGAACTGCTCAGCCAGGCGCACCTGCTGCGCACGCCGCGCGATGTGCGGTTCATGCTGCAGTCGCTGCTGTCGGGGCAGGCAACGCCGGCCAAGGCGCCGGAAAGCAAGAAGAAAGCCGGCCCCGTCAATCTCGACGATGCTTATCTTTCCGGCGTCCTCCAGGATCTGGTGGAGAAGTCGGCCGGAAATGTCGAAATGATCGCGACCAACGCCGTGCCGGTGATCAACCGCGTGTCGGCGGGATATCCCAAGGATTTCACCGATCTTTCGTATCCGCGAGGAGTGGCCGACGATTATGTCGGCTGCCCCGACGTGCGCGACACCGACGCCTTTGCCGCGCGCGTGCATGGCGACAGCATGGTCCCCAAGTATCGCGAGTCGGACATCGTGATCTTCTCGCCGGCCGCCGCGCCTCACAACGGCGACGACTGCTTTGTGCGGTTCGCGGACGGGCATACGACGTTCAAGCGGGTGTTTTTCGAGACGGATGAGGGCGGGGTGAGCGTGATCCGTTTGCAGCCGCGGAATGAGAGATACCGGGCACAGATCGTGCCGGCGGAGCAGATCACGGGGGTGTATCGGGCGGTGTTCAAGTATCAGAAGGTGGACGAGGAGTGAGGGGATTTTCGATTGTTGATCTGTGATTCTTGATTGCTGTGCCGCCAGTGCCCTCACTGGCGGTTTTTCGTTCCAGCGATTCCGCCGGTGAGGGCACCGGCGTTGGGTGGCATGGTCACGCCCGGCGCAGGCGACGTCCAATCGTGAACGGTCTCTGCTCGCCGGGCGTGGCCATGCTGCGTCCCCATCCGCCCCAGGTCTATCTCGCGAACATGCCCACGCCGGCCGAATCACGCCACTCGAGCAAATGAACGTCTCGCGCGGCCGGCGTGGGCATGCCACCCGATAGCTGAGAAGCCGCCCGCCTGAGGTGTCCCGCACCCGTCCCGGTAAGGATGCCGGAGGACAGGCTGAAGCACGCATCGCGAACCCGATCAGGGCGGGCGCTGACGCTTCCGCTTCGGAGCGGAGCGGATGTTCGGGGGTGCGCTGCGCACTTGAGGGGTGAATGCGGGATTCTCATTGAGACATTTCGAGAGATTTGCGGGGGGCGTTGCGCGTTGTTGCGCCGGCGCTGCTCGCCTTGCGCAACAGCACCGGGAGGGTGAAAGACCAACACCCAACCGGAGCGAAAATGGCATATCAACTCGAACGGCTGACCAATAGCGAGGGACGGAGCCTGATTGCGGGCGAGGAGCTGAAACGGCGGATCCAGCATCTCTTCGCTGTCGATGGCCCGCGGCTGCGACGGCTCTGGGCCTATTACCGCAATCCTTCCCGCCCGGCCACCACGGCGTGCGGCGCGGATCGGCCGTATCGCCAGGCGCAGGAGTGGGGCCTGCCCGCGCATTACCGGCGTGCGCGCTGGGCGCGAGCCGTTCCTGGGCGAGGCCGTCGCGCCCATCGAACGCAAGGAGATCGTCATCGAGAACGACATCGGCTGGCGCATCGACGCCATGGTCGATTACCTCTTCGGCAAGAGCCTGGTGGTTGAATCGACCGCGCCCGACCCCGGCCGGCGCGAGTCGATCAACCGCGTGATCCGCGCGATCCTGGCGGGCAGCGGCGGCTCGCTGTTCTTCCAGCAATTGTCCCTTCTTGGGGCGGTCTATGGCTTTGTCGATGTGCTGGTGAAGCTCGACCCAGCGCCCGCGCAGCAGCTTCATGGCTCGGCCGCCGCGGGGCGCGATGTGGGCGAGCCGCCCGCGCTCAGAGCGTGCCGCAGGGCCCGCGCCGGAGGATCAGCATGATCCCTCGGCGAACAACGGTTCGCCGAGCACCGACAATCTCCCCGACACGGGCGCGAGCACCAACTCGCCCGATGCGATCGACCGCATCGCCCGGTTTGTTCGGCTGGAGATTGTCGAGCCGGCGCGGGCCCTGCCGCTGCTGTCGCCGCTGGACTATCGGCTGATCGAGGGCTACGCGCAGGTTTACGAGATCACCCGGACAGTGCCGGTATCGCGGCCGCGACGGCCGCAGCCGCGCGGGCGATGGTGGGACCGGCTGATGGCGGCCGCCGAGAACCTCCTTGGCGCAGCCCTGCCCAACGGCGTGGCCGGCGGCGATTCGGCCAAGGTCGTCGTCACCGAGGTCATGACGCCCGATCGCTGGCAGCGCTACGAGGATGAAGTGCTGGTGGCGGAGGGCGAGAACTCCCTGGGGCAGATTCCGCTGGTTCACATCCAGAACACCGCCATGCCATTCGAGTACGCCGGCACGAGCGATGTCGAGGGCCTGATCCCCATCCAGGACGAGCTGAACACGCGGCTGTCCGATCGCGCCAATCGCATCGCGCTGCAGAGCTTCAAGATGTACCTGGCCAAGGGCGTGGAGAATTTCCTGAACATGCCCGTGCAGCCGGGGCGGATGTGGGTCACCGACAACGAGAACGCCGAGCTGATCGAGTTCGGCGGCGCGGCCGAAAGCGGCGCGGAGACGCTGCACATCGCCGACCTGCGCGAGGCGTTGGACAAGGCGAGCGGCGTCTCGCCGATCGCCGCCGGCGCGATCAAGGACCGCATTGGCCGGCTGACCAGCGCGGCCGCGCTGCGCATCACGCTGATCTCGCTGCTGGCCCGCACCGACAGGAAACGCACCACCTACGGCCTGGGCATCGCGCGGATGGTCGAGCTGGCGCTGGCGTGGCTCGACCGCGCGGGGCTGTTCGCCACCAGGGCCGATGAGCGCGGCATCGAGCTGCACTGGCCCAGCCCGTTGCCCGAGAACCTCACCGAGCAGCTCGACATCGCCGAGGCGAAACTGCGCATCGGCGTGCCGCGCGAGCAGGTGCTGAGGGAGCTGGGGTACTGAGGGATTTTCGATTGTCGAGTTTCGATTTTCGATTGGGGACATTTGCCATCTGACATTTGATATCTGAGATCCGAATTCTTCTTCACGAAAGGAGCATCGTATGGACGCAACTTCTCCCACTGTCGAAACGCCGGCCAAGGCGCCGGATGTCACATCCCCGCCGCCCGCGGCCCGACCGGCGACGCAGCCGCCGGATGGCCAGCAGCAGCTCGCCGAGCTGCAGCAGCGCTGCATGCGCATCCGCAGCCGCGCTGGTGCTGGAGTATCTGCGCCTGCGGCGGGCGCTGCGATGAAATGTGAAATCTGAAATGTGAAATCTGAAATGTGAAATGTGAAATGTGAAATGTGAAATCTGAAATGTGAAATCTGAAATCTGAAATGTGAAATCTGAAATGTGAAATGTGAGATCTGAAATTCCAAATCTCCGATCACAAAACCTGAACCCTCCACAACAGAAAGGAACACTCCCATGTCATTCTCAGGAAAAGCCACCTATTCCGCCGGCGCTGCTCTGCCGGAACTCGCCGAGGACATCAGCGACCTGGTCGCGATCAACACGCCATATGAGACGCCTCTGCTCGACGCCCTGGGCGATGCGGCCCGGCCGGCACGATCGACCGTCCACGAGTGGCTCGAGGATTCGCTGCTGCCCAACGCCGACGCCATCGCCGCGACGACCTTCGTCAACGCGTCGACCGACACGGCGTTCAACGTCGCCCACGGCGCGCGATTCCGCGTGGGCGATCAGATTCGCGTCAGCGGCTCGACCGAGGTGATGCTCGTCACGGCCGTGAACAATAACCAGCTCACGGTGCAGCGCGGCTACGGCGGCACGGCGGCCGAGGACCTGGTCGTCGGCGCCGCTCTGCTGATCGTCGGCAACGCGGCCCTGGAGGGCGATGCGTCGGCCGCCGCCCGCTTCACCTCGCGCAGCCGCAAGACCAACTACACGCAGATCTTCGCCGCCACCGTCGAGGTCAGCGGCTCGGAGCTGGCCGCCCGGCAGATCGGCGTCGCGGACGAGATGGACTACCAGAAGCAGCAGCGTGTGCGCGAGATGCTGCGCGACCTGGAGAACTCGGTCATCAACGGCGTGGCGCCGGCGGCCAATGGCGAGGGCTCGGCCAGCGTCCGCCGCACGATGCGCGGGATCACGTCGTTCATCACCACCAACCGCTTCGCGGTCGGCGGCGCTGGCTTCCCCGGCGACGATGCGCTCGGCGAAGAGCAGATCAACTACGCCCTGCGCACGATCTGGGAGCAGAGCAACGGCCAGATCGACCTGATGGTGGTCGGCGCCAAGCAGAAGCGCGCCATCAACCAGTTCATCGCCACCTCCCGCCGCTATGCCGAGGAGAGCAACCGCTTCCGCGACATGCTCAGCGTCTACGAGAGCGACTTCGGCGTCTGCCGCGTGCTGCTGTGCCGCTGGGTGCCGGCGGGGACCATCCTGCTGCTGGACAGCAGCCGCATCGAGGTGCTGCCGCTGGCCGGGCGGAGCTTCCACTACAAGCCGCTGGCCGTCACCGGCGACCGCGAGAGCGGGCAGATCATCGGCGAGTACACGCTGGAGCTGCGCAACGAGAACGCGCACGGGATGATCACGGGGCTGGCGGCGTAGTGGCTCGTCAGTCGTCAGTTGTCCGTGGTCAGTTGTTGGGTCCGTAGTGCGGTGGTCCGTAGTGCGGGTTCAGCCTGCACTACGGAACCGCACTCGGCCATCGTGGAGCGAGCCGCCCTCGGCCGCGATGGACACGGCGGAGGGCCGCTCGTGCCACGGATTCAGATCCCGCACTCGGTACTCGGAACTCTCTACTCGGAATTCATTCTGGAGGCTGCCATGACCTTCTGCACCGACATCGATCTTCTTCACTGGGAACCCAACATCTTCCGCGATGCGCCGTTCGCCTCGCAGACATTGATGACAGGCACCGGCGATCTGGCCGGCACGGCGTTCACGATCGCCAGCGGCTCGTTTGCCGACAACCACACCGCGGCCGATCAGGTGATCGTGCTCTCGGGCGCCATCGCCGGCAGCTATCCCATCGTCAGCGTCGATAGCGCGACGCAGCTCACGCTCAGCGTGATGTACGATGGCCTGTTCCCCGACGATGGCGCTGGGCAGAGCAGTCCCGCCGGATCGGCCAATGGGTTGTCGTTCGTCATCCGCACATTCTTCCCGCAGCGCAAGGCCGTCAGCGACCTGCTGCGTCAGCTCGCGGGCATCGGGCCGGGCACGGCCGCGCCCAATGGCCAGGTGCTGAATCATCAGGTCCTGCGGCGCTGCTGCGTGCTGGGAACGCTGCACATGATCTACAGCGCCCTGGCGGCCGCCGCCGAGGACCCCAAGAACCTCTCGATCCGCGCCGACCTCTACGAGCGGCTCTATCGCCGTTCGCTGGCGCAGGCGCGCGTCGAGATCGACCTCAACGGCGCCGGCAGCATGAACGTCGTACGCCGGCTCAATGTCCTGCAGCTCATTCGCGCATGAAAGGAACTGTCATGTTCACTCTACTTTCGCAAGTGCCCTCATTGCCCGACCTGACCAGCTTCGGCATCGCTGGGCTCATGGGCGTGATGTGGCTCTGGGAACGGCGCACGAGCCGCCAGCGCGAAGAGCAGCTCGACGAGGCGCACGCGCGAATCATGGCCGACCGCGTGGGCATCGACCAGCTCATGGCCGTCGTGCGCCAGAACGCCGAGGCGATGACCCGCCTGTCGGCGACGCAGGAGCAGCTCCTGCGCCAGCTCCCGCAAATCCCGAACTCAAGATGAAAGGAAAACGTCATGAAATTCTCGTCCTGTCTCATGCTTCTACTTTGCTCCGGCCTCGCCGGCTGCGGCCGGTACATTGAGGCGCAGGTCTCGCTCACTCAGCAGGCACGTCGCGGCCTGGAATTCGTCCGCGATGCGCAGACCCAGCGCGCGCAGCTTATCGATCAGTATCACGAGTCGCAGGTGAAGCGACTTGATGATGCCTTCGACGCCGATGTCGTCGCTCGGCCGCAGCTCACGGCCGACTGGGTGCTGGAGCATCGCAAGGCGTACACGGCCGCTTTGCAGGCTTTGGCGAAAATGCACGCCGCCAGTGTCAACGCGCAGGCTGCCGCCGCGCGCAACCTGGAAGCCATTGACTCGGCGCTGGGCAAGCTGATGACGCTCCAAGCGGCCGAACTGCGCCTCACGAGCTTCGAATCACTCCTGGGCCTCAGCAAGTGAATTCATCTGTGTGAATCTGTGTTCATCCGTGGTTCCCTCTGAAATCTGAAATCTGAGATTTGAAATCCGAAAGGACTCCCATGACGACCATCAACCTCAAAGACGAAGTCCAGCAGATCATCGGCGGCCAGTGGCAGGCCTTCGCCCAGGAGCACCCGCGCCTGGCCGAAGTGATCGACCAGACGCTGCTGGTGGAACAGGCCACGGCGTCGTTGGCCGACGATGCCGCCTTCCAGCAGGCGATGCGCGACGCCGACGCGGCCACGATCTCCGGGCAATCGCTGCTCGATCTCGTGCAGCAGTACGTGATCGAGTGGCTCAAGAAACTCATCGGCTAGCTCCGGGTGGCATGCTCACGCCCGGCGCTGGTGATGCTCCTTTGCCGCAGGAGCTTGCTCGCCGGGCGTGGGCATGGGCGGGCGTCCGATTCACCATCCGCGAGCATGCCCACGCCGGCCGTCCACCTCTGTGCCATGATGAACGTTCCTGCACGGCCGGCGTGAGCATGCCACCCGCCAATCGAAAACCGCCGACCGGCCGCATACACTCTTCGGCGTGCCCGACATCCTCCTCGCCACTCTCAACGCCCGCTATGCCCATGCCGCGTTCGGCCTGCGCTATCTCCTGGCCAACATGGGCAACCTTCGCCCGCGCACGAGCCTGCTCGAGTTCGAGATCAACCAGCGGCCGCTCGACATCGCCGAGACGATCCTCTCAAACGATCCACTCATCCTTGGCCTGGGCATTTACATTTGGAATCTGCTGCCAGCGACCGAACTCGTCGCCATCCTCAAGCGAATCCGGCCGGATCTCATTGTCGTCCTCGGGGGCCCGGAGGTCAGTCACGAGAGCGAGGCGCTGGAGATCGTCCGCCTGGCCGATCACGTGATTCGCGGCGAGGGGGAAGTGGCCTTCCCCGATCTGTGCCGGCGAATTTTCGCGGGTGATCAACAGCCGAGAATCATCGCCCCCCAGGTTGCCGAACTCGCGCAGATTCAGCTTCCCTATGACCTCTACGACGAAGGCAACCTGGCGCATCGTGTCACCTACGTCGAAGCCTCACGCGGCTGCCCGTTCGAGTGCGACTTCTGTCTCTCCGCGCTGGACACGGGCGTGCGCACGATTCCGCCGGAGCGGTTTCTCCCCGTCATGCAGTCGCTGCTCGACCGGGGCGCGCGGCACTTCAAGTTCGTCGATCGCACCTTCAACGTGAACATCAGTCACGCCACGGCGATCCTCCAGTTCTTCCTCGATCGCCTCCGGCCGGGATTGCTACTCCATTTCGAGATGGTCCCCGATCGCCTGCCCGAGCGGCTCCGCCAGCTCATCCGGCGGTTCCCGCCGGGGACGCTGCAAGCCGAGGTCGGCGTGCAGACGTTCAATGAAGAGGTCGCCGAGATCATCGGCCGCCGGCAGGACAACGTGAAGGTCGAAGAGAACCTGCGATTTCTCCGCAACGAAACGAACGTCCACGTACACGCCGACCTGATCGTCGGCCTGCCCGGCGAGGATCTGGCCAGCTTCGCCGCGGGCTTCGATCGACTGCTGGCGCTCAATCCCCAGGAGATCCAGGTCGGCATCCTCAAGCGGCTGCGCAGAGCGCCGATCGCGCGCCACGATGACGCCTGGCAGATGGTCTACAGCCCGCATCCGCCATACGAAGTGCTCCGGACGAAGCTGATCGACTTTCCCACGATGCAGCGGCTGCGGCGATTCGCCCGCTACTTTGACCTCATCGTCAACAGCGGCCATTTCCTCCACACCGCGCCGCTGGTCTGGACGTGGCACGAAGCGGCCTCGCCCTTCGCGGCGTTCCGCGCTTTCAGCGACTGGCTCTATGCCCGGACGAGGCAGACCCACGCGATCGCGCTGCATCGGCTGGGCGAGCTGATCTCGGAATATCTGATGTCCCAGGCCATCGACTGTGCGACCCTCGCGAATGCCACGGCGCAGGACGCCGCATCGCGTGGCCGGGCGAGGCGCCAGGAGAGGCATATCGCGGGCTGACGTCGTCGAGTGCCGCCCCTGCAAAGCCCGACGCCCTCACGCCGCCGCTTTCTGGTCCGCCCATCGGATGGCTTCCGCGTAGATCTGCGCCGCGTCGTTGGACGTGATCTTCATCGCCCCCGAGGTTGAGTCGATCAGCATCGCGTTGCCGCGCTCGAACGCCATCACGAGCCGGTAGGTCTTGCCGAGGATGGTGTTGGCCCCCAGGATCGCCGCCGAGACATCCTCCGGCAGCGCGACCTGCGCCAGCACCGCGTCCAGCGACTGATCCATGAAGGCGTCGATGGCGGAAAAAAGCCCCATCAGGAACAGGTCCAGTTCCCGTCCCGCCAGGCCGATCTTCGGCGCCAGCAGTTCGCAGAAACGCGCCCGCGCCAGGCACGTCAGCAGCAGTTCGGGCGTCTTGTCCTGCCCCAGCGCCCCCAGCGCCACGATGGACGCCCACTTCCGCAGTGGCACCTCACCCAGCAGCGCCAGCGCCTGGCGGATCGACGTGAGCCGGTGTCGCACGCCCAGCGCGGCCGAGTTGAGATACCGGAACAGCTTCGTTGAACAGCGACACCTCGTGCTTGATGATCTCCTCGAGGCGATCGAAGTTGAGGTCCGGCCGGCAGACCTCCTGCATGAACATCAGGTAGTTGTGCTTGATGGCCGGCACTTCCTTGCCCGAGAGAATCTCCGGCTTGCAGAAGAAATAGCCCTGGAAATAGCTGTAGCCCATCTCCATCCCCTGCTGGAAATCCTCCGGCGTCTCGACCTTTTCGGCCAGCAGCATGATCTTCCCGCCGCCGAGCTCCTCGGCATGGCGCTGCCGCTGGGGCTTGTCGCACGCGAGGAAGTCGATCTTGATGATGTCCGCGTACTCGACGAGCGGCCGCGATGCGGCGTTGAGCACGAAGTCATCCAGCGCCAACAGATATCCCGCCTCCTTGACCTGTTTCAGCGCCGCCAGCACTTCGGCGTCGGCCGCGACGTTCTCCAGCAGCTCGACGACCGCCCGGTCGGCCGGCAGAATCGACCAGGTCTGGTCCAGCAGCAGCCGGCGCGTAATGTTGATGAACGCGCGCTTGTCGGCCGACAGCTCCATCGGCACGACGTGCAGGCTGTTGTTGATGACCTCGCGCGTGGCCTGGTCGCCGTCGGCATGGTCGAAGGCGTTCTGGCGGTCGCCGGACCGGTACAGCAGCTCGTATCCGAAGACCTTTCGCCGCCGGTCGAATATCGGTTGTCGTCCCAGGAATACGGTTCGTTCCATGGCTGCTCCATCCACTCATCATGAAGCGACGGCGCTGGCGTCGGCCGACGGCGGCTGCTGCGCGTCGGCCTTCTGGATCGAGGCAAACGCGCGCCGGCAAAGATCGTCCAGCACCCGGATCTGCTCGCGCAACTGCTCGACGGGCGCGCTGCCCTGACTGAGCTCGAAGAGCGCGTGCGCGGCATCGCTGATCTGCGGGTAGCCGTAGCTGCCCGCCGAGCCCTTCACGTCGAGGCAGCGCTTCTGGAAGATGAGCTCGTTTCGGCCGGCTTCCGCCAGCCGGTGAATCTGCGCCACTTCCTCCCGCATGCGCCCCACGAAGGCGCAAATGAGCGGGCGCATGCGCTGGTTGGGCCACAGGTCGCTCAAGAGATCGATCTGCCCGGGTCCCTGCGGAGAGGCGGCCGGCAGGAGCTGCGACAGCAGCGCCAACAGCTCGTCGAATCTGTAGGGCTTGTTCAGGAAAGCCGTACACCCCGCGGCGAGAGCATCGATCCGCGTCTGATCCGCGCATCGGCGCTCATGGCAACTATCGGTTCTTTATAATTGGACTCGCGCATTGATCGTGCAAGGTCAATTCCGGAGATGATCGGCAGCCAGACGCCCGTGATCACCATGTCGTAGCGCGTGCTCGAGATCATGTCCATCGCCGCCAGGCCGTTGGCCGCGGTCTGCATCGTGACATCGACGCTGGCCAGGTGAAACCGCATCAACTCCTGGTCGCTGATGGAGTCCTCGACGTACAATACCCGCCCGCTCAGGCGCGGCAGGGCCTGTTCGGCGCCCATCATGTTCCCGCCAACCGCGTGCGGGGGGATGAAATCCGACAGGCGGATGGGGCGGTCAAAGCAAACGCCCACGTCGTGGATGTGCCGGTGGACAAGCTGGCATCGAACGACCTTGCCGTTGAACGGCGCCACCCGGTTGGCGGTGGTCATCAGCGCCACGGCGCAGCGCGTCCCCTGATAGACGAATGCCCCGTGCAGGAACGCGATTCCGCCGGAACTGAGGTTCCGCGATCGCACCAGGTAGTTCACGATCGATCCGCCGGGGTGGTGCATCTGCACGATCAGCCCCGCCTCCTTGTGGTAGTTCAGTCGGTTCTCGCCGCGTCGCTCGCCGGCGCTGGGCAGTTCCTGCTCGCCCATTCTGGCGAATATCTGCTTCTGCTCGTCCCTGGACAGACGCAAGCTGTCGATATGTTCTTTGTGCTCGAAGTTTTGCTGAGACATCGGACCCCCGGGTCAAAAGCCCGGTGAAACCAAGCAACCCTGTAGTTATCGGGAATCCGGGCCATGCCGTTTAGCGACTCCCACCTTAATAAAATTATGCTTTCCAATACTATGATTGCAATATCACCCTTTTCAGAACTGTGCCGCCAGTGCCCTCACTGGCGATATGGAGGCCATCCTTCCGCCAGCCGGGGCACTGGCGGCACTACACACTCTTGCCGATGTAGCTCTTGGCCAGCTCTAAGTATCTGCCCGTAGTCCACTTAAGCGTCTGTAGCTCTTTGGCCGTCAGAGGCCGAACCACCTTGGCCGGTGTTCCCATAACCATCTGCCCATCCGGGATTTGCGTATCCGGCGTGACCACCGACCCGGCCGCCACGATGCAGTGCCTGCCTATCCGGCAGCGCGAGAGCAGCACCGCGCGAATCCCGATGAGCGATCCCTCGCCGACGAACTGCCCATGCACAACGGCCGCATGCCCGATGCTGACGTCATCCTCGATGGTCACCGGCACCCCAGTATCGGCATGGATGATCGCCAGGTCCTGGAGATTTACCCGACGCCCGATAACAATCGGCGCCACGTCGCCGCGCACCACCGTGTGAAACCAGAAATTCGAGTCCTCGCCAATCGTCACATCGGAGATAACAACGGCGTTGTAGGCGCGGTACGAACCGTCAGGATGGCGCGTGAAGAGATCCATCGCCGCAATGTAGCCATCGGCAGGCAAAATCTCCAAACAACTGGCCGGATTCGACAATTTCTTCCTTGACTGACAAGACGTGATGTCTTATCTTGTACAAGACATGATGTCTGAGAGGTGATCATGGCTAGGGCAGCGCAGGAAATCACCGATGCGGAACTGGCCGTGCTGCAACTCCTCTGGGAGCTGTCGCAGGCCACTGTCCGCCAGCTTGCCGATCGGCTTTACCCCGGCGGCGGCGCATCCCAGTACGCCACCGTGCAGAAGTTCCTTGAGCGGCTCGAGATCAAGGGCTTCGTGCATCGGACCGCCGGGTCGGCCGCCAATGTCTTCTCGCCGGCCATCGCTCGCGAAGAAGTCATCGGCCGGCGCGTGCGCTCCGTGGCTGAGAAGCTCTGCGGCGGTTCGCTGGCATCGCTGGTGACGCACCTGGTGCGCACTCAGCGCCTGACCAGCGAGGAGCGGCGCTCGCTGCGGGCGCTGATCGACGAACTGGACAAGGCCAAGTAAGGAGGCAGATCATGCCATGGCTGCTTCAAATCGGGCTTGGCAACGCGCTTCTGGCGGCCGTGCCGGCGCTGGCAGCGCTGGCGGCCGCGCGGTGGGGCAGAAGGCCGGCGCTGGCGCATGCCCTGTGGCTGGTGGCTTTGTTGAAGCTTCTGACGCCGCCGCTGGTGGACCTGAGGCTGCCGTGGCTGCGGGGGGAGAGATCTCAGATTTCAGATCTCAGATCTCAGATTTCAGATTTCAAATCCGAGATTCCAGAGACGCCGCAACGCGTTGAGGTCGGCAATCCGAGCTACGACGCTGACCGTGGCAATCCGAAATCTGCAATCCGAAATCTGCAATCTGAGATTCCCGCTCGCTTGCCGCGACCCGCTGCGCCCCCTCGCCAGCCATTCCCCTGGCCGATGCTGCTGGGCTTTGCCTGGGCTGGCGGCTCGGCGATCTGCCTGGGAATTATCGCGCTGCGCATCGTGCGTTTTCACGGGCAGATTCGTTTCGCCCGGCCCGCCGGCGCGGCGCTTGTTGCCCGCGCACGGCAACTCGCGCAGCAGCTTGGCCTGCGCCGTTGCCCGCCGATCTTTCTGATCGACAGCGCGGTATCGCCGATGCTCTGGCCAGTCGGCCGTGCGCGGCTCCTGCTGCCTGCGCAGCTATGGCAGGGCCTGAGCGAGAAGCAGCAGACAGCGCTGCTCGTTCACGAATTGGCCCACCTGCGGCGCTGCGACCACTGGGTTCGGTTCCTGGAGTTGCTGGCCACGGTGCTCTACTGGTGGCACCCGCTGGTCGGGTGGGGCCGGCGGCGCTGCGCGAGGCTGAAGAACAGTGCTGCGACGCATGGGTCCTCTGGGCATTGCCGGGCTGTGCGCGACTACGCCACGGCTCTCGCGGAAACCGTGGATTTCCTATCGGACGGCCGCCACTTGCCCGTTGCGGCAAGTGGCGTGGGTTACCTGGGGGATCTGATGCACCGAGTGAGGATGATCATGAGCAAGCAAGCGCCGCGGAGAATGACGATGGTTGGCAGGCTGGCCGTGCTGGCAGTCGCGCTTGGGGGTTTGCCGCTGATGCCGAAGCTCGTCAGCGCTGAAGGCGAGCGAGAGCGCCCGGCGCAGCCGGCGGACAACACCGATCGCCGGGACGATACGGCCCGCGAGGAACGAAAACGCCCGCGCGGCGACGAGCCCGCGGAGAAGCCGGCTGAGGAGCGCAGGCCCGACCGCCGCGCAGCCGAGGCGAACGAGCCGGTCCGCGGCGAGCGCGGGGCCAGGGAATCGCGCCGCGCGGCGACGAGCCCGCGGAGGCGCCGCCAGCGCGCGGCGAGCGTGCGACCAGGGAATCGCGCCCGCGCGATGCGGCCGTCGAGGATGGCCGCGATCGCAGCGCCCGCATTGTCGCCGGGATTCTCGCCCGCGTGGACGGCATGGACCTGGTGTTGAGCACCGCGGACGGCGGGGGCGAAGCCGTGGTCACGCTGGAGAAAGATACCCGGATCATGCTCGATGGCGCGGCGGCCGCGCCGGGCGACCTGAAGCCCGGTTGCATGATGCGAATCTCCGTGGCGGAGGGGTTGCGCGAAGCATCGAGGCGCGCAGCAACAGCCGCGAGGCGGTGAGACGGGGTGATGGCGATCGCGGTGGCGCTCGGGAGGTCGTACGCGGCGTGCTGGTGCGAGTGGACGGCGACACGGCCATCCTCAAGGTCGAGGACGAAAGAGGCAACCGCGAGATCAAGATCGAGACGACCGCACGCAGCTCGATCCTGGTGGATGGCGCGACAGCGCTGGCCGATGTCAAGCCCGGCGCCCAGGTGGTCGCGATGGTCGTCGAGGGAAAGGTGACCGCTCTGCGGTCAGCACCGGCGGATGGGCGCGGCGGCGACCGCCGAGGGGGCGAGCCCCTGCGCCGCGACGGCGGCCGGGTGATGCTGCGCGGCACCATCGTCGCCGCCGAGGGCAAGACCTTCGTCCTCCAGGTCTTCGACAATGAAACCGTGCGGCGGGTGCGCGTGACGCCCACGGCGGATACGCAGATCACCAGCGCGGGGCAGATGGTGCAGGCCGATGAATTCAAGGTCGGCCCCGCGGCGGTCGGCGGCGCCGTCAGCGTGATGATGACCGACGGCAAGCCCGTTCGGATCGAGGTGCATCAGCCGCGCGAGGCCGATGGCAACCGGTGAATGAACGTGCGTGGTTCGTCTGAAGCGCCAAGCGTCAGCGCCCGCTCATTGACGGGGCGGGCGCTAACGCTTGGCGCTTCAGATGCTGAGGGAGCATTCCATGGCCTGGCGATATCCGGCGCGGATTCTCGCGGGAGTTCTCGCGCTCTCGTGTTGCTGGCACGAAGCCGCCCAAGGTGCGGACGTTCGGCTTCGCGACGGGCGGGTGCTCAGCGGACAGGCGAGGCTCGACGCGGATGGCGGCATCAGCGTCGGCGCAGCGCGCGTCGAACTGGCCGACGTTGACCAGGCGCAGTTCGACGATGCGCCGCCGGCCACCCGCCCAGCGCCGAGCACGCGGCCGGCAATCTGGCTGGGCCGCGACATCGGCGAAACATCCGCGCCCGGCAACCACGCTTTCGAGGGCGTGCGCCTTACCATCACCGAGAGCGCCCGCGGATTGCGCGGCGAGAAGGGAGCCTTCGACAACCTTTATTACGTCTACCAGCCGCTCACCGGAAACGTCCAGTTCGTTGCCCGCGTGCTGACGTGGGACAGGAATGTCTTCGCGAAGGTCGGGCTGATGGTCCGTCAATCCCTCCAATCCAACGCGCCGTGCGTGCTGCTGGTTCGCGGGTCGCCCGAAGGCGGGCGCGGGCCGGGCGACCTGACGTTTCTTCTGGCGCGTGCCGGCCCGGCGGGGCAGCTTGAATCCGCGGGCGTGGCCGAGCGCCCCGTCTTCACGCGCGTGTGGCTCAAGCTGGAGAGAATCGGCTCGAAAGTGACCGGCTACGAATCGACGGATGGGCGGAACTGGAAGCAGATCGGCCAGGCGGTGCTGCCGCTGGATGCTGACGAAGGATTCATCGGCATCGCCGCGGCGACATCGCTGTCGTCCCGGCAGGGAACCAGCATTCTGGACGGCGTGCAACTCGCGGCGGGCCCGCTGCGCGAGGAGCCCGTGGCCCAGCCGGCGGGCATCGTGCTGCGCGGCGGCTCGATCCTCGCCGGCAAGATCGTCTCGGCCGACGATTCGGCCATCGCGCTGTGCGCGGCGCGGATTCGCTGAAATTCCCCACCGGCGACGTCTCGCGGCTGATCTTTCGCGGCCTTGACAAGGAATTCGCAGACAAGGCCATCGCCGCAGGCATCGGCGCACTGCTGGCCAGTGGCGATTTCGTCGAGGGCGAGTTCAAGGGCCTCGATGGCCGCAGAGTGAAGATCGGCTCGGTGCTGATGGGCCTGCGCGATCTCGACATTCAACGCGAAGCGATGGCGATCAACCTGCGCCCCGTCGCGCCGGCTGCCGCGGACATGGAGATCACGCTGCGCGACGGTTCGGTGTTGCGGGCCACCGCGGTGCAGGCAAAGGACGGGAAGATGACGATCACCGACGCGATGGCGGGCCCGATCGGCGCCGCCGTCGCCGATGTGGCGGGCGTGCGAAGAATCCGATGAGTGCCGCCGGTTTGGCTTGTAGTGCGGCCTTCAGGCCGTATCTGGCCTGCCACACGGGCTAAAGCCCGCACTACGAACCCTGGAATTCAACGCCCGACACGGGGCGATGTACAGAACGTGTTGGATGTTCTTGCCGGAGAATCCCGAATATGACCACGACAGCCGTAGCACCAGCGCGCATGGAAAACGCGGACCTTCAGGCCATCGAAAACCTGAAGACCGCCCGCGCCACGATCAAGGCCGAACTCCGCAAGGTGATCGTCGGCCAGGAACAGGTGATCGACGAAATGCTGATCTGTATCTTCACGCGCAGCCACGCCCTGCTGGTGGGCGTGCCGGGCCTGGCCAAGACGCTCATGATCTCCACGCTGGCCCAGACGCTGCACCTGAGCTTCAAGCGCATCCAGTTCACGCCCGACCTGATGCCCTCCGACATCACCGGCACCGAGGTGATCTACCAGAACCAGGCCACGGGGCAGCGCGAGTTCCAGTTCCGCCAGGGCCCGATCTTCGCCAACATCATCCTCGCCGACGAAATCAACCGCACGCCGCCCAAGACGCAGGCCGCCATGCTCGAAGCGATGCAGGAGCGCAAGGTTTCGGTGGCCGGGCAGGACTACAAGCTGCCCGATCCGTTCTTCGTGCTGGCGACGCAGAACCCCATCGAGCAGGAAGGCACCTATCCGCTGCCCGAGGCGCAGCTCGACCGGTTCATGTTCATGATCCTGGTGGACTATCCCAGCGCGCTGGAGGAGCGGGCGATCATGAAAATGGCCACGGGCGTGGCCGGCGCAGCCCTCGCCGATCCTCACCGCGCAGGACATCCTCGACTTGCAGGCGACGGTGCGCAAGATGCCCGTGAGCGAGCACGTATACGCCTATGCGGAAAAACTCGCCCGCGTGACGCGGCCCAAGACGCCCGAGGCCCTGGATTTCTGCAAAAAGTGGCTGACGTGGGGCGCTGGCCCGCGCCAGCCTGAACCTGATCATGGCGGCCAAGGCGAGGGCGATCATCAACGGGCAGTACCACGTGAGCTGCGACGACGTGGCGGCCGTGGCGCTGCCGATCTTCCGGCACCGCATCATCCCGAACTTCGCCGCGCAGAGCGAAGGCGTGACGGCGGACGACATCACGCGGAAGATCCTCGGGGCGGTGCCGAAGGACGCGAAATTGGAGTAGAGCGTTTTGTCAGTGGTCCGTTGTCAGTTGTCCGTGGTTGGGTCAATGGTCCGCTGGTCAGTTGTGAGAGTTCGGCGGCGCAGACTCCAAGTGGCGGACCTACTGACCAATGGACCACGGACCCAACCACTGACCACGGACAACTGACGACTGACAGAGACTATGGCGAAGTCGACCAACATCCTCCTCGACCCGCAAGCGATTCAGCGTGCCGAGTCGCTCGGCCTGAACGCGCGGTTCATCGTCGAAGGCTACATGGCCGGCGAGCACAAGTCGCCGTTCCGCGGCTTTGCCATCGAGTTCACGCAGCATCGCGAATACGTCGCCGGCGACGACACGCGGCACCTCGACTGGAAGGTCCTTGGCCGGACCGATCGCTATTACCTCAAGCAATACGAGCAGGAGACCAACTACGTCGCGCACATTCTGCTCGACGGCAGCGAGTCGATGCGCTACCACTCGGGGTCGCTGAGCAAGCTGCAATACGGCAAGGTCATGGCCGCGTGCCTGTCGTACCTGATCCTGCACCAGCGCGACGCGGTGGCGTGCGGCATCTTCGACACGGAGATGCGCCGGTACATCCCGCGCACCGGCAATCTCGCGTCGGTCCACACGATCATGGAGATTCTCGCCGCCTTCAACCCCACCCAGCAGACGGGCATCGGCGGCGTGCTGCACGACCTGGCCGGCCAGATCAAGCGCAAGGGCATCGTCATCATCATCAGCGACCTGTTCGACGACGAGGAGAAGGTCCTCCAGGGCATCCAGCACCTGCGTTTCGGCGGCAACGAGGTGATCCTGTTCCACACGATGGACCCGTTTGAGCTGGAATTCCCATTCAGCGGAATGGTGGAATTCGACGGCCTGGAGAAAACCGGCCAGCTCATGACCCGCCCGCGCGAGATCCGCAAGAGCTATTTGAAAGAAGTTGACGCATTCCGCCAGCGCATCCGCGAAGGCTGCGAGCGGAACAATGTACACTATGTGCTCGTAAACACCGCCCAGGCGCTGCACGAGGTGCTGAGCGGGTATTTGTCGTTCCGGTTACGAACGTCCAGATGATTTGCGATTTGAGATTTGAGATCGTAATCCACCATGTTTGCCAACGCCCTGATGCTCTTCGGTCTGACGGCTGTGTCCGTCCCGATCATCATTCACCTGCTCAACCGGCGCAAGTTCGAGCGGGTGATCTGGGCCGCCATGCGCTTCCTGCGCATCAGCGTCGAGCAGAACCAGCGCCGGCTGCAGCTCGAGGACATCCTTCTCCTGCTCATCCGCTGCGCGCTGATCGCGCTGATCGTGCTGGCTCTTGCCCGGCCGCGGCTGCGGAGCATCCAGGGCGATGCGCCGGTCACGGCCGTCCTGCTGCTGGACAATTCCTACAGCATGAGCCAGACCGATGGCATCAACAGCCGCTTTGGCTTGGCCAAAGACGCCGCAACCAAGGCGATCAACGCGCTGCCCAAAGACTCGTCCGTGGCCATCCTGCTCGCGTCCGACATCGTTCAGGATGTCATCCCCGAGCCGACGTACGACATGACGCTGGCGACGTCTGCCGTCAAGAAGGCGGTTCTCTTCGACCGTGGCACCGATTTGTACGACGCCGTGCGCCGCGCCGTCGAGACGCTCACCGGCCGGGCGACGGTGGAGAAGGAGATCTATCTCGTCACCGATGGCCAGGCCAGCGGCTGGCGCAAGATGCGCGACATCCGCCGCCTGCTGGAAGAGCACAAGGACATCCGTACGCACATTGTGCTGGTGGGTCAGGACGAGCCGCGCGACCTGGGCGTGACCGCCGTCAAACTCGACAGCGCGCTCTGCCCGGTCAACGAGCCGCAGCGCGTTGACGTGCGCGTGAAGAATTTCGGCACGCTTGAATCGCGCCAGACCATGGTCCGCATCTGGCTCGACACCGAACCCGCCGCCACCGCCGAGGCGACCGTGCCCGCGCTGCGGGCCGGCGAGGACAAGGTCGTGTCGATGTCCGCCCGCATCGCCCACGAGGGCTATCACACGATCACCGCCCGCCTCGAACCCGATCACCTGCCCGCCAACGACTCGCGCAGCATTGCCCTTCGCGCGGTCAAGACCATCCAGGTGCTGCTGATTGAAGGCGATGCCGGCCAATACCCCGAGGACAGCGAGGTCTTCTTCCTCAAGCAGGCGCTGCTGGCCGTCCCGGCCGACGAATGGGGCAGCTACTATCTCAAGGTGATCGTCAAGGCGCCCAGCGAGCTGGACAGCGTCCACTGGAGCGATTTCGATGCGGTGTTCGCCGCCAACGTCACCGATTTCTCCAGGGAATCGCGCAAGCAGATCGCCGAGTACGTGCAGGGCGGCCGGTCGCTCATGCTGTTCCTGGGCGACAAGATCAACCGCCGCGGCTACGACGACCTGTACAACGACGGCCTTCTGCCGGCCAAGCTCGGCGGCACGCGCGGCGACGCCAACTCGCAGGACAAGTGGTTTACCCTCGCCGACCGCTACGACCACGATATCGTCTCCATCTGGCGCGACACCGGCGCCTCGCTCACCAGCGCCCGCTTCTACAAGATCTATGACCTGGTCATTCCCGACGCGGCGTCGGCCAAGGACCAGAAGAACCCGACGCGCACGATCCTCACCTTCGCCGATGGCAAACCGGCCATGGTCGAGAAGGCCTTCGGTCGAGGGCGCGTGATCCTGTTTGCTTCCACGGCCGACCGCGACTGGACGGACCTGCCGCGCCGCGCGGCATTTCGTGCCGCTGATCCAGCGCACGCTCGGCTATCTGCTGACGCGGCAGGACGAGCACCTGAACATACCGGCCGGCGCGCTGCTGGCGCATCGGACGGATGCCCGGGCCAAGGACGTCGTCATCCGCCTGCCGGCGCGGTCGTATTCCCCGCTGGGGCAGGCCGAGGCCGAGCGGGCCGCGCGCATGCACGAGCCGCCCAAGCCCGTCTACGAGATCAACGAGGCCCAGCAGGTGAAGTTCACCGACGGCTGGCCGATGGTGCAGTTTGCCCAGACCAACCTGGCCGGCGCGTACGAGGCCAAGTCGGGCGACACCATCGTCGCGCGGTTCGCCGTGCAGAGCGACCCCGATGAGTCGAATCTGACGCCGCTGAATAACAATGAACTGAAAAGTCTGCGCGAGTTCGCGCAGGTGCTCAAGTGGGAGCCGGAAAAGACGAGCACCGACGTGTTCCACGAGGAGCGCCAGGGCCGCGAGTTCTGGCTCCCGCTGGCGATGGCCGCCCTGATCCTCGCCGCGGCCGAAACGCTGCTGGCGCATTGGTTCAGCAAGGCGAAGTAATGCGGAGAGAGAACCACAGATAAACACAGATTGACACAGATTCGGATTCTGAGATTTGAAATCTGAGATTTGAAGTTTGAGATCTGAAATGCATTCATGGACTTCCTCCTGAATATCTTCGGACTCCGCGCCGGTGGCGCTCAGCGCATCGTCGACCGCTCCCTCACGTTCGGCGGCCTGGAAGGCACGGCGTTCGTCCTGACGCTCCTGGGGCTGCTGGCGATGGTGGGCCTGGTCTACTGGATGTACCACCGCAGCTCCGAATCGCTGCCGCTGGCGCGCAAGGTCACCCTCACCAGCCTGCGCGGCGTGTTCCTGTTCCTCATCCTCGGCCTGCTTCTCCGGCCGATCCTCACCATCACCTACGAGCAGGCCATCCGCCGCACCGTGCTGCTGCTGGTCGACACCAGCGAGAGCATGAGCCAGATCACCGACCTGCGCAGCGACGACAAGGACCTCAAACGCGCGGGCATCGCCCTGGGCAAGCTCGATGCATCCAAGGGATTCAACCAGACGATCAACGGTTCCGTCGGCCTGCGCCAGACCAACCGCATGCAGCTCGTCAAGGAAGCGTGGCAGAGCCAGAAGATGGACCTTCTGCCGCGGCTCGGCGCCAACTTCGACATTGAGGCGTATCGCTTCGACGGCGACTCATCGGAGATCACGCCGGCCGCCTGGCACAGCGAGAAAGCCCCCGCCAGCGAAGAGCCGGCCTCGTTCTGGGCCCGCCACCCGCTGCTGGTTCCCACGGCACTGCTGGTGCTCGCGCTGGGAACGCTGGGCGTGGGCTATCTGATCCAGGAGCGCTGGCCCAAGATCGCCGGTCTGGGCGGCTGCGGCGTGGCGGTGCTCTGGGGCATTGTCGCCGTGGTGCTCACCAGCAAACCGGCCCAAGCGCGAGAGACGCCGCCGCAGACGCTGGATGAGATTCGCGCTTCCATCAACCGCAAGTGGGTCGCCGATCTCAAGGCCGACGGCAAAGTCACCGCCATCGGCAACGCCGTGCGCCAGGTCATCCGCCGCAAAGCCGGCCAGCCCGTGGCCGGCGTCGTGCTGATCACCGATGGCGCCAGCAATGATGGCCTCTCGCCGCTCGACGCCGCGCGGCTGGCCAAGGAAGACAAGGTCCCGCTCTACATCTACGGCGTGGGCGTCTCCGCGCCCAAGGACATCATCGTCGGCCGGAATATCTTCGCGCCGCAGGTGGTGTTCATCGACGACGACCTGCCGGTGACGGTTCGCGTGCGCGCCACGGGGCTCACCGGCCAGTCGGCAACGCTCAACGTCAGCCTCGGCGACGAGGAGAAGAAGAGCGACGTGCATTTCACCGGCGAGGGCGAGCAGCTCGTCACCGTCGTGCTCTCGCCCAAGAAGGCCGGCGAGTTCCTGATCAAGGCCGACATCCCGCCGCGCGAAGATGAGGTCGTCAAGGACAACAACTCCGCCAGCCAGCGCGTGCGCGTGATCGACAAGAAGATCAAGGTCCTCTACGTCGAGCAGAGCCCGCGGTGGGAGTTCAAATACGTCTACGCCATCCTCTCGCGCAGAAGCGCGTGGAGTTTAAGTGCGTGCTGGTCGAGGGCGATCCCGCGCTGGCGCAGATGGAAAAGTCGCCGTATCTGGCCAAGTTCCCGGAGCGCAAGGAGGACCTGTTCAACTACGACGTGGTCATCCTGGGCGATGTCGATCCCAAGGTGCTCGGGCCCGACCAGATCGAGATGCTGCACGACTATGTCTCGGGCTTCGGCGGATCGCTGGTGATGGTGGCCGGCAAGCGGTTCAATCCCCTGGCCTATCGCAACACGAGCATCGAGAAGATCCTGCCGGTGGAATTGCCGACGCTCGATAGCGGCGCTGAACCGGGCGCCAACAAGCCCGTGAACCTCATCCTGACCGACTCGGGCAAGACCAGCCCGCTGCTGCGGCTGGCCGCCAAGGAAGAAGAGAGCTTACAGAAGTGGTCGCAGCTTCCGCCGATCTTCTGGACGGCGAAGGTCGGCCGGGCCCGCGCGGCCGCCGACGTGCTGCTGGCCGATCCCGATCCCGCCCGCGAGACGCGCGGGCAGAAGATGCCGGTCGTGGCGATGCAGCAGTATGGCCGCGGCCACGTGCTCTACATGGGCACCGATAACTTCTGGCGCTGGCGCAAGAACGTCGGCGACAATTTCCACACGCGCATTTGGGTGCAGATCGTCCAGCGCCTGGCGCAGGCCCACCTGCTGGAAGGTGCTCGGCGCACGCAGCTCTCCAGCGACCAGTTCGACTACATGACCGGCCAGCCGATCACGATTTACGCCCACCTGTACACCGAGAGCTTCGACCCGGTGACCACGCCGACCGTCAAGGGCACCCTGACGGACATGGCGGATGCCAACAAGACCCGCCCGGCCGACCTGACGCCCGTGCCCCGTCAGCGCGGCGTCTACACCGGCACGATGCTCAACGTCCCGGCCGGCAAATACCGCTTCGCCGTCGATCACGACAAGTTGACCTTCGCCGAGTTTACCGTGACCGACCCGAAGCTGGAGAAATCCGAGCCCGCCATGAACGAGCCGCTGCTTCGCGACATGGCGCGCGAGAGCGATGGCGCCTTCTTCCGCGAGGAGGACCTGCTCACGCTGCCCGACAAGCTCGCGGCCAAACCCGAATTCAAGCGCAAGACCGAACCGACCGAGCTGGCCTTCTCGCCGGCGTGGTTCCTCCTGATGCTCGGCGTCGTAACAGCGGAATGGATTACCAGAAAGGTCTCACAACTGAAATGAAGTAATGTCTGAAGCGGAAGCGTCAGCGCCCGCCCTGGTCTTCAGACAGACTCGGAACTCGGTACTCGGACATGACATGAGCCAGATCCTCAACACCAAGATCGCCGCCGTCAGGCAACGCTACACCACCGTGACGTTGCTGCGCGGATCGGCCGCGCTGCTCGCGGGCCTGGTGCTGCTGCTGGCCGCCGGCATGCTCCTGGACTACTTTCTCGAGCTCGAACGCCCCTGGCGCGTCGGGCTGCTCCTGATCGATCTGATCGGCCTCGGCTATATCGCGGGACGCTGGCTGATCCTGCCGATTGCGTGGGGCCCGGATGACGAAGACATCGCCCTCATGGTCGAGCATGCCATCCCCGATTTCCGCACGCGCCTCATTGCCAGCGTGCAGTTTGCCCGGCCAAACTCGGTGCCGGCCGGGTCGTCCAAGTCCATCGTCCGCGCCATGATCCTCCAGACCGAGGCCATCGCCGGGCCATTGAACTTCACCGGCGTCATTCGCACCGAAGGCGTCCTGCGCTTGCAGGCGATCGCCGCGGCGATTGTGCTCGGCGGCGCCGCCATCCTGTTCCTCGGTGGCGAAACGGCCCGCGCCCTGCTGTATCGCGCGTTCCTGGCCAATGTCAACCTGCCCCGCCAGACGCGCATCGAAGTCTATAACCCCAACAAATCCGTGGCGTATGGCGACTCCGTCACCATCGAGGCCCTCGCCATGGGCGTGATCCCCACGGAAGGCAGGATCGAGATCGAGCGGCTGGAATCCAAGCGGCGCCAGACCGAGATTCTGCCGCGCCTGGTCGAGGAAGATGCGGCTCTGGCGCAGCCTGCCACCCGCCCAACCACGCGATCGGCCGCCGGCGCAACTCAGCACGCTGCCGCGCCCGTCGCCCTGGCGCGCCCGCGTGACGAGGCGATTTTCCAGCGCATTATCGGCAACGTGCAGGAGAGCTTCCGTTATCGCATCCGCATCAATGATGCCAAAACCGAGTGGTACCAGGTCAAGGCCGTTCCCCGGCCGTCGATCGCCAACCTGGAACTGGAAGAGGAATACCCGCAGTACATCAAGATGAAGATGCAGCGCCGCAACACGAGCGACCTGACGCTGCTGAACGGCAGCCGTCTGCGGGTGAGACTCACCTGCAACAAGCCGCTGGCGCAGGCCACGGCGCGGCTCGACGGCCCCGACCAGCGCCTGCCCATGCGAATCTCGGGCACGGTTGCCACCATCACCGTCGATACACTCGATTTCAGCCAGTGGGAAGGCTTCCTGCGCCAGAACCGGTGGAGCGACCAACAGATAGAATCCGTCCGCACCAGCGAAAACTGGGAGCAGACGCTGCGCAAACATAACTACAGCGAGCAGATCCTCGCCACGCTCCGCAAGTTCATTCACAAGCGAGAGAAACCCCTCACCGGCATCTCCTTCAGCCTCGTCGATCGCGACAACGTCGCCTCCACGGGCGAAACAGTTTTCCGAATCGAACTCAAGGACAACATGCCCCCGGAGGTCAGGATCACCTACCCCGAGCGCCGCGAGGAGCTGGCCACGCAGCAGGCCCAGGTGCTGCTGGGGTTCCAGGCCAAGGACGATTATGCCTTGGCGCGACTGGCGTTGCGCTGGAAGCTGGACAACCAGGATGATGCCGCCGCCCAGGCCATCGAGATGGACCTCAAGAACGAACCCGACCTGAAGAACGTCACGCGGGCGTTTCTCTTCGAGCTGAGCAAGCTGCCCCGGCTCGTCCCCGAGGGCTCGACGGTGGAATACTGGGTCGAGGCCGAGGATGGCAACAACCTCACCGGCCCCGGCCGGGCCGCCAGCGAGCGGTACAAGGTGAAGATCGTCAGCAAGCTCGAAAAACTGACGGACCTGTGGGGCCGAATCACCGATCAGTTCGGCAATGTCGAGTCGATGACCAATACGCAGGAAAAGCTGACCGAGAGCCTTGGCGGCCTGATTAAGCCGAAATGAGCTGTTCGTAGTGCGGGCTTTAGCCCGTATGAAGCGCCCAGATACGGGCTAAAGCCCGCACTACGAACGAACGCATGCATGCAACCTTGCTCGCCCGTGGCGATATAAATGGAAGAGAGGCAGCTATGACCAAACTGACCACCATCCTCGTGGGCTGCGTCATCGCGGCGATGTGCTCGCTTTCGCATGGGCAGGCCATGACTCCCGACACACTGCGTCGCAACGAAGCTTCGCAGCAGCACATCCGCAACCAGACGCAGCTCGTCGCGCGCGGCTGGAGCTGATCATCGACGAGTTCAAGCGCAACGGCTTTGAAGGCCAGGATATCCAGGTCCTGGAGGCCGTCCGCAAGGTGCTGGACAAGCTCAGCGAAGAGGACATGAAGCGCGTCATCAGCCTGCTGCAGGAGGCCCGCGCCATCATGGATCCCGGCGCGTCCAAGAAGGCTGTCGTCGGCGCCTACGTCGATCAGAAAGGCATCGTGGTCAAGCTCCGCGCTGCTGCTCGAGTTCCAGCAGCATCAGGCCATGCACGAGCTGTCGCTGCGACTCGAGGCCATCGCCAAGCGCCAGCGCGGCAATATCCGCGGCACGCTCGACCTGGAGAACATCGTCAAGGGCCAGACAGGCTCCAACTTCAATGACGACCAAAAGTATTCCCTCGATGTGCTCCGCGCCGAGCAGACCGCCATCAAGGGCGAGGTCGATCCGCTGCTGGCGAAGGTCGAGAAACTGGCCGGCGACCTCCACGGCGAAGCCCGCGACCGCCTCAACAAGGCCCTGGAATCGCGCAAGACCAGCGGCCTGGACAAGACGCTCGCCGATGCCATCGACGATCTGGTCAATGCCAAGCTCATGAGCTCCGGCGGCCGGCAGCAACACATCTACGAGGAACTCCGCAAACTGGCCCGCCTGATCGCCCCGCCCAAGGATGTGCTGGCGATGCTCAAGCAGGCCATTCAGGAGATCGATCGCGCCATCGACGCCGAGAAGCAGCTTGTCCAGGACACGCAGAAGACATCGCCGCAGAAGATGGAAAACACCGACTTGCCCACCAAGCAGGGCGAGGTCGTTTTTGATTCCAACCTCGTCCATGAGGACATCCAGAACATCGCCCCGCAAGCAGATCAAGAACTCAAGAACGCGATGGATGAAATGCAGCAGGCGCAAGGACCTCACCGAGCGCAACCCAAATCAGGCCGTGAAGAACGAGAACCAGGCCATCGCCAAGCTCCAGGATGCCAAGAAGGCCCTGCTCGACCAGATGGCCAAGACCGAGCCGCAGAAGAAGATCGACGACAAGCTCGCCGCCGCCAAGGAACTGCAGGAGCGCACCCGCGAGCTGATCAAGAAGGAGCAGGAGATCAAGGACCAGACCGCCGCCAAGGAGAAGAAACCCGAGGATCTCAAGCCCATCGCGCCCAAGCAAAACGTTGTCGAGAACCAGACGCGCGATTTGCAGAAGGACACGGCCGCTCTCGCGACCGACGCGGCCCAGTCCATGGGCGAGGCCGCCACGCAGATGGACAAATCCGAGAAGAACCTCGCCCAGCCCTGGAACCAGGCCCCCAAGACCGCCCAGGAGGCGCAGGCCGCCGCCATCTCCTCGCTCAAGCAGGCCGATGAGCAGCTCGGCAAGAAGATCGAACAGCTCGAGCAGACCAAGAAGGAACTGGCCGACCTGATGGATGCCCGCGTCAAGATTCGCAAGCTCATCGAGGAGCAGCAGAAGCTCGAGGTGACGACGGCGAAAACGGCGCTCATGAAAGCGCCCGCGCCGAAGATCGATAGCCAGAAGCCGGCCGCCAAGCCGGTCGGCCTGGCCCCGATGAAGCCCACCGAGTTTGCGATGATGGCGGCGCCGTCGGATTCGGCCGCCAAGTCTGCATCTGCCGCGCCGGCCGCGCAGCCATCCAACCCGCGCGAGATCGCGCCGCCCCAGGGCAAGCTGGCCGACAACACCGAGAAGGTGCGCAGCGAGCTGCAGGAGGATGAAAAGGTTGCCGACAACCCCCTGTCCGATGCGCGCAAGCACATGATCGAGGCCAAGACGAAGCTGGAGGCTGACGATGCCCGTACCGCCCAGCCCGCCCAGCAGGAGGCGATCAAGGACCTGTTCAACGCGCTGTCGAAGCTCGATCGCAAGATCGACAACCTGAAGAAGGAGCTTAGCGACAAGGCCCCCGACGCCGCCGATCTCGCCAAGGCCGCCGAGAAGATCCAGGAAATGATGAAGGATGTCCAGCAGGCCAGCGACAAGATCAACTCCGACCCCGCGGCCGCGGCCAAGGGCATGGAGGAGCAGCAGCGCGACATCGCCAAGGCCCTGGGCGACATGGCCAAGAACCAGCCGAATAACCAGGCGATCAACGATGCCAAGAAGGCCGCCGACAATGCCGCCAATGCGCTGGCGCAGAACAACCTGCCCCAGGCCGCCAAGGCCATGGGCGAGGCCCAGAAGGACATGCAGCAGGCGATGAACCAGGGCAACCAGCAGAAGGGTGATCAGCAGAAGGGCGATCAGCAGGCCAACGCTGGCGATCAACAGAAAGGTGGAGACCAGCAGAAGGGCGATCAGCAGGCCAACGCCGGTGATCAACAGAAAGGTGGCGATCAGCAAAAAGGCGATCAGCAGGCCAATGCCGGTGATCAACAGAAAGGTGGCGACCAGCAGAAGGGTGATCAGCAAGCCAATGCCGGCGACCAGCAAAAAGGTGGCGACCAGCAGAAGGGCGATCAACAAGCCAACGCCGGCAACCAGCAGAAAGGTGGAGACCAACAGAAGGGTGGCGATCAGCAGAAAGGTGGAGACCAGCAAAAGGGTGGCGATCAACAGGCTGGCGGTGATCAGAAGGGCGGTCAGAACCTGCCTCAGCTTTCGCAGAAGCAGGCCGACCTCCAGAAGCAGGTCGAGCAGATGATTGCCGCCGGCGGCGCGCAGCCATCCAATGGCGACATGCAGCAGGCCGCCAAAGGCCTGGAAAACGCCGCCAACGAGGCCAGCCAGCTTGCCTCGGGGCAGGCGGGCGATCTTCCCGCGGCCGCCAACGCCGCACTGCAGAAGGCCGCCGAAGCCATGACCAACGGCGCGGCCAACGCCGACGCCGCCAATCCCAACGCCGCCCAGGCGGATGCCGCGCAGGCGCAGGCTGCCCTTGGGCAGGCCGCCGCCGCCGTCGCCATGGCCCAGGCCGGCCTCGGCGATATGGCCCAGGGCCAGGGCGAACAAGGCCAGGGTCAAGGTGAACAAGGTCAAGGCCAGGGTGAGAAAGGCCAGGGACAAGGCGAAAAAGGCCAGGGCCAGGGCGAGAAGGGCCAGGGCCAAGGTCAGGCTCAAGGCCAGGGTCAGGGCCAGGGTGAACAAGGCCAGGGCCAGCAGGGACAGGGTCAGACCAAAGGCGGCCAGGCCCAGGGCAAAGGCCGCTCCTCCGGCAATCGCACCGGCATCCAGGGCGGCCAATACTCCGATGGCGGGCCGCGCCGCGATGAAGCCGGCAAAGGCAAGCAGGTCAGCCTCCCCGAGCGCGACCGCAAGGCCATCATCCAGTCCCAGAACGAACGCTATCCCGAGGAATACGGCCCGGCCGTCGAGCAGTACCTGCGCAACATCAACGACCCCAAGGCCAGATAGAGGCTTTCATGCGATTCGTCAGCGCGTTTGTGTTACTGTCCATCCTCTTCTGCCCCGCCCTGCGCGGCGCTGCTCCCAACGATCCCGCCGCCGAAAAAGGCGCGCAGCCGGGCCTGGGCCAGGACTCGGTCACCGTCGATCCGCAGACCGAAGAGATCATCCGCGGCGCACTGCGCTACCTCGCCTCCAAGCAGACTGTCAATGGCTCGTGGCAGACCGGCGGCGAGAATCAGACCCTCGCCATGACCGGCTATACCCTGATCGGTTTCCTGGCCGCCGGCCAGCTTCCCGACGAGGGCGAGTTCGGCAAGAACGTCACCGCCGGCATGCAGTTCATTCTCAACTCCGTCCGCACCGACGGCACCATGGGCTCCTACGGCCACTATATGTACGGCCACGGCATCGCCTCCATCGCCCTGGCCGAGATTTACGGCCAAACCAGGGACCCCCGCGTCCGCCAGAAGCTCGACCAGATCATCAAGCTCATCATCCGCTGTCAGAACCACGAAGGCGGCTGGCGCTACATGCCCACCGCCGCCGATGCCGACATGTCGGTGACCGTGCTGCAGCTCGTGGCGCTGCGGGCGGCCAAGAACTCCGGCATCGAGGTGCCCCAGGCCACCATCGATCGCGGCGTAAAATACGTCCGCACGTGCTATCACAAGGGCAGCGGTGGGTTCTGCTATCAGCCCTTCGGCGGCAACCCCGGCTTCGCCCGCACGGCCGCCGCCATCTATTCGCTGCAGGTCTGCGGCGAATACACCGACCCGCGCATGGCCACCGGGTCCAAGTTCCTCTTCGACCGCAAGAGCAACCACCAGTGGTTCACCTACGGCAACTTCTACGCCGCGCCGGCCCAGTACATGATCGGCGGCGAGACGTGGCAGAAGTGGTACACGCTGATGCGCAACGAACTCGTCCCCAAGGCGAAACGCGAGGGCAACCAGTATCACTGGGACACCGAGTTCGACGGCGGCCGTGGCGTCGGCCCGGTCTTCTGCACGGCCGTCTATACGACCATCCTGGCCATGCCCTATCATTATCTGCCGCTGTATCAGAGGTGATGTGCGCTCCTGCTCGCGCTGAGCCCTTTGCCGGCCGGCGATGAGGCTGTGCCCTGCATACGCGAGAGCCGCGCCGGCAGATAAATGATTCATGTTAAGTAACTTACGTTGAGAATGGGCGGGCGGATGCCGATGTCGGCTCAGAGTGATTGCGAGCAAGTTCACCCGTTTGCCCGGAAAAAAACTGCCGAAGACTCTTGACAACGCGGTATGTGTCGCCGCTAGTTACTCTAGCGGACGATCCTGTGCGGCCAAAGGTGTCTCACCTTCGCACACGAGAGGAAGCCTGGAATCAGAGAGGTTTCCCTGACGGGGTGTATTGCAAGCATCCCTAGTTAGCAGGGAAAAGATCGAAACAAATCCTCTGATCTAGTTCTTGCCACATAGTCTGAACGAACTGACTCCTTAGGCTCTCTAAGGAGTCTGTTCTTTTATATCATCAGGAGTATGGCATGAACACTGATCAGTATCTCGATGCACTAGGGAGAGTGATCCTCGAAAGGAGCTGGAACGGGGGAGCTGGAACGGGGACGCAAGTAGTTTCCGCCTGATAGCGGGATCACGCAAAGCCGCTCCACCTCCTTCTCTCCGCCCCTTCTGGCCATCGCACCCGAAGCAAACCCCGCGCCCACGGCATGCCCGGCCCACACTCCTCACACGCGCATTGCGCAGATCGGCCGGCCCACACGCCGGGTCCCTCGCTTTCCCCGCGAAAAACCCCACCAGTGTTGCGTCATGTTGCGCCACGCAAACCGATTGGCGTAACGCCGACGGGAATATTGAAGGGCGCATCCATCGCCCTGTGGCCTCAACCAATGAGCGAGGCGCCCCGCAAGGAGCCATCATGCGCACCCAACCCCGCCGACAACGTATGACCTTCACCCCGCCGCCCTCCGCCGCCACTCGCCACCCGCTATCTGCTATCTGCTATCTGCTGTCCGCTGGCAACTGGCAACTGGCAACTGGCAACTTCCCGACCGGGCCGCTTCAGCGCCCCTTTGTGCCGCCGCAGAGCCAGATCGGGGCCGCTTTGGGGTCGCTTTGTGCGCACCCAGGGCCACTTCGTGCCCGCTTTTTCCAGGACGAATCTAAATGTGTTAATGCAGTTGGGTTTGGCATGGTTGGGGCGGGAGAGGCGGCGTCACTCTTCGCTGGCCCGACGGCATCCGCCACCGACCCAAATCCGGCACGCGTAACGAACCCACCTCCTGGCGATAGAAACCAATGATGAAACCATCGCACATCTCGATTATTCTCCTGCTGGCCAGCATCTGCTCCGCCGCCGACCTCCTCCCCAACGGCGGCTTTGAAGAGCCGGCCGCCAAGCCGTTCCTGCAACCGCTGCCGCCGAAGATCCGCGAATATTACGCCGGCTCGGCGGACTCGCCTTTCCAGAACTGGTCCTTTGGCGGCCGATGGGAGCGCGGCGATTACAGCGTCGCCCTCTCCACCGAGGCGCACACCGGCCGGCAGTCCTGCCAGATCACCTGCAACCGCAAGGGCCGCGGCGGCATTGCGGCCGCGCCGGTCATGCTCGCATCTGGCACGCCCATTCGCGTGTCGCTGTGGGTCAAGGCGAAGGATGCCGTCGGCGGCCGGATCTTCCTGAACTTCGAGGGCTCCGGCGGCGATGGCTGGGACAGCAAGGACCTTCGCACCGGCACCTTCGACTGGACGCGCTTCACCAAGCGCGCCACCGTCCCCGGCAAGGCCGGCGAGCAGGCCGTGGTTGTCTTCCTCTACACCACCTGCGAAGGTTCCGTCTGGATCAATGATGTCACGGTCGAGGCCCTGCCGGCCAACGCGCCCGATGATGATGACAAGCCCCCGGTCGCCAAGCCCATCGCCGAGCCGGCCGATTCCGTCGGCTATCGCGTCAACGTCGTCTCGCCGCTGGCCAAGGTCTTCCGCGAGGATGACTTCGCCGCGCAGATCATGACGAATATCGAGATCGAGGCCGCCCGCAACGAGTACGAATCGGCCCAGGTCGTGGTTGAATCGCCGTGGCGCGAGCTGAAGGTTCGCGATGTGAAACTCTCGGTCCTGACCGGCCCCGGCGGGGCGGTGATCCCGGCGGCCGCGATGAAATGGGATCGAGTCGAGTATGCCCAGACGACGATCCAGCCGCCGTACTACGCCGAGCGCGGCATGGCGTGGTATCCCGACCCGCTGATGCCGGCCGGGCCGTTTACCGTCGCCAAACTCTCGCGCACCCCGGTTTGGATCACACTCAAGACGCCCAAGGACTGCCCGGCCGGCCAGTACACCGGCACCGTCACCATCGAGCCCGAGCAACTCAAGCCAGCGGTCCTGCCGATCAAGCTGACGGTCTGGGATTTCGCGCTGCAGGATCAGTCTCACCTGCGCACGCTGACTTGGCTGGGCGGTGGCGTCATCCGCGCATTCTACGGCAACGACTGGTCGCCGGAGGCCGAGCGCCGGCATGCGCAGATCGTCCAAAGATACGAGGATATGCTCCTGGAGCACCGGCTGGGTCCCGGCGGCGAGGTCGTCGTGAACCCGCCGAAGAAGGATGGCAAGTTCGATTTCACCGACATCGACGCGAAGCTTCATCGCCTCATCGGCGGCGGGATGAACGCGTTCATCATCGGCACCGCGCCCAACCTGCGCCGCGAAAAGAAGACGGAGTATTCGCCGCAGTTCATCGCCGACTTCACGGCCATGGTGAAGGCCTATTGCGATCACCTGCGCGAAAAGGGCTGGGCCGACATGGCCTACGTCTACACGTACGACGAAGCGCCTCGCGATGCCTGGCCGGAGGTGAAGAAGATCGCGTCGGCCGTCAAACAGGCCGCGCCCGAGGCGCGGATCCTTCAATGCCTCAACGAGCCCGAGGGCGTCAAGGCGCTGACCGGTTTCGTGGACGTGTTCGACGTCTACGTCGCGCAGTACCACAAGGCCGGGGTCGCGGCGTCGCAGAAGAACGGCGCGGAAGTCTGGCTGGCGGTGTGCTGCTATCCGATGGACCGGCCCAACCTCTTCCTGGAGTATCCGCTGCTGGATGCGCGGGTGATTCCCTGGATCTGCTGGAAATACGGCGCACGCGGCTTTGAATATTGGTCGCCCAATAGCTGGGGAGTGAACTACCAGAAGAAGCCGAACAAGTGGCCGCAGGTTCCCTGGGTCGCCAACACATTCGGCCGGTACAACGGCGATGGCTATCTGCTCTATCCCGGCGCTGAGGGTCGGCCGTACTCATCAATCCGGCTGGAGGCGATGCGCGACGGGCTGGAGGATTACGAGTATCTATGGACGCTGAAATCGGCCGTCGCGTCGGCGGAAAGGAACGGGCGCACCGGCGCGAAGATCGACGACGCTCGCAAGCTGCTGACCCTCGCCGAGCTGATCACCGATCGCGGCGGCTACAATCTCGAGCCGCGGCAGTACGTAGACTTCCGCCGCAAAATCGCCGCGGCCATCGTTGGCCTGAAAGCCCGCATTTGAATTCCGAAATATCCGTGTGAATCTGTGTTAATCTGTGGTTCACCTACAAAAAACCGGGGCGGCCCTGTCGGGCCGCCCCGGGTACACAGTCGGGCCCTCCAGCCTCTTACTTCGGCTGCGATAGCTCGCAGCCGAATGCCTGTGTGAATGCCTTGGCCGGGCGCCGCTCGGCCAGCAGGCTGGCGACGGCATCCCGGCAATATTGGTTCTTCACCAGTCGCGGGTTGCGGCTGTCGTCGAACGCTCCGCGATAGCGCACCACGCCCTGCGGGTCCACGATGACGATCGTCGGCGTCTTTGAGACGCCGAACTGTCTGGCGACCTGGCAACCCCGGTCGATCAGCGTTGGAAATTCCTGCCCCAGCACCTGCTTCTGGACGCGAAGCTCGTTGATCACCTGGCTGGTCGTATTGTCGGCGCTGGTGTCGACCAGAAAGAACTGAACCCGCCCGGTCTTGATGTACTGATTGGCAAGCTCCACGATGCGCTCGAAATATTCCGAGCTCACCGGACATCGTAGCGACGTGAACGCCAGCACGGAGATGCTCCCCTGCAGGTTGCCCAGGCCATACTTCTGGCCCTCCGTGTCGCGGAGCATGAAATCCGGCGCCTTGGCGGAGTCGGAAAACTGCCGGTCCATGGCCCGGCCGCCCAGCACGGCCAGCGAGGAGATCAGCACCACGCCAACGGCCCCCAGACCAAGTTGAGCAGATCGTGCGGTCGATAGCATTCGTCACCCCTCCAAGGGTGTTAGAGTGCGACCTGGTTGTAAGAACGTGCTTGTGTGTCGCGGGCGGATTGTTTCACCGCCCCACACCGAAGTCCTTCGCCCTTCCCGGCCGATCCAACTGAACTATAGCCCAAAACCGGGCGGATACAAGAAATTTCATCAGGTGTTACGGCGGCCGAGCCTGATGGGTTCTTATGGGTCGTTGGCGGAATTCTCTGTACGCGGGGTTACGCCCGCGCGGCCGACAGGTGTTGAGCGGCTCGCAGGCGAGCCGGCTAAACAAGCTGCAACATCCGTCTCGCCTGGCCGTAGCAGTTACAGAACAAACGAAAGGCCATGCATGATCCGCTGCCAGCTCGTGACTCTCTCGGCATCTCCATCGGCATTCTCTGCAATTTCGCGCACGGCGCTGAGCCCGCAGCGCCCAAGGTGCTCAACGTTATCGTCCTCGTGGGCGGCCACGGCTATGAGGTCAAGAGACTCCCCGCGCTCTTCGATGGCTACAGCGACATCCGGGCGACGATCCTGACACTGAAGGACGACAGCGAGATCTTCGAGGACATCAGCGGCTTCAAGTACGACGTGATCGTCACCTACAACATGACCCAGAAGATCTCCGAAAAGCGGCAGAAGAATCTGCTGGCACTGCTGGACAGGGGCGTGGGCGTTGTGGCGCTGCACCACAGCCTCGCCAATTTCCAGGATTGGCCGGAATACGCGAAGATCATCGGCGCCAGGTTCTTCACCAAGCCGGGCGAGATCGATGGGCAGCAATACAAGGTCTCCGGCTGGAAGGAGGGTGTCGAGATAAAGGTCCATGTCGAAGACGCCGATCATCCGATCACCAAAGGGCTGAAGGATTTCGTCGTCAAGGACGAGACCTACATCAACCAATGGCACGATCCGTCGGCCAAGCTGCTGCTGAGCACCGACGAGAAAACCAACGACAAGCCGCTGGCGTGGGCCAAGACTTACGGCAGGACGCGCACGGCCGCCATGCAGCTCGGGCATGGGCCGGAGATCTACACCGATCCGAGCTACCGGCAGTTCGTGGCACAGGCGATCCGGTGGGTGGCGGGGCAGTAGTGAGTACCGAGTACCGAGTACCGAGTTCCGAGCACCGAGCACCGAGTTCCGAGTTGCAGCCAAGCCGGGACTTTTCGGTCCAAGGCGCAGCGAACAAGGATATCATCCACCATGAGCGAATCTGGAAACCCTTCAGAAGTCTGGCTTGGTGATGCCCAGCTCACCGAACTCGAAAAGGCTGCTTTGGACGCTGCTCTGGCCGAGTATGAAAGAGACCCCGATGCGGGCAGTTCCTGGGACGAGGTCAAAGCTCGCATCGAAGGCAAGCTGCGGCAGGTGAGTTCAGCGTGGCGAGCACCGAGTGAGTCCTGACTCGGAACTCGGAACTCTCAACTCGGCACTGTTTTCCCCGCCTCGCGAAAATCCTTCACCTCCAGCTCCAGGTAGCGGCGCCCGTTGTATTCGTGCATCGACGGCTCCGCCGCCAGGTCCAGCCGTGCCCCGGCCGCGGCCTGCTCCGCCCGGTCGGCCTGGTTGAACGCGATGCAGCGCATGCTCACGCCGTTCTGCCGGACCAGCAGCGAGAGGTGCTCGAAATTCCGGCCGAGCTTCTTCGGGCTCGCCGCCACTTCGATCCCCGCGCAGCACATCAGCGGCCGGCGATTGCCCGTGCCGAAAGGCCCCAACCGCTTGAAGTCCGTCACCAGCGCCTCGGTGATCTGGCGCAGATCGGCCACGCAATCGAGCTGCAGCTCTGGGAAAAGCATCTCCTTCGAGATGACCGACGCCGCATGCGCAGAACGCCTCGCGAAACGCATCGAGCTTGGCGCTCTGCATCCGCAGCCCCGCGGCCATCTCGTGCCCGCCGCAGCCGTCCAGATGCTCCCGGCAAGCATCCAGCGCCTTCGCCAGGTGAAAGCCAGGAATCGAGCGTCCGCTGCCCTGCCCGTGGCCGTTGCTCAGCGACACCATGACCGTCGGTCGATTCAGCCGGTTGACGATGCGCGAGGCCACGATGCCGATCACGCCGGGGTGCCAGTCCTCCGAGGCCAGCACCAGCGCGCGGCAATCGTCGTTGTCGAAGCCGCGCTCGACGATCTGCGCCATGGCCTGCTCGAAGATGCGCCGCTCCAAGGACTGGCGCTCGCGGTTCTGCTGGTCCATGGCCGTGGCGATGCGCAGGGCCGTGGGCGCATCGGCGCTGGTCAGGAGCTGCACGGCCTCGCGCGCGTGGCCCATCCGGCCGCTGGCGTTGATGCGCGGCGCCAGCAGAAAGCCGGCGTGATAGCTGTCGATGTTCTGGCCGGTGAGGCCCGCCGTTTGAATCAACGCCCGCAGGCCGGCCAGCTCGCTGCGTTTCATCCCACCCAGGCCGAAGTGTACGAGGATGCGGTTCTCGCCGATGAGCGGCACGACGTCGGCCACCGTCCCCAGCGCCGCCAGCACCGTGGCTTCGATGAGGAACTTGCGGAACGTCTCATTCACCCGCACCGCCCCGTCGTGAACCTGCCCCAGCCCCCAGGCAAGTTTCAGCGCCACGCCGGCGCCGCACAGATAGGGATTCGGATACGCGCTGCCCGGCAGGCGGGGATGGACGATCGCGTAGCACTCCGGAACTTGAGATTTGAGATCTGAAATTGGAGATCTGAGATCCGGTATCTCATGATGATCGGTGATGATCATCTCCACGCCGCGCTGCCGCGCAACCTCCGCCTCGCGCCGGCCCGTGATGCCGCAATCCACCGTGACGATCAGCTTCGCCCCGCCGTCGCAGATCTGCGCCACCGCCTCGGCATTCAGGCCGTAGCCTTCCTCCAGGCGATGCGGGATGTAATAGTCGGCCTGCCCGCCCAGCAGCCGGATGGCGTGCCACAGGATGGCCGTCGCGGTGATGCCATCGACGTCGTAATCGCCGTAGATGACGATCTTCTCGCCCGCGCGGATGGCCGCGTCGATGCGCTCGGCCGCGCGGCGCAGGTTGGACAGGGCGTCGGGTTCGTAGAGGTATTTGAGGCTCGGCGCCAGGAACCTGCCTCCCTCGGCGGATTCTGTGATCCCGCGGTTGATCAGCATCTGCGCGATCAACGGCGAGGTGCGCAGGTTCTCCGCCAACCGCCGCGCGGCCTCGCCGACCTGCTGGATGTTCCATCGTCTGGGTTGACGCATCCGTGCTTCTGATGATGACGTGGCGGATTCTAACGGTTCAGGCGGGCGGGCTCAAACGTCAGCCATTCCTACGACATCCGCTCGTAGAGCGTGCCGCCCCCGGCCGCGCTGTTCCCCGCACGGCGGAGGGCCGCTCGTGCCACGTTGATCCCCGGCTACTGCACCAGCGATATCTTCATCGTGGAGCTTCCCCCGCCGAGCGACTCGTCGTAGTGAATATCGCCGTTGCCGCTGAGCGACAGGGTCTTGCCCACCAGCGAGCCAAAGAAGTCGCCGTTGCCGCTGAAGCTGATATCGCTCTGCGGGGCGTAGATCGACGCGTACAGGTTGCCGTTGCCGCTGACGGAGACGCTATTGGCCCCGATCACGTAGATCTCGAAATTGGACGGGAGGTTCTGAAACACGGAGGAATTCCCCGACAGCGACAGCGGCCCCGAAACGTAGATCGTCACTTGCCCCGAGATGTTGACGGTTGCGTTGCCCGAGACGCTGAAACTGGTGTAGTAGTAGGTGCCGCTCGTCAACGTCGTGCTGTTGTTGCCGCTCAGACTGAGGGCGCCCTTGCTGATATAGGAACCGGGCAGCGTCGCATTGGCGAAGGTCATGGCCGAAGACAGCGGCGACGTGGACCCGCTGACGGATGCATTGCCGCCGCGGCTCACGCTCTTGCCGGGCCCCGGCCGGGCATCGCCGTTGACGTCCGCGTTGCCCGAGAGGCTGATGTTGCCGTTGCTGGCCACCGAGCCTTTCGAGTGCGCCGATCCCGCGTAATACGGTCCGGCCGATGCATTGTAGCTGTCCGTGCTCCCATTGCCGCTCATGGTGACCGAGTTGATCCCTACGATGCCATAGCCCCCCGCCGAGGCCTGCAGCGTGGCGATCGCGACGGCCTGGACATCCAGGTTGCCGCGCCCCACCACGCGGGCGAAGGTAAGCGGGATGGCCGTTCCGCGCGAGGCGATCCGCCGCGCCGTCACACGCACGGCCGTCGGCGTTGAATTGTCGATCGTGAACGTCTTGGTGGCCGGGCTCCAATCCCCAAATTCCACATCCAGGATGGAATCCAGCACGACGCTGGCGCCGTCGCAGTGGTTGGCGCTGGCCACCGCCACCGCATCCGCGCGGGCCTGGGTCATGCTGGTGGCCAGCCCGTGCGCCCCGCGCGCGGCCGCATCGGCCGCCGTGCGCAGCTCGGTCTTGGCAAGCTGCACGTGCCCCATGTCCACACCCAGCGACACGAACCCGCACAATGCCACGAGCATCACCACAGTGTAGAGCGACGACATACCCCGGCGCATCGGCCGCCATCGAACCGCGATTTGCCCTTGCGTATTCATCTCAAGATCATTGTCGGACCGATCGGCAAGCGGCTTTTCAAGGCAAGTCTTATGGGACTCCGCCCGGAGTTCCGCGTTTACGCGGTCCAGGATGAGTTCGGAGTTCCGCGTTTACGCGGTCCAGACCGGCTAAAGCCGGAACTCCAAACAGAACTCCGAACCGAACGTCATTCCGCCTGCTGCACGAACTGCTCGTACAGGTCGGCGTATTTCCCGCCGGCTTCCATGAGCTGCCGGTGCGTGCCCCGTTCGACGATCCGGCCGGCGTCGATTACCAGGATGCAGTCGGCCTTGAGAATGGTGCTCAGCCGGTGGGCCACGATGAAGGTCGTGCGCCCCTCGAGCAGTTTGGCCAATGACCGCTGCACCAGCATCTCCGTCTCGGTGTCCACGCTGCTGGTCGCCTCATCGAGCATGAAGATGCGCGGATCGGACAGGAATGCCCGCGTGAAGCAGATAAGCTGCCTCTGGCCCATCGACATGTTGGCGCCGCGCTCGCCCACTTCGGTCTGGTAAGCGTTCTGGAGTTCCAGGATCGCCTCGTGCGAGCCGATCGCCTTGGCCGCATTGACCACATCCTCGTCGCTGGCGCCGGGCTTGGTGTAGCGGATGTTGTCCGTCACCGTGCCGGTGAAAAGATAGTTCGATTGCAGCACCAGCCCCATCTGTTTGTGAAGCGACTCGCCGGTTACGGCGCGAATGTCGTGCCCATCCACCAGGATTCGCCCCTTCCGCGGCTGATAGAACCGCGCCAACAGCGAAATGATGCTGCTCTTGCCGCCGCCCGTGTGCCCCACCAGCGCGATCATCTGGCCCGGATGCGCCTCGAAGTTGATCTCGTGCAGCACCGGCCGCTCCGGCTTGTAGCCGAAGGTCACATCCTCGAATTTCACCTGGCCGGCGATTCGCGGCAGCGGCCTGGCATCCGGCAGATCGGCCACATCCGGATTGGTGTCCAGCAGCGAGAAGATACGCTCGGCGCTGGCCATCGCCATCATGAGCTGATTGGCGAAGTTCCCCATGTTGAGGATGGGGTTCATGAACCAGTCCCAGTACAGGTACGATGCGATCACCGCGCCCACGCCCTTGTCCAGGGCGATCCGGCCGCTGACGATCAGGTAGCCGCCGAACGTCAGGATCGTCACCTTCCCCGTGAACCCGATGAGCTGCAGGATCGGCTGATACACGCCGTTGAGCCGCGCCGCCCATATGTTGTTGACCGTGTTGCGGACCTGCATCTCGTTGAACCGGTCCAGGTTGACCGACTGGCGGTTGAACGCGGTGACGACGCGCACGCCCGTGATGTTTTCGGCCAGGTTCGTGCTCACGCGGGTGAACCATTCGCGCACGACCTGCCAGCGGTGCGACACGCGCTTGCGGAAGAAGTCGTTGACGCCGTAGAGGATCGGCGCCAGCCAGACCACCGACAGGAACAGGCGCCAGTCCGTCCAGACCAACATCGCCGCGGCCACGCACATCATCAGCAGGTTGGCCACGATCTGCCACAGGCCCCAGACGTTCACCTCGCGCAGTGCGCCGATGTCGCTCGTGCAGCGGCTGATGATGCGCCCGAGCTTGGTGCGGTCGTAGTAGCTCATCGAAAGCTGCTGGAGCTTCTCGAAAAGCTGGCGGCGCAGGCCAAACTGCACCCTCTCGCCGGCGTTGGTCATCAGCAGGATGACGAACCGCTGCAGGGTCAGCGCCACGGCCAGCGCGCCGCCCAGCAGCCCATGATGACCAGGATGTGCCCGACCGCGCCGGCCTCGTCGGGTTTGGGATGGAGCTTCCCGGTGCCGTACGCCGTCACATAGTTGATGATCCACTGCATGAAGCGCGGCGACTGCATCTCCAGGATGATCATCACCACGCCCAGCAGCAGGCCGTAGGTATAGATGCGCGCGTGGGCGCAGCGTGCCCAGCAGCCGCTTGATCAGCGGCCACTCGATGGGCCGATAGCGCGCCTCCTCATCCTCGCTGCTCAGCTCGTTCTTGGCGGGCGGCTTGGAGGCTTTCTTTCGGCCGAAAATGGGAAGAAAAGTCAGCATCTGCATGAAGCTGGGTGGCATGCCCACGCCCGGCGCTGTTGACATTGTTTCGCCGCAGGGGCTTGCTCGCCGGGTGTGGGCATGCGGGCGTCCACCGCGCATGCGACGAGCATGCCCACGCCGGCCGAATCCAGCTCCACTGGCAAATGAAGATCTCTCGCGGCCGGCGTGAGCATGCCACCCGTTCTCATACTTTTTCCTCTTCGACTTCCACATTCCCCTTCTCCCCCGCCGCCGTTACCGCCACTTCTTTCTCCTGCATGCGGTCCATGTGCGATGGCCGCTCGCCCTCGTCATCCAGCGCGTCATCGCCATAGAGCTGCGCCTCGGCGATGTGGCGGTAGTGACCATCCTGCTTCATCAGCTCCGCGTGCGATCCCACCTGCGTGATCCGGCCGCGCTCCAGCACGATCACCACGTCCGCACGCTTCACCGTGCTGATGCGGTGCGCGATCAGGAACGTCGTGCGGTCCAGCATCACGAACTTCATCGCGCGGTGGATCAAGTCATCCGTCTCGGGATCGACCGACGCCGTTGCATCGTCCAACACCAGGATGCGCGGGTTCTGCACAATCGCCCGCGCAATCGCCAGCCGCTGCCGCTGGCCGCCCGACAGCGACGCGCCGCGCTCGCCCAGCATCGTGTCATAGCCCTTGGGCAACTGCTCGACGAATTCGTGCGCCTGCGCCAGCCGCGACGCCGCCTCGATCTCTCCCTTGCTTACGTTCGGCCGGCCATAGGCGATGTTCTCGCCCACCGACGCCGAGAACAGGTACGTCTCCTGGAACACGAACGCCACCTGCGTCCGCAGGCTGTTCAGGCTCGCCGTGCGAATGTCCACGCCATCGACCAGGATTCGCCCCTTCTGCGGGTCGTAGAACCGCGCGATGAGGTTTACCAGCGTCGTCTTGCCTGATCCCGTCGGCCCGACGATCGCCACGACGCTGCCGCCCTTCACGTCGAAGCTCACGTCCCGCAGCACGGGCTTGTCGGGGTTGTAGCCGAAGGTCACGTGCTCGAACGTCACCGCGCCCTTGCCTTTGGGCAGCGGCGGCGCATCGGGCACTTCGGCCACCGTTGGCCGGGCCGCGAGGATCTCGTGCAGCCGCCGCGCTGAGACGATCGCGTTTTGGTACTGATCGCTGATGACCGACACCTGCTGCAATCGCCCCAGGATCGTGCCCATCGCCGAGCCCAGGATCAGGAAATCGCCGACGCTCAGCTTCCCCTTGATCATCAGCACGGCCACCAGCAGGAACAGCGACAGGTGCGACAGCGAGCCGATGGTGCGGATCACCGGCGTAAAGTTGGCGTACATCCGGATTCGCGCCATCACGCGCTTATAGAACGTCCCCACGGCCGCGCCGTACTTGGCGATCTCCTGGTTCTCGGTGGCGAATGCCTTCACCACGTGGACGCCGGCGATGTTCTCGGCGATGACCGAGATCGACTTGTCCTCCGCCTCCATCACCGCCTTGCTGGCCGGCTGAACCTTCTTTCCAAATCGCAGGATATAGATCGTCCAGAACGGCAGCGGCACCAGCGACAGCGCGGCGAGCCACGGGTTTCGGTCCAGCAGCAGCCACATGTAGCGCCCGACAATCAGCACGATGTCCAGCGTCGTCAGCACGGCCGTCTGCACAAAGGACCGCACGTTTTGCAGGTCGCCCAGCGCGCGGTTGATGAGTTGCCCGGTCAACATCGTGTCGTGAAAGCGGAACCCCACCCGTTGAAGCTTGTCGTACACCGCCTCGCGGATGTAGTAGACCATCGTCATCGACAGCTTCGTGTTGGCCACCTCGCGCAGATACGCGCAGGATGGCGAAGCCCGCCACCAGGCACCCCAAGACTACCAGCGTCCGTCGCAGCGCCAGAACCTGGGGAGACTGGCCCCGGAACCAGCGCCAGAAGCCGCTTTGCCCGCCTGGATCCGGGCGCAATGAGCTGATCTGGTCGGCCGCCTTGCCCATCCACTGCGTGATGCGCACCTCCACGTCCGTGCAGACCACCAGGTAGAGGCACGCGACAACGACCAGCAGCTTGACCGGCCGGAGGAATCGGAACATCCACCACACCAGGGCTTTGTTGCTCATCGGTGGCTGGAGCGGAGCTTGCGCCTGCTCGGCGCTGATAACTCGCCGCTGGTCTGCTGTTTAGGAACGGCTACTGCTTGGCTGGACACGTCTTCTAAGTCCGTCTTATGGGACATAGTACGGTATCCGGTTCGGCCCGGCCGTCAATACGGCAATCAGTCTGGGTGGGGAGCAGCCCGCTGCTATTTTGGCGCAATCGTTTTGCCGAAAACAACTTATACGAAACAAATCCGACAAACCCCCTCGTGCCGATAATCCCTGCATGAGCATCTTTGGGTGCTGCAACGGAGTGCTGGCAACCCTGACGCGCCGCGGCAAAGTCAGCCGCCTCACGCCTGCGTCGGCTCGGCCTACTCCCCGAATCGACCGACTGGCCTCGCCGGGCACAGACCTGCGAAGGCTGCCTCCTGCGCGTAGTCCGGGCGGGCATCTCCTACTGCGGCAAGCCCTTCTTTCAAAAAGTCGAGCGCATCCCCTGGGAGGATGGCTGCGGCTGCCCCACCCGCGAAAAAGCCCGCGCTCCCAGCGAACACTGCCCCCTCGACTGGCGCAACCACCCCGCCCAGCGCCGCGAGGAAGGTTGCACGTGCAAATGGTGTAACGCGTATCTGACGTGATTGGGGTGAGCGGCTTTTTGATCGTGACGGGGCGATTGCCCCCCACGGCGATGCCAGTCTTCGGGCAATACCTCCCCGTCCTGGCTCACTCAACCTCTGCCCACTCACCCGGCAATCCCGCGCTTCGAACGTTGACCGCGCGCGTGTGAGAATTGCCATCCACCACGACCTCCAGCATCGCCTTCCCTGCCGGCACGGCCACCTGCTCTGCGGGTTTCACGGCGTATTGCCCGGCCTGCGCCAGGCGAATCGTGCGATGGGGCGTGTGCAGGAAAAGCTTCACGTCTGCCGAATGCCCTTGCGACCCGCTCGACGACTGAGATGATCTATCCATGACCGAACTCCAGCGGACAACGTACGAGACTCGCTACGGCGTGCAGTTTGTCGCGGGACAACTCGGCGACGGCAAAGACGGCGTTGTCCTCATGCACCGCCTGTCAACCGCCGTGAAGTTCTTCCACAACAGCGATAACTATACACGCGAACTGCGCATATCGAGCCCTGCGTGATGCCGCCATAGACCAGATCCTTGGCCTGCACGTGCCGCAACTCATCCGCAATGACGATGAACTGCTGGCCATCGAGATCACGGTCGTGACGCCGCCGTTTCTCCTGGACTTCGCCTCCGCCTACACCGACGATGAACTCAACTGGCTCGGATTTTCTCCAGAAGTCTGGGCCGAACGCGAGGCCCACTGGGCCGAGGTATTCGGCGATCACTGGCCCGATGCGGCTGCTGTGCGTGATGCCTTCCATCGCATCACGGGCCTGCACCTGCTCGATCTATCCCCGAACAACATACGATTTGCGTGAACGCACGCTCCAAGCCTGCGCGCCAATGGCTGCTGACGCCTGACATGCGCGGTATACTCGTGGCATTCTCAAGGAGAAGGCTATGGCATTGTCCTTTCGGCACTGTGCGGGCTTCGGGAAGCGCATCGAATACTGGATTGTCGGTCGCATGCTCAAAGACGGGCTCGACGTGTATCTGCCGTTGGTAGATGACGACGCAGTCGATGCCGTGATTCGTTGTCCCGATGGCACATTCACGACCGTCCAGATCAAGGCGCGGTCCAAGGAGGTTGTAGATGGTGACGCGGGTCTTTTCGCCGCCATTCCGCACGAGTTACGCGAGAACTATTGATTCATCTTCTACTCCGAGCGCATGGACATGATGTGGATCATGACCTCGGCCGAGTTCATTGAAGAGGCCGCGCAGAACAAGAACGGAAAGAACAAGGGAAAGCGGAGTATCTGGTTCAATGGCAAGCGCAAAGACAAGGCTACAGGGAAGTACTGCGAGCACTGCAAGCCGCAGTTCGAGCGATACATCGCGAAGGACTTCTCGCGACTGATTGAGCCTTGCACCTGACCGGGTCGGCCCGGTGCGATTCTGCCCCATGCGGTGTATGCAGTGTCTGGCGCATTGCCTCGTCCGGCATGCTCCCGCTATAATGTCGTTTACGGGACAGGAACGAGGTGCCGCCATGACCGTTGCTCAGGAGCCCACCATGGGCCGTTTCTCTGTTGAACATCGTGTTGACCAACCAGGAAGATCTGACTGAGGAGAAAAAAGGCCACATCGCGCCCAGCCAGGTGCGCCGTGCCACAATTCGCGGCGTTGTCGACAGCGGCGCCACACGTCTCGTGATTCCCGCTGCCGTTGCCCAGAAGCTCGGGTTGGCGGCCTTCGGCACAACCAAGGTGCGCTATGCCGACGGCCGCACGGCCGAACGCCCCGTCGTCCAGCTTGTTCACCTCGCCTGCGCCGGCCGCGATGGCACCTTCAAGGCGGTGGTCGAACCCGACCGCGAGTCGCCCTCATCGGTGCCATCGTCATGGAGGACCTCGACCTGATCGTCAACTGCACCACCCAGCGCCTCATCCCCCGCGACCCGGACCACATCATTTCCGAAATCGAATAGTGATCTACGGGCCCAGCCCCTGCTCACTGCTCACCCGGCCGCCGCCGTCAGATCCGCTGCCAGCTTCGTGCGGTCGGCCACGAGCTTCTGCAAATCGCCCGACAGCGTGTTCATGCACGTCGTCTTATCGCCCCATCTTCCGCCACTGCTCCACCGTCAGCCCCAGCGCCTGCTCGGCCGCCCGCTTGACGTATGCCTGGTCCGACTTGCCAATCTGCTGCAGCGATCTCTCCAGCCGGTTGATGTAGTTCTCGGCCGATACCAGTTCCTTGGACATGTCGGGCACGCTGACCGGCACTGAGCCGGCCGGGCCGTACTCGCCATCGGGCTTCTGTTTCTCGATGTCGACCTTGAAACCGCTCTTCTTGCAGGCCTGCTCCAGGGCCTTGGTGCCCTCATCGGCGGTCTTCACCTTCTGTCCGTCAATGGCGGTGATGAGCGTGCCGTCTTTAAGGTCCGCCTTCTCGAAGAAAGACCCTCCAACCACCTTGACCACCATCGCGCCGTCCTTGCCCGCCAGCAATTGCCCGTCGGACAGCTCCACCAACTCGTGCGGTTTGCGGTCCCTGGGAATCTTGGCCGCGATCAGCTCGCGCCCCAGCGCCAGCACCGCCTCGACGCGCCAGGTGCGCTCCTTGGCCCGCGTCGCCAGCGCCACCATGTCGCCCGTCCAGGTGTCTTCGGCCGAGCCGCTGAAAATGTAGCTCTGAACCTTCTGCACGGTCTTCTGGTAGAACGATGCCAGGTCGCTGTCCATCTTGTCGAACTTGGGGCCGAGGCTCTCGTCCATCTTCTTCAAGTACTTGGCGGCATCCTGCACGACCAGCTTGCCCACCAGCCATTCATCGAAGACATAGCGCTCTTCATAGAGCTTCACGCCCAGGCTGTACATCGCCCGGTAGATATCCAGGGCCCGCTGGGTCTTGGCGGCATTGTTCTCGGCCTTGCCTTCCGACTCATAGAACTGGGCCAGCATCCACGCCGCCTGCTCGACTTTGTAGATCTCCTTGAGCGGCTTGCGCACCACCATGGAAAACGGCGTGTTGTCGTAAAGCGGCAGGCGGGCATCGTAGTTGATCAGTTGATCCGAATTCTCATCGAACACCCCGCCCTGCGACGCGGCCGACGCCTGCTCCAGGAGCTTGATGGCCGGCTCAACCGCCTTGAACTGGGGCGCCGTGGTGACCTTGGCCTCCTGGGGATTGATCTCGAAAGCCTTGGGGTCCTTCTCGTACAGCAGGACCATGTCCTGGTAGATCTTGCTGCTGCCGCGGCCCTCGGTCATCCAACTCGCCAGTGACCGCGGCGGGATGGGCGGCTCCAGCGTATAGTTGGCGGCGTTTTTGCCGATCTCTCCGATGGGGAAGCCGATCTTGCCCGAGAGGTTGAACAGGAAGAACCCCGTCAACACCACGATGACCGCGGAGAGTATCCATCCGAGGCGATTGCCGAACATTCGCAACCTCAATTGGTCTGAAGCGCCAAGCGTCAGCGCCCGCTCTGGGCCTGGGCGGGCGCTAACGCTTCCGCTTCAGACAAGCCACCGATCCTGCACAGCCGGCCAGCATAGAGCATCCGCCGGCTTTCTTCAAACCGTCACACAGCTCATGTGTCTATTTACAGATGTAGAGGTTCCGGTAAACTAATTGGGTCGGGCGGTGTACTGCAACTGGAGCAATCATGAACAAGCGATCCTTCCCGGTATTACCCGCCCTGGCCGTGCTGATGTTCGCGGGCCTTTCCTGGGCCCAGAACAACCCGAACAATCCCAAGCCCAAGGACAAGTACGCCTATCCGCCGGCCGTCGATCACGCTCCATCCACCAAAGCCGCCAAGGACGTCGCTGAAGCGCAAGCCGCGCTGGATAAGGCCAAGGTTACGTTCAACACCATTGGCGGCGAGATCCGCAAGGATTTCGAGGCCAGCAGCGAATACAAAGCCGCCCAGGCCGCGCTGGCCGAGGCCCAGCACGCCTACGACCAGGCCCGCGACGCCGTGGTCGCCGGCCTGAGCGAGACCCCCGCCTACAAGGCCGCCAAAGCGAAGAAGACCCAGGCCGAAAAAGATCGCGACGAAGCGGGCGCCGAGCCCGGCTCGGACGCCGCGGTGAAGTTTGCCACGGCCGTGCTCGACGCCAACAACGACTTGAGCAAGGTCGAGATCACCGCTCTGGCGGCCGACCCAAAAGCCGTGGCCGCCAAGGAGAAACTCACGGCCGCCGCTGCCGCCATGGCGGAGCTCATGCGGAAATACGAAGCCACCCTGCACCAGAACGCCAAATGGGTGGCGGCCAAGAAGGAGTTCGACGACGCCACCAAGAAGCTGGCCGGCGCCAAGGCGGCGCTAGCGCCGCGCAGGCGAAGGAAGCGGCCGCCGAAAATCAGCGCAACGCCCAGATCGCCGAGATCGAGAAGCGCAAGCAGCGGGACGAGCAGTGGTTGAGGGACCACCGTAGGTAATCAATGCCAGGAGCGGCCGGGGACGGCCGCGCTCCCGGATCACTCCGCCTTCCTGATCATCGCCGCCGTTACCCGCACCTCCAGCCGGTTGCTCACCAGCGGCCGCGACGTGCCGCCTTCATCCAGCAGCCGAATCGCGTGCTGGGCCACTCCCTCGCCCACGTTTTCCCATCCGCCGGGGCTGTACATCACCTGCAACTCCACCCGATCGCCGTTCTTGAGCCCCTTCAGGCACGACGGCAGGCCAAAGTCCACGGCCAGTTCATTGCTGTAATGCACCGCCCGGCCGCGCTGGATCATGATCGACCCCGACGTCGTCGACGCCGCCTTGGCCTGGCCGTTCACCCACCAGCGCCAGGAAATACAACTCCACGTCATCATCCATCTTCTGCCCGCCGCGGATGCGCAGCACATCGTCGGCCAATGAAAGCTCCAACTCCTCTTTGCCCGACGCGAACACCTGCCCCGGCAGCCGGCCCGCTTCCTTCAACGCCTTCTGCGCATCGGAGGAGTCGGGCGATCCCATCGTGAACGTCGGGATCGCGGCCACGCAATCGCCGCGCACGGCAAACTCCAGCTTCCGGTCCTGCTGCGTCTGCGCGAACACATGCCAATAGCACGTCGCATCCTTCTCAACCGTGATCTCTCGCCTGGCCAACGCCTCGCCGGTCGCCGAAATCACTTCCAGCCTATAGCGGCCCTTGCCCGCCAGGGGCATCGAAGCGCAGTACAATGCCTCGCGCGGCACCCGCCACTGCGCCGACCACTTGCCTGCCTCTGCAATACGCTCCACATTCACCCGCTCGAAGCGCCAATGCACCGGCCCGAGTGGACGGCCGAACTTCATGTCGCGGCTTTCCATTTTCGGCGGCTCGCCCTTGCCCTCGTAGCTGGCCAGGCAATACAGCAGGCCCCACGCGGTTTCTTCGCCGCCCGGGGCAAACCCCACGCGAATCCGCCATCCATCGCCCGTGCTCAGCGCCGGCGATGACCGAAGCTCGTCCATCGACCGCACATCGGGTATCCCCGCCGCCGCCCTCGTCGTCGGCGCGGCGGCATAAATGCCGCCAGCGAAGACCGCAATCGCAACGATCGAGACGACGATAGTGACTCTCATGCCGCTGCTCCTTCTTCCGCACGCATCCTCACTGTGGAGTTAAACGCTTGAGACGTGATGGAGTTTCATTCCTCGCTGACCGTCGGCGCCCGGTGCTCGCGCATTTCCTTGCGGAGGTCATTCAGCTCCGTCTGGGCCCTGGACAACTCCGAGCGAGCCGGCGACAGCTCCTCCTGCATTCGGGTGAGTTCGTTGAGCAGAGGCATGGCGTCCTGAAGCTGCGCGAGCATCTTCTGGATCGCTTCGAGACGTGCGGCTTTCTGGCGTGTTTCGATGCTCAGGGTTTGCAATTCGCGCGTCCACGAGCCGAGCTGGCCCGAACCGCTGCCGCCCAGCGCCTCGCGGCGTTCGAGCATGCGCAGGCGCGCTCGGCCAGCTCCGCTTGTGCCTTGGCCAGCTCGCTCGCGGTCGTCTGGCCGGCCTTGTACATTGACTCAATGGTCTTGGCCGCCGTGGTGCGGTAGTCGATGACCTTCTGCAACTCGGCCGAGATGGCATCGTTCTTCACCAGATCCTCCAGCCGCTTGCCTTGGTCGGCGATGACCTCTTCCAGCGCCTTGGCGCGGGCTGCCTGATCGACTTTGTCCAGTAGCAGTGCCTGGTGTTCATCATCCAGTTTGGTCATGGCGGCGCGGAACGTCCCCGGCGAGACCTCGAAGCGGCCGCTCCTGCGGCGGGCGTCGTCGCGGAGCTTTTCCATGCGGTTGTCGATCTCGGCAAAGCGCGCGGCGGCCAGGTGTTGGCGTTCCTGCGCCCAGTCCAGCTTCTGGCGGGACTGGCGTTCGGCGTCGGCGGCAACCATCTCGCGCAGCTTCTTGCCGATGGCCTCCAAGACGCTCTTGGCCGTCTTCTCGTCGAGAAGGCCGGCCACTTGAGGCTGATTTGGCCCGAGTTCGCCGGCGGCGTTCGCGAAAGCGACACTCACACTGAATCCGACATAACCCTCGCCGATAATCGGTTCGCTGCTGTAGGCGTTCAGCAGCTTCTCCTCCGGGATATTGAGCTCTTTGGCGACTTCCTTGGGGAAGGTAGAACTCATGGTTTTTGAGAGAGCCGGCCAGCGAGAGTAGGTATCACCGAACGGGGGTTCATAGGTGATGCTGAACGTCTGCTGCAGTCCCGGTACCCGAACCCCATTCCTGTAGACGCTGCGGCCGTACTCTCCGCCGCCATAGGCGCCTCCGCCGTACCCTCCACCACCTCCGCCGAACATCCCGCCACCCCCGCGCGCGGGTGTAACGGGGCGCGTCTGTGCAGGACAGACAGCGGCCAGGACCAGAATGGGCCACACGACTGATCGAGCGTAGCGGACCATGTTCAACCATCCTTTCGGTTTTCGAGTTCAGCCAGGCGCTGTCGCGCCACGGCGGCCCAATGAGTCTGGGGGAAAAGCCGGATCGTCTGCTGAAACTCCTCGGCGGCCGCGGCGAACTGGCGCTCGGCGGCAAGCTGGTCGGCGCGGTCGAATGCGACCAGCGAGGCGCGGTCAAGCGTGCGGCCAATGGCGGCCAGGGGATCGGGCGAGGATTGCGCACGCGCCATACCCTGGCGGAGGCGTTCGGCGGCCCAGAGCCGCTCGGCGATCTGCCCGTGGAGCTGGGCCTCGCGGTTCAGCGCGGCCAGATCGACGGCTGCGGCAGGCGACGGATCGACTGCAATGGGCCCTGACGCTGGCTGGATCGACTGACGCGGGATGCGCGCGATGACGATCGCCATCGCCAGCGCTGCGGTCGCGGTCCCGGCGACAATGCGAACGGTCATGCGCCGCCGATAAGCGTGGGGTACTGCGCGGGCCAGGTCGGCGGTGTACACCGGCGCCGGCGCAGCGCTGTCGGCGGATTTCAGAAGAGATCGAAGCCGATCATCGTTCATGATGACTCCTGGCCGAATTCGCCGAGCAACCGGCGCAGCCGCTGTCGCGCCCGATGCAGGCGCACTTCAACCGCGCCGGATGAGGCGCGCAGAAGCCCGGCGATCTGCGCCACGGGTACATCCTCGAGGTAGTAGAGGACGATCACCTCGCGGTCGGCCGCAGGCAGTTGCCGCACGGCAGATCGCACGCGAGCAACCGTTTCGTCGGCCAGCAGGGCATCGTCCGGCGGTGTCGCCCGCTGACGCCGCCGCCAGAGCTGCTCCAGCCACGTCCAGCCTGGCAGCCACCGGCGGCGATAGGCCCGGCAGCGGTTGATAGCGATTCCCGCCAGCCAGGTGGCCAGACTTGATTCGCCGCGGAAGCTGGCGAGCTTGCGATAGGCGACCAGGAAGACCTCTTGCACGACATCCTCGACTTCGCCGCGCCAGCCGAGCAGGCGGTACACCAGTCGCGTGATGCGCTGGCGGTGTTCGGCCACGAGCTGGGTGAACGCGCCGGCATCGCCCGCGGCCCAGCGCTGCAGCAGCGCCTGCTCCGCGTCGCGCGAGTCCGCCTCGTTCTCCATGGCCGCGCTGGCTGGTGACACCGGCATGTGGGTGTGGTCTGAGGATGATAGCTTACACGAAAAATGGATTGCGTCGCATCCGGCGAACACGAGGGCAATCGCATTTGCGTCACGCGTTGTTCGTAGGGGCGGCTTTAGCCGCCGCTGGAGTTTGGCCCTTTCCTTGAAAATTCCTGCGGGATTTTTCTTGCTTTTGTGTTGGGACTTCGTTCTAGTTATACAACTAGAATAGGAGATATGTCCTCATGGGTTATCCCACCAAGGTTCAGCTCATCCAGCGAAAGGAGTCGCTGCAATGGTACGTCAACCTCCCCGCCGCCGTCGCTCACGCCATGGACTTCCGCAAGGGCGAAGTCGTCGAGTGGACCGTCCAGGACCGCCGCCGCCTCCTGCTCACGCGCCACTCGTCCCCGGACTCGGGCGGGACTCCGGCCCGGCGCCCAAGCCACTGACGGCGGCGCTGCAGCGCCTACTGGATCGTTGCGGCACGCCGTCCATGCAGCAGCGGGTCTGTCAGAGGCTGCGCCTGCACCTGCTGTGGCTGGTGCTGTGCCTCTCCCGGCGCACCATCACCGGCCTGCTGTACACCGGGGGGCGGCAGTTTGGCGACTGGACGGCCGACTACCGGCTCTACTCCCGGGGGCGGGTGGATGCCGGGCAGTTGTTCGGGGTGGTGCGGGAGGAGGTGGAGGCGATGCTGCCGCCGTCGGCGCCGCTGATCGTGGCGATGGATGATTCGCTGCTCCGCCGCCGCAGCCTGAAGATTCCCGGGGTGGCCTGGCGGGTCGATCCGCTGGGGCCGCCGTTCCAGATCAACTTCGTTCTGGCCCACCGGGTGGTGCAGCTCTCGGCGGCGGTGCCGCTGGGAATGCCGGGGGCGGCGCGGAGCATCCCCATCAATTTCGTGGAGGCCCCCACGCCCAAGCGGCCGGGGAAGACAGCCACGGACGAGCAGGTGACCAAGTACCGGGAACTGAAGAAGCGGATGAACATCAACGTCGTGGGGGCGGCGCGGGTGGCGGCGTTGCGCCAGGCCAGCGGGCGGGAGATCTGGCTGACGGTCAACGGGCGATTCACCAACCGCAGCGTGATCAAGACGCTTCCCGAGCGAACGGTTCTGATCGGACGGATTCGCGGCGACGCCTGCCTGTATGGGGTGCCGCCGGAGGAGTCCCGCGGGCCCAGGGGAGGGCGGCCGCGGCGCTATGGCCAGAGACTGCCCACGCCCGAGGAACTGGAGAAGGACAAGACGATCCCCTGGCAGACGGTCCAGGCCTATGCGGCCGGGAAGATGCACAAGTTCAAGATCAAGACGGTCCAGGCGGTCAAGTGGAGGCCGGCGGGGGCCGGGCGGGTGCTGCGTCTGATGATCATCGCCCCGCTGGGCTACCGGCTGCGCAAGGGAAGCAAGATCCTCTATCGCAAGCCGGCCTATCTCATCGTGACCGATGCCAGCCTGTCGCTGGCGGCGGTGCTGCAGGCGTATCTCTGGCGATGGGGCATCGAAGTCAATTTCCGGGACGAAAAGAGCGTGATGGGCGTGGGGGAAGCGCAGGTGCGAAACGCCCGTTCGGTCAAGACGGTCCCGGCGGTCGCCGTGGCGGGATATTCCCTGCTGCTGCTGGCCGGCATCCACGCCTACGGACCCGACGGCGTGCCGGCGGAATTGCCCGCCCCCAAGTGGCTGGAGGGACGCCGGCTGCCGCTCTGCCCCACCCAACGCCTCATCGCCCAGTTACGCCTGGAGACCTGGGGCGAGCAGATGCAACCCAACAGTTTCGAGGGCTTCCCGACCAGCCCGTCCCGTCGCAGCGACGCGGACCACAAGCCCCAGAAACCTCCCTCGCCTCTGGGCAGTGCCGTCCTCTACGCGAGAAAGGCGTAGCGAATGGCCAAACTCCAGGGGCGGCTTTAGCCGCCGAGAACGGCTCCTGCGGCGGCTAAAGCCGCCCCTACAACTCAAATGCGATCGAACTGGGCCGAACGCCCTTCCGTTCATCTCAAGCTCGACACCAGCGCCTTCACGTGTTTGGCCAGGCCGTTCTTGTCGCCCTTGTAGTTGAACAACTGGCCCAGGAACGAATCCTTCAGGCCGAAGCCGCGCAAGCGGCGCAGCGATGCTTGCACATCGGCGAGTTTGGCGTTGCGATGGATGATCGTCTCATTCTGCCCTTCGCCGTTGCGGATGGCCAGCGCCATGGCCGCGCTGCCGGCGGGGTCGTCGTTGATCCATGAGAGGCTGGCCCAGATCGCCTGATACTCGACGCCGCCGAACTCGATGGAATTGATGACGCGCATCGGGTCACAGCTCCGTCTTCGTGAAATGGAACCCTACCCCTGCCGCCTCGGCGGCCGCCAGCAGCGTCTCGGCGGCCTTAAGGTCGCGGAGGATCGCATTGGGCTGCTTGAAGTCGTTGAGGTTGGCCGTGACGTACTCGGCCAGCGCGAAGCGTCTTCAGCCCCTCGGCCGCGGCGTACCACACTTCAGGCGGCAGGCGCATCTTCGAGGTGTCGAAGCCTTCGGCCTCCATCTCGGCGCGAAGCGCTGCCTGGCTCTCCGACAGCAGCGACGTGAGCGGCGAAACGCTCCGGCGCCGCGCGGGGAAATCCAGCCGGTCCACTTCCCTCGCCAGCGCCTTGCCGGTCTTCGCCTTGGCGTAGGCGGCGATGGCGTCCGGAGTGGGCAGGTCCTTTTCAAGCGTTACCACAAATGCCAGTGCCATACATGTACCTCTCGGGCAGTCAGCCAACGTCCCATGTTACCATCAACCGTCATGGTGCGCTGGCGATTGACTCCTGCTCTGACGTTGTATTATAATTCCACATTCCCAAGGACGCATCGAACATGAAGCGCATGACCCGCAATCGTCGGCTCACGCCCGAAGAAGCCGCCAGGTACAAGGCAGTCCGTGACCGCGTTGCCAAGGAACTGCCCGATCTGATAGATCGCCACCACGAGCGTATGGCCGCGCTGGACCAAGTAGACGAGTTGCTCAGGCAGCTTAGGTCCGCGCATGGAAAAGGGCTTGAAGATGTCGGACCTGACAGAGCTGACGGGCATGGACCGCTCGGCGCTATCCAAACTGGAGGCCGGACAGCGCCAGAATCCGACCGTCGCGACGCTCGTCCGATACGCGCAGGCGGTCGGGAAACGCCTGGTGGTTTCGCTGGCGGATGTCTGATTCATGGCCGTGGTTCTGCTTCCGGGTTCATTGACTCAGGCGGCACAACGCCTCTCCCTTCCCCCGGTACTCTGCATTGATGTTTCGACACCTACTGATGTTATGCTGCTTGACGAGTGGGGCCTTGGCCGCGGATTGGCCGCAATGGGGCGGCACGGATTGCCGCAATTTCGCCTCCGATGAAAAGGGCATCCCCGAGTCTTTCAACCCCGGCAAGAAGAACGTCGGCGGCGTCGGCTTCGATCTCTCCACCGGCACCAATATCAAATGGATCGCCAAGCTGGGCAACCAGACCTACGGCAATCCCACTGTCAGCAACGGCCGGGTCTTCGTCGGCACCAACGGCGTCATCGCCCGCTCCAGCACCAAGGTCCAGCGCGAGGGCGGCGCGGTCATGTGCTTCGACGAGGCCACCGGCAAGCTGCTTTGGCAGCTCCTCGTGCCGCGCTACATGACCAACGACCGCAACTTCAACTTCGATGACATGTCGCTGGGCATTCGTTCCTCGCCCACCGTCGATGGCGATCGCGTCTACCTGGTGAGCAACCGCGACGAGGTCCTGTGCCTGGATGTCAACGGGGTGGCCAACGGCAACGATGGGCCCTTCCAGGACGAGGCGCAGTATATGGCCGGCCCGGGAAATCCGCCCGAGAAGATCCAGCCGACGGATGGCGACATCATCTGGCGCGTCGACATGCTCACCCACCCCGAGATCAAGTGCTGGCCCCAGGATGCGGTCGATTGCTCGATCATCGTCCGCGGCGATTACCTGTATCTGAGCCCATCCAACGGCGTCGATCGCTCGCACGTGCGCATCCCCAGCCCCAACTGCCCCACGCTGATCGTGCTGGATAAGAAGACCGGAAAGCTGATCGCCACCGACGAGGAAAAGATCAGCCCGCATATCTTTCACGGCACGTGGTCGGCCCCGTCCATTGGCAAGATCAACGGCAAAGATGTGCCGTTCTTCGGCGGCCCGGACGGCTTCTGCTATGCCTTCGATCCCGATCCGGTGACCGCGGCCGACGGGAAGAAGGTCATCAAGACGCTGTGGAAATGTGACGTCAACCCGGCCGAGCGGCGATTCCTGAAGGACGGCACGCCGGCCAAGTACAAAGGCAATAAGAACGGCCCCAGCGAGTGCATCGCCACGCCGGTGTTCTACAAGAATCGCGTGTACATCGCCGTCGGGCAGGACCCGCGCCATGGCAAGTCCGGCGGATATCTGTCGTGTATCGACGCAACCAAGACCGGGGACATCACCAAGACCGGCCTGCTGTGGACGTATTCCAAGATCGACCGGAGCCTCTCGACGGTGTCGATCTACGATGGGCTGCTGTTCGTTGCCGATTTCTCGGGTTATGTACACTGCCTCGATCCCGACACCGGCAAGCCATATTGGGTCTTCAACACCGAGGCGCCGATCTGGGGCTCAACCTACGCGGCCGATGGCAAGGTCTGGATCGGCACGGAACGATGCGATCTGTTCGTCCTGGCCGCCAGCAAGGAGATGAAGCTCCTGCGGAAGATCACGCTGGACAACAAGATCTACACCACGCCGATCGTCGCCAACGGCACGCTGTATTGCACCTCGCAGACGTATCTGTATGCGGTGAAGCAGGGCGCAAGCAGATAGCAGATAGCAGGTAGCAGATAGTGGGGCGATGCGTAGTGCGTATTGCGTATTGCGTACTCGGATACGTAATACGAAATACGCACTACGCGATGGCGTTCGGCTCTGGCATGCGGCCCTCCCTCACAGTATCCTCACTCGCACTCTTACCGGAGGATTGATGATTTCTCGGCGTCACATGTTGAAGATGGGCGCGGGCGCTGCGGCGCTGCTCGCCACGGGTTTCAAACTGAACGGAGCGGAAATGGCCAAGAAGATTCCAATCGGATTGCAGCTCTACTCGGTTCGCAAGCAGTGCGAAACCGATCTGCCCGGCGTGCTGGCCGCCGTCGGCAAGATGGGCTACAAGGGCGTGGAATACGCCGGCTATTACGGCCGCAAGGCCGAAGAGCTCAAGAAGCTCATGGACGACAACGGCCTGGTCTGCTGCGGCACGCACACCGGCTGGGGCACGATCCAGGCCGATCAGCTCAAGAAGACGATTGAGTTCAACCAGGGCATCGGCAACAAGTTCCTCATCGTGCCCGGCCTGCCCGGCGATCGCGTGAAGACCGTCGATGCCATCAAGGAGACGGCCAAGATCTTCACCGACACGGCCGCCCAACTGAAAGAGCTGGGCATGCACACCGGCTATCACGCCCACGGCGGCGACTTCAAGAAGATGGAGAACGGCCTGACCGAGTGGGAGAACATCTTCGACAACTGCGGCCCGGATGTGGTCATGCAGATGGACATCGGCAACTGCCTCGGCGGCGGCGGCGACCCCTACGCGATGATCAAGAAATATGCCGGCCGCTCACTCACGATCCACATCAAGGAGCACGGCGGCCCGGCCGGCGCGGTCATCGGCGAAGGCACCGTGAAATGGGCCGAACTCTTCGAGCTCTGCGAGACCGTCGGCAAGACCCAGTGGTACATCGTCGAGCACGAGAGCGACCCCAAGACCCCGATGGAAAGCATCGAGAAGTGCCTGACGGGGCTGAAGAAGCTGGGGAAAGCGTGAGGAATGTCGAAGGCCGAAGCTCGAATGTCTAATCAATGACAAATGAAGAAGCCCGAATGACGAATGGGCATTTCGTCATTCGGGCTTCGTTCATTGATTAGACATTTGTCATTAGCTCATTAGGCATTCGGGCTGCGCCTCATTTCTTCGGCGCAGCCTGCATCTTCGGCCAGTCATCCGTGCGGAACGGCACGGTCGGCAGGCCTTCCTTGTTATAGAGGTTGCACTCGGGGTTGTCGGCCCAGGCGTAACGGACGGCGACGGGGCTCGGCACGTCCTTGCTGGAGACGAGCACCGTGTTGCCGTCGATGGTCGCATCCGCCCAGACGAAGTTCTTGTCCTCGCCGGCGATGGCGAAGCCGACGATCTTCTCGCCCTTGGCCGCCAGGCCGGTGCCGGTGTGCTTGAAGGTCAGGCGAATCTTGTCGCCTTCCTTCTTCATCGTGTCATAGACGGGGCCGGAATACTCGATGCTTTTGCCGTAGGCGATGGCCAGGGCGTTGAGGGCCAGCCGCTCGCCGACGGTCTGCTTGTCCTTGGGATGGATATCCTTGGCGTCGCCAACGTCGATGGCCAGGGCGATGCCGACCTTGGGCAGGGCGGTGGTGGCCATCGCCTGGGCCTCGCGGAGCCTGGCCCAGTCGGTGTCGGTGGGGCGGTCGGCGCGGGCCATGAAGTTGGCCAGCGATACGATGAAGAAGGGGATCTCCTGGCCAAAGTCCGTGCGCCAGTTCTTGATCATCAGTGGCATCTCTTTGCGATACAGCATGGAGTTGCCGGCGTTGGACTCGCCCTGATACCAGATCGCGCCGGCGATGCCATGCGGGACCACCGGAGCGATCATGCCGTTATAGAGCACAGCGGGACGGTTGGGGTTGTGCGCGGGATCCTGCGGGCCCTGCGGCTGGCGCGGGGCCGGTTTGCTCTCTGCCTTGGCTTTGGCCGCGGCCTCGCGCCAGGCGGCCATCAGCTTCTCCTTGTTCTGCTCGAAGTCGGCCTTGGCCTTGGGGAAACTGGCGATATTGGCGCGGTTGCGCTCGATGATCGGCGCAAAGTCCGGATCGTTCTGCATGTTGGGCATGCTGGTCCAGGCCTCGATGATCGTGCCGCCCCACGATGTGTGGATCAGGCCGACGGGAACATTCAGGTCCTTCTGGAGCTTGGCGCCGAAGAAGTAGCCCACGGCCGTGAAATGCCCGGAGGTCTTCGGGTCGGCCTCTTCCCAGTTGCCGGCGCAGTCGGACAGGGGTGCATCGGAGATGGCTTTCTTGAGGTTGAAATGCCGGAGCATCGGATTGGCCGAGGCGGGAATGACTTCCTTGGCGTTGTGCGCGCCGCCGAGGGTGAATTCCATGTTCGACTGGCCCGAGCAGACCCACACCTCTCCGATCACGACGTTCTTGTATGTGACGGTGGTCTTGCCGGCGACCGTGAGATCGAATGGCCCGCCCGCCTGCATCGCATCGAGCTTGACCATCCACTTGCCATTCTGGTCGGCCGTGGCGGTCTTTTTCTGGCCATTGAAAGCGATGTTAAGCGTGTCGCCAGGCACGGCGGTTCCCCAGACCGGGACGGCTATCCCGCGCTGAAGCACCATATTATCGCCAAAAATCGCCGGCAGGTGCAACGCTGCCTGCTGCTGCGGTTGCGCGGCGGCCGAAAGGGCTATAAGCCACAGGACCGAGAAAAACGGCATTGCCTTACGCATTCGATCACTCCTCTGGTTAGGTTTGACAGTCCACGCCTAGCTACGTCGCCGACGTGCTCGCGTTTAGCGCCATGTAACTGACTTGTAACACGATGCGGCGGCGGGAACTTTTCCGATATACCACTGTCCAAACGAAGCGAAATGTCCGTGGTCCGTGGTTCGTAGTCAGTGGTTGGGTCCGTTGTTATTTGGTCAGTTGCTCGCGCGTGCCTCGCAACTGACCAACGGACCATTGACCCGTCCACGGACAACGGACCACTGACCACTGACGAGAATGACCACTGACGTGGTTCCAAGGAGTCTCCCATCATGAAACGGCTCTTAGCGTGGTTGCTCGTGGCCGGCCCCGTTTTGACGGCGCCGGCGCTGGTCTTTGCGCAGGCCGATGCGAAGGCCGCGTTCGATGCCGGCAAGCAGGCGTACACGGCCGGTCAGTTCGACAAGGCCCGCGAGCAGTTCGCGGCCGCCTGGGTCACCGACAACAAGAACCCCGAGGTCTTCCTGTGGCTGGGCAAGGCCAATTACGAGCTGGGCCGGCTGGATGAGGCCATCGCGGCATGGACCACCGTGCTCAAGCTCGCCCCCAACGAGCCATACGCCACCAAGATGCTGGCCGCGCTGCGGGGACCTGGGCAAGGCCGATAACGCCAACGCGCTGATCGACATCCTCCTGCGGGAACAGCTTTACGAGCCGGCCCTGCAGCAGGCCGAGAAGCTGCTGGGCGACAAGGGCCTCTCCGACCCGCAGCGAGTGAGAACGCTCACGCAGAAGGCGCAGGCGCTGATCGGGCTGAACAACGGCAAGGATGTCCCGCCGATCGTACACGAGCTGATGGTCCGCTATCCAGCACTGGTGGATGCAGCGCAGTCGTCGCTGCTGCTGGGGCAGTCGTTCCTGCGGATGCGGGACAAAGCCGCCGAGGGCGTGGCGCTGCTCAAGAAGGTCGTCGCCGAGCATCCCGCCAGCGTCGCGGCCGTCGTGGCGCAGTATGACCTGATCGGCTACGAGCTGGACCAAGGCGTCACGGCGGGCGCGGTCGAGTCGCTGGTGAAATGGATCAACGCCAATGCCCAGCACCCGCTGAACAACGCAGCGCGGCAGCGGCTGGTCAACGCGTATCTGGCTCTGGCCGATCTGGCCGGCCCCGCAGCGCACGATGCCGGCTTGAGCAAGGAAGACGCCGCCGCACTGGCGGCCGCCAGCGATCTCTACGCGAAGCTGCCGTGGGCCGCCGAGGCCGATCAGCTCACTCAGCGAATCCTGGCGCACCTGGGCAACCGTTATCTCAAGAAACAAGCCTATGCGGCGGCCGTCGCGGGCGCGGACGCCCTGCTCAAGGCGCCGCTGCCGAAATCGAGCCGGCGCCTGGCTCTCGGTGCGGCCGCTTCATACCGAGCGGAGCTGGCGCTGTACCAGTTGAACCAGGGCATCGCCTCCACCGGCGGTGGGGACCTCAAGACCGATCTGCCGCTGCCCCTGGCCAACACCGTTGCGGCATTCGATGCCATCAACCAGGAGTATCCATCCGAAGGCGCCTGGCAGCAGCAGGCCCAGCTCGCCGAGCGCGTCCGTCAGCTTGCCGCGCCGATTTCCTGGCCCAGCAAGCCGGCAGCGCTCAAGGCGCCGCTGGCGTGGGCCGTGCAGATCGCGCTGCCGGTGGTGAAGGCCAATGCCGATGATGCCGCCATCGCGCCGGCGGCGACGACAATCTCGGCGATCGTTTCGGAGGTGTCCGCTCTGAAGGATCCCGAGGGGCGAACCTTGGCGGCAGCGGCCAGCTGCGCAGCTCCTCAATGTCGTCTCGCCCGACAACGCGGCATGGAGCAACGTCATCTGGCAGCAGATCGACCTCGTCAGCGCACAGGCGACCAATGAATTTCAGGAGAACACCCCGCGGGGAACCTGGAGGCCAACGACAAGCTCAGCAACACGCAGCAGCAGTTGCTGGCGCTGATGCAGAAGATCGTTGCTCAGAACGTGCAATCGGCGCCCAAGTCGCTGGAGAAACTCGCCGCGCACCTCCAGCCGTGGATCAATCAGCAGCACTACGCCCTGGCCGAAGCGGCCTATGCACAGCTCGCCAAGTCGCTGCCCGATACGATGAACAAGCCGGCGCAGCTCGCGATCGTGCGCATGCGAATCGCCCAGGCGATGCGCGAGCACGAGCGGCTGCTGTCGGCCGGGCTTGCACCGGCGCACGAGCTGGACCCCAATCTCAAGAAGGCGCTGGCGGATCTGTATGCGATGCAGGCGGGCCTGACCGAGGCCGACCCGCTGATCGTCGAGCTGCGAAACACGCAGAACACGATCGTCACTCATTACAAGAAGCTGGAGTATTACGACATCGCCGAGCAGGCGATCAATGCCAAGGGCCCGCAGGCAGTGCCGGCGGCCGATGCCTGGGCGCAGCTCCAGACCGCCAACCTTCGCCGCGAGCAGGCCGAGCGCGAACCTGGCGCAGGTCCTCAAACAGCACGATGGCGTCAAGAAGCTGACGCTGACCCCGGCGTACAAAGTGGCGATCGACGCCTATCAGAAGTTCATCAACGACAACCCCGCCAGCATTCACGTCGATTCCGCGGCCGAGGCGATCTTCAGCATCGCCGCCGTCTTCGAGCAGCACCAGGCCTATGACGTGGCGGCCGACATCTATAAGGGATTCGTTACGTTCGCCGCGCAGCGCAAGCCGCTGACCGCCGCTGCCGGCGGGAGCACCAGTTTCGCCGAACGCGCCGAGTTCGCGGCCATCAACGCGCTCGATGCCAAGGCGCGGGCAGCCCTGACCAAGGCCCTGGCCGATCGCAAGCCCGATGCGCCGCCGCCCGCGAAGCTCAGCGATGAGTTCGCGGCCGCCATCAACGGCTACAAGGCGTTTGTGAAGGCCCATCCGGCCAGCCCAATGGTCGGCACCGCGATCCAGAAGATCATGGCCATCGCGCTGGAGTATGCGCGCGTGGATGCGTGGGATGTCGCCGATGCCATCTACGGCGATCTGGCCGGCGCGAATCTGCCGCTGCTGCATGCCGAGCGGCTGGAGTTCGCCCGGGCATCTGCCAGATCGGCAAGGCCATGCCCGACCACGCCAAGTCGATCCTGAGCACGCTGACATTCGGGCTGATATCGCCACGGAACAGCCTGCTTAACGGGGAGGGCATTGTGACGGAGTCCATCAGCAGCGCCGAAGATTCGCGCTCACAGGCACCGGCGCACGGCGAACGCGGCGGCCAGCCGGGCGTCGGTGGCGGGGGCTACGGAGGGGGTGGCGGTGTCGCAAAATATGCCCGCGGCGGCCTGACCATCAACGGCGGGGCGAATGAACCCGCGGCGACTCCACAACTATCGTCCCCCGCGGGTTCGGCCGCGCTTACGCCGGCCGACCAACCGGTCGTCAACGCCGATATCCAGACACTGGCGGCCATCACGCAGCAGGAAAGCCAGCGGGCCAATCGCGTAGCCCAACTCCGCGACATGCAGCAGCAGGTTGCGGTGCAGCAGGGTCAGGCGCAGCAGAACGATGAAGGCAGTCTACAGCAAACGCAGGTCAACCAGCGGATCGCAGCGCCCATCCTCTCCGACGCGGAACTCGCGCGCATCGAAGGCGCGTTCGACGCGGCCTACAAGATCCTCAAGGGCATTCGCGACAAGAACCCCACCAGCATCACCGCCGAGCAGGTCGCGCGGCGAGCTCCTGGTGATGGTGGCTCATTCGGCGCACGCTGGCCCAGTGGCAGCGGGCGGCCGCGCTGGCGCAGCGGTTCCTGACGGACAACACGACGGATCGCCAGCTCGCGCAGCTTCGGCTGCAAGTCGCCAAGGATTATCTGAGCTGGGCAAGCTCGCCGCTGGCGAAGGGCCTGACGCGCCAGGCCATGCTCGCCGAGGTCTCCAAGCGGTTCGACGAGGCGCGCAACCAGCTCACGAAAGTCATCGCCGATTTCCCCGAGCCCAAGGAACTGGGCCAGGCGGCGCAGTGGGACATCGCCACCAGTTTCCTGACGCAGGCGAGGGCCGTGGGCACGTTCAGCCCGGTGCTGGCGCACGGCCAGTTCGTGCGGGCGGCCAAGGAACTGCGGCGGATCGCCACGCGGTTCTCGGGCCATCCCAACATCGCGTCGATTCCGCAGATGCTCTGGGAGATCGCCAACGAGCTGTCGGGGCGGGGTTTCCATGAGGAAGCCATCACCGTCTGGCAGGACCTGATCAACTATGAGCCCACCAACGCCCTGGCGCAGCAGGCCGCGCCGATGATCGCGGCCGCTTACCAGAACAATCTCAACCGGCCGCTCAAGGCGGTGGAGAGCTACCTGGAGATCAACTTTGCCCGCGGCGGCAACGATGTAAACAGCCAGAACGCAGTGTTCCAGATCGGCTCGCAGCTCCGCAATGAAAAGCGTTGGGTCGAGGCGCTGAGCGTGCTGGAGACGTTCGTGGCGTCCTTCCCCAAGCATCCCAACGCCGGCCAGGCGCTGACGACGGTGGGGCAGATCCACCAGACCAACGAGGCCTGGCCCGATGCCATCGCCGCGTACAAGCGCGTGATCGACGAGTATCCATCGGGCACGTGGGTGCTGGAGGCCAAATGGTCCATCGCCGAATGCACCATCAACCTCAGCCAGTGGCGCGAGGCGATGGCGGCTTACGAGGCGTTCGTCAGCGCCTATCCCAAGGATGGCCGCGTGGCCGAGGCGCAGCGGCACATCGGCATCCTCAAGGACATCGCCCGCTACCAGGCGCTGGTGGATGAGCCGGGCCAGCGCAAGGCATTCGATGCCCAGTTCCAGATCGCCACCATCATCCAGCAGCAGCTCAACATGGCGCCCAAGGCGATCATCGAGTTCCGCAAGGTCCACGCCAACTGGCCGCAGAGCCACCTGGCCGACAGCGCGCTGTATCAGATCGGCGTGCTCTACGTGGGCATGGGCGAGACGGCCAAGGCGCGGCAGACGCTGCTGTCGCTGGCGGCACAGTACCCCGACCGCAGTCTCGCGGACGATGCCCTGCTGCTGGTGGGCAAGAGCTACGAAGAAGAAGCGCAGAAGTTCGCGACACTCACGCGAGGCAGCACCGTCGTGCTGGCGCAGGAACAGGCGCAGAAGGATGCCTATCAGCAGGTCAAGCAGCTTCGCGAGGAGAACGTGCGAAGCAACACTGGGAAGGTCCAGTCGCTTCGCAAGGGTGGCAAGAACGACCTGGCCGACCTGGAGGAAGCCGGGCAGGCCGCCCAGAACTTCGCGTTCAACACCGCCAATCTCGACCTCGCCCTGAACAAGGCGCGGCAGGATGTCGAGGTGATGACGGCGACGCAGCTTGCCGACCGCCAGGACAAGATCAATGCCGCCCTGCGCAAGGCCGTCGAGGCCTATGCGGCGGCATCCAAGGTGCCCGGCGGCGACAAGGCCGGGGATGCGCTGCTCCGCATGGCCGTGATCTACGACGAGCAGCTCAAGGATGCCAACGCCGCGCTGGCGACGTGGAAGGAGATCGTCAACCAGTTCAGCGGCACGTCGGTCGCCGAGGAAGCCTCCTGGCGCATCGCGCAATACTACGATCGCGCCGGCAACTGGACCGAAGCGGTCGAGGCGTACAAGTCATTCCTCCGCAACTATCGCCGCAGCCCCAAGGCCGGGCAGGCCCAGTTCTTCATCGCCGAAGGCTACGAGCACCTGAACAAGTGGGTTGAGGCGATGGATGCCTATGGCAATTACCTGACCAACTTCGCCGAAGGCCCGCTGGCGCAGAAGGCCAAGGAGCAGATCAACTGGATCAAGACGTACAGGCTGTAGCCCGTGGTCAGTAGTCAGTAGTCAGTGGTTGGGTCCGTCGTCCGTTTGTCAGTGGAGAATATCATGAAGTGTGTCCCCAAATTGATCCTCGCGACGATTGCCGCGGTACAGACGCTCGCTCTGGCGGGGCCGAGCACGGCGCCAACGACGGCGCCCGCCGCTACGCAGCCGGTCAGCGCCCTGCCGAAGGCCGAGCAGCTCTTCGCCGATGGCCGCGACGCCCTCTATCGCCGCGACTACAACAAGGCCATCGAGCTGCTCACCGCGGCGGCCGCCGAGGACAAGACCAAGACCGGCTATCGCCTGTACCTGGCCCGGCGCTGCGCTATGCCAGCCGCGATAAGCAGGCCGAGCCGCTGCTCATGGAAATCCTCAAGGCCACGCCCGACCACATCGAGGCCGGCCAGCTCCTCGGCGAGATTTACGCCGCGCAGGAGAACTTCAAAGGCATCGTCGCGACCCTTGAGCCGCTCCTGAAATATCGCCACGACTACCAGACCTATCACCTGCTGGCCGACGCCAAGTACAACCTCAACGACAACGAGAACGCAGCAAGTACTTCGAGGAGGCCATCAAGCTCAACCCCCAGAGGCGCTGGACCACTACCAGCTCGGCAACATCTACCTCGGCGGAAATTTCTTCGCCCTGGCGGCCGACGCGTATCAGAATGCGCTGCGCCTGGGCCTCAAGAGCCCCATCCTGCACTACAAGCTCGGTTCGGCATATTTCAACCTGCGCAATTACTTCGGGAGCATCGGAACGGTGACGGTGAAGGCCGGCGCCACCGGCACCATCAGCGGCGACTGGTATCTCATCGAGCAGGTGCCGGGCCAGAAGGACGTGTTCCGCGCCGCCCCGTCGGCCAGCGCCATCTACCAGATCGGCAAGGCCATCGCCGAGGGCATTGAAGACCGCCCGGACATCAAGTTCCTCCGCGCCAACATCTACCTCAACGCCGGCCGGTACGAGCAGGCGTATGCGATGTATCAGCAGATTCGAAGCGTCATCCCCAAGGACGACCAGGCGCTGTTCTTCTATTACTACTCGCAGGCCGCGTTCGGCGTGGGCAAATACGAGGAGTATCTGTCGCTGCTCAACGAGGCGATCAAGCTCAACAAGTCCGCGTATCAGCCGACGCTCGTCGAGGCATATCTGAAGGTGGCCGACCAATACAACCAGGCGGGCAACCTGCCCAGGTACATCGAGTATCTGACCAGGGCGGTCAACGAAAGCCCCCAGACGGCGTCGCTGCACCTGAAGCTCGGCAACGCCTATGAGGAAGTCAACCGATACGCCGAGGCGGCCGTGCAGTGGCAGATGGTGCTGGACCTGGAGCCTGACCATCCCAAGCGGCTGGAACTCCTGAACATGATCGCTCGCAGCAAGAGCGCCGCCGCGACCCGGCCGACAACGGCGCCGGCGAAGTAGGGGGGGACGTATTGCGAATTGCGTATTGCGTAAAGTGGCAGCGGCGTCCCGCCGCTGGAATGCGCGGAACATTGGCACTGCCGCGCCACGTTCGTCCTCTCGTTACTTTTGGGTTGCTCCGCTATAATACGCGCGATGACTCCGCGCAAGCCTATCCGAGGCAGCCCCGAGAATTTTCAGCGGCGACGTGAGCTGCTGCGAAGCGGAATGACCACGTATAAGCAGGCGACACCCACCGCAGAAGACCCTGATCCGCTCGTGTTGCAACTCTGCCGCCGCTGCTTCGGCATGAGAATAGCCTGCGACGGCTGTAGCCCCCATGTGAGCATCTGCTCCACGTGCCGTCGTTGCGACGGCACAGCCATCTCAGGAAACATCGTACGATATTCGGAGGAGCGCGCCTTTTACGAAGCGATCCTGAAGCCGCGCCCAAAGCCGGAACGCCCTCCCCAGCTCGATCCGCGGAAAAGTCGCCGCTGGCCGCGATATGAGTCTGATCGGGAGGAGTTCTTCTCCATGAAGCGGCAGCCGGGGCGAAGAGGGCCCCTCAGGCCAGGGAATGACGATGAGACGATAAGCTGGCGGGTGAGCTTCCGCGGAGCCTGAAGCCTCACTTCTGTTCCCACCCGCCTCCCAGCGGCTCGTACAACGCAATCGACAATCCTGCATTGACCATCTACTATCTACGCGCTATTACCCACTACGACCATGAAACTCGTCATCGCTTATATCCAGCCCGATCGGCTCAATGCCGTGAAAGAGGCGCTGTTCAAGGCCGAGGTCCACAAGGTCTCGGTCATTCCCGAGGCCAAGGGATGCGGCCTGCAGAAAGGCTACACCGAAGCCTATCGAGGCCAGATCAGCGAGGTGAATTTGCGGCCCAAAGTGCGCCTGGAAATCGCCGTGAACGACAACTTCGTCAAGGCGACGGTCGATGCGATCATCCAGGGGGCGCGCACGGGCAAGATCGGCGATGGCAAGATCTTCATCCTGCCGCTGGAGGAGTGCATCCGCATCCGCACCGGCGAGACCGGCGGCGAAGCGATCGGATGAGCCGTATCCGCCAGAATGGTGGGCGGTGCCCACCCCCGGAGTTTGGCCATTCGCTGGTGGGCTGCGCCACCCTACTTCAGGTACACCTTGATGTTCTTGCAGAGGTCCTTCGCATCCTTCTGGCAGGAGTTGCTGCCCGCGCCGCCATCGACGGTGTCGCGAACGTTGTCGCGCGAGTAGATCACGTCGTTGCCCACCTCCCCGTAGAGCTTGTCGGCGCCGGCGTCGCCGTAGATCTTGTCGTTGCCGTTCCCGCCATAGATGGTGTCGTTGCCGTTGCCGCCGCGGAGCACGTCGTTGCCACCGTAGCCGTAGATCAGATCGTTGCCGTCGCCGCCGTTGATGTTGTCATTGCCGGCGCCGCCGTAGATGCTGTCGTTGCCGGCGCCGCCGTTGATGACGCTGCCGATGATGCCCTTGTTGAGCTTGACCCAGTCGTTGCCGGCGAGCCCCTGGATGTTGATTCGCTTGACACTGGTCGAGTTGTACGACGTCTTGGCGCCGTTCAGGATCGCATAGACCTTGCTGGACCCGGTCATGAGGCTGATCTTGTCGTTGCCGCTGGTGCCGTTGACCTGCAGGGTGCCATCCCACGAGAGCACGACATTGGCGACGTTGACATCGAACGTGCTCGTGCCGCCCAGCGTCGCCGGTTTGCCCGAAGTGTCTGTCACGGCGCCGCTGCCAAGGCTGATCTGGTACGTGCCGTTGTCGGCGCTGTCCCAGAATCCGCCCGGGGCGGAGATGCGGTAGGTGGCCATGATGCTCGCCGCGTTGCCGCTGGCCGGATTGCGCCCCGTGAAATTGGCCATCTGGCTGAAGCCGATGGCGCTGTTGGCCACCTGGATGTCGTTGCTGTCGAGGGTGGTGGCGTCGATGCCGACATCGTCGGTGTAGGTGAGGTTGAACTGCAAGTACTGCGCACCGCCGGCGAGCGTGGCCGCCGTGGAGAAATCGGCCGTCGCCGTGGGCGGCGCCGTGTCCTCGGGCATGTTCACCGTGAATGTCGGGACCGGATCCGGAGGCGCCACGGGCTTGCTCGCGAAGTCGAAGACCTGGTTGGGCTGGATCTCGATCTGATACGTGCCGTTGTCCGCGAAATCCCAGTGGCCATCCGGCGGCGTGATCTGATACACCACCGTGGCAGTGGTCTCATCGGTGCTCAAGGTCTTGCTGACGAGCGTGGCCGCCTGATCGTAGCCCAGGGCCGAATTGGTGACACGAATGTCCTGGTCGTCGATCGTTGAACATGTCGATCGCCACGTCATCGGCATAAGTGACCTGGAACTGGTAGGCGGAGCCGCCAACGCTGTCGATGTTGGTGGCCGACACCGTGGCGACCGGGGGGGCGTTGTCGGGCGCGGTGTAGTGCAGGATCACCGGATCGCCGGCATGGAAGTCTCCGGCCGGATTCCCCGGCCCGCCGGGCTGCCCGTCCTCCGCCTGGCCGTCTTCCACCCACAAATCGCCATAAGGATAGCCGTTGCTCCACATGCGCGGCTGGAAGTTGATGTCGGTCGTGCCCCCGCGCAGAGACTTGACGGTATACGTCAGCGTGCCAATGAAGAACGTGTCGGTGTCGGCGGCGTCGTCGATGGTGCCATTGAACATGGTGCTGGAGGCGCGGGCGACATAGAAACCCGTGGCGCTGCTGCCGTCGTTGCTGCCCACGTCCAGACTGCCGTCGCCGTTCAGGTCCTGCTGCGTGCCCACCGTGTAGCCGCTGCTCCTGAAAAACTTGTTGTCCACCGTCGCCAGCAGGTCGCCTTTGGAGGCGCTTCGCAACGTGGCGGAAGCGCTCAAGAACGAGCCGTGAAACGACTGCAGGCCCTCGTCGGCGCCATCGCTGTTGTGGCCGCTGACCACCGCGTAGATGTCGAGGGTCACCACCTGCCCGACCGCGGTGAGCGTTACGTTCTTATCGGTGCTGCCGTGGACGCGCACGTCAATCACGCAGCTCAGCATCCGCCGGTCTTCGAGCGGCTCAAGCTGCTGGATATTGCCGATAGGGCTTCGCCTGCGCTGTCTGCCAGGAAGCATTGCCATTACGACCTCGCTGAATTCTCCGCCATTGCCCAAGCCGGCGGCCTGTGAAACCTGCCCGTTCTACGTACGTTCCGCGTCGATGCCTCGTTCCATTGTCCTGATATTGTGCATCGGCCTGGCCGCCAAGTCCAATCGGGGGAAATGTCGAAGGTCTAATAACAAATGTCTAATCAATGTCGCAGGACCGAATGACGAATTCCCGAATGATCATTCGTCATTTCAGCATTCGTCATTGATTAGACATTCTCTCCTTGGACATTCGGCATTCTCTCCCCGCACCGCATCCTTCGCTATAATCGCATCCATGGCCCGTATTATCGGAATCGAATCCACCTGCGACGAAACGGCGGCCGCCGTAGTGATCGACGGCTACGACGTCCGCAGCAGCGTGGTGGCCAGCCAGATCGAGCTTCACGCCAAATACCGGGGCGTCGTGCCGGAAATCGCCAGCCGCGCATATTGAGAACATCCTGCCCGTCATTCGCGAGGCCCTCGCGCAAGGCGCAACCTCAATGGCAACGGCAGGCCCGACCGAGAGCCTGCGCGACATGGATGCCGTCGCAGTCACTCACCGGCCGGGCCTGGTTGGATCGCTGCTGATCGGCGTCACGGCGGCCAAGACGCTCGCCTGGTCGCTTGATCGCCCATTGATCGGCGTCGATCACGTTCACGCCCACTTATATAGTGTGGCGCTGGGGAGGAAGGATTTCGCATTCCCGCCAGCCGTGGGCCTGGCCATCAGCGGCGGCCACACCGCCCTGTACGACATGCCCGATCCGCTGGACATCCAACGGCTTGGCTCAACCATCGACGATGCCGTCGGTGAGGCATATGACAAGGTGGCCGCCATCCTTGGCCTGGGATACCCCGGCGGGCCGATCATCGATCACCTGGCCGAAGCCGGCGATCCCAGCGCCATCAAATTCCCGCGATCCATGCTCGGGCGCGACTCGCTGGATTTCTCCTTCAGCGGCCTGAAGACCGCAGTGCTGTATCACGTGCGCGGCTATCAGGGGCGCGAAAAGGATGCCAGTCGTCTGTCGCAACAGGAATTGGCCGATGTGGCAGCGAGTTTCCAGGCGGCCTGCATCGACGTGCTCATGCGAAAGCTTCAACGGGCGCTGAACAAGACACACGCAAAGGCCGTGGTGGTGGGCGGAGGGGTGTCGGCCAATCGCGGCCTGCGGGCGACGCTGTTGCGGCTGGGGCTGCCGGTGTTCCTGCCCGAGCTCCAATACTGCACCGATAACGCGGCCATGTGCGCAGGACTGGCAGAGCTGCTCTATCGCCAGAAGCGATTCGCGGCGTTGGACCTGGATGCGATCACCTACAGCCGGTTCCGGTAAGTGCCGCCAGTGCCCTCACTGGCGGTGTGTGCTCGATTCCGCCAGTGGGGGCACTGGCGGCACTGGCCACATCGTTTATCATTGCTCTGACGCATGAACACCGAGCACCTCAAATCGCTGCTGGCATCCGTGGCCCAGGGCACGACGTCCATTGACGATGCCATGTCCCGGCTGCGGTCGCTGCCATTCGAGCAGCTTCCCTTTGCGACCATCGATCACCATCGCGCCCTGCGCTGCGGCCATCCCGAAGTCATCTTCTGCCCGGGCAAGGCGGTCGAACACGTCATCGAGATCTCCAAGCGCCTGGCACAGGGCGGAGGGAGAGTCCTCGCCACGCGCTCCTCGCCCGAACAGCTTGCGGCCATGCGGCAGGCGTTTCCCGATGCCCTCTTCAGCGAAAGCGGGCGGGCGGTGTTGATCAATCCCGGGGCCGACCCGCCAGCGCCGGTTGCCGATCAGCCGTCGATCGCCGTGGTCTGCGCGGGGACGAGCAACCTGCCGGTGGCCGAAGAGGCGGTGATGACGCTGCGATCAATGCAGGTGCCGATGCACCGGATCTGGGATGTCGGCGTGAGCGGCGTCCACCGCCTGCTCAGCCACGTGCAGACGCTTCAGCAATGCTGCGCGGTCATCGTGGTGGCCGGCATGGAAGGCGCGCTGCCCAGCGTCGTGGGCGGGCTGGTGCCCTGCCCGGTCTTCGCCGTGCCGACGAGCATCGGCTACGGCGCGAGTCTCGGCGGCCTGGCGGCGATGCTGGGCATGCTCAATAGCTGCGCCTCGAACGTGACGGTGGTGAACATCGACAACGGCTTTGGCGCGGCGTTCGCCGCAGCACTCGTTTATCAGCAGATCCAGCGGTTTTCACCGAAGAAGACATGAGCCAGCCGGCGGACATCCAGACCGTCGATGCGATGCCGGCACTGCCGGCCCGGCCCGCGATGGGCACAAGGGCATGTTCGGCCGCGTGCTGGTGGTGGGGGGGTACGAGCAGATGATCGGCGCGCCGGTTTTGGCCGGAACGGCCGCCCTGCGCATGGGCAGCGGCCTGGTCCAGATCTCGCTCCCGTCGTCGGTGCTGGCGGCCGCTCTGTCCGTGACGCCGGAACTGATCGGCCTGGCCCGTGGCGCAAGCCTGATCAGGCGTTTGCCGAAGCCCTGGAAATGGCCGGCGTCGTCATTGCGGGCCCAGGGCTCGGCCAACAACCCGGCGCGTGGGATTACATTGCGAAGCTGTTGTCGGTGGACAAGCCCCTCGTGCTGGATGCCGATGCGCTGAACCTGCTGAGCCAGCGGCGAAAATGGCCGGCGAAGGTCACTGCCCACGCTGTGCTCACGCCCCATCCCGGCGAGATGGCCCGGCTGAACCGGCTGCTTGGCCGGGCCGAGGCTCCGAAGGACGATGCGGGCCGGATGGAACTGGCAGTCCATGCAGCCAGGAGTTTCGGCCAGGTGATGGTGCTCAAGGGGCATCGGACGGTCGTGACGGATGGCCGGCGCGTGTACGTGAACAGCACCGGCGACAGCTCGCTATCCAAGGCCGGCAGCGGCGATGTCCTGAGCGGGATCATCGGCTCGCTCATCGGCCAGGGCATGAGCGGTTTCGACGCGGCGATGGCGGGCAGTTATCTTCACGGCCGGGCGGGAGAGTTCGCAGGCAAGCGGCTCGGCCGGCGCTGCGTCCTGGCGCACGATGTGATCGATGAACTAGGCAGGGCGATTGCGGAGTATGAACAGGCAGTGCCGCCGGTGCCCCCACCGGCGGTATTCGACGGATTCCGCTGGTGAGTGTACTGGCGGCACATAAGCGAGGTCGGCCATGGCGGACAAACGCGCGGTGGTGCTCCTTTCGGGTGGCTTGGATTCGGCGACGACCCTGGCCATCGCTAAACAGAAGGGCTTCGACTGCTATGCGATGACTTTTCGCTATGGCCAGCGGCACGGCATCGAGATCGATGCCGCCCAGCGCATCGCCGAGAGCCTCGAGGTGGCGCAGCACGTGCTGGTGGATATCGACCTGCGGACGTGGGGCGGCTCGTCGTTGACCAGCGACATTCCCGTGCCCAAGGATCGCCCGCTTGAAGAAATGGAGCAGGGCATCCCCCTGACCTATGTTCCGGCCCGCAACACGATCTTCCTGTCCTTTGCCCTGGCGTGGGCCGAGGTGCTTGAATCGGGCGACATCTTCATCGGCGTGAATTCGATCGACTACAGCGGCTACCCGGATTGCCGGCCGGAATACATCGAGGCTTACCAGCGCATGGCCAACCTCGCCACCAAGGCGGCCGTGGAAGGGCGGCAGAAGGTGACGATCCACACGCCGCTGATCCGCATGACCAAGGGCCAGATCGTGAGAGCGGGCCTGGAGCTAGGCGTTAACTACTCGCTGACGAGCAGTTGCTACGATCCATCGCCGGAAGGCGAAGCCTGCGGGCGGTGCGATGCGTGCCAACTGCGCCAGAAGGGGTTTGCCGAGGCGGGCGCGAAGGACCCCATACGCTATCAATGTCTGTAGTGCGGGTTTCAGCCCGTATCTCGCACTCGTTGCGTCTTGTGCCCACTTGCAAAATCGGCCGGATGGCGTATTATCAGTTCATAGGATCCGATATAGATCATTTGTAGTAGATGTGGCTAATCGGATGGCCATCTCTGGCTCGGACAAAAGCGCAGCGGCGCGGCAACGTGGCGTGAGCCGCGGCCGGCCCGTGAACGCGGGCAAGATTCGTCGTTGCGAGGTGCTATAAGAAGTCGTTGTGCAACCCGGCATGCTGCCCGCCGGTTTGAGGATGCGGCGGGTGGCACGATGACCTCGGATGATCCGAGGCCGTCTTTGTAGCGCTGGTGACTTGGTCTCCAGGGCGCTGTGGCCTCGCTGGCCGCGGCGCATTGTGGCGAATGACACGGCCAGTCCAGGCGGCCGGCTAACGCCCCGAGCTTTCGGAAGGGCGTTCCGGCGTGTCTTTTTGCAGCCGCTGCTTTCCAGGCTCACAACGCGGGGGATCGCCGGCGATGGGGCTGGCGTGGGAGCAGCGATGGGCCAAGCCAGCCATGTCGAATTGGCCGCGGTGACGCGCAGCGCCGTCCCTCTCGCTATTTTCCCACCCAGCACCGTTTGTGGCGAAGGCTTCCAGCCTGCGGGTACTTCGATTCATCAACCGCTAACCAACCACATCATCCTCGCTCGCGTTGAGCGAGGGATCTTAGTCTCTTGTGGAATGGACGCTGCTCGTATCGGGCACCCACCCCGCGAGCAGTGCCGCAGCACAGGCCGCCGCGCCCACAAGGCGCGGGCTATCGTATTGCCAATGGCAGCCTGCGTTTCGGCCGTTTTTGCCGCCTCAACCAGGCGGAAGGGAGTTCCATGGATCAGCAGGGCGTTCGTAACATCGGCTGGCGGGTGACCTTCGCAGGGCTGGGCATCAACCTGGCGCTGGGCGTGCTCTACGCGTGGAGCGTAGTTTCAAAGGCAATCCCAAAGGCCTGGGGATGGAGCGAGTCCGACCGAGCGTGGCCGTACTCGATTGCCTGTCTCGTGTTTGCCTTGACCATGGTTCCCGCGGGCCGGGTGCAAGACCGCATTGGGCCGCGCTGGGTTGCCCTGGCCGGTGGTCTGGCGGTCGGCGTGGGCATGATCCTGTCGGGTCTCACCACGTCGTTGGCTGGGTACATACTTGGTTTCGGCGTGCTGGTGGGCGCGGGCTTCGGCATGGGATATGCCGCAGCCACGCCGGCGGCCGTCAAATGGTTTCCCGCACGCGCACCGGCATGATCGCAGGGCTCGTGGTGGCCGGCTTCGGGCTGGCGCCGGTTTACATTGCGCCATCGGCCGAATACCTCATCGGACGGTTCGGCGTTCCGCACACGATGGTGATCTTTGGCATCGCCTTCCTGGTCGCCGTTTCGGTCCTTTCGCAGCTTCTGGCCGTTCCCCCTGCCGGGTGGAAACCCGCAGCGCCGGTTTCGGCCGCCAAGACGGCGCCCAAGCCGCTCGTTCAACTGCTCCTGGCAGCGGATGCTCGCCATGCCCCAGTTCTATGTCATGTGGCTTATGTACGCATTTGGCGCCGGGGCAGGGCTCATGATCATCAGCAAGCTGTCCAAGATCGTCTCGGTGCAAGGCTCGCTCAAAGCAGGTTTCCTTTTCGTCGCCATCCTGGCGGTCGGCAATGCGGGCGGGCACGTCGTCGCCGGCACGATGTCGGATCGGATTGGCCGGCGAGCAACCATGGCTATCGTCTTTATCTTTCAGGCCGCGCTCATGTTCATCCTGCCGTGGGCGAAGCAACCGTGGGTATTCTTCGTCCTTTCTCCACTGCTGGGAGCCAACTACGGGGCCAATCTCGCGCTGTTCCCGGCGGCCACGAAAGAACGCTTCGGCCTGAAGAATTTCGGCGTGAACTACGGCTGGGTCTTCACGGCGTGGGGCGTGGGCGGCTTTGTGTTCCCGCTGATCTCCGGCAAAGTTTTCGACGCCACAGGCAAGTTCACCATTGCCTACGTCGTCGCTGGCGTGTGTCTGCTGGTGGCCGCCCTGATGACCACGGTGAATCCCCCCGCCGTGCTCGCGCTGAAGGAGCCCGAATTGAAGGAGCCCGCGCTGAAGGCGCCCGCATCAGCCTGATCGTTTGACATTGATCTGGGGGACATTTGGAGTTCTTCACCATTTCGCAGTTCTCTGCACAAGGAGTCGTTCGAATGAGCACCGATTCAACCAAGATTGAGGGAAAGCTGATTCCGCCGCCGGCTTCGTTTGCGGCCAAGGCGCACATCAAGTCCAACGACGAGTACGAGCGGATGTACCGCCAGTCCATCGAGGACCCCGACGGCTTCTGGGGCGACATCGCCCAGCAGTTCGTCTGGCAGAAGAAGTGGGACCGCGTCAGCGACTACAGCTTCGGCGACGAGGTCTACATCAAGTGGTTCATCGGGGGTAAGACCAATCTCTGCGTCAATTCGCTGGACCGCCACCTGGAGAAGCGGGCCAACCAGACCGCCTTGATCTGGGAGGGCAACGAGCCGGGCGAGGACGCCAAGCTCACCTACGGCCAGCTCCACGAGCAGGTCTGCCGCTTCGCCAACGTGCTCAAGTCGCTGGGCGTCCGCAAGGGCGATCGCGTGTGCCTGTTCCTGCAGATGATACCCGCCCTGCCGGTGGCCATGCTGGCCTGCGCTCGCATCGGCGCGATCCACTCGGTCGTGTTCGGAGCGTTCAGCGAGGACTCGCTGCGCGACCGCATCCAGGACTCCGCCTGCAAGCTGCTGATCACGCAGGACACGGCCCTCCGCGGCAACAAGCGCGACCTGCCCATGAAGAGCAAGGCCGACGCCGCGGTGGCCCAGTGCCCGTCGATCAAGAACATCATCGTGGTGAAACGCACGGGCAATCCGGTCCCGATGACCGCCGGCCGGGATTTGTGGTGGAATGAACTGATGGAGAAGGCCTCACCCAAGTGCGAGCCCGAGTGGATGGATGCTGAAGACCCGCTCTTCATCCTCTACACCTCCGGCTCCACGGGCAAGCCCAAGGGCGTCGTCCACACCCTCGGCGGCTACATGGTCTTCGCCGCCGCCACCCACAAGTACATCTTCGACTATCACGATGGCGATATCTGGTGGTGTACGGCCGACATCGGCTGGATCACCGGGCACACCTACATCGTCTATGGGCCGCTCTGCAACGGCGCCATCTCCGTCATGTTCGAGGGCGTGCCCAACTACCCCGACCCCGGCCGCTTCTGGGATGTCATCGACAAGTACAAGGTGACGCAGTTCTACACCGCGCCGACGGCCATCCGCGCCTGATGCGCGAGGGTGAGTCGCACGTCCACAAGCGCAGCCTGGCCAGCCTGCGGCTCCTGGGCTCCGTGGGCGAGCCGATCAATCCGGAAGTGTGGCTGTGGTACTGGAACAACGTCGGCCACGGCAAGTGCCCGGTGGTGGACACCTGGTGGCAGACGGAAACCGGCGGCATCCTGATCACGCCGATCCCCGGGCGCATACCCTCAAGCCCGGCAGCGCATCGAGGGCGTTCTTTGGCGTGCGGCCCGTTGTCGTCGACGACCAGGGCAAACCCTGCCCGGCCGGCGTGAGCGGCAAGCTCTGCATCCAGGCGCCTGGCCCGGACTGGCCCGCACCACGTGGGGCGATCACGCCCGCTTCACGCAGACCTACTTCCGCACCTATCGCGGGCTGTACTTCACCGGCGACGGCTGCCGCAAGGACGCCGACGGCGACTACTGGCTGCTGGGCCGGGTCGATGACGTGATCAACGTCGCCGGGCATCGCCTGGGCACCGCCGAGGTGGAAAGCGCGCTGGTGACGCACGCCGCCGTGGCCGAGGCGGCCGTTGTTGGCTTCCCCCACGACATCAAGGGCCAGGGCATCTATGCCTACGTGACTCTCAAGGCCGGCTTCCACCCCTCGGATGACCTGAAGAAGGACTTGGTCGCCACTGTGCGCAGGCAGATTGGCCCCATAGCCACTCCGGACGTCATCCAGTGGGCGCCGGGACTGCCCAAGACGCGATCCGGAAAGATCATGCGGCGCATTCTCCGCAAGATCGCCGAGAACGAGATCGGAGCGGTCGGCGATACATCAACGCTGGCCGACCCCAGCGTCGTGGCCGACCTGATCAAGAACCGGCCGACGGCGTAGGCGGAATTGCGAAATGCGGATTGCGGATTGCGGATTCATTCCGCAATTCGCAATCCGCGATCTTTGAAATCTGAAATCTGAAATCTGAAATCTGAAATCTCCAATGCCGCACGAGAAAAACCAACCGCTCGACTGGCAGGAGCGCTACAAAGACCGCGTCGTGGATGCGATGTCGGCCATGCGGCTGATCAAGCCGGGCACCAGCGTCTTCATCGGCACCGGTTGCGGACAGCCGCAGCATCTTGTACAGGCGATGGTCGAGCACGCCGGGCACGTCAGCGACGTCCACGTCATCCATCTCCTGACGATGGGGACCGCGCCCTATGCCCAGGAGCGGTTCCGCGAACGGTTCAAGATGAACACGTTTTTCATCGCGGAAAACGTGCGCGATGCCCTGGCGAAGGGCATCGGGGATTACACGCCTATCTTCCTCTCCGAGATCCCGCTGGAGATGGAAGAGGGCCGCATCCGCATCGACGTGGCGCTCATCTCCGTCTCGCCCCCCGATGCGCGCGGCCAGTGCAGCCTGGGCGTCTCGGTGGACATCGTGAAGGCGGCCGTCGCCAGCGCCAAGTACGTCATCGCCCAGGTGAACCCGCGCATGCCGTGGACCCATGGCAACAGCTTCGTCCACGTCAACCAGATCGACGCAATGGTCGCTTACGAGGACCCGATCATCGAGGCGCCTTCCCCCAAGCTTGACGAGCAACTGCGGAAGATCGGCGAGAACGTGGCGCGGCTCGTCGAGGATGGCAGCACCATCGAGTGCGGCATCGGCAACGTCCCGCAGGCCGTCGCCGAGTTTCTCCGCAACAAGAAGGACCTCGGCGTCCACACCGAGATGTTCTCCGACTGGATCATCGACCTCATCGAGTGCGGCGCCATCAACTGCACCCGCAAGACCATCAATCGCGGCAAGGTCGTCGCCAGCTTCTGCATGGGCTCGCAGCGGCTTTACGACTACATCGACAACAACGCCTTCTTCGAGTTCCACCCGACCGAGTACGTCAACGATCCCTTCGTCATCGCCCAGCACGACAAGATGGTCGCCATCAACGTTGGCCTGGAGATCGACCTCACCGGCCAGGTCTGTGCCGACTCGCTGGGGCATCGCTTTTACAGCGGCGTCGGCGGGCAGGTGGACTTCACGCGCGGCGCCTCGCGCAGCCGCGGCGGCAAGTCGATCATCGCGCTGCCCTCGACCGCGCGCGAAGGCGCCGTGTCGCGCATCGTCGCGAGCCTCACGCCGGGCGCGGGCGTGGTCACCACGTGCGCCGACGTACACTACGTCGTGACGGAGTACGGCACGGCCTACCTGCACGGCAAGAGCATCCGCGAGCGGGCGCTGGCATTGATCAATATCGCCCATCCATCCTTCCGCAACGAGCTGCTCCAGGCCGCCAAGGCCTGCAAGTACATCTACGAGGACCAGATCGAGCTGGCGTGGGAGCGCATGCGCTACCCCGAGGAACTGGAGCGCCATCTGACCGTGCGCGACGGCGTGGAGATCTTCTTCCGGCCGGTCAAGCCGACCGATGAACCCAAGCTGTCCGACATGCTCTATTCGCTCAGCGCCGAGTCGGTACACAGGCGATTCTTCACGCACACGATGGTCTTCCCGCACCAGAACGTCCAGCAGCTCACCAACATCGACTATCAGCAGGCGCTGGCGATTGTCGGCCTGGTGCCAGGGCCGTCGGAGGAGGAGATTGTCGCCATCGCCCAGTATTTCCTCGATCCCAAGACGCAGGTCGCCGAGGTGGCGTTCATCGTGCAGGATGATTGGCAGGCGAAAGGCATGGGCTCCCTGCTGATGCAGTACCTGACCGAGATCGCCGTCCGGCGCGGCATCAAGACGTTCCACGCCAAGGTCCTGCCGACCAACACGGCCATGATCGCCGTGTTCGAGAACAGCGGCCTTCCCATGAACGTGGAATACGACGAGGACGCATGTACGATCGTCATGGATCTTCGCAAGGCCAAAGTGGAGACGGCCTCATGATGCTTCCCGCCGCCGAGCCGCGCGCCGTCGATGCCGCGCTCGCGAGCGTGGGCTGGGCCTACCACGATGACTTCCTCGAGCACGACACCGGGCCCGACCACCCCGAATGCCCCCAGCGGCTGCGCGCGATCGTCGATGCGCTGTCGGCCGCGGGACTGCTGGCGAAAATGCGGCCCCTGAGCTTCGCCCCGGCCGACCCGCAGGTTCTCGCGTGGGTCCACGATCCCGGCTACGTCGATGCGGTGGACGCGGCCTGCCGCAGCAGCGCCTCTTTTCTACACTCGCCGGAGGTGCGCATCTGCCGCGCAGCTACGAAGTGGCCCGCCTGGCGGCCGGCGCGGTCCTGGCCGCTTGTGATGCCGTGCTTACCTCCACCGTCCGGCGCGCGTTCTGCGCCGTCCGCCCGCCCGGCCACCACGCCGAGTCCGACCGCGCCATGGGCTTCTGCGTCTTCAATAACATCGCCATCGCGGCCGAGTACGCCATCCGCCGCCACGGCCTGCGCCGAGTCGCCATCGTCGATTTCGACGTCCACCACGGCAACGGAACCCAGCACGCCTTCGAGAACCGCGACGATGTCCTGTTCATCAGCCTCCACGAAGACCCGCGCCACCTCTTCCCCTTCAGCGGGTTCGCCTGCGAAACCGGCCACGACCGCGGCCACGGCTACACCCTCAACGTCCCGCTGCCGCCGGGGAGCGACGACGCCAGCTATCGTGCGGCGTTCTTCGAGAAAGTCATCCCCGCGCTGATGCGGTTCAACCCGCAACTCGTGCTGGTGTCGGCCGGCTTTGACGCCTCGGCCTGCGAGGAGATCGCCGACATGGACCTGACCGAGGAGTCGTACGAATGGATGACGCAGGCACTGGTGAAGGTGGCCGACGGCTGCTGCGCCGGCCGGCTGATCAGCGTGCTGGAGGGCGGCTACGATCTGCCTTCCCTGCAGCGATCGGTCATCGCGCATGTGGCAGCGCTGATGTGACGTCGCCGCGATCTTGACGCGCCGGGGTGTATTACATATTCCACGACTCATCGCTCCTGCCGCTGCACATTCGGGCGGTGGCCAAGTCACGAATTGGCCGTCGCATTGGCCGGGCACCTTCGAGCGTCGTGGAGCAGGCCGTCGATATTCTGAAGCTCATCATCGATCCGCCGTGACCCGGCCCGTCCTCACCCGCGGCCAATAGGAAGGTCCAACGCCTCTATCGATCGCACTGGAATGCCGAAGGCCCGGTGGGTACGATTGAACCATGAGCATCGACGTTCGAGAACTCATCCGCATCTGCGAGGCGTTGCCGGACGACAAACGCGCGGAGGTGGCTGAATTCGCCAGGTTCCTGCTTGACCGCCAGGCCGACGACGCCTGGGAGCGGACCATCGCCGATCCCCGCGGGCGGCCCAAGCTCGACGCCTTCGTTCAAGCGGCCTTGGCTGAGGGCAGCGAGCCGCTGGACCCGGATCGGCTGTGATCTCACGCGCGACCCCATCCTTCTGGCGGACTTTGGCCCTGCTTGGCGACGCCGACGCGGCGCGACGCTCAGATCAATTCAGTAGATTCGCTTCCACCGCTTGAATGCCTTGACGTCAGCCGTGGTGAGCGCGAACCACTCCCCCTGCTTGCGCTTCGCCGCGAATCGCGTGTGCCAGTAATTCTCGATGCCCGCCGGATCGTCCGTCGTGATGTAGTGGATCGGCTGGAGTTTCTCGGGAAGCTGTATTCCCAACTCCCCTTCGCGCCGGATCGGTTGGTTGGTCCGACCGATCTTGTATTCACGGCGCGTGCCATGCTTCAGAAGGTAAACGTAGCCAACGGTCGGAGCCTCGGACCCGGTGTCCTCGTTCGCCGGTTCCAACTCCGCGATCGCCACCTTTCTCCAAAGACCCGCGACGTCCTCGTATCCGGGATTAGCGTCACAAAAGGCGACCACACGCGCTGCACGTTGAGCTTTCGACCCGAGGCGACGAAAGACTTTCTCCGAAGGAAACTGTGGATCGCTCTTTGGGGCAAGCAGGAGATCCCCGACAATCGGTACGCGATGAAGATGCCGCGTGAGTTGAATCAGCTTCTCCAGCAGGAACTGCTCGTCATAGGCTTCGGACATGCGACTCGGTACTAACCCAGCTTCGCGAACCGCATCACCCCAGCGCGTCCAGAATTGTCCGTACCAGTCATAGTAACGGATTCCGGTCTCATCCTCGAAGCGCCGCCAGCCCAGAGCGACTCCCCCGTTGCTCTTCGCGGTGCGTTGGATTTCGGCGATGATGTGCTGCTTATCCATCGGAGCGCACCAGTCTAGTCCAGTCCGCCTGTGCGGGCAACCCGCGTGTACAGCACGCGTGAGCTGGCAGCAATCCCGCCTGCGCTCACCGCCATCCCAACGAGGATTAGCTTGATCCCACGCCGTTTCGCCTCGATCCTCCCTCGTCCCGCCACGATCCTGACCTGGATCGCTCCAATCCTGACTCGGATTGCGGGACGGCCCTTCAATACGGCAACGCAAACACCGCATGAATCGCTTCAAACAACTCGTTCATCCTTGGCCCCGATAGCATGCACATCGACCGAATCAGCGTATCCTTCTCCACCACGGCCATGTTATCCAGGCTGATGGCGCAGGCCGACGCCACGCCATCGGCCGGCGAAAGTTCAACCTGAGTTGGAATGTGGCGGATGTTTCGCGTAATCGGAGCGATGATGATCGCATGAAGCTGGTCCAGCGCCGCATCGCGCGTCAGAATGACGACCGGACGCCAGCCCTGCGGGCTGGGCAGATTCGCCCACCAGATTTCACCTTGTTGCATTGGGCGGGTTCCAATCGGAGAAATCTTCCGGCGCCAGCGTCCGCGCCAATTGTGCAGCACTCTGCAGGCCCCACGCCTCCAGATCGTCTGGCGAATGCACCACTGCCACCAGCCGCTGGCCGCGCAGCAACTGCACCGTCTCCCCCGCCTCCACATGCCGGAGAATGGTCGGCCATTCCGGCGGCACTTGATCGACATTGAACCGCATCATTGCAGGATTATACACAAAGGACACATGCCGATGGAAGTCACATGCTCGGGTGGCAACGTGGTGGGCGAGTACGCCACCCTGCACAGCTTGGCCGGATTGCCCAACGGGCCGCGCCGGAGTAGATTCCTGCAAATCTGAAAGGAAGGATGGCATGCCAAGCAGATCTCTCACAGCGACTCTCGTTCTGTTCCTGGCCGCGTGCGCAATGGCGCAGCCAACCGTCACCCCCGTGCGCATTGTCGAGACCCGGGCCAAGGATCTCGTGACGCCGAAGAAGGACGATAGCGGCTTTGTCATGTTCGGCGATCGCGGCGTGACCCTCACCGTGAAAGTCGAGGGTGATCAGGTCAAGGGCGCCACCCATTATGGCAAGCTCAAGATCACCGAAGCTCTCGATGACACCGGCCAGTCGCTCAAGCCCTCCGCAGAGCGGTTCAGCTTTGGCAGCGACGATGGCTTCACCGAGATCAATCGGATGATGATGCACGACCAGAAGCCCAAGGACGCGGAAACGAAGGTCGATCTGCGCCTGGATCTGCCCGCGCAAGGCGACGAGAATCGCCAGCCTCAAGGGCAGTTTCCAGGTCAAGGCCGGCGGCGAGGAGAAGATCGTGTCGGCGGCCAAGGTGAAATCGCTGCTTGGCCAGTCGCTGAAGGACGCGACTTTGGATGCGGCCAAGCTCCAGATCAAGCTGGCCAAGGGCGACGAGAAGGAAACCAACCAGCTCACGATGGAAGTGACCGGCCCGATGGCGGCCATCCAGAAGGCCGAGGTCGTCGACGCCAAGGGCGAGAGCGTCAACAACGGCTACAGCCGGTTCGGCGGCGGGGGCACTTCGACCTATGGCCTGTCGCTCGGCCGGCCGCTGGATGACACGATGACGCTGAAGCTGACGCTCATCATCGGGCAGAAGATCGTGGATGTGCCGCTGGACCTGAAGGATATTCCGCTGCCGTAGCCCGCTGGCCAACCGTTTGCCGCAGCGCGATACTATGCCCAGTCGAACCGCGCAAGCTCGCGGCGCGTGTATCAGGGAACAGAGGCCTCAAGAAGAAAGGGAAATTGCAATGAGCCAGTATCCCAACCCCAGCGGTCCTTATCAACCTCCCGCGCAGCCCCGGACGCTGGACTATGCGCGAGGCGAGTCCACCGTCGCGTCGTTCATGAACCTCGTCTACGCCTGGATGTGCGTGGGCCTGGCCGTGACGGCCGTCGTGGCGTGGTGGATCGCCAGCCAGGGCATGAGCACGATGATGCGGATCTACCAGCCGGGCACGTACATCGTGCTCATCATCGCCGAACTGGCGCTGGTGTTCGTCGTGAGCGCGGCGATACGCAAGATCTCCCCGGGCGTGGCAACATTCCTGTTCCTCGTCTACTCGGCGCTGAATGGATTGACGCTGTCGGGGATATTTGTCGTCTATCACATCCAGACCATCGCCGCGGCCTTCGCCGTCACGGCGGGCATGTTTGCCGCGATGAGCGTTATCGGCTTCGTCACCAAGCGCGACCTGACCTCGCTCGGCAGCTTCCTGATGATGGCGCTGATCGGCTTGATCATCGCCAGCGTGGTGAACATGTTCGTTGCCAGCACCGGCCTGGACTGGATCATCACCTATGCCGGCGTGGCCATCTTCCTGGGGCTGACCGTCTACGACACCGCCATGCTCAAGCAGCTCGCTTACCAGACCCAGTCGGATTCGGCCATGGCGTCGCGACTGGCCATCGTCGGCTCGCTGAACCTCTACCTCGACTTCATCAACCTCTTCCTGTTCATCCTGCGGATTCTCGGCCGAAGCAAGGACTGAGGTATCGTCGGTCCGTCTGAAGCGGAAGCGTCAGCGCCCGCCCATCTACTGGGCGGCGCTGACGCTTCCGCTTCAGGCAGCTCAGATATCTCTCTTGACCTCGATCATCGGTTGCGTTGTCGGCGGCATCGCCGGTTCGGGGTCGAAGCTCGGCACGCGCGAGGTCATGCTGTCGCCCTCGTCAAACGGCTTGAGGGGCTTGACATTCTTGATCTTGTCGTTGGCCGTCGTGAACATCACCGACACATTCCCGTGCAGGTCGCGCATGAACTCGTGGATGCGCCGGCCCTTGTTGTCGATGTAGGTGACGGCGACGTAGTCGGGGAGGAAGCGCAGGTGCGTGAAACCGTAGATCTGCCGCGCGAACGGCCCGCGGTCGCGGCGCATGGGCGTGAACCCGCGCCCGCCGGCGCCGGCGAGGACGAAGCTGATCGGCCAGCCGGGGAGCTCCAGGTGCTGAAGGTTGTGCTCGTGGCCGGAGACGTACAGGTTGACGTGGTACTTGCGGAACAGAACGCCCCACTCGTATTGGAGAATGCCCACGTCGCCATGAACGCCGTTGCTGAACAGCGGGTGATGCCCCGCCGCCACCATCCAGGTGCTCCGGGGCTTGGCCAGTTCCGCGTGCAGCCAGTCGAGCTGATCGTCATGCTCACGCCTGCTCAGCTTGTGATAGTCGCTGTCGAGCATGAGCACTGAAACGAGCGGGTTGTCGGCCGGGAACTCCAGGCGATACCACTTGGACGGGAACTTCCACCGCGAGTGGGGATTCTCGATGGCGTACGCAAGCTGCACGCGCGGCTTGTTCTCCTCGTAATCGTGATTGCCCAGCACGCAGTAGAACGGGCAGTTGACGCGCTCGGGGTCATACATGTCCTCGAACACCGTCTGCCAGTTCATGTCATGGGTATTCTTGAGCTTGCAGTACAGGTTGTCCCCGACCGACAGCAGCCCGTGGAACTGCGTCGGGACTCTTGCCATGTACTCGGCCAGCGCCTTGGCCACCGACTTCTGGTCGTTGTTGGCATCCGAGCCCCAGTCGCCCATGCCAATGAGATTGACCTCGTTGGCCGGCAGCGGCCGCATCTTCCAGGGCCGCACCACGGGCATCGTGGCCGCCCGCGCGAGCGGCTTGCGCTGCGGCAGCGCATCCCGTTGCGTGGACTGCTCGCGCTGGCAGCCGCTCAGTCCGGCCGCCGCCAGCATCGTCATGAACGCCCGTCGAGTGAGTTGGTCGGACATCGCTGCTCATTCCCACGGAAAGAACGCCTTGCGCCGCCGCGCGGGTTTCGTCGTGGGCGAATCCGTGCCCGTCGTGGCGAGGACCCGAACCTCGCCCTGCGCGGTGCGGACAAACCGATGCACCACATCGCCGCCGGAACTGATGAAGATAACCTCAACCTTGTCCGACGTGAAGCGCATGTGCGCAAATCCGAACAGCGATCGCGCGAAAGGCCCGCGGTTGTCGCGCTCGATCGGGCGCGTCGTGGCTCCGCCGCCGCCGGCGACCAGGAAGCTGGTCGGTCCGTCGGCCAACTGAAGGTGCTGGAGATCGTGGTCGTGCCCGCAGACGTAGAAATCCACTTTGTGCTCACGCAGGAGTGGTGCGAAAAACCGCTGCATCGTCAGGCCGTCGCCGTGAGCGCCGTTGCTGTAGAGCGGATGGTGCGCCGTCACGAGGGTGAACGGTGCCGTTCGCGGCTTGCCCAGCTCGGCCTGGAGCCAGCGGAACTGCGCGTACCACCGGTCGGCGGGCATGCGCTCCCAGTTGCTGTCGATGACGAAGATGCTGACCAGCGGCTTGCCTTCGGGGAGGTCAACCCGATACCAGCGCGACGGCATTTTCCAGCGCGAGTCGGGGCTGCCCCAGGCGTATTCCGTCTCGAAGCGAATGAGGTCGTTGTCATAATCATGGTTGCCCGGCACCATGTAGAATGGCATGTTCAGCCGCCGCGCATCGTACATCTCCTCGAAGTAAGTCGCCCAGCGCTGATCGTCGGCGCCGCGCATCCGCCGGAACATGTTGTCGCCCGTGACAATGGCGGCGTTGAACTGGATGCCGGTCCATTGCACGTAGGCGGCCATCGTGCGCGCGACGTCGGACTGGTGCTTATTGTTGCCCAGATCGCCGAACACCATGAGATTCGCCTCGTCGGCCGGCAACGGTCTCATCTGCCACAGGGCGACGATGGGCTGTGTCGCGGCGGGACCGACGGTTCGGTCGGCGGGCCTGGGTCGCGGTGGGGTGGTTGTGCAGGAGCAGACAAGCAGGACCAACAGGAACAGCGGGCATGCCTTGTTCATCGGCGGGGTCTCCGGAGTCGAATCAACGGTGATCGAACGGCAAGGTTTCCAATGTGCTATACCGCACACTAGCCTCGGCGCTGTGAATTCTGTCTAATGTTCTTGTGTGCGTTGTCTGAAGCGCCAAGCGTCAGCGCCCGCCCCGGGGCCGGAGCGGGCGCTAACGCTTCCGCTTCAGAAAGGCAGGCCGCACCCAAGTGATAGAAGGATCTCACGGATGCTCAGACGTTTTATCTTTTTCGCATGCTACGCCATGGCTTGCACCATGGTTCTCGACCAGGGGCTGCGCACCGCCGAGCCGGCGGCGCAGGCCATGAACCTTCGCCGCACGACCACCGTCGACGTCGTGCGCCGGACCAAGGATGCCGTCGTCAACATCTCGGCCACCAAGATCGTCGCCAAGCGCGTCAGTCCCTTCGGCGCCGATCCCTTCTGGCAGCAGTTCGACGTGGGCGATGTGGTGCGCGTGCCATCCGACTCGCTGGGCAGCGGCTTCATCATCCACCCCGACGGCTACGTCGTCACCAACCATCACGTGATCGACCGTGCGCGGGCCATCAAGGTGGAACTGGCCGATGGCCGGAAGCTCGACGCCGACCTGATCTCCTCCGATTCGGAGGCCGACCTGGCCATCCTGAAGATCGCCAGCGGCAAGCCGCTGCCGATCATCGAGCTGGGCGACTCATCCGACCTGATGATCGGCGAGCCGGTGATCGCGGTGGGCAACCCCATGGGCTACAGCCACAGCGTCAGCACGGGGATCGTGTCGGCCATTCACCGCGACCTGAAGGACCGGCGCGACAAGGTGGTGCTGGGCGATCTGGTCCAGACCGACGCCGCGATCAATCCCGGCAACAGCGGCGGCCCGCTGCTCAACGCTTATGGCCAGATCATCGGCATCAACACCGCGATTCGCGGCGACGCCCAGAACATCGGCTTTGCCATTCCCGTCAACCGCCTGCGCGATCTGATCCCGGAGCTGATGAGTCCGCTGCACGCGACGAAGCTCGACATCCCGCTGCAGTTCATCGAGCGGCGGCGGCTGACGGAACCGGCGCGGATCGACTGCCAGGTACTCACCACAGGCACTGCCGGCCAGGTCGTGGCGTCGATCAACGGCCAGCGCCCCGGCAACATCGTCGATGCGTATGCGGCCCTGCTGCGGCTGAAGGCCGAGCATGCGAGCGTCGCCGTGCGCTTCGCCGATGGGAGCGAAAAGAAGATCGCCATCAAGCCCGCGCCGGTGCCGACGGCGGTCGTCGAGGTCAAGCGCCGGCTGGGCATGACCGTCGAGCAGGTCACGCCGATGCTGGCCGAGAAATACCAGCTCAAGACCGAGGATGGCGTGCTGATCACGGAAGTCGAGCGACAGGGCGCTGCCGGCACGGCGGGGCTCAAGCCCAGCGACATCATCATCCAGGTTCGGCGCTATCGCGTGAACAAGATCCAGGACCTGACAACGCTGCTGGAGCGGCTGGGCGAGCACGCGAAGGTGCGCGTGGGCATCATCCGCGGGGAGAATATGGGGTATACGACTCTGGAGTACTAAACGATGCCGAGTTGCTACACCGTCTGCGACGGGAAACTAATGCTGACCCTCCGGCCCGCGGAGGAGGGCGGATACATTGTCACTTCGCCGCTCGATCCCGAGTTGATCACGCAGGCCCGGACGCTTGAGGAGGCTTTCGACATGGCGCGCGATGCTCTGGCTTGTCTGCGCCGATCGCGCCGTGGCTTGTTTCTGAAATCTGAAATGTGAAATCCGAGATTCGCCCTTCCCATGTACATCGTCATTGCCCCCGACAAGTTCAAAGCCTGCCTCGCGGCCGCTGAGGTCGCCTCGGCCATCGCCCAAGGTGTCCGTCGCGCGCGGCCTGACGCTCGGATCGACCTCTGCCCCGTGGCCGACGGCGGCGAAGGCACCGTCGATGCGCTGGTCAGCGCCACCGGCGGCCGAATCCTCAAGGCGCCAGTCACAGGCCCGCTGCCCGGAATGACGGTGGATGCGTCATTCGGCATGCTCGGCGATGGGCGGACGGCGGTCGTGGAGATGGCCGCCGCGTCGGGCCTGCATCTTCTGCGGCCGGAGCAGCGCAACCCACTGAAGACCACCACCTTTGGAACGGGCCAACTCCTGCAAGCGGCGCGGTCGGCCGGGGCGCAGCGCATTATTCTGGGCATCGGCGGCAGCGCCACCTGCGACGGCGGCATCGGCTGCGCAGGCGTGCGGCGTGCGGTTCGAGATGGAGGATGGCCGCCAGCGCGCGGCAGCCGATGAGCCGCTGTGCGGGCTCGACCTGGCCAGAGTCGTCGCGGCAACCCGGCCGGCCGCCGAGGAGCTTGCGATTGAAGTCGCCTGCGATGTCACCAATCCGCTGTATGGGCCGAGCGGCGCTGCGCCGATCTTCGGCCCACAGAAAGGCGCCTCGCCCGCGCAGGTTGAACTGCTCGATACGGCGCTGGAGCAGTTGGCGCGCGGCTGGGAAGATTGCCTCTGGCGCGGGAGCCGGCGCAGGCGCGGCCGGAGGGCTTGGCTTCGGCATGATGGCGTTCTTCGGCGCGCAGCTCCGCCGCGGCATCGACATCGTCATCGACGCCGTCGGCCTGGAGAAGCGGCTGCGCGGCGCTGATTTGTGCATCACGGGCGAAGGCAAGCTCAACAGCCAGTCATTGGCCGGCAAGACGCCGGTGGGCGTGGCCCGGGTATGTGCCAAGCTGGGCGTGCCGTGTATTGCGATTGCCGGTCAGGTCGATGTCGGTGCCGCGACGGCGGCCGCCGCGGGCCTGATGGCGAGCTTCTCGATCTGCCGCGGGCCGATGTTGCTGGATGAGGCGGTCACGCGCTGCGGAACTCCTTGCCGATGTCGCGGAGAATGTCATGAGGATGAAAGGGTGAGTGGGGCAAGTCACCGAGTACGCAGTGGTTCGTGACGTCAACTACCAACTATCTACTATCAGCTATCTACTATCTGCTCACTCCTTGATCTCCATCGTGCGGCCGTCGCGGGTGATCGAAGAGCGTGACACGTTCGTTCGCCGACAGCGCCGACGCAGCTCCGCGAGGCCCTTCACCGGCTTGCCGTTGACCTTCTCAATCACGTCGCCGGCCTGCAATCCGAGCTTCGCGCCGCGCATTCCGGCGACAACACGCTGCACCGTCACCGCCTGGTCAATCTGGCTGATGACGATGCCAAGCCGCGCCTTTGCGGGCGGCGGAATTGCCTCGTCATCAGGTTCGGTGACCTTCAACTCGGCGAGCTTCTTGCGCAGGTCGTCGCTGGCCTGAAACAGTTTCGCCACGCGCTGATCGCGCTGCTCGTCGGTGATATCAGCGCCGTCGTCGCGGAGCTTGCGGATCGTCTCAAGCCGATCCATCACCTGCGCCCGTTGGTCGCGAGGTGCGTCGGCCTTGATCAACTGGGCCCGGATTTTCGCGACGAGGTTGTCGAACGGAGTTGGTTGGGGAACCGGGGGTATGGGCGGAAGTGGCTGGATGAACACCGGCGCTGCGCCTGCGCCAACCTGCAGCCCGCCGATGCGAAAACCGGCGGGTTGGCCTCCGGCCCATCCGTCGTATCGCTGGTAGATGGCGTGCGCGTCCGGATTCTCTTTTCTGAGTTGCTCCAGGCTGGCGGCGGCATAGCGCTCCGTACGCTCTTCGCCATCTTCCACGGCCGTGATGCTCATCCGCACCGCCGGTCCCTCGCGCTCGATGTGGATCTTCCGCCCGTCATCCGTGACATCCAGAACTTGACGCGCCGTGGACCGTCGAGATGCGCAGGCCCTGGATGACGGGCACCGGCGGCAGCGGCCCGCCGGGAATGCCATGCCGCTGGATGCGCCGAATCAGCCAGCGGCAACGCGAGCGAATCTCGGGGTCGCCACACTGGCTGCCCTGCTCAAGCTGGCGCAGGGCGTCCTTGCCGATGGCCCGAAGTTGCGCGGTGGCGCGCTCCCGGACTGTCGGGCTGGGGTCCGCCAGTTGCGGCACCGAGCGCAGCCACGTCGGCCGGCAGCGTCGCGGGAGGGGCTGCGGTCGCGCACAGCGCAGCGAGCAGACTCATCAAGAGCAATGTCGGCCGGCCGTTTTTCATGGCAGCTCGGTGTAACATCATACCGTCAGGACGGGCAGGCCTGCTACGCATCGTGCGATCGTGACTGCGCCTTCCGGAAAGTTGCCAGTGACGCTTCCCACCGCCGACCTGTAATATTCATCGCGCCAACACCAAATACTGGTCACTGGCAACGATTGCTTGGTATGATACCGGCCAGTCGTCCTCACGAGGAGCCGTGGCTATGGCGTCGGATCGGACACGAATATCGCTCTTGCTCTATTCCGCGACTGCGCTGCTATGGGCCTGCGGTGGATTCGCCGGGGCGGATGATCGCGCAGCGCCCGCGACAGCACCGGCGGCCGGGGTAGTCGCGGCGGCGCCCACGACCGCGCCATCGGCAAAGGTCGACGCCCTGGTCGCCAACCTGGCGCACGACAATTTCCACCTGCGCCAGAAGGCCCAGGATGAGCTCGCGCGCATGGGCTCGCCCATCCGCGCGATTGGTGGAAGAGTTGAAGCGTGCGTCCGACGACGAGGTGCGCATGCGCCTGGAAGCCGCCATCCGCCAGATCGACGAGGGCGCATGACCGGCGCCTCGATGATCACCCTCCATCTCAAGAACGCGTCGCCCGGCCAGGTGCTGGGCGAGATTTGCCGGCAGGCCAATGCCCAGATCCGCCTCAACCCGCCCAATCTGTGGAGCACGCACGAGTGGCCGGCCGCCGATATCGACATCGAGGATCAGCCGTTCTGGACGGCCATGAAGACCCTCTGCAAGACCTGGAACCTCTCGCCGCAGAACAACGGGATGGACCGCGAGATGGTCATCGGGGAAGGCGCCTGCACCATGTTCGGCAAGTGGTCGTCGGTGAGCGGGCCGTTCCTCGTTTCCGCGACGTACATTCACACCAACAACTCGCGCGACCTGAACCAGCCGGCCAACGTGACGCGCAACTGCAACGTGCAGATCATGGTCTGCCCGGAGCCCAAGATGCGCGTGCTGCAAGGGTCCTGATAGCGCCAAAATAGACAAGGCGCTGGATGACAAGGGCATTTCGATCGACAACCCCAACATCGGCATGCCCGGCATGCAGTTCCTCCAGCCGGGCAACGCCTGGATGTGGAACATGTCGGCGTGCCTGATGCCGCGGGCCGAGAGCCGCAGCATTGCCACGCTCAAAGGGTCTGCGAGATTCATGCTCCAGTCCCGTTCCGAATCAGGCGAAATCACCGATATCCTCAGCGCCAAGAACGTCAGCAAGAGCGCGGCGGGCGCCGGTTCCTGCTCAAGGAAGTCCGCAAGAACAGCGAGATGTTCCAGGTGATGATGACGATCTACCGCCCTGGGTGGAGCCCGCACGAATGGAATCCCCAGTTCCCCGGGCAGTTTTTCAAGCTGGTGGATGGCGAGGGCCACGCGCTGTTTCGCATGAACGCGGCGGCGGGCAGCATGACCAACGAGCAGATGGAACTCACGATCCACTATCAGCGGCAGAACTGGAACGGCGGGGCGGCTGCGGGCGAGCCGGTGAAACTGATGTGGGAGATCCCGGTGGAGAGCAAGGAGATCCAGGTTCCATTTGAGCTATTGGACCTGCCACTGCCGTAGTGGGTTGTCAGTAGCCAGTTGTCCGTCGCCAGTGGTCGGGTCCGTTGTCCATTCGTCAATGGATATAGGAATCGGTCCCCGCGGCGCGAGAGCCTGCCACTGACCAAGGGACCAATGACCCAACCACGGACCACGGACCACGGACCACGGACGAGTCCGCGCAAAAACAGACCCGAGCCCCTCGGGGCTCGGGTCGCAGTTAATACTGCGGGTACGGCAGCCGCAAGCAGCCGCGTTCATCCGGGGAATCTCACCCCGGAATGCTGCTCACGGCAGCGAACCCAGTATGTCAGAATTACTCACGGATCACCTCCTTGGTTGGGAGCCGGCAAGGGCAATCAAAGCGGAGGCCCCGCCGCACTCAAGCCATACCCAGCCGCCACGTCAGAGGGGGCAACGTTGCATCAATTCGCGGCCGACGTCCGTGGACGTGTTTATTGGCCGCCGGCGTCATGCGCCCTGCGTGTTGTCCCGCCTCATCCGCCGCCGGATTCTCTCTCCCGGGAACGCCTTCCCGGGACCACGGCCACTCACCAAATCCGCATCTGCGAGTGGCCGGTCGCGTTGAAGAAACCCTTCGGGGATCCGCTCGCGACAATGAAATCTTACTACACGAACGCCGCGGAAACCAACGGAAAAATCGCGGATTTTTCCGGGGTTTTCTGAGAGCGCAAGCGTCAGCGCCCGCCCCCGATTCGGGGCGGGCGCTGACGCTTCCACTTCAGATATTGCCCTGCAAAAACAAGCAGGCGCCGCTGGAGTAGCTTTCAGCGGCGCCTGCGGCCATCGTTGTCCGGGACTTCTCACTCCTTCACTTCGTACTCGGCGTCGATCACGTCCTCGTCCTTCTTCTTGCCGTCGCCGCCGCCCGGCGCCGCACTCGGCGCCAGAATCCGCGCCGGAGGCGGCTGTTGGGCGCCGCGCCCCTGCTGCTGCTGCGCCGGCGCTCTTGTAGATCTCTTCGCCCAACTTCTGCGACGCCGCCATCAGGTTGTCGACGCTCTTTCTGATCCGGTCGCCGTCGTCGCTCTTCAGCGCATCCTTCAGCGCTGTTCAACGCGCTCTCGATGTTGCCGCGAATCTCGGCCGACACCTTGTCGCCGTACTCGCGGAGCTGCTTTTCGGTCTGGTAGACCAGCGTGTCGCCCTGGTTCTTCAGGTCGATCACCTCGCGGCGCTTCTTGTCCTCGGCCGCGTGCGCCTCGGCCTCGCGCTTCATCTTCTCGATCTCGTCCTTATTCAAACCGCCGCTGCCAGTGATGGCGATCTTGTTTTCTTTGCCGGTTCCCAGGTCCTTGGCCGAGACGTTGAGAATGCCGTTGACGTCGACCTTGAACGTGACCTCGATCTGCGGCATGCCGCGCGGCGCGGGCGGGATGTCGGCCAGCTCGAATCGGCCCAGCAGTCGGTTGTCGCGCGCCATCGGCCTCTCGCCCTGAAGCACGTTGATCGTGACCGCCGGCTGGCTGTCCGAGGCGGTCGAGAAGATCTCTTTCTTCTCGGTCGGTATCGTCGTATTCCGCGGGATCAGCGTCGTCATGACGCCGCCGAGCGTCTCCACGCCCAGCGACAGCGGCGTGGCGTCGAGCACCAGGATGTCCTTCATCTGGCCCGTGGCGATGCTCGCCTGGATGGCCGCGCCCACGCCCACGACTTCGTCGGGGTTGACGCTGCGGTTGGGCTCCTTGCCTTTGAACAGCTCCTTCACCAGGCGCTGCACCATCGGCACGCGCGTCGAGCCGCCGACCAGCACGACCTCGTCAACCTGCTCGGGGTTGAGCTTCGCGTCGCGCAGCGCGGCGATCACGGGCTCGCGGCATTTCTCCACCAGGTGTCCGATGAGCTGTTCGAGCTTGGCCCGCGTGATGTTCATCTGCAGGTGCTTGGGGCCGGACTGGTCGGCCGTGATGAACGGCAGGTTGACCGTCGTCTCCATGACGCTGCTCAGCTCGCATTTGGCCTTTTCGGCCGCTTCCTTCAGCCGCTGCAGCGCCATCGCATCCTTGCGCAGATCAATGCCCTCCTGGCGCTTGAACTCGTCGGCCAGGAAGTTGATCAGGACCTCATCGAAGTCGTCGCCGCCGAGATGCGTGTCGCCGCTGATGCTCATTACCTCGAAGACGCCTTCGCCGACATCGAGCACCGACACGTCGAACGTGCCGCCGCCGAGGTCGAAGACGCAGATCTTCTGGTTCTTGCGCTTGTCGAGTCCGTACGCCAGAGCGGCGGCCGTTGGCTCGGGCAGCACGCGCATGACCTTCAGCCCGGCGATCTCGCCGGCGTCCTTGGTGGCCTTCCGCTGGGCGTCGTTGAAATAGGCGGGAACGGTGATGACGGCGTCGGTGACCGTCTCGCCGAGATACGCCTCGGCCGTCTTCTTCAAATCCTGCAGGATCATGGCCGAGACTTGCTCGGGCGTGTATTCCTTGCCGCGGACCTTCACCTTGACCATGTCCTCGGGACCGCCGACGACCTCGTAGGGCACCATCTTCTCTTCCTGCGCCACTTCGTTGTGGCGGCGGCCCATGAACCGCTTGATAGAGAACACCGTATTCCTGGGGTTGGTGACCTGCTGATGCTTGGCCGGCTGGCCAACGAGGATTTCGCCCTTATCCGTAAAAGCCACCACGGATGGCGTCAGGCGGCTGCCCTGGGAATTGACCAGCACCTTGGGCTGATCGCCTTCCATAACCGCCACCACGCTGTTGGTGGTGCCAAGATCGATTCCGATGGGTTTTGCCATGACGTGCTACTCCTGTAGACGGGGCTGGCACGCGATAATGGCCCTTCAAGCCGGTGCGCGGGCCGCCGCCGCTTGGTCGTTGCAATGAATGTGCCAGTCGCGCAGTCTGTTCTTAACATGCTGTAGTTAAGCATCTTAAGCATATTGCGCAATCGCCTGACTACGCTGGTTTTTGGATGCCAATTCGACAGGCGAAGTGGGGCGGCTGCCAGTATGGCAATGGCTCCGCAACCAAGCTCTGCTGTAATATTTATGACTTTTTCTGAAACAAACTGCCCCGGCCCGCGTATTACCTTTCCAGAAAGAAAACAGTAATTCGGGAACGTCTGAAAATATTTCTTAAAGTTTTTGGCGTTGCCGGTTCGATAGTCTTGAACAACAATATAGAAGATACGTAACGGTTCTCACTCTCCCCTCCAACAGCGGTCCGGGACGCCCTCCCCCTGACCGCTGTCTTTTTTTACGCATGGGATTCACCGCCGAGGCGCGGAGCACGCGGAGAGAACCGATATAGTAGAGCAGATGGATGGACCGTCTTCTCCGCTGTTTCACGAAGGACCGCCCCTGATCATCGGCGTGGGCGGCATGCTCTATCGGGCTATCAGCTCATTGCTGGACTCATGGGGCATCGCATATCGCAGCCCGGGGCTGGACCAGCTCGACCTTACCAAGTCTGACACGATCGACGGGGAGCTGCGATCGCCCTGCCGGTTGGTTATCAACTGCGCGGCGTACACGGATGTCGATGCCGCCGAGAAGAACGAAGCTCTCGCGGCCAACATCAACGGCAATGGCGTGGGGTATCTGGCGCGGGCGTGCAAGGCTCGCGGCATTTTCCTCGTCCATTTCAGCACCGACTACGTCTTTTCGGGCGCAGCGCCCAGCCGTACAAGACCAGGGACGCGCGATCCCATCGGCGCCTATGGCCGGACCAAGGCCCTGGGCGAACGACTCATCGAAGAGGCCGGCGGCGACCGCCTGATCATCCGTACAAGCTGGCTTTATGCGCCGTGGGCGAGGAATTTCGTGCGCACCATCGCCGCGCATGTTCGCCAGAACCGGCCGCTGAAGATCGTCAACGACCAGACGGGCCGCCCCACGTCGGCCGAACATCTCGCGCTCGACCATCGCCCTGATCGAGAAGGGCGCGCGGGGCATCTACCACGTGACCGACGGCGGCCAGTGTACATGGTTCGAGTTTGCCGCGGCGATCGGCCGGCGAATCGATCCGCGAGTTCCGATCACGCCCATCACCACGGCCGAACTGGGCCGGCCCGCGCCGCGCCCGGCGTACAGCGTCCTCGATCTGGGCGAAACCGAGCAACTCCTGGGTGCCATGCCCGATTGGAAAGCCAACCTTGACGGGGTGCTGCCAAGGCTGGAGTGACTTCTCTGAAGCGGAAGCGTCAGCGCCCGCCCGGAACCGGAGCGGGCGCTGACGCTTCCGCTTCAGACGGTCATTTACATCGACGTGTAATACCCCGTCGTCATCAGGCCTTTTTCCTTCTGCACGCCGATGTCCAGCAGCTCGCAGAACTCGCGGATCAGTTCCTGCGAGGCGGCGTCCTTCCGCTCGGCCTCCTGCACCGCCTGGTGGTGGCGCGGTCGCGGAAGGTCATGATCTGCATGACCCGGGCGTCGCCCCTGGCCGGGACCCAGTTGCTCTCGGCCTCCTCGATCACCTCGAACTGCTCGCACCCGAGCCGCGCCAACTCCTGTTTGAATCGCCGCATCAGGCGCGAGTGCTCCTCCCGCTTGTCCATGGGCACGAGATAGCTGTTGATCTGAAAGTGCATGCTCGCCGCTATTGTGCCAGAACCGCGGGGAAGATCAAACTTGACGGGCAGCGTCTAGAATGGAGGATACGCAAAGCGTCCTCAAAATGGACGCTTTTCTGGAGCCCAACCATGGCAATGACACCGCGGCAGCGCTGGCTGGCAATCCTTCAGCACAAGACGCCCGACCGCATTCCCTGCGATTTCTGGTCCACCGGCGAGGTGCTCGACCGCCTCAAGCACGAGTTGGAATGCCCCGACGATGAGACGCTCTGGCGCAAGCTGCACATCGACCGCATCCGCGGCGTCGGCCCACGCTGCAAGATCGAGCACCATCCCGACGACGCGCAGGCCGACATCTGGGGCGTGCGGCATCAGTCGATCGACTACGGCACCGGCTCCTACGGCGAGGTGTCGCACCATCCGCTGGCCAACGTGCAGAGTCCGGCGGATGTACACGCGTTTCGCTGGCCGTCGGCGGATGATTTCGACTACTCCGGAATCAGCCCGTTCCTGGCCGAGGATGATGGGTATCGCGCCATCCAGGGCGGCGGCTTCGAGCCCTTCCTGCTCTACTGCGCCATGCGCGGCATGGAGCAGGCCTACGAGGACCTGCTCGTCAACCCGCAGATCGCCGATGCCATCCTGGGCCACATCTTCGATTTTCACTACGAGCACAACCGGCGGATTTTCCAGGCCGGCAAGGGCAAGATCGACCTGACGTACGTGGCCGAGGACCTGGGCTCGCAGACCGGGCCGCTGATAAGCCTGGAAACGTATCGGCGCTTCCTGCTGCCCAACCAGAAGAAGATGGCCGATCTGCGCGGTCCTTCGGGGTCCACGTGTTCTATCACACGGACGGCGCGGCGCGGGTGTTCATTCCGGACCTGATCGACCAGGTGGGCATCGAAGTGCTCAACCCCGTTCAGTGGCGCTGCCCGGGCATGGAGCGGGAGACTTTGGTGCGCGACTTCGGCAAGCGCATCGGATTCCACGGCGCCATCGACAACCAGCGGACACTGCCCTTCGGCACCGAGCAGGACATTATCAAGGAGATCCGCGAGAGTTGCCGGATTTTCAAGGGATCCCGCTGGATCTGCGCGCCGTGCCACAACATCCAGCCGGTGACGCCGACGCGGAACATCATCACGCTGTACTGGACGATCTTCGAGTTCGGGAAGCTGTCGTGATGCTTCTCACCACGGAGGCACGGAGACACGGAGGGGGTTCAAATTTGAAATTTGAAATTTGAAATTTGAAATTTGAGATTTGAGATTTGAGATTTGAGATTTGAGATTTGAAATTTGAAATTTGAAATTTGAAATTTCAGATTCCAGATTGGGGGCGCGGAGAGGATTGATGAAAACACGAGTGTTTCTTGCGGTTGTGCTGGGGCTGGTTCTGCCGGGACTGTCGCGCGCGGAAAAGTATGAATTCCATCACGACTACATCCTTGGCACGTCGCTGGATATCACCGTGCGCGCCACATCATCGCGCAATGCGCAGGCCGTCGAGTCGGCGGTGCTCGACGAAATCGAGCGGCTGAGAAAGATCCTCAGCACGTATGACGGCGAAAGCGATATCAGCCGGTTCAACCGCGCGGTCGGCGTGGTGCAGGCTTCACCGGACCTGGTCAATGTGCTGTGCGCGTGCGAGCGTTGGCAGCGCGAGAGCGGCGGGGCATTCAGCGCAGCTCGGCGATGTGATTGCGCGATGGAAACGCCAGAGTGGCAGCGGCGTCTCGCCGCTGATTCCCCTCAGAGCCGAGACGGCTCTGCCACTGGTCTCATCCGCCGCCTTCCGTGTCCAATCCGACGCCAGCGTCGAGCACCGCGATGGCCGGGCGCTGAACATCGATTCGGCCGGCAAAGGCTACATCCTCGGCCTGCGCGCTGGCGGCTGCGCAAAGAGCAGCGCCGAGTGCTGACGTTCTCGTGAACATCGGCGGGGACATGGCCTGCAATGGCGCGTGGCTCATCGGCGTCGCCGACCCAGCGCACCCCGAGGACAACGCCCGCCCACTGACACAGGTGCGCCTCGACGGCACCGCGATCGCCACCAGCGCTGGCTACGAGCGTGGCTACGACATCGGCGGCAAACACTACTCGCACATCTTCGACCCGCGCACCGGCCGCCCGGCCGAGGGCGTGCTCAGCGCCACCGTAATCGCCCCCGATAACGTCACCGCCAACGTGCTGGCGACGACGCTTTGCGTGCTCTCGCCGCCCGAAGGCGTGGCGCTGGCACAGCGGAGCGGCGCAGTGCCTGGTCATCGGCGCCAATGGCCGGCAGTTTCGAAGCGAGGGTCTTGCGAAGATCGAAGTGCCTCTGGCAGCGGAAGCGCCGGCAACCAAGGCCTGGCCCAAGGACTACCAGGTGACGCTCACGCTGACGATCAGGAAATCATCGGCTCGCAAGGACCACCGGCCGTTCGTCGCCGTCTGGGCGGAGGATGAGCAGGGACAGCCGGTGCGCACCATCTCGCTGTGGGCCAACGAGCGGAAGTATTTCAAGGACCTCTCGATGTGGTGGAAGTTCGCGAAGGACAAGCTCGACATGGTGCGGGCCGTGACGCGGGCGACTCGTCCGGCCGGCCGCTACACCATCGCGTGGGATGGCCTCGATGATGCCGGCAAGCCGGTGCCGCCGGGCAAGTACAAGATCTGCGTCGAATCGAACCGCGAAAAGGGAACCCACTCGACCGGCAGCGTGGTCATCACCTGCGCCGCCGACAAAGCCGAGGGGAAGATCGACGCCACCCGCGAGTACGAGGACGTGCCCGTCATGTACGGCCCGCGCGGAGACAAGCCATGAAGCTGTTGCGACTGCTTCATCTCTACCTGTCGATGCTGGGGTTCGTGTTGATGGCGTTCTTCGCCGTCACGGGGTTCATGCTGAATCACCAGGACTACTTTGGCCTGGACGAGGTGCGCTCGGAGAAGACGTGGAGCGGCAACGTCGATCGGGAGCTTGCGCACGGGTGACGCGCAGGGCATGTTGAGCGCTTTGGTCAAGCTCGGCGCGGGGGCAGGCGGACAAGCCCGACATCAGCAAGGAGGAGATCCGCATCGTCTTCCGCCGCCCCGGCGTAATAACGACGGCCGTGGTCAATCGCGAAGATGGCGCGGTGACGCTGACGCGCGAGTTGCGCGGCGTGCGCGGGCTGCTGTCTGACCTGCACGAGGGAAAGGCTGGCAACCCTGCCTGGAAGCGCGTGATCGACGCGACGGCCATCCTGCTGGCGCTATCGGCCGTCACCGGGCTGGTCATGTGCCTGGCGACGCCGCGGCGGCAGCTAGTGGGAACGATCCTGATGCTGGTGGCGGCGATCATCGCGGCGGGCGTCTTCGCCATATTCGATTCTTAAGTGGAGCGAGCCGCCCCGGCCGCGCTCCGCTGCGTTCGGAGTTCCGCGCTTGCGCGGTCGGGGGGCGACCGCCTCAAACCGGAACCCCCGTAGAGCGAGCCGCCCCGGCCGCGCTCCGCTGTGCTCGGAGTTCCGCGTTTACGCGGTCCGGGCACGCCCGCCTCAAGTCGGAACCCCCGTGGAGCGAGCCCCCCCCCGGCCGCGCTCCGCTGCGCTCGGCATTCCGCGTTTACGCGGTCCGGGGGCGCCCGCCTCAAGCCGGAACCCCCGTGGAGCGAGCCGCCCCCGGCCGCGCTCCGCTGCGCTCGGCATTCCGCGTTTACGCGGTCCGGGCGCGCCCGCCTCAAGCCGGAACCCCCGTGGAGCGAGCCGCCCCGGCCGCGCTCCGCTGCGCTCGGAGTTCCGCGTTTACGCGGTCCGGGCGCGCCCGCCTCAAGCTGGAACCCCCGTGGAGCGAGCCGCCCCGGCCGCGCTCCGCTGCGTTCGGAGTTCCGCGTTTACGCGGTCCGGGCGCGCGCCCGCCTCAAGCCGGAACCCCCGTGGAGCGAGCCGCCCCCGGCCGCGCTCCGCCGTTCGGAGTTCCGCGTTTACGCGGTTCGGGGTCGGCCGCCTCAAGCCGCAACCCCCTAGAGCGAGCCGTCCCCGGCCGCGCTCCGCCGTTCGGAGTTCCGCGTTTACGCGGTCCGGGGGCGGCTGCCTCAAGCCGGGATCCCGTAGAGCGAGCCGCCCCCGGCCGCGCTCCGCTGCGCTCGGCATTCCGCGTTTACGCGGCCCGGGCGCGCCCGCCTCAAACCGGAACCCCCGTGGAGCGAGCCGCCCCCGGCCGCGCTCCGCTGCGTTCGGAGTTCCGCGTTTACGCGGTCCGGGGCGGCCGCCTCAAGCCGGAACCCCGTAGAGCGAGCCGCCCCCGGCCGCGCTCCGCTGCGTTCGGAGTTCCGCGTTTACGCGGCCCGGGCGCGCCGCCTCAAGCTGGAACCCCCGTGGAGCGAGCCGCCCCCGGCCGCGCTCCGCCGCTCGGAGTTCCGCGCTTGCGCGGTCCGGGGCGACCGCCTCAAGCCGGAACCCCGTAGAGCGAGCCGCCCCGGCCGCGCTCCGCTGTGCTCGGCGTTCCGCGCTTGCGCGGTCGGGGGGCGACCGCCTCAAACCGGAACCCCCGTGGAGCGAGCCGCCCCGGCCGCGGTCCGCCGCGTTCGGAGTTCCGCGTTTACGCGGTCCGGGGCGACCGCCTCAAGCCGGAACCCCCGTGGAGCGAGCCGCCCCCGGCCGCGCTCCGCTGTGCTCGGAGTTCCGCGCTTGCGCGGTCCGGGGCGACCGCCTCAAACCGGAACCCCCGTGGAGCGAGCCGCCCCCGGCCGCGCTCCGCAAGATCCTCCGCCACCGCGGCCTGTGGCACGACCCGCCTGCCCGCGCCCCGCCCAAGCCCGCGCCCCCATCGCGGCATTCCGCCGCCGCTTCCCAGCGCAATCCCGGCTTTACCGTCGAGCCCTACGGCGACTTCATCGAACACGCCCGCCGCAACCACCTCGACCAGCCCGATCTGCCCTGGGAGCAATAATCCACCGCACGGGAAAAGCCAACTCAGCCATTGCATGCCCTGAGTCTGGTGGTATATTGCTCTTGGACTGCCCGGGGACGGTCCCCGGGCCAGGAAATATCCGCGAAATCGGCCAACCGCGTGTCAGGCGATTCGAGTGGGGTTCCGCGAGATGAAGCATGGACGCCCCAAACTCCCCCTCTCCCCCAACCCCTCACCCCCGCCCGGCGCGCCGCGGCCCCCGCGGAATCAGATTTCCTATCAGGGAGCGCATATGAGGCGTGCATTGTCTGTGGTTGTTGGGATGTCGCTGATTGTATTGTCGCTTGCCGTGTCCGCTCCGGCTGACGAGGCGCCGGCGGCATCCAATCCGGCGGCCGCGGGCGCCGAAGAAGTCACCATCAAGGGCATGATGATGCTGGAAGAAGCCTGCACCCTCAAACCGGCAAAGGATGCGGATAAGACGTTGGTGTTGTTCGCCTTGGAAGGCACCCCCGAGGTGGCAGTCGCATTGGACGCCATCATGAAGGAGAATTGGCCGGGCGACAGCATGGATGGGGAGCAAGCCCGCAATCTGAATGAGGCGTGGGGAAAAAGGCTGAAGTACTACATCACCCCCGGTGAACTCACGACGAAGAACCTGGGTTCCTGCAAGTGGGGCAATCCGCAGAGAGCCGTGACCGGCATTGTCTCCGAAAAGGACGGAAGAAAATGGATCACGCCCAGCAAGATATTTGACCAATATCCCGACAGAAAACCCGTCACTCTCAAGTATCCGGACAAGATGCTGGCGCCTGACAAACCCATCAAGACGACTGGCAAGGACCCCTTGATCCTGAAAGTCACCGAGACGCTGTCGCTCAAGTGCATCCTCCTGCCACGCGGAGCGTTCTTGTTTATGAAGCCCTTCTACGTTGTTCCCCGATGGCAGGATGAATTTCCGCGTCTCATTACCCTGACCAAGCCCTTCTATATGGCGGAGATTCCGGTGACGCAGGAGATGTACGAGGCGGTTATGGGCAAGCAATCCCAGCACACTGAAAGACCCCCAACGCCCGGTCCGGAATGTTACCTGCGCCGACGTCAACAAGTTCTGCAAGATTCTGTCGGAGAAGAACGGCCGAACCGTCCGTCTGCCCGGGGAAGCGGAATGGGAATACGCGGCCCGCGTGGGCACATCCAATCCGCAACTGGATGCAAAATACAAGGACCAGAAGAGCGCCGGACGCGCAAGGGGAGAGTGTCTTCCGGTGAAGTCCAAACAACCGAATGCCTGGGGACTGTATGACATGATCAGCGATAATGCGTACGAAATGACACGGGACGCGTTTGTTTTTCGCCGCATGGACGAGGTAGACCCGTATTATTCGTGTGAGAAAGACGAAGCGTCCGGCAGGAAACACGCCCATTGGGCCAGAAATACCGTCACTTACCACGAAGGCGTGGGTGAAGCCAAAGATGATGCAGCCTACGGAAGCACGAAGTTCCGCGTAGTCGTGGAAGCCACGCCAGAAGAGATCGCTGAAATGGAGAAGGGGGCGAAAAAGTAGCCGACTTTACGGTTTTGCGATAAAGGATGATTTGGCAGGAATGTCAACGAGAACCTCCATCCGAACCGCACTTTGAGCGGTGATTTGGCCAGGAATGGCTGTTGCCGCGGATGCGAATAAGCCCCCGGGGGAACGCAAAGGGGAAGCGGTCAGTTCCCGCCTACGCCGGCAATCGCCGCTTCGATCTTCTCCATGGTCCGAACCGACGGAATATGTTTGCCGGACTCCAGACGGCTGATCGTCTCCACACGGATTCCCGCCCGCCTGGCCAGTTGGGCCTGGGTTAGCTTGGCGTCCTTTCGCTGCTGGATGACCTTGTTGCAGAGCATCACCCGCACATGCTCCGGCGAAAAACTGCCGTCGGCGTGGGCCGGCGGCTCGGGAAGCAAATCAGGATCGGGAAGTCGCTCGGCGATCCGATCCCACTCATCACGCGGAATCATGACATATTTTCGTCCATCCATCACGACATCATGCATGGTCATTGGCATTCGCAATCTGCCGATACGCTTCGGGGGTGATCCGAACCGGCATGTCAATACGGTAGCAACCATGACATTGTATGTCAACGTTCGCGAAGCAAACCCCGCGCCCACCGCATGCCCGGCCCAGAGTCCTCGCCCGCGCTGTGCAGATCGGCCGGCCCACACACCAGATCCATCGCCTTCCCCGCGAAAAACCCCACCAGCGTTGCGCCACGCTGCGCCCACGCACACCGATCTGCGCAGCGCCGACGGGAATATTGAAGGGCGCATCCATCGCCCTGTGGCCTCAACCAATGAGCGAGGCGCCCCGCAAGGAGCCATCATGCGCACCCAACCCCGCCGACGACGTATGACCTTCACCCCGCCGCCCTCCGCGCACTCGCCGCCCGCTATCTGCTATCTGCTATCCGCTATCCGCTGTCCGCTGGCAACCAGCAACCGGCAACTGGCAACTGGCCCGCTGGCAACCGGCAACCGGCAACTGGCAACTGGCCCGCTGGCAACTGGCAACTTCCCGACCGGGCCGCTTCAGCGCCACTTCGTGCCGCCGCAGGGCCAACTCGGGGTCGCTTTGTGCGCGCCCAGGGCCACTTCGTGCCGGCTTTTTCCAGGACGAATCTAAATGCGTTGATGCCATCGGATCTGTAAACCTACGCCTGCACACCACTTATGGCTAACCTCCCTCGGACCTCCCGCCGTCAGAGTGAATTTCGCCGAGCCTTCTGTCACAATCATGCCGAGAACGAAAGGAATCATGATCCTCCCCAACCCCATCCTCACCGCCGACTCCGAAACCCCTGATCTCGAAGCATCAGTCGCCAATCGGCAATCTGAAATCCCCGCGTCCGCCGACGCCTTCGTGTCTTCGTTGATGTCGGTGGACGAAAGCCTGGCCAGCCCAGAAGATCGGCCGAGTGGCACGTCCACTGACCAACGGGCAACGGACCCAACTACTGACTACGAACCACGGACCACTGACAAGACCACTCGCGCCTGGGTTGCAGGCGCAGCTCACGCTGCGTGCCTCCGTGGTGAAAGCCAGCGCCCGCGAAACAAACCCACCGAACCCCCCGCCCCCAACCCGCAACCTCCCGTCGCGCCAGGGCTTGCCGATTCCACTCCCTCTCCCGCACACCTTCCCCTGCGAAACGAAGCCATTTCTGTCCTGCCCACCGCCACCGCCGCATCGACTTCATGCCAAACCACACGACGCTTCCGCTTCAGTTCGAGAATATCGCACCAAATTTATACGGTTGACGCGCGGATCAGGTCGGACGTAAGAAATAACCTGTCTTGTCGGCGATCGCTGACGCAGTGCCTGCGGCCGGGGGCAGCGAGATCACGTAATCCCCGCCGACCCGCGGACAGTTTTGTCACTTGCCCCAAAAACGGAAAGGACCAACATCATGAACAGATCAACATGCACCGCTCGTGCGGTAGCCGTTGGTGCGTGCCTCCTCGGTTTCCTGGGCACGGCCTTCGGCGAACAGTTCGACATCATCACACAACTACCCTCCGGCTCCGCCAACATCACCAAGTGGCGCATCAATAAGCCCAATATCCAGAGGCGCGTCAGCGACTACCCAAACATCACCTTCCAGCCCGGCGATTTCGTAACCGTGGACGCCGGTGGTTGCGCCCAGACGGGCGGACACGGCAAGACGTGGAAACGCTACGTCGATCCCCAGGGCCCCAATGCGGACAGGCTCTACCATGGCCTGATCTCCATTCCCGGCCTGACCCACGGCCTGGTCCGCCTCAAGGACTATGGCCTGAAGACAGAGCGCCAGATCCCAACCGGCGCCACCGGCAGCCTGCACCTCCAGCTCGGCTACGAGGATGATGGTTATGGCGACAACGGCTACTGGGGCCGCGAGGGCGACGATGGCACCGGTGGCCAGTGCAAGGGCCTGCCCAACGCCTACGTGGTGATCGCCATCCGCCGCGGCGGCAACCCCGGCGACACCGGCACTCTCGTCGGCATTCCCCACAATGTCTTCCGTCACCAGGGTGCCTGGCATTTCAGCAACTTCAACACCGCCGACATGAGCTGGAACAGCTTCACCGACGCCTTCGATCTTGGATGGAGCGACTACGCCAACCCGGTCACCTACGTGATGTTCGGCACCGGGCGCAGCCTGGCCTCGGGCGGCAATTGCGAAGGCATGTGCCTGCTGGCCAACGCCGGCGAGAAGGAATTCGTCCTGGAAGACAACCTGACGGAGCTGTTCTGGCCCAAGTTCACGCAGCGCACTCCGGTGGAGTACGACATCAATGTGTGCCAATGGAGGCAGTTCTCGACGTACTTCATCCAGCACTGGCTCCATTCGATGTTTGATGCGCCGACAACCATCGCCGACCAGATCGACAGGGATACCCGCGCCGGCAACTACGGCATCCTCACCCTGGCGCACGGCTGGGAGGGGCACGCGATTGTCCCTCTATCAGTGGAACGTAGCGGCGCAAACATTCTGATCCACGTCTACGATCCGAATCAACCGTGCGTCAACCTGCCCGATAACGAGGCCAATTTCCCGCCCATGGTCATCTCCGGAAACAACTGGAGCTTCCCCATGGGCGGACAGAACTGGACGCAGGCCGACGGGCGGATCGCCTACATCCCCTATGCCATCGACAATGGCTGGCGCGACCTGGCCAATGGCCTGGGCGACGTCCTCCAGATCGTCGTCGGGCAGGGCGCCAGCGTTGACCAGATCAGCGACTCAACCGGAAGGAAGCTCTTCACCAAACCCCGTGGCAGAGGGCTCATGGATGTCGATGGGACAAATCGCGGCCTCGGACGCGACGTCGTCAAGATGGTCTACCATGGCGCCATCGCGCCCAGGAACGCCAGCGCCACCAAGAAGCCGCAATTCACGCTACACAAGACGAATCAAGAGACCCCTGAACTGGCCAACCTCGCCAAACAAATGAACGATGAGTACGGGCCTCAATATGGCGGCTCGCGCGAGGTCTATTTCGTTTTGAATCACAACCTCAAGGAGCTCAACGTGCAGGTCACGCCGAACGCCGCCGGCGCGCACCGCCAAGTTCCTGGTGGGCCACCACCTGCAGTTCGTCGAGGTCAAGACGCAGGCCGCCGACGGCCGATCGGCCATCCAACCCAACTTCGTTGTCCACTCCATCGCCGACCTGTCGGCCGGCGTGGCGCTGCAAGACCGGCAGAAGGTCGCGCACAAGGCCACGTTCACCGCCGGGACGGCAATGGACCCGGCGACCAAGGCCATGACGATCCACAAGTCGGGGCAGGTCAGCGCTGGCACAACGCCGGTCGAGGCGCGGATCTCCGCGGCTCACACGTTGGAGCTGCACACGGCCGGGCAACTGGAAACGACGCAGGTGGAAAGCAAGACGATCGACTCCAAAGGCACCGTCAAGCCCCTGGGCCTCAGGAGAATCCAGATGCAGCAGTTGCAGCAGAACCAGCCTCGGTAGATTTCTGGATTTAGGATTCTTGATTGAGAGAGGGCGGTCACCAGGTGACTGCCCTCTCGTTCACACGCAGCGCGGCAGATTGTGGCGCGTGCCACGCAACCTTCGAGCGCAACGCCATGAACTCCACCGCCCATGCCGCATGCTCCGGGCTTGCGCGCAAGAAATACCGCCGGTGAGAGGGCACCGGCGGCACCTTCCTACGCAATTATGTCTTCTCTACGTCCTCTGCGACTCCGCGGTGAGTCCTACTTGCTCGTCGCGCGGGAAACGAAATACCCGATCACCCCGACGAGCATGCAGCCGCCGAGCGCCATGGCCAGATAGGTCTTGAGGCTCTTTTCCCACTGCAGGTCGTTGAGGATGTCGGGGCGATAGCCGGCCAGGGCCGCGGCGAGGATGAAGCCGCCGAAGCACACGACGGCCGCCGCGATCAGCCCGGCCGCGCCGATGCCCGCGCCGACCGAATCGGTCGGCTCGACATAGACGGGGGCCGATAGCGCGCTGCCGGTGGAGCGTTCGAGTTCGGCCTCGCCCCCGGCTTCCTCGACGACCACGCCGGAGGGCGACAGGCCCTTCTGCCGGCCGCCACCGGGGGTCAGCTCATCGAAGACCGCGCCGAGGCTGGTGTCATCCGACTCGCGGGTCAGCTCCAGCAGGCCCGAGCCCGAGCCGACGCTTTCGAGGTTGATCTGGTCCTGGATGGAGGGGTTGATCGCCGTCTGGGCGCTGGGGTCGGCCTTCTGGGAATCGTTGACATCGAAGATGGTGATGCCGCCGCCGCGCGGACCGCCGCCGGACAGGCCCGACCCGGACAGGCCCGAGCCCGACTGCGTCAGCCCGGTGCCGGGGAGGTTGGCCAGCCCGCTGCCGCTGCCCGGCGTCGTCGGCGCGATCTTGCCGGGGGAAGGCACGCCGGCCAAACCGCTGCCGACGTCCGTGAAATGAGTGTCCTTCGGAGTCGCTTGCCCGGAACTTGCTGTCGGCCAGGCTGATGGGGGCGCCGCTGTCGCTGGGGGCCAGCGACAGCGCATCGCCGCTGCCGCTGAGCTCGGCCTTGAGCTGCTCGACCTGGTCGGCCTTGAACATCAGGCGCGGGCCGTCGCGGAACTCGCGCAGCCGCCCTTCGCGGGCGTACTGGCGGATTTCCTCCTCGTTCTTGGCCAAGGTGTTCTTGGTCTCGTCCATCGTGTAAAACATCTTCGCCATGGTGACGCTCCTGATGATGTTCCGCCGCAGCGCGGGACTCCTGCCCGCGCGCGTGGCCTAAGGGTTGTCTTTCCGAGGCTGCTCATCCGGCGGGGGCTGGATGGCGGCGCCGCCACGAACCGCCTGGTCCTGCTTGTTGACCAGGTCCGCAACCTCCGCGGGAGAAGGCGTCGTGTTGTAGTTCTTCAGCTTGACGTCGTTGATGAAGTTGCGCGCCCCCACGAACTGAAGCTGCTTGGAGCCGGGGTAGAACTGGTAGACACAGAGCGTGCCGCGATCGACGTCCATCAGGTAGCAGCCCCAGGTGTTCCCCGAGAGCTGGGCCGGCATCACGAACATCCCGGCGCCGCCGGCGATGGGGCCCTGCCGCTGCCCGTGGGCGGGGTTCTCGCCGCGGAAGAGCAGCGCCAGCAGGTTGGCCAACAGCAGCGCCGCCACCGCGTAAAGGGCAAGGGTCGTGATGTTGGATCGTCGTTGCGCTTCCATAACAAGCCGGAGGGCTGCAGCCTGTTCTATATTACTGGATTGGGATGGCGCGTTGCAAGGTTCAGGGGAGGCGGATTGCGTATTTCGTATTGCGTATTTCGTACAGGGTAACTGCTTACGCAATACGCAATACGCGCATCGTCCGCTAGGCCCTTATCCTCGCCATCATCCGATGCTTCCCCCCCGCCGCCAGCGTCACCGCATCCTCGGCCGCATTGGCTGTCTCCACGCAGATCATCAGCGGCCACTCGTCATCGCCGAAATCGGGCATGGCCTTGGCCTTGCCGATCCAGGGGTTCCAGACGACGGTGCTGTTGCTGCCGCTCTTGTCGATGGTGATCCTCCTCGCGCCGGCGGGGTCGTCGATGGCGCACGCCGCCTGGGTGTGCAGGTAGAGACGATCGGTTTCGCCGGTGATGCGCAGCGGCTCGGGCGACTGCTCTTTGCGCTTCATGCCGTCGGTCTTGTCGACGAACGTCGCGCCGCTCAGTCCATCGACCGCAACCCGCCTCACGTCGGACACGGCGAGATACGTGTGCATCGCCTCCTGGAAGCTCATCTCCTGGCTGGCGGGATTGCTCACTTCCAGCGCCATCTCCAGGTCATCGCCGATGGTGACCGTGTAGCTCAGGGCGAACTCGAAGGGCCAGACCTGCCGGGTCTGCTGGGTGTCGGTAAGTGTGAGGCGCAGGGACAGCGAGCCATCGGGCCCCTGCGCCGCCGACTGGACGTTCCACGGCATGATGCGGGCAAAGCCGTGCAGGGGCGCGGAAGGGTCGCTGGGGCGTGGCCCGAACCACGGAAATGCCAGCGGCACGCCGCCACGGATGGGCTTGGCCGGGTCGAACGCGCTCTTATCGCTCATGAACAGCAGCGGCTTGCCGCCGGGCGGCCGGTAGTGCGCAACGTGCGCGCCGTGGAGATAGACGATCGCCTCGGCGCCGCCCGCGCATGATGGCCCGGCACAGCCCGCCAGGACCGTATTCGAAGGAGAGTGCGCCTGCAATTCCAAAGCGATGGTTGAGTTCATTGGGCTGCATGGGATACTCGTCAGTTGTCCGTGGTCCGTCGCGTGCAGTCCGTTGTCAGTGGTCAGTTGTCCGTGGACGGGTCAATGGTCCGTTGGTCCGTTGCGGGAGCCTCCCCGGTTCTCAAGAGTCCGAGTGACGAATCCACTGACCAAAGGACCAGGGACCCAACCACTGACAACGGACAACGGGCCACTGACAACTTCCGGCTCTACGGCCTCCGCGAATTCAGCAGCGGAAACTGGTCCTGCTCGATCTCGCGATGGATGATGATCGTCGGCTTGACGAGGATGAGCAGCACCTGCTCGTCCTTGGCCGTGGACGTATTGGTGAAGAGTCGCTTGAGGAAGGGGACCTTGGACAATATCGGTACGCCTTCTTCAAGCTGGATCTCGCCCGCGAGCGTCTGGCCGCCCAGCAGGAGCGTGCCCTGGTCGGGAACGGTGACGATCGTCTGCAGCGAGGTGATCTGCAGCAGGGGTAGCTGGATGTTGGCGGTGCCGAAGGTCGCGACAACGCCGTTGTTGTTGCCGTTGTTCACGCCGGGGGCGGCGGCCGACACCGCGAAGTTCACCAGGTCGATGAGCTGGGAGAGCTGCGGGGTAAGGCTGAGGTTGACGTACTTGCGGTCGGCCGAGACGGTCGGCTGCACCAGGAGCTGCACGCCGCTGGTCACGGTATCGACGATCGGGTTGTAGGCGAAAGCGCCTTCGGCCGTGACGGCTTCGAGGTCGGCGACGTAGGCCTGCTGCGTGCCCACGATGATGAACGCGCGCTGGCTGTTCCACACCGTCACGCGGGGCGCGGTGACGATGCTGCTGTTCTTGGATGCCTGCGTGGCGCGGATGAGGAAATTCACCTGGTAGTTGTCGAGGAAGCTGCCCTGAATCTGGATGGCCGGCTGGGCCGTGCTGCCGATGCTGCCCGGGGCGGCCGTGGTGGGGCCCTGCGTGAAGGCCGAGCTGCCCATCGTCACCGGGATCGGGCTGAAATGGTTGGGGTTGTTGATGTTGAAGAAGAAGTTCAGGTCCAGCCCGATATCCTCCATGAAGTTGCGCTGCACCGTGAGGAACCGCGTTTCGATGCTGACCTGGATGGCGCGAGTCTCGCGCAGCTTGTCGAGCAGGCCCGTCACCTGGCGCTGGTTCTCGGGGGTCTGGCCGACAACGAGCTGGCCGTTGAGGTATTTGATCGAGCCGATCCGGCCGCCGTTGTCGATCCAACTGTCGCGATCGACGCTGTCCCGGATAAGGTCGATGTACTTCTTGACGAGTTCGTCGGATCGCTGGTCTTCGGTCAGCGGCTCCTTGTAGATGGTGGGGTTGCCGCCCGTGTTGACGGGGCCGTAGGGCGTCTGCACGAAGGGGCTGCTGGCGCGGCGGTGCCCCGGCCGCCGCGGTGGTTGTCGCGGTTCTCAGTCCAGCTCTTCGGCGCCTCGACCTCCGGCGGCACCAGCAGCAGGTCGCGGATGTCGTAGAGCTGGAGATTGGTGTTCCGGTTGAGGTCCTCGGCCGTGGACACGGAGATGACGTTGCCGTCCACGCTGTAGGCGAGCTTGACGCGCCCGCCGCTCACGTCGGACAGGACCATCTGCAGCGCCTTGCCGAACGTGATGTTCTGGTGCTTGCCGATGCTGACGGGCGCGGTGCGCTCGACGCCGGCCTCGGCCAGGGCGTTCCAGTTCACGAAGAGGTTGGCGCCGGTGATGTCGCGGAAGAAGTCGATGCTGTCGTTGAGCGCGACGCCGTCGAGGCGCACCTCGGGCAGAGGGCGATCGAGGCTGGAGACCGCGCCTTCGGCGCCCCCGCCGCCGGCGCCTCGCGATCGTTCGGCGCGGACTTCGGCATCGCGCTTCTCCGAGATATCGGGCCATTCCTTGGGGTAGGTCAGCAGGTCGAAATACGGTGTCATCGACGCGTTGGCATAGTTGAGCTGGCGCGTCATGTGGAGGTCGTACTGCTGGCGCGCCTTCTTCTGTTCCAGGATGATGGCCCGGTCGCGCACGGTGTCGATGACGCTGGTGGCGTAGTCGTTGTTGGGCTCGATGCTGAGGATGTGGTTGAGCACGCCCATCGCTTTCTCATAGTCGCCGTTGCGGATCAGCTCCTTGGCCTCGGCGATGTTCTTGGAAAGCGTGCGCTGTTTTTCGGCGAGCGCCTGCGCGGCGCGCTCCTGCTCGTCCCGAATCAGCTTGAGCTTGGCGGCGTTCCGGTCCGCCTCCTCGATGGCGGCCTGTTCCTGCTTCAGCCGAAGCTCGGCGGCCTGAATCTGGCCGTCGAAGGCGGCCAGCTCGTCCCGGCTGAAGAGAGCGGGGTTCGACAGCCGGGCTACGCGAGCCTGGTCGATGCTGGCTTGCGCCTGTGCCCATTCGTGCTTGGCTGTCGCCAGGCGAGCATCCTGAATTGCGGTCTCGAAGCTCCATCGGATGGCATCGACCACAACCTGCCTGTCCTCGACACCCTTCTTAAGCAGATCCTGCGGTGTGATACCGACCAAAAGGTGGCGCAATTCGGCTTCGCCTTTGGCTGCCTCGGCGTTCTCGGGATCGAGCTGCTTGGCATCGCGGTAGGCCGCGTAAGCATCCTGATCGCGCCCATCCGCACGAGCCTTCTTGGCCCGTTCCACGAGCTGCTCGGCCTCGAACTGGTGCTGAGCCTTGAGGATATCGGCCATCCGCGCGGTGGCCAGAAGCTTCTGCTCTTCAGGGGTCAGCGACGGCTGGGTGCTCGGGCCGACCACTGGCCCGACCGGGCGCGTTGTCCCGCCGGCCATCGCCTCGATCTTCGTGATGTACAGCTCCGGCGATTCCTGGAACCCCGGCCCCTTGTACCCGGCCGCCTGCGCTTCCATGAACTTCATCCTCGCCGATGCATATCGCCCGGCGTTGAAGTCGGCGATGCCGGCCTCGTAATCCTTCTGCCCCGGCTGCATCGGGCCGACGGGCTGCGTCGGCGGCATGGCCGGACGGGTCGTCACCGGCGTCGTCGCTTTCTCCGCCTCGTCGATCTTCGCCAGATATTGCGCGGGCGTGCGCTTGAAGGCCGGCCGATAGTTGGCCGCCTGCGCCGCCGCGAAATTCTTCCTGGCGGTGACATAATCGCCGCGGTCGAACGCCGCCACGCCCGCGCTATACAGCTCGGCGGGCTCCATCGCCTGCGGAGCGACCGGCTGAGTCGCGAGGCGCTTCTGTTCATCAATATTCTCGATCTTCGCCAGATACTGGGCCGGCGTGTTCTTGAACAGCGGCGTCCGGAAGCCGTTGTCGCGGGCGGTCTGGAATTGCGTCCTGGCCACGGCGTAGTCGCCGCGATTGAAGGCTTCCACGCCGGCCTGATAGGCCTCGCGGGCCTTGTCCTGCGCTGTCGGCGCGGCCGGAGTGACGGGCGCCACCGGCGCTACGGGCTGGGTCGCCGCGATGGCTTCGGCCTCGGCCTGATCGATCCTCGCCAGATACTGCGCCGGTGTTTGCTTGAACAGCGGCGTGCGGAAGCCATTGTCACGCGCCAACTGGAAATGCTTGCGGGCGGCCTTGAAATCGCCCCGGCTGAATTCATCCGCGCCGGCCTGGTAGGCCTCGCGGGCCTTGTCTTGCGCTGTCGGCGCGGCCGGAGTAACGGGCGCCACCGGCGCTACGGGCTGGGTCGCCGCGATGGCTGTGGCCTCGGCCTGGTCGATCTTCGCCAGGTATTGCGCCGGTGTCTGCTTGAACAGCGGCGTGCGGAAGCCACCCTCGCGGGCCAACTGCAAATGCTTGCGGGCGGCCTTGAAATCACCGCGGTTGAATTCATCCACGCCGAGCTGATACGCATCCTTGGGCGAAAGAGCGCCGGCGACGGGCGGCGTCGGCGGCCGGACGGGCTGCGTTGCGGCCGCGGCCCTGGCAACCCGATCGCGCTGCTCCTGATCGAAGCGGTCGATCTTGGCGATGTACTGCTCGGGCGTGTTCTTGAAGAGCGGCGTCTTGAAACCGGCAGCCTTCGCCGACTCAAAATGCTTCTTCGCAGCGACGAAGTCGCCGTTGTTGAAGTCATCCACGCCGGCCTGGTATTCGGTCGTCCCGGGGGCGGGAGTTGGCGCGGGCCGGGTGGCGGGGGCGGGCTTGGGCTTGCTGGCCTCGGCGGCGGCCGCCTCGGCCTTGTCAACCTTCGCCAGATACTGGTCCGGCGTGTCCTTGAACAGCCCCGGCTTGTAACCGGCCGACTTGGCGATCTGGAACTGCTTGCGGGCGGCGGCATAGTTGCCCTTGCCGAATGCGTCGATGCCCGCGAGATAAGCGTCCTTGCCGACATCGCGCGGGGCCGGCGCGACCGGCTGCGTGGCGGCACGCTTCTGCTCCTCGGCGATATTGATCTTGGCGATGTACTGATCGGGGGAGTTCTTGAAGAGCGGCGTCTTGAAACCCGCGTCCTTGGCCTGCTGGAAGCTCTTGGCGCGGCGGCATAGTCGCCGGCGTCAAATTGGCTCACGCCCTTGTCGTAAAAGTCCTTGGCGGTTGGGCCGGCCGGGACCGGCGGCGTGACCGGCACCTTGGCGGCGGCCTGCTTCTGGTCGATGTCTTTAAGATAGGCACTGGGCTTGCGCTCCAGCAAGCCGGGATTGTAACTGGCATCCTGCAAGCGCGAGAACTTGGCCTTGGCGGTGTCGAGGTTCCCCGCCTTGTAGTCGGCGACCGCTTCCTTATATAGCGACTTGAGGTCCTGCTGCGTGCCCTTCAGGCCCGCCTCGGCGACGTTGATCTGCGAGGTGGCCTTGTCGCGCGTGGCCTTGTCGGCGTAGCGGTTGCCGGCCGCCGAACGATACAGGCGGATGGCGTCGGTGTAGTTCTTCTGGGCAAGAGCTTCCTCGCCGCGCTCGAAAGCGGCGCGGGCCTCGCGCCGCTGCACGAGCGACGACTCCACTTTCTTGAGCGTATCGGTAAGCTTGGCGCGGTCGGCCTCGGAGAGCGCGTCGGCCTTCACCTGCTGCAGGGTCGTGGCGGCCGACTCGTATTGGCCCTGGTCGTACTCCGTCATTCCGCGCGACAGGAGTTCGGCGTCGGTGGGCTTGGCCTGGTCGGCGAGCATGACCAGCGCCTCGTCGAGTTCGGAGTTTGTGGCGGCGCGGGTCAGCGGGGCCAGCGCCACGAGGGGCGCCGCACTGGCCACGGCCAGCGCCAGCGCTCCTGCGCCCTTGCGGGCAAGCTTCGTGGTTGTTGCATGTAGAGAAGCCTTCCGTTCGGAGCAGTCGAAGAACACGTCGGTCCTCCTTCGAGATTGGCCCGTAGGTGAAAAATCAGTTCGATGTCAAGTCCTTGGTGCCAGTCACTTTGGGGCTTGCCTGCGCCCAGGCATCAAATCGAAGCTCACAGCCACTGCCATGCCACCGCATCCATCTGACGCCACTGCGTTGCCATCGGCGAAGTTTGGGGCCGGCCCATTGGCCTCGGCATTAACGGCAACTCACACACCATCAACCCAAACACGGCGGAGTCTAAACGAACAGCTCAGCCGTTGCAACCAAGCCAGTCCACTAAAAATCGGCCATTTGGCCCGGCGAATTCCAGTGCCCCATCCATGCGGCGAGTGCGCTTCCTGCGACGATCGGCAAAAATACCCCCAAGAACGGCAGCGGGCAAGGGAGCGGACATACGATTGTCGGATTTTCCAAGGATTCCGCAATTGCTGCTGACGCGGGCTGTTGACGCGGGCCGGCCGCCGGTTAAGAATCACCCACCTTTTACCAAGGAGCCTGGATGAATCGTGCAATCGTGGGTTGGAGCTGGCGAATGGCGGCGGCGATGGGCGTAGCGGTGGTTCTGGCGGGAACGCTGCGAGCTGCCGATGCACCGAAGAAGGACGACTACTCCTCGCCGAAGGCCGCGGCCAACAGCTTCCTCAACGCCATCATCGATGGCGACGCCGACGCCGCCAAGAAAGCCACGATCACGACCGATGACAAGCAGGCCGACCTCGTGGCGACCCTGGCCAACATGATGCGCGCCGTGACCAAGTTCGAGGCCGCCCTGAAGGACAAGTTCCCCGACCTCGCCGCGACCATGGGCGCGGGCATGGCCGAAGGACGCAAGCAGATGGAGAAATCGCGCAAGGACCTCGAGGCCGCCGAGGTTACCACCGAGGGCGATGTGGCGACGATCAAGACCAAGGAAGACAAGCCGGTCAAGATCAAGAAGATCGGCGGCGACTGGAAAGTCGACATCTCCTCCATGCCCGATATGCCCAAAGAGGCCGATGTCGCCGTAATCAAGAAGATCGGCAAAGCCATGGACACGCTGGCCGACGACATCAAGGCGGGCAAGTACAAGACCGCCGAGGAAGTCGGCGCGGCGATGGGGAAGATGATGCAGGAGTAGGGTTGCGCGGGAAACCGCAGGCGATGAAACAAGGCCCGATGCTCATCTGCTCACGCACGTCGAGCATCGGGCCTTATTGCGCAGACTCGCAACAACAGTGAAAGAACGCAGCCCGAGCGGCATGGTGCGCAGGTTAAGCGCTGTGGTGCGCCAAACCGGATGGGGTACAATGAGACTGGATTGCAGGCGACAACATGAGCCAGATACGTTCTGCCCGAACCCGCGCGACAGCAGGCGCGAATCGCATCGACCGAATCAAGGCCAATGGGGTTCACTACACCCCACCGGAACTCGCGGCGTTCCTGGCGATCGCGCTCCTGCGCCATGCGGTCATCCCTCCCAAGGGGCCCGTCCGCGTCCTCGACCCGGCTTGCGGCGACGGCAGCTTGTTGGCTGCCTTGGCCCTCCAGTCGCCACCGGCTCTTCTCGCCCGTCTCGAGTTGGTAGGTTGCGACACTGACCATTTGGCCCTCGCCAAGGCGTCAGCCACCTTGGCGCACACGGGAATCGCGGACCTCCGCAAGGCGGATTTTCTTTCGTTGCCAACCTCCGTTCGCCCGCGAGAGCAATCGCTGTTCGACGCCGCGCCGGGAACGGCCGCCTCCACGCAATCGCTGTACGATCTTGTGATCGCAAATCCCCCCTACGTGCGGACGCAAGTCCTGGGCGCCGAAAAGGCCCAGCAGCTCGCCATCGCCTACGAACTCTCCGGGCGCGTCGATCTCTACCATGCGTTCATTCGCGCTATTGCCTCATCCCTCCGACTCGGCGGCACGCTTGCCCTTCTGACCTCCAACCGCTTTCTCTACACGCTCGCGGGCGCCGCAACGCGAATCGCTCCAGACGGACTTCGAGTTGTGCGAGCTGTTCGACCTCGGCGATACAAAGCTCTTCGCGGCGGCGGTTCTGCCGGCCATTCTCGTGGCTCGCCGCTCTGCTCAGGGCCACACCGGCAAATGCCCCTTCGTGCGCGTCTACGAATCGCGAGAAGCAATTCGCCCGCCCGGCGCGGTTGCTGCTCCGTCCGTTCTCTCCGCGATCCTGCGCGGCCAGGATGGCGCTGTGGTTGTCGGCGCGGCAACGTTCGCTATTGAACGCGGTAGCCTGGCCCTCCCCACGACCCACAAACACCCTTGGACGCTTTCATCCGATCGGATCGATGGCTGGCTCCATGCAGTGCAGTGCAACACGGCGTACCGCTTCTCCGAAATCGGGAGGGTTCGGGTTGGCATTAAGACGACGGCCGACGAAGTATTCATTCGAGACGATTGGCACCGCCTTCCGGAGGATCAGCAGCCTGAGTCGGACCTCTTGCGCCCGTTGCTCAGAAGTTACATGGCCCAGCCCTGGTGCCCGGCTGCTACGGGGGAAAAGCCCCCTTACGTCCTTTATCCGCACGCCGTCCAGGACGGCCGCCGCGTCGCCGTCAACCTGGCAGATTACCCCAAAGCCCGAGCTTACCTCGAAAAGCACCGGGATCGGCTTGCCGGCCGCCACTACGTCATCGACAGCGGACGCCAGTGGTACGAGATCTGGGTGCCCCAGAACCCGGATGACTGGGCACGACCCAAGATCGTGTTCCCTGATATCAGCGAACAGCCACGGTTCTTCCTGGACGAAGCAGGATCCATCGTCAACGGCGATTGTTATTGGATCACTCTGTCGCCACGTTACGACATGCGATGGATTCCTCTCATGCTTGCCGTGGCCAACTCCAGCTTCATTGTGAAGTATTACGATGCTGTTTTTGGAAACAAGCTGTACGCCGGCCGCCGCCGGTTCATCACTCAATACGTGCAGCGATTCCCGCTGCCCAAGATTGAGCACCCAGCGTCGCAGCAGATCGTACCCCTTGTCCAGCAACTGATTGCTCATTCGCCTGCCGCCGATGCTCGCGCGACGATCCGGCGGATCGACTCCCTTGTCTGGGAAGCCTTCGGGCTAGTTAAGCCTAAGGACGAGCCTGCCTGTGGTCATCAGACTATGGTATTCAACGCTAGCAGATCGGGTCGCTCCACCCACCTCGGCTCCGCCGCTGCCACTTGGCTCGTTGAACTCAACGCAAGCCCATGGTAACACTTACCACAGCGCAGGCGTCTGGTGATCAGCAACCAGCAGCGAGGCGGTATTGAGCGGTACGACTACGCCATCCATGGCCGTCCTTTCCCCGGCGCAAAGCCGGTCTGGCCGACGATCATCCTCAATCTTCCCCAGATCAACGTCGGCCGAACCGACAGCAACAACGTCATCCTCCAGCATGCCTCCATCTCGCGCAACCACCTGAAGATCATCATCGCCGGCGGGCAGGTCAAGATCGAGGACCTCGACAGCCGCTTCGGCACGTTCATCAACGGCGCCCGCATCAAGCGCGCGCCCTGAAAGTCGGCGACACGCTGCGCATCGGCTCCAGCCCGCCTTACCGCTTCAATGGCACCATCCTCGAGCCGTCGCTGGATGGCAGCGGCATGTCCATCAAGCTCGGCAACGTCATGATCCAGCGCGATGGCCGGCGCCTGGTGGAAGGCATCAACTTCGCCATCGGCAGCGACACGTTCGTGGGCGTGCTGGGCCCTTCGGCGCTGGCAAGAGCCTCATGCTGGGCATGCTCTCCAGCACGATCATCCCCAGCAGCGGCACGATCGACTTCGATGATGGCCTGAGCGTCAATGAGAATCTCGACTACTACCGCTCGAAGATCGGCATCGTCACGCAGGATGACATCGTCTACACCGAGCTGACGGTGCTGGAAAACCTCGCGTTCGCGGCGCTGATCCGCATGCCGGACGTGACGGATGACGAGCGCCGCCGCCGGGTCGACCGCGCGCTCGAATCGGTGGGCCTCACCGAGCATCGCGACAAGAAAGTGGGCGTGCTCTCGGGCGGCCAGCGCAAGCGCGTGTCGGTCGCGGTCGAACTGCTGATGCAGCCGCGACTGCTGCTGCTCGATGAGCCCACCAGCGGGCTCGATCCCGGCATGCAGGCGCGCCTCATGGAAATGCTGCGCGGCCTGGCCCGCACCGGCGTCACGATCGTCTGCACCACTCACACGCTGGACACCCTCAACTTCTTCGACCAGGCGCTGGTGCTGGGCCTCAAGCAGCGCATCGCCACCGTCGTCTATCAGGGCAGCCCGTCGGAGATGCTGCCGGCGTTCGGCGTACACACGCAGGCCGACCTGTTCGACAAACTCCAGCAGTTCGCCGGCGTTTCGCCGGCCGAGCGCGAGGCCGCCGAACAGAGCCAGATCGAAGCGATGCAGACCAGGACGGGCCGGCGACGCCGCCAATCGCTCATGCAGGTGCCGCGCCCCGAGCCGACCAAGGAACGGCTCTTGCAGCAGGCCGGCGTCGTCTTCAAGCGCGCCTGGCTCGGCCTGACGCGCAACCCCATGGCGCGCATCATGGCCTTTGCCCAGCCGCCGATCCTGGCGCTGCTGGTCACGCTCTCGCAGGCCAACCAGCCCAAGAGCCTCTCCGTGCTCTTCTTCGGCGTCGTCTGCTCGATGTGGCTGGGCATGAACCTCACTGTGCGCGAGGTCGTCCGCGAGCGCAAGCTCTATATCCGCGACCGCATCGCCGGCCTCCATCCCGACGGATATCTCCTGGGCAAGCTCGCCTTTGCCGGCCTCATCGTCGTCCTGCAGAACACAATCCTCTGGTTCATCCTGCGCTTCATCAGCCCGACGATGGTGCGCGACAACGTCGCCGAAGACATCCGCAATTCCTCGTTCCTCCTCGGGTGGCTCATCCTGCTCATCACCGGCCTCGGCTCGGTGCTGGCGGGGCTGATCCTCTCGACGCTCGCCAAGAGCGAACGCGCCGCCGTCGCCATGCTGCCGCTGGTCCTCCTGCCGCAGATCGTGCTCAGCCGCGTGGTTTATGGCGATGGGTGGAAGACGTGGGATGATCCCTCGCCGTATTGCTCCATGCTGGATTTCATCCGGGGCAAGCCCCTCAGCGGCGAGAGCGAGCAGGAAAAAGAAGCAGCGCGAACTGGCGCAGCAACTTGGCCAGCCGACAGCCCAGCACGAGGAAGCCTTGGCGCTCGGCCGGGGAATGAACGTCATGATATCGATGCCGATGCTGAGCCGCCCTTCGGCCAACGCGCTGGGCATGCTGGCCGCGCCCGAGGCCGGCGGCGGCATGATCACGATGGAGTTATTCTATCTGTTCATCCTCACCGCGATCTACGGCGGTGTGCTATACTTGTCGTTCCGGAGACTGGAGAAGACGTGGAATGATATACGAAGCGCGTAAGATCGGTGTCGGTCGCGACGTATTTCGTATTGCGTATTTCGTATTTCGTCAAACGACACGCCGTACGCAATACGAAATACGCAATACGCAACACGCACCATTCCCCGATCCCATACCGTAGACTCCATGCCCACGGACACCCAACCATCCTCCTCCCTCACCGACCTCACCCTCCAGGTGCGCCTGGACGGCGGCGCGGAGCAGGAGGTCTTCCTGCAGCACGGCCTGTCCATCGGCCGGAATGCGTCGAACACCATCTGCATCGATCATCCCGACGTCGAGCGCATCCATGCGCAGATTCAGCGCCAACCCGATGGCACCATGGTCCTGCGCTGCCTGGAAAAGCACCTGCACCTGGCCATGGCCGATGGCAGCAAGGTCAGCGAGTTGAAACTCGCGCCGGGCACGACCTTCAAACTCGGCAAGGCCACCATCCGCTGCCTCAAGCACCAGACCAAGGCGACGGTGGTCGTGGCCGAAACGTCGTGGCAGGTGCGCTGCCCGCGCTGCCATGAGATCATCGCCACGCTGGAGCGCACGGCGCCAGTTGCCCCAAGTGCAACCTCGCCATCGAATTCCACCAGGGGAAAAAAACCGACCCCAACAAGCCCGATGAGGTCATCCCGCCCTCCGACGCCTTCGAAGGCTGGCTGCCCAGGGAAGTCGGGCCGTACAGCATCCGCAAGTTCGTCGCCCAGGGTGGCATGGGCATCGTGCTGCGCGGGCTGCACCACGAGAACGATCTTCCCGCGGCCGTGAAACTGCTGCGGCTCGATTCCGACAGCAACCCCACCTGGCGCAAGCGTTTCCAGGCCGAGATCGAAACGCTGCGCACGCTCAAGCATCCCAACGTCGTACACCTCCAGGAGTATGGCCAGGACGACCGCATGCTCTGGCTGGCCATGGACTGGATCGACGGCATGTCGCTCGGCAAGTGGGCGTCGCAACTTCGCTCGGCCGGCGCAGTGCCCATCGACCAGATCCGCGAGGTCCTGATCCAGATCGTGCGCGGCCTGATGTACCTGCACGAGAAGGGCATCATCCATCGCGATCTCAAGCCCAGCAACATCCTGCTCTCACAGGACAACCTCGTGAAGATGGTCAACTTCGGCATCGCCCGCCAATCCAGCGGCCAGACATCCGTCGTCACCCAGATGACGGCGACGGGCATGGTCGCCGGCACCGAAAGCTACATGTCGCCCGAGCAGTCCGAAGGCCAGCCGCTGACGGCCGCCACCGACATCTACTCGCTCGGCGTGATCTGGTACGAGCTGATCACCGGCCGGCGCCGGTCGGCGCGTATGTCCCCCCAAATATCGTCCGTAGCGATTGCCCACCGCAATGGAGCGCGGTCATCGCGATGTGCCTGCACCCCGACCCGCGCCTCCGGCCGACGCTGGCGGGCATCATGGGCGCGCTGGCCGGCGCGCCCGTGGTCGCCGGGCCGGTCTTTGCCAGCGCGGCAAACATGCCGCCCCTGCCTCATGCAACCGCGGTCACAGGCGTGTACCCCACGCCCACCGTGCCGACGATCCCCACCGTGGCGACCACCCCGACCGGCGCCCTCGGCGCCGCCACCTTCGCCACCGTCGCGACAGCGCCCGTCGCCGGGCCCCCGACCATGCCCGCCGTTCCAGGCTCGAATCCGAACATCCCGTTGGTGCTGCCCATGGGCGCACGCCCCGCGTCGGTCGGCGGTGGCGCCAGTCGCAGTGGTAGCGAGGCCCTGGCCATCGCCATCAAGTGGGTTGCTTCGCACAGGCTTGAGGCCGCCGGCCTGCTGCTCGTGATCGCCGCCATCGTGACGATCGTTGTCGTGCGCGGCGTCAACGGCGGCGGTGGGGGCGGCGGCTTCGGCGGCGATAGCGCCAAGAGCCTCTACGATGAAGGTGTCAAGGCAATCCAGGAAGGCCACGAACTCACCGCGCGCGATAAGTTCACCGAGGCGTTAAAGAAGGGCAGCGGCGCGGCGGCAAGGCAGCTTGCCGATCTGGAGCCCGACGCCAACACGAAGAAGGAACTGCTCAGGCAAGGTGCCGATCTCGGCGATGAGGACTGCAAGCGCATGCTGCAGGAGATCGAGGCCGCCGAGCGCCAGCCCGTTCGACGCCAGCCGAATTATTATCAACCTCGGCCCTATTGACCGGTGAAAGGAGCCATCCATGAGCGATTCACAGGATGCGATGCCGCCGGATCGCGAGACCGTTCGCTCGGGCCGCAGCGCCGCGCCGGCCGGCGACTCCTCGCGGAAGTCGTCGCCGATTGCAGCGCCGCCGAGGCGACGCTCTGGCTCATCTCCGCCGACGGCCAGCACATGGAAGGCACGCTGAATCACGGCCCCAAGCCCGAGATCCTCGAAAACTCCTCCGTGCCCGTGCGCGACAGCGTCGTGGGCATGGTCGCCGCCAATGGCCTGGCCGCCAGCATCGGCCCGGATGATCCGCACAATCCCAGCATCGACGCCAAGACCGGCACCAAGACCCTCGCCATGGTCGCCGCGCCTGTCCGCGGCGGCGGGCAGATCGTCGGCGTGATCTCGGCCATCAACCCCACGACCGGCGGCCTTTTCTCGGCCGAGAACCTCGACACCCTCAAGTGGAAAGCCTATCTCATGGGCCTGATTCTCTCGGATATTTGAGATTTGAAATCTGAAATCTGAAATCTGAAATCTGAACATGACCACAAACATGGAGCTTCTCGACGATCAGACCTTCGAGGCCGCCACCGGCAAATCCGTCCGCGTGCTCGTCGTCGATTCGGGCGTCGAGACCGACCACCCGGCCATCCGCGACTGCCCCATCGCCTGCTACCAGGTCGATACCGCCCCCACCGGCCGCCTGCGCGTCACCAAGGATGACGGCATCGACGTTTTCGGCCACGGCACGGCCGTCGCCGCCATCATCCACAAGTTCGCGCCCGACGCCCGCATCGACAGCCTCCGCGTCCTCGGCGGCAACCTCCGCGCCACGTCGCAGCATTTCCTCACCGGCCTCGAATGGGGCATCAAGCAGGGCTACGACGTCATCAACTGCAGCCTCGGCTCGACCAACGAGCAGTTCGTGGCCGGCTACAAGCGGCTGGTCAACCAGGCCTTCTGCCGCAACAGCCTGCTGATCGGCGCCTGCAACAACAGCGATTTCCAGACACTGGACTACCCCAGCTCCTTCCCCACGGTGATCTCAACCGACTTCGGCAAGTTCAACGGCCTGTCCTTCCGCCGCCGCCCCGGCGAGCTGGTCGAGTTCGTCGCCCGCGGCGAGCAAGTGAAAGTGGCCTGGAAATCCGCCGGCTACCGCACCACCACCGGCAGCAGCTTCGCCGCGCCGCATCTCTGTGCCATCGTGGTCAAAATCCGCCAGCACCGCCCCAAATGGAACGCCTGCGAGGTCAAGGCAGCACTGTATCGCATGGTGGCGGGCGCCGCGTAGGGTGGGCACCGCCCACCAGCGCCGCGTAGGGTGGGCCGTGCCCACCCTACACAACTCAATAGAACAATCCCCTCTCCAGGAAATTCCGCCGCACGATTCCCGCCAGGATCATCGGCCGGTCGCGATCTTCCCGTGCCCGCTGCTCGCGAAGCTCCGCCGCGATCTCAATCAGGTCCCGATACCGCATCAGGCCCTCCACCTCGCCGTGAACGCCCCGCAGGTAGGGCGGCGGCGTGTCGCCGGTCTTGGCGAGCGGGAGCAGGTGCCGTGAACGCCCCGCAGGTAGGGCGGCGGCACTGTACGCCCGGTGCCCGGCGTGAATCTCTGTGGTCATCAGGGCAAAGCTATGGCACAATATGCACGGAGGCGATGCCATGGTCGTGAACGCACGCATCGAACTGCCGATGCAGCTAATCGGGGAATTCTGCCGCAAGTACGGCGTGGAGCAGTTTGCGCTCTTCGGATCGGTGCTGCGGGAGGACTTCGGGCCGGACAGCGACGTCGATGTGATGCTGAAATTCAAGCCGGGGCATGGCTTCACCTTTGAGAACACCCCCGACATCCAGGATGAACTCACGGCGATGTTCGGCCGGCCGGTGGATGTGATCGAAATCGGGCGCATCCGCAACCCGTTTCGCCGACACGCAATCATGAACAGCTACCGGGTGGTGTATGCCGCGTGACCGCAACGAGCCCGGAGAGGACGCGGCCTGGCTTCTGGACATGCTGACCGCTGCGCAGGCCGTCCAATCGTTCGTGGCGGGCCGGACTTTCGAGCAGTACACCGTTGACTTGCTCTTCCGCTCGGCCGTCGAGCGGCAGGTGGAGATCATCGGGGAGGCCGCGCGAGGCTTGTCCGAGGCGTTCAAGGATGCGCATCCGGAAATCCCTTGGCGCCCGATTATGGCGCAGCGGCATCGCTTGGCGCATGAATACGGCGAGATTGACGATGCTTTGATCTGGAATGTCGCGACGGTGCATGTGCCGAGGTTGATCGAGCAGATCGAGCCGCTGACTCCCCGGCCACCTGACTGACGCACGGATCACTTCCCCGGAAACCACGCCGGCAGCGGCGGCGCATTCGGCCCCACCGCCGGCTTCACCAGCGCATCCGCCTTCCGCCACAGCGTCACCCCTTCCGCGCGGTTGCCCGTCAACATCACCGTGCGGTCCGCCAGGCTGCGCAACACCGTCGCCTTGGATTCCTTGGCGTACTGATCGTTGGCCGGGTCCGGCGGCATCTTCTTGACCTCCTCGCGGTCGGTCATCGCCTTCTGCGCCGCATTCACCGCCTTTTCCGCCTCGGCCGCCTGTTTCGTATATCTGGCCGTCAGCTCCGCCTTGATCTTCTCGAACCGCGCCATCGTCTCCTTCTCCTGCCTGACCAGGTCCGGCTGCTCCGGCAGGCGCATCTCCAGCGTCCCCTCCGTCCCCGCCCCGCGCACGGCGATGGTGATCTGCGGCCCATTCGGCCGATACGGCACGCGCAGCCTCGCCCGCGAGCCCGTCGACGGACGATCGCGATCCGCAATCCCGTAAAGCTGGCCATCCTCCAACCGCCCGGAGAAGAAATGCCCCGTCCAGTGCCCGACCGTCACCGTAAACTCGGCGCCCGGGCAATCGCAGTTCTCATCGCCGAACGTCAGCGCGGCCGTCGCCGTACACCAGTCGCCCTCCACCCGCCACGCATCCTTCTGGCCCTCATCCGTGAAGAGCACGATCTTGCCCGTGCCCGGCTTCAGCACGTTGGAGAAGCTCGCATCGCCCTCCACGCGCAGGCGCCGCCCTCGCGAATCAGGAGCTGCTGGCTGACCCGATAGTAGAACGGCCCGGACTGCGGCTTCTGGCCGCTGCGATAGACGTTGGGGTCGAACAGCGCCAGCTTGTCCGGCGCGACCAGATACCCCTTGAGGTTGGCGTCCGACTTGAAGAAATCCACCGAGACGTTCTGGTCAAGGAAGTTGCTTGTGACCGGCTGGAACTCGCCGTCGGGTTTGGTGTCGCGATACAGCACAAACCGCAGACCGTTGCGCTGGTCCGTCTTGTCCAGCCCCGCCAGCGCACCGCTGCTGACGATGATCCGGTTGCCCTCGCGATCCGGCTTCTTGTCGGCCCAGGTGATCCGCACGTCCGACCCCATCTTCATCGTCGCGTTCAGCCGGATGTCGAACCGCCGGGCGCGGCTGACGTTCACGATCCAGGCCAGCGCCTTGGGATACGTCTCCCAATCGTTGATGATCGCAGCGCGTTTGAGATTGCCGACAGAGTGCTGGCGGGCCTTGCCATCATCGCCCAGGGGAAAGGCGATGACGATCAGATCGTTGGCATTCACATAGTTGGAACACTCCACCGTGAGCTGCAGCGAGCCGCCGCGGTGATCGCCCGCGACCGCCCCGCGCGTGATCTCCACCGCCTGCGCAATGCACATCTCCTCGCCCAGGACCGGCATCAGATCCTCGCCTTTTACGTTCGCAGGCAACTTCGACTTGTCCAGGCTCAGCGTGACCGTCACCGGCTTGGCAAACAGCGCGCGATCCGAGTCGATCGCGAAAACATCCGAGACGCGCACCAGGCTGCGGTTGGCCGGCTCGACAGGCTTGGCGACAGGCGCGAACGCGCGAATCCCACTGCCTGCGGGGTAGTTGATCTTCCCTCGGGCATGCTGGATGACTCCCGCGCCATCTTTTCTCGTCGGCACCGCGGCCGGCGCAGTTGACACACTCTTGGTCGCCTGCGGAGTGGCTGCCGTCGATGGCGACGGCCGGTCCCGCTCGCCGGATTTCCGGTCGCATGCCACGCCGGCAAACGCCAGCGTGACACAACACATCGCGCCCGTGCGAAAACCGTGCATCTGGCCATAACTCTTGCCTCCGATTTAACTGAAGCGGAAGCGTCAGCGCCCGCCCCAAGTCTGGGCGGGCGCTCACGCTTCCGCTTCAGACGAGCTGCGCACTGCGGCATTCCAAGGCAATTTACCTCGCCTTTGCCGAATATACAACTAGTTTTGTGCGGTATCGGAAAGCAACGGCCCCTCGACCTCGCCGCCGATGGCGGCATCAAAACGAGCATTGGGACCACCCCATGAGGCACTGACCACCCCTGGCAATCGAAAACCGAAAATCAAAAATCCTCAGCACACGCTCGCCTGCCTCTGCCACCCCGCGTGCGTCTTCACGCTGTCCATGAGCTGTTCCCCGCTGATGGTGGCCTTCGTCAGCCAGTCCCGCACGTGCTCCTTATGCGCCTGCCACAGCGCCGGGGACACATCCCGGCCGCTGAAAATGATCACCGGCAGGTCCCGCCAACGAAGATCGTTGGCGATATCGCTCAGGAACTCCTGCCCGCTCATCCCCGGCAGGTCCAGGTCCAGCAGCACCAGATCCACCGCCTCGGTCTCCAGCGCCGCCAAGCCTTGCCACGCGTTCTCCGCATAGATCACCTCGTGCCCCTCCAGCCGAAGCAGTCTTCCCGCGGCCGTTCGGCTATGCGCGTGGTCGTCAATGATTAAAACCGTGGCCATTTACCCGCTCTTGGCAAAGGCCATTCCACAGACCACATCGGCGACAGCCAGGAAGTAGCCAAGCACCTGTTTTCTTAGTATCGAAATAGTGCCGGAAATAATCTGGAGTCATACTGCTATAAGACTCTTGATTACAATCAGTTAAATGATGTTTTGTTTTCAGTGATTTTGTACTTGACACATACCTAACTAGACGGCATAATACTGTCGATATTTAGTTAATACAAAACACCGGCTCACATCCATAACAAGAGCAAAAAGTCCTCTATTTCTTGCAGCAATACGGACAGTTAGTCGCCCGGAAAGGAGCCAACCATGAGCAAGACCATCTCCCTGCCGACTATGGAATTCCCCCAATCCCGCGTCTCCGCTCTGGCCGACCGAGCCGACCTGCTTGAGCAGCGCCGGCAGACCATGCTCCGCCGTGCTCGCTTCCTCCCGCCCGAAGACCAGTTCATCCTCAATGCCATCCTCTGCCGCCACATGACAATGCGCGACCTGTCCAGCCAACTCGGCCACAGCGCCGGCACCATCTGCCGCCGCTTCCGCAAAATGCTGCATTGTCTTGGCAGCCCGATGGTTACCGCTCTTCTCGATACGCCCGATGGCCTGGCCGAAAACTACCGCCAGATCGGCATCGACCGCTTCCTCCTGGGCCTGAGCCTCTCCAGCATCGCCCTCCGCCACGCCATCGGCCGCCACGAGATCATGGGCATCCTCGCGTATCTGCGGTTGTGGCTTAATCTTAAGGCGGCGGCGAGCAGGGATCGGGGATCGGGCATCTGCAATCTGAAATCTGAAATCTGAAATCTGAAATCTGAAATCTGAAATCTGAAATCTGAAATCTGAAATCCTCTTCACCCCCTCACCCTATCACGCCTTCACCCCCTCATCCCTATGTCCCCCCGCTCCTCCATCATCGCCCAATACTTCGGCCTGACGCCCCACCACGCGCCAGTACGGAACGAACCCGCGCTGCCTCCCCTGCCCCCGCCGGGGCAGATCATTCTCATCACCGGCCCGTCCGGAGCCGGCAAGAGCACCCTCCTGCGGCGCTATCGAAGCGTTTTTACGAAACGAACCCACCTGGACCTGGACCGCATCCGCCTGCCCCGCCGCCCGGTCATCGACCTCTTCCCGCAATTCTCGATTGAAGCTGCGCTGGGCGCTCTCACAGGTCGGCCTCGCCGAGGCCCACACCTATCTCCTGACCCCCGCCGAGCTCTCGGCCGGCCAGCAATGGCGTCTGCGCCTGGCCCTCGCCCTCTCCCATCGTCGCCGCCCCCTCTGCCTCATCTGCGACGAGTTCGCCGCCCTGCTCGACCGCGTCTCGGCCGCCATCATCGCCCACACGCTCCGCAAAGCGGTCTATTTGCGGAACGAACTCTCGGCCATCCTCGCCACCAGCCACGACAACCTGCAAACCGCCCTGAACCCCGACCTCATCATCACCTGCGATTTCGGCGCCTACACCATCCGCACCCCGAACCCTGAAATCTGAAATCCGAGATTTGAGATTTGACATTTGAGATTTGACATTTGAGATTTGACATTTGAACTCCGCAACCCCATGCCCCTCCCCTCCATCCTCCCCGGCCAACTCCTGCTCGAAGCCGGCTCCGCCGCCGACTATCGCGCCCTGGCCCGCTTTCATTACCTTGCCGGCCGACCCGCCACATTCGCCCTCATCCACCGCATTCGTTACATAACTTCGGCCGGCGTCTCGTCCGTCGTCGCCGTCGGCGTTTTGTCCTATCCCACCCTCGCCTGCGCCGCCCGCCAGCGCCGCCCTCGGCCTGTCCGAGCTCCCCGCGCCCGAGCGCATCGCCTTCGTCAACGGGAATATTCGCAGCATCTCCCGCATCATCGTCCACCCCACCTTCCGCTCCCTTGGGCTGGCCGTCCGCCTGGTTCGCAGCCTCATCGCCCGCTGCCCGACACGCTATGTCGAAGCCCTCGCCGCCATGGGCCGGTTCCACCCCCTCTTCCACAAAGCCGGCATGCACCAGCCCGACCCCGCCTCCCCTGCCTATTTTCTGCGCGACTGCCACTCCGCTTCCGCAATCTGTGTGCATCCGTGTTCATCTGTGGTTCCATCCTGGAGTCGCCGGCCTTCCCATCCGCCGCAGATTAGATAGACTCGACGGCGAGGCGCATCAAAGCTGGAAGGACAATGCCCATGACCATTAGGATGCTCACCGCCGTGTTGTTTGCTTCGGTTTCTGTTGCTGCGGGACAGATCGCCCCGGCAGCGGAGCCCGCCAAGACTGGAGCCGACTCCGCTCCGTCCACCACATCCAAAGTTGCGGCGACTTGCGTTCCCACCTTCCATTGCCTCAGCATCTACTGGTCGCCCGAAAACGGGGAGGCTGGCAAGCAGGTGCTGGTGAAGTTCCGCGAGGCCGGGCAGCAAGCCTGGCACGACGGGCTGCCGATGCGCTACAACCCGGTGAAGACCCCTGAATGCAAGGGCGACTATCGCGGCAGCATCGTCAATCTGAAGCCGGCCACCGCCTACGAGATTGCCCTCACGCTGGAGGGCACCGACATTCACACCTCTCTCAAGGCCGCCACATGGACCGAAAAGTTCCCGGTGGCCTCAACGGTCAAAGCTCAGAGCGGCGCCGCCACGCTGACGGTGAAGAAATCAGGCACGCCGGAAGGCTACATCCTCTATGACGGCGCCGGCTGCATCATCGATTGCGCCAACAAGTCCGATCTCGGCATCTCCGTCAACGCCAGTTACGTCATCCTGCGCGGCTTCACGATCAAGAACGTCAAGCAGCACGGCATCCGCATCAACAGCGGCCATCACATCGTCATCGAAGGATGCGACATCAGCCAATGGGGCAGCGAAGAAGAGAGGGGCTTCGGCTTCGAAATGCAGGCCTGCGTCTACAGCAAATACAAGGACCTGCATGCCGTCGTCATCCAGCGCTGCAAGTTTCACAATCCTTCCTGGAACACGAATAGCTGGGCCGAAGACCACTTCAAGGACAAGAAGAGCCGCCATCCCGACGGGCCGCAGACCATCGTCTTCTGGGAGTGCCGAAGGCAACAACGTGATCCGCTACAACGAGTGCTGGTCGGACAACGACCACTACTACAACGACGTCATGGGCGGCGCCTTCAATGCCAGCTACCGCGGCTGGCCAGGGGCCGACAGCGACATCTACTGCAATTACATCGCCAACTGCTGGGATGACGGCATCGAAGTCGGAAGGCGGCGGCCAGAATGTCCGCATCTGGAACAACTACATCGAAGAACACGATGATGACCATCGCCAATGCCGCCACTTCCATCGGCCCGCTCTACATCTGGCGCAACGTCGGCGGGACGCTCCTACAGCCCTCCCGGCAGCGAGTGGAACCTGACGCACGGCGATTTCATGAAGATGGGCTACGCCGACAGCGAAAAATGGATGACCGGCCACATGTACGTCTTCAACAACACGCTGCTTCCAGCCGAAGGACGAAGGCGCCAACGGCCTCGGCGGCGAATCAAGAATCATCAAGCATTGCGTCAGCCGCAATAACCTCCTGCACGTCCGGCCCGGCGACACGCACTGCATTTCCACCGAAAAGAAGAGCACCGACAACGATTTTGACTACGACCTGCTCTCGGCCTCGCGATATCCCGCCGGCCAGGAAAAGCACGGCATCAAGGGCACGCCTCATTACGTGCCCGGCGCGGGATTCTCATTCGAGACCAAGACCGGCAATTTCCAGTTGGCCGCCGACAGCCCCGGACGCGGCCAGGGCGTCGTGATCCCCAATTTCTGCGACGGCTTGGACGGCGCCCCGGACATGGGGGCTCACGAAGCCGGCACGCCGCCAATGGTCTTCGGCGTCAAGGCCGAGTTCATGCCGCCGGCCGCGTCGTCAATGAGCCCTGCGGGCCGTTAGAGGAAAAGTGACACGGGGTATTCGAGCGGGTGGCGGTACCTCTCTCGCGGCAGGCCGCGCCTGGAAGCGCCTGATGTTATCCCATGTCGTCCCCAGAATGCGGGTTGCGCATGTGAATACCTAAAAAACTGATACCCACGCGAAATACACTTGACAAAGGGTCGTAACTCGATACCATTGCCGCTTGTTTGTTCGTGGGTTGGTGGGTTCGAGGGCGGAAGGAGCGGTCTGCTCCTGCCTCCGAGCCGGTTCCTCTTGGGAAGGAGTCGGTCATGTCATTTCTCTCGTTGCGCAGAGTGCGTCGCGTCTTCCGCTTCGCTATCGACTCGGTCCTGGCGCGTTACAGGTCGTTTTGCGACGCGCTCCAAGCCGTGCGGCATGAGTGTTCCGAGGCGTTGGAACAGCGCCGGCTGCTCTCCGCGCCGGCCATCTCCTCCATCGACAGCGTTTACCCGGCCGAGAATGCCGAGTTCACCGTTTCCGTGAGCTTCAGCGACGAAGACACCGGCCAGACGTACCAGGAGAGCGTCGATTGGAAGGACGGGTCCACGCCGGCCACCGTTGACCTGGGCACCAATACCTGCTTCGCTGCGACGCACACCTACAGCACGCCGGGCAACTACTCGCCATGTGTCACCGTCACCGACAGCGGCTCGGAGCAGGGCACGACGAGCTTCTTCGTCGGCGTTTCGCCCGTCGATCCGACCGTCTGCGCCTCGGGCGACTCATCCGTTCGTCGAGGGGCAGACCTACACGCTCAACCTCTCCGTGACCAACGCCGACGACGAGATCACCGCCCGGCAGATCGCTTGGGGCGACGGCACCTATGACTGTCCGTCCGCGTACGATTCTTCAGCCACCCACACCTTCGACAGCGGCTCCTACACGGTCGTCTTCAGCGTCACCGACTGCGAAGGCACGTACAACGCCAACGGCGTCTCCGTGAACGTCTCATCGGCCGCGCCCACGTTGAGTCTCAGCGACTCCGGCTCGCCGGATGAGGGCTCATGTTACACTTTGAGCCTCTCGGGAAACTGGGATGGCATCGATTCGCTCAACGGCGCGTGCGTCAACTGGGGCGATTCATGCGCTTCAAGCGACAGCGCCTCCGGGAGCAGCTACAGCAACTCCCTGCAGCACGCCTACTCGTCGCACGGCAGCTACGACATCTCCGCAACGCTCACCGACAGCGATGGCGACTCGGTCACCGTGACGCACGACGTCACAGTCAATGCGGTACCGCCTGTCCTCAGCGCCGGGGCGACTCGACCGCCGTCGAAGGCCAGGGCTATACGCTTGGGTTTTCCGCCACGGACGCAGTCCATGAAATCACCGGCCGGCAGATCGACTGGGGCGACAGCTCGTACAGCTATCCCTCCTCCTGCGATTCATCGGCCACCCACCTCTTCAACGACGGCACCCATTGCATCACCTTCAGCGTCACCGACTGCGAAGGCACGTACAACGCCAACGACGTCTCCGTGAACGTCTCATCGGCCGCGCCCACGTTGAGTCTCAGCGACTCCGGCTCGCCGGATGAGGGCTCATGTTACACTTTGAGCCTCTCGGGAAACTGGGATGGCATCAATTCGCTCAACGGCGCCTGCGTCAACTGGGGCGATTCATGCAGCTCTTGCGACAGCGCCTCCGGAAGCAACTACAGCAATTCCCTGCAGCACACCTACCCGGCCGACGGGATCTACCAGCTCTCGGCCACGCTCACCGACAACGGCGGCGACTCGGTCACCGTCACGCGCGATGTCACGGTCAATGACGTCGCGCCCGTCATCAGCATCTCCGGCTCGAACTCCGTTCAACGAAGTGCGCAGACCTGCTACACGTTCTCGGCCACCGAACCAGGCACGAATGACACCATCCGCCAATGGGTCATCTACTACGGCGATGGCGCCAGCGCCAGCCTCACGGGTAATCCGGCCTACGACTACCACGCCTACGACGCGTACTTCAGCCAGTACCAGATTACGGCGCATGCGGTGACGGATGGCGGCACTTACGATGCCACGTATAATGTGAGCGTGACAAACCTTCCGCCCGAGGTGTGCATCTCCGGCGCCGACAGCGTCTCCGAGGGCTCGACGTATACGCTGAACCTGTCGGCCAGCGATCCCGGCGGCACCTCGCTCACCTATGCGATCAACTGGGGCGACGGCGCGAGTCAGACGCTGCACGACAGCCCCGGCTCGATCGGCCACATCTATGCCGATAACAGCAGCTACGGCTATTCGCTGCAGGTGACGGTAACGGATGCCTATGGCGCCTCGGCGTACGCCTCGCGCACGGTGGTGGTCAACGACGTGCCGCCGACGCTGGGCGCCAGCGGCCCATCGACCGTCCCCGAAGGCTCCTCGTATCCCCTGGACCTGTGCTGGCACGACCCCGGGGCCGACACGCTGACGTTCAGCATCAACTGGGGCGATGGGTCGGATACGCAGACCGTCAGCGGCGACACCAGTCGGGTGTATCACAGGTTCAGGACGCCATCCGGCCAGTGCTCTACGGTCTCCATCACCGCCAGCGATGAGGATGGCACATACACGTTCAACGGCGATCAGATCAGCGTGGGCGTCGGCCCGGCGTCGTCGAGCGCTTCGGGCGGCGGCTATTACCAGATCACCGGCGAGGGCTACACCTGCGTGGCGTCGCTGCCATCCGACGTGGTGGTCAGCGGCAGTCTCAAGCTCCGCAGCGACTACGACACCAACGACAACGGCGTGACCAAGGTGTACATCAACCACGGCGGCCCGGCCGACACGACCTGCTGCTCGTTGACCAACACCACGACCGTGAACAGCCCGGCCGACGCCCCGTGGTATCAGCCCTGCCCCACGACCTGCGCCTCGACGTGCTTCGCCGTCGGCGAGTTCACGTACAACTCCAGCGCGGGTACGTGGACGGTGCCGGTGGACCTGTACGCAACGAATGGGTTGCAGCAGTGGCGCCTGAGGACGTATAGTTACTCGCTAAGCCTGCTGTCGGTCAGCGTGTACGCCAGCGACCCGAACGCGTCGGAGGCCGGCCCGGATACGGGCACGTTCACGGCAAACATTTCCGGGCCGATCTCCAGCGATTCGCCGACGCTGTGCGTTGGCTACACCATGAGCGGGACGGCATCGCCGACCGCCGACTACACGATGAGCACGGCTTCGTTCACGTTTGCGCCGGGCGGGAATACCACGGCGACGGCGACGCTGACGCCGGTTGCGGATTTTCTGGTGGAGGGCAATGAGACCGCCAATCTGTCGCTGAACGTGCCGACGAGCGTGTCGGCGGGGACGATGACCAGCGCGACGGTGACGATCGCGGATGATCCGCCGCCGATCGTCAACATCTCCGCAGTCAAATCCGAGGCCACGGAGAACACGCCGGGAGACGACACCCTCACGTTTGAGGTCACTCGCACGGGTCCGACCGTCTCGGCGCTGAACGTTGGCTTGGACGCGCCCAGCGGCACGGCCACAGAGGCAGTCGATTACGAACAGATGCCGCGCGTGATCACCATCCCACCCGGTGCGAGCAGCGCCAGATTCTCGGTGGCGGTTATCGACGATCCGGACGCGGAGGGCGATGAGACGGTGGACGTGACGTTGGCTGATCCGGGAACTGGTGGCGCTTACCTTCTGGCGCCAGCGACGGCTCCAGCATCGCGCCCGACGACACGGGGGATAATACGTGACGATGCCATTGTACGGTCGATCACGGTGTCCGCAGTCGGCCCGGGGAACAACTCCAATAGAGGGTTCACCTTTGGTGTGAACGTTGTGATTACCGGCGAAGGCTTGGATCGCGTGGAGGTGCGGCAGACGATAAACTCATCGACCTGGGAATACGACTACACGGGGCACCGCCTTACGCATGACGAATTGATCGCGTCGTTCCCAGCCAACACCGATCCTAACGTAATCGACTCAGGGGGCCAGTTCGCGCAGGACACCCTCTGGCAATGGCAACCTGTGCGTGTCACAGCACAGGGCAGGGGCCAGCACAGGGACACACAGAGATTTGCCTTGCCTGCCGAAACGTACAAGATCGGCGACAACACATGGGTGTGGATTTCGTGGATGGGCGGAGTTACGCGCTATTTTCACATCGAAACACGTGAGAAGGACACCCACAGGGCACTCCTTGGTCTCGATTGGGGATACGTTTGGGATAACTCAACGACCAAATGGAACGCTAACGACAACCCCGCGCCGCCTCAGGGCAAACCCTCATGCACGCGATCGGACAAAGGCCGTGGCGTATTCGGCAGCATACAGGGAATTGTCGATCTCGATTTAGCGAATTAGCTATATAACTACTGAGGAGGATACAAATGGCCCCGATATCAAGAGCCGTTTGCGTGGCCGCTGTCATCGGTATGATTGGCGTTGGCGCGATCGCATCGGCGGAGGACGCCGCAGCACCTCCACGTCTCACGCTCTACCTCAGGGCTGAGCCGCCCCGCGCGGCGCAGGTGCCGATGCCTATACGCTGGTCGTCGAGGTCTGCAACGACGGGCAGACGGTGCTCGAGATTCCCGCCGACGTTTTCGCCGCAGAGGAGCCCGCCAAGGGCGATAAGATGAAGGAACTGCCCGCCCAAGACCTGCGCGTCGTCTTGAAATATCGCCTGCAGCCTCCCGCACGCACGGGACAGATTGCGCGCGTACCAAGACCGGCGCGCAACGCGCTTATCCAGATCACACCGGGGGATAGCGCGCTCGTGAAAGTGCAGGTCCCGGGGGTGCTGTTATCGCCCGGCAGGGTTGTTTTCTGGGCAGTGCTACAAGACGCCGACAAGGAGATCGCTCGATCGGCAGAAGCGCAGGTCGAGTGCCTGGCGGAACCACTGCGGCCGCAGCGACCATGATGTTGGGAGACCGGAAATGGGACAGAGACCGGAAATGGGACATGACTGGACATGACTCGTTCGCCCCCTGTTAATGCCCATCTTTACCCGCGAGGCATCATTGCCGTGTCCCGTGCAATCATCCAATACGGCGACGGCGATGGCGCCAGCGCCAGCCTCACGGGTAATCCGGCCTACGACTACCACGCCTACGACGCGTACTTCAGCCAGTACCAGATTACGGCGCATGCGGTGACGGATGGCGGCACTTACGATGCCACGTATAATGTGAGCGTGACAAACCTTCCGCCCGAGGTGTGCATCTCCGGCGCCGACAGCGTCTCGGAGGGCTCGACGTACACGCTGAACCTGTCGGCCAGCGATCCCGGCGGCGACGGTCCGCTGACGTATTACGTTCAGTGGGGCGATGGCGCGAGTCAGACGCTGCACGACAGCCCCGGCTTGATCGGCCACATCTATGCCGATAACAGCAGCTACGGCTATTCGCTGCAGGTGACGGTGACGGATGCCTATGGCGCCTCGGCGTACGCCTCGCGCACGGTGGTGGTCAACGACGTGCCGCCGACGCTTGGGGCCAGCGGCCCGTCCACCATCCCCGAAGGCTCATCCTATCCCCTGGACCTGTGCTGGCACGACCCCGGGGCCGACACGCTCGCGTTCAGCATCAACTGGGGCGACGGCTCGGACACGCAGACCGTCAGCGGCGACACCAGTCGGGTGTATCACAGGTTCAGGACGCCATCCGGCCAGTGCTCCTGCGTCTCCATCTCCGCCAGCGATGAGGATGGCACGTACACGTTCAACGGCAGCCAGATCAGCGTGGGCGTGGGCCCGGCGTCGTCGAGCGCTTCGGGCGGCGGCTATTACCAGATCACCGGCGATGGCTATACCTGCGTGACTTCGCTGCCCTCGGACGTGCAAATCAGCGGCAGTCTCAAGCTCCGTAGCGACTACGACACCAACGACGACGGCGTGACCGAGGTGTACATCAACCACGGCGGACCGGCCGACACGACCTGCTGCTCGTTGACCAACACCACCAGCGTGAACAGCCCGGCCGACGCCCCGTGGTATCCGTGCGCCTGGACGTGTTTCTCGGTTTCCTCGGGCGACATGACGTTCAATTCGGCCGCGGGCACGTGGACGGTGCCCGTACACCTCTACGCCACCAACGGCAGCCAGCAGTGGGGCCTGAGGACGTACAACTTCTCGGCGAGCCTGCTCTCCGTCAGCGTGTACGCCAGCGACGACAGCGCTTCCGAGGTCGGTCCCGACACAGGCACGTTCACGGCAAACATTTCCGGGCCGATCTCCAGCGACTCGCCGACGCTGTGCGTCTACTACACGATGAGCGGAACGGCAACGCCGACCGCAGACTATACGATGAGCGCCAGCTCGTTCACGTTCACGCCGGGAGGGAGCACGAGCGCGACGGCGACGCTAACGCCCGACGGCAAGAGCCCCGAGGATAAGACAGCCATAATGGGGCTAGGCGTCCCAACGACAGTTGCTGCGGGCGCCGCAACCACCGCCGAGGCAGTGATCGCAGGGCTTCCGCTGCCGGTCGTGAGCGTCGTGGCGACACAAAGTGACGCCTCCGAAGACAACTGTCGCCCTGCCAAATTCACGTTCACGCGGACAGGCAGCACGTATGGGGATTTGGCCGTGTACTACTCCCTCAGCGGCTCGGCCGTGCCTGGGGTAGGCAACGGCGGTGGGACGTACTCCCCCGACACCGCCGATTACACAGGTGCGGGAGCGGCCGCCAACGGGCGTTACTCCATCACTATTCTCGACGGGTCGCCGAGCGCGGACCTGACGCTCACTCCGACCAACGACTTCCTCTTTGAGGGCGACGAGAGTATCGTGGTCGAGATCGCGGCCGCACCGATGGGCCCACCACTTTACGCCGCAGCCGGCGGACCTGCGCAGGCCAATCTGGCATCGCTCAATGTGACCGACCTAAGGCTGGCGAGCCTTTCCAACAACGGGCAACTGTTGCAAGACAAGGATGCTAACGCACCGACGGTGCAGCAAATCATTGCGCAACTAAGCTTAATGGGCGACGACCCCAACCCGCGGGTGCGTGACAGGGCCGAAGCGCAGTTGCAGAGCTATGCCTCTGATTATCCGACGAAAGTGATCCCTTATCTGCGCAGCGTGCTTGCCATCCTCGGGCCAGAGGCGAGGGCACGAGTTTCGCGCGTCTTGCATCGACTTGGCATCTGGGCGTCGGTTGCACTCGTGGCGAACCAGAACGCAATCATCGTGAGTTTTCAGAGTGACCGCACGATTCCTGACGGGCAAAGCGACCTTAACCGATTTGAAGTTGATTGTGATGACGCGCGGCTCAAATCTGCCCAGGGTGCCAGCATAGAATGGGTCGGCGGCGCCGGGTGGATCTTCCAGCAGGGGGGCGCGTACACAGTTGAGATCGAGCCGCTGAAGGCGGGCCAGTTCAAGATACTGACGATTCATAGCTCTTCCGAACACTGGGACAACGACGTCAATCGCTGGGTTGAAGACCCCAACTCCCGATCCTCCCAGACTTACTTCATCACCTTTCGGTAGGATTGAATGACGCTGGAGGCACCGTGCATCTCCTTTCTGCGCGAAGCTTGGCTGTGGTTCGTGTCGCCAGTGCGCTGGCTGGGCTCAGCATGCTCGGGATCGGGCTGCAGAGCTGCCAGCGCCAAACGCATGTTCTTTGGTGGCGATGGTCGGACTCCGAGCGCGTGGCAGTGGTGAGCCGTGTGGAGTCTTCGCGCGGGCACGTGGTTCTGGAGCGGTACCAGCTAACGACGCCGAACGAGTATTGTCTGTCGCGACATTTTCAGTTGTTTGCGATGCCCGCTCCCCACGGCTACTGGCCCCTGCTCCATTTCCGCATCCATCCCGGGCGGGTCGAACTGCTGGGCTTCGGCTACGTCTCGATGGCGGGCAAACCGCCGGAGGCAGGGACGAATCGCGCCGTTTCTTTTCCACATTGGTTTCTGGCGACCATGATGGGGATTCCGGCAGAGCTATGGCTCCTCCAGTGCTGGCGACACCGCCAGCGACGGCTGCGAGCAGCTTGTGTCGCCTGCGGCTATGACCTGCGTGCCTCGCCCGTGGTGTGCCCCGAATGTGGCACCAGCGCGGAAAGGTCGAGGGTGCGCTTGCTATCGCGGACCGCGCTGACCACATGGGCCGCGCTGTGCGCCGCTTGGCCGTTGCTCGTGTGCTGCCTCGCGCCGTCTTTGATCCCAGATCGCGCTGCGCCGATCAGCAGGAACACGACTGGGAAGCCAGCCAGCGTGGCACCGGCGCGTACGACGCCGGCGCTGCAGAGCCACGACGCCGTCCCGGAGTTGTTTGCCCGCGACGCGGATGTCCGGTTGCGAGCGGCTTTGAAGCACGCGAAAGCCGGCAACTACAAGGTGGACATTGTTTCCTCCGCCATGGCTTACACCGATTCGCTGCGTCCACTGCGCATGCTGGGTCCGTCCGTCCCTGGAAGGGTCTACGGCGAGTTGACCGGACGCATGGCGGGCAAAGCGGCTCAGGTGATTGCGATATTCGGGGAAGGGCATCAGAATGATCCGGTCGTGCGAGGAGCGATCCGGACGCTGGGCTCCGGACAATACTCCGACTGGAAATATTTGGGGCGCCTCCTGGAGGCTGTCGTGACGCCTGAGCCGCCATCCCCCGAGATGTTGCGTGGCCTGGAGGCGGACTATGCGAAGCTCTTGAGCGCCGACAACCCGTGGCGGGACCATCCCGGCGCAGCCGACAGCATTCTAATCTGGGCCGCTTTTTCCAACACGCGAGCACGCGGTCTTGATCTGGCGCGCCAGGTGATTAAAGAATGGCCCGCGCCGACCGGAGGCGTGGCACCGACCCGAGTGCGCTTCGCCGCTTTGGCTATGGGCATCGCCGCGAGGCGCGTGCCTCTCCTCCCGGCGGATGTTGCCCTGCTCGAGACCGTGCTGAAAGCGCCGGGCGACCCGCAGCAGTGCTTGGGGGCGACGGCGGCGACAATCCTGTGGCTCGTGGACGGTGCCGGGGCGGGTCGTCTGGACGCGGCACTCGAGCTTTGGGGGACCGTTGAATGGGGGAAGGTTCAGCGATACGCCGCCACGCTACTCTGCGACAACGTTCTGGATGAGAAGCACGTTCCTGCTATTCTCGCCCGCGCAGCGGATTCGGCCGCGCCGTGCGCCGTCCGCCGCGGTGCGGTACGTTTACTTGGATATCTCGGACCGGCAGACCCAACAGTCGAGGTGGCGTTCGCCAAGATGCTCGCAAGCGGGTCGAACGAGGTCCTCGACTCGATTCCCCGGTGCCTGGACGAAAGCGGATCACTGCTGCGTGTGGCGAAGAACCGTTTGGCGAGCGAGCCGCCCGGGCCGGGCAGCGATCAACTGAAACACGCAGTGGAGTGTCTGAGCAGATGACCACCGTGCCCGAAGGCTCATCTTATCCCCTGGACCTGTGCTGGTCCGATCCCGGGGCCGACACGCTGACGTTCAGCATCAACTGGGGCGATGGCTCGGATACGCAGACCGTCAGCGGCGACACCAGCCGCGTGTACCACACCTTCAAGAAGCAGTCCGGCCAGAACTCCAGCGTCTCCATCTCGGCCACCGATGAGGATGGCACATACACATTCAATGGCGATCAGATCAGCGTGGGCGTCGGCCCGGCGTCGTCGAGCGCTTCGGGCGGCGGCTATTACCAGATCACCGGCGACGGCTCCACTTGCGTGACATCATTGCCGGCCGACGTGATGATCAGCGGCGCGTTGAAACTCCGCAGCGACTACGACACCAACGACGACGGCGTGACCGAGGTGTACATCAACCACGGCGGCCCGGCCGACACGACCTGCTGCTCGTTGACCAACACCACCAGCGTGAACAGCCCGGCCGATGCCCCGTGGTATCCGTGCGCCTGGACGTGTTTCTCGGTTTCCTCGGGCGACATGACATTCAATTCCGGCGCGGGCACCTGGACCGTGCCCGTACACCTCTACGCCACCAACGGCTCGCAGCAATGGAACCTGCGGACGTACAATTACTCGCTGAGCCTGCTGTCGGTCAGCGCATCGGCCACGGACGCGAACGCGTCGGAGGCCGGCCCGGACACCGGCACGTTCATGGCGAGCATCTCCGGCCCGATCTCCAGCGATTCGCCGACGCTGTGCGTCTACTACGCGATGAGCGGAACGGCGACGCCGACTACTGACTACACGATGGATGTCAGCTCGTTCACGTTCACGCCGGGTGGCAATACGAGCGCGACGGCGACCCTGACGCCGGTCGCCGACGACCTCGTCGAGGGGGATGAGACTGTCGAGATTACGCTGGGTGTGCTGAATGGCGTGCTCGTGCAACAAGGCCGCGCGGCCGGCGTAATCCTGGATAACCCGGTCCATGTGCGGTTCGTCTCAACCGAGCTCGCCCCCGCCTTGGAGCAGGACCAAACCAAGACGTGGGTGGAGATCGAGCGCTATGGCCTACGAGGTCCCATTGATCTTACGAAAGAGTTGACCGTCTTCCTGCGCTTCGGCGGGACCGCAACCCCATGGACACAAGACGGCCCGGGCCAGGACTACTACATCAGTGCTTGGAAAGTACCCGAGGACGGGCTCTACAAGTTCACCATCCTCGCCGGCAGTGCGAGCATGACCTTCCCTCTGACACCGATCAATGACGCGGAGAACGAAGGTGATGAGACGATCGAGGTGATGATTGCGGACCGGCCGGCAAACGCGCCCGGACCAGGATATATCGCCGACGACGGCATCGCGCAGGCCACCCTTGAGGATTTGCCGCTGTTCTTCTCGGCGCCACCACCGGCGGTCGCCTACCCGGGCGACGCGGAAGTCCAGGCGAAACTCGCCCAGTGCAACGACGACGACTGGCACAAGAGGCAGCAGGCGTCAGATGATCTGGGTGAATGGTTGGCTTCCTACGAAGATCTGGAGCCGCAATACAGAAAGGCCCTCGCTGGCTATCAAGCGGCAGGCAACGATGAAGCGGTTACGCGGGTCGAGGCTGCCTTGGCGCGGGGTCTCCAATCGCATCCGTTCAAGTGGCAGGCCGAAGGTGGCCACCTGGAACTTGTATTACGTCAACCTGCGGCGGCGGGCGTGGAAACCAAGGTGTTTGCGTCATCCGCCGATGAAAGGCTCTACGACCTGAACGAACTCGGTAGCTTTGTTCAGCCCGGTAACGCAAGTGCGTCGCTGATTTTCATCTCTCTGCATGCGGGCCGGACAACCGTGCATTTGTCGGTGGCGGAGCGCGGGCCGAACGATCTGGTTTGGACGTCGCGCCCAGGTGGGATGGACCTGTACCTCGCCATCTTATGGATGTGAGGGGGATTTCGATGCGCCGCGTCAAGATCATCGTTGTTTGGAGCTGCCAGGTGACCGTCCTGCTGCTCGCGTGCGGCGTCTTGGCGGTTTGGCTCGCCAGTTACTCTCGGCTTTTTGGCGTTCGGCACATGTCCTGGCGGGCCCTCGGTGCGTTTCGCACCAAGACAATCTGGGAGTTGCAGACGGACTTCTGTGAGGTTGTCGAAGGGCGGCTGCGGATCCAGCGGTCATGCACGGCAGCCCTGCGATCGATCGTGAGCGGCCCCGACCAACGGGTCGTGTGGTATCGTGACCACTGCGGCCCGAGGGATCGATGGGACCTTTCCTGTGCTAGCATACAGGACGGATGGTGCGCCCTCGGCTTTGGTTACATGCACTACCGCCTTCGGCCCGAAGAGCTGCCTCGGCTCGAGATGGTGCCGCGAGTCGCTGCAAGCCAAGACCCGCCGCCACCACGGATGACTCTAGCCCAGGCGGTGTACTACAGGTACGCGCTGACCACGTCGGAATGGCATATGCTGATTCCGTGCTGGTCCCTGTTCGCGGGCACCAGCGCGATGGCGCTGTTTGGGTTCTGGCGGCTGCGGAAGGCGGTGCGCAAACGGCTCAGAAGGCTGCGAGGGTTGTGCGGCGCTGCGGGTACGACCTCCGCGCCTCCACCGACCGCTGTCCGGAATGCGGCACGCCGACTCCGCCCAAGCCCGCGGCGGGCGAGCCTCGCGATCCGAAGGCGCCATGACCGCGATCGCACCACATCCTCGCTTGCCTCCGCCGCCTGGCACATCGGCCACCGCCTCGCGCACGGTGGTGGTCAACGACGTGCCGCCGACGCTTGGGGCGAGCGGCCCGTCGAGCGTGCCGGAAGGCTCATCCTATCCGCTGGACCTGTGCTGGTACGACCCCGGGGCCGACACGCTGACGTTCAGCATCAACTGGGGCGACGGCTCGGATACGCAGACCGTCAGCGGCGATGTCGGCCGGGTGTATCACACGTTCAAGAAGGAATCCGGCCAGTGCTCCTGCATCTCCATCTCCGCCAGCGATGAGGACGGCACGTATACGTTCAACGGCAGCCAGATCAGCGTGGGCGTCGGCGCGCCGGCCGCGGGGTATTACATGATTTCCGGCGGCGGCTCCGGCCAAGGCACGAGCTGCGACGGATCGGTCCAGGTCAAGAGCGAATACGCCGGCCAGTACGTCTACGGCTCGCCGGAGGACGTTGTCGCCAGCGCGCTGGAGGGCGAAGTGTGCGTGACCGACAACGGCCAGACGCTCAGCACCCGCACGTTCCCCGACAGCGGTTGTTTCGCGGTGTGTCCGAGCTACGACGGATCGGGGGGCTACAGCGTGACGGTCTCGTTCGCGGACACCGAGTACGTCTGCACGTGCATGGGCTACTGCTGTCATGCAGGTGTGCGCGTCCAACGAGTGGACGTTCACGATGGAGAAGCTGAGCGTGAGCGTGGCGGCGACCGACCCGAATGCGTCGGAGGCGGGGCCGGACCCGGCGACGTTCACGGCAAACATCTCCGGCCCGATCTCCAGCGATTCGCCGACGCTGTGCGTCTACTACGCGATGAGCGGAACGGCGACGCCGACTACTGACTACACGATGGATGTCAGCTCGTTCACGTTCACGCCGGGTGGGAGTACGAGCGCGACGGCGACGCTCACACCGGTCCGCGACGACCTCAACGAAGGGGATGAGACTGCAGACCTGACGCTAAGCGTGCCAACGAGCGTGTCGGCGGGCGCCACGACCAAGGCGAGGGTAACGATCGCCGACGACCCGGTGGTGATCGTTAACTACTGGCATTCCAACCTTCTGGGAGGCTCTTTCGGGCACTTATCCCTGACCCTGCCGGACGCGACATACATCAGTTGGTGGCCGAGCCCGCGCCAGGCTATTTCAAAAGCGCAGCCCGACCGCAAGTATGTCGAGGACCGTCGCGACGAAGGTTTCGATCCGAGGACGTTTGCCATTCTGGGGCCTTGACGTTACAGCTATGGAGACCTGGTGGAACCAATACCGGGCCACGGAGAAACGTTGGATTTTCTGGCCCGGACCCAATTGCACGACCGTGGTTGAGAGCGCGCTCGCCGCTGGCGGACTAACCGATGTCCCGTCTGCTGATTCGCCAGACGAGTTCTTCCCTTTGTTGGATCGTCTGGTCGAGTAGATGATCGCGTTATCGGGAGACACAACAATGTCCAACGGAAACGCTCTTGCTCCAGCCGCGGCGCTCGTCGCCGGCAGTTTGCTCGCAAGCCTGCTTTTCGCTGAGCCGCCCACAACCCAGCCAGAGGATGCCTACGCCGGGTATGCTTATGTGATGCCCAAGGCCGAACGCCAGGCGCTGGCCCGGAAGATCAACGAGCTTCGGCTCGGCGATGACGTCAAACACGTCATAGCGGTGCTGGGCTCACCCGACAATGATTTCGAGGGGGGCGCCAACACGCTGATGCCCCGCCTGCATCGACGGCGCTGCTTGGCGTATGATGTTGCCAGGTTCAAGCGAGGGCTTGTGAACATCCGGAAAGACCAAGGCTTGGACCTCTGGTTTGACGCCTACGGGAGATTGGAGATTGTGGATTCCGAACTATTTCCAAGCGTCGCGTGTCGCGAAACCGCCGACGCCATGGACGCTGGCTCCGAGCCAGGCTGGTGGATACCCAAATGGGTTCCTTACCGGCGTTGGGTTTTCAAGCAAATGGGATTGCCGCTGCCTCCGCTCCGCATTCCAAGCAGCCAGCCAAGCCAAGCCAGAATGACCTGCAGATACCATTGCCATGAGTGGGACGAGACGATCAGCGTGCCGATTCAGGCTTCCCGCCGTCCATCCCGGCGGCGACACTCGCCTCACCTACACCCTCGACCGGGGCGATGGCGCGAGTCAGACACTGCACGACAGCCCCGGCTCGATCGGCCACATATATGCCGACAACAGCAGCTACGGCTATTCGCTGCAGGTGACGGTGACGGATGCCTATGGCGCCTCGGCGTACGCCTCGCGGACGGTGGTGGTCAACGACGTGGCGCCATCGCTGGGCGCCAGCGGCCCATCGAGCGTGCCGGAAGGCTCATCGTATCCTCTGGACCTGTGCTGGTACGACCCCGGGGCCGACACGCTGACGTTCAGCATCAACTGGGGCGATGGCTCGGACACGCAGACCGTCAGCGGCGACACCAGTCGGGTGTATCACAGGTTCAGGACGCCATCCGGCCAGTGCTCCTGCATCTCCATCAGCGCGAGCGATGAGGATGGGACGGATGGCACGCCGCCCTACATCATCGCGGCTGAAGTATCATGCCGAGTGATGCCGATCTCCATGAAGTCACGGATGACAAGGAGATGCGATGGTCACGGAAGACTTGAACAGCCACGCGTTGGTTCTACCGCAAGCACAGCGTTGCATTCTTGAGAGCCTGGTCCGGCGGAAGACCTGTCCGCAGGCGGTGGCCACGCGGGCTCGCGTGATCTTGGCGGCCGGCGAGGGTCTGGGCTCGGTGGGGATCGCCCTTCGGGTGGGGTGCTCCCGCGAACTGGTGCGACACTGGCGAGCCCGCTACAGGGCGGCCCAGCAGGCTTGGGGAGCGGACGTTGCCCAGTGGGATGAGGCGGCCCTGGCCCGGAAGATCGAGCAGGCGCTCTCGGACGAGTATCGCTGCGGGTGTCCGGGCAAGTTCACGCCTGAGCAGTACTGCCAGATCATGGCGTTGGCCTGCGAGAAGCCGTCGGACAGCGGCCGGCCGGTGACGAACTGGACGAACCGGGAGTTGGCCGAGGAGGCGGCCAAACGGGGGATCGTGCCGTCGATCTCGCCCCGGCAGGTGGGGCGTTTTTTAAAAGGAGGCGGACCTGCGGCCGCACAAGATGCGGTATTGGCTGAACAGTCCCGACCGGCAGCATCCCGAGGAGTTTGCGGCGCGGTCGGGGGCGGTGTGCGCGGCCTACGGCTCGGCCATCGCGATGCACGAGCTGGGCACGCACCTCGTGAGCGTGGATGAGAAGACCGGCATGCAGGCGATAGAACGCGCAGCGCCCACGCTGCCGATGAGGCCGGGACAGGTGGAGCGTCAGGAGGCCAATTACGTTCGGCACGGGACGCTGATGCTGACGGCCAACCTGGAAGTGGCCACGGGGAAGGTAATCTGTCCAACGGTGGCGTTGACGCGGCACGAAGGAAGACTTTGCCGCGCATGTGGCCCAGACGGTGGCCAGCAACCCCCAGGCAGCGTGGATCATCGTGCTGGACCAGCTCAACACGCACCAATCCGAGACGTTGGTGAGGCTGGTGGACGAGTTGTGTGGACTGGGGGTGGAACTGGGCGTCAAGGGCGAGTCGGGCCTGCTCAAGGACCTGAAGAGCCGGCGAGCGTTCCTGGAAGACCCCAGCCATCGCATCCGGTTCCTGTACACGCCACGGCACGCTTCGTGGCTCAACCAGATCGAGATCTGGTTCAGCATCCTGGCACGCCGGCTGCTGCGCCGGGGCAGCTTCCAATCCATCGACGAGTTGCGGCGGCGTGTCCTGGCGTTCATCGAGTACTTCAATCAGACGATGGCCAAGCCGTTCCGGTGGACCTATCAGGTCCGGCCCTTGAGCGCGTGACGGACGTGGCGGAAAGGGTCGATCTCAACAGACTGGCCACGATTCCCGGCGGAAAGGCAGGTGGCGCCCGCAAGTCATCATCCCCAACAGGCGATTGGACCGACCGCAACGCCTCCGGCGCGGGCCACGCTTCCGCCTGGTCCGAGCAGCCCCGTTCCGGCCATGCCTCTCGTGCCCGCCGTCGAATGCCTCGATCCGCCCCTCCACACCACCCCCTCCTTACCCGAGGCCACGATATCTCTGCCCTGATGATCTACTGCCTTACCGCGCCGCCAGCGCATCGCGCACATCGGGTATCGACTGCGCCGTCTGCCCCGGCTCAAGGTAGAACACCCGCGTGGCTTCGCGGTTGATGATGTGCATGCCCGGGAAATCGCCCCGCAGCACGACCTGTTTCACCGAGGGGTGGATGATCACCGTCGTGTTGGCGTACTCGTTATCGAGCAACTCCAAGCGCTGGATATTGTGAAACTCCGTCACCGGCGGCCAGGAGCGCCACGGGCTGCGGCGGTAAATCTCCTTGAGGAATTCCTTGCCGGCCGTGAAGTGGCACCGCTCGAACGTCACTTTGCCGAAGCTGCCTTCCTTGAGCATGGCGAGCTGGTTCTCGGCGTCGAAGAACGAGCAGTCCTTGGCGCTGAGCCGGCCGACCATCGCCCCGGCGGCCTCCAGCGCCAGCGCCTTGCCGTCGCTGCCGGCGTAGACCCGCCCGAAGGTGCAGCGGTCCATGTGTACCGAGGCGATCGTCCCCGTTAATGTCAGCGCGGCGCAATCGCTCAGGCCGGTGACGCTGACGTTCTGCAACTGGTAATCGAGGTTCTCATCCAGCACCAGCGGCCGGTCCAATGACGTGTCCTTGAGCACCAGCTCGGCCGACGCGCTGCCCGCCAGCGCCGCCATCGCAACCAGCACCGCACATGCTCGAATCATGGCCATCAAGTCTCCGCCGATTCGTCTGAAGCGGAAGCGTCAGCGCCCGCTCAGCGGTCTGAAGCTTAAACCGCGGCGGAGGTATTGGCAAATGGAAAATGCGCTACTGTTCGAGCACGCAACGGAAGCCGATCACGTAATATCGCTCGTTGGGCTCGTAAAAGGTGCGGCTGGCCGAGCGGCACGCCGGCGCCGGGCTGTCCCACGAGCCGCCCCGCACGATGCGCTTGGTGCCTTCGCGCTCGCCCCTGGGATCGATGACCTCGCCGCGATCATAGTGCCCGAACCAGTCGTTGCACCATTCGGCGACGTTGCCGTGCATGTCGTACAGGCCCCATGCATTGGGCTGGCGCTGGCCGACCGCGTGGGTCTTGCCGCCACTGGTGCCGCTCGACCAGCCCATCTCGTGGAGGATGCCGCCGCCCCCGTATGCCGTCGTGCTTCCGGCGCGGCAGGCATATTCCCATTCGGCTTCTGTCGGAAGACGCAGCCGCTTGCCCACCAGCCGCGAGGCCCGCCGGCAGAAGTCCACGGCGTCGCCCCAGGAGACCTGCTCGACGGGCAGGTCGTCGCCCTTGAAGAAGCTCGGACTGCTTGACATCACCGCCTCCCACTGCGCCTGCGTCACTTCGGTGATCCCCATGCAGAAGGAGCGGCTGATGGCCACCTGGTGCGGCGTTTCGTTGGTGTCGCGGCCGATTTCGTCGGCCGGTGCGCCATCTGGAACGTGCCCGAGGGGATGCCGGCGAATTTCATGATGACGCCATGGCCCAGATCCAGCTCCACGGTCGCCGGGCGGGTCGCGGGAGGCTCCGCGCTGGCAGAGAACAGGGACAAGAGCAGGACGAGGATTGCGCTGTGCGGCAAGTGTCTCGGCATGATCCAGACCTCCTGATCTAATGACGCCGCAAGAGCTTGGTTGTTTTCAGAATGGGGTGCGCGACAATCCTGTTCGGCCCGCTCGTTGCGTCTCGCGCCGAGGCCGGAGGCGAGCGCGGTTGAGGTGGGAGATGCGCCTGCTCCGACGCGGGTCAGAGGATCGGGCTGGGATGGAATGGGTTATTTCCGCGCAGCGTCAACGGCCACGACGCGGACGGCTTGCGCGATCCGGCGTGTCAGATCTCGATGGGCTTGAGCTTCGCGATGTGCGCCTCCAGTTCATCCTGCTCGGCCCAGCCGATGAAGAAGAACCGGAGCATCTCGATGGTCCGTAGCGTCGGCTTGCGTCCCGTCCACAGCGCGATCAGCATGCAGACGATGATCGCCAGATAGACCTGAATCTCGATGCCGTTGGCCCGATGGCTCAGCAGGTGCCGGCAGCCCAGCACGTGCTTGAAGAATCGAAAGAACAGTTCCAAGCGCCACGCACAACACACCTGAAGCGACAGCCTTTCCCGGCGGCGCCGAGCGGCCTATAGTTGCCGTGTCGGCGTTGCTGGAACTGGCACGCTGGTGCCGCCAACGCCGTGTCAGCCTCTGCGGAGCAGAGCCATGTCTTTTCCCACGGATGGGCCAGTCCCCCCCCAGCCCCGCCGGCCCCGGGGCTTTGTGTAGCTCTCAAGCAATTGTGGAGCCTCCTGCCGGAGGCGAAGCGTCGGTCGGTCCTGCTGATCCTGGGGCAGGCCGCGGTTCGGCACGTGCGCAACTCCCGCCGGGAACAGGAGGTGTCGCATGATCGCCGCTGACACCCCCGCCGTGGCCGGCTACGGTACGGCCTCGCCCAAGATCCAGCCCCGGCACCGGGATCGCTGGGCCATCGTCTACGTCCGCCAGTCCAGCCCGCAGCAGGTGCTGGAGCACCGCGAGTCGGCCGCCCTGCAATACGCCCTCCGCGAGCGGGCCATCGCCTGGGGCTGGCCGGCCGAACGCGTGCGGATCATGGACCAGGACCAGGGAATCACCGCCACCACGGCCGACGGACGCGGCGGCTTCCAGGAACTGCTGGCCGAGATCGCCCTCGATCACGTCGGCCTGATCCTCGGCTTCCAGATGAGCCGCCTCTCGCGTCGCTGCGTGGACTGGCACCAGCTCCTGGAACTCTGCGCCCTCTTCGATGTCCTCCTCGGCGATACCGACGGCCTCTATGACCTTCGCGATTACAACGACCGCCTTCTGCTGGGCATCAAGGGGACGCTCAGCCCCCTCTACGCCGGGGCCTACACCTGGGGACGCCGCGCCGTTAACCCGCGGAAGAAGGTCCCCGGCCGATCCGGCACCGGACGCACGGTGGTCGCGCCGGAGCACTGCCAGGTCTTCCTGCCGGAGCGCTCTCCCGCGTACATTCCATGGGAGCAATACCAGGCGAACCGGAAACAGTTGGCCGACAACCAGCAACGCGCCGCCGCCCGCGGAAGTCCACGCGACGGGCCCGCCCTGGTGGGCGGGCTGGTGGTGTGCGGGACCTGCGGACGGCGGATGACCGTGCAATACCAGTCGGGCGCCCACTTCCGCTATGCCTGCACACGCAACGTGTCGGACTACGCCGGGCCGGTCTGCCAGTCGCTGCGGGGGGATGGCCTGGACGAACTCGTCGGGCGACTCGTGCTGGCGGCCCTGGAACCGGCGGCCCTAGAGCTGTCGCTGGCGGCCCAGGCCGATGTGGAGCGGGAACGGCAACGCCTTGAGGAGCATTGGCGGCAGCGACTGGAGCGGTCCCGCTACGATGCGGAGCGGGCCGCCCGCCAGTATCATGCCGTGGAGCCGGAGAACCGGCTGGTGGCCCGCGAACTGGAGCGACGCTGGGAGGGGACGCTGCTGGAGCAGCGGAAGGTGGAGGAGGAGCACGACCGGTTCCAGCGCCAGCAGCCCGCGGCCCTGAGCGAGGGGGAGCGTGAGGATCTGCGGGCTCTGGCCGCCGACCTGCCCGCGCTGTGGCGCGGGGCCGAGTTGAGCGCGGCGGAGCGGAAGACGGTCGTGCGGCACCTGATCGAGCGTATGGTGGTGACGGCGCCGGCCGATCGCGAGATGGTCCAGGTGCAGGTGCAGTGGGCGGGCGGCTTTCTCTCGCAGCGCGAGTTGGTCCGTCCGGTGGCGCGGTACGAGCAGTTGCGGGACTGCGCGACGCTCCTGCGGCGGGTCGGCGAGCTGCGGGCGAACAAACTTACGTCAAAGCAAATTGCCCAACAATTAAATGAAGAACATTTTCGGCCGCCCAAGCGTCGCGCCACGTTCACCGCCGGCATGGTGCGGCAGCTGGCCTATCGCCGCGGCGAGACGATCGCCCGACCCTGCACCACCTACCGGCTTGGGGCCGGCGAGTGGTGGTTCACCGACCTGGCGCGAGCTGGAGTTGCCCCATCCCACGCTCTACCATTGGATGCGTCGGGGATGGGTTACCGCCCGGCGGCTGGAGGTCGGCCAGGGCCGCTGGGTCCTCTGGGCCGACGATCAGGAACTGGACCGCCTCCGCCGCCTGCGCCGCTGTCCGCGGAGCTGGCACGGCCAGCCTCAGGCCGCCGACCTGACCACGCCCAAGCCCTGGCCCACATGTTGAGAAACCCTGTTACAATGGAGGCAGTATGAGTGGTATATCTCCACTGTCCAGCGTTTGCGGAACACCAGCGCGATCACGTCGGCCGGCAGGTCCAGCAGGTTCGTCGCGATCCACAGGCATTCCCCCTGCTCCGGGCCGCCCCGCGCCGTGTGCCCGCTCCGCTTGCGATGTACCTCGCAGGCGACCTTGATCACCCGCACCGGCTGCTTGAGCTCGTCCCGTTTTCCGTCGCACCCCAGCCACACGATCTGGTCGCCGATCACCCCCGCCGCCTTGGCCTCCGCCGTCAGTGGCCGGTCCTCGATCACCTCGCACACGCTGTTGTCCCGGATGCGGCAGACGAACCACGAGCCGACATCCACGATTCCCTGGAACAGCCGGAAGCACGCATAGCCCCGGTCCTTGACGTAGACCCGCCCCGGCAGCAGCCGCTGGAGCAGGTTCTCCACCTCGCTGTCTCCCGCCGCCGTCAGGTCCATTCCCACCGGCACGCCGGCCAGCGGCTCGAAATGCGTGTGCAGCTTGATGTCCCGCCCCGTCCAGGCCGAGCCCACCAGCTTGGCCAGCGCCGACAGTTCCGTGCCGTCCACGGCCGTCAGCGTCCCGGGCAACTGATCCAGGCGCGCGTTGTGGGGCAGCGGCTTGAGCTGCCCCTGCAGCTCCGCGATGATCGGCTTGAGCAGGTCGGCGTCGAAGACGCTGCCCGCCTCCGAGAAGCTGCCCAGGCTCGTGGGGCACACCCCCAGCTCGCACTGGACCTTCCGCAGCTCGCTGGCCTGCACCAGCCCGCGCATGCTGGTGACGATGGGGTTGAAGAAAAAGAGCAGTTGTAGCGCGATGTACTGATCGTAGTGCAGTTCGCGGTTGTGGGCCGTGTCGCGCGCCGTGGCGTGGTCGTGAAGACGGTCCAAGAGCGGCAGGAACTTCCGGAAGTACTTGAAGCCCTGAAGTTGATCGTCCGTGATCGGCTGGCGCTGGCGCTCATGGCCCGGCATCATGGCAGGCTCGGCGGGGTAGCGCAATGCGTAATATTGCTATTCAATGCACCTTTCGCTTTTATTATTGGGCGAGCAAGCGGAGTGCCGAACGGGATTGGGTGCGCGATGCAGAATCATCATCCGGCCAGCGCCGATTTCTCCAGTATCCCGGCTTTCGCTTGGCGTGAGCGATCGCGAGGACTTGGATCGCTTCATCGGTGGTTTGGTAGATGACCAAGTATGGGAACCGATGCATCAAATAACGGCGCGTGTTGCCAAGATAAACCGGCCACCGCTGGGGTGCCTCAGCGATGCGCGCGATCGCCTCGTCAACTGCAACCTGGAATGCCAAGGCGGCAGCGGGGCTCCGCTCGGCGTACCATTCACGCGCCGCAGCCGCCTCGTTGACGGCATCGGGGTGCAGATCGATTCTAAGCGGAGGCATTGTCGGCTCCAGCGATCCTGCGGCGAGCTTCCGACCACGGCACGGGGCGGACGCTTCCCGTGGCCAGATCCTCCGCACGTCGCTGGACCTCCTGCTGCCATGCCGATTCGCAATCAGGATCGATCTCGGCGTCGAGGCTGTCGATGAGCCGCGCGGCCATCTCGGCGCGATCTGGCTCTGGCAGAGCGAGCACTGCCTCCATCAATTCACGAGCGGAGTTGCTCATGCGTGTATTATACAGCGCCGCCGGTGACAGGACAGATCGGGTATGATTCCGACACGAAGCAGGCCGGAGTTCCGATATGAGCCGTGACACCATCGTCGATGAGGTGAGAAAGGTCCGACAGGAGACGGAAGCCGCCTGCTCGCACGACTGGACCAGGCTGATGGAGCACTACCTCCAGGTCCAGAAACGCTCGCAACAGCGGGTCGTCTCGGGCTCGCCCAGACGGATGGACCGGGTTATACACAGAAGAAAATCGCCGGAATCTTGAAACCACCACCCGGATAGGCGATATTATACAGTGGAGGTTCGGCCAAGGGGCTGCGATGAGCGGCCTCTGAAGCTTTTACCTCCTCTTTTATGCGCTGGATTCGCCATACGGGTCTGAAACGTAGGTAATCCCGCGCACGCGGAAGACCTGTCCATCACGGATACCGTCTCCTTTGAACTGCAGTTGCTCCAATTGCTCGCGAAACTCGGTCGCGATTTCAGGCCGGGTTGGCGCGTTCATTCCCTTGCTTGGGACGCGGTACCCGAAGTTGACGCAGTACATGCACAGGTCAGCTACCTGTATCGGATAAGTCATCTCCGATGATACGAAGAACGGCGAGGGCACGATCCAAGCGCTCCGGTGTCGCCCGGTCCTGCTCAACGTGAAGTATCGCTCCAGCCGCCGGACAAATCGCCGATCCTCCGTTTTCTCTGTTTCATCCATGACCAGCAGCCCGGGACGTCTCACCGATTCCAGAAAGTAGAAGAACCGCTCGAGCAGGAAGACGTGATCGCGTCTGAGATATTCCTCGGCCTGTAGGGTTGATGGTTTGCCGGCTTGTGGCGGAACCGCGACGGCGAACAGCTTTGCGTCATGTTCTGCGAGTGACGCAAAGATCCCTCGCACCATCGCGAGGCATGCCTGTCCATAGGCCGTAAATTCGCGGCGGGCCGGCCTCTGCTGTGCAGCGCCCTTGTTGAGAAATGCCAATGCTCCCTTGCGCCGCTCCCAAGGTTCCAACTCCGGTTCTTGCGCTGCGAACCTAAACCTGTCTCTGCCGAGGAGCTTACACCCTTTGATCTCCGTCTTGAAAACGTGCAGCAGCGAACCGAAACAGGATTCCTCAACTCTCTTTATGGCTTGCACGAACGGCCAGAGCTTCTCAACCGCCAGCGCAATACCGCCGCGCACCTCGTACGGCAGATGCTTGTGATCGTGCCCGCTCTCGTCCATGAAGAGCAGCCAGCTCATAGCCGCCTTGCCTCACTCCTTGCGCCTCATATCAACACCTTGACCGCTTTGACAATCCCCTCCGGATCCAGCCCCTGATACCCCATCTGCTGCCACAGCCCGCCCGGGCCTTCCTTGTGTGCCGATGTTGTTGTAGCGCCCTTGAACCCGGCTTTCAGCAATTCGCTGCCGAAGCGCGAGCCGAGGCCCGTGTTGACATTGAAGCCTTCGGCCACCAGCACGAATGGCGCGCCGGCCAGCAGCTTCATCGTGGCCGGGTCCATGACGTTCAGCGTGGTCTTGTTGATCAGGCCGACCTTCACGCCGCTCTCGCCGAGCCGGATCACCGCATCCAGCGCGATAGAGCGTGTCGCCGAACGAGACGATGTAGCCGCAGCCGGCCGGCGCTGCTCGCACGACATCATCCTTGCCGCTGTGGAACGGCTGGCCCGCGAAGAGCGGCGTGCCGTCTTCCTTGAGGATGTCGGGAACGGCCGACCGCGTCGAGAAGACGAAGCGCAAGCCGGGATCATTGAAGATCTTCCTGATGCACGCCGCGAACTGGTGCTGGTCGGCCGGGAAATACAGCCGCGTCGTGTCGCCTTCGGGCAGGCCGTTGTTGGCGAACATGTTGTTCAGCCCGAAATGGCACGTGTTGTCGGCCATGTCATCGACGCCCGCGTGCGAGAAATGCGCCAGGACGTTGGACTGATTCAGCCGGGCCATCGTCGCCTCGGACACGACCATTTCCAAAAAGGCCGAGAACGTGCCGAAGATGCCCTGCTTGCCCTTCTCCATGCCGAAGCCGCAGGCGGCCGAGAAATTGCCGCGTTCCATGATGCCGCCGGAGATGTAGACGTCGGGATGCTTCTTGCGGATGTGGTGCAGGCCGCAGGAGCCTTCCAGGTCGCAGTCGAACACGCGGACGCTCGCCAGCCGCTGCTCGGGGGTCATCGCGTCGAGAATGCTGTTGACGATCTTGCCGAAATCGTCGCGGTTCTTGCCAGCGCCGTTGGAGCCTTTGTACGTCAGAGGGCTCTTGGTTGCCTTGGCGGCCTTGAGATACTCCACCGCCTTCACCTGCCCGCGCTTCTCCAGGTAAGCGCTGGCCGGCGCCGGCTTGATCGACTCGTGCGCGTTGTTGGAGCCTTCGAGCCCTTCGATGCCGGGGGCCATCTTGCGCTCGATGACCAGCGCGAACGGCCCCTCGGTCGTGAAGGCCTTGCACATGCCCGCATAGAGCTCGTCGAGATTTTCGCCATCGACTGTGAGCACCGTCAGGCCGTGGCCCGCGAGCGTCCTGGCCACGTCATACCCCGGCAGGTAGTTGCTGGGGTAGCCGGCGATTGTCACATCGTTATCGTCGACGATGATCTTGATGTTGATGCCCTTGCTGACGGCCAGCCGCGCCGCCTCGGCATCGTCGCCTTCCTGTTGCGAGCCATCGGAGCCGAGCATGAACACCGCCTTGCCGGTGTTGGCCAGCGCCACGCCATTGGCATAGGCCCACATGTGCCCGAGCCGGCCGGAGGAGAATTTCACGCCCGGCGTCAGCCCGCGCTCGGGATGGCCGGGGAGCCTGGACTGATACTCGCGGTAATGGCACAGTTTCTCGGCCGGCATGGCGCCGTCGAGCACGGACAGGAGGTATTGCGTCGCCACGCGGTGGCCGGCTTCGTCGAAGAAGATGGGCATGATCGGCGCGCCGGAATTGATGAACGCGCGGGCGATGAGAACCTCGGGAACGGTGTCGTACGCGCCGCCGGTGTGACCGCCGAGGCCCTTGGCGTCGGCGACGGCCGTGAAGAAGACGATGCTGTCGCGGCAGAGACTGATGTTGGCCTTGAGGGTCTGCGCTGCTCGTCGGTGAGCTTGGAATTGGCGGGGCTGAGGCTCATCTCGGCGAAGGCGCAGATCGATCGGGAAGTTCTCGCTGTTGATCATGATGGCGGGAAATATCGCGGGAATGCGGGGGGTTTGCAAGCAGGTTGTACCCGCTTGCGGCCGCTGGCCCTGAAGAGCGATCCGCTCGCGCAGGTCGTGGCCGCCGCGACCTCCGCGCTGCGATTTTGGCGAAAGCGTGCATTTTTGACGTTGACATCTTCCCGAAATGAGTATCAAATCCCTTCTGAATCAGCGAGCAAGCGGGCTGGTTTTCCGCGCCGCGTAAGTGGTGCCATGGCGAGTGGGTCCTGTGGAACTGTGGTTCACGCCGACCTGACCCGCACTCTTTAACCAGCGCAGGCCGCGTGAACGCAGCTTCGTGTTGGGCTGATTGCATTTCTGGTGAGTCGTCGCCGCCTGGCGACGTCCCAGGACAGTCTGGTCACATCTACTTTTTGGAAGGAGAAAAGATGTATCCGTCTCGTAACCGCCGGTCTGTTGCCCGAGTTCTGCGCAATGCCGTCAATGCCCTACTGGGAACGGGCAAGGGCCGATCCGCCGACACCCTCCCGTCTCCGCACAGCCCGAACATGGGCGTGGAGCAGCTTGAGGGGCGGCTGCTCTTGACCCGGACCCTGTACGTGGACTTCGGCGATTACTTCCCGGCCGGCGGGCTGGACATGAGCGTCGGGCAAATTCGCGGCGCCCTTGGCGGTGGCGGCATCGAAGGCCCAGACCTTCGCGGCGGCGCTGCAGCATGGGTTGACGGAACCAACATCCACTTCGGGGGCACGGCGGGGAATGTCACGTTCGACTACAACGGCGACGGCAGCGTGAATTCGCTGGACTACACTTCGATCCGCGCCAACGCCATGTCCGTGGTCCGCCGGGTCTATGCGCCCTTCGACGTTGACGTCGAGCTGGCCCCGGCTCTGAACAATACGAACAGCGGGACCTACGAGACTGACATCAACACCACTCTCTCGGGCGCCCCGTCGGGAGCGCCTGGGTGATCTGTTCATCGGCGACGGGCCCGGGCGGGGTGCTGGTCGGCGTGAACGCGAAAGGCAGCGGCATCGCCGCGGGCGAGGACATCGGCGGCGATAACACCCACTCCAATACCGCCCTGGTCTTCTCGGACTACATGCTGATCCCCAGCTTCAACGGCGTCAACATGCAGGGGCCCAACGCGTCCCTCGGCCTGGGCGACAACATCTCCCACGAGGCCGGGCACACCTTCGGGCTGGAACATCTGTACGACACGACCAGCCCCCGTACCGTATTGGTGCAGAATTCCGAGATCATGGGCTATGGCCTGAGCTGGACCCAGTACGGCTTTTTCACCCGATATCCGTTGACGACGGAAGCCAACCCCGGAGTTGACTTCAACGTGGATTACGACCGCCTGATCGGCACGGCCCTGCTCGGGCCAAAGCCCAATTCCCCCGCCTACGTCACCGGCACGGGGATCGACGACACCATCACCATCGCCAGCAGCGGCGTGAATTCCGCGCTGGTCTCGGTCGAGGCCTTCAGCGACGCCGCCCACACCACGCCCATCGCCGTCCCCGGCGGCAACAGGACTTTCTTCGGCACCGAGCCGGTCAACCCGACCATCTACACCGCCTCGGGCAATGTCTTCTCCTACACCATCGACACGAGCCACGGCATCGTCATCGACGGCGGAGAGCAGACCAACTGGTTTACGATTGACGCCAGCCTGGCGACGAGCGTAACCCTGCGCGGCGGGCAGCCCGGGGCCAACCACCTCAGCATTGTCGGCGGCGGCGCGGCGGATGCCTACTACTACCCGTCCGCCGACCCGGTGGACACGCTGGTCCAGAGGATCCCCATCGATTCCGCGGCCCCGGTAAATCTTGGCGGCACTCTTGTTGTCGGCCCCACATCCATCAACTTCCAGGACTTCGCTTCGACCGGGCAGATCGCCCTCGATAGCGTCAGCAACGTGACGGTCAACGCCCCCGGCGGGAACGACTTGCTGACAGTCAACAGCCCCGCGGTCGGGCAGACCCAGGTCGTCGGCAGTTCCAGCGGCGTCGCCATGGTGCCGCTGCTGCTGACGAACGTCGGCGATCTGATCATCAACACCGGCGCTGGCGACGATCATCTCACGGTTGACAGCACCAATCGTCTCATCGCCGTACCGATCTTCTTCAACGCCGGGACGGGCCTGAACGGGATGACGCTCTCGGGCGGTATCGCGACCAGCGATGCCTATGGCGTCGGCCCGGACAACGGATCGGGCACGAGCGTCATAAGCGACGGCGTCATCACCCAGGCGGTCATCTTCAGCGGGCTCTCGCCGGTGCTGGACCTCGTGGCTGGCCCGCTGACCGTCAACGGCACGGCGGCCGACAACGCCATCAACTACACGCAGGGCTCGGTGGCGACCAACGGCCTGGTGACCATCGACAACTTCGAGAGCATCGAGTTCTCCAACAAGACGACGCTGACGCTCAACGGCGGAGCGGGCAGCGACACGATAAACGTGAACAATCCTACGATTCCCACCGGGCTGACCGGCATCACCGTCAACGGTGGCGACCCCACGGGCAGCGATCAACTGATCGTCAACGCCCAGCCGGGTGTCTTCGACCCCATGGTCCTCGAACCCACCGCCGTGGGCGCCGGCACCGTCAATTACTTCAACGGGAACCTGCCGAATGTGGCATTCACGGGGGTGGAGCACCTCTCGCTGGTCGGCCAGTTGAGCGATGGGGATCCCTTTGGCGTCGATGGCACGATCGGCAACGATCAGCTTGAGTACTTCCCAAGCGTGACCCCCGACACCGGAACACTTACGGGCACGATGGATCAGAACAACGCCACGGGCAAGGGTCCCTTCGCGCTGGTTCCGGTAACATTCAGCGGAATGGGGCAGGCCAGCCTCCTCCGCTTCAACGACTTCTCCCAGATCGGCGGCACGGACTCGTTTGTCTATCACGGCACGGCCGCGGATGACACCATCGGTGTGGGGTCCACCGGCCCGGGCGGTATCGCCATTACCAACACGGTCAACGGGCTTCTCAGCGTGAACCTGAATGCCAACCACCTGGCATCGGCCACGGTAATGGGCGGCGATGGCGACGACACCTTCAATGTTGCCGGCAGCGTCAACATTCCGCTGACCGTTGAGGGTGGCGACCCCTCCGGCAGCGACGTGCTGAATCTCGCGGGGCGCGTTGGCGTGGCGGAGAGCTTGGGCATCACGCCGAACGCCGTTGACAATACTCATCAGGACATCACGGGCCTGGGCGCGGCTGTCACCGCGTCGGGGATCGAGTTGATCACCTACACCGGCGTCGGCGACGACGACACGGTGAGTGTCAACCCGGGACCGCTGGACAACACCATGCGCGTCAGCGGCAGCAGCGGCGGCGACACGGACCGTGTCGAATCCGACAGCCTGCCGCTGATCGAGTATAGCGCCGTGCATACCTTCGTTGCCAACGTGGCGTTCGGCGGCACGGATACCGTCACCTTCGCAACCGGCGGGTTGTTGAGCACGCGAAGCTACGTGTTTGCGCCGGATGTTGGCGACCTGCTGATCATTGAGGGAAGCAACGCTATCAGTGGCACGGGCGACAACATTCATGTCAGCCGTCCGCCCATCGCCGCGCGCTGGTGATAACCAATACGCGACCCTTCCTGGGTACGGTGACCGTTTCGTCCTTCGCCACCCCAAGCCGTCTGCAGATCAACACCCTGGATGGCGATGATGCGGTAACCGTTGATGTCACCAATGGACTGCTCGTCCAGCCTGTCACCTACGACGGCGGCGCGGGGCACGATACCTTGACGGTGACTGGCACTCCCCCCGGCGGCACCGGGCTCGACGAGGTGATCTACACCCCCGGCCCATCGGTTGGCGCGGGCCGCCTCCGTTATGAGAACCCAGCCAATGCCGAACTCATGAGGCTCGACTTCGTCAATCTCGAGCCGGTGGTGGACCTGGTTCCAGCACCGACGCTGACCATCAATGCCCCGGCCTCCGACAACGCGATCAACTACACGCAAGGCTCCGTGGCCGCCAATGGCCTGGTGAGCGTCGACAACCACGAATTGATCGAATTCTCCAACAAGACCGCGCTCGTGCTCAATGCCGGCGCGGGCAGCGACACCATCAACCTGAACAATCCCGCGACCCCGACCGGCCTGACGGGCATCACCGTCAACGGCGGCGACCCCACCGCCAGCGATACGCTGATCGTCAACGGGACAACCGGTGCCGACGCCATCAACGTCGCGCCGACCGCGGCCGACGCCGCCACCATCACGGGGGCCGGCCCAATGCCGATCACAGCCACGACCATCGAGCATTCTGACCATCAACGGTCTGGGCGGCGGTGACAGCCTGACCTTGACCACGCCCGCGGGCGGCAACGCGATCTCGTACACCCCGGGCGCCACGCCGGATTCAGGCTCCATCGCGCCGCGCGTTCTGGGCAGTGGTGGGCCGCTCCTGCCCCTGGACTTCACCAACCTGGGCGCGTCCGGCTCGGTGATCTTTGCCAACGCCGGAGCCGGCCGGCCCGACAAACTCGACCTCTACGGGACCACCAGCGACGACCGCTTCGACGTCAACGGCGGCGCCGGCACGGTCCGGATATACAAGGCAAACCAGGGCGGCAACATCTATGCGACGGACCTGATCAGTACCGGCGCGATCAATGAGCTCGATCTGCACGGCCTGGGGGGCAGCGACATCTTCAACATCACCGGCCCGCTTCCTTACACCCGGCTCGACGCGGAGGCCGACGCCATCTACAACGTGACGGGCGATGGCACGGCCGTGACGGCGAACCTCAACGGCCCGACCACCACGGTCACCGGCGGCGGACTGGGAACAGTGGTCCTCACCGGCAACGACAATATCCTGAACCTTGACGCCGGCGCCGGCAACGTCACCGTCACCGGCACCGCCGGCCCGGATATCTTCACGATCTCGCCCACGGGCGCCACCACCGCGACCATTCTGGTTGGCGGCTCGGGGACCGTGCTCAACACCACCAACGGCGGCATGTTGACCATCGACCCGCTGGGCGGGGTCAACATCGTTATCGTCAACGGCACCGCGGCCAGCGATGTCATCACGGCCACCGGCGGCGCAACGCCGACAGTGCAGGTCAATAGCTTGAAGACCGTCAGCCTCGTCGCAGCGGATGTCGCTTCGCTGGCCATCGACGGTGGCGCCGGCAGCGACACGCTGGTAGTCAACAGCACCACCGCGCCGTTCTCCATCCCCATCACCTACGATGGCGGCGGCAGCGGTAGTGACTCGCTGACCCTGACCGGCGGAACGGCGCTAAGCGATGTCTACACGCCTGGCCCGGGCGCTGGCGCAGGGAGCAATGTCCTCACGTTCGGCGCTGGAACTGAGCAGATCTACTTCACCAACCTCTCGCCGGTCCTCGATCTGGTGACTGGCCCGCTGACCATCAACGGCACGGCCGCCGACAACGCGATCAACTACAGCCAGGGCTCGGTGGCGGCCAACGGGCTGGTGACCATCGACAGCTTCGAGAGCATCGAGTTCTCCAACAAGACGACGCTGACGATCAACGCGGGCGCGGGCAGCGACGCGATCGACCTCAACGACCCGACCGCTCCGACCGGTCTGACGGGCATCACGATCAACGGCGGCGACCCCACCGCCAGCGATACGCTGACCGTCAACGGCATTCCCGGCGCTGCCGACGACATCACGGTCAGCCCCACCGGGATTGGTAGCGGCAGCATCGTCGACGTTCTTGCCGCCTTTGTCCTGGTGCTCTTCACCGGGGTTGAGCATCTGTCCGTCATCGGGCAACCGGCCGACGCGGACGGCCTGCGCGTGAACGGCACGGCCGGCGATGACACCTTCGTGGTGACGCCCGGCGCGGCGGCCGACGCCGGCACCATCACCGGTTTCGAGGCCGGCGCCAGCGGGTTTGAGTTCACTCCGGTTGCGTTCAGCGGCATCCGCAACTTCCTCGCGGTTCCCAATACCAGCGCGGGGACCGATACGCTGATCGTGGAAGGCACCAGCGCCGACGATGCATTCGCGGTGAACTCGACGACCCCGCCGCTGGGCGGCTCCGGCTATGCCGGGATCACCGTCAACGCCCACACGCCAATCTTCTTCGGCGGCGGCCTCAACAGCGTCGTGCTTCGCGGCGAGGCGGGCAATGACACCTTCAACCTCGACTTCAGCACGCAGGATTTCTCCACGCTTACCACATCATTCCGCGCTGAGGGCGGCGAGTCCGACGCCACCAGCGACACGCTGAACTACACGGCCCCGGCCGACGCGGCCACGACCATCGACCTGGGTGCTTCCTCGATCAGCTCGACGGGAACCAACCCCGTGACGTTCAGCGGCATCAAGAAGCTCAACGAAACCTCCAGCGGCGCGGGCAGCACGCTGTCGATCCTGGGCACCACCGGCCCCGACACCATCAGCTACACCCCGACGGGCACGACGGCCGGCCTGGTCACACTGGCCGGCAGCGATATGACGACCACGTTCGCCGGAGTGCAGAGCACCTTCACGATCAACCCGGTCGGAGGCGGAGACACCGTGACAGTCAACGGCACGGCGGCCAATGACGCCATCGCCGCCACCGGCGCGGCCACGCCAACCGTGCAGGTCAACGGCCTGAAGACCGTGAGCCTGGTAGCCGCGAACGTGAATTCACTCGTGATCAACGGCGGCGCCGGCAGCGATACGCTGACCGTCAACAGCGCCGCCGCGCCGTTCTCAATACCGATAACCTACGATGGCGGTGGCAGCGGCAGCGACTCGCTGACGCTAACAGGCGGAACAGCGCTCAGTGATGTCTATACCCCGGGGCCCGGCATCGGCGCGGGAAGCAACGTCCTCACGTTCGGCGCTGGAATCGAGCGGGTCTACTTCAAGAACCTCTCCCCGGTGCTCGACCTCGTCGCCGGCCCGCTGACCGTGAATGGCACGAACGCCGACAATGCAATCAACTACACCCAGGGCTCGGTTGCGGCCAACGGCCTGGTGAGCATCGACAACTTCGAGAGCATCGAGTTCTCCAACAAGACCACGCTGACGATCAACGCCGGCGCCGGCAATGACACGATCAATCTGAACGACCCAACTGGTCCAAACGGCCTGACCGGCATTACGATCAACGGCGGCGATCCGACCGACAGCGACACGCTGATTGTCAACGGCACGGTGGGATCCGATGCCATTGGCTTTGCGCCACGGCCGCCGATTCCGGTAGCGTCACAGTCGGCGCGTTGCCCGTCATCACGTTCGCCACAGTCGAATCTCTCGTGATCAACGGCCAGAGCGGCAACGACGTGCTCACCATCACCACCCCCGCCGGCGCGGACAACATCATCTTCACGCCCGGCGCAACGCGCGATGCGGCTTCGGTCGGCGTCAGTTCGCTGGTTCCGATGCGCTTCCTGAACCTCGGCCTTGGCGGCAACGTGAGCCTCGCCGATGCCGGCGGCACGCGCACCGACTCCCTGAGCTACCAGGGCACGGCCAGCGACAACACCTTCTCCGTCAGCGCTGCCGGCGTCGTGACTCTCAATGCGCGGATTTCCGTGAGCACGCCCGGCGTCACGCACCTCGTCCTTGATGGCCTCGACGGCGATGATGCGTTCTCGCTCCAGGCGCCGCTCCCCTACGCCACGGTCGCGGTCGATGGCGGCAACCCCAGCGCCAGCGATACGCTAACGCTGACCGGCACGGTCGGCATCGAAGCCATCGGCGTCAATCTTGCCGCCGGGACCATCACCGGATTCGGCGGCGTCGTGAGCATCTCCGGCGTCGAACAGGTCAACCTGATCGGCAACGGTGGCGCTGATACGCTGGCCGTCACCGGCACGGCCGCGGATGACACGATCAACTACACGCCCGGCAGCGCTGCGGGCGGCACGTTCGGACTTGCCGGCGCCAACACCCTCTTCACCTTCGATATCGGCAGCGCTGTGGGCAACACGTTCACCATCGCGGGCGGCGGCGGCGCGGCGGACCAGGTCGTTGTCAACGGGACGGCCGGCCGCGATCTGTTCGTCATCGACGCCGGCGCCGAACCGCCACGCTTACCGCCGCTGGCGTCGCCCGCAAGCCCGTCATTCTCGCCACCGACGTGCAGGTGCTCACCGCGCTGGGTCTCGGCGGCAGCGACACCTTCCAGGTCACCCCCGCGGCCGGCACGCAATTCGCCCCCAACAACCTCGACAATTTGCTCGTCAACGTCAACGGCGGCAATGACACCGACAACGCCCTGGTCGTTCAGGCGGCCGGCGGTGGAGCGCTCGCCGCCAACCAGTTCGTCGTCGTCGCGCCCGGCCTCGACGCCGACACCGGCCGGGTCCGCGTCTACACCGCCGCCGTCCAGTGGCCCGATATCAGCTACACCAACGTCCAGGTGGTATCGCCCAACGTCGCCTCGGTCGGTGGCCAGCCGAACCTGCTCATCCTTGGCCCCGACGGCAACGAGCCCAACGAATTCCAGGCCAACGCCGCCTTCCTCGGCTCCGGCGCCAATATCCAAATCCAGCACGCCGCGATCTTCCCGACCAGTAGCGAGTTCCCCGGCGTCGCCGCCGACAACGATTTCTACCGTCTCGTCGCCGATCAGACCGGCACGCTCGACTTCCAGGTCTACTTCAAGCTCTTCTCCGCGGCGCTCCTGCCGGGCGGCGGCGCGCTCAACCTCCAGGTGCTCGATGCCGCCGGTAACATCGTCGGCGCATCCACCGGCGCTTTCGGCGCTGCCGGCGCCACTGGCAACGCCCGCGTGCGCATCCCCGCCGTCGCCGGCCAGAGCTACTTCCTCCATGTCTTCGGCGCCACCGCTGCGGCGGTCAACGGCTACGATGCCACGATCATCAACACGCCCGCGCCCACGCCATTCGATGTCCAGCTCTCGCGCCGGCTCGAACCCGGCACGCCCGATTCCGGCAATCTCCCGGCCACCGCGCCGATGGATGACACCGGCTCGTCGCTCCTCGACAACATCACCTTCATCAACACGCCGACCGTCTTCCTGCGGGTCAACGACGCACTCTTGCTCAATGACCTGCCCGGCAACGCCACCACCGACTCGCCGCCCGCCGGGCCCATCTCCATCCCCTTCAGCGCCACCGGCGCGACCGCCGGCTATCGCGTCGCCATCTTCGACGGCAACGACACGCGCACGCCCGTCGGCTTTGCCTCGCCCGTGGCCGGTTTCCCCGGCCTCTATCAGTTCGACTTCACCGCCGCGCTCAACGAGGGCCAGCACCACATCAGCGCCGAGGTGCAGTTGGTCGATCCGGCCAATCCTTCGCAGAGCGGCTTCGGCGCAATCAGCCAGTCGCTGGACCTCGTGGTCAACACCGTCGCTCCCGTGCCGACGGCCGCGCCAGTCTCCCCTCCTACAGCGACAACGGCCCGTTCCCCGCCGACCGCATCACCAGCATTCACGCTCCGGCGTTCGTGGGCACCGCCAAGGTCAACACCATCGTCCGGATCTTCGCAACCGGCGCCGACGGCAAGACCCACCAGATTGGCCAGGGCGTGGTCGGGTCCGACGCTACCGACGGCACCCTCGACAACGGCCTGGGCAAGTGGGAAGTCACCGTCGAGCCGCTGAAGGACGGTAACTACACGATCTTCACTACCCTTGAGGATACGGCCGGCAACATCAGCGCCAGCTCCCCGGGCACTTCGATCACCGTCTCCGACTTCATCCTGAAGCTGTCGCTGGCTGCGAGCTATCCCACCGTGACCAGCCCGCAGTCGGTCGCCACGGGCAACCTGAACGGCGATGGCCGACTCGACATGGTCACCTCCGGCAACGAAGGCACGCTGCAAGTGTTCTACGGCCGCGGCGACGGCACCTTCTTCCCCGGCCCCGTGCTGGTCACCGGCGGCGGCAGCAGCATCTCGGTCGCGCTGGCCGACATCAACAAGGATGGCAAGCTCGACATCGTCACCGCCAACGAAGCCACCGACAACGTCAGCGTCCTGTACGGCGGCGCATGCGGCCGACGGGACCGTGAAGTTCTCCAAGCCCAGGATCTTCTCGCTGGGCGGCGCTTCGCGGCCCGTGGCGATCCAGGTAGGAGACCTGAACCATGACGGACGGATGGACATCGTCACGGCCAACGACAACAGCTCGGATGTCGCGATCCTCTACGGCAAGGCCGGCGGGTTCGGCCTGGCCAAGCGCATCAACCTGGGCAACTGGGGCCCGAGCGACGTGCGGCTGGCCGATGTCAACGGCGACGGCCGGCTGGACATCGTGACGATGAACTCCCACGCCCGCAGCATCGGCGTGCTGGTCAACGCAGGGGCTGGCAACTTCACCAAGCAGAAGACGCTGGCGGTGCAGGGCAATCCGACCTCGATCGTGGTCAGCGACTTCAACGGCGACCACAAGCCCGACATCGCCGTGGCCAGCAACACCGGTTTCGTCGGCGTGTTCCTGGGCCGCGGCACGGGCGCGTTCAAGAACGTGCTGCGGGTCAAGTACGCCGGCGACGGCAGCGACCCGATCGCCATCTCGGCGGCCGACATCAACCTGGACGGGGCCAACGACCTGATCCTGGCCAACAGCCATGGCGAGAACGTGAACGTGCTGCTGGGCAACGGCAATGGCTCGTTCCAGAAGCAGGCGCCCTTCGCCATCGGCCATACCAAGCACCGCTCACCGGAGGCGATCGCCATTGGCGATTTCGACGGCGACGGCTTGCCGGATATCGTGGTGGCCTGCTCGGGCACCGACGATCTCAACGTGCTGATGAACACCGCGTGGAAGTAACCTGCCTGCCTATCCCGCGCAAGGTCCGCAAATTCCTGTTTTCGCGGTTGACCGGCTTTCGGGTCGGCCCTAAATTCAAATTGGACCAGGCAGCCCATCGGGCCCTTGGGTCCACGTTTGTGGCCATGGCGTCCATTTCGTAACGCCAGTTCGGTTTACAGCAGGGGTCGGAGGTTTCATGTCTCACTCACCGCGTCATCGTGCCGTCTCTCGGATTCTACGCAACGCCATCAATACCTTTTTTGGAACTGGCAAGGCCAGGACCCGGCCCATGCAGGCGCTGCCATCGGCACAGCGGTCGCACATGGGCGTGGAGCCGTTGGAGGGCCGCCTTCTGCTCAGCTACACCTTCGCGCTGGTGGGCGCGACCGCGACGGTCAGCCCCGCCGCGACCGGCGGGCCGATCCTCATCGACGAAGTCCTGGTCGCGGGCAACCCGCTGCTCGAATGGAGCCAGGACGGCGGCGTGACGTTCTCGACCGACTGGGACAGCGCGACCCCGGGCACTCAGGTTCTGCCCGCTGGTGGCGTGACCTTGACAATTGACCTTTCCAACGATGGTTTGCCCCACGTCCTGGACCTGTCGAGCGATGGAACGACGAGCACCCTGCATGACGAGCTGGGGAACCTGCCGATCGATATCACCTATATCACGCAGGCCCTCTCGTCTTTGAATATCGACGCCGACGGGACCAGGAACCAAACCCTGAACGTCAACTTTGGTGGTGGCGGCAATCCGATCCCTTCCGCAAGTTCGCCGGGCCTGATCTTCAACGCGGGTGATCCGGCCCTGGGCGGCAGTCACGCCTTGAACATCTTCGGCCAACTCCCCTCGGGCCCGTTCGCCAGTGAGATCCACAACGCCAATGACCAGACCGTCTTTCCCCAGGTCGGCCAGTATGGCTCGATCTCCTTCGACGACGGCACCGGAGGGCCGGTGAACCCGGACAACGGCCAGGGAGGGCTTGGGGGCCTGACGAGTCTCTGGTACACGGGCCTGCAGCCGATCAACGACACGACTCCGGCGGTGAACTACACCTTTAACGACTTCGCAACCGACCAGTCGTTCACGGCACAGAACGGCCCGGTGGTCCTGGGCTTCCAGACGATCCAGTTTGCCAACACGCCGGCCGTTCCGCCGCCGACGTTTGAGACGACGAACATCGCCAACAAGAACTTCGTCGTGCTCAACACGCCGCTGGTCGCCCCTCCGACCGGCCTGACCGGCGTGGTCAACATCACCACGCCCTCGACCGGCCTGTTGTCCTTGATGTTCAATACCCCCACCGATGCCGACAACCAGGTCGGCTTCCTCGACACGCCGCCCGGCGTCGTGACTTCGCTGAACGGCGGCGCGGACGAGGACACGACCGATGTCGCGGGCAACGGCGTGGCGGCGGGCACGGTGCTGTTCCTGAACGGCGGCGCGGCCGCGGACACGCTCAACTACGACGCCGGCGGCCTGAACCCGACCGTCACCCCCGGCCTACTCCCGGGCGAGGTGCTCATCACCGTCCCCGGCTCCGGCATCGTGGACGTCATCGGCTACGAGGCCATCAACATCACCGATGTCGGCCCGCTGACGATCACGCCCGGCCCGGCACGCTTTATCAACAGCGTCGAGGGTTTCGACCTCGCCGACGCCATCGTCGGCGCCTTCACTCTTCCGCTGGCGCCCATCGCCAGTCCGCCCCCGGGCCTGCCCGCCGGCGACTTCACCGCCACGATCGACTGGGGCAACCCATCCGTTGACCCATCGGCCGGAACGATCACCCAGGACGCCAGCAACCCGAGCCTATACTACATCACCGGCACGCATACCTTCGCCGCACAGGGGACGTTTGTCGTCGCCAACACCGTCGTCTTCTTCGGCGGAGCCTACTCCTCGACCGTTAATGGCGTGCCGGTGTCCGTCACATTGTCCCAGGCCGGCCCGACCGTCGGTACACCGGCCATCGCAACGGTGGTTCACGGCACGCTGGCCGTCTCCGTCTTCCCCATCGTCGGCACTGAGGGCGTGGCCATCGCGGCCGGCCCGATCGCGACCTTTATCGACGCCGGCGGCGCGGATTCCATCGGTGCCTACTCGGCCACGATCTCGATCATCAACTCCGCCGGCGCGACGGTCATCTCGGTCGCGGCGGCCAGCATCACCCAGAACGGCAACGCGGCCGAGTACACCGTCAACGCCCCGGTCCTGACGCTGAGCGAAGAGGGAACCTACCGGATCGTGGTCGCGGTCACCGACAGTGACGGACCCACGCCGCTGACGGTCTCGGGCGCTGCCACGGCGATCATTGCCGACGCATCGCTCACGGCCGGCGCCGCCGTCGCCCTGACTCCCAACACTGGGGCCACGCTGCCTGCCACGACGGTTGTCGGCTCTTTCACCGACGCTAACACCGCCGCGCCGGTGAGCGATTTCACGGCCATCATCGACTGGGGCGACGGCTCGCCGACCACCCTCGGCACCATCGTCTCGACCGGCGGCGGAGGCTTCAACGTCCAGGGCACGCACGCCTACGCCAGGCCCGGCAGTTACATCACCAAGGTCAACGTCACGGACAACGGCGGCTCCACGGTCACGCTGAACGGAACGGCCACCGTCACCGATCTTCCCGTGACCGGCGCTGTCAGGAACTTCCCCGCGGTCGAGGGCCAGGACACCGGCAGCATCGTGCTGGCAACCTTCAGCGACCCTAACCCGCTCGCCACCGCATCGGACCTGACCGCAACGCTCCCGGTCGGCGGCTGGGGCGATGGCACGCCCGGCGCTCCGGTGGTGCTTGCCATCACTCAGATCGGCGGCACGGCCACCTCGACCCTCTTCGCGGTTCTCGGCAACCACAAGTACGCCGAGGAAGGAACCTACACGGTCAACATCAACGTCACCACGCGGGGCGGCGTGACCACGGCGCTCACCCCTGCAACGGCGACCGTCATCGACGCGGCGCTTTCCAGCTCCAATGGTACGGAGATCACGGGAATCGAGGGCAACACGACGGGCACCGTCCTGCTCGGATCGTTCCGAGATGCCAACCAGGGCGCGACCGCCGCCGACTTCACCACCGCGCCCGGCTCCGTCGTGGTCAATTGGGGCGACGGCTCGGCCCCGCAGACCCTCGCCGCCGCGAACCTCACCGCCATCGGCTCGCCCGATGGCGCGATCTTCAGCGTGAGCGCCGCACATACCTACACCGAGGCCGGGACCTATGCGTACACGGTCATTGTCACCGATGACGGTGGTTCCGTCACCGTCTTTGGCGGATCGGCCATCATCGCCGATGCAGCGCTGACGGCTGCGGCAACGCCCGGCATCGTCAGCGCCGAGGGCGCTTCAACCGGCACGGTCACCGTGGGGACCTTTACCGACGCCAACCCCAATCCAACATCCGGCGATTTCTCGGCCGTCATCGACTGGGGCGACGGCTCGCCGACCTCATTCGGCGCGTTCTCGATTATTCCCGGCGTCGGGGGAGGTCCGGCCACCGTCGCGGTTAGAGGCACGCACGTCTACAAGGAGGATGGCACATTCACGATCACCGCCCTGACCACGGACGTTGGTGGCCAGAAAGTTACGACGACGGCCACGGCCAACGTCAGCGACCCCGCCGCGACCGGCGTGGCGGCCATCCCCGTCAACGCCACCGCGGGCGAGTACACCGGCCAGATTGCCGTCGCGATCTTCACCGACCCCAATCCGTACTCCTCCGCCAGCGACTGGAACACCACGATCAACTGGGGCGACGGCTCCACGCCGGACACCGGCAACGTCGTCCTCGTGGGCGGCGCCATCGGCGGCGGCAACATCTTCAAGGTGTTCGGCAGCCACAACTACGTCGCCGTGAACGCCGGCGCATCGCCACCCCTGACGGCCGTCATCGTGACTCTTGACGACGTTGACACCCCGGCCAACGACACTGTCGTGACCGGCCCGATCGCCAACGTGACCATTGCTCCGCAGCGGCCGACGATCGATCTGATTGACTCATTCGACAGCGGTTCGTCGGACAAGGACAACATCACCAACATCGTGCCCGAGCAGTATCGCGTCTCGGCGGAACCGGGCGCCACCGTCGTCATCAAGGACGGCGAGACCGTCATCGACACCTTCGTGATGCCGGTGACGGCGGATGGGTTCACCACGCGGCGCTGACGCTGGCCGAAGGCGCTGATCCGCTCAGCGCCGAGGCCACCAACGCCACCGGCGCCCGCAGCGCTCAGTCCGAGCAGCTCCTGGTGACAGTCGACCTGACCGCGCCGACCGCCACGGCCGCGCCCGATTTGCTGGCCTCCAGCGACAGCGGCGCCTCCGCCACCGACAACATCACCAGCGTTTCGAGCCCCGCCTTCCAGGGCGCCGCCGAGGCCAACTCCATCATTCTCATCTTCGCCAACGGCGTGCAGGTCGGCCAGAGCGTGGTCGGCGATGACGCGACCGATGGCACCCTCGGCAACGGCCTGGGCCACTGGGAGGTTACCGTCGAGCCCCTCGCCGACGGCGTCTATTCAATCACCACGCAGGTGGAGGACGCGGCCGGCAACACCAGCGTGTTGTCGCCGGCCCTGTCGGTCACCGTCAACTCGCTCGCCCCGCAACGGCCGACGATCGACATGGTCGGCAGCTTCGACACGGGATCCTCCCCTCAGGACAACATCACCAACCTCTCCACCCTCGACTTCCGCGTCTCCGCCGAGACCGGCGCCGCCGTCGTCATCAAGGACGGCCAGACCGTCATCGACAGCTTCACCATGCCTTCCGGCGGATTCGCCACTCGCACGCTGACGCTCGCCGAAGGCGCTCATCCGCTCAGCGCCGAAGCCACCGACACCGCCGGCAACCGCAGCGCGCAGTCCGACCAGGTTCTTACGACCGTCGATGTGACCGCGCCTGCCGCCACGGCCGCGCCAGTCTGCTCGCCTCCAGCGACAGCGGTCCTTCCAAGACCGACCGCATCACCAGCATCCATGCCCCGGCGTTCGACGGGATCGGCGAGACCAACGCCATCGTCCGCATCTTCGCCAACGGCGTGCAGGTCGGCCAGGGCCGGGTCGGCTCCGACGACACCGACGGCGCCGTGGGCGACGGCCTCGGCCACTGGGAAGTCACGGTCGAGCCGCTGGCCAATGGCACCTATTCCATCACAACGACGCTGGAGGACACGGCCGGCAATATCAGCGCCAGCTCCCCGGGCACTTCCATCACCGTCTCTGACTTCATCCTCAAGCTCTCGGCGGCGACGAGTTACGCCGCGCCCGGCAGCCTGCGATCCGTCGCCATCGGCGACCTCAACGGCGACGGCATCCCCGACATGGTCGTCGCCGGCACGGATGGCTTCGTGCGGACCTTCTTCGGCCACGGCGACGGCACCTTCGGCACCGGCGCCACCTACAGCGTCGGCGGCGATGGGACCACCGCGGTGCTCCTGGCCGACATCAACAAGGATGGCCGGCTGGACATCGTGACGTCCAACAGCGACAGCGACACGGTCAGCGTGCTGTTCAACGGCGGCCATAACGCCAAGACCATCGTCAAGTTCTCCCTGCCCCACATCTTCGCGCTGGGCGGCGCGTCCAAGCCGGTCGCCATGCAGATCGGCGATCTCAATAACGACGGGTTCCTGGACATCGTGACGGCCAACGACGACAGCTCGGACCTGACGATCCTCTACGGCAAGAGCGGCGGCGTCTTCGCCAAGCCCAGGCGGATCAACCTGAGCAACTGGGGGCCCAGCGACGTACGTCTGGCCGACATCAACGGTGACGGCAAGCTGGACATCGTGACGATGAACTCGAATGTCGACAGCATCGGCGTGCTGCTGAACAAGGGCGCTGGCGGCTTCGCCATGCAGAAGACGCTGCCGGTGCAGGGCAATCCGACCTCGATCGTGGTGAGCGACTTTAACAACGACGACAAGCCCGACATCGCCGTGGCCGGCAACACCGGTTTTGTCGGCGTGTTCCTTGGCCGGGGCACGGGTCTGTTCAAGAACGTGCTGCGGGTCAAGTACGTTGGCGACGGCAGCGATCCTGCCGCCATCGCGGCGGCCGACATCAACGACGACGGTGCCAACGACCTGATTCTGGCCAACATGGATACCAACAACGTGAACGTCCTGCTGGGCAACGGCAAGGGCTCGTTCCAGAAGCAGGCGCCGTTCGCGATCGGGCACAGCAAGGACCGCTCGCCGCAGGCGATCGCCATCGGCGACCTGGATGGCGACGGCCTGCTGGACATCGTGGTGGCCTGCGCCGGCACCAACGATGTCAACGTGCTGATGAACACCGCGCTGAGTTGAGTTGCGAGGGATCAGTGCATTGTCTGAAGCGGAGGTGTTAGCGCCCGCCCTGGACGCAGGGCGGGCGCTGACGCTTCCGCTTCAGACGGATCGCAACTATACTTCCCCTCATGCGACACATCAGCCTCGTCGCGGGCCTGCTCGCGTTCGTGTGGATCTGTGCATCGCTGCTTTCTCAAGCCATCGCCCGCGACTTCCATGTTGCCCCCAACGGCGCGCCCGATGGCGCGGGAACCAAGGCCGCGCCTCTGGATTTCGCCACCGCGCTCGCACGGCCGACATCCAACCGGGCGACACGGTGTGGGTGGCCGGCGGCAGCTACAAGGGTCCGTTCGTCAAAGGCGCCGCCCCGGCCGGCACGGCCGAAAAGCCCGTCATCTACCGCGCTACCTGGCCAGCGCGTCACGCTCACCACCGATAATCCCGACTCCCCCGCCCTGCTGCTCAACGGCGCGGCCCACACTTGGTTCTGGGGCATGGAGATCACCCCCGGCGGCATCGACATGCGCGGCGGCCGGGAAATCAAGCTGATCAACCTCGTCATTCACGACTGCCCGCGCCGAACCGGCATTGCCGGCAGCAACCTCGGCAGCGAGTTCTACGGCTGCCTCGTCTACCGCTGCGGGCTGGGCGGCAAGGCGCTGGCCCACGGCACCTACACGCAGAACCGCCCCGAGGATGTCGGCGACGACCTGGGCAAACTCCCCTGGAAGATCCATCGCGACTGCATCGTCTTCAACAACTTCGGCTGGGGCGTTCACAGCTACGCCACCAGCCCCAAGCTGGCCAACATCCTCTACGACGGCGTCGTCGCGTTCGGCAACGGCATGCCCAAAGGCGCGGACAAACCCACGGCGAACCTGCTCGCCGGCGGCCTGAAATTCGACGACAACATCATCCTGCGCGATTGCTTCACGTATTACCCCGATGAAGGCAACTTCAAGCGCGGCGCCGACCTTGGCTATCAGGCCGACAATGGGCGCGTCACTGTCGAGCGATGCCATTTCATCGGCGGGCGCGATGCGCTGTGGACCTGCCGCTGGCAACAGGCGACGTTCCGCAACAACGTCTTCTTTACGAACAACGGCCACGCGAACGTCGTCACGACGCCGGCGGATTTCGACATCAAGCGATACGCTTTTGAGCAGAACACGTACTACAAGGCCGCCCCACCGCTTCTGAAATTCCAAGACACCGATCACGCCTCGCTGGCCGACTGGCAGCGCGCCACCGGACTGGACAAGACCAGCCGGCAGATCGATGGCCCGCCGAAGCAGCCGTGGGTATTTCTGCGCCCCAATCGCTACGAGACCGACAAGGCGTTTCTGATCGTCTACAACTGGGGCAAAACGCCGACAGTGAAGGTGGACCTCGCCGCAGCGCCCGCGTCAGCCGCTGAAGATGGCCGGCCAGCGACCAAGCCCGCCGCGTTCTCCCTGAAGCGCGGCCAGCGCTTCGCCATCGTCAACGTCGAGGACATCTGGGGCAAGCCCGTATTCGATGGCACGTTCGACGGAGCCCCGATCAGTTTTCAGATCGACGGTTCTTACGCGCCGGAATTCGCGTGCTACGTGATCCGGCAAGACATCTGAAGCGGAAGCGTCAGCGCCCGCCCTGGGCTTGAGCGAGCAAGCGGTGCTTACGCTTCCGCTTCAGACAGACCCCGCGTAGAATGCCCATCGCACTTTCTCGAAAGGAACCACTGTGATCAAAACACTCGCCGCCGTCGTCGTGCTCGCCTTTGGCCTGTCCGTGGCCCGCGCCGAGGATCGCGTGCCGCGCGAGCAGTGCCTGAAGATCGCCTGCCAACTGAGCCTCGACCTCAAGCAAATGCTCAACACGCCCATCCCCACCGATCCCGACATCAAGCGGCCGGTGGCGCTGGTGCGGGATGAGCACGGCGCCATGCTCCTGCCCGAGTGCAAGCTCTCGGCCGACACGTTCGCCAAGGCCGGCACCGAGCCCGCCTCCATCGGCCAGATGTGGATGCACAAGATCGCGCCGTTGCGGGACAACCAGCTCGTGCCCCCGGCCGAGCTGCAGCTCATCACCGTCGGCGCCGATCCGCGGGCCAGGACGGTCGCGCCGTGCCGCGCTGGCGGTCCGCAAGGGTGATGATGGCAAGCTGCAACTCCTGATCTACGGCAAGGACAAGAAGCCGCTGCTGCAAGTCCCCATCAAGGAGAAGCGCCCGCCGCCGCGCAGGAGAACCCCATCGAGATAGCGGCGGAAGTCCAGGACACGACGGCCACGGTGACGCTCGACCTCGTCGGCAAATATCAGGCAGTCTTCTCGATTGGCGTATTGCCGGAATGAGCGGATCGGCGCCGATCTTCACCACGAAGACGCGAAGTTACGAAGTGAAAAACAGTTGTGCATTTGCAGGCTGCGCCCCCACGAAAAGCGATGCCAGCGCCGGGTCCATGCCGCCATTTCGAGGATAACGGGCTTTCTTCCAGCGGCGATAATTCGCGGCGGGCGGACAAGCGGGGGAAATGGCGTGATTCGCCGCCTACGCGAAATTTGTTTTGCGGCAGGAATTTGGCTTGACATTTGCCGGGGGGGGTAGCCTTGCCTCACAGGAATCTGACCGTGGGCACGGAAGCGGCTTCATCGGAGTGGTGTCAGGGCGGCGCGTCTGGCGGGTCTGCGTCTGTGTAGTGGGTTTGTCTTCGCGCCTGCCCATCATGAGAGGAGTGGTGTATGAGACTCACTATCGCACTATTTGTGTTTGTCGCGGTAGCACTCCTTGGATTGGCGCGGACGGCGGAGGGAGACAGTTTCACCTTCACCGGACCCGCCGTTGGCGTGCCGGGCTATACCCAAGGCGCGAACGTCAACTATGTCAACGCGGATGCCACGAAGATGCTACTTGTCGGCGACGGGACCCAATTGGAGCGGAGCGACTTCGATAGCGGCACCGGGCAGTGGTTGCCGCGTGTGCCCCTGGGCTTCCCAGTGGGGGACACAACACCAAGCGTTGCCCCCGATGGGAGTCTGTATTACGTGCATGGCGCCCAGATCTACCGCTCACCAGGCCAGGCTTGGTCATGGTCGCCTGGATCGGCCGTCGCAATCCCGAACCTGCCGGCGAATCCGCTTTCGCCATTTTTCAACGGGCATGACCTCTTCTTCACGAGTGGCAACAACGATATCTATGCCTCTCATTGGGATGCCGGCACAGGGCAATTTCAGGCCGCCGTGCCGCTTGATTCCATCAACTCAGCACAACAAGACGCAACTCCGTGGGTTTCCGCTGACGGGATGCTAATGATCTTTGCCTCCGACCGGGACGGGGGTTACGGCAGTAAGGATCTCTACTCAGCAACATGGAACCCGGGAACTGCCCAGTGGGGCCAGGTCACGAACCTTGGACCCAATGTCAACACGTCAGCGGAGGAGAGTCTGCCGAGTTACGCCTACGACGCGGATACGCTCTATTTCACGCGATTTCCGGCGCAGGGAGGGCTCGGGTGGGCGATGCAGGCCGACGTCGGTCTCGCGCCGCAGGGCGGTGCGGTTCCGCTGCCCGGCGTGGCATGGAGCGTCCTTGGCCTGCTGGGCTGTCTCATGGTGAGCGGGCGTCACCGCCGGGCCTGAACCCGCCCTCACAAACCCGAAGCCTCGACTGGGCGCCCATTCGCAACTGGAGGCCGGTAGGCCCCCCACCGACAATGAGCAGGTCAGCAGGGTCGTACTCGACGGTAGGCATGTCGGTATGTTTGCTCTCAAATGATATGCCGGGCATTGTCCGTGGTCAGTAGTCCGTTGGTCAGTGCCAGGCGCGGACCATTCTGAAGCGGAAGCGTGAGCGCCCGCCCTGCGGCAGGGCGGGCGCTGACGCTTCCGCTTCAGACCATGCACCCGACTGACCACAGGACCAATGACCCGTCCACGGACAACGGACCACTGACAACTGACTCACTCCTCGACCTTCACTCCCAGCCGCCCCACCAGTTCATCGAACTGGTCAAGCGTGCCGTAGTGGATGATCAGCCGGCCCCGGCCCTTGTTTCCGGCCCGCACCTGGACCCGGAGCCCAAGCTGCCGGCTCAGCGACTTCTCCAGCTCCTGTATATGCGCCGGGCTGGCGGGGGCTCGGTTGTGCGATCGGCTTGTGCGGGTCCTTGAGCACGCGTTCCAAGTTGCGCACGGAGAGGCCTTGCAGGACCACCAGGTTGGCCAGCCGTTCCTGTTCCAGGATGTCGGTGACGCCCGCAATCAGTTTGGCATGCCCCACCGACAGCCGGCCATCGCGCAACATCGCCTTGACCGGCTCGGCCAGTTCCAGAAGTCGAAGGAAATTGGCTATGGATGAGCGATCCTCGCCCAGCCGCCCGGCCAGCTCCGCCTGCGTCAGGCCAAGCTGCTCCATGAGCGAGCGGTAGCCGGCCGCCCGATCGAGCGGGTTGAGGTCCTCGCGCTGGATGTTCTCGATGAGGGCCATCTGGGCCTGGGTTACGGAATCGACATCGCGAATCAGGGCGGGGATGGCCTCCAGGCCGGCGATCCTGGCCGCCCGGAATCGCCGCTCGCCCGCGATGAGCTGGTAGCCCTGACCGACCGGCCGGACGATGATTGGCTGGATCAGGCCGGTCGATTTGATGGATGCGGCCAGCTCGGCCAGGGCGTTGTCGTCGAACGATTGTCGCGGCTGATGGGGGTTGGGCGAGATGGCCGCCAAGGCGATCTCGATCGTGTCGGCCGAGGACTTCGCTGGCGGCGTGACGTCGACCTGGCTCTCGCCTGCCGGAATGATCGGCTGTTTCCTGGCGATAGGGGGGTGGACCGGCACCACGGGAAGCTCGGTTTCGACGGGTAGCTCGGAGATGGAAATAAGGCTGCTGAGCCCCCTGCCCAATCGCGGCCTGTTCTTCTGAGTCTGCGCCTGCGTCTTGCTGGCCATCGCGGGACTCCTTTCCCGAAGTTGAAATGTCAGCCACCCGTGTTCCACGTGGAACATGAGCGGATGAGCCATCAGCTTATCGAGCGCGAACATGAATTGCAAGCGAGCATGGGGTTCTGTCAGTTGTCAGTGGCCCGTTGTTCGTGGACGGGTCAGTCGTCCGCTGGTCAGTGGAGCCGCCACTCTGTCTGAAGCGGAACCGTCAGCGCCCGCCCTGGATCGCAGCGAAGGGCGGGCGCTGACGCTTCCGCTTCAGTCGCCCATGTCGCTTCGCGACACTCACGAAGCATGAAAATGGGCAACGTCGGTAGTTTGGCGAAGCCGCCGCGGCCCATTTTCAGAGCAGACACGCACTGGTCATGCACCCAACTGACCAACGGACGACTGACCCGTCCACGGACAACTGACTACTGACGACGGACTGTTTGCCACCAACCAGATATCGCCCTCCACCATCCCGCCCCGCGCCGCTATAATCGCCAACGAATGCCCTACACACTCGCACCCGCCTCGCCCGAACTGCTGCCCCCGGAGGATGCCGGCGAAAACCGCTGGACCCTCAACTTCGGCCCGCAGCATCCCGCCACCCATACCACCCTGCGCCTGGTCCTGGAGCTCGACGGCGAGCGCATCGTTCGCTGCACGCCACATATCGGATACCTGCACAGCGGCTTCGAGAAGCTCGGCGAGCACCTTAACTACAACCAGTACGTCACCATCGTCGACCGCATGGATTATTCAGCGCCAATCTATAACGAGCTGGCCTGGCACCGCGCCGTCGAGAAGCTCATGGGCATCGACCTCACGCCGCGCTGCAAGGTTCTGCGCACCATCGCCGGCGAGCTGGGCCGCATCCAGTCGCACCTGCTCTGCGTCGGGGCCTCCGGCCTGGATCTGGGTGCCATGACCGCCTTCCTCTACGGCTTCAACGAGCGCGAGCTGATCAACGACATCGTCGAGTTCATGTCCGGCCAGCGCTACCACACGAGCTGGACCCGGGTAGGGGGGCTGAACATGGACCTGCCCGACGAGGCGGTCTTCAGGAAGATGGTCCACAACCTCATCGACAACGCCCTGCCCAAGGCGATCGCTGATATTGAGAACCTACTGAACAAGAATCGTATCTTCGTGGATCGCACGCGCGGCGTCAGCGCGCTGACGCGCGCCGAGGCGACGGCCTGGAGCCTCAGCGGCCCGGTGGCGCGGGCGGCCGGCGTCCCGCGGGATATCCGCAAGGATGAGCCGTACCTGTGCTTCGAGGACAACTGGGACGGCGCGGCGCCAAGGCGGTGGACTTCAAGGTCCCGATCATGACCACCGGCGATGTGTACGCGCGATATCTGGTCCGACTGGAGGAGATGAAGCAGTCGTGTCACATCATCCGCCAGCTCATCGATCAACTGCCGCCCGGGCCGGTCGATATCTCACCCGAGGGCAAATCGGTGCTCCCGCCCAAGGGCCAGGTCTATTCGAGCATCGAGGGCCTGATCCAGCATTTCGAGATGATCATGACCAACCGCGGCTTCGCCGCGCCGCGCGGCGAGGTGTATGGCTGCATCGAGAGCGGCAACGGCGAGCTGGGATATTACATCGTCAGCAGTGGCGATAACGTCCCCTGGCGCGTGCGCACGCGGCCGTGCAGCTTCATCAACTACCAGTGCTTCCCGAAGCTGGTCGAGGGGCACATGATCAGCGACGTGGTGGCGGTGCTGGGGAGCCTGAATATTATTGCGGCGGAACTGGATCGGTGAGGCGTTGTTGATTCCCCCGCCCGCGCTGCCATAATCATGTTACATGACCGTAGCGCCGCCCATCGACCAGATCACGCGCCGCATCGTCGAGGCGATGCACCCAGCGCGCGTGACGCTGTTCGGAAGCCGCGCTCGCGGCGATATGCGGGCCGACAGCGACGTTGATCTCATGATCGAGATGGAGACCGACCTGCCGCCGCTGGAGCGGATGCGGCAGGTGTATCGGCTTTTCGGGCCGCGCCTGTGGTCCATGGACGTCATCGTTTTCACGCCCGACGAGATCGCCCGCCAGCGCCACTCGCGGAATTCAGTGCTCCGTGAGATTGAGGCCGAAGGGAAGGTGCTCTATGAGCGATCCGGATGATCCCCAGTCCTGGCTCGCCAAGGCGCGCAACGACCTCCAGTGCATCCGGAACAATCTGATCGCCGCCACGATTCCCTGGGACACGGTCGCGTTCCATGCCCAACAGGCCGCGGAAAAGATGCTCAAGGCCTTCTTGGTAAGTCGTGGCCAGACTGTTCCGAGAACTCACGACCTCGGACGGCTCTTGGGCGAGTGCCTTGTTGCCGGCGCACCTCTCTCCGCTCTTTCGGCGGATTGCGACCTGCTCACGCCGTATGCGGTCGTGATGCGCTATCCGGGCCTGCAGCCGGATGTTGACGAGCACGAAGCGCGGAAAGCTGTGGACGCGGCCAATCGGATCCATACGGCCGTTCTTGCGCTGATCCCGCCACCAGCGCGGGGGCACCGTGACAATGCGGGGGAGAGCCCGCATCACGCACCAATACAAAGCCCCGCGGCGGAGGGCGGCCGCGGGGCACGGAGGGGGAGAAAGAGTGTTCCCTGATCTGAGCGAGCGATTCAGTCGAGGCCCGGGCGGGCGACTACTTGTTGAGAATCGGCCCGTGGTCCGGCACCGCGACGCTGTCCTTGTTCAGGCCGCCGGTCGCCTTCTTCGGCGTCACCGTCGTCGTGCAACGCGGCGTCGTGCCGGGCACATCCGAAGCCACCGTGTTTCCCGCCGTCATCGGCAGGATGGCGATCTCGACGCGCCGGTTGGCGCCTTGCCCTCGGTGGTGCCGTTCGACGCCACCGGCCGTTGGTCGGCATAGCCAGCCACGCCCAGCCGGTGCGGGCTCACGCCATCGTGGGTCAGCTCGCCGCCGACCGAGATGGCCCGGTGCGCCGACAGATACCAGTTGTCATGGTGGCCGAGGCGCTTGGTCTCGGGGTTGCTCACCGGCGTGTTGTCGGTGTGCCCGGCCACGAGGAACTCGTAGTTGCGGGCATCGGGCGAGTTGAGGATGGTCGCCACCTTGGCAATGGCTTCCTTCGCCTGGGCGGTGAGATCAGCCTTGCCAGGGGCGAAGGTCACATCCGCCTTGAAGCGGATGATGCCGCGCTGGGCGTCGAATTCGAGAATGTCCGGGTAGCGCTCGGCGAGCTTCCTGAGTTCTTCGGAGAGACCGGGGTTAATGACATTGAATACGGGATTTGTGCTTTCCAGCGCCTTGCGGTACTTGGCATCCATGTCCGCAAGCTGGCCCTTCAGCACGCCGTTCTCATCCCGCAGCAGGGCGAGCGCCTTTTCCTTGTCGCCGCCGGCCGAGAGAACCTTGTCCCATTCCGACTTGAGGGCATCGTAGGCCGCTTTGGCGGCGGCGGCCTCCGACTGAGAATGCCCAAGTTGTTCGACAACCTGGTCCTTCTCGATCTTCAATGCATTGTACTTGTCTTGAGCCACGCAGCCCGTGAGAGCAATCAGGGCCGCAAGTCCGATGATCTGACGCGCCATGTAAGGCCTCCTTGCCGATGCAGCACGTATGTTGTTTGAGCCGGCACTCCGCCAGCTTGCAGTCAAACTCAGCGTGATAGTGTGCCTTGCCGCGCAGAAAATGCAAGGGGAAAGCGAAAAAAAATTTGCCCCCGCGTCCTTGTCGGTGGTCCGTAGTTCGTGGTCAGTGGTTGGGTCCGTAGTTCTTTGGTCAGTGGGCCCACCGGGCCCGCCACTGACCACGGGACCATTGGCCCGTCCACGGACAACGGACAACCGACCACGGACACCTGACGGCATTCGGCGTTCCCGCTTCCCGCGCGTTGCAAAATCTTCCGCGCTCAACCACAATACGCGCATGGCCACCGGCGATTCATCCAACGCCGCACCGATTCTCAACGACTCGCCGCCTCTACCGCTCTCGCGCAACCACCGCAACGTCGTCCTCCTCTCCGTCATGATGTTCCTGGAGTACGCCATCGGCGGGCTGTGGGTTCCCATCGCCTCCGTCTATCTCACCACCGCCGTCTCCGGCGGCGGGCTGGCCTTCACCGGCGGGCAGGTCGGCTGGATCTACTCGCTCACCGGCTTCATCGGCGCCATCACCGCGCCGTTCATCGCCGGCCAGGTCGCCGACCGCTACATCAACGGCGAGCGCGCCCTGGGCCTGCTGCTGATCGTCTCGGGAATCATGCAATATGCGATGGCGTACACGCCTGGCTTCTCGCTGTTTCTGCTGCTGTCGGTACTCAACGCTATTGCCTACGCGCCCACGATGATGCTTACCAACAGCATCTCCTTCCAGAATCTGGCCGACCGGGAGAAGCAGTTTCCGCGCGTTCGCCTGTGGGGCACCATCGGCTGGGTCGTCGCCTCCAACCTCTTCGGTCTGCTCTGGCTGGGCAACAAGAATCCCGTCGTCAACGTTCAGCGCATGGCCGATGCGCTGCTGCGCGGCCGGGCTGGTCTCCATCGCCATGGCGCTGTTCTGCATCTTTCTCCTTCCCAGAACCCCGCCCAAGAAGGATGTGGCGCATCCGCTGGCCTTCGCCAAGGCATTCAAGCTGCTGGCCCATCCCGGTTTTCTGATCCTGACTATCGCGGCCGTTCCCATTGCCATTTCCCACACCGGCTATTTCATCCGCTGCTCGCCGTATCTCAAGCAGGACATCGGCATCACCGACCGATGGATTCAGACTGTCATGGGCATCGGCCAGATCAGCGAGGTGCTGTTCCTCATGCTGGTGGGGCTGCTGCTCAAGCGCATCGGCTACCGCTGGATGCTCGTCATCGGGGCGTTCGGCTATGTCTCGCGCTTCGCGATCTACGCGATCGGCCAGCCCGCGTGGCTCGTGATTCTGGCGCAGGGGCTGCACGGCGTGTGCTTCGCGTGTTTCCTCGCCACGGCGTACATGTATGTCGAGCGCGTGGCCAGCGCGGATATCCGCCACTCGGCCCAGACGGTCTTCGGCATGATCCTGGGCATCTCATCGGTGCTGGCCGCGGTCTACAACGCGCCGTTCGACAGGTTCACGAAATGGATGACGGTCGGCGGAAAACTGGCACAGGTGCAGTCCTACACGCAGTTCTGGTGGGTGCAGTCGGGCGTGGCGCTGGCGGCGATGATCGTCCTGATTCTGCTCTTCCGCCCCCACCTGCGCACTGAAGCGGAAGCATCAGCGCCCGCCTGACGAATGACCCATTCGAGTTTCGGGTTTGCCCTACATGTCGTGATCGTCCTTGGCCGGCTGAGTTGCCGGCGGCGGGGGCTGGAATTTTTCCTCCTCCATCATCTTTCTGATCTTGGCCAGTTCCTTCTGCGTCTTGTACTTGATGTACTCGCGCAGGTCGGGGGGAACCTGCGACTGGGGCACGAGCACCTGCATGCCGTTGTCGAGCTGGAGCAGGCCGATGGTGGGCTCGCGCGGGCCGGCCGCGTTATTAGCAGCCGCGGTGGCCGGGGCGATATGCACCTTGTCATCCTGGATCGTGTAGGACAGCCCGGTGGCCGCGCTGACGGCTTCGAGAATCTGCTGGGCCGGGGCGTTGTCGAACACGCCGCGCACCAGCCGGGCATCCGGGCCGATGCTCTGCATGAGCCCCGGCTGCATCTCGAACGTCACGCCGGTCTGCTGCGAGATGTCCATCAGGAGCTGAAGGACGTCGACGCCGCGCTCGCCCGGCCTTATTGTCAAAGGTTTGTTGAGCAGGCGGCGGGTGCGATCCTCCTTGGTGACGATGAGGATGTTCTTGCCCCACGGATACCAGGTGGCCTTGGTTTCCTTGGTGAGCGACTCCAGCGCATCCATCAGCGTGGCGTTGCGCGGGACGAAGACGGTCTTGTCGGGCTTGATGGCCTCGCCGATGCGGTTCTCGATGGCGTATTGAGCATCCTTCTCGGCCGCCAGCTTGGCATCGACGGCTTCGAGAAGCTGCTTGATAGTGGGGTGATCGGTGTTGAGGCCGGCCGGGCGACTGGCGAGGATGTCGAGGGCCTGGAGTTCTTCGCGGCTGGCGCGCTGGGCGAGCCGGCGAAGGGCGGGCAGAGGCTGAATCTCTACGTATTCATCGCGCAGGACGAAGGTCAGGCCGAAGGTGTTGGTGATGCGGCGGAGCGCTTCGCGAAGAGTGACGTTCTTGAGCTTGGCCTGGATGGCGGTATCGCGGCCCCAGGGGAGCAGGTCCCATATTATCGGGTCTTCGCGCAGGCGGACGCCGGTTTCCTTGGTGATCATGTCCATGGCTTCGGGCCAGGGCTTGTTGGGGATTTCGAGCTGCACATCCTGGTCGAGGGCCTTGTTGATCAGCGCGGAGGATTCCTGGGCGAGGGCCGCCGGGCGCAGCCGGCGAGCACCGCAAGCCAGAATAAGCGGCACATGGTGGATCCGTGTAAAAGGCGGCCGGTCATGACATCCACATCATCAGCTTTCCGAGGGCGGGCTTCAAGTATGGACAGGCGGGGGGGGAGTGGATAGCGGCACGGCGAGCAACGGTGGGTGGCACGTGCGGCCCCCGCCGTGCGGAGAAGACCGCGGCCGGGGCGGCACGCTCCACGAAGGCCCGGCATCACTGTGCGGCCGGCCGGCTGGTGTACTGATTGAAAAACTCCACGATACGCGGGATGAAATCCTCGAAGCGCGGGTAGCTCTTTCGGTCGGAATCGTAGTCGGCCAGCAGTCTTGAGAGTTCGCCCGTCCAGGCGAATCCGCGCGTGTTGCTCCATGACCTCGCCGGCCGCTGCGAACGGGCCGTCGCAGGCGCTGCGATAACGCACGACGGCGGCGCGGACGACGGATTCGCGCACGACCGTGTCCCATCGGCCGTAGGCCTGCGCGGTCATGCGCTGCGCGTTGGCCGCGAAGAGTTTTCGGCCGGCCGGCTCGAAATCGGGCAGGTGCCGATCGACCAGGGGATTCACATACGAGTGGCAGAACTCGTGAACGATGGCGGGGATGATGGACTTGGCGAAGCGCGGCGTGCCGGAGGAGTCGGCATCCCACACGCCAAGGATGCAGTACATGTCGGTGCGCTGGCCGGTCTGGATGCGGGCGCCGTAGCAGTTGCCGCCGTTGAGCAGCGCGGGGACGAGGTGAAAGCGGATCTGCGCTCGCTGGCCGAAATATCCGTCAAACCAGTCAAGGCGCGCGTGGTCCTCGATCGTCTTGCACATGCGCGATTCGGTGGTGTCGTACAGGTCACGGTGGGCCTTGAGGAACTCGGCGAAATGCCCGCGCTGGGCGAAGTCTTTGGCCTCCTTCACGAAGCGGCGGGTCTGTTCGGCGGGCCAACGTGGGTCAACTTCGGCCGGCAGGGGCACGAGCGGCACCGCCTCGTCGAACTCGTCAGTGAGATGGACGGCCAATGACATGGGCGCGTCGTAGCAGACGCCGCGTTGTGAGCGGAGTTGGCGGGCCAGTTGCACCGCCGGATGGTCGGCCACGGGCTTGAAATGCTCATCGACATCGCGCGCATAGGCCGGGATCATCCCACGGCGATACTCGGGATTGCCGGCCAGGCGGAAGATGATGCAGACGATTTCCACGCGCGGATCGACGCGCAGGTCCATGGCGGGAGCGGTGGCGGGGCGGGTCTGCGCGGGAGCGGGGAAGGAGAAAGCCAGGGCGCAGATGAAGAGGACCACGGATTTCACAGATTGCACAGATTAAGATCTCAGATTTCAGATTTCAAATTTCAGAGCAATGAGAAGCGCCAGTAGACGGCGATTCGTACCGCAATACAAATGACGACGAACACACACGCTTCGGTGGTTGTCGTTTCGAAAGTCCACACGAGCAGCGAGTAAAGCAGAAACATCGAGGACCCTCCACCCATGAATCTGTGGATGCCCGCGAATGCGGTGGCGAAGACGACGATCGCCGCGAGCTTGAGGACACAGGACCAAAACGCCCGGGAATTATCGAGAACGAAGTAGCCTCGGTAGTAGCCGGCGATGATACCGGTGGCCGTCTGGATCGCGGCGGCGAGCACGGCGGCGGACATGAGGGACCGGGCTGCGGCCCGATCGCGCGCGAGGAACAGTATCTGGGCGGCGTAGATGAGTAGCCCGAGCGTGAGGAAAACGACCGGGATCAGAACCTCTTTGAACAGAGACCGCGCGGAGGACGGATCATCGGCCGGCGGAAGAGGCGTTTCGTAGTCGATATGCACGCCGGCTGGGTCTTGCGGGGGCGGCCGATCCTGATCGGAAGGCGGAGCCACGACCGTCGATCATAGCTGGCGCCAGGCGTTACTGCTATTGCAGATTTCGAACATTCGAACGACGGGGACCTATTTCACCGTGCCTATGAGTCGCACATTGAAGACCGCGTGGGCCGGATCGTTGGTCTTGACGCGCAGGGTGCCCGAAGGCTTGCCCTTGGCGCTCGTCAGCATTTGCACCTGGATCGTGACGTATTTCCCGGGGGCGATTGTCTTGGGCGGGGTCTTGAGGAGCTTGAAACCTTTGGAGACCGCCACCTGCGTGAGCGACATCGCGGCGGTTCCGCCGTTGCTGATGCGGAACGTGCGGATCGGCCCCGTTTTGTGGAGCTTCGCGGCGCCGAAGTTAACGGTCGAACTGGCCAGCGCCATGCGGGTCCAGTGCGTGCCCAGGAGCAGCACGGAAGCCAGCCGCGCCGGCAGGGGCGCCGTGCCGCCCAGGTTCAGCGTGACGTTGGCGTGCGCGGAATCATCGGTGTTGAAGGTGACGGCCGCGACCTTGGGCCCGGCCGACGTGGGGTGAAGCTGCACAACCACGGTATAGCTGGCGTGGGCGGGAACATCGAAGCTGGTCGCGCTAATCGCCGTACCAGCAGCGTCTTTGGGCGTGACGATGAACTGGTCGGCATTCGCGCCGGCCACGGCGAAGCTGCTCACGTGCAGCGGCGCGTCGCCGGTGTTGCTCAGCGTGAACGTGGCGGCGGCGCTGGTATTCCCGACGAGCGTGTTGGCCAGAGTGACCGAGTTGTCGGCGGCAGCGCCGCTGTCATCGGTGACATTCAGAGCGGCGGGGGCGAGCCCCGTGCCGTTCAGTTGCAGCGTAACCGCGCTGTGGGTGGGGTCATCGGTATTAAACGTGATGGAGGCTGACTTGGCGCCCGGCGATGAGGGTTGGAGATTAACGGTGAGGGTGACGTTGGAATATGCGTAGATGATCCAGTTGCCCCCACTGATTGGCGTACTCGGAGTGATGATGAAGTCAGATGGGTCAGCGCCCGTGACGGTGTAGCTCGTGATGTGCAGTGAGACAATCCCGCTGTTGCTCAGGTTGAAGGTGGCCGAGGCGCTGGTGCCGCCGACGACGGTGCCGGCGAAGTTGACGGCATTGTCGTCATGGGGGCCGCTGTTGTCGCTGACGGTCAGCGCGGCCGGCGGGCCCGCGGTGCCGGTCATGTTGAGCGTCACGGCGGCCTGCGCTGGATCATCGGTGTTGAACGTGATGGTTGCCGCCTTTGAGCCGGAGGAAGTGGGGACGAACTGGACCGCGACCGTGTCGGCGGTCGCGGGGGCAATGTCGAAGCTGGTGCCATTGATCACCACACCGGCGTTGTCTCTTGGCGTGACGGCGAACTGGTCGATATTCGCACCGCCCGGCGCGAAAGACGTGACGTGCAGCGGCACGTCGCCGGTGTTGTTTAATGTGTAGGTGGCCGCGGCGGTGGTCGTGCCCACGACAACGTTGTAGAAGGCCACGATGCCATCGAGGTAGTTGCCGTAGGTGTCGGTGACGAGCAGCGTGGCGGGCGAGAGAGCGGTGCCGCTTATCTGGAGCGTCTCGGCGCTGTGGGCAGGGTCATCGGTGTTGAAGCTGATCGTAGCAGACTTGGGACCGTGCGACGTTGGGCTGAGCTGGACACTCAGGGCCGTGCTCGAACCGGCCGGAATATCGAAACTGCCGCCGACGATGGGCGTCTGTGGCGTCAGGATGAACTCGGACGGATCCGTGCCCGCGACATCGAAGTTGCTCACGTGCATTGGCGAAGCGCCGGTGTTGCTGAGCGTGAAGGTGGCGGCCGCGCTGGTGTTGCCCACGACCGTATCGGCCAGGGCAACCGATTTGTCGTCGGGCGCACCGCTGTCATCGGTGACGCCCAGCACGGGTGGCGTCAGACCCGCGCCAGACAGATTCAGCGTGACGGCATGATCGCTGGCGACGTTGGATTTGAAGCTGATCGTGGCCGACTCGGCGCCGAGCTTTGACGGATGCGAAACGACATCGAGCAGGACGTTTTCTGCGGGGGACATATAGATGTTGGTGGGAACACCTCCGCCGATGAAGCCTCGCGCCGTGACTGTGAAGTCGGCCGCATCCGGCCCCCCCACGCTGACGTCATACAGCACGGTGTCGCCCGCGGCGGGGTCGTTCAGGGTGAAGGACAGGGGCGCGCTGTCGCGCCGACAAACGTCTGTCCCAGGTCAATGGAGCGGTCGTCGATGTTGCCGCTGTTGTCCGTGATGGCCAGGCCGGGCAGTGGCAACTGCGGCGTTAACGTGACGTTGGCGCCGGCGGCCGTCAGCGTGTCGATCAGCGTCTGCGCCGGCGAACCGGGCGTCAGGTCAAGGTAGTTGCCCTGCACCTGCAGATAGTTCAGCAGGCTCATGCCACTCAGCGGGCTGATGTCGGTGATCCAGTTTGAATTGACGCTCAGGCCGGTCAGCTTCAGTCCCGCCAGGGGAGTCAGATCGCTGATGCGATTGTTCCAGAGACCCAGGTAATACAGCTTCGTGTTGGATGCCAGCGGCGAGAGATCCTCGATGCCATTGTCGATGGCCTGGAGACAGCCCAGGTCTGGGAACGCGGGCGTAAAGTTCAGGTTGCTGATCTTCCCATCGGAGACGTCCAGGGAGCCGAGCTTGGTCATTCCCAAAATGGGGCTGGCATCGGTGAACAGGCCGTGGTTTAGGTCGAGAGTCGTGATGTTCGTGAGCCCCGCCAGCGGGGTGAGGTCGGAGATCTGGTTGATGTTGAGGTTCAGATTGCCGATCTGCGTCAGTCCGGCCAATGGCGATAGATCGCTGACGTTGTTGGCGCCGAGATCGAGCATGCCGAGCTGGTGCAGCGATGCCAGCGGCGCGAGGTTGGCGATCTGGTTGAAGCTGATCTCCAGGGACTGCAGATTGACCAGTGCCGCCAGCGGCGTCAGGTCAGAGATCTGGTTTTCGCTCAGATCCACTGTGGTCAGGTTCGTGGCGTATTCCAGGCCGCTCAGATCGGCAATCGACTGGCTCGATGCCGTGAGCGTGGTCAGCGTCTGCATGTCCGTGTCGGTGATTTGCCCGGTGGGAATGCTCAGCGCGGACCGGATGGCGGCTTCGAGGTGGGCATCGGGGAAACTCACCGGAACCGAGAGCAAGGCGCGGCCCTCGAGCGATTCGATCAGCGCGATCGAGCGCGGGTGGGAGTCGCGGATTGAACTCGACAAGAGGGAACGACAGCGGCGCAGGAGACGACCAAGCATTTGCACCTTTCCTCTCCAAAGATATGGGACCGATATTAGGCGATAAGCGGGCGAAGTCAACAACAATGCCACGGGAAGCGAGTGTGGGACCTCACAGGAATACGGCGGGGCTGATGCCGAAATGGCTGGCGAGCTTGCGGATCATCGCCTTGGATAACTGGCGGCGACCGGCCAGCACGTCCGACAGCGTTCCCTGGGAACCGACCAGCCTGCCCATGGCCGTGGCGGTCAGGCCATGGACGTGCATCAGGTGGCGCAGCGCATCGACGGGCGCGAGGTGCGACAGGTCCATCTTCAGGCCGGCGCCGCCCTCGTAGTCGTCGATGAGCTGGGCGAGCGTGTCCATGTACTGAACGGTCCCCTCGTCATTGCGCCCTGTGATGGCCAGCGCGGACAGATAAGCGACGGCCTGCTCATGCTCGCTGCGGCTCTTTAGGCTCTTGAGGGGAAACTGCCGGACGAGCTTCAGGTAGCTGTCATGCACTTTGAGTCTGGTTGTGGTCGTCGGCAAGTTCAATACTTCTCCTTCCAGCGGTTTCGGGAATACTCGGCGTGGGTCATCACTTCATGCACAATCTCATTTTGCGATATTTCGTATCTCAACGGAAGTGAAGTGGAACGGCTATCCAATGTTGTGTCGGGTTGGTGAGTTGCATGCGCCTTCTGCCAAGGGAATCTTCGTGAGCAGATCATCGATGACGCGGGTGATGATTGTCTGGGCGGCGTTGCTGACGGCCATTGTGCGCGGGATGTTTCCGCCGACGACAGGCCGGTGCTGGGGAACACGAGCTTCTGGCGATGCAACTTCGTCAGCCGCCGGCCGGTGGTACGGGTGGGCGGCGAGGTCAAGGAGATGGCGCTGCACAGTTACAGCGGCATGTGGATGCCGCACGATCCGGCCAAGCAGGACCTGATGCCGACCATGCAGACCGCCGCGCCGCCGGCGAATTGGGCGGCGGCCGATCTTGACGACCAGGGGTGGACGCGGATGAACGGGCCGTTTTTCGCGAGCCACCACGGGCACGCTTACTGCAAGGAGGTGGACGATGCCGGCTACACGTATTTCGAGAGCACGACTCCGAGCCTGTCGGCGATATGCCTGCGCGGAAAGTTCCGCGTGGCGGATGTGGCGGCGGCCGGGGACATGAAACTGTCGGTGGCGTATCGCGGCGGCGTGGTGGTGTATGTCAATGGGCAGGAGATCGCCCGCGCGAACATTCCCGATGCGGAGAAAGGCAAGGGTATCGAGGCGCTGGCCGAGGATTACCCGCGCGAGGCGTTCGTCAAGGATGATGGCAAGATCATAAGCTGGGGTTTTGGCGATCCGGCCAAGTGCCAGGCCCAGCTACGCCAGCGGATTCGCAGGCTCAGCGATGTGACTGTGCCCGCGAAGGTCTTGCGCAAGGGCGTGAATGTGCTGGCGATCGAGGCGCATCGCGTTGCGTACCATGAAGCCCTGAAAGGCTCGAACGAGAGGGGAAAGGGATATGAGCTGAACTGGTGTCCGGTGGGCGTGACGAACATCGAGCTGCGCGGAGCCGGCGCGGCCGCGAATGTGGCCCGGCCAGCGGGGATGCAGGTATGGAATGGCGAGGCCGACCAGCGGACGAAGGCGACGGACTACGGCGACCCTTGCGAGCCGCTACGGGCGATTCGGCTGACCGGCGCGAAATGGGTGCTATAGCGGGGTGGTCGTGATTGGCTCGCAGACGCCGCTGCGGGGCGTCAAGGTTGTCGCCAGCGATCTCGCCGGATCGGGCAGAATCCCGGCCTCGGCGGTTTCGATCCGCTACGCGCTGGCCGACAAGGACACGGGCCTGCCGTTTGAGATTCTGTCGGCCGAAGCGCCGGCGGAGATCGCGCCCGACAAGGCCGGCGGCGCGGTCATGCCGGTGTGGGTGAGCGTGAAAGTGCCGCGTGATGCGAAGAGCGGCGACTATAAGGGCAACGTAGTTGTGACGGCCGACGGCGAGAACCCGGTCGAGGTGATCGTCGAGCTTTGCGTGATCGACTGGACCATGCCCGACACAAAGGAGTTCGCCAGCCACGTCGGGCTGACGCAGTCGCCGGAATCCGTGGCGATGCGATACAAGGTGCCGCTCTGGTCGCCTGAGCATTGGAAGCTCGTGGAGAAATCGCTGGAGCTGATGGGCCAGGCGGGGACGAAGGATGTCTACATCACCGCTCTTCGCCGAACGCACTTTGGCAACGAGCACGGCATGATCCGCTGGACCAAGGCCGCCGATGGCGCGATCAAACCGGACCTCAGCATCGCGGAGAAGTATCTCGACCTGGCCATCAAGCACCTCGGCAAGGCGCCGGTGGTTTGTCTCTACTGCTGGGAGCCGTACACGGGGTCGAACTATGGCGGCCGGGCCGCCAACACCGGGACCAAGGGAATGCTCTATACGCTGGTGGATGCAAGCGGGCGACTGGAAGAGGCCGAAGGTCCCAAGTGGGGCACACCCGAGGCGCGCGAGTTCTGGCGGCCGGTTTTTGAAGGGATGCGCGAGATCCTGAAGAATCGCGGTATGGAGGGATCGCTGTTCGTGGGTGTGGCCGGCGATTGCGTCCCGAGGAAGGAGGCGGTCGAGGATCTCAAGTCGCTGGCCGCCGACGCCAGGTGGGTCGTGCAGTCGCACATGAAGATGGACAACCTCTTCGGCCAACCGGTGGGATATCTGGCCGATGTATGGAACACGCCGATCGCGCCCGATCCCGATCGCGCCCGGCTGTATGGGTGGAAGGCGCCCGGGCTGCGGGTGACGTTCCCGCGCGAAGGAAGCAGCAGCGTGATGGCGATTCGCACGCCCTCGCCGCTGGTGCAGTATCGCGTGGCGCTGGAAGGGATGATCACCGCGGGCATTCACGGCTTCGCCCGCATGGGAGCGGATTTCTGGAATGTGCTGGAGACGCCCAACCGCACATATGGCCAGGGCCGGAACATCATCGGCCGATATCCCGAAAGCGACTGGGGCCAGCTCTACCTGGGCAACACAACGCCGTACGTGCTGGCGGCCGGCCCGGATGGCGCGCTGGCCACGGCGCGATTCGAGATGATCCGCGAGGGCGCGCAGGATATGGAGGCACGCATCTTCCTGGAGAAAACACTGCTCGACCCGGCCGCGCGGGCGAAGATCGGTGATGACCTGTCGCATCGATGTCAGCAGCTCCTGGACGACCGTGTGCGAGCGATCCTGCTCGGCCGGACGAGCTGGCTGATGTTCGCTGGCGGGGCGGACCGTCGCGAGAGGCTGTATGAACTGGCGGGAGAGGTGGCGGGGAAGGGGAGGTGAGGTACACTTGAGCCAGTCTGCCCGGAAGGAGCCCATGCGAATGTCACTCAACATCGTCGCGACCCTGCTTCTGCTGGTCTGCAGGCGCAGGCGCAGGTCAACGTCGGCGACAAGCCGGCGCTGGAGATGCGCGCCATGGACGGCAGTCCCATCACGTCCAGGGCGCTGGAAGGCAGGATGGTCCTGCTGGATTTCTGGGCGACGTGGTGCGGGCCGTGCATGGCCCAGGCCGATCACATGGTGGCCATCAACAACGAGTATGGCCCCAAGGGCCTGGCGATCATCGGCATCAGCCTCGACCGGGGGCCCAATCCCGTCATCGCCGCCTGCCGCCAGAAAGGGTTCACCTGGCCGCAGGTGCTCGATCGCGGCCTGTCGCGGCAATTCGGCGTTAATGGCATTCCGCATGCGTTCCTGATCAGCCCTGACGGCGCGGTCGTGTGGACGGGCCATCCAGCGCAGCTCGACAAGCCCCTCGCGGCGGCATTCGAAAAATATCCGCCAAGGCTTGAGCAACCGGCGACGCAGCCCGCGCCCAAGGCGCGGCCCAAACTCCCGACCGAGGCCGACAAAGCCGAGCTTGAGAAGCAGCTCGCCGCCAAGGCCGCCGACGCGCTGACGGCCGCCCAGAAGCTGCAATCGGACGGCAAACACGAGCAGGCGTATGGCGAGTTCAAGAACGTCGTGAAGCGATTCGCCAGGAGCGATGCGGCCGCCGCGGCGGCCGCCGCCATCGCAAAATACGAGCAGGACCCGCAGTTCATGAAGAAGATCGCGGAAGGCCAGGGCGAGGCCAAGGCGGCGTCGATGCTCAGCGTCGCCGCGAACTATCGCGACGCCGGCGATCTGGATCATGCGCGGGAGCGCTACCGCGCCGTCATCGAGCAGTTCCCCGACAGCGCGGCCGCCAGGACGGCGAAGAAGGAATTGGCGGGGATCAAAGAGTAGGGCGCTATCGAACGACGGCCCTGCGCAGGCTTGCGAGATCGATCATCCGGCATTGCCGAACTGCGTTCCGGTTGCATTTGACAGCGACGTTCTGTATTTTGTGACTATGCCAGCAGGAGGCGAATCCCGCCGCGATTGCCGCCGTCTCGACGCCTATGATCCGGGCACCGGCGGGCTCTGCAAGATCGCAGTCTCATACGCGCGAATGCAATTTGTCGCCAGGCGCGGGATTGTTCAGGCGAGCGAATGCGCGTACATTGTTCCCGCCATCCTGCGGAGCCCCAAGGCAGTCTTCGAGGGAATCCGCCGCGACGAGGATGAGGATAACTTCGAGGGCGGTGTTGGTTGGCGCTGTTATTGCGGCATTCCTGGCCACAGCTATCGTCCCGATGGCTCGGCAGGCCCGCCGCATGCTGATGAGGTGTTTCTGGTCTTCATCAATGATGAAGGTGTCGCCTACAATTGGCGGTGGGAGAAATGTGACCCCGACAGTCCGGGCTTGCCGATCGATCATAACAAGGGACGCTTTGGAGCGAGGCTCAGATGAGTGACACGACCAGCAACCAGTTCGCCGCCGAAATGCTCCGGCTCGCCAAGGAAGCGCCGCCGTTCAAGCCCGAGGCCTATTACGATCCCGACGGCGACTGCATCGAGTTCCTCGTGAAGCCCGACAGCTTCTACGCCAGGCGGCTTGATGACTTGGTTACCGTCTATTACAGCCACGAAACAGGCGAAATCGTTGGCTCGCTCATCAAGGGCGTGACGTCGTTCTGTAAGAAATTGCTGGCGGATCGGCCGGGGGCGCGCATCGTCATCCACGAGGGCCGCATCAAGATCGAGCACCTCTTTCTGGCACGCCTGCTTTGCGCCCCGAAGAATTGGACGAATTGGCGACTCTGACCTACCCCAAGCTCATCAAGGTCGCTGCCGATGCCGAGGTCGAGGCCGAACTCGCGTGTGTCTAGAGGCGCGCCACCAGGGGCTCGTTCAAATAGCCGAGGATGATCTTGCCATCTTTCACAATGCCGGGCGAGTCACTGTAGACAGCCGCAAAGTTGATCTCGCGAAGGACGTCGCGCAGGCGTACGTTACTCAGCCGTAGCGTGACAAGCAACCAGTGAGGGACGATCAGCAGGCAGAATCGGCCGCCACTGATTCCGAACGCATCCTTCGGGCCGCGCACAATGCGGAATCCCAGCCGCCCTGCCTCGGCCGTCGGGGGGGTTGTGAGCATAGCCCGAAGCTGGCCCAGCGACTCGGGCGTGTCGCTGCCGCAAGCCATCCTCCATCGCCGTTCCGGGCCGAAGCTCACGTTGCTCAGGAAGAGATAGATCGACCCGCGCGACGACGCTGCCGCCTGGAGGTTCGCGTTGCTGGCGAACAGGCCGACGGCATCCGCGCGCAGTAGGAGCGCGCCCACAGTGCCGCCGCCAGAACCATCGCCAGCAGCGAGAGTTTCTCCATCGATCTATGCAGGCAGAGCCGCATGGCCTTCTCTTTCCGCCGAAGACGCGACGGCCGGATCATACCACGAATTGCGGGCCCTTGCGTTCTTTACGCGATGCGGCTCGCGCATTAGGCTAGCGGCCATCTGAAGCGGAAGCGTTACGCGCCCGCTCACGCTCAGGGCGGGCGCTGACGCTTCCGCTTCAGATAATCCTGCGAGGTTGACCATGGCCGAACCCATCGAGTTTCGTTGTCCGCATTGTTCCCAGTTGTATCGGCTGAGCCACGAGCAGTTGGCCCGGTACTCCGGGCGCACGAGCAACTGCCGCAAGTGCCAGCAGCCGTTCACGTTTCCCGCGGCACCGCCCGACGATCAGCCGCCGGCCGAGATCGGCGCGGGCGTGGCGCACGAGGCGGCCGCGGCCGGCGAGACGACGCCACAGGAGCACGCGGTTTCGGATATGCCGCAGATGCTGCCGCCCGAGTCGCAATCCGCGCCGCCGCGCGCCGGCGGCGGGGCAGAAGCGGCCGCCGGTGGAGGGTGAAGGCCTGCTGAATTTCCTGTTCTTCCGCCTGTTCGTCACCGTGCCCATCATGCCCATCCTGTTCTGGGTGCTGGTGGGGCTTTGCCTGTTCGGATCGGTCAAAGACATCGTGAATTCCTTCGGCAGCTCAGTCACGATGGATATGGGATCCTTCGGGCGGCAAATGCATGGCAGCAGTTTCAACGGCTGGATGTTCTTCTACGGCCTGGTCCAACTGGTGGTTGGCCCGGTCCTGATCCGCCTCTTCTGCGAATTCCTCGTGGCCATCATCCGCATCATGGAATCGCTCCAGAACCGCAGTCGATGAACACACTCTGGAACGAGCTTGCCGCCCGCGCCGGACTGACGCTCATCGAGCATCAGCACGATCTGCTCCAGCGGTATCTCGATGGGCTGCTGGAGACCAACCGCTCGATGAACCTGACGACGATCACCGACCCCGAGCTGGCGCAGGCGGCGCACGTTGGCGATGCGCTGACGCTGCTGCCCTATCTGCCGGCCGGGCCGCTGAGGCTGGCGGATGTGGGCAGCGGTGGGGGGCTGCCGGGCATGCCGCTCGCGATCGCGCGGCCGGATTTGCAGGTGACGCTGATCGAGGCAACGCGGAAGAAGGCGGCGTTTTTGCGCGGCCGCGAAGCAGTTGAACCTGGGCAACGTGCGGGTCGTGGAGCTACGGGCGGAGGATGTCGCGCGCGGCCCGCTGCGCCAGAGTTTTGATGTGGCCATCGCGCGGGCGCTGGCGAGCCTGCCGGTGTTGCTGGAGTGGTGCCTGCCGCTGGTGCGAAAGGGCGGCAAGGTGCTGGCGATGAAAGGGCCGAAGATCCAGGAGGAATTGCCGGCGGCACAGGAGGCGCTCGCGGTGCTGGGCGGTGGCGCTGCGGTGGTGCATCCGGTGGTGCTGCCGCACGTGGAGCGACACGTCATCGTGGAGATCGACAAAATCGCCGACACGCCGGGGAAGTACCCCCGGCCGACGGCGCAGACGAAGAGCAAGCCGCTGTAGGGATCACGCAATGCCGAATGTCTAATCACGAATGTCTAATCAATGCCAAAGGCCGAATGACGAATTCCGAATCCGCCCTCCGTCATTCGAGCTTCGCTCATTCGTCGTTGATTCGACATTCGGGTTTCGGCATTCGGATTTCACCCCCATTGGACCATTCGCATCGCCTTTCCTACGATTGCTCGCATGCGTCTGCTCATTGCTGTTCCCGTGTTCAACGAACGCCGGTACGTCGGCCAGGTGCTCGACAAGATCCGGATGTATGGCGACGAGATTCTCGTCGTCAACGATGGCAGCACGGACGGCACGAGCGAGGTCCTGTGCCGGCGCAAGGACATCCGGGTCGTCCGCCATCCGGTCAACCGCGGCTACGGGCAGAGTATCATCAATTCGTTCCAATACGCGGATGCGCACGGCTACGATTGGGTCATCACGATGGATTGCGACGAGCAGCACGAGCCGGAGTCGATCCCCGATTTCATTGAGGCGATTCGGACGGACCAGTGGGACCTCATCAGCGGCTCGCGCTATCTGCGGCCAACGTGCGCCGACAACCTGCCGCCGGACGATCGCCGGTCGATCAACACCACGATCACCGAGATCATCAACAGCCTGTTCGCCCTGAACCTCACCGATTCATTCTGCGGCTTCAAGGCGCATCGCGTCAGCGCCATGCGGCGGGTGCAGCTCGACAGCGCGGCTACGCATTCCCGATGCAGCTCTGGCCGCGCGTCGTGCAGGCGGGGCTTCGCATCACGGAAATCCCCGTGCGGCTGATCTACAAGGACCCCACGCGGCATTTCGGCGGCCAGCTTGACGATGCCAGTTACCGGCTGAAGCATTACCTCGATATACTCTGCATCGAATTGGACCGGCTGCTGGTGGAAATGACGCCGGAATGGGCGGCGACTGGCGGATAGCGGGAATGGCCAATTCCGAAGCTGGCTATGCGCAGTGGAAGGCGCCGTCGGAGGATGGCGGCTTTCTCATCTGGCCGGAGCCGCGGCAGCTTGTGGCGCAGACGGGGGAGAATCAGCGTCAACTCGAATCATGCGAGGCGATGATTCAGAACGTGCCGCTGCGCGAACTCCGATCGGCCGCGCGGAAGTGGATCGGCCACGAGGAACATCGGCCGCTGCTGGCCACCGGGCACCAGGTGGAGCTGTATCATCCGGGCGTGTGGGTCAAGGATGTGCTGATCAACGAGCTGTCGCAGCGCTTGATGGTTCGGCGTATCACCTGGCGGTGGACACCGATGCGCCCAAGCACTTGCAGCTTCGCTGGCCGGGCGGCGGCCGGCCGATCACCGACGATGCGCGCATCGCCTCGGCCGACTGGTCGGGATTGTTGCGGCCGCCCACGCCGATGTATCTCAGACAGACACAGAATGGAATTGGAGGCGGCCGCACACGGATGGGGCTTTGAGCCGCCGGCGCTGGATTTCCTCTCGGGCGTCGGACGGCTGGCCCTCGAACGCGAAGGCAACCTCACGTCGCTGCTGACCGATGCCGTTCACCAGATCGACTGGGGGCTTGGCCTGCGGTACCACACGCTGCTGGCCTCGCCGCTGTGGACCGGCCCGGCCTACCTGGTGCTCGTGCATCACGTGCTGGCGCACGCGGATTCTTTCGCCAATGCTTACAACGGCATTTTGCGCGAGTATCGCGTCCATCACGGCATCACCGACACGGGCCGGCCCTGGCCCGATCTGCGCATCGACGGCGATACTTGCGAGGCGCCGTTCTGGTGCGACTGCCTGAGCGGCGGCCAGCGCACGCGCCAGCGTGGTGCGGCGCGGAAGCGCGTGGACGATGCAATGCCGCGAGGGCGATGCGTTCACATTCGAGCCAGCGATCAATGGCTGGCAGTCGGCCGAGAAGCTCGGGCAATATCTCGCGGGGCAATCGCGCCGGCTCGCGCCGCGAGCGATGATGCTGACGCTGTTCACGCGGCTGATGCTGGCCGACCAGTTCGTCCACGGCATCGGCGGCGGGCGCTACGACCAGATCACCAACCGCGTGATCCAGCGCTGGATCGGCATGCCGGCGCCGGCATTCTCGGTCACCACGGCGACACTGCTTTTTCCCGGCGCGGCCGGCGAGCCGCGCGCGGATCTGCCGGCAATGGTCCTGGAAGGCCGGCGCATCCGCCATGGCTGGGCCGATCCGGCCAAGCGAGGCGCTGGCGGAGAAGATCGCCGCCCTGCCGCCGCGCTCGGCGCAGCGCTCGCGGCTGTTCTCGGAAATGCATGCCGCGCTCTCGGCAGCGCAGCGGGGCGAAGCTTACGGCGACTGGCAACAGCGCCTGGAAAATGCGCGAACACAGGCCGAGCGGCAGAAAGATCTGTTCGACCGCGAGCTGTTCTACGCAATCCAGCCAGCGGAAAGGCTGCGCGGGATGATCAAGAAGTACCAGCAGGCGATGTGAAGAGTGCCGCCAGTGCCCTCACTGGCGGTCTTCCGCGGCACCTCGATGCCCGGATTCCGCCGGTGAGGGCACCGGCGACGCTTGGCGGCACTATTCTCATTCCCTCCGCTTCGATCTATGATGTCAGAGTGAAGCTCGCCTTCTCCACCAACGCCTACAGCAAGTTCCCGCTCATCGAGGCAATGCGCGGGATCGCCGCCGCGGGCTATGGCGCCGTGGAGATCCTGGCCGATGTCCCGCACACGTATCCGCGCAATATTACACCGGCACAAGTCGAGGAGATTCGCGACGAGCTGGAGCGGCTGGAGCTGGACGTGAGCAACGTCAACGCCAACTGCACCTTCGGCTACTGGTGGGATGCGCCGCCGGAGGCGTTCTTCGAGCCGAGCCTGCTCAGCCCCAACCCCAAGCACCGCGCCGACCGCATCGAGCTGATCTGCAAGACGCTCGACTTCGCCAGGGCCATCGGGGCGGCCAACATCAGCATCACCAGCGGAAAGATGCTCGGGGGCGTGCCGCCACAACTGGCCGGCAAACGCCTGGCCGAGTCGCTGGCGCCCGTGCTGGATCACGCGGATCGCGTCGGCGTCAATGTCGGCATCGAGTGCGAGCCGGGGCTGTTCCTGGAATGGGCGACGGAACTGCGCGAGTGGATCGACCGCCTGGCCCACCCGCGGCTCGGGGCCAATCTCGACATTGGCCACAGCCAGGTGATCGGCGAACCGATTGCCGAGACAATCAAGCTGCTCGGCAACCGCATCTGGAACATGCACATCGAGGATATCCCCGGCCGCAAGCACTATCACCTGGTCCCCGGCGAAGGCACGCTCGACTGGCAGGCGCTGAAGTCCGCGCTGCGGGAGATCAATTATCGCCGCTGGCTCACGGTGGAGCTGTACACGTACGGAGACGCCCCGCAGGAAGCGGCGGAGAAGAGCATGGCGTTCTTGAAGAAGGTGATGGGGGAGTGAGGATGAAAAAGACGCCGCCCTTTCACGGCGGCGTCAAAGGCGCGTGGGGCTTGGCCCCAGCGACCCTACCGGTCATAATAACTATCGGGCGCGAATGTGGCCGAGTCAAGGCTAAAATGCGGCGGACGGGGATCGAACCCGCACGACCGGTAAGGTCACTGGAGTGAAAGTCCAGAGCGTCTGCCAATTCCGCCACCGAATTACCCATTTAACTCGCGCCGTAACCACCATTCATGGCGGACTGTATAGCTGCATGGTCAGCACCACCAAGGAAGGCCTTTTCAAGCCGAACTCGACTATGATCTTTGAAATGCCGTGTGGCCAGCTAGACCCGCGCCGCCCGGTGGCGAAACTCATCTACACACCGTCACTGACCCCGGCCGACCGGCTGCAGGCGCACGACACCATTGCCCAGTTGCTCGACAACGCCGTCGAGTCGATGACGTTGGGCGGTGCCATCGCCGTGATCTTCGACCTCCTGAAGGATCGTGACATCGTGGCCGAGGCCACTAACATCGCCACGTAACTTCCCCTCCCCGATCCAACTGGTCAGGCCCTGGCGCCGGTATCCGCAGGTCGTCGCGCACATAACCCGCCCGCGCAAAATGGTCCCGTGCCGCAGGTGCAGCCAGCCTGGCGCACTGTGATCTACCTCGCTTCCACCTGCGTCGGCAGGAAAGGCCGAAGGGTGTCGCTCCAGCCCTCTCTCACATCCGCGGATTCCGCGCCGCTCCGGATGCATCGGCGACCGCTTGGGTTGCGGGCGCAGCCCGCGCTGTGTGCTTTCGTGCCTCCCGCGATGAATCCTCACCCTACAAAGAACGGCTGCGTCCACGCGAAGCTCTCGCCCGCGCCCCAGCATTCGAAGCGCACGTACGGCGCACCGTCCGGCACATCCACCTCGATCAACCGCTCGTCGGCCGATGCGAATCGCTTGCTCCACTGCTGCATCGCCACGATGCGCTGGGCGTTGGCCGTCTCGATGCGGATGCGCCGGCCGGTCACGCGGATGTCGTTGATGACAACGCCCGTGGATGCGTAGAAGCACCGCTGCGCAGCGCTTCGGCCACGCCCGCCGGCGTCTTCTCCTTCACGTACGCCATGTTCCAGCCCAGGCCGGTCTCGCCCGTGGCCCAGTGCGCATCGTCGTTGGCAAACCCCCACACGCGCCGGCCGCGGCCCAGCAGCATGTCCCACTTGTCCAGGGCGTAGGAGCTGCCTTCCAGCCGGCCGATGACGCCGTTGTAGATCTCCATGCCGGCGTAGCCATCCCACTCGATGAGCTCCCCGGCCGTGCAATGGTCGTAGCTGGCGTACCAGTTGGGATGGCACACGACGATAAAACCCCGCCCCAACCGCGCCTCGTTCAGCACGCGCTGGCGCTGTGCGTGCGGCGTCAGCAGGCGATCGGGATACACATGGAGCATGTGCGGGCCGGCATTGGAGATTTCGTTGCCGGGAACGAGCACCATGCCGCGCGAGTTCCATTGCTTCAGGTCCTCCTCGGACGTGTACAGGTCGTGGTCCGACAGCATGAGGAAGCCATAGCCGCGCGCGGCGTAATCGTCGATGGTGGCCTGCGGGTCGCGCTGGCCGTCGCTGCGGGTCGTGTGTACGTGCAGATTGCCGCGAAGCCATTGGCCGCCCGCCAGATCGTTATAGGGATTCTCGATTGTCATAATGGCCCTACAATAGCGAAGATGTATGATGCAGACGAGTACGCCGCCCCGCAGAGGTGTCGGACAATATGTTGACACCGGCGCACGTCTGGGTCATGCTGGTAAGCCGTTTGCCGGTCTCTTTCCAGGAGCGAATTATGCTGACGCGCAATCGTAATCGGGCGCTGCTCGCGGGTGTTCTCGTTCTGACGCTGGGCGTGGCCGCAGCGCCGGCCATGGCGGCGCAGGCGCCGGATTACCAGCAGGAGGCGATCCGGCAGGCGCAGCGGATCATGGACTGGTGGAACACCTATTCGCTGCAACTGCAACCCTACGCGATGCCGCTCACGGTCGCCTCGCTCGTGCTGGGGCTGCTCGTGTGCTTCGTGGGGTATCGGCTGTTCAAAGTCCTGCTGGCCATCCTCGGGCTTGTCGCGGGCGTCTTCTGCGGCATCGGCTCGGCCTGGCTGTTGGCGCCCAATTGGAACCTGGGCCCCATGGTGCTCGGCGCACTCGGCGGCATTGCCGGCGCCATTGTCGCGGTGCTGCTCTACTTCGTCTCGGTCTTCATCTTCGGCGCGATGGTCGCGCTGGGGGTGACGGGCACGCTCCTGGTGCAATACCACCTTATTTCGGGTGCTCAGAGCACGGTTCACCAGAACCCCTGGCTACTGGCCATCCCGGCCGTGCTCGGCGGCGTGCTGGCGCTGTTCCTGCAGCGGGTCATCATCATCCTCGCGTCGGCAACGTGGGGCGCCTGGACGCTGATCGACAGCGTCTGGACGCTGCTGGGGCGCAAGATATCGCTCTACAATCCGCAGTCGCTATACACGGCGATCTCGGAGCGGAAAGTTCAACCGCTGTTGGATGCGCTGAACGTTCCCGTGTGGCTGGCCGCCGTGGGCCTGGCTCTGACTATCTGCGGGATCGTCGTGCAGTTTGCCTACACCGGCAAGCACCATCACCACGGGCCGACAGCCGAGCCCGAGCCCCCGGCCGAGCGCCTACGCCCGATCTGAGCTCCCGCCTCTCGCCGTTGCGACAGGAGGCGATGGATCACCGAATCGTGAAAACCCGCCCCGACACCGCCGATGCCCTGCGCGATGAATTGCGCCGGCTGGCCAACGGCGACATGGCGCGCATCCTCCAGCGATTCTTCAAGACCGCCCCCGGCGAGTACGGCCAAGGTGACCGCTTTCTCGGAATCAAGGTGCCCGGCACGCGCGGCGTCGCCAAGGCACACCGCAACCTGCCTCTCGCGCAGATAAGCCATTTGCTCAAGTCGCCCTGGCATGAGGAGCGGCTGGCCGCGCTCGTCATCCTCGTGCATCAGTTCGCCAGAGGTGATGAGCCGCATCGTCAGCGGATTTACGAGCTGTACCTGAAGAGCACTGCGCACATCAATAACTGGGACCTGGTGGACTGCTCGGCCGAGCACATCGTCGGCGGCCACCTGCGGGACAAGGGCCGCCAGCCGCTCTTTGAACTGGCCCGGTCAGCAATGCTGTGGGAGCGCCGGATCGCCATCATGGCCACGTTTCACTTCATCCGCCTCGGCGAGTTCGCCCCCACCCTGGAGCTGGCGGAGTTGCTGCGGGACGACGCGGAAGACCTGATTCACAAGGCGGTGGGCTGGATGCTGCGCGAGGTGGGCAAGCGAGACCGCAAGGCCGAGGAAAGTCTCCTGCGCCGGCACTGCCGCCACATGCCGCGCACGATGCTGCGGTATGCCATCGAACGTTTCCCCGAAGAGCTGCGGAAGCGGTACCTGGCCGGCCTGGTCAGTGGTCCGTAGTTCGTTGTCAGTAGTCGGGTCCGTTGTCCGTTGGTCAGTTGATCTGCCAATTGAGTCCTGCGGCTCGCCTCGCAACTGACCAAGGGACCATTGGCCCGTCCACGGACAACTGACCACGGACAACTGACGACTCAAGGTGCGCGGCCGAACCTATAGCGGCACAAACTCGAACGCCGGCGCCTCCTCGTGTTCGGAGGGAAGCGTGACCGCGGCGAACCGCTCGCCCATTTCCCTGCGAATAACAGCCGCGTTATACAAGCCGGATCGGCCCATCAGGGCGTAGTAAACATCGCCCTCGCGGCGAGCGTCTGAAGGTGGCGGGATGGCGGCCGCAAAGGCCTGGATTTTGCCCTGATGATTTTCCCAGCAGCCGTCCTTCTCGGCCCACGCCGCGGCCGGAAGCACGATATCGGCCGAATCCGCCAGCGGTGTCGGCAGGATGTCCTGCACGATGCGCACACCCTTCTTGAACACCGGCGGCTGGTCCTTGCGCAGCCAGTTGGACAGATAGCCGCCGACAATCCACCCGCCCTTCAGCGCCTTGATCTCGGGTCGCTCGGCCTTGACCAGTTCATCGAACGTGGCTGTCGCGCCGCCGAGGAGCTGCATTACACGGCGGATGCCCGCGACATTGGGTGCCTTCTCGCCTTTGATGACGAACGTCTGTCTGCCGGTAAGGCTGTTCTTGAACACCTCATCCGACCCGCTCGACGGCACTGGGCCGAGCACCAGCACGGCCTTGGGGTCGATCGACCGGATGTACTGCCCGAGGAGCCACGCTTCTTCGCATGCCATCATCGGCGAGAGCATCGCGTAGAGCGATCCGGCCGACTCGCCCGCCGCCTGGCGCAGCAACTTCCCGGCCGACTCCAGCACTTTCCGCCATGTTGTCTCCACCTGCGATCCATACTGCATCCGCCGCGGCTGGCGCAGACGACTAGGATCGTGGACCGCGCGATATGAATAGCGCGTATCGTCGCTGATCCACCACTGGTTCACATCCGCGTTGTAGCGCGGCTTGATGCGATAGATCACGCCTTCGTTGTATTCCAGGAAGATGTTCTCGCCGCCGCTGTCGCAGGGACTGATTGACGGCGCGCGCTTGAGCAGCCAGACGCGCTGCTTGAAGAGGAAGTCCTTGTCCAGCAGCGCGCCGACCGGGCAGATGTCCACGACATTGCCCGACAGCCGGTTATCCAGCGGTTTGCCGGGGAAGATGTCGATTTCCTCCTTGTGCCCCCGGCCATTGACATACAGCTCGCTCGTGCCCGAGACTTCGCGCGTGAAACGCACGCACCGGCTGCACATGATGCAGCGGTCGTTGTAGAGCAGGACGTTCTTGCCGACATCCTTCTTCGGCTTCTTGTACTTGTCTTCCTCGAGGCGCGACTCGGATCGGCCATACTGGTAGGAGTAATCCTGCAGGTAGCACTCGCCGGCCTGATCGCACTCGGGGCAATCCAGCGGATGGTTCACCAGGAGAAACTCCATCACCGCTTTCTGGTTGGCGGCCACCTTGGATGTCTGGGTATGGACGACCATGCCGTCCCTGACGGGCGTCTGGCACGCGGGGACGAGCTTGGGCAGGCCCTCGACCTCGACGAGGCAGATGCGGCAGGAGGCGACGATGGACAGGCCGGGATGATAGCAGTAATAGGGCAGCATCAGCCCGTGATCCAGGCAGGCCTGAAGGACCATCTGGCGGTCCTTGCACTCGATGACTTTGCCGTTAACGGTGATCTTGGGCATAGGAGCAGTAGATAGTAGATAGTAGGTAGTAGATAGTAAATGCGCGTTCGGAACGGCAGATATCTGCTATCTGCTATCTGCTATCTACTATCTACTATCTACTTTCTGCGAATCGCCATTCCCTCGGCCAGCCTGCTGATGCCCTCGATGATGACGGTCTCATTGCCTTCCAGGCCGGTGCGCGCCTCGACGTAGTTGCCGGCCACGTCGGCCGTCACGCCGCGGACCGACAATGCCAGGCAGAGGCTCAGCGCGTCGATTCCGCCCGGGCCGGCCATGGTCATGGGGGGGCGAAGAAACATGGCGGCCGGGAGCTGCACCGCGAAGCTGCGCGTCTCGCCGGTGTCGATCGTGCGCTCGGACGCCTTGTCGCTCCTGGTGATGAAGATCTTGCTGACGCCCGCGAACGTGATGATGGCGTCCTGCGGCACGAAAACGGCCGACTCATCCCACCGCGTCAGCACCCGCCCGCGCACGAACGAGCCGCTTTTCAGCAGGTGCTGGCCGTTGGGCACGAGCACTTCGATCTGGAACGTGCGGCTGGCGGGATCCACCTGCGGGTTGATGCGCCAGACGCGACCCTCGAATTCCTGCGCATAGGCATCGACCGTCAGGCGGACGATCTGCTCCTGCCTGATCTCCCGCAGGTAGCGCTCGGGAACGGCGGCGCGGAGCTTGAGCTGATCGTCATCGATCAGGCGGAATGCGGGCGTGCCATCCTTGACGTACTCGCCAACGGTAATCATCCGCGCGGCGATGGCGTAGTTGTGCCGGCGCGGGACCTCGCCGCGGCTGCCGGGCGTTGGCTGCGTGGCCGGGGCACGGATGGTGGCGTCGGCGAGCCGTTGCTCGGCGATGGCCAGGTCCGCCTCGAGCGAGCGCGCCTGTGCCAGCAGCGCCTGCGCGGTGAGCAATTCGACCTGGCGGTTGGTCTGGGCAACTTCCCAGGCCATCAGCAGGTCGGAATAATCCTGGTCGCTCAGCAGCTTCTGCTCGTGAAGGCTCTTGCCGCGATTGTACTTGGACTCGGCATTGTCGGCCTGGAGCTTGGCGCGCACGACCGACGGCACGCCGGCGACATCGAACGACTCATCCGGCACCTTCTCGAGGCCCAGCTTGGCCAGCGGCTCGCGTACGGCGAGCTGTTTCTGCAGGCGGGCCAGCTCGTAGTCGATGGGCGCCACCTGGGCCAGCGGCTCATCGGAGGCGACGCGGTCGCCGACGTCCCCGCAGATCGCGGTGATCCGGCCGGAAATCTTGCTGGCGACAATGGCATCCTCATCGCCCCACAGCGTGCCGACGAACTCCACCGATCGCTGGATCGGCGCCAGCCGCAACGGCGCAGTCGTGACGGGGATCACCGGGGGACCTTTGACAAGCGACTCCTGTTTCCTGCGGATGCAGCCGGAGAAGCTCGCGGCCAGGATGGCGGCGGAGAGGAGCAGCGGAAGAGCGCGGTTGACGACGATGGCACGCATAGGCAAAAATGCGATGAATACTGACCAGTCGGTTCTGGTAGGGGAGGGAGTATAGAGGAACGATGGAGGGGGTGCAAACCGGTGCTTGACTTGCCCTGCCGCCGGCGACACGATCGCCATCGCATGCTCCTCCGGCTCACCATGCCACTGCTGCTTGCTTGCTTGTGGGCTATGGCCGCCGAGCCGGCCGCCTCTCCCGAGCAGCAGTTCGCCGATCAGCTTGAGGATGCCATCGCCCAGCGCAACGGCGCGTCCTTCGACGCCAACCTCGATCTGACCTACCTCAAGGAAGCGATCATCGCCGGCGATGAGGACCGCGCCACCTGGGCGGCCGCCCTGATGAACATCCAGGGCAGGCTGAAGATCGGCGCAGGCATCGTGCAGACGGCCGGGCCGCGCGGCAGCTATCACTTCCTGCGATTTCGCGAAGACAAGGGCCAGCGGCGGGCGCTGTTTCGGCTCAATGGCGATGGCGGGCTGAATTATCACGAGCTGGTCCTGGTCAACACCGGCGGCAAGGTTCGCATCGGCGATGTGTACGCCATGGTTTCCGGCGAGATGCTCAGCGCCACGCTGCGGCGCACGATCAAGCTGGCCATGGACCAGGCGCAGCACAGGGAGATTGCCCAGGCGCTGCGCGATGCGCACGTCATGAAAGCGGCCGCCGATGCCGGGAAATCGGCCGAGGCGCTGAATACCTACGCCAAGCTGCCCGCGCTATTTCAGAAGGAGAAGTGGGTGCAGCTCGCGCGGCTGGGCGCGGCCGCGCGCTGGTCGGGACAGCTACGAGCCGGCGCTGGCGGACTATCGCAAGCTCTTCCCCGGCGACCCCGCGGCCGAACTCCGCGCGATGGTCTTCTACGACCACCAGAAGGACTACGACAAGGCGCTGGAGGCCATACTGCGGCTGGAGGGGCTGCTCGGCGGCGACCCCTATCTCGATTTCATGCGCGGCGTGGTTGTGGCGGCCAAGGGAGATACACCGCAGGCCAAGAAGCTGCTCATCGCGGCCATGGCCCAGGAGCCGACTCTATATCAACCCTATGACTTACTGGTGAGGATCGCCACGCGCGAGCAGGACTTCGAGTATGCCGTGTCAGTCCTCAAGGAGATGAAGAAGCACGGGCTGGAGATGGATATCGAAGGCGATGCGAAACTCGCGGACCTGGCGAAGTCGAAGCAGTACCAGGAATGGAAGAGGCGATGATCCGGGATTGTGGCGCCCGTGGCAGCGCAGTCTTCCCGCACTCATTGCCTCAACGCGCATCTCTTCCGTATAATTGTTCTGAATCGGCATTGTTGAGGTGCTGCCATGACCACCATTCAGGAGCGAACTGTGGGCCGTTTCTCCGTAGACATTGTGTTGACCAATCAGGAAGATCTCCTTCGCGCAAAGGACGGCCACATTGCCTCCGGCCAGGTCCGCCGCGTCACCCTCCGGGGCGTCGTTCGACAGTGGGGCCACTCGACTGGTGATCCCAAGCGCCATCGCCGAAAAGCTCGGTCTGGAGCTCTCCGGCACCACCAAGGTCCGCTATGCCGACGGCCGCACCGCCGAACGCCCCGTCGCGCCACTTGTCCACCTCGTCTGCGCCGGCCGCGCCGGTACCTTCAACGCCATCGTCGAGCCCGACCGCGAATCGGCGCCTCATCGGCGCCATCGTCATGGAGGACCTCGACCTGATCATCGATTGCACGACTCAGCGCCTTGTTCCCCGCGATCCCGATCACATCATCTCTGAGATCGAATAGCGCGTTCTCCGCACGAGCAGCATGCGCTGACGAAGCTCCCGCGTTCCGAAATGGGCAATCCCTACACTCCCGCCCCAACCGCGTCCATCACGTGTCTCACCGCGTTGCGAAATACCGCCAGCCCCGCGCCTTCATTCGGCAGCGGGTCCATGCTCGTCCACGCCGGGTGCTGCGTCGGATCGACATGCCGCTCGGGGTGCGGCATGAGCCCGAAAACCAGCCCGCTGGCATCGCACACGCCGGCGATGTCGTCCACGCTGCCGTTGGGGTTCTCGGGGAATCGCCCGCTGGCCGGCAGGCCATCGGGCATCGCATACACCAGTGCCACCTGTCCGCCATCCCACAGCGCCTTGCGCACGGCGTCGTTGCGCGGAACGAACTTGCCTTCGCCATGGGCCACCGGCAGCTCGAGCTGCGCGATGCCCGCCGTCCAGATGCACTTGCTGCTCGCGCTGAGGCGAGATTGATCCACCGGTCGACGAACCGCCCGCAGTCGTTGTTGGTCAGCGTGCAGGTTTGCCCCGTCTGCCCGGCCAGCTCGCCCGGCAGCAGGTCGGTTTTCACCAGCACCTGGAATCCGTTGCAGATGCCGATGATCGGCTTGCCGGCCTCGATGAACCGGCGCAGCGCATCGGACAGATGATGGCGGATCTGATTGGCGAGGATGCGCCCGGCCGCAATATCGTCGCCGTAGCTGAATCCGCCGGGGAAGGCCAGAAGCTGGAAATTCTCGAGGATCGCCGGCCGCTCCAGCAGGCGGTTGATGTGGACGTACTGCGTGCCTGCGCCCGCCAGCTCAAAGGCGTGGCCGGTTTCGCGGTCGCAGTTGGTGCCGGCCGAGCGGAGGATCAGCGTCTGGGGTTGCATGGACGGCAATGATAGTCAAGTCGTGTCATCTTTCGTAGCCCCCGAGCCGCCGCCCACCTGTGATTCGGGCGCGTCGAGGGCGCGGCGGAGGAACTCGTGGACGTCGACGATCTTGCCGGTGTGGGCGGATTCGACGGCCGCGAACGCCATCGCCGCCGCGCGGATGTTGTCCTTGACGGTGTTGGGCGGCTTGAGGTCGTCGCGAACCCAGCGGCAGAACATCTCCGCCAGCCAGGCGTTGCCCCAGGCCGGCTGCTCTTCCAGCGGGATGTAATCGACCTTGGGCGGCTCCATGGGCCCGCCGGTCAGGCGCGGATCGCGTGATTGTCCAGCTCCAGCGTGGCGTGCTGGCACTCCGCGCAAATGTACTCATTGCCCCAGCCGTGGGGGCTGGCGGCGCTGGCGGCGCTGCCCTCGTAGGAGCAGTGAACGCCGCTGTCCATTTCCACCGTCACCAGCGCGGTGCTGTCGCCGCGGAAATCGCCCCAGGCGGGGTTCCAGCTTGTGGCGTGGATGCGCTTGGGGTTATCGGCGCAGATGCCGCGGAAGACGTCGAAGTGCAGCGCCCCGGCCTCGATCAGCAGCGGGTCGAGCATCTCGTGGCGCACGCCCCCAGGTGCCGGATTTTCGCAGGTTGTGCGAGAATCGCATGGCGAGGTGCGAAACCCGGCCGTATTTTCCGGCGTAGACGAGCTTCTCCAGCGTTCGCTTGTCCTGCTCGAAGCGCTGGGTGCTGGCGACGGCCATCTTCTGGCCGCTATTGCGCACCTTGCGGTAGATGCGACAGCACGCTTCGATGCTCTCGGCGATGGGCGACTCGCAGAGGATGTGCATGTTGAAGGTGAGGGCGATGTTGACGTACTTCTCGTGCTGGGCGGTGGGCGCGGCGATGATGAGGAAGTCGGCCGTGCGCTTCCCGATGGCTTCCAGCGGGTCGGTGAAACAGTGATGCGCGGGCAGGCCGAGGAATTCCTGCGCCAAGCGAAGGCGGTCGGGGTTGACGTCCACCGCGCCGGCCGGGAAGGCCAGTTTCATCTCGGCCAGCCGCGGCAGGAAATTCCGGCACCAATGCCCGCCCCATCCGCCGGTTCCTATGAGGATGTAACGCAGGATGTCGGGCATGGGGAATTATAGGGTCTGGGGTGATCTCTGAAGCGCCAAGCGTCAGCGCCCGCCCTGGCTCTGAGCGGGCGCTGACGCTTCCGCTTCAGACAGATCGCACTCCATCGTGCCTTACAAAACCACCGCCGTCGATACAGACAACTCCTTCACCTCGCTGGCCGAGACTTCCTGACCCTTCTTCTCCGAGAGGTAGATGCCTTCCGAGATGAGCATCGTGTTCAATGCGATCTCGGCCGTTGGCAGAAGCTGGCACTTGCCCTGCAGCGCGCTGCACCAGTGCTGCTGCGACTCGCCGTAGAACAGCCCATCGCCGATGACGTTGTTCCAGCGATAGCGCGCGCGATCGAGATCGACCGTGCTGTCGAGATCCAACTCGCCGCAGCTTCGGAAGAAGCCGAAGGGGTTCAGCCGCACGCCGCCCTTGCTGCCCAGGATGAACGAGTTCTCGAAGTTGGCCATGTGAACGGCCCATGCCTCGATGATGTCCATCGTCAGATCGCCCGCGAAACGGACGAAGCCCATGCCAAGCTCTTCGACGCTATAGCCGGACAACTCGCGGCGCTTCGCGTTCATATCAAGCTTCTGATAGGTCTTGCCGGTGATGCGTTCTACAGTGGGGTTGCCCATCAGATAGAGCATCTGCGAGATGTGATACACACCCATGTCGTACATCGCGCCGCCGGCGGCGATCTGCTTCTTGACGAAGTTGTCCGAGCCGTAGCCATCGACGAACGGCCGGCCGCGGCGGCGCCAGCCGGTTGAACCGCGCGTGATAGACCTGGCCCAGCTCGCCGGCCTCGATCAGTTCCCGTGTCGCCCGCGTCTCGTTCGCATAGATCATGCTGAGCTGGATGTGCAGCTTGCGTTTGCAGCGCCGCGCGGTTTCCAGCATGCTCGCCGCGTCGCGATACGCGCCGGCCATGGGCTTTTCGCAGTAGACGTGCTTGCCGGCCTCGAGCGCGGCGATGGTGGCCGGGGCGTGGAGGTTATTGTGCAGGCAGATGTCCACCGCGTCGATGTCGTCGCGCTTCAGCAGCTCGCGGAACTTGAGGTATTTGTTGGGGATGCCGAATTCATCGCAGGCGCGTTGGCGCGCTCTTCGATGATGTCGCAAGCGGCCACCATCTTCGCCTCGGGGATCTTGGCCCAGGTCTTCATGTGGTGCTGGGCGATCTGGCCGCAGCCGATGATGCCGACGCGCAGTGGACGATCGATGATCTCTGCCATGGTTGCTCCTTAACGTGAACAGGTGCGAGAGGGCGGCCATTGAAACAAAAACGCGGGATTTGGCAAGTGGCCCGGCGACGGCACTGGATCGCGGATCGCGTTCTTGTGTTATGATGCTGCCGAGCGAACAGGGAGGCGGCATCGGCGGACGTGTTCTCAGATCGATCTCGGCACTCTCGCTGCTGGCGATGGTCCTGGCGGCCGGGCTGTGGGCTCGCTCGTACTGGCGGGCCGACATCGCGGGGTTGTGTACGTCGCACGGCAACCTTGAGGCGGCCGGGAGTTGCCGCGGCTCGCTCTACCTGTTCATCAGCAACATGGCGCTCGGCGAGCATCGCCGCTGGAGCGTGGATCACACGAGCGACTCGGCCGAGTCCTTCGAGGCGGTGAAGCAGGTCATCTTCGATTCGCCCAAGGCGGATGCGGGGCGGCTCGGCTTTCGCCTGACGCGCGGGCCGGATGATCCGTTCGGGATCAAGGACTGCGGGTTCAGGGTGCTTGTCGTGCCGATGTGGCTCGTGGTGGTCGTGCTGGCGATCCTGCCGGCGCGGTGGCTGCGGTTATGGCTGCGACGGCGCTGGCGATTACGTCGCGGCCTCTGTGGGCACTGCGGATACGACTTGCGCAAGTGTCGAACGATGCCCGGAGTGTGGCCGGGAGAAATCACCGCCGCTGAGAATCTCTTGGTGGCGCGAGGCGGCGATTCCATCGGGTGTCGTGCTGCTGATTACGGTATTGATCGTCATCGGCGTGATCCGCCGGCCGGGACGTGTGCCGCCGCTGGAGTACAATCCGAGCCGAGAGATGGTGACGCGGCTGAAGACTGTGCTCCAGCGGTTCAACGTGGCATGGTCGATGGAGACAATCGCCAGCGAACTGCAGCGGCAGACGGGGATACCTGTCGAACTACGACTGCCTACTGGAATGGACAGCGAAAAGACGAACGTCTTTCCCGGCTACGGCTGTGAGTTGCAGGAGGCACTTGCGGCTCTGGACCACCACCCGATTACGTGGTACGAGTCCGGCAGCCGCATCATTCTTACCACAGCGGATTCGATGGCGCAGGCACGGACCTACTATGTGGCCGACCTCCTGCGCGAGCAGCACGCATTCCGGCAGTCTTCCGGCGATCTTGGTCGCGCAAACACCTCGTTGTCCACCGTGTTGATCGAGGGGTCCGATGCGACTCATTGGCTCGGAACAGGGTGGCTTGTGACCGGCTCTGGGGCCAGACGGCGCTGGCCGCCCGGTTGTGGGAAGCTCGGAATATGGGGCGAGCGAGTCATCGTGATCCAGACACCGCGGAACCACGACCGTATTATCGCGATCCTACAGCTCCTTCGCGGCGATCCCCAAGTTGTGTACGAAATTCGGAGGCGAGGCCTCAAATGGTAAAACAGGCAATCGTGTCGGCGTTGTTGACGGCGGCGGCCGTGTTGCTCGTCCTCGTGTGGAAAGCGCCTGAGAGAGTGCCGGCCTCGCCACCGCCCATAGAGCACATCGACTCGTTCATGCCCAAAGGCGAACTCTCCCTGCCGCCCCTCCCGACCCGAAGGCATCCGGCGCTCGAGCGCCGCATTCCCGGCGCGGACTGGACCAAGATCGCGTTTCGGGATGCGATCGATGACCTCAGCAGAAAGATTTCGTCGACCATTGTGGTAAACTGGCCGGCTGTCGAGGGCTCGGGGGTGTGGCGCAGCACCGAGATTGACCTCAGGCTTCGAGACATCGAGGCAGAGGCTGCGCTGAGCGAATTATTGAAGGCGGCCACCGGAGGCAAAAACGCTCTGGGGTACGTTGTCGAGGATGGTGTGATCCACATCGTGCCCAAATTCCAGGCCGACTACCGATGCGTGCGGGTCTACAACGTGCGGGACCTGGTTATCCGCGCGATGCGGTTCCGGCGAAGTGTGGCACCGCTCGAAGTCCTCGCAGCAACAAGGCCGAGCGAGCGCGCCCCCAAGGCAACTCAGGACCCGTTTTCCGCGGCACGCCCCCACCCACGCGAGGCCACAGAGGAGGCCATCGCGAATGACTTGATAGACTTGGCTGGCGCGGCGTACGTGCCCGCATTCCGACCCACTCACGACATCCTCTATTGGAGCGGCTACCTGATCGTAAACCAGACGGTGTCGGTCCATGAGAAGATCGAGAACCTTCTGGCAACGCTGAGAAAGATCGAATGAGTGCCGCCATTGCCCTCACTGGCGGTCTTGGCAGACTTCCGCCGGTGAGGGCACCGGCGGCACATTCGGTATTTCTGCACTCGCGTGACATAGGATTTCCTCTCATGACCATCTCCGAAATCCTTTTCGAGCTGCCCAAGCTCAAAGCCGAAGAGCGGACGCAGGTTTTCGAGCGCCTCTGCGAACTGCAGGAGCTTGATCTTCTGCACGGCGGCGGGCCAAGTGCCAGGGACAAGCTGATTCTCGATGAGGCCCTGGCCGAGTTCCAACGCGACGGCAACCCTGGAACGCCATGGCGCGAGACTTTGCATCGCATCCGCGCCGCGAGGCCTTCGTGAAATGGCGCGTTGGTATCGGTCCCGCCGCAATCCGATCACCGGATCACCGATCACCCGATCACCGCGCTTTATCCCCCGCCCCACCCGCCATATGATCTACCGCACGATGCTCAGGAGGCTTCCCCTTTGGCTGAACTGAAACGAACCGAACTGTCCGTTCGCCAGGAAACAGCGATTCTTGTCGGCGTGATCCTGCCCGGCTCCACGGCCGATCCGCGCGAGCCCCTGGGCGAGCTGGCGTCGCTGGCGCACACCGCCGGCGCGAAGGTCGTCGGCCAGATCCTGCAGCATCGCCATCGCATCGACGCCGGCACCTACGTCGGCTCCGGCAAGGTCGAGGAAATCGCGCATCTCTGCCGCAAGACCAAGGCCGACGTGGTCATCTTCGACAATGACCTGTCGCCGGGGCAGGTCGGCGCTGGAGAAAATCATCAACGAGGAACTCCAGTCCAAGCGCGGCGAGGGCGTCAAGGTGCTCGACCGCTCCGAGCTGATCCTCGACATCTTCGCCACGCGGGCCCGCTCGCACGAGGCCAAGCTCCAGGTCGAGCTGGCCCAGATGCAGTACACCTACCCGCGCCTCACCCGCATGTGGGGCCACCTGGAGCGCATCGCGGCCGGCGCGGGCGTGGGCATCGGCACGCGCGGGCCGGGCGAGACACAGCTCGAGGTTGACCGCCGCCTCGTCCGCAAGCGCATCTCTGCCCTGCGCGAGGACATCTCCCACATCGAGGACCGCAAGAGCCGCCTCGTCGCCCATCGCACGGCCGAGCACATCACCGTCTGCATCGTCGGCTATACCAACGCCGGCAAGAGCACGCTCTTCAACACCATCACCGGCGCGGGCACCTACGCCGACGACCGGCTCTTCGCGACGCTCGATACCAAGACGCGCGTCTGGCGCATCGAGCGCGGCATCCAGGTGATGCTCTCGGATACCGTCGGGTTCGTCCGCGATCTGCCGCACCACCTCGTGGCGTCGTTCAAAGCCACGCTCGAAGAGGCCATCCACGCCGACCTGCTGCTGCACGTGCTGGATGTCGGCCATCCTCACGCCGAGCAGCAGCACCAGTCGGTGCATCAGGTGCTCAAGGAGATCGGCGCCTCAGGCAAGAGCGAAATTTTGCTACTGAACAAGATCGACACGCCCGAGGGCGAATCGGCCGCGCCCGTCTGGCGCACGCTGCACCCCGGCGCCATCCCCATCAGCGCCCGCACCGGCGCCGGGCTGGACAAACTTCACGAGGCCGTGAGCAGCTTCGTCCAGGGGCAGCAGGTGGAAGTGGTCCTTGAGGCCGACCTGGCCAACGGCAAGCTCATCAGTTTCATCGAATCGCACGCGCGCGTGCAGGACCGGCAATTCGCCGATGGCCGGATTACACTGTGCGCGGTGATGGGCAAGCGGACGCTGGCCGACCTCAGCCGCAATCACCAGGTGGCGATCAACCGGGTTTCCGGACAGTGAACCGGCCAGATTTGGCGTCGGCAGACAGCTTGGCAAGCGGCGCTGCACACTGCCGGCGGCGTTTTCCGACTGAGAGCTGGGACAACCATTCTACATGCCCACGGTATCGCATGCCCGCCTGCCCAGGCCAGGCGTCTTAACACTTCCGGCCTGGTCTTTGCTGTTCCTTAACATCTGCGGCGGAAATGCCCGCTGCCTTTTGGCACCACACTCAAAGGAGACAGCATGAGCAAGCGATCACTCGTTCTAGCGGCATCATTGGCAATCGGCGGATTCGCGCTCCTCGGCTGCGAAACGACCAGCGACACAAAAGGCCCAGCCAGCGACAACTCCACCATGGACAAAGGCAGCAGCGGCAATACCGGCATGCCCGGCCAAAGCCTTGACACGTACAGGAACACGGCCGGCGCCACCAATAGCGACGAATGAACCGTGGCAGGGCCGATCACCGATCACCCGATTCACCGCATCAGACCAAACCTGCTCACCCGATCACGGCTTCGACGCTGTGAGTCTGTGCGTCCGCGCTCTATAATGCCTCCATGGCCACCGAAGAAGAACTGCACAAGGCTCTGAGAGCGTTCAAGAAACGGCTGAAGCTCACCCAGCTCGATGATGAGTCGCGCCTCGGTGTTGGCCCCCTCAAGACCGGGCACGCTTCTCACGTCGTCTCCATCCAGCCGCCCGCCGGCTTTGGCAAGGAGATCTGGGAAGAACTGGCCGACAAGGGCTTCCTCAAACGCGATGGCGTCGGGTTCTTCGAGCTCGTGCCGGGAAAGTGAAATCAGCAATCTGAAATTTGAAACTTCAGATTTCAAATTTCAAATTTCAGATTTCAGATTTGGAACCCCCGCCCGCACCGAGGTGGAACATGGAGCAACTCATCGGCCGCCATCGCGTCCTGCGCCTCATCAGCGGCCAGAAGCCCGACCGCACGCCGTTCATGCCCATCACCATGATGTTCGCCGCCACGCATGCCGGCGTGAAATACGGCGCCTATGCGGCCGATCATCGCGTGCTGGTCGACACGCAGATCAAGGTCGCCGACAACTTCGACATCGACCACGTCTCGTGCATCTCCGATCCCATGCGCGAAGTGGCCGACTGCGGTGGGACGGTTCACTACTTCGACGATCAGCCGCCGTCGATGGACGAAGCCAATGCCTTGCTCTCCGACAAGGCCGCCCTCGCTCATTCTGAGGTTCCCCGACCCGCTGGGCGGCGGGCGCATGCACGACCGCGTGAACGCCGCGCACCTGTTCAGGCGCCGGGTCGGCGGACAGAAGCTCATCGAAGGCTGGATCGAAGGCCCCTGCGCCGAGGCCGCCGACCTGCGCGGCATCAACACGCTGATGCTCGATTTCTACGACGACCCCGCGTTCGTGCGCGACCTCTTCGAGTTCACCATCGAGATGGAGCTGCGCTTTGCCCGCGCCCAGGTGCAGGCCGGCATCGACATCATGGGCGTCGGCGACGCGGCCGCCTCGCTCGTCGGCCCGGAGATCTACACCGAGTTCGTCTGGCCATACGAGAAAAAACTCATCGATGCCGTGCATGCCCTTGGCGTGCCGGTGCGGCTCCACATCTGCGGCAACACCCGGCCAATCCTCGCGGGCATGGGCAAACTCGGCGCGGAGATCGTTGACCTGGACTATCTTTCGCCCATCGCCGAAGGCCGCGCCGCCATGGGTCCGACTCAAATTCTGCTCGGCAATATCGAACCTGCCGGCGTCCTGCGCAAAGGCACGCCCCAGCAGGTCGCCGCCGCCGCCGAGCGCTGCCATGCGGAAGCGGGCGACCGCTTCATCGTCAGCGCCGGCTGCGAGGTGCCGCGCGACACACCCGACGCAAATCTGCGCCCCTGCACGATGTCGCGACTGCGCACCTTTACAGTGCGTGAGCGGCGGCGTATTCTTTATCTTTCGTTCAGGCTGTGGCCTGCTGTATCGTTGAACCGGGGCGCACGTTCCTTTTTCATCGGAGCCGATATGACCCAGGCCGATCCCGTGCAAAACCCCGACCACGAGAGCTTCCTTCCGCAATCGACCGTCATGATCGTCGACGACAATGCCCAGAATGTCGAATTGCTGCAGGCTTTTCTGGAATCGCTCCCGGTGAAGATCGTGACGGCGGCCGACGGCGTCGAAGCCCTGGAAAAAGTCGGGCAATTTCATCCCGATCTGATCCTGCTTGACATCATGATGCCGCGCATGAGCGGCTTCCAGGTCTGCCGCAAGCTCAAGAGCGACGAGAAGACGCGCGACATCCAGATCCTCATGGTCACCGCGCTCAACGAGCTGGGCGACATCGAGCAGGCGACCGAGTGCGGCACCGACGACTTCGTCAGCAAGCCCGTCAACAAGTTCGAGCTGCTCACGCGCGTGAAGAGCCTGCTTCGGGTGCGCCATCTCAAGAGCGAGCTGGAACTGGCGCTGACCTACCTGCACGAAGTCGAGCACGAAGAGGAGACGTAGCTGTGCATCAGATGGAACCCGCAGCGCTCTTCTGGTGCCAGTACGCGGTGGTACAATCGCCGCCCCATGGATCATGACCCACGTTTCAAGGAGCTCCTGACCACGTTCTTCATCGAATTCCTCGATCTGTTCTTCCCGCAGGTTCTGGCCTACCTCGACCGCAGCAGCATCGAGTTCCTGGACAAGGAAGTCTTCACTGACGTGACGGCCGGCGAGCGCCACGAGGTTGACCTGGTTGTCAAGGCCAGCTTCAAGGGCCAGGATGCGCACTTTCTCGTCCACGTTAAGACGCAGTCCTCGCCCGAGCCGAATTTCCCCATGCGGATGTTCATCTATTTCTCCCGGCTCTACGCCAAGTACCGTCTTCCGGTCTACCCAATCGCCCTATTCTCCTATGACAAGCCGCTGCAACCCGAGGCGCAAACCCACCAGGTTGCCTTCCCAGACAAGGCGGTCCTAACCTTCAATTACACCGCCATCCAGCTCAATCGGCTGGACTGGCGCAAGTTTGCCAGGACACCCAATCCGGTCGCTGTCGCCCTGATGGCAAAGATGGCGATTCGCCCGGAGGACAGGCCCAGGGTAAAATTGGAGTGTCTGCGATTGCTCGCCACGCTTAAGCTGAACCCGGCGAAGATGCATCTCATCCGCGGGTTTGTGGATTCGTACCTGCGGCTGAACCGGCGCGAACAGGTCGCGATGCAAGAGGAGATGAAGACCATGGAACCGACGGAGAAAGAAGCGGTCACTGAAGTGCTGAATGAATGGGAGGAGATAGGGATGGAACGTGGCATGCTCCAGGGAGTCGAGAAGACAGTCCTTCGCCTGCTGCAGCGTCGCTTCTCCACCATTCCCCACGAGATGGAAGAGCGCATCCACAGCCTCACCCTGGCGCGCCTGGACGAATTCGCTGGCGAATTGTTGGATTTCCACACCCTTGCAGACGCGCAAGCGTGGCTGACCAGTCACGCCTGATCGGCAACCCGAAACGGCGACTTGCCCGTTCTCCTCCGCCTTCCCACGAGCGGCTTGACTCTGCCTCCATCGGCGCAAATCCCCGATTCCCCCTTCGCTCCCAATCGCTATGATGGTACATCGAAGGGAAGCTGCATGAAAAGACATCTCATCGCCATCGTTCTCGCCTCGCTCTCGCTGCTCATGAACTCCTGCGCAACTCACGAGCCGCCGATCTCATCCGATCCGCCGACTACCGCGCCAGCCGCCGCCGTCGATCATGGCCGGGAGATCAGCCGAACCGTTGACCAGACCGATGAGATCATCTCCATCCTCGAAAACGGCATGACCGTCATCGCCCGCCGCGTGCCCTCGCCCGCCGTCTCGGTGCGCGGCTACGTCTGGGCCGGCGGCGTCTACGAAGGCAAGTGGCTCGGCGGCGGCCTGTCGCACCTGCTGGAACACCTCGTCGCCGGCGGCACCAACGCCCGCCGCACCGAGCAGCAGAACCGCGACCTGCTCCAGGAGATCGGCAACAACTCCAACGCCTACACCACGCAGGAGCACACTGCCTTCTTCGTCAACACCACGCCCGACAATCTTGATAAGGGCGTTGATCTGATCACTGGTTGGATGCTGGGCGCGAAGATCACGCCGGCCGAATATGCCCGCGAATACGAGGTCGTCCAGCGCGAGTTGGAGATGGACAAGGGCGAGCCAACCTGGGCCTACTACATCACCGCCAACGGCAACCGCTATCACGTCAGCCCCGCGCGCGTGCCCACCATCGGATATCAGCCGGTGATCCAGGGCCTGAGCCGCGATGATGTCTACAGCTACTACAAGTCCGCCTATCAGCCCAACAACATGGTCTTCTGCATCACCGGCAATCTCGATCCCGAGGTCATGCTGCGCTCGATGCAAAGGTACGTTGCCGACGCACCGCCCGGCAGGGTGTTCAGCCATAATATCGAGCCCGAGCCGCCGATTACCGCCCCGCGCACGGTCGTCGCGACCTTCCCCAAGCTCGGCCAGTCGCGCCTGCAGCTCGCCTTCCCCACCGTGACGCTTCAGGACGGCGACATGTACGCCCTCGACGTCCTCTCCGTGATCCTCGGCCACGGCGACAGCTCGATCTTCGTCGAGGAAATCCGCGATAAACAGCAGCTCGTCAGCTCCATCGCCGCCAGCGATGACACGCCCTTCTTCGTCGAGGGCACCTTCGCCATCGACCTGGAGCTGGACACCGCCAGGATCGGCGCGGCCACGTCTGCCGTGCTCGATATCCTTGATCGCATCAAGCGCGAGGGCGTCAGCGACGATCGCCTTGCCCGCGCCAAGACCCAGCTCAAGACCCAGCGCGCCTTCAGCACCCAGACGGCCGAGGACATCGGCGAATCCCTCGCGATCGACTACATCGCCACGGGGGATGCCCACTTCAATGATCGCTACGTCGGCCGGATTCAGCAGATCACGGCCGAGCAGGTCAAAGCCGTCGCCAGCAAATACCTTGACCGCGGCAGGCTCATCACCACCGCGTTGCTGCCCCAGGAAACTCCCGCGCCGAATCTGGCCGAGGCCGAGCGCATCCTCCGCGCCGCCGCTCCCACAACTCGGCCGGCAGCGCCGCAGGCGCCGTCGGCCATCGTCAAGGTCGAGCTCAAGGACAACACCACGCTCCTGCTCAAGCGCCTGCCCTCATCCAAGATCGTCGTCACCAGCATGTACAGCCTTGGCGGGCTTACGGCCGAGGATGCCAATAATAACGGCATCGGCAACTTCGCGACGCATCTCATCGTGCGCGGCACGAAGAACCGCTCGGCGCAACGGATCGCTGAATTCTTCGATTCCATCGGCGGCAACTTCGGCGCGACGTGCAGCAACAACTACTGGAGCTTCTCATCGCAGTGCCTGCGCGACGACCTGCCGGCCACGCTGGAGGTCTTCAGCGATTTGGTACACAACCCGCTCTTCCAGGCATCCGACGCCGACATGGTCCGCAAGCGCATCCTCGCCGCCATCGACAGCCAGGATGCCGACTGGTTCGCGCAAGCGATGCGCTTCTTCCGCAAGACCTACTTCGGGCCGAGGAACTCGCCGTATCAGTTCATGTCGCTGGGGACCAAAGAAAACGTCAGCAGGTTTACCTCCGCGAATCTTGGCGAGTGGTATTACAGCAAAATACTGCCGTCGAAAAAGGTCATCGCCATTTTCGGCGATATCGACATTGATAAGACGCGAGCGCTGATTGCGCGGCAGTTCGGTGGGGAGGCGGCGACGGTCGATCCGGGCGGAAAGATCACCATGAATTCAGGCGCACTCTTGGTCGGCAAATCGGGCGTCAGCGCCTCCTTCATCCAGGTCGACCGTGTCGAAGTCCAGAAAACCGACAACACCCAGACCGGCGTCATCATCGGCTTCGACTGCGATTGCGTCGCCGGCGATCCCGACAACTACCCTCTCGCCGTCGCCAAGACCCTCACCAACGGCTACGAGTATCCCACCGGCTACATCTTCGAGACGCTCCGCGGCGAGGGCCTGATCTACGACGCCAACAGCTTCGAGATGCCCGGCCGCGATCACAAGCACCCCGGCACGTTCATCTTCTACGCCGGCTGCGATGCCAAGAACGCGAACCGCGTCGTCGAAAGCATTCTGGAAAACGTCGCCCGGCTCCAGGGCACGCCCCAAGACCTCAACCCCCACTGGTTCGAGCGGGCCGAGAAACTCATCGTCACCTCCGACGCCCTCGCCCACGAAACCCCCGCCGCCCAGGCCGAAACGGCCGCCGTTGACGAGTTATATGGTCTGGGCTATGCCTGGCACGACCAGTTCGCCCAGCGCGTCCAGGCCGTCAAGTTATCGGACATTTCCCCGCTTGCCCGGCGCCTGCTGAGCCGTTGCGTGATCACCATCAACACGGACAAGCCAGACGCGGTATCTATCAAGTCCGGCGTGAGAACGTACAACTCGTTTAAGCCGATCGACCTCACGCCGCGCGGTGTCCAGCACGATTCCGGCGCAAGTCATTGACGACGGGGTGCCAGCATGTTCGATTCATCTACTACCATCGCACAGTTCTTGAATGCCACGGCCGCCAAGACGCCGACGCCCGGTGGAGGCAGCGTGTCGGCCCTCGTCGCCGCCGAGGCCGCCGCCCTCGGCGAGATGGTCATCAACTACAGCCTCAACAAGAAGGGCCTGGAAGCCTTCGCCGACGAACTCAAGCCCGCCCTCGCCGAGATGAACAAGGCACGGTCCGTCCTGCTCCAGCTCATGGTCGAGGACCAGCTCGCCTACGACGCCTTTTCGGCCGCGCGAAAACTGCCGGAAGCCGAGCGCCAGGACAAGTTCCCCGCCGCCCTGCTCACCTGCGTGCGCGTCCCCGAGACCATCGCCGCCACGGGCGTGGCCATCCTCGAGATCTGCGACCGCCTGGTCAACTTCGTAAACTACTATCTGCTCTCGGACTTGGCCGTCTGCGCCGACCTGGCCATGGCCGCCATCCGCTGCGCCACCTACAGCGTCCGCAGCAACCTCTCCGCCATGGACGATCCGGCCGACCGCCAGAGCACCGAGTCCATCACCAATCAGCTCCTCCACCGCGCCCTCACGCTGATCCAGAGCGCCGCCCCGCGTATCTGGGAGCGCATCCAGGGCGGGCCGTGAAGAACGGCGGTATAATCAGGGCCGGAGGCAAAGCAGTCATGATGCGCACCTACCACAGCATCGATCTGCATGCAAAGCTCAATGCCTATCGCCGCAATCGCGTGCGCGAGTGCATTGTCTGGCGGACGGAGGACCAGGCCATGGACTGGTTTGCCTTCCGTGAAGGCCGATACGAGCCCCTGCCGCACACGCCCGACGGCATGTACAAGAGCGAAGTGTTCCCCGGCCTGTGGCTGGACGCCGCGGCCCTGCTCGCCGGCGACCTGCCGCGCGTGCTGAGGGCCGTGGACCTGGGCGCGACGACCGCGGAGCACGTGGCTTTTCTGCAGCGGCTGCGCGGGACATGAACGGTCAGGGCGTACTGACAAGGGCCGACGCACCGCATATACTTAGGCCAATGGCTGCGATACCCGACAAGAAGACTTCGCGAGCGGCATATCACGCAACCAGCGAAGCACTCGCCCGAATCTGGACCGCCGACCTGGCAGCCATGACCAACGAGGAAGCGCTCCGCCGCATCCAAGCTCTCGTCACCGCTGACACCCCCTGGCGCGAGCGCCCCGACTGGTCCGGCCTGGTGGAGCAGCAGGCCTTGTTTCATCGCCGGAGAACGGTATGAGCGGCGTTGGCGTCCTGGCTGCTGCGGCCGAGGTGGAGGCCTTCTGTCGCCGGAACAATTGGCAATTCTGCTTTATCGGCGGAATCGCCGTGCAGCGGTGGGGAACGCCGCGATTCACGCAGGATGTTGACCTCACCCTGTTCACCGGCTTTGGCGCAGAGGCGGAGTTCGTCGATGCCTTCCTCGGCCAGTTCCCGGGGCGGTTGCGCGATCGCGCGGGTTTGCCTTGCAGCGGCGGGTCCTTCTGGCTCGGACGGCCGGTGGTGTCGACGTCGACGTGGCCTTGGGCGCCCTTCCATTTGAGGAGACCTCGATCCAGCGGGCCACGTCATGGACGATCGACGAGCACGTAACAATCACGACTTGCTCTGCCGAGGACTTGGTCGTCCACAAGGTCTTTGCCGGACGCGACCGCGATTGGAGCGATGTTGAGAGCGTCCTGGCCCGGCAGCATGGCCATTTGGACCTGGCCTACCTCCGACAGCAGCTTACTCCCCTCCTGGAAATCAAGGACGACTTTGAATCGCTCGGCAAGCTTGAGCGCCTTATGGCTGCTGTGATCCACCGGCTCACGCCGTAGTCTTCGGCGCTACGCCGTCTCAGACTGCCTCAACTCGCGCCCGCCGCCAGCTTCAGCGCCTCCCACTGTCACCGTATTTTCCCCCAGCTTTGCCAGCGATATTGGCGACGGCGGCCGGAATATCTCCATCACGTGCTTGGGCAGCGCCGCCGCGACCGCATCGCGCAAGACGTCACCCATCAGCGCCAAACCTCCGCCGATGATGATGATCGCCGGATGAAATAGATGGACCACGTGCGACAACGCGAATGCAAGGTCCTCGGATAGCTCGCTCAGAATCGTTCGCGCCAACGTATCTCCCGCCTTCAGCGCCGCCGCCAGGTGTTTGGCCTCCGCGCCGCGCTCATCCCCAACCAGGTTCGCCAGCGCGCAGTTCCGATCGCGCGCAATTCCTTCCCGAATCCGCCTATTGATCGCCCAGCCGCTGCATCGCTGCTCCACCGTCACCCCATCACGCGACAGCCGCACGTGCCCGAACTCCACTTCCCCGGGCAAGATCCCATGGTAAATCCGGCCATCAATCACCAGTCCGCCACCCACGCCGCTGCCCAGGTTAAAGTAGAACACCGGGCTATGCCCCACGCCCGCGCCGGCCCACGTCTCCCCCAGCGCCGCCACGTTCGTGTCATTGTCCGCCACCACCGGCAAGCCGCTGACATCGGCCAGCCACTTGCCCAGCGGAAAACCGTTCCACCCTCCCACCTGGTGCGAGCAGGCGATCCGGCCATCGGCATGATTGATCGGCCCGCCAAATCCCACGCCGATCGCCTCGATTTTCTCCTCACGCACGAATCGCCCAATCGTCTCGCGGAGCTGCGCACGGATGCCCTCCGGCCCCTTGTCGCGATCCACATCGCCGCGCCACGGCCGCAGGATATTCAATGATGAGTCCCCCACCACCACCTGCAGTTTCGTCGCCCCAATCTCAATACCCAGGTAATTGCCCATGGCTCACCATTCCTGCCGCCGCCGGATGAGCGGCCGCGGATCGGCATCCGCAATCCGTGCTCATCTGTGTTAATCCGTGGTTTCTCTTATGCCGATCACCCACATCGCCATTGCCCCGTCCCCACCGCCTCCGCAGCCTTCGCGAAGAACCGCCGCATCGGCTCGCCCAGCCACCGCTGCGAAAACGCCCAGCCAAATCCCTGCCGCAGCTTCTCATCCGATAGCCGGCTGATTCGCGCCCCGTGCCGCAGCAGGGCAACGGCAATGCTCCCGTAATACAGCAGCAGCGCCACGTCCGGCGGGCAGTCGCCTTCGCGATCACCCAGTTTGCGCTTGGCCGCCTCCTTCAGCGTTCGCAGCATGGCCAGCGGCGAGGGCTCTTCCAGCAGATCCTCGAACGTCACCGCGACCGTTCCCGCCACAGCCAGCGCCAGCGGCCGGAGTTCGCGATCCAGCGCCGCCCTCAATTCCCGCGCGGGCCACACGGCCCGGTCGCGCGAATCGAACGCGATCAGCTCTTCCAGCGATTCGCTCTGCACTTGCACGTGGTCGCCTTCCACTACAGATCCTCCATGAATCTCATCCATAGTCTACACGCGGAATCCGCGGGATGAAATCCCGAAATCCCCACACTTTTTTCTCGACGGGCGGACTGACTCAGCCGTATTGCGCTGCTTGCCGAACGGCCCGACGTGCATACAGTATTGAAAGTGGAACATGGCGACCCTTTCAGGCGACGCCGCGCCATTCATGACAGCCGACTGCAACCCCAGTCCCGCCGTACGCTTCAGGTCGCTCCATGCATCCATGGCGATCATCGCCTGGCTTGTCGGCACCCTCGTGCTCGTCGGCTGGGCGGCCAACATCGGCGTGCTCAAGAGCGTCCATCCGCTCATGCCGACGATGAAGCCCAACACCGCCGTCGCTTTGATCGCCATCGGCATGGCCATCTTCTTCCTCCCGGCGAGCCGCGGCTGGGCATACTGGCTCTCGCGCAGCGCCGCGGCGCTTGCCGCCCTCATCGGCCTGCTAACGCTCGTGCAATATCTGATTCACCTGGATTTGCGCATCGATCATCTGCTGTTCCCCGAACCGCCCGGCGCCATCGGCACCACTTACGCCGGCCGGCCCCCGGTGCTGGCCTGCATCGTCCTTCTTCTGCTGGGCTCTGCGCTGCTGCTGCACGATGTCGTTACGCGCCGCGGATACCGTCCTGCCGAGTTTCTCGCCTTCGGCGCCGCCCTCGGCGCCTCCGTCGGCGTGCTCGACTTCCTTATCAGCCCCTTCGTATCGGATACCGGCGTGGCCGTCCACGGCATCGCCGCATTCTGCCTCTGCTCCATCGCCGTCCTGTTCGCGCGGCCCGATCGCGGCCACATGGCCCTTGTCACAAGCGACAGCCGGGCCGGGGCGGCCGCCCGACGCCTCCTCATCGCCGCCATTTTCGTTCCCATCGTCGCCGGCTGGCTCGTCTGGCAGGGCCAACACCTCGGGTTCTATGGCACGTGGTTCCGTCTGGCAGACTTCATGGTGATCACCATTGTCCTGCTGGTCGGCCTGACCATCTGGACCGCACGTGCCATGCACCGCGCCGAGCTCGAGCAGCGCAAGGCCCACGAGTCCCTGCGGGAGAGTGAAGAACGCTTTCGCCTGCTGCTCGACAGCGTCAAGGACTATGCCATCTTCATGCTCGATACCAGCGGCCGCGTGAGCAGTTGGAATGCCGGCGCCGAGCGCATGCTCGGATGGCCCGCCAGCGAAATCATCGGCCAGCCCCTGTCCCGCTTCTTCCGCGCGAGGACGTCGCCGCCGGCCTGCACGAGCGCGAGCTGGAGACCGCTGCCCGCGACGGCCGCTACGAGGCCAAGGCCTGGCGCCGGCGCCGCGACGGCTCGCAGTTCTGGGTCAACGGCGTCACCAGCGCCATCCGCGATGCGAGCGGCCAGCTCGTAGGCTTCGCCAAGGTCCTGCGCGACCTCACCGAGCAGAAGCTCGCCGACGACCAGCTCAAAAGCGCCGCCGCCGAACTGCAGCGATCCAATTCCGAGCTGCAGCAGTTCGCCTACGTCGCCTCGCACGACCTCCAGGAGCCTCTGCGCCGTCGCCGGCTGCGTCCAGCTCCTTCAGCAGCATTGCCAGGGCAAGCTCGACGCCCGCGCCGATGAGTTCATCGGCCACGCCGTCCATGGCGCCGCACGCATGCGCAACCTGATCAACGACCTGCTGAACTATTCGCGCGTTGGCACGCGCGGCCAGGCCTTCGAGCCCGTCGATGTCGCCGAGGTCCTTGACATCGCCCTGACCAACCTCCAGGCCGCCATCGAGGAGAAACATGCCGTTGTCTCGGCCGATGGCTTGCCATCCATCACCGCCGACCCCACCCAACTGGTCCAGCTCTTCCAGAACCTCATCGGCAACGCCCTCAAGTTCTGCGGCGAACGGCCTCAGATTCGCGTCGGCGCCGAGCAGCGCGATGGCACCTGGCAGTTTCATGTCGCCGACAACGGCATCGGCATCGACCAGCAGTACAGCGAGCGCATCTTCGGCGTCTTCCAGCGCCTGCACACGCGCCGCGAGTATCCCGGCACCGGCATCGGCCTGGCCATCTGCAAGAAGATCGTCGAGCGCCACGGCGGGCGCATCTGGGTGGAGTCCGCAATCGGCAAAGGCTCCACCTTCTACTTCACCATCCCTCACCGGATGCACCATGAAGAACATCCGAGCCAACGTCCACCCCATCGAGATCCTCCTCGTCGAGGACAGCCCCACCGACGTCCTCATGGCCCGCGAAGCCCTGGATCACGCCAAGGTCCTCAACCATCTTCAGGTCGTGGAGGACGGCGTCGAAGCCATGGCGCTGCTGCGGCGCCAGGGCAAATACGCCGACGCCCCGCGGCCCGACCTCATCCTGCTCGACCTCAACCTCCCCAGGAAAGACGGGCGCGAGGTGCTCGCCGAAGTCAAAGCCGACGACGATCTCAAGCTCATCCCCGTCGTCGTGCTCACCACCTCCAAGGCCGAGGAGGATGTCCTCAAGGCCTATGGGCATCATGCCAACTGCTATATAACCAAGCCCGTGGATTTCCCCGAGTTCGCACAAGTTGTCAAGTCGATCGAGCACTTCTGGTTCGCCGTCGTGACCCTGCCCAACGGTGAGTAGCATGCCCTCAAAGCCCATCGACATCCTGCTGGTCGAGGACAGCCCCACCGATGTGCTGCTCCTGCGCGCCGCCTTCGAGCAGGTCAAGTCCGCCGAGTTCGCCCTCACCCATGTCGAGCGCCTCGCCGATGCCATCCATCACCTGGAGTCGCAACGCCCCCACGTCATCCTGCTGGATTCGGGTTTGCCCGATGGCTCCGGCCTCGATGCCCTGCGCCAGATCCGCTCGCGCGACCGCGGCGTGCCGATCGTCGTGCTCACCGGCCTCGACGATGAGGAGACAGGGCTGGGCGCGGTCCAGCAGGGCGCCCAGGACTACCTCGTCAAAGGCAAGACCGAAGGGCTGGTCCTCGTGCGGGCCATCCGCTATGCCATCGAACGCAAACGCAGCGAGGAACTCCAGCGCGCCAAGCAGGCCGCCGAGGAAGCCAACGCCGCCAAGGACCACTTCCTCGCCGTCCTCAGCCACGAGCTGCGCACCCCGCTTACGCCCATCCTCGCCATGGCCCAGCTTCTCGAAACCGATCGCTCGCTCTCGGAAGACGTTCGCGACTCCCTCGCCACCATCCGCCGCAACGCCGAACTCGAGGCCCGGCTCATCGACGACCTCCTGGATGTCACCCGCATCAGTCGCGGCAAGCTCGAACTCAACTTCGCCCCGACCGACGCCCACCGCCGCCTGCGGCACGTCGTGCAGATGTGCGAGAACGATGCCCATGCCAAGCAGCTTCATATCGCCGTGTCACTCGATGCCCGCGAATATCACGTGCAGGCCGACGCGGCGCGACTCCAGCAGGTCTTCTGGAACATCCTCAAGAACGCCGTCAAGTTCACCCCCGTCGGCGGAAGTATCGCCATCCGCAGTTATGACGAGCAACCCGAGGCCTCAGAGCGAGATCCCACGCCGATCCACGAGCCCCGATCCCTGAGCCCCCATCTTGTCATCGAGGTCCAGGACACCGGCATCGGCATCGAGCCCCACATGCTCCCGCGGCTGTTCAATGCCTTCGAGCAGGGCGGCCGCGACATCACGCGCCAATTCGGCGGCCTGGGCCTCGGCCTGACCATCAGCAAGGCGCTGGTCGACATGCACGGCGGCACGCTCTCGGCCCACAGCGACGGCCGCGGCAAAGGCGCCACCTTCCGCCTCACGCTCCCCGTCTCCGCCGACGTCGAAGCCCGCGCGCCTTGCGCTCATCCCGCCCATCAGGCGCCCAAAGCCTGCCGCATCCTCCTGGTCGAAGACCACGCCGACAGCGCCAGGATCATCTCCAGCCTCCTGCGCAGTTCCGGCTACGAGGTCCTCAACGCCGACAGCGTCGCCGCCGCGATGCAGGTCGCCGCCGCCGAGACCTTCGACGTGCTCGTCAGCGACCTGGGTCTGCCCGACGGCAGCGGCCTGGACATCATGCGCCGGCTCAGACAGACCCGCTCCGTTCGCGGCATTGCCGTCAGCGGGTTCGGCATGGAAAGCGACATCCAGAAGAGCCTGGAAGCGGGTTTCCACGAGCACCTCACCAAGCCCTTCAACGTCGATCAACTCCTCACCGCCATCGCCCGCGTCGCGCGACTGTGAAATTTCACATTTCGCACTAAAATACTAGGATTTTTATTGCCCCCGCCAATTGCTGTGCTAAATTGAACGCATGGCGCGGAGGAACTGCGCCGTGGCATGGTGTGCGAGGGGGCTGTGTTCAGGGGCTGGGAGAATAGTCATGTCCTCGTATCTGTCTCGCACCCTTCGGGGTGCCGTTGTGGTGATGGCGTTGTTGACATGGGGCCAGTCGCTATGGGCGGATGGCTTTCCGACTCAGTTGGTCCAGTTGCCGGGTTCAATTGTGTACCCGCCCCCCGGCACCGGCGTGCCCCTGACCGTGCAAAGCCTCACGCTGACGCCGCATCCGACGCAAATGTACTTCCGCCTGCGGCAGGGGGTTGTGGGGGCACCGACCGGATCCGGATATACGTTTACCTCGTTCTTCGACGTCTTCACCGAAATCTCGACAGATGGCGGGACTACCTACACCCCGGTGACAACCTCAACCACTGCGACCATCCAAGCCAGCAACCTGTTCACGGAGGCCAGTGGTGTGCAGGGCTTCGACACGGAGATGGTGTCCCTGAACCTCAGCGGCGGCACGCTCCCGGGAGGCATTATGATCCGCGAAAGCCCAACAAAGGCATCGCTTGGCACGGTAACGGCCACCGATAATGGCAGCGGGCAGTACATCATCAACAGCTTCTTCGACATCTTCACGGAATTGAGCCTTGATGGCGGGGCGACTTGGACTCCGGCCGCGGGCCAGGGCGCCACTTTCCAGGGCTCCGCTGTTGAGGCCTCTGGCGTGCCGCTGCCCACCATCCCCGCGGGCATGGCGGCGCTCGGCAGCGTCTTGATGCTCCTCCGCCGGCGTGGGGCCCGGTAACCGTTCACCCATGGAGCGATCGCATTTCGGAGGGCGAGCCAGGCTCGCCCTCCGTTGTTCCGTTAACGCACTACCCACTATCTGCTATCCGCTATCTGCCCGCTAGAGAATGAACTTGCTCAAATCCTCATCCTTCACCACATCCGCCAGGCGCTGGCGGACATACTCCGCCGTGATCGTCACCTTCTTCTCCTTCAGGTCAGTCGCCTCGAAGCTGATCTCCTCCAGCACCCGTTCCAGGATCGTGTAAAGCCTTCGCGCCCCGATGTTCTGTGACGTGCGGTTCAGGTCATACGCCATCTGCGCCACCGCCTCGATCGCATCTTCTCCAAACGTCACTTCTACGCCCTCCGTCGACAGCAGCGCCGACTGCTGCTTGGTCAGCGAGTTCTGCGGCTCGTGCAGGATCCGCACGAAATCGTCCTTGGTCAGGTCCTTCAGCTCCACGCGAATGGGGAATCGCCCCTGCAATTCCGGCATCAGGTCGCTCGGCTTGCTGCTGTGGAACGCACCGGCCGCGATGAACAGGATGTAATCCGTCTTTACCGGCCCGTAGCGCGTCATCACCGTGCTGCCCTCGACGATCGGCAGCAGGTCCCGCTGCACGCCCTGCCGGCTCACATCCGGGCCGTGCGTGCTCTCGGCGCCGCAAATCTTGTCCAGCTCGTCGATGAACACGATCCCCGACTGCTCCACCCGGTCGATCGCGGTCCGGGTGATCTTGTCCTTGTCGATCAGTTTCTCGGCCTCCTGGGCGAAGAGGATCCGCCGCCCCTCAGCCACCGTCATCCGCCGCGTCTCTCGCTTCACCGGCAGCATCTTCTCCACCATGCTCTGCAGCTCGACATCCATCTCCATCCCCGCCTGCCCGAACATCCCCACCGCCGTCGGCCGGTCCTCCACTGTGATTTCCACCGGCCGGTCTTCCATCTCTCCCGATTCCAACCGCTGGCGCAGTCTTGTCGCGCGTGCGCTGCCGCTTCTTCTCGGCCTCCTCATCGTCGCCGCCGATGTCCCCGCGCGGCAGCAGATAATCCAGCAGCCGCTCCTGCACCTGCTGATCGGCCGGCCCTTTCACGCTGTCGGTCATCTCCCCGCGCACCATGGCAATGGCCGAGTCCAGCAGATCGCGGATCATCGCATCGACATCGCGCCCGTGATAGCCGATCTCGGTGTACTTGGTCGCCTCGACCTTGATGAACGGCGCCCCGGTCAGCGTGGCCAGCCGCCGGGCGATCTCGGTCTTGCCCACGCCCGTCGGGCCGATCATGAGGATGTTCTTCGGCGAGACATCCTTCTTCATCTGTTCGCCAAGCTGCTGCCGCCGCCAGCGATTGCGCACGGCCACGGCCACCGCGCGCTTGGCGTCATCCTGGCCCACGATGTATTTGTCCAGCTCGGCGACGATTTCCTTGGGAGTGAGGTTCCGCATTACGTTGACAGTATAGGCTATGCCGCCACCAGCGTATTCACCGAAACGATGCGGCTCAGGCTGATCACCTGCACATCTTCGGCCAGCGAGGCGTGTGGTCTGCCCGAGAAACAGTAGAGCGACATGCGCGCGATGAAACACAACCCCGGATTGTGAATGTCAACCGTGCGACCGTCGGTAAGGTGCAGACGCAACGGGATGAACGGCTCGCGATCCAGTGCGGCGGCTAGCGATTCCGGACTCATTACGCCATTCTAGCGCGCGATGGCCGCGCCAGCAATGCCCCGGGCAAGCCCCAGCCCCGCCCACCCGCGGTATGCGACCGTGAACACCTCGTGACCCGGCAGGAAATGGCGCAGGTCATGCGGCAGGTTCTCATCCAGCAGGACCTTCACACCCGTGCCTCGGCCAGAGCTCCCTCTTCGGTCTGCTGCCGCACAGACTCAAGCAAGGCGATGACTTGCTCGCGATTGACCGTCGGGAACTGCGCCAGGAAATAATCGACCGTGTAGCCCGACTCCAGGTGATCGAAAAGTGAACGCACCGGCACGCGCGTTCCCGAGAAGCACGGCGTTCCCCCGAGGATCTCCGGATCGGACTGGACCACGCGGCTCATATGCGCAGTATAGCCGGGGGCTCGCCACGCTGCCACTCGGTCATTCGGCATTCGGCACCTGGGTTTGGTTCGACATTCGGCTTTCGGCATTTGGCATTCGACATTTCACCCCCGATCCCCGATCCCTGATCCCCGCACCCTCATCCTCTTCCCGCCTTCTGTCCGATAAAACCCCTATGCCCAGATGTCTCCTCCTTCTCGCTGCGCTCTCACTCTTGGCCGGCTGCCAGGGCACCCCCGACTACGTCTCGGCCCCGTCGATGATGCCCCCCGAGGTCGCCTCCGGCCCCGATTACGTCGCGCCGCCAGCCAATGGCAACCTCAACCCCGGCGGGCAGGCCCAGACGCATCAGCAGCCCCAGAACGTCACGCCGCCCCCGAATGTCACCGGCTCGCGGGCATGGATCCCCGCCGTCGCATCCCGGCCCTGGCGATGGATCGTCATCCACCATAGCGACACCCGCGTCGGCTGCGCCGCCTCCTTCGACCGCTACCATCGCCAGAAAGGCTGGGACAGCCTTGGCTACGACTTCGTCATCGGCAACGGCACCGGCAGCGGCGATGGCCAGGTCGAGGTCGGCCCCCGTTGGACCCACCAGCAGATCGGTGCCCACGCCGGCGTCCACCTCTACAACGAATTCGGCATCGGCATCTGCCTGGTGGGCAACTTCAGCGAATCGCACCCCACGCCCACGCAGATGCAGTCGCTCGCCAGCCTCACTGCCTGGCTGATGCGGACCTACCACATCAGCCCCGACCACGTCATCGGCCACCGCGACGCCAAAGCCGGCCGCACCGACTGCCCCGGCCGATACATGAACGTCGCCACCGTCCGCCAAATGGCCGCCGCCATCGCCGGCATCCCCGACCCCACCGCGCCCCTCGCCAAGGTCGATTCGTCAGAGCTGCTCTATCGGAAGTAGGGTGGGCATCGCCCACCGGAATAGGCATCGCCCACCGTTTCCGCCCCCGCATCCCCGCACATCCCCGCATCCCCGCGCATTGACCCGCCCCGGTCGGCCCTTGGTGGGCGGGCGGTGGGCGGTGCCCACCCTACCGGAACTCCACCCACATCCCCTGCACGCCCCTCCCCGCATCCAACTGCCACGAATCATCCTCTTTCCCGGCCGCCGGGGCATAGGCGTGCGACGCCGTCCGCATCTGACCCGTCGCGTCCTTCCACGCGAACGTCACCGTCGTCTCGGCCGGCGCGGCCACCTGGTACACCAGGTGCGCCTTCGACCTTGCGAAAACTCTTGCCCCCGGAATTGCTGAAGCGCACGCGCACCGGCCCCGTGGCATCGGTCAGCGCAACGTCGCCATAGGTAAAGCTCTGGCTCCAGAAATCACCCGGCTCGGGCGCGCGACGCTGGATCTTCCAGTCCGCAACCACCGGCTTCCACGTCTTGCCCGCATCAACCGAGTAGTCGATGGCAAACGCCGCATCCGTCGGCGGCGCGCCCGAGCTGTTCCAACTCGCCGCGTAGATGCGCGTCGGCTTCTCGCCGCGCGGTGCCTTCAGTTCCAGCGTCACGCTCTTCGTGCCCATCGCGCCATCGACGATATGCGCTTCGGCCTGGTCCTTGTTCGGCCCGCGCTGACGAGGCCCTGGCCGCTCGCGGCGAAGGTGATCTTATTCGCGCCATCGTGCAGCCGCGGGATGATCGTCGAATTGAACTGGCACACGGTGCGCCAGGTGAGGTTGGCGTTCTTGAGCGCATGCCGCGCCGGCCGCGAATTTCATCCAGTATTGCTGGTGGCCCTTGACCAGGTCGGTGGCATCCAGCGGCGTTCCGGCGACCATGGTGCCGGCATCCTGCCAGGTCTTGCCCTGGTCGGTGGAGATGGCGATGGGGCAGCTCGTGCCGGCCGAGATGACCAGCCCGTTCCTGCCGCCTTTGTCATAGATGCCCCACCGGCCGTCATTGGCCGGCGTGGCCGCGATAACATAGGGCGTGTAGAACTCGAACGTCACGTGATTGGGCGACTCATCGATCACGCCCTGCTTGTAACTGCCGTCGATGAAGTTGGGCGTGTAGGTGTACACCGCGTTGGCGTAGCGCACCTGGCCCATCCTGGAGCCGGTGCCCTTCACCGACTTGTACATGTTCTCGGGCTGGTTGATCCAGGTGCGGCTGCGCATCGGCCCGGGAATGCCGCCGGATTTGAAGTTCGCGGCCCAGAAGACGAACGTCTTGCCATCCTCCAGCCCTGGGGCGAGATATCGCCGCAGCGACTCGCCCGCGCGGAGCTGCACCATCGGTGGCGGCCCGGCGTATCCGTCGAGATACTCGGCCACCTTGTACGATGTGTACACGCCCTTGGCATCGTCATCGTGCAACCCGGCCACGCGCCAGCCGTGCTGCTTCTCGGGCTTGAATGCGGGATTGGCCAGCGTCTTCACGCGCGGCACGATCTCCTGGATCGACAGCAGTCGTTTGCCGGCATCGTCGTAGATCACCGTCGAGATGTCGTGATCGAGCAGCGCCCAGCGGCCCTGGCCATATTCGCCGCCGGTGAGATACACCTCGAAGGAATTGTGCCCGCTTACGCCAACGCAGCGGCCGCGGCAGTGGCCCAGCAGATATTCCATCTCGGCCGTCCACTGGCAGTGCGTCGTGCCGCAGATGCCCATCCCGTGCGCAAACAAGCCAAACCAATAGTCGCGGTTCCACTCCTTGCCCAATCCGTTGTCGAAGTAATCGCCCTGGCCTTCCTCGACATGGGCATAGTGAAAGTTGCGCCAGAACCACGACGCCAGCGCCTTGTCCTCGTCGCTGGCGACATCCCGGCCGGTCACGCGCTTGTACACCTCCGCCTGTGTCTTGAAGAGCCGCTCGAACGTGGAGCAGCTCAATTCGCCGGGATACCAGGGGTGATCGGTCTTGATCTGCGGATCGCCGACGGCGGCCAGGACGGCCGCGGCTGTCAGAAGAACGATAGGGGGGATGCGCCTGAACATATCGATCTATACTACCGTTGTGGGCAGAGTTGGTTAGGATATCGCCCTATGAAATCCTTCGACGTCATCCGGTCGGCCGTGGACGAGCCGGGAGTGAAGGCGGTGGCGGCCGCGCTGCACGTCTCGCCGGCGTTGGTCTACAAATGGTGCGAGCCGCCGGCCGAAGACGACCCCGACCAGAGCGGTCGCGCAACCCGCTGGACCGCGTGCGCGACATGTACCACCTCACCAAGGACATCCGGCTGGTGCGCTGGCTGTGCAACGAGGCCGGAGGCTTCTTCATCGCCAATCCCGCCGCCCAACCCGCGCGACATCGAGCAGAGCGTCGTGGGCGAGACGCGCGACATGGTGCGCGATTTCAGCGAGCTGCTGGATGCCGTGACCGAATCGGTGGAGGACGACGCGGTGATCGACGCGCAGGAGGCCGACGCGATCCGGCAGAAATGGGAAGACCTCAAGAGTTGCGTGGAGCATTTCGTCGTCGGCTGCGAGAAGGGGCACTATCGGGTGAAGGCGAGGGGGAGGTAGGCGGGGTCCGAACTCCGAATGGCGTGCGCGTTTCCGATTTCGTCATTCGGCATTACAATGCCAGCATGGCAAACTCGCCCACCACCAGCGAAGTCCGCTACCACATGCTCCGCCCCGCCCAGATCGTCGAGCGCCGCAGCGCCTCCCCCGTGGCCTACGTGCCCATCGGGACCATCGAATGGCACGGGCCGCAGAACCCGCTCGGCGCCGACACGCTGCAGGCCGAGGGGCTGGCCATCCTGGCCGCTCGGAAGGCCGGCGGCCTGGTGTTCCCGCCGCTCTGGTATGGCGAGAGCCGGGTCGAGTCGCTCATGGAGGCCAACGCCACCGATCGCGACAAGATCGCCGAGCAACTGCATCTCTCGCCCGACAATTTCCTGCCCGAGCGCCATCCGTTCACGTCAACCGAGCAATGCCTGAACTACCAGAAGCTCCTCATTCACGTGCTGGCCGAGGTCGAGAGCCTTGGGTTCACGCTGGGCGTTCTGGTTGCCGGGCATTATCCCCTGATCGATCACGCCCGGGCGGCCGCGCTCCTGTTCAACAAGCGGCGATACAGCCCGACCCAGCGTCGCGGGATGCTGGCGTGGGCCTGCCTGGATTACCTGCCGCTCCGCGACCGCTATGACTGCGCTGGCGATCACGCCGCCGGCTGGGAGACATCCCACGTAATGGCGCTGCACCCCGAGACCGTCGACCTCAAGACGCTACCGCCGAAGGGCTCGCCGCTCGTGGGGATCATGGGCAAGATGCCGCCGCAGGATTCCACGGCCGCGTTCGGGCGAGAGACGCTGGAGGCGGCGGCCGACGCGGTCGTGAGCGAAGTGCGCAAACGACTTGCCAATCGTGAGGCGTATTTCGCGCATGGATGCAGCCTATGAGGAGACAGCATGAGGCACAAAGAAGGTCTGCCTGCCATTCATCCGGGCGAGTTTCTGGCCGAAACGCTGGCGGAACTGGGCCTGTCTCAGGCGGCGTTCGCGCGCGCCATCGGGGTGTCGCCGATGCGGATTTCGCATGTGAGCAACGGCGCGCACCCGGTGACGGCCGAACTGGCCCTGCTGTTTGGACGGGCATTCAACCAGTCACCGCAATACTGGCTCAACCTCCAGGCCGACTACGACCTGAAAACCGCCAAAGGCCGCATCGGGCCACGTTTGATCGACGTTCGCACCGTTACCCACACATAGGTGCTCGCTCCCATCCGCCCCCTGCGCATGTTGGCTATCAACAGCGCCAAAGTGCGCGCCGTCGAAGAAAGGAGCGGTTGAGTCCGCCTGCCCGCCAAAATCCCGCTGAAAACTCCCCTTCCCGCGCACTGCCTACCCGCGCTACAGTCGGGGTATGAGCCCCCAAGCACCCACCTACAGCCCCGGCCTCGAAGGCGTTATCGCGGGCGAGTCGGCCATCTGCTGCGTCGATCCCGAGACCGGCCTGATCTACCGCGGCTACGACGTTCACGACCTGGCGCATGATCCCGACTTCGAGCAGATCGTCTGGCTGCTGCTCCAGGGTGAGAAGCCGTCTGCCAATGAGCTTGAAAGTGTCCGCCGCGACCTGGCCAATCAGCGGCCGCTGCCGGGCGCTCATGCGGCTCCTGCATATCATGCCGCGGGATGCCCATCCCATGGACGCCCTGCGCACCGGCGTGTCGATGCTCGCGCCGTTCGATCCCGAGCTGAACGACCATTCCCACGACGCCAACATCCGCAAGTCCGTCCGCGTCATCGCCCGCATGTGTACCCTCATCGCCGCCGGCTGGCGCATCCACCAGAAGGAGCATCCCATCGCCCCCACCGAGGACCTGCACCACGTGGCCAACTTCCTCTACATGCTCCGCGGCCAGCGCCCGGCCGACTGGGAAACCCGCGCCATGCAGACGCTCTTCGTCGTCTATGCCGAGCACGACTTCAACGCCTCCACCTTCGCCGCGCGCGTCACGGCCAGCACGATGTCCGACATCTACGCGGCGGTGACATCCGCCATCGGCGCGCTCAAGGGCCCGCTCCACGGCGGCGCCAACGAGGCCGCCATGGCCATGCTTATCGACATCGGCTCGCCCGACCGCGCGGAGGACTGGATCCGCCAGCGCCTCGCCCGCAAGGAGAAGATCATGGGCTTCGGCCATCGCGTCTACAAGAAGGGCGACTCGCGCGTGCCGGCGATCCGCGAACTGGCGCGAGCTTGGCGGGCGCCTCGGGCAGACACACTGGGCCGACATCTGCCAGCGCCTCGAACATGTCATGGAAGAGGAGAAAGGCCTCTACGCCAACCTCGACCTCTACGCCGCGCCGGTCCTGCACATGCTGCAAATCCCCAGCCCGCTGAACACGCCGATCTTCGCGGCCGCCCGCGCCAGCGGCTGGTGCGCGCACGTCGTGGAACAGCACGATCACAACCGGCTGATCCGGCCGAGATCGCTGTATACGGGTCCTGCGCCCAGGAACTAGAGTAAGCGTAACTGGCCTATATCACGTCCTCTCCGTCAGCGCCGGCCAGAGCCGCCCAATCAACGCTCTTGCCAGCGCCGAGCCGCCATCAACCGGGTGGGCCTCGACGACCGCCAGCACCCGACGTGCGAGTTCCTCATCCTTGGCAGCCGCATGGAACAGTTCGCGCCAGTCGGGCAGGTCGCCATACTCGATCGCCGAATCGATCGCCGCCTTACACCATTGCTGCGTGTCCAGATGCCGGTGGATCATGGCGCGTCCCTTTTCGTGACCAATCGCTCGCCCAGCAGGCCCCCAAACACGCGACAGCGCTCGTCAACGCGTTCCCATGATTGCCATTGCGGCGCGAGCCCCTTGTATTCCTCCAGGCGTATGCTCTCCAGATCGTAGGGCTGCGGGTCCGACAACCGCTTGGCAATGGACAGCCCAACCGATGTCACCTGCAGAGGACCGTATCGCTCGTCGGATTTCAGCAGCGCCACAACCACCTCCGCGGGCGACGCGCACGACGCCAGCGCGGCAAAATCGAGGTAGTCGCGCACGGAGTTCCGGGCGTAGGCGAGATAGGCCTTCATCCCGATCATTTCATCGAGCGTCGGCACGCGCAACAGACCCTCCGATGTCTGCATCACGATTGACTCGATCTGCCCTGAATGACGCGCCTGACGAAAACCCACCTGAACGCCGTTGATGCTGCCCAGGATCAATACCGGCGGCTGCACGCGGGCCGTGCGCCACTGCGGCGAGCCCTCCAGGATTTGCAGCACCTCGGGAAACGAATCCCGCAGAGACGGCAGCAGATGGTCCGTATCCAGCGACAGCCGGTGGTGCGCATAGAGCGCTGCGGCCGTGCCCCCCACTGCGACGGCGCCTGAGACGATCTGCTGGGCCGCCACTCCCGCCGCGAGCACCCGCGACCACAGGTGGCGCTGTTCGTCGGACCACTCGGCGTGTTGCGATGCCTCAGTCGCCATGATCCTAGTATAGCACCGGCGCATGGAAGCGGGCAGGCGCGATGCCTGCCCGCAGGCGCGAGTTAATGTCGCTGGCCCTACACGTAGACCGCGAAGTCCGTTGCGTAGGGGTGGTAGTGGTAGACGTAGACCATCCGGCCGGCGTTGAGGCTGTAGATCCAGCCCCAGGCCCACCACCTGTGCCACACGCCGAGCTGGATGTCGTGCCCGGAGACGTCGCCCTCGCCCTCGGGGTCGGGGATGGCGGCGAGGCGCAGTCCTGCTTGAGGCCCATGCCGTGCAACTGCGAGGCGTCAACTTCCACCAGGGCCGACTTGTCCTTCACTTCGTAGCACTTGCCGTTCGTGCCGAAAACAAAAGTCCCTTTCGGCTTGGGCGCTGTGGGTTTCTTTGCCATGATCGTTTCTCCGTAAGAGTCTTCTTTGAGTCACAAGGCCGCACGCCGTGCCGGCCTTACACGTAGATCGCGAAGTCGGTCCCGTAGGGGTGATAGTGATACACGTAGACCATCCGGCCGATATCCAGGCTGTAGATCCAGCCCCAGGCCCACCACCGGTGCCACACGCCAAGCTGGACGTCGTGCCCCGAGACGTCGCCTTCGCCCTCGGGGTCGGGCAGGCGCGCGAGGCGCTGGCCTGCTTGATGCCGATGCCGTGCATCTCGGAGGGGCAAACCTCGGCCAGGCCGGCCTTGTTCTTCACCTCGTACATCTTGCCGTTGGTCCCGAAAACAAACAGCCCTTTCGGTTTGGGCGTCTTGGCCTTGACAGCCTTTGCCATGATAATGACCTCCAACTCGTAGCTTTCCCGTTTTTCCGGCCGCCGCGGAACACCCACAGCGGTTTTGTTTTCTTCACAAGACATGACGATCATGCCGGCACGCTGTTACATCCGGCAACTGGCGTTTTCCCGCGCACCTTCCTTTCTCCCGGGAAAGCTTCAGTGTCTTCTCCTTGCCCGTCGTGACTTACCCACGGGGCGCCGCGATGACGCCGCCTTGTCGGCGCCCTTCATCGCGGCGAGAACATCGCGCTCATCGGCCGGCGCCGGCGCGATGCGCAACAGCACATCTTCCGGATCGCGGCAGATGATCCGCGGCTGCGGCGAGGGAATGGCCGCCAGCGCCTCGCGCAGCCGCCGCCCCAGCGCCAGCGTGCGCGCAGCTCGCGGCGCAGCGCCGGCGACACGCCGGCATTATCGGCCAGCGCGGCGGCCTGCTCCGCATCGCCCCGGCCGTCGATCAGGTCGGCGATGAGCTTGCGGGCGAGCTTGTCCTGGCTGCGTCGGTTCATGACGTCGCGTACGCCTTTCGCAGGCGCGGGTTGTTCAACAGCCGCTTCATGCCGCGGTGCAGACGGACCCGCGCTGCGCCTTGTTGAATGCCCAGCCGCTGCGCCACCTGGGCGATATCGAGATCTTCGAGATAACGCAGCATGACGACCACGCTTTCGGCCGGCGGCAGCGACCGCACGGCGTCGTAGAGCATGTCATAATCGCCGCGCGGCGGCTTGTCGGCCCCGGCCAGATTCGCCGCCAGCGCCTCGTCCATCGGGACCATCCGCGTGCCGCCGCCCTTGCGCATCGCGTCCAGGGCGGTGTTGCGCGTGACCTTGGCCAGCCAATAGACGATTGACTCGGCGTTCTTGATACGGTCGATTCTGGAAAATGCCTTGTAGATGGCCGATTGAACGGCATCCTCCGCTGCGTGGACGTTGCGCAGCAGCGTATAGGCGATACTGAAGAACAGACGGTGATTGCTGACAACAGCCTTCTCCAAGGCCGGGCGAAGGCCCTGCTGGCTGCCGCCTGAGACGGCGAGCTTGTCAAGCGCTACCTGACCCATAACCCCAACGGGGGGCAAGATTAGACAGGGCGCGAAATGAAGTCAAGGCGGGATGGGTGGTCCGATGCGGGCTGTCCCATCGCCTCACAAGCCGGTTCGCGACGGCGCTGGACGCCTCTTGGATAATCGATGCCGTGGCGGCGGGCGGGAGAGAAATGGGTTCGATTCGCAAGGGAGAGTGCGCGGGAGAGGGAGTGGGATCCGCAAGCTCTGAATGGGCGGGAGGTTGTGGGCTTGGGGCGGGGGGATCGGTGGGTTCGTTCCGCTCACCTTCACCACGGGGGCGCGGAGACAGGGAGGGGATTTCAGATTTCAGAGAAGATTCGAGGTTTGGGGTTTCGGAGTCGGGCGTGAGGATTTCGTTGGGTAGGATCATGATTTCTTTCGTTGGGGGTCCACATCTACCGGGCTATTGCGCAAATCGGTTCGACTGCGCGCGACATCGCGCAACACCGCTTGCGGTTTTCGCCGGAAAAAGAGTGATCTGGTGGGTTGGGGCGGTCGATCTGCGCAGCGCCTCGCCGGGCGATCAGGCTGGCAAATCAGCAGTGGCCCCATTTTCCATTCGCCGAACCCAGACGCCCCGGACAAGGCATTTGCGTGTCAGTTGATCGTGTTCGGCCGGGGGGCGCTTGAATGTCGATGAACCCCAGCACTGGATTGGCCAGGTGTCAGTTGATCATGTTCGGCCGGGGGGGCGCTGTTCTGGGGGATCGAGATCCCGGTGGGATGCTATGTGTGTCAGTTGATCATGTTCGGCCGGGGGCGGGCTCCCCAAGACGCCCAAGATGGGCGATACCAAGGACGTGTCAGTTGATCATGTTCGGCCGGGGGGTGCTCAAAGAAGGGTCGGAATCGTCCGACCGGGTTAGTAGTGTCAGTTGATCATGTTCGGCCGGGGGGTGCTCGCGGATATCTGGTCGGGCAGGGGGTGCGCCCGTCGTGTCAGTTGATCATGTTCGGCCGGGGGGCGCTCGGGCGATCAGCGAACGGCTGAAACGCGGCGAGGAGTGTCAGTTGATCATGTTCGGCCGGGGGGGCATTAGACCGAAGGCTCCGCTCTGGGCTATGTATACAGGTGTCAGTTGATCATGTTGGGCCGGGGGGCGCTCAACACCCTGGCCACCGTGACACTCGGGACTGAAGCGAGTGTCAGTTGATCATGTTCGGCCGGGGGGGGCTCTGACCGAGACGTCGTCGTCAAAGGGATCCCCGCAATGTGTCAGTTGATCATGTTCGGCCGGGGGGGCGCTCTTCCAGACCGACTTCCACAGCGCGTTCATGCTCGTGTGTCAGTTGATCATGTTCGGCCGGGGGGGGCTCGGTCCGCGAGCGTCAGGTTGTTGACCCGGAGCGTGTGTCAGTTGATCATGTTCGGCCGGGGGGGGCGCTCAACGTGGGTGTGCAAGCCCGCGTACCTCGACAGGTGTCAGTTGATCATGTTCGGCCGGGGGGCGCTCTTCGAACCCGCCCGACCACACGCCGCCGGCCAGGGGTGTCAGTTGATCATGTTCGGCCGGGGGGGGCTTCGGGTATCGTAGAAAGTCTCGGAATCGCTGTCAAGAAGTGTCAGTTGATCATGTTCGGCCGGGGTCTAGCGCGCATTTCTGGCACTTTTGGTACAAGAGAGGGTGATGGGGGTAATTTCACGGAGGATTGCATGCGATTGGAGAACGACGAGGAACGTCTGGTGGCCGAACAGGCCTTGCTGAACTATCGCGAACTGAAACAGGTGATGCGGAATGCTCCGCATGGCCGGGGGATGGCGGTGCTGGAGCAGGCCGTGCGAGAGAAAGGGTTCGAGCAAATGCGGAAAACGCTCAGCCTGCTGGTCAGCGCCCACGATGAGGCGCAAAAAAAGGGGTAAACAGCCGGCCGTGTTCCTGTGGGGCCAAGGCCTACTTTAAGGGCCTGTCGAAGAAGACGCTGCTGACCGTGGTGGGCGAGTTCGAGGTGAGCCGGCGGTACTACGCCTGCGGCAAGTGCCACGAAGAATGTCCTGCCGTTCGATCAGTGGTCGGGTTTGGTCGGCAGCGGGATGGCGACGCCGGCGGCCCGGCGGATGCTGGCGTTGGCGGGAATGAGTTGGTCGTTTGACACCGCCGCCGAGCGTCTGGAAGAGCTGTGCTTGCTGAAGGTCAGCAACGACACCATCCGGCGGGTCAGCGAGGAGGAGGGCCAAGCGGCGCAGCGGTGGATCGCCCAGTCCGATTGCCCGGCCGAGTTGTTCCAGCAGGCCTGTGGCGATCAGGAGTTCTACACCGACGGGGTGACCGTCAACACCACCGAAGGATGGCGTGATCTTCGGCTGAACGTGGTGGGCAAGCGGGAGGCCGGCTTGCCGGCGACGCCCGAGCAATGGAAGGATCGGGTGCTGCCCGAGCCGAGCGTGCGGATCGCCTGGGCGTCGATGGCGGCGTGCGAGCAGCAGGGCCAGGCGTGGAAACGCATGAGCCGCAAGCTGGGGGTGATCGACGATGAAAACTTGAGCGTGCTGGCCGACGGAGCGAAGTGGATCTGGGATCAGGCCGGGCATTGCTGGAAGAAAGCCCAGTGGGTGCTGGACGTGTTCCACGTGAGCCAGCACATCCACGGCTGCGGCAAAGCGTTGTTCGGAGAGAAGAGCCCGCAGGCCCGGCCCTGGTCGCAGGCCCAACTGCAAAGCTTGATCGAGCTGGGGCCGGTGCAATACGTCAAAAGCCTCAGGGATCTCAGAGCCCTGCATACGGCGGAGGAGAAGGTCAAAGCCATCGACTCGCTGCTGGGCTATCTGGAGCCGAACCTGGATAGCCTCTGGTATCGCCAGCGTCTGGCCGATGGCCGCCCGATCGGCTCGGGGCTGATCGAAGGCGCCAACAAGACGATCGTCAGCAACCGCCTGAAACTCAACAGCGCCCGCTGGACCCCGAGGCATGCCGAAGCGATGGCGGCGCTACGATGCCTGGACTACAGCGGGCTATGGTCCGACTTCTGGGCTGATCAGGCAGCCTAAAGTGCCGGAAACGTGAGTTAGACCCGTTCGGCCGGGGGGGGCGCTGGTGGCGCGATGTGCTGTTTCTCACGCGCGCAGGTGTGTCAGTTGATCATGTTCGGCCGGGGGGGGCGTTGGAAGTGTTCACGGTCGATAGTGACTCCAGCGCGGCGTGTCAGTTGATCATGTTCGGCCGGGGGGGCGCTCACCAACACCGCGATGCTTCGCAGGGCGTACTTGAGTGTCAGTTGATCATGTTCGGCCGGGGGGGCGCTCCAACAGCATTGTTTATTGCTTTGGAGAGTTTCTGCAGTGTCAGTTGATCATGTTCGGCCGGGGGGGCGCTCTCATAAGCGTAGCCGTTCTCAACCCTGATACCTTGGTGTCAGTTGATCATGTTCGGCCGGGGGGGCGCTCCTATATCCGTGGCGATGGTTGGCTCTGTCGCTTGTGTCAGTTGATCATGTTCGGCCGGGGGGGGCGCTCTCAAGAGCAAGGACAAGAGGAAATCAGACGCATCGGTGTCAGTTGATCATGTTCGGCCGGGGGGCGCTTTCCTGGACACCCGAGGATGCGCCGACCACGCGCGTGTCAGTTGATCATGTTCGGCCGGGGGGGGCGCTTTACAGGGTGTTGCCACAGAACACACCAGAGCCTGGGTGTCAGTTGATCATGTTCGGCCGGGGGGGGCTCCGTCAACGCCAGTGTTGTTCCGTCAACATACGTATGTGTCAGTTGATCATGTTCGGCCGGGGGGGGCTCTGACTCTTTACCCCCTGAGGCAAGGATGCTTGTACGTGTCAGTTGATCATGTTCGGCCGGGGGGGGCGCTCACGGCCCGAGAAATATCTGAGACGTTCCATGTGGTGTGTCAGTTGATCATGTTCGGCCGGGGGGGGCTCTGGTTCTGGGCAACGCCATCGCTCGGGAATGGTTGTGTCAGTTGATCATGTTCGGCCGGGGGGGCGCTCTGGCTCACCTCGTGAGGGTCCCGCCGGATCAGGAGTGTCAGTTGATCATGTTCGGCCGGGGGGGGCTCAACACCACAGGAACAGATAGACGCCATCAATGCTGTGTCAGTTGATCATGTTCGGCCGGGGGGGGCGCTCGTCAACTCAGCACAGCGATACGCACAGCAGGGAAGTGTCAGTTGATCATGTTCGGCCGGGGGGGGCTCGGAAGGAGCCTGCGCATCCGCTAGGAGCGATGGGTGTCAGTTGATCATGTTCGGCCGGGGGGCGCTCCGCCGCACTCGCAAGCCCTGAGATTGCTGTGGGTTGCGTGTCGTTTAGCGAGCATCTGCCGAAAGACAGCGAATCGCAGACCATTGCGGCACCTCCGCGCTGGCGCAAGACTGGCGCATGCGGGACTACGAGCGACCCCGGCACCCCCCTTCACCACCGGCGCACTCGCGATGCTCCCGCCGACCACGCGCCCCGGCCCGATTGTCAAAGATCAACTCCGAGTGCCAAGCCCATCGAAGGGGAAGACACGTTCTCGGTATTGCGGGGGCCTATAGCCAGCGTAAACCGTCGGACCTGCTCCGACCCGAACTGACGATATCACTCCAGCGGCACCTATGCAAGCGCGTGACTGTGCTTCTCAATCAATAAATTGGCGCGGGGATACAGCACGTTGCGAATCACGCGGTACTCTACGTCCCGCCTGTACGCGCTGTACTCCCGCCACGGGCGGCCGGCGGCGAAGCTCGTGATGTCTGCGCCCACGGGGTTGCGCCAGAGATTGATGACCTCTTTGGCAGTAGCGCCTCTCTTGGCTTCGGTGTAGGACTTCTTAGCCTTTGTGTATGCTTTTTCCGCCTGATCGCACTGAGCCGCCGCTTCCTGAAGCTCCGACGCCTTCTTGTTCTTTTTGGCGATTCTGAAAACCTTCTTGGCCGCGTCGACTGCAGCCTTGGCCGACTCCATCTGCTCGTGTGCCTCCTTTACGTCCTCGTTGTCAGCCAGTTGGATTGGATTGCCGTCTGTCGTGTAGTCTGGGCCGTCTTGACCGACCTTCCAATGCTCGACCCACGCTGCCCCTGCGCAGCTCTTTGGAGATGGGATACGCCAGCCGTCATCATCGAAAGCTGCGGGGACATACCACCACTTGCCGGTCCAGTCGGGGTCCATCAGTGCCTTGAGCCCGATGTTGGCGGCGGCATTCAGGTCAGCCTGGGTGCCTTGGGCGGCGGGGGAGGATGGATCGGTGGACACGAAGATCTCGCCGCCATCTACGGGGATACGGACGGGAGGAGCGGTCCTGCGAGTCGCTTCGTTAGCGGCAGACCATTTCTCTTCCAAGGCGCACAAATATCGGTCGCGCTCGGTGCCCTTGTTGTTCTTGGTCTTCGCTTTGGCAGCGTTCACCTCCCTGCGCCACCATGGCGCGGTCAGGAACTCCGCCACGGGCACATCGGCGCAGCGGACGCCGGGTGCGCCGGTGCGGGAATCCTGTCGCGATGTATAGCCGGCCTGGACCTCGTGCAGGTTCAGGTCATGAAGCTGGCAGGCCTCGAAGAGATACTTCTTGACCTTGCTGGACGACCACGCCATGAGTTGGCGATTTTCCCGTCGGGTGCGCGTTTCCTCGGGACGGTAGTTGGTGAGATTCTCGATCACGATGGCATGGCAAGAAGCATCAACGCGGTCGCTCGGTCGTTTCGGGTCGCGGTTCTTTCCAGGCTCTATCCGCCCGATGCCGAGGGCGGCTTCGGCGATCCGGCTGGCAAGCTGCTTGACGCGTTGCTCGCGGAGACGCTCAATGACGCCAAGCAAGGCTTTGGCGTATTTCTCCGGCACTTCGCGTTTGATAATCCTCGGCGTCCCATCTTCGTCACACTCAAAGCGCGGCTCTCCATGGGTGCCAACCTCAATGCGTCCCCAAGGCGTACCGGCCGTGCGGAACTGCAGCAACGCACGCCGGAACTCGGTGAACGTGGCGATGCGAGTCAGCGACAGCCCGCCCATGTTCATGCCCGCGAGTTTACGAGCCCTGCGTTGCCGGGTTTGCTCATCGGTTTCGCCAGGGCGGAGCGCAAGCCGCCGGGCACGAGCCAGTCCCGAATCACAGCGAGAATGCGGTGAAAACCTGTGGCGCTAATCTCTTTGGGCGCAGTGGTGCTGGATTTGCCCGACTTCGTATGCGTGAAATCGCTCTTGTCTTTGTTCTTGAGATTCCATCGCCGTGTCCCTTCATCACCGAGCCACCGCCGCGCCCAGAGCTCGTGTAGTTCTTGGCGTAGCGTGACGTGACAACGCAGGGTCTCGGCAACTGGCGCCAGCATGGCGCGAATGGCGTCACGATCAGCCTTACGCTCTGGCGCCTCGCGTAGGTCCTCGGCGTCGGGGTCGGGCGGCGAGAGCTTCTGCCCTAGCTGGTTTTTCCAAATTCCGTTCCATCGACTAACTCTATCCTCGTACCGTTTCGCCTTGTCTTTGTCGCCCAGGTCTTTGCCGCTCAGCGGTGGTGGCGGCGTGAATGCTGATTGTTTGATGATGGGCATAATCCAGTCATTCCACCAAGCTAGAGCGTCCTTGTCGCGCCATTTGCGTGAAACGGCCAGGTCGTACCAGACCGAAAGCAGGTCCTGCAGGAACTGCGTGTGTTCTGCGGTGCGTTTGTCCGATGCGTCGTCGAAGTCGTCCCGCTGGCCGGGCCCGAGCGCAAAGAAATATGCCTTGTCGCCGGGCATGGGCTTGTGATCGGCAGTCAGGCCGAAGGCAATGCGGGCACGGTCAGAGTGGCGGCGCAACGCGAGGCGGACGTTACGGACTGTGGCAAAAAGCAATTCGTTAACCCCCAGCGAAGGCACCGGGAGGGCTGCCAGTGGGTTGCATCCCGACTGCTCCCACCCCAGTTGCTTGAGGGCTTCGAGACGTTGAGCCTGTCTATCCGTCGTCCCCCAGCCGGCGCGTGTCAGTCGGTCAACGAGCGGAACGGCAAGCCCGAGGTCCTTCTTGATCTGGTGAACCCTCCATGTTTCCTCGTTGGACGCTTCGCGCGCCGAGTGGTCTTCGCCCTGGAGTTTGATGAGAAAAGTGCGAACGAGACGCGCCCAGGGAGCGGGATGGTCCTTGCCGTCTAGCTGATCGGCCCCAATGCGACGGTAGATAGCAGTGCGCGTCTTGCCATCCGTCCCTGTCGCCGGCAGACGGAGGGACAGGTCCGATTCAGCAGGCGCAGCGTGATTCGCGTGCAAACAGGCAGCCTTCATCTGTTCGCCTGTAAGCGTCTCCCACACGGCGCAGGCCGCGGCGCAGCGGTGCCCGAGGTCAACGGAGAGCACCCGCAGACCAGGCAGACGGGGGAGCATGAGCTTGGCATGGCCTTCGCGTTCCTGCTTCTCGTTCAGCTCGGCGTGCGGCTCCGATCTCCATCCCAGTTTTGGGTGGATTGTCCTTCCGGGACCTTTGGAGGTGGCCAAGGCCGGGGCAAAGGTTACAAACCAACGGAGCGAACGCAGCGCTCGGGCACCGTCACGCCACACGCAGTTTGTCGCATCCCACTGCTTCTCCAGTTTCGTCAGAGTTTCGCGATCCGCTTGCAGACGGGCGTTCCAGCCCTTGGCGTGGTCTGTAAATGGGTATTCGGGACGATAATGCATGCGATTGCCGTCTTCATCCCGCACCGGAAGACCTGCCGCAGCCAAACCCACTCGGTCTGCGCGAGGAATTGGCTTTTCGGTTACTCTTTGGGCTTCCCCAAAATGCCGCGAAAGCCGCTTACATTCCCAACGCATGGGAGCGGGTCTGGCCCTAGCCGCGCTGAAGTCGGGCAGAAGCAGCCAAAACCGACGGGTCCCGTCCGCATCTCCGCCAGGTTCGGGATTCATGGGCTTGGCGTCCGACCTCCACGCATACCAGACTGCGGGCTTGGAGCTTCCGCCGAATTCGCACCACGTTGGATGATGGAACGGATCAGGGTGACAGAATCGGGGTATCTTCCAGCGCTTCTCATCCCATTCGGCCTGGCGCCGTTTCACCCACTGCTTGAGAATCTCCGCACCGGCTTGGCTATTCCAGATCGCTTGCCCATTCTTGGCAAGTGCAAAGTAGAGATCGGGGTCGCCGAACTTCTCAGCGCCGGCTTGGAGCTCCCCAGTCTTCTTGTGCCGCTCGTCCGCGTCGCTTGCGCTGGCCCACGCCGCGAAAACAGCTTCGCACTCGCCAATCATCCTTGCTGTTACACGAAAATCGCGACGCGCGCCTGTGCGTTGCCCGCGTTCGCGTTCGTAATCCTCAAGCCAGTGACGGGCACCGCGCCCAGGGTCCAGCTTCTCTAACGCAGTTGATGCCGCGTCCTTCCGGAGACCCGCCTTGTGCCGCTCGGCCTCATTCCGACGGGTCCACGATTGCGTCTGGGTGATCCGTCGGGCTGCCAATGCGAACATGAGGTAACGGTACTCTGGTGCACCCGGCATGGCCGAGGTGATCTTGCAGGCGTTGTCGAATTGCTCTTGAACTGCTGCCGCCCATGCGGGCTTGAAAACCCGCAGGTCCTCCTCTGTCGCGACTTTCCAGCAGGCGTCCAGCAGTTCATCAACCAATCCCACAATCTCAGGGCGCTCGGCAATTCTAAAGCCCTTCTTCTCCGCGTTTTGTCGTATTCGCTCGCCGGCCCTCTGGTAACGTGCGCTGCTTCCACCGAGGTCTTCGCCGCCCGCCCAGAGCCCCATGACCGCGAGCAACTTGGCGTAACGTCTGCTGACTGCATTGGGATTCGTCCGGAAATCCACTTCGGGAGGGAGCGGCGCGTTGCCGGATATTGGAAACCCAGAATCCAAACGCCATTTTCTCAACTGTGGTTCCAAGGCCGTAGCAGGGTCACATCGCGAGGTGCCAACGGGTAAGGATTGCAGGATCTCCGTTGGAAGCCCGGGCGCTTCGGATTGAACAGGCGCAGGCACTCATAGAGACGGGCCGCCATCTGCCTTTTGCCCCTGTCCTTTTCAACCTTCGGACCGGCTTCGCCACCGAAGAGATCGCAATAGACTCCCCGGGATGCTTTGTTCGGGTCGGCCTCGTCCTGCTGTCCTTGCGACTTCTCCTCGACCTCGGCGTTCTCGTCGTTGCCAGGAAGGGCGGCCTGATCCGGCAGTGTCAGGGAGGCGAATTCGGTGCCGCACATACTGAAGAGGACTCGGCGAGCATGCTCTGGCATCCCCCCCCGCCCATCGGCAACGCTGCCCTGCCACTCGGCGAATGCGCCGGCACGGTTTACCCAAACCGCATCCGGGCGGATTGCCGCCGTCAGCGCGCCCAGACAATCACAGATCCACGCATTCTGCTCTGCCTGAGAGAGTACACCCTTGTGATTGGCCAGTATCTCGCGCAGAAGACGTGCAGCCAGTTCCTCAGTTAGAGATTGGCCGGGACTCACGTTCTGCAACCGGTGCGGGTGATTCCCCGCGCCGCGATCATCCTCGACGGAAAGCCAACCGAGAGCGAGCATTCGACGGGCACCGCGCCGTAACAATGCACGTCGGGTTCCGTCTGTCTCCTCAGGGCAATCGGCAAGCGAGGCCGCGAGGCCGCCACGGAGATTCAGGAAGAACTCGCCAAACGCGCCGGCACCTCGACAGACCGCATAGTGAGTGCGGAAAAGTCGGTCCCAAAGCGGCAGGCAATGGGTGGCGTCGGACGGAGGCGACAGGCGAAGGGTGTATGAACGGGTTGTTGTTCTTGTCTTAGGCATGATATAGCCCTCCAATCGCGCGATTCATTCTGACACCGGCCGGCAGGTTCCGATTGTGGAGCTGATCGTCGTCTTTGTTCACTCCCGACAGACGAAGAGTGTACGCCCGTTGCGTCGGCTGCACTTCAAGTGATTTGCCCAAATCGCCTCCCTGTAAGCGATCAATCTGCAATTCCTTATACCACGGCTGGGCTGAGATGCAACGGCTGGGTGGCACGAGCGGCCCCCGCCGTGCAGGGGGGATTGGGGCTGGGGGGATAGCAGATCTCGGATTTCAAATTTCAAATTTCAAATTTCAGATCTCAGATGTCAGATTTCAGATCTAAGATGTCAGATGTCAGATGTCAGCTTTCAGATCTCAGATTTCAGATCTCAGATTCTCAGATTTCAGATCTCAGATTTCAGGTTTCAGAAGACCCTCCGCCGTGCATACCCGCGGCCGGGGGCGGCACGCTCCACGGCACTTTCGTCACAACCCGCCCAGATTCACGCGCCGACACAACTCCACCCCACCCAGCCCCGATTTCGCGACGCCGCGGATGCCGATGTGTGCTACGCTGTGATTGGAGAGTCGCTTCACCTCAGGAGGGTACGATGGATGAGTATCTCTGGCCGGCCCGGAATGTGGCGGAGTATGCCTATTGTCCGCGCCTGTTCTATCTGATGGAGGTGGAGGGGCTGCACCTGGCCAATGCCGACACCGAGCGCGGCGTGGCGGTGCATCGGCGCGTGGATCGGCCGAGCAAGGACGACGCGGCGCAGCCGGGGGAGGACCCCGATCGCCCGCGCGTGGTGCGGAGCATGACGCTGACGAGCAAGGCGCTGGGCTTGACGGCGACGCTGGATTTGGCGGAGGTGGAGGGGGCGTCGGCCGTGCCGGTGGAGTATCGCAAGGGGCATCCGCATCATCCTTATGCGCCGGCGGCGCCCGACGATCCCGGCGAGGGCGAGGCGCCCGCGCCGCCGGCGGCCGAGCCTTGGCCGACGGACCGCGTGCAGGTGGGGTTTCAGTCGCTGCTGCTGGAGGAGGCGGGGTTCTGCGTGCCGGAGGCCGTGCTGTATTACGCCAGCGAGAAGCTGCGGCTACGCTTGCCGGTGGATGCTGCGCTGCGGGGCGAGGCGCTGCAAGACGCTGCGCGATGCCCAGCAGTGCGCGACGGGCCCGCGGCCGGCGCCCCTCGTCAACGATCCGCGCTGCGTGCGATGCTCGCTGGCGCCGATCTGCCTACCGGATGAAGTGAACCAGCAGCGGCTGGCGGAAGCGCGGCCGTGCGCGCGGCAAATCTGGCCGCCGCGCGATGAGGGAATCCAGATCGTGGCCCAGCAGGAGGGCACGCGCGTGGGGCTGCGCGGGATGACGCTGCGGATCACGGATCGCGATGGCAAGGGCGTGCGGGATGTTGGCCTGGCGAATGTGGACAGCCTGGCGCTGCTGGGGCACGTGCAGATATCGACGCAGGCGCTGCACGCGCTGGCCGATGCCAACGTACCGGTGGCGTTTCTTTCGGGGGCCGGGCGGCTGGTGGCGATGGTCGATCCGCTGGATTCGGTGAGCGAGATCATCCGGCGGGCGCAGGTGCGCGTGCTGGACGATCCGCATCGGTGCGTGGAGCTGGCGCGGGCGCTGATCGCGGCGAAGGTGAGCAACCAGCGCATCCTGCTGCAGCGGAATGCGGAGGGATTGAGCGATCAGGTGCTCGAGGACATGGCGGCCGAGGCGCAGTCAGCGCGAGTGGCGAGTTCGCTGGATGCGGTGCGCGGGCACGAAGGGCAGGGCGCGGCGATCTATTTCCGGCATTTCGCGGGGATGCTGAAGACGGCGCTGGCGCAGGAGTTTGACGAGAACGGCCGGCAGCGCCGGCCGCCGCCCGATCCAGTGAATGCGTGCCTGTCGCTGGGATACTCGATGCTGGCCAACGAATGCGTCGCGGCGCTGAGGCAGGCGCGGCTGGAGCCGACGATCGGGGGCTTTCACGTGGGGCGGCCGGGGCGGCCGTCGCTGGCGCTGGACCTGATGGAGCCGTTTCGGCCGCTGATCGCGGATTCCGTGGCGGTGTCGCTGTTCAACCGGGGCGAGCTGACGGAGGGGCATTTCCTGCGGACGGCGGCCGGGTGCGCGATGACGGATGCGGGGCGGCGGGCGTTCTTCGCGGCGTGGGGCCGGCGCATGGACACGGAGGTGACGCATACGGTCTTCGGATACCGGCTGTGCTATCGGCGGATGCTGGTCCTGCACGCGCGGATGATCGCGGCGTGGATGCTGGGGGATGTGCCAACGCTGTCGTTCCTCGTGACGCGCTGAGGCGCCTATGCGACGCTGCTACATCGTGGCCTACGACATTCGCTGCCCCAAGCGCTGGCGGCAGGTGTTCAAGATCATGAACGGGTATGGGGAGCACTGGCAATACTCGGTGTTCTTCTGCGTGCTGCGCGACATCGACCGGGTGAAGATGCAGACGCTGCTGGAAGAGCAGATGGACCTGAAGGCGGATCAGGCGGTGATTGTGGATCTCGGGCCGGATGAAGAGGCGGCGCGGAGATCGGCCGTGGTTGTCGGGCCGGCGCTGCCGGCGGGGCAGACGGGGATGGTGGTGGTTTGAGGAAGGTACTCAGCCGCCAATCGACTTGCGCAAGCTCCCCGCAGAATCGTGCAGGATCCGCTCCGCCCCCGCCAGATCCACGCCCCGGCGATGCATCACGATGGCCGCCTTCACGTGGCCATCCTGCGCGACAGCAGACCGAGCGCGCCATCTCGATCCAGGCCCGTGAGCGTCGCGACGATCCGGGCGGCGCGGTCGCGAAGCTTGTCGTTGCTGCGCGCAGGTCCACCATGAGGTTCTCGTAGACCTTGCCAAGCTGCACCATCGCGATGGTGGAAATGGCGTTGAGCACGAGCTTGGTGGCCGTGCCGGCCTTGAGGCGGGTCGAGCCGGTGACGACCTCCGGCCCGGTGAGCGGGCGGATCGTCACGTCGGCCGCGGGCTCGCCCGCGACAGCCTGCACGCAGGTGAGGAAGACCGTCCTGGCCCCAAGCTCCCGGCGCGCGCGAGGCGCCCCAGACGAAAGGCGTGGTCCCGCCGGCCGCGATGCCGACAACCACATCGTCGCCGCCGACTTGTCGCTCATCCATCTCGGCCGCGCCGGCCTGCGCGGAATCCTCAGCGCCTTCCACCGAGCGGCGGATGGCGACATCCCCGCCGGCGATAATCCCCAGGACCATTTGCGGGTCGGCGCGGAAGGTGGGCGGGCATTCCGACGCATCCAGCACGCCGAGTCGCCCGCTGGTGCCCGCGCCGATGTAGAACAGCCGGCCGCCCCGGTGCAGGCAATCAACGACGATCCGCACGGCCGCGGCGATCTGGCCCTGCGCTGCGCCGGCCGCCTCGACGGTGCGCTGGTCCTGCTGGTGCATGAGCGCCACGGCCGCTTCGATGCTCATCGTGTCGAGGTGCATCGAATCAGGGAGCCGCTGCTCGGTGAGAAGATGGGAGCGATCCATTTTCATAGCTCAAGCAAATCGACGCGATCGCCGGCCGGCGCGGGCGGAGCATTCTCGCGCCGGCGGATCAGCGCGTTGGCCTTCGCGAGGGTGAAGACATCGGCGGAGCCTTTCCAGTCCATCGGCCGAACGCGAAGCTCGCCGGCGCATTCCATGATCGCGGGCTGATAGAACTCGCGCGGGCCGTTCGCGGGCAACGAAGAGTGGAGTATCGCCGAGAGCCATCGCTCGGATGGCGCCGCCGACCAGCCGCGCCAACAGCCGGCAGACCAGGCGCAGGGTACAGACGAAGGCGCTGACGGGATTGCCGGGCAGGCCGAAAATGTAGCAGGGCGCGGTGAGGGGCGCTGTCGTGGAGGCGATGCTCGCATCGGGCATTGGCTCGCCCGCGCCGGTGTGCCGGCGGTCGATCGTGGCGAAGATGAATGGCTTGCCCGGCTTGATGCGGATCTTGGAAATCCTGATCTGCGCACCCATCTCGGCCAGCAACCGCGGGACGAAGTCGAACCTGCCCATGCTCATCCCGCCGCTGACGAGCAGCGCATCGAGCTGCATGCCTTTGAGCAGGGCCTGGCGGATCAGCTCAGGCCGGTCGGCCACGATGCCCAGATCGGCCACGCGGCAGCCCGTGCGGCGCAGCAGCGCAGTCAGCATGATGTTATTCGCGGAGCGCACCTGCGATGGAGAGGGCGAGCGGTCGAAAGGCACGACTTCATCGCCCGTCGAGAGCACGGCGACGCGCGGCGCGGGATGGACCTTGAGGATAGCAGCGCCGATCGTGGCGGCGACGGCGAGCTGGCCGGCTTCGAGCCTGACGCCGGCCGGGAGCACGCGGTCGCCCTTGCGCGCATCGCCGCCCGCCCGGGCGGCGTAGCGGCGAATATCGCGAGCGCGGAGCACATGCACCGTCTGGCCCTCAAGCTCGGTATCCTCGATCGGCACGACGCCATCGGCGCCGTTTGGCAGAGGCGCGCCGGTCATGATCGAGACGGCCTGGCCGGCGACGATCGCGCCGTCGAAATGTCCGCCAGCGGCGACTTCGCCGATGACGTGCAGGCGGGCCGGCGGACGCGCCACGTCGTCCGCACGCACCGCGTATCCGTCCATGAGGCTCTTGTCGGCCGGCGGATAATCGCGATCGGCGTAAAGGTCCTCGGCCAGTCGCAGGCCCAGGCACCCGGGCAGGGGCAGGTCCACAACGCGCGGCAGGACGGGCGTGGCGTCGATGATGGCGATCGCCTCATCGACCGAGAGGAGTTGTGATATTTCCGATGCCGGCATCGCCACCGTCATCATAGAACGAAGCCGGCCGGCGAGCCACGCGCAACGTGTGATGCGCGGCAGCGTATAAGGTGCATGAGATTGATCGGCCTCACGTGCATGATGGTGCTGGCGCTGCTCGCGTCGAGCCGGATCGCGGCCGCGCAAGAGAACACGAACTGGCCTCAATGGCGCGGGCCGCATCTCGATGGCCACTCGGATGAGAAGAACCTGCCGGTGACGTGGAGCCGGACCGAGGGCGTCGTGTGGAAGGTGAGCGTGCCGGGCAGCGGGCATTCCTCGCCCATCGTCTGGGATGATCGGATATTCCTGACAACGTGCATCGAGAAAGAGCTGAAGCGCGAGCTTCTGTGCATCGGCCGGGCGGATGGGAAGATCCTGTGGGAGAAGACGGTCCTGACCGCGCCGCTGGAGAGGAAGAACACGCTCAACTCGTACGCGACGGGCACTCCGGCGACGGATGGCAAGCACATCTACGCCGCGTTCTACGGCTCGCCGGACATCTGGATCGTCTGCTACGACCTGGATGGCAACGAGGTCTGGCGCAAGTCGCCCGGCCAGTTCACCTCGATGCACGGCTGGGGCTGCGGGCCGATCCTCTACAAGGACATGGTGGTCCTCAACTGCGACCAGGATGCCCCGCGCGACCAGCAGGCGTTCATCGTCGCGCTGGACAAGGCAACCGGCGCCGAGCGCTGGCGCGTCGACCGGCCAAACAGGGTTCGCTCGTATTGCATTCCGCTGATCGTGCAGGCTGCGGGAAAGATGCAACTGGTGCTGACCGGCAGCCGGTGCGTCGCCAGCTATGACCCGGATACGGGAAAGCAGCATTGGCTGATTGACGGGCCGACGGAGCAGTTTGTGGCATCGCCGGTATTCGCGGATGAGACGATCTTCATCACCGGCGGCTTCCCGCAGCTTCACCTGTTGGGCATCCGGCCGGATGGCAGCGGGAATGTCACGCAGACGCACATCCTGTGGCACCAGACCAAGGGCGTTTCGTATGTGCCTTCGCCCATCGCGTTCGACAAATACTTCGTGGTGATTTCCGACGACGGGCTGGCGACGTGTATTGAGGCCAAGACCGGCAGTCACCTGTGGCAGCAGCAGCTTGGCAAGCACCACCGGCCTTCGCCGGTGATGGCCGATGGCCGGATGTACGCGCTCTCGGACGATGGGGACATGTACGTCATCAAGGCCGGCGACAAGTACGAGCTGATCGCCATGAACTCGATGGGGGAGCAGTTCTACGCCTCGCCGGCGGTCTCCAGGGGCAGGATTCTATCTGCGCTCGACGGAGAATCTGTGGTGCGTGGGGCGGTAGGGGAGACATATTCACCACGAAGGGCACGAAGACACGAAGCGGTATTCGAGGGTCGGGTAGATTGCCCATTTTGAAGTTCGTTCCGCACAAGCGACGAAGCGACGGAGCGACGAAGGGGGCGGGGTTCGGTTCTGCACCGGAGGCTGCGGAGGTTGATATTCCGGCGGCGCTGCGCGAATTGGACGCGGATCGCGCAACAGCGCGAGAAAAATCGCTGTCGAGGCGGGTGCAGGGAGGGTGGCCTGACGTAAGGGGTTTCTGATGCACTGGTTAGATTCATGTTCGTATGCAGGGATGTGGATGCGTCCCGAAAAAACCGACACAAAGCGACACCTGACCGACACCCAACCGACCGAAACCGACACCTGACCGACACCCGAGCGGCAGGAAACGACGGCGAAAGCACGGGCTCCCGAGGTCGTGGTCGGCTGAGCTTTCCCTGAGGGCGCAGGGCCGGCCGGATGGAACCGGGTCGGTTCTCGGAAGCAGAGCGGCACATGAGTTCTCCGTACGGGGCGGGGCCAACGGGGGCCAGCACGGCGCTGGCCGGCATATGCCGCTGGCGGCGCACCCCTCAATATCTCTGGCGGCGTTGCGCGAGTTGGGCGCGGAAGGCGTAACGGCGCAGCGATGAACACGAATGTAGAAGCGCAGTGGCGGGAAGGAGCGGAAGTTGCGTGAATCAATGAGGGCTGGGCGGGGAGGTGGGCGGTAGAAATGCGCAACAGCCGGGCAGGTTTTAGATAAGGGCAGAAGCGGTGAAAGCAGTGGTCAGTTGCCCCGAACCATCACCGGGCGGTGCATCGGACGGATAGCCCGCTGGATTTCGGGGAGATGGCGTTTGACTTCAGGACGCATCGGGAGGGGTTGAGGGCGAATCGACATCTGGGGAGGGTGGCGTAAAGAGGTTCAAACGCGCCTTTTCAGGCTCGCGTTTTGGCAGGTACTGGAGGCGTGCAGTTATAAGTTATAATACAGCCCTGTATTCTCTCTGGTGTTCGGGAATTCCGCGCTGTATTATCGCTGCAGATCAAACTGGAATATCTGCCATGGGCATGCTCCTGTCAACCGCCGCCGCATCTCGCATAACCGGTGCAACTATCCGGATGATCGATCATTGGGCCCGCACGGGGCTGCTTCGGCCGTCCGGACAGGACGCGTCAGGGAAGGGGTCGCGGCGGAGATACACGTTTCAGGACGTGATCGTACTTCAGGCGATCCTGGCCCTCCGTGAGGGGGGCTGCCCGCTGCAGAAGATCCGCACCGCCATCCGTTACCTGAAGACCCACTACCCGAATGCTCCTGCTTCTGAGGAGTTGGCCAAGCTTACGCTCGTAACCGATGGAACGAACGTCTACCTGCTCACCGACGAACGGGAGCTGATGGATGTCGTGACCCGCCAACTTCACATCACCTGGGCTGTGCCACTTGGCCGAATCATCCTCGACACGGGACAGCAACTGGAAGCGATGGCGCAGTCGTGGATGGAAGCCGTCCTGATTGATGGAAGACCGTTTCACATCGTCGTATCGCGTGAGCGAGCGAGCCAGCCATTTGTGGCCCGCTGCCGCGAGCTGCCAGGTGCGGTCGTTGAGGCACCGTCCGCAGACGATGTTATGGGCAAGATACGTGAGTCGATTCTGTTCGCGCTTGCCCATGAGCCGCAAACGCGAGCGCGGCGACAACAGAACCAGGCGAGGGCGGCATCGTGATGTCCGTTCTCGAAACACGCGAGATTTTTCAGGCAGACAACCATGCTACTCGATACGGCTAATGAAAAACTCGGATGGCCCTCACAAGACCAAGTTCTGAGGCCGTCAGGGGCTGGCCCATCGGTCTACGCTCGGTTGGTTCAATCCAAGCTGGGTGGAGCGCTGATTCGCCGCGATGACGTCTCCGGCGTCGAGATCGGCATCCTCGCAGGAAGACCCGAAGGCCGATGCCACCGAGCCACCCCTCGCTGTTGTATGCGAATTCAAGAGGATTGCGAGCGACGCGGCGATCGAGGAAGCCCACCGCCTGGCGTGGAATTTTTGCCGGGCACCACTGCTCATCACTCTGGAGCCGCACGTCATTCGCTCGTGGACGAGCTGCGAGCCGCCCCGCATCCATCCGGACGGAACTCTGCCCGAAGCACAGATCAAGCCTCTTCGTATCGACCTGCAACAGCCCATCAATTTCTCCCAGGCGGCGGCCCGAAGTTTGAGTTGGATCTCGCTTGCATCTGGACAGTTGTTCCGCGACTTCGGCCCGCGATTTGCGCCAGAAGTGTGCCGACGAGACGCTCCTCGACAACCTCAAGGCGGTTCGCGAGGCATTGGTGGACAAGGGTCTCTCCGTCGAAACAGTTCACGACCTCCTCGCTCGGCTGATGTTCGTGCAATTCCTTTTCCACCGTAGGGACAATCAGGGCCGCGCGGCACTGACCCCTGACTGGCTCCATAGGCAGTACGAATCGAAGACGCTCTCCGGAGTCTACACCGACCTGGAGTCGATCCTTCGCAACCATGCCGATGCATACGCGCTGTTCCGGCTTCTCAACGGGCGATTCAATGGCGATCTCTTTCCTGGAAAGGCGAGCGATCCTCAGAGGCAAGAGCAGGAGTGGCGGGCCGAGATGAAGGAGGTAAAGCCACAACACCTCGAACTGCTGGCGGACTTCGTCGGCGGCAAGATGCAGATCCGAATCGGTCAGCAGAGCCTTTGGCCGCTGTACTCGTTCGACGTTATCCCGCTGGAGTTCATCAGCAGCATTTACGAGGCGTTCGTCACCAAGGACAAGGGCACGCACTACACGCCTGCCTACCTCGTCGATATCGTGCTCGACACGTGCCTGCCATGGGACGGGGACGAGTGGGATGTGAAGGTCCTTGACCCGGCGTGCGGGTCGGGCATCTTCCTGGTCAAGGCATTTCAGCGCCTCGTCTATCGATGGCGCCGCGCCACCATTTTCGTGCAAAGCCCGACACAGCCCTGCTGCGGAAGCTCTTAATGGAGAACCTGTTTGGCGTCAACATCCAGAAGGAGGCGGTGCGCGTTGCGTGTTTCAGCCTTTACCTAGCAATGTGCGATGAGATCGAACCACGCTATGTCTGGGATCGGGTAAAGTTCCCGTTGCTTCGGAAATCACGGCTCGTCGTCGCAGATTTCTTCCATGAGGACGTCGCCGGCTTCCGGAGTTTTCACGAGCGTCAGAAGTACGACATCGTCGTAGGCAATGCGCCGTGGGGCACGGGAAGCGTGACCAAGAGCAAGCACGCCCGGAAATGGGCAACGGACTATCGTTGGGACGTTTCGAACGAAGACATCGGGCCACTTTTCCTGGCTAAGGGCGCGAAACTCACGAAGCCGGACGGGCGGATTTCGATGCTCCAGTCTTCGGGACTGCTATTCAAGACGAGCGGCAAGGCTGCTTCGTTCCGCAAGCAGCTATTCAAGAAGCACCAGGTTGAGCAGGTCGTCAACCTATCCGCGCTCCGCTTCGGCCTCTTCGCGAATGCAGTCGGACCCGCTTGTGTATTCTGTCTGCAACCGAACTTGCCGGACGGTTCTCCGATCACCTACGTCAGTCCCAAGCCCTCCCGCACCACTGACGATGAATTCCGGATTGTGTTTGACTCATATGATTTCCATACCGTGTGTCCCGATGACGCGGAAGAGGACCCGAGATTGTGGACTGCGTTGATGTGGGGCGGTCCCCGAGACTATTCGCTTCTCCAACGACTCTCCGGGTTCTCGACACTTGAGGCGCTTGAGGCCAAACGCCTGATCAAGACGCGCCGCGGCATCGTGCGCGGCGATAGACGTAAGCGGCAAGATACCATCGTCGATCGTCCTCTGCTTGATACCGATGACTTTCCAACCACTGGGTTTCCGTATCTTGACGGCGCCCACCTCCCGAAGAACGTCGATGCATTGATCAATGATTCAGATTCCATTAACTGGGAGGCGTTCGATACACCGCAGATCATTCTCAAGCTCGCCTACCTTCGCGCCACCAACCGTTTTCAGGCCCGCATCGTTCGCTCGCCGGTAGCCCATGGCATCATCTGTTCTCAGAGCTACATCAGTGTACACTTTGAGCCGGGCGCAAGAGCAATGATGGAGGGCGCCTGCCTGATCTATAACAGCAGATTGGCGACATATTATATGCTGCTAACAAGCAGTCGGTTCGCGTCCTTCCGCCAAGCCGTTCAAATGGATGAGCTCTTGCGTATCCCCCTTCCGGATGAGCCCGTGAGCCTCATCGGTGTCGCAACGCCGGCGGAAGCCGACCAACGCCTGCGCGAAGCATTGCGTCTGAAGCCCGCTGAATGGGCTCTGGTCGATGATGCGTTCGATTATACCATGCAGGCATTTACGGCCGATGTGCCAGGCGTAGCTGACGATGGGATGCTCCGACAATATGGTGAGGCCTTCACTCGCGTGCTCCGTGCCGGGTTCGGGAAGGACAAACGGATTCGTGTAACGCTCTATCGAACGCCTCGGGAGTCGCCCGCGCCCGTTCGCCTCGTTGGCATTCACCTGGATTGGCCGGGTGATGATCAGGGCGTGCAGTTTCACGACGTGCAGTTGAGAGAATTGCTGGACCGTCTTGTCGAGATCTCGCACGCGGTGGAGGAGCACTCGGCAGAGAACAGGACGGTTCGCCGACGTGTGTTCCAGGTGTACGATACCATTGCACACGGCGGCGTCAGAGTATCTACCGTGTATCTCTGCAAGCCCAATCTGGCTCAATACTGGACGCGCTCAATGGCAATGCGAGATGCGGACGTAGTCAGCGCCGACTTAGTGCGCCTGGCGGCGGCGAAGCGGTCGTCGCGGAGGGCCACCAGTGCGTAACCGCAATCGCGGCAAGAGTCTCCTCGAAGCTCTGTACCCCGCGGCGCCGGATGAGCTTGTTCGCGCGGCGAAGGAGTGGGTTGTAGATAGCTTGGCTCTTATGCTCGATGCGGTCTGGCTGTCTTATGATGATCTGCTGGCGAACCCGAATTTGAGAACTGCGTTAGCCGAGACGAGTGACAACATCGAGCGGGGCTTAACGCGTTTGGTGTTTTTCGCGTTGGACGATCGACTGAGCGGAGATGAGCCTTTCCGCCTCCTGCACAAAGCGCCGGAGGACGAAACGCGACAGAGGCCCCCGGCGCACCACGAGCATACGACATCGCGTTCGTCATGCGCGAGAACCCACGGATCATGTGGTCCGTTGAAGCAAAGGTCTTGCCGACTGCGACAACACTTGCTGACTACATTGGCACGCTCAAGCAGCGATATCTCAGCGGCGATTACGCTCCGTATGTCGCGGAGGGCGCCATGGTGGGTTACTTGCTCAAGGGGAGAGCGGAGGATGCGTTTAGGGCGATCGCTGGGCAGCTCCACGCTCGACTCGCGAGGCCTGCGCGATGGCATGCGCGGGACCACCGGGTATCTGCTCATCATCGCCGCGTTCCGCGTGGCAAGCACTACCCCGTGAAGTTCCGATGTCATCATCTCATTATGGTGTTCGGCTGATGGGGCGGAGGTGGCGAGGACGAGCCCGGAAGTGCGGGATGAGCACCACCGCCGGTATGGCAGTACACCGAGCATCATTGCATCTTCGATGGCGGGGAAGCCGGTACAGCGCCCGGTGGATCTGGTGTTCATCTCGACGACGTCGCTCTTATGCTGCCGGCCGGTGATCGAATTCCACCGCCACGCGATAGCCCATGGGGCTGCGTTCGCATCGCACGACCCGCCCATAGGCATCCCACGCGGGCATGTTGGCGCCGGGAGAGAAGAAGATGCTCACGCGCTCGCCGTCCGAGACCGGATGATCGCTTACCGCGCACATGCCGTTGAGAGAGATGTCGCGAACGTCGAGGTTCAGCTTTGGCCGGCGCAGTGCGGGAAGGGTGTGGTCGATTCGCAGGGCCTCGGCGCGGACTGCGCGTTGGCTTGCGGCCAAAGATGCGCCGCTCGGTCTGCCGCTCCTCGTCGAAAAGCCGCATCGGTTCGGCCAGTTCCGCTTGTGCCACCATGTCGTGCTCCTCTTGGGGTAACTCACCTTCACCCGTCCTAGTTATCGGCATGTCGCCTCGCGAGGATTACCCATTTTGACATCGGCGGCCGGGAAGCTTGCAGCCGCACCACCGTTCCGGGCACAATTGCGGCATGAAAACGATCCTGTGCTACGGCGATTCCAACACCTATGGCTACGACCCCGTCAGCGGCGGCCGATTCGACCATAACATCCGCTGGCCCGGTGTTTTGCGCAATGATCTGGGCGACGGGTGGTGGGTAATCGAGGAAGGCTGCGGCGGGCGGACCACGGTGTGGGAAGACCCCATCGAGCGGCACAAGGATGGCTCGGCCTACCTGCCAGCTTGCCTGCATTCACATGGGCCGCTGGACCTGATCGTCATCATGCTGGGAACCAATGACCTCAAGCAAGCTCGACGCGATTCACCTGGAGGCGGCGGAGCACGCGAAGCTGGGGAGGGCGGTGGCGAGGAAGGCGCGGGAGATTTTCAATTGTTGATTTTCGAGTTTCGATTGGAATTCAAATCGGAAATCGAAAATCACGGCCGCATTGCCGCCCGCGACGCCCTCACATATTCCGGCACGATCCCCAGCTCCACGTATCGCCGCCAGACATGCTCGGGCAGGTGTTTGCCGTCGCGGACCAAGCCGCGGCAGCGCGGCGAGCCGCAGTGGCAGGCCATCTCAAAATCATCTTCATCCATCGTCGTTGAGTAGTCGAAGAAGATCTCCTCACCGGTCTGGATATCGCGGATGGCGATGAGCTGGGCCCTGGCGCCGTCGATGACCATGCCGGCATTGGGATCACAGGAGTGGTTCACGCAATCGTCGGGCCCGCCGGATGCGCCGATGTACAGGTCGGGGGCGATCTGAAGGGCATAGGTCTGCGGCGTCGTCTGAGCATAGCGCAGGAACGGCCCGGTGAAATCCATGATCTTCCGGCCGGCGGGGATCAGCTCCGTGGCGAAGACGCCGCGGCCATGCACGCCCTGATCGATCTTGAGGTTCATCATTCACCCGAAGCGCACCGTCTTCCCGCCGTCCTCGTCCGCCGAATACCACCGCCCCGCCCGGAGGATGATCTTTCTCAGCTTGCTCGCCCGGCATGCCAGCAGAAGCTGCTGCTCGAGCCCGGCCAGCAGAAGCTGCTTGAGCTCGTAAAGGTGCGAGGAGCTATCGACCAGGACAGTCAACGAGCCGATGGCGAAGGATTCCAGACAGCAATGCTCCTGCAGCAACTGCGGCACAAGCTGCTGCCACACCTCGGCAATCTTGCCAAATCGCTTGTGCCGCTTTTCGACATCGCTCTTGAAGAACCCGACAACCTGTTCGCCAAGCAGTGGCGCCGGCCGACCGTGCAGCGACTTGATGCGCTGCAGGCGCCGAAGCTCCGCTTCCTGTCGCTGTTGGTCGAACATAGCGATGCTCGTCAGTTGTCAGTGGTCCGTAGACGGGTCAATAGTCCGTTGGTCAGTTGCGTAAGCCCGGCGATTCCAAAACACCTTCCGAGTGGCACATCCAGTGACCAAGGACCAACGGACCCAACCACTGACAACGGACAACTGACCACTGACTCGTCACTGCAGATTCACCGGCATGATGACGTAGAGGAAATTCGGCCCGCCTCTCAGCAATCCCGGCCGGTTTGCCGCCGTCAGCTCGAAGACGATCTCTTCGGTGGGCACAACTTTCATCGCCTCCACCAGGAAGGCGGGGTTGAACCCGATCTCCACATCCGTCCCGTCATACTTGCACGGGAAATTTACCGTCGCCTCGCCTGCTCCCGGCGATTGGCCGCTGAGCACCAGGCCCCTCTTCGTGAACGCCAGCCGCACGCCCTTGCTCTCCTCGGTCGTCAACAGCGACGCCCGCCGGATGGCGCTGAGGAAATCATCGCGCGTCGCCGTCATCTTCTTATCGCAATCCTTGGGAATCACATCCTCGTACGGCGGGAACTGGCCCTCGACCAAGTTGCTCGTCAGCGTGGCACTGGATGAATGCACGATCACCTGGTTCTCGCGAAGCTGGAAGCTTACCGCCTCTTCCGGATCGGCCACCAGCTTGTCGATCAGGTTAAGCGCCTTGACCGGGATGATCGCGCGCTTGGTTTCCTTATCGGCCGGTCCGGCCACCAGATCGCCGCACGCCTGCGCCAGCCGCCGGCCATCGGTGCTCACCAGGCTGATGCTCTTGCCCTTGACGCTCACCAGCACGCCGTTGAACGCATAGCGGCTGCTCTCCTTGGCGGCCGCGAAAATCGTCTGGCTGATGAGCTTCTTGAGCTGCCCGCCGTTGATCTGGAAATCGGCCTCGCCCTCATACCCCGGCACGGGCGGAAAGGCCTCAGTTGCCTGCGTGTAAATCTTGAAGACCGAGTCCTCGCCTTTCACCTCGGCCATCTCGGCCGCCGATTCGATCGACAGCGTATCGTCCACGCTCTCGCGCACGATATCCCGCAGTTTGTCGGCCGGCACCAGCATCTCTCCCGGCTCCGACACCTCGACCTGCGGATCGCGATAGCGGATCGCCACTTCAAGGTCCGTGCCGCTGATGGTCAGCTCGTTGCCTTCCGCCGCGAGCTTTACGCACTGCAAGACCGGCTTAGGCGTGCGTGGCAACGACGTTCCCGGTGACATTCAGCGCTTCGAGCAATGCGCCCGATTGCAGATGACTTTCATGATCCGTGCCTTTCTTTCTTTGGCCGCAAATGTTTCTCTTGAGCAGTGTAACTCTACTAGACTGATTTGAGAAATTAAAGAATGAAGACGGTAGTAATACGTCCTGTTGGAATGTGGATATTCTTAGCCGCCTCTTCATAAGTTAGCTGCCAAGCTGGTGCTTGCGATAGAATCAGCAGGATTTAGCATGTGGATAAACTGTCAGGTGCGATATACCAGCCTGTCGCCACCACGACCCTTCCCGAAGGTCGCGGCAACATCGGTCCTTTGTCTGTCACCAGCCAGCGACTTTCACGACAGCCATCGCATCGTCCTACGGCAAGTTCTGCACCGACGATTCACAGGGCCTGTCAGTTCTTCTCATCTGTGTCTTCCGTGTTCATCTGTGGTTCTCTTCTCTGCCTCCCGCTACACTCTCGCTCTAACCGATGCTCCTCTTTTCCTTCTACCTTGTCGAATGCATCCAGAGCTTCGCCACCAGTTTCCTCTGCATCAACGTCTTTTTCTACACCGAGCGCCATCTCCACTGGGGCCTGCTCGGTAACTTTCTTCTTTCCGCCGGCCAGGGGTTCGTCTACATCTTTGGCGCGCTGCTTGCGCGCGTTTTGACCGGCCGTTTCGGGCGCCGTCCCGTGCTTATTGCGGTCAACCTGCTGCTGGCCCTGATCACCCTGCCGGCCATGCGCTGGCCGATCACGCCGGTCATCGCGCCGATTCTCGTCCTTTACATGTTCGTCTGCGCCATGAGCTGGCCGCCCATCGAAAGCCTCGTCGCCGGGCGCGGCGATCCGCATACGATGTCGCGACGCGTCGGCATTTACAACCTGAGCTGGTCGTTCATGGGCGCTATCTCCATGGCCGTCTCGGGCAGCGTCATCCAGCATCGGCCCATGGGCGTGTTCATGATACCATGCGTGGGGCACCTGCTGGTTGTCGCGGCGCTCCTGATGTTTCTCGGTCGGGATGAGGATAGCTCCAGCGGCGCTGCGGAAGAAGCAGCCCACGTGCCCGAGGCTGAACCGGCGCTGGCGAGCCAGCACCGGCTCGCCCTGTGGCTCTCGCGCATCGCCCTGCCGGCCACGTATGTGCTCATCTACGGCATGATGTCGATGATGCCATCGTTGCCTGTCGTCAAGCGGCTGCCGCTTGCGACGGCCACGCTGCTCAGCAGCGCCTGGCTCGCCACGCGCTGGGTTACCTTCGTGCTGCTGTCGATCACGGTCTGGTGGCATGGGCGGCCGATGCTCCTGCTGGGCTGCGCGTATCTCATGCTCATCGCGTTCCTGGGCATTGTCTTGCCGGGCAGCGACGTTCTGCGCAGCAACCACGCGGCCATCGCCGTCATGATCGTCTTCCAGGCGCTTCTCGGAATCGCGCTGGGCACGATCTACTCCGGCAGCCTGTATTTCGGCATGGTCCTCTCCGAAGGCAGCACCGAGCACGGCGGATATCACGAAGCGCTCATCGGCCTGGGCCAAATGCTCGGTCCCGGCACTGGTGCAGTGACCCAATGGCTCTGGCCGGGCCACATCTACGCCGGCCAGGGCGCCGTCGCGGCGGTCATTCTGGTTACGGTGCTGGCGGCTACGTATGCGGCGCGACGGGCGAAGAGAGGAGCGAATGCGCCATTCGGCGCGTAGGAGTTTGGCCGAATAGGAGACTGGGGCCGTGCATTGTCCATCAAGTTACGATGCCCGCCGCAGCACCATCCACCACCGCCGATCCAGGCCGGCGGGCGTCACCTCGATCAGCGGAACCGAAAGCGACAGGGCGACTTCGCGCCAACGGCATGAGGTTGCTGAAGAGCTTTCCGGGGAACCAGTCGAGGCTCAGATGGTGCTGCCAAGTCCAGTGGTCGAAGCATAGAGCTTGGCCCGGTTTCACGGCGCGGGCGGCCGATTCGAGGATCGCGCAGCTCCGGCAGGCCCACCGATGCCAGGCCGTCTTTTTCATGTTCCTGGCCGAGCCATTCGATCATCTGCCGCTCGTTGGGCCACCAGTCGAGGTCGCGCGTGTCCCAGCCGTGTTTGGCGGCGACGGCGGTCTGGAGAATGTCGTTCACCGCGTGGTGGAAGCAGATGCAGTCGAAGGATCCGTCGGGGAAATGCGATGCCAGGTTGCGCACATCATCCTCGATCACGCGCACCGGCAGCTTCAAACCCGCGGCGCGCTCCATCAGTTGCGCGGCGAGTTTGCGGTTGAGGTTGATGGTGATGTAGGAGGCTTTGGCGCCGAAGAGGACGTCCAGAGCGACGATGACCGGATCGCTGCCGCCGGCGCAGAGTTCCAGCACCTTGGGCTCGGGGGGTAGCTGCAACTGCTCAAGCAGGAGCGTCCACTGCGCGGCCAGCAATCGCCGGCTGAGCGGGCGGGCGCCGGGGATGACCTCGGAGGTTTGCGGGCGAGCTAAGGCTCGGGCGGCGCCTTCCATGAGCTGCGACTTGTCGAGCTGGTTGACTTCATCGAGGCCGCAAAAACGGTCTCCGACTCGGCCGCCGACGGATTCGCTGACGAGTTGTTCGGTCGTCCACATGTGTTTGTCCGTTGCACGAGGAACGGGCTAAAGCGCTAAAGCCCGCACTACGAAGCCAATCCAGTATACCCTCATCCGTGCAAAATGTGCCGCCGGCCGTTAACATCAACCGCATGAGACTCACACGGCGTTCGATGCTCAGGGGATCGCTCGCGGCGATGGCATTTCCCCTGATCATTCCACGTATCGCGCGCGGCAAGTCGGCCGCCAACGAGCGGATCAGCCTGGGCGTGATCGGCATTGGCCCGCGATGCACGCAGGATCTGACCGGCATGCTGGCCGAGTCCGATGTGCAGTGCGTGGCCATCTGCGATGTGCAGGCCAGCCGGCGCGAGGCGGGCAAGGCGATGGTCGATGGCCGCTACGGCAACAGGGACTGCGTGCTCTATCGCGATTTTCGCGAGATGATCGCCCGGCCGGACATCGACGCGGTTCTGATCGCCACCGGCGACCACTGGCACGCCCTGGCGTCGATCATGGCCGCCCGCGCGGGCAAGGATGTCTACAGCGAGAAGCCCTGCGCCATGACCATCGCCGATGGCGCACTGCTGGCCGAGACGATGCGGCGATACGCGCGGGTGTTTCAGGCCGGCACGCAGCGGCGCAGCATCGGCAATTTCCAGTCGGCCATCGCGCTGGCCCGCAGCGGCAAGCTCGGCAAGATCCACACGATGTACGCGTCGATCTACCGGCCGCGGATCATCTACGACCAGTTGCCGGCGGAGCCCGAGCCGGCGAAGGACGTAGTGGACTGGGACATGTGGCTGGGGCCATGTCCGTGGCGGCCGTACAACAGGCAATACGTGCAGGGCGGCTGGCGCGGGCATTACGACTTCGACTCCGGCGGCACGCTGCTCGACTGGGGCGCTGCATACGCTGGACCTGTGCCAGTGGGCCAACGGCACGGATGACACCACGCCGCTGGAATATATCCCCGGCAAGGACAGCCTCACCGCGCTCTATGCCAACGGCGTGAAGCTGATCCTGGACTACCTCAACAACCCCTTCGGCGATCGCAGCCCACAGTATATAAGCCGGCTGGGAACGTGCCCGGTGCGATTCGTGGGTGATGAGGGTTGGGTGGAGACCGGTGACAGCGGCGATATCGAGGTATTCCCGCAGTCGCTCAAGGGCGAGTTGAAGCGCATGTGCGCCACGCGCCGGCTGGCCGGCACCGATTCCTCCAGCCACGGGCGCAATTTCTTCGACTGCATCCGCACGCGCGGGCTCACGGCGGCCAATCCAACTGTCATGCGCCACTCGCACGCGGCGTGTCATGCGGCCGCGATGGCGTGGATGCTGAACCGCAAGCTCACCTTCGACCCCGTGCGCGAGATGTTCATCGGCGATGACGATGCCAATCGCCTGCGCTCGCGGGCTTGGAGAGAACCGTGGCGGCTGTAGGGCTGCAAGTTCAGATTTCAAATATCAGATTTCAAGTTCGGGTGGCATGCTCACGCCCGGCGCCAATGATATTCCTTTGCCGCAAGAGCAGATCGCCGGGCGTGGGCATGCCAGACGTCGATGCGCGCCGACGAGCATGCCCACGCCGGCCGAATCCAGGTCGTCAAGCAAGTGAGCGTCTCTCTCGGCCGGCGTGAGCATGCCACCCGGAATCGCCAACTTGAGGCGGCGCGCCATGCGCATATGATGTCGCGACTCTTAATCAGTGAAAGGACCAGGAACTCACATGCCCACGCTCGCCAAACGCCCCATCGTCCTGATCATCCGCGACGGTTGGGGCGCCAATCCCGATCCCAAGTGGAACAACGCCAATGCTGTCTACCTGGCCAGGCATCCCACCGAAGACCGCCTGGTTGCCAATTACCCGCACACGCTGATCCACACCAGCGGCTTTGAGGTCGGCCTGCCCGAAGGCACGATGGGCAATAGCGAGGTGGGGCATCAGAACATCGGCGCTGGCCGGGTGGTCGATCAGGAATCGGTGGCCATCACCAAGCAGATCCGCAACGGCGAGTTTTTCAAGAACGCCGAGCTGAACAGGGCGGTGGACAACTGCCTGAAGAGCGGCGGCAGCCTGCACCTGTTTGGCCTGTGCTCGGACATCGGCGTACACAGCCTGCTCGAGCACCTCTATGGCTGCATCGAACTGGCCAGGCGCAAGGGACTTTCGCGCGTCTATCTTCATGCCTTCATGGATGGCCGCGACAGTCCGCCCAATTCCGGCCTGGGCTATATCCGCGACATCGAGGCGAAGATGAAGCAGATCGGCGTGGGCAAGGTGGCCAGCGTCACGGGCCGCTACTGGGCGATGGACCGCGACAACCGCTGGGAGCGCGTCGAGCGGGCGTATCGCGCCATCGTCTTCGGCGAGGGCGCGAAGTTCAAATCGGCCGAGGAGGCCATCCAGCAGTATTACGACCATCCGACCGAGTCGAACATGCAGGGCGACGAGTTTATCGCGCCTTCGCTCATCTGCGACGATGGCGTCACGCCGCGCGCGACGGTGAAGGATGGCGACTCGATCATCTTCTTCAACTATCGCGGCGATCGGCCGCGCGAGCTGACGCGGGCGTTCGTCTATGACCAGTTTCCCTTCACGGCCAAGGACAAGACGGGGCAGGTGCTTACACAAGGATTCGAGCGAGGGAAGAAGGTGAATGTCTATTACGTGACGCTCACGCAGTACGAAGAGGGCCTGCCGGTACACGTCGCCTTCGTCAAGCCGCCGAAGATGGCCAACATTCTCGGCGAATATCTCTCGCAGCTTGGCCTGAAGCAGTTCCGCTGCGCCGAGACGGAGAAATACCCGCACGTGACGTTCTTCTTTAACGATGGCCGGGATGAGCCGTTCGCCGGCGAGGAGCGCACGCTGATCCCGTCGCCCAAGGTGGATGAGCAGGGGCGCAAGGTGGACACCTACGACCAGAAGCCGGAGATGAGCGCGTATCCGGTGGCGGACGAGGTGGTCAATCGCGTGCTCTCCGGGAAGTACGATCTGGTGGTGGTGAATTTCGCCAATGGCGACATGGTCGGGCATACGGGCAATCTGGCGGCGGCCATCAAGGCGATTGAGGCCGTGGATATGTGCGTCGGGCGGATCATTGATGCCACGCTGAAGGTGAACGGCGCGGCGGTGGTGACGGCCGATCACGGCAACGCCGAGCAGGAGATCGACCCGACGACCGGCGGCCCGCACACCGCGCACACCACGTTTGATGTGCCGCTGTATGTCGTGGACGACCGTTACAAGGGCAAGCAGTTAATCAAAGGCGGCCGGCTGGCGGACATCGCGCCGACGATCCTGTGCATGATGGGATTGCCGAAGCCGAAGGAAATGACGGGGAGATGCCTTGTTGAGAATTGCGCGATGCGAGAGGAGTGAGGCGATTGCGTATTTCGTATTCCGTAGGTGGTACGAAATACGCAGTACGAAATACGCAGTACGCATTACGCGGCGCGATCCCTATAATCCCGAGCCCAAGGAGAGACACAAACCATGGCCCACATCATCGCCCAGCCCTGCATCGGGACCAAGGACACGGCCTGCGTGACCGTCTGCCCGGTGGACTGCATCCATCCGACCAAGGAGGAGGCGGCGTTTGCCGATGCCGAGATGCTCTACATCGACCCCGACACGTGCATCGACTGCGGGCTGTGCGTGGATGAATGCCCGGTGAAGGCGATCTTCCCGCAGGAGGACCTCCCGGCCGAATGGGCGGCGTTCATCGAGAAAAACGTGGCGTATTACAAGAAGTAGCATTGAACCTTACGGCGGCGACGGGCGTTCTGGTGTATGGACAGGTCTTTCTGAAGCGGAAGCGTCAGCGCCCGCCCTGCCCGGGGCGGGCGCTGACGCTTCCGCTTCAGAAAACAACGGAGATTTCGCATGAGAAGGTCTATCGTCGCGGGTTTTCTGTCGCTGGGGCTGAGTGTTGGCGTGATGGCGCTGGCCAAAGGTGAGCACAATCACGACGCGGCCAAGTCGCCGGCCACCGCGCCGAGCACGCAGCCGGTGAACAAGATGTGCCCGATCATGAACGAGCCGGTGAATCCCAAGGTGACGGTGACGTACAACGGCAAGGTGTACGCGTTCTGCTGCAAGGAGTGCATCGCCGAGTTCAATAAGAACCCAGAGAAGTACAAGGACGCGAAGTAGCCGCTTGTAGTGCGAGCTTCAGCCCGTCTCTACCGGTATACAATGTGTTCCGTATGCCGACATCCGCCCAGCCGGTTCGCGAAGCCGCCATTGCCGTCGAGGGCATGGACTGCGCCAGTTGCGTCGCTCATGTCGAGAAAGCCATCAACGGCGTACACGGCGTACAGGCCTGCCAGGTGAACCTGGCGCGGGTGCGCCGTGGTGCGGTTCGACCCGGCTCAGGCGTCGCCCGAGGATGTGGCGCAAGCCATCTCCAACTCGGGCTATGCGGCGCATCCCGAAGAGAGCCACGATCCATCCAACGTCGAGGAAGAGCGTCTGGCGCGACAGCAGGCCCATGCCCGTGCGTGGTTTCGGCGGGCCATGGTGGGCATCGCCCTCTGGCTGCCGGTGGAGCTGACCCACTGGATCCTCTACCTGCTGTCGCACGAGGGCCATGAGCTGCACCATGCGATGTGGATGAACTGGCTGAGCCTGGCGGCCGGCACGCTGGCGATCGTCTACGTCGGCGCGGGTTTCTATCGCGGCGCGTGGAGTGCGATGAGGCACGGCGCCACCAACATGGACACGCTGATCGCGATGGGCGCGACGGTGGCGTATGGGTACAGCTTGGCCGCTTTTGGCGGGTATCTGGCGGGGTGGTGGTCGCATCTGCCAGATTTGTACTTCATGGAAGCTGCCGGCCTGCTGGCGCTGATCAGTTTCGGGCATTGGTTGGAGGCCCGGGCGCGCGACAAGGCGGGATCGGCCATACGCGAATTGCTGAACCTGGCGCCGCCGACGGCGCTGCGGCTGGACGAGGACGATCAGCCGCAGGAAATTCCGGTCGCTGGGGTACAGAAGGAAGACCGCGTGTTGGTCCGGCCGGGCGATGCGGTGCCGGTGGATGGCGTCATTCTCGAAGGCCAGTCGCAGGTGGATGAGTCGATGATCAGTGGCGAGCCGCTGCCCGTGGACAAGTCGGCCGGGGACAGCGTGATCGGCGGAACGGGCAACCGCAATGGCCGGCTGGTCATCCGCGCAACACGGGTCGGCGCCGAGACGGCGCTGGCGCAGATCGTGAAGCTGGTGGAGACGGCGCAGTCGAGCAAGCCGCCGGTGCAGAGGCTGGCCGATCGCGTATCGGCGGTGTTCGTGCCCAGCGTGCTGGGGGTGGCGCTGCTCACGGGGATTATCTGGTTCACATGGGGCGCTGCGCATCACTGGAGCACCGCGAAGACATGGGCGCGCATTGCGCAGACGGTGTGCAGCGTGCTGATTATCGCATGCCCATGCGCGCTGGGGCTGGCGGTGCCGGCGACGTTGATGGTCGGGCTGGGCAGGGGCGCGCGGCGCGGCATCCTCATCCGCGACATCGACGCGCTACAGTCGGCCGAGCACATCGGCACGGTGGTGCTGGACAAGACGGGCACGGTGACGCAGGGCAAGCCGGCCGTCGTCAGTGTACACCCGCGGAACGGCGCGGATGAGTTAAAGGTGCTGCGGCTGGCGGCGGCCGCGGAACAATACAGCGAGCACCCGCTGGCGCAGGCGATCGTGCGCCATGCGCGGCATCGCGGAATCGATGTGCCGGAGATCGAGAGCTTCACCAGCGAGTCGGGGCTGGGTGTCGAGGCCCACCTCGACGGCCAGCGCGTGCTCGTCGGCAGCTCGGCGCTCCTGAGCCGGCATGGTGCCACCGATGGCTTGGCCGCGACGACTCAGGCTGCGCCCGGCCACACGCTTGTGCAGGTGGCGGCCGGAGCGGATTCGCAGCTTCGCGTGATCGGGGCCATCGCGCTGGCCGACCCGATCAAGATTGATTCGCCGCAGGCGATTGGCGAACTGCACGGCCTTGGCCTACGCACGGTGCTGCTCACGGGCGACAACCGCGCCACGGCCGAGTCGATCGCGCGGCAGGTGGGGATTGACGACGTTCGCGCGCAGGTGAAGCCCGACGAAAAGGCCAGTGTCATCCGCGAGCTTCAGGCCGCGACGAGTTCGGTGGCCATGGTGGGCGATGGGATCAACGATGCGCCGGCGCTGGCGACGGCCGACCTGGGCATTGCCATCGGCTCGGGATCGGACATCGCCAAGGAAACGGGCGGGATCGTGCTGGTCAGCGGCTCGCTGCACGGGATCGCCACGGCCATCCGGCTGTCGTGCGCGACCATGCGCAAGGTGCGGCAGAACCTGTTCCTGGCCTTCGTGTACAACGTGCTGGCCATTCCGCTGGCGGCCGCGGGGCTGCTCAATCCGCTGGTCGCGGCGGCGGCGATGGCGCTGTCGGACGTGACGGTATTGGGCAATGCGCTGCTGCTTCGCAAGGCGCGCATCGACTGAGATTTCCGCGACTTGCGGCCATTTGCGTTTTGGGTAATTCGCCTCTTGACCCCGCCGGTCAAACTCGCTTCAATGCCGCCACTTGTGACGGACGTTTTAGAGCAAGAAGCTGCCGCCGAGGGATGGCGGCGAAAGAAACGAACTCGGGAACAATCCATGACTACTCAGCTTGATCCGACGGTCCTTTGCGCGTCCTCTCTCGGTGTGAACGACAGCTTCGTCATCGATCCGCAGGCGACGGACGCGCGGCTGGCGATGCTGCTCGGGCTGGAAGAGCCCCAGTGCGCCAAACGGCGCTCGCGCGATGAGGAGGAAGAAGAGGAGGACGAAGACGAAGAGGAGGAAGAAGAGGCCGCGGAAGAGGAGGAAGAGGACGAAGAGGAGGAGGAGGAAGAGGAAGAGTTCGACGAGGAAGAGGAGGAAGAGTTCGACGAGGAAGAGGAGGAGGAAGAAGAAGACGACGACGAGGAAGAGGAGGAAGAAGACGAGGAGGAAGAGGAAGAGGAGTACGACGAAGATTACGATGATGACGACGACGAGGATGAGGAATACGACGACGAGGAGTAGTCCGCCATCGTCCATCCGATATCGCGAAGGAAGCGGCCCGTGTCGAGGCCGCTTCTTTGTTGTTGCAGCACGCTGCCGCCGGTGCGATCATCTGCGTGATGAACAAGCGCGATGTGGTGCGGGCCGCGCTGGAGTTTCGCCGGCCGCCGTATGTGCCCTGGTCGTTCTCCTTCACCCACGAGGCGATGCAGAAGCTCGTCGCGCACTTCGGCCCGGGCGACCTGGCCGATGTGTTCGACAATCACCTGCTGAGTCTGGGCAATGGCATTGGCTTTTTCGACGACATCGGCGGCGACCGCGTGCGCGATGTCTTTGGCGTCGTGTGGGACCGCAGCGTGGACAAGGACATCGGCATCGTCCGCGGGCAGGTGCTGCCCCGGCCGACGCTCGCCGGCTACCGCTTCCCCAAACCGCAGGATGACCGCTTCTTCGCCGACATCGGCGACAATCTCAAGCGATTCGGCGACCGCTTTCGGGTCTTCCAGATCGGCTTCTCGCTGTACGAGCGCGCCTGGACGCTGCGCGGGCTGGAACAGCTCATGCTCGACTTCATCGAAGAGCCCGCCTTCGTTCACGAGCTGCTCGGCCGGATCGCCGACTACAACCTGGCCCAGCTCGAGCGCGCGATGACCTACGACATCGACGGCGTGTATTTCGGCGACGACTGGGGCCAGCAGCATGGCCTGCAGATGGGGCCGGGCCTGTGGCGCGAGTTCATCGAGCCGCAGCTCAAACGCATGTACGGGTTCGTGCGGCAGCACGGGAAGTTCGTGTTCATCCACTCCTGTGGCGATGTCGATGAGCTGTTCGACGATCTGATCGCCGATGGCGTCCACTGCTTCAACCCGTTCCAGCCTGAGGTGATGGATGTGTTTTCGCTCATGAAGCGATACAAGGGCCGGCTGGCATTCCACGGCGGGCTATCGACCCAACGGACACTGCCGTATGGCTCGGTGGAAGATGTCCGTCGCGAGACGCGGAAGCTAATCGACGCGGGGCGCGATGGCGGCTACATCCTCGCGCCGGCGCATTCGGTGGAAGGCGACGTGCCGCTGGAGAACATGCTGGCGTTCATGGGCGAAACGAAGACGCAGACCGCTGGTCAGTAGGCGCAGGCAGGCAGAATTAGCTCAACTGCACGAGGCCAAGTGAGCCGAGATATTGGGCAGCTTGCAGCACCTGATCGACGGTGATTGACCATCCGAAATCCCTGGCAATATTGGCTAGCTCATCCAAGCGTGCCTTGCCTTTCTTTTCCCCCAGCATGAAGTAGGTCTTCGCGGCGATGGAAAGCTTGACGTAATCTGCGTCGCCCAGTTTCTTGAGAGTAGCCGCAGCCGACTTGATATCTGCCCAGCAACCGCTCCCGGCCGCCTTGCGCTGCGCCATCTGTTGACCCGCCTCATTGAGACGATAGTCGAATCTGGCCACCTCGAACCCGCGGGAGTCCACTGCGCCGCCGCTGGCGATAGTCTGGTCCGCGAAACCGAGGGCTCGCAGGCGTTCCAGCGCCGCCGCGACATCATCCGAATACGGCCCGTAGAAATGCGGGCGGTAACCGAGGTCTTCGAGTTGGCCCGTCAGAATTCCCAGAAAATAGATGGTCTTCTGGAACTTGGTCTTCCCTCGAATCTCCCCGCCAAGCGCGTGCAAAGCCAAATGTACGAAGTCATAGGCGTTCATGGCGTGCTTCCTTTCCCGTCTGCGCGGAGAACCGCTTCAATCGTAGAGCGTATCGGCTCGTAAAGCTCGTTGCATAGCCGGTCGCGGTCTGTCGGCGTATCCCAGCCGATGGGGGCATAGACCTCCACAAATTCCTCTTTGAGCCTGGCAAGCACATACTGCTCGACTGCGTGAATTCCGTCCGCCTTTATCATCAGCTCGCGCTGATGGTTCTTGCCAAGAGCGATCAGCAAACGGTGGAGTTGGTGGAGGTCGAAGACGCCGTATTGGACGCCGCAGAACAGGCTGTCGCGCAACAGATAGTCCTGCTTATCGGCATCAAGCGGTCCCGAGACAATAGACCTGACGACTGGCTCGCCGTATCCCGTTCCCAAGAGTTTGCAGATGCTCTCGCATGCCTACGCCCCAGGATCCTCTGCACGTTTGCGTCACTCTGGATCATCAATCCACTGACCAGCTCATGAATCTTCTCTTTTTTCTGATCTGGCTTGAGCGTTGTACGATCCGCAAACAACTCCAGGGCGTATTCTGATACGTGGCTGAACGGCCCATGGCCAATGTCGTGGAGAATCGCCGCCAGTCTGACGATCTCGCACTGGTCCGCGTCGAGGCCGAGAGCATTGGCCATCATCCCCGCCACATGCGCAACCCCCAGACTATGGTCAAAACGGGTGTGCAAGGCTCCCGGATACACCAGCGACGCCAGCGCCAACTGACGAATGCGACGCAATCGCTGGATGGCAGGTGTGTTGATCAGCTTCATCTCCTTCTCGCGAAGCGAGATGAAGTTATGCACGGGATCCCTGATCTGATAGGGCACGGGCCAGCTCCGTGAGACTCCAGTATTCCGGAAAGAGAATAGCTAATAATACCCTAACTGTCAACCGGTGCGGATTTTCGGTTGTTCAGGTCTCACTCCATCACGATTTGCACCTTCACGCTCGTCGGCTTCATGTGCGTGGCGTAGTCGAACGCCTTGATGCTGTCCTTGAAGGCGTAGCTCTCGGTGATCAGCGGCTTGACGTCGATCTTGCCCGAGCCCATCAGCGCCAGGGCCCGCGGATAGACGTTGGCATAGCGGAAGATGGTGTGGATGCTGGCCTCTTTCACGTGGGCGGCGCCGATGTCGAAAGGCAGGGGTTTGCCCGACAGGCCGATCGCGATAATCCGGCCGCCGGGGCAGAGGATGTCGAAGATCCTGGGATAGACCTTCTCGCTGCCGCTGCACTCGAAGATGATGTCGGCGCCCCAGCCATCGGTCGTCTTGTTCACGACATCGAGCACATCCTCGCGCGTGACGTTCACCGGCGTGATTGGCCCGAGTTTGCCGGCCAAGTCGAGCTTGGGCTGCTGAATGTCCGTCATGATGACGCGCGAGCAGCCGCCGGCAAGCGCCGACAGGGCCGTCACCATGCCGATGGTTCCCGCGCCGATGACGACGGCCACATCGCCGGGCTTGATGTGGGCCTTGCTGGCCGCGTGCATGCCGATGGCCAGCGGCTCGACCATCGCGCCTTCGGCGAAGGAGATGTTGTCGGGGAGCTTGAAGGTGTAGGCGGCCGGATGAACAACGGTCGTGGTGAGGCAACCGTGGATGGGCGGCGTGGCCCAGAAGCGCACTGCCGGATCGACGTTGTACATGCCCAGGCGGCTGGCCTTGCTGTTGGGGTCGGGGATGCCAGGCTCCATGCAGACGCGATCGCCGATCTTCAGGTCCTTGACCTCGCTGCCCAGCGCGACAACCTTGCCGGACGCCTCGTGACCGAGCACCATCGGCTCCTTCACGACGAACGGGCCGATGTAGCCCCACTCGTAATAATGCACATCGCTGCCGCACACGCCGACGGTGTGGATGGCGATGCGGACATCGTGCGGGCCGAGCTTGTCGGGCAGGGCGATGTCGCGGATGGAGAGTTGCTTGATCTTTTCAAGTACGAGAGATGGCATGGTTTATTACCTCACCGCAGAGGCGCGGAGGTCGCGGAGATTTGAAATCTGAAATTTGAAATTCAGTATTTCTCCGTGTCTCCGTGGTTAGTTTAGATTATCCTTGGTCGATGCGCGCTTCTTTACGCAGGTCGATGCCGCTCTGATACCGCGCCTTGATGCTGGTCGTGGCGGCCGAGCGCACCCAGTCCAGATAGCCGAAGCGCCACAGATAGGCGAAGCCCACCAGCAGCACGCCAAAGAAGAAGAGCATATCGACGACGGCCGAGAGGCGAATGTTGAAATCCGTGGCGGCGCCGAATGCGACGGCCCACGGGTAGAAGAGGGCGACCTCGACATCGAACACGAGGAAGACCAAGGCGACGATGTAGAACCGCAGGTCGAACTGGACCCAGCTCGAACCCATCGACGGCTCGCCGCATTCGTAGACGGCGGCCTTGTCGGGGTTGGGCACGTGCGGCCGGACGACCGAGCCGAACACGAGGCTCACGAAGACGAAGCCGATGCCCAGGGCGACGAAGATGGCGAAAGACAGCAGCAACTCCATGGGCGGGATTGTAATCGGTAGTGGCGCAGGCTTCCAGCGTGTAGACCCACAGGCGAGGACGCCTGTGCTACGAAAGATCAGCCCGTCTGGTAAGATGCCGCACAGACACTTTGCGGGAAGGAGACGCACATGGCCGGCCGGAAGATCAACATCGCCATCGTGGGGCTTGGTTTCGGGGCGGAGTTCATCCCCATCTATCAGCGGCATCCGCACGCCAACCTCTATGCCGTCTGCCAGCGCACGAAGAAGAAGCTTGATGCCCTGGCCGACGCCTTTGGCATCGAGAATCACTATACCGATTTCGACGAGCTGCTGCGCGACCCGAACATCGACGCCGTACACATCAACACGCCGATCCCCGATCACGCCCGGCAGTCGATCGCCGCGCTGAAGGCCGGCAAGCACGTGGCCTGCACGGTGCCGATGGCGACGAACATCGAGGACTGCAAGACCATCGTCGCGCTGCAGAAGAAGACCGGCCTGAAATACATGATGATGGAGACGGTCGTCTACAGCCGTGAGTTCCTGTTCATCAAGGAGCTTTACGAGCGCGGCGAGCTGGGCAAGCTGCAGTTCCTCCAGGCGAGCCATCAGCAGGACATGGACGGCTGGCCGAACTATTGGCCGGGCCTGCCGCCGATGTGGTACGCCACGCACTGCGTCGGGCCGGTCTGCGCCCTGAGCGGCGCGGCGGCCGAGTATGTCTCGTGCTTCGGTTCGGGCACGATCCGCAAGGATCTCATCGGCAAGTACAGCTCGCCCTTCGCAGTTGAGACAACCCACATCAAGTTCCAGGCCTCCGACCTCTGCGCGGATCTACCGCTCGCTGTTCGACGTGGCCCGGCAGTATCGCGAGAGCTTCGATGTGTACGGGTCCAAGGCGTCGATCGAGTGGCCGCTGATCCTGCACCGCGCCAAACTGCCCGAGCGCAAGATCCCCAAGCCGGTCAAAGCGCCGGATTACGCCCGCCTGCTTCCCGCGCCGATCCGGCCGTTCACGACCAAGGGCGTGTATGACCTGGGTAAGCACACGCACCTGAGCTTCACGCAGGGCAGCGGCCACGGCGGCTCGCATCCGCACCTGGCGCACGAGTTCATCATGTCGCTGGTCGAGGACCGCGAGCCGCAACCGAACGCGCGACGGTCGGCCAACTGGACATGCGTCGGACTGTGCGCGCACGAGCTGGCGCTGGCGGGCGGGAGGATCGTCAAGCTGCCGGGGTGGACGCTGGAGTAATACAAAGGAGCATCATGCGATTCACGGCAATCCTCGCGGCTTGCGTCGCGCTGCATGCGAGCGTGGTCTACGCCCAGTCGAAATCAAGCGACTTCGCGACTTCGCGCAAGGCGCTGGCGATCGGCCAGGTCACGCCCAGTGCCGCGCGCGTTGCGCAGTATGAAAAGCTTGAGCTGCGCGTCGAGCTGGGTGCTACGTATGACAATCCGTTCGATCCGGACCAAGTACTGCTCGATGCCGTCTTCACCGCTCCTTCCGGAAAGAAGCTGGAAGTGCCGGGGTTCTTCATGGTCCCGCAGCAGCGCAAGATCGAGGGCGATCGTGAAGTGCTCAGTGCCGATGGCGGCGGTTATTGGGCCGTCCGCTTCGCGCCGACGGAGAAGGGCCGCTATACGTGGCAGCTCAAGCTCAAGGATCGTAGCGGCGAGATCAGCGGCGGCGCGGGCGCGTTCGAGGCCGTCGCCGGCGATTCCCCGGGCTTCATCCGCACAGGCAAGGCCGATCCGCATTATCTCGCCTTCGACAATGGCCAGGGGTTCTTCGCCAACGGGCATAACGTGCCGATCTATCACACGCGCGGGCAGCTCGGCGATGAGGCGATGCGGAAGATCGCGGCCGCCGGCGAGAACTACAACCGCTGGTGGATGTCGTCGTCGAGCCTGGGCATCGAGTGGATGGACAAGCTCGGCTGGTATCGGCAGGATGCGGCCGCGCGGTTCGACCTGGTGCTCGACGTGGCCCGGAAGCTGGGGCTCTATTACATGATGTGCATGGACACGCACCAGGATTTCCGCGAAGGCGGCTGGCCGCGAAATCCGTTCAATGCGACGCACGGCGGGCCATGTACCCGGCCATCGGACTGGTTCACCGGCGAGCCCTCGAAGCAGCTCTACAAAAAGCGGCTGCGCTACACGATCGCGCGGTGGGGATACAGCGCCAACGTGCTCTGCTGGGAATTCGGCAACGAGTTCGAGGGGTGGGACAAGTGCCCCGATTCGATCAAGCTTCCCTGGCACCGCGAGATGTCCGACTACCTGCGCGGGCTCGATCCGTTCGGCCACTTGATCACCACGAGTTTCTGGAGCAACACCGGCCCGGAGGAATTCTGGAGCCTGCCGAACATCGACATCGTCCAGACCCACTGCTACACGAACGATGACGGCAACGTCGCCGAGGCCGTGCGACGCTACAGCCTGCACCAGTGGCAGCGGTTCAACAAGCCGCACATCTTCGGCGAGTTTGGCATCCGCAGCCACTCGACGACGGCCGACAAAGACCCCAAAGGCTGGGCGATCCACAACTCGCTGTGGGCGGGATGCTTCAGCTTTTGCGCCGGCGGGCCGATGCCGTGGTGGCACGAGAATTACATTGATCCGCTGAATCTGTATTTCCACTTCACGGCGCTTTCGCGATTCACGAAGGACCTGCCCCTGGGCAGCGCCAAGTGGGAAATGCTGGAGACGACGCCGCCGCAGTTCGTGGACAAGGACCGCAAGCCCGAGACGCGCGACGCCATCGTGAATGCGCTGAGCACCTGGGGCAAGCAGGAGCACAGTGAGCTGGCGCTGCGGCCGGATGGGACCATCGAAGGCGATCAGTTGCCACGGCAGTTGCTCCATGGAAGCGCCCATTCCGATCTGAAGGGGCCGCTGACATTCACGGTGAATTATCCGCAGGCGGGCAAGTTCATCGTCCGTGTCGGCGCGGTCTCCGCCTCAGGCCTGCTGCGGATCTGGGTCGATGAGCAGCAGGTCTTGCAGCGCGAACTTCCCTGCGGCAAGGACCTGGGCAAGAAGAGTGTGTATTCCGCGCAGTGGAAACTGTGGGAGACGACCTACGACGAGGACATCGCCGTCGACATCCCGGCCGGAAAGCATCGCATACGCATCGAGAACTTCGGCAAAGACTGGGTCACCGTCAGCAAGTACACGTTCACCGGCTGCCGGGTCATTGACCGGCCGAATGTGCTGCTGTGCGGCATGAAGACGAGCGGCCTGGCCATGCTGTGGATTCAGAACAGGGAAAGCTCGTGGTTCAACCACGGACAGAACACGGTTGGCGAGGTGGCGGCGTATAAGCTGGATGCCAAGGGCCTGGCCGATGGTCGCTATAAGCTGGAGTGGTGGGAGACGTGGAAAGGCGAAGTGCAGCGCAGCGAAGATGTGGAAGTCCGCGGCGGCACGCTCAAACTGGCGATCCCGGCGCTGAAGACGGATGTGGCTCTGAAACTTAAGGTGGCGCGGTGAATCATCTGAAGCGGAAGCGTCAGCGCCCGCCCCGGATCGCAGGGCGGGCGCTGACGCTTCCGCTTCAGATCAGATATCGAGGACGAACGTGACGGATAAGCATTGGATCGAGCGGATGCTGCGGCACGAGCCGTGTGACGCCGTTCCGTACAACTTCAGCTTCTCGCCACCGGCCGCGCGGATTGCTCGCGAGCACTACGGACAGGACCTTGAGGCGAGCCTCGCCCTGCCCATCCGCATGACCTCGCCGAAATCGATCAAGCCGCTCTATGCCGATCCCGGCCAATACGGCGAGACCATCACCGACGAATTCGGCGTCGTCTGGTCCACCAGCTCGATCGACCGCGGCTCGCCCATCGGCCCGTGTCTGCGGGAGCCCGACCTAACACGATACACGTTTCCCGGTCCGACCCAGCCGTATCGCTTCGCCCACATCGCCGAATGGTGTGCAGCGCAGGCCGGGCATTACCGGATTATCTGGGTGGGCGACCTGTGGGAACGCGCCACCTTCATGCGCGGCATGGAGGACCTTCTGATGGATGTGGCCGAGAATCCAGCGTTCGTCGCGGCCCTGCTGGATAACCTCACCGAACACATCCTCGCCACGATGCGCATCCTCTTCGCCACCGGCCAATTCGAAGGCATCGCCGTGAGCGATGACTACGGCACGCAGCGCGGCATGCTCATCTCGCCCCAGAGCTGGCGAGAGCTGATCAAGCCATGCCTGGCGCGGATCTATTCTCTGGCCACGAGCCATGGGCGCACCGTCTTCCACCACTCGTGCGGGCACATCGTGCCGATCATCGGCGACCTGATCGATCTGGGCCTGGACATTCTCCACCCCATCCAGCCCGAGGCGATGGACATCGGGCTGCTCAAGCGGGAGTTTGGCCGGCGGCTCACCCTCTGCGGCGGGCTGCGCACACAGGACCTGCTCGTCTCCGGCACACCCGACGAGGTGCGCAGCGAGGTGCGGCGGCTGAAGCGCGAGATGGGCGCTGGCGGCGGCTACATCCTCGAGCCCGGCATCACCATCCAGGCCGATGTCCCGAAAGACAACCTCATCGCCATGATCGATGAGGCGCGTAGTAGTCGTTTTACAACAAGTCGTTTTACAACCTGTTGACGACTGCCGCATTACAATGAATCATAGGCATCGAAAGACGACCCTGAACTTGAGGCTGAAGCCCGCACTACAGACGATCATGTGCCTTCGACTGTTTCTGATCATGTCATGTATCGCCGCGTTGGCCGGCGCGGCCGAGGATGTCCGCGTCAACAAGACCAAGCCCACGCTCGTCTACAAGTATTTCGATCCCGCCAAGCCCCCTGCCGAAATGCCCCGGCGCTCGCCCTCGCAGGGCGCGATCACCACCGCCAACTGGGGCCTGGCGCTGACGGTCAGCTATGTCGATGCTGGCGGCGAACCCACGCCCGAAGGCTTCGAGTCATCGGTCACGATCACGTCCGTCTTCATGAAGCTGGAACTTGGCATCACCATCTGGCTGCCCAACAACCCCGACAAGTGGCTGCGCGAGCATGAAGAGGGCCATCGCCGCATCAGCGAGCGATATTACTCCGGCGCGGAGAAGATCGCCAAGACCACCGGCGGGCGGTTTGTCGGCAAGACCTACACCGGCAAGGGCAAGACGGCCTACCAGGCGCAACTGGCCGCCCGAACCGCCGCCACCAGCGAGATCGGCAAGGCTTACCTCAGCGAGAGCAAGACCCCCAGCTTGACCATCAACGAAATCTACGACCGCATCACGCAGCACGGCGCCAACACGAAGGTCACACCCGACGAAGCGATCGAGCAGGCCTACAAGGAATACGAAAGCGGGAAGAGCGATCAGTTAACGCGGTAGAGACCCACCGCGAGCCTGGAAAGATCCTGTTCGATCACCTCGGTATCCACAGCAATCACCCGCCCTCCCGTCAGTTCCGTCGCGCCTTCGCAGATGCGCTGCCACGCCATGTTGCAGTCCTCCGGGTTCCTCGCGTAAGGCTCTCCATCAGACTGGGACGGATCGCGACACCCTCACGCCCCGCGGAGGTCTTCGAGTGTCAGCGCCGCATCGCGCATGATCTGACGTGCCGAGAGGGACGGCAGGCGATGGCTCATACGGCGACCTTCACCTGAGCAACGCCCACCTCCTGGTAGATCGGTTCGCCGCGAGCCAGCCGATCCTCCACGTGGAGCCGAATCGCATCCTCGATCATCTCGCGGGCCTCCTCTGCCGATTCTCCCTCGGTATAGCAGCCGGGCAGACCCGGGCAAATGGCCACATATCGACCATCCTCATCCTTCTCCGTCACGACAGTGAACTGGTAGGTGCGCATACTGCTGCTCCGTCCCTATTGTTTTCACGCCGGGTGGTCCACGACGGCGCGCCCGTTGGCCGTTGGATTGGAGATGCACTCATCGCCCATGGCCTACGGCACGATATTCAGCTCCGGCCGCTTTGCCTGCCCCTCGCGCAGTTTCAACTGCCCCTCCAAGTTGCGCGTGAGCTGCTCCAGCGCCGCCTTGAGCTTCGGGTTGCCGTTGAAATTTGCCGTTGGATCGCCCGCATCGCTGTTGACCCGCAATTCCGGAAACATCGGGATGCCGCCGAGGTAAGGCAGCCCAAGCCGCTGCGCCGCCTGCTCCGCCCCGCCGCGGCCGAAGACGTCGAATTCCTGGCCATCCGGGCCGATGAAATAGCTCATGTTCTCCACGATTCCCAGCACCGGCACGCCCAGCGTCTGGAACATGCGCACCGCCCGGATGCAGTCATCCAGCGCCACCTGCTGCGGCGTGGCGACGATGATCGCGCCGGCCAGCGGCAGGAGCTGGCACAGCGTCAGCGGCACGTCGCCCGTGCCCGGCGGGAGATCGACGATGAGATAGTCCAGCGCCGGCCAGTCGGCGTTGTCGGCCAGGAGCTGCTTGAACGCGCCGTGCGCCATCGGCCCGCGCCAGATCAGCGGCTTGTCCTCATCCACCAGCGAGCCGATGGTGATCGCGTGAATGCCGTGTACCTGCATCGGTGTAATCCGGCCGGCGTTGACCTGCGGCGCCTGGCCCTTGATGCCGAGCATCGTGGGCATGCTCGGGCCGTAGATGTCGCCATCCATCAGTCCGACTGCCGCCCCGCCGTGCGCCAGGGCGACGGCCAGATTCAGCGCGACGGTTGACTTGCCGACGCCACCCTTGCCGGCGCCCACGGCGATGATGTGCTTCACCTGCGGCAGGAGGTTCTCCGGGGGTGCGGTCTGCGCGGCCGGGCGCTGAATTCGATCTCGACGCGCTCGGCCCCGATCTTCTGCAGGGCGGCCTGGACATCGCGGCGGATGACATCCTTGAGCGGGCAGGCGGGAGTGGTGAGCTCGACCTGGACATGCACGTCGTTGCCGTTGACGCCCACGCCCTTGATCATGTTCAGGGACACCAGATCCCTGTCGAGCTCCGGATCATCCACCGTCGCCAGCGCCGCCATCACCTGCTCGCGATCCAATGCCATGTCGGGTTCCTTTCTTGAGTTGTGATTATAGGCGGGGAGGGCGGCGGGGAAACCCCCATCTCCGGGCCGAAGTCGAGCGACTGGGATTGCCGATCGAGCCGAAACCGCGCAAGTGACGCGAGGCGGCCTGATGGCGGCGGCCATGTCGATCACCGGGTATAATGACACCATGGCCGCCATCAATCCATTTCCCGGGATGAACCCTTACCTGGAGCAACGCTGGGGTGACGTTCACGGGTCTCTGGTCACCTATGCGCGGGACATGCTTCAGGGGCAGCTCTCCGACGACCTGCGGGCGCGCATGCAGGAACGCGTCTACATCGAATTGCCCGGCGGCGAGGAAGAAAGGGGCTTCTACCCCGATGTCCATGTGTACCAGCGCCGCGACATGGAGGGTTCCGTCGCCGTCGCCTCTCCATCCGTTTCCACGACGCTGGCCGAGCCATTGACGATCCCCCTTGGCTCGGCCGAGGTCACCGAGACGTACATCGAAGTCATCGACGCCCGCTCCGAGGGGCGCGTGGTCACGATCATCGAGTTTCTCAGCCGCTCCAACAAAACCCCCGGCCCCGGCCGAACCGTCTATCGCCAGAAACAAGCCGACGCACGCCTCGCCGAAGTCAATCTCGTCGAGATCGACCTGCTGCGCAGCGGCCGCCCGACAACCATGACGCCTCTTCGCCGCGTTCCCCCCGCGCATCGCACGCCCTATCACGCCAGCGTCTGGCGCGCCGTCCGGCCGCTTCAGGTGGAGTATTACCCCATGCCCCTGCGCCAACGTCTGGCGACTGTGCGCATTCCGCTGCGACGCAAGGATGCCGACATATCGCTCGACCTGCAAGCGCTGATCAACCAGTGCTACGAGCGTGGCCGCTACGACGACATCGACTACACCCGGCCGCCGGACCCGCCGCTGCTGGAGGGTGATGCGCGCTGGACGGAGGGGGTCGTGCGGGAGAAGGCCGTGTGATGATGTGCTCGTCCAGATGAAAGCGGATCCGATCAGCCACGTTTCAAGTCTCTCAGCCTGGCCTGGAGTTTTGAGGGATTGTTGTGGCGGAATGCTTCCGCCACGGCGTCCTCGCGGGAAATGCTCTCTTCGATGACGTCGCGATGATCGTAGTAGTAGGCCATCGCGGCGTGGAGGTCCGCCAGCGACAGATCGTAGGCACCGGCGATCTCCTCGATGGACTGGCCCAGACGCAGGTGCATGATGACCACGTCGGCAACCGTGATGCGCGTACCCGCAATGCGGGGCTTTCCGAAACGGGTGGCCGGGTCGATCTCGATATGTCCTTCCAGTAGCGTTGTCATAGGGCATGCACCATGAGCATTATACCGTGCGATTTCCCTGGGCGGCGGGAAAAAGCCGGGGATGTCAAAGGTCAGTTCTCGCGCCCTCCTGCGTGAATCCTGCCTCAGTCCCACCTCCACACCCCCCACAACTGCGGCAGCAGTTCCGCCTCGCTCGGGATGTCGCTGACCAGGCCCGTCGCCTTGTTGCTCCAGTACACGCGCTGAAGCGTTTGATACCCATTCCCACGCAAAACGCCGATGTCTCCCCGGATCGTCTGCCCCGCCTGCGGCATCAGCCCCAGCACACTCAGCGGCACCGACATCTCATAGCACGCCAGCTTCACCGCGCCACGATCATCCTTATCCGCCCACGCCGCCACGATCACCTGATCGCTCACATCCTCCACCCGATCAAACGTGACCGTCCGCAGCGGCGAGCTGAACTGCACCGGCTCCGCCTTCGCTCCCGCCGCCACCGGCCGATATAGCACGGCCATCGTCTTGCCCTTCACCTGCGCCACCAGCAGCCGCACATCGCCGGCCGCGGCAGACTTGCGCTTCGGATCGGCCGACGGGTTCGTGCCGATCATGAGATCGATCCCGCCGCCGGTCTTGAAGAGGTTCTGTAGCGACTCGCCGCTGTTGGCCAGCAGATTCGTCGAATCCGTCTTCATCGCCACGTAGAGCCGATCGCCGCAAACCGCCAGTGCCGCGGCCGTCGCGACCTTGCGCCTGCCCCAGTCGCCCACCTGCACCTGTCGCTCATCGATCGTCGCCCATTGCGCGCCGCCCATTCGCCGAGCCTCCCATCCACCACCGGCCGGGTCGTTGCCGGGCGAATCGCCACCGTCAGCGTCTTGGGCCCTTTCTCCTTCACTGCCTCCTGCCGCGCTGTCTCGCACTCGATGAAATACCGCTGCGCCGCCGCGAGTTGCCCGGCCGTGATCGTCAGCTCCATCGGCGCGATGCGCCTCGCCTTCTCCAGCCCATCCACCCGCACCAGGCAGCTATTGGCCACCTGCGCGTAGATCGCCCCATCGCTCGCTTGCGAGATACTCGGGAAGAAATTCTCCTCGTGCGTGCTGGCATCGTTGACCAGCATGTCCCGCTCCGCGCGGCATGTTCCAAGACCCCGTGCGGCTGTCCTTGAACAGCGTCGCGACAAACAGCCCATCCATCGTGAACAGATAGAGCGTTCCCTTGTTGCCGTTGATCCCCCAGATCTCACCCAGGTCCGACCCGCGTGGCGTCACCGGCAGGCCAAGCAGCCGGGTTGTCCCAATCAGCTCCCCGGGCATTTCCGGCAATGGCGCGATGTGCGATGCGTGCAGCCCCGGCCACATGCTCGGATACGACCACGTCGCCACGCCATCCTTTCCCCCGCCAATGCCAAACGGCGAATAGGGCTTCGGCGCATTGGTGAACACAAACCGCCCATCGCTGCCGAGCACCGCCTGCCCGCCGCCGCTGGAGACCGGATGCTGCGTTCCTTCGACAATGACACTCGACTGCGCCGCATCGAAGATCGGCGCGCTGCCGCGCGTGAAGCCCTTTGGCCGAAATAGCAGGCCGCTGCCGGTGATGGCCGACAGGTCGGCCCGGAAATTCACGCTCATCATCTCGCCCTTGGCGCACGTCACCTCCTCCGGCTGCACCATGCCATCATCGTTCAAGTCCGACCACGCGAAGATCACCTTGTCGCGATCCACGTTGACGCCCGCCGGCAGGCGCGACTTCAACGTCGCTTCGGCCACCGTCGCATCGTTCTTCGCGCCCTTCGCCCGCTTGGGATTGAACGCCGGCCAATCCCCCGCCTGCCCGATCGTCGCCACGCATCGCGCGACGCCATCCTTCATCAACCACAGATTCCCCGTTAACGTCCCATTCGTCGGGTTCGTGTTATACGAATCCGTCAGATACATCCGCCCCTCGACATGCATTGCCGTCTCCGGCGCGGCCGTCCGATCCGATCGGAAGAACTCCTTCAGCGGATCCAGCTCCGGCCGCAGATACACCGCCACCGGCTCGCTGGTTCCACTCTCCCAGTCCAGCTTGAACTCCATCCCGCCGCCGGAATCCGCATAGAAGAACCGCGTGCGATCCACCGGATCGATCGACCCGCCGCCGCCATAATGCGGCGGGCCATAGAACGCCTGCGCCAGTTGCCCATCAAGCGTCCAGACGCTCAGCCGCTTGGGCAGATGATCCGTCTCGGCCACCCACAGCCTGCCTCGCCCGTCGATCGTCACGCCATTCGGGCTGTGCATGTGCTGCGGGTCATACGGCCCCATCGCCGGCCGGCCCTTCTTCCCGATCGCGCAGGAGCTTCCCATCGGCCGAGAACACCTTCACCTGGTTCGACTCCCCCCGATCGCTCACGTAGAGATTCCCATCCCGATCCAGGCACATCTGCTGCGGGTCATCCAATCCCGACTCCACGACCACCTGCCCCGCCTCCAGCTTCGCCTCCTGCGTTGTCGGCGCATTGCCATCCAGCCGTGGCATCGCCATGCGCACGATGCGCTTCCCCGAAATCGCCACGAGCCGTCCCTGCCGATCGAACGCCAATCCCATCGGCCGCGCCAGCGCCGCCGTTGCCAGCGCCTTCTGCGCCCGCACATCGATAAACAGGAGCTGATCCAACTGCGTCATCGCCGCCACGAGGATCCCATTCCTCGCGGCCAGCCCTCCCAGCGCCGGCAGCGATGAATGCTCCGGATCGGCCACGCTGGCCGGCAGCCGATACGTCGGCTTGAGCACGGGCGGATCCTCGCCCGTCCCAAAGCGCTGATCCCGCGGCGCCGCCAGTTTCTTCTGCGCGTTGACCAGCATATGCAGCCGCAATTCCGGCCGATTTCCGTTGTACTGATCCCCGCGCCACGCCGAACCCGTATACGCATACACGCCATCGACCGGGGTCTCTCCCTCATCGCGCGTGAGCAGCGACGCCCCCGTCCACACGCCGCCCACCCATTCCTGCCCATGCAGCTTCTGCCCGTCGAGGTTGATCCACGCCAGCCCGCTCCCGCCTTCGCTCACAAAGCTCCCCACCAGCACCTGCCCGCCCGGCGCGGCCTTCCCGGCCCGCTCCGGCGCTGCGCCCTCCGGAACGAACACCACGGCACTGGGCGGCGTGTGGTTCGTCAGCCAGCCGCTGCTCCGGTCGCGCGTGATCCACGGCGGATTTCCCGGAAAATACGGCGTCAATTGATACCGCAGGTCGATCGCTGGCCGAACCAGCCCGCGCACGCGATACGCCCCGGCCGCCACCAGCTTGCCCGGCACGTGATACACGGCATGACTGGCCGCATCGGTATCCCGCCCCAGATCGTCCAGGCCATCCCACCACACGACGTTGTCGCCGGCCGCAAACGGCGTCTCGCTCACGAGGTTCCGCACGCGCTTGCCGCCGGAATCCTCAATCACGAGCGTCACTGCCCCCGGCTGGGCGAGCGAAAACCGCACCGGAATCGGCGGGTGCAGATCCGGGCGGGTTGTCGGCCCCACATCCGCCGCCAACGTCGGCATCGCCATCGTCACCCAGACCAGCCCAACGCCAACCGCCATACCGCCAAATGTCTTCACCGTGTCTCCTTGTGGGGTGGGCGTGCATTGCCCATCGTCTCTTCCTTACCTCAATAACCGGGCGCCGTGCGCCCACTTCTGCACGCGAATCCGCGCGGATGATGCTTCACGACGCTCGTCGAGGAATGCCGCCGGCATCATCCGTTTGTGCTCGGCCTTGATTGTACCGAGCCGGCGCTGGTTGGTTCGGTCGCCCCTTATCCTTTCAGTCCCGTCGTCGCGATTCCTTTCACGAAATAGCGCTGAGCGAAGAAGAAGACCAGCAGCACCGGCACGATGTGGATCAGCGCCGCGGCCATGAGGAGGTTGTACTCCGTGCCCTGCTGGTCCTGGAAAAGCCGCAGCGCCACGCTCACCGTGTAGTTACGCAGATCGTTCAGGTAGATCAGCGGTCCGATGAAGTCGTCCCAGTTGGCGATGAAGGCCAGGACGGCGACGGTGGTGATGGCCGGCTTGCACAGGGGCATGAGGATGGACCACCAGATGCGCAGCGGCCCGCAGCCGTCGATCATGGCGGCCTCGTCGAGCTCGCGCGGGATGGTCAGGAAGAACTGGCGCAGGAGAAAGACGAAGAAGGCGTTCTGGGCGAAGAATGACGGGAGCGTCAGCGGCGTGAATGTGTCCACCAGGCGCGCTTTGTTCCAGATCAGGAACACCGGGATCATCGTCACCTGGGCCGGGAGCATCATCGTCGAGAGCAGCAGGAGGAACAGCGCCTTTCGGCCGCGGAAGCGGAATCGTGCGAAGCCGTAGGCGACCAGCGAGCAGCTCAGCGTCTGGCCGATGATGTTGATGATGGTGATGGTGTAGGTGTTGAGGACGAATCGGTAGAACGGCTCGGGGAGCGTGCCGCCCTTGTCGAGCGGATTCCAGGCTTTGCGGAAGTTGGAGAACTGCGGATCGACGACGCTGACGACCTGGTCGAGCGGAACGAAACGGTCGAGCGTCTTGCCGGGATTGGCGGGATCGGGGGATTTCACCTGCGCCAGGCCATTGGGGAAACGGTCGAGCACCCACACCCTCAGCGGCTCGCGGTCCTTGAGCTTGAGGCGCACATCAGAATCGCGCACGAGCAGGTTGTCCTGCGCCACGCCAAGCACCTGACCCGCGCGGGCCTTCCAGCACATTCACGGTGGCCGCCGGCTTGCCGATCCTCTGTGTCACCTCGATCCGGCTCAGATTCCCGGCCGAATCGCGAATCCGATCCGTCCGCGGCACCCACTGCGGCGGAACCGAGAACGCGGCCTGCTTGGTCTTCAGCGCCGTGCTGACGGTCCACACCAGCGGCACCATGAAGACCACGCACCCGGCGAGGACAAGGAGATAAAACGATGACCGAGCCATGAGAGTGTCAAATCTCAAATCTCAAATCTCAAATCTCAGATTTCACATATGTCACATCTCGGACTTCGGCGGATGCTTCTCTTGAATCTCTTTCAGCTTTTCGAGGAAGCTGTTCGTTCGGCGCTCCTGGTCGTAAGAACGGCGTGTCTCTTCGTTCAGATGTCGTTGCCCCTGGATGTCGGAGTTCTGGAGGCTCTGCGTCCAGCCGCCCAGTTGTCGGGAGATCTCCAGCACCTCCTGGATCAGCTTCTCAACCTCACCTTTGTGATGGGCAAACCGGGGATGTATTTCACAAAACCGCAGCGTGCTTCGGGATTCGCCGGCCGATCCACGTGCGATATACAGGAAGTTCAGCAGCGCATCTGTTGACCCTCGCTCATAGCCCTCGGCGATATTGTTGCTGATGGAAAGGGATGCCCGTTGAAGCTGATCGCGTGCGTCGCCCTCGCCACTGAATTCAGGAGACTTGGCGAAGAGCGATGCGCTGACCGCGAACCGGATCGCAGTCTGCCACACGGGAAGCTCCTCGAAAGACTTGTATGTCATGGTGATCTCCTTTGAAATCTGAAATCTGAAATGTGAAATTCAGGATCAGTCTTCCTCTCCCCCTTGGTAATGCACCCATCGCTTGCTCCTCTTGAACTGCAGGTAGGTGAACACGAGCAGGATCACGAACAGGATCCACGCCATCGCGCTGGCCTTGCCCATTTGGAACGACTCGAACGCGCAGAAGTACAGGTAGAGCGCATAGAAAAGCGTCGAGTCGTCCGGGCCGCCGCGGGTCATGATGTAGGCCGTCGTGAACGTCTGGAACGCGCCGATCACGCCGAGGATCAGGTTGAAGAAGATGATCGGCGTGATCAGCGGCAGCGTCACGTGGCGAAACTTGCCCCAGGCGCCGGCGCCGTCGATGGTGGCGGCCTCGTAATACTCGTCGGCGATGCCCTGCAGGCCGGCCAGGAAGATGATCATCCGGCTCCCGCCGATGCCCCAGAGGCTCATGAGGATCAGCGACGGCTTGCTCCAGCTTGCATCGTTGAGCCAGCGCGGCGGCGCAGGGCGAGGAGGTTGATCGGCCAGAGATCGAAAGCCCAGCGGAGGAACTGATTCAGCAGGCCGACTTCGGGCTGGAGAATCCAGATCCACAGCAATCCGCTGGCGACGGCGGGCACCAGCGACGGCAGGTAGTAGATAGTGCGGAAGACCGGCAGCGCCTTGAGCTTCTGGTTGAGCAGCATGGCCAGCAGGAGCGAGCCGGTGAGGCCCAGCGGCACGGCGAAGAGCGCGTAGTAGAAGGTGTTCCACAGGCTGTGCCAGAATCGCTCGTCGCCGATGGTGCCGTCGGGGTTGCGATGCCAAAGCAGATTGGCGTAGTTCTGGCCGCCGACGAATTTCGCGCGGGCCAGGTCGTAGTCGGTCGTGCTCAGGGCGATGCTGGCGATCATCGGCCCGGCCGTGAAGATCAGGAAGCCGATGATCCAGGGGGAGATAAAGACGTAGCCCCAACGGTGCCAGGAATTGCCGCGAGTGCCCGAGATCGGGTCGCGCTGGCGTGTGGTCTCAACGGCCATGGCTCTGCTCCCGTGGGTTGAGATACCGCTCCAGCCGCTTGTGCTCGGAGACGAGGCATTCATCAATCGCCTTCTTCGCCTCCAGGAGCACTTCGCGCACATCCACGCTCTCGCGGACGAAGATGCGGTCGATGTAGCGCTCGGCGTAGCTCGTCCAGACCGGCCAGGCGCCGTCGATGGGCAGTTCCTTGGAATGAGCCAGAATGTAAGGAAAGATGTCGGTGTGGAAGAAGGGCTGCGTGGCGTATTGGTAATTCAGCTCGTTGGGCGCGCCGGGCGGCGGGTTGAGCAGCGACATCCGCGTGGGGATGGATCGCCGCAGCCTATCGCCGTGCAGCATCATCTCCACCTCGGGGCTGACCATGAACTTCACCCATTCCCAGGCTTCCTTCGGGTGCTTGCAGCGGCTGTTGATGACGAGCTGATTGCCCTTCACCAAGGCATACGGCGGGATGTCCCACCACCAGTGGGCGACGGCGCGGATGAGGCTCGCCTCGCCGGCCGGCTGGCAGAGGCGCGTGGCGGCCGCCGTCGCGAACTCCGTTACCCAGTCGATGCCGCGCTGAGGCAGATTGGGCGCGGGCGTGGGCACGATATCCCAGCGGAAGTTCTTGATCGTGTCGCGATAGGTCGGCGCCATGCCGGCGAAGTTCATCTCCATGGCGACGTTGCCGCTCTGGAGATTGAAGGCGCTGGCGGCGGTGTCGGCCGGCGTGGGCGCAACGCGGTCCTTGAATCGCAGGTTGCGGAAATACGTGAACGCCTCGATGCACTTCGGCGAATCGAGCAACGATGTGCGATTGCCTTCGCTGAGGATCTCGCCGCCTTGGCCCCAGACCCAGAGGAACCACGTGTAAGGCGGAGTGCCGCCGCTGGCCGTTCCCGGCTGGAGGAAGCCATATTGAACCGTCTTGTCGCCTTCACGGCGCGTGAGGTGGCGCACGGCTTCCTCGAAGGCATCCCATGTCCACTCGCCGTGCTGCCAGAGGGTGTACGGGTCGGTGACATTCTGCTGGGCGAAGAGGTCCTGGTTGTAGTAGATGACGGGGCAGCCAAAGAGCACGTTCAGCCCATAGAGCCGGCCCTGGTGGTAGTTCTCGCGCATGGCGGCCGGGTGGAAGTCGCCGGCGTTCAGGTCGCGATCGCGCGCCATCTCCGTGATGTCGAGGAAATAGCCCTTGCAGACCATCGAGGCGAAGTCGTAGTGGTCAACGCGCATCGTGTCGGGGGCGCAGTCGCTGGCGTACATCAGTCGCAGCTTGTAGCCATAGGCGCTGGATGGAGTCATGAAGAACTCGACGCGGATGCGCTTGCCCTCGCGCCGGCACTTCTCATTGAACATGTTGATGATCCGCCGCTCGATATCGAGCTGCTGCGGATTTCCCCAGGCCATGTAGGTCAGGACAACCTCGCCTTCCTGTTTCGTCGCTGAGAAAGGCTGGCGCAGTCGATAGGCCGCGGGTGCCAGGAGCAGGAGCAGCGCCAGGACGAATCCGGCCCTGCGGAGCATCGCGCGTTTTTCCTCGCCGGGGGTATCCATGCCGCTGGCGATAAGTTATACAGGAAGCATCGCGATTGTCAGCACGGACGACGGAGCATGCCATGAACGTGGTGATCGTGGGCGCTGGCGGACACGGGCGGGTGGTGCTGGACATCCTGCGGCTTTCCGGCCGGCACACCGTGGTTGGATTTCTTGACGCCGATACCGCTCGCGCCGGCGGCAGTGTCGATGGTGTGCCGGTCCTCGGGCCGATCAACCTGTTGCCCAAGTTACTCAAGCAGGAAGTACGCGGCGCGATCGTCGCCATTGGCGACAACCGCATCCGCCTGAGCTATGCCCAACTCGTGGCCGAGCATGGGCTGGAACTGATCAGCGCCATCCATCCGACAGCCGTCGTCTCGCCGCTGGCGAAGGTCGGCAAGAACGTCTGCATCGCGGCCGGCGCGATCTTAAGCACCGATGCGCAGGTGGGCGACAGCAGCATCATCAACACCGGCGCGGTGATCGACCACGAATGCCGGATCGGCGCGGGATGCCATATCTGCCCGGGCGCGCTATTGGCCGGGCGCGTGGAGACGGGCAGCGGCGCGTTCATCGGCCTTGGAGCGAAGATTCTGCCGTGCCTGAAGGTGGGCGAGTTCGCGACAGTTGGCGCAGGCGCGGTCGTTCGCGAAGATGTGCCGGATGGCGCGACGGTGGTCGGCGTGCCGGCGCGGGTCATCCGAGTAGAGCCATCGTTCGGAGTTCCGGCTTTAGCCGGTCCTCTTCCGCCCCAGACCGGCTAAAGCCGGAACTCCGAACGAAGAACTCCGAACAAAACAGAGGAGGATAGCGATGGTAACACGGCGGCGTTTTCTGACGGGAACGGCGGCGCTCGGCGCTGCCGCGGCGATTTCATCCATGGAGAGACAAGCTATGGCGGGAGCCAATGACACAGTGGTCCTGGCGCTGATCGGCGTCGGCGGGCGCGGCAGCGATCATGCCAGGGGGTTCGCGAAACTGCCCAAGGTTCGGTTCAAGTATGTCTGCGATGTGGACAGCAACCGCGGCGGATCGACCATGCTGGAACTGGAAAAGCTCCAGGGCAGCCCGGCGCAGCGCGTGACGGACATGCGGCAGGTGCTGGATGACAAGGAGGTGGATGGCGTCATCATCGCTACGCCCGAGCACTGGCATGCGCTGGCCAGCGTGTGGGCCTGTCAGGCTGGCAAGGATGTCTACGTCGAGAAGAACCTGGCGCTGAGCATCTGGGAAGGCCGGAAGATGGTCGAGGCCGCGCGCAAGTACAAGCGGATCGTGCAATGCGGCTTTCAGAACCGCAGCGCGCCGTATGGCGAATCGGCGCGGGAGTACATCAAGAGCGGCAAGCTCGGCAAGGTAGTGCTGGTGAAGGTGTATAACCTGCTGAATGGCGCTGCATGGAAGCCTCAGAATGACAGCGACACCCCGGCCGGCCTGGACTGGGACCGCTGGCTTGGCCCGGCCGCCCGCGTGCCGTACAACCCATCGCGCCACCGCGGCTGGTATGACTGGTACGACTACTGCGGCGGCGCGTATTCGGGCGATGCGAGCCACCAGCTCGACCTGGCGCGGATGGTGCTGGGCGATCCGCCCGCGCCGCGTTTCACCTATGGCACGGGTGGAAATTACGCGTTCGGCTCGCAGCGGCCGACGCCGGAACTTCAGGTCGTCACGTATGACTACCCCGACTTCACGATGACCTGCGAGAGCGCGACGTTCCCGCCGTACATGCGCAAGAGCAACCAGGAGGAGCGGGTCGGCAAGAAGTTCCCGTATTGGCCGCAGAACAACGAGCGCATCGAGATCTACGGGACGAAGCAGCTCATGTACCTGGGCCGGCACGGCATGGGCTGGCAGGTGATGGAGAGCGAGGGGCGGGTGGTGGCCGAGGACAAGGGCTATTTCCCGGACAAGTGGCACCAGCCGAACTTCATCGAGTGCATCCGCACGCGGAAGCTGCCCAACGCCGATGTCGAGCAGGCGCAGCAGAGCGCGACGCTGGTTCACCTGGCCAACATCGCCTATCGCGTGGGCAAGGCGCGGCTGGAGTACGACGGCGCCAAGGAGGCATTCGTGGGCAACGACGCGGCCAATAAGCTGACGCGATCCGAGATGAGGGAGGGGTATCGGATCGGAGATGAAGTGTGACTGCCGCGAGTTGACCTGTTCGGAGTTCACGCTTCAGCGTGTGTTTGCGCTCGCGCAGGCCACGCATTGCGCAGCCAGATTGCCTTCGCCGAAACCCGGCAGTATTATGACTTCGTCCGTCGAGCGTCTGCGGGTGTAACTCAGTGGTAGAGTGTTAGCCTTCCAAGCTAAACGTCGTGGGTTCGAATCCCATCACCCGCTTTGAGCGTACAGGCCGAAATCGCGTCTTCCGGTTTCTCTTTGCCCCAAGATGAGATTAGAATAGAGTAAATCAGGAGTTCGCCAGTGGCAACACCTGCCGGAAAAACCAGCCAGCTTGATGGGGAGCCTACTCTCCTTCCATGTTTTGCTAAAGCGGTGTCGCTATTCCGCGAGTTTCTTCGCTTGCCGCCCAACTGGGACACGTACGATGCGGACCCGATTTCGCGGGTCGCCATCTCGACAGCAACTGGGCTCCTCGGCAGAGTGCAGCAGCTTTTTTCGTCTGACGAGGTCGGCGACCGCCTGCGTCCGCGGGCGGCCGTTCCCCTTGCCAATGGAGGAGTCCAGCTTGAGTGGTGTGGTAGCAAGGCTGAGATTGAAGTGGAGATCGGGCCGCGAGGCGAACTCGGATATCTGCTGATCGAGGGCAATGGTCAGAAACGCAGGTTCTCCGAAGCCGCCGATGTCGGCTTTTCTGAGGTTGAGCGGGCCATTGCTCGGGTCCTGCTTCCATGAGCCATGGCCGCGACGCTGGAAACCGTGTTGCCTGAGGACGGTCTATACCGCCGTCTGACCGCCTTTGCAGTACAGGGCGGGCGAGTCACCTCCGCGGCCTACAAACAAAGAGGCAAGCCCGATCCCGAGCCGTCCGTCGATCTCGCGAGGCTTACTACTCCTGCGCAGTGTTTGATATGCGGCGGCAGGCCCGAACTCGGGATCGGCGAACTGCCCGCGCGCATCCCGTTTGCCCTGCACCTTTCTGTCGTCCACACACCCGAGCCGAATAACAATGCGCACTGCGTCATCAAGGGCGAGCACACCAAGGAAACGTGCCGGAGGTTGGCCGAAGCAACGACAATTCTGAAATCGCCGGCTGGAGCGCATTGACCTCACCTGCCGGAAGCCGCGCATATCTCAGCGTAATGCCCCATCCACCGCTGCGCGATCGCGCGCCAGTCGAACTGGCCGCGCGCGAAGGCCGGGGCGCGGGCGGCGGCGTCGCGGCGCAGCGGTTCGTCCAGCATCCAGCGGCGGAGCTCGGCCGCCAGCGCCAGCGGATTCAGCGGCACGACTCCCCCGAGGTTGTTGGCCGAGATTTCCGTGTGCAGGCAGACCTGGTCGGAGACGATCACGGGCGTGCCGGCGGCCAGGGATTCGGCGACAACGATGCCGAAGTTCTCGTGGTGGCTGGGCAGGCACATCAGCGTGGCTTCGCGCAGGGCGGCGATGCGGTCGGGGCCGCGGAGCATTCCCGTGAAGATCACCCGGTCCTCGAGCGTGTAGTCGCGCACCATGGCCTGCACGCTGGCGCGGTAGTTGCGCGAGTCCGGCCCGGCGAGCACGAGCAGACAATCGTCGAGCGCGGCGGCGGCGAAGGCGGGAATGAGCAGATCGAGCCCCTTCTGCGGATCGAGTCGGCCAAGGAACAGGACGAACCGGCGCCGCCCGATCCGGGGGAAGGCCGATCGGAACGTGGCGCCGCCGGCAGCGCGGGCGAACTCGTCAAAGTCCAGGCCGAGCGGTTCGACCAGGGCCGGCGCGCGGAAGTGATACGGCGCGATCCACTGCTGCTCGATGCGCGTCGTGACGTGGATGGCGGCGGCGTGGTCGAGATTGCGGCGCATTCGCCACAGCAGGTACAGGCGTTTCCTGAGCCGCGAGCGGGCCATCGCCCAGGGCCCGAGCATGCCGTGCGGCGTCAGCAGGTAGGGCACGGACTGCTCGCGCGCGATGCGGCAGGCCTGGTGCTGGATGTCTTCCCACATGGAATGAACGTGGACGATGTCGTGCTCGGGGATGAGCCGCTGCAGCGTCGGCTTGAGAGTGGGATGGCTGAAGAACAGCCCGCCGCAGGGTCCGATAAGATGCGTGGGCACGCCTTTGCTTCGCAGTTCATCGCCGGGCGAAAGACTGGAGCCGGCGGCGTAAGTCGATACGACGGTCACGGAGAGCCCGGCGGCCGCGAGGGCCGGTGCAAAGCCCAGAACGACGGCGGGCGGGCCGCCGTCGATGGGGTCGATGGCCGAGATGACGTGCAGGATGCGCAACACGATTCCGGATGGAAGGATACGAGATGGCGACTGGAATTGCGAACTGCGGATGTCGAACTTCGGACTCGGGATCCATCCGAACTCCTGATCCCTGGCCCTTGGCACCACAACCATCATTTGCGTCCGTCGATCTACAATCGTAGGCTACGCCAGCACATACAACAACGGTTTTTTCACTGCAAGTCCGTCAACTCCCGTGTAAGATGGACGTAGATAGACCGGGAAGGGCAGTAACTGGCAGCATGGGCGCCAGGTCGGGTTCAGAAAATGCGAGTATTGCACGTTATTCCATCGCTGGATCCCTCGAACGGGCGGTCCGCCGAGAATCGCGTTTCGGCTGGCCGCGGCGCAGGCGGCGATTGCGCACGAGGTCCATCTGCTCTGCTACGAATCGCCGCAGCAGCAGATCATCCCCACTTTGCTGGCGGAAGTGCCGGGCTGGGACAAGGTCCGCCTGCACCTGTTGCCGCCGCCGGGGTTGATGGAAGGCGTGTTCGCGCGGCGCGCGTTGGGGGCGCTGCGGGAGCTGATCGAACGGGTGGAGGTGGTACACCTGCACGGCGTGTGGGACCCGATCCTGCCCAAGGCCGCCAACGAAGCCCGGCGCCAGCGAAAGCCGTATATCGTGCTGCTCAACGGTATGCTCGACCCGTGGAGCCTGGCCCAGAAGGCGATCAAGAAATCGATCGCGCTGACGCTGAGATACCGGCGGATGCTCAATGGGGCGGCGGCGCTGCACGTGGGCAATCGCGGCGAACAGGAGGCGATCGCGCCGCTGAACCTGAAGTCGCCGACCGCGATCATCCCCAACGGAGTGTTCTTTGAGGAACTCGAGCCAGTGCCGCCCAAGGGGAGTTTCTACGCGGAGCACCCGGAGCTGGCCGGCCGGCCGTTTGTGCTGTTCCTCGGCCGGATTCATTACAAGAAGGGGCTGGACTATCTGGCGGACGCTTTTGCCCTGGTCGCGAGAGAGCACCCGCGGGCGGCACTGGTCGTGACGGGACCGGACGATGGGGAGGAAGCCCCATTCAGGCGGCGAGTGGCCGCGCTTGGGCTGGGGGACCGCGTCGTCGTGACGGGACCGCTGTACGGGCACCAGAAGCTGGCGGCGTATGTGGATGCGCGGTGTTATTGCCTGCCCAGTCGGCAGGAGGGATTCAGCTTGGCCGTGGTTGAGGCGATGGCCTGCGGACTGCCGGCGGTGATTTCCGAGCCGTGCCATTTTCCGGAAATGGCGGCCGCGGGCGCCGGCTTCGTCACGCCGCTGGAGGCGCCCCGGATCGCAAGATGCCTGTCGAGATTGCTGGGCGATCCGACCCAAGCGGCGCGGATGGGACGCGCGGGCAGGGAACTGATCGCGGCGCAGTACACGTGGCCTCTGCTCGCGCGGCGTACGATGGAAGCATACCGGGCGGCGGTGGCGGGCAGGCCGGTCAGGTTATCGCCGACCCTTGCGGGAGTCGCGGGGCGTATAAACGTCACGTCTTGTGCAGATTGACAGACCCGGGGGAAATCCGCCGTGATTTGCGCGGTGGAAGCTAAAGGCCGTGGTAGGATATCGTGCATGAAGTCGCTGCCGTTCCTTCCCCTGGCATTCATCGCCGGCACCCACGGGTTTGCCATTTTTGCACCATACGCGGTTGTGCTCGCGGCGATGCACCTCCTGCGCCGGTGGCGGTGATCTACGACCCGGCAGACGAAGAATAGTCACAGGTGCCTCACGCGCGGGTCGATCAACTCGTTGGGGATGCGATTGCGTTCGATATGATCGAGGATTTCCTCTTTGTGATCGGCGAAGTAGCTCATCGCGTCGTATATCTGGGCCAGCGTCAGGTGGGGCAGGCCTGCCAGCATCTCTTCGGGCGGCATGCCCATTCGCCACATCTCCACAACTGACCGCACCGGCGTGCGGGTCCCTTTGATGATGGGCTCGCCACCAAGAATCAACTCATCGCGAACGATGTAGAGATGTTCGGTCGCCATCATCATGGGGTGCCTCGGAAGCTCTCGATAATCATACCGTGCATCTCTGCCGGCAACAAAAAAGAGATTCACGCGATCTTCTGCTCAACGGCCTCGGTCGGCGGGAGCATCGTTGCCAGCTTGTGCCGCAGATACTGCCCCGTATAGCTCGCCGGCGATTGCGCCACATCCTCGGGCGTGCCCTCGGCGATGACCTTGCCCCCGCCATCGCCGCCATCGGGGCCCATGTCGATGATCCAGTCCGCGCACTTGATCACGTCGAGGTTGTGCTCGATGACCAGGATCGTGTTGCCCACGTCGGCCAGGCGATTGAGCACGTTGAGCAGGTTCTGAATGTCCGCGAAATGCAGGCCGGTGGTCGGTTCGTCGAGGATGTAGAGCGTGTGGCCGGTGGCCGTCTTGCCCAGCTCGGTGGCGAGCTTGACGCGCTGGGCCTCGCCGCCGGAGAGCTGCGTCGAGGGCTGGCCGAGCTTGATATAGCCGAGCCCCACCTCGTTGAGGCACTTGAGCATCTGCTGGATGCGCGGGAAGTTCTCGAAGAACCCCGCCGCCTCCTCGACCGTCATGTTCAGCACGTCGGAGATGGTCTTGCCGCGATAGTGAATCTCCAGCGTCTCGGCGTTGTAGCGCGTGCCGTGGCAAACCTCGCAGCTCACGTAGACATCGGGGAGGAAGTGCATCTCGATGCACTTGGTGCCCTGGCCTTGGCAGGCCTCGCAGCGGCCGCCTTTCACGTTGAAACTGAACCGCCCGGCCTCGTAGCCGCGAATCTTGGCCTCGCGGGTCAGGGCGAAGACGCGGCGGACCTCATCGAAGACGCCGGTGTAGGTCGCCGGGTTTGAGCGGGGCGTTCGGCCGATGGGCGACTGGTCGATCTCGATGACCTTGTCGATCTTCGTGGCGCCCTGGAGCTGGCGAAAAGCGCCGGCCTTGATGCGCGAGCCAAGGAGCTTGCGCTTCAATGCTGGCAGAAGCGTCTGGTTGACCAGCGAGGACTTGCCCGACCCGGAGACGCCGGTGACGCAGATGAAGCCGCCCAGCGGGATGCGCACGTCGATGTCCTTGAGGTTGTTCTCGCGGCAGCCCTTGACCTCGACGCTGTTCTTCTCGATATCCAGCGGGCGGCGGTGATCGGGCACGACGATGGAGTATTCGCCGGTCAGGTACTTGATGGTGACGCTGTCGCGGTTCTCGAAGACGTCGGGGACCGGGCCGGCGCAGACGACGCGCCCGCCATGCGAACCCGCGCCCGGGCCGATGTCGATGAGGTAGTCGGCGTTGCGGATGCACTCCTCATCGTGCTCGACGATGATGACGGTGTTACCGATGTCGGTGAGCCGGCGGAGCGTGCGGATGAGGCGGGCGTTGTCGCGCTGGTGCAGCCCGATGGTCGGCTCATCCAGCACGTAGCACACGCCGACCAGGCCCGAGCCCACCTGCGTCGCCAGGCGGATGCGCTGTGCCTCGCCGCCGGAAAGCGTGCTGGTTTTTCGGCCAAGGGTGACGTAGCCCAGGCCGGTGTCGATCATGAACCCGAGACGATTGAGGATCTCGCGAACGATCGGCTCGGCGATGGTGCTGCGCTCGTGATTGAGTCGCAGGTTGCGGAAGAACCGCGCGGCGTTTTCGACGGTCAGGTTCGTCACATCATGGATGCTGAGGGAATTTTGGATTTCTGATTTTAGATTTTCGATTGGGAGGCGGTCGTCCGTTGTCCGTTGTCCGTTGCCCGTGGATGGGTCCATGGTCCCTTGGTCAGTCGTGGGGCCTTGACGATTGCACGACACCGGCCGAGAAGCAGATCCACTGACCAACGGACTACTGACCACGGACAACCGACCACGGACACCTTCCGTTCGTCGCTTCGTCGCTTCGTCGCTGTTCATCTCCAGCAGGACACATAGCGCCTCCTTCCGCAGCCGCGTGCCCTTGCACACCTTGCATGGCTGCTCGGACATGTATTGATTGAGCCGCTGCTTGACCCATTCGCTCTCGGTGTTCTCGAAGCGCCGCTTGAGATTGGGGATGACGCCCTCGAACCACGTGCTGGTGCCCAGGTCACCCTTCTTGTCGGTGCCGTGCATGAGCACCTGCTGGATCTTCTTGGGAATCTCCTTGTACGGCGCGCTGTAGGAAATGCCGAAGTCATGGCAGAACTCGCGCAGCGAGCGCGAGTACCAGATGTTCATGCGCTTGCCATTCTTGCGCCAGGCTTCGATGGCGCCGTTCTCCAGCGAGATCGCTTCGTCCGGCACGATCATTTCGGGGTCGAACTCGAATGTGGTGCCCAGGCCGTGGCACTCGGGGCAGGCGCCGTGCGGCGAGTTGAAGCTGAAGATGCGCGGCTCCAGCTCGCCCAGCGAAACGTGCGGGTGCTCGGGGCAGGCGAATTTCTCGCTGAACGTGTGATCCGCCCAGCCCGCCTCTGCCGCCTGGATCGAGGCGATTACCAGCCCCTGCGAGAGCTTCACCGCCGTCTCGACGGAATCGGCCAGACGCGAGCGAATCTCAGGTTTGAGCACAATCCGATCGACGATCGCTTCGATGTTGTGGACCTTGGTCTTCGCCAGCGATGGGAACGCCGACGGATTCGTCAGCTCGATGATCTGCCCATCGACGCGGGCGCGGACGAAGCCCTGCTTGTGGATGGCGGCGAACGTCTCGCGATGCTCGCCCTTCTGGCCGCGAATGAGCGGCGCGAGGATCATGATCTTCGTCCCGGGCGGGTTCGTCATGATCGCATCGACGATCTGTGACGCTGACTGGCTGGTGATTTCCCGGCCGCATTCCCAGCAATGGGGCGTGCCGACGCGCGCGAAGAGCACGCGGAGGTAGTCGTAGATTTCCGTGGTGGTGGCGACGATTGACCGGGGGTTCGATGAGGCCGAGCGCTGCTCGATGGCGATCGTCGGCGGCAGGCCCTCGATCTCGTCCACGTCCGGCTTTTGAAGCTGTTCGAGGAACTGTCGCGCATAGGCCGAGAGCGACTCGACGTATTTGCGCTGGCCCTCGGCGTAGAGGGTGTCGAACGCGAGGGTGGATTTCCCGCTGCCCGACAGGCCGGTGATGACGACGAGCTGATCTCGCGGGATATCGATGTGGAGATCCCGCAGATTGTGCTCGCGCGCGCCCTTGATGCGGATGTACTTGAGGCTCATCGACGACCGTAGCTCCTCGCCCAGCGCGTTGGCGCCGGTGAAAACAGAACGGTCATTGTACGAACTGCGCCGCAGGCAGGCAAAACTCGTCAAGTAAATCCCTCCCTCGCCCAATCACCGCTGTCTCCGGGGAAACGCAGCCACGTTGAGGGCGTGGGGTTTTGCTTTACCCGGGTGCATTGCGCTGCTAAGTTTGCTTGTGGACATGAACGGCCATCTATGCCAACTTCGGATCCTCGTGGTGGACGATGAGCCGTCGATTCGCACGGCGATGGTCGCGACGCTGGAGGCGGCCGCAGCACAGGTTGTGGCGGTGGCGAGCGGTGCGGGAGCGGCGGAAGCGTGCCGGCGGAAGACGTTCGATGTTGCGATCGTGGATGTTCGGATCGGCGATGAGAATGGCATCGAGTTGCTGGCCGGCCTGCTCGTCGAGGCGCCGTGGATGAAGATCGTCGTCATCACGGCGTTCGCGTCGTTCGATCTGGCCGTGCAAGCGATCCAGCGGGGGGCGCACAACTTTCTTCCCAAGCCGTTTACGCCGGAGCAGTTGCGGGTGGTCGTCGGCGAGGCGGCGCGGCAGCGGAACGTGGAGCAGCGGCTGGTCGATCGGGAAGTCGGCGACGAGACCGTGGATTTCGCGAGCGATGATCCGGCGATGGCCGGGGTCATACAACTGGCTCGCCAGGTGGCGGTGACGGACGCGAACGTGCTCATCTGCGGGGAGACGGGAACCGGGAAGACCGAGCTGGCGAAAGCGGTCCATCGTTGGAGCCCCCGCGCAGCGCGCCCGTTCGCCGTGGTGGCGTGCCCGTCGCTGTCGGCCGAGCTGCTGGAGAGCGAGCTCTTTGGACACCGGAAAGGAGCGTTCACCCATGCGATCCGGGACAATCCCGGCCGGATGGCGGCGTCGGACGGAGGCACGGTGTTGCTGGACGAGATCAGCGACCTGCCGCTGGCGCTGCAGCCCAAGCTGCTGCGGTTCATTCAGAACCGCGAATACGAGCGCGTGGGCGATCACGTGACGCGAAAGGCGGATGTCCGGATCATCGCGGCGACAAACGTCACTCTGGAAGAGGCCGTGAAGGCCGGGCGGTTTCGCGAGGACCTGCTCTATCGGCTGAACGTGATTCAACTGGAGATGCCGCCGCTGCGCGCCCGGCCGAGTGATGCGGTCGCCATTGCGGAGCAGTTGCTCATCCAGATTGGGCGGGCAATGCAAAAGCCGCGATTGGAGTTCTCGCCTGCGGCGCGGGAGCGCATCCGTCAGTACGAATGGCCCGGGAACATTCGCGAGCTGCGGAACGTGATCGAGCGTGCGGTGATCCTGGGGCGGGGATCGGTGATCGGGCCGGAATTGCTGCGAATCGAACCGAATGCGATGAGACCAGCCCAGCAGATCGGGTTGGGGAGCCACGTGCCGATCGACAAGATCGAGGAACTGCACATACGCGGCGTGCTTGCGACCACGGCGTCGCTGGAGGAGGCGGCGACGATCCTCGGCCTGGACAGCGTAACACTGTGGCGCCGGCGCAAGAAATACGGCATCGATTGATGCTCCGACCCGTTTGCCGACGATCGGGTGCTTTCACCGCTGCAATGTGGGGACTTCGTGGACATTCCAGATTTGAAATGCGGTCGGCGACGTGGGAGGGGCTGGCGGGCCAGGACGGGCATTTTCGCTTCCGGGGCGGTTGGCATCGCATTCGCGTTACAATGGAGGTTGCGCACGGACGAGGCGCGAAGCACGAGGAGAGCATGACGACAACCGCACCAACTGATTTGTCGGCGACACGCCTTGGTGTCTTGGGCATCCGGGGGCAGTTGCTGATGGCGTTCGGTGGGATATTTGCGGTGTTCGTCACGATCTTTCTCGTGCGTGGCGCGATCTTCCAGCATTACATCTCCCTCAGCGAGGCGACGGCCACGGACCATTTGGACAGCATTACGGCGGCACGCGACATGCGCGATGCCGTGGATGACATTGCCGCGGCCGCGGGCCACTCGCGACTTGACGACCTGCCGCTCGACCGCGCAGCCATTGACGCGTCCATGAAAGTCTTCGATCAAGCCATGGCCCTGCAGACCACGCGAATGACCCTGCCCGGAGAGGATGCGCTGACGCGGGAGATCCAAGTCGCCTGGGAGAAGATTCGTGAGGCGGTAGTCGCCGTGTGTGACTCGGCGGAGTCGGGCCGTGCCGCCGTGCTCCGCGCCCGGTTGCAGCCGGCGATCCGCGAGATACGTCCGATGATCACCCGCCTGTCGCGGATGAACGCGGACGGGATCAAGTCAAAGAATCGCGCGGCACAGGAAGGTGTCGCGGCAACTCGCCAGAGGTTGTACCTGGTCCTGTTGCTCGGGCTGATCGTTGCCATTGGATTCGCGGTGATGATGGCCCAAAGAATGGTTCGTCCGTTGGGCGCCATGTCGGCTTCAGCCAAGGCGATCGCTCGAGGTGACTTCGAGCAGAACCTGCCGGTAAGGTCGCGCGATGAGCTTGGTGAGTTGTCGGCGACGTTCAACAGAATGGCTGGTGAACTGAGGCGGCTTCGCGCGATGGATGCCGATCGGCTGCATCGCGCCCGACCAGACTGCGCAGACGGCGATCGACAGCCTGCCGGACGGGGTCGTAATGCTCGAGGAGCACGGCAAGGTGGAGCTGGCCAATGAAACAGCGCGGCGGCTGTTTGGCGTCACCGCGGGTCAGGAGGACCTGCACAGCCGGCTGCCGTGGCTCGATGCGGCGCTGGGACGGCCGGGCGAACCGCCTGGCGGCTACCGGTCCAGCGTTGAGGTGGACGACAGCGGGATGGGCCGGTCGTTCCTGCCGCGGTCGGTGGCGCTGAAAGACGGCAACGGCCGGACCATCGGCCGGACGCTGATTCTTGCCGACGTGACTTCGTTCCGGCGGCTCGACCGGTTGAAGGACTCTCTGCTCTCCATGGCGAGCCATGAGCTGAAAACACCCCTGACAAGCATGCGCATGATTCTGCCGCTGCTTCTGGAACAGACGGTTGGCCCCTTGAACGAGAAGCAGGTGGAGCTGGTGGCAGTGACGCGCGACGCCACGGAGCGCATGCGGCACATCGTCAACACGATCCTGGACCTGGGCCGCCTGGCGAGCGGGAAGATGTCGATGGAGGTGCGGCGAGTGCGGCCTGCCGACCTGGCGAGCAGGTGCGTCGAGGCGATGCGCGTAGCATCCGCGGCCAAGGGCGTGGAGCTTCGCGTGGAGGTTCCCGAGGAGCTGGCGTCGGTGCGGTGTGACGCGAACCACCTGGAATGCGTGTTTTCCAATCTTCTCGGCAACGCGCTTCGACACACGCCGGCGGACGGGAGCATCGTCGTGTCGGCGCCTGCGCGGCGACTCGGTGCTGTTCCAGGTGAAAGACACCGGGTGCGGCATTGCGCCCGTCCATCTGCCGAGGGTGTTTGACATGTTCTACCGCGTGCCCGGGCAGCGCAGCGATACGGGAACCGGGCTGGGGCTGGCGCTGGTCAGACAGATTATCGAATCGCACGGCGGGACGGTTGGAGCGGAGTCGGTCGTCAACGGGGGATCCACGTTCTGGTTCACTCTTCCGATCGCCCCGACGGGTGTAAGGGCGGGCGAAGATGATTACGGAGGCCCGGCATGCAAGCCACAAAACTCAAGCGCATCCTGATTGCCGACGATGACCGGTCCATCTGCACAGCGCTTCGCGCGACGCTCGAGGCCGACGGTTACGAAGTCGCGCTCGCCGAAGACGGGCGAGTGGCGATTGAGGCCCTGTTGAGCCAGCATTTCGATCTGGCGATCCTCGATCTGGCGATGCCGCAGATGGACGGGCTGGAGGTGTTGGAGAAACTGCAGCTCGCGCGGCATTGAGGCGATGCCGCCGGTGCTGGTCCTGACGGCGTACGGGTCGGTGAGCACGGTGATCGACTCGGTGCGTCACGGCGCGATCGACCTCCTGCACAAGCCGATTCTGCCCGAGTCGTTGCGGGCCGCCGTGCGGCAGGCGATTGCCGGCGCCACCCATCGTCCGCTGGTCGATTGCGGCGACAATTACGTGGGATGATCTAGCGAGGCACCCGATGTTTGACGGAACAAACAGCACCGACCGCTTTTTGCATCGATCCGCGATCCTCCGCTACGGCATCGCCATCTTCTGCATCCTGGCGGCACTGGCCCTCCGCATGGCCGTCGATTCCTGCGTCGGCGACCGCCTGCCCTATGTCACCTTTTTTGTGGCGGTCACCGTGACGGCTTGGTTTGGTGGCCTGTGGCCGGCGCTGCTGGCCGCGGTCCTGGGGTATCTGGCGGCCGATTGGTTCTTCGTGCCCCCTCGCTACTCGCTGTTCATCATGACCATCGCCGATGCGGCGGATGTGGCCGGCTACGCCATGGTCAGTCTCGCCATCGTCTTCTTCAGCCACCGCATGCACCTCGCCCGCGCCGCCGCCCTGTCGCGGCAGCGGCAACTGGCCATGGAGATCGAGCATCGCATACAAACCGAAGAGCGGTTGCAGCAGGCCAAAGAGACGGCTGAATCCAGTGCCCGGCGGGCCGACGAGGCCACCCAGGCCAAGGACCGCTTCCTGGCGGTGCTGAGCCACGAGCTGCGCACACCGCTTACGCCGGTGCTGGCCACGGTGTCGATGCTGGAGACGGACCAGCGGTTGGACGACGACCTGCGGCAGGATATGGAGATCATCCGCCGCAATGTGGAGCTGGAGGCCCGGCTCATCGACGACCTGCTGGACCTGACCCGCATCGTCCACGGCAAGCTGGAGCTTCGCGAAGAGGTGGCGGACATGCATGCCCTGCTCGAACATGCGATGAGCGTTAGCTGCCACAGCGATGCCATGGGCAAGCAGCTTCAGGTCAGACGGCACCTCAAGGCAATCGAGCACCACGTGCGGGGCGACCCCGCCCGTTTGGAGCAGATCCTGTGGAACCTGCTGAACAATGCCGTCAAGTTCACTCACTGCCCCGGCGCATAGATATTCGCACCAGCAACCCGCGGCCGGAGAAGATCCAGATCGAAGTCAGCGATACCGGCATCGGCATCGAGCCGCAGAGCCTCCAGCGCATCTTCGGCGCCTTTGAGCAGGGCAACCGCTCCGTGACCCGCCACTTCGGCGGCTTGGGGTTGGGGTTGGCGATCAGCAAGCGCCTGGTGGAACTGCACGGGGGCACGATAGCTGCCCGCAGCGAGGGCAAGGGCCAAGGTGCGACCTTCACCGTGGAACTGCCGGCGATGGCGGCCAGCGACCGCGTCGCCGGGTCCACGCCACAGGAAGCGGCGCGGGATGCCACCCAAGCCACCAGGCGCCCTTCGCATTCTGCTGGTAGAGGACCATGCCGACACCGTTCGGGCCCTGCGTCAGATTCTCTGCCTGGACGGGCACGATGTGCAAACGGCAGGAGATGTGGCTTCGGCGATGGCACTGGCCGCGACGGCGGGCTTTGACCTGGTGATCAGCAACCTTGGACTGCCCGATGGCAGCGGACTCGATTTGATGCGGCAGCTACGGATGGCCCATGCGGCGATCAGGGGAATCGCCCTCAGTGGCTATGGGCGTGCGGAGGACGTCGCGCAGAGCCACGAGGCGGGATTCTCCGAGCATCTGACCAAACCCATAGACCTTGCCCGCCTGAATGCGACGATCGCGCACGTAACGGGCAAGGCGCCCTTGACCCGCTGAAGCTTGCCAGCAGAGGACGCATGGGATGAAAGAGCGGATCCAAAGCCTAGCCAACTGGTCCAGGACCCGGATCACGGCCGCCAGCCTGGGATTGGTCTGTGTGATCGGCGTCATTGATTATGTGACCGGCTACGAGGTGTCGGTCTCGCTCTTCTACCTCCTCCCGGTATCGTTGAGCACCTGGTATGCAGGGCGTGCCACTGGCGCCTTGATCGCTCTCGTCAGCACGGCGGTGTGGCTGGCGGTGGACATTGTGGGCCGGCCGGCGATTGGCCATCCGTTGCTGCCTGCCTGGAACACCGCCATCATGGGTTCGTGGTTCATCGTTGTGGTGATGCTTCTGGCCGCACTCAAACACGTCAACATCAACCTCGAACAGACGGTGTCGCAGCGCACCGAGAAGCTGCGAATTGAAATCGCCGAGCGATGCCGTGCGGAGGACCAACTCATCCGGTCCAACACCGAATTGACGGCGATCCGCGAAGAGTTACAGCGCTCGCTGGCCGACCTGCAACAGTCGCACGCCGAACTCGAGAAGACCCAGTTGCAGCTCATCGAGGCGGCGAAGATGGAATCCATCGCGCGGCTGGCTGCCGGGGTTGCTCATGAGGTCAAGAACCCCTTGATGACACTGAGCCTGGGCGCCGATTATCTCTCTCAGCGGGCCCCGGCCAACGAGGATGAGGCGGCACTGCTGAAGGACATGAAGGATGCCGTGCAACGGGCGAGCAAGACCATCAATCTGCTGCTGGACTATTCCAGGCCGCGCCCATTGCGGCCCAACAACGAAGACATCAACACCATTATCAAGAATTCCCTCAACCTGATGCGGCATCAACTGCTCAAGCAGCACGTGGCCGTTGTCCAGCAATTGCAGCCCGGCCTGCCTCCGCTCCTGCTTGACAGGAACAGGATACAGCATGCCTTCCTGAACCTCTTCACGAACGCGATGCAGGCCATGCCCGACGGCGGCACTCTCACGGTGCGCACGTATCTACAGACTTGCCCGACGCCTGAAGTTGGCGAGCCGGGGCAGGTTATCGTGGCGGTGGAGGACACCGGTCCCGGCATCCCCGAAGAGCATCTCGCCAGAGTGTTCGAAACCGTTCTTCACCACCAAGCCGACCGGCCAGGGGACTGGCCTGGGACTGTCGATCGTGCAGAAGATGGTGCAGATCCACGGCGGCGCCATCTCCATCGGGAACCGACCCGAAGGCGGAGCAAAAGTCACCCTGGAATTCAGACTCGGAACGAAAGGATAGAGCATACCCATGTCGAAGAAACGAATTCTGGTCGTGGACGATGAGCCCAGCGTCACGCGCGGCATCAGGATGAACCTCGCAGCGCTCGGCGACTACGAAGTGCTGACCGAAAACGTCGCGCGGAATGCCCTGGCCGCCGCCCGCGACTTTCGGCCGGATCTGATCCTGCTCGATGTGATGATGCCTGAGATGGATGGAGGCGATGTGGCGGGCCAACTGAGGGACAACCCGGCGCTCAAAGACATCCCCATTGTCTTCCTCACCGCCGCCATCTCCAACGACGAAACCGGCGGCCACAAGATGGCCAGCGGCCCGGGGGTCTACCTGGCCAAGCCGGTGCAACTCGGCGAGCTGACCCGGTGCATCGAGCGGCATGCTCGAAAGCAATCGCCTTGAACGGTTCGTGTTTGCGGCGGCGGGAGGGACAATCAAAACCGCGCACAGTGTCTGAAGCGGAAGCGTCAGCGCCCGCCCTTCTCAGACGGGGCGGGCGCTGACGCTTCCGCTTCAGATCGACCACGCCCAATCGCGCACGGTCATGTGAAGGCCTATCTCGCCGCCTTGCCAATGCAGAACAAATGCTCGAAGCCGCGAAGGAAGACCTGCCCATCGCTGATCGCGGGCGAGGCGTAACAGCCCTCGCCCATCGCATACTTGGCAACGCGCTCGAACGTCGGGCCGGGTTTGATGACGTTGATCTCGCCATTGTCGTTAATGAAGAATGCCAACCTGCCGATCAGCACCGGCGAGGCGTGATGTCGGCCGAGCTTCTCCTGCCACAGCACCTTGCCGGTGGCCGCTTCGTAGCAGAAGGCCGTGCCGGGGCTGTTCACGCTGAGGAGCAAGTCGCTGGCGACGAGCATGGAGGGAACGTAAGGCGCGCCCTGGTTGTCGCGCCAGGCGATGTCGGTCTTGGTGACGTTGTCCTGGCCGTCCGGCCGGATGGCCAGAAGATGCCGCTGCGGCCAACTGCTGCTGATGAAGACCAGGCCGGCCTTCTCGCTGTAGGATGGCGTGGCGACGAACTCCTCCGACGGCCCATCGACCGTCCAGAGCGGCCGGCCGGTGCGCGGATCGAAACTGGCCACGCAGCGGTCGCCGCACTGGATCAACTGCAGTCGGCCGCCGATCTCGCGGATCAGCGGCGCGCTGTAGCTGATTCCATGATGCTCGCGATCGACGCGCCAGAGCGTCCGTCCATCCTCGCGGCTCAGGGCGATGAGAAAGGACTTGCCCTTGCTGTCGCCGTCGAGGATGACCTTGTCCTCGAAGAGCACCGGCTCATTGCTGAAGCCCCATTCGCCGGCGTGCGTTCCCGGGCGGACGAGCCAAAGTTGCTTGCCGTCGGCCGGGTCGTGCGCTGCCACGACGATGTCATCGCCGACGCGGAAGGCGACGTAAATTCGCTTGCCGTCGGTGGCCGGAGTGCCGGAGGCATAGCTGTTTTCGGGGTTGAGTTTCTCCAATGGGCCGGTGACGACAGTCTGCTGCCAGAGGATCTTTCCCGTGGCGCGATCGAAACAGAGCAGTGTACGCTCGAGTTTTTCGCGGAAGGCGGTGACGGTGAAGATGCGGTCGCCCCAGACGATCGGCGATGCGTGCCCTTTGCCCGGAACGGCAACCTTCCACAGGGCGGTGGAGACGTCCCATTGCGTGGGCACGTTCTGTTCCAGGCAGGTGCCATCGCCGCGCGGGCCGCGCCAGCAGGGCCAGTTCTCAGCGCTGACGAGGGTGGGGAGCAAGCCGGCAAGGAGGATGACGAACCACATTGAAAGTCGAAGATGCCGTCTCATAGGCCTGAATACCGCGGGCGGGCGATGGCATTTGCGGCTGCGCCGAATTCTCGCTCAGGGCTGTTCGGCGGCCCAGGTGGGTGGCACGAGCGGCCCTCCGCCGTGCGGAAAACATCGCGGCCGAGGGCGGCACGCTCCACGGGATCCGTTTGCTGGCCGGCTCAATGGAAAACGGTTCGACCGCCGGGTAGAACGCTTGCGAAGGGAACTGGCTTCATGCAGTTACAGGTTGTCTTCGCGGCCACATTGCTGTCGGGCTGGACCTGCGCTCTCGCCCAGGCTCCCGCTGGCATCTCCTTCGACCTGCAAGCCTTCATCGACAAACAGCTTCAGGCGGGCAACCAGCGCATCATCGTCCCGCCGGGGCGATACCGCGTGACGCCGAAGAACCAGCAGCACTTGGTCCTGCGCAACTTGAAGGACATCCAGATCATCGCCGACGGCGTGGAGATGATCTGCGCCGAGACGACGCGGGCGATGACCATCAGCCGCTGCACGAACGTAACCGTGCGCGGGCTGGTCATCGACTATGACCCGCTGCCGTTTACGCAGGGGTACATCACCGCCATGTCGGCCGACAAGATCGTCCACGAGGTCGAGCTATTCGATGGCTATCCCCCGGCCGAGGCGGCACGGAATTTCAAGTACGAGATCTTCCGCCCCGACACGCGCACCCTCCGCTGCGACGACCACTATCCGAAGAAGGTGGAGGCCGTCGATTCGCGACATCTTCGTATCACCAATCCCGTCGGCAGCGCCAACGAGCCCGAGCAGGTTGGCGACCTGATCGTCATCGGCGCTGAATACGCGCCGCACGGCAGCGCCGGCCACGCCATCGTCTGCGATGGCAACGTCAACGTGAGGCTGGAGAACATCGACCTCTTCGCCTCCAACTGCTTCGGCTTCCTGGAGACCAACTGCGACGGCAGCGTCTATTACCGCTGCCGCATCGAACGCCGGCCGGCCGCCACCGATCCCGTCAAGCGCGCCGATCCGCGGCTTCGCTCGCTGGATGCCGATGCCTTTCACAGCAAGCACGCCGTCAAAGGCCCCTCCTATATCGAGTGCGTGGCCCGCTTCATGGGCGATGACTGCATCAACATCTGCGGCGACTATCACATGGTCATGTCATCCCAGGGCAAGGACCTGCGGGTGCTGGCCAAGGGGAGCATGAACATCCAGGTCGGCGATCCGGTGGAACTCGTGCAGTACGACGGCCGGCGTCTGCCCGACGCCAAGGCGGTCGCGATTCAGCCGGCGGGCAATATCCGCGATGAGGAGCGCGCGTTTCTGCTCAAGCAGCGGATGAACGAGAGCCTGCGGACGGCCAAGGGGGCGCTGAACCGGGCGTACACGATCACGCTCGACCGCGACGTTGAGATTCCCATAGGTGGGGTGATCTGCTCCGACGCACCGTGTTGGCAACGGATTTGCCGTGAGAGGCTGCGTCTTTGGCTACAACCGCTCCCGCGGCATTCTCATCAAAGCGAGCCATGGCGAGATCAGCGGGAACCGGCTGGAAGGCTGTTGGATGTCGGCCATCCTCGTCGCGCCCGAATACTGGTGGCTGGAGGCCGGCAGCAGCAGCGACCTGAAGATCGACGGCAACACCATCATCGACTGCGGCCGGACGGCCATCGCCATCGAAGCCGCCGCCGGCAACGGCAAGACCGCGCCGGCCGGGCGCATCGCAATATCGCCATCATTGGCAATACGGTGATCGGATGCCCGCTGCCGAATATCCATGTTGCCTCGACGGATGGCCTGCGAGTTGAGAACAACAAATCTCAGTCGCCCAAACTTGGCGGGCCATCGCGTCAGCCATCCGCGGCCACGCAGCCGGTCAGGACGGAGAACTGCGAGAATGTCACGATCCGGGGCAACGCATCGAAGTGATCCCACGTCACGCCGTCGGTGGCGCCATGCGATGCGTGGGATTCGGCCGGCCGGGACTGTGGCACGAGCGGCCCTCCGCCGTGCGTGGACGATCGCGGCCGGGGCGGCACGCGCCACCTTGTCATGCCGTCGTCATCCGATGCGTGGGATTGGGCCGGCCGGGGCGGAAGGCGGCCAGGACCTGCACGTCGGCCTTGGCGGCCGAGATGGCCCCGATGGCGGCCGTGACATCGCTCTTGAGCAGCTCCGGATCGGCTTCCGCGCAGGTTGATGACCAGGGTTCCCTGCGACAGCGGCGACTTGAGCGTGTGCGTCACCTGCGGCTGAGCATCCGTTCGCGTAAGGCTGACCGCGCCGAGGTCCGGTCCTTCATTGGGGGCGAGCGTCATCTTCAAATGCGCGATCTCGATGCTCTGCGAGGCGAGCCGGTCGCGAAGCTTTCTGGCCAGATCGAAAAGGAAGGCATTGCCGTCGAAATCGGCCTTGGCGGCAAGCTGGACGCGGGCATTGAGCCAGCCCAGCAGCGCCTCGCCGTCGGCGTATTCGTCGTAGTCCACGTCCATCGACTTACGCGTGCCCAGCTCGCCGGAGGCGATCCGGCCAAACCACGTCGCCAGCCCTTCGCCGGTCAGGCTGGAAACCTCCAGCACCTCGGCCTGCGGGAACTCGCGCGCAGCGCTGTCCGCAATTGCTGGCGGGCCGCCGCATCGACCAGGTCGATCTTGTTGATGACGAGCAGTTCCGCCTCCTCGAGCTGCTTGCGATAGACGTAGACGACCTTCTCAGAGAAGTTCTTCCCGCCGGCCAGGCCAAGCACGCGAGCCGCACGGATCGGGTCGATCAGCACAGACAGCGGGGCCACCTGGTAATCATCGCCATAGAGCTGGCGGAGCGGATAGCTCACGGTGGCCTTGAGGTCGGTGCAGCTTCCGACCGGCTCGGCGATGAACACATCGGGGGTGCTCGTCTTGGTGAGTTGCCGCGACGCCGAGACGAGCGAGTCGAACTTGCAGCAGAAGCAGCCGCCGGTGATCTCCGCGACGGCAAACCCGGCCGACTTGGTGCGCGCGGTGTCCACCAGATCGACGCTCTGGTCGTTGGTGATCAGGCCGACGCGCCGGCCCTGCTGCTGGAGGTGGGCGGCGAGCTTGAGGATGGCCGTGGTCTTGCCGGCGCCGAGGAAGCCGCCGATCATGATGTAACGGGATTTGGGCATGACGATCTCCTTCTGAATCTGCATAGTCAGTTTGTTGTTTGGGCCATTTCTCCGGCCGCTGCTTCAGGCTCCGGCGACGGCGCGGCGAAGCAGTAGCGTGCCAGCAGAATCTGCAGCCCGCCGCCCAGCAACCCGCCGAGCACGGGTGACAGGATGAACACGGTGAAGAACCCGCCGCGCGGCCCTGGGATGGCGACGTGGCCCCAGCCGGCCAGATATGCCACGATGCGCGGGCCGAAGTCGCGCGCGGGATTGAAGCCGGCCTGGGTGAGCGGGGCGATGATACAGATGAGGATCGAGACCGTCAGGCCGATGAAGGGGGCGAAGAGGGTGCCGTTGGGACGGTTGGCGTTGCGGCGGTCGGTGAGGGAGAAGACGAAGAAGACCAGCAAAGCCGTGCCCATGCCTTCGGCGGCCATGGCCTGCCACTCGCTCACCTTCGCATATGCCTGTGCATTGGTGCCGAACATGGCGGGATTGGGGAAGTACTCCCCGAAGACCATGGCGCTCAGTTCGCTGCCGCTCTGGCCGCGCACCAGCCCCTTGTCCTTCTCAAAGCCGGCCAGGATTCCCGAGAACAGGCACAAGAGCAGCGCCGAGGCGATGACTGCGCCGGAGAGTTGGGCGGCAACATAGGGCAGGACCTTGCGCCGGGAAGCCGCGCCAGAGCCACGCCGCTGCGCTGACTGCGGGATTGAGGTGCGCGCCACTGACGGCGCTCAATGAGTAGATGGCCATGGTGATGGCGAGGCCCCACACCACGGCGACCTGAAACAGCCCCGCCAAACCACCGGTGAGCACGGCCACGAACACCGAGCCCGTGCCGAACAGAACAACAAAGAAGGTTCCAACGGCTTCGGCGATCAGTTCGCGCGACAGCGTGCTTCGATCAGGCATGCGAGTGTCTCCTCAATGTCCTCTCGCTCATTTCGCGGCGGGCGACTTGATGGCCTCCAGCAGGTCGTGGATGGCCACGGCGTATTGCTTCAGTGTCTGCACCCAGTGCTTGAGGCACGCGCGGCCGTCCTCGGTCAGTTGAAACTGCCGTCGCGCCGGCCCGCTGTCTGCGAAATCCCAGGAGGAGACAACCAGGCCATCCTCCTCCATGCTGCGCAGCACGCGGTAGACGCCGGTGGGGTCCGGCGGATGGCCTTTGAACATGGCCATTTCCGTGAGTCGCTGAACCAGCAGGTAGCCGTGGATTGATTCCTGTGCCAGCAGGCCCATGATGGCTGGCTGGACCAGCCGTCCCAGCGTCTTGCCCGAGCATGCGCATTCGCCGAAGTCCATTAGTAGACTAGCTCCAATAGTGGTGCTGCACTCTATATCGGCGTGGTGTGTCGGTGTCAAGCGGCTCATTGCCTTGGCGCGTCGAGGCTCCGTCCGAGCCGTTTCTCGCGTATCCACACAGGGGGGCATGCACGTTTTGCACCCTTCCTTGCGCCACGTCTATGATACCACCCGCAACAAAGGAGTACGTCGATGCTTCGCGCCAACGTTCGCGTCTTCGTGGCGATGCTCGTCACCGCCTCCATTTCCGTACTGTGCTGGTCCGTCTTCGCCGCCGATGCGCCGCCCGCCAAACCTGTCGAGCGCGCCCAGCAGATTCTGGGCAAGGCCGTGACCTACCTTCAGGCGCAGCAACAGACCAATGGCTCCTGGCAGCGCACCGATCGTGAGCCGCCGGCCGTTACCGCACTGGCCGTGCGCGTGCTCGCGCAGGCCCCGGGCGTCGGCCCCGATTCGGCTCCGGTGAAGAAGGCCGTCGTGTATCTGCTCTCGCTGCAGAAGCCCGACGGCAGCATCCATCGCGGCATGCTCGCCAACTACAACACTGCCATCATCGTCTCCGCCCTGGCAGCGCTGAAAGATCCGCGCTCAAAGCCCCCATCGACAAGGCTGTCGCCTATCTGAAAGCCAGCCAATGGTCGGAAACAACCCCTGGCCAGAAGATCGACGCCGAGAGCCCCACGTACGGTGGCTGGGACTATGGCGATGGCCGGGGATCGCCGGATCTGTCCAACACGGCCGTCGTCCTCGATGCCCTCAAAGACGCCGGCATGAAGAGCGATGATCCGGTCTGCCAGAAGGCCCTGAAGTTCGTCTCCCGGCTGCAAAACCTCTCCGAGAGCAACCCCGCGCCGTGGGCCGGCAACGATGGGGGATTCATCTACAACCCCGGCCGCAACGGCGAAGGCCATTCCTCGGCCGGCTCGTACACAACGCCCGATGGCAAACGTGGACTCCGCTCCTACGGCTCGATGACCTATGCCGGCCTCAAGAGCATGATCCATGCGGGGCTCACCCGCGACGATCCGCGGGTCAAGGCGGCCACGCAGTGGGTCCGCACCAATTGGACCCTCGATGAAAACCCCGGCATGGCCGCCGTTGGGCCGGAGAATGCGAAAGCCGGCATCTACTACTACTACAACATGCTTGCCAGGGCTCTTGCCGTGAATGGTCAGCCCGCGATTGTTGACAAGCGCGATGTGTCGCACGACTGGCGAGTGGAGTTGATCGGCCATCTCGCGGCCCAACAGAAGGACGATGGATCGTTCATCGGCGACCGCAAGTGGATGGAGGACAACCCGGTGATTGCGACCACGCTGGCCATTTTGGCCCTGCAGGATGCGATGCGGGACATGCGCGATCACCCGGCCAGATAGCCGCCGGAGGCTCTTGCTCTCCTCACCGGAGTTTCCAGCAGTAGCGGTTGTCTCCGGGGCAGTGCTCCCGGACGGGGCAGCTCATGCAAACTTCGTGAGTGGGGCAGGCGTTCTGGGAATCCCTCGGCATTCGCCGAAAACTCGGATTTGGGCCGTTGGCCATGCGGCGTTCATGGATCGCCTGGAACGACTCCTGGGGGACCTGGCCAAGAATCGGGTGGGCGTTGGGGTTGCTGGCGTGGACGCTGCCATCCTCCCAGACCACGAACATCCCCCGGCCCTGGCCGGAGCCGGGCAGAGCCCTGGGGCCGAAGGCCGGATGCACCGAGATCTGCCGAGTGCGTTCCCGGAATTCCTCATAGCGGCCAAGCTCATGGAAGAGCAAGGCATAGAGACCCCGATTCATACGCATGGGGCTTTGGTATTCCGCCCTCCGTTCTTCCGGCAGGGATTCGAAATGCCGAAGCGTATCGAGCAGGTATTCCCGGTATTCGGCCGGAGTCAGCATCAGGTCCGAGAGATCGCCGGCGCCGTCAGGCGGGCTGATGATCCCGATTCCCACATGTCTGGCTCCAAGCGACATCGCCAGATCACGGGTATATTGAACGTCATACACATTATAGCGGCTGAGAGTGTATTTGACATTTACGGCCACGCCGGCCGAAGAGAGATTCCGGATCGCGGCAACGGCCGCGTCGAAGCTCCCGGCGCCACGCATGCGGTCGTTGTTCTCTTTCCGGCCATCGAGGCTGATGACAACTTGATCGACGCGGCACTCGGCGATGTTGCCGATGGCCTGGGCGTCCATGGTCTCGGGATTGGCCAGGATGCAGGTATGGTCAAGAATGCCCGCATCCTTCGCCCGCAGGGTCCTTCGCAGCAGCACAGGAAGGTCCGGCCGGAGCATTGGGTTCCCGCCGCTGAACATGATGCTGGCCGTCATGCGATTCCCGGCGACGAAATCCAGATACGACTCGAGGATCCTGGCGCAGTCCTCTTCGCCGAGCTCGAAGGTTGGTTTGTCGGTGCGCCGGCGGAGGCAATAGCGACAGGCGCGGTTGCATTTCCCCGTTATCTGCCAGCCCAGATGGTGGCGCGGCCTATCGTGTTCCCGATCCGCTTCCTGGTTTGCCTGTGGAGAATTACTCATAGTCGATTGCCCCGTCGCCGTTGATATGGCCAGGAACAGCACCGCAGCCACCCGCACCTATTTCTGCAGGCTGTAGAGTTCATCCGTGGCGCCATCGCCGTCTTCATCAATGTCGCCGAGATTGGCGCCAACGTAAGTTGACGGAAATGCGGTTGGATCGTTGAGGTTTATCCAGGGCTTGATGCTGCTGACATGGCCGTCCGCCCAGACAACGTTTCCGGCGCCTCTGTGCCGCCCGGCAAATGTATGCCATTGCAGTTGCGAATGCGCCGAGGTTGCATAGCTAGTGGGATAGCCGATGAAGGTACGTTCGAGCGTACTGCCATTCATGCGACCCGAGTCCCAGAACATCGCTGTCTTGACCGGTTGACAAACCTGGCTCATTTTGCTGCCCAGGTAGGGCGCAACCGATCCGCCGGTCGGGCAATTGCCCAGGTAGACGGAGTTATACGCGTAGTCAACCGGACCGTAGTACAACCGGGTGTCGGAAATGTGATTGGGACACCCATCGACTCTGGCGGTCTTCAGGTACGGATAGAGCATGCCGTCTTCAGCCTGAAAGCTGTTGTTGTCTGTCGTTTTGTAACTGCCGCACCACCCGGTATAGCGGGTTCCACCCGCTGGATCCGGCGCCGAATAGGTTCCGCCATAAGTCAGGTAGCCGCGGTTCTCATTCACGTACATCAGCTCCGCCAGTCCGATCTGGCGGAGGTTGCTCATGCAGGCGACGGTCTTGGCCGATTCGCGCGCGCCGTTGAGCGCGGGGAGGAGGATGCTGATGAGCAGGGCGATGATCCCGATGACGACCAGCAGTTCGACCAGCGTGAAGGCGGATTGCCGGCCGGGCCGGGTTGAGTGGCGCGCGGCGGGAGCGGCCTGAGAATTCGGTCGTTTCATGGTTTCTCCTTATGACCGAAATGATCGAACCTGTCGGGCGAGACGCTGCGGACGACGCAAACGGGATAGCCGTCGGAGGCGGCGAGCACCTCGGAATCGATGCCGTAGATTTCGCGCAGCCGCGAGGGGGTGATGACCTGGTTTGGGGAGCCCTGGGCGATGATGCGGCCGTCGCGGAGGGCGACGAGGTGGTCGGAGTGGCGGGCGGCCTGGTTGACGTCATGGAGGACCATGACGATGGTGAGGCCCAGTTCGTTGCGGAGGGATTCGATGACGCCCATGACTTCAGCCTGGTGTTTGAGGTCAAGGAAGGTGGTGGGTTCATCGAGCAGGAAGACCTGGGTGGTCTGGGCGAGTGCGAGTGCGATCCAGGCGAGTTGTTTCTGTCCGCCGCTGAGCTGCGAGAGGGGGTGGTGACGGAGAGCCGTCATGCCCGTGCGTTTGAGGGCCTGGTTGACAGCATCCATGTCTTCCTGCGTTTCGGATTCGAAGAGGCGGCGGTAGGGGAATCGGCCGTGGGAGACAAGTTCCTCGACGGTCAGGCCGTGAGGGGCGGAATTCTCCTGGAAGAGTATGCCGATGCTCCTGGCCATTTCGAGGCGGTGGAAGGAGGCGATGGCCTTGCCGTCGAGCAGGACATGGCCGGCGCTGGGTGTGAGCTGTCGGCCGAGGGTTTTGAGGAGGGTGGATTTTCCGGAGCCGTTGGCGCCGATCAGGCCTGTGATCTTGCCGCGAGGGACGACGAGGGAGAGGCCCTGCAGGATGAGGGGCTCCTCCTTGTGATAGCGGACGTCGAGGGCGTCGGCGGCGAGGCGGCCGGCGGAGGATGGGGTGCGTGTGGCGTTCATACCCGGACCATCCTGCTTTTCTTGCGCATGAGGAAGAGGAACCAGATGCCGCCGAGGGTCCCGGTGACGATTCCGACGGGGATTTGGACGGGCCGGAAAGCCAGGCGGGCGATGGTGTCGGCGCTGACCACCAGGGCGGGGCCGGCGGCGATGCCGCCGAGCAGGACGACTTTGGAGGTGCTGCCGGCGGAGGAGCGGACGATATGGGGGACGATGAGTTCGATGAAGCCGACGAGTCCGGCGACGGAGACGGTGGTGGCGGCTCCGACGATGGCGATGGCGGCGAGGAGAAAGCGGACGGATTCGACGGCCATGCCGAGGGACTTGGAGCGTGCGTCGCCCAGGAGCAGCAGGTCCATGTAGCGGGTGAAGCACAGGCTCAGAGTGACGACCAGGAGGGTCCAGGGGACGGCATAACGGACCTGGGCCCACTTGGCGCCGGTGAGGGAGCCGGCCATCCAGGCCTGGGCGTCCTGAGCGATGGCGATGTCGCGGATGAACAGGTGGAGGCCGCTCTGGATGGCGCCGGTGATGGAGCCGACGATGACGCCGGCCAGGATGAGCCGGACGGAAGAGGTTCCGCCTTTCCATGCGATGGCGTAGACGATGAGGAAGGCGGCGGCGCCGCCGAGGCTGGCGATGAGGGGCAGGTGGATGCCGAGGTGGGGATAGACGACCAGGACCAGCAGCACGGCGAGGCCGGCGCCGGAGCTGACGCCGAGAGTGTACGGGCTGGCGAGTTCATTGCGGGTAATGGCCTGGAAGATGGCGCCGGAGATCGCGAGGTTCATGCCGACCATGACGCCAACGAGGACGCGGGGCATGCGGAGGGACCAGACGATGAGAGTCTCGGTGTCGAGCCTGACCGCGGGGGCGGCGCCCAGTTGATCGGCGAGCGTGTCGCCGAGGATGATGCGGATGAGGGTGCCGGGGTTGTGCCAGAGGTTGGGGTCGGTGAGGGCGTGCCAGAAGCCGGCCCACGTGCATTTGTAGGAGCCGCAGCAGATCTGGACGGCGCCGGCGGCGAGGGCGATCAGGACGGAGGCGAGGATGAGAAACACCAAATGGCGGCGCATGACGGCCGGGGCGGCGGTTTCCCGGTCCAGGTACTGGGGGATGGGAAGGGTGGTGACGCTCATGGGTTTTCACCGCCGGATTTGTCGTTGAGGATTTCGGCGACTTTGGCGCGGTCGAAGAGCTGTTCATCTTTGGGGTAACGCTCGTCGTCGCGGTAGGGGCCGAAGCGGTCGGGGTAGACCTGTTTGGCGGCCATTTCGACCTGGAACAGGAGAAAGAGCGGGCCCTGGAGGGGCGTTCCGCCGGGGTAGACACGGTTGTTGTGAACGGCCTTGAGGCGCTGGCCGAGGGCGTCGTCGCGGAGGGTCAGGAGCTGTTCGTGGTTGGAGCGCATGCCCGGAAGGATGGCGAAGGGGGTGATCAGGACATCGGGGTCGATGCTGAGCATGCCTTCGATGTCGAGGCGGGTTCCGCCGCCGCCGTCTTTGTAGGCCATATTGCGAATGGATTCGAAGGCGTCGACCGCGCCGATCGCACGGTATTGTTCAGCGCCGAAGCCCTTGTCCATGCTGTAGGGGAGGAAGCCGTTCTTGGAATACATCACCAGCCCCACGCGGGGGCGCTGGTTGATCGGGGGCAGCTTGGCGGTGATGCGGGAGAGCATGTCATCGTAGACGGCCTTCAGGCGAGACATGCGCCGATCCTGGCGGTAGACCTGGGCAACCTTTTCCGAGAGTTCCCAGACGGTGTAGTATTCGTACTTTTCCGGGCCGGTGTAATCGTTGGACCGGCTGTACCGGTTGGCGAAGAAAGGGCCGACGTTGCGGGCGATTTCCTGGATATCGGCCGGGGTCCAGTTGCGGCTGCGGGAAAGCTGGAGGGGGTCGATGTGGTGGATGTCGGCGTGGAGGGAGTAAAGGGTTTCCTTGTCGAAGAAGGAGCCGGAGCCCGAACCGGCCGCGCCGGTGAGGTAGGCGACCTGCTTGGGGTCGATGTGCGTGTCGGCGTTGGGGAGGGCTTCGTAGTAGCCTTCGTAGCGGTTGTTGGCATAGCCGGTGGCGATGAGGTGGTGGCTCTGCCCGGCGGCGACGAGCATGTCGTTGTAATTGGCGTCGAGGGTGACGATGCGCTGGGGGACGCTGGTGAAGGTGACGGCGCCCACGGGGGACATGGTGACGGTCCAGGGCTGGACCGCCTGGTTTGCGGCGAGCGCTGCGGGGCGGACTTTGGAGGTGGTTTGAAGCGGGGACTGGCGGGAGGGGTCGTGGGTGGCCATGAAGATCATGGATACGACGATCAGCAGGAGGATCAGGCCGATGAGGGCGATTTTGACGGATCAATTCATGGGGCGATGGACTATACTCAAGCGCACAGCCCCGCATGCAACTCTTGCATAGCGGGCATTCTTCCCGCCCGCGGTTCAGGTGTGCCTGGGTGAGCAGGCTGGTTAAACGAAGCTTGTTCGTAGTCTGGGATTCAAGAAACCTTGGTGTCTTGTGGGCATCGGGCCAAGACAAACGGGTTACAGGATTCGGGCCTGCTGGTGGCGTTCAGACGGATAGACTATTGAACGAGTTCCCGTATCAAATGGAATCCGTAAACCGCTATGGGATAAGAAGAAACGTCTGCCGCCGTTATTGCGGCAATCTCCATTGAATCGAAGACTGGATTTGAACCAGTTGCCCTCGATCGCATCCGCTTCTTCTGGCTCAACACCGACGGACAGGCCAACGGCGATGACATGGCCGCCTATATGCGGGCCATCGCCGAAGCCCTCCTGGTCGGCTTGGTGGCGTGCCTCCTGAGCTTTGCCTTTGGCGCGATGGCGGGCCGGTGCGGCGCGGGGACCTCGCAGTACGTCAGCTTCTTCGGCGGGCTCAACCCATCGCTGGTGATCCCTTGGTCCAAACTCACCATGGGTGGCCTGCGTTACAGCAGCAGCATGGCCGGCGCGTGGGCGGGCGGGCAGCGCGCATTCGTGGGATCGCTGCTTCCGTGACGCTCTGAAGTTGCGGGAAAACAGGCACGGGTTTTGTTCGCTGCTGCGCGGAGCCTTGCACGATGGCTCCACGCGATGCCCAATTCAGCGCAGGATACAGCGCTGCTCCTGGTAACTGACTTGGGAGAACCACAGAAAACGACGTAATTGAGAGCAGATCATGGTTGCCCCCAATCAAGCCGCGGTCATTCATTACTCCGGGCCGTACCTGTCACACGCCGACGCATCCGACATCGCTCGCGTCGCAATGACCGCTCCGGCCGGACAAGTTGTGCATCTGTGCCTGAACGGCGCGGCCGATACGTCAACGGCGGCGCTGGCGCGACTTATTGTTCTGCGACGGAACCTGCTGTCGCACGGGTCGGATCTGCGGATCGTCGGGCTTAACGGGCGGGCGAGGCACCTCTACGACGTCAACCGCCTGTCCAGCGTCTTGCCGGCAACCGAGCCGAACGAGAGTGAACTTATCCAGGCGGCCGGGATGGGCGGGACCATGGATCCTTCTGAAACGGAAGCGTCAGCGCCCGCTCACGCAATGGCCTACCACTGATAACGCATCAGTTCATCGCCCTCCGCGCCCCATCACAAGAATAGCGGCCATCCCCAACAGCGCCCCCGCCCACAGCAGCGACCGCACGTAGTTCCCGCCCCAGAAGCTGTTGAAGATCGTGTAACCCCCGACATAGATCAGCACGAACCCGAACACCAGCTTAAGCTGCAGATCCGACAGCCGGTCGGACACCATTGCGCCAAGGATTGAGCCGACCGCGATTCCCAGCGCAATCCAGCCGGCCGTGGGGACGTTCACGTGGCCCTTGCGGTACATGGCGATGACGGCCGGCAGCGTTACCGGCGGAATCATCGCGGCGAGGCTGGTTGCGGTCGCCTGGTGCTGGCTGAACCCCAGCGCCAGGACCATGATGGGGATCATGACCGTGCCGCCGCCGAGGCCCATGATGCCGCTATAGACCCCCGTGATGAGGCCGACGAGAATGAGAAGCAGAGGATTCGTCACAGAGTCTCCTGAGTCAGTGCCGCCGGTGCCCTCACCGGCGGCGGTCGACACCGCCGGTGAGGGCACCGGCGGCACTACGGCAATATAGCAGGAACGGCGGAATGATCCGAGGCAAGACCGATCCCGACTGGGCGGGCATCGTCGAAGGCTGGAAACTCGCCCAGCAGGAGATTCGGCGGAAGATCGTCGTCTGCCCGCTGGACCCGCTGCCGCGCTTTGTCGCCGGGGCCGATGCCGCATTCTCAAAGGATAAGCAGACGGTCTTTGCCGCGGCCGTGGTCTATGACCGCCAGGACCAGCGAATCATCGAAATCGCCCGCGCCACCCGGCCGGCCGAGTTCCCCTACATCCCTGGCTACCTGGCGTTTCGCGAAGGCCCGGCGCTACTGGATGCCATCGCCAGGCTCAAGCATTCGTTCGGCGCGATCTGTTTCGACGGCCAGGGCTATGCCCATCCCCGCCGGTGCGGCATCGCGACGTATCTGGCAGTGCAGCTCGATGTGCCTGGAGTGGGCATCGCCAAGAGCCTGCTGATCGGCGAGTACAAGGAGCCAGCCGGCCGCGCTGGCAGCACGTCGCCGCTGATGGATGGCGATGAGCAGATCGGGCTGGTCCTGCGGACGTGCGACGGCGTGCGGCCGGTCTTCATCAGCATCGGGCATCGGGTGGACCTGCCCTCGGCGGCCGGGCTGGCCATGGCGTGCCGGACGCGCTATCGAATTCCCGAGCCGACGAGGCAGGCGGATATCGAGGTGGGGAGGTATAAGGCGAGTGGTGTCCGGTGAAGACGTCGGAGCGACGGGGCGACGAAGGGGTCCCCGCTGATCCAGATCGTGCCCGTGCTGCTGGTCTTCTTCTTCGCTCAGCGTTATTTCGTGAAGGGAATCGCGACGACGGGGTTGAAAGGGTGACGAGGTGACGAAGTGTTCTCTGTGGCGTTACCAGACCAGCGGCGGGGCCTCACGATCCCGCCTAACCCGGACGAGGCGGCCATTTCGACGGCTACGGCGACTCCATTGAAGGCGCGAAGACACGAGACAAACGTGACTGGCGCCGCAGCATCGTCGATTTGGCCCGCGGCGCACCCGCGCGGTACACTGAGCCCGATGGTGAGGAAATCGGCGACCAATGCGACCGCTTGCTATCCTTCGGTGGATATGTTGCAGAAGACGCTGGCTTCGCAGGTCTTCACTTACTGCACCGGCAAGAAGAAAGCATCCGGGCGTGCACTCGGGACCCTTGTTGAACTGGTTACCTTCTACACGCTGTGTGCCTGGAAAGTCCGCAACCAAATCGCCATCGAGAGATCGGTCCCGGAGTTTGCAAACGCGGACATCACGCACAACGTTGAGTTTTCGCTGCATCCAATCATCTCTCAGCATTCCGTTACGATCACGCCGCTCGATCTACCAGTCACGTCCGCGAAGATCATGCGAGCGACTGTTCCGCCGTTGACGGGCCTGGAGCCACGGAACGAGACGCTTGTTACGACCGGCCGCGTGATGCGCAATTCGGCAATCGTTGCGGAGCGTCAGGGCGCTTTTGTGACGGCCCACCTGGCGGCAATGGACGCCAACGGATGTTCCATTGCGCTGACCGAGCTTTTCGACGAGCCGTTTGCGATTTTCGAGTGCAAGCGTGTGGGCGTCGAGGAGGGAATGCGCAAAGGCCCGCAAACGATCGAGAAGGCGAAACAGGGCGCATACGTTGCCAGATCGGTTTCCGCCCTGCAGAAATTCCGTTTGGCCAACGGAAGAGTTCAGGGCATACTCGATCGCGGCAACGGCAAGCTGCACACGGGCGACTACAACACGCTCTTGCGCCAAGTCATCGATGGCAACGAAGCTGACCTGCTTCGGCACTTCATCCTCACCGTCGGCGTGGTCAGCAACCACGGGAACTGGTTCACCGCCGAGGACCACAACAAGGAACTTCGGGTCTTGGCTCACTCCTACGACTGGCTCCTGTTCCTCACCGACGCCGGGCTATGCCAGTTCATAGAAAAGCTGCTTCTGAAGCCCGCGCCGGAACTCCAGGCGGCACGTGACACGTTCCTGGCCAGCTACTGCGCGGACTCGACTGGGAACAGATTCACCAAGGTCAAGATCGCCGCGGCGGCCGACCTCGCTCTCAAGAGGTATTTCGAGCTACATGAGCCAGAAGCAGAGAGTTGGTTTAGCGTGATATCGCCTCGTGGTGGCACGCTGCGCCAATTGCGGGACGACCTGCTAAAATTAGTGGGAAAGAACTGGAAAGGAATACGCACTCCATGAGCGCCGGACGTAGCGTTCTACTCGGTCAGTCAATCGTGGTGTACGCCGCCCAAGTATGTTCGCGCTGTGCGTGAAGTCTTCGGTGGCGCCGTTGCTCTTGATCCGTGTTCAAATAGCCACTCGATTGTGCGCGCACAGGTCGAGTACCGACTCCCTGACCAGGACGGTCTGCGCAGCAGTTGGGATTACCCCACGATCTATGTGAATCCCCCGTATGGGGCTGACCGGGAGCGAGGGACCACCATCAAAGACTGGCTCCGCCGTTGCGCGCTTGCGCGGGAGACGCACAGTTCGGAAGTGCTCGCCTTGGTTCCGGTGGCCACGAACACAAAGCATTGGAAGGATTTCGTCTGGGGCGTGGCCGATGCCGTGTGTTTCCTCTATGACACCCGGTTGCGATTTCTGGTGGATGGCGAGGATGGCGGAAAGGGCGCGCCCATGTCCTGCGCGATGATCTACTGGGGCGAGCGCCTCTCTCGTTTTGAGGAGATTTTCCTCCCGCACGGCGCAGTGGTTGACCTGCGCGAGATTCAGGGCAAGCCAATCGGACTAACGCACCAGGAACAGGCATCCCTGTTCGCCACTCCCCGAGCGCACAACGGTCGTCGTTTTGCGCTGTGACGGCACCGATATCTATTGCGGCTAGTCTCCGCATACAGCCATTCTGAACGAGACCCGAAACCCATGCCGTACGGCCGGCCGCGCCTCTCACTTGGCGCCAGCCGCTCCAACTCTTTCGCTGCGATCGTCTCGTTCACTCGGACCCTGCATCCCACGGACCGTTCTATCTGTCGGATCTCGAACTCCGTATCTCCATCTCGGACTTCGGATCCGCCAGCATCCCCTTATTCATAGACACCGTCCGCGACGCCAACGCCGCCGCGCTCGGGTCATGTGTCACCAGCAGCACCGCCCCACCGGAGCGAGCGAATTCGCCGATCGCCCCCAGCACGATCCGCGCATTGTCCGGATCGAGGTTGCCCGTCGGCTCATCGGCCAGCAAGACCTTTGGCCGATTCAGCAGTGCCCGCGCGAGCGCCACGCGCTGGCGCTCGCCGGTCGAGAGCATCGCCGGCTGGTGGCCGATGCGATCGGTCAGCGCGAATTTCTCGATCAGCTCACACGCCCGCGCCTCAGCGCCATCACGCCGCGCGGCCAGTGACGCCGCCAGCACGTTTTCCAGCACCGTCAGGTAGGGCACCAGGTGAAATCGCTGGAACACAAACCCGACGCTCTTGCGCGCAGCCGGCTGCGCTGCTCGGATGAGAGCGCGTAGATATCCTGACCATCGAGCAGGACCGTTCCCGCGTCCGGCCGAAGCAGCGCACCGGCCAGCAGCAGCAGCGTGGATTTGCCGCAGCCGCTGGGCCCGCGTACGGCCAGAAAGTCGCCGGGCGAGACGGCCAGCGTGATGCGCTCAACGGCCCGGACAAGCCCCGCCGCGCCGTTGAATGTCTTGCTGACGTTCTGAATCTCCAGCATCGTCTCATTCCTCCCGCAGCAGGTTGGCCGGGTCCTGCATCGCAGCCAGCAGCGCCGGCAGCAGGCTCGCCAGCACCGCGAGCAGAACCGCTCCGCCGATCGACAGCCCCAGCCACACACCTCGGATCACTCGCAGATCGACGACGGGGCCGGCATCCTTCCATCGCGTTGCGCCAATCGCCCCGGCGAAATATCCCACGCACGCGCCGGCGATGCCCATCAGCAGCGCCTTGGCCAGGAAGATCGCCAGGACCTGTCCCGATCCCAGCCCGATCGCCCGCAGGATGCCGATCTCGCCGCTGCGCTGGCGGACGTTCATGAGCGTCAGCATGGCGATCGACAGCCCGCACGCCGCCAGCACCAGCGCGATCAGCATCTTCGCCGATGCGCGCCGCTCGGTCCTCAGATTCTGCTGGTTGGCGCGCTCCTGCTGCTCGGACGCACGGGCCGTCTCCGCCAGGCCGCCGCGCACGTTGATCTGATGCTGCCGCTCCTGCTCGACGGCCAGTTGCGCCGCTTCGGCCACGCGATAGCGCGATTCCGCCCGCGCATCGGCCAGCGTGGAGAATTCCACCACTTGCGTCTCCGGCAGGATTTCGCCCACCTCGCGCCGGATCGCGGCGAGCCGCTCGTTGGCACACTCGCACTCCAGGCCCAATATGCCGCTGATCAGCCCCTTCTTATCCAGCAATTCCTGCACATCGTTCAGCGGCAGCCACAGGCCCGCATCGTCCGTGCCGCCCCGGCCGGGGCGCACATCCGCTATGGTGAACTGCCGGCCCATGAACGAAAGCGCGTCGCCTTTCTTGAGCTTCAAATCCCGGCCAAGCGCATAGCCCACCACGGCCGTCCCCGCGGCCACCGGCTCCTGCAGCGGCTTCTGCTGCTTGGGATTCTGAACGTAAACTTCCTCGTTGGTCCCGGTGAGCCACACCACGCGGCCGCGCTCGGGCCAAAGCTGTTTCTGTTGGAGCACCGGCAGAAGGTGATTCAGCGTGGCCACCTTCTTGTCGCGGAGCTTGAGCGCCCATTCCTCCGGCATGTATTTCCGCGTGGCCGGATCGCCCGAAGCCGCCGCCGGCTCGGCGTGCAGCGCCTCGAGCGACTGCTCCTTCGGCAGGATCATCATGTTGAAGCCCATGCGCAGGGTGATCTTGCGGAAATCATCCTCCAGTTTCCGCATGGCCTTCTCGGCCTCCTGCCGTTTGTCGGCCAGTATCTGTTCGGTGTGCTGGCGATGCTCTTCCATCATCACCTCGGCCGCATGCCGCTTGGCCTCCACCAGCATCTCGCTGCGGCGGTCGTGCTTTTCCAGCAGCATCAGCATCGCCACGGAGCATCCCACCGCCACCGCGGCGCACAGCACCCCCAGCAGAAAGCTCAGCGAGCGGTAGCGGATTTCCTGCACGACAAGTCGAAACAGGCCCATGGAGAGAGTGTAACACGAACGGCGGCGGGGCAAAGCCGGGGGAATGCCGAATGTCGAAATCCGAATGTCGAATCAAATCCGAAGCTCGAATTCCGAATGACGAAGGTTCTCTCGTCATTTGGCATTAGGCATTCGTCATTGATTGGGCATTCCGTCAGTCGTCATTCGACATTATCCCCCCAGCGACTCGAACGCCGCGCGAATCACATCCGCCGGCACATCGTCGCGGATGACCACGTGCCCAATCCGATCCGGCAGGATGAACCGCACCTTGCCGGCCTTGACCTTCTTGTCGAAGAGCATGCAGGAGAGGAGCCTTTCCGTGTCGAGCTTCATGCCGCCGACGGGCAGGCCGGCCGCAGCGATCACGGCCGAGATTCGCGCCACCGACTCCTCGCCGATCATCCCGAGCTTCTGCGCAGTGCGCGACGCGGCGATCATGCCGAGCGCCACGGCCTCGCCGTGGGAGTATTGGTATTTCGAGACGGTTTCGATGGCATGGGCGAACGTGTGGCCGAAATTCAGGTGGGCCCGCTCGCCTTTCTCGAATGGATCGGCCTCCACCACGCGCGCCTTGATCGTGACATTGTGGGCCACCAACTCGGCCAGATACTCCACATCGACGGCCAGGCGCGCGGGATCTCGCGCCAGCCGATCGAAACCGGCCGCGTCGCGAATGATGTCGTGCTTGATGCACTCGGCCAGTCCGCCGCGAAGCTCGCGCTGGGGCAGCGTGCGGAGCGTGGCCGGGTCGATCAGGACGGCGATGGGCTGGTGGAACGCGCCGATGAGGTTCTTGCCGACGGGATGATCGATGCCGGTCTTGCCGCCGACGGAGGCATCGACCATGGAGAGCAGCGACGTGGGCGCCTGGACGAACGGCACGCCGCGGAGGATGGTGGCGGCCGCGAAACCCGCCATGTCGCCGACAACGCCGCCGCCCAGCGCCAGGACGGGCGTGCCGCGCTCGACGCCCCAGCTCAGGAGGCGGTCCCACATCGAGCAGATGCTTTCGATTGTCTTGTGCTCTTCGCCGGCCGGGATTACAGCCTCGACAACATCGAAGCCGGCGTCGCGCAGGGACGATGCCAGGTCGGCCAGATACAGCGGCGCAACGTGCGCGTCGGTGACGATGGCCGCCTTCTTCGATTGGCTCAACTGCCGCAATCGCCGGCCGGCGCGGCGGATCAACCCGGGCTGTATGACAATGTCATAAGCAGCGCCGGGGACATTGGCGCGGATGATCTGCTCGTCGGACATACGAACGGATTGTAGCGGGGATGGGGGGTTTTCAAAGCGGAGCCGTTTTGGGGTGGCATGCTCACGCCCGGCGCTATTGACTCTGTTTCGCCGCGCAAGCCTGCTCGCCGGGCGTGGGCATGCGGGCCGGCCGCTCGCGCATCGACGAGCATGCCCACGCCGGCCGAGCCAGCTCTCCCCCGCGAATGACGTCTCTCGCGGCCGGCGTGAGCATGCCACCCGAAAAATCCCTGCATGTTCTCAATATTGCCTGAAATACCGACGCATGCGCGTCCCTGGCTTCCGCGGAATCCAGTAGCTCTGCGCCCCCGCGTCGAATCGCCTGCCCATCGAATCGCGACCCACCAGCCGCATGATAAGCCCAATCGGCGTCACCACACCGTAGAAGATCGCGCCCAGCAGCACCTGCGAGACGATGCAGCCGATCGGCCAGCCCGCAACCGACAGACCGATGTAGACCGGGCGCACCGCTCGCGGCGCGGCGACGGCCATCGCGCCACAGTAGATCGCCAGCACGCCTACAGTCGCGGCCACCGACTTGGCGACCACCGGCGTTAGTCGAATGGCGAAGATCGAGTTGCGCCAGATCACCCAGCCGGCCAGCGCGCCGAATACCACCAGCGCCGCCAGCCCGAACGTGCGGAGCTGCCGCGAATCGACATTCCAGTTGATCCGGTTGGTTGACATGCTCAATCCAGGTCAAACTGCGCCAGGTACGCATCCACCTCGTGCTGCTTCGCCTGCGGCTGGTCTTCCTTGAGCAGCACGAAACTCTCCAGCACCAGCACATCCATGTTGCACGCCATGAAGCAGCGGTACGCATGCTCGGGCGAGCAGACGATCGGTTCGCCGCGGATGTTGAAGCTGGTGTTGACCAGCACCGGGCAGCCGGTTTTCTCCTTGAATCGCTTCAGCAGGCGATAGAACCGCCCGTGTCGCTGCTCATCCACCGTCTGCACGCGCGCGGAGAAGTCGATGTGGGTGACGGCCGGGATTGTCGAGCGAACGACCTTCAGGAGCCGGTTGACGCCGGCGATGCCATCGGACTGTCCATCGACGGGCAGCCGCTGGCTCGGCGCGACATCCGCCACGAGCAGCATATACGGACTCTCCGCGCCCGGGCGCATCGCGAACCACTCGTGTACATCCTCGCGCAGGACGCTCGGCGCAAATGGCCGGAAGGATTCGCGGAATTTCACCTTCAGGTTCATCAGCGACTGCATGGCCGGCGAGCGCGCATCGCCCAGGATCGACCGGCCGCCCAGCGCCCTCGGGCCGAACTCCATTCGCCCCTGCACATGCCCCACGACTTTTCCGGCCGCGATCTGCTGGCAGATCACGTCGAGCAGCTCATCCTCTTTCTCGAACATGCGATATTTCGCGCCCGCCGTGTCCAGGAACGCGCGAATCTCCTCCGCCTTGTACGCCGGTCCCAGCAGCGAGCCCCGCTGATAGTCGTGTACGCCATCGGGTTTTCGCGGTTTGTCCAGAAGCTGGTGCCACACGAACATCGCCGCGCCCAGCGCCCCGCCCGCATCGCCGGCCGCCGGCTGAATCCAGAGATTGTCGAAGATCCCTTCCTCCAGGATTCGCCCGTTGCCGACGCAGTTCAGCGCCACGCCGCCCGCCAGGCACAGATTCCGCATGCCCGTCTGCCGGCGCACGTGGCGGGTGCTGCGCAACATGATTTCCTCGGTGACGGCCTGGATCGACGCGGCGATGTCCATCTCCCGCTGCGTGACCTTTGATTCCGGCCGGCGCGGCCGCCCGCCGAAGAGCCGGTCGAAGCGCCGGGTGGTCATCGTCAGCCCCTGACAATAGTTGAAATACCGCATGTCCATTCGGAACGAGCCATCTTCCTTCAGATCGATCAGCTCCTTCAGGATGACATCGCGGTAAACCGGCTGCCCATACGGCGCGAGGCCCATCAGCTTGTACTCGCCGCTGTTGACCTTGAACCCCGTGAAATACGTGAACGCCGAGTAGAGCAATCCCAGCGAATGCGGGAACCGCTGCTCGTGCGTAAGCTCGATCCTATTCCCCCGCCCAACGCCGAACGCGGCGGTCGCCCACTCGCCGACGCCGTCGAGCGTCAGAATCGCGGCCTCCTCAAAAGGCGAGGGGAAGAACGCGCTGGCCGCGTGCGACTCGTGGTGCTCGGTGAAGATGTAGCGGTGGCGATAGAGCCCGCGCAGTCCGCGGTCCATCTCGCGTGGCAGGTGCAGCTTTTGCTTCAACCACACCGGAATGGCCGCCAGAAACGAGCGAAACCCGGCCGGCGCGTAGGCCAGATAAGTTTCGATCAGCCGGTCGAATTTCAGCAGCGGCTTGTCGTAGAAAGCGACAAGATCGAGCTGCCCCGCCGTGATTCCCGCCTCGGCCAGGCAATAATCGATCGCGTTCTGCGGGAAGTCCTGGTCGTGCTTCCTGCGGGTGAACCGCTCCTCCTGCGCCGCGGCGACGATCTGGCCATCGCGCACGATACACGCAGCGCTGTCGTGGTAGAAGGCGGAGATGCCTAGGATATGAGCCATGCCCGTCATGCCCGGCCGGATTGTACTCGCTTTGTGCCGCCAGTGCCCTCACTGGCGGAACAGGGAACACAGTGGCAGAGCCGTCCCGGCTCTGGTCTGCGGAGATCAGCGGCGAGACGCCGCTGCCACCTTGTGCCCTCATGGCGATGCCGGCAGCAGTTCCGCCTCCGTGAACGGCGACATCCGCCCCTTGATGGCATCCCGCGCCGCTCGCACCGCCTCCGGCGTCACAGCCGGCGCCTTATTGGACCATTCCTGCCGGATGTACGTCAGAACGGCCGAGACCTGCGTGTCGCCGAGCGCCGGCCCGAACGACGGCATCTGCGTGCTGTTATAGGTCTTGCCGTTGACGTTGATCGGCCCGGTTACGCCGAGCAGAACGATCCGGATCGGCCGCGACTCATCGCCCAGCACCCACTGCGAGCCCTTGAGCGGCGGGACATCCTCTTTGCCCGCGCCGTCAGCGCCATGGCAGGGCACGCACATGCCGCCCTTCGCCGCATAGATCCGCCGGCCGCCGGATGCGCCACCTTCTTCCCGGTCGCAACCGGCCAGAAGGAGGCCGGCAAGAGCCAGCCAGCAGGCCATGCCACGCACGCCGGGCATACATATGTAGTCCAATCCATCCAAGCCAATCTCCTGCTCTGTTGACAGCCGGCCCACCGGGCCGTATGAATACCCGTTTCTTTGAAGCCGCTGCCGATTTCCCGTACCTACAATCTCTACCTATGACTATGAGCGAAGCTGCCGTCACGATCAACGAACGCGCTGCCGAAGAATTCTACAAGAAGGGCATGGAAGCCGAAGCGCAAGGCCAGCAGGAAAAGGCCGTCGAATTCTACGAGCGCGCCCTCCACGAGAACTCCGACCACGAAGACGCATGTTTCCGTCTTGCCGTGCTTTACGATCGGCAGGCCGACGATGCCAAGGCCATTGAGCTTTACGAGCGCATTTGCACCAGCGAGCCGGTCCACCTCAACGCGCTCATGAACCTGGCGATCCTCTACGAAGACAACAACCATTACGAGGAATCGCGGCGCTGCCTCCAGGCGGTGCTCAAGAGCAACCCCAACCATGCCCGGGCCCGGCTGTTCCTCAAGGATGTGGACTCGGCCCGCTCGATGTACCTCGAGGACGATGAGAACCGCGAAGATCGGCGCAACGCCATCCTCGAAATCCCCATCACCGATTTTGAGCTGTCCGTTCGCAGCCGCAACTGCCTGAAAAAAATGAACATCCGCAACCTCGGCGATATGCTGAAGGTCTCCGAGCCCGAGCTCCTGGCCTACAAGAACTTTGGCGAGACCAGCCTCAACGAAATCAAGACGCTCCTCGCCGCCAAGGGCCTGCGGCTTGGCCAGTCGCTGGAAGACAAGGGCCTGCCGCGGCGAACGCCCACGGTGAGCGTCGGCAATGTGGCTCCCGAGGTGCTCAACAAGCCCGTGGCCGACCTGGAGCTTTCGGTACGCAGCCGTAAAGCATTGCAGCGACTTAACATAAACTCGCTCGCTGAGCTCGCCGCCCGCACCGAGGCCGAGCTGCTCGGCTGCAAGAACTTTGGGCAAACCAGCCTCAACGAGATTAAGCAGCAACTGAGCACCTTTGGCTTGGCATTGCGCAAGCTCGAAGAGTAGAATGACAGTCGCTAACGGCAAGGATGCCATGAAACGAAACCGTGCATGGATCGCACGTCTTGGCCGCGTTCCATTTCTCAAGTCGTGCGTTCGCGTGGCTCGGCGCATGCGGCTCGAGCTGGTCTGCGTCGTTGCCCTGGGCGTCGGGCTGCTGTTGATGCTCGGCCCGGGAGGCTGCACGCCAACGGGCGTCAGCGGCGGCATGTCGCTGGACGCCCGGCTCATCCGCGTGCGCATCGTCCAGTCGGCCGATCAGGTCACGCTCGCCGCCACTCAGCCGCCCACCTACCACAGCGCTTCCGACACCACCGATCGCGTTCTGGAATTGCCCCGAAACACGGCCATGGCGCTGAGCCTCAGCGGCGGGCGATGGCGCGTGGGCGGTGCCGACCTTGGCTCCGGCACCTTGACGCTCGTACCCTCGGCCGTGGGCAGCGTGGCGGTCAACAACATCGCCTACCGCGGCCAGTACCGCGCCGTGCCGCTGGCCAGCGGCAAGTTCGACCTGGTCAATGACGTCGATGTGGATGAATACCTCATGGGCGTGGTGTCGCGCGAGCTGTTCCCGACTTTCCACGAATCGGCGTACCAGGCGCAGGCCATCGCCGCGCGGACCTATGCGCTCTACGAGAAGATCGTCCCGCGCGAGGCCCGGCATTGGGATGTCCATCCCGACGAGCGCAGCCAGGTCTACGGTGGAATCCCCGGCGAGAGCGCCAAGAGCCGCGACGCCGTCGAAGCCACGCGCGGGCTTGTGCTCGGCCACGGCAACCCTGGCGAAGAGCGAATCTTCAAGACCTATTTCAGCTCGTGCTGCGGCGGCATCACGCAGGCGGTCAGCGATGCCTTCCCCGGCAGCCCCTACATCGAGCCGCTCAGGGCGCAGAACGTTGGGCCGGTGTGCTCCATCGCGCCGAAGTTCAACTGGGGGCCGATTGTCATCACCAAGGAAGAATTGTCGCGACGGTTTCGCCTGTTTGGCGTCAATCGCAACCGAGCCGAGAAGGACATGGGGCTGGTCCAGAGCGTTCAGATCGAAGCCCGCAACGCTTACGGCCGGCCGGTGAGGTTCGCCATTATCGACTCGCGGGGCCTGCGCTACAGCCTGCCGTGCGAGGAGTTTCGCTGGGCGGTCAACACCGGTGCCAGCGACGGAACCAAGTTCTACAGCAGCTACATCGAGAACATCATTAACGAGTCCGACCGCGTGCGGTTCGTCGGCGGACACGGCTATGGGCACGGTGTCGGGATGTGTCAGTGGTGCGCCGAGGCGCGGGCGGCGGCCGGCGTGTCGGCCGAAGACATCCTGATGTACGCCTATCCCGGCGCGAAAATCATCCGCGCGTACTGATTATTCCTGGCCGCCACCTCGATGAGTGCCGGTGTCGCCGATACCGGCGTCAAATCGCTTCATCTCGGGCGTAATGTCCGGGGCGTCAGTCGATCCATCGCTGACGTTGCTCATCTTCGAGGGCTGGGTGGTGGGCCCCTCGGTGCCGGTGGTTTCGCAGCCGAAAAGGGCGATGGAGCCGACGGTCAGTGATGCCCAGAGAAGCATGTCGGTGGTACGCATGGAGGCACCTCGTTGTTAAGCGGCGGGAAACCCGCCGGACTCATCAAAGAGTGCAAATGCGGTGCCAGCGGCTTGTCAGTACGCCTGCGCAAAGATGACTTCCGTATCGGTTTCTTCGCCGCTGTAGATGCACTTGCCCTTCGGGCCGGGCTGGTCGAAGGGGATGACGCGCACCGTCGCCTTGGTCTGGTCTTTGATCTTCGCCTCGGCCGAGCGGTCGGGCTTGAAGAAGCATCGGACCAGGCCGCCGGGGCCGGCGACAATCTGCTTGAGTTCGTCGTAAGAGCTGGCCCGGCGGGTGTTCTCATCGCGGAACTTGCGCGCCTTGTCGAACATCGCGGCGTGGACCTCTTCCAGTTTGCCGCGCAACCATCCGGCCGATGCTTCGGCGATCGGTACGACGACCTTGCCGCGGTCGAGCCGGCGCTTAAGCACGAACGCATTGGAGTCGACGTCGCGCGGGCCCACCTCGATGCGGAATGGCACGCCGCGCTGCTCCCAGTGATATTGCTTGTCGCCCGGCCGGGCGTCGCGGTAGTCGACGATGATGCGCTGGTTGCTTGCGGCGTCGAAGAAGTAGCTCTCCATGTCCGGATTGGGCTGGCGTGACGCGGAGGCCGAGATTTCGGCATCGCCGACCAGCGAGGTCAGCAGTTTGTTGATGAATCCGCGGACCTTCTCCTTCTCCACGTCGCCCTTGAAGATCGGCACGATGGCCGCCACCACCGGGGCCACGCGCGGCGGAAGGACGAGGCCCTCATCATCCGAGTGCGCCATGATCATCGCGCCGATCAGCCGTGTGCTCACGCCCCAGCTCGTCGTCCATACGTGCTGCTGCTGCTGGTCGCGGCCAAGGAATTTGATGTCGAACGCCCTGGCGAAATTCTGGCCGAGGAAATGGCTCGTGCCGCACTGCAGCGCCTTGCCATCCTGCATGAGGCCTTCGATGGCGTAGGTGGTGTCGGCGCCGGGGAATTTCTCGCTGTCGGTCTTGCGCCCCTTGACCACCGGGATGGCCAGCACGCTCTCGGCGAAGGCGGCGTAGAGGTCGAGGATGCGCATCGTCTCGGCCTGCGCCTGCTCGGAGGTTTCGTGGGCGGTGTGGCCCTCCTGCCAGAGAAACTCGGCCGTGCGCAAGAACAGCCGCGTGCGCATCTCCCAGCGCATGACGTTGCACCACTGGTTGATGAGCAGCGGCAGGTCGCGGTAGCTCTGGACCCACTGCGCGTACATGTGGCCGAAGATGGTTTCGCTGGTGGGACGGATGACCAGCGGCTCCTCGAGCTTCGAGTCCGGATCGGGCCGCACGCCCTTGCCGGAGGGGTCCTTCTGGAGCCGCGAGTGGGTTACCAGGCGCACTCCATGGCGAACCCCTCGACGTGCTGGGCCTCCCTGGCCAGGAAGCTCTGCGGGATCAGCAGGGGGAAATAGGCGTTGACATGGCCGGTCTCTTTGAATCGCCGGTCGAGGTCGCGCTGGATGGCTTCCCAGATCGCGTATCCCTCCGGCCGGATGACCATGCATCCTTTCACCGGCGAATAATCCGCGAGCTGCGCGGCCTTGATGACGTCACCGTACCACTGGTTGTAATCTTCGGAACGGGGTTTGATGTTTTTGGCCATAATGAAGCAGGGAAGTATACGGGGGAAAGGGGAGATATTCACCACGAAGGCACTAAGACACGAAGCGGTGTTGGGGTTCGGTTCGCCGTTCCGCCTTCGGGCGGTCTGGTTGGGGTCGGCGGCACAGGTGTAGAGGAGCATGGGTTCGTTTGGAAAAAAGCGACGAAGCGATGGTGGGACGGAGGGGAGCGAACGAGGCAGATTGCCCATTTTGAAGTTCGTTCTGAAAAAGCGATGGAGCGACGAAGGGGAGGGGAAAGGCATGGAGAGTTGCCCAGTTTGCGTTCTGCAGAGGCGACGAAGCGACGAAGGGGTGGGAACAGGGCAGATTGCCCAGTTTGAAGTTCGTTTCGCAGAAATGATGAAGGGACGGTGGGCGCGGGCAGCGGTTGGGCGGGTGGAGGCTGCGCTGCCGAGCCGGAACGCCGGGCATGCCATCTCGAGATTGGAATCTCGAGCTACGGTGGACATCATCGCACTCCTTTCAGTCCAGGGACACGCGCGGCACGGCAGATCTGCGAGCGCGTCCCTATCTATCCCGCATGTTGCGCCAGTGGGGCCGAGATCGCGCAGCGCCGCGCAACGAGGTGGCGGTCTTTCGGCGGGAATGACAGCGCTTTTCGGGGTAGGGCTGGAGATTTGCGCAACGCCCCCGGCGGAGGGTGGGCGCGGGTGCATGCAAACTGCCGCTTGCTCCCCCGTCCCTCTGGCGTTATCACATCACGCCAGAGAATGGGCCCCGGGGCTTCATGCACGAACACCGCATACAACGCCTCTCAGAATTCGTCCACTGGACGCGCCAGCACATCACCGGCGATGAGAAGGGCCAGGCCCAGATCTTCCTCGACCGGCTCTTCCAGGCCTTCGGCCAGCAGGGCGTCCACGAGGCCGGCGCGTCCTTCGAATTCCGAGTGAAGAACACCAAAGGCGGCACCGCCTTCGCCGACCTCGTCTGGAAACCCAAGGTCCTCATCGAGATGAAGAAGCGCGGGCTGGCGAGGAGACCGCATGAGTTCTGAGTCCACTTCAAAGCAAGCCGAGTGCGCGCACCACACATGCCTGTTCACAGGCGAGCGTCTCACGACTTGCACAAAGGAGGAGCACACCATCCCGCAGTGCGTCGGCGGAAGGATCAAGAGCCGTTATGTGTCATGCACCCGCTTTAATGAGGCCGCGGGCAGGACGGTCGATCCAGCCATCAGTTCCTTCTACATCACGATCTTCAACAAGTTAGCCCCCCTGAGCCCCGGTGCCCACGGCCCCAAGATGCCGGTTACCGTGCCGGGAAGTGAAGACTCATTCGAATTCCTGCCCGGCGGCATCGTCACGCTCAGGAAACCGCATATCGAAAGGGACAGCCAGACAGGAGAAATCCTCTCTGTTTCTGGACCGACTCCCCGCGCTGCGCAAGGTGCTTCGCACCGCCGGACATGACCCTGCCCAATCCAGAGCCACGCGAATGCCGATGCCGGGCGAGGCAGCTATGTGGAACGAAGTCGCCTTGGGGTACAGATTGGAAATCGCAGCACTCAAGTCGCTACTGCTCACCTTTGACCACCTGCTGAGGGAGGATCCAGGCCGCTTTACTCGGCACGCGAAACTCGCGCCCGTACGAGATTTCGTAAAGAGGATCATTCTCACGGGCGACCTCGGAGCCTCCGACCGGTACATCTACGATCGCTTTGTTCTCGGACTTCAATACGACAGGCTCTGCGAACTGCAGCGCCTCCGCCAGGGGTTAAGCATTCCAACCGCCGAGTTCGAGCACGTCATGGTAGCCTCAGCCAACCCACCCGCGCACACGGTTGACGCCCTTTGGTGGGTCGCCGGCATCGACCCCTTTGGCTTCCGGCTTTGCGCCGACTGGACCGACCAACCGTTCACTTTCGTGATGGCAAGCGGTGTCCTCAAGGACGCGCAGACCTGCTGTGAACCTGTCTTCGAAGTCTTCAACTGCAAGGTTGAGGCCCAACGGCGCGCGTATGGTTGGACGACCACAGCGGACGAAGCCAGACTCAACGGCGAGATAGACGGACACCATCGTGAGGCTTTGCGTCGCGCGTATTATCTGGTTGAGACCCGCTGCCCGGAATGGGTCTGTGAACAGATAACATCATTCGCGCTGCTGAATCTCGATCAGCGCGGGGAGGGTCATGTCACTGACGCGCTAACGACTCGGTTCGAGTGGATGTTCAACCGACGCCTAAAGGATCCGGCGAATCGCCAAGCCTTCGACGCGGTTATCCAACGCCACATCGCTGGGCTCACGCCGGAGGCCATCAGCGAGACCGTGAGCGCCGCTACGACACACATCAACCCGAAACCATGGTTCGACGTCCATCTTGCCATCCTCGATGAACTTCGCACAACTCTCGGCGCCGGGCCCGGCGATATCTCCGGAGATAAATAGGGCGCCGCCGCGATGTAGCCCTAGGGTCGAGGGCCTGCTGGCATTCCATCACGACGATCGCTTCACCTTTAGCGACTCCGCATCAGCAGCAACAAACTTTGGTCCGTGCCACCCCTCGTCGGGAAATCTGCCCGCGTCAAAGTTGGCCTTGCTCTCGGCGTTTGGCCACCTCACCTCAAATAGTGGCGTACCATCCGCAGCCATCCAACCTCGTTGAATCGCCTGCCGCTTGGTTCGGAAGACCAGACCGCATCGGCATCCCCAGCCGTTACCGGGCCGGATAATTCGCCACCCTGGCCAGCTCCGTAGTGCCACGAAGCCATGCATGGCGGCGTGCGTCGGCCTAACCCTTGCGTCCGCGCGGGTGGTGTATTCGGCATAGGGGAAGGCTCGGCCGATGCCGGGGGCGATTAACTCGACCTGCTCGCAAACCTGTGCAATCTCTTGTCTCTTGGCATGATAGATGTTGTCAAGTTGCTCCGCGTCGAGCACGTCGCCATTACGCTGACCACCGTGCGATTGCACCTTAACCTTCTCTGCAGCGTACCACTGCTCGAGCTCTCGCAGCAAACGTAACTGCTGCTCCCTCAGAGGGCTCATTTCTGTGCTCCAAATGCCGCGCGGCACCCAAAGATTGCCGCCGCCATCAGCTCAGGGTCCTCGTGCGTAAACACGAACCGCTTGCTCATTTCCGAAGCTGAGTCACAGGTGATTCCCACCGCATCTGCGTAGGCGGCAACGTGCAAGATCTTGTCGTGGGTGAGAGAGAAGGACCGCTGTGGCGCAGAGAAGATCAGACGCCCGGAGGTGAGCATCAAAGTGCCTGAGTCGATGCGAGCCAGCTCTTCCCGTCCATTGATGATTTGCGGCTGAAAAAGGTCAACATCACTGAACAGGAAATGTGCGATCTCCTTTTGCCGAAGCGGAAATCCATGACCTTCTAGGACCGGCAACAGCCCCGCTTTGATGCGGCACATCTCCGGATCCCTGGCCAGCTGGCGCTCCATGGCCGCGGCAAGCGAATCGGGTATCCCAATGATCTCCCGCACATCCGCAAGCGTATTCTTGTCAACTTGCTTAATTGCAATACGATACAATGCTGCTCGGACGTGATCCGCATCCGAAAGGCCGCGATGCAGGTGAAACTGGATCACGGCATCGCAGTTACTCTTCGACATGCCGTTGGCCAAGTGCACTTGCACGTCCTGCATGCAAGACGTGATCAGCCCAATTTGACGCTCGGCCGGTGCGGGTGGCATATAGGGACCCTCACCAACCGCGAACAATTCGACAACCGGGCGCCATTCACCATTGGCCCCCTTGATCCTGGACTTCCCGTTTATGACGCCCCGTGCGACCAGTTGCCGGATGTCCGCGTCGGATAGCGGGCCTCGCTCGATGCCCTGGATGACAACCGACCAAGGACCCATCTTGCAGCCCTTCCTGACCGTCAACCCGGTCAATACCCTTGGGATTATACACGCCGTGCCAAGCTGCACCACGGTCTTGCTGCAAGAACGCTGCGATTCGCGCTGACGCCCTCGCCAAGATTACCGGCGGCCTGCGCGCCCTCTACCGCACCCTCGAACTCCCCGGCCGATCCCCGCTCAAAGACGCCCACGCTGCCCTCGACTCCGCCGTCCTCGACGCCTACGGCTTCGATCCCAAACAAGACCTCCTCGCCCGGCTCCTCGCCCTGAACCTCGAAGTCGCCCGCCGCGAAAAAGCCGGCCAGCCCGTCACCGCCCCCGGCGTCCCGCCCTCCTATGGCGACCCAGCAGCGATAGTTACGGAAGATTGCATACACCCGTGACACATGGATCCCATCTATCTATGGCAAAGATCTTTATCTCACATTCGTCAAAGGACAAAGACTTCGTGCGGCAACTGGCTCGCGATCTCGCGGATCTGGGGCATAGCACATGGCTCGATGAAGAGCAGATCACCGTCGGCGACTCCATCACTTCGGCGATTCAGGACGGCTTGGCAGACGCCCGCTATGTGGTCGTTGTGCTTTCCAAGCATGCAGTGCAGTCCGGATGGGTGGAGAGGGAGTGGCAGGCGAAATACTGGAGCGAGATCACCACGCGGCGAAAGCAGATACTTCCAGTGTTGGTTGACGACTGTGATATCCCGACCCTCCTCGAGGACAGACTCTATGCGGATTTCCGGGGTAGATACGCCATCGGATTGGTCAAGCTCACAGCCGCAATCAGCCCAACTCTGGCAGCCGAAACGATAACGGCACCCACGGAGGCGGGCGCGAACTCGTGCGACGCGGCGACGCTCCTCGCTACCACGCATTCGCGCTCGACACCTCTTTCCCAGTGCATCGCTCAGGCCCTACCCATTGCTGAGGCGGAACGCAACCAAAGCCTTCGTGAGTTCTGTAAAGACGAACTGATCGGCTGGAACCTCAAGGACCGCGACGTATCGAGAATCCCCGCATGGCGACGCGCACGAATCTGGGTATCAACTGAGGCGCGCCTGAACCTCCAGTATTGGGGGTTCACCAGCCACAGCGACATTATGGAATACGTCGCTGATGACCCGGCCTTCCGGCACGTAGGCTGGCCGATACCCGATCCGATCGGCATTATCGAGAGGAACGCAGCCGGCGAACCCGGAATCCTGATCACGATGCTCCCGCAATGGCTCGTCATACCAGATTCACCGACACCCGACGGAGCCGCCTACGCATGCGCACAGAAGGAGGTGTTCCAAACCCTCTTGGAGCAAATTCGCGCTGAATTCACGAAGCGACTCTTGCCGTTGGTTTCGCCCCAAACCTGACTGCGCAGAGGGGACATGATGGACATGATTCATATCTCCTCCACCGGCGCGTCTTCGGCCGGCTTCGCGGCGCAGGCGTGTCTCACATCACGCAAAGAGCAGATAATCGGCCGGCGCGAAGAGATTGCGGCGCTTCAGCGGCCAGGGGGATTCCTCGAGGCACATCCGCTGCGGCCGCTTCATCGTGGCGGCGCAGCGGAGCAGAAATCGTGGCTCGGGCAGGGCGGAGACGGTGCTGGTCCAGGGCGGAGCGGGTTGGCCGGTGCGCTGGGCGAAAAGCTCGGCGATGGCAGCCGACACGGCCAGCACGGCCAGCTCGCGCATGGCGAGACGTGGCACATCGGCCAGCCTCAGCGAGACGAATATTTACGGACCAATTCCGCTTCCACGGCGTCGATGTCGAGCGGCTCGCGCTCGCCGCGATCCAGCTCGTCGATTCCTATCTGCACCTCGTGCCGAAGCCGCTCGATCCGCGCCTGACGCTCTTTCAGACGTCGCACTGCTTCCGCGACGGCATCATCAACGGTAGGGAACTTGCCGCTACGGACCAAACCGTTGACAAAGCCCTGCAGTTCGGGGTCAGTTTTCATTCGGTCTGTCTCTCCGATGGCTGCCCAAACTCGGGAGGCAGGTCTCGCCTGCCGTCAATGACTCGCGCTAACTGGATACCCCCTTTGCGAACTCGGTAGAACAGGATGTAGTTGCCCATCGGGAAGCTGCGCAACCCCGGCGACAGTTCATCCCGGCCGGCCCCAGACCCGGAAACTCCACGAGTTTTTTCACCGCCTCGTTGACTCTGTCGTAGAACCGCAGGGCCGCGTCCACATTATCTCGCGCGATATACCGGGCGATCTGCCGCACGTCTCTTCGCGCCTGGGGCGTTCGTGTTGCCTTCCCCATGGGAGCGTTTTCATCTTTTGTCGAATTCTGCGCAGAAGCTCGGCTTTCATTTCCTCCACGTCCCATGGCTCTTCCTCGCCGCGCTCCAGTTCGTCGATGCCGATCTGTATCTCCCGCCGGAGCCACGCCAGCTTCTCCTCCCGCTGCTTCATCAACAGCACCGCTTGGGCGACGGCCGCATCGGCCGATTGGAACTTGCCGCTGCGGACCAAGCCGTTGACGAAGCTTTGCAGTTCCGGCGCCAACGAGATCGTCATGGCAAGACCTCCAAAGGCGATTATACGCGAAAGATCCGCTATTCCCAATCAGCATTCAATGCGGCATCGGGAACCGCTTGGTAAACTCCTTCACCTCTCCCCGTATCTTCGCCAGCGTATCCGCATTCTCCCGGCTGGTGATCGCGCGGTCGATGAAATCGGCCACCACGCGGATGTCGTTCTCCTTCAACCCGCGCGTGGTCAGCGCCGGCGTGCCCAGGCGGATTCCGCTGGTCACTGCGCGGGGCGCGGGTCGTTGGGGATGCCGTTCATGTTGGCGATGATCCCCGCCTGCTCCAGCGCCGTCGCGGCGGCCGCGCCGGTGAGGTTCGCATCCTTCGCCCGCAGATCGACCAGCATGAGATGATTGTCCGTCCCGCCGCTCACCAGCCGATAGCCGCGCTGGCTGCAGTTCCTCGGCCAGCGCCTTGGCGTTCTTCACGATCTGCTGGCAATACGTCTTGTAGGACGGCTGAAGGTCTTCATGGAACGCCACGGCCTTGGCCGCGATGATGTGCATCAGCGGGCCGCCCTGGCTGCCGGGGAAGACGCTTCGGTTGATGTTCTTGGCCAGGTTCTCGTCGTTCGTGAGGATCAGCCCGCCGCGCGGGCCGCGCAGCGTCTTGTGTGTGGTCGTGGTCACGACATGCGCATAGGGGAACGGCGAAGGATGCATGCCCGTGGCCACCAGCCCGGCGATGTGGGCGATGTCGGCCAGCAGCATCGCGCCGACCTCGTCGCAGATCTCGCGGAATTTCGCGAAGTCGATGATCCGCGGATAGGCGCTGTAGCCGCAGAGGATCATCTTCGGCCGCAGTTCCCTGGCCTTGGCGCGGACGTTGTCGAAGTCAACCTGCTCGGTCTTGGGATCCAGCTCATAGTGCGCGGCTTTGAAGAAGATGGCCGACGTGTTGAGCTTCATCCCGTGGGAGAGATGCCCGCCGCTGGCGAGGTTCAGGCTGATGAACTGGTCGCCCGGCTGCATCATGGCCATGAAGGCGGCGAGGTTGGCGTTGGCGCCGCTGTGCGGCTGCACGTTGGCGAACTTGCAGTTAAAGAGCCGCTTGGCCCGCTCGATGGCCAGGCTCTCGACCTCATCGTAGAAGCCGCAGCCCTGGTAATATCGCGCCCGGGGATAACCCTCGGCATACTTGTTGGTGAGGACACTGCCGGCCGCCTCGCGCACGGCGGGCGAAACGTGGTTTTCGCTGGCGATCAGCTCCAGGGTCGTCTCCTGCCGCTGCGCCTCTTTGGCAATCAGCTCGGCAATCTGCGGGTCGGTCTGTGCAAGATTCATCAAGGCCTTCCGTAAAACGAGCCGGGGATTCTATGGGAAGGCGGCGGGTTTGAGAAGGATGGCGATTGTCAGTCGTCAGTTGTATTGGCAACGGACAACTGACTACTGGCAACTCCCAACGACTGTGTTATTTTACCGGCCCATGAAAGTCCTCGTGATCGGTTCGGGCGGACGTGAGCACGCGCTGGCGTGGAAACTGGCCGATTCTCCCCAGGTGAGCGAGCTGTTCATCGCGCCGGGGAATCCCGGCACGGCGCAGCTCGGCCAGAACGTGGCGCTGGATCCGCTGAAGTTCGGGGACGTGGAGAAATTCATCAAGCGAAATGGAATCGAGTTCGTGGTGGTGGGGCCCGAGGACCCGCTGGCCGCCGGGCTGGTCGATTTCATCCAGAAACTGAAGGTGCCGGTGTTCGGCCCGACGAAGGACGCCGCCCAGCTCGAGGCCGACAAGTGGTTTGCCAAGGAGCTGATGCGCCAGCAGGCCATTGCGACGGCCGAGGCGCGGTCGTTCACCGACGCCGATGCGGCCGAGGAGTACATCCGCATCAAGGGTGCGCCGATCGTGATCAAGGCGGCCGGCCTGGCCAAAGGGAAGGGCGTCACGGTGTGCTATCGCGTGCAGGATGCGAAGGAGGCGCTGAAGCAGATAATGCGCGAGCGCATCTTCGGCGAGGCGGGCGCGAGTCGTGATTGAAGAGATGCTCAGCGGCCCGGAGTGCTCGATTCTCGCCCTGGTGGATGGCAAGTCGATCTATGTGCTGGAGACCGCGCAGGACCACAAGCCGGTCGACGATGGCGACACCGGCCCGATGACCGGCGGCATGGGCGCCTATTCGCCCACTCCGGTTGTCAATGATGCCGCCCTGCGCCAGATCGAGCGCGAGGTGTTCGTGCCCACCATCGACGGGCTGCGCCGCCACGGCATCGAGTATCGCGGCGTGCTCTATGCCGGGATGATGATGACCGCCAACGGCCCGCGCGTGCTGGAGTTCAACTGCCGCTTTGGCGATCCCGAGACTCAGCCGCTGATGATGCGGCTCAAGTCGGACCTGGTGGATGTGCTGATGGCGACGGCCGAAGGCAAGCTCAAGAGCATGAAGACCAGGATCGAGTGGGATGAGCGGCCGGCGGTATCGGTGGTTATTGCCAGCGGCGGCTACCCGGGGTCGTACAAGTCGGGCATCCCGATCACGGGAGTGACCGATGCGGATGCGATGCCGGATGTGAAGGTATTTCACGCCGGCACGGCGATGAAGGACGGGCAGCTCGTGACGTCCGGCGGCCGGGTGCTGGCGGTGACCGCGCTGGGCCGAACGGTGGCCGACGCCCAGCGCCGCGCGTACGAGGCGATCCAGCACATCCATTTCGACAAGATGCACTATCGCACGGACATCGCGCACCAGGCGATCAAAGCATTGTGATAGTAGTGGCAGAGCCGTCCCGGCTCTACGATTCCCATCGTGCAGGCTGAAGCCTGAACTCCGAACTGACTGGAGGAATCATGGCCAAGAAACAGTCCAAGACCCGCGCCCCGCTCTTCCTCGTCCGCACCAAGCGCGGCAGCGGCCGCAACGACACGCTCGTCTCGGGCGACATGCTCGAGCACGCCGTGGCGGCCATCCTGCGGCGCGTGCGGCTCGACCGCACCTGCGACATCCCCTACCTGGCGGGCTACAGCCGCAACCGCAAGGTCATCTACATCGACCGCCACATCGCGCGCTTCATCGATCACGCGCGGCCGGCGCATCGGCACCGACCGCTTCCTGATCCTGCACGAGGCCGTCGAGAAATCGCTGCTGGATGAGCTGGGGCTGTGCTATCAGCATGCCCATCAGATCGCCCTGCGCGCTGAGGAGGCGGCGGTGCGGGCGGCCGGCGTATCGTGGCGCGACTACGACCGATTCATGCAGCAATTCATCAAGGAGGCCGGCGATGAGAAGCTCGGCCGGATTCCTGTTGATCTGGACATCAAGCCGTATCGCGACGAGCACGATCTGGGGCTGCTGAAGCGCATGCAGAAGCAGAATGCGGCGGGAGGTGGGGCGGCGGAAGGCGCCGAAGGTGGGGGCGATCGAAGGGGCTGTAGGCATCAAGGAGTGAAGATGTTGGTGGTAACCCGGTACAAGGGTGAATCGATGATCCTGGGTCGCGACCTGCTGCTCACTTTGCTGCACGTCCAGCCCGACCGCGTTTCGCTGCGCGTTTCCCGGCGTAAACCAGAATGCCTCCGTGGGTTCGCAGGACGAGTTCGAGGAGGTTTCCACGTCGTGGGTCGCCGTGGGCCAGGAATTGCCGCTGGGGCCGGATGTCTCCTGCAAGGTGGTCGAGGTTCGCATCGACAAAGTCCGGCTGGGATTCAACGCTCCGCGGGAGATGTCGGTGCATCGCATGGAAGTTTACGAGGCGATCAGGCGGGAGGGGCGATTGTGAACGCTTTCGGAGTGCGGGAGCTTGTTCCCGCTTTGTTTTTGGATGCTCGCTCTGTCTGAAGCGGAAGCGTCAGCGCCCGCCCCGGACGCAGGGCGGGCGCTGACGCTTCCGCTTCAGACAATGCACTGATCACGGACAGGCACTTGGTATCGAAAAACAAAGCGGAGATAAATCTCCGCACTCCAAGAAGTCATCTTGCGCTCAGCGTCGTCAAACTCGTCAGTGATTCCGCCGGCAGGACCAGTTGGATCCTCCCTGCGTTCACCGCGACATCCTCAAGCTTGTGGAACAACTCGCCCTTCGCCGTCCGAATCACCGCCAGCTTCTTCACATCCGTCGGCAAGCCCGAAACACTCACCTCCCGCTGGCCCTTGGCATTGGAAAGATGGATCGTCAGCCCGCCATCCGGCAATCGAAACGCCGTCGCCAGGATTCCCTCGCCATCCGATGTAGACCCGATCGCCTCGCTCCCCGCGGGCGTGAGGTTGCACCAGTGTTTCTGCAGGCAGAACCGCTCCGTCGGCTCGAGCTTCTGCCCGGGCGTTTCGCTGGCCAGGACCGAATAGTCGCCGGTGAACTCCCACAGCAGGATGCTCTGCGGCCGGGCGTGCAGGAGCAGTTCCTGGTAATGCACCATCTCGCGCAGGCCGTAGGCGAACGTGCGGTATTTTCCGCCGCTCCACGCGAAGGCGTCCACGCCGGCCTCGGCCACGATCAGCGGCAGTTTGGCTTTCTCGGCCAGGTCGGCCCAGGCGTTGTACTGCGCGGCATTGGCCCCGCCCCACGAGTGGAACGAGATCGCGCCGACGTACTTCATCGCCTCCGGATCGGCCAGCGACGGCTCGACATATTTCTGCGTGTTGCGCGGGCCGGCAACATCGCCCAGCAGCCACTTGGTCTTCAGGCCGAGCTTCGCCAGATGCGGGCCGACGATCTTGATGGCCTGCCGATGGTCCTCGGGCGTGAGCAGCACGTCAACGGCGATGTTCGGCTCGTTGAACGAGAAGTAGTCCGGCTCGGCCTGGTACTTTTCCTTGGCGTAGACGAGATACGCCCCCAGGCATCGCAGAACCGCCGGCCACTGCTCGGCCGTGAGCTTCATCCTTGGCTGGCGCGGGTTGCCGCCGATGGCCGTGCCCATCCACAGCGGCAGCCGCCGAATGCTTGAGGTGTAGGGGATTTTCTTGCGCGACAGTTCCTGCATGATCAGCAGTTCCTGGCGCAGTCGCGAGCCATCCTTGTCGGCCGAGGCAAAGGCCTTCCAGTCGCCGCTCAGGTCGCCGGGTTCGACCTTGCTCGGCGCCCAGTCGCGCATGCTGATCTCGGTGCGGGCGGCCGCCACGTTGAGGTTGTCGAGCGTATATCGTGCCACCGGCGAGTCGATGTTGAAGCAGTAGTTTCCGCCGATGCCGGTGAGCTTGTATCGCTTCTGGGCGGCGTCGATCTTCACGTGAGCGGGCTGCGTGGTCTGCGCCCGGGCACACCACGGCAGCAGACTGATCGCCAGCATCACACACCAGTATCGTCTCATGGTCTTTCTCCTCACCCGGCGTTACCGCCGCGACGCGGGGCGCAGTTGCCGATGAGTGCCATGCCCACGCCCGCCCGGCGCTAGCGATGTTAATTTGCGGCGAGAGCCTCACTCGCCGGGCGTAGGCATGTCCGGGCGCCGATGTGCGTCCCGCGAGCATGCCCACGCCGGCCGATCCAGCTTCTTGTGCAAACGGACGTCTCTCGCGGCCGGCGTGAGCATGGCACTCAGACCATCCTGACATCCACGCTTCTCCGCCCGTTACGACGCGCCGGGCGGATATTCCAGGTGGCGCGTACAATGGTGCCATGGCATCCATACTCGTCGTTGGCCCGCATCCGGACGATCAGGAACTCGGCATGGGCGGGACGATCGCGCGGCTCGCGTCGCAGGGGCATCGCGTACACCTGCTGGACATGACCAACGGCGAGCCAACGCCCATGGGCTCGCCGGAGGCGCGCGCCAGCGAATCGGCCGCCGCGGCCGCGGCGCTGGGCGTGCGGCGGTCGCTCCTGGGCCTGCCCAACCGCGAAGTCGTCCACAGCGTCGAGAGCCGCCACAAGCTGGCGGCCGTCATCCGCCAGCACCGCCCCGACTGGATCTTCCTGCCCTATCCGATCGACGCCCATCCCGATCACGTCGCCGTCACGCGCATCGGGGAGGATGCGCTTCGATGCCAAGCTGACCAAGAGCGCCATCCCCGGCGAGCCGTGGTATCCCAAGCACATCATCTACTATTTCTGCACTCACCTGCGACTGAGCTTCCAGCCCACCTTCTGCATCAATATCAGCGCGCAGATCGAGACGAAGATGGCGGCCGTCCGCTGCTACCAGTCGCAGTTCGGCTGGAACAGCAGCCCCGTGCCCGAGATGGTACGCACGATCAACGGCTACTTCGGCGGGCGGATTGGCACGAGCTACGCCGAGCCGTTCTTCACGCACGAGGTGCTCGGGCTGAGCGGGATGTCGGAGATCGTGTGAGTTGCATTTTGGACGGCGGGCGCACATAATCAGAGGAGGGAACCACAGATTAACACGGATAGACACAGATTGGGATTTCAGATTTCGGATTTCAGATTTCAAAGATCACAGAGGTGATTCATGCGGCGGATGTTGGCTCTTGCGGCGATGCTCACGGTGTTCTGCGGCGGTGTTGCATTCGCCGCGACAACGACCAAGCCTGGCGATTACCCGCTCGTCAACGCCGTCGAACTGCGGGCGCGGGGCGGACTGCCCAATCTCTTCGCCAAGCTCGCGAAGGGCGGCGAGGTGCGCGTGGGGTACATCGGTGGAAGCATCACGGCGCAGCCGGGCTGGCGGCCAAAGGTAACGGCGCTGCTGGCCAAGCAGTATCCAAATGCCAAGATCGTCGAGATCAACGCCTCCATCGGTGGCACGGGCTCGGACCTCGGCGTCTTCCGCTTCGGCCAGGATGTGCTGGCGCATCGGCCGGACATGGTGTTCGTCGAGTTTGCCGTCAACGATGGCGGCTATCCCCCGGCGCAGATTCATCGCTGCATGGAGGGCATGGTGCGCCAGGCGTGGGCACAGGATCCGGCCATCGACATCTGCTTCGTCTACACGCTGGTCGAGGGGTTTGTGCCAACTCTGGCGCAGGGCAAGTTCCCGCGCGCGGCCTCGGCCATGGAAGCCGTCGCCGACCACTATGCCATCCCGACAATCCACATGGGCCTGGAGATCACGCGCCTGGCCACCGAAGGCAAGATGGTCATGAAGGCCAACCCCAAGACGGATGAGGAGAAGGCCGCGCTCAAGGACAAAATCATCTTCTCCGGCGATGGCGTCCACCCGCATCCCGAGACGGGGCACGTGTACTACCTGGAGGCGGTGGCGCGGAGCCTGGAGAAGATGAAGGCGCTCGGCTCGGCCGGTCCGCATACGCTGGGCAAGCCGCTGATGAGCGACAATTATGAGAAGGCCCGGCTCGTACCCATCACCAGCAAGATACTCAGCGGCACGTGGCGCAAGCTCGACTCGGCAAAAGACTCGCCGGCGAAAAACTTCGCCAAGTTCCTGCCCGAGATGTACGCCTGCGGCGAGGCCGGCGCGAGCATCACCTTCAGATTCAAGGGGACCTACGTCGCGTTCCTCGACCTGCTCGGCCCGGATTGCGGCCAGCTCAAGGTGAACATCGACGGCGGCAAACCCACGACGGCCGCGCAATTCGACCCCTACTGCACCTACCACCGGATCGGCTCGCTGGTGGCCGCGCGCGATCTGAGCGATGGCGTCCATACTGTCACGGTGACCATCGACAACGCCCTGCCCGACAAACCGGCCATTCTCGCCAGGCTCAATAACAAGATGGACAACCCCAAGCGATTCGAGGGCCACGTCTGGTACGTGTCGCGCATCATGATTATCGGGGAGCTATCTGAAGCGGAAGCGTCAGCGCCGCTCAGATTCAAGGCGGGCGCTGACGCTTCCGCTTCAGATCCGCGACGCCCCCGTCCCATAACTCCGCCCCGCTCCAGACTGATGCGCCTCTTTTTTCGCCCAAGCAACGCGCCATACCTGCCGATACAACGGTGGAGTTTTTCCTCGGACAGGGAGAGCGTCGGATGTCCTTTCAAAGCGCCAACAACGATCGCACGCCCGCGAGGGATGCCGTCGATTACCTGCTGATCTCCACGCCCAACCTGCTGATTACCCGGCGGATTCGCGTGCAGCTCGAGGCTGCCGGTATTGCCACCAGCGACTCGCAGATGGGCCTGGAGGTCTGGTGCCGCGGCCTGGACTGGAGCAGCATTCTCGAATCGCTGGCCCTGGCGCTGTCGCCCATCGAGCAGCGTGACACGCGCGTGGCCATGGTCAGCCTCACCGAAGACCATTCCTCGCTGCACCGGGCCATCTTCCGCGCCAAGGGAATGGACGCGCTGCTCCGCGAGCTGCGCGAGGGCTGGCTGAGCGACGTGCTCAGCCAGGGGCGCATCGTCATGCACCTCCAACCCCTGATGCAGTTCCCGCCCGGCCGGGTCCACGGCTACGAATGCCTCATGCGCGGCCTCGACGACGAAGGCCGGCTGATCATGCCCGCGCGCATGTTCCAGGCGGCCGCCACGCTCGAGAAGCTCGAATCGCTCGATGCCATCTGCCGGCGCACCGCTATCGCGGCCGCTTCGCGCTTCGCCAGTTCCAGCCTGACCTTCTTCATCAACTTCATCCCCAGCGCGGTGGTGAACCCCATGCGCACCCTGGAACAGATGACGCAGCAGGTCGAGGAAGGCGGCCTGCGCCCCGGCCAGATCGCCTTCGAGGTCATCGAAACCGAAAAAGTCTACGACCAGCGCCACCTCATGAACGTGCTGCGGCACCTCCGCAAGGCCGGCTTCAAGATCGCGCTGGACGATGTCGGCGCGGGATACGCCTCGCTGCTGAGCCTCTCATATCTCCGGCCGGACTACATCAAGCTCGACGGCGAGCTGGTGCGCCGGGCGGCCAACAGCGCCCTGGAGGCCAAGATGGTCGCCGACCTCGCAGAGACCGCGCGGCAGAACGGAATCATCACCGTCGCCGAAGGCATCGAGACCGAGGACGAGTTGCGCGTCGTGCTGGACAGCGGCATCCGGCTGACCCAGGGATATTTTCACGCGCGCCCCCAGGCCAAGCCCCTGGAAGACGAGGCGGTCCGCCAGGTCGTGCAGCGCATCGACGGCATCGCCGCCGGGAAGGCGTGACGAAACAGCGCGTCATCGTGCTGGACCTGAAACTCAAAGGGCTGATCTAAAGTGGCAGCGGCGTCCCGCCGCTGGTCCGAATCCGCGAATGTCGCGTTCTCCCGCACAACTCGCATCCGCCCGCACCCGTGCGTAAGATGGCGGCCACCATGGCCAAGAAGGCAAAAGGCTCGGACGACGCGCTATTTGCCCCGGTTCGGCGCCGGCATCCGCAACTGATCCTGGCCAAGCTGCTCGCCGAACGGGCGAATGTCTGGTTCGCCGATCCGGGCAGTCTCAGCACCGCCAACGCTGTCCTCTCGCGCTGGGCCGACCTGGCCGAGTCCCACGCGCTGGACCACAAGGAAGTGTCGCTGGACGCCGAATTCCTGCGCGTCATCTTCTGCGAGGCGCTGGGGTACAAGTCGCGCACGGATTCGCCCGAGGCCTATCAACTGGAGCGGCAGTTCTCCGTGCCGGGCGGCGGCGCGGCCGATGGGGCGCTGGGGCGGTTCAAGTCGGGCGAACCGCTCAAGCCGCTGGCCGTGATCGAGTGCAAAGGCATCACCGTCGATCTGGATCACGACAAGTCCAGCGGCCGAACGCCCGTGCAGCAGTTGTGGGACTACCTCAACGAGTTGCCCGAAACCCCCTGGGGCATTCTCAGCAACTACCGCGCCGTCCGCCTCTACCACCGCGACAGCCCGCGCCGGGCCTACGAGGAATTCACGATCCAGGACTTCCGCGACCCGGACCGGGTCAAGCAATTCCTCTATCTCTTCGGCCCGGAAGGGCTTCTCGGCAATGCCATCCAGGCGCCCGCGCTCGCGAGCTGATCGCCGGCTCGATCACGGAGCAGCGGGCCATCAGCGATGAGCTCTTCGATCTGTACCGCAATGCCCGCGGCCAGATCATCGGCCAGCTCCAGTCAAAGAACCACTACACGCTGGACCAGGCCATCCACGCGGCCCAGAAACTGCTCGACCGCGTCGTCTTCATCGCCTTCGCCGAAGATCGCGGCCTGTTGCCGCATAAGCTCATCGAGAGCACCTACGAAGCCGTCCCCAAGCTCGACCCACGCGAGAATCCGCGCTGGCAGAACTTCCTGAACGCCTTCCGCGCCATCGACAAGGGCCACAAGAACCTCGACCTGCCCGAGGGATACAACGGCAAGCTCTTCGAACGCGATCCCCTGGTGGACAACCTGCAACTCGACGATGAGCCGTGGACCAACTTCTTCCTCTCCATCGGCCGGTACGACTTCCGGGACGAGGGCGAGGTCAATGTCGAGGTGCTGGGCAATCTCTTCGAGCGCAGCATCACCGAGCTGGAGAAACGCCGCACACTGGGGCTCTTCGGCAAGCAGACCGCGCAGGATGCCTCGCCCACCATGCCCAAGAGCGCCGAACGAAAACGCTTTGGCGTCTACTACACGCCGCCGGAGTTCGCGCGGTTCATCGTCGAGCGGACGCTCGGGAGACTGATCGAGGAGCGCGTTGCTGAAGCGGCGTCGGCCGACGCGCAGCTTGCCGCGCTCAAACTGCTGAAGGTCGTTGATCCGGCCTGCGGTTCGGGCGCGTTTCTGGTGGCGGCCTACGACTGCATCGAGCAGGCCTATTACAAGATCATCTACACGCTGCGCCAGGAAGGCCGGCTGGACGAGGCGGCGGCGCTGGAGCGCAACTACGCCGACAACATCCTCCGCGACAACCTCCACGGCGTGGACCTTTCCGAGCAGTCGGCGGAAATCGCCCGCCTGGCGCTCTGGCTCCGGTCGGCCCGCAAGTCGCAACGGCTGGTCGATCTGTCGGCCAACATCGTGCAGGGCAACAGTCTCGTGGCCGATGCCAACGTCCACGATCGCGCCATGGACTGGAAACAGGCATTCCCGGCCATTTTCGCCAACGGCGGCTTCGACTGCGTCATCGGCAATCCGCCGTGGGAGAAGATCAGTCTGAAGAAGCGCGAGTTCTTCTCTCTTGTTCCCGAAGTGCTGGGAGAATCCAACGCAGAGGAAGCGCGGCAACAGATCGAGGCGCTGCAGAAGACAAATCCGCAGCTTGCCAACCGATGGAATGTCGCCAGTGCCTCAGCCATCAAGATGCTGGCGTACGCTCGCGAGTCGGGTCGGTTCCCGTTGACGGCGCGCGGTGATCTGAACACCTACATGTTGTTTGCCGAGCTCTCCCGCCAAATGGTCGCCAACGGAGGCCTGATCGGGCTTCTCGTCCCCAGCGGGATTGCGACAGATGACACTACAAGGCATTTCTTCGGTGATTTGATGGAGAAGAAGGCCCTCGCGGCTCTCTATGATTTCGAGAACAAGGAGGGCGTATTCGCCGACGTCCATCGGTCGTTGAAGTTTTCGGTCCTCCTCATGAACGGCAGCGGACGGCAGACGGATGTAGCCGAGTTCGTCTTCTTCGCTCGCAACTTGGAGGACCTGAAGCCCAGAGACAGACAGATCAGGCTCTCTGCCCGGGACCTGAAGCTCTTGAATCCCAACACCGGCACCTGCGCCATCTTCCGTACCCGCCGCGACTGCGAACTAACCAAACGCGTCTACCGGAATATCCCCATCCTGGTTGACGAGAACCGCAAGGCGGGCGGCAATCCGTGGCGTGTTCACCTCACCACCATGTTCCACCAGTCCGCCGATGCGGGCCTCTTTCTGAGCGCGGACGAGATGAAGAAACGAGGCGCGAAGCTCGATGGCAACTGCTGGAAGGCTGGCAAGACGAGATACCTGCCGTGCTACGAGGCCAAGATGGTGCAGCCGTTTGACCACCGTGCAGCTCACGTTCGCGATGAGAAAGCCAACTGGCTGCGCAGGGGCCAGACCGAGGATGTGTCACTGGTCGAACACCAGAACCCCGAGTTCGTGGTCATGCCGCGATGGTGGGTGGACGAAGCGGAGGTCACAGCATCGCTCGGTGGCGCTACGCCACCCGCACTGTTGTCGTTTCGCAAGGTAACAAGCCCAACGAACACTCGCACCATGCTGGCGGCCTTCATTCCTGTTGTCGGACTGATCGATTCCGCGCAACTGGTTCTGTTCGATAAGGACGACACGGCCACGAGTTGGCGCAGGCGGTGCTGTCTTCTCGGGAATCTGAACAGCTTCGCCTATGACTACGTCGTGCGACAGAAGATCGGCGGCGTGAACCTCAATTTCTTCATCGTGCGGCAAGTCCCCACGCTTCCGCCCGACCGCTACGACGAAAAATGCCCCTGGGACAGGAAGGCGACGCTGGAGAAATGGGTCAGCGAGCGGGTCTTGAAGCTGAGTTGCACGGCCGACGACATGCGCCCGCTGGCCGAGGCGGCGGCGTTCAAGGAAGGCGCCGACAAATGGAACGACCCCGAGCGGCGCAGCTTCGGGCGGAGCTGGACGCGGCGTATTTCCGCCTGTACGGAATGTCGCGCGAGGAAGTGGATTACGTGCTGGACCAGTTCCAGGGCGTGGTGAAAGAAGATGAGGCGCACGGCCGGCCGGGCCCGACGCGGGCGGCGATTCTGGCGGCTTATGATGGGATGGGCTCTGTCTGAAGCGGAAGCGTCAGCGCCCGCTCATGGCGAGCTTTCCCGTCAGTTGTCCGTGGTCCGTTGTCCGTGGACGGGTCAATGGTCCGTTGGTCAGTTGACGCTGTGATGGGTGGCATGCTCACGCCCGGCGCTGGTGATCTTCATCCGCTGCGGGAGTCTGCTCGCCGGGCGTGGGCATGCTGGGCGTACCATGCGCGTCCGATGCGCATGAACGAGCATGCCCACGCCGGCCGATTCAGGTCATTGAGCCAATGAGCGCCTTGCGCGGCCGGCGTGAGCATGCCACCCAACAAGATCCCCGCCGCCTAAAGTATCTCGCACCCACTCGACCGCGGCCGCGCTGACCCTTGTTGAAATCTGAGTGCGGAAACCGAAAATCGCCCTGCCCAGGAGCGATCCATGCCTACCGTATCCCGTCGAGCCATCATCCAATCCGCCGCTGCGCCGAGTTCCGCCGCCGTGGCCTGCGCATCCCCGCCGTCTTCGCCGCCGAGCCGCAGCGGCCGAATATTCTCTTTGCCCTGGCCGATGACTGGATGTGGCCTCACGCATCCATCGCCCGCGACAGCGTTGTCAAGACCCCCGCCTTCGATCGCATCGCCAGGGAAGGCGTGTACTTCCGCCGCGCCCGACGCGGCCGCCCCCACCTGCACCGCCTCGGCGCGGCCATCCTCACCGGCCAGTGGCCCTGGCGCCTTGGCGGGGGCATCAACCTCTATGGCCCGCTCGACGCCAAGTACGATGTCTACCCCGACCTGCTGGAGCGCGCGGGCTACGCCGTCGGCCTCACCGGCAAAGGCTGGGGCCCGGGCGACTTCAAGCCCGGCGGCCGATCCCGCAATCCGGCCGGGCCGCAGTTCAAGAGCTTCGACGCCTTCCTCGAATCGCGCCCCAAGGACAAGCCGTTCTGCTTCTTCCACGGCAGTCGATATCCCCACCGCGCCTATCGCCGCGACGAATACAAGAATGCCGGCCTCGACCCCGCCAAGGTCAAGGTGCCGCCGTATCTGCCCGACAACGACACCATTCGTCGCGATATCTGCGATTATTACACAAACGTCCAGGCGTTCGACACCGAGGTGCTCCAGCTCATGGCCGCCCTGGAGAAAACCGGCCAGTCCGACAACACGCTCCTGGTCATGAGCGGCGACAACGGCTGGCCCTTCCCGCGCTGCAAGGCCACGCTCTACGACACCGGCACGCATCAGCCCCTGGCCATCCGCTGGCCGGCGCTGCAAAACCCGGCCGGGCCATCGACGACTTCACCAGCCTCGCCGACCTCGCCCCCACATTCCTCGAAGCCGCCGGCCTCCCCGTGCCCGCGTCGATGACCTCGCGCAGCCTCCTCCCGCTGCTGCTCTCCGATAAACAGGGCCAGGTCGACCCCATGCGCGACCACATCCTGACGTCGATGGAAATCCACGTCCCCTGCCACGGCGGTATGGGCTATCCCATGTGCGCCATCGCCACGGCCGATTTCCGATACATACGCAATTACCACCCCGACCGCTGGAGCGGCGGCGACCCCGCGCCCGGCCAGCAGCCCACCTTCGACCAGCTCGCCACCAACACGCGCATCGCCTACGCCGATGTCGATTCCTCTCCGACGAAAGCCTGGATGGTCGAGCATCAGAACGATGCCGCGGTGCGCCCGCTATTCGAGCGCGCGTTCGGCCATCGCCCCGCACGCGAGTTGTACGATTTGAACAAAGACCCGTATGAGATGACCAACATCGCCGAGGATCCCGCTTACGCTCAGGCGTTGAAAGACCTCTACGATCGCCTGACCAAACAGCTCACCGCCACAGGAGATCCCCGCGCGGCCGGCAAGGATGATGAGGCATTCGGGCGGAGCGTGCTCAAATAAGCCTGTGCCTTGCGCATGGCGAGGAACCTCGCGGAGTGACAATGGCAAAGACCCCAACCTCCCGCTACGACGTGGCCGAGCACCTCCGAACGCCGGAGGAAATGGCGGCCTATCTCGAAGCCTGCCTTGCGGAGGCAAACGGCGATGCGTCCTTCATCGCCAAGGCCCTGGGGGACATTGTGCGCGCCAAGGGGATGACACAGGTTGCCCGGGACTCGGGGCTGTCGCGAGAGAGCCTCTACAAGGCTCTTTCGGGAGAGCGCACGCCCGGCTTCGGCACAATTCTGAAGGTCGTCTCTGCGCTCGGTTTGCGGTTGCACGCCGACGCAGCGTGAGCCTTCACCAGCGCCACCTTCCCGGTGATGTTGTCCATGGCTATCCCTCCAGCTTGCGCCGTGCCTCGATCTCCTCCAGCGTGAATTTCCGGCCGCGGCCGATCCCCGGGCACCTGCCCGATGCGCGCTGCCAGTTCTCGTGGCTGGCCAGGTTGCCATCCCAGAACGGCCAGGTGCGGCACTGCATCGGCCGGATGTCATAGATCGCGGACGTCGCGCGATGTGTGGGCGATCTGCCCATCGCCGGCCGGTGGCGCGGGCTGCTCCCTCAGGAAGACGCAGTCGTATTGCCCGGCGGCGTTGCGATGCTCGCTGAGGCTATGACGATCGCCGATGCGCCGGCAATACTGCTCGACCGTCTGCTCCACCGTGAGCTTGAGATGTCGGGCGATGCGGGCGATCTCACCATCGGTGATCCAGACGTATCCCGGCCCGCCGGTGCAGCAATTGCCGCACTGGGTGCATTCGAAGCGCAGGCCGGAGGCGTACCAAGGCCCGGCCGCTGGCTCGACGACGTCAAGCTTCTTGCCCATCGGGTTGCCCATCGCGCGGGGATGATAGCCTGAGCGGAGGAAATGTCGAAGGCCGAAGCACGAATGCCTAATCAAATCCGAATGCCCAAATGCCGAATGCCGAGTGGCGGAGCCTGGCTTTCGACATTCTGGCTTCGTCCTTCGTCATTGATTAGACATTCGGCATTCGTCATTAGGCCTTTCCCCCTCCCGCCCATTGACTCATAATGCACCCGCCAAGATGATGCCCCTGCCGATGATGTTCTGGCCGATCTGGCGCACCGCCCGCTTCACCTTCTTCAATCCGTTTCCACTGGTTGACGACGATCTCGAACTGGTAGCGCCGGATGAATGCTGGATCGACGATGTGCTGGCCGCCTGCCATCATCCGCTCACGGCCGAGCTGGATGCGGAGCATGCCGGGATGACCCGCCACCAGCTCCAGCGGTTCGTGGACAAGAACCCCCAGGGCCACGAGATCCCCACCAATGGCGAGCGGTCGCCGTCGTATCACTTCTGGATGCACCTGCGCGATCTGTCTGAAGCGGAAGCGTCAGCGCCCGCTCACGATGAAGGGCGGGCGCTGACGCTTCCGCTTCAGAAATACTCGGACCCGGCGGTGCGGATGGCCGGCTCGATCTCCCTGCGGATTGGGCGGACGCACGACCTGGAGCGATACTTCGGCCATGTCGGCTACAACGTCTTTCCGCCCGCGCGAGGCCATCATTATGCCGAGCGGGCCTGCCGGTTGCTGGTGCCCCTGGCGCGGATGCACGGCCTCAACCCGCTCTGGATCACCACCGATCCCGAGAACCTGCCAAGCCGGCGAACATGCGAGCGCCTGGGCGCGACGATGATCAAGATCGTCACCGTGCCGGTCGGCCACACGCTGCACCAGCGCGGACAGCGGCGAAAATGCCGCTATAGGCTGGAGATTTGACACCACGGCAGCCGAATATCACCTAAAAGCCGCAAATTGCACGAATAACGCCACTTGTCGCGGCAAGGCCATAAACCATTGATTCCCTTGACCTTATCAACTAATCTGACGAGATTGAGCGACGGTGACTACCACAGGTTGTGGGTAACCTGTCAACAACTGCGTCAAGTTGATGTATACTGGAAAACTTCGATAGGATGAATACAGCCGCCAGATTGGGCCGGATGGGCTAATCCCCGGCGAGCGGTTGCCCGCATGCCTCTATCGCATGATCGTTGTGACAACATAGACCGTTCCCGGGCATTGCCAATGGCTTGCCGTCAGGATGATGGCGCAACGTGAAAGCATGGCCGTGCCCGTTTTGCGGAGGAAACCGTAACTTATATGGATAGAGACGATGACCCTCACTTGGGTTTGGGCCTGCAAGAAGTGACTTTGGGTGAGCAGGCCAGGTTTGAGTCGTATTTCCGATCCCTTCGCCAGCCCCTATCGGATTACACGTTTTCACAGGTCTTCACCTGGTGCAACAGCCTGCGGATTCTCTGGAAGGAGATTCGCGGCCACCTCTGTGTTTTCGCCAACGGCACCGGCGACCTGACCCTGCTCATGCCGCCAATCGGCGAGGGCGGCAGCCAGCAGGCCCTGGCCGAGGCCTATGAGGTCATGGATGCCTATAACTCTGCGCACGATGCCCTCGGCCGGGGCCGCGTGGAGTATGCCAGCGAGGAGCTGCTCGGGCGATTCGACCGCTCGCGGCTCTCGGTGCAGCCGATGGGCGCCGACTATCTCTACGACGTGGGGCGGATGATCGACTTGGCCGGGGGCGATCTGGCCAGCAAGCGCCAGCTCAAGAGCCGTTTTCTGCGCAACTACCAGCATCGGGTGGAAACTTACGATCCTGCCCGCCACGAAGCGCCGTGCATGGAGCTGCTGGCGCTCTGGAAGCAGCACCAGGATGACCACCACGCCGCCGAGACCATCGGCGCGATCAAGCGGCACAAGGAGACGCGCGCCTGCGAGATGGCCATGCTTTATACGCACGCCCTGCGCCTGCGCGGCATGGTCGTCTGGGTGCGCCCGGCCGGATGCGCTGAAACCGAGCCATGGTCGCTGCGCGGATTGACATTCGGGGAGGAACTGGGCGAGCAGCAGAGCAGCATCATCATCGAAAAGACCGACCTGAACGTGCGCGGGCTGGCGCAGTTCATCTTCAGCGAATTCTGCGGCCAGCACTGGTCGCACCGGCCAATGGTTAACGCCGGCGATGACTGGGGCCTGGAGACGCTGGCCTGGACGAAGATGAGCTATCGGCCGGTGGGATTGCTGCAGAAGTACGAGCTTCGCATGGAAAGGCCAGTCGTGGTGGCGATGCCGGCGGGGGGCGCGATGCGCAGACTGTGATGGCGCAGGCGTCGGCGCCGAGTGAGCTGGCCATGACCGCGACGGCGATCGTGCCGGAGTCGCAGCAAGATGCCTCCGCGCAGCCGACGGTGGTTCGCCGGGGCGCAGGGAGGATTTGACGGCCGCCCTGACGCTGGAACAGTCGTGCTTCAGCGTCTTTTGCCTGAGCAAGCGCCAGCTCAGTTATCTTCAGAACGCCCCCAGCGCCGTGTTCCTGGTGGCCGAGCAGCAGGGCCGAATCGTCGGCCAGGGCATCGGCCTGGTGCGCCGACACCGCAAGGGGCTCTCGGGGCGAATCTACAGCCTGTCGGTCAGCCAGAGCTGCCGCCGTCAAAAGATCGGCCACCGCATCCTGGTGGCCATGGTTGAGGATCTGCGCTCGCGCGGCGTCAACCGGATCTACCTGGAGGTCGAGCAGAGCAACACCCCCGCAATCCGGCTCTACGAACAATACGGCTTCCGCAGCGTCGGCGAGCTACCCGACTATTACGGCCAAGGCTGCGCGGGATTGCGGATGAAGGTGGAGTTCTAAATGGTCTGTCTGAAGCGGAAGCGTCAGCGCCCGCTCTGGCTGGGCGGGCGCTGACGCTTCCGCTTCAGACATCCGCCGCCACCTATGATGATGTGCCATGATCTGCCGCATCTGCAAGCACGGCCAAACCGCGCCGCGCAAGTTACGGTCACTCTGGAGCGGAATGGCTCCACGGTAGTATTCAGGCGAGTGCCGGCGCAGGTCTGCGATACGTGCGGTGAGCAGTACGTTGATGAGCAGACGACCTCACGGCTGCTCAAACAAGCCAACGAAGCGGCGAGCGCGGGGGTCGAGGTCGAAGTTCGCCAGTATGTCGCATGACATTCGGCAGGCGCTCGCCTCATGCCGCCAGTCTTCGCGCCAACGGCTCAATGCGACTTTGAATCTGCGAAATGGAATCCGGGAACTGGCCCTGGCCAAAACGCTTCCAAGTCCGTGCTCAGTAGTCAATGGCACGTGTGCTGAACCCTACCTGTCGCCGTTCCACATTCGGGGCAACGGTCGGGCGTGGCTCGCAGGTCGTAGCCGCACGTCAAGCATAGGCCGGCGGCGCGGCGGCGGGCTAGGAGTTTCTCGCGGCGGTGGCGGTGGAGCCAGAGGGCGGGCAGGATGAGGTTGGGGAGGAGAGGTTGCCAGTACGGGAACTGGATGAGGTCGTGGGTATAGGTCATCGCCTTCAACGGCTTGGCGAGATTCACCGTGCCGGTCACTCGGACGGCCTCAAATCCCAGGACCCCGATCTGCCGGGCCTCAGGGGGAAATCCAGCACCGGCGAGAGACTGAGACAGCCCAGCCTGCAGTATGTCGGCCGATAGACGCGTGTCTTCATGGTCCCAGATCGGCGCGAGTGGCGCGTTGGGTCTCGACCACTGGAAACACGCACGGTCGCGATGGGTCGTAAAGATAATGCCGAAACCCTGGCCGTTCGAAGCGAAGGCGTAGGGTGAACGATAGAAACGGGTGATGCCGAAATTGCACGTGGCAAACTGGCCACAGATCCATGCGGCCGCAATTGCCAGGAACAGCATCGCGGAAAGAGCACAAGCGGCTGTGAAGAACGCCCGGACACCGCGCCGCCAGATGGGAGATGCCAGGGGTCGTCCGCAAACGCGTCGCTGGCGAAGACGGCGATATATCCCGATTGCCGGGAGAACACTCAATGCGGCGGCAAGAGCCCAGTGGGGCAAAGTCAGCGTCGCCCAGCGCACGTACCAGACGACTGCCCCTCCCGAGCGATCTTCCTTGTACTGACGGGCAAAGTGGAATCCGTGCCACGTCAACGCGAGGTGCCCGGCAAAACCATCGTCGAAGTCGGTCATTCCATCAAAATCGGGGAGCGATCCAGGGTGCCGGAGCCAGATTGCGATTTCATCAATAAATATCAGAGGCCCTGCTCCGAGTCCTGACGGGCGATCGCGGCCCGACTGGCGGCCAATGCACACCGCGAGCTGGCCTTTTGATGACCAGAACTTGATAGTATTCCTTCTGCGGCCCGTGTCGTCTGGGTTGCTTGTCTCCAGAGCCCAATCGTTAACGCGATAACTTCGCACCCAGAGCATCACCGTTGCTAAGCATAGCACTAGCGACAGCAGGCACAGGGCATTCGCGACCCATCGGAGCAGCCGACGCATGAGGATATTCTACTGCGCCGGCGGCTGGACAACAGGATTTCGCGACGAGATCGTGCCGCGGCGCTGTCAGGACGATCCAAACCGAGCGAGGGTTGAACCTCCATTTCTGTCCCAGCGACGTCGTTATCGACCGTGGCCGCCATGGCCACCACTGCCGCCGAAGCTATTCGGAGCGGAGCGGCTGGGCGCGGAGAAGCCGCGCGAGCTGCCGCTGTAGCCACCGAAGTTGTTGGGCGTTGAGTAAGACCGGCTGGGCGCCGAGGAGAAGCTGCGCGTGGGTCCGCCAAAACCTCGCGAGCTGCCGTTGTAGCTACCGAAGTTGTTCGGCGTTGAGTAGGACCGGCTGGGCGCTGAGGAGAAGTTGCGCGTCGGCCCGTCAAAACCGCGCGAGGATGAGTAGCTGCGCGTCGTGCCATTGCTGAATTGACGCGAGGACTGTGGAGCGGTGTAAGAGCGGCTCGGGGCATACGATGGGCCCATGCGCGGGGAGACCTCCGCGCTGCGCCGGGAAAGAGACGGGGCAAAATCCCGGCCTGGCGAAGCGTTCGCATTGCCAAGGCGCGGATCGCTGAGCCTGCTGTATCGCTGCGAGCCGTTGTTATTGTTGCGGGGAGCGACGTTATTGTTGCGGGGAGCGGCCGGGCTATTGCTCTGGATGCGCGGGGCGGCCGGCGCGGGCTGCGGGGCGCTGCGGACGGCGGTGTCGCGCCGGGGCGTCTCGCTGAGCCGCGGCGAAGCGGCGACATCGCGCTTTGGCGTGCTGGTAATGCGCGGCGACTTGGTCGCGTCGGGCGGGGCCGTCGTCGCCACGCGCGGCGAAATGCCCACATCATTCCGAGGATCGCTGCTTGCGCGAGGCCTTGCTCATATCGCTTCGAGGCGTCGTGCTGATTCGTGGCGAGATCGGCAATGCCGCCTTGGCGCTGCTGACGCGAGGCGTGGAAACAGACCGGCGCACGGTTGAGGCGATGGATGTCGAGCGAACCGTGCTCTGGGTGCGCGTGCCCAGGTCGCGCCGCGGGCCAGCGCTGGCGAGGCGCGTGCTGCCTGCATCGCGCCGCGGGCCGTCCGAGCGATGTGCAAAGTGGCCGCCGTCATGGTGATCCCACTCGCCGTGGCCCCAGTCATGGTGCCGGCCGCCAAACCACCAGAAGCTGAAGGAGCAGCCCGGCCAATATCCATAGTCACCCCAACCGCAGTAGCCGATTGGGTAAGGATCGTAATAGACGTACGTGGGGACGTAATATCGTGGGACGAAGTAGTAGACGGGGGCCGGCATCGGATACGGGGGCACGTCGGCATAATCGGGCGGCGGCGCGGATGCGTCGGGATTCGCATCGCCCGGCGGGGCATCGGGATTCGGCGGGTTGTTGTCCGGGTTGACATCGGCAGCGCCATTGTCCGACGCCGGCCGCGAGTAGTCGTAATACGGGGGCGATGAATCATCCTGAGCACGGGCGGGCGTGCCCAGACCCAGCACGGCAACGGCCAGCGCAACCACCAATGTAATACGAATCGATGCCATATCGCACCTCCGCGGCAGATCAGCGCCGCACGCCATCACCAGATTATACCAGAGCGATAGGGCGGGCGCTGCCTTATTATTGGACACGGCGTGGATTCGATGGTTTGTCGGTCCTATCTGCCGTCATCGCGATCTCCAGGCTGGAGCGCCATCGTTGCCTTGTTCAGATAGCTGCACTCGCACCCCGTCGCGCTGTCGGCCATCAGAACCAAGCCGCCGGCGGGGATCATGTTCACCCAGCAACCCGGGCGGATGCCGCCGTAGTTCTCGGTGCGGCTGGGCGATGCCAGGTCCGCATATCCGATCGTGGCCGAGCGGAACACCAGCAGTTGCTGCGCCCCCGCGGGGATGCCGCACCCGTAGGATTTCTTCATGGCCACTTGCAGGCGGCGGCCCGTCAGCAGGTCCAATGCGGCCGGAAACGCGTAGACGGTCTTGTCGTTGAGGATCGGCCGAGCGGAATAGGTGGGGCTCGCCTCCCAGAGCCGCTTGCCATCGCTCGCGCGATAGCCGGCCAGTCGCTTGCCCTTCTCCGATGGAAGCTGGAAGGCGCCGGGTTGATAGCCCATCACCAGCACATCGTGCCTGGCGCTCAGCGACAGCAGCGTGCCGAAGACATTGTCATCGGCCTGCCAGAGGGCTTTGCCCGTCTCGGCATCCAGGCAGATCAGCCGGCCCAGCTCATGTTTGGGCGGCCGCGGGGCCTTGGGGGTGTCACTCTCCACTGGCTCGGCCCCATCCTCGGATTTGGGCTGGGGCCTTTCCACCGGCGGGAACCGTATGCCATCCATCTCGGCCACCGGCCGGTCGATCAGATATACACGCCCGTTGCCGATGGCGATCGCATTGTGCCGGATCGAGTCTTTCGCCGTGTACGACCACTTGAGCTTCCCGCTCGCGCCGTCCAGCGCGAAGAGCACGCGCGATTCCGTCCACAGGCCCTTCATGTCAGCTTTCTTGAAGCGATAGGACACCAGAATGCTCATCATTGCATAGCGAGCCGAACAGCGTGTTCGCATCGAACGCCAGGAAGCCCCACGTGCCGCTCTTGCCATCGGCGAGCGCCGGCGCGACGAACTCGCCGCGCTTCGATCCATCGGCCATGCTGTAAGCGGTGCAGCGGTCGGCGCTGGCGAGGAAAAGACGATCGCCCGCCGCGCACAGGTTGCTGCCCGTCGCGGCCGTGCCGACGAGATGGTCCTGGTGATACGGCTTGAGCGCGGCCGGCAGCGGGGTCTGCCAGAGCGTCCACCCGTTGTAGATGCTGACCGCGCGCAGCGATTGCAGCCCCTCGACAAACATCCGCCCCTGCACCACCAGCGGTGCCGGCGAGCGCCCATGGCGATTGGGCATGACCAGGTCGGTGTCGCGGAACCACAGAGCCGTCAAAGGTCCCTTCAACTGCGCATCATCCGAGCAGAGCGTATTGGCGGCGTCCGCGTATTGGTGAGTCCATTGGCCAGCGCCATCCAGCGGCCCGCGCGTGGCGAGCTTCATCGCTCCCGGCTTGCCGAGGCACGCCACGCCGCCGCAGGGACGCTGGAACCGGGCAATCGCGGCCGGCGCAACCACCCCTTCGCCTTCGAGTATGGATCGACCCGAGACGACCAGATCTGCGAACCATCTCGGCAGCGGCGGTTGATCGCCCTCGACGTGGAACACCGTCACTCGCGTGCCGTACCAACCCGCGGCATCCAGCTCCTTTCGCAGGCGATCGACGTTGGCCGGGTCGCGATCGACGGCGATGATCCGCAGTTGCGAGCACCGCGCCAGTTCGATTGTCAGCCCGCCGTCGCCACAGCCCAGGTCCAGGCAATAGCCCTCGCGAATGCCGCTGGTGCGCAGGATTTCCTCGGCCGCGGATGCATACGGCTGGCGCTCGGCCGGAGTTGCCAACGCCAGGCGAGCGGCGGCTGTCGGCGCGGGACTGCGCATCCTGGAAGCAGTAGACCAGGCCCTTGTCCGTACACACGTACAGCCGATCGTTGGCGGCCGCCAGTCCGTACGCCGTGCCATCGACCTTCCCGGTCCACGCGAGTTTCCGCGAGAGCAGATCGACCACGTAAATGCAGTCGGGTCCGCCCAGAACGGCCTTGTCTCCCGCCACGATCATTGCGGCGTCAGCCGGTGCGGTGAGCGTCAACGTCCAGGCCGGCGTCGCGAGAGTAGTGGTGGTCGCATCGCGCCCTGCGCATCCTTGGCGGCCGCCGACACCCAGAGCCGCGCACGGTCGTACACCATCAGCCGATCGCGTTTGCACCCGACGATCCATCGCGGATGCACGGCCATTTGAGTGCCGATCGACTGTGGCCGCGCGCTCTTGCCGGAATTGAACAGCAGTCCGTGGTTGACGAACTGACTGTCGAAGGCGGCCACATCCGCGCCGCCGCGGTTCTGGTACGTCGCCAGCGCGAAGGACTTGAGCGCACCGGTCTTGCGGTCGAAGATCGCGGGCACCGCACGCCCCGTTGGCACGAGCAGCTCGCGTCCATCGGTGGCCAGGTAGCCCTGGGCGGCAACGCCGCTCTTGGCTCGCGCTGTCGGATGCGGCTGATTCATCTCGATGCTGCCGGACGAGTCGTTGCACCAGAGCGTCTTGCCCGTTGCCGGATCAACCGCATAGATGAACACGCCCTCGGAAGGCCAGATCCCCGCGGCGGCGTAGAGGATGCCATCGGCCAACACTGGCCCGCCGCGCCGGCCAGCGCGAGATCATGTGATCGTTGCCCAGCAGCATGTCCGGCCGGGGTGCCAGGCGTTTGCGCCATTGCACCTTGCCGTCGGCGGCGCTGAGGCAGACGAGCCATCCATCGTCGCCCGCGACGAAGATGCGGTCCTGCCATGCCACCGGCGCAAGCGCACGGGCGCGTCGGCCAGATACGTCCAGCGCAGGGCGCTGAGTTGGCGTCCAGCGCGTACACCTTGCAGTCGGCCGAGCTGCCGAAATAGAGAGTCGAGCCCACGATCACCGGCTGGCAGCCCAGATCGAAGCCCAATCTGCCTTCGCTCGGCCAGGCGGGCGCGGGGGCAATCGCTTGGAAGCACCAGCTCACCGCAAGCGCCTTGGGAATCGGCTGCGCGGTATATCCGCTCCGGCCGGCGTCGGCCCGATACATGGGCCAATCGGTGCTGTTTCCGCAGGAACAGAGCAACGCCAGCACAGGCAGACACGTGCCCCGCAGAAACGTCTTCACGGCATCCATTGCGCATGCTCCGATTCTTCGCGATGGCAACGGGGTGAGTGCCATGCCCACGCCCGGCGCCACCGATCTCAATTCCGTCGCAGGAGCAACATCGCCGGGCGTGGGCATGCGCGACCATCGTGCATCCACCGCGCATGCCCACGCCGGCCGATCCGGCTCTCTCGGCAAATGGGATCTCTCGCGGCCGGCGTGGGCATGGCACTCATGCCACTCAGCATTGAACCATCACGGCACGGCCTTCCCGCGCCACACGCCGCCACCAAAGGTACACACGTACATGATCTCCTGGTCCTGCGGATCGAACGCCACGTTGGTCACGCTGGCAAACGGCAGGTCCTCCACGCGACGCCACGTCTTGCCCGCATCGCCGCTGAACCACAGGCCGTGCGCGGTGGTGCCAAGGTAGACGCGCTCGGGGCTGGTCGGGTGGATGTTGACGAAGAAGGCTTGCACGTAGCCGATGCCGCCGCTGCGGGCGAAGTCCTCATCCCTCAGCAGCCGCTTCCATGATTTTCCGCCGTCGGTCGTGCCATACACACCGCCTTCCGCGCCGCCGGGGATGGTGCCGGCCGTCAGGTAGATCACGTCGGGATTCTGGGGATCGATCGCGAAAGCGCCGGGCCAGTGGAGCTTCAGGCCCTTGGTCAGGTCGGTCCAGCTCTCGCCGCCATCGGTTGATTTCCACAGGCCGCCGGGAACGGGAAATCTTCGACCCATCGCGGAACGCCGTGATGCCGCAATAGACATCGCCGGTCTTTGGATGCACCCACGCACGCAGGGCGTGCAGGTTCCCCGGATTTCCCAGGCCGCTCGACTTCTTCACCCACGTCTGCCCGTTATCGACAGACTTGTAGCACCCGCCCTCAAACAGCGTCGTGTACATCGTCAGCTTGCCCGGCGGGCCCTTGGGATCAATGCAGATCGACGTACACGGCAGCTTCGGCAGCCCCGTCCCCAGCACCTTCCAAGTGACGCCGCCATCCTCCGAAACGCACACTCCGCCCGCGTGGGTCGGCGTGTTCTTGTCCACGTGCGTCCAGTGCGGGATGTCGTGACGGTTGCTCGTGGCCGCGTAGAGCTTGCCCTTCACGTGCGGGTCGAAGACGACCTGGTAGAACGTATTGGACCATGGGCATCCGTGCGCCGACCAGCTCCAGGTCTTGCCGCGATCGACGCTCCGGGCAAAGCCGATGTCGGTATAGGCGATGTACGTGCGATCTTTGATGAATGGGTCAAAAAGGTATTCCCAGCAGCTCGTGACCTCCAGCCCGTTGCACTGGAACCGCTTGCCAGGATCGCCGGCCAACACGCCCAGGGGAATGTTCATGAGCTGTTTCCAGCTTTCGCCGCCGTCGCGCGTCAGGTAGAAGTCGCCCTGCGTGCTTACGAGCATCGTCTTCGGATTCGTCGCCGAAATTCCCACGCCCAATGGCGAGATGTAATAGCCCCAGCTCAGCTCCGTCTGCACCCACGATCGCTCGACGTTGCCGCCCTCGTGCGCGATGCGGAAACAGCTTTCCCACGTCTTGCCGCCATCGGTTGTGCGGAAGATGGAGTGCGCGCCGCCGTGGCCGGACTGCGCGGCATAGGCAACCTTCGTCTGGTTCGACGCCATCAGCACTTCGTTGCAGTCGCGAAACTCATCCACCACCTTCCATGTCTTGCCCTCATCCGAAGATTGAAGCATCCCGACTTTGAAAACCGGCCCATAAAGCACCGTCGCGCCATCGCCGCTGCCCCCGGCCAAACTCAGGAAACCCTTCCCTTGTGCGGCCGGCACCGCAATCTCTTCCCAGCTCTCGCCCTTGTCGCGGCTGACGAGGAATTTCCCATCGATCGACGCATAGATTTTCGACCCAAGCCCCAGGACCGCATTCACCCGGCCGCTGCGCGACAGCTTCCACGTCTTACCTGCATCGGCCGATCGCCAAAGCTCCCCGCCATCCGTCCCGATCAGCAGCACGTTTTCATCCGTCGCATCGGCCGCCATACGGATGACCTGGCCCTTCCACGGCAACGCCCCGGCGACCAGCGGCTGCCACGAATCGCCCTTGTCCCGGCTGATCTTTGGCGTCGAACCGCTCACCCAGACGATGGCATCCTTGAGGAAGAGCGGCCGGCATCGGAGGCTGTTGCTCAGTTGTTTGCAGCGGAGCATCTCCCAATGCTGCCCGCCATCGGTCGAGCGATAGGCTCCGCCCATGTCGCAGGCGATGAACATCAGGTTGGGGTCCTGCGGCGACACGGCCGGCGCAAACATCCCACCCGCACCGCCGATGCCCAGCACCTCAAACGACTTCTCGGCCGCGCCGGCCAATGTGTACACGCAGCCCAGCACCGCCACGGCCGTCCATTCTGGCAATCAACATGATGTCTCTCCATTTCGTCTACGTCGGCGGCGTGTATGCCTCGTCGCCGCCGCGCGCCTTCCATCCACGATAGAGCAGCACCAGGAAGACCAGCGAGGGAATCTGGCAGGCCACGACCCATACCGCATAGTAGCGATAGCGCCACTCGTCCATGCCGCCCCACCTGCTCAGGCAGTCCATCATCACGCCAGCAAGGAGGCTGCCGAAAGTCATCACTAGAGCGCGGAGGGCCGCGTTGGCCGAGCAGAACTGGCCGTAGCGGTCCCTGGGAAGCAGGCGCATGTACATTGGCAGGCTGGCCGCCTCCCCCACCAGGCCGATCGGAAGAATGCCAATGGCGATGATGTACTGGCCGATCAGGTTTCCGTGGGCGCCGAAGTCCTTGAACACCCAGATGCACTGCGCCAAGGGCGAGAGGAATGCGAAGAACGAAGTGATCAGCACCACGCGAATGGGGTGAAACTTGTCCGCCAGCCAGGCGGTGGGATACATGATGACCAGGCTGACGATGTTGGTCCAGAAGTCCAGGTCGCCCATTTGCTGCATGTCGAGGTGCAGCGAGTCGCGGTCGCGCAGCCGTTTGAAGGGCCCAGATTGCCACGACAGGAAGAGGAAGGTGCTGGTCAGGAAGAAATACCAGTAGAACTTGTCGGTGAAACACTCCTTCATGAATGTGCGAGCCGTGGATACCAGGCCCTTGCCCTTGTCCACGTTCTCGAGAGGCGGCGGGTACTGGCCCTCCCGAATCATGAGACACATGATCGTGAAGCCGATAAAGTAGCCGATTCCGGCGACGATGAAGATGAAGCGGAAGTGAGTCAGCGCATGCGGGAAGACCCACTTGCTGTAGATTGCCCCCGCGACGCCGGCCACGATCCGGAAGAACGCCAGGAACTTCACCATGCACTTCTCGGGAACCACGTCGTTGAACAGGTACCAGTAGATCGTGTTCACGAAGAGATTCACGAAGTCGTAGACGATGAACAGCGCCTCCGAAGACCAGCAGGGCGAACGTTCTCCTGCCCACATGCAGGCCCAGGATCGAGACCTCTTTGGCGCTGCCGATGAAGAGATGGGTGATGCTGTCGTAGCAGCCGATCAGCACCATGAGAATAGCCACGAAAGGGGTGGACCAGAGCAAGTACGGCATGCGCCGGCCCCACCGGCCGCGGTGGCGATCGCTGTGGACGCTGATGGCAGGCGCAAAGATCGCAGTCAGAATACAAGCAAGGGACCTGTTGAGCGCCTGGTTGGCCGTATCGCTGGCGCCCATGTCCTTCAGCTTCAGGTTGAGAATGCCCGGTACATTCTGGTCCAGCAGCGTGAAGATGAAGTCCCCCCACAACAGCCAGATGAAGAGCATGATCAGGCCGAACGTCGTGTACTTGAGGGTGCCGCAGGCATAGGTACGAGGCTCAGCCGGTGCCTGAGAATCCAGGGTGACGCCCATGGCCGTATCTTCTCCAAAGCCCGCGCCGCCGCAATCGCTGGCTTCGACATTTTTCGGCCGGAAGATAAAGTGACTGCCCGCATGAGCATCAACCGCATCGTCCGCTGGCTGGGCATCGCGGCGCTGGCAATCAGCGGCGGGACGCCGCTGACACTTCCATTGGCCCACGCGCTCATCAATCCCAAGTTCACGCCCGTGCATCTCGCGAAGGAGTCGCGAACCATCCTGGAGCTGCGTTTTCAGCCGGCCGTGAAGGGAGGCAAGGCCACGGCGACAGTCGCGCGAACGCTCAAGGGCACATTCGACAACAAGAGCATTGTCATCGACCTCACCGCCAGCGCCTTTCCCGATCAGGCCAAGCTGCTGGACAAGACCATCCGCGCCGTGGGCAATGAGCCAGCGCTCATGTTCATCGGCGCCAATCCGGGTGGCGGCGATCAGCCCAAGGCGAACAAAGCCTACGTTCATCTCCAGGGCATGTGGGTCGTGCTCTTCGAGGATGACAACGGCGCCTGGGCCTTCGATGAGATCAGCCAGCAGCTTGTCGCGACGTTCAACGGCGGGACCGACATGCTGCTGCGCGCCACCGACTACATTCTCAAGAGCCCCAAGCCCGACATGCCCGCCAAGACCGGCGCCACCTGGGCCGCGGCCATTCCCATCGGCCAGGTCGCCGGCAAAGTCTCCGCGGCGATGCCGGTCGATCTCAAGGGCGATGGGACGCTCTCGCTTTTCGTCGCATCCGATGCGGGCGATCGCCTTTTCACTATCAAAGGCAAGTCGGCACAGGACATCACGGCGAAACACAAGCTCTCGACGCGATCCCTGGCCTTCGCATGGGCCGACTTCAACGGCGATGGCCGGCTCGACCTGGCAAGCTGGGATGGCAAGTCGCTGACACTCTGGCTGCAAGCGGAGGATGGGACATTCGTCGCGTCGCCGGCGGGAAATGTCGAACAGTGCATCGGCCTCTCGGCCATCGACGTCGGCACGCCCGGCAAGCCAGCCCTCCTGATCAGCACCAATGCCGCTCCGATGTTGTTGGTTCCTCAAACTGGAGCGCAGCCGACACCGCTGGCGGGCGGCGATTGGCCCGGCCGCGAGCTTGGCCCCGCGCGGGCCTGTCTCGTCGCCGACTTCCACGGCGATGGCCGGATCGACATACTCCAGCCGCTGGCCACAGGCAGTTTGCTCTATCGCGGCGAGAAGCCCGGCCGATTCGCCGCGCCGGTGCCATGCGCGATCGCCATGAGCGAAGGCCGCGCCAGCGCCTGCATCGGCGACTGGGATGCCGACGGCCAGCTCGATGTCTTCATTGCCGGCGAAGACGGCTGCCGGCTTTGGCACAACCAGGGCGGCGGCCGGTTCGTCGAATCGCTCAAGCTCTCCGGCGAGATCGGCTACGTCTCGAAAGCCGGCGCGGTGGCCGCGTGCAATGGCGATCTGAACAACGACGGCCGGCAGGACATCGTCGTGCTGTACAGCGGCATGGCGCCGCAGGTGTTCTTCAACCGGGGATTCCGCAGTTTCGGCTTCTCGCAATCGCTGGACTTGGAACACGGCGAACTGCTGCGCCAGGTGAGCAAGGGCCAGCAGGCCGGGTGCCTGGCCGACTTCACCGGCGACGGCGCAGGACCTGGCGCTGGTCCTGAGCGATGGGTCATGCTGGCTTGTCGTGCGCACGCCGAGCGACTGCGATCCGTGCGCCCGCGCAATTATCTCAAACAAATGCGGTTTCTCCGGGCCGGTGACAGTTCAGGCGGCGCTGGCCGACCGGCCACTGGGTGCATGGAACGTGTCGGCCGGCAGCGCGGCGCATTCATCGCCCGACCGGATACCGGGCCAGTTACCATTACCTGGCGCTTCCCCGGCCGCGCGCCGCAATCGCGCAAGGTCACGCTTGACAACAAGCCCGTGTTCATAACACTGGACCCGTGACTGCTCGGAGTTCACGCTTCAGCGTGCGTTGGCACATTCAGGAGGACTCATGCGTCCGCTCAGCATCATCGCCATCATCTCCTTCGCATTCTCTGCCTGGGCATTGGCCGCCGATGAGCCGATCGCGGCATTCCCGCTGCGCGAGGTCTTCGGGGTCTCCCATCCGGCGCAGGTGATCGACTTTGATTGCGAGAAGAAGATCGATCCCGGCGAATATCGCGTGCTCAACCAGCGCGGCGAGGAACTGCCCTGTCAGGTCCTGCGCGATGGGAAGGTTGCCGTCTACACCGCTCTTGCCGCTGGGGCGAGCGATGCATTCCGGCTGTTCAAGGGCGCGCCAGCCCAACGAGGACAAGCGAAGGTCACCAATATGCGCGGCGCGTTCAGCATCGCCAACAACCTTATCGAACTGTGGATCCCGATCCCCGCGCAGGATGTGGATCGAAGACACATCCTCGCGCCGATCAACAGGCTCAAGCTTCGCAACCAGCAGTGGACCGAAACATCGGATTTCCTCCACGTTGAAGCCAGTTCGCTCAAGCGCATGACCGTCGATTTCCTGGAGCGCGGCCCGCTGAAGGTCGTTGCCCGCGTCGAGTACATCTTCGACCGGCCGGAGTACCGCTACGGCTCGATCGTCGTTATGCCGGCCGGCGAGGGCTTCTACCGCTGCACCATCGAGGTCCAGCACAACTCGCCCTCCGTCCTCTTTGAGGAAGAGACGGACATGAACGTCTCGTGGTCGCTCGATTTCTACGATGCCCTCAAGCCCACGCAGGCGCGATATCGCGGCCACCACGCCACCGCCGCCAAGTTCGGCCGCGAGCCGGATGGGCAGACCTACCGCGCCTCGCACGCCCGGCCGCCGATGGATGCGACGGTCGACCTCACGTACGACCGTCCCCGACCATCCAGCTACGTGACGGCGGATGATAGCTGGCGCCGGATGGCCGTGTGGGATCCGTGGGTCTACGACAGCGGCCGGTACTGGCAACTGTACAACGATGCGGCCGGCCCCGAATCGCCTCTGGTCGGCATCTTCGCCGGCGCGCCGTCGCGCGCCATCGGCGCAGGCCACAGCGGCGTGGGGGTCTTCACATCGCCGGCGAAAGTCGGCGAGAAGCAGCCATCCGCGGGGATCACCATGTCTAGTTTCCGACGCGGCCCGGATGCTCGCGTGTATCCGCGATCGCGCTTCTGCTGGGGACTGTTCCTCGGGACGAAAAAGGACCTGGCCGACCCGAAAGACGTCCAGCCGATCGCCCGCGAGATGAACCTCCACGGCGGCATCAGTCTCAACAAGGTCCATCGGCTGAACCTCGATTTCCCCGATCCGCCCCAGGGTTACGGCGCGCTGTACATGGACCGCGCCGCGGTGCAGGAGATGGTCCGCAAGCTGCGCGAGGACAGAGCCGGCCCGCATGGCAAGGGTTACTACGGCTACCTCTATCAGGCCGACACATACTCGCGCGACCTGATCGACATGTGGGCCGACGCGACGGGTCAGAAGACGCGGAAGGCGGCCGACGAGATCGGCAAGCTCGCCCAGGGCCTGCTGCACGCACTGGTGGATGAGGATGGCATTTACAGCTTCGCCTACCACTACTGGCACGGCGGCCTGGCCATGATGCGCATGGGCGTCTGGATCGACGCCGTGCTGGCTTCGGGCCAGCTCTCCCCCGAGCAGCGCGCCGCGGTGAAATCGGCCGCCACGCTCTTCGCCAGTATCCTGTGGGATGATGATTTCGTGCCGCTCTTTACCGAGCATGGCCTGAATCTCGGCACCGCCAACATGCCGGTGCAGCAGGCGGGCTATCGCGATTTCTATGCCCTGCTGCTGGCCGGGCATCCGATGATGAAAGCCCGCGCGGCCGACGTGCAGAAGCGCGTGCTGGAGACACTCAACCAGATCGTCAACGACAACGGCGCCGAGATCGGCAGCGCGCACTACATCGGCGCATCGTTCGTGCCGACGCTCAACACGCTCTTGCAGCTTCGCATGCTCGGCAAAGTCGATCCGTTCAAGACCGAGCCCAGGCTGGCGAAGTTCGCTGAGTTCTTCATGCAGCTCCACACGCCGCCGGAGGTGCGCTTCGGCGGCGGCCGCAAGGTCGTCGCCATCGGCGATGGATCGACCGAATCCAGCGAGATCACCGGCCAACTCGCCACCGGTTTCCGCTCGTCCAACCCCGAACTCTCCAAGCGATTGATGGGCCTTTGGACCGCCTCCGGCAAGCGCCACTCCAGCTTCTTCGGTTCCACGCTATTGATGATCGATGAAGATGCGCCGGCGGCCGACGCAATGCTCGGCGATGGCAACTTCCCCGGCTGGTGCTCGGTCCTGCGGAGCGGCTGGGGTACCAGGGATGAGTCGGCCGTGTGGCTGGTCAACGGCGACTTCTACAGCGACCACCGCCACGCCGACCACGGCTCGGTCGTGATGTACGCACTCGGCGCGCCGCTCAGCGTCAACTGGGGCCCGATCTACTACCCGCACGTCGCGGGCGGCTACATGCACAGCATGGTCATTCCCGAGGACAAACTCGGCCGGCGCTGGGATGCCGACAGCCCGCCGCTCGATGGCGTGGATGTCTGGCGAAAATCCCGGCTGGAAGGCTTCACATCGCAGCCGGCCAGCGGGATGTCGCGGGCAAGCTTCCAATGCGGCGAGTTGAAATGGACGCGCGCCGTCCACCTTCTGCGCGGCGAGCCCGACCGGCCGATCATCATCCTTCGCGACCGATTCGACGGCGCAGGCGCCGACCGCGCAAGATCTTCACGCTCAACCTGATGGCCGATGGCGCGGTCGAGACGCCGGCCGGGAAGATCACGCCCGCGCTTCGCATGCACGCCCCCAACGACCACAAGCCGACCGACGAACTTGCATCCGCCAGCGAGGTAGTTCCCCTTCCCGCCGGCGCAAATCGCCTGCGTTTCACCGGCCAATGGGGCATCGACTTCGACATCTACATCCTCGCGGATAAGCCCCAGCAGGCGATCATCGGCAACTGGGGTTACCGCTGGGCCCCGGGCGGCGAGGCGGGCGAATTCAAGCGTGCCACCGGCCGGCCCTTCGAGGAGTGCCAGCACATCCTCCGCATTCGCGGCGAGGGCGGCTTCGTGGTGGCGATCTTCCCTTGGCGCAAGGGCGACGCGGCGCGGAACGTGATGGTGCGGGGCGAAGGAGGGAAGATGATCGTGAGCGAAGGCGGGCAAGTTACAGCGATCGAGTGATGTGGCACGTGCGGCCCTCCGCCGTGCAGAATCGCGGCCGAGGGCGGCACGCTCCACCTCCTTGTTACACCCATTTTACACGACTTCCCCCCTCCCGCGCGTTAAACTCTTGTTATGCCCAGCCGGCAGGTTCTGGTGATCGAGGATGATCCCGCGATTCGTCGCGGGCTTGTCGATGCGCTGCATTTTCACGGGTACGAAACGCTCGAATCCGGCGATGGCAACCGCGCCTTTGAGATGGCCCGCACCGTGGAGTGCGATCTCGTCCTGCTCGACCTCATCCTCCCCGGCAAACAGGGCCTGGAAATCCTCCAGGAAATCCGCTCATCCCGGCCAACCCTGCCGGTCATCATCCTCACGGCCAAAGGCGAGGAGGCCGATCGCGTCCAGGGCCTGAAGCTCGGGGCCGATGATTACGTGGTGAAGCCATTCAGCATCAAGGAACTGCTCGCCCGCCTGGAGGCCGTCATGCGGCGCTCGCCCGAGCGGCCGACGGATGTGGCCCGCGTCGCCATCCCCGGCGGCAGCATTGACCTGGCCCGCTGCGAGGTGCGCTTTGGCGATCATGCCCGCACGGAGCTGTCCGAGCGCGAGGTCGAGCTGCTCCGCTATCTCGTCCGCAATCGCGGCCGGGCAATCTCGCGCGATGAGATCCTCTCGCGCGTCTGGCGCATCGAGCCGCACGGCGCGGATACGCGCACCATCGACATGCACGTCGCGCGCCTGCGCGAGAAACTCCGCGACGATCCGGCCGATCCGCAAATCCTGCTCACCGTGCGCGGCAAAGGTTACATGTTCGCGTGAGATATCATGAGACGCGCCTGGCTCCTGTGGACGATCTTCGCATTCTGCCTCACGCTGGGGCTGGCGGGGATGGCCTGGATCAGCGTCACGTCGCTGCAACTCGAGCGCAAAGGCATCGTCGAGGAGAACGTCCGCCTGGCGCTGTGGCGGATGGACTCCGCGGTGGCGCCGCTCGTGGCGCAGGAGAACGCCCGGCCGTATTTCGCCTACACATCCTTCTCGCCTCTGGAGCGGGCGTACACGCGGATGTTCAACTCGATCGACTTCGGCGACGTGCTCGTGCCGTCGCCGCTGCTCAAGCAGGACAACCCACTGGTCCTCGTGCATTTCCAAATCGACCCCGCCGGCGCCATCAGCAGCCCGCAGGTTCCATCCGGCAACATGCGCGACATGGCGCGCGGCAGCGGCTATCTTTCGCGCGAGCAGGTGGTGCGCTCGGAAGAGGAGTTGGCGGAGGTGGCCAAGCGGCTGGATCGTGCCAAGCTCCTGGCGCTGCTGCCGGCCAGTCAGGCGCCGACAACCATGCCCCTCATCGTACCGCAGCACTTTGCCGATGCCCAGCAGGAACAGCCCAGCTACACGAAACAGCAGGCCCAGCGCAGCATCAACGAGGCCCAGGCCCGGTTCAACACGAGCGCGCAGGCCAGCAACTTTGAGTTTCAGAATCAGCGCGGTTCGCTGCCTCGCGCGGCCGCGGAAGCCAACATCCGCGAGGGCATTCTCAGGCCGCTGTGGCTCGGCGACATGCTGATCCTCGCCCGGCGCATCAACGTCAACGGCCAGGAATACGTGCAGGGATGCTGGCTCGATTGGAGCGGCATCCGCAAGACGCTCATCGAAAGCATCAGCGACCTTCTGCCGAGCGCCGATCTGGCGCCCGCGCCCGCCGTCGCGAATGGCCGCTCTTCCCGGCTGCTGGCCTCGATCCCGGTGCGCTTCGATCCCGGCACCATCCCCTTCGCGCTGGACCTGCTGGGCTCACCGGTGCGCATTATGTTGCTCGCCGCGTGGATCGGCATGCTCATCGCCGCCGGCGCGGTGGGCGTGCTGCTGTGGGGGACGCTGGCCCTCAGCGAGCGCCGCGCATCGTTCGTCTCGGCCGTCACCCACGAGCTGCGCACGCCGCTGACCACCGTCTCGATGTACGCCGAGATGCTCAGCAGCGGCATGGTTCGCGGCCCGGAAAAGCAGCAGGAATATCTCGCCACGCTTCAGGCCGAGGCGCATCGGCTGGGGCACCTTGTGGAGAACGTGCTGGCGTATTCGCGCATCGAGCGCGGGCGGGCCCTGGCCGCGCCCCTGGCCGATGTAAGCGTGCCCGCGCTCCTGCAAACCGTGAAAGACCGGCTGGTGGCGCGGGCCCAGCAGGCGGAGATGTCGCTCTGCGTCGAGGTTCGCGACGGCGCGGCCGGGCGCACCTGAGAACCAACCCCGCGAGCATCGAGCAGATCCTCTTCAACCTGGTTGACAACGCCTGCAAATACGCGCGATCGGCCACGGATCGTCGCATCCACGTCGATGCGCAGGTCAACCATGGCCAAGCCCTGATCCGGGTGCGCGACCATGGCGCTGGCATCGGCGCCGATGAAGCCCGCAAGCTTTTCCGCCCCTTCTCCAAATCCGCGCGCGAGGCCGCGCACTCAGCGCCCGGCGTGGGATTGGGGCTGGCTCTCAGCCGGCGCCTGGCCCGCGAGATGCGCGGCAACCTGCGATTGGATCCCTCATCCAGCGGCGGCGCGTGCTTCGTGCTGTCGCTGCCGCTTTGCCGATCGTAGCGCCGCGAGTGCCCTCACTGCCGGAATCTGGCCGCGGGGGAATAGCGCATTCGCACCCCGCTTGTCACCCTTGTCACCCTTGTCCTCGCTTCGGTAGAATACGCGATATGTCGGTGGCCGTGTCGTCCATCCCTCCGTCCGCGCGCCCGCTAACCGTGGCACAGTATCAGCGCCTCGTCGCGTGTGGCGTGCTCACCGAGGATGATGACGTCGAGCTGCTGGAAGGATGGATCTGCAGCAAAATGTCGCGCAATCCCCCGCACGATGTGGCCCTGCACAGGGCCATCGAAGCCCTTCGCCAGCGTCTCTCCAAACGATGGATGCTCCGGATTCAATCGGCCATCGAAACATCGGACAGCATGCCTGAGCCCGACATCGCCGTGGTCCTCGCACCTATCGAGCGCTATCTCGAGCACCATCCTCGCCCCGATGAGGTGGGCATCGTCATCAAGGTCGCGGATACGAGTCTCCAGGAGGACCGTTCGACCAAGGCCCGCATCTACGCACGGGCAGGCATCGGGACCTATTGGGTCGTGAACGTCGTCTCGCATCAGATCGAGGTGTACTCCGAGCCCACCTCCAAAGTGCTGGCGCCGACCTATGCCGCGCACCGCGACTACCAGAGCGGGCAGACCGTCACGCTGGCGCTGCCGGGAACGCGGAGAATGGCGATCCGGGTGCATGACATTCTCTAAATGATCCGCTCAAGAGATGCCCCGGACCGCTTTGATTCGCTATTCGTGCCGCGGATTTCGGATTCTCCCCCCACCGGGTATCCTGCTCGCCATGTCGATCAAAGTTGCCGTCCTCGGCGCGGGCAGCTTCGTCTTCGGGCCCAGCGTCCTGAAGGATGCCATCCTCCAGCAGCGTCTCGACGGCATCGAGCTGGCGCTGATGGACCCCAACAAGCCGGCCGTCGATCTGATGGCCGCCATTGGCCAGCGCATGGCCCGCGAAAGCGGAGTCGCCGCCACCATCACCGCGCACGATCAGCGTGCCGCCGCTCTCGACGGGGCGCAGTTCGTCATCTGCTCGGCCGCCCGGCAGATCTGGCATCGCTTCAACATCGACTGCGAGATCGTCCGCCGCGTCAGCCCCGATCACCAGATCAGCGAGTTCGGCGGCATCGCCGGCATCAGCTATTCGCTGCGCCAGATCGCTCTCATCCAGGAGATCGCCTCCGACATGAAGCGCCTCTGCCCGGAGGCGTGGCTGTTTGACGTAGCCAACCCCATGCCGCGCGTCGCGCAGGCCGCCCACGAAGAGGGCATCCCCACCGTCGGCTTCTGCTCGGTGGCGCTGGCCGGCTACGCCCGCGCGTGGTCGGTGCTCCATGGCCAGAGCATCCCCTATCCCTTCGAGCCCGCACGCTCTCGCCTGCTGATGACCGTCGCCGGGCTGAACCACTTCACCTGGGTCATCCGGCTCCGTGACTCCGAGACCAAAGAGGACCTCTACCCGGCGCTTCGCGACCTTGCCCTGGCGAGCCCCGGCGCTCTGGAACCGGCCACGCGGCGGATTCTCCTGGAGACGGGCTACCTGCTGGCGCCCGGCGATAATCACATCAAGGATTTTCTCGTTCCCACGGGTGAGATTCCCAACCGGCAGGAGGCCAGCCACGGCACGCCCGAGGAGCGCGACCGCCGTATGGAACTGCTCCGCGCCATCGCCGAGGGCCGGGAATCCTGGCAGCCGCTGATCGAGCACGAGTCGTGGGAGAAACCGATCAACCTGGTGGCCGCCATGGCTTTCGGCAAGACCGTCACGCTCGACACGCTGAACCTCATCAACGTCGGCCAGATCCCGCAGCTTCCCAATAACGTCTTCGTAGAGACGCCGGCCGAGGCGACTGCCACGGGCCCCATCCCCCAGCGGGTCGATCTGCCCGCGCCGGTGGTTCCCGCGTGCCGCTGGACGGCCATGGTGACCGACACCATCGTCCGCGCCGCGCGGCTTCGCCGAAAATGTCTCATCCACGAGGCAATCGAGCTCGACCCGACGATCCTCGACAAACGAGCCGGCATTCAGGCGATGGAAGAGTGCCTCAAGGCGCATGCCGACGTGCTGCCGGGGTATCATTAGCTGAGATCGGAAATCCCGAAGGCAGCGGCGAGACACCGCTGTCACTTTACACTTGCGTCTTGTTCCCACCGCCCTTTCGCTGTACGTTCTACGCAGGAGCAGAGGATGTTCACCAAGCAGGTCTCCATCTTTCTGGAAAACAAGAAGGGCAGGCTTGCCGACGTGACGCGGATTCTTGCCGACAATCGGATCAACATCCGCGCGCTGTCGATGGCCGACATGGCCGACCTCGGCGTCCTGCGCCTGATCGTCGACGATAGCGCCCACTGCCTGAGCGTGCTCAAGGAGCACGACCTGGTGGCCCAGGAAACGGAGGTCGTCGTCGCCGAGATCGAAGACAAGCCCGGCGGGCTGCACCGCATCGTCGAGGTGCTGACGCGCGAAGGCGCCAGCATCGAATACATGTATGCCTTCTGCGCAAAAAACAGAGACAATGCCATCGTGGTACTGAAGATCAACGACGCGGGCCGCGCCGTCGAGACATTGCAGAGTAATGGGATAACGGTGCTTTCGGAGGACGCGATCCGGGACCTTTGACCCCGCGGGGTCTGGAAGGAAGCTATGGGCATTCGTTTTTCAGGGCTCGTGATAGTGGTCGGGCTGGCGCTGGGCATGGCCGGCTGCAACAAGGGTAAGTCCGCCGCAGAGCGCCGCCGATCAAGGTCGGCGCGATCTTCGCCAGGACGGGCGGTGCTGCCTATCTGGGCGAACCCGAAGCGCGCACCGCCGAGATGTTCATCGAGAAGGTGAACAGCGCCGGCGGCATCAATGGCCGGAAGATCCAGCTCATCATCAAGGACTCGGGCACCAGCCCGGAGAAGACGATTTCGCTGGCCAAGCAGCTCATCGACGAGGAGAAGGTGCTGGCCATCATCGGTCCCTCCACCAGCGGGGAGACCATCGCCATCAAGACGATCTGCCAGGAAGCCAGGACGCCCCTGATCTCCTGCGCTGCGGCCGAAACCATCGTCAATCCGGTGCTCGGCTACGTGTTCAAGGTCGCGCCCAAGGACAGCGACGCCGTGCGCTGGATCTACAAGACGATGAAAACCAAGGGCATCACGAACATTGGCGTGATCGCCAGCAACGACGGATTTGGCTCGGCCGGCAAGGCCCAGTTGGACGCCCTGGCCAAGGCCAGCGGGATCGAAATCCTTCTGGCCGAGTCCTACGACAGCAAGGCCACCGACCTGACGGATGTGCTCACCAAGATCAAGGGCAAGAACGTGCAGGCGGTGGTGAACTGGTCCATCGTTCCCGCGCAGAGCCTCGTGGCCAAGAACATGAAGCAGATCGGGCTGGATGTGCCGCTGTTCCAGAGCCACGGATTCGGCAACATCAAGTACGCCCAGCAGGGCGGCGAGGCGTGCAACGGCAGCCTGCTGCCGTGCGGGCGAATCCTGGTCGCCGATGCCCTGCCCGCCGACCACCTGCAGAAGAAGGTCCTGATGGATTACAAGAAGGAATACGAAGGCCGGTTCAAGGAAGATGTCAGCACGTTTGGCGGGCACCCCTACGATGCGCTGCTCGTGCTAACTGAGGCGATCAAGAAAGCCGGCGACCAGCCGACGCGCGAAAAGGTGCGCGACGCCATCGAAGGCCTGCGCGGCATCGTCGGCACGGCCGGCATCTTCAACTTCTCGCCCCAGGACCACAACGGGCTCGACGAAGGCGCTTTTGAGATGCTCACGGTGAAGGACGGGAAGTTTGCGCTGTACCAGAAGTGAATGGACGGATAGGGGCTTTGGAGACGACGACTGGTTCCGGTCGAGAAGGATGACCTCCCATGAAAACGTATTGCACAAGGGCGATCGCCCTGTCATTGGTGGCTCTTGGCATTGGCCTCTCGGGTTGCAACAAGGGCAAGTCGCAGCAGGCGGCGGCGCCGATCAAGATCGGCGCGATCTTCGCCAGGACGGGCGGCGCTGCCCCGTTGGGCGGGCCCGAGGCCCGCACCGCCGAGATGCTGGTTGAGAAGCTCAACGCGGCCGGCGGAGTCAACGGGCGGAAGATCCAGCTCATCGTCAAGGACTCGGCCACCAGCCCCGAGAAGGCCCTGTCGCTGGCCAAGCAGCTCATCGAAGAGGAGAAGGTGCTCGCCATCATCGGCCCGTCGACCAGCGGGGAGACGATGGCGATCAAGAACCTCTGTCAGGAGAGCAAGACGATCCTCCTGTCGTGCGCCGCGGCCGAGGAAATCGTCAATCCCGTCGCCAGCTACGTCTTCAAGACGCCGCAGAAGGACAGCGACGCCGCCCGGCTCATCTTCCAGACCATGAAGGCCAGGGGCCTCACGAAGATCGGGCTGGTGTCCGCCAACGACGGCTTCGGGAAGGCCGGCAACACGCAACTGACCAAGCTGGCCCCCGATTATGGCATCACGCTGGTCATCTCCGAAACCTACGACAAGCAGGAGACCGACCTCACCGGCGTGCTGACGAAGATCAAGGGTGCCGCGCCCGAGGCCGTCATCAACTGGTCGATCGTCCCCGCGCAGAGCCTCGTGGCCAAGAACATGCGCCAGATCAAGCTGGACGTGCCGATGTTCCAGAGCCACGGATTCGGGAACATCAAGTATGTCCGGGACGCCGGCGAGGCGGCCAATGGCACGCTGTTCCCCTGCGGCCGGCTGCTGATCGCCGATTCGCTGCCCGACACCCACCCGCAGAAGGCCGTTCTGATGGCGTACAAAAAGGAATACGAAAGCCGCCATAAGGGCGAGGAAGCCAGCTCATTTGGCGGATATGCCTACGACGCGCTGTTGATCCTCACGGAGGCGATCAAGAAGGCCGGCAGCGCCGAGGGCGGCAAGGTGCGCGATGCCATCGAGGGCCTCACGGGCGTTGCGGGAATCTCGGGCATGTTCAACTTCTCGCCGCAGGACCACAACGGGCTGGCGCTGGATTCCTTCGAGATGCTGACGGTCAAGGACGGCAAGTTCGCCATCTACAAGAGCGGAAACTGAAGCCGAATGAACCTCGCCCAGATTGTCCAATACTGCCTCTCCGGCATCACCGTCGGCAGCGTCTACGCGATCGTTGCCATCGGCTTCAACATCATCTACAACACGACCGGCATCATCAACTTCGCCCAGGGCGAGTTCCTGGTTCTGGGCGCCATGACCGCCGTCAGCCTCAGCTACTACGTGCCGCTGCCGGTGGCCATCGTGCTGGCGGTGGCCATCACGACGCTCGTCGGCGGCCTGGTCGAGATCATCTTCATCCGCCGGGTGCCCAATCCGTCCGTGCTGAGGCTGATCGTGGTTACCATCGGCGTGTCGATCGTGTTCCGCGAGGCGATGCTGCACATCTGGGATGAGAAGGTGCGCTCGCTGCCGTATTTCACGGGCAGCGACATCTCGACCATCACCATCCTCGGCGCGCACAGCTCGCCGCAGGTGCTGTGGGTGCTGGGTGTCTGCTGCATCATCGTGGCCGCCCTGACGCTGTTCTTCCGCCACACGCTCACCGGCCGGGCCATGCGCGCCTGCGCCGACGATCGCATGGCCGCGCGGCTCTGCGGCATCAACTCGCGCTGGATGGTGACGCTTTCCTTCATGCTCAGCGCCGGCATCGGCGCCATGGCGGGCTGCGTCATCTCCCCCATCACGCAGACGCAGTACGACATGGGCGCGCCGCTGGCGATCAAGGGATTCACCGTCGCGATCCTCGGCGGGCTGGGCAACAGCATGGCGGCCGTCGCCGCCGGGCTGCTGCTGGGCCTGCTCGAGACTTTCATGGTCAGCCAGTTCGCTGTTGCCTACAAGGAGGCGGTGTCGATCATCGTCCTGCTGCTGATCCTGGTTTTCCGGCCAAGCGGCCTCTTCGCTCGCGGCCAAGTCAGCCAGTTGAGGGCGGCATGATGCAGCGCGGGCGATATCTTCAGCTCCTCATCGCCGCACTGGTCATCGTGCTGCTGCAAGTGATCCTCTCGGCCACCGAGACGACCTACTACATGACCCAGCTCACCATGTCGGCGTACTACGCGCTGGTGGTGATCGGGCTATGCCTGCTGATGGGCTACGCGGGCCAGGTCTCGCTGGGGCATGCGGGGTTCTTCGCCATCGGCGGCTACACCACCGCCGTCATGACAACCTGCAACCTGCTTCCCCAGCGCGCCAACGGGCTGGTGGCGCTCTGCGGAAAACTGGGGATGCTGGTTGATCGCCAGGACCTCTACGGCCAGGCGATGCTCTGTTTCACGCCATGGGCGGCGTTTGTCGTGGCGCTGGCGCTGGCCGCGGTTATCGCCCTGCTGATTGGCCTGCCAGTCCTCCGTCTCAAAGGGCATTACCTCGCCATGGCGACGCTCGGTTTCGGGCTGATCATCTATCGCGTGGTGCTGGGGGCGCAGATCTTCGGCCAGGCCGACGGCATCTCCAACGTGCCGCCGTTCAACATCGCTCCCGGCCTGCAGGTCAACGGCCGGTCCGCCTTCCGGATCGAGAACTACTACCTCGCCTGGTCGGCCGTGCTGCTGGCCATGCTGATGGCGAGCAACCTGGTGCATTCGCGCGTGGGGCTGGCGCTGCGGTCCATTCACGAGAGCGAAGAGGCCGCGCATTCCCTTGGCGTGAACACCTATCGCTGCAAGCTGGCGACGTTCATCTTCAGCGCGGTCTTTGCGGCGGCCGGCGGCGTGCTGATGACCCACTACAACGGCAGCATCGGCCCGTCCGAGGCGACTGTCATGAAATCGGTGCGTTACGTCGCGATCGTCGCCGTCGGCGGCATGGCCAGCCTCTGGGGCACCATGCTCATGGCGATCGTGCTGAATTTCCTCTCGCTTCGCGGGTATTTCGGCACGTTCGACGATGCCGTGTTCGGCGCGATCCTCATTGCGATCATGATCTTCGCGCCTGATGGGCTGCTGCGAATGCCCGTGACCAAGGCACTCCGGGCGCTGCTGCCGCGGAGGTCGCATGGCTGAGCTGCTCCTGGAAACGCGGGGGCTCAACCGCTTCTTCGGCGGGCTTCAGGCCGTCAAGGACGTGAGCTTCGGCGTATCGAGCGGCCAGATCAAGGCGGTCATCGGCCCCAACGGCGCCGGCAAGACCACGCTCTTCAACCTGATCGCCGGCACCCTCGCGCCGAATGGTGGCGCAGGTCCTCTTCCGCGGCCGGGATGTCACCGGCCGCAAGCCCCACGCCATCGCCTCCATGGGCATCGCCCGCACATTCCAGACGACCCGGCTGTTCCCTCACATGTCGGTGCTGGAGAACGTGATGGTCGGCCGCCACCCGCGCACGCGCTCGGGTTTTCTCTCCGGCATGCTCCACCTTCCGCGCGTCTGGCACGAAGAGGCCCAGAGCCGCGCCCGGGCGCTGGATATCCTGGAATCGTTGGGCCTCAGCTCCTACGCCCACGCAACCGCCGGCACGCTGCCCTTCGGCCGCCAGCGCCTCGTCGAGTTCGCGCGCGCCCTCGCCACCGAACCTGCGCTCCTGCTGTTGGATGAGCCCGCGGCGGGCCTGAACATGCACGAAACCCAGGAGCTTTCCGGCCTGATCGTGACGATCCGCGATCGTGGCGTGACGTGCCTCGTCGTCGAGCACGACATGTCGCTGGTCATGAATATCTCCGACGACGTGCTCGTGCTCGATCAGGGCCAGCAGATTGCCGAAGGCCCGCCGCGCGAGATCCAGCGAAACAGCGAAGTCATCCGCATCTACCTTGGTGAAGACCATGCTCAGGATTCTTAATCTTGAAGCGGGCTACGGGCCGCTGCGGGTGCTCAAGGGCCTCTCGCTGCACGTGTCGGCCGGCGAGGCCGTCGCCATCATCGGCGCCAACGGCGCCGGCAAGACGACGCTGCTCAAGACCATCGCGGGAATCTACGCACCCCAGTCGGGCACGGTGACGTTCGACAAGCAGCCCATCAGCGGCGCCCCGGCCGAGCGCATCGTCGAGCTGGGCTGCTGCCTCGTTCCCGAAGGCCGACACCTCTTCAGCACGCTGACGGTGAAGGAGAACCTGCTTCTGGGCTCTTACTGCCGCCGCCGCAAAGCCGCCGCCGCCCAGATCGACGAAAGCATCGACCAGGTCCACCAGCTCTTCCCGATCCTCAAGGAGCGCGATCGCCAGCTTGCCGGCACGCTCTCGGGCGGCCAGCAGCAGATGGTTGCCATCGGCCGGGCGCTCATGTCGGGGCCTAAACTTCTGATGATGGATGAGCCGTCGCTCGGCGTGGCGCCGCTGGTGGTCCGCGACATCTACCGGACCATCGCCGCGCTCAAGCGCGACGGGTTGACGATCCTGCTCGTCGAGCAGAATGCCCGCGCCGCCCTGGCGGTGGCCGATCGTGGCTACGTCCTGGAGACCGGCCAGATCGTCCTCGAAGGAACCTCGCGCGAGCTGTCCGACAATCGCGACGTCCAGCGCGCCTATCTCGGCAAGGAATACCGGAGCATCGATGAGTGACCCAACCCCCAGCGCGTCAGGCATCCACAGCCCCAGGCTCGAAACGATGGGCCGCGATGAATTGGAGCAGCTCCAGGTCGAGCGTCTGCAATCGACGCTCAACCGCGCCTATCGCAACGTCGCATTCTACCGCAGCGCGTTCGACGCCAATCGCATCAACATCGAAACGCCTCGCGACATCGGCGCGCTCCGGCAGCTTCCCTTCACTACCAAGGAAGACCTGCAGAAGAGCTATCCCTATGACATGTTCGCCGTGCCGCTGCGCGACATCGTGCGCATCCACTCCACATCCGGCGCTGGGGGCAAACCCATCGTCGTCGGCTACACCCGCAACGACCTGCGCAACTGGACCGAGTGCGCCGCCCGCCTGCTGGCCGCCGCCGGCATCACCGAGCACGATGTCGTCCAGATCGCCTTCGACTACAACCTCTTCCCCGGCGGCTTCGGATTCCACCAGGGCGCCGAGCAGATTGGCGCATCGGTCATCCCCACGTCGCTGACAACGGCCGCCGGCAAGCAGATCGCCGTCATGACGGACTTCAAGACCACCGCGCTGATCTCCACGCCCGGCTACGCCATCAACATTGCCTCGGCGCTGGAACAACTGCAGGTCCACCCCGAGCGACTGCACCTCCGGCTGGCGCTGCTGGGCGGCGAGCACTGGAGCGATGCGCTGCGCCAGCAGCTCGAATCGCGCCTGCACATCATCACCATCGACACCTACGGCCCCACCGAGCTGATGGGCCCCGGCGTGGCCGGCGAGTGCCGCTTGCGCCACGGGCTGCACATCAACGAGGACCATTTCATCGTCGAGGTGATCGATCCCAAAACGCTCGCACCTCTCCCGCCGGCCCAGGAAGGCGAGCTGGTCTTCACCACCATCACCAAGGAGGGCTTCCCCCTGATCCGCTACCGCACCGGCGACATCTCATCCCTGGACATTTCGCCCTGCCCCTGCGGCCGGACCTTCGCCCGCATGTCGCGCGTCACCCGGCGCACGGATGACATGATCCTCTTCCGCGGCCTGGGCTTCTTCCCCTCGCAGATCGAGGCCATCCTCTCCGACCTGGAAGGCGCAAGCCCCGACTACCAGATTATCCTCGACCGCGAAGGCTCGCAGGACCGGCTGGAGATCCAGGTCGAGGTCTCCGAGAAGATCCCGTCGCTTGACGAAGTCAAAACATTGGAAAACCTGCGCGGCCGCATTTCACGCCGGGTCGAAGCCCTGCTGGGCATCGAGCCCAGGATCATGTTCGTCGAGCGGCGATCGCTGCGGCAAAGCACCGGCGCCACATCGCGCGTGATCGACCGCCGGCCAGCGTGAGGGATGACACGGTGAGGAGGTGATCGGGCGGGGCTCAGGAGCTGCGGCGCGGCAATTTTCTCGGGAGCGCGGGGGTCCCCGCCCGCATTTTGGGGGTCACGGGGCGAGCGGCCGGGGACGGCCGCGCTCCCACGGGCGGTCTCCCGAATTTGTTGCCACGCCCAGGAGCTGAAGGGTCGCCGTGCATGCTTGACACTTGTCAACAGAGGGGTAAAATGATCCGATGCCCAGACCGAGGCATCCGAAGCCGGCTGTTGAGAAGGCGGTGCAGTACGCCGAACAACTGGGCTGGCGCGTCGTGATGTCCAGCGGGCATGCGTGGGGACGGCTGTTCTGTCCGCTTAGTTCGAGAGAGGGCTGTATCATCAGCGTGTGGTCAACACCCAGAGTGCCGGAGAACCACGCGAGACACATACGCAAGGTGGTCGATGCATGTCCTCATCGCGGTGGTGGCGAAGCGGGCGGCGCGGAGGAGTTGGCAATATGAATGAACTGACCGACAACGTGTGTGAGAAGGAGCACGACTTCGCATTGATTGTGGATGGTGTTGGGTCTCTGACAACCGACGTCGAAGATGCGTTGTTCAATGCCGGATGCGACAACGCGACGTTGAGCATCCAATACGGGCTTCTGTACATGGAGTTCAGTCGCAGGGCGAGGTCGCTGCGCGATGCCATCGTGAGTGCAATTCACGACGTTCGCAAGGCGGGGATTGGCGCGGAAGTGCTGCGGGTTGAACGAGTGCAATCTGGTGACAGCGTCGGAGATCGCAAGGCGGATTCAACGCAGCCGCCAATTGGTTCACCAATACATGACCGGCCAACGCGGGCCGGGAGGATTCCCGCCTCCCGAATGTCATCTGACTGACGGTGCGCCCTTTGGACATGGTGTGCGGTGAGCTACTGGCTTGTGCAGAACGATCTGCTGCGGCCGGAGGAAAGCTGGAACGCCCAAGTCGTCGAAGCCGTCAACCGAGTGCTGGAGTCGGCGCGGCAGCGTCAACGCTACCCGGACCTAGTTGATGCAATCACGACCGAACTGCAACCGCAATGACAGCGTTGCGGCCTCGCACGCAAGGCGGCCAGGAACGCAGTTGACACTAGACTTACCCGCCACCAATGCCATCGCTGTCCTTCAACATCGACGCGGTTATCGACGGCCGCGCCCGCCTCACCGACGCCCAGGCCCTTGAACTCCACCACGCCGCCGACATCCACGACCTCGGCCGCTGGGCCCACGAGCGCGCTCTTCGCATGCACACCGAGGACTACCGCACCTACGTCATCGACCGCAACATCAACTACACCAATGTCTGCACCGCCCGCTGCACCTTCTGCGCCTTCCGTCGCGATGCGGGTGAGTCTGACAGCTATGCGCTGAGTAACGAGGACATCGGCCGGAAGATACGGGAGCTGGTCGCCATCAACGGCACGCAGGTCCTGATGCAGGGCGGGATGAATCCCCAGTTGCCCATCGAGTACTACGAGGACCTGCTGCGCTACATCAAATCCCAGTTCCCCTCGATTCACATCCACGCCTTCTCGCCGCCGGAGTTCGTCGAGTTCGAGCGGTTCTTCAACATGGATGTGCGCCAGATTCTCCGCCGCTTCCGCGCGGCCGGCCTCGACACCATCCCCGGCGGCGGCGGCGAGATCTTCGCCCCGCGCTGCGCCGCCGCATCGGCATCGGCAAGTGCTCGGCCGACGACTGGCTCCGCGTCATGCGCGTCGCCCACGAAGAGGGCATGTCCACCAGCGCCACCATGCTCATCGGCCACATCGAGTTCGTCCGCGAGCGGATCGAGCACATGGCGGCGATACGGGATATGCAGGATTATGCGTTGGCGTTGAGCGACGAAGCGACGAAGCGACGGAACGACGAAGCGACGGCGGAGACAATCCGGCGCGTGCGCAATCGCTGGGCCGGCGTCTTCGCCAAAAGCGACATCCGCGATCGGCCCCTGAGCCCTGAACCCCGAACCCTGAACCCTGGCTCCTACATCGCCTTCATCCACTGGCCCTTCCAGCGCGAGAACACGCCCCTGGGCCGGGCCAGAGAATGGGACCCCGACATCCACGGCCCCTTCGACGACTCCACCAACGACGACATTCTCCGCGGCCGGGTCATCCGCACGGCCGGGGCGATGGAGTATCTTCGCACGCTGGCCATCGCCCGGCTCTACCTGGACAACATCCCCTCGCTCCAGGCGAGCTGGGTCACGATGGGCCCGAAGATCGGCCAACTCGCCCTGTTTTTCGGCGCCAACGACATGGGCAGCGTCATGATGGAGGAAAACGTCGTCAGCGCGGCCGGCACGACCTACCGGCTCAACGAGCGCGAAATCTGCCGTCTCATCCGCGACGGCGGCTGGGTGCCCGCCCAGCGTGACCAGTATTACAACGTCTTCAATCGCCACGACGGCCCCGACTCCCCCGACCTGCGCCCGCTGGCCAATCCCCCGGTGCGCGATGTCCGCCGGATCGACAAGAGCACCATCGGCTCCGCACCCGGCCTTGACGATGCCAGTACAAAGATCCAGCTTCCGATCCTGGGTGACCCAAAGGCGTGACACCGCTCGGCATCGCCGCCCGCAGGTTCATGTTCCCGCTGGCTGCGTCGTCGCGGGCTTGGGCATCGCCGCCGACACCGCATCCATGCACGCTTTCACCGATTGCCGGACCACCGTCGGTTTCGTTCTGGCCAACTCATCGACTTGCTGCCGCGCTGCCTTGGCATCGCCGTCTCGCCCCAGCAGCGTGCAGGTTTCCCACTTGGCCTCCCAGGCCCACAGGTTCCCCGCGGCCGGCTGCGGGCAGCGATCGGCAAGCTCGGCGGCTTCCCTCGGCTTGCCCAGCAGCGCCAGCACCGCCGCCCGGCGCCATTGGACCTCCGCATCCTGCGGCGCCAGCTTGAGGGCGAGGTTGGAGTGGAGCTGGGCATCGATCGCATCAGGCGGCGCTGCAAGTGCAAACAGCCGCGCCCGCCGCGCCAGGCACATTGCATGGGTGGGATCGATCTCCCACGCCGCCTGCAGGCCCTCGGGCGTGTTCTCCTCCACGCGATTTTGCGCCCACTCCTCCACGCTCAGGTTCGACAGGGGCGAAATGGTCCGATGACGGGGATCGGCCAGGAACCAGCGGAGCCACCGCGCCACAGCCGGCGGAGTCGCTGGATCTTTCGCTGCTTTGACCAGCTTGGCGCGACGGGCCGCAAGGCCCTCGGGCAGTAGCTCCAGCCCGCCGCTGGGTCCCAGCCATTGCCCGGCGGCCAGTTCGTTCAGATCGGCCAGCAGGCTGCGACCGCCTTGCGGCACAGGCACCGCCACGTCCCACACCCGCGCGGTGTTGTCACTGGCCGTGACCACGCGGGTGCCGTCGGGGCTGAACCACGCGGAGGAAACCGATTCCTCATGCCGCATCGGCTCGCCCAGAGGCTTGCCGCTGGACCCATCCCACACCCGCGCTGTTTCGTCCTCACCGGCCGTGACCACGCGCGTGCCGTCGGGGCTGAATGCGGCGGACCAAACCGCGCGATCGTGGCGCATCGGCTCGCCCAGAGGCTTGCCGCTGGACGCATCCCACACCCGCGCTGACCGGTCAGCACTGGCCGTACCCACGCGCGTGCCGTCGCGGCTGAACGCGGCACGGAAAACATCACCCTCATGCCGCATCGGCGCGCCGAAAGGCTTGCCGCTGGATGCATCCCACAGCCGCGCTGTCTTGTCGTTACTCGCCGTGACTACGCGCGTGCCGTCAGGGCTGAATGCGGCGGACCAAATCAGTGCCTCGTGCCGCATCGGCTCGCCCAGGGGCTTGCCGCCGAACGCGTCCCATACCCGCGCCGTGTCCCCACTGACCGTGACCACGCGCGCGCCGTCGGGGCTGAATGCGGCGGAGGAAACCGATTCCGCGTGCCGCATGGGCTCGCCCACAGGCTTGCTGCTGAACGCATCCCACACCCGCGCCTGTCTTGTCCTCGCTGGCCGTGACCACGCGCGTGCCATCGCGGCCGAACGCGACGGACCGAACCAATGCCTCGTGCCGCATCGGCTCGCCCAGAGGTTTGCCGCTGGATGCATCCCACACCCGCGCCGTGTCCCCACTGGCCGTGACCACGCGCGCGCCGTCGGGGCTGAATGCGGCGGAGGAAACCGATTCCGCGTGCCGCATGGGCTCGCCCAGAGGCTTGCTGCTGAACGCATCCCACACCCGCGCTGTCTTGTCGTCGCTGGCCGTGACCACGCGCGTGCCGTCGGGGCTGAACGCGACGGACCGAACCAATGCCTCGTGCCGCATCGGTTCGCCTGGAGGCTTGCCGCTCGACGCGTCCCATACCCGCGCTGTCTTGTCGTCGCTGGCCGTGACCACGCGTGTGCCATCGAAGCTGAACAAGGCGGAGGAAACCCAGTCCCCGTGCCGCATCGGCTCACCCAGAGGCTTGCCGCTGGATGCATCCCACACCCGCGCTGTCTTGTCCTCACTGGCCGTGACTACGCGCGTGCCGTCGGCGCTGAATGCGGCGGATCGAACCAATGCCTCGTGCCGCATCGGTTCGCCCAGAGGCTTGCCGCTGGATGCATCCCACATCCGCGCCTGTCTTGTCAAAGCTCGCCGTGATCACACGCCGCGCCGTCGGAGCTGAACGCCGCGGACCAAACCACGTCCTGGTGGCGCATCGGCTCGCCCAGAGGCTTGCCGCCGAACGCGTCCCACACCCGCGCTGTCTCGTCAAAACTCGCTGTGACCACGCGCGTGCCATCGGGGCTGAACGCGGCGGAGTTGACCCAACTCTCGTGCCGCATCGGCTCGCCCAGAGGCTTCCCGCTGGATGCATCCCACACCCGCGCCGTCTTGTCCTCGCTGGCCGTGACCACGCGCGTACCATCGGCGCTGAATGCGGCGGACCGGACCGCGCGATCGTGGCGCATCGGCTCGCCCAGAGGCCTGCCGCTGGCCGCGTCCCACACCCGCGCTGTCTTGTCCTCGCTGGCCGTGACCACGCGCGCACCATCGGCGCTGAATGCGGCGGAGGAAACCGATTCCTCATGGCGCATCGGCTCGCCCAGGGGCTTGCCGCTGGACGCATCCCACACCCGCGCTGTGTCGTCCCGACTGGCCGTGACCACGCGCGTGCCATCGGGGCTGAATGCGGCGGACCAAACCAATGCCGCGTGCCGCATCGGCTCGCCCAGGGGCTTGCCGCTCGACGCATCCCACACCCGCGCTGTCGTGTCCTCACTGGCCGTGACTACGCGCGTGCCGTCGGGGCTGAACGCGGCGAAACAAACAGCGGCCACGTGCAGCCGGATCGCCTGGGGGACCCGGCTCCGGTACAGAAGAGCCACCGAGTCCACCACCGCCGCCGGATTTGGCTCCGGGCCCCGCAGCGCTCGCGCCTCGTAAGCCAGCGCCTCGGCGAGCTTGCCCTGCTCCAGGAGCATGTGCCCGATCCGCGCATCGGTCCTTGAGGCAACGCGCCGCGCGTCCAGGGCCATCTCGCCATTCCTGTTCGCCAGATCACGAGCCTGGGCCGCCGCCTGAGTGGCAGCCATCCGCTGGAACCTCGCCTCCCGCCAGAAATAGCCGATGCCTATCGTCACCACTGCCATGACCGCCGCCGCCACGCTCAGCGCCCTAACCTGCATCCGCCGGCAACCCGCCAGCCGCAACGCCGTCTCCTGCGCCCGCCGCGCCTCCAGCCTCCGCTCGTGGCTCCGCAGCGCGCTCGCCAACTCCGACCCCTTCGGCCACTGCTGCCCGGCATCCTCCGTGATGCACCGCCGGATGTCCTCCCGCAGCACCGTGCTATCGATCTGCTTCTCCCATTCCCCGCCCAGCGGCCGCTGCAAATCACCCACAACCACCTGGTACAGCGTCACACCGAGAGCATACAGGTCCGTCTGAATCGTGGCCCTTTGGCCCCGCCTCAGCCCCGGCGACAGGTAATCCCACGTCCCCGCCACTCCATCCACCCGCGACACCGCGATACTCTCCAGCACCTTCGGATCTTCCGCCGCACCCAGGCCAAAGTCCGTCAGCTTCGCCTGAATCTGCCCGTCACCCCGGCGCGTCAGCAGAATGTTCGATGGCTTGATGTCCCGGTGATAGATGCCCGCCGCGTGTACAACATCCAGCGCATCCGCCACCTGCGCGATCACCTCCAGCCTCTCCTTCAGCGGAGGATTGTCCGCCAACCATCCCTCCAGGCTCGGCCCCTCGACATACTCCATCTCCAGGTAGTACGGCGGACGCTCGCCGACCGCCACCCCAAACACCTCCACCAGATTGGGATGGCGGTGCGAACGCATCTGCTCGAAGAGGCGCGCCTCGCGCTTGAACGCCGGCACCTTCTCCCGCTTGAAACAGAACTTGAACGCCCGGCAGGCCTTGGACTGCGGATTGTGCGCCTTCCACACCTCGCCAAACTCGCCCTTGTACCGCATCCGGCCATCAGGCCCCTTGCCCTGGCCACCCAGCCGCTCCTGAAGTTGCCAGTTCGTGCCAGGAATGGTCACGCCGATGGCCGGCCGCCATGCCGGGATTTCATTGTCGTGGTCGGCCGGCCAGCTCTTATCGCTCGCCGCCGGCGCCGCAGCGGCGCCACGCCCTCCTCGCCCACCTCGCAGACCTCGTAGTCCTCGTCCACGCCCTTGAACTTGTATGGCCCATGCCTCTGCCAACCCAGCGGGCCCACTCCCTTCAGCTCCTGCCCGGTCAGGATCGATCGGGCATCGTCGAACACCGCGCGCGAGCAGAGAATCTGCCCGCCCTGCGCCAATCCCATGATGCGCGCCGCCGTCGAGATCTGCACGCCGTAAACATCCATCGGCTTGCCCGCGTCGGCATGCCGCTCCACCACGACCTGCCCCTGATGCAGCCCCACGCGAACGGCCAGCAACTGCGGCTCGGCCTCTCGCGCTTGCGCATCGCCGCCTGCATCTCCAATGCAAATGCCACCCCATCCGACGGCGCCGCAAACACCGCCAGAAACGAGTCCCCCGCCGTGTCCACCTCCTGCCCATCGAACCGCCCCAGCACCTCGCGGAACACCGCCCGGTGTTGCCGGGTCACCTTCGCCGCCGCGATGTTCCCCAACTCGCTCTGTTGCCGCGTGGAGTCCACGAGGTCGCTGAACAGGATCGTCAGCACCTGCGTGTTGTGCGTGACGCGGTATCTCTCCAAATGCGCCTTGGACGCATCGCTGAGAACCGCCCGCGCGTCGGCATCGGGCGCGCCGTGTTCCGATGCCTCGGTCATGCTCGCTCCTCCCGCAACCGCGGCCATTCTCGTTGATCGCTCGCAATCGACATGGCAGAGCCATCATAACCTGAGCGGCACAACTCACAAAAAACCTAATTTTTAGCGAACAACCGACCTTCCCGAGCGTATAGAGTCTTTGGAGATGTCTCTCGAAGATCAGCAGCCAACAATCGGGTGATCCACATGCTGCTCGCACTGCCAACCCAACCTCCTGCGACCGCGTCTCAACCACCCCGCCCGCCACGCTCGAACTTCGGCTCCCCATACACCCGCGCCCCCGCCAAAACGAACTCTCGCGCTCTGCCCGGCGCAGAACCAACCCAATCTCCGTGTTCCTCGGCGGCTATCCCTCCGCCCCATACACCCTCGCCCGCGCAAAAACGAACTCTCGTGCCTTGCCCGGCGCCGAAACAAACCCAACCTCTGTGCCCTCCGTGGCTATCCCTCCGCCCCCATCAACTAACCGCTAACCACCCATGAAAATCGCCCTCATCCAAACCTCCGCCACGCCATCCGTCAAAACGAACCTGGCCAGCCAGCTTCGTCTGATTGACGCCGCCGCCCGCAAAGGCGCTCAGATCGTCTGCACCCAGGAACTCTTCCGTTCCCAATACTTCTGCCAGACCGAGGACCACGCCAACTTCGCCCTCGCCGAAAGCATCCCCGGCCCGACCACCGACGCCCTCACCGCCTTGGCCAACAAGCGCGGCGTCGTCATCATCGCATCCCTTCTTGAAAAACGAACTGCCGGGTTGTATCATAATACTGCTGCAATCATCGACGCCGACGGCTCTATCCTCGGCCTCTACCGCAAGATGCACATTCCCGACGACCCGCTTTACTTCGAGAAGTTCTACTTCACCCCCGGGGATTGCGGCTTTCGCGCCTGGCAGACGCGCTTCGCAAAGATCGGCGTACTGATCTGCTGGGACCAATGGTTTCCCGAGGCCGCTCGCCTGACCGCCCTACAAGGGCGCAAGTCATTTTCTACCCTACAGCTATCGGCTGGCATCCCGCCGAGAAACGCCGCTATGGCAAGGCCCAGCACGATGCCTGGGAGATGATCCAGCGATCCCACGCCATCGCCAACGGCTGCTTTGTCGCCGCCGCCAACCGCGTCGGCCACGAACGTATCTCCGGGGCTGGCATACACTTCTGGGGCCAGTCGTTCGTCGCCGCACCCGACGGTCAAGTCATCGCCCGCGCTTCGGCCGATAAACAGGAGACGCTTGTGGTGGATTGCGACCTCGACCAGGTCGAGTTCAGCCGCACCCACTGGCCGTTCCTGCGCGACCGCCGCATCGACGCCTATGGCGCATTGACCCGCAGATTTGACGATCGGTAGGTCCCCGGCGTATTGGTATGCCGCCCTTCTGTGGTGCAGGCATCCTGCCTGCGATTCGCATGAGAGACCTTCGCATCCTCAAATCGACCCCCGCGCGCCTCGGCTATACCTTCCCGGCCGAGTGGGAGCCGCACGCCGCCACCTGGCTGAGTTGGCCGCGGCCGGAGGGCATCTCCTTCCCCCAGAAATACGAGCCCGTCCCCGGCAACATGGCCGCCATCATCCGCCAGATCACGCCGCGCGAGCACGTTGAGATCAACATCCCCAGCGAAGACTACGAGCCGCTGGTCGTCCAGCAGCTTCAGGAAGCCGGCTGCCCGCTGGACAATATTCATTTCCATCCCATCCCCACCAACGAGAACTGGTGCCGCGACCACGGCCCATCGTTCCTCGTCCGCAAAACCGGTCGGCGCCGGCAGCTCGCCGTCGTCAACTGGGGTTTCAACGCCTGGGGCCGCAAGTACCCAAAGTACAAGGAGGATGATGCCGTCCCCACGCGCATCGCCGAGGAACTTGGCCTGCCCCTCTTCCGTCCCGGCATCGTGATGGAAGGCGGCTCGGTCGACTTCAACGGCCAGGGCACCATCCTCACCACGGAGTCGTGCCTGCTCAACAACAACCGCAACCCCGGCCTCTCCCGCCACGACATCGAGCGAATCCTGTGCGGCTACTATGGCCAGCGGCATGTCGTGTGGCTCTCGCGCGGCATCGTCGGCGATGACACCGATGGCCACGTCGACGATCTTGCCCGGTTCATCGGCCCGCGCACGATCGTGGCGGCCGTCGAGGAAGATCCGCACGATGTCAACTACCTGGCCCTGCAGGACAACCTCGCCCTGCTTCGCGAGGCCCGCGACCAGGACGGCCGGCCATTCGAGATTATCACCGTCCCCATGCCCTCGCCCGTCGTCCACAAATCCCAGCGCCTCCCGGCCACCTACGTCAACTTCTACTTCGTCAACGGCGCGCTGCTGGTGCCCACGTACCGCGACAAGGCCCGCGATGGGCAGGCGATGCGAATCCTTCAATCGCATCTCAAGGATAGGCAGGTAATCGGCGTGGACTGCGTTGGAGTGATCTGGGGATTGGGGGCTATCCATTGTTTGACACAGCAGCAGCCACTTTTGCGTGATATAATCTCACCACGATAGCGAGGAGCCATGACCACACGAGCTCGTGATTTGGTGGATTCGTTCAACGCCCTGTCGCCCGCCGACAAGCAGCAGGTTGCCGCTGAGATTCTCCGTCGTTCGGTTTCGGCGAAGGAACTGCCCGACGAAGCGTTTGACCAACTGGCGGCGGAGGTGTTCCAAAGCTACGACGCCGAGGAGGCCACCGGTGCCGGCCACTAACCGCGGCGAAGTTTGGCTGGTCGATCTGGGAATTGCGGCCGAGGTCCGGCCCTGCCTCGTGATCAGTGTCCGTCCGGCGCGCAAGATCGAGCATTGGTTACCTTGGTGCCGCACACCACAAGCGTGCGGGGAAGTCGTTTCGAGGTTGCCGTTCCCAAGCGGTTTCTCAGTCCCGGCGCATTCGATGCCCAGGGACTCGTCACCGTCGCGCCGCCGCGACTCCTGCGTCGGCTGGGCGAGTTGCAGGCTGACGAGATGGCGCTGGTGGAAGATGCGGTTGAGCGATGGCTCGGCCTCGCCTGAGTCGAACCCACCGCCCAACCGCAATCCGAAATTGGCAATCCGCTGAGACTCGAACCCTCAACCCTTTCACCCTCAACCCTTTCTCTCAACTCCTTCTCTCTTGCCCCCCGCCCTCACCCGCCCTAAACTGCTGATGTTCGCTAGGGGTGTCTTGCGCTCGTCGCGAGACTGAGAGTACACCCTTCGAACCTGATCCGGCTAAGACCGGCGTAGGGAAGCGAGCACCTGCTGTATTGGCTTATCCCCTCGCTGGCCACCGGATCGCTTGACTCGGAGTTTGCATGCCTCACGAATCGTCCGATCGCGACTACGCCCTGCCGCCGCCAGGCGCAAATCCTTCCACCACTGCCGGCGGCACCACGCCCGGCTCGTTCGCCAATGCCCCGCGCATCGCCCCTGGCCGGGCCGGCGCGTACACCTTCTCCTCCCCGGACACGCCCGGCCAGCCGCTGCCCAGTGATAAGACCGCATGGGATTTCATGCCGGCCGGCTGGCAGTGCGTCGATGGCGCAAAGCGAGAATCCTCACAAGACTGGCGGCGCTCCCGCGGGATTCCGGCCGATCACGCAGCTCGATTTCGCCCGGCTCGGCATCGTCACGCCGCAGATGAAGCGCATCGCCCGGCGCGAGCCGCACCTGTCGGCTGAGCAGGTCATGCACGAAGTGGCGGCGGGGCGGATGATCGTCACGGCCAACACGGCGCACCTCACGTATCAGCTCGATCCGATCTGCATCGGCCGGGCCGGACTGACGAAGATCAACGCCAACATGGGCGCCAGCCCGGTGTCGTCCAGCACGGATGAAGAGGTTGAGAAGCTCCGCTGGGCCGAGAAGTGGGGCGCGGACACGGTCATGGACCTCTCGACCGGCGGCGACCTCGACGCCTGCCGCGAGGCGATCATCCGCAATCCCACCGTGCCCATCGGCACCGTGCCGATCTATTCGATGATCATCGGCCGGAAAATCGAGGACCTCACCGGCGAGATGATCCTGGCCGAGTTGGAGCACCAGGCGCAGCAGGGCGTGGACTATTTCACCATCCACGCCGGCGTGCTGCGCGAGCACCTGCCCTTCGTGCGCGAACCGGCTCATCGGCATCGTCAGCCGCGGCGGCTCGCTGCTGGCCAAGTGGATGATTCATCCATGGCAAGCAGAACCCCATGTACGACCTGTGGGATGAGATCTGCGACATCATGCGCCGATATGATGTGACGTTCTCGCATCGGCGACGGCCTGCGTCCCGGCGGACTGGCCGATGCGACCGACGCGCGCAACTCGCCGAGCTCCAGACCCTGGGCGAACTCACCGAGCGCGCCTGGCGCCAGGGCGTGCAGGTCATGATCGAAGGCCCCGGCCACGTGCCGTTCGACCAGATCGAATACAACATGAAGCTCCAGCGCCGGCTCTGCCACGGCGCGCCGTTCTACGTTCTCGGGCCGCTGGTGACCGACATCTTCCCCGGCTACGACCACATCACCTCGTGCATCGGCGCGACAGCCGCCGCCTATCACGGCGCGGCCATGCTCTGCTACGTCACGCCCAAGGAGCACCTGGGCCTGCCCAAGAAGGATGATGTGAAGCAGGGCTGCATCGCCTACAAGATCGCCGCCCACGCGGCCGATGTCGCCCTGGGCATCCCCGGCACGCGCGACCGCGACGATGAGCTGACCAAGGCCCGCGCCGCCCTCAACTGGAAGAAGCATTTCGAACTCGCCTTCGATCCCGAACTCGCCCGCGCCTATCACGATGAGGACCTGGAGGTGGACACCGATTTCTGCGCCATGTGCGGCCACGACTGGTGCTCGCGTGCGCATCAGCAAGGAAATCCAGGAGTTCGCCAGCGGCAAATCGGCCGGATCGCAGCCGGCAAAGAAGGCAATGGAATCCCCCGGCGTCAGCCCGGCCGGCGCTGAAATCCTCCAGCAGCGCGGCGTGCTGGGGCCCGAGCAGATTCACAAGCTGGCGCACAAAGGCCAGAAGGCAGCATGCCACAGCGACGTTATCCCCGATGCGCAGAAAGCGCGGCAGGTGCAGCTCGAAGTATTGGGCGGTTCGTAGTGCAGGCTTCAGCCTGTAGTTCGTAGTGCGGGCTTTAGCCCGTATCCGATGAGCCGGATACGGGCTAAAGCCCGCACTACGAACGATGATTTTGCTGGCGGCCCCCGCTGCCGCCGGAGTAGAATAGCAGGCAACGAACCCCGAAGATTTGGCGGACAATCACGATCAGTATATTCATGGAACGGCGAAGCGATGAAAAGCATTTCCCCCGATGATATTACGTCCTGCCGTAAGTGCGGCCAATTGAGTTCATGGAATTCTGACGACCAAATGTGCCATTCGTGCGAACGCGAAGAACGCGAAGAACGCGAAGAGAAGGCGCGTTGTGAGGGAAAGCGCCATGAGGCGTATCTGGAGAGCCTCGTGAAGGACCGGTTGCAGGTTGACTTGAAAAACGCCATTAACAGTTGCGACACGCAGAGAGTAAGCAAATTATTCAAGGACAATCCTGGCTTGCTTTCAAGCGTCGTTAACCGCTTTTTTAACCCTGTTCTCCTCGCGTTGTGTTGCGGCCAGAATGTCATAGGCATGCTGGAACTGCTACTGGTGAACGGTGCTGACGTAAACCAATATTGGATCACCTACGACTCAGAACACGACCCTGACGACGAAATGACGGCTCTGCTCTCTGCTGTGGGCAATGGCAACACCGAACTTACGCAGTTTTTGCTGGTACACGGAGCCGACCCAAACGCTCGCAACCGCTGGGGCGATACGGCGTTGCACAAGGCGGTGCTTAAGGACCGCAGTGATTTGGCGGAATTGTTGCTTGTCAATAAGGCAGATGCCAACGCTCGGAATGATGACGGAGAAACGCCTCTGTACATGGTAAAAGACAGCAGGGAGTTGGCGGAATTGCTGTTGGCTAACGGAGCCGATGTGAATCCACGGGACAAGAATGGTAAAACTCCCGTGTCTAAAGCAGAGTTTTACCATTATAGCGAAGTTGCTTCCCTCCTAATTCAGCATGGTGCGAAGAAAGGCAAAAGCTATCTCGATCCTGTTTCAGAACCACTAGGAACACCCATGACGCTATCCAAGAAGCGAATTCTGGAGGTTTTGAAATCACTTCGTGCTTCTCTCGGACGCTTTTTCTCCAGGTTTCGTAGGACGCGGTAGAACATTTATTCTAGTGGGCGGAGAGCTGAAGGCGTAAGTAATTTCGCGAGCACCTTCTCAATCGCCGCATAATCCCCATCCAGACCGCGCAAGAGATTCCGCTGGTATGATGCGAGCCTTCCCCTCGCCGCCGATCGTTGTTCCACGCGGCCAGCGCGACTTTCGGCGCAGCGGATTTTCGCCGCGCCCTTCACGTTGACGCCGGATGCCTGGCCTCCTCGCTTCCCTCGTACAGGGCCAGTTCCTCGTGCAGGCGGGCGATCAGCTTGCGAATGCCGGCCTTCGTGAACCCCTTGGCGCCGATAGGATAGGCAACCTGGAGTTTCTGCAGCCGCTCCTCCAGGGCCCGCATCTCCTCTTGCGCCTTGGCATATTCCGTAGCATTGGAAATCATACCCGTCACACCTTCCCCGCCAGCTTCTGCCGCAGCATCGCGTTGACCGCCGATGCATCGACCTTCCCCGCGTGGAGCTTCATGAACGCCCCGGTCGCCTGCCCGGCCTGCTTCTCGGTGAAAGCGTTCTGCGCCAGGAACTCATCCACGAGCTTCTCGGTCTCCTCCGAAGACGGCTTCTTCGGCAGATAGCTCTCGACGATGGCCAGTTCGCTCTTGAACTTGGCCGCCTCCTCGGGCTTCCCCAGCTTTTCATACTCGTCCATGCCTTTCTTGAGTTTCTTCCCATAAGCCGCGACGGTTTCCTCCTCCGTCAGCTTCTTGGGCGCGAGGTCGATATTCTTGACCTCGCTGATGAGCATGCGGATCACGCCGAGCCGGTCTTTCTCTCCAGCCCGCATGGCCGCTTTCATATCTTCCTGTAATTTTGTGAGCAACGACATCTTTACTCTCCGTGAAGTGAGGTTATTGTAAGCATTCTACCACCGGAGTGATAGACGCGGTATCCATTGGGCAAGCACCATTGCGGGAACCGGTACGCATGGCCGATTCGCACGAAAAAGAAGGTCTATTACAGATCGCCGACGAACGGCAGGACGGGCAGCTTCGCGATGTCGAGCATCCGTTGCGCCCCTTGGCCGGCGGAGTCATCGTTCCCCGGCAGCTCATTCGCGAGCTGAAACTGCGGCCGGGATTGCTCCTGCGCGAATATCAAGGGCAAGCACGCCAATCGCATCACCGCCATCGAAGGGCAGTCGCCGGATGAATACGTCGGCCGGGTGACGCTCTATGACGCGACGCCCGTCGATCCGCACCCGATGCTGCGGCTGGAGCACAACCCCGCCGAGCTTACCACGCGCGTGATGGACATCCTCACGCCTGTCGGTTTCGGCCAGCGCGGACTGATCGTCTCCCCGCCGCGCACCGGCAAGACGATCCTGCTACAGAACATCGCGCACGGCGTCCACGCCAACTATCCCGACGCCAAGCTCGTGCTCCTGTTGATCGACGAGCGCCCCGAGGAAGTCACCGACATGCGGCGCAACGTGCCGGGCACGGTGTATGCCTCATCCAACGACAACACAGTCGAGAAGCACCTGGACCTGGCGCAGCTCATCATCGAGCGATGCAAGCGGCAGGTGGAATATGGGCAGAACATCGTCGTGATGCTCGACTCGCTGACGCGCATCGGCCGGGCGTTCAACACGGGCGGGCCTTCGGGCGGCAGGACGATGTCCGGCGGCCTGGACAACCGCGCGCTGGAAATCCCCAAGCGACTGTTCGGCGCCGCCCGCAAGATCGAGAACGGCGGCTCGCTGACGATCATCGCCACGTGCCTGATCGACACCGGCTCGCGCATGGATCAGGTGATCTTCGAGGAGTTCAAAGGCACCGGCAACATGGAGCTGACGCTCGACCGCAACCTCTCAAATCTCCGCATTTTCCCGGCCATCAACATCCCCCAATCGGGCACGCGCAAGGAAGAACTGCTGCTCGGCCCCGACGAACTCGACGCGGCCCGGCGCATTCGCCGCCACATCGTCGGCATGCCCCCGGTGCAGGGGATGAAGACCATGCTCGACGTGCTGGCCAAGCACAAGACCAACGCGGGGATGTATGCGGCGATGAAGGTGTAGGGAGCAGGGATGAGAGTGCAGGGATCAGGCGGGGCGTATTGCGTATTTCGTATTTCGTAACAGATCTTCCGGGTATGCCTCGCCGCATCAGCGCTGTAGCCAGTCCCGGAAAGCCGATATGCCGAGCATCATCGCGCCGCCTGCGAGTGGCGCGGCACAGAAGAGGCCCATGAGAATGTCGCCAATGGCCGTCCGCTGCGACTTAGCGGATCGAGCCGAAACGTAACTACTCAGCACGAAGGACAGAGCCATGGCCGCGGCGGCCAATGCGATTACCGCCTCGCCGATGGCGGCAACCGTTGGCGGTATTCGTGCCAGCTCGCGCGGGTATTGCCGCATGCCAACCACGACGGTTCCAAGGATCAGAGTTCCAACTCCCGCAAGTGATCCGGCGATGAAAACGGTTTGAAGCACGCGGCATAGCGTGCTGATGCGCTTCATCTGGGCATCTGTAATCTCTGACGCTCGCATAATGACCCACTTACCTTTGAGGCCAGAGGTTGAAGTAGATGCGGCGTAGGGCGAAGCTGCATTTACGCAATACGCAGTACGTAATACGCAGCTCGAATCTTGAGCTATCGGTAAGCAACTCCCCCCGATCCCTGTTCCCCGATCCCCGCCCCCTCCGTCCGTGCCGCATGCCCATCTTCCCCCGCCTGATCCACCACATCACCCCGATGCCTCTCCAACAGCGATGCCACTTCCTCGAGCTTCAACTCGTGCTTCGGGCAATACCCCACCATGCAGTAGATCCGCCCCTTGCTGGCGAAGCCGGCCAGCATGTGGTCTTCCACCATTTCCTGATCGATCCCGCAATCGAAGCACGTTCCCTTGGGCACATTGGGCACCGAGAATACCGACATCGTCTGCCCGCCGCGCGTGTAGAGGATATGGGCGGCCGGGCGATTGCCGACTTTGCAGATGGCCGCCCCGCGGAGTTGCCAGCCATCCTCAACCAGGTTGGCGGCCAGGATGCGATCGTGCAGCTTGCGGCCCATGGCCTTGGCGATGGCCTTCACATCCTTTTTCGGCAGGTCGCGCATGTCGTGGTCGGATATCGAGCACTGATCGTGCGTTTTCACCAAGTCAACCAGGATGTCATGGTCGATTCTTGATTCGCTGCCCGCCGTTCCAGCGACCCCGGCCGGCCCGGTCTTGCCGGGTTGCCTGTGATGATGCACATAGACGCCGGCGAAGCCGACGATGAACACGGCCGCCGCCGCCAGCGCAAGGGTCGGCCAGCGCCAGTCGGATATTCGGTAAGTTGTTCTGGGGGGTGAGGAGGGAAGGAACTGCTGCGGAGGGGATGAGGCAGGTTGCGAGCCAAATAATCCTTGCACTCGCTGGCGAAGCGCCTCCGGGGTGCTGCCGCCTGCGTACAACCTCTTGACGGCCGATTTGAGTATCGGATCGTCAAAGTGATCGCTTGGTGTACTCATAAAACGTCACGATCCCAGATTGTCCCTTCCAAAGCTTCCCGAGGGCAGGTGCGAAGTGCCCAAACGGCTCGCTCCCTTACCAACTCTAACCCGCTGCACGGGAGGGTTATTCCCGGATAATTCGTTCCTCGACGGCCAGATCGCGCAGATCGGTCAACAGCTTCTGGCGCGTGCGGTGCAGCCGGCTCATCACCGTGCCGATCGGCACGTCCAGAACATCGGCGATCTCCTTGTACGAAAGCTCTTCCAAAGCCCACAGCAGCAGAACACTGCGGTATTCATCAGGCAGCTCATCAATGGCATGCACGAGCCGCTGGTCCATGACCTCAAAGCTGCGCGGGTTGACCGGCGGCAGATCGCCGCTGGATGCGGGCACGGCGTCGAGCTTGTCGTCGTCAACCGCAAGCGGTTGTCGGACATCGCGTTGCGCACGACTCAGGTGCAGGTTATACAGAATCCGCAGCAGCCACGGCTTCATGCCGAACTGCTGAAGGTCGAAGTTATCCCGCGCCGCAGCGCGCAGATACGTCTCCTGGACCAGGTCGTCGGTGCGGTTCTCGTCGCGCGTCAACCGCCGCGCCATCCGATAAATCGCGTCGAGCTGCTCCATCGCGAGTCGCTCAAACTCCTGGGGCTCAAGCTTCATGACGGCCGCTTGCACCATCCACCGCCAGCAAGGGCACTGGCGGCACTTGGCGGCACTGCGACAAAATAGCGTATTTCTGGGGGAAATCCAGTAATCTGGATTGAGATTAAATCTCATCACGCGATAGCTATCCGGAGCCCGCGCGGAACCAGCACGTCGATGTATAAATCAAGATTCGCCGCCTGCGCGTGGGATTGCAAAAATCCGACCGGGTGCTGAGAATGTTCACCCCGCCCGACGTTGGGCGGATTGAGTTCAAACCAAGGTAAGGAGTTGATCATGAAGACGCTCGCAGGATTGATCGGTGTGTGTTTCCTTCTGGCCGGCTGTGTCTCGCAGACCGACCTCAAGAAGGCACAGGATGAGAACGCTCAGCTCAAGCAGCAGCACGAGCAGGCTGTGGACGAAGTCGCCAAGCTCCGCGGCGAACTGGACAAGTGCAAGGCCACCGTGACCAAGGCTCAAGCTGATGCCAAGGCAGCCACCGAACAGTGCCAGAAGGTCAACGGCGACCTGGCCAAGGCCAAGGATGACCTGACCAAGGCGCAAGCGGCCGCCGGCGATGCCACCAAGGCGCAGGAAGCCTGCAAGGCCGCCGAAGCGAAGGTAACCACCCTGACCGGACAACTGGACCAGGCGAAGAAAGACCTGGCGGCCGCCAACGATGCGAAGACCGCTGCCGAAAAGCAGTCGGCCGACGCAAAGGTCTACAAGGACCAGGTCACTGCGTTCCAGTCGAAGGTTGACGAGCTTACGACCAAGCTCACGACCGCCAACAATATGAACGCCGAGCTGCAGAAGCAGCTTGAGGCGGCGAGGTCCGCGCCCAAGACGCCGGCAAGCGGGCCGGCAAAATAGATCGTGGTGCCGCCAGTGACACAGAGTGGCAGCGGCGTCCCGCCGCTGGTTGGAAAGATGCACAGAGCCGAGACGGCTCTGCCACAGGGTCTTTACAGGCCGGCCGCCAGCCATAGACTTTCTCCGACCCTGCGCGTGCAGGTGGGAGAGTTCTATTACAAAACCAGAAGGAATGACTTATGAGCTTCTCGATTGAGTTCATCCAGGCCCGTCAGATCCTCGATTCGCGAGGCAATCCGACGGTGGAAGTTGATGTGATCCTCGACAATGGCGTGGTCGGCCGGGCGGCCGTGCCCTCCGGCGCATCGACGGGCGAAAACGAAGCCTGCGAGCTGCGCGACGACGACAAGAAGAAGTTCGGCGGCAAAGGCACCATGAAGGCCGTCGACAACGTCAACACCAAGATCGGCCCGGAGCTGATCGGGCTCGACCCGCGCGACCAGGAGGCGATCGACTCGCTCATGATCGACCTTGATGGCACGCCCAACAAGTCCAAGCTCGGCGCCAACGCCATCCTGGGCGTTTCGATGGCTGTCGCCAAGGCCGCGGCCGAGGCCAGCTCGCTGCCGCTGTACCGCTATCTCGGCGGCACCGGCGCCAAGACGATTCCCGTGCCGATGATGAACATCCTCAACGGCGGCAAGCACGCCGACAGCAATGTCGATTTCCAGGAGTTCATGATCCAGCCGTGGGGCTTCGACAACTTCACCGATGCCATGCGCGCCGGCGTGGAGATCTACCATGCCCTGAAGAAGGTGCTGGCCAAGGCCAAGCTCAACACGTCCGTCGGCGATGAGGGCGGCTTCGCCCCGAGCCTCAAGGACAACGAGGATGCGTGCAAGTTCATCATGGAGGCCATCGACGCGGCCGGCTACAAGGCCGGCAAGCAGGTCTTCATCGCCTTGGACCCCGCCGCCAGCGAGATGTGGGACAAGGAGAAGAAGGGCTATCGCTTCTTCAAGAGCACGCCCGATCGCGTCGCGTCGCCCGGCGAAATGGTCGACCTGTGGGCCAAGTGGGTCGAGAAGTATCCCATCCGCTCGCTGGAAGACGGCATGGCCGAGCACGATTGGGAAGGCTGGAAGCTCCTCACCGACCGGATCGGCAGGAAAATCCAGCTCGTTGGCGATGACGTGTTCGTCACCAACGTCACGTTCCTGCAGAAAGGCATCGAGACGGGCACGGCCAACTCGATTCTCGTGAAGGTCAACCAGATCGGCACGCTGAGCGAGACGTTCGAGGCGGTGAATCTGGCGATGCGCAACGGCTATACGCGCGGTGATCTCGCACCGTTCCGGCGAGACCGAAGATTCGACGATCGCCGACATCGCCGTGGCCACCAATTGCGGCCAGATCAAGACCGGCGCGCCCTGCCGCAGCGATCGCATCGCCAAGTACAACCAGCTCTACCGGATCGACGAGCAGCTCGGCGAGCAGGCGGTGTACGGGGGCAAGTTCTGGAATAAGTGAGCGACGAAGCGACGAAGGGAAATAAGTGGCCGCGGTTCAACGGAGCCGCGGCCTTTCCGTGCGCCCCCGAGGCAACAGGCAGAGACGCCTGTGCTACGACGCGGCCATCGATTTATCGGACGTTGAGGGGTAATGTGCCTGAAGCGGAAGCGTCAGCGCCCGCTCTTCGGGGCGGGCGCTGACGCTTCCGCTTCAGACACCAAAACTCTCGGAGATGGATCATGCGCGTTGGAGTCCCCAAGGAAATCAAGTCGGATGAGTATCGCGTGGGTATGATGCCAGTCGGCGCGGAGTTGCTCACGCGGGCCGGGCACCAGGTGTTCATCGAGACGCAGGCCGGCGCGGCCAGCGGTTTCGCGGATGAGGACTATCGCAAGGCCGGCGCGAGCATTGTGCCCACCCACGAGGACGTCTTTGCCGCCGCCGACATGATCGTCAAGGTCAAGGAGCCGCAGCCGTCGGAGATCCCGCTCTTCAAGCCCGGGCAGGTGGTGTTCACCTATTTTCACTTTGCGGCCGCGCCCGAGTTGGCGAAGGGGTGCATCAAGTCGGGCATGGTTGCCATCGCCTACGAGACGATCCACGACCGCGCCGGCCGGCTGCCGTGCCTCACGCCCATGAGCGAGATCGCCGGCAAGATGAGCATCCAGGAAGGCGCCAAGTACCTGGAAAAGCCGATGATGGGCCGGGGGATTCTGCTGGGCGGCGTGCCGGGTGTTGCGCCCGCAAACGTGGTGGTGCTGGGCGGCGGGATCGTCGGCACCAATGCCGCCAAGGTCGCCGCGGGTTTGGGCGCGCACGTCGTCATCATGGACATCAACCTCGAACGGCTGCGCTATCTGGACGATGTCATGCCAGCCAACGTCCACACGATCTACAGCGATGCCTACACGGTCCGCGAGCAGCTTCGCCAGGCCGACCTGGTCATTGGCGCGGTGCTGATCCCGGCGCCAAGGCGCCGCGGCTGGTCACGCGCCAGGACCTGGTTGATATGAAGAACGGCAGCGTCATCGTGGATGTAGCCATCGACCAGGGCGGGTGCGTCGAGACCAGCCAGCCGACCACGCACAAGCAGCCGGCGTTCGTGGTCGAGGGCGTCGTTCACTACTGCGTCACCAACATGCCCGGCGCGGTCGGGCGCACCAGCACGATTGCCCTGTGCAACGCGACGCTGCCGTATGCGTTGAAGATCGCCAACCTGGGCTACGAAAAGGCCGCGGCGGACAACAGCGGCTTCGCCACCGGGATCACCCTGGTCAACGGCCGGGTGACCAACGCCGCGGTGGCACAAGCGCTGAAGCTGCCGTTCGAGGGGTTCTGAAGCGGAAGCGTCAGCGCCCGCTCGACCTCAGGGCGGGCGCTGACGCTTCCGCTTCAGAGGTTGTCGCGCCGCGCGCCCCCAATCTAGAATGTGCCGCGTCCCCTTGCAGCGGAGCGACTATGCCCGACACCTCTGATCGCCTGACGAAACTTCAAGATCTACTGCACCATCAGCCTCACGACACGTTCCTCCTCTATGCCGTCGCCATGGAATACCGCAAGCTTGGCAAGCTCCCCGAGGCGCTGTGCTACCTGGCCCGCGTCCTGGAGCGAGACCCAACGTACGCCGTCGCCTACCAGCAGGCGGCGCAGATTCACGAGGTGGCCGGCAACCTGAACTCGGCCCAGGAGGCCTATCGGGCCGGGATTCAGATCGCCAGAACCAAGGGAGATTTGCACGCCGCCGTCGAGATGCAGGCGGCGCTGACTCTGATAGAATGAGGGGCGGGTCATGCGCTTTGTGTTCGACTACCTGGAGGATGCCAAATGGGGCCGCCAGCACCGCTGGCGACGTGCCATCTGGTCTACGATGGCCCGCATGGGCCTGACGGGCATCCACGGCCTGCCGCTGCACCGGCACTGGGTGGAGGTCCACGACGCCCGATGCCCCTGCGCGGCCTGGACCGCGGCTTGGCTGGGCTGACGATCATCCAGATCTCCGACCTGCACTACAGCCCCGTCGTCTGGCGGCGGTATCTGCTCCAGTTCGTCCACTGGGTCAACCAACTTCATCCCGACATCGTCGCCATCACCGGCGATCTGATCACCGGCGGGTATCGCTATGCGGATCGGGTGGCCAGCATTCTCGCGCAACTTCGACCATCCAAAGCCGTTCTCTGCACGTTCGGCAATCACGACTACAGCTTCTATGGGAAGAACGGCGGCCCGGAGGGCGCTCGGCGGGCCGATTTTCTGCAGAAATGCCTCGAAGACCATGGGCTGATCGTGCTGCGCAACGAGCCATGGAAGCTCCCGGCCACCGGCCGCGGTCGGCCGCTGGTGATGGTCGGTCTGGATGATGACTGGTCGGGCAATCTCGATGCCGACCGTGCCTTCGGCGGCGTGGACCCGGCCAGCGCGATTGTCTGCCTCAATCATAACCCCGCACGGTGCCTGGACTTGATGCAGTATCCATGGCAATGGATGCTCTCCGGCCACACGCACGGGCGGCAGGTGGCCACGTCGCGCTTCGGCCAGACGTTCTATCCGCATCGCCATCGGCATTTCACGCACGGCTACTATTCGTTGAACGGACGACATTTGTATGTCAACCGCGGGCTGGCGTATGGGAAGCGCGGGCAGGAATGGTGCCGGCCGGAGATCACGGTGTTCAGGACAGTGCCGGCGGCCTGTTGACACCGATGACCCGTGCCGGACGGGATTTATGCGTTTTTCGATTTCCCATTACCCCATTGCGGGGTAAGATGAGCTTGCCCGACGATCACCGAATGATTCGCTCCGGGTACGTGAGGCGATTGCCCCGCAAGGGCGCAGGGCGGATGGAGAGTTGAGCATGGGCGTGAAACAGCAGCTTGCGCGGCGCTACCGTTGTAGTTTTGGCCAAACGATTTCGCAGACACTCGGGCGATTACTCGCGGCGATCTGCGGTCCATCGGATCGGCCCGAATCTTCGTATGCCATTGAGATGCTGGAGGATCGCATCCAGCTCAGCGCCTACCCAATCATCACCGAGTTCATGGCATGGAAGACCACCGGCACGGGCACCAGCGAGCAGGACGCCGGCGGATGGGTGGAAATCTACAATCCCGGCGCCACGCAACTGAACCTGCTGGGCTATTACCTGACCGATAATAACGACAACCCCACCAAGTGGCAGTTCCCCTCGACCTCCGTGTCGCCTGGCTCGTACCTGCTGGTCTACACGAAAGACAACACCACCTCCGGCCTGCACACCACGTTCGAGATCGACCACAATTCCGGGTATCTGGGGCTGATCGCGCCCGACGGCAACACGATCGTCTCGGAGTACAACTATCCCGATCAGGAGAAGAACGTCTCCTACGGCGTGCCCATTACCCCGGGTTCCTCCAGCCTGATCGCCGCCGGCGCGAATCTTACCTATCTGGTGCCCACCGGCGACATCGGCAGCGGCTGGAACGGCTCCGATCCCGCTTTCAATGACTCATCCTGGGCCACGGGTACGTCAGGCATCGGATTCGACGACACGCTGGCCAACGAAGTGGAGCCCAACGGCGACATCGGTTCCGCGACGATGCCCGGCTTCAGCAACTACACGGGGTTCCTGTATCAGCTCGGCATCAAGGGCACGCTGACCGACACCAGCGACGAGGACTGGTACAAGATCGGCGCGATGCAGAACGGCGACGTGCTGACCGTCAGCGTCAGCGGCAGCAACTCCAAGCGAGGCGCCGTTACCGATCCCAACGTCGAGCTATGGCGGTATAACGGCGGCAGCCCGATCCTGGTGAAGTCCGACACCGACAGCGGGCCGGGTTACGACGCTCTGATCTACCGCCAGACCGTCACCACCACCACGGCCGACACGTATTACGTGCGCATGCCCAAGACCGCCACCAGCGGCGCGTATGACGTGGGTGTGTGGCTGGAGAACGTCAGCACTGCCCCGACAACCGGCTCGGGCTATTTGAGCGAGGTGGAGAGTAACAACACTTCTGCGACGGCGCAGGATGCCTCATCCGGATGGCGCACCGTTCAATATCAGTCGATCGTCAGCGGGAGCATCAGCACCAGCGATGTGGACTACTTCGCCTACAACCTGGCCAACAACGACGTGGTCACGGTACAGGTCGCCTCGACATCCATGGACACGCGCGTGACGCTGCTGGACTCCACCGGCACCACGATCAAAGCCCTGGATGACGGCACGAGCGTGCTGGGTTCCACGGGCGATTCGGCCATCTACAGCTTCGCCGTGACCAGCGCCGGGAAGTATTACATCAAGGTCGAGTCATCCAACGGCTCGACGGGAACCTATCAGTCGCAGGTCTACCTCTCCAGCACGACCCCGCCGACAGCGCCCTTTGCCAACGACATCAGCACCAACATTTCCGGCAGCATGTTCGGCACGAATAGCTCGGTCTACATCCGCATGCCGTTCGCCATCAATGACGCCGACGCCGTTGACACCCTGCGGTTGAGGATCAAGTACGACGATGGTTTCGCCGCGTACGTCAACGGGCACCTGATCGTGCGCGCAACGCGCCCACCACGCCGGTGTGGAATTCCACCGCCACCGCGGCGCATCCGGACAGCCAGGCGCTGGTCTACGAAGACATCGAGGTCCCGGTCACCGCCGATATGCTGACCGACACCGGCACGAACTACCTGGCGATCCAGGGGCTGAACATCGCGGCCAACGACGCCGATCTGCTGATCTCCCCGCTACTGGATTCCGAGCATACCACCATCGGTCGCGAGCAGTATTACCAGACCCCCACGCCCGGCGCGGTCAACAGCTCCGTCGGCACCCAGGCGGTGACCGACGTGAAATTCGATCACGACCGCGGCTTCTACACGGCGCCCTTCACGCTCGCCCTCAGCACGACGACAACGGCGCGCAGATCCGCTTCACCTGGGATGGCAGCGCACCCACGGCCACGACCGGCACTGTCTACACTTCTCCGCTCACGATTTCGACGACCACCGTGCTGCGCACCGCCGCGTTCGAGACGGGGATGATCAGCACCGACGTCGATACGGAAACCTACATCTTCCTCGCCAGCGTCATCCAACAAGGCACGGCGCCGACGATGAACAACCCGACGGGAGGCGCCGGGACGAGCTTCCCGGCCAGTTGGGTCAGCCCCGATGGCACCTATGCCGCGCGCTACAACATGGATCCGGCCGTCGTGAGTGCCTACAGCTCGCAGATCATCAATGACCTTAAGGCCGTCCCAACGCTGTCGATCGTGACAACGGTCAACGACATGTTCGGCCCCAACCAGGTTTACAACTCCGGGCAGACGTACCGCGGGATTACCGCGGAGCGTGCATGCTCGGCCGAGCTGATCTACCCCGATGACGCCACGCATCCCAACGGAAGCACGGCGTTCCAGATCGACGCCGGCATACGCTTGTACGGCAACGTCGGCGCGCAGCACAACGCATCGCTCAAGAACAGCTTCCGCCTGCGCTTCGATGACCCGCTCTACGGCGCGGGGAAACTCGACTACGACATCTTCGACAGCACGAGGCTGGTCAACGGCCAGTGGGGCGCGGTTCCCTATGCCAGCAGCGGCACCGACCAGTTCGACACGATCATCCTTCGCGCTGCCTTCAATAACGGCTTCCTGGCGGGTTCCGGGACCTACCTGAACGATTTCTTCTCGGCCGAAACGCAGCTTGCCATGGGCGATGTCGCTTCGCACGGCACATTCGTGCAACTGTACGTCAACGGGCTGTACTGGGGGCTCTACAACCCCATGGAGCGCCCGGACGCCTCGTTCATGGCCAGCTATTTCGGCGGGGAGAAGGCGGATTACGACGTCAACCACGAAGGCCAGTGGATTGCCGGCGACGCCACCGCGTGGAATGCGTTGAACACGATCATCAACGGCGCCAACATCGCATTGCCGGCCACGTTCTACCAGCTCCAGGGTCTCAACCCCGACGGCACGCCCAATCCCAGCTACCCCGACTACCTGGACATGAACAACCTGATCGACTACGTGCTCATGAACTGGTACGGGAGCAACTGGGACTGGGATGGCCACAACTACTACTTTGGCCGCAACCGCAACAACGGCCCGTTCCGGTTCTTCAACTGGGACGGCGAAGGCAATCTGAGCAATACCGACAATATCACCACCGCCGACCGTGGCGCCATCACGCACCTGGTGCAGCGGCTGAAGGTCAACCCGGAGTTCTGCCTGCGTTTCGCGGATCGCGCCGACGAAACGCTGTTCAACGATGGCGCGCTGACGGCGGGGCAGGCGCAGGCCCGCTGGAGCGACCTGATGGCCTGGATCAATGGCCCCATTGTCGGCGAATCGGCGCGCTGGGGCAGTACCAGCAAGACGCAAACGACCTGGCTCAATGCCTGCAACAGCATCAATAGCGGGTTGCCGTCGCGCACCACCAACCTGATCAGTTGGCTCAAGGCCGACGGCCTGTATCCCAGCAGCGCCACGCTCGCCGCTCCCGAATTCAGCCAGCACGGCGGATACATCGGCGTGAACTTCAACCTCTCCATCAGCAATCCCGGCGGACAGGGCGTGATCTATTACACGCTGGATGACAGCGATCCGCGGCTGCCGCTGGGCACCGTGAACAGCACCGCTCACAACTACACCGGCAGCGCGTTCCACGTCGATGGCGGCACGTGGGTCAACGCCCGCATCAAGCTCAGCGACGGCTCCTGGTCGCCGCTGACCCGCACTCAATTCCTCAGCAATACGTCGGACCTGCGCATCACGGAGGTCATGTACAACCCGGCGCCGCCCACGGCCGCCGAAAACCCTGCCGGAACTTACACCGCCGACGATTACGAGTACGTCGAGCTGTGCAATACGGGCACCAGCGCCATGAACCTGTCGGGCGTACACTTTGACGCCGGGATCAACTTCACGTTTCCCAGCTACCAGCTCGGGGCCGGCGCTTACGTCATCGTGGCCCACACTCTCGCGGCATTTGCCCTTCGCTATCCGGGTGTGAACTCCTCCGTGGTTCTCGGCCCCTTCGGGCTTGGCACCGACGGGCTGATTACGCAGTTGTCCAACAGCGGCGAGGAGATCGTCCTGGCAACGGACCAGGACCTGGCCATCGAAGACTTCACCTACAACGATAGCTGGTATTCCTGGACCGATGGCGGCGGCTACTCGCTGGTCGCCATCGACCCGGCGCCACCGACCTTTCCGACAAGCACGCCTGGCGCGCAGCAATCCCTACAACGGCAGCCCGGCCGCCGCCGAGACCGGCTATTACAACCCCAATACCATCATCATCAACGAGCTGATGACCTACCCCAACTCCGGGCAGGATGGCTGGATCGAGCTGCGCAATACGAGCAGCCTGCCCATGGACATCAGCGGGTGGTTCCTGGCCGGGTTTGACACGAAAACGACCGTCACCGACGCGGCGATCTGGCTGCAATACCGCTTCCCGGCCGGCACGGTCATCCCCGCCGCCAGCACGACGGACCCCACGCAAGGCTACCTGCTCCTGAACGAGAGCACGACCTTCGGCGCCAACCCGTACTTCAACTTCTCGCGCGTCCGCGGGCATATCGTGCTGGCCAACAACAACGGCAGCAATCCGGCCGGATATCGCGAGGAGGTCACGTACGCCGGCACGGACATGGGAACCAGCCTTGGCCAGTACTGGTACACGATCTCCGCGCCGGGCAATCCCGTGGCCCAGAAGACGGACCTGGTGGTGATGAGCCGGCCCACGCCTGGTGGCCCCAACGACGCCACGATCAGCGGGGCCAAGGTCGCGCCGGTCATCGGACCGGTTGTTATCGCGGAAATCCAGTACAACCCTCCCAACGACCCGGTCAACCCGGGCTACGAGTGGATCGAGCTGCGCAACACAAGCGCCAGCGACGTATCGCTCGCCGGGTGGAAGTTCACCAGCGGCGTCAACTATACGTTCCCGGCCGGCGCGACGATCCCCGCGCGGGGCTTTGTCGTCGTCACGGAAACCGATGCGGCCACGTTCCGTGCCCGCTACCCGGCCGTCCCCGCCGGGGTGAGCGTCTATGGGCCCTACAGCGGCAACTTGGACAACGGTGGCGAAAACGTCGAACTTTCCAAGCCCGGCGATCTTTACGGCTCAACGGTCCCATGGGTCGTGGTCGACAGCGTCGACTACAACAACAAGAAGCCCTGGCCGACTGATCCCGACGGAAACGGCCCGACGCTTCTGCGTGCGCCGGCCCAGTTGTATGGCGATGCCCCGGCGTCATGGATCGATGGGCCCGTGGGCGGCACGCCCGGTTACCAGGAAGCGCCGGTGTTTGATCTTGGCGCCGACCAGACGGTCAGCAATGCCTATTTCTCCCGGATCGTCAGTTTTACGGATCTCAATTCCTACGATGGCCAGACGTGGACCGGGAGCGTTGCGTGGGGCGATGGCCAGTCGGAGGATCTGAACATCGACCAGAGCACCCGCACGTTTACGCTGGCGCACAGCTTCACTTCGGGCAACAGCTACAATGTGACGGTCACGGTTACCGACAATTTCGGCGACTCGTCAACCGATGTCGTCGTCGTGACGGTGCCGTCGGGCGCAATCATCGGCACCGATGGCAGCGATGTTTACACGCTCCGCGTCAACCCCAACGACAGCACGCGCATCCAGTGGTTCAAGAACAAGCCCGTCGGGCCCATTCCCGACAATTCGCTGCAACTGGCCGCCCTGACCGATATCGGGGTCAATCTCGGCAACGGCGACAACACGCTCATCATTGACATGACCTGGGGCAACCCGATCCCCGCGGGCGGGCTGAGCTACGTGGCGTACGCGGGGTTCGATACTCTCCAGATCACCGGCACGACCGGCGCGGATACCTTCACCCTCGCAGACACCTATGTCCTCGTGAACTCGTCCACCATCTCCTTCACGGGACTGGAGCAGCTCAGTCTGAGTGGCGGCAGTGGCAATGACGTCTGCAACATCGGCGCGTCACTGAGCTATGGCTTGGCGTTCAGCGGCGGCGCCGGCACCGGCGATGTGCTGAATGTGACCGGGACGGCCGGCGACGACAAGATGACCATCGGCGGCTCGCAGGTGACTTGGGGAACCCAGACGGTCACTTTCGACACCATCGAGGCGCTGAACGTCAATCTGGGCGCGGGCAACGACACGCTCACCGTCACCGCCGCTCTGGCGGTCGGCACCAAGACCATTGCCGGCGGCAGCGGCAGCAACAAGTTGATTGTGCTCGGCGACGATACCGACGAGAGCATCACCGCCAGTTCCAGCAGCTTCCAATGGCGCGGGCTGACATGGTTGTTCAGCCAGTTTTCCCAGGTGGAGTTCGACACCTATGGCGGAAACGACGCCCTCACGATTGGCTCGGGCGTGGGTTATTCAATCACGTTTGACGGCGGGACAGGCACGAACTTCGCCAAGTTCAGCGGCTCGTCCGGCGACGACGTCTACCTCGCCAACGGCACCACGACGAGCTGGGGCTCGTTCCTGCTCACCCCCAGGAATTGCACGGTCCAGTTCGTGGGCTCGCCCGGCAACGACACGCTCTATGTCACCGCGCCGCCGCAGTATCCGATCACCTTCGACGGCGGTGACGGCACCGACAAGCTCTGGCTCTACGGAACCAGCGGCAACGACACCCTGCTGATGGGGCCCGACCCCAACAACCCCGCCAACGTCGTCGCGATCTTCAACACGTCCACCAGCATCGGCGGCAGCATCGTTGCCACCAACGCCGAGGCCTTCGAGATGGATGGCTACGCGGGCAATGATGTCATCGGCCTGACCGGTCTGATGAACCCCCTGCCCGCGATCGACGGCGGGGCCGGCACCGACACCCTCGACGTGACCGGCACATCCTCCAACGACACATTCGCCGTCAGCGGCAGCCAGGCGACCTTCGGAACCACCGCCATCCCCGCGAGCTCCATCGAGCAGCTTCAGATCGACGGCGGCGACGGCAACGACACCGTGACCGTCAGCGCCCCGCTGTCCGTGCCCCTGACGTTCAACGGCGGCGCGGGCGACGATACGCTGGTCATCCCGGCCGCGCCGGGCATCATGCCGACCTTCAACGGCGGCGACGGCAGCAACAAGTGGTCGATCAGCGGCGGCGCTCTGTCGATCAGCAGCGATCTGGGCGGCCCATCGACGCGCATGAGCCTCGAACTCACGGGCGCCGCCACAAGCGTCACCCTCGGCGCTTCGCAGCACCTCGATGCCATCACGGTCACCGACGCTCAGCTTGCCTTCGCCAGCACCGGCTCGTACCTGATGCGCGCCAACTCGCTTGCCATCAACGGCAATGGCGTCCTCGATCTCGGCGGCGGTCGCCTGATACTCGACAGCGATGAGGCGCACAAGGCCGGCGATTGCCAGAAGCTTGCTGGCTACGCGAATCGTGGTGCAACGGCGGCAATTGGGCCGGCCGGGGCCTGACCAGCGGCCTGGCGATGGCCGATCCCAGCGGCGCTACAGGTCTGGCGGTCACGGTGAATGACAATGGCGCCAGCGCGATCCTGACGAGCTTCGGGGGCGAGAATGTCGACGACCAGGATGTCCTGGTGATGTACACGTACCAGGGCGACGCGAATCTCGATGGCCGGATTAACGCCGACGACTACTTCCAGATCGACCAGGGCTATCGCCTGCAGAGCGATCCGGCGTACCGCAACTACCATGGCGGCGATTTCGACTTGAGCGGCGCCATCACCGCCGACAACTTCTACCTGATCGATCGCTCGTTCCTGCACCAGGGCGCGTCCCTGGGGCTGGCGGCGATGGCGGCGCTGGCGGCGGCGCGCCGTCGCCTTCCGTGGCCGCCAGCAGTTTCCTGGCACCCGGATCGGCCACGCAGCCGCAATCGCCGGCGTCCGCGCCGCCCCCGGCCGCCGCCGCGCCCGATCCGCTGAAGAAACCAACGGCCAAAGAGGATCTGTCGGCGGTATTCGATTGAGGCTTCATTCTGAAGGTAGTACAGGCGTCCCGCCTGTGACCGGCGACAACGCAGGCGGGACGCGCGGGACGCCTATGCAACGGCGGGCCGAGTGCTACACCCAACCCGCATTTCTTTCTCGGCATTGGCTGGATTCGCTCTTGGACAGCAGATATGCAGGAGGGCATGGTCATTCAGCAACAATCTGTGGCGATCATTGGCGTTTCAGACCCCCACTGTGATGAGTCTTGCCAAGAGGAAAGCTCTTGCTACAATGCACTGGCTGGCAGTGCTTTACAGCCAGAGACAATCAAATAATTGATGCAAGTAATTACATGACAATCACTTAGGCCGAGTACCCAAGTGGACTAAGGGGACGGATTGCAAATCCGTTATTCATCGGTTCGAATCCGATCTCGGCCTTTGCATCGCGAATCCGCCTTTCTCCGCGGCTCAAGCTCATCATGTCCGGCACCTTCGCATGGCAAGGCTGGCGACTTTCCCTGCCAGCGCGATGGAATCCCATCCGCCTCACCGGAGACTACCAGCGGGGCGAGGCCATGCTGGCCGACCTGCATCGGCCGCGGCTGGCGCTGCGATGGAAAGAGGTCGGCCGGGGGTTCGATTCGCAAACGTGGGCCGAGCGTGCCCTGCGCGATGAGCTGGGTCAGCTTGCTGCCGATGAGGCCAGGCCGTTGCAAGTTCCCGCGGGCAGTTTTGATGCGTCGATGCTCTGCATCGAGCCCAAGCCGCCGGGGCGAGATGTGTGGGTGGGCTACAGCGCCACATCCCATCGAGCCATCGAACTGGTCTATCACACGCGCCGCCGCGATCATGCTTTGGCCGCCCTCGTGCCCGCTCTGATCGACTGCCCAACAGATCAGCCCATGCCCTGGTCGGTATTCGATCTGAGCTGCCGCGTGCCCGCCGGGCTGGTGATGCAAAAGCATGTGTTGTTGGCCGGCGACCTGAGTCTTATCTTCGCGGACAAGCAGCGATACCTCGCCATCCGGCAGATTGCCATGGCCGACATGGCCCTGAATCGCATGCCGCTGGAGAAATGGCTGGCCGACCAGGAGCGGCGCGTCGCAAGACGATACAAGACCGCGGGCCAAGCGCAGGAGATCACCGCGACGGCCGGCCAGCGCACACTGCGGGGGTTGCAGCGCCAGCTTATGCGCCGACGGCGATACTTCTGGCTGTGTACCATGGTGCCCCAGCTCGTCACGCTCGCGGTGCATGATGAGCAGTTCAACCGGCTGGTGCTGGCGCAGGCGAGCGACGAGAAGCTGGCGCGGGAGGCGATCGCGAGCGTCGGATGGGCCGACCCAAATAACTGTGCGTGATCAGCGCATTGTCTGAAGCGGAAGCGTCAGCGCCCGCTCCCGCCCTGAGCGGGCGCTGACGCTTCCGCTTCAGACGATCCGCGCCTCATCGTGCAGGTTGCGGTACAATCGCCACAACTTTCGCGATTCCATGATTTCCCGCATCGCCAGATCGATCCGCAACGTCTTCGTCTGGGCGAGCGCTCTGCTGGCCATTGGCGTGGCCGCGCTGGCGGTGCGCAGTTTCTGGCGGTGCGACGAGGCCGGGTATTTCACTTGGAAGCCCGATCCAGCGCCCAACGGCCGGGACTGCCGCAATCTGATCGGCTCGTGGCGCGGGGGCATCTTCTGGCTGCGCACGGAAGCGGTGCCGAACCCAGACTTAGTGGACTGGTACGGCGGAGAGCCGACGGAGATCATCCTCAACAGCTCGACGAAGCCCCAGCTCGCCTCGGCGGCATTGGAGATGGCTGTGGGATCGGAGTTTCAGCCGGTTCCACGATGGAGCAGGGGCGGGTTCAACTTCAGCGCCGGCAGTGGGCAGGCGCTGGGAAGGTGGGCTTGGGCGCAGTTGCCTGGAAGTCCGTGGTGGCATCGCGGCGGCGTGGTGCCACACTGGGTGCTGTTCCTTTTGCTGGGGTGGGCTCCGGTGCTGCGCCTGCGCCATCGCTGGGTTCGATACCAACGGCATAGAAAAGGTCTGTGTCTCAACTGCGGGTACGACGTTCGCGCTTCGGGGGAGAGATGCTCGGAATGCGGGCAAGAACTGCGGAAGAGCCAACCGTCCGAGCCGCCGCCTCGCAGGCGACCTGGAAGATACGGGGCAATCGTGGCAGCGGGCGTCGTGCTGACAACGGCGGTGGCAGTGCTATGGCTGTACTCGCATGGGCGCAAGCCACGTGCCGAGCCCTTCGTGCGCCTTGATCCCGCAACCACCCTTCCCGCATATCCACTGCTTCAGCGGGTCGAGTTCGAGATCGCACCCGACGTGGGCATGCGATTCGTTCTGATTCCCGCGGGCCGGTTTGTCATGGGATCGCCGCCGGGGGAATCGGAATGGAGCGGAGAAGAGCAACAGCACGAGGTGGTCATCAGCAAAGCCTTCTATATAGGGATCACGGAGGTAACACAGGAGCAGTACGAGTCGCTCATGGGGACGAATCCCAGCAAGTTCAAGGGGGCCAGGAACCCAGTGGAGTGCGTGTCGTGGCGTGACGCGGTGCAGTTCTGCCGTCAATTCTCAAAGCGGTCTGGCCGGAAAATCCGACTTCCCACAGAAGCAGAATGGGAATATGCGTGCCGCGCCCGTACGAGCACGCCTTTCCATACCGGGACGAAGCTCGCCAGAGATATGGCGAACTACGGACGCTACTTCCCCAGTAATCGCGGGAGCATTTCCGAGTACCGCACGGCCGTCGTAGGTAGTTTTCCTCCCAACGCCTGGGGGCTGCACGACATGCACGGCAATGTTTCGGAATGGTGCAGCGACATGTTTGGCGATTACCCCAGCGGCCAGGTCATCGATCCAACGGGACCGGAGAAAGGGCACCCGATGGTCATACGTGGCGGTTCGTGGGCTCGTAACCCGCAGTTCTGTCGCTCCGCGCACCGCGAACCTCACTCCCCCGCCTACAGCTTCTTCGACATTGGCTTCCGGTGCGTCATGGATGCTCCATAGCCAACTTGGCCATCGCCGAACCTGCGCGGTGGTCTGCTCCCCCGTAACATCCCCGCCCCCGCGCGGTACAAACCATCAACGGGGCATTACGGAGGTCCTTATGCACGCCTTCTCACGCAGAGATTTCATCGCGACTTCGGCCGCTTCGCTGGCGGCGCTTCAGGCAGGGAGGATACTGGCGGCCGACGACAGGCCGGCCGAAATGGCCATCGCCAAATGGGCCGGCGAGAAGAACCTCCCCGCCGATCAGATCGATCAGGCCGCGGCCAAGATGGCGCAGAAGGCCATCGAGGCCCTTGGCGGGATGAAGCGATTCGTCAAGGCCGGCGATGTCGTCTGGGTCAAGCCCAACATCGGCTGGGACCGCAAGCCCGAGCAGGCCGGCAACACCAATCCGCAGATCGTGGCCGCCATCGTCCAGATGTGCCTCGCGGCCGGCGCCAAGACGGTCAAGGTCGGCGACAACCCCGTGAACGTCGCTCAGAAGACCTATGTCTCCAGCGGCATTTCGGCGGCGGCCGAGAAGGCCGGCGCGTCGGTGGTCTTCCTGGACAAATCGCGCTTCCGCAAGACGGGCATCAACGGCAACCGCCTCAAGGAGCTGCCGGTGTATCCCGAGATCACCGAATGCGATGTCATCATCAACGTGCCCATTATCAAGCACCATTCGATGTCCAAGCTCACGATGTGCATGAAGAACCTCATGGGCGTGATCGACAGCCGCCAGACGATCCACCAGGACATCCCCACGTGCCTGGCCGACCTTACGCGCTTCATGCAGCCGCGCGTCGCCTGTCGGTGCTCGACGCCGCGCGGGTGCTGTCGGTGCACGGTCCCTCGGGCGGCAACCTGGCCGACGTGCAGATGAAGATGGCCGTGGCGGCCGGCGTTGACATGGTGGCGCTGGATGCGTGGGGCGCTGAGCTGATGGACAAGAAGCCGCAGGAGATCGGCTCAATCGTCAAAGGGCAGGAGGCCGGCCTGGGCAAGATCGACTACAAGACGCTCTCGCCGCGGGAGATCAGCGTCTCATGAGCCAGCGGCGATACTTCAGCGGGCGCGCATCCGCCGGCTCGTGCAACTTGCGATGCTGCTGCTGTTCGTGGGGCTGGTGCTGATGGCGCGCCTGCACGCGGGGCACGATGCTCGGCCATATCTGAAGGCATTCTTCGTCATCGATCCGCTGATCGTGCTGACGACCTTCCTGGCCGCGCACGCGCTGATCGCCGGCGGGCTGTTTTCCCTGATCACCATCGCCGTGACGATCCTGCTCGGGCGGGTCTTCTGCGGGTGGGTCTGCCCCTTCGGGACGCTGCACGACATGGCCGGGCGAATCTTCGATTGCTTTCGCGTCGGCCGAAAACAGGCGGAGCATTTCTCGCCCTGGCAGCGGACGAAGTATTACCTGTTGATCGGATTCCTGGCCATGTCGATCTTCGGCGGGCACTGGGTCTGCACCATGGACCCGCTGGTGCTGACGTATCGCAGCATGACCGCGGCCATCATCCCCGGGCGCAGTGGGCCATCGAGGATGGCGCCACGCCCATCGCCCAGTCGGACAATGCCGTTCTGAAGAAGGTCTCGAAGTACGTCACCGAGCCGGTGTACACTTTCTTCCGCGACAAGGTCTTCTCCGTTCCGCATCAGGCGTTTCTGGGCGCGGGCCTGATCTGGCTGGTGTTCCTTGGACTGCTCGTGCTCAACGCCTGGCGGCGGCGGTTCTGGTGCCGGTACATTTGCCCGCTGGGCGCGATGCTGGGACTCTTCAGTCGCTGGCCGCTCTTGGTGCGATCGACCAACCGCGAGAAGTGCAATGAGTGCGACCTGTGCGGGATGTCGTGCCATGGCGCGGCGGCCGAATCGGCCGGGCTGGCGTGGAAGGCTTCGGAGTGCTTCGGCTGCCTGAACTGCACCGAGGCTTGCCGGCGCGATGGACTGGCGTTCGCGATGAATGCAAAGCCCGAGCCCGCCGTCGCGAAGGTCGATCTTTCCAAGCGCGCGATGTTCGGCTCGGCGATCGGCGGCCTGATTGCCATGGCCATGCTCCGCACCACGCCCCAGGCCCGCGGCCGGACGTACAACCCGCAGCTCATCCGCCCGCCGGGCTCGCGCGAAGAACGCGATTTCCTGGCGCGATGCACGGCCTGCGGCATGTGCCTGAAGATCTGCCCCACCGGCGGCCTGCAGCCCACGCTGACCGAAGCCGGCCTGGAAGGCCTGTGGACCCCGCGCCTCGTGCCGAAGATCGGCTACTGCGACTACGACTGCAATCTCTGTGGCCAGGTCTGCCCGACGGCCGCCATCGAGCAGTTGCGCATCCAGAAAAAGACCGACACGCGGATCGGCCTGGCCTCCTTCGATCTGACGCGATGCATGCCCTACGCCTACGGGCGCGAGTGCATGGTGTGCGAGGAATGCTGCCCGATCCCCGACAAGGCGATCTACTTCCTTGAGGTCGAGGTGAGCGGGCGCGACGGCGGCAAGAAGACCATCCGCCAGCCGCACGTCGATCCGGCCAAGTGCATCGGCTGCGGCATGTGCGAGTACATGTGCCCGTTCAAGGACCGCCCGGGCATCTACATCACCAGCGCCAACGAGAGCCGGCACCCGGAGAACCAGCCGATACTGTCGGGGGATGGGCCGTATTAGTTATCACGGGGCTGTCTATCGCACGAGGAACTCGATGAAAACCACGCGACGGCAATTCGTTCAGGCCAATCTTGCCGGGGGTCTGGCGGCCGCGTTGTAGAAGCAGACCACACGGATTGAGCCCCTCGGATCCCCGACCGCCATCCATTGTGGTCCTTGGCCTTCGGGCTTGGGATTCGATTTGGATGTCGAGCTTTGGTCTCGAATTTGTCGCCGGTTTTCCCCATCTCTGGCTCATTCTTTCCCACTGTCTTTGCCGATTTTGCTTGCAGTTGCTGGTTGGACTGGCATACAATGCTTCAGGCCCGCACGGGCTCCACGTCGGTTCGGCGTCCATGAACGCGGGAGGAAGTAATGACCATGCAGCGTACGTTCCCTCCCATGCCGGAAGTGGGGCATCCGGAGTCCTATTACTCGCGCCTGGCCCATCAGGCCGAGAAAAACGGCGATATTCACTCTCACGAGGCGGCGAAGGTCGGGCAGTATCTGACCCTCGCGATGGATCCCGGCCTGGCCTGGGAGGAAAAGCTCAAATATTTCCGGCATGCCATCAAGCGCCATTGCCAGCCGCCACCCTTCCCAGACGATGATGTGTGGACCTATTATCGGTCCCTGGCGGATTTTGTGAGGCAGCAGGCCGGGCAAGAGGCGCTGCGCATCGCCAGCGCTGAGGATGACATGTACGCGGCCCGGCTGTCGATGGGGCAGTTGCGCGAGAAGATCGAAGATGAGGCGGAGGACTTCTTCCGTCGGCTGATGGGGGCGGCCGAGGATTGCCCGGAATGGTTCAACGAGATGGACTGGGCGCAGCTCAAGATCATCCGGGACCAGTGGATCTGATGACTTTGGCGCTCAGGCATGCGCGAGTCTCACGACGAAACTCGTGCCCTCGCCCAGCTTGCTGGTGAACATGATGGTCCCGCCGTGCGCTTCGACGATGCTCTTGCAGATGGCCAGCCCCAGGCCGCTGCCGCCCAGCTCGCGCGAGCGCGCCTTGTCCACGCGGTAGAACCGCTCGAAGAGATGCTTCTGGTCTTCCTCGGCGATGCCCACACCGGTGTCGGTGACGGTCAGGACGGCGGCGCCGTCTGTGCCCGCTGTGCCCTCACCGGCGGTTGCCGCCAGGGCGACCGTCACGCTGCCGCCTTCGCGATTGTAGTGGATCGCGTTGGTGAGCAGATTGGTGACGACCTGGGCCATGCGGAATGTGTCGCCGTGGATTGGTGTGGACTGCAAATCCAGCTTCAGATCGACTTTCTTTGCCGCGGCCAGGGAAGAGACCAGCTCGGCGCATTCCTCCACCACATCTTTCAGATCGAAGTGCTCGCGGTTGATCGCCAGTTTGCCCGCGTCGGCGCGGGCCAGCACCAGCAGCGACTCCACCAGAGACTTCATGCGCTTGGAGGCGCGGAAACATGTGTCGATGGTTTCGCGGTATTCCTCCGGCGAGCGAGGCTTGCCCAAGGCCAGCTCGGCGTGCGAGTAGATGATCGACAGCGGCGTGCGCAGCTCGTGGGATGCATCGGCCGTGAATCGCACCTGCTGCTGGAAGGATGATTCAAGCCGCCCGAACATGTCGTTGAGGACGCCGGCGAGATTGCCCATTTCGCTTTCGGTCTCGGCCAGGTTGATGCGGCGCGAAAGGTTGGATGCCGAGATGCCGCTGGCCATGGCGGTGATGGCGTAGATCGGCCGGACGGCGCGGCGGGAGAGCAGCCATCCGCCGGCCAGCCCGAGCAGGCTGACGCCCGCGCCGGTGGCGCCGAGCAGCCAGAGCAACTGGCGCAATTCGGCCTGTTCCTTGCCGATCGAGCGGCCAACGAGAAGCTGTATGCCCGGTGGCCCTGCCACGATGACCTCGCGCAGGTCGCCCCGCTCGCGGAAGTGAGGGGGAGAGGCAGGCGAGTTGGCGTGGCGCGGTTCGGGGAAGGGGATCGCCAGCGATGGGCGGGACGTCTTGAGCAGCTCGCCGTTGGCGCGCCAGAAGGCGTAGTAGGGGGTGGTTACCACGTCGCCTTCGAAGCGACCACGCAGATGATAGGAAATCTCGAGATGGCGGTCGAATTCCGCCGGATTCACTTCCGGTGGCCGGGGCGCGGTCCTTCCCTGCGCCAGGGCGGGGACTGGGGCGGCCAGTCAGGGCCGCCGGCGGGGCGCGTGTCGGGCCCGCGATCGCTCTCCCATGGCGGCGGCCCGCCGGGGCCGCCGCCGGGATTGCCCCACGGCCGCGGCTGCCCCTCGCCCTCCCTGTTCCATGGCGGAGGAGAGGGCAGCGACGGCGCGGTTGTCGGCCGGGTCGATGGAGCATCGCGCCGCGGGAAAGCCGGATGGAGCGTGGCGGCGAGGACCTCCGCCGTGCCCCGCAACTCGGCGTCGATGCTCTGATAGCGCGCATGCCGCACGCGGAAGTACAGCGTCGCGCCAAACACGCACACGACCAGCAGCAGCAGCAGGGCGTGCCAGAGTTGCAGCGTCCATCGGATCGACCTAAACATCAACCACGTATCCTTGACCCCGGCGGGTCGTGATAAAGTCGTGCCCGAGTTTCTTCCGCACGTTGGCCACGTGGACATCCACGAGGTTCGAGAGGCTGTCATCCGACTCATCGAACAGATGGTCGTAGATCATCGTACGCGTCACGAGCTGCCCCCGGTGCAGCGCGAGAAACTCCACCAGGGCATATTCGCGGGCCGTGAGATGCACGACCTGCCCGGCCTGGGTGACGGTCCGGCCGAGCGTATCGATGGTGATGTCCCCGATCTGGCAGACCGAGAGTGCGTCGCCGGCCGACCGCCGGATCAAAGCCCGCAGTCGCGCGAATAGCTCCGCCAATTCAAAGGGCTTGGTCAGGTAATCATCCGCGCCACAGTCCAGGCCCCGGACCCGGTCGGTCAGCGCATTGCGCGCGGTGAGGATCAGGACGGGTGTCTTCTTTGTCTTCCGCAGTTCCTCGAGGACGGAGAATCCGCTCTTCTTGGGAAGCATGAGATCGAGCACAAGGGCGTCGTATTCGCCGGTGGAGGCCTTGTAGAGGCCTTCCTCGCCGTCGGCGGCCGTATCCACGGCGTAGCCTTCCTCGCGCAGGGACTGGGCCAGGACGCGGAGCAGATCGGGTTCATCTTCGACGACGAGGATGCGCATTGGACACTCCGGCCCCTATTATTGTTGACTGAACCTGAAGATGAAATGAAGACGTTGCGGATCGGATCACTGGGCGTCTGCGTTACTCGGTCCAGGGATGTCCCAAGGCTTGCACATAGGTGTTGCAGTCGAACACCACCCGCGGGCGTCCGGGCGATCCACTCATGTGCCTGCCCTTGGTTTGCGCCGCGCGGATCCGCGGGCTCTGTTCGACGATTTGGTCCAGTTGGTCTTCAGTAAGCCCGCTCCTGCGCACGTCAGCGCGGACCGCGCGAGAAGCTCGTCAAAGGTCTTGTCGGCGAGCAGGTCGCGCTCAATAAGCCAGCGCACGTATTCGGGTGGGGTCTTCCCCTGCTGTCTGGCTTTTCTCTCCGCAGCCTTGAGTAGCGCGGGTCTGAGGCCAATGTCTTGAAGCAGAAGCGAACTCATGATGATAGTGTAGCCCGTGATTGCCAGCTTATCACGCGGTTTTCCCCGTCCACCGCAGCCCCAGCACCGTCACATCATCCTGCTGCGGGCCGCTGCCCCGAAAGGCCGTTGCCGCGCCGGCAACGGCGCTGACCAGTTGCTGCGCTGTCGAGCCATGCGCTTCGCCGAGAAGCCGTTGCACCCGGCCCATGCCGAACTGCTCGCCATCGGGCGACTCGGCCTCGGTGATGCCATCCGTGACCGCCAGCAGGCAGGCGCCGGGTTTGAGCATCTGAGTCCCCGCGCTGAACGGCTCAGCGGATATGCCGAGGACACCATTGGCGGAATCGGTCAGCGCATCCACCGGGCTTCCGGCGGCGCTCAGCAGCGGGGGCATGTGCCCGGCGTTGACATATTCCAGGCGGCCGGTCGCGCAGTCCAGGATTCCCAGGAAAAGCGTTGCGAACAGGTCATCCGGCGAATGCTGACGGAGGTGCTGGTTGACGTAGGCGACCGCCTCGGCCGGGGTGGCACAGAAGGCCGTGCTGGCGTGGAGCGATGCGTGGAGGTTGGCCATGATGATGGCCGCGGGCATGCCCTTACCGGCAACGTCGGCCACGACGAAAACCAATCGCCCATCGCGAAGGGTCCAGAAGTCGCAGTAATCCCCGCCGACCCATTGCGCCGGCTGATAATGAAACGCCAGGTCCACGCCGTCCAGACGCAGCGGCTTGTCCGGCGTGAGGCGTATCTGGATGCGCCGGGCCAGTTCCAGCTTCGAGACGGTGCGAGCCAGCGTGTCGAGCGTGATCTCGCCGATCTGCGTGAGGGAGAGCGCGCCTCCCGCGGCCCGGCGGATCAAGGTGCGCACGCGGGCGAGAAACTCCGACTGCTCGAAGGGCTTGGTGAGGTAGTCATCCGCGCCGGCGTCGAGCCCCTGCACGCGGTCCTCGGTGGCGTTGCGCGGTCAGGATCAGCACCGGCGTGGTCTTGGATCGGCGCAGCTCCCGCAACAGCGAAAAGCCATCCATCTTCGGGAGCATGACGTCCAGGATGATGGCGTCGTAATCCTGGCCGCTGGCCTTGGTCAGCCCCTCGCGGCCATCGGCGGCCAGATCGACGGCATAGCCGGCCTCGCACAAGGTCTGGCCGAGCACTCGCAGCAAATCGGGTTCATCTTCAACGATCAGCAATCGCATGAATTGGCGCCTCGGCCGTATACTCTACAAGCTTCATCCTGAAGACACGATGAAGAACAAGATTCGGAATTCCTTGGGAGCTTCATCCTATCTTCAGGTTGCACGTTTTATCCTTCGCGCGTTTTCACAAAGGAGCATGGTATGCGTAGACTGAAACTGGCCGGTGTAGTGGTGCGTGCCTCGCGGCGGGCTGGATGTGGTTCTGGAAACCACCGGTTCTTGCGCAAGTGGCCGAAAGACCGGCGGCCGGCGCGGCCGACAACTGGCTGGGCTCCATTGCCCAGGCGCAGGATCCGCGCGAAGGTGCGCCGGCGGAGCCACGGCGTGGAGGCGGACGCGGCGGCAACACGGGTAATGACGCGGCACGGGGTGGCGGTCCCGGTGGCGGCCAAGGTGGCGGGCTCGGAGGTGGCCCGGGTGGTGGGCCCGGTGGTTTCAATCCCGGTGGGTTTAACCCTGGCGGGCTCGGCGGATTCGGCCCCGGCGGCGGGGCGATGCAGCGGGGTCGCGACAGTTTCACCGAAACTATCGCCCTTCTCGGCGAGCTGAATCTCAGCCCCGATTTCGATCTGTCCAAGGAGCAGAGACAGAGAATCCAGGCCCTGCGCAGCGAGTTCCAGGCGGCCCGCGACAAGTGGCAGCAGGATTTTACCGAGCAGAGCCGAACCCTTGACGAGCAGATGCGCGCAGCCCGCGATAGCGGCAAGCTCGAGGAGACCGAGGCCCTCACGCAAAAGCGCCAGGACATGATGTCGGCAGCGCCAAAGCCCTTTGAGGCCACCGCCAAGCTCAAGGCCATGCTGACGCCGGATCAGCTCAAGGCGCTGGAGACATTCGTGGCTGAGAAGCGCAAGGCCGACGAGGCCAACCGGCGACCGGGTGGACCAGGCGGCGGCGGTCCAGGTGGCGGCGCCCGCGGCGGCGATGTCCCCGCCAGGCAACCTTGAGACTGCTACGGCCCCCGAAATAATGCCCGCTTCCGATGCGTTGCATAGACGAGAAGCAGTGCCTGAAGAACACTGACGACTGCCAGGTGTATCGTCTTCACCTCATCTTCAGGTCTGCAGCTATGCGGTGCGTCGCACGTCTGAGACGACAGCGGGGCTGAAAGGAACATGACATGCGCAAGTGGAAGAACATCGCGGCGGCCGGCATCATGTGCCTCCTGATCGGCTGTGTGCTCTATCTCTGGTTTGCGCCGGGTGATGCGCCACGAACGGCCGACAATCAGGGGGGGAAGACGCAAGCAAAGGCTGACAATCCCAGCAGCGAAGGGCGGAATACGGGCCGGGTTCGCAATGCGGCCGCTCAGGGCGCCAACGCCCCCGGGCCGGGCAACCCGCAATGGGAATCCCGGCGGGGGCATGAGGCGATTCGGACAAATCCCCGGTGGAATGACCATGCGCGGCCAGAATGTCCTCAGCGAAACGGTTGCGTTGCTGGGCGAGGTGAGCCTGCGTCCCGACTTTGATCTGACGCCCGATCAGAAGACCAAGATCAAGGCCATTCGCGACGAGTTCAAGGCGGCCAGCGACAAATGGCAGGCCGATCACGCCGCGGAATTCCAGAAGCTGGACGAGGAGATGCGCCGCTCGCGGCCAGCAGCAGGTGTTTGACGACCTCATGAAGAAGCGCGGGGAGCTCACGGCGACCGCGCCCAAGGCGGAGGAAGCCAGCGCGAAGGTCAAGGGCGTGCTGACGGCCGAGCAGGTGAAGGCGATGGAGGCTTATGCGGCCGAGAAACGCGCCGCCGACGAGGCGCGCCGGCAGATGGGCGAGGTGTTTGGCGGTGGCGGAAGGGGCGGCTTCCGCCGAGGCGGCGGCGGGCCGGGTGGCAGTCCTCCCGGCGGTGCGCCAGGTGGCGGCAATGAGCCAGGACGGCCGTAGCAGCATCGCGGGTCGATACTGCGCGGGCTTCCTTCGCCGCCGCCAATGCCTAGAATCTCTCCCCCGGCATGGCCAAGCCGCGCAACGCCTTTGTCGATTACCTCCAGTATCTGGCGTTGCGCATCGTGAACATGCTCATGCACTGCTGGCCGATCGAGGCGAACCTCAAGACCGCGCAGCTCCTGGGCGACCTGCTTTATCACGTTGACCGGAAACATCGCCGCCGCGCCCTGGCCAACCTCCAGCGCAGCTTCCCGCAGCTCCCTCAGCGGAGCCTCGAACAGATTGCCCGCCGGAGCATGCGGAGCCTGTTCATGTTTTTCGTGGAGCTGCTCTTCACGACCCGGCTGATCCGGATCGACACGTGGGCGCGCTACGTGCGACTCGACGGATTCCACGAGATCCTGGAGATGCTCCTGCGCCGCCGGCGGGGCGTGATCCTCCTGACCGGGCACTACGGCAATTTCGAGATCACCAGCTACGTCCTGAGCACGCTGGGATTCGCGACCAGCGCCATTGCCCGGCCGCTGGACAATCCGTATGTGAACGAGTGGGTCATGGGCGTGCGGCAGAACACGGGCTCGCATCATCGACAAACGCGGGGCCACGGATGAAGTGACGGCGGTGCTCGAGGACAAGGGCGTGATCGGCTTCGTGGCCGACCAGAACGCCGGCAGCAAGGGGATCTTCGTCGATTTCTTCGGGCGCCAGGCCAGCACCTACAAATCGGTTGGTTTGCTGGCGATGCAATACAACGTGCCGGTGGTCATCGGCTATGCCCGGCGGATCGATGACCGGTTCCAGTTCGTCATCGGCGTGCAGGATGTGATCTACCCGGAGCATTGGGAGAAACAGGCCGATCCGCTGCGCTACATCACGCAACGATATACCCGCGCGATCGAGGATTTCGTCCGGATCGATCCCTCGCAATACTGGTGGGTGCATCGGCGCTGGAAGTCTCGCCCCAAGGGCGAGGCGCCCGAAGCCCACGACTAGCCCAAAAAGGGGACAAGTAGGACAAGTACGTACTTATCCCCTTTGTCCTCAATTCGCCAGATCCGTCAGCACCGACACCGTCTGCCTGGCCACGATGAGTTCCTCGTTGGCGGGGATGATCCAGATGTCGGCGACCGATTCGACCTTGCTGATCCGGGCCTCGATCCCCCGCGCGTGGTTCTTGTTCTCATCCAGCTCGATGCCGGCGAAGGCGAGGTTGCGGCAGATGGCCGCCCGCATGCTGGAGCTGTTCTCGCCGATGCCGCCGGTGAACGTCAGCACGTCGCAGCCGCCCAGCACGACCAGGTAGGCGCCGATGTAGTGCCGCGCCGACTCGATGAACGTGTCGATGGCCAGCCGGGCGCGGATTGCCGGCGTCGGCGGCCCGCTCGATGTCGCGCAGGTCGCTGGAGACGCCGCTCATGCCCAGCAGCCCCGACTCGTGCCCGAGCTTGTGGTAGATCTCCTCGAGGCCAAGGCCGGCCTTGAGCAGGCGCTGGATCGCGAAGGCGTCGAAATCCCCCACGCGGAAATTGTGCGGCAGCCCCGACTGCACCGTCATGCCAAACGAGCACGCCACCGACTTGCCGTGGTCGATGGCGCAGACCGAACACGACCCGCCCAGATGGCAACTGATCACGCGATGGGCGTCGTGCTCCAGCTCGTTGATGCGCTGGGCGATATAACGGTGCGAATGCGCCATGGAAGCCATAACGCCGGATGCCGAGTTTCTCCATCCATTCATGCGGGACGGCGTACGCCTGCCGCGACAGCGGGATCGTCTGGTGAAACGCGCTGTCGAAGGCCGCCACCTGCGGCACGCCGGGCAGCTTCTGCCGCAGCGCCTTCATCGCGGCGATGTACGGCGGATTGTGCGCCGGCGCGATGTCCGCGAACTGCTGCATGATGCCGATGACCTGGTCGGTGACGCGGACAGCGCCGGCGATCGGCCCGCCCTGCACGGCCTTGAACCCGATGGCATCCGGCGGGCGCTCCAGCTTCGTCAGCAGGTCATCCACCACTTGCGCATGGCTGGAATACGACGAGCCCGGCAGGCCGATGCGATCGTAGCTGCCGCGCGCGATTTCCAGGCCGCGGCGGCCCATGTCCAGCAGCCGAAACTTGAAGCTCGTGCTGCCGAGATTCGCCACAAGGACAAGCATGTTCGGGCCCAAATTAAGCCCAATGGCGGGCAATCTCAAGTGCCGCGCTACAACCCATATTCACAGGCCGACGTACACGTCTCGTAGACCACGATCTTCGCCAGCATCGGCAACCCCGGCCGCAGCCGCTCCCACAGCCATTTCGCCAGGTTCTCGCTGGTGGGGTTCTCCAGGCCCTCGATCTCGTTGAGGCAATAGTGGTCGAGCTGCGTCAACACTGGCTCGGCCACCTTCTTCAAGTCGCCGTAATTGATGAGGTAGCCCTTGGCCGGATCGACCTCGCCTTCCACGACCACGTCCACGCGGAAGGAGTGCCCGTGCATGCGCCGGCACTTGTGCCCCTGCGGAAAGGTTGGCAGAAAGTGGGCGGCTTCGAAGCCAAACGTCTTGGTCAGGCGAACGCGCATCGCCGGGATTGTAGCCGCGAAGGCCGGCCATCCCAAACGCTTGCATCGATAACTCGCCCCCGCCATCATGCACGCATGATGGTCCAGCTCGCCAACAAGAGCGGCTTAGGCATCGTCGGCGCTGTTGCGACGGCGCTGGCGTTCTTCGCCGCGATGGCGCCAACGCTGCGATGGATGGAATTCTCCAGCGGCAGCGAGAATCTCGTGGTCGCCACCGCGCTGGAGACCCGCCGCACCGGACATTGGATGATCCCGACACTCCAGGGCCAGCCGCGTATTGCCAAGCCGCCGCTGGCCGGCTGGCTGGCGGCCGCGACGATCAGCCAGGGTACGCTGAACCGCATGGACAACCCCGACCCTCAGATCCGCGCGGCGGCCTATCGCCAGCTCTGCTGGGAGTGCGCTGGGCGGCCCTGGCCCTGGGCTGCCTGATGCTCGTGGGCGTGTATCTGCTGGGCAGTGCGTTGGGCGACTGGCGGCTGGGCCTGATCGCCGCGCTGATCTGTGGCAGCACCTATGCCTTCATGCGATTCTCCCGCATCGCGACGACTGACGTGATGCTGGCCCTGTTCGTGGTCTTCGCCAATGGGTTTCTGGCGCTTTGGATATTCCGTGGCCGGGTGTGGATCGGCTGCATTGGCGCGGGCATATGCATCGGGCTGGCGTTCATGAGCAAAGGCCCGGTGGCACTGATCGAGACGATCGTGCCGGTGGGAGTGTTCGCATTGTGGCGGCTGACGTTGAGAGTGCCGCCAGTGCCCTCACTGGCGGTGAGACGCGGCGGACCGCCAGTGGGGCTGCTTGCGGCACTGGCCACGGCAATCGCTTTGCTTGTTACGCTGCCATGGTTCGCATACGTGGCCTTCGACATTGCCGGCCGCATCGGCTGGGGTAAGCTCTATCAGTTCTGGTACAGCGAGGTCACTGGCGAGCACGCGTCGGATATGACAAGCAACGCCTGGTACTCACATCTGAGCCTGTTTCCCATGATGGCGCCGTGGATTCTGTTCTTCGTCGGCGGGCTCATTCCGACACTCCGTCGCTACATGCTGCCTAACCGCGAAACCCGCGACGATGAGCGGCCCACCGGCGGACCGCGCCTTGTCTTCCTGCTGTTTCTCATCGTCGTGCCCATCTTCATCATCAGTTTTTGCGCGACCGCAAGGAACGATTTCTCCTGCCGATGTTCGGCCCGGCCGCTGTGCTGGCCGCCCACGCGGTGCTCGTACATGCGCGGCAATGGCCGACCGGCGCGCTGCGGGAGAAGCTTGCGGCGTTGACACACTGGGCGATTGTCGCCGGCGCGGGGATTGGCATTCCGCTGATGGCGGCCACGCGCGTGTTCAAAACCGCCGAGGGCCAGCCGTGGCTTGCCATCCCGCTGGCGCTGAGTTTTGCTGCCATTGCTCTGGTGCTCGTCATTGTGGGTCTCGTCTTGCACCGTCGCCGGCCGCTGGCGCTGGTGGGCGCGACTGTTGCGGTCATGCTGCTCGTCCAGGCCGTTTTCGCCTGGGGCTATGGCAAATCTGCTTCGGGACTGGCTGAGCTTCGGCCCATGGCCGACGTGATCTGGCGCGAGGCGCCGGCCGCCCGCATTTTCTGCTGCACGCCGGGCAGGCGCTCTCCCCAGGAGCTTTCGATCTACCTCAATCGGGATGTCCCCGATCTGGCTGTGCCGTTCGTTCCCGACCGGCCGGGATGTGACATCATCATCCTGACGCTTGATAATGATGAGTTTCGCGTGCAACTGCCGGGGGGATGGACCGAACTGACGCGCCTCGACGCCGGCAGGCACCACTGCGCGCGAGCATCTCGGCGGGGCGCCGGCGACGCAACCTTCGCCGACGCGATGATCAATCCAGGCTCTCGCCCCAGGGGACCTGCCCCGTGTGTCTTGCCGCGTAGTCGGCGGTCTTCCTGCACCACTGCGCATATTTGGCCGAATCCCGCTTCTGCCGCAGTTCGTCCAGATCGTTGGAATCGAGGATGTTGGGTGAGAGCGACCGCGCGAAGCCGTAGTCCTTCTGGACGCATCCACCTGAAGCTGACGCATGGATTCCACGCGCGTCCGTTCCTTCACGAGTTTGGCCTTCTCCTCTGGATTGTCCTCGTTACCGATCTGGCGGTCCATGTCGGTGAGCTGCGTCACGTACCTGTCGCGAAGGTTGCAGAGTTGCTTGATGCGCGTCCACCACAGCATGTCCAGCGCCTGATCGGCGTATTCCTTGAGCTTGTCCTCGAACTCGCCCGGGTGGAGCTTGCGGTAGTCACTGTAGTTCCAGAGCGCCACGCCGTATTTCCGGCTGATGTGCGCCTCTTCCACGCGCTTCCAGTCTTCGGTGAGCATCCTGGGGTCTGTCGGCGTTGGCCGGGGTGGGTTCGCGCCGTTGTTGTCATCGTCGCCATTGTTCGATTGAGGCTGGGGCTGCGGCGCGGGTCGAGGCGCCTCGATCTTCTTGGGCGGCGGCTTGGACTTGGACGGATCTTCGTCGAAAATCGACTTGAACTTATTCCTGGGACCAGTGTCGACCTCGCCGAAGTCGGTCCTCTCTTTCTTGGGCTCTGCCGTCGATTGCGATCTCGACTCATCGCCCTGACGGTTCATGACGACGACCAGGATGACGATCACGATTGCCACTGCGCCGATGACGATGCCGGCAATGATCGCGTTGTGATTGGGCCGCTGCCGGGAGCGCGCCGGGCGCTGCTGCTGTCGCGGTGTCTGGGCGGCCGGCTGCTGGTCCTGTGGCGCTTCGGCGGCCGTATCCAGCGACCACTGCTCATCGTCATCGTTGGTGGCGAAGCCGTCCGACTCGGCGGCCGGGGCTTGTGCCGCCACCTGGGGCGGCAGCTCCTCTTCGGCGGCGGGATATTCGGCCGCCGCCTCGTGGGGCTGCGGCTCGGTGGGTGCGGAGGGTCGCATCGACGCGCTGGCGGCCGCCAGGATCCGCCGCGCCGTGCCCAGCGGGTCCAGTTCGATCGACCCGGCGTTCCCCGCCAGCCAGATCACATCGCCAAGATTGACGAACGCGGGTTCGGCGATGCCCTGCCCGTTGATCGCGACCGCGGCCGACTCGCTGGCCGGCGCGACAGCCCACTGCCCGTCCTGTGCATACAGCAGGCAATGTGTAGGGGCCACCGTGCCCGAGGGAATCTGCACATCACAGTCGGCGCTGCGTCCGATGCGCAGCGGCCGATCCGGCCCCCGCTCGTCCACCTCCACCATGCGCGTGCCCAGCGCATGTCGGACCCGCAACTGCAAACCCATGCTGCACCTCATCGGTTGATCGGCGGATTGTACACGATGCCGACAGGACCGAAAAGAACCCGATTATCGGCAAGTGCCGCCGGTGCCCTCACCGGCGGAAGAAAGACCGCCAGTGAGGGCACTGGCGGCACTCGCCAACGCCGCCGCGCCTGTCGGGTACAAAACTGCGGCAGTGTGTGCTTCCGCACACCGCACATCGGCTCTTCCAGTAGAAAGGTCAACATCATGCGGAAAGACAGAGTGTCTCGCCGGAGATTCCTGACAACCAGCGCCGTCGCGGCGGCCGCGTTCACGATCGTCCCCCGCCACGTCCTCGGGCAGGGCCAGACTCCTCCCAGCCAGAAGCTGAACATCGCAGGCATCGGCGTGGGCGGCATGGGCAGCGGCGACATCAACTCCTGCGCAGTCCGGCGAGAATATCGTCGCCCTGTGCGACGCCGACCAGCGCCACCTCGACTCCAATGCCAAGCGCCACGGCGAGAAATTCCCCAACATCAAGCTCTATACCGATTTCCGGAAGATGCTGGAGATGCAGAAGGACATCGACGCCGTCTGCATCGCCACGCCCGACCACGTTCACGCCGTCGCGACCATGATGGCCATGAAGCTCGGCAAGCACGTGCATTGCCAGAAGCCGCTGACCCATTCCGTGTACGAGGCGCGGATGATCGGCAAAGTCGCCCGCGAGACGAAGGTGGCCACGCAGATGGGCAATTTCGGCCAGGCCGGCCCCGAGGCCCGCGTCACCGCCGAGATGATCTGGGCCGGCGCCATCGGCAATATCAAGGAAGTCCATGCCTGGTCCAACCGCAACCCGGACATCTCCCAGCGCGGCGTGGCGCGGCCCGGCGATAAGCCAGCCTGCCCCAAAGAACTCGATTGGGACCTCTGGTGCGGGCCGTCGCCCCTGCGGCCGTACCATCCGTGCTATCACCCCTTCGCCTGGCGCGGCTGGTGGGATTTCGGCACGGGCGTGCTGGGCGACATCGGCTGCCACGAGCTTTCGGCCATCTTCAAGGCCCTGAAACTCGGCAACCCGATCAGCGTCGAAGCCTGCTCAACCAACTGGCAGCGCCCCAAGGAGATCAGCAACGAGACCGCGCCGCTGGCGTCGATCACGCAATACCGCTTCGCGGCCAGCGACACCCACGGGCCGCTGAGCATCTTCTGGTACGACGGCGGCATGCGGCCACCGCGGCCGGAAGAGCTCGAGCCGAGCGCGAAGTTCGCCGAAGGCGATGGCGTCATGTACGTGGGCGACAAGGGCAAGATGATGCGCCACCGCCTGTTTCCCGAGACGAAGATGAAGGAATTTGGCAAGCCGCCGGAGAAGCTGCCGCGCTCGCCGGGCCACTGGAAGGAATGGCTCGATGCCTGCAAGGGCGGCAAGACCCCGCCGGGCTCCAACTTCGCCGATCATGCCGCGCATCTGGCCGAGGTCGTGCTGCTGGGCAACATCGCCATCCGCATGAACCAGAAACTCGACTGGGATGCCGTCAACATGAAGTTCCCCAATTGCCCCGAGGCGGACAAGTTCGTCAATCCGCCGTATCGGGATGGCTACAGTCTGTGACCCGTGGAGCGTGCCGCCCTCGGCCGCGATCCTCTCCGCCCGTAAATGTCGAACGTCTAATGCCGAATGTCTAATCAATGACGAAATCCGAATGTCTAATGCCGAATCGGCCTCGGTCATTCGGGCTTCGGCATTGGGCCTTGATTAGACATTCGTCCTTCGTCATTCGGCATTCCCCAAGGTGATCTCATACTTCCACCCTCTGCTCGGCGATTGGCCCTCCGGCGCGGGCACGTCGATGATGGCCGTGCCGTCGCGCAGCTCGTAGGAGAATAGCCGGCCGGTGATCGGGTCGATGGGCGCTGGCGTGTCGGTCATGTCTTCCAGCCTCGCCGGCAGCTTGCCCTGGTGCGTGGCGGCAAAGGCACGCAGCGCTTCCACGGTTTGCAGGGATGCGATCTGCCGGTCGACGAGGATCATGTTCACCCACGCATGCTTGATCGCGGGGACAAGCCCCATCACCAGCGCAGCAGGCCCTATCCGGGGCACGCGCCTCATCTGGTTCTCCGCTCCTTCGAGGCCGCGGCGGCCCTGCCAGTAGGGCAGGCACGTCCATTTGGCCATGCTATCCATGGTCTCGTCATAGCTACCCACGAGGTACATCGCCATCACCTGGTGGGGTTGCATCTGCTGAACCTTCGCCAGCGGCAGGCCCTCCACCTCGCTGACGTATTGCTCGGCCACGCCCTTGTAGAGCATGAGCATGCCGATGATTGCCATGTCCTGCATGCCCTGCATGCTGCGCATGCCGCCGCTGTCGCCAGCCATTTCGATCCACGTTTGGAACTCATGTATCATCTGGAAGAACTGTTCCCGGCTGAATGTGCCACGGCGCACGTCCTTCAGCGCCGGAAAGGAGAACTGCAGGAATCCGCGTTCCATCTGGATGGCGTGTCGCGTGTCGATAAATGGCCGGGGAAGACACGCCAAAGCCCAGTAGAGGTTTGGCGATCCGCTGGTCTGCACGAATTCTTCCACCCGGCGCAACATGGTCTGCGCGATGGCGCTTCCCACCAACGCCTGCACCAGCACGGCTTCGTTGTTCAGGCCATGGGCGAGCGAGTAGCCGGCCTGGAGGCTCTCCATCGCGCCATCGAAATCGCCATCGGCAAGCTTCACACGCGCGCTGAGCGCCAGCACTCGCGCCAGCGATCGCAGGTGCGTCAGGTGAGGCAGCAGGGCGCTGATGCCGTGCTCGCGGATCGTCAACCCCCAGTCACAGCGCTCGCGGCGGGCGGCATCCAACGCCAGCGAGAGGTGCATGCCGCTCTTGCTCAGGGCATCGCGGGCGTCCGCGAGCTGCTTGGCGCTCAGCGTGGGTGGAATCCAGGAGATCGCTGACCTGATCGGAAACGGCCTCCGGCATGTCATTGCCGGCCGCCATGAGGAAGAGCGTCGCGGCGTTGCCGGCCACGCGCTCGGCGGCGGGGGGGATGAGCTGGTAGCGCAGCGCCGGGCGCGGCTGGGTCGCCGGCAAGAGCTTCATGCGCACGACGCGTTGCGTGGCGGGAGGAGTGGGAGCTCGCTGGGTTGGGATGGCCACGATCGGAGCGGCGCAGGCGATCAATGTCATCAACATAACTAGAAGCAGAGATTTCATCGCTTCCTCCTCAAAGCAGACCGCGTAAACGCGGAACTCCGAACGGCACTTTGTGTGACTAGAGACCTCGGGCAACGCCCCACGAACGTACGGTCGGCGCGCTCGGACCCGGCGCAGATCCGCGCGACGCTGGCAGAGCATCGATGCCGCGCTCCAGCACGGCGGCGCGGAGTTCCAAATACGCCGGAGGCTCTGACACGTGCGGCGGCCGATCTGGCACGCTTTGCGGCTGCTCGACGATGACCAGGCCGTTGCCGCGAGGGACGGGCAGATTCCTCTGCGGATAGAACCACATGGCGGACTGCCCGGCCAGAACGGCGAGGCACAGCACAGCGCCAGCCTGCCACCGTCGCATCGAGCACCGCGCGGATGCCTGGCCGGATGCGTGACCCGCGCGAAAGAGCATCGCATCGCGGTCGATGCGCGCGTCGGCCGGCGTAAGCCGGCGCAGCGCATCCTCCAGCTCCCGCTCTCCGGGGCTCATTTCCTGTTGCGACATAAGGACTCCATTTGCTCGCGAATCGTCGCCAGCGCTCGGCAATAGAGATCATGGACGGTCGAAAGCGGCCGACCAAGCTGCTCGGCGATCTGGGCCAGGGTCATCCCGCCCCAGATGCGCAGGATGACGGCCTCGCGCTGATCCGGCGGGAGCTTTGCCAGCGCCTGCTCCGCCTGCCGGGCGTCCATCAGATCGCCCGGGCGTGACGAGAACAGCGCCGGCCGCGATTCGGCAACGATTGCCTCGCGGCGCCGGCGGCGCTCGTCGGATCGTCCCAGGCTCGTGGCCTCATTCCGCACGACCCGGAAGAGCCAGGCGGCGACGTTATCCGGCCAGGTTCGCTGTGCAGCGAGGGACAGAAACGCCTCCTGCACGACATCCTCGGCCGCCGCGGGGTCGAGCCATTGGCGGGCATAAAGAACGAGCCGCGACGCCCATGCGTCGAAGCACTGTGCCAGTCGCGCTGCATTGACCGCGTCCGCCATGCCGCCGCTCGAAAGTATGACGCCGCCGAAGGGGATCTTTCCGGTAATCAGTACACCTGAATCTCGTTGAGCCCGCCGCCCAGCGCCACCACGAATCAATGTAGACCTTCACGAACTTCGCCTTGGGCGAGCCTTTGAACTCGATGGTCTGCCACCCATCGCCGAATGACACTTTGATCCCCGGTTCGAGCATGCCTTTGAACGTCTCGCCGAACTTGCTGAAGATCTGCGGAGCTTTGAACGCCTGCTGGAATGGCCGGTCGAAGAGCTGGCCAAATTCGCCCTTCTGCCCGGCCAGCACCTTGCCCGCCGAGTCGAGCAGCTCGACGCGGAACTTCATCGTGGCGTAGTCGTTGGCGCCGGCGTTGGATGTGTTGAGCAGGCGCACGACGCTCACCGGCGATTCATTTTTGAGTTCGAGCTGGATCCAGCCGGCTGCCTGATAGGGCAGCAGCCAGTAGGTCGGGCGAATGTAGAACGGCCAGCTCGACATGTCGGCCGTCAGCGAGGCGCGGCCGGTGCCGTAGCCGCCGCCAGGCGTGGTGAGAAGCTCGCCCTGTGTGTAGTCGAGCAATCCATCAGCCGGATATTCCCAGGTCGCGTTATCAATGACCTTTTCCGGCGCAAAGCGCGGGTCGCGCTGGGCGGATGCCGTGACCTTGGCCGTGAGCACGAGGTTCTCCATGCCCTTGGCGGTGAGCTGGTCGCGCTCGGATTCGATCTGCTTGATCAGCGGCGCCAGCCCGGCCTTGAGGAGCTTCTGGTTCTCGGGCGAGTTGGTAGCCAGCGCGGCGGCCGCGGGATCGGGAGAGAACTTCAGGTCGGCTCCGGCGAGGAATGCGCCTTTCTCAAGCCTGATGGGCGTGCCCATGAGCGTGAGTTGGACAGGCGCGGCCGTCGCGATGCGCGCCCAGGTGGTCTTGCCATCCTTGGCGCGGATGGAAACATCGACGGGTGTGGGGCTCACCAGGAGCGGCGGGCCATTCCAGCGGAGCAGCGTTGCGCCGCGTGCGAAGACCGATTCCACTCGGTTGGCGTCGCGCGTGCGGATGACGGCAACTTCGGCGGCAACCTGGCCGAGTTCGCAGTCAATCTGTTTGCCATCTCCGACAACGATGTGATCGACGCCGCCATCCGGCCGGGTGAGTCTTGCATACGTCTGCCCATCCACTGTGCGGCAGACAACGGCCGGCGCCGCAGCGCCTTTCGTCAGTGGCGTGGCCAGTGTGGCGAATGTCTCGGCCATCGCGCGATGGACCGCGCCGACCGATTCGATGGTCAGCGGGCCGAGTTCGAGGATCGACTTGGGCGTGATGCCGTGCGGCGGATGCAACCAGAGGGCGGCCACGAGCCGGCCCCGGATTTTGGCGACTTTCGCGCCGGCCGGGACATCGAAATAGGCCGGATCGGTGCTGAGCCACGGCGTGGTCCTGGTCATCGAGCGCGGGTCCCACAGCGTGAGCGGATCGGGATGATTCTCGCCATGCGAGGCGGCGATGACCGCGCTGGCGTCGTCCAGCAGTTCGCAGTTGATCTGCCAGCACTGGTTCTCGTAGACACCCATGTCGCGTTTGCGGAACCGGATGGCCATGCGATAGCGCTGCCCGCCCTGCAGCGAGACGGGCGATTCAAGCGTGCTGAGCGACTCGCCCTTGGGGCCGACCATGGCATCCTTGCCAACGAGTTGATATGCCTCGGCGGGGCTATCGGGGCCGAGATCATCGCGGACGAGTTTGCCGGCGCCGCGCCAGGAGGAGGGGGGAATTTCAGATTTCAGAGTCTCAGATTTCAGATTCGGCTCGGCGGCCATCGCCCGGAGCGTCAGCCCATTGTGGTCGTACATGTAGCTCACGATGGGCTGGGCCGGCGTGCCTTCGACCTCGAAGCGCACGGCCGGGGAGAGGAAGTTCAGCGCCAGGTCGGCGTTGGGGCGCTCGACGCGCACGAGGCTCGGCGACTCGATCTTGTACCGGCCGAAATTCTCGGCCTTGTTCTCGTAGACGTTGTTCCACGTCTGCCAGAGCTGGGCGTGCCAGCGAGGGTCTCTCTGGGCGACGCGGTCGATGTAGAGAAAGTAGCCGGGGTCAGCGGGTGATCGGTCATCAGTCATCGGTGATCGGTCGGCACCGATTACTGATGACCGATTACCGATCACCGATAACTGATTACCTCGCACATATAGGATATCTCTGTCGCGCTGCGTGTAGTGCTTGTAGCAATCGCTCTGTCCCGGCGGCATGTAGTAGGTGATGTTGCTCGTGCTGGAGGTGGTGTGGATGAAGCTGAAGGCGTCGTCGTGCGAGCTTTGGGTGATGAGCATCGACGGGGCGAGGCCCTCGCCTTCGGTTTCGACGCCCGACTCAGCGCGCTGATAACCGTGCCATTTGTAGTGCCACGCCAGCCCGCCGGTGGTCAGGAGGACTTCGTTCAGCGATGAGAGGAAGATGTCGCCGTTGAAGTAGAGGTAGGTCTGCCCAGGGCCCCAGCCGCTGCGGATCATCGACATGCGGTCGGTGGTCTTGAACAGGTCCGTCGGCCCGGCCACGTTGGGCTGATACAGCTCGGCTTTGGTCCAGAGCAGCGTGAGGATATCGCTGTGGCCGTGCTGGTGGCAGTCGTTGCTCACGAATCGCAGCTCGCCCTTGGGGTCTTTGCGAACCATCAGCTTGTTGATGAAATACGGCGCCGGAGGTTGGGAAGCGAGAGGCGTAGTCGTACCACCACTGGCCGCAGGTGGCCTCGTGCGGGAAGCTCGATCGGCTTGCCGGCGATGATCCCCGGCGGGCCTTTCGCGTCTTTGGCGATGGGCGAGGTGAACATGCCGACCGGCGGCACGGTCGTCTCGTGGTAGAGCGGGTTGCAGGTCGCCTCCATGAACGATGGGTGTACGCGCAGGTCGATGCCGCGCGCGTTGGCCAGGCACGCGGCGGCCGTGTAGAGGTTCTGCATCGACACCGACCAGTATCCCGGCATCCCCGATTCGAGGTGCTGGCCGGCCCAGCCGATGTCGTGCGTGACGATCCAGTGGAAGGTCTGGACGTAGCTGCGCAGCCAGACGTCGGCCTTGGGATAATCGTCGCCAAGGGCGAGGCACGCGATCATCGCTCCCGCGAGGACATTGTTGCCCTGGTTCTTGCTGCGCAGGTGATGCAGCCCCATGGCCGGGCTGTGCAGCACCAGGCGAAAGTACGGCTCGACGGCTTTCTCGGCGAGGATGTCGCGGCCTGCCGGCGCTGCTCGGGCGTGAGGTAATCCCAGATGAAGTCGAGCGTAAACGCGGCATTGCGGAAGAACATGCCGGCCTCGATCTGCGGCATATTGGCGCCATCCCACGGGAACCATCCCCAGCGGTTGACCTTGCCCATATGCTGGTAGATGTCCCAGGCGACATCCGCATACTTCTTTTCGCCGGTGACGAGATAAACGAACGCGGCGGGGCACATCGTGCTCCAGGCGAATTCGCGCAGCGCCAGCCCCGCCTTGCGCACCTCCGGATCGGCCGGCCATTCCGGGCGATTGTTCACGGAAAGGTCCCACACCTCGGCCAGCTTTGGCGCGATCGCATCCCGCTGTTTCGGCCATTCATCGACGGCTTTGTCGGCGGCCTTCCGGATGCGCGAACATGTCCGCCCACGGCTGCGACTTGATCTTCTCGCGAAGCGCAGGCAGGTCGGCGGGCTTGACGAGCAGGCCGATGCCGGGGGCGGGCTGGGCCTGGGCGTACGTCAACGATGCGAGCAGAATGACGGAGATGGCGATGGAACGCGGCATGCGCTTTATACCACCGTGAGAGGCGGGCATTCTCCATCTGCAGCGGAAGCGTCAGCGCCCGCTCAACTCGGGGCGGGCGCTGACGCTTCCGCTTCAGCCGTATCACGGGGAGGCGCATCGCAGAAGACGAGGAATTCCTGGCACCACGCGGGTTGGCTGAGGAAGCTGCGCAAGGCAGAAGTGACTCTCAGGCACAGAGCGCCAATGATCACAACGGCGACGGCCAGGAGGAACAACTCCACGGTGAGTATGGCCTCACGATTTGCGTAGGAAACGGCGGACATCACGAGATAGAGAGCACCGAACGCGAAATGGACCAGAGCCGTGGCGTGGGAAGCCCAGAATGCGGCATTGATAGGTGGCGCGGGAAGCGAAGTGGAACAGGACGGCGAGAGCGACAGCAATCACTGTCAGACCAAGCAGCACAAGCCGCAGAACAAGATCCGGCGCGATCATCGCCAGGATGAGGTAGGCGCAAGTAAGCAAGATCATGATGATCGACTCGATGCGAAACCAAATGGCGCCTCGCCGGATTGGCCGCCACGTCCTGACGGCGCGTTGAAGCGCCGTCAGTTGCTCATCCGACAGCGGCCACTCGGATCGGTCTCCCTGCACCGGCGGCAGTTCGGCCAGAATCCCCGCGGCGCGCGGTGGCAGCCCAGATTGGTGCTCGGACATGTAACCGAGTGGAACGGGCGCGCGCATACCATCAGCCTGTGTGGGCATGGTACGCCTATCATAGCGGATCGAATCCGTGGCGACAGCGCAGCCGCCAGCTTACGACTCGGCAATCTTCACTTCCGAGACCTTCACCTCTTTGTACTCCTTGTCGTCCTTGGCCTTCTTGGTGACCGCATCGCCATCGAGCGTCGCGGTCATGGTCTTGCCGCCCCCGCGGGCCTTGAACGCCGCCTTGAAGCTGTCGCTGTCGCCCTTGAGCAGCCAGCGGCCGCCATCCTTGTCGGTCAGCAGCAGGTTGCAGCCCTCGACCAGGCCGCTGCAACCGGCGCAGCTTGCCTTGCCGGTGACCGACTTCTTCTCCTCGGCGCGGATGCCGGAGGCGAGGCAGAGGACCAAGGCGATCGACGAGGCAACGAGTGACCAACGCGCACATTTCATAGGTGAACTCCTTCAACAGGCTCTACACCTGAAACGAGCCGGCACTTGCGCCCTGCGGCCGGCATGCGCCCGGCAACTGACAATTCACCGCCGTCCCATTACAATCCCACCCAAATGAAAGGACCCACCATGATCCGGGGCTTGCTGATCCTCGCGGCCGCGATCTGCCTGTTCTCGCCCATCGTGTACTCGGCCGAAGACGAGAGCGACCAACCGGCTCCACCCGCGCAGGCCGGTGCGCCGGCTCTCGCGGAGCTTCTGCGCATCGCGCCTGGCGGACCAGGAAGCCGCCGATGAGATCGCCCTCGCGGCCGCCGATGAGGCCCTCAAGCTCGATGCCAGGAGCCAGCCGGCCGCCGAGATCAAGACGCGCATTGCCGGGTACGCCGATCTCAAGAAGCTCACGGCCGCCGCCGAAGCCGGCGATGCCGGCGCGATGAACCGGCTGGCTGGCAAGTACGCCGATGGCAGACAGGTCCCCCGCGACGATGCCAAGGCGCTGGCGTGGTTCCGCAAGTCGGCCGAAGCGGGCAATTCGCAGGGGCTCGTACAGGTCGGCAAGATGCTCATGCTCGGCCGGGGAATCGAGAAAAACGAAACCGACGCCCTCGAATGCTTCAAGGCGGCGGCCGAGAGCGGCGACCGCATCGCCGCGTATCACCTGGCGAAGATGTACATCGGCGGCATCGCCGTCACGCGCGACGCGGCGCAAGGCGTGAAGTATCTGGGCCAGTCCGCCCGCGCCGGCCATACGCCCGCCATCGCCGAGCTGATCTGGCTCTACAGCGACGGCATCGACGGGCGGCGACAGCCGCGCTCGGCGCACATGGCTTGAGCGCGGCCAGCGCCAGCTCGATGATCTCGTCAGCAGGCTTCCCCACTGCGCGGCCGCCGCCAGGGAACTGGTCACGTTTGACCTGCTCATCGGCGACCTGGAAAAAGCCCTGGCGGCCGCCACCAGCGGCGCCGAGCGCACGGGCAATCTCGATCTGCACGCCGAGTCGGTCGATATCCTCCTGGAGCTCAAGCGCCACGATGCCGTCGAAGTGCGGCTGAACCAGCTCATCAAGCAATATCCCAATCACGCCAAGTTCCACTTGCAGCTTGGCCGCTGCAAGGCCCTGCAACACCAGTATCCGGCGGCCGCCGAACAGCTTGATCTGGCGATCAAGGCCGAGCCGTCCGACGCCGCCGCCCGCCAGTTCCGCAGCGCGGTGCGATTGAAGCTCAAGAACCTGCCGGTGGCGCTGGAGGACCTGCGCGAGGTCGTGCGCCTTTCGCCCGACGATCCGGCCGCGCGGCTGCGGCTGGCCGGCACGCTCAAAGGCGCTGGGCTATATAACGATGCGATTACAATCTATGAACAGGCCATGAAACTCGCCCCCGCTGGCGCCGCCCGCGAAGAACTCGTCGATCTGCAACTGCGCCGGCGCGACTGGACAAAGGTGGAGCAGCTCGTCAAGGAAGCGCCGTCGGCCGATCCGGTGTGGCAATATCACCTCAGCCGCATGTGGCAGCTCCGCCACGACGATGCCAGGGCGCTGGAGTGCGCCAAGGCCGCGTGCGAGCAGACCGGCGAGGATGATCCGCTCTATCTCGTGACCTACTGCGAGTTGCTCCTCAAGATCCCCGGCGGGCCGGACAAGGTTCTTTCGATCACCGAAAGGCTCGCCGCGCAGAAGGATGCCCCCTATGCGCTGGATGTCGTTCGCGGCCAGGCTTTCGCCAAGAAGGACAAGGACAAGGACAAGGCCCTGGACGAGTTCCTGCGCGCCATGGCCAAGGTCGATCAGCTCAAGGCCGATGGCGCAGCGCAAATCGTTGGCAGCGAACTGCGCGAGGCGCTGGGCGCCGATGCGGCCATCACCCAGCTCGCCAGCCGCAGCGACGATCGGTGGCTGCCCGCGCTGGCCGAAGCGTATCGCTACAAGGAGGACTGGAAGCAGGCCATCGCCACGCTGGAAAAATACCTCGCCCAACGCGAGGCCGACGACGAACGCCAGGCCGAGCGCCTCTACCTCGCATCGCTCATCTATCACGGCGCCAGCGCTTCCATGCCAACCTTGGAGAAGGCGGAGAAAGCTTATCTGCAATACATCGATGCCATTGAATGCACCGAAGCGACCCGCCGCATGATGGCCTACAACAACCTCGCGTGCCTGCTGGTCGATCATCCCACCAGCGCCAATCCCGCCAAGGCGCTGGTCTACAGCCAGCGCGCTTACGATCTCATGGGGCAGATGGGCTATGAGTTCTCCGTCACCGACACGCAGGGCTGGGTGCTGCTGCAGAATGGCCGGGTCGATGAAGGCATGAAGCTCATCCGCCAGGCGATGGGTGAAAAGCAGGAATCCATGGCCGAGGTGCAGTACCACCTGGCCGAAGGCTATCTGCGCAAAGCGATGCCGCGAGAGGCGCTGGACCTGCTGCGGCAGGCCAAGGCGGAATTGGTCGCCCACCCGGATCGCCTGCCGCTCATGATGCCCATGCTCTCGCAGCGCATCGACAAGGCGATGGCGGCAGCGGAGCAGCAGGTTGCCAGGCCGGCGGCTACTGAACCATGACCGAACTGTCACCCCGGCCGAATGACATGGTGACAAGGTGAGAGGGTGATGCTATAATATTGCTATCGGAACTCGAGGCTCCCATGTCCCCCCATGCGCCATCCAGTCAGAACTTGCCGAAATAGAACTGGTCGCGCGAGACGCCCAAATCCTCAATGATGTCGTCGATGATGCCGCGCGGCACATCGCCGGGATGAGCGGCGAAGGTGATAAGGCGGTCGGGATGGAAGGGGTTGGAGTAGTGTCTGTGGCTGCCGCTGGTTCGCACCAGACGGCACCCGATATGGGCGAGCCGCCGCTGGAGTTGCCGGCAGTTGTAGGATGGATACTTGCCCACGTTCAGGCCACCAGAACGAACTTGCCCCGGAACGCCTCCGGGATGGGGCGGCCTGTCTCCATCAGCGCTTCCAGGTGCGCCTTGGCCGCTTCCTGAAACCGGAGGATCGCCTCGCCCCGGTCCCGGCCATGCGCATGGCAGCCGGGCAGGAGCGCCGACTTGGCAATCCACACGCCTTCATCTTCCCGCAGCCTGATCTTGGATACCGGGACCAGCATGTTCATTGCATCTTAGCCGCGCCCGGAAAGCCGTCAACCGCATAGCCTCGGACCCTCGGACCAATGACCGCTGACAACCACCGGGAGGAGATTCGGGTCGCGGGCGGATACGGGCTGAAGCCCGCGCTACGAACCCTCGGCCATCTCCCTCTCCTCCTCATCCTCCTCATCCTCCATCTCCTTCTGCTCCTGCCGGGTCGGCGCGTGGTAGCCGCCGCGCAGGACGAAATACCCGCCGGTCAGGTTCCACAGCACCTGTTGCAGGCGGATGCACATGGCCAGCACGAATGCCTCGCTGACGGCCACGCCGTGTTGCCGCGTGAGCTGGATCGCGAAGAACTCCATCACGCCGGCGCCCTGCGGAGAAAGCGGCAGCGCCCCGGCCAGCACGATCACCGGCACGGCCACGAAATAGAACGGCGCCGGCAACCCCAGCCCGAAGGCCTTGCCGGCCAGCAGCGCCGCCACCACGACCGTCAGATGTACCGGGAATGTCGCCACCAGCGCCAGCGTCACGAGCCCCGGCCGGCTGCGATAGGTCTTGGCAACCTGAATCGCATGCTGCACGTGCTTCTGAGCCGGCAGTTTGCGGATCAGGTAATCCAGCCCGAGTGCGCAGCGGATGCCGCGGTTCAGGAATACCAGCAGCATCAGCGCGAAGCTCGCCATGATGGCGCCCGCGCCGATGGCCACCTGCCGGCATGCCTCCACACCGGCGTCGTTCTTCGACGGCGCCAGGTAATAACTCAGCGTTGCCATCAGCCCGCCAAGGATGATCAGCGCCAGCAGGCCGATGATCCGGTCGATCAGCACCGAAAGCACGGCGTGCGTGCGATGCGGCGTGTGCTTGCTGGCGTAATAGGCCTTGAGCAGGTCGCCGCCGGTCGAGCCGGGCATGAATGTGTTGTAGAAGGAGCCCACCATGCTCAGCACGAACGTGCGCGCCTGCGGCAGGTGGATGTCCAGCGCCCGCATGAGCGCATTCCAGCGGATGCTGCAGATGATGAACGTGAATGGGAAGATGAGCAGCGACGCGCCCAGCAGCCACGGATTGGCCTGGCGCACGAGCGCCGCCAGACCGGCCTCGACAATCGGATGCGGCACCTTCACGGCATAGCCGCCCTGCACCTGGCCGGGGGCGATCCACTCGGCCTTCTCGCTGCCCTCGCTCTTCACCAGCAGCCAGCCGGCTCGCGTCTTGTCCAAGTCCAGAGCTAGCAGCCTGACGCTCCGGCCATCGCGAAGCTTCAGCAGGCCCGGCCGATCCGGCGAATTCACGAGCCGGTCTCGCGCCACCGACCGCTGCCCGCCCGTCCGCGGGTCGAGCACGACATAATCCCCACCTTTCTTCGCCGGCGCCGCAACGAGCGGCGTGCGAATGGGGATGTTCTTGTCATCGAGCAAGAGGACGTGGTCGCGCAGCGAAAGCTGCGACACCACCCACCAGATCCCGACAACGGCGATGCCCAGCGCAGGCCCAGCAGCGCCCATCGCTTCATGCGATCGGCGAGGGAGCGCGGCGGCTCGGCATCGGCAATCTCCGGGGGCTTCTGACCCATTCAGGCATTCTACACGGAAACCCAACTCAGTGTTGGCAGGTGCCGCCAGTGCCCCCATTGGCAGGGTGACGTGAGGAGTCGCCTTGTGACTGTGCTGCATCCGCCACCCTCATTTCACCCGCGGTATGTCCCGACGTCGGCCCCATTTACTCAAAGCGGCTCAACACCGGTCTCCGTCTCGACCGTCCAGCCTTCCGAATCATCGCAGATTATCGCGATGTCCCCATGAAGAGGATCCTGAGATTCATCTACCTCGATCCCGAGCCGTGCCCTGCCCGTCATCTCGAATTCCGAGCGGATGCTCTTTTCAGCCCTCGCCGAGATGCTCTGCGGTATGTAAAGCCGCCACTCGCCCTTCGTCTTGCCGGTGCAGTAGACCTTGATGCCCGCCTCCGTGAATTTCCGGATCATCTTCTTCCCGGGCAGACCTTCTTGATAGCCCCCTGATATCGCCGCCACAAGCCCCATTGAGCGATCCCCAAGATACATGCACAGCGGCTCCGCTGTGTCCGGGTCATACGGGAAATTCGCGCCGTCCGAACCGTGGTGGCTGACTTTCAGTGCGATGCATTTGCCGAATGCGTCTCTGTGCCGCTCTTTGATCTTCGGATCCTCGAGTATAGCTTTCCATCCCAGGTTCAGCAGGTCCCCGCCCAGAATGACGTGCGACTTGCCGTATGATATCAGGAGCACCGACGACAGGATGTTGACGTCGCGCCCCACATGCCGTCCCTTCCGGCCAAAGTACAATCTCCTCTCCTCTACGCTCATCCGCTCATAGGACGCTCGGTCGTCTACGTGCTTCTTGCTCGGTGCCAGCCCGTGGACCACCACCTGATCCAGATGCAGCAGTTCCGGTATTGGCCTGTCCAGTGGGTTCCACTCCGGCACCGCCGCAACCGCGAGGAAAAACCCGGCCAGATCCTCTGCCTGATCAACCAGTTCTCTGCGTTCTTTCCTGATCTTCGCCGCCTCCAACTTCGCCTGTGTCTTCTGCTGGCAGTCCGGAAACTCCCAGACCCGCAGGATCGGGACCTTTAGCTCCCCCACTCCCGCCAATAGCTTCGGAAAGCCCAGATAGTGATCGTCGTGCGGGTGCGTCAAACAGACGAACTCCACGACCGGCGGCGGCTTTCCCCCCTCTTTCAACTCGTTCACAACGCGCCGGAAGAAGGTGAGTGCCTTCGGCTCGGGCTCGCCAGTTGCCTCGCCACGTACCACCTCTGACGGAGGATGATGGTGACAATCAATGATTCCGTACGACATCCCCCCGGGAAACTCGACAATCAGCGAGTCGCCATGTCCAACGTCCAGCACATGGATCTTAAGCGCCCTGCCCGCCATCCCGATTCCTTCCCGCTTCCGTGCGCCTGATCTCCTTCACTTTCTTCAGCTTGCAGTCGATGTCCAGCGCCGGCTCTGCACTGCCGCCCGCGTCCGGAACCACCTCGCTGATCATTTTCCCTCCCTGCCAATAAAGCCGGTACACAAACGGCATGTCCTCCAACAGGAGCCCCTGCCGTTCAAATGTGTCGGCATCCATCAGCAGTCTTTTCGGATGCCGCCTCCCGTCCGGCCCCATCTCGTCAACGATTACCTCGACGCTGTCTCCGCAGACTTGATGCACGTACCCCTTCAGCGTCGCGATCTTCTCCGGCAGGTCCTGCCGGATTCGGTCCACCACGTTCGCGTCCAGGGTTCCTTCCCGAACTCGTCTTTCCATGGCCTCGATCAGCGCCGTCGAGAGCACCATGCGATCCGCGTAGAACTCCTCTTTCGTGATGCATTGGTCGGTGCCTTTTCGATCCACGCGCGGCACCGCAGCGTTGGACAGGACGATGACAACAGCGTTTTCCCAGTGTGCCTTGATCGTCTCGACTGCCCAAGGCACTTCAACCGTGCCGTCTCTCAGCGTCAAGTCGAGGATTACCGCCCCAACCTCCTCACCTGAGTCTAGCCTCGACCTAAACTCCGCAAGAGACCGGCACCTCTGAAACCGAAGGCAATTCGAGCCCAGTGCTCTGCGCACGTCGTTTCGCGCGTGTGCCTCGTCATCCACGATCAACACGCAGGGATTCCTCGTCCGAACCGGTTTCCCAACCATAACCGTCATTGTCCGCTTCCTCCATGCCGCTTGTCATACGCCGGCAGCGTGATCGCTACTTCCGTTCGCGCTTCCGCATTCGACTTGCCCCACGCCCGAAAGGCAAAAGTGCCGCCCATTTTTTTTACCAGCAAATCCACTATTGTCAATCCCATCCCATGTCCCATCTTTCCCTTTGACGTGTACCCGAATTTCAAGATGTCGGCCTTCAGGCATTCCGCAATACCATCGCCATTGTCCGAAACCGCTAGCTCGATGCAGTCACCTCCCGCATCGTCTGTCTTCCTGCGCCTGGCGGACACCACGATCTCCCTGGCATTCGCTTCTATGGAATTGCTGATCAAACACGAAAGTGACTCCATGAGGTCGCCGGGTGCCACTTTCACCGACATATCCTCCCCCTCGTTCTCAGCCCGCAATGCGCAGTCGCGCCGCTTCGCCGTCCGCCACCACGTATCCACGGTATGCTGCACGGCCACTGCCACGTTCGTTGGCTTGATCTCTTCATTGCGATCCAGCGAGGCCAATGCTTCCTGCAACTGATCCCGCCAACCCTCGACAGTGGTCTTCGTCGATCGGAGGAATTCGTATGCGGGCTTGTTGCTCCGCAACTCGGTTATCCTCAGTGCCTCTTCAATGCGGGTGATCAACTCACGAGCCGGCCTGTAGAGCCCATGCACCGTCCTCAGCGTGTACATCGCATGCACGATCATTTTCGTCTGCCGCATGAGGTCATCCTGCACCACCTCCAGCCGCTCCAAAGTGCGATGCCGCTCAATTGTGATGGACAAATGCGCGCCCAGTGCATCCAGTATGCGGAGTTCGTCCTTCGGCTCCTCGTGCAGTTCCCCCATCAGGATCTGGAGCGTTCCGATGGGCATTGTTGGCGTGAAAAGCGGAACTGCGTATTGCGTGATGATGCTGAGATCGTTGCACAATCGCCGGTCGTTTTCCTCATCATCGCGCGAGTCCAGGATGAACCGCGGCTTCTGCCGCTGTAGAACCTTGGCCAAAAGGTCCGGACCAGGGTAGGCTCGCCTTGTGTACTCCGCTACCCAACGAAACTCCCCTGTGGCGTACTCGCGCTCAGCGAGAATCTCCTGCCTTCCGTTCACCCGCCTGAGGAAGGAAATCATCGCGTGCGGATACTTGAGCTGCTCCAGCCCTACGAGTGCCGCCAGTATCGCCTCGTTCTCATCCTTCGCGCCACTGACGGCGGACATGGTGCTGAGAACAGCTCGGGTCTTGGCGTCTAGGTTCGGCAGAAGATAGTTCTCCGACGTGGTCATGAGTCATCACGGTCGGCCGCATCCCAAAGTCACGGATTTCACCCACTCCACATAACCCCACGACTTTAACGATAGACCCGTCTGCCTCGGCCGTCAACTGTCTTTATCGGCCGAGACAGCGGGGTAGCTCAAGGGAAGATTCGCTGCGCGCATATCAGGTTTGCCCGGTCAGATACTTCCGTCGGCACCGGCGGCACAACATGCGCACAGCTCTGCACTACGGAATTGCATGGCCAGCCCTTCGTCGCTCCGTCGCTCCGTCGCTTCGTCGCTTGCCGTGATTCTTCTCGCGACCCTCAGTTCACTCGCCGCCGTCCCCGCCGACATCGTTCTCCTGCGCACGCCTGCCAGTGAACGCAACTGGACCGCCGATGCCACGCTGTGGCGATATCATGAGACGTGGCAGACTGACATGGCTCGCCTGGAATCGGGGAAGCTCGTGCGCGTCGATCCGCTCAATCCGCGCATCGGCTTCTCCAGCGCCAAGATCTGGCAGGAGCAGCAATCCGGCCGAAATCCCCGCGACTTGCAGTTCCCGGTCCGCGAGGCGACGCGCATTGTCGGCTCGCCGTTTCCGCCGGCCGGGTGGACTTCCGTCGATTTCGACGATGGCGACTGGCTGCGCAATGCCACCGTCATGGGCAACCACTACCGCAGCCTGGCGCTGGTCTGCTTACGCGGCAAGTTCCAAGTGGCCGATCCCATCGCCGTTACGAGAGTCCAGCTTCAGGCATCCATCCAGGGCGGCGCGGTGGTCTACCTGAATGGCAGCGAGATCGGCCGGATCGGTCTGCCGCAGGGCAAGCTGGCGATGGACACGCTGGCCGACGACTATGACAAGGATGCGTATGTCGGCCGGCCGGGCTGTCTCCTGCCACATCGCGACGGCGGCGGGATGATCATGCCCGAGAAGGAGTTCTACCAGCGCGAGAAAGACACGCAGTTGCACGAGCGCTATCGCAAGCGGTTTCGCAGTCTCAACGTGACCATCGCGCCGGCATCGCTGCGCAAGGGGACGAACGTGCTGGCCATCGAGATCCACCGTGCGCAGCGCACGAGGTGATGTTCACCACCGTCAATACCAGGGAGATGGACTACAACCTCGTCTCCCAGCGAAGCTGGTGGTGGAATCGCGCCTCGCTGGAAAGCCTGACGCTTTCCGCCACCGCGCCGGCCAGCGCCGTCGTCGCCTCACCGCCGCGAGCGACAGCGATGCAGGTGTGGAACTGGCCCGCGTGGGAGCGCGTCGACCGCCGCCTCTATGGCGATCCAACCGAGCCGCTGCGCCCGATCCGCCTGAGCGGCGCGCGCAATGGCGCGTTTGCCGGCCAGGTCGTCGTCAGCGGCAGCAGCGCGATCCGCAACCTGCGCGCGGATGTGACCGAACTGAAGGGCGATCGCGGAAGCATCGCGAAGTCGGCCATTCGCATTCGCTATCCGCTCTATTACCTCAAGAGCACGCCCACATTCGAGCCGCTGGAAGACGCGCCGCCGAGCGAGATCCTTCCGGCGACGAAGCAGCCCAGCGCCGATCTCGCCATGCAGCCGGTCTGGCTCACCGTGCAAGTTCCGCGCGATTCGGCCGGCGGCGATTACGCAGGTACGCTTACCATTTCTGCCAACGGGCTGTCGCCAACGGCCGTCCCCGTGCAACTGCACGTCAGCGACTGGTCGCTGCCCGACCCGCGGGATTTCGTCACGCACATGGGTTTCGTGCAGTCGCCGGATACGCTGGCCATCCGCTACAACGTGCCCATGTGGTCCGAGCCGCACTGGAAGCTCATCGAGCGGTCCTTTGCGGTCCTCGGCCAGGTGGCGACGAAGGAACTGACTATCCCGCTCATCCGCCGAGCCCATTTCGGCAACGAGCACGCGATGCTCTGGTGGGTCCGGCGCGACGATGGATCCTATGAGCCGGACCTGCACATCATCGATCGCTACATCGACACGGCCATCCGGCAGCTTGGCAAGGTCCCGGTCATCATCTTCTACATCTCCGAAGGCGAGGATGGCCGGACGATTCCGTGGATCACCGAGTTCGAGCCCGCCACCGGCGAGCTGCGCGATGCCAAAGGCCCGTGCTGGGGCACCGACGAGGCCCGCGCGTTCTGGAAGCCCGCGTTCGACGGCATCCGCGCAATCCTCGCCAAACGCGGCCTGGAGAAGTCGCTGGCCGTCGGCTACCACGCCGACAACGGCAACGGCCCGGAAGCGGCCAAGGAGTGCATCGACGATCTTAAACTGCTGGTGCCCGAGGCGCGGTGGGTGCGCCTCGGGCATTTCTGGTTCGGCAATCAGCGCCTCGACCGCGCCCCCAACGGCAACCCCTACGCTCGCGTGGCGCTCGTCGGAAACTACAGCGTCTTCTGGGACCCCGACACCGACAAGCCGTTCTATGGCTGGCGAAATCCCTGGATCGTGACGGCCTACCCGCGCGATGTCTTCTATCTCACATCGGCCCTGTGGAACTACCGCATCGGTCCCGAGGCGATCCTGCTCACCGGCCAGCGCGAACCGCCCGCCGGATGGGGCATCACCGATTATGCCGGGCAGATCGGCCGCGATTCGTTCCTCGGCATGCGCGGCTTTGCCCCGTGGGGCGGCGATTACTGGCCCGTGCTCGGCGGCCGGGGCCGCTGGCGCGACATCATCGCCCGCTACAACGACCCCAGCGCCGCCCACTGGGACCCGCGCGGAAGCTGGAGCACCGTCCAGCTCAACAGCTTCCAGGTGACGTGGATCGTCGGCGAAGGCAGCGACGGCCCCGTCTCCAGCGTGCGGGCCGAGATCCTGCGCGAAGGTCTGCAGGAAGCCGAGGCGCGCGTCTTCGTTCAGAACGCCCTGCTGGATGAACAGCTCACCAAGAAGCTCAGCGCCGAACTCGCCGCCCGCTGCAAGCAGCTCTGCGACCAGCGCACTTGGGAGCTGCGCTATCTGAGCGAGTTCAGCGTGGCCGGATTCGGCAAGTCGGCCGGGCCATCGCACTATGTGTTCGATCTCGCCGCGTGGCAGCAGCGCTCGCGGCAACTCTATGACCTGGCCGGCGAAGTCGCCAAAGCCCTGGGCACGACTCGCGCCGCAAGGGAGGATCGCCCATGAAATACCCAATCGCCCTATTCGTTGCGCTATCGCTCGTGAATGGCGCGCTGGCTGAGCCAATTCGCGTACCGCTCGCCACCACTCGCCCCGCCGACGCCAACATGATCCTCTCCGCCTCGTGCGTGGACAGCTCGCGCCGCAGCGCCCCGTCATCTACTACTGCGCCTACGGCACCGAGGTCCTCCTGCCCACGCGCCATCTCCGTTTAACCGGCTCGCTTGCGAGCCGATTGCCGGGCGACATCCTCGCCGACGCTCGTTTAGTCAGCTCTCCGACCGGCACGCTTACCCTCACCGCCGCCGGCAGATCCACCGACCTGACCGTCGCCGGCCTCGGCTGCGCCCCCGCTTCCATCACCCTGAAATCCGGCCGCCCCTACATGCTGGCCTTTCCCCGCGCCTTCACCCATAATGGCACATCCACGCTCTTCTACCGATCCGGCTCAGTGCAGGCCGGCGTCATCGGCGACTTTCCCATCCAGCTCTACGACAACAATCTCGACGGCGCTTTCACGAAAGGCGCTGACGGCATCTGCATCGGCGATCCCGGCCGGGTTGCCATCTTCGCGCCCATCGCCGACATCCTGCCCACACCCAAAGGCGCCTACGGCATCGACCAGATCGCCGACGACGGTTCGAGCATCACGCTGAGCCCATTCGCCGGCCCGACCGGCCGGCTCCAGATCGAGCCGGCCAGCACCGACCTCGAATATCGCCTGGCCTTCTCTTCCGACGATGCCCACTGCTCCTTTGCCACGCTGGTTGGCGAGCAGGCCCTCGTGCTTCCCGCGGGAGAATACCGCCTGCGATATGGCCTGATCTATCGGCCACTGCTCAAGCGGGCGGCCGCAATCATCCTTCCCGGAAGCAACCCATCCGTTGCCATCCGCGCCGGCGAAGAGATCAAGCTGGTATTGGGCGAGATGCTCAAGCAATCGCTGGAGAGCTCGGAACAGGCGATGACGACCACCTTCGACGCGCTGCTGGAGATCGACCTCTCGGCCGTCTCCGCCGCCTGCGACTCCGGCCAGTTCGACCAGGCACAGAAGCTGCTCACGGACATCGCTGCCCGCCACAAAGCCGCGCCCAATCTCCAGGCCACCAGCCAGTGGATGGCGAGCGTGAAGCAGATCCTGGAGCTTGAAATGACGCCGGAGGCTGCGGCGTTACGCGGCATCCAGGCGCGCGTGATGGCCGCCATCAACCAGGGCGACCGCGCTGCCGCCAGCCAGTTGCTCCCGCAGGTCCGCGAGGCGCTGGCGAAGATTCCCGCGCGACTGGCCAACTCGTGGGCCTGGCACGCTGCGCAAGGCGCAGGCCGAGGCCCTCGCCCGCTATTGCCAGGGAGCCGCGCCGGGCCTGCGGGCGACCTACTGGACCCACAACTTCGGCAAGAGAACCGGCGAGGAGATTGTCTCGAAAGTCGACTGGGATGGCGGCCCCAAGCCCGACATGAAGCAGTTCTACTGCTGCCGCTACGACGGCTCTCTGGTCGTCCCGCAGGATGGCGAGTATGAACTGTTCGTCGCCAGCGACGACGGCGCGCGATTGAGCCTCGACGGGCAGGTCGTCCTCGATCATTGGAAAGCCCACACGCTGGCCGAGCGATCGGTGAAGCTGAAACTGACCGCCGGCCCGCACCCACTGCACATCGAGATGTACCAGAGCCTCGGCGGCGCGGCATTGCACCTGAGCTGGACGCCGCCGGGCGGCCGAAAAGCCATCGTCCCGGCGTGGGCGTTGGAGTGCCGAAGGTAGGACTATATCGCATCTGAAGCGGAAGCGTTAGCGCCCGCCCTTTGTCGGGCGTGCCCGTTTTTCCGGGCAAAGCGCAATTGCTTGAGAGGGAGCAAGTTGGGACGAGTTGAGTGCCATGCCCACGCCGGCCGTAATGGACGTCATTGGGCGAGTGGGCCTGATCGGCCGGCGTGGGCATGCCGTCCGGCGCTCGATTGGGCAGCCCGCATGCTCACGCCCGGCGATCAGCCTTCTGCTGCGAAGAAGAGTCGGTGGCGCCGGGCGTGAGCATGGCACTCATGGCGCTCACGCCATCCCCCGGAAAACCGGGCACGCCCGGCACGCCCCCTTTGTCAGAGCGGCGCTGACGCTTCCGCTTCAGTCGGACCGCGGATAGAATCCCACCCCATGCACCGGATCACTGGCTGGAAACTCCCGCTGCTCCTCCTGGCGCCGCTGGCGATGAGCGGCTGCATCACCGGGCGATCCAATCCCTCGGCCACACAGCCTGCCACGACCATCGAACTCAAGCGAGCGACGGTGGACTATTGGCTGGCGCAGCCGGCCGCGGCGCGCGTGACCGGCCGGGATTTCAACGTCCTCTGGGACACCTGCGAACAGGTCGCCCGCCGCTGGTTCTTCAAGATCGACCGCCGCGATTATCGCGCGCGCATTCTCAGCACCGAGCCGGTCATCTCCAAGCAGTTCTTCGAGCTGTGGCGCAAGGACGCCGGCACCGCCGACGATGTCAAGGAGGCCTCGCTGGGCACGGTGCGCCGGACCATCTTCTTTGAATTTTCGCAGGACCGCGACGGCGCCTACACCGTCACGCCCAAGGTTGTCGTCGAGCGCCAGTTGCGCGTCGATCCCAAATACCATCTCGATCCCCAGCAGGTCATGCTCTACTGGTATGCGCTGCGGCGCGACAGGGTGATGGAACAGAACCTGGCCCAGGCGGTTCGCGAGGCGATGGTCGCCAAGGCGCCGCCGTCGCTGCCGCCATCGACGTCGCCCGCCACGCCGGACGAAGAGCACTGGCGATAGACAAATGCGCGGCAAATGCCTATTTACGATTCTGGCCGTGTGGTCCAGCGCCTGTGCGCTGGCCGAGAGCGGCGATGTCCTGGTCAAGGGATTTCAGTCCTACGGTGGGAGTTGGCACGTCGAGGGCGGCATCCTCTTCTGCGGCGCCGATGCCGGCGCCAAGCTCATTTTTGACTCGCCGCCCATCGGCGACGGCGAGGTCGGCGTCGAAGTCATGCTGCCCGGCCGGCGCGGCGGCAACGCCGGGCTTATCGTCAGGACCTCCGATGCCGATGTCGGCGCGGATCGGTTCAACGGCTGCGAGATTTCGCTGGATGCGTCGGGCACCCTGCGGCTCGGTGCCACCGCCAGAATTTCGAGCTGATCCGCGATGTCCGCTGCGACGTGCCTGCCGACCGGTGGATCGCGCTGGTCGTGCGCATGAAGGGGGCGGCGATGGAGATCATGGTCGATGGCAAGAGCGTACTGAGCTACGAGGACAAGGACCATCCGCTGCCGCCGGGCGCTGTGGGATTCCGGCCATGGCAGCGCGAGGCGCGGTTCCGTAATTTCTGCGTCAAGACCGGCGATACGCCGCGGAGAATTGCATTTGAAGCGGTCTTGCCCAAGCCCTTGCAGCTCACGCCCATCGAAAACCTCCCGCCGATCGCCGTTGTCGTGCGCCACCCGCTCAGTGCGCCGCCGGCCGCGGGGCAGGACCTGTGGGCTTCCCAGCCCGCGGCGAGCGGCTGCGCCATCCGCGTCTTCGACGCCGCCCATCCCGACCGGCCGGCCAGGACGATCTTCGAGGATCGCGATGGCTGTATCTACGACATGAACGTCTCGTTTGACGCGAGCGTTCTGCTGTTCTCCTATCGCCGCAAGGATGAAAAACACTGGCACATCTGGCGGATCAACACCGACGGCGCCGGCCTCAAGCAGCTCACCGACGGGCCGTTCTACGACGTCAGCCCGTGCCTGATGCCCAATGGCCGGATCGTCTTCATCTCCACGCGCCGGTTCGGCTACACCGTCTGCCAGCCCGGCCCGGCGTCAAACCTGCACGTGATGGATGGCGACGGATCGGGCATCCGCTGTGTCAGCATGAACACGCTGAGCGATTTCACCCCGCAGATCCTGCCCGATGGCCGGGTGCTGTTCACGCGATGGGAATACGTCGACCGCGATCTCACGTTCCGGCAGAGTCTCTGGACCCAGAACCCCGACGGCACGATGTACCAGCTCTTCTTCGGCAACACGATCCGCGACGTGGCCACGTTCTGGCAGGCCCGCCCGCTGCCCGGCCGGAGCGATCGCGTCGTCGCGACGTTCGCGCCGCACCATGGTTTCCCCCACGGCGCGATCGGCCTGATCGACACGCGCTATGGCCCGGAAGCCCCGCGCGGCCGGGGTTACACCTACATCACCAAAGAGATCGCCCAGGTTGGCGACTCGCGCCAGGAATGGGCCTATCGCGATCCGTTCCCGCTGAGCGATGCGCAATTCCTCTGCTCCTACGGCGGCGCGACGCCCCACCGCTATCGCATCTACCTTCTGGACGCGAGCAATCGAAAGCAGCTTCTGTATGAGGATGCGCAAATGGGCTGCTATTTCCCGATCCCCCTGAAGAGCCAGCCCGTCCCGCCCGCTATCCCCGGAAGAACCGACCCAATCGAAAACCGAAAATCAAAAATCGAAAATGGCACCTTTCTCCTCACCGACGTCTACCGCGGCCTCGAACCCACCATCAAACGCGGCCAGGTGAAATACCTTCGCGTGATGGAGCAAGTCCGCAAGACCGAGGACCTCGTCGGCCGCGCCTTCGACCAGTCGCCCGTGATGAGCTACGCTACCTACTACGCCAAGCGATGCTGGGGCACCGTGCCGGTCGAGGAGGATGGTTCGGCGTATTTCCGCGCCGGCGCTGCGTGAGATTTATTTCCAGGTGCTGGATGCCGACGGTCGCGAGCTTCAGCGGATGACCTCCGCGGCGCAGGTCATGCCGGGCGAAAACGTGAGCTGTATCGGCTGCCACGAAGGCCGCTGGGAAACGCCGACCGCGTCGCGCCATCCCATCGCCGCGACCAAACCGCCGCGCGATCTTGAGCCGGTCAGTTATCTCAAGGATGGCATCGTCGACTTCCCGACGGTCGTTCAGCCCGTGCTCGACAAACACTGCGTGAAGTGCCACAGCGGCGGCGACCCGGCCGGCGGCTATGACTTCTCCGGCGACAAGACGCGCCTCTTCAGCATGGCCTACGACAATCTCCTCGGCCGCAGCCGATCCTATCGCCAGCACGACATGGACAGCGGCGAAATGCTCCCGAGCGAGGCGGCCAAGGGCAAGCCGCTGGTGCATTTCTACTGGCTGCTGCGCACGCCGACCGCCGTCAATCAGCCGCTGTGGACGGGCAGCCACGCCAGCCGGCTGACGGAGATCGTCGAGCGCGAGCGCGATGGCAAGACGATGCCGCTCGAAGACCGCCAGCGCGTCTACCTGTGGATCGACGCCAACGTCCCCTACTACGGCACGTACGCGCACAGCCGCCCCAACTCGCCTGGCCGGCGCGACCTCGCTACCGACCCCGCAACCGGCAAGGAATACCCCTGGTTCGCGGCCGACTTCCTGGGTGTCTACAACCGCCGCTGCGTTGCATGCCACGGCGAATACCCCAAGCCCAACGACCACGCGAATATCTGGGACGGCAAGCTCGCGTGGATCAACCTCACGCGCCCGCAATTCAGCGCCGCCCTCACCGCGCACCTGCCCAAGAGCGCCGGCGGTCGGGGAATCGAGAAGGCCAAAGACGGCAAGGGAATTCCCATCTTCGCCGGCACGGCCGATCCGGACTACCAGACAATCCTCCGCGCCATCGAGACTGGCAAGCAGCTTGCCGACGCGACACCCGAGGCGGACATGGGCGGGTTCAAAGGTGCGCGGCCGGAGCCGTGAAAGTGCCGCCAGTGCCCTCACTGGCGGATTTTTCCGGCTCTCCCGCAGTCAATTCCGCCAGTGAGGGCACTGGCGGCACCAAAATCGAAACTCAAAAATCGAAAATCACTTCACTTCCGCAAAATCCCCCGTCACGGGCAGCGGGCCCACCAGCGGCCGGGCATAGTCGATGAACGCCTGCGCGATGTCGTTGCCGCCCTTGATCCACTCGTGCGGCAGATCCTTGGTCTGCGCGCCACCGTCTCCAGTGGCGTCAGGAACGTCTCGATCTTGTACTGCGAGCCCGCTACGCGCTTCATCGCCACCGAGCCGCTCGCATCGCCGCTGCTATATCGCACGGCCATTTGACCGACGAGCCGGGCTTCCTTCGCGTCCACTTCCGACACGTATCCGGGGAACGACCGCTGCGGATAACCCAGCGTGTCGGCCCGCACGCGCAGCTTCTTGCCGCCCGGCGCCTTGAGCTTGCCCTTGATCAGCCCCGCGATGAAATCGCCCAGCATCCCCGATCCCGAGAGCTGGCGGTTGCCATGCGCATCCGGCTCCAGGTCCATGTTCTTGGCCTCGCCCGGCTTGAGCTTGCCGGCCAGGTCCTCGGCGGCAAGCTCGGCCCAGAGCTGGTTGCGCTGGCCGCGCTTGTCGTTGACTTTGGTGGGCGTACACATGCCCTCGCTGGCGGCGATCAGGCAGCGGCCGTACTTGCTGTAGACGCGATCCACATCCGCCAGCACCTGCTCCACCGTCACAGGCACCTCGGGCACATAGATCAGGTGCGGCCCGTAGCTGTCGAGCTTGTGCCAGCACCGAAGCGGCCGTCAGCCAGCCGGCGTTGCGGCCCATGATGATGTCCACCTTCACGCCCGGCAGCGATTGGTTGTCGAAGTTGTCGCCGAGGATGGCGCTGGCGACGTACTTGGCCGCACTGCCATAGCCGGGGCAGTGGTCGTGGACGCGCAGGTCGTTGTCGATCGTCTTGGGCACGTGGAACGTGCGCAGCTCGTAGCCTTCCTTCCTGGCCAGCTCGTTGACGATGCGGGCCGTGTCGGCCGAGTCGTTGCCGCCGATATAGAAGAAATAGCGCACGCTGTTCTTCTTGAAGCTCTCGAAGATCGCCTTGCAGTATTCGGCATCCGGCTTGTCGCGCGAGCTGCCCAGTGCCGATGCCGGCGTCAGCGCGATCCGCTCCAGCAGCTCATCGCTGACGCCGTTCAGCGGAATGAAGTCGTTCTTCTTGATCCCGCTCACGCCGTGGCGCGAGCCAAGGATCTGGCCGATGTGGCTGGCCTTGCGGGCTTCCTGGATCACGCCCACCAGCGCCTGGTTGATGACGGCGGTTGGCCCGCCGCTTTGTCCGACAACGGCATTTCCCTTTACAGCAGTGCTCATAGTGTTTCCTCGAAAAATCTCTCCTGGCAGCCGGGCAAAACCTCATTTTCGCCGGCTTTGGGAGCGGGAATGATAATATTCCCCGGCCGTTTTGCCAGCCTGTTTTAATCTTGCAGCGGCTACCCCCGGCGAGGTAGATTGGGACGTCCGAGGCGCCAAGCGTTAGCGCCCGCCCAGACCGCGGGCGGGCGCTAACGCTTGGCGCTTCAGACTAAGCCATGAACGACTGGTCCGATGCCGAGCAATGCGTCGCCCGCGCCCAGGAGTTTTTCTCCCAGCGCCGCTGGCAGGAAGCTCTGGATGAGCTTCGTGCCGCCATCGCCATCAATCCCTACAACAGCGCCTGGTACTTCAACCTTGGCCTGACCCTCGACCAGCTTGAACGCTATCACCAGGCCATCGAAGCCTATCAGCAGGTCGTCGAGATCGAAGGCCAGGATGTCGAGTCGCTGCACCGCATCGCTATCGACTTCTCGCGGCTTGGCAAATTCCAGGAGGCCATCGACCATTTCGATCAGGTTGCGTCGCTGGATGCATCGTACGAGCCCGCATACTGCGGCCGGATCGCGGCTTACGCCGAGCTGGGCGACCACGACAAGGCCGAGGAGATGTTCTACCTCGCCCGCCAGTACAAGGAGGAATGCCCGCACTGCTATCACGCCATCGCGTGCAGCCTGCGCCAGCGGCGGATGCTGGACAAGGCCATCTACTGCTGGCAGCGGGCCATCGACCTGGATGAACTGCTGCCGCAGGTTCACCTGTTCCTGGCCGAGGCGCTCTGGGAAAAGGGCCAACTCGAGCAGGCCCGCCAGCACTATCTTGAGGAACTGCGGCTGAACCCCGGTAACAGCCGGGCGCTGCTGGACTTGGCCAGTCTGCTGCTGGAAATGGGGCGGACCGATGAGGCCGGCGAAAAGCTCCGCCGGGCGCTGGAGCTCTGCCCGCGCGACGCGGCCGCCCACCTTCACTACGGCCACTGGCATTTCGCATCGCATCGGTATGGCGAAGCGCGAGAGGCGTTCCGTTGCGCTCTGTCGCTCGATCTCCGCTGCCCCGGCGCCCACCTGGGCCTGGGCGAGATCAGTCTGCACAACGGCGACCAGATCAGCGCCCGCCGACATCTGCGCCCGAGCTTCGCTTCAATCCGCTGGATCCCCGGTTGCTGATGAACCTGGCCAACCTGCTCATCGACTGCGGCCAGCACCGCTGCGCCGTGGCCTGCCTCAAGCGGCTGACCGCCTTCGAGCCCGAGAATGCATCGGCTTGGCAGAACCTGGCCGTCGCCTGCTTCCTCAATCGCCGGTTTGATGAGGGCCTGGCCGCCTGCCAGCAGGCGTTGAAGCTCGATCCGCGCGCGACCACGGCCATGTACAACCTCGCCCTTGCCTACGAGCGACAGGGCGACTATGCCCGCGGCAGGGCATGGATCCGCCGGGCCATCGCGGCCGATCCGCACGACCTGTCGCTCCAGCGCCTGGAACTGCGGCTGCGAGTGCTCGTCGTATGGTCGCGCATCGTCGCCGGCGTACGACGCGCTCTGCATTGGCTACATCTCCCGTCGTAGCACAGGCGTCCCGCCTGTGAGCATATCTCCCTTCCTCAGCAGAAGTTCCAGCCTCCAACTCTACAGGCATCCCGCCTGTGCTACCCCTCTGCGATCCACCTGACAAACTTGACTCAACAACGCTTTCATGGTTGAGTACAAGTCCTGCACAGTGAAGAAAGGACAAGCTGGATGAAAGGCACTCTGCTCACGGCTCTTGCGGTTCTCGTCGCGCCCGTCCTCGCTCTGGCCCAGGCCAAGGGCGAGGTCGAGGAACTGAAAATCCCGATGCTGCGGTCGGTTACGAAGATGAAGCTGGTCAAGATCCCGGCCGGCACCGTCGAGATCGCCGGCAAGGAAAAGGGCAGCACCGAAAAGGTCGAGATCAAGAGCCTCTGGATCGGCCAGACCGAGCTGTCGTGGGAAGCCTACGACGACTACCGGCTTTGCATGGACAAGGACCCCAAGGAAGCCGACAAGCTGATCGATGCCAAGCTCCGCCCCAGCCGCCCCTACGCCAACCCCGACCGCGGCTTTGGCCACCAGGGCTTCGCCGCGATCTCCATCCATCCCAAGGCGGCCGTCGCCTATTGCAAGTGGCTCTCCGAGCTGACGGGCAAGAAGTATCGCCTGCCCACCGAGGCCGAGTGGGAATACGTCTGCCGCGCTGGCGGAGCGGTTGAAGACCTGAGCGACCTGAAGGCCCACGCCAGGAACCTGGACAAGGTTGCGTGGTTCGATAAGAACTCAACCAACGATGCGGGCGACATGGTCTCCCACGACATGGGCAAGAAGGACGCCAATGCGTGGGGCCTCTACGACATGATCGGCAACGTCGGCGAATGGGTCGTGGCGGCCGACGGCAAGTTCGTTTTGAAGGGCGGCTGGTACGACCAGGACGCCAAGGCGGTGCATTCCCGCGCCCGCGCCCCGTACAACATCGAGTGGCAGATGCGCGACCCGCAGGACCCCAAGAGCCAGTGGTGGCTGTCGGATGGGCCGCACTGCGGGTTCAGGATCGTGCGGGAAGACTGATTATTCACCACGAACACACGAAGGCACCTTCACTTCCACATCTCAATTGGCCTCTTCTCCTCCGTCCGCATCGGCAGCTCGACCTTCCGCCCCGAGCCCGCGCTGGCGTAGGCCGCCAGGATGATCTCCAGCGCCGCCCGGCCATCTTCGCCCGTCTCCAGCGGCTGGCGGTCGTTGGCCACGCAGTTCAACAAAGTGCGCGAATTCCTGCGGGAAGCCGTAGTTCCACAGCTCTTCAAATGCCGTGAAGCTCCAGCCGCGCGTCGTTCCCGCCTTCTCCACGGCATAGCCGTATCCTGACTCGGAGTACGTCAGGATTGAATTGCCCTGTAGCAGGTCGGCATAGGCCACGCCGCCCGAGCCGTACACCTCGGCCGTATCGTCCATGCCGCCCTTCTTGGCCCAGCTTTCCTCGGCCAAGCCCACCACCTCGCCGCCCTCGCCGGCGAATCGCACGATGATGATGGCATTGTCATCGCCCTTGGTGCGCTCCTTGTGTACGAATGTGCCCATGTCCGCATACACCGATACGGCTCGCGGCTTGTCCAGCGGCACGATCTCCCCCAGCGGCGTCTCATGACTCTGTGTTTGCACTTCCTGAGTCCCTGAACCCCGAACCCTGAACCCTGAACCCTTCTTCCCCAACATCCACCTGAAGAACTCAAACGCATGACACCCCATGTCCATGGTGGCGCCGCCGCCGCTGCGCGAGACATCCCAGAACCACGCCGAATGCGGGCCATCGTGCTTCTCCGACTGCTTGACCATGTACGGGCGGCCAATCGCCCCGTCATCCACCAGCCGCTTGAGGCGCACGTACTTGGGCGTGAAACAGAGCTCCTCGGCGTACATGAGCTTCACCTTCGCCTTGGCGCATGCGGCGATCATCCGATCGGCCTCGGCCAGGGTCGTGGCCAGCGGCTTCTCGCAGACGATGTGTTTCCCCGCGGCCGCCGCCTGTTCCGTCACGGCGCAGTGCAGGTCGTTGGGGCAGCCCAGGACGATCATGTCCAGCTCGGGCATGGCCAGGAACTTCGCCAGATCGTTCAGTGCATGCGGAATGCCGTGTTTCTGGGCGAAACCCTGCGCGTGGTTGGGCGAGAGCACGGCAAACAACTCGGCCCCCGGCACGCGCTTGAGCGCCTCGGCATGTATCGTGGTGACAAATCCCGAGCCGACCAGGCCAATGCGAATCGGTTTCATGGGCCTCCTTTCACTGGGTCGAATTATAGAGCAGAGCTTGTCCGTGGTCAGTAGTCCGTAGTCAGTAGTCCGTAGTCAGTGGTTGGGTCCGTTGTCCGTTGGTCAGTGGAGGGGCCGATCGCTACGTGCTCCTGCAACTGACCAAGGGACCATTGACCCGTCCACGGACCACGGACCACGGACCACGGACCACTGACTCAATGACAACTGACTCAATCTCCCCCGGCTAAACTGCCGATAATCCCCATGAGTCCGTATCGCCGCGTTTTCTGAGGATGCATGGTCAGCCAGGCCGCCGACAGCTATCTGAGGACCAAGGTCCTCACCGCCACGCCCGAGCAGCTCCAGATGATGCTCTATGATGGGGCTCTCCGCTTCTGTGAGCAGGCCAGGGATTTCCTCGTCCAGAAGAAATGGGAGCAGAGCTACAACCTCATCTCGCGGGTGCAGAAGATCCTCGTCGAGATGAACTGCTCGCTCAAGCACGACGTCCTGCCCGAGCTCTGCGGCAAGCTGGCCTCGCTCTATAACTATGCGTATCGCAAGCTCATCGAGGCCAACACCGGGCACAAGGTCGAGGCCATCGACGATGCGATCCAGGTCCTGCGCTACCAGCGCGACACATGGGCAATGCTCATGCAGCAGCTCGGCAAGCAGAAGGCCGCCGCGGCCGCCATGAAACTCGACCTGCCCGCGCCCAATGAACGCATGGAGGCGAGCATCTCGCTGCAGGGGTGACGTGGAGGGTCCGATCGTATTGGTTACCCGGGCCGCTAATCCGTTTCCATGCTCTTGACCGTCACCCGGAGCTCGCCCGGGCCGGTTTTATAGGGTAAGCGAGGCCGCGCGTTGCGCGACCGCATTGTCCACCTGGGCGCTGGCGATGCTCGCGGCCGCCAGGCCGGCGAGAAAGGCGGGAGTGAATTTCAACATGCGATGTGCTCCGCTCTCCCGCGCACGCCACCTTATTGGGAATTAACGCATTGGGTGAGTTTCGGGAAGGCCGCAAATTCCTACACAAAAGCACGCCTGGCCGGCAGCGCGTCCTTGTCAGTAGTCCGTTGTTCGTTGTCAGTGGTCGGGTCCGTTGTTCCCTGGTCAGTGGATTCGCCACCCGGGACCAACGGACCATTGACCCGTCCACGGACAACGGACCACTGACAACTGACACCCACCCAAAGCGTATTCTATCCCATGACCGCCCTGCAGCCCGTCTCAACGAAAACCCGCTTCACTCGCGGCCAATGGCTGGTTCTCCTGGCCGCGTTTCTCGGCTGGATGTTCGACGGGCTGGAGCAGGCGATTTTCCCGCTGGTGGCCAATCCGGCGTTAAGCCAGCTCACCGGCGGCAAGGCCAACGTCCCGCAGTGGTTTGGCTACATCACCGCCTGTTGGCTATTGGGCGCGGCGTGCGGCGGGCTGGTCTTCGGCTGGCTGGGCGACCGCATTGGTCGGGTGCGGGCCATGGCGCTGAGCGTGCTCACCTATTCGCTGTTCACGGGCGTCGGTTATTTCGCGCAGGCGCCATGGCACCTGGCCGGCCTGCGCTTCGTCGCGGCGCTGGGGATGGGCGGCGAGTGGTCGCTGGGCGTGGCGCTGGTGATGGAATGCTGGCCGGAGGATTGGCGCCCCATGCTCGCCGGCTGCATCGGGGCGGCCGCCAACGTCGGGTATCTGCTCATCGCCATCCCGGGCATGATCTGGCCGGTCACCGTCCATTCCTGGCGCTGGGTGATGCTGGCCGTGCGCTGCCGGCGCTGCTCACCTTCGTCATCCGCCTCTTCGTTCCCGAGTCGCAGCGATGGCAGGAATCGGTCAAGCAGGGCACGGCCCGGCCCGTGCGCGAGATCTTCGGCGGCCCGCTGCGCCGCCATGCGCTGCTGGCCATCGCCTTCGCCTCGGTGGCGCTGATCGGCACGTGGGCATCGACGCAGTGGATTCCCATCTGGGTTGACAAGCAGGTCAATCCCGGCAACCCGGCCGCCAAGGCCATCGCCATCGCGGCCTCCGCCATCGGCGCGATCATCGGCGCGTTCTGCGCACCGCTGGTCGGCGGACGGATCGGCCGGCGCAAGGCGTATTTCATGCTGTGCCTGCTCTCGCTGGCCTCGTGCATGGTCCTCTTCTGGACGATGCACACCTACAACGTGGCTTTCGTGTTGATGGTCGGCGTGGTCGGAATGACCACGGCCGCGTTCTACGGCTGGCTCCCGCTGTATCTGCCGGAATTGTTCCCCACGCGCGTGCGGGCCACGGGGCAGGGGCTGAGCTACAACACCGGCCGAATCCTCTCGGCGGCATCGGCGCTGGGCGCCGGGCATATCGTCAGTTTCTACGGCGGCAGGTACGCCTACATGTGCGGCACGATCACGCTGGTTTACATCATCGGCATGGTCCTGATCTGGTTGGGGCCGGAGACTAAGGGGAAGCCGCTGCCGGAATAGGCGGAGTTCACCGCAGAGGCACAAAGGACGCGGAGAAGGCGGACTACTGCTTCATCGGCAGTGGCTCGAACCTCACCGATTTGCCGATCAATGGCCCGACGCCGTTTTCGATGGGCTTGAGTAGATCCTCAACCAGGTCCGCGACCGTCAGGTACTCTTGCGGCAGCCACCTGTCGGGTTCGGCGTCATAGCGGGTTACGCGCGAGATACGGTACAGGTTCAGGTACTGGGTCCGCACGGCGGCGAATGACTCGTTCATCCGCACGCGATCATTGCGCTCGGTGTGCTCGGAAACACCGACGCCCAGGCTGGCCAGTGCTGCGTCGATGAGGTGCAGGGCGGTGTAGAATATGACGTTGATCTGCCAATCCCGGTATCTGCCATCGATCGTCCTGGCAAACTCACGATTGTGCTTCCACTGCTCTACGTGCTGCTGAACTTTGAGCTTCTGGAGGTTATCCATGCCCGCGCCCCTTTAGGGCCTAAGCCCCGCCTTGATCACCGCCCCGAGCCCAGACCAGCAGGGACTTCTTCCCGATGAAGCGATCCAGCGAGCGTACGGGAACCTGGAGGGTCTCCACGTAGCCGATTCCAGCGCTGCCCCCGAGTTCGACCTCCAACGAGGTCATTTCCCCGCCAAGCGCCAGATCGTATCGTTCGGACTGCGGCACGAAGTAGAACAGGACCTTGTTCGAGCGAATGTCAACCAATGCCAATTGGAGGCGAGAGCTGAATCGATCACACCACTCTCGGACGCGTTTGATAGTCGCCGTGAAATTCGCAAGCCACAGGTCCCTGTTGCTGAGCAGCATGCTGCCTTCGATAAGCTCCGAGGCCGTGCGCTCGATCTGGCTGCTGTCGAGGTAGACGAGCTTGTACTTTCGGAAGGCTTCGTGAGCATGAATTTCGGGCATCGCACTCCGGGCGCGTTTTGTGTCGCTCGCATTGGCTTTTTCTTCCGTCATGCTTCTCATGGAATTGTAGCTCCGCCGCGGCGCAACCCGCAAGCCGCGCAGTCCTGTCAGCCGATGTCAGGCTATCGCAAACTGGCCCGGCGATCAAGGTTCACGGCGAAAGACGGCGCCCCGGGGTATTATCGGCCTGCCGTCGCCAGAGACTACAGGGGATGCACATGGGCGGCGTGATCGGAAGCCAAGGGGAAAGCCGCTGCCGGAGTAGTTAGTAAATACGTGCCAACGACGCCTCGCCCTTGCGGCATTTTGTCTGTTGCAGTCGTACTCAGCGCAGCATAGCATTGCAACTTACTCACCGAGAGTTGGGCTGGCGTTACGATCCGTGGTGTCCGCATTTCGGCATGATCCGCACGGTTCGGCGGCTGCCGCTGTTGCCGTGACGGCGCGGGAGCGAGGATGAGTCAGACTCCGTCCATTCCCGACCTGGCTGGCGCCAACGACGAACTGGCCACGCCGCCAGCGGGCGAGCTTGCCGTGGTCGCGATGGGCGCGTCGGCCGGTGGTTTGGAGGCTTTCCGGCAGCTTCTCTCGCACCTGCCCACCGACACCGGCATGGCCTTCGTGCTCATCCAGCACCTGGATCCCCATCACGAAAGCCGCCTGACGGATCTGCTGTCCAAGGCCACCGCCATGCCCGTGCTTGAGGTGAACGAGGGGATGGCGATCGGCCCCAACCACGTCTACGTCATCCCGCCCAATGCTTCGATGACGCTTGCCCAGGGCGTCCTGCGGCTATCGCCGCGCACGCAGAGCGGGCACCCGAACATGCCCATTGATGAGTTCTTCCGATCGCTGGCGGAGGACCGGCAGAGCCGGGCGATCGGCGTCATCCTCTCGGGCACCGGCTCCGATGGCTCACTGGGTTTGCAGGAGATCAAGGCCGCCGGCGGCATCACCTTCGCCCAGGATGAGAAGAGCGCCAAGTTCACGGGCATGCCCCTCAGCGCCATCAATTGCGGCAGTGTCGATTTTATATTGCCGCCAGAGCAGATCGCTGGCGAGTTGGCGCGGATCGGCCATCATGCCTATCTCCGGCCGGTTCCACCCGCCGGCGAGGCCCCGCCGCCCCCTGTCGCGGATGACGATGACTACCGGCGGATCATGGTTCTCCTGCGGTCCTCGACGCACGTGGATTTCGCAGACTACCGCGACACGACGATCCGGCGGCGCATCGCCCGGCGCATGGCGCTCCAGAAGCGCGATTCCCTGGCCGATTACCGGGGCTATCTCGAGGCGAACCCCTCGGAGGTGGATGCCCTTTACCGCGACATTCTCATTAACGTGACCAGCTTCTTCCGCGACGGGGAGATGTTCGAGGCCCTGAAGGCCCAGGTGTTCCCCCAGATCGCCAAGGACAAGTCGCCTAATGTGCCCATCCGAATCTGGACACCAGGGTGTTCAACGGGCCAGGAGACGTATTCGCTGGCGATTGCCCTGCTGGAATTCCTGGAGGAGCAGTCCATTCGCCAGCCGATCCAGATATTTGGCACCGACATCAATGCCACGGCGGCCGTCGAGGTGGCGCACACGGGGCTTTACCCGGCCAATATCGAATCGCAAGTCTCGCCCGAGCGCCTGCGCCGATTTTTCACGAAGGAGGATGGCGGCTATCGGATCGGCAAGGCCATCCGGGACATGTGCGTTTTCGCCCAGCAGAACGTGGCCGTCGATCCACCGTTTTCCAGGGTGGACCTGATTAGCTGCCGCAACCTGCTGATCTACCTGTCGGGGCCACTCCAGCAGCGGGTCGTTCCCACCTTCCATTACGCTCTGAACGTGCCGGGATTCCTGGTTCTCGGAGCCTCGGAGTCGATTGGGCGCTTCACGGATCTGTTCGGTCCGGTGGATGGCAGGCACCGGATCTTCGCCAAGACACCCATGGCGACGCGACCGTATCCCTTCTTCTCGGCGGCGGCGTATGCGCCGCATACGCCGGCCGGCAGGGCGCCGGCGAGCGGCTGCCGGCCGTCTCGGACCTGCAACGCGAGGCCGACCGGGTCGCGCTGGGCCGCTATGCTCCGGCCGGCGTCTTGGTCAACGAGGATTTGGACGTCCTGCAGTTCCGGGGGCGAACCGGGCCGTATCTGGAGCCGCCGCCGGGCGAGGTCAACCTGAACCTGCTGAGGATGGCCAGGGAAAACCTGTTCGGGGAGCTGCACAGCGCCATCGAGGAGGCCAGGGAGAAACACGGCACGGTGCGGCGGGCTGGAGTGCCATTGCGAAGTGAGCAGGGCGCCGGGAGATCGCCCTGGAGATCATCCCCGTCAAGCTGCCCGGCTCAATGCGAGGTGGCTACCTCATATTCTTCGAGGAACCGGGGAGCGCGCCGGCCGTGCGAAGGGAAAGCGCGGCACCCGCCGCCGCTGCGCCGGCCGAGGGGGAGATCGCGCAGTTGCGCCGGGAGAACGAGCAATTTCGCAAGGAACTGGCGGCCACCAAGGAGTATCTTGAGGCGGTCATTGACCAGCAGGGCGCGGCCAACGAAGAGCTTAAGTCCGCCAACGAGGAAATCCTTTCGGCCAATGAGGAACTGCAAAGCACGAATGAAGAGCTTCAGACGACCAAGGAAGAGCTTTCCTCGACCAACGAGGAGTTGCTGACGCTCAACGAGGAACTGCGAAGCCGCAATCAGGAGGTCAGCCAGGTCAACGACGATCTGACCAACCTGCTGAGCAGCCTGAAGATGCCCATCGTGATGCTGGGCGTGGACTTGCGTATCCGCCGCTTCACGCCGGCTGGGGGCAAGGTCATCGGCCTGACCGCCGCCGATCTTGGCCGGCCGATCGCGAACATCCACACGCGGCTGGAGGTCGCCGATCTGGAGAACATGCTCGCGGAGGTGATCTCGTCGGTGGTTAGCCAGGAGCGGGAGGTGTGGGATGCCGAAGGGCACTGGCATTTGATGCGCATCCATCCATATCGCACCGCGGACAACCGCATCGACGGGGCCATTCTGGCGATGCTGGACATCAATGAGGTGCGTCTGGCCCAGGAACAGTTGCGGGAAGCGCGGGACTATGCGGTGGCCGTCGTGGAGACGGTCACGCAGCCGCTGCTGGTTCTCGACGCCGACCTCCGCGTCCGTTCGGCCAACCGCTCGTTCTGCCAGGTGTTCAGGGTCACGCCGCAGGAGACCATCGACCAGCGAATCTATGAACTGGGCGCCGGGCAGTGGGCCAGTCCCAAGCTGCGCGTGCTGCTGGAGGATGTCCTTCCCAAAGGGACGAGCTTTGACGATCTTGAGGTGGAGCACGATTTCCCGCGCATCGGGCAGCGGGTCATGCTGCTCAATGCCCGCCGATTGGAAAAGGAAGGCGACCGGACGCAGTTGATCCTGCTGGCCTTTGACGATGTCACGGATCGGCGGCAGTCCGAACAGCAGCGGGCACGCCTGGCCGAGATGGAAGCGGGCGCGGCCGCCAAGGACCAGTTCATGGCCTCGCTGAGCCACGAGCTGCGCACGCCGCTGACGCCGGTGCTGGCGACCATCACGATGCTCCAGCGGCATGAGGGCCTGGACGCCGAGACGCAAGAGAGGCTGGAGGTGGTCCGTCGCAACATAGAAATGGAGGCCCGGCTGATCGACAACCTGCTGGATGTGACGCGGATCAGCCGGGGAAAGATCGAGTTGAACCGCCAGACCGTCGAGCTGTGCAAGATCATCTACCGGGCGGTGGAGGTGTGCATGCCCGACATGGAGGCCAGACGCCAGGAGTTTGCCTTGGATCTCGGTCCCGAGGCCCCCTACCGCGTCAATGCCGACCCCGCCCGGCTCCAGCAGGTGTTCTGGAACCTGCTGAAGAACGCCGCGAAGTTCACGCCGCACAGCGGGTGCGTGGGCATCCGCTGCCGCCGGGAGGAGGATACCGTCCTGGTCGAAGTGTACGACAGCGGCCAGGGGATCGAGCCGGACGTGCTGCCGACGCTTTTCAAGGCGTTCGAGCAGGGGGCGCGGGGATGACGCGGCAGTTCGGGGGCCTGGGGCTGGGGCTGGCCATCAGCAAAGGCATCGTGGAAATGCACGGCGGCATCGTCTCGGCGCACAGCGAAGGGAAAGACAAGGGCGCGACGTTCCGGGTGAGATTGCCCTTGGTAAGCGACGAAGCGACGAAGGCACGAAGCGACGAAGGGAGAGACGCAACCGGTTCTTCCCCTGCATCGCTCGATCGCTCCGCCGCTGCGTCGCTTCGCATTCTTCTCGTCGAGGACCACGGCGACACGGCGCGGACGATGCGGTTGCTCTTGCGTGGCGAGGGGCACGAGGTGGAGATGGCCGGGGACGTGGCGACGGCATTGGAGTTGGCCGGGCGGGAGAAGTTCGACCTGCTGCTCAGCGACCTGGGCCTGCCGGACGGCACCGGGATTGACCTGATGCGCCAACTTCGCTCGCGCGGACAGACGCTGCCGGGGATCGCGATATCCGGCTTCGGGCAGGAGCAGGACGTGCAGCGCAGTCGCGAGGCCGGCTTCGCCGCCCACATCATCAAGCCGGTGGATATCGACCAGCTCTTGCGAATCATCGCCGCCGTGACGGGCGGAGCTGCACCACCCCATAACGGCGCCATGGTAGCACAACCGTCCCGCCTGTGGCCTGTGTGACGCGCCGGCCCACAGGTGGGACGCCTGTGCCACAAAATTCCGCCCGTGTTGCTTTTCGTCAACATCGGTTCGTGCCGATGATTATTGGATGCTTCAGGAGAACTCGCCCAATCGCCCCCGCCTGCTGGTGCTCGATGAGGACCGCATCCTGCTCCAGTCGCTCTCGCAGTTCCTCTCGCGCGAGGGCTACGACGTTCGCACCACCGACAAGCCCGATGAGTGCCTGGCCGCCATGGAAGGCTATCAGACCGAGCTGCTGCTGGCCGACATTAACATGCCGGGGGTCAAGCCGTCGGAGTTCCTGCGAGGCGTGCGCCGGCGATTCCCGCACGTCGTCGTCATCGTCATCACGGGCTATGGCTCGATCGAAGGGGCGGTCGAGGCGATCAAGCTGGGGGCGTTCGACTACCTGACCAAGCCGATCATCGACGATGAAATTCGCGTGGTGGTCGAGAAAGCCGTGCGGCAGCAGGCGCTGCTCTTCGAGAACCAGACGCTCAAGCAGCAGCTCGACCTGCGCTTCGGCCTGGAGAACATCGTCGGCCACGATTACAGGATGCTCAAGGTCTTCGACCTGGTAGAGGCCGTGGCCGACAGCCGCACCACGATTCTCATGACCGGCGAGAGCGGGACGGGCAAGTCGCTGCTGGCGCGGGCGATCCATCACCGCTCGCCCCGGCGCGCCAAGCCGTTTGTCGAGGTAAGTTGCGGCGCGCTGCCCGAGACGCTGCTGGAGAGCGAGTTGTTCGGGCATGTCAAAGGCGCCTTCACCGGCGCGGTGGGCGACAAGCCCGGGCGGTTTCTGGCGGCCGACGGCGGCACGATCTTCCTCGATGAGATCAACTCGGCCTCGCCGGCGATGCAGGTCAAACTGCTTCGCGTGATCCAGGAGCGCGCCTTCGAGCCGGTCGGCAGCAGCGAGACGCGCAACGTGGATGTGCGGCTGATCCTGGCTACCAACAGCGATCTGAACCAGCTCGTGGCCGAGCAGAAGTTCCGCCAGGACCTTTATTATCGGATCAACGTCGTGAACATCCGCCTGCCGGGCCTGCGCGAGCGGCTGGCCGACATCCCACTGCTGGCGTCGCATTTCCTGCGGCGCTTCACGCGCGAGACGGGACGGGAAATCCTCGGCTTCAGCGATGCGGCCGTGGCGGCGCTACAGCGGTACAACTGGCCGGGGAATGTGCGGGAACTGGAGAACGCCATCGAGCGAGCGGTGGTGCTCTGCCGCCAGCCGACGATCGAGCCGGAGGACCTGCCGGAGTCGGTGGCGACGTTCGCTGCACCCAAGCAGGCCAGCGCGCCGGCAACGGAGGCGATGGATGAGCCCATGCCGCTGGAGCGTGCGCTGGAGGGGCCGGAGCGGCGAATCCTCGAATCGGCGCTGAAGCGCAACAACTGGAACCGCAAGCTCACGGCGACGGAGCTGAATATCAACCGGACGACGCTGTATAAGAAGATGCGGAAATATCGGTTGGATGTGGGGGAGACGAATTGAGTGGAGACCGATCCGACGTGACTACACCGACGTAGCTCGACGCGCCGCAGTGGTCCTGCATGCGCGGCTTGGTCGAGAAGAGGCTGCTCACAAGTCCGGGCACCGTCTCAATGAACTGGATGAGCCTGAGTTCGCCGCGCCCTGGCCGGTGCGCCTTGTTCCCAACTCTGCACGAGTTTGGGCGAGACATTCAGCGTGGCCGCAAAGACGGCTTGCGACATCTTCAGCTTCTTGCGCAGCGACAGCACGCGCCGAGGAGACGCTGGGGGTGGAGGGGCGGGCAAGACCGTTGTCCTGAGGTTCAACTGCCCGCGTGCATTGGCGAGACTGTCCTGCAGGCCAGACTGGATCTGCTCGAAGACGCTCATGTTTTCGTAGTCGGGCGCTCGGGACATCGGTATTGTCCTTTCACTGATGCTCGCCGCTCGTTTGGCCGAGGAGTTCGCTTCGCAGCGATCTCGCCAGACCGCACAGGGCCGCCAGTTCATCCTTGCTCAGATCATCCTTCTCATCCTTGCCGTAGACCGTGATCAGATCCACTCGCGAGACTTCCGGCGTGTGCAGGTAGATCACGCGGACGCCGCCGCGCTTGCCGCGTCCGCGGGCCGGATCGCCACGTCGCAGCTTTCTCAGCAAGCCGCATCCCGGGATCGGGGTGCCGGCCGCGGGATCCGCCATGAGTCTCAACTGCAGTTCTCGCAGAGCCTGGTCGTCCAGCCGCTTCTTCCAGCGTGCCGTGAAGACCCGCGTCTCGACGAACGTCAGCTTCATTATAGCACAATGTAGGATAGAAGCCTCGACGCCGCAAGCAGCGCAGCAGCGCATGGGTTCACGTTCTTGATGCAAGCCATTCAACGGCCTGGCGGAAAGTGAAACGATGCATCTGCTCGCCAAACTGGTTGCTGTCGAACTGCGGACCGAGAGCATCCTCCAAGTCCATGAGCAGTTCCACCATTTCGAGACCGTCTTCCTCGATCAGCAAAACGCCCATCGGATCGTCCCCTGCTAATCGACGAGCGTCCCATCCCAGGTTGTCTCGCAGCGCCGCCGACAGCGCGGTCAGGGCCTTCTGCAAATGCGCGTCGGTCTTCCACGGCTCCTCTACCGCCGTTGGGCGCTGGTCCAGTTGCGCCATGATCTCGCTTCTCTGCAGTCTGCAGAGCCGTCGCTGGCGAGCGTACTCCAGGAAGGAACGCAAGAAACGCACTCTGGACAGAAGACGCACGAGGCATTTCGGCGGCTCCAGCTTGACTTGAGGTGGCTTGAGAGGCGTTGTCATGGCTCCGGACCCGGTCGTGTCATGCGCTGCATTGTACCCACATTGTACCCATCGGATGATTCAGGACGCCAACCACGCCACGGCGGCTAAAGCCGCCCCTACGCGGCTGTACCTATCCCATGATGATCGCGGCGGCGGGCTGAATCTCGGCCTCCGGCTCTTCGCGCAGCTTCTTCCAGCGCCTCCGCCGGATCCAGTAGAACATCACCGGGATCATGATGTCGATCACCTCGTCGCTGATCAGCAGCCCGCCAAGCACCGGGGCGGCCATTGGGCGCATGATCTCGGCGCCGGTGCCGCTGGCCCAGAGCATGGGCACGAGGCCGACGATGGCCACGCCTTCGGTGAGCAGCTTTGGCCGCAGGCGATGCACCGCGCCTTCGATGACGTGGCGGCGCAGGTCTTCCAGCGAGGCGATCTTCTCCAGCCCGCCGTGCCGGTCGATGGCCTCGCGCAGGTAGACCAGCATGATCACGCCGGTCTGGGTCGCCATGCCGAAGGCCGCGACGTAGCCGATCGAGACGATCACGCTGAAGTTGAAGCCGAACATCGCCTGGAACATGATCGACCCGCACAGCGCGCCGATGACGGCCAGGAAAACCAGCAGCGTGTCGAGCATCTCGTGGAAGGTCACGTAGAGCAGGAACAGGATCAGCGCGATGGCGAACGGGAAGATGATCGTCATCGTCTGGCGGGCGCGAAGCTGGTTCTCGAACTCGCCCGACCATTCGATGCTCATGCCCGTGCCGGCGAGCTGCGCCTCGATCGGCTTGATCGCCTGGCGCGCCTCTTCCACAAAGCCGACGATGTCGCGGTCGCGCACGTTGAGCGTGACGTAATTTCGCAGCCGGCCATTCTCGCTCTTGATCATCGCCGGCCCTTCGACGACGCGGATGTCGGCCACCATGCGGAGGGGAATCTGGAGCGTGGTCGAGGGAGGGTTCAGGGTTCGGGGTTCAGGGTTCGGGGAGGACATCGACGGCCCCATGCCGCCACCGGTTGATGCGCCCGCACCACCACTTGAGTTCATGGCGCCGCCGCCCATGCCGCCGCTCATCCCGCTCGCTGAACCCTGAACCCTGAGCCCTGAACCCTGAGCTCCTGATTCCTGATTCCTGAACCCTGAACCCTGACCACCCAAAGGCAGAAGCTCCGCCGCCGTGGTATTCGCGGTGACGAGCACATCGCCCACCGCATCGGGATCCTGCCAGAAATCGCGGGCGTAGCGCAGTCGCACGGGGAAACGCTGGCGGCCTTCGACCGTCTGCGTGATCTTCGCCCCGCCCAGCGCGATGTCGACGGCCCGGTTGATCTCGTCAACGTTTACACCGTAGCGCCTCGCCTCCTCACGCTTGGGCGTGATCTCCAGGTAGCGCTTTCCCACCGCCTGATCGGCCACAACATCCACCGCGCCGGGGATGGTCTTGAGCCTGGCCGCGATCTGCTCGCTGACCCGCTGCATGTCGGCCACCGCGCCCTGATCGCCGCTCAGCGGTTTGCCAGTCGGCCCGAAGACCTTCACGCCAATCTGCGTCCGCACGCCGGTGGCCAGCATGTTCACGCGGTTGATGATCGGCTGCGTCCAGGCATTGCCCCAGCCGGGCATCTGCAACTCGCTATCCAGTTCCTTCAGCACATCGTTCTTCGTCTTCTGCCAGAGGAACAGGCCCTTGGCCAGCGGCGCTTCGAGCTGCTCGCGCAGCTTGCGGGCGGAATCGGCACCGGGCGCAGTGCCGGCCAGCTCGGCCGGGGCGTTGCGGCGGAGGTTGTCGATGAGCAAATCGTCGATCAGGTCGGCCGAGCGGTCGAAGATCTCCCAGTTGAGGACCTTCGTCCTCTCCTGCCAGAGCGCATCGCGACGGTGCTGGAGCGTTGTCAGCAGACGCTGAGAGAAATCCTCGGGCGAGTTTCCGATGGCCGACTTGATGAAGTTAACCGCGACATCGGCGGCGCCGGGATGATCCAGCAGCAGATCATCGCGGTCAGCGGCGATCTTGCGCGCCACCAGCTCGCCGCGCAGTTGAGCGAGCATGGCGTCGAGTTCTTCCTGCCGCAACGACTCCGTCAATAGCAGCCCGTGCGACAGCGCCGCATCGACGAGCTGCTTACGATCCTGATCCGTCGGCTCGCGCAGAATCGCCTTGCGGCCATCCTTCGACGGCAGCGATCGGATGTGCGCCAACCAGCGGTCATATGCCAGCTCGGTCAGCTTGCGCCACCACCGGCTCGTAATCCTGCTGGCGCTGGCGAGCGAACTGCCGCATCGACTGATCGAACTTTTCGGCCGCCATCGACACGCCGGTGTTGAGCAGTTCCGTCGCTTTTCGCAGATTAGGATGCCGCTTGAGAAAGTCCGCATCCTTCACGGCACGGGCGACATCTTTCCAGTCCTCCGGCTTGATCGCATCGCTCTTGAGCCAGCCGCGGCGCTGCATTTCGGCCGCCACGACCGCGCCCTGCTGCACGGCATCATCGAATTCCATCTTTCGTTTCGGCCACCACTCCTGCGGGCACAGGTTGATGATGGTCTCGACCATGTCCAGCGGCGAGGGATCGGTCGCGGTGTCGGCCCGGCCAATCTTGCCGACGGCCGACTCGACCTCGGGAAATGAGCGGATGACGCGGTCGCGGACCATCACATCATCGATGGCCTGCCCCATGGCGATGCGCGGCGCAGTCGTCGGCATGTCCATGATGCTGCCTTCGTTCAGCTCGGGCATGAACTCGGAGCCCAGCTTGCGGAAATGCGAATCGGCCAGGAATGCGACCACCAGCAGGCTGGCCACGGCGACGGTGCGCGAATGGCGCAGGAGCGCCGCGGTGAGGATAATGACGCTGGCGATGGCCGCGATGATCCACGGCAGCACCTCGCGCATCTTCGCCGGAAGCGTCAGCCTGACTTGCGGTTTGATCCCGATCAGCACGAACGCCGCGATCGCCGCGCCGACGATGATCCACATCGTCCAGCCGGTTTTGCGCACGCCCAGCACGACGAAGATGATGCCCACCGCCAGAGCCAGCGACGAGATCAGCGGCGAGCCCATGAACCCCGCGCCCAGCGAAAGGATCGCCGCCATGATCCACCACACGAACCCCGGCCGGTCGATGATCCAGCTCAGCAGCGGCTTGTAGATGTTGATGAAGCTGCGGACGATCCAGTTGCTCTCTTCGCCGCTGAGCCGCCCGCGGATGAACAGCGGGATCATCGCCGGCACCAGCGTGATCGCCAGCACGGCCACGCCGATCATGGCGAAGCTCTTCGTATAAGCCAGCGGATGACTGAGCTTCCCTTCCTGCCCGCTGAACGCGAACACCGGCAGAAAGCTGATGAGCATGATCAGCACGCTGAAGAAGATCGGCCGGCCAACCAGGCGGCAGGCACGCACGACGATTTCGGTCGTATCTCCGCGCACGCGAGGGTTCAGGGTTCGGGGATCAGGGATCAGGGCGCCAATGTCCGAGCCCTGATCCCTGATCCCTGATCCCTCCTTCGCCTTCGCATCGAAATGCGTCTTAAGTTCATGCGTCGCGTTCTCCACCATCACCACCGCCGCATCCACCAATATCCCGATGCTGATGGCGATGCCCGACAGCGACATGATGTTGCTGGGGATGCCCAGATAGTACATGAACAGGAAGCTGATCAGCACCGCCAACGGCAGCGTGATGCACACGACGAACGCCGAGCGGAGGTGCGTGAGGATCAACAGGATGGCGATGCTCGCGATGATGATCTCTTCGCGCAAGGTGCTGGTAACGGTGTGGATGGCCGACTCGATCAGGCGCGTGCGGTCATAGAACGGGACGATGCGCACGCCGGCCGGCAGGCCGCTCTGAATCTCGCGAATCTTGTCCTTGATCAGCCGCGTGATCTCCAGCGGGTTCTGGCCGAAGCGCATCAGCACCACGCCGCCGACGGCCTCGCGGCCATTTTTCTCCAGCGCGCTGCGGCGAAATTCCGGGCCAAGCTGCACCCTGGCGATCTCCTTCACGTGGATGGGCACGCCGTTGCGCGAGGCGACGACGACGTTCTCCAGGTCCTTCACGCCCTGCAGCCAGCCCACGCCGCGGATGAGATACTCGCTGCTGTTGTTGACGATCACCTTGCCGCCGACGCTCATGTTGCTGGAGGCGATGGCGCTGTAGAGCGTGCTCAGCGGCAGGTCGTAGACGCGCAGCCGGGCGGGATCGACATCGACCTGGTACTCGCGCACGAACCCGCCAACGCTGGCCACCTCGGCCACGCCCGCGATGCCCTTGAGCTGGTCGCGCACCTTGTAGTCGTCGATGGCCCGCAGCTCGTCGAGGCTCAGGCCCTCGCCATCGACCGTGTACCAGAAGATCTGCCCCAGCGCCGTCGCATCGGGCGCCATGTAGGGCGTGACATCCGGCGGCAGCGACGCCTTGGCCGTCGAGAGCCGCTCCATCACGCGCGTGCGGGCGAAGTAGAAGTCGGTCTTGTCGTCGAAGATGATATTGATCATCGAGAAGTTGAACTCGCTCGACGATCGCACGGCCTTCACGCCGGCCAGGCCCTGAAACTGCACTGAGAGCGGATACGTGATCTGGTCTTCGATGTCCTGCGGGCTGCGGCCCATCCAGTCGGTGAAGACGATGACCTGGTTCTCCGACAAGTCGGGGATGGCGTCGATGGGCGTGTGCAGGACGGCGTAGAGGCCCCAGATGGCGATGGCGATCCAGGCGAATATCACCATCCAGCGGTTGCGAACGGAAAATTCGATGATCTTGGCAATCATGGCTCAAAACACTTGGAACCACAGATGAACACGGATAAACACGGATGAGATAGCTTCTTTCTGAATCTGTGCTCATCTGTGTTCATTTGTGGTTCCCTCCGCTGGATTCAGACGGTTTTCCGCATCGACCAGGAACGCTCCGACCGTGACCACGCGCTCGCCGGGCTTGAGGCCTGCTGTCACGGGGTAGTAATCTCCCGCCAGCGGGCCGAGCTTCACGGCGCGCATGTCGAAGACGCCTTCCATCCCTTGCGCTTGCACATAGACGATCTTGTGCCGGCCGGTGTCGATGACGGCCGAGCGCGGCACTGCGAGAACCTGCCCGTCGGCTATCGCTGGGCGAGTTGTCGGCGCAACGGGCGCGGCCACCATCGGCAGCGGCTCGACGGCCGCCCCGCACGTGGGCATCTGGCTGCCGTAATAGGGGTTCGACGTCACCGGCTCGGCCTGGAGCCAATAGGGCTTGTCCTTCATCGGGCAGCGGAAGACCTGGATATTCGGGCCATCGTCGGGCACGCCGGCCGACTTGCCGATCTCGATCATCGCCACCGAAATCTCGCGGAATGTCTGGCGGAGCCTTTCCAGGTCCTGCGATTCGATGTCCTTCAGCGCCGCGACGATGCGAGCGAGGGCGGCGTCGATGGCGGGGTTGGGCTGCAGCGCCGTGAGTTTCGACGATGATTCGAGCAGCGCCTTGGCGACGCCTTCAGACTTGTCGGCGGCCAGCAGCTTGTGGGCTTCCAGATAAGGCTTCAGCGCCGCCTGAAAGGCTTCGGCCTGCTGGCGCGAAAGCATGGACGGTTGCGTTGTCGCCGCCTGTGCAACAGGACGCGTGCTCGGGCGCGTCGTCGGCGCTGCCAGCAGCGCTTGCGACAACGGCACGGTGATATTCGCATCGGCGAACATGCCCGCGCAGGCGCAGGCCCGCGTTATCGACCTCAATGGCCGCATCCAGCGTGCGCGTCTGCGGGTCGAGCTGATAGGCGCGGAACCGCACCGTGCCTTTGAATGTCTCATTGGGAAAGGCATCGACGGTCACATCCACATGCTGCAGTTCCTCCACCAGCGGCACATCCTGCTCGTAAATCTTCGCCCTGACCCAGAGCTTGCGCAGGTTGCCGATGGTGAACGGCCGATCGCCGGCCTGCACGTAGCCGCCCTCGAAGACATCCTTGCGGATGACCATGCCGCTCATCGGCGAGGTGATGACCAGGTGAGTTGGGACTTTCCCGCTCTTGTCATATTCGCGGTCCATCTCGTCGAGCTGCTGGCGCACGATGCCCCAAAGCAGCAGCTTCTGCACCGATGCGTTGTAGACGGCCGAGGCGTCGGAGCGCGTGTCGGGGGAAGCATCCGCCGGCAGGTCGTTGACGCGCTTGCGCCTGCAGGTAGTCCCGCTGCGCCGTGTAGACCTCCGGGCTGTAGAGCGAGTAGAGCTTCTGACCTTCGGTCACCTCCTGGCCGGCATACGACACGAAGAGCTTGTCGATATGACCCGTGGCTCGCGCACTGACCTGCGCCACCGTCGTCTCGTCGTAGTCCAGCACGCCAACGGCGTGAATCTGCCGCACGAGCTTGCGGGGCTCAACGCTGCTGGTCTGAATCCCCGCCAGCGCCACGCGATTGGGCGTGAGCTGCACCCGCGCCAGCACGTCCTTGGGCAGCGCGGTCTTCTCGCCTTTCTTTCGCTCGGCCAGTGGCATGCCGCAGGTCGGACAGTTGCCCGGCGCATTGCGCACGATGTAGGGGTGCATCACGCAGTAGTACTCGAAGGCCGACTCCACCTGCGGCGGCGCCGCGGGCCGGGTCCACTTGTCGATGTAGTTGCGGATGGTGTCCCAGTAGCCAACGACCATCGCGGCAACCAGAAAGACCGCGACGAAGCGCAGGCGGGCGAAGAGAACTCCCGCGACGGATGCGGTGTTGTGAAGCATACCTTGAGTCATATCCAGCTCGCTCGAATGTCGAAGGTCTAATGACGAATGCCTAATCAATGTCGAAGGCCGAATGACGAAATCCGAATTGGTCATTTGGCATTCGGTCATTCGTCATTGATTAGACATTCGACCTTCGGAATTCGTCATTCTCTGTTCACCGAGTGTCTCAACATCAGTCCCCGCCAGCGCCTCCAGCTCCGCCAGCCGCTTCTCCCTTTCGATCCTCGCCTGCGCCACCAGCAGCCGCGCATCCAGCAGCGTCCGCTGGCTGTCGATCAGGTCGGCGAAACCCACGCGCCCGGCCGCGTACGCCTGAAGCGAGCTGTTCATCACCTGCTCGGCCGCCGGTACGATCCGCTGCTGCAGGAGCAGCACCTGCCGCTCGGCATTGCGCATCGCATAGAGCGCCGCCACGAAGCTCGCCGCCCGCTCGTGGCGCGTCTGCCGCGCCATGGCCTGCGTTTGCCGGAGCATCGCGCGCGACTCTTCGATCTGCCCCTGGATCATCGGCACGGCCGTCGGCAGCATGACCATGGTGCCGGCCATCTGCGAGACGCCGCCGTTCACCGCCGCCATGGGGTTGATGTCGGGAATCCACGCCATCCGCGCCAGTTCCACGGCGTCTTTGCAACCCTCGACCTGATGCGCCAGGCCGGCCAGCTCGGGATTCTGCGCCACGGCCGCCGCGATCAGGTGGGCATCGTCGGCGTTGACGGGCCGCGCGGATGGTAAGGTCGTCGGCAGTTTCAGCGGCGCCGTCGCGTCGCGCCAGCATGCCGTTGAGCATCGCGCGCATGGCCTGCGCCTCGGCCTCCATGTTGGCCAGCGTATTCTCGGCCAGCCGCCATTCCATCTGCGCCTTGAGCAGGTCCTGCTGCGGCCCGCCCGCCTGGAGACGGCTGTTGGTCGTGTCCACCAGCATCTTCAGCAGCGCCACGTTGCTCCGGCCGATGCGAATCCGCTCTTCCATCAAGGCCAGGTCGAGATAGCCGCTCAGCACGCGCTTCTGCAGGTCGAATTTCGCCGCGAGGAACTTCGCCCCGGCCGCCTGGGCGTCGGCCAGCGCAACCTTGCCCGCCTGGGCCGTCTTGAACGGCATCGACAGGTTCATGGCCGGGTCCGGCTGCGCGGTGATCGTCGTCCGATCGAACGCCTTCATGTTCCCGCTGGAGAACATGTATTGAAAGCTCAAGGCAACATTGCTGTTGGGCCAGGCCGCCTTCATGTTGATCCGCGCCAGCGCCGCCTTCCACTCGAAGTACGCCGCCTCCAAGTCGCCATTGGCCAGAAAGGCGCGGTGCAGCACATCCTGCCATGTTGCCGGGGCAGGCAGATCAGGGAGGTTCCGCTGCTCGATGGGCGGCTCGAAATCCCGGCCGGCCAGAGTTGCGCACGCCTTCTCGCCTTCCGTCGCCTTGGGCGCGAGCACGCAGCCGCTGAGCAGAAGGCCCAGCATGCTCGCCGCGGTCCCGCGCATTGCCAGCGATGAGGCGTTCATTCATCCGGTATAACGACGCGGGCGGCCGGTTGGGTTCAATGGAGGAGGGGAATACGAGCTCAAGCCCGCACTACGAACAACAAGCTAAAGCTTGCACTACAAACAAGATCAGAAATCCGCGCGATACGGTATGCACCGCCGCACGAGCACTTCCTCGATCAGCCCCTCGCCGACGATCTCCTCGAGCTGGCATTTCACCTGCCGGCGGAGCGTCTCCAGGCCCGGCTCCGATCCGCCGCCGAGTTTCTCGGGGTCCATCTGCGCGACGATCGTACGCATGCGGTCCTCAATCGTCGCCTCACGGTCTTTCAACGCCGCCGCCACCTTCTCCTTTACCTCGCCCTTGACGGCGGCGTAGATGACCACGTCGTAGAGATACGTCCGCCCCTTGAGGCTGTTGGGCGCCTTGAAGCTCAGAACGCTGAGCTCGACCCGGCCGGCGCCCTTCGAGGATGATTCGCCGCCGCCGTGGGTGGTCTTGTCGTGGCCGGTGTCGTGCGTGGCCACATCCGCGCCCTGGGCGGAATGCGGCGCGCCGCCCAGCATCTTGAAGACGCCCAGCAGCAACCCGCCCTCGACCACCATCACCAGGCCCAGCAGGAACGGCGTGCTCTTGACGAAGCTGCCGTGCTCGGGCTTCTTGTGCTCGGGAGCATGGGCCGGCGCTGCCGCCGGCGGCGCGGCTCGCTCTTCTCTTTTGGGTTCGGTTTTCTCCGCCATAGTCGGCCTCGGCTGATGGTGCGTCCGATAACACCCGCGCACAGACGCGGGGCTGTTTCCATTATCGGCAAATCGCCCAGCCGACCGTAGCCGCAGAGCACGCAGAGCACACAGAGGCGGAAAAGAGACCAGGGATGTCACCGATTCCTCCTGCGAATGCCTAATGACGAATGTCTAGTCAATGTCGAAGGCCGAAATGCCCAATGCCGAAGGGGCCCGTTGTCATTCGGAATTCGGAATTCGGACTTGATTAGACATTCGGAATTCGGAATTCGACATTTCCGCCGATCCCCGATCCCTGAACCCCCAACCCTTCCTGTCCGATATTCCCCCCATGCGGCCCGACAGCCCCTCTCCAGCGCCTGTGGATCGCGCACGGCGCCCCATCGCCTTCTATCTCGCGGCCGGGCTGCTGACGGCCGTGGTGTTCACCGGCACGCTGGCTGGCGGGCTGCTGCTGCGCCGCCATCGCCTGGCGCCCATCGTCATTCCCTGGGCGGTGCTGGTTCTCATGGCGACGGCCGCCGCGGTGTGTTTCTTCGGGCTGGTCTTTCATCACGTGCGACATTGGCGGCTGCCGCTGTGGCGGCTTCACAGAATCCCTGGCGATGGTGCGGGAGGGCGGCGCCTCCATCGACCGGATCAAGCCGCCGCGCGGGCCGCTCGGCCCGCTGGCCGTGCAGGTCTGCCAGCTTTTGCGCGAGCTGCGCCAGCAGCGGGCCGAGGTCGCCGAGTTGGATCGCGAGATGCGCCAGCGCGTCGCCCAGCGAACCGACGCCATGGAACGGCTCATCAGCTCGCTGCGGGTGCAGGCCAACCGCGACGCGCTCACCGGCCTGTACAACCGCCGGATGTTCGATCAGCACGTCGCCACGGTGGTGGACCAGACGCAGTCGGCCGGGGGCGAGATTTGCCTCATCATGCTCGACCTGGACAATTTCAAGCTATTGAACGACACGCTGGGCCATGGCGCGGGCGACGAGTTTCTCCGGGCGGTGGGGCAGCTCATCCGCTCGGGCACCCGCGAGCAGGACATGGCGTTCCGCTGCGGCGGCGATGAATTCGTGATCGTGCTTCCAGGGGCGTCGCTGGATTCGGCCCGCGCCATCGCGCAGCGGCTGGCATGGCTGATCGACGCGCTGGGGCGCACGCACAAACTGGAGCGGCACGTTGGGGTCTCGGCGGGCGTCGCGGCCATCAGCGAGGTGAGCCCCCCCACCATCGGCACGTTGATTCAGGAGGCGGACCGGCGGCTGTATGAGTCCAAGCAGTCCCGCCGGCGCGCGGCGTAGATCAATTTCCATTGACGCTGAGGCTGGCGGGGACACACCAGAGCTTGCTGGGCTGTTTGTTCACCTCATTGGCGTATTCCGCAAGCGGAATCCACCCGACGTGGCCGTCAACGTAGGAGACAATCGCGCCGGTGCCATGGCGACTTGGTGATGCCTTCGCTGGGATAGTTTGAGCCGTCGTTGTAGATGTTCGCCCCGCCGTTGTAGGTCTCGTCCACTTCCCAGACAATGATGGCCTGGCCGCCGCCCTGAAGCTGGGACAGCTTGCAGAACGGCACCGGACCAGTCCTGCCGAAACCGTTGAGCGCACCGTTAAATCCGTAGCTCATGAGCGGATGGCACGGCCCGCGGGTCCACGGCTCGGCGTCGAACGGGCAGCGCATAATACTCGGGTTCTTAATGTACTTGCCGCAGAGGATGCCCGTCATCACGCCGGCATATGCTTTCGCGGGCGTGTTCCAAGTGTTCATGTCGGGCGCGGCGAAGCCGAGCACCGATGGATCATAGAGCCAGCCGGCGTGCCCCCAAAGTGAGTCCTGGCCCAGCCAATTGCAGTACGGCGCTGCATCCTTCTCGTCGTTGGCATAGGCGATGATGCCGGCCATGATGTTCTTGTGGTTGGCCATGCACTTGGTACGGGCGGCCTGCTCCTTGGCTTTGGACAGGGCGGGCATCAGGATGCTGATCAACAGCGCGATGATGCCAATCACCACCAGGAGCTCGACCAATGTGAAAGCACGCTGTAATCGTCGCATCGACATGGCTTTGCCTCTAATAGCGAAGTGCGGAGCCGGCGCAACACAGGCTCCGATGCCCAAGCGTACGCCAATGACCAGGCGAACGCAACTGGAAACCGGATAAATCGTTGCGCCCTTGTCCGGTGGGGCAGACATTCTTCTTGTCCGCCCTTGTCTGGTGGGGCAGACATTCTTGTCTGCCGGGGACTGACGAGCGGGTTCGGCCGGACAGGAATGTCCGGCACTCACCCGCTCGCGACAGACAAGAATGTCTGCCCCACCAGGGATGTCCGGCACTCACCCGCTCGCGACAGGCAAGAATGTCTGCCCCACCAGGGATGTCCGGCACTCACCCGCTCGCGACAGGCAAGAATGTCTGCCCCACCAGGGATGCCAGGCACTCACTCGCTCGCGACAGACAAGAATGTCTGCCCCACTGCAAAAAATCGCTGCCGCGACCATTGCAAACCACGCGGGCCAGGCTAAACTGCCCGGCTCTGGAAAATTATCGGAGATTGAATGCCCAGACCTGAAAGCAACCGTGAACGGCGCAAACGCGCCGAGAAGTTTCAGACGTTTTCCCGGCCGAAGGTGAAGGTGTGCAAGTTCACCGCCAGCGGGAAAATGTTTGTGGATTACAAAGACACCGAAACGCTCCGGCGCATGATGAGCGGCAATGGCAAGCTCCTGTCGCGCCGCCGCACGGGCGTGAACGCCATGGAGCAGCGCATGGTCGCCCGCGCCATCAAGCGGTCGCGGTTCATGGCGCTCCTGCCCTACGTGACGGCCGCCGGGTGAATGCATAGCAGATAGCAGATAGTCGATAGCAGATAGTGCAGACGGCCTCTGGTCTTCACTATCTGCTATCTACTTTCTGCTATCTGCCGCTTCTGCTATCACACGATCTCCAGGATCTTGAATTCCATCGTCCCCCGGGGGGCCTTGACGCGAATGGTCTCGCCCACGCGCGCCTTCATCAATGCCTCGCCCATCGGGCTGTTGACCGAAACCGGCAGCACGTCGCTGTCGGCCGTCGGCGGCTGCGCCTCGCCCACGATCCGCACGAGCGTCTCCGAATCGTCGCTCAGGTCCAGGAGCTTGACCGTGTGCCCGAGGAAGACCATGTTGTCGGGAACCGTCTCGTTGGAAACCACCGCGACGTTGGCGAGCTTGGCCTGGAGCCGGGCCAGCTCGCCTTGGAGTTCCTGGTTCTCCTCCTTGGCGAAGCGATACTCGGCGTTTTCCGACAGGTCGCCCAGGGCGGCGGCCTTGCGGATGCGCTCCTGGGCATCGATCTGCGCCTTGTAGAGCTCCTGAAGCCTGTGCTCAAGAACGGCCTTCTCGTCGGCACTGATCATCTGCATGAATCGGCTCCTTACAAAACGCGACACCGCGCCGCGGCGCGGTGGCATGGACCGTGTGGCCACATTATACCTATCGGTCGGTGCGGTTTGCCACAGGGGAAGGAAAAAAGGTCGGGTGGCATGCTCACGCCGGCCGGGAAAGGGCCTGATTCGCCGCACGACTTGGATCGGCCGGCGTGGGCATGCTCGTCGGGATTCGCGGCGCACAACGGCATGCCCACGCCCGGCGATCAGGCTCGCGCTGCCAATGGACAGCGTCAGCGCCGAGCGTGAGCATGCCACCCGGCTAATACTTGCTATCCGTTGCCTTCCACCACAGCGACTCCCAATACGCCTTGTCCAGCTCATAGCCATTGACGGGTGACTCGGCCACGATGCCGTAGCGTTTCATCTCTCGAACATACGACGGATCGGGCTGGAAACCGGCCATGTCGAACCGCTTGATCTCGTCGAGTTTCGCCTTGCCGCCGACGCACATCGCGAGAATCTTCTGATAATCGGTGTCGGACGCGCTCTTGAAGACCGCCTGCCCGCACAGCCCAAGCCCGCCGGCCTCGACCGCCAGCGGCGCCAGGAGAACCAGCGATTTTTCCGGCCGCGAGAGATTGAACACAAGATGCCGCGAGCGCAGCAGCCGCGGGTCCGACCACGACGGCTTCCAGAACGACAGCCCGTTCTCATCCGACAGCGCGTGCGGAATGCTGAGCTGGCCTCGATGGCATGAGTCACATCGCTGCTTCATGGCCTCGGCGGCCGCGAGCGTCTGGGGCCAGCGATAGTCGGTGAGCACCTGGTTGTTTTCGTCATACCCGCCGATCATCCCGGTGCCCAGCGCGGCATAGGTGCCGGGGTAGGGCGCGCCGGCCTCGATCCAGCAGCGGACCATGTCCTTCTCGTGCGGCGAGAGCTTCACGTCGTAGTGCTCGCCGCCGAGCTTCTTCATCAACGGGCTGGCCGACGATCCAAAGGAGCGCGGGGCGTAGTTGCTGCGGGCGTCATCCCGGCCATCGGAGAACTGGTGCAGCACCGTGAGCTGGCAATAGCTGTGCGAGAACATCGGCCCGCGATCGCCGGTGAGGATGACCGGATTTGAAATTCGAGATTTGCGATCTGAAATCTGAGATTTGAACTCTGACATCTGAGATTTGAGATCTGAGATTTGAGATTGGGGACTTGCGATTTGCGGCCGCGAATCGTAGTCGTGGCATTTCACGCAGTGCTTGTCCAGGATCGGCTGGATGTCGCGCGGGAAGTCGAGGACCTCGGGAACGCCCGCGACGGGCTCGACCTTGCTGGGCGCCCGGCGCAGGCGCCATCAGCTCCCGCGCGGGCAGGATGGTCCGCGTGCGCTGCTCGTGACAGCCGACGCAGCCTGTCGTCTCGCCCGGCTGGACCGTCAGGAAGCTCTGCATCCGCTTGACGGCGAGGTTGTTCTCATCGAGCGCGACGAAGAAGAAGCTGCGCAACGCGGGCAGCTCGATCCACGCGCTGCCATCCGGCTCGACGGGCACCGTGCCGAGAACGCGCTCCAGCGTGAACGAGCCGCCGTAGGTGAGCGGGTCCATGCCGCCGGTGTAGTTGATCGGCTTGGGCAGAGACTCGAGCACCAGGAGCTTCTTGATCTCGCCAGGCTTGACGCCATCCATGTTCCGGCCGACATGAACGTCCGCCAGGACCAGCCTGCCGGTGGCCTGATGCGAGTTGCTGCGGGGCGGGATGATCGCCTCGCGCAGGCCGGGCGCGAGCGGCCGGGGCTCGTGCAGGGGGAGCTTCGCGTCGGTGTAGAGGTCGAAGCTGGCGCCGCTGTAGTCCATCAGGCGAATGCTCTTGCCGGCCGCGTAGAGGATCCAGTGGTCGGAGATGGGGTACGGATCGCGCCCGTCCACTCGACCCACCCGCCGGGCGCGGCCGCGGTCGTCCGGGCCGCCTTTGACGTCGATGACATAGAACGGCCCCTCGTGCTCCCGCTCGCCGTGCCCGGGCGAGAAGGTTGCCAGCACCCCGTCGGTGTTGGGGATCGGCTTGGCGTCGATCATGACCGTGCTGGGGTACATATTGCCGAAGAAGACCATCTGGCCCGTGCCGTCGGGGTTCATCGTCCAGAGATGGTGATAGTCGACCTGGCTGCGGTCGACGTATTCCCAGCGCTGATAGAGCACCCGGCCGTCGGGCAGCACCCAGGGCGTGTTGTCCTGCTCGTTGTTGGACGAGACGGGGCGGATGTTCTTCCCATCCGCATCGCAGCGGTGGAGGATGGCAACCTGCGTGAGCCAGCAGTTGACCCATCGCTTGCATCGACTGGAGACGAACACGATGCCGCCGTCCGGGAGATACGCCGGCTCGATGTCATCCCACGGGCCGTCGGTGAGCTGGCGCAGGCCGGTTCCGTCGCCATTGATCTCGTAGAGGTTGTAGTTGTCGGAGCCGCCTTTGCGCCAGGAGAAGATGATGCGCTGGCCGTCGTAATGGACCTGGGGATCGCGGATGGCGCCCTGGGGATCGTCGACGAGGGCCGTGAGCTGGCCGGTCTTGAGGTTCAGGCGCAGGAGCTTGCCGCCGGGCGAGCCGTAGGCTTTGCGGTTGATGTTGCGGGCGTAGTAGCCGAAGTTGGCATACCAGTGGCCATCGCCACCCATGTTGCGGGCGGCGAAGACGATCTGGTCAACGCCGATATTGGCCGCGCCTTCGGCCAGGCGTTTCTGCGCCTGAAGATCGGCCTGGCGACGGAACTCATCGGCCTGGCTGCGGGCACGGGCGATGGCCTCGGCGGCAGGGCCTTTGGGGAATTCGACTTCCCAGATGGAGACGAGGTTGTAGGAATTGGGTTTGAGGAAGAGAAGGCGAAGGTATCGGCCGGCGCCGGACAAACCCGTGAGGACATCGGTGCCGCCTTTGCCATCCTTCTTGTGCGTCAGCGTCTGCCAGTTCTTCCTGTCGTTGGAGCATTGCACCTGATATTCGACGGCGTGGGCGGTCTCCCAGCGGATGGTGAGGGCGGTGATGGGAACGGAAACGCCAAAGTCGATCTCGATCCATTCGCCCTTGGGTGAGAACATGTCGCTGGCCCAGCGCGTCTTGGGATTGCCATCGATGGCGTATTGGGGCAGGTAATCGCCGGGGTGAACGGAGGAGGCGCGAATGCCGGGGATGGGCGCGGGATCGGCCGCGGGGGCTTGCAGGGCGGCCGCGGACATGTAAATCAGGGCGAGCAAGACGCCCCGGAGACAATGAGGCATTGCGGACTCCTTCATGAGCACACTCAGGTCCGCTAGCAATACCATACTTACGCGTAGTCAGTTGACGATGGTTGGCTGAAACGAGTTTCGGCACTCCAGAACGGTGACGCGAGATCGAGGCATGACCGCGCTCACCACATCAAGTCCACCCCTCGGAACACCGGGCCGTCGGTACACGCCAGGCGCCAGCACCAGTCCAGGCCGGCCAGCGGCGGCTGGGATGGGTCGGGCTTGCGCACGCGGATGCAGCAACTCTGGCAGGTGCCCATGCCACAGGCCATGGCCCGCTCGACGGAGACTTGGCTTTCCATGCCCCGCAGCGTGGCGATCGAGACGACCTTCTGCATCATGATCTCGGGGCCGCAGGTGTAAATCGTGGGCTTGGATTCGGTCGCGGCGAAGTATCGGTCGAGGTATTTGGTCAGTGCATCGGTGATGAAGCCGCGATAGCCCCAGGAGCCATCGTCGGTGCTGATGACGGCCGGGATGCCGTGCTGCGCGAACTCGGCGATGTTGTAGAGCGGGTCGATGGAATCCTGGGATGGCGCGGGGGCGTCGGCGGTCACGGTGAGCGGGAGCAGGTCGCGATTGACCGCGCCACAGAACGCGACCGCCCTTCGGCCGACCAGCGTCGAGGCCAGGTAGAGCATCGGCGGGATGCCGACGCCTCCGCCAACGAGGATGGCCGGCGAGTCATCCTGTGGCGGCGAAAAGCGGTTGCCCAGCGGGCCGATGAGGTTGACGCTCTGGCCGGGCTTAAGGCGAGAGAGCCAGGTGGTACCGACGCCGACAACGCGGTAGACGAGTTGGAGTTCGACGGCGTCGGCGGTGTCGCGGCGGCCGGCCAGGGAGAATGGCCGGCGGAGGAGCGTCCCCGGTTCGCTCAGCTCGGGGCCGTGCAGGTGCGCCGGCCAATCCAGCTCGCGTTCGGCGGTATTATCGGACTCGTCGCGGCAGCTCAACTGGATGAACTGGCCAGGCCCAGTGGGTGGGAATGCCGGGAGGCACAGGATCAGCCGCCAATGGTCCTGGCAGAGCGGGATGTTGGCGGCGACGGTGGCGAGGAACTGGCCGCGTGCAGGCTGGGCGGGTTGGGTGTGGCAGCGAGTCATGGGTAAAAAAAGACTTCCGGAGGGGTGGCTCCTACGCCTCCGGAAGTGCGCCACGGCTAAGAAGCCGTCAAATTCGCGGCCGCGCGGATCTCCCACGGGCGGCGAAGCGGGGCGCGACTATACTCTTGGTTTTGGGCATTGTCAATCAAAAGGTTATGAGATACAAGTTGTTATTTTACAGTAAGTTAACCGCGTATTATGGAAGGATACATGCCGCTCGCATTGTGGCCCGGCCAGCCCCCCTATTTCACTCCTTTCGCTACAACGGCTTTCGCTTCAAGGCGATGAGTCACGGCGGTGTCCCCGGCAGGTATACTGCGATCATGCCCATCGACGTCGCCATTGGGATCGTCGTCCGTGATGGCAACATTCTCATCGCCCGCCGGCCGGATGACGGGCCGCTTGCGGGGTACTGGGAATTCCCCGGCGGCAAGTGTCAGCCCGGGGAATCGCCGAACGACTGCCTGCTGCGCGAGATGCGCGAGGAGACAAGCCTCACGGTTGAGATCATCACCCCGATGCTGCCCCTGGAATATGCCTACGTGTACGGCCAGGTTCGCCTGCACCCGTTCCTCTGCCAGATCGTCGCCGGCCAGGCCAAGGCTCTCGCGGCCGCCGAGATTCGCTGGGTGGCGCTCGCCGAGCTGACCGAATACCGCATGCCGCCGGCCAATGCCACGATCATCCGCTGGCTCGCGGAGAACATCGGACGCAACTCATAGCCGGTGTTCCCACGCCTGGACCGGCAGTGGCGTCAGATTCCCATCGAGATTCAGCAGAATGCCCTCCCCCTGGCGGATCGTGCCGATCTCAATGCATCCGTCATACCGCCCCGGCGCGGCCGTGAAGAGCAGCTCGTGGTCCTCGCCATCGTGAAGCGCGTGGTCCAGGGGCGGCCGGCCATCCTTGGCCGAAAGCGTCGCCGCATCGGCGTGAATCGGCACGCGCGAGGCATCGATCGTCGCGCCGACGCCGCTCTCCTGGCAGATGTGCAACAGGTCGCGCGAGAGGCCGTCGCTGATGTCGATCATGGCGGTGATCTTCCCGGTGGCCGCCAGCCGCCGCGCCGCGTGGATGCGCGGGATGAAGTCGATATGCCGCCTGAGCAGCGATCCGCCCAGTGGCCCCGTCACCAAGATCGCATCGCCCGGCCGAGCGCCCTTGCGCGTGATCGGCTGAATCCCGGCCGATCGCCCCAAGATCGCGACGCTCATCGCCAGTTTCCCATCCCACGATCCCGTATCGCCGCCGACGATCGGGCAGTCGAAATGCATCGCCGGCTTCGCGCATGCCCAGGTAAAGCTCGCGGGCATATTCGAGGCCCGATCCGCGCGGCAGGGCGACGCTGGCCACCGCGCCGGCCGGCAGACACGCCATGGCGGCGCAGTCGGAGAGGTTGCGGTTCATCACCTTCCGGCCAATCTGCCTCGGCGAGTGAATGGACGAGTCGAAGTGGACGCCATCGAGCACCTGGTCGATGCCGACGAGGAGCAGATCGGCGGCATCCCAGTTGAGCACGGCCAGATCATCGCCGGCCGGCAGAGGCACGCGCGGGGAGGGCCGCTGCTGCGATTGGATCCAGTGGATGAGGTCAAATTCAGCGGGCATGGGGGGATCCAACCGGAGTATGGATGATGGGGAGGGGGTTAGGGGTGCCGCGCTACTCCTGCACGGCCACCCTCACATAAAAGAACTCGCCATTCGACTCCGTCAGCGCGTGGACCGAGCCGGGGGCGTCGAAGATCGGCTGCATGCCGCGGACGAAGTTGTCGTAGGCTTTGTCGCTCTCGACGCCATCGACGACGAGCGCTCGCTTGTCGCCGCGCTTCACGACCCAGGCCAGGTCCCGGCTGTCGGGGCTGAAGACCAGGCTCGCCTCGCCGATGCCGGGGCTGTCGGCGCGCCGGCGCCGTCGATCACGATGAGCTGGCGCTGGCCGCGGCGGGCGATGTAGGCCGAGCGCTTGCCGTCGGGGCTGAAGCTGAGGCTCAGCGCGCCGATGCCCTCATAGGCCTTGCCTTCCTGGCCATCCATCACGACCATCGCGCCGTTGTCGCCGAATGCCGCATAGCCGACGTGCTTGCTGTCGGGGGAGAAGACGATGCTCGCCCGGCCGATGCCACGGTAGCCGCGGCCCAGGTCGCGATCGACGCCAACGGACCAGCTCCGCGCGCCTGCGCGACATAGGCGATGTGGGCCGAGTCCGGGCTGAAGACGATGCTGCCCCGGCCGACCCCGTCGAATGGCCCGTATTCCTGCTGGTCGAAGACGACGTACCAGGCGTTGCCACGGCGGGCGCTGTAGGCGAGATGCGCGCCATCCATGCTGAACAGCGGGCCGCTCTCGCCGATGGCGTCGTATTCCTTGCCCTCCTGCCGGTCGGCCACCATCAGCACGGCCGTGCCGCGCTTGGCGACGTAGGCGATGCGCCGGCCATCCGGGCTGAAGACCGGCCCGCCGACGGCGACGTGGTCGTAGTCGCGCTGGCGGATGCCGCCCACGACCACGAATTCGCGGTCGGCCTGCCAGGCCGAATAGGCGACGATCTTGCCATCGGGCACGCTCATCACCGGGCCGGGCACGCTGATGCCGTCGTATTCGCGGCCTTCGCTGCCATCGATCACCGTCATCCATTTGGTTCCGCGGCGCGCGTAATAGGCCAGCCGCTTGCCATCCATGCTGAACATCGGGCCGGGCTGGCCGATCTCGTCGTACAGGGCGCCTTCGACGTTATCGACAACGACCTGATAGCGATTGCCGGCCCGCGCAACCCAGGCGACGTGCCGGCCATCAGCGCTGAAGATGGGGCTGCCCTTGGCGATGCCGTCGTAGGCGCGGCCTTCAACACCGTCGATGATGACCACCCGGCGGTCGCCGCGCCCGGCCCAATAGGCCAGGCGATTGCCGCTGGAACTGAAAACGGGATCGCCCACGACATCGTAGACCGCGCCCTCCTGTCCATCGGCGATAATGACCCACCGCTCGCCGCGCTTGGCGGCGTATGCAACATGCCGGCCATCCATCGAGACGGTAAGGCTGTCGTCGGCGATACCCTTGTCGATCTTGCCCAGCGACGACTCGCTCGTATTCAGTCGCGGTGCCTGCGCCGCTTCGATGGGCGCGGCCGACAGGATGGCGGCGGCCAGGAAAGCAATAGCGATGCGGCCGGTTCGTGCCAGTGTCGTCAAGCAAGGCATAATGGCTCCTCGTGTGATGTCATGTGCGCAACCACGATGGCGGCAGCGCCAGGTGCGATCGCCGCACCCGCCCACCATGGTATGTATAACTGGCTGCGGCATCCACACAGACAAGACAGCAGAGCGGCCGCTTGGTTTGCCGGTGCCCTCGCCGGCGGAAAAGTGGCAGCGGCGTCTCGCCGCTGATTTTCCGCCAGCGAGGGCACCGGCGGCACTCAAAGGCAATTGCCCAGGTGCAGAGTTCAGCAATCGCCCCTGAGCCGATGTGGCACATCCATGTATGGCCGCTGGCGATTGACCCCTGTCGCCAGAGGCTTTGCGCCGTGGCCTGCGGCGGATTCCAACTTGGGCGCACCGTTTGCGAGTGGACTTCATCAGGCGGGCAGGTCTATGCTAACTCTGGAGAAAACTGCCATGGCAACCAAGACCAATCCCATCCTCGCGCTGGTGGATCGCAAGCTCGACAATAGCGGCTTCCGCGATCAGCACTGGGAAGGGACTTTCTGGGAATATCTGGACCTGCTGGTTGAGAACCCCTCCGTGTCGCGCAACGCCTTTCAGCGCGTCTACGACATGATCCTCTCCCACGGCTCGGACAGCTTCACCCAGTTCAAGCAGGAATACATCCGCTATAACTTCTTCAGCGATCCCTTCGAGCACGGCGCCGATGCCATCTACGGGCTGGAGCGGCCGCTGATGCAACTCGTGGACTTCTTCAAGTCCGCGGCGCAGGGCTACGGCACCGAGAAGCGCATCCTGCTGCTGCACGGGCCGGTCGGCTCGAGCAAATCGACTATCGCCCGGCTGCTCAAAAAGGGTCTGGAGCATTATTCCAAGACCGACCAGGGCAAGGTCTATACCTATTCGTGGCGGTTGCCGCGGCTGCGCAACGGCGATGGCGGCGAGGAATACCAGCCCTGCCCGATGCACGAGGAGCCGCTGCTGCTGATCCCGCCCGAGGCCCGGCGCGACGTGCTGGAGACAATCAACGAGAAGCTCCCCGAGGGCCGGAAAATCCGGCTTTATGGCGAAATCTGCCCCTTCTGCCGCAAGACCCACGCCGACCTCCTCGAGCAGTACAGCGGCGACTGGAAGAAGGTGATGGAACACGTCAAGGTCAAGCGGCTGATCCTCTCGGAGAAGGACCGCCGCGGCATCGGCACGTTCCAGCCGAAGGACGAGAAGAACCAGGACAGCACCGAGCTGACCGGCGACATCAACTATCGCAAGATCGCCGAGTACGGCTCGGACAGCGACCCGCGGGCCTTCAACTTCGACGGCGAGCTCAACATCGCCAACCGCGGCATCATCGAGTTCATCGAGGTGCTCAAGCTCGACGTGGCGTTCCTCTACGATCTGCTGGGCGCGTCGCAGGAGCACCTGATCAAGCCGAAGAAATTCGCCCAGACCTACATCGACGAGGTGATCCTGGGCCACACCAACGAGCCCGAATACAAAAAACTGCAGGGCAACGAGATGATGGAGGCGTTCCGCGACCGCACGATCAAGATCGACGTGCCGTACAACATGCGACTGGACGATGAGATCAAGATCTACCTCAAGGATTTCGGCCCGGAGAAGGTGCGCGGCATCCACATCGCGCCGCACACGATCGAGGTGGCCGCCATGTGGGCGGTGCTGACGCGGCTGGCCGAGCCCAAGAAGGCCGGCATCACCAAGCTTCAGAAGCTCAAGCTCTACAACGGCAAGAGCATCCCCGGCTTCACCGAGGATTCGATCAAGGAACTGAAGGAAGAGGCCCCGCGCGAAGGCATGAACGGCATCTCGCCCGCGCTACATCCAGGACAAGATCAGCAACTCGCTGGTGAGCCAGCAGGCGCAGCTCGAGAAGTGCATCAACCCCTTCATGGTCATGAACGAACTCGAAGACGGGCCTGAGCCACCATTCGCTCATCACCGACGAAGAGCTGAAGAAGGAATACACGCGAGCTGCTGGCCGTCGTGCGCGAGGAATACGAGGACATCCTCAAGGCCGAGGTGCAGCGCGCGATCAGCGCCGACGAGGACGCCATCAAGCGCCTGGCGGCCAACTACATCGAAAACGTCCGGGCCTACACGCAGCACGAGCGCGTGCGCAACAAGCTACACCGGCCGCGACGAGGACCCGGATGAGCGGCTGATGCGCAGTCATCGAGGAGAAGATCGACATCCCCGAGAGCCGCAAGGACGATTTCCGCCAGGAGATCATGAACTACATCGGCGCGCTGGCGCTGGACGGCAAGCAAGTTCGAGTACAACACCAACGCCCGGCTGCTCAAGGCGCTGGAACTGAAGCTCTTCGAGGACCAGCGCGACACGATCAAGCTGAAGAACCTGGTCTCAGCGGTTGTCGATGACGAGACGCAGACAGAAGATCGACGTGGTCAAGCAGCGGCTGATCAAGTATTTCGGCTACAACGAGACCAGCGCGACCGACGTGCTGAATTACGTGGCGAGCATCTTCGCCCGAGGCGATTCGAAGCAAGAGGAGTAGCATTCGTTTTTCAGGTGAATCTGATATCATGCTGCGATGCCGGAAGTGCTGCGTGTGCGTGGCTATCGGTTCTTCTTTTTCAGCCGCGAAGCGCCGCACATGCACGTTGAGCAGGCGGAGCGATACGCGAAGTTCTGGCTGAATCCGGTGTCTTTGGCCCGCAATCGCGGCTTTCGAAGCCATGAATTGACGGAGTTGCTTGCGACAATCGAGGCAAATCGCGCACTGCTTCTGGAGAAATGGCATGAGCACTTTGGCCGTCAAAATTGAGCCGCTCGCGGTGGACGTATCGACCGACGCCGACTCGTTGCACGTTGTGCTGGCCGACGGACGGGAGCTCTCGGCACCCTTGGCGTGGTTTCCACGCTTGCAGAAAGCTACTCCTGAGCAACGGCGGAACTGGCGATTGATCGGAGGCGGGATCGGCATCCACTGGGCGGATGTGGATGAAGATATATCGGTCGAGAGCCTCTTGGCCACCGAATAGGCGGGTACCGCGTGGCTACAGCCCGCGATAGCATTCCCGGCGGTGGGCCACCCGCACCACCAGAACCAGGACTTCGGCCTCACGGATGGCATAGACAATTACATCCCAATTGTACAACTAATCCTATTGGTACAAGTATCGACTCCAAAAGGCGCGGAGTCAAGGCAACCGGGACGGCTCTTTGCGAGTGCGGGAATATCTGAAGCGGAAGCGTCAGCGCCCGCTCACGGCGTGGGCGGGTGCTGACGCTTCCACTTCAGACGGAAGGCGCATACCATCTGACGCACATGGCTGCGTCGCTACGAGTGGGCATCATCGGCGCGGGGACGTGCTCGCGCAAGCACCTGGCGGCATACCAGCAGCTTGGCGAAGAGATCGCGCTGACCAGCATCTGCGATATCGACTCGGCGGCGGCCGGCAAGCTCAACGCGGAAGCCGCGGCCGAGGGCGGCACGCTCCACGTCTACATCGATCCTCATCAACTCCTGCGCGACGCCCCGATCGACGCCGTCGATATCTGCACCACCAATCCATCCCACGCCGAACTGGCCATCGCCGCGGCCGAGGCGGGCAAGCACATCCTTGTTGAAAAGCCGATGGCCTGCTCGATGGCGGACTGCGAAAAGATGGTGTCGGCGGCCGGGAAATCCGGCGTCACGCTCATGGTCGCCCAGAACCAGCACTACAAGCCCAATCATCTGGCTATGCGACAGGCGATTCGCGACGGGCGGATTGGCGCGATCCGCGCAGTGCGCCTCGAAGCCATGCTCAACGTACTGTCAGCGCCTCCGGACCATTGGGTCTATGATGCCGGCCGCGCGGGCGGCGGCGTGGTTATGACCTTTGCCATCCATCGCATCGACCTGGCGCGGTTCTTCTGCGGCGAAATCCGCCGAGTTCACGCGACGCTGAGGACGATGCACCCGCGCTTCACCAGCGGGACTGAGGACCACGCGGCCGTCACCATGGAGTTCGCCAGCGGCGCGATCGGCCAGCTTTTCGCGAGCTTCACGCCGTTTGTCCCGCCGAACGGCGAGTCGTTTGCCATCCTTGGCGAAAGCGGGACCATCCTCTCGCCGCCGGGATCGATCAACGACAACGAGCCGGCACGAATCGCCGATCTGAAGCGGAAGCGTCAGCGCCCGCTCGCGTCCGGGGTGGGCGCTGACGCTTCCGCTTCAGATATCCTCCCGCCGAGCCGCGCCGGCCTGCCCACCGATGACATGTTCGTCAACGAGATCTGGCACTTCGCCCAGTGCATCCGCAGCCGCGCCGAGCCGATCAGCAGCGGCCGGGACAACCTCGGCACCATGCGCACGGTCTTCGCGATCTACGAGTCCGCGCGGACGGGACAGTGGGCGCAGGTCTTGCTTTAGAACCGGTACATGCGCAGAATACCGCTCCAAATCGCGCCGGATAACATTCGGCGCGAGAATAATGCAGTCGAGCGGCCACAGGCGCAGCCATGTTCATGCTGAAGACGAAGAAGACGACGATCGGCCGGTAAGCACCCTCACGCGTGCTTGTCCGGTCGGCGGCGTTTCTTCGCGAAAAGCGTGAGGTCGGCGCCTGCGGCTTGCGTTTTTTCTGGAGTGCAGTGTCATGGCTGTCAATGTCGCTGTTGTGGGCGTCACCGGCGCGGTTGGCCAGGAATTCCTCATCGTTCTGGCCGAGCGCCGCTTCCCCATCAAGAACATCAAGATGCTCGCCAGCGCCGCAGCGCCGGCAAGAGCATCGAGTTCATGGGCAAGACGTACACGGTCGAAGAGCTCAAGAAGAACAGCTTTGAAGGCATCGAGATCGCCCTTTTCTCGGCCGGCGGTTCCATCAGCAAGGAATTCGGCCCCGTTGCCGTGCAGGCCGGCGCGATCGTTGTCGACAACTCCTCGGCCTTCCGCATGAAGGAAGGCGTGCCGCTGGTCGTACCCGAGGTGAATCCCGATCAGATCAAGAAGCACAACGGCCTGATCGCCAACCCCAACTGCTCGACGATCATCATGAACGTGCCGGTCTGGCCGCTCTATAAGGCCAATCGCATCAAGCGCATCATCGTGAGCACGTATCAGGCGGTGAGCGGCGCCGGCGCGTGGGGCCTGTGGGAACTGGAGGAGCAGATCAAGGCCTACGCGGCCGGCCAGCCGATCCAGAAGAAGAAATTCCCGCACCAGATCGTCAACAACCTCTTCAGCCACAACTCGGCCATCGCGGCCAACGGCTACAACGAAGAGGAAAACAAGATGCTCAACGAGACTCGCAAGATCTTCGGCGATCCCAAGATCATGATTACGGCCACGTGCGTGCGCGTGCCGGTGCCGCGGGCCCACAGCGAGTCGATCAACCTCGAATTCGAGCGGCCGATCACGCCGGCGCAGGTGAAGGAAATCCTCTCCAAGGCCGCGGGCGTGACGATCGTGGACAACATCGCAACCAACCATTTCCCCATGCCGCTGGAGGCCAGCAACCAGGACAACGTGCTGGTCGGCCGGATTCGGCAGGACATGAGCCGCGACGATGGCCGCGGCATCGAGATCTTCGTCGCCGGCAACCAGGTGCGCAAAGGCGCCGCGACGAACGCGGTGCAGATTGCGGAGAGGCTGATCTGAGCATCAGCCGGCTTTCGACTCCAGCATCGTAAATCACCGGCATCGCCTACTTCGGGAACAGCAACGTCATCGTGAAGCGAACGCCCCATTCCGGCCCGCCGTCAGGGGACTCTGCATACCACCGGCCACCGATCGCAAACTGCACAGGCAACTTGCCCATGCGCATGAGCTGACTGACGCTCAGGTTGATAGGCACCGTCCACTGGCTGCTGGTCCAGTCGTAAGTCGATTCCGTATTCAGGCTGATGGTCGTCGCGGATGGGAACGTGTAGGAGAGGAACGGCTGGAGGAACGTCGCGTTGATGTTGGCGCGGTCGCTGTCGCCGGCGAACGACCAGAATGTGGTTGGCCAGCATGCCGTAGGTCCAGCCGGACTCCTGTTTGAGCACCACGATCGTTGGACCGGCGCCCCACTTCTCCGAGCCAAGCTGGTCATCGGTGGCCGTCGGCCAGTTGAAGACCGGCCCAACGCCCCAGATCCAGCCGTTGAACGGCTGCTTGGGCGAGAAGAAGAAGCTCTGCACCGTGTCGCCCAGGCCGAACTGGCTGTCGATGCCGTCGGCCGGCGATTCCTGGTAGACGAGCGGGATGATGGTGCGGGTGATGAGGTTCCAGTCCTCATTGAGCGTGATCGGGATAACCGGCTGGACATTGAGGCGCAGCACGCCCGCATCCTTGGGCCCGAAGCCTTTGTCGTAGTTGAACTGCAAGGGGACGCTGATCAGATTGGCGATGGGGTTGGAAAGCTTCTTCGCCAGTTCTGTGTCGTCGCCCGCTGGCGCCTCGGCCGGAGGCGTGGGCGGCTGGCTGAGGTAGGTGGGCTCCAGGGTCAGCCTCGTGGCGTCATCGCCCGGCTCGCCCGCCAATGCCGGGCAGCTCATGCCCATCACGCACACACAGGACAGAATCAGTCGTTTGGTGTTCATCATCCATTTCCTTACGAAGACAACTTTCAACAATCGGCCCAACAATTCCTCAAGAGAAACCATGGTCAGTAGCAGCGGCGCCACCGGCAGTGTTGCCGCACCTGCAATCACGACCACCGTCACTTCATCCTGCTGCGCTGTGCCTGTGGTGTATCTCGACCAGCGTCAGGTCATCGTCAAAGCGAATCCCGTTGGAGCACTCCAGCAACCGCCGCTCCAGGTCGGGAAGAACGAGCTCGGCTGCGGGATAGTTCATTTCCCGCAACAGTTGCAGCAGTCCATCCGTACCTAATTCTCGAGAGTCGCGGCCGTGGATCTCCACCACCCCGTCGCTGAACAGCAGCAGCCGGTCGCCGGGTTCGAGGTGCCGCTCGATCTGCTCGTACTCGTTCTGGTCCATCAAGCCCATCGGGAAGCCGGAGATGGCGGCGGCAGATTCGCCGCCCTGCGCGGAACAACAGCGGCTCCGGCCCGCCGGCGCTGGAAAGCCACAACCGGCTGCTGCCCACATCCAACGTGCCGCAGACGGCCGTGGCGAAGGCCCCGGGCCCGGCCATCACCCCGCCCAGGCGGCGGTTCATCGCCGACAGAATGGCGGCCGGAGTCTCCTGCCGGCAGCACTCATCCCAGAGCAACCGCAGGTACATGGTGTACAGGGCCGCCGAGGTCCCGTGACCCATGACATCCGCCACAATGAACGCATACCGATCCGGGGTCGAACGGCTGACGGCACAGAAATCGCCGCCGACCACGTCGTGTGGGGCGCTATGGATGCGGGCCGCCAGCCGCGGGTCATTGACGGCCTCATTCAACAGGCATTGCGATTGGATTCGCTGGGCGCGCTGAAGGTCGCCCAGTTCGGCGGACATATCCTGGAACGTCTCCACGCCGCCCACGATCCGGCCGTTCTCGTCGCGCAGCGGTCCCACGCTGACCCGCATCGGGACCCGCCCTCCACTGGCCGTCCGGGCGAACACGATGATGGGAACAACGCTCGCCGTGCCGGTCGTGATGGCGCGGTGCAACGGGCAGAACTCCTCCCCGCAGAGTTGTCGGCCATCCTTATCGACGTGGCAGAGAACCTGATCGAGGCATCGCTTGCCCAGAATCTCGCTGGCCGGCCAGCCGGTGATCCGCTGGGCCGCCTGATTCCAGTAGACGATCCGGCGATCCAGGTCGGTCACGTAGATACCCGCGTTGACGGAGTCGAGCACCTGGCTCGGCAAGACTCCGCCGTTGGAAAGGGCTTGACTCATTTCGCCTACCTCGCATTCGACACGTCCGCCGAGCTGTCGGCGTACAACTTGACCCCAGCGTTCGGCTACGCCCGCCCTGCTGCAACGGCGGGCGCAGCCGGTTGACTCACTTCACTTTCTCGATGTCGCCGGGCTTCCAGCTCTTGTCGATGGCGGCTTCGGTCGGGCCGTAGAGCCGGAGGATCGCGAAACAGCTCTTGGGTTTGCTGCGGCGGGTATACCTCTCAGATTCGCACCCTATCTTCGAATGCCGGGGTCGCACGGGGCCGCCAATTCTGCATGCGGTCGCTCACCCGGTTGCGGGCCGCTGCGCGATACGCCGCGCCGCTGTAGTAGTAGCCGTTTGACGGATAGTAATTTTCGTTCCAACTGCCGTCGTACGATGCTGTGCTGCCGCCATCCGACGGCATGGCAATCACCATTTGTCCGACAGCTTCTTCCTGTTCCAGACGGCGGCGAATGCTGGCGTAGGCCGCGTCATCGCGGGTTGCCTGACTGGCTGCTGTTTGTTCCCGCTTCTTCTTGCACTCGAGTTCATACGCCTCCTGGCGGCGCTTGTGCTCGGCGCTGGACCACTTCTCAAACTCAGCCAGCTTGCCCTGTTTTTCAAGAAAGAGACTCATCGCCCGCACCCCGTGCCGCGCCTCGACAACCTCGGCGAATTCCCGCAGGGCAGTCTTGGCATACAGCATGAGGTAGCCCTTGAGCACGCCATCATCGGAGCCGCCAAACTCGTCGCTGAACTTGGCGACGCCAAGGGGGCTCTTGATGAACGCCAACGAGATCTTCTGCGCATCGACGAAGGTGACCTGCATCGGCTCGGGAATCTCGGAGAGCTGCGCCCGAAGGTCTCGCCGAGCCTCTGCTCTTCGATATAGTCCGACAGCATTTCCGCCCGGGCATCCGCCTTGCCGCCCAGGAGGTCGAGGATGCGGGTCATGGCCAGCATCGTCGTGCATTGCGTCCTGAGGTCCTGGGCGGTCGGGTCCAGATCCTTCCATTTCAGTGCCTTGAGCTTTTGGATCTCGATGTCCTGCTTGTCAAAGGGGCTGTCCACTGGCGCGGCGGGTTCCGCCGCCCGGACCAGGCTGATTGAGAGAACCGGCAAGCTAAGAATTGCCAGGACGAAGTACATGGATCAATACATCATGGGCCTCCGAATCTTGAAAGCTGTAACGCGCGTCAGAAACACGAGAGCCTTACTCCAATGCATTGTACGTCCAAGGGCAGTCTAACTGCCGGCTTACGCAATCGTCTCCGCGCAGGAAGACCGTCTTCCAATCGTCAATGCTTCAAATCAAATTCCTTGAGTTTCTTCGCCGCCGTCCCGAATGGGCCGAGTTGGTAAACGGCCGCTCCCGCCGGCGAGAAACCGAACGCCTCAAACGGTTCGGCCAGCATTTTGTCGAGGTAGTCTTTGGGGGCGGTGCCGGTGCTGACGTGCGGGTTGAAGTTCCCGCCGCTCATCTTAGGTACAAACGTTGACACGTACCCGATGAGGGCCGCGTCGGTGGCGGCGTCGCCGTGCGGCGCGGTAAAGGCGCCGATCGGCCCGGCTTCCACCATGAAAGGCTTGGCCGCGGCAATGATGTCTGCCTGCAACTTGAGGATTTCCGGCGTCGGTTTGGCGCAAATGCCCGCGACGCCAAGAGGGCCGGCTGGGGCGTAGTAGCGTTTGAACGCCTCCAGCTTTAGGGCGTTGACCTTGGCGGCGGCGAGGACGCTTTCTTCGGCGGCGTACACTTTCTCCAGGTCCGCGGTGCGGACGTAGCACTGGAGCATCGTGACGTGCGGCGTGTGCTCGGCATCGAGGGCGAACCCCTTGGGGTATTCCTTGAGCAGGCGAGCATTATTGTCCGCCGAATGTTTGAGCATCGTGGCGTCGGGCTGCAGCAGAATGTCGATGGCGGTGATTTCCTTCGGGAAAACCTGCTTCCAGTCGTCCTTCATGCTCACCACGGTCCAGCCGTCTTTTTTGGCATGCTCTTCCAGCGCGGGCGTGAAATAACCGTACTTGACGTCCGGCAGTCCGCGGGCCGGACCGTAGGGGAATTCCCGCGCCGCATCGTCGTGCAGCACCAGGAGCCCGAATCGCGCGCCGCTGCCGCCAGTCGTGTACTCCAGCATCTGCTGGTCCCCGACGGAGTTGCCAAACGCCATGACGGGCCGGCGGCCGATGTGCTGGGCGATGCCGACGGGCTTGTCGGCCTTGTCGTCATTGAAGTTGAGTTCGGGCAGACGGATGATGACGGGCTTTCCATCCCGTAATTCGAACTTGGTTTTGACGCTGCTGCCGATGACCTGCTCGGGGGGGATGCCGTAGACCTTCTCGGCCCACGGACGCATGAATTCGATGCCACCGCCGGAGACGATGTAGTTCTTGAACCCATTGGTCCGCAGGTAGGCGAGCACTTCCAGCATGGGCTGGTAAACCATGTCCGTGCAGAGCATCTTCTTTTCAGGATGCTTCGCGGTGGCGATCCAGTCCTTGACGATCTTCTCGAACTCGTCGGCGGTCATGCCCGCGTGTGTGGTCATCATCAACTCGACCATGGCCCTGTCACCGCCGGCGAGGGCGGCCTTCACGTCGCCCTTGAGCAGCGAGGCGAACGGCTCCTTGTCCTTCCATTCGGGATGGTCGGGCGCCATCGCCTTGACACGATCGATCGCAAAGTAGAACTGTACCGGCATCGGCTGCTCGCTCCACAGCGTGCCGTCATTGTCGAACACGGCGATCCGCTGCGCGACCGGCACAAAATCGGGCGAGCCTTCCTTTGTGACTTTTTCAACAAAGGCGATGATGGACTTCTTGGATGCCACATCGTTCCACGAGGGGAGCGGATCGGCGGCGCGGGCCGGCAGCGCCAGGCACAAGAGGAATAGAACAATCAACGCGATATGCGATCTGGGTTTCATAGCCTGCCTCTCACAGTCAGCGGCTTCCGGCCCGAAAGGCCGCACGCGTGTTTCCACGCGTGCGGCCGGGTTTCGACGAAATGCTTGAGCATTTCGGTGAATGCGACTTAGGGGTTGCCGCTCGCACCGCTTTGCATCTGTTCAAGAACCTTGTTGATGCTGAAGCTGCCGGTCTTCTGGCTGGGCGGGAACTCTTTCAACGTGCCGAGGAGTTCACCGACCTTCTCCTGCGCCGGCACCAGGAGGAACGCGCGGCTGATCTCCCAGTCCCAATACGTGTTCGACGTGATATCGGCCCGTTCGTACGGGTCCGTCCGCAGGTTGAACATCTTGGGCAACCGCAGTTCGGTAAACGGTTCGGCCCAGATGCCCATCGTGCCTTGCGAGCGCTGTTCGGAGAACACGAGCTTCCAGTTGTCATAGCGCATGCAATTCAGGCCGCCCTCGTCACCGAAGTAGAAGAACTCCTTGCGCGGGCCTTCCTTGGCCTGACCGGTCAGGTAAGGCAGGAAGTTGTAGCCGTCGAGGTGGACCTTGTAGGTCGTGTCGCCGACTTTCATGCCCTTGAGGAGTTGTTCCTTGACGTCCGGCACGCCCGCCGCCGCGAGCAGCGTGGGCATCCAGTCCAGGTGCGACATGATATCGTTGGAGACCGAGCCAGCCTTGATGTGGCCCGGCCACCGGACCATCGCCGGGACGCGGTAAGCGCCTTCCCAGTTGGAGTTCTTCTCGCTGCGGAAGGGGGTCATGGCCGCATCGGGCCAGGAGTTCATGTGCGGGCCGTTGTCCGTCGAGTACATGACGATGGTGTTGTCGGTCATGCCCAGGTCGTCGAGCGCCTTGAGCACCGTGCCTACGTTCTTGTCATGGTCGATCATGGCGTCATGGTATTCGCTCTGCCACTTCCCGGACTGGCCGATGCTCTCGGGCTTGACGTGCGTGCGGAAGTGCATGTGGGTGTAGTTCACCCAGAGGAAGACCGGCTTGCCCGCCGCGTTCTGGCGCTTCAGGAAGTCGACCGCCCGGTCTGCGAAGTCGTCATCACAGGTCTCCATCCGCTTCTTGGTGAGCGGGCCGGTATCCTTGATGGTCTGCTTGCCAACCTTGCCGAACCGCGGATCGACCGTCGGGTCGTCCTTGTCGGTGGCCTTGCAGTCCAGCACGCCGCGCGGGCCGAACTTGGCAAGGAAATTCGGGTATTCCGGGGCCTTCGGATAGTCCGCCTGTTCGGGCTCTTCGGAAGCGTTCAGGTGGTAGAGCGCCCCATAGAATTCATCGAACCCATGCACGGTGGGCAAATGTTCATTGCGGTCGCCGAGGTGGTTCTTGCCGAACTGGCCAGTGGCGTATCCCTGGGCCTTGAGCAACGTGGCGATGGTCACGTCACGGTCCTGGATACCCTCCTTGGCGCCGGGCATGCCAACCTTGGTGTTGCCCGTGCGGATGCCGTATTGCCCGGTGATGAACGAGGACCGACCCGCCGTGGAACTCTGTTCGGCGTAGTAGTCGGTGAAGATGATCCCTTCCTTGGCGACGCGGTCGATGTTGGGCGTCTTGAAGCCCATCAGCCCCATCGAGTAGGCGCTGACATCGGACTGGCCGATGTCATCACCCCAGATGATGACAATGTTGGGTTTCTTCCCCCCGGCCGGCTGGGGCGCCGGCTGCGCCGAGACGTTGGTGGTCGTGCAGCCGGACATGATGCCGGCCGCACCGAGCGTAAACAGCAGTTTCTTCAGTCTCTTCAGTGGCTTAACCATAAGCCCTTCCTTTCAGGTGTTCTGGCCCCACAGTAATATGGCCGACGTCGGCGGGGCCTTGCCCGGCGGGCCTGTCGAAAACCGATCTGTCGAAGTTCCGTAGGGTGGGCGTACTCGCCCACCAATGCTCACGCGAGATTGCGGTGGGCGAGTACGCCCACCCTACCCATCTATTCCTTCCCGCCTGCCTCCTTTGGTAACCGCTCGAAGATGACATCGAACGTCTGGTTAATGCCCAGGTGGTGGTAATCTCCCACGAGGCGGTCCTGCGCCTGGTCATAGGTCAGCGTGTAGTAGCTGCCGGGATACAGGCGGTCGCGCAGCTCGACATGGAGCAGCGTTCTGCCGCCCTCGTCGGTGACGCTCGCCTTGCCGACGTTGATCGGCCGCGGGTTGTTGTAGGCGGCATCGACCTTCCCGTCTTCGGCGATGCTCTTGATGCTCAGAACATATCCCCCGTCGGGACGCCGCCAGCGGCCGACAAGCCGCTGGCGCACTTCGGCGGGACTCGCCGAAGACGATGGGGGCGCGGCCGGCGTCGGGGCAACCCCCGCGCCGCTACTAGAGCGGTTCATCGCCCACACGCCCAGCGCGATGCCGGCCACAATCAAGGCCAGCATCGCCCTACGCAGCCAGATGTGCGTGCGCTTCGCGGGGAGGTCGGGCTCGTTCGCTTTCGGCCGATGATCGTGTCGATGTGCTTTGCTCATGGTCTCTCCGAAATGTGCTGAAAAAAGTTACTGCCCGCGGACCCGCCGCTGGATCTCGGGCATGTCCTTCTGGATGTGCGAATAGAACCGCTTCCAGCCGGGGCAGAGGTAGTTCAATCCCAGCTCGCCATCCGGCGTGCGAACCAGCCGGTTCTTCGGGCATTCGCCCCAGCAGAGCTTCAGGTGCGGGCAATCGCGGCAGTATTTCGGCAGCATGTCGCTCTTGGCGAAGCCGAAGATCTTCTGCTGCTGCGAGAACGCCATCTCGGCCTCGTGGCGCTGGCGGATGTTTCCCAGGCGATACTCGGGATAGACAAAGTGATCGCAGGAATAGACATCGCCGTTGTGCTCGACGGCCATTCCCTTGCCGCAGAACTCGCCCTGCGTGCAGGTCTGCGAGGGCATGCCCAGCGACTGGGCCACCGCGGTCTCGAAAAGGTTCACGTGGATCCTGCCATAGTCGCGGCGGAACCAGTCATTCCACACCGCGCACAGGAACCTGCCCCAGTCCTCCGGGTCAACCGACCAGTCGGTGACGATCGAATCGGGATTGCCGGGCCGGGCCTGCGGCGTGCCGACAGTCGGGATCTTTGCCGGGTCCCAGAAGAGAGGGGCTGTGGACTTGAATTCTTTGGCCTCGACACAAGGCGTGAACTGCACGCGATAGACGCCGACCTCGCGGGCCAGGAAGCGGTACACATCGCGAGGCGCCTTGGCGTTGTCGCGGTTGACCACGCACAGGGCGTTGAACGGAACCTTGTGTTTCTTGAGGAGTCGCGCCGCCGCCATCACCTTGTCGAACGTCGGCTGGCCGCCCTTGGTGAAACGGTACTTGTCATGGAACTGCCTTGGCCCGTCGATGCTCAGGCCCACCAGGAATCCGTGCTTCTTCAGAAAGCCCGCCCACTCCTCGTCGAGCAGCGTGCCGTTGGTCTGCAGGTCGTTCTCGATGCGCTGGAAGGGCTTGCGGTACATGGCCTGGAGCGCCACGACCTTCTCGAAGAACCCGAGGCCCATGAGCGTCGGCTCGCCGCCCTGCCACGAGAAGACGACCTGCTCGCCGGTCTGCCCGTCGATGTACTGCCGGATGTGCTCCTCCAACACTTCGTCGGACATCCGGCTGTTCCTGGCATGGCCCAGCAGGTCCGTCTTGTGCAGATAGAAGCAGTAGGCGCAGTCGAGATTGCACAATGCCCCCGCCGGCTTGATCATCGCGTGGAAGCGGTGGCGCATCCCGGGCGGCGTCGGCGGCAGAACGTAGGCTGGCCGAGAGCCTGCGCCGGGCATGCCGGCCGGGAACTGCGGGAGGCTGATCGTGTTGGATGTGCTCATGACGCCTACTTGCCCGGCTCGGCTTTCTTCCACTCCGGACCTGGGTCGTAAGCTGTCATCGACGTGGCAATCTTCGCGGTCTCCTCACCCAGGTCGCGCTGATAGACGATGCCTTCGTGATTCATGATGAAGCTCATGATGCCGGAATTGTCGTAGTCGGCCGGCCACGCGATGATGGCGAAGCCGCCAATCAGCTTGCCGCCCACCATGTAATCCAGCGCGCCGCCGGGGGCGTTGGTGCCTTGCGATGTGAGAATGCGGAAGAAGTAGCCGTGATAGGGCCGGGGAGCGGCATTCGCAGGGCGCTGGCCGGGCTTGTAGCCTTCCTCGGCTGCCTCCGCGGCCAGCGGGCCCAGGGGGCTGGGCTGCTCGTTCTCGGCGGTGGGCCAGAACAGGCCGTTCTTCGTGCCGGGATCGCTGATGAACTTGGCCGCGTAGTCGCGCAGGCCATTGGCGTTGCGGTCCTGCGACGCGTAGTCGCGCTGGGCGTCGAGAATGGCGAGGCACGACTGGATGGCCGACAGTTCATTTCGGCCGATGCGGCGGTTGAGGATCTCTTCCTTGCCGGCCTTGGTGTCAAAGAGCCATTTCCCACCGGACTGGACGATCGGGATCGGCAGCGGCCAATCGTTCTTGCCGACGACCAGCGTCATCGAGCCATCCTTGCCCGAGACGAGTTCGTGCTTTTCGTCAAAGGCCTTGAGGAACTCCTCCCGGCGGTTCTTGTCGGCGACTTCGTCGCCGGACGAGATGATCTCATCCGAGTCAGCTCCGAGCACCTTCTTCAGTTGGGCGGTATCTTCTGCTCGAATGGCGGCGACCGCCGACGCCACGGCCTGGTCGGCCGAGTCGAAGGTGGCCTGGGTGGCACACCCCTGTGTCAGGAGCAGGACCAATGAAAGAACGCGGTTAAACCCGGTTAAACCGAGCGCACGACGCGGCGCGGATGAAGGATTGGATCAGCCGAAGATTGGGTTTGCTTATTCATGGGTTGTTCCTCCGAAGTAAGAGTTATCGCCTGCCGCCACGTCCACCACCGCCACCGCCGCCGCCGCCGGATCGGGATGGGGCGGACCGGCTGGCGCTGCCGCGACTGCTTTCGTTGCGGGCGGCGGCGCCGCCGCGGTTGACGCCATCGAAGGCGCTGGCGCCGCCCTTGTTCGCGGCTCCACCGACTGCGTTTCTGTTGGCGGTTGCGCCGGCCGCGTTTCTGTCCGCGGCTCCGCCAACCGCGCTCCTGTTCGCGGCCCCACCGACCGCGTTCTTGTTCGCCGCTCCGCCGACCGCGCTCCTGTCGGCAGCGCCGCGCGAGAGGTTCTGGGGGCCAGTGTCCGCTCGCCCTCGATAGGCCTCGCGCGCCTTTGCGGCATCGGCCGACGAGGCCCTGCCGTACTGGCTGGCGGTCTTCTGGTCGCGATATGCCACGCCCTGGCGGTGGGAGGCATCGTGCTGGAACGATCCCTTGCCGCCCTGAATATTGGTGTTGCGACTCTGATACTCGGCCTGGTATTTCGAGCGGTTGATCTTGGCGTTGATGTTGGTGTTGCGGTTGATGTCGATGTCCACGTTGCCGCGGCCCCAGTTGCAGTGGCCCCAGGCATAACCCCATGAAGCGCCTACGGCGACGCCCGCGCCGAACGCAAAGGCCCTGCCGACGACATACCCCGGCGGGTAATAGGGCACCGGCGGATAGGCCGGGTACGGCCACGCACCGTAGACAACGGTTGGGTTGTATGTCGGAACGTACACCACCTGCGGGCTGGCCGACTCGATGACGATTACCGGGGCCGGTCCCGTCTTCTCCACGACAACCGTTTGCTCGGGCGTGGTCTTGAGATTCCCCGCTTCCTGCGCCTTGGCGCGAAGCCTCTGAATGGTTTCCATGACCTGCGTCTGCTGGCCGATGAAGGCATCGCCGATCTTGACGGTGACGTCGATGTTGTCGCTCATCATCGCCAATACGGACGGGAAGTTGACCAGGGATTTGACGCTGGCGTCCCAGCTTTGCGCCTCCAGCGCCGCGGTCAGGGCATCGCCGGTGGCGTCCTTGTTCTGCTTGACCCAGCGGTCGGCCTGCACGACCTCGAGCGGATACGTCGAGGCCATGAGCACCTGGGACAGCAGCGAGTCGGGGTAGAGCGCGATCGGCGCGAGTATCTGCTCCAGTTCTTCCGGCTTCAACGGCGGCTTGTCGGGCGGGGCGTCAGCAGCGTGCATCGTTGCTGCCGGGATGAGCAGCAGCGCCAGAGCGGCCAACAGGCGGCCGCTGCATTGCATGAATCTCATATGTCTTTCCTTTCTGAAGAAGAGTCACGTTGTCTATCTTGTGCTCATGGCTGAAAACGGATCAGGTTAAACCCTCGTCTTTGCAGTGCCGCACTCCTCCGGGTTTGGCTCAGAATTTCAGCTCCAGCCGCAGTCCGGCCACCCACGTGGTGTCGATCCTGTTGGCCGCCGGATCGATGACTTGCAGGTCGGGCGTCAGGCGCATCCAGGGCGTGATGGCGATTTCGTAAAAGACCTCAAAGCCCTGTGTGTTGCTGGAAAAAAAGTCATCCACGAGGCCGGGATCGATCGGCCTCTGCGGGAGCGTGGCCGAGATGTAATAGTAGCCCATGCCGAACTGGTCATACTTGCGGCCGGGGATCATCCCCTTGCCGCCGAGCCCGATGCTGGCGAAGTAATGGATGGGGTTGGCCTGGCCATCGGAGGCCCCGAATCGGCCAAAGATGCCCACGCCCCGGTCGACGTTCTTCTCGGGCTGGTAGAGATACTGGTCGAAGTTGTAGTAGACGGACCAGGTGTTGCTGGTCTGCTCGGCCGGCAGGAACGGAAGGATCAGGTTGGCCAGCGGCTGATCCACGTTGGTGAAGTTCTTGGCCGAATAGGTGGCGCCACGAGTTGGTGGCCGGTGAGATCGAAGAAATGCGTTGTCAGTCGGCCCTCAAGCGCGTAGCCAGGCCCATCCGCGAATGGGCTGTCAAAGCCCGACGTGTCGGCGCGGCCATTGGGATCGAAGACCATGAAGGTGACCTGAATATCCTTGGTCGGCAGCAGAATCAGTCCGCCGCCCAGCGTGGAATAGGGCGTGGTCAGGATCGCCGGATTCAGGCCGAAGGCGAGGTTCAGGAACTGCTCATTGCCCTTGCCGTGGGCGAAGGCGTTGGCATCGCCGCTGGTCGTGTCCAGCTTGCCGAAGAACACGCCGATTTGCGGCGAGAGGAACTGCATATACGTGACTGCCGGGATCGTCCACTCCGTATCCAGCGGCTCGGGGAACAGCCCGTTGGCATTGACCGGGATCACCGCGCCGGTGTTCGGGTTGACGGTTTCGCCGAACTTGCCCTCGGTTTCGACCGTGAAGAGGCCGCCTGGCCAGAGGCCCGCCTTTCCCGTATCCAGGTTGAAGAGGGTGTTGCTGCGAAACCCGTACTTCCAGGCATTGTCCCGGCCGCCGGAGAACACGGTCTGGCCGACCTGGGTCAGATTCCAATCAACCGTGAAGCCTTTCTTGGCCCAATCCTGGCGAGTGCCGCCCCAGTCGCCGGTGAGCGTGGAGCGGTTCCATATATCCCCGGTGTAGTCGGGCGTGGGCAATATCCCGGCCGGCTCGGCGGGCTTCGCCGCGGTATCGGCCAGCAGCAGCGGGGCGCGATCCGGACCCGGCTCAGCGAGCGCAGGCGCGACCAGCCACAGGGCGGCAGAGAACGCAAATGCCGCCAGCATCGCCTGTCTGGACGACGGAGATGCTTGGCCGAACCGGTGGATTCCAAGTCGATAACTCACAATGTGGACCTTTTCCATGTGTTTACCTCAAATCGTGCTGTTTCCAGTCCTGTGCGCAATGGCAGCAGAGATGCCAGCAAGGATCTCGGCGCCGGAGTCCGTCTTGCGGAAGTAGCCGGCACACCCAGATGCCTCCGCCTGCGCACGCACGTCGGGTTCGTCGTGCGCCGTGATGAAGATGACTGGAGTCCCATCCTCGGCGGCGGACAGGCTTCGGCTCAGATCCAGCCCGGACATCCCTTGGAGTTGGATGTCGAGCAGCAGACAATCAAACTTCGGATGCTTTGTATCCGCGAGAAACGCTTCGGCTGAGGTATAAGCGATCGGCTGAAAATGAGCGGCCCGCAGCAAGCGGCTCAACGAGCGGCCGACGCTCGCGTCATCATCAATGACCGCGATGTAGATATTATTGCTGCTGATCATCAAGTTCGTCGATCAGCATAGAGAGCTGGAAGTGACGCCGGTAGAGTCCCTTTAGGGACGGGTGCCAGGGAGCGGGAAGTGATCACTGAACGCCGGTTGCCGCCGGCCGATCATGGATTGCCAAAGCGGGCTAGAGCGCAAGCCGTCCGTCGCTCCAGAGACCTGCTTCCTGCACGAGATGGGTCAGTTCCGCCACCGACGAGACTTGGAGTTTGCTCATGATGCTGGTGCGGTGGCGTTTGACTGAGCGATCGTCAACCTGAAGGTCGGCGGCAATCTGCTTGTTTAACTGGCCGGTGAGGACGTGGGCAAGCACTTCGCGCTCACGTGGCGTGAGCGCAGCGAATCGCGCACGTAACTCTTCCAGCCGTGCATGCTCAGCACGCTCGCGAGCATCGCGGGCGATCGCTCGTTTCACGGCATCAAGCAATTCCTCCTTCGGCGCGCGCTTCGTGAGAAAATCCTCCGCACCCCGCCGCATCGCCTGCACCGTGGCCGGAATATCCCCATGACCGGAAAGGAAGATGACTGGCAGCGCATACCCCTCATTCGCGAGGGCTTCCTGCAGGTCCAGCCCGCTCAAGCCAGGCATCTCCAAATCCAAAAGGATGCATCCCGGCGCGTCAAGCTCGGGTCGGGCCAGAAACTCCGCTGCCGAGGCGAATGTCCTCACCGCAAAACCGGAGGCACGCAGCATTCGCGCAACGGCCGTCAGAAATGAGGCGTCGTCGTCCACAACCCTGACGATGGGCACAATCGCGTTCACTTCGCCTCACCTCCCTCCGCGGCAGGCAGGGCGAAGGTGAACGTCGCACCACCGAGAGCGATGTTGTCCGCCCAGAGTCGTCCGCCGTGCGCCTCGATGATGCTGCGGGCGATCGCCAATCCCAGCCCCAGGCCGTTGGGCTTGGAGGTAACAAACGGCTCGAACACATGAGGGAGCTTGTCCGCCGGTATGCCGTGGCCGTTGTCGCTCACACTGACCTCGGCCGTGGCACCCGCCGCTCGCGTTCGCACGGAGACCCGCCTCTCTGCCGGCGTATTGCTGCTCACCGCATCCATGGCGTTGAGCAACAGATTGAGCAAAACCTGCTGCAACTGCACCCGGTCACCACAGACCAGCGGCAGGGCCGGGTCGGTCTCCATCGCCAGTCGCACCTGGCGGATCTCGGCATCGTGCCGCACGAAAGCGACGACTTCACCCGCCAGCAGGTCAAGATCGAGGAGGTGGCGTTCGACCTCGCGCCGCTTCATCAAGGCGCGCATCCGATCGATCACCGCACCCGCGCGTTCGTCGTCCTTCCGAATGTCCGCCAGGATCAGCGCGCACCTCGTCAAGGTCTGGCGACGGATCCTGAAGAAACAGCTCCGCCGCCTCGGCGTTGCGCAGGATGGCGCCGAGCGGCTGGTTCAACTCATGAGCAAGCGAGGATGCCAGTTGGCCCATCGTGGAGAATCGCGCAACGTGAGCCAGTTCGTTGCGGTGCTTTACGGTCTCGAGTTCCGACCGCTTGCGCTCGGTGATGTCGATCGACGCACCCAACAGCCGAACCGGCGTCCCATGCGCGTCTGGATGCATCCGGCCCCGGGCCGCGATCCATCGCTGGGTGCCATCCGGCAATATCACGCGGTATTCCCCCACATAATCGGCCCGGCCTTCCGCCGCGTGCCGCACCGCGTGCTCCATCGTCTCGCGGTCGTCCGGATGGACTCGCCGGATGACTTCCTCAAATGTGACGATCGCATCGGGTGCGAATCCGAACAGGCGGAGCCACCTCTCCGAGCCCCAGATGCGGTTACGCGCGATGCTCCACATCCAAATGCCAAACCCCGCCGCCTCAGCGGCCATGGTCATGCGCTCCTCGCTCTCGCGGAGGTCGTCCGACAACTGCGCGGCACGCAACGTCTCCCGGCTCATTTCGTACGCCATCGCCACGACGATGCCCGTGTAGAAGCAACTCGTGGTCATCGGCGCGTGGACCATCTGCCAGAGCACCAGCACGGCCTGCGCTGTTCCGACCAGCACGAAGAACACCGCGCTGCCACCCACTACCAGCGCCTGCCGCCGATGGCCCCGTCGCCAGACGGCAATCGTGGCATCCGCGACGAAGATGACGAGCAACAACAGACTCAACTGACCGACCAGCATCCATGGATTCGACACCCCTTCGGCGACCGAGACGGATTCGCCGAAAAACGGGATGTGTCGCAGACGGGTGACCTCGCGGTAGTTGAGGTTTTGCCCCACCAGGAAATCGAGCAGCAGCGAGAAGGTGCGCAGGCCAACGAAGCTCCAGGCAAGCCACGACCGCCCGGTGCGCAGGTAGAGCCGGATGAATCCAACCAGCGAGACGAGGAGTGCCCAGGCGGGCACATGAAGCCAGCGCAGCGCGGTGGCGAATGATCCGGGCGTCTCCGCCCGCATCATCCACAGCTCACAATAGGCCATGCCGGCCGTTCCCACCGCCGTCAGGGCGAACAGCAGGTTGGCCCACTCGGTGCGTTTCCTGCACCAGACCAGCAGATGCATCGCCGCCAGCGTAAGACAGGCGGAGGCGACCGCGGACCAGATGATGATGACGTGACTCATAGAGCGACGAGAAGGCAACCATTATTACTGGCTCTGCCATTGTTTGAAAGCCCCAGTCTGCCGATTGGCGCACCAGCTTGCTCCAGATGGGAATCCCGGACAGCGAGACAACCCCCTGCCCGGATCGCGGGCGATTTCGCTTCGGCGCAATTACGGCTTCTGCACCCACACATTGATCCGCGGCGCATCCCAGTTATACGGCTTGTGCAGGATATCCATCCGCCCGTCGCCATTGAGATCGGCCATGCGCGTCTCGTGGAAGCCCATGCCGGTGGCGAAGACCGTCTTGCGGAAGCCGCCCTTGCCGTCGCCGTAGAAGATGAACGCCTCGGCCTTGGGGTTGTCGCTTTCCTTCTTGTTCTCGGACCACTTGGCCATCTCGGCGACGAAGATGTCGAGATTGCCATCGCCGTCGATGTCGGCGATCTGGAGGCTATGGGGGTGGACGGCGATTCGGCCGAGCAGGTCGTGGCCGAGCCAACTCTTGGTCTCGGTGGGGTCGCCGTTGCACTCATACCAGCGAACCGGGCCGACGCCATCGCCCGGCGCGATGACGATCTGCGGATATTTGGAGCCTTTGATCAGCCGGCCGGCGAAGATCAGGCCGCCGATGTCGGCGATTTTGGTGGCTTTCCACTTGCCGTCGCCCAGGTATTTGAACCAGTGATTGCCGGCCAGCAGGTCGGCCTTGCCGTCGCCGTCGATGTCGAAAGCCGACATGCCTTCGGCGTACTTGCCGGCGCCCTCGCCCGCGCTGCCCGAGAACACCTCGGTGGCCGGCCAGACATCCGCCTGACGCGGATTGGCGGGAATGTCGGCCACAAACAGCTTCTTGGCGCCCTGGTTCCAATACGCGAGCTGCGCCTTGCCCGTGCCTTTGAAGTCGGCGAAGCACTGGTCGTGATGCTGCGTCGCGCCGCTCTTCTTGATCGTGTGGCGCTCCCAGGGCACGTTGGGGTCGTAGTTGCCGCCGGGATTCCGCCACCACCAGACTTGGTTGGATTGCCAGTCGCCGCCGAAGACCAGATCGGGATAGCCATCGCCGTCGATGTCATAGACCGCGCCGCCGGCCTCGATGGTGAGGTATTCCTTCTCGATGACGTAGCGGGCCCAGCCGGATTTCGTGCGGCGATACCACACCAGCGCCGGCGCCTTCTGCCGGAAGCCGAGGACGAAGTCGTTCAGGCCATCCTTATCCAGGTCGGCGACGATGGCGGCCGTCTGGTGGGTGGATTGGCCGGGAACGGGAAGATCGCCGTTCTTGCTGGAGAGGTGCTGCCATTGCGGCTCGGCGGCGTGCATGCATGCACACAACGCCAGGAGGACGATGGCAATCCCAACGCAGCCAGACGCATTCGCAGTTTGCATAGGAGGTCTCCTTCTGCTGCAAGTCTACCACCCCGGGTCCTTCCGCACGCTCACCTTCGCGCCCTACCATCCGGTCGTGTTGCACAAAGCGGTCACCGAATGCGCAACACCGCGCAATACCCCCGGCGGTTTTTCTGGGAAAGACGGCGGATTCTTCGAGCGGGGCTGCAGATTTGCGCAAGGCCGTGGCGGCGGCATACGCGCGGGGCCTTCATGCAAAGTCGTGGTCAGCGCCTGCCCTGATGGCGGAGCGGCAAGGGTGGGGATGATGGCGGTTTGGCTTGGAGGGGTTGACTGTGGGACAATCGATGCGGCCGCGGCGGCGGGCGGGATGGCGATGGGTTCGTTCCGCAGGGGAGAGTGCGCGGGAGAGGGGGTGGAATCTGCAAGGTCTGGCGCGGCGGGAGGTTGTGGGTTTGGGGCGGGGGGATCGGTGGGTTCGTTCGGGAGATTTTCGATTTTTGGTTTTCGATTTTCGATTGGGGAAGGCTCACCGCGGAGGCGCGGAGGCGCGGAGGGGGCTGTAGATTGCGGATTGGAGGAATCGGCTTGAGGGGCGAGAGCTTCGGAGTCGGCGGTGAGGATGGGGTTGGAGAGGATCATGGTTCCTTTCGTTGGGGAGTCCAGTGCGGCAGGATTGTGACATAAGGGCGACACTTTCACTCTGAGGGCGAGTTGTTCCGGGCAGGTCGGGCATAAGTGTTTTCCAGTGAGGGGGTTGAGAGTCGAAGATGTATTCAGTGATTTAGATGCGTCCTGGAAAAAGTGACATGAACCGACATAGCACCGACATAGAACCAGCGCGGAACCGACCCCGAACGTACACCGAATCGACACAAAGTGACAGGAAGCGGCACCGTACAGGAAGCGACGAAGGGACGAAGGGGCGCGGCCGGGCAATAGAGCGCGAATGGAGGGCGCGGAGGCGTGGGGTGGCGCGGCCGGTGCGGCCAGATCGGGACGCGGGTGGGGCTGCGCCATCGTGGGCTGTCGAGCTACGGTGAACATCGTCGTACTCTTTTCCGGGGCATGCGCCGTGCGCGGATGCGCGAGCGCGCGTGCCTCTACCTATCCCCGGGGCGCTGCGCAAATGTGATCGCACGTGCGCAACATGGCGCAACAGAGTTGCGTGTTCGCGGGGGAAAAGCCGCAGTTTTTCGGGTGGAGCCGTACGATCTGCGCAATGGGATACCTGCTCTTTGCCTGCTGCCTGAGGAAAGGCTTACGACCTCTTTGCCTGCTCCCGGCTTCTTCCCCGTTTCGGCTTCCCTGGTGCTCGCGTGTAGGGGCGGGCCGTGAGGAGGTGCGGAGCCGAGGCTGCGTGAGCCTTGGCGGACACGGATGCGGGCGCAAGGGGCGACTCGTCGCAGGAACTAGCAAATATTACAGTGAACCTGACCCCCTTATTCCGCTCATTGGAACCTGACCCCCTTACTCCTCCAAAGAACTGGCGCGGATTCGTCAGAGCATCTCGCGTTGCCGGCCCTACGGGGATGAGCGATGGGTGCAGGCGACCGCGCGGCGGCTGGGCGTGATGTCCAGCCTGCGGCCAGTGGGCCGCCCAAGAAAGAAGCCGAAGCAGGGCCATGCGTGAGATTCGAGCGAGACAAAAACGGCAGTGGCCCCTTTTCTGGTTTCGCACAAAGCGACCCCAAAGCAGCCCTGGGCGCGCACGAAAGCGGCACGAAGGGGCGCTGAAGCGGGCCCGATTTGCGGAGAGGCTGCGGGCGGCGGGAAGCGGATAGTAGATAGTGGACGGCAGGTAGTAGACACTGTGCACATGATGGCTCCTTGCGGGGCGCCTCGCTCATTGGTCGAGGCCACAGGGCGATGGATGCGCCCTTCAATATTACGGCGTCGCTGCGCAAATCGGTTTGACTGGGCGCAACATGGCGCAACACTGGTGGGGTTTTTCGCGGGGGAAGCGCGGGATCTGGCGTGCGGGCCGGCCGATCTGCGCAGCGCGCGTGTGAGGAGTCTGGGCCGGGCATGCGGTGGGCGCGGGGTTTGCCCCGTTGTTGGGTGCGATGGCCGAGAGGGGCGGAGAGAAGGAGGCGGAGCGGCGTTGCCTGATCCTGCCATCAGGCGGACACTACTTTCGTCCGGTTCTGCTGCGGCCGGTGGGTCGGCCGAAAGAGGCGCGGGAGAAGGAGGTTAAAAAAGGCTTATGACCCGTTTTCTTTTATGCTGCGCGGGCGCGGGGGCTAAACTGTTACCGTCCCCTTTTCATCCCTCCTTCAATATTACGGCGTCGCTGCGCAAATCGGTTTGACTCGGCGCAACATGGCGCAACACTGGTGGGGTTTTTCGCGGGGGAAGCGCGGGATCTGGCGTGCGGGCCGGCCGATCTGCGCAGCGCGCGTGTGAGGAGTCTGGGCCGGGCATGCGGTGGGCGCGGGGTTTGCCCCGTTGTTGGGTGCGATGGCCGAGAGGGGCGGAGAGAAGGAGGCGGAGCGGCGTTGCCTGATCCTGCCATCAGGCGGACACTACTTTCGTCCGGTTCTGCTGCGGCCGGTGGGTCGGCCGAAAGAGGCGCGGGAGAAGGAGGTTAAAAAAGGCTTATGACCCGTTTTCTTTTATCCCCGTTTTCTTTTATCCGGAGCCAACAGTTACAGGTTTACGTCCCCGTTTTTTCGTAGCCTTGTAGCATCCGCAGGAAGTCGCTTTCGGGCAGGCATGTTATGTTCTGGCCTTTGGCGTAAAGGCTCTCCGCTGTACGATGTTTCGCGCTCTTCTCGTGGCCCTTTAGCTTGCGGGGATCCTGCTTGCCAAGTACCAGGATCGTTGTCGTCTGCCGCAGGTCGGGGGGAACTTGGCATCCCAGTTCTGCGGCCCGCCTGCGGGCTTCGTCCTTATTGCAAAAATGCTCCAGCGTTCCCGTAATGACAACCTCCTGGCCGAAGAGCGGACCATCGACGTTGGCCTCAAACTTCGTGCGCGGTTTCGAGCATCGCGCATGCACTGCGTTCAAGTCGATTCGTTGTTCTACCCGTTGCAACCATCCGCGCAGGTCCAATCCCGTTGCCTCCATCGCGCGGAGCGTAATCTCGCCGGCCGCTCGCGCGTCCTCCGCGGCATCGTGGTGCTTGAATGCGATCTGAAGAAACTTGCAGACTTCCTGGAGACCGTATCCAGATTGAGCGAACCTGTCAGGCCACGCTCGTTGGGCAACCCTTGCAGAGTCAAGCCAAGTGCATTCAATTAACGGCACGTCGTACTTGTCGGCAACCTGTGCGAGCGCTGTCCTGTCGAAAGGCATATGGGTCACGACGATCTGCCCACGGAGGCGGCGTGCGATGCTCTCGGCCACCGCTGGGTAGGTCGGGGCGTCGGCAACCATCTCCGGCGTGATTCCATGAATTGCCCTAACGTTGAATTCGTCGAAGTCGTCCTCGGGATTCAGCAACTTTCCCCATTGCTCGACAAGCCTGCCGTCCTCAAACGTGGCGATGCCAATCTGGCATATGCTTGCGCGATTAATGTTGGCCGTCTCGACATCGAGGACGAGAAAGCGTGAGGCGGGCGTCGGCTGCGGCTCGGCTCCAATGCGGTTATCGATGTTCATATTGAAGGGCTATCTTACGATGCTTGTCGGCAGCATCAAGGGAAATTTGGCGCGTGGCGGTTGCGTGACGGCGTTGCGATTCATTCGTTGGCCGCTATGCTGACGTACGGCGCTCTATACAACTTGGAGGACTGCGCTATGGCAAGAGAAAACGCTCTCTTCGGGAAGACGTTCGACCAACAGCTTGAAATCACAGGCCCAAGCGTAAATGACGTGGATATTGCGCCGAACCGCCGCATTCGGACCGAGGTGGTCTTCGAGCCGCTTGGGACCGGCGTCCGCATGACTGCGCGTGATGACAAGCACCGCCTCCTTTGGGCGTTCATCGGGTCTCAGGGGATGCTGGATCACAATCAGGTCCACTGCCCTGTGGCTGTGTATGAGACACTGAGAGGCCTTTTGGCCGAAGAACTGAAGAACAACGGGCTGCCCGCGCCCATATTAGGGGAGCCGATGAAGAGCGCGGCGGATGCGCTCGATGCTCTTCGGGCGACATTGGCGGCTCTTGAGAAATCGCTGAGCGTTAAGAAGGTCACGACGGCCACGCTCGAAAGGGCTCGGGCGATATCGATCGCTGCAGTTGACGCCAATCGCCAGATTTGCTTGACGGTGCCGCGGCTTGGCGCAATAGCAGGAGAGAAATCGGCCGCAGAATTCGCTCCGTGAAGCCAGCAGCCAGCGGTGTAGGGTCCGCAAATGAGCCGGCGCGAACGGTTGATCTGCCGTGAGGGTCGGCTCCGGCTCATTTGCGGACCGATGCACCCCCGCGTAGTCGAAGGTCCGCAACGCCGCCGGGAAATCCTCTGGCACATCGACGCCCGTCGCCCGGCGGCGTTGCGGACCCTACACGACTGCACGCCCTCGGTCATCAACCTGTTCATCCGTCACCATCGTATACGAAACCGGCAGCGTCCGCACGCGAAAACGGCGCACAAAAATCAGCAGTGTCCCCTTTTTCCGGTCCCTTTTTCCGGTCCGACTGAAAATGGGACCCGACAACTCCAACTATCGCGACCTCGAATCTCTTGCGCAGCGCTGTTCATCGAAGGTCACCGCCCGCCTTGTCAGATCCCGCCGAAAGAAACTTCGCTTCGATTTCCTGTACGAACGCTCGATAGAACTCTAGCGCCTTCTCTGCTACTGGCAATGGCCCATTCTCATCCAAGGTGCTGCCGAGGTGATTCTTGGGTGGATTGTATTGAACGTCGCTATCTCGGAACGGGAACAGCACGAACGAGGGGGGCAGTGAATCAGCCTTCTTTGCGCCTCTGATCTGCAACTGGCCAGCCTGCTTGTCGAGCTTGATCTCAACTTTCCCACCCGGAGGAATCTCGATCTGGAATCCAACGGCACAGAAGGCAGAGATCATCTGAAGAGTGTGCTGATCGGCATTTCTTGCGTGAGCGAGATATGCGAGTAGTTCGTCGTCTCGTCTTAGTTTCTTGTACCGGCCCTGAAATGGCTCGAACCTCTGACGGAAAGACTGGCATTCCCGCTCCGCCATCTTCCATACCTTTTCCAGTCGATCCAAAAAGCTCTGCCACGCCTCGTGGAAATCCTTCCGCGTTTCTGCCAATCTCATGGCCTCCAGCGCCCGCTCGGCAGCTTCGAGTTCCCACTTGGTGCGATGAAGCGGCTCTTTCTGTCCAGCCATATGGCGATTGCCTCGTGTTAGCGCCGCAGCGGATCGATCACCGGGGAAACTCCTCAATCTTAGTCGGTTCGGCAATAATAGGCAAGTCCGCAAAAAGCCGCGAACATCCATCGGGGTTGAGTGGCACGAATTTTGCCCGCAGGGGCCTACAAGCGGCTCAGCTCTTGGTTCCCCGTTGGGAGGTCGCGCGCAAGAAAAACGCCGGCTGGCGGGCAGGGGACATGATTATTGCGCGGGGACCGGGAAACGGGGCAGAAGCTGATCCACTCACGCCCCGGCCAGTCGGCGCACGAAACTCGCGTGCTCGGCGCTGGCCGCGGCGCGGTCGATGGCGGTCAGGGCCTTGGGCAGGTCGCCGCCGAGCATCGCGGGCACATCGAGCCGCAGGCCCGGAAACACGTCGCTGCGGACGATTCCGGGCGGATCGGCCGGCAGCGGTTCGTACTTGCCCCGATCAGGGCGCGGGATTCCCAACTGCTACGCACTGAGCAGCAGATGAATCGGCTCCTCCAGATCCGCCTCCGGGTCGGTGGCCTGCGGATCGGGTCTGGGCAGCGGCTCGTGTTCCAGATCCCTCCGATGATCAGAATCGAAAAATCCCGCTGGCCGCGGTAAACTGGCCGCCCGCATGACCAGCACCCAGTGGCTCCTGTCAGCGCTGATGGCCCTGGCCTATTTCATCGGCTCGATCCCGTTCGGGCTGATCGTGGGGCTGGCCAGGGGCGTCGATCCGCGCAAGGCCGGCTCGGGGAACATCGGCGCGACCAACGTGGGCCGGCTGCTGGGCGGCCGGTATTTCGCGATCGTTTTCACGCTCGACGTGCTGAAGAGCCTGCTGCCCATGCTGGCGGCGAGCGCGATCGTGCATCACGCGGGCAAGCCGGGCGATTTTGCGTGGACAACCTACGTGCTGTGGCTTGCGGTGGGATTTGCCGCGATCCTGGGGCATATGTTTCCGGTGTACCTGCACTTCAAGGGCGGCAAGGGCGTGGCCAGCAGCGCGGGGGTGATCCTGGGGCTGTACCCCTATTACACATTGCCGGCAGTCGCGTCGATCCTCACCTGGGTTGTGGTCTTCCTGATCTGGCGCTACGTATCGCTGGCATCGATGATGGGCGCGACCGTCTTTCCGCTGGCGTACGCGGCCATCGGGCTGGCGCGGCACTGGCCGATTGCCTCGTCGCAACTGCCGCTGCTGATATTTGCGGTGGTGGTGGCGGCGCTGATCGTACTGCGGCACCGCTCAAATATCTCGCGGCTTCTGGCGGGGACAGAGCATGCGTTTCGAAGACGTGAGAAACCACAGATGAACACGGATGCACACGGATGAGGATTGCGAATTGACCCCAGTACGCAGCACGTCCGCCCGGCACCTTGCACGCCCATCGGAGAACCGTATCCTTGACCACGCTCGAACGTGGCGATTTCTCTCTTCAAGGAGATGTTCATGACAGGCAGGACTTCTTTCACCCGGCGCGGATTTCTCAAGGGCTTCGCCGCGGCGGGGGCCATTGCGGGTTTTCCAACCATTGTCCCTTCATCCGTCTTCGGCGCGGATGGCAAGGTCGCGCCCAGCAACCGCATCACCATGGGCGCTATCGGTGTCGGCGGGCAGGGCAGCGGCAATCTCGGCGGGTTCCTCGGCGATGGCGACGTGCAGGTGCTGGCCGTCTCCGATGTCGATTCCAACAACATGGGCCGGGCCAAGCAGTCGGTCGATGGCCGCTATGGCAATGCGAATTGCGCGGCGTACAAGGATTTCCGCGAGCTGATCGCGCGCGATGACATCGACACGATCTCGATGGCCACGCCCGATCACTGGCACGCGATCGTCTCGATTACGGCGGCCCGCGCCGGCAAGGATGTCTATGGCGAGAAGCCGCTCTCGCACGACCTGCGCGAAGGCCAGGCGATGGTGCGGGCGGTGGCCGAGCATGGCCGGATATGGCAGACGGGTAGCTGGCAGCGCTCCGGCGGCTCTTTCCGCTTCGCCTGCGAGCTGGTGCTCAATGGGCGCATCGGCAAGGTGCATACCGTCGAAGTTGGCCTGCCCACCGGCGGGCCGGGCGGCATGTCCAAGTTCTGCGATCCGCCGGCCGGCATGGACTATGACTTCTGGGTCGGTCCTTCCCCGTGGGCGCCCTATTCTCCCGATCGCACGCACTGGAACTGGCGCTGGCAGCTCGACTACGGCGGCGGCCAGATGATGGACTGGATCGGCCACCACGCCGACATCGCGCAGTGGGGCCTGGGCACCGAGCTACACCGGGCCGGTCGAGGTCGAGCCGCAACGGCGCGAGCTGGCCGACCGAAGGCATCTGGAACGCGCCGACGACCTACAAGTTCACCTGCACCTTCAAGAATGGCGCGAAGATGATCGTCGCCAACGACCGCCAGCAGCCCAAGGGCATGGGCGCGCGGTGGATCGGCGAGAATGGCTGGGTGTGGGTCGACCGCGGCGGATTCGACACGTTCCCCGCGACGCTCAAGAACGACAAGATCCGCCCGGATGAGATCAACCTCTATCACTCGCCGGGACACCAGCGCAAGTTCATCGAGAGCGTGAAGACGCGCCGGCCGACTATCGCGCCGGCGGAAGTGGCGCATCGCTCGGCGAGCATCGGCCACCTGGGGCTGATCGCGCTGCAGGTCGGACGGAAGATCAAGTTCGACCCGGATAAGGAAGAGATCATCGGCGATGCGGTGGCCAGCGGCATGCTCGGGAGGGCGAAGCGCGAGCCGTGGCATCTGTGAGATTTCAGATTTCAGATTTCAGATTTCAGATTTGAAATTTTGATTTTCGATTGGCAATCAAGCTGACTGCGGAGACGCGATGAACTCCAGAAATAGACTTGCGATACTCGTGGTTGCGTGTGCGAGCGCGATGGCCTGGGCGGCGGAATCCAAGTACGCCGGCGATGCTTATAAAGACATCGCCAGATACCAGTTCGGCGACAGCTATGCGCCGATCGCGGCCGTCGAGGCCGACATTCGCGCGGCGAGTGTCAACCAGTACAAGGCCATCGAAGCCAAGCTGCTGGCGGCGCTCAAGTCGCCCGATGCGCAGGTGGATGGCAGGCGCTATATCCTGCGGCTCCTGGGTATCGTTGGCTCGGCCGATGCGGTGCCGGCGATCGCGGCGTGCCTGGGAGATGAGAAGCTTTCGCATCCGGCGCGGATCGCGCTGGAAGCGATGGCCCTTCCCGGCGCCGGCGCTGCGCTCCGGGATGCGCTGCCGAAGGTCAAGGGCAAGCTGCTGGCCGGGGTGCTCTCGTCCATTGGCGTGCGCAAGGACGCCGCGGCCGTTTCAGCGCTGGCTGAGCTGACCGGCGACGTTGATCTCGTGGTTGCCGAGGCCGCGATCCGCGCCTGGGGCTGATCGGCACGCCTGAGTCGGCCAAGGCGCTGGAGGCGGCGGCGGGCAAAGCCGCCGAGTCGCTCAAGCGGCCGATCGCGACGGCGCAGGTGATTTGCGCCGGCGAGTTGATGCGCTCGGGCAAGACGGCCGATGCGGCAGCGATCTACAAGACTCTGTTCGCCGAGAGCCAACCGAGATCCATCCGGCTGGCGGCGCTGAAGGGCATGATCGCCACGCAGACCGGCCCGGCGGCCATCAAGATGATCCTGGACAACCTCCAGAGCCCCGATCCGACGATTCGCTCGGCGACCCTGGCCGCCATCGGGAATGCGACGAAGGAACTGAAGAACGAAGTGGCGGCGGCACTGCCCGAACTCAACACCGATGCGCAGTTGCTGTTGATCCCGGCGCTGGCCGAGCAGAACGATGTGTCCGCGCGGCCGAGCCTGCTGAAGATCATCGACGGAGGCAAGGACGCGGCCGTGCGCACGGCCGGGCTGCTGGCACTGGCCAGCCACGGCGAGCCGGCGGACCTGCCGATGCTGGTGAAGATGGCGGCGAGCGAAGGTTCGACCGATGCCGCCACGGCCAAGCACGTGCTGGAGCGCATGTCGCGAGCGGGGATCGACGAGGCGATGATCAAGATGGTCGAAACGACATCGGGCGCACAGCGATCCGCAGTGATCGTGGCGCTGGCGGGGCGTCGCGTGGATGCGGCGACGGGCGTGCTGGTGAAGATGGCCGGCGGCAGCGATGCGGATGCGGCGCTGGCGGCGGTGAAGGGGCTGTCGCTTCTGGGCGGCGTGGCGCAGCTTCGGGCCTGGCCCAGATCATGGCCACCAGCGACAGCGCGGCGCTGCGCGATGCGGCCGAGAGCACGGCCGCTTCGATCTGTGCGAAAGTGATGGACCGCAAGCCGTGCGCGGATGCGATCGTGCCGGCGATGGCGAAGGCCAAGGCGGCCGCGAACAAGGTCGCGCTGATTCGCCTGCTGCCGCGCATGCGCGAGGATTCGGCGCTGGCGGCGGCGAAAGAGGCGCTGGCGGACAAGGATGCGGAGGTACGTGACGCGGCGTTCCGGACGATCGTCGATTGGCCGGAAGCATCGGCCGCGCCGATGGTGCTCGACCTGGCCAAGTCGGCGACGGATGAAAAGTCGGCCATCGTGGCTCTGCGCGGTTACATTCGACTGGCCGGGAACAAGACGATTGCCTCGGGCGAGCGCGTGAAGATGTATGCGTCGGCGCTGGGAATGGCCAAGCGCGTCGATGAGAAGAAGCAGGCGATCGCCGGCCTGGCGGATGTGCCATCGACGGCGGCCATGGACCTGCTGGAGCAGTATCTGGGCGATGCAGCGCTGGGCGCGGATGCCATGCGGGCGATGGCGCGGCTGGGCAAGTCGCTGGCGATCTTCAACGGCAAGCGCGTGACGGCGGCCATGCAGAAGATCAAGGCGATGTCGCCGCCGGCTGACATTGCCAAGGTCATCGACGAGACGATCAAGGAAACGGAGAAGGGCGCGCAGGTCAACGGCTACATCGTCGCGTGGATGATGAGCGGTTCGTACAGCAAGGACGGCCAGGATTCGAACGCTCTATTCGACACGGTTTTTCCGCCGGAACAGCCCAACGGCAAGGCCGAATGGAAGCCGGCGATCGCGGTGAAGGGGATTGCCTCAGCGCCGAATGTGCCGGTGGTGGCGCTGGATCAGCTTATCGGCGGGAACAACTGCGTGGCGTATCTCAAGGCGCAGATCACGTCGAACGTGGCGCAGCAGGCGATGCTTGAAGCGGGCAGCGATGATGGCGTGAAGATCTGGCTCAACGGCAAGGTGGTGCTGGCCGCCAACGCCACGCGAGCCCTGAGCACGGGTCGGACAAGGCGAAGATCCAGCTCCAATCGGGCGTCAACACGCTGCTGGTGAAGGTGACGCAGGGCGGCGGCGAGTGGGCGGCGTGCGTGCGGATCGTCGGAACCGACGGCAGGCCGCTGGAAGGAATTGGAGTGAGTTTGCCCGAGTGACAAGCTCATCAATGGCAGCGAGGGCAAGACCCTCGACCTATTTCCCCACCAACGCCGCCGCCAAGGCATCGTGCCACGCGCACAACCGCATCATCCGCACCTTCTCGCGGACTGGATCGACGTTCGACCCCTCCAGGAACCCTTGAATCGGCGAGCCCATTCCTTCCTCGCCCGGATATCCCTTGATCGCCGGCCCGGACTCCTTCGTCTCCACGAACACTCCATCCACCCACCCAAGCTGCTGCGGGCTGACGAATCGCGCAACTGGATCCGGCCGGCCACCAGCCGGCTGGTCACCCCACGCCGGATGCATTCGATGATCCCCGTCTGGCTGATGCTGATGTCCATGGTATCCCGCGGCATTGTCACGGCCGGCCAGAGCCGATGCCCCTTGCCCAGGCCCACCACGAGCTGACCCTCTGGGTCGATGAACAGATTGCCGTTACGTACATAGCCAAAACCATCAAAACCGCGCGACGTGACCTTCACCACCAGCAACCCCTCGCCCTCAATCGCCACATCCAGCGACCGATTGGTGTTGGCCAGCGGCCCCTGCTCGAAATTCCGCTGCAGCATCAGCCGCTTGGTCCCCGGGACGAACACGCTCTGGGTCGCCTTGTAGCCCGTCGTCTCGGCGTTACACAGGTTATCGATCACCACATCTTGCGCCTTGCGGACGGCCGCCAGAGTTGCCGGAAGCGGCTCCAGCGACTCATCGGCGCTGGCCAGGACCGCTGCCGCGCAACCCTGCGCATCCCGGCCGGCCATGACTTTGCGGATGAGTTCATCCAGGATCCGATCGCTCCGGCCGCGCATCTCAATCGCCTCATCCACGGCCCTCCCGCGCACTTCAACAACCGCCGGCCGACCCCGCGCAGCGCAGCCGATGCAATATGCCAAGACGAGCAACACCGGTGTGAGAAACCATCCCTGGCGAGACATACGCAGCTCCTTCCGTGAGCGAGTGGCATGATACCGCCGAGGCAGAGAGCGAGCAATCGCACCGGTGGATTGGATCCGGTGACAGCAGTACAATCAGCAATGATGGGCGAAATCCGAGTCAAGGCCCGCCTCACCAACGCGGTCGATGAAGCGATGGCGCGGCGGGGCCAGCTTGCGCCGGAAAAAGTGCGGAGCTGTGAAGTGGACGCCATGGTCGATACCGGCGCGGTGCGATGCGTCATACCGCCCCAGGTAGCGCAGGATTTGGGGCTTCAGATCCGCGGCCAGCGCATGGCCCAGTATGCCGACGGCCGCAAGGAGTCGGTCGGCGTCACCGAGCCGCTCATAGTCGAATGCCTCCGCCGCGATACGATGGAAGAAGCTCTCGTCCTCGGCGATGACGTACTCATCGGGCAGACGGTTCTGGAAAAGCTCGACCTGCTGGCCGACTGCGCCAACCAGCGGCTGATCCCAAATCCGGCCCACCCGAATCAGCCGGTGACCAACGTGAAATGACGGGTGCTCATATCTCCACCGCCACGCGCTGCACGCCCACGAACTCGCCGCCCGTCGGCGGCTCGACTTCAAGGCACAATGCGATGGCCTCGCGAATCCGCTTCATCGGCACATCCAGCGACTTGGCCTGCGTGTGGCATCCCCTCAGGGCCGGCGCCGATGCCACGTACCAGCCGTCCGCGTCCTTCTCGACCACGACGTGGAATTCCTTCTTCACGATCATCACCTCATTGTCAGCGATTGTAGCCCGCTGCGTGGATGTGACCAAGGCCCGCGACGGGTTATTCCGGCCGACGAGCATGCCCACGCCGGCCGATTCAAGTCGTTGAGCGAATGAACGTCTCTCTCGGCCAGCGTGGGCATGCCACCCAAAAATCCAAAATCATCCTACGGCGACGCCGATCAACTTCCCCACGCCGAACGTCACGCCGGCCGCGGCGCCGCCGATGAGGAGCTGGCGGATTCCCGAGAACAGTGCGTTGCGCCCGGTGAGCAGGCTGATGACCGCGCCGATGAGGAAGAGCGCCACGGCGCTGGCGCCGATGCTCGTGAGGATCGCCGTCGAGCCGCTCAGGAATATGAACGGAGTCACCGGCGAGAGCGCGCCGACGATGAAGAGCATGAACGAGGCGATGGCCGCCTCCCAGGATGAGCCGCCCAGTTCGGCCGGGTCGAGGCCCAGTTCCTCGCGGGTGAGGGTTTCGAGGGCGTGGTCCTTGTCGGCCATCAGCTTCGACGCCAGCGACTGCGCCTCGTCCTTGGCGAGGCCCTTGGCCTGGTAGATCAGCGCCAATTCCTCCTGTTCCTCCTCGGGCGCTTCCTTCAGCTCGTCGGCCTCGATGCCGATCTGCCGCTCGGCCAGTTCGCGCGAGCTTTGCACCGACAGCCACTCGCCCATGGCCATGGCGCAGGCGCCGGCCAGCAATCCGGCGACTCCGGCAATGAGGACGGTCTTGGAGTTCGGCACGGCTGCAGCCACGCCCATGACCAGGCTGAGGGTCGAGCAGAGCCCGTCATTAGCGCCCAGCACGGCCGCCCGCAAGGCATTTCCGCCGACGGCCTTGTGGCGGCCTTCGAGGCGCGCCAGCGTGCCGCCTTCCATCCCTTGTCCCGGGCCGCGCGCGATGGTCTGGAGCATGCGCGCATGCGAGTGCTCATCGTTGACAAGACCCTTGCCCGCATCCGGCTGGTTGTCATAGCCGCGGCTGGCGGTCTGTTCCTGCGCTGAAAGCGTCGGCACGACCACGCCCACGCCGAATTTCCGCGCCAGCCACATCATGATCCGCGCGCGGCGGCTGGGCCACCGCGCCCGGCGCAGCGCCTGCTTCGACGAGCTTGGCTTCCCAGAAATCGGCGTGTTTCACTTCGACGGCCGCCATGCGGCGGTAGACCTCGGCCAGCTCCGCTCGCTTCTCAAGCCCGGCCAGCGCGATACGTGTTGGATGCATCCACTTCCTCCTGCCAGTTGCGTCGCCAGCGCCGGATGTCCTTCGCCTCGGCCATGAGATCTCCTTCCGCGTAAGAGTGACTTAGCATATACAATAGCCAAGACAATGCGGAGACTGGATGCAGATTCTTGACGGATTGGACGGCCTGCGGCAGTTGCCCCAGCCGGCCGTTCTGTCCATTGGCAACTTCGACGGCATACATCGCGGGCACATGCGGATCCTGCGCGACTGCCGCGAGATGGCCGGCCAGGACGGCCAAGTCGCGCTGGTCACCTTCGAGCCGCATCCGCTCACGGTTCTCCGCCCCGATCTCGCCCCGCCGCGCCTCACGCCGACGGCCATGAAGCAGGATCTGCTCGCGCAATACGGCGCGGATTATCTCGTCATCCTCGCGCCGGAGCCGCAGGTGCTGAATCTCACGGCCGAGGAGTTCTGGGCCATCCTGCGCGATGAAGTGCGGCCGGTGGGCATCGTCGAGGGCGATGAATTCTCCTTCGGCAAAGGCCGCGGCGGAACCACGCAGAAACTCCGCCAGTGGGCGGCCGAAAGCGGCATCCGCCTCGATGTCGTCGAGCCAGTACACGTGGTCATCTCCGGAATGTGGATGGTGCGCGTGAGCAGCTCGATCGTCCGCTGGCTGCTCTCTTATGGCCGGGTGCGCGACGCCGCCGTATGCCTCGGCCGGCCATATACGCTTGAAGGTCCGGTCATCCATGGCCAGCACCGTGGCAGGGGCATCGGTATGCCCACCGCAAATCTCGACTGCGGCGATCAACTCGTGCCGGCCGACGGCGTCTACGCCGCGCGATGCCGGCTTGGCCATCACACCTATCCTGTCGCACTGAGCATCGGCACCATGCCGACGTTCGGCGAGAACCAGCTCCAGGTCAAGGCGCACCTGATCGGCTTCGATGGCGACCTCTATGGCCAGACGATCCGCATCGAGCTGCTCGACTGGACTCGCGACCAGTGGAGGTTCCTCTCGGTCGATCAGCTCAAGTCGAGGATGGCGCGCGACGTGGCGCTGGCGGCGGAGCAGGTTCATAGCGATCCATCGCGGTCGTTCGCGGAAATCACTCCGCCAGTGAGGGCACTGGCGGCACTTTCAAAACTAACATGAGCGATACTTATACGAAGATCATCGAGATTCTGAGCTCCAGCAAGCGCGTGCTCATCACGACGCACGTGCGGCCCGACGGCGATGCCCTGGGCTCCTGCGCTGCCATGTACCTGGCGCTGAAGAGCAAGGGCATTGAGGCGGAGGTGCTGCTGCTGAGCCACCTGCCGCGCAAGTATGCCTTCATCTTTCAGGAGACCGGCATCGTGTTCCACGATGTCGAGAAAGGCTGGCCGGCCGATTTTCCCTGGAGCCGATTCGACGCCCTGCTGGTGCTCGACACCGGCACGTGGCAGCAGTTGCCGGGCCTGAAGGAGCGCGTGGAGAACTGGCGCGTACCCAAGATCGTCATCGACCATCATCTCACGCAGGAGGAATGGGCCGATGCGCGCCTGGTCGTGACCGACGCCGCGGCGGCCGGCGAGATCATCATGGACCTGCTCTCGCGCTGGGAGGCGCCGATGACCCGTGCCATCGCCGATGCGCTATACCTGGCGATCATCACCGACACAGGGTGGTTCCAGTTCTCCAACACGCATCCGCGCACGCTGCGCCAGCGGCCGACCTGATGGAAGCCGGCGTCGATACCGACCGAATGTACAAGGTACTCTATCAGAATGAGCGGGCAGCGCAGCGTCAAGCTCCAGACCCGCGCCATGCAGTCGCTGGATCTTCAGGCGGACGGGCGGCTGGCGGTGATGACGCTATCGCCGCAGGATTTCGCCGAGACCGGCGCGAACGTGCCCGACACCGAGAACCTGATCAACATCCCGCTGCAGATCGCCGCCGTGGAGGTTTCCATTCTCATTACCGATCCTCCTGACGGCGGGGAGATTCGCGTGAGCCTTCGTAGCAAGGGGCAGGTGGACGTGGCGCGATTCGCCGAGCACTTCGGCGGCGGCGGACATGTGCGGGCATCGGGGTTGAAGCTCCCCAGGCCGGCTGAGCGCGCCCGAAAGGAAGTGGTCGCCGCTCTGTGCGAGGCCATGGCACCAGCCAAGCCACAGGTGTAAACGGGATTATCGGCATTCGGCATTCTGATCACCGCACGAGGGTCGCGCTTTGCCGAGCGGGCTTTGCTGCTATAGTTGAACTGAGGCAGCGAAGACACGACATTGAGGAGCAGCACCATGGCTCTCAGGGCAATCCTTTGCACGGGCGCGGTCATCGCCGCGGCACTTATGCCGGGCTCGTTCGCCGGCGCACAACAGGTGTCGCCGCAGCGGGTTGAGGCGGCGATGAAGAAGGCGATCAATTATCTCTACAGCCAGAAGAAAGGCGACAACTGGGAAGTCGTCCCCCGCCCGGATGGCAAGGCCGACCACGCCGACGTGCGCAACTGGCAATGGGGCGGAATGACGGCCGTGGCTACCTGCGCATTGCTATACGCCGACGAGAGCGAGCAATCGCCCAAGCTCAAGCCGGCGATCGACTGGCTCCGCAATCATCCCGACATCGTCGGCATCTATGCCCTGGGCTTCCGCTGCCAAGTCTGGTCCATGATCCAGAACCCCGACCGCAAGCTGCTGCAGCGCGAGAAGGAGTATCTGCTTCGCGCTGTCTATCAGGCGGGGGTTGGCGCGGGTTTCTATCCCTACTTCCTGGACCCGGGCACCGGCGTGCCCAAACCCGACGGCTGGTACGATCACAGCGTCAGCCAGTACGGCGTGCTGGGGATATGGGCGCTTTCGCAGGTTGGCGTTGAGATTCCCCACAACTACTGGGTGGGCGAGGAGAAGGCCTGGAAAGGGCATCAGGCGGGCGACGGGAGTTGGGCATACAAGCCCGACGATCAGAAGAACCAGGACTGGCGCCGGGGCACCGTCGCCATGACCGCGGCGGGCCTGGCCAGCCTGTTCATCACGCAGGAGTTCGTCCACGACAACGACGGCATCAACTGCACCGGCAACTATCGCGATGAGCACATCGACCGGGCCATCCAGTGGGTCAGCAAGAACTGGCAGCAGTTCCGCAACAGCCATCCGTATTACGCGCTCTACGGCGTCGAGCGCATCGGCGTCGCCAGCGGCTACAAGTATTTCGGCAACCTCAACTGGTATCAGGAAGGTGCCAAGTTCCTGGTGGAAAGCCAGAACGAGGATGGCTCCTGGGGCCAGGAGGAGGGCCACTGGAACCCCAACCGCGTCCCCGACACCTGCTTCGGGCTGATGTTCCTGGCGCGGCCGCGAGCCCGTCATGATGGCCAAGCTCGACTATCTGCCCGACCTCAAAGGCGACAAGGGCCGCCCGCCCTGTTGGAACGAGCGCTGCCGCGACGTGGCCAATATCACGCGCTGGGTCGGCAGGCAGATCGAGCACGACCTGAACTGGCAGATCGTCAACCTGGCCGCGCCGGTCGAGGACCTGCACGATGCGCCGGTCCTTTACATCAGCGGCAAGGACCCGCTCGGGTTCAATGCCGACCAGCAGGCCAAGCTCAAGCAGTTCGTCGAGCAGGGCGGCCTGATCCTGGGCAACGCCGACTGCGGCAACCGCAACTTCGCCGACAGCTTCCGCAAGCTCGGCCAGGCGATGTTCCCGATGTACGAATTCCGCGAGCTGCCCGCGCAGCACCCGATCTACACCAGCCAGCAGTTTCGCCGGCCCAACTGGCCGGGCCAGCCGTTCCTCCAGGGCCTGAGCAACGGCGCTCGCGAGATGATGCTGCTGTTCCCCAGCTCCGACCCCGCCCGCGGCTGGCAGCAGCGCGCCTTCGGCGGCGCCATGCGCGAACCGCTGGCGCAGGTCATGGCCAACATCTTCCTTTACGCCGTCAACAAACAGAATCTCCGCTACAAGGGCGAGACCTACATCGTCACGGCCAATCCGGCCATCAAGGCGACGGCGACGATCCGTATCGCGCGCGCGCAGTACCCGGGCACGTGGGATCCCGAACCCGGCGGCTGGCCACGCCTGGCCGCCATTCTCCACAACAAGTTCGAAGTGGACCTGGATATCCAGAGCGTCAACATCGGCCAGGGCAAGCTCCTCACCGGAAAATACGCCGTGGCGCACCTGACCGGCACCAGCCGTTATCGCCTCACGGCGGCCGCCAAGGATGAGCTGACCAGGTTCGTCCAGGGCGGTGGAACGCTGATCGTCGATGCAACGGGCGGCGCCGCCGATTTCACCAGCACGATGGAGCCGGATCTGCTGGCCATGTTCAAGGCGACGGAGTTCACGACATTGAAGCTGGACCACCCGGTCTATTCCAGCGGCGAGAAGATCACCACGATCGGCTATCGCTCGACCGCCAAGAAGGTGCTCACGTCGCTGCGCGCCCGCGACTGAGGGCGCTGGACCTTGGCGGCAAGGCCCGCGTCTTCTTCAGCGCGGAGGACCTGAGCGCCGGGCTTGTGGGCCAGCCGGTGGACGGCATCTATGGCTACGATCCGCAATCGGCCAGCGCGATCATGGGGAACATCGTGCTCTATGCCGCGGGCGTGGGCCAGGCCACAACCCAGCCGACCAGCAAGCCGACCGGGAAGTAGTTTCGTTCGTAGTGCGAGCTTCAGCCCGTGTCGGGCCGGCATGAACGTTAGCGTGCCGATCGTCACGTCAAAATGAGGATGTACTCACGACCCCACCGTGACGCGCTACGCGCGCACGAACTCTCGGCCGCAGCGTAGCCTCGCTACCAGCACCCGTCCGCACCACAGATCTGCGCGGCCGGCGATAATCTGATCGTGAAAATCACGGAAACTCGGAGACGCCCGCGCCAACGCGGCCACATCGTCCGGTGACATGGAATGGACAAGGGGAAGAGCGATGTTCAAGACATCGTCCCGCGTGGCGGCGGGCTTTCCATAGAGGCGTTGCTTCTGAATGCTCCGACGTCGCCGCTGCATCCCAAGCTCGCCCCGGCGCATGAGAAGCCACGTCTCAATCATCTCCACCGGAACCGCAACCAGAATCGGCCACGTCGCACCGGGTTTATTGGGTATCCAACCGAGATCAGACCGGATTTGAGCGACGGCCTGCTGGACCATGCAGTAGCGACACGTGGAGACAAGAGTGTCAGCGTGATTGCTATGGCGGGGATGGCGAGGGTCCTCGGGAATCGCGGCGACGTCCAGATCGACATCGCCATCGTTATCGACACCAATGACGGCGAACTGCGCAGCGAGCATAGAACCGTTTGAGAACGTTTGGGATGGACGCGAGCACAAACTGCCAGCCGCGCCCCAGAGCGTCAATGCGATCGACTTCGATCTCCTGCTCGGGCAGTTGAACGATCTTCGCCAGTAGGGCGAGCAGGATCAGGTGATCGTTTCCTTCCACATGGAAGCCTGCCAGAATGGCCATTTCACACCCCCTCGAACAAACCCGTGGCCCACTGGTAGCCGATGCCGTTGTCTTCCGCACTCAAGTGCAACCGTTGGAGCGCATCCGTGAGAGGCGTGATCCTGGTCTGGCCATCGTGTTGCTCGACGATCTGCACGGACGGCAGCATGTCCTTGAACAGGTCGACGTATGAAGGGGAGTGCGTCGTGAGCAGAACTTGCGTCGGCGTCTGGCCCGCCGGCGGGTAGGCCAACGCGAGTATCCGATCAAAAAGCCAGCGAAGCCGCCGCGGATGAAGCCCTGTTTCAGGCTCCTCGATGCACAACACGCAGGGTCTTTGCGGAGCGTTGAAGATGCACAGCAGGCCAAGTGTGAACATCGTTCCGTCGCTGAGATCAGGAGCGGCGATATAGCCGTGATGCTCCCGGAAGGCGAAGGCGATTCCCTGTTTGTCGGTTCTGGCCTGGGTTACGAGGATCGCATCGAGAGTGGGCAGGATCTGACGCATGTCGGCCAGGATAGTTTCGTAAACATGGGTGTTCGCCGGATCGGACTTGGCCCAGGCGATGAAATCAGGCAAGCGCTCGCCATTGTATCCGATCCGCTCGACCGCTTGGCCGGTGCCGAGAGACTTGAGCTCAGCGGCTTCGAGATGGTAATACCCGAAGCGCGACAAGGCGCCCGCCACGGCCTTGGCAAACTGGACGGTCGGCGCCTGCCGATCGACGCCGATCTCACCGTGCCAGACGCGGTGCAGCACTGTCGGCATGTCCCATTCAACGACGCCAAACTCTCCCATCTGCGTGCGATTTCGACGCCGCTGAAAAACCCAGTCCCACGGATCATCGCCGACGCGACGCATCAACGTCTCTTCCAGTACGTAGAGGCCGGCGGGCGAATCGGCGATTCTCAGCGCGTATTTCGCCGAGACCCCCGGGTACTCCGGCAACTGATCAAGATCAACCTCGAAGCCGATGGGATCGGTTTCGCCCGCCCACCGGCTGCGGACCCAGTGGAACTCGCCAAGCCCGGGCGGAAACATCTCCACAAGGGACCGATGAATGGAATTCTGCAGCAGAATCAGTGCCTTGAAGATATTGGACTTGCCAGCGCCAGCGGGTCCCACCATCAACGTCACGGGCTCAAGCTGAAGTGACGTGTGGGCGTGGCTTCGGAAGTTGGTGAGCCGTAGCGATCTTATCATGGCGTTGCTCGCGACCTGGGCAGCGGGAACGACTCCAGTATAGCAGATCACACTTGATTGACGAGTCAGCGAGTTAACAGCCCATCCTATGCCCTTGCCACTCGGCAAAGATACCCGTCGCAAACCCGCCCCCCAACGACACGCTCGCTCTCTTGTCTGGTATAGTGGCCCAAAAGGGCGGCGCTGAATCATGGGCAAGCGCCGCGATGGCTTCTTGCCGATGATAGGTGAGCGGCGCGGAATGCGCGCCGCGTGCAAGAGGCTCTTTCCGGGAAGGAGAACACTGTGTCGCAACAGACCCACGGCCGCTCTCGTCGCCGCTCGCTTTTGAGCAGGTCATCCAATGGCAATCTGGTTCACGCCGAGCCACTGGAAGCGCGCCTACTGCTCAGCGCCCCTTACGTCACGCAGGTTTGGCCCTACAATGACGGAGATATCGCCGTCGATTTCGATCAGTCGATGGACGCGGGCAACGTCAACAATTCCTACGACATCTGGGTGACCGACTCGAATGGTAACGAGGTCTCCGGCTCCATCAGTTGGAGCTACAGCGATCAGCGCATCACGTGGGAATCGGATTACTGGCCGGCGCAGGATGACACCTGGACGGTCCATCTCGCGGGGCAGGACAGCAGCGATTTCATCAATCTCTACGGCGAGATCCTCGACGGCAATGCCGATGGCTACGAAGGCGGCAATTTCGTCCAAAGCTGGGCCGTGGCCGGGCAGACGGTCGTGCCGCAGGTGACGGCCTTCCAGGGCTACGACGACGGCTCCGTCACGGTCAACTTCAGCACCGAGATGAACGCCGACAATGTCGACAATTCCTACGACATCTGGGTTGCGGACTCGCAGGGTTACGAGGTCCCCGGCCAGATCCAGTGGAACAGCGACAACACCCAGATCACGTGGTGGTCGAACGATCTGCCGCAGGCCAGCGACACCTGGACCATTAACCTCGCCGCCAACGACAGCAGCGACTTCGTCGATATGAACTGGACGCTCCTGGACGGCGACAACGACGGCGTCGCCGGCGGCGATTACAGCAACTCGTGGAGCGTGGTGAACGCCACGGCGCTGCCCGCCGTCACCAAGCTCCAGCCCTACACCGACGGCAGCGTCGATATCACGTTCAACACCCGGATGGACGCGGCCAATGTCAACAACTATTACGACGCCTGGGTGCAGGACTCCGCGGGCTGGCTGGTCGACGGCTCCATCGCCTGGAGCCAGAACGACACCGTCCTGAGCTGGTATCCCGACCAGGCGCCGCTGTCAGCCGACACGTGGACGATCTACCTCATCTCCGACGACCAGGGCTTCCGCGACACGATGGGCCGATGGCTGGATGGCAACAACAACGGCATCGAGGGCGGCGATTACGTGAGCAGTTGGGATGTCAGCCCGCTGGTGCAGGTGCCGACGGTCGCCAGCTTCCAGGGCCATGACAACGGCAGCGCGACGGTCGCCTTCAGCGCCGCCATGGACGCCCAGAACGTTGACAACTACTACGACGTCTACGTCGTCGATTCGAAAGGCAACAGCGTCGCGGGCGATATTTCCTGGAGCAGCGACGCCAAAACCATGACCTGGTCAGCCGGCTCGATGCCCGGCGCCGACGACAACTGGACCATCACGCTCAAGGCCCAGGACTACACCGATTTCGTGGACACGGCCGGCACGCTGCTGGATGGCGATGCCAACGGCACACCGGGCGGCGATTACGTGGATGCCTGGCATGTCTCGGGCACCAGCGTCATCCCCGCGGATGCCTACGAGGAGAACGACACGATTTCCGATGCCCCGCTCCTGGAAGTGGGCACCGAGACCGTGCAGATCACCGGCCTGACGATGGACCACGATGACGATGACGACTGGTATGCGTTCAACACCACGACCACGGGCAGCGCGTCCGACCGCGTGTTCATCGACTTCGACAACTCCCAGGGCGACCTGGATCTGGCCATCTACGACACCAAGGGCAATCCCATCGTCTGGTCCATTTCAAGCACGGACAACGAGGAGAGCGTCTCGCTGGACGGCCTGGCCGCCGGAACGTGGTACATCCGCGTCTACGGCAAGGCCAACCCGCATTACACGCTGACCATCCAGCCGCCCCAGGCCGTCTCGACGGGCTGGACCCTGATGTACTACGTCGATGGCGATAACAACCTGGATCCCTACTTCTACCAGGACCTGGACTCCATGGAGAGCCTGAACCTGCCGTCCGACGTCAAGGTCGTGGTGCTGTACGACCGCGCGCCGGGAGCGGACTCCGGCATCACCGACGACTGGAGCGACACCCGCCGCGGCGTGCTGAGCCACAACCCCGCCGACGGCAAGATCGAGAGCGTGCTGACGAGCGTCGGCGAGCTGGACATGGGCGATCCGCAGAACCTGAGCAACTTCATCACCTGGGCCAAGACCAACTACCCCTCGCAGCATTACATGCTCAGCATCGCCGACCACGGCGGCGGCGTATTGGGGTCCTGCTGGGATGACAGCAGCAGCTCGGATAACCTCACGCCTCCGGAGATCAGCAGCGCCCTGGCCACTGCGGGCGTACACTTTGACATCATCAAGTTCAACGCCTGCCTCAACGGCATGGTCGAGATTGCCTCAGCCGTCGCGCCGTATGGCGACTATATGGTGGGCTCCGAGGAAGTGAGTTTCACCGGGCTCATGACGCCGCGCCTCCAGGCCTTCGTGACGCTTTCCGACCGGCCGGCCGGCGAGATTGCCACCGAGATGGCGCGCGTCAGCGCCGCCGGCACCACCGGCGCCCATGACCTGGAAGGCCAGACGTTTTACACCTGCGAATCGGCCATCAACCTGAATCAGGTCGGCGCTCTGAACAGCGCCTTGGCCGCTTTCGTGCAGGCCGTCCACACCAGCGCCACGCCCAGCGACTGGACGCACATCGCCAATGCGGCCAACTCCGCCACCCATTTCTACTATGCCACCAACAAGGACCTGGGGCGGTTCCTGATGGGTGTTCGCGCCGACACCGTCATCACCCAGGCGATACGCGACGCCGCGCGCGACGCGCTGACGTCGCTGGGCAGCGCCGTCACGGCCAATTACTCCAACGGCTCGAATACCGAGGGCCTGTCGATCATGCTCACGACCAGCGCGCCTGCGAACTACGCCACCCTGGCCGCGCCGTTCGTCGCTGCCACTGGCTGGGACCAGTTCCTGCACGACCTGGCCGCCGGCGGGACCGTCCAGGCGACCGGCGGCGATTGGGCCGAGCCGAATAACGATCGTACCGCCGCCTACCACCTGGCGCCGCCGCAGGGACAGGGCGCGACGCTCACCAGTCTGAACATCGGCAGCCCGTCGGATGTTCGACTGGTTCGCGCTGGATTCTACATCCGCCGGCAATGCCAGTTCGGCAGTATCTACCCAGAGCACCGTTTCCGGCCTGGACTTGTCGCTGGCCCTCTACGACAAGGCGGGCGGCCTGCTGGCGACTTCCGCCACGGCGGGAAGTTCGGCCGAATCCGTCAGTCTCTCGGGCCTGTCGGCCGGGCTGTACTACATCAAAGTCTGGGCCGCCTCCTTCGCCCCGACGGGCGACTACAAGCTGGTCATCTCCACGCCAATGGCGGCGCAGGCCGGCGACTGGGCCGGCAACAACCATACGCTCGCCACCGCCTATGGCCTGGGCATCGACCCCGGCCAGACCGTTCCCTTCATCGGGCTGGTGGCCGGCGCACAAAGCGACTATTTCTCGGCCGATTTCACCAGCATCACCGTCGGCGGCGATGGCTTCGTGCAGGTGCAGAGCCAGGGCGCGGCATTGCCGCTGGACGTGTATAACCAGTCTGGCACCAAGATCGGCTCGGGCTCGGTCTCAGGCACCGCGACGCTGTTCAACATCCCGGCCAACACCACCAGCCGGCTCTACTTCAAGGTCGGCACGGGATCGAACGTGCCGTACACACTCACCCTGCGCACGCCTTCCTACCAGATTGGCACGCTGAGCCTTGCGATCGATCATGGCTTCAAGGAGAACGCCGGGGCGCACGCGGCCACCGGCACGGTCACCGTGGCGGTGCCGCCCGTCTCGGATCTCATCGTCAATCTCCAGAGCAGCGACACCACCGAGGCGAAACTGCCCGCGAGCGTCACCATTCCCGCCAACCAGACGAGCGCCACGTTCTGGATCAGTGCCGTGGACGACACGGCCATCGACGGCCCGCAGAATGTCACGTTCACCGCGTTCGACAGGCAGCATGACTGGCACCGCCCGCGTCGTGGTGGCGGATAACGAGGTGGATCACGTTGCGCCCAAGGCCTCGCAGTCGGGTGTCACCCTGCCCAAATCCGGCGCCACGTACCTGCGCTTCAAGGTGGTCTACACCGACAACGGCGTCGTCGATTGCGCGACGATCAACACAGGCGACATCCGCGTCACCGGCCCGGGCTACGCCAGCTATGTGACCGCGAGCCTCTACAGCGCAACGCCGGCCACGGGATATGCCAAGCAGATTGTCGCTTACTATCAGATCCCCGCGCCCGGTGGAAAATGGGACCGCCACGACAACGGCACGTACAGCATTTCGCTGGTAGGCAAGCAGGTGGCCGATGCCTCGCACAACTACGCGGTGGCGGGATTGCTGCGGAAGTTCACGATCAACTACGCCAAGTCGCGGAGCCGGCCGGCGCCGACGCTGGCGGCCGCACCGGTCTACTACATCGGCCAGCCCGCGCCCGCGATGGCCGCGAGCACAGCACCGGCGCTGTTTGGCAATCGCAGGATCTTCGGCGATGCCGTTGAACCATTGGCTTAATTGTGCCGCCAGTGCCCTCACTGGCGGTCGGTCGCGCTGGTTTCCGCCAGTGAGGGCACTGGCGGCACTATCTACTGCCGCGCTTTCTTCCCGGCCACGCGGATGAGTCCCACAAGCAGCCCGCCCACAGCGCCAAGCGCTGCGCCGATCAGGCCAGTGCGCATCCATGGCGGCAGGCTGGCCCAAAATCCGCTGCTCGACTGAAAAGCCGCGCGGGGGTCCAGCCTGAACGAACTGGCGATGGCGTCAAACTGCGGCTTGGACTTGGCGAGATCATCTTCTTTGGCGTAGCAGTTGACGCTCACCATCTCGGTGTGGGCAAAGTGCCCGAACATGGTGCCTCTCACGGGGCCAACACCCTGGGCGTTGATGCGTACCCTCCAGGTGAATGCCTTGCTGTTCTCATCCAGCACCGGCGGATCGTTTTCGGGCCTGCGCAGACTTCCGCGCACATCCGGAGTGAGCGCATCCTTGCTCTTGCTCAGGTCGAAGCCGGTCATCGACTTGAGAAATTCGCGCATGTCGGACGTGGTGGGCTCGCGGTTGACCGGATAGTGGACCGCCTGCACCAGCACATAGGGATAGGTGAACCACTCGCCGCGGCTGGCCTGAAAAGCGGCCACATACTCGGCGACGCCCTGCCCCTTGGCGCTGAGCACCGTGCGGCTCAGCTCCTGAACGGAATCATCCGGGACCTGCACCCAGTCATCGGGAACGTCGATGGTGAATCCGTGCCGTGCATCGTGATACGGCTTGGCCATCGCCGCGCCGCCCAAGGCCAGGCACAAGAGAACCGCCGCTGTGGCCGTTGTGTGAGTGTTGCGAAATCTCATATTCCTCCTGTAGTAGCGCCACGGTGGGGCAGACATTCCTGTCTGCCATCGCATGTGCGAGTGGGGACATTCTTGTCCCCCGAGCACATGCGAGTTCCTTCGAGTCGCGTTGCGCTGTTGCCACGCAAAGAGGGCCTGAGGCTTGGCCTCGGACCACTACACCTATCGGGCACTGGCAGCACTAACTTAACGGCTTGATCTCGCACTCATCCTCGCGGCAGCCGAGGACGTTGCGCTCGGAGACGAAGACCGGCTCGGCGAGTTGGAGTTCGTCGGCGATCTTCCGCGGGTCAAAGGCGGGGGTCACATGGATTTCCAGCGGCGTATCGGGCCTGAACTGGCCGGTGCGCACCACGCAGTGGCCGCGCGACTTGAGCAGCGTCAGAGCGGGCTTGAGATGATCGCAGATCTCTTTGTCGGAGTATTCGTCGAGGAATCGATAGAACGAGCGGTGGCGCAGTCGCACGACGATCACCAGCGCCACGACGGCCGCTATCACGCCGACGAGTTGGAGGATGTCCCAGGCCATAGTTCCGAGTTCCGAGTTCCGAGGTCCGAGGTCCGAGTTCCCGGACGCTGCTCGGAACTCGGAACTCTCTACTCGGAACTGCTCCCTACGTATGGTAATCCGCGTTGATGCGCACGTAATCCTTGGACAGATCGCACGTCCAGCACTGGGCCGAAGAATTGCCCAGGTTGCACGTCAGGACGACCTTCACCTCGGGCTTGTCCAGGGTGGCGCTGACGGCCTGGGCATCGAACGGCATGGGGCGGCCTTTGCTGAAGACGATGACGCCCTGCAGGTTCAGCACCGCGCGATCGGGGTCGAACCTGGCGGGGGCATAGCCGGCGGCCGAGACGATCCGGCCCCAGTTGGGGTCGTTGCCATTCATAGCACACTTGACCAGGTTGGAGTTGGCGATGGCGCGGGCGATGGCCCTGGCATCCCCAGCGCTGGCGGCCTTGGCCACCGTGATGCTCACGACCTTGGTCGCGCCTTCGCCGTCGGCGGCGATCTGGTAAGCCAGGGACTGGCAAACCTCGTTAAGAGCGGCTGCGAACGATCGGGCGACCGCGCCGGCGCCAACAGCAGCGCCGGAAGCGCCCGAGGCGAGGATACAGGCGGTGTCGTTGGTGCTGGTGTGGTCGTTGACCGTGACGGAGTTGAAGCTGCGCTCGGCGGCCTCGCCCATGAAACGGCGAAGCGCGGCGGCGCAACTTGTGCATTTGTCGTGAGATAGGCAAGCATGGTGGCATGGGGCAGGGCCATGCGCGGGCCAATCATGCCGCTGCCTTTGCACACTCCAGCCAGCGTGACTTTCTCCCGCCCAACCTTGAAGGCAACGGCGGCGGTCTTGCGCTTTACATCCGTGGTCATGATGGCATCGGCGAAGAGCTGGGCGTGCTCGGCGGAGTTGCCTAGATACTGCCCGGCCTCAACGATGCCGCGCTCGACTTTGTCCATAGGCAGAAGGTGCCCGATGATTCCGGTGGAGGACGGCAAAATAAGATGGGCGTCGCAGCCGGCGATTTCGGCGGCGAGCTGGCACATGCGGACGGCGTCTTTTTCGCCCCTGGCGCCGGTGCAGGCGTTGGCGTTGCCACTGTTAACGACGATGCCCTGAAGCCGGCCCCGGCGGATGTGGGTCCGGCCGATCTTGACGGGGGCAGCGCAGACCTGGTTGGTCGTGAAGACGGCCGCGGCGGTCGCGGGCTTGTCGCAGAGGAGCAGGCCGACGTCGGGAGCTCGGGTGGTCTTGAGCCCCGCATGGACGCCGGAAGCGCGGAACCCGGCCGGGGAGAGCAGGTGCAGATCAGCCATAGGCTCTCGTTCGTAACGCCAATCACCGGATTTTGCAACGGCAGAGGAGTGCCGGTAGTGGTTCAGTTTGAAATGGATCGAAAAAAATGCTGGAGCCAGTAGCTTGGCGCGGTGGCTTTTCAGGGCTTATCGCGGAAGAAGAAATGGCGAATAAGTTGGCCGATGACGAAAACACAAATCGCGACCCCGGCGCCGATGGCGCGGTCGATCCATTTGCCTTTGCGATCTTTCTTTCTGGCCCAGGTCACGTGCTCATTCAGGTAGAATTCCTTTTCCAACTTCACGCAGTCCTCGTAGACTGGACTCCACAACTCGAATGCCAGAATGGCGGCTTGATCGTCTCTTCTGGCATCTCCCTCTTGAAGCCGCGCGGAGATAGCGGATTGCTTGATGCGAGCCACCAAAGCCACAAGCTCTCGGTCAAATTTGCCATTGTCGATAATGCTCGTGTCGACACGAAACAGCTCTGCGGCACGGTCTATCGCCTCCTTAACGGTCAGCTTGAAGATGTCTAGGCAACTGCGTTTTAGATGGGCATATGCCTTTTCGACGGCTTGTTCTTCGGTCTCGTTGTACTGCCAATGCCGGGAGATGTGATCGAGTGCGGCATTGATCTCAAAGAGGACCTCAACGGGCAGTGTGTTAGTGAGCTGTACTCTGCTGTACAGTGGCTTTACATAATCATAATAAAACTGGAACAGTTCTGCTAAAAGTGCGCGGTTTCATGTACCCGCCGAATGCTATTCGCGCAATGCACGGGTGAGTTCTGCCTCGACATCGTCATGGCTAACCACGCGATCACGCAAGACGTTCCCTCGTCCGATGAAGGGAAATGCAGACATGAATCGCATGGCGTGTCCTGCTCGCTGCTCCGCGATACGTCGAGTCTCATCCATGGTGCGCAGACGAAGTTCTTCCACGGACTCGCCTGTGGCTAGCTCAATCGCCCGTTCAAGAATTGGAATGCCCATGCTTCGTCTCCTTTCAGACGCCGCCCATCGCTTACCCGCATCCTCTTTTGGCTGCACAGAAAAAAGCCCGCGCGAATACACGAGCCGAGGGAGGAAGCATATTGATTGTGCCCCACAGGTCAAGACAAAATGCACAATTACACGCGGCAGGGTCTAGCGCGCATTTCTGGCACTTTTGGTACAAGAGAGGGTGATGGGGGTAATTTCACGGAGGATTGCATGCGATTTGAGAACGACGAGGAACGTCTGGTGGCCGAACAGGCCTTGCTGAACTATCGCGAACTGAAACAGGTGATGCGGAATGCTCCGCATGGCCGGGGGATGGCGGTGCTGGAGCAGGCCGTGCGAGAGAAAGGGTTCGAGCAAATGCGGAAAACGCTCAGCCTGCTGGTCAGCGCCCACGATGAGGCGCAAAAAAAGGGGTAAACAGCCGGCCGTGTTCCTGTGGGGCCAAGGCCTACTTTAAGGGCCTGTCGAAGAAGACGCTGCTGACCGTGGTGGGCGAGTTCGAGGTGAGCCGGCGGTACTACGCCTGCGGCAAGTGCCACGAGAATGTCCTGCCGTTCGATCAGTGGTCGGGTTTGGTCGGCAGCGGGATGGCGACGCCGGCGGCCCGGCGGATGCTGGCGTTGGCGGGAATGAGTTGGTCGTTTGACACCGCCGCCGAGCGTCTGGAAGAGCTGTGCTTGCTGAAGGTCAGCAACGACACCATCCGGCGGGTCAGCGAGGAGGAGGGCCAAGCGGCGCAGCGGTGGATCGCCCAGTCCGATTGCCCGGCCGAGTTGTTCCAGCAGGCCTGTGGCGATCAGGAGTTCTACACCGACGGGGTGACCGTCAACACCACCGAAGGATGGCGTGATCTTCGGCTGAACGTGGTGGGCAAGCGGGAGGCCGGCTTGCCGGCGACGCCCGAGCAATGGAAGGATCGGGTGCTGCCCGAGCCGAGCGTGCGGATCGCCTGGGCGTCGATGGCGGCGTGCGAGCAGCAGGGCCAGGCGTGGAAACGCATGAGCCGCAAGCTGGGGGTGATCGACGATGAAAACTTGAGCGTGCTGGCCGACGGAGCGAAGTGGATCTGGGATCAGGCCGGGCATTGCTGGAAGAAAGCCCAGTGGGTGCTGGACGTGTTCCACGTGAGCCAGCACATCCACGGCTGCGGCAAAGCGTTGTTCGGAGAGAAGAGCCCGCAGGCCCGGCCCTGGTTGCAGGCCCAACTGCAAAGCTTGATCGAGCTGGGGCCGGTGCAATACGTCAAAAGCCTCAGGGATTTCAGAGCCCTGCATACGGCGGAGGAGAAGGTCAAAGCCATCGACTCGCTGCTGGGCTATCTGGAGCCGAACCTGGATAGCCTCTGGTATCGCCAGCGTCTGGCCGATGGCCGCCCGATCGGCTCGGGGCTGATCGAAGGCGCCAACAAGACGATCGTCAGCAACCGCCTGAAACTCAACAGCGCCCGCTGGACCCCGAGGCATGCCGAAGCGATGGCGGCGCTACGATGCCTGGACTACAGCGGGCTATGGTCCGACTTCTGGGCTGATCAGGCAGCCTAAAGTGCCGGAAACGTGAGTTAGACCCACGCGGCACGCCGAGCTTCCCTTATCTCATCGTCGCCCATGTAGACCCAATATCTTGTATATTGTGACGCTCTATCCACCACTTGTCAACACGAATTCCAGATTAGAACATCGGCACGTCCGCAGGAAGCGGTTCGTGAATTTGCGGATTTGTCGCAATCGTACGACCCAGAGCAGTCGGTCAGATCGGGAAATCAAGCAAGAATATACAACAAGACTGACCCGCTGCCGAGATGCCGATGGCGACCGGTTGTACTACGCACAGGGATGGTCTATAACAATATCCGTTGGCGGCTGATCCCCCGTGTGTTGCGTTTTCCGGGTGAAATCATGGGCAACGAATTTCCGGCGGGGCCGAGCGCGCTCCATCCAGACTGGCCGGCGGGACGCTTCAATGTCTCGGGCCTGTTCTGCTATGAGCCGCTCGTTCTCGGCTATTTGCGCTTTGTCGAGCAGGGCTTTGGATGTCAGGCGCCGATTGAGGCGGTCTACGGCGCGCCCGCTGTAGCGTGGAACGGCGGGCGGATTGTCTACATGCCGTTAAAGCCTGACGAGCACGAACGTTATATCTCCGAGCTTAACGCCAGGAACATCGCCTGCCTGCTCACGTTCACCAACCACCTCGTGGAGACGGCGGACCTGGCCGATTCCATGTGCAATTTCCTGCTCGACCGCATCGGCCGCCGCTGCGACCTCAACGGCGTCATCATCGCCAGCGATCTGCTGTCCCGTTACATCGCCGGAAAATACCCGTCGCTGCGGCAAATCGCTTCCATCACGAAGGTGACGATGGAAAAGGGAAAGGGCAATGCCGAATACTACCGGCAGCTTGGCCGGCGGTTCCCGCGATACGTCGTCCATCCCGATGATTGTTTTGACCTGAAACTGCTCGATCAGTTGGATCGCGATCAGGCCGAGATCATCGTCAACGAGAACTGCCTGAGGGAGTGCGGCACCCGTCCTGCCCATTACCAGTGGATCGCCGAGTCGCACAAGGCGCTCGGCCGCCAGCAGGCGGCCGCCGGCCCGAACCTGGCCGCCGCGATCGCGCAACAGGCGTCGATCGTGTCAGCGCCGCAGCCGCCGCAGTCTCCGCCCGAATGTCCATCGGTGCCGATGGTGCGGCAGATCGGGCGGCATCGCCGCAACTGCAACATGACGCCTGGCGAGCTGAAAGCCATCTACGACATGGGCTTCCGGCACTTCAAGCTCCAGGGACGCCGTGACAGTCTTTTCGGTTTCGCGTACGACCTGGTGCGTTATACGCTGGAGCCGGACTTTGCCGCACCGCTGGTGTACAAGACATTGTGCGGCACCGTGAAGTTCAAGTAGCCATCGAGGGTGTCATTCAGCTCAGCTCGTAACGCCGATCACCGGACGGGATTATCGGGATTATTGCTTGACATTAGCGCGCCCACGGGCAGATTAGAGCACCGACACGTGTGGTAAACGGTTGATTCACATCGGCCTGCCATGGCGGCAGATAGCACTTATCGGGCAGAAGACGGTGGCGCATCGCGTCCACGGCGGAGACGGCGCATCACCGGCTGGAGGAAATGGGCGCTGCGGCTGGCGCTGGCAATCGGCTTTCCAACACTGCTTCTGGCCCTGCTCGAAGGATCCCTGCGGCTCTTCGGATTCGGGTATTCGACGAGCTTCTTTGCTCCGTTGCCGCAGGCGGGCGCGCTGGCTTTCAACGAGAAATTCACGTGGCTCTTCGCGCCGCGGGAGCTGGCGCCCAAGCCCGATCCCTTCTCGATGCCGGCCAGGAAAGGCGACGGGGTTTACCGCGTCTTCATCCTGGGCGAATCGGCGGCAATGGGCACGCCGGATGGGTCGTACGGTTTCGGCCGAATCCTGCTGGCGATGCTCCGGGCGCAGTACCCCCAGGCGCGATTTGAAGTGGTGAACGCCGGCATCACCGCCATCAACTCGCACGTGATCCTGCCCATCGCGCGCGACTGCGCCGCCCATCAGCCGGACCTGTTCATCATCTACATGGGGAACAACGAGGTGGTCGGTCCCTACGGGCCATCGACGATCTTCCGCGAGTATTCCCCCAGCCTCGGGCTGATTCGCGCGGGGCTTGCGGTGAGATCGACCCGGACGGGGCAGTTGGTGGAGAAGCTCATCGAGCGATTGCAGCACAAGCCGCCGACGTTTACCGAGTGGAAGGGAATGGAGCTGTTCGCGGGGGGCAAGGTGGCGTTCGACGATCCGCGCCGGCAGATCGTATACCAGCACTTCGGGCGTAATCTGCGCGACATCCTGGCGGCCTGCCGATCCTCGGCGCCAAGGTGATTCTCTGTACCGTGGGAACCAATCTCCGGGATTCCGCGCCGTTTGCGTCGATTCACCGCAACGGGATCGATCTGGCGACATGGCAGCAGCGGGTTGACGCGGCTGAGGCGGCGGCCAAGGCGGGCAAGGCCCAGGATGCCCTGGAGCAGTACCTGGCGGCGGCGAAGATCGACGATCAGTTCGCGGAATTGCACTATCGCATTGCCGAGTGCTGCCTGGCGATCAAGGAGTATGCGCGGGCCAAAGAGCATTTCGTGCTGGCGCGCGACCGCGATGCACTGCAGTTCCGGACCGACAGCCGGCTGAATGCGATCATCCGGGAGGCGGCCGCAAGCGGGCAGACGCCGCTGGCGGACACCGACCGGGCTTTCGAGCGAAGCGCCTCCTCACCGAATGGGCTGCCAGGAAAAGAGCTGTTCTGGGAACACGTCCACATGACCTTCCGGGGCAACTACGAGATCGCCCGCGAGCTTCTGGGACAGGTATCGGCGGCGCTGCCCGCCTCGATGAAGAAGACGGGCGCCGATGTGCCGACGGAGGAGCAGTGCCGGCAATGGCTGGCGTACACGCGTTTTCGACGAGCGGCGGCTCGCGGCGTCGATGGCGGAGATGATGTCGCGCCCGCCGTTCGTCGGGCGGATCGACCAGGCCCAGCGTCTGGCGGAGCTGTCGGCGGTGGCAGGGACGGCGCTGACGGCCAACGAGCTTGCCGCGACGGCGAAAGTCTACGAGGCGGCGATCGCGCATGACGGCGACGATTGGCGCCTCCATTTCAACTACGCCGAGCTGCTGATCGCGATGGGCAACGGCGTCGCGGCGGAGCAGCACGCGCGGCGAGTGCGCGCCGTGCTTCCGGACAGCAACTCGCTGGATCTGATGATGGCCAACGTCCAGTTCTTCAAAGGCAATGTGAAGGAGGCCATCGGGCTGTATCGGTCCGCGCTGGCGGCCAAGCCCAATTCGCCCCAGGTGCGCCGCAACCTGGCGTCGGCGCTGGTGGCGCAGCGCGAGTTCGACGAAGCGATCGTGCATGCGTCGTATCTGCTCAAATCCCACGATGACCCCGGTGCGCGGAACACCATCGGGCTGGCGCTGATGGGCAAAGGCGATCTGGCGGTGGCGCTGGCCGAGTTCAACAAGATACTGGCGCTCGGCGAGGACGGCGAAGCGCACGCGAACATCGCGCGAATCTGCCTGGCGCAGCACAACGTTTCCGATGCGATCGGCCACTACCGCAAGGCCTGCAACCTGGCGCCAGGCAACGCCAAAGCCCACAACAATCTGGCCGCCATCCTCATGGAGGAGGGCTATCTCAATGAGGCCATCGAGCGCCTGGAGACGGCACTGCAAGCCGATCCGAATTATGCCCTGGCTCACGGCACCCTGGGACAGGCGCTGGCCCGGCGTGGCGATGCCGATGGGGCCATCCTTCACCTGCGCAAGTCCATCGAGCTGGGGAACCGCGGCCCGGTGGTGCTGATCACGCTCTCACGGATTCTGGCGACCCACCCGGATGCGTCAAAACGTCAGGGCGGTGAAGCGATCAAACTGGCCGAGGAAGCCGTGAAGGCCACGGGGGGCAAGCGGGCGTACGATCTGGAGGCATTGGCGGCAGCGTACGCCGAAACGGGGCGGTTTGACGAGGCGATCAAGACTATCGAAGACGCACTAAAGCTGGTCCGGGGCACGCCCCTGGAGCGGAGACTGGCTGCGGAGGCGTCGGCATATCGTGTACGCAAGCGACCGGGCTAGCGCCCGGCGGGAGGCGAACATGTCGGAGAAGGACCAAGTCGGCGGGTTGATGCCCGAGGCCCAGTTGCCGCGCGTGGGTTTCCTGCGCGAACTGTGGGATTTCGTCCGCGAAAACAAGAAGTGGTGGCTGCTGCCGGTCGTCATCGTGCTGCTGCTGATCGGGGTGCTGGTTATTCTGGGCAGCACGTCGGCGCTGGCGCCGTTGATCTATACGGTGTTCTGATCGTTTGACGGGCCATCACGCTTCGGTATACTTGTGACCTTCCGCAAGCCGTGTGCGGAGTTGGGAACATAAAATGGCACGAGTAGAACTCGAAAAAGTCACCAAGCTGTTTCCGGGTGGCGTCAAGGCCGTGGACAACGTCGACCTGGACATTGCCGACCGGGAGTTTGTGGTGCTGGTGGGGCCCAGCGGTTGCGGCAAGAGCACGACGCTGCGCATGATCGCCGGGTTGGAGGAGATCACGGAGGGGCATATCCGCATCGGCGAGCGGGTCGTGAACAACGTCCCGCCCAAGAGCCGCGACATCGCGATGGTGTTCCAGAACTACGCGCTGTACCCGCACATGAGCGTGTACAAGAACATGGCCTTTGGACTGAAGCTGCGCGGCATGCCCAAGGCGGAGATCCACAAGCGCGTCATGGACGCGGCCAAGATCCTGGATCTCGAGCACCTGCTGGAGCGCAAGCCCAAGGCGCTGTCGGGCGGCCAGCGGCAGCGAGTGGCGGTCGGCCGGGCGATCGTGCGCGAGCCGGCGGCGTTCCTGTTCGACGAGCCGCTGAGCAACCTCGACGCGAAACTTCGCGTGACGACGCGGGCCGAGCTCAAACGTCTGCACCACCGGCTGAAGACGACCACGATCTACGTGACGCACGATCAGGAAGAGGCCATGACGCTGGGCGACCGGATCGTGGTGATGAAGGATGGCCGGGTCCAGCAGGCCGACACGCCTTTGAGGACCTATAATCATCCGGTGAACCGTTTCGTCGCGGGATTTATCGGCATGCCGCCGATGAATTTCTTCGACGGGATGGCGAAGACCGCGGATGGCCGGCTGTATTTTGAGGAAGGCCGGCTGGAAAATGCGCGGATCGTTGGCGGCGCCGATAACGGTGCGCAGCGGTCCGACGAGCCGGCCGTCATGGTCGGCCAGCTTTCGCTTCCCGGCAACGGCTTCAAGCTGACGTTGCCGGCTGGGCTGAGAAACCCGCTGGCGCCGCATGTTGGCAAGCACCTGGTGCTGGGGATTCGCCCCGAGCACTTCCACCTGCGGCCCGTGGACGAAGGCGAGAGCGCGGAGCTGAGCGTACGATTGAGCGTCATTGAACCGTTAGGCAATGACATGGATGTGTATATGGATTTGCCCCTGCACGACCACGTGGTCGGGCGGGTGGAGGCCCACGGGGGCCTCCAGGTCGGTGCGCAGGTCACGATGTACGTTGATCTGCGAAAGATCCACTTTTTCGAACCCGGAGAGACCGGGATGAACCTGAGCCTCACGAGCGAGCCAGCCCATGCGATTGCATAACGCAACAGCATGGCACAGCCGTCGGGCCCCCCAGCCGCTGATCCGGAGGAAAAACCGGATGAGCGGTTGATGGCTTTTGCACAGGTTCGCGTCGAAGTGAGTGGGCCGCCCGGCAGCGGCCCTTTTTGTTTGGTTTAGCCGGCTCGCTTGCGAGCCGCTCAAATGGCCGAAGAAACGGCTCGCGAGCGAGCCGGTTAACGTGGGATCGTGACAACTGAATAGCGGCGCGATGGAGCGCCGCGACAACTGAATAGCGGCGCTCGGTGCGCTGCGACAAGTGAATAGCGAGGTCATCTATGCCCAATCAGGAATTGCTGCGGATCGTTGACAGTATCGCACGCGACAAAAACATCGAGAAGACCCAGGTCTACACCGACATCGAACAGGCGGTGGCGTCCGCCCTGCGCAAGCACTTCAACACGGAAGATTCCGAGGAATTCTCGGTCCTGCTGGACCGGCAGACAGGTGACCTTTCGGCCAAGCGTCGCGACGAACCGATCCCGCTGAGCATCCTGGGGCGCATCGCGGCCCAGACTGCCAAGCAGGTCATGATCCAGCTCATCCGGCAGGACGAGCGCGGCAGCATTTACGAGGAGTACAAGGACCGCGTGGGCACGATCGTCACGGGCACGTGTACCCGCTTCGAAGGCGACACGATGATCGTGACGCTGGGGCGGATCGAAGGCGATCATGCCCAAGAGCGAGCAGATTCCCGGCGAGACGCACCAGCCGGGCGAGCGGATTCAGTGCATGGTCCTCGAGGTGCGCGACACCCCCGCGGCGGTGCGAATCATCCTCAGCCGCAGCCACCCGGACTTCATCCGGCGGCTGTTCGAGCGCGAGGTGCCCGAAGTGGGCGAGCGGACCATCGAGATCAAGGCGCTGGCCCGCGAGCCGGGATACCGCACGAAGATCGCGGTGTCCTCCATCGACAGCAAGGTCGATGCGGTGGGCGCGTGCGTGGGCGTGCGCGGCAGCCGGATCAAGAACATCGTCGACGAGCTGGGCGGCGAGAAGATCGACATCGTGCGGTGGAACGAATCGTCGCAGATCCTGATCAGCAACGCGCTGAAGCCGGCGGAGGTGGCGGAGGTGTCGCTGTGCTTCGAGCTGGGCCGGGCCACCGTGGTGGTCAACGAGGACCAGCTCAGCCTGGCCATCGGCAAGCGCGGGCAGAACGTCCGGCTGGCGGCGAGGCTGACCGGCTGGGACATCGACATCCTGACGCCGGCGGAGTTCCAGTTGGGCGTGCAGCGGCTGGACCAGACCCTCAAGAGCCTGGAAGGCATCAGCCAGGAGATGGTGGACAAGATCGTCGCTCTGGGCCTGATCGACGTGAGGGACATCGAGGAGGTGGGCGCAGCGCCGCTGATGGCGGAGGTGGGCATGGAGGAGGCGTTGTCGCAGAAGGTGCTGGCGCGATGCGCGGAGGAGGCCAAGATCGTCGCCGTCGAGCAGGAGCAGAAGAAGGCGGCGCAGCTCATTGCGCGGGCGGCGGCGCTGCCGCAGCGCGATGCCCGCGACGAGGCGGTGATGGCGGCCCTTGGGCTGACGGACCACGACCCGCTGGCGCCCAAGGAGCCGGCGGTGGCGCCCGCGGCGGAAGCGGAGACGGCGAGCGAGGAGAGCGGCACCGACCGGATGCCCGGCCCGATGGAAAGCTCGCAGGGCGGTGCGCCGGAAACCACGGTACACGAGGAATCGCTGCCGAGGGATGCCGACGACCTCTCGCCCGAAGAGCGGGCGGTCAGCGGCGCCGGCGGCGAGGCGGGCGGGCAGGAGATGTCCCCCGCGGCGGAAGAAGGCGATCCGGCGGCTTTGGCCGAAGGCCGCGAACCGCCGCCGTCCAGGTAAATTGACGGGCCATTGCAGGCCCCCGATCGTATAAGCACGCGTGTGCAGGTCTTTTTTGGAGACGGTTTTGGCAAAGGTATCAGGTGTCAAGATCAGCGATCTGGCGAAGGAACTCCAGGTACACGCCAAGGACATCCTCGCCCGGCTGAAGGCCGAAGGGCTCGGCGACAAGGCCAAGAGCCACAACAGCACCATCACGTATGGTCTTGCGGCGACGCTGCGCGAATGGTTCGCCAACGGGGGAGGCGGCACGGCCACGGCTGTGGAAACGGCGACCGAAGAGGCGGCCGAAGAAACGAAGCCCAAAGTGTCCCGGCGTCGGAAGAAGGGCGAGGAGGCCGTGCCGGGCGAAGAGGAGCTGGCGCCGGCGGCCGAGGCCACGGCCGAGTCGGCGGAACTCGAGGCTCACAAGGATCGCAAGCACCGCGAGCACCGCGCGGAGAAGAAAGAGCACGGCGAGGCTCCTGCGCCGGCGGAAGAGCTTGGGGCTCCGGTCGCGACGCCCGCGGTCGAGACGGCACCGGTTGCTCCTGTGGCCGAAACTCCCGTCGCATTGCCGACGCCCGAGGAGGCGCCGGTGGAACAAGCAGCGCCGCCATCGCCGACCGTCGTTCCGGTTGCTGAGCCGCTGCCCGATGCGGTTCCCGCATCGCCCCCAGCGCCCGTGGCGCCGGCCGAGCCCGTGGCGCCGCCGATTGCCGCGACAGCGGCACCGGTCGCTCCGGCGGCTCCGGCGGCTCCGGCGGCTCCCGCAGCGCCGGCCGCACCGGTACACGTCCGGGCGGAGCGTCCACAGCGTCCGGCGGTGACGCTGCCCCGCAACGAAGGCCGTCGTCACGCCGCCACGCCGACCACTGCGGCGCCGGCGGCCCCGCAGGCGCCGGCTCGGGCCAAGATCACGCCTCCGCCCAAGGTGGTTCCAGCGCCCGCCAAGATGCAGGGCCCGCGCGTGGTTCGCGAGGAGCAGCCGGACATCGTCCAGGCCCCGCGCCGGCGCACGCCGCTGGAAGGCGGCCCCGCGCAGGCGTTCCAGCAGGCGCGCCCCTGGCGGGACGCGGTGTCCGCAGCACCAAGGATGATGAAGGCGAAGAGAGCTCCGAGAAGAAGAAGCCCGGCAAGGGCCGCACGCTGTCATCGCGGCGCCGCGGGCCGGATGGCCGGCGCGGCGAGGCCGACGAGAAGCTGAAGGAATGGAGCCTGAAGGACCTCCAGGAGCGCGAGCAGCGCCTCCACGACGCCGAGCGATGGCGCGCGGGCGTGGAGGGCGGGCTGAAGAAGCAGGCCGAGCGCGGCCAGCATGGCCCCGCCAAGAGCGTCGTCCAGCGCGGCGAGCCGGTGGACATCGAGGAGCCGATCACGATCAAGAGCCTGTCGTCGGCCCTTGGGCTGAAGACCAACGAAATCCTCGGGAAGCTGGTCCGGCAGGGCGTCATGCAGCGCCAACATCAACTCGGTGCTGGAGCCGCAGGTGGCCGAGGCCGCCGCCCTGGAGTTCGGCATCGAGCTTCGCGTACACGCGCAGAAGACCCTGGAGGAGCAGTTGGAGCACGAGCTTACCATCCGACAGCCGGACCCGTCCAACCTGACGTCCCGGCCGCCGGTCGTCACGATCCTCGGTCACGTCGACCACGGCAAAACGAGCCTGCTGGACCGCATCCGCAAGGCCAACGTGGCCGCCGGCGAGGCCGGCGGCATCACCCAGCACATCGCCGCATGGATGGTGCAGCTTGGCGAAAAGCGCGTGACGTTCATCGATACGCCCGGCCACCAGGCGTTCACGAGCATGCGGGCCCGCGGCGCCGCCGTCACCGACGTGGTCGTGCTGGTCGTCTCGGCCGCCGAAGGCGTGCAGCCCCAGACCATCGAGTCGATCAACCACGCGCGGGCGGCCAAGGTGCCGATCGTCGTGGCCATGAACAAGATCGACCGCGCCGACGCCGACCCCAACAAGGTGCTGGGGCAGCTTGCCAAGGAAGGCCTCAACCCGGTGGAGTATGGCGGCGAGACCGAAGTGGTCCCCACCAGCGCCACGACGGGCCAGGGCATTCCCGAGCTGATCGAAATCCTCGATTACCAGTCGGAACTGCTGGAGCTGACGGCCGATCCAAGCTCGCCCGCGCACGGCACGATCATCGAGTCGCGCATGGACGAGGGCCTGGGCCCGGTCGCAACCATGCTGGTGCAGGATGGCACGCTCCACGTCGGCGACATCGTGCTGGCCGGCAGCGGCTTCGGCCGGGTGCGCAGCCTCATCAACGATCGCGGCGAGATGATCCCCGAGGCGGGGCCGTCGATGCCGGTGATCGTCAGCGGCCTGAATGCGCTGCCGGATGCCGGCAACCGCTTCTACACCGTCGAAAGCATCGAGCGCGCCCGGTCCATCGCCGAAGAGCGCGAGATGGCCCATCGTTCGACCCAGCTCGCGTCGCAGAACCGCGTGACCTCCGAGAACCTGCTGGCGAGCATCAACGCCGGCAACGTCAAGATCATCAACCTCATCATCAAGGGCGACGTGCAGGGCTCGGTGGAAACACTGGCCAAGAGCGTCACCGACTACAACACCGATGAGGTGAAGGTGAAGGTGATCCACACCGGCGTGGGCGCCATCAACGAGAGCGACGTGGAGTTGGCCGCCGCCACGCGCGACGAGCAGAGCAGCACCGTCATCATCGGCTTCCACGTCGTGCCCGAGGAGCCGGCGCGGGCCCTGGCCGAGCAGCGGCACGTCGAGATCCGCCTCTACAAGATCATCTACGAGATCTTCGACGACCTGAAGAAGGCCCTGTCGGGAATGCTGGAGCCCGAGGTTCGCGAGAAGCTGCACGGACACGTCGAGATCCGGCAGATCTTCAAGGTCAGCCGCGTGGGCAACATCGCCGGCTGCATGGTCACCGACGGCCACATCCAGCGCGGCAGCAAGCTCCGCCTGATCCGCGACGGCGTGCGCATCGTCGAAGACCTGTCGCTCGACTCGCTCAAGCGCCTCAAGGACGACGTCCGCGAAGTGAAGGCGGGCTTCGAGTGCGGCCTGAAACTGGCCGGCTACGACAACATCAAGCTGGGCGACCGGCTTGAGGCGTACAGCCGGGAGTTGATCCATCGGACGTTGTAGCGGATAGCGGATAGTAGATAGTGAGTTCGACTATCTGCTATCCACTATCTGCTATCTGCTGAAAGACCTGCTGAAAGACCATGACGATCGGCGTGCTTCAACTGGAACTGGAGATCGGGGATGCGATGTCGCTGAAGGACAAGCGGCGCGTGGTCAAGAGCCTCAAGGACCGCATCGCCCACGGGCACAATGTCTCGATCGCCGAAGTGGGCGCGCTCGATCAACACCGGCGCTCGATCCTGGGCCTGGCGATGGTCGCGAATGACGCCCGTTACGTCGAAGGCGCGCTGAGTAAGATCGTGGATTTCATCCGGGCCGTCCCGGCGGTGAATCTGCTGGATTACCAGATTGAGTTGCTGTGACGTCTGAGATTTGAAATCCGAAATTCGCAATCCGAAATTCCGACTATGTCCCGTCGAACCGAACGTCTTGGAAGCACGATCCGGCAGGAGCTGGCTCTGATCATCCAGCGCGAGCTGAACGATCCGCGCCTGACCGGCCTGCCCAGCATCACGCGCGTCGAGGTGGCCGAGGACCTCTCCGTAGCGGAGGTCTTCGTCACCATCATGGGCACGCCCGGCCAGCAGTCGGCTTCGCTGAATGCCCTGAAGCACTCGGCCGGGCTGATGCGCACCAGGCTCACCAAGTCGCTGACCATCCGCCAGGTGCCCTTCATCAAGTTCAGCATCGATGAACGGCTCAAGAAGGAGCTGGAGGTGCTGGCACTCATCCAGAAGGCCGCGGACGAGAATGCCGAGATGGAACGTCAGCGCGCCCTTCAACAACCGCAACAACCGCCCGAGCCGGACAAAGAGGCATAGCCGCCCGGACACGGGCTCTTTACCATATGACCATGAAGAACGCCGTCAAGAATGCCGAGACCCTCAAGTCGCTGCTCAAGGGCTTTGCCAGGGAGCCCAAGCCCAACCCGCCTCCAAAGCAGGACCCGCTGCGGGCGCTGGTGCGGGCGGCCATGTCCTACGGCGTGAGCGACACGCGCGCCGAGGAGGCGATGCAGCACATCGAGCGGGAGTTCGTGAACCTCAACGAGCTGCGCGTCGCCACCGAGCTGGAGATCCAGGAGATGCTCGGCACGCGCTACCCCGACATCGAGCACCGGGTCGAAGATGATCACGCGTTGCCTCAATGCCATCTTCGAGAAGGAGCACACGCTCTCACTGGACCGGCTCAAGAACGTCAGCAAGCGCGATGCCAGGCAGTTCCTGCGCGATCTTCCCGACATCAGCCCGTTCGTCGAGGCTTACGTCATGCTGGTCGGCTTCGACGCCCCCGCGGTGCCGGTCGATGACGAGATCCTGGCCTACCTCCGCGAGGAAGGCATGTTCGACGAGAAAACCACGACCGAGGACGCGCTGCGCTTCCTCGAAAACAACGTTAAAGCCGAGGAGTGCATGGACGTCTTCCTGAACCTGCGCAAGGCCGCGCATTCGGGCAAACGGAAAGCCAAAGCGTGAAAATGAGCAATGAGAAATGAGCAATGAGAAAGGAAACTCGAATGAGAAATGAGGAAGGAGACTCGAATCGCAAAGCGATGCTTCGAGCTTCCTCCTTCGGACTTCTTTCCTCATTTCTCATTCCTCATTTGTCATTTACCGTTTCAAATGACCCCAGACTAGCTCTTACCTATGACTGACCGACTCCCCCAAACCACCCTTCGACTCGGCCTGCCTTCCGGCAGCCTTCAGTCCGCCACCGTCGAGCTTTTCGGCCGCGCTGGCTACCGCGTTTCCATCCCCGAGCGCAGCGTCTTCCCGCGCGTGGATGACGAGAAGATCTCGGCCGTTCTCTTTCGGCGCAGGAGATGAGCCGCTACGTGAGCGACGGCATCATCGACTGCGGCCTGACGGGCCACGACTGGGTCGTGGAGAACGGCAACGAGAACGACGTGCTGGAGATCTGCGAGTTGGAATACTCCGCGCCAGCCTCAACCCCATCAAGTGGGTGCTGGCCGTGCCCGAGGAAAGCCCGGTCAAGCACGCCGAGGACATGGAGGGCAAGATCATCGCCACCGAGCTGGTGAACACCACGCGGCGGTTCTTCGAGCGGCGCGGCGTGCGCGTCACGGTCGAGTTCTCCTGGGGCACCACCGAAATCAAGGCCCGCCTGCTCGACGGCATCGTGGACTGCACCGAAACCGGCTCGTCGCTGCGTGCCAACAACCTGCGCATCGTCGAGACGCTGCTCACCAGCACCACGCGGCTCATCGCCAACAGGGACGCCTGGGACATCGCCTGGAAACGCGAGAAGATGGAGAACCTCGCCATGCTCCTCAAGGGCGCCATCACGGCCCGCTCCAAAGTCGGGCTGAAGATGAACGTGCCCGAGAACAAGTTGGGCGAGGTCGTCAGCTTCCTGCCGGCCGAGAAAAGCCCGACGGTGAGCCGGCTGGCGGACAAGGATTGGGTCGCGGTGGAAGTGATTCTGGAGGACAAGCAGGAGCGCGAGCTGATCCCGCGGCTGAAGCGCGCGGGAGCGACCGGGATCATCACGTATCCGCTGAACAAGGTAATACCGTAGGGTGGGCGTACTCGCTCACCACTCGTGCAGGGTGGGCATGGCCCACCAGGATCGGCGATGCGTATCTGAAGCAGGTGGACATGCGGCTGGGTGTGGTCATCGTGAGCAGCTTGGCGCTGGTGGGGTGCGCCGCCCAGCGCGCACCTGCCGGGCACGCGCCCGTCACTGGCGACGCCGGCGTCGCGCCCGTCCGACCCCGCGATGCTGACGCTGGACCAGATCGAGCCGCGGCCCGTGCTGCCACCGCCGGCGCCAACGACGCAACCCGGCCCGCCGCCGTTGCAGGCGCTGCACTACTACGCCCGTGCGGTGGCTGCCGAACTGGCCGGCAACCGGAACAAGCAGATCGCTCTGCTTCGCCAGGCCCTGGAAAAGGACCCCGACAGCTTCGACCTGAACTACTCGCTGGGGATGGCCTACCTGGGCTCCGGCAGCGCCAACGATGCAGCCATGCAGCGGCTGCAGCGCAAGGCCACCCTCCAGCCCAACCATCTCGACGTCCACCTGAACCTCGGCCGCCAGTTCCTGGCGCGCGGCCGGCTGGACGAGGCCATCGCCGAGCTGCGCCTGGCGCGGCTCACGGGCGATTTTCAGGAACGCCCCGAAGGGGCGGCGATGGTGGCGCTGTTCCTGGCCAGGGCGCTGCAGCAGAAAGGCCATGACACGGCGGCCCTGGAACAGTACGAGGCGCTGGTCAAGCGGCTGAGCGGCCGGATCAACTTCCGTGGCCGGCCCGAATTGTGGTACGCCTACACGCATCCGGAGATGATCTACTCCGCGGTTGGCGAGCTGGATCAACGGCTGGGGCAATACCAGGACGCGCTGGCGGCATACGGACAGGCGATCGAGCGCCCCCGACAACCTGGCGATCCAGGCGCAGCTCGTGCGGCTGCTGGTGCGGATGAAGCAGTTCAAGCAGGCGTCGGACCTCGCGGCCGACCTGGTGGGCGAGCACCACGCCAACCCCGAATCAATGGCCCTGTTTCGCGAGGCCTACAAGGGGCGCGAAGCGGCGATGCTCGAGGAGCTGAAGCGCATCCGCAAGCAGAGGCCCGGCGATTACGGGATCGTGGTCGCCATCGCGCAGTCGCTGGCATCCGCCGGCCGCGCCGACGATGCCCGGAAGATACTCCAGGAGGAGCTGGACCGCAGCCGTTACGACGTGATGCTGGTGTGGCGGGTGTTCGAGTATCACCAGGGCCGGCAGGAGAGCCAGGCCGCGCACGACTGCTGGTGGAGGCGATGGCGCGGCGCCCGGAGGCGGTGGGGGATCTGCAATCGCTCTGGATGCGGTTGCTGCGCGGGCCGAAGGATCAGCGGCTGAACATGGGCGACCTGGCCGCGATGAAGGTCGGCCCGGAGGCGGCTGCCGCGAAGCTCTACTGGCTTTCGCGCATGGCGGCGGCGGCCAACCGCGGCGCCGCGGTGCGCCAGTTCCTTGAGCAGGCCTTCGCGCTGGACGGCGTGCTGGACCCGGCTTACCGCGACCTGCTCACCATCTATATCAATCGCAGCGATTGGAACGACCAGCGCAAGACGCAAATGGCGTGGAAGATCATCGATCGCGCCGGCGACGGCGGGCGCAACGAGCTGGCGGCCGAACTGACCGGGATCTTCCTCATGGCGCAGAAGAAGCCGGCCGAGGCCGCCGATGCTTTCGCCAAGGCCATCCTCAACGGCGACCGCTCGCCCAGCGTGAGATACCTGCGGGCCATCTCGCTCAACGCCGCCGGCCAGACGGCGCAGGCCGAGCGCTGCTGTGGGAGATCACCAGCGAATGGCCGGTCTACGCCATGCCGTATCAGGCGCTGTACCAGATTTATGGCGAAAGCAAGGAACCCGCCCGTTTGGCGCAGGCGCAGCGGGTGCTGCGGGCCTGGCTCTCGGCCGATCCATCCAGCGTGGGCGCACGATTGCTCCATTTCCAGACTCTCCAGCAGGCGAGCAATTTCCGCGATGCGGAGGTGGTACTCTCGACGCTGTTCCACGATGCCCCGGATAACCCGGCCGTCCTGGGCGCGATGAGCGAATACTACCGCGGGCGCGAGCAGGAGCTGCTGGCGCGCCTCGAGGATGAGCGGGCGCGGCATCCCGACAACCTCGCGCTGGTGATGCAGCTCGTGGCGCAGTATCGCGGCGCCCAGCGATCGGCCGATGCCACGCGCGTGCTGGATGAGATGCGCCGCGCGGTCGCCGGCGACGCCGAGCAGTTGTTCCCGCTGGCCGAGCTGTACCAGGAGCTGGGCCAGGGCCCTGCCGCCGAAAGCGTGCTGCGCGAGGTGATCCGCCTCGACCCGCGCAACGCCATGGCCAATAATCACCTGGGGTATATGCTGGCCGACGCCGGGAAGAACCTGCCGGAGGCCGAGGCCATGATCCGGATCGCCGTGGCGGCCGAGCCTGACAATTACGCCTACCTCGATTCGCTCGGGTGGGCGCTGTACAAGCGGGGTCAGTTTGAGGAGGCCCGTCGCAACCTGGCGCAGGCGGCGCAAGGCGCCACGCCCGACGCCGTCGTGCTGGACCATCTGGCCGATGTGCTGTATCGTCTCAATCGCGGCGACGAGGCGGCCAAGCTGTGGCAGCAGTCACTCGACCGCGTGGCGCAGGGCTCCGGCCAGCGCGACGACCTGGACAAGCTTAAGGTCCAGCTCAAGCGGAAGCTCGAGCAGCACAAGGCCGCCCAGCCGGTACACGTGGCGCCCGTCGTGGAATCGCCCACGCAGGCCAAGCAATGAATTTGAGATCTGAGATTTGAAATCTGAAATCCGAGATTGGAGACCCCCATGTCCGGACACAGCCACTGGGCCAAGATCAAGCGTGCCAAGGGCGCCAATGACGCCAAGCGCGGCAAGGTTTGGAGCAAGATCGCCCGCAAGATCATCATCGCCGCCCGCAACGGCGGCGACCCGCGCGACAACCTCACCCTGCGCTACACCATCGACGAGGGCGCGCGGCGAACATGCCCAAGGACACCATCGAGAAGGCGATCGCCAAGGGCACTGGCGATGGCGGCACGACGCACTACGAGAGCGCCGTCTACGAAGGCTACGGCCCCGGCGGCGTGGCCATCATGGTCGAGGTCCTCACCGACAACGGCCAGCGCACCGCCCCCGAGATGCGCAAGATCTTCGAGAGCCACGGCGGCAACCTGGCCTCGCCGGCGCGGTGTCGTTCCAGTTCGCCAAGCAGGGCCTGATCTCCATCAAGGCCGACGCCATCGGCGAGGATGCCCTGTTGGAACTGGCGCTGGAGGCCGGCGCTGAAGACGTCAAGAACGAAGGCGAGGCCTACACCGTCATCACCACGCCCGCCGCCTTCCACAAGGTCAAGGAGGCGCTGGCGGCCAAGGTCCCCGTCGAAGGCGGCGAAGTCGCCAGCGTCCCCAGCACGTTCATCGCCGTGCAGGGCGAGATGGCGAACAAGATATTGCGCCTCATCGACGCCTTGGAAGACCACGACGACGTGCAGAACGTCTCGCACAACGCCGAAATTCCCGAGCCCATCGCCACGGCCAAGTAACCTGAAGCTCGACGGCGACCCCGAGCACGCCGGCATCCAGTATCGCCCGGCCGACGAGGTCGATCGCAAGGCCACGGTCTATCTCTTCCCCGTCGCCAAGCCCCTGCCGCACAAGGACTTGGATTATCCATGGGTCGGCGAGACGTATTCGCTGGGCGGCAAGCATTACAGCGTCGTGGAAATCAACCATCCGGATAACCCGACGAAGACCAAGTGGTCGGCCTATCGAAACTATGGCCGTTTCGGCGCGTTCCCGGTGGCGAGCATCGCGGCCGGGCAGAGCGCGACGTTCAAGTATCGCTTCGTCATCGCCGACGGGCCGATGTTTTCGGCGGATCTGATCCAGAAGCTCGCCAACGAGTACACGGGCCGGCAGAATCCCACGCCAACCACGGCCGTGCTCCCGGCCGAGGTCGCCAAGCCCGCAACCCAGCCAACGCCGAAGCCGGCAAAGCAGCCAACTCGGCCCTTGCCGCGGAATAATGTGTCTCCCGCGCCGTTGTAGGAGGCAAGGAGACCATACCTATGACTCGTTGAACTTCTCGTGATCGTTGCACTGGGTCTGTTCATGTTTGCCCCGTCGTTTGTCCTCGCACAGCCGGCTGGCGGCGGCGGGGGTGGTGGCGGTGGCCGTGGCGGCGGCGGAGGACGCATGGGCGGGATGATGGGCATGATGGGCGGCCCTGCTGCCATGCTCAACCGCAACGCGTTCACCGAGGCGGTGGCTACTCTTGGCGAGCTGAATCTCTCGCCTGACTTCACGCTCGCCAAAGAACAGAAGGAGCGCGTGCAGGCGGTTCGCGACGACTACAAGAAGCAGACCGACAAGTGGCGCACGGACCACGAGGCGGATATCAAGAAGATCCAGGACAACATGGCCGCGATGCGCGGCGGCGGAGGTGGCGGCGGCGCTGCTGGCGGCGGCGGCAATGTTCGCCAGGCCATCCAGGATTTGACCAAGACCATGCCCGATTTTGACGCCTTCGTGAAGCAGCTTAAGGAAGCCTTGGCGGCCGACCAGGTCAAGCGCCTTGAGGACAAGCTCGCCGAGCGCAAGGCGGAGCAGGAGAAGCAGATGCAGGACATGCGCCAGCGCTTCGGTGGCGGTGGCGGCGCTGCGGGCGGCGGTGGCGGCGGTCGTCGCAACCGCGGCGGTGGTGGCGGCGCTGCGCGGGCAACTGACCGGCGCCGTCGAGCTGTCTTGTTATTCAAGTGAACTTCCGGGGCGAGCGCGCTCGCCCCGTTTTTCTTGCGCCCGGGCATGAAAACGGTGGGGCAGACATTCTTCTTGTCTGCCATGGCGTGTGCGAGCGGGAACATCCTTGTCCCCCGAGCGCGCGCGAGTTCCTTGGATACCAACTCTCTTACTTCCCCGCGATCCGCCGCGCATACCGGCTGACCAGGATTCCCACCGTCATGTTGCACAAGGCCGCCACGAGCACCGCTGTTTGCTGGCCCATCACCACGAACAGCAGGTCGGCTGTGATGAAGCACGCGATGGCCGAGCCCAGCGTGTTGATGCAGTAGAGCAGCCCCACCGACTTTCCCACGTTCTTATAGTATCGATACAGGTGATTCACGAGGATGGGCAGCGTCGCGCCCATGAACATGGTGGGGATGCACAGCAGCGCGAAGATGGCCAGCGCCACCTGCCACGGCGCACCGTGCAGCGTCAGCCGGGCCACCACGCCGATCAGCGGCAGGCTGACGATGCCGAAGAGGCCGATGCCGATCTCGCACGAGAGAAACAGCGTCGCCGCGCAATTGGGGAACCGCGCGGCCAGGATTCCGCCGACCATCGAGCCGATCCCCAGCCCGAACATGAACAGCGAGACGATGATGGTGATGGACTCGATGTTGACGCCGAAGGCCGCGAAGAGCGTGCGTTGCCACACGATCTGGTAGATCAGCGCTGCGAACCCCGAGATCAGGAAAAGGAACGCCAGGTAGCCCAGCGATGAGAACATGCGCTGACGCTGCTGGCGGCCAAGGACGCCGAACAGGACGATGCCCTTGAGCGATAAGAACGCCAGGACGATGGCCGCGATCACCGGCGCGATGAACTGGACGCCGGCCGCGCCCAGGAACGTCGCCAGCGCCGGGAGGTAGGTCAGCGCATCGCGGCGATAGAAGCTCGCCCGGGCGCGCTCATCCAGATCCAGCCGCCGCACGAGGCGCACCGTCACGCCGAACAAGCTGGCCAGCAGCATCGCCAGCAGCATCGCGCCGCCACCGATATACAAGGCCATCTCGCCGCCGCCGACTTTTCGCGGATCGGGGAAGCTCGTGAGCACGTCCATCCCACCGGCCGCGCCCGCCAGCAGCCCGATGGCCACGGGCATTGCCCATTGCGCCGGGGTGGTACGGGGCGCGATCAGCGCGGAATCCGGCTGGCGGGCGGGAACTGAAACAAGCTGGCGGTTCTCCATGGGAAACAAGGGCGTTGTTTATAATGGCGCAGGAACAAGCCGTCCAGCATCACCGCGTCCCCCGCGAGGATTCGTCGCTTTCAGCGGCGGGGAAGCATCGACAGAAAGTTATCGTGAGCACCAAATGCGCCAGTGCCCTCAGGTGAGGGCACTGGCGGCGCTCTCGGCCCCTGCTGTATCATCCCTTCTCACGATGCAAGGAGACCTGATGCATGTTGCAGAGATTGCGGCTTGGCTTCCGCTGGCACTGATGATGGCAGGTGCGGCGCTGGCCGCCACCCCGGCGCCATCGACCGCTCCCGCGACCCGCCCCACCACATGGCCGGCTTTGCCCACGCTTGCCACCAAGGCCGCCCTTCTGGCCGAGCCTCGCCCCGGCTTCGTCGCCGGCAGCTTTGCCGTCAGTCCCGACGAAAAGCGATTGGCGTATGTGTTTGCCCGAGGCGAGGAGCAACTGGTTTTTGCCGATGGCCAGACCGGCGCGCCCTACAGCGGCATCGCCAGGGGCACGCCGATCTTCAGCGAAGATGGCAAACACCTGGCATACGTGGCAATGCTCGGCAACAAATGGCTTGCCGTGATCGACGGCACGGAGCAGAAGCGATACGACTTTGTCCCCGCGCCGATGCTGCTCTTCAGCGAAAACGGCACAACCTGCGTCTATATCGCGCAGCAGAACCAGCGGTGGATCGTCATCACCAGCGGCGTGGAGGGCAAGATTCACGACGCCATCGGCGCGGCGTCGTTGCGCGTCAGCGCCGACGGCAAGCACGTCGCCTACGTGGCGGTCGAAGGCGGCCGGCAGTTCGTGGTGGCCGATGGGAAGGAAGGCCCGCGATTCGACTCGATCGGCGCGGGGTCGCTGGTTCTCAGCCCCGATGGCAGCCGCATGGCCTATACGGCCGTTCGTGGCAAGAAACAGCTCGTCGTCTGCGACGTGCGCGAGGGCAAGGAGTACGACGCGATCAGCGGCGAGCCGCCGCTGTTCAGCCCGGACGGCAAGCGACTGGCTTATTCGGCCATCCTCGGCGGGAAGCACCTCTGCGTGCTCGATGGCAAAGAGGAAGCGGTGTTCAACGACGCGCTGCACAACCTGGTCTTCAGCCCGGACAGCAAGCGACTGGCGTATGTCGGCGGGCGCGGCAGAAGCCGGCAGGTCGTTGTGGACGGTCAGGAGCAGCCGTCGTACGACGAGATTGGCCCCGGCTCGATCTGCTTCAGCCCCGACAGCCAGCGGCTGGCGTATGCGGCCTCGCGCGACGACAAGCGGTATGTCGTGGTCGATGGCAGGGAGCAGGCGCCGATCGACGTCGTCATCGGCTTCCGCCCGCAGTTCAGCCCCGACAGCAAACGATTCGCCTATTCCATGCTGCGGCGCGAAGGGCCTTACGCGATCGCCCGGGTCGTCGTGGACGGGCAGGAGGGGCCGGAAATGGAGGCCATCGCCGGCGCGCCGGTGTTCAGCCCCGACAGCCGCCACGTCGTCTATGCGGCCGCACGCGGCGAGAGGCGATTCGTAATGATCAATGGCGCGCGGAGCGATGAGTACGACGGCTTCCTTGGTCGGCTCTTCTTCGACCAGCCCGACACGGTGGCGGTCGTGGCTTACCAGGGGATGAGGCTGTATCGCGTCACGGTCACGGCGCGCTGATGCTGTCTGAAGCGCCAAGCGTCAGATGGATTGATTGCCCACGAAAAAGAACCAAGGCAACCAGGTGGTCGCCTTGGCGAGGTAATCAGATGGACAGGCCAGACTACTGCGGCGCGGCGTCGATGAACGAAGCCACGCTGTTGAGGTCCTTCAGCACGGAGGCGGTTGCCTTGAGCGTGGCGGCTTCGCCAGCCTGGAGCGCGGGGTGGACCTTGTTGGGGTGCTTGGTCCAGATTCGGCCGCCGCGGCGCTTGGGCTTGTCCTTGAAATTCGCGCTGCGGGCCTCGAACGGCTTGGCAAACTCCTTGTCCTTCATGAACAGGCGTTCCAGCGTCTTGCGGGCCGACTCGCGGTTGATGAGTCGCGTGATGGTGACCCGGATGCTCTGGCCGGGCTTCGCTTCGATGGCCATAGTCGTATCTCCAAGGCAAATCCGGGGGTAAGCCCGGTCGAAAGAGCGGCAGAGTATAGTCACCCCCGCCGCAAAGGCAAGGGCTGGATCTCCCGCAAACACCACCGGATCAGCCGCTGTTCACGCTCGGTTGGTGCCATCGACAGCGCGCGGGAGACTTGTGCCTTGGCCGGGGCGGCGGCGCCCGCCATATAGCCCAGCGCCACCACCGCACGCTCGCGCTTTACAACGTCATCCGCACCGAGGCCCGCCGACAGGATCTCGATGGCCTCGCCCGGGAACCGCGCCAGAATCTTGTATGCCCACAGGGGCACGTCGCCGGCCGAGCCGTCCATGATCTTCTCCGCCAGCACGGCGCGGCGGGCTTGAGTTGCTCGCCCATCTCGTTGGCCAGGCATTCGTAGACGGAGCCGACGACGTCGCCCTCGCGCATGCCCGGGCCGAACCGGCCGGCGCTCTGCCATGGGAAGCTCTTGTCGGGCTCGATGGCCCACATGGCCGCCTGCCGTAGCACGGGATGTCTGATCCGCGAGCTTTGGATGGCGGATGTCGCATCCTTCGCGACGGGCCCCAGCAGGCCGAGATAGACGACCATGTTGTAACCATCAAAGTCCGAAGCCTGCGGAAGCTGGCGGATCATGAACTGCACGGCGGGTTTCGCATCGTCGCCGCCGATCTGCGACATGGCCCGCACCGCCGCCCATTGCGCGGCTGTGTTCTCGGAGGCCAGCAGCCGCGCCAGGCTCTTATTCGCTGGCCGCGCCGCCGCGCCCATTCGGCCCAGCGCGTCGGCCGCGTCGCATGCGGTCTTCGGATCGTCAAGCAGCTTGATGACCGCATCCATTGCCGTCGCGGCGCTGGCTCCGAGGGTGGCGATGGCTTCGAGCGCGTCCAGGCGCGTGAGCTCGTCGGAGTCGGCGAGCAACTCGGCCAGCCGGCCCGCGAGCGGCGCAGCGGCCGGGCCGGCCAGTCCCGCGGCGCGGGCCGCCTGCCGGCGCACGATCGGGTCGGCGCTGCCCAGGCAGGTCTTCAGAATGGCCATGGCGTCGGGTTTCGCCGGGCTGATACGAAGCAGCGCCGCGGCCGCAGAGATCCGTACGGTGCCAGTCGAATCGTCCAGTAACTTTACGAGGGCCGCCGTAGCCCTTTCCGCCTTGGGACCCAGTTCGCGCAGGTCATCGGCCGACTCGGCCCGCACGGCCGCATCCGGCGATGCGAGCTTCGCGATCAGTTCGGGCAGTTCCTCCTCGCCGACAGCGCCCTGGCCGATCAGGTACGCGGGATTGGCCGAAACACCCATCACCATCGGCGGCATCTGCAGGTTGGCGCAAATGCGCTGCAGTTTCACGAGGCCCGGGAGATTCGCCCGGTTCAGGGCAAGGTCGACGCTAGCCGCGCCGTCCGCGCCGTGCGGCACTGTCGAGATCACCGCGGTCTTGCCGGCCGCCATCAGCTCGACGGCGTCGGTAAGCCGCGAGATCGAGCCGCAGTACGCCAGCGGCAGGTCGGTGCGATCGGCGCCGATCTTCCACCAGCCGCCAGTCAACGCCTGCACCTGATACCAGCTTCGGCCAAGGCAGACGAGCGAGGTGTTGGATGAGATGAACACAACGGCGCGCCGACCCGGCTCAGCCCATTGCAGGATGTGGCGCGGGACCGTCGAGCCCTGCGCCATCAGGTCATGCCTGATCGGCTCGGCGTCCGTCTGTGCCTTGATGTCGCAGACCTTTTTCAGGATGACAGCGCCCTTTTCTCGGCTGAACTTGTCCACCTCGACCAGGACGACCTTCTGCGAATCGCGCAGGATTCGTCCCAGCGTGGGCGCCAGATCGATGTAAGCGGCTGCCTGCGCGCGGAAGTGATCAGCAGGGCCGCCGCAGTCGCCAGCAATATTCGAGAGTTTCTCATAGCATGCTCCGTTAGGGCGAGGCCGGACGTTTCACCGCAGAGGCGCTTCTTGAGCGCATTCTCTGTGTCCTCTGTGCCTCCGTGGTGAATGATCCGGGTTAGTCGAGATAACCGAGGTCCACCAGAATGGCTTCCTGATCGGCCGTCAGCAGGGGCAAAAGGTCCTTCTGAGCGCCGTCGAGATCGGCCCTGGCTTTTTGAATGGCTCTGCGAACGGCTGCGACTTTCTCCTGAATTACTTCGGGCGTTGCGTTCTTGTCAGCCAGCGCGGTCTTCAAGTCCAACAACAGTTGCATCACAGGGTCATTCTGCCCGAAAGGCCCACCGGGGCCGCCGGGAGGCGGTCCACGGAAGCCGCCGGCCCCGCCCGGGCCGCGGCCACGGCGCCCGCCAAAGCCAGGGCCACCGGGGTTATCACCGGGCCCGCCGGGAGGTCCGTCAAATCGGCCGCCCCCATCGCCGGGAGGGCCGCCGGGTCCGTCGGGGACAGCGCGGAAAACGTCGCCACCCGGTCTCTCGCCGGGGGCAACGCCGCCGCCACCCGGCCCGCGAAAGCCGTCGCCGCCGGGTGCGTCATTACCCGGACGGCCGAATCGACCACCCGGCCCGCCGAAGGGCGGTCCGCCGCCCCCGCTGCGTGGATCGGTGAACGCATCCCGCCCGGGCCCGCGCATCATTCCGCCGATGAACCCCGCCAGATTGCTTGCGGCCAGCAGATCAGTTCGATCCGCCTCCACAATCTGCCGCGCGGCGATGACCTTGCGAAGCTTGGGTCCGATAACCTTCCATTCCTCGTCGCTGGCGGCAATTCGCTTCTTGACGTCGTCGAGGCCGTCGCCCCGGCCGAAACCGCCGAATCCCCCGCGAAACCCTGGCCCGGGGCCAGACCCACCCCCCGGCCCTCCCGGATTGCCGAATGGCCGGGTCGTCTGGGCCGACGCCAGTAGCGGCAACGCCGCAACGGCGGCTAGCAGTACAGTCCCTGTCAGAAACCGGATTCTGATGCCTCTCATACGACTCCTTGGCTGGATACCGCTCACCGTTCGCTGGGCAATCTATGGTAACCAACCTGAAGAGATCGTGAAGGAAATATCCATCGTGGTTTGCCGACGTTAAGCTGCCGGGCCAGAGAGGTCTGAATACAGATTTGTATTCCATTATTGATAGCCAGACTACCCAGAGGTATTATATCCCACGTCAGGAGGCCGCATGCCGTCGCAGTTCTCAACCGCCACAGCTTCGGATCTCACCGGAGCGAGTGTTCGTCAGATCGACTACTGGGCCAGAACTGGCCTGATCAGGCCCTCCGGCAAGGACGCATCCGGGAGAGGCTCGCGACGGCGATACACGTTCCAGGACATTGTCGCGCTTCAGACGGTCAGGGCTTTGCGCGAACGCAATTGTCCGCTGCAGAAGATCCGCACAGCGATCCGGTATCTGGGCAAGCACCTGCCCGACGAGTCCAATGCCCAGTCGCTGGCTTGTCTGACCCTTCTGACTGATGGAATCAGCGTCTATATGCTCTGTGACCAGCAGCAGGTCATGGATGTGGTCACCCGGCAGATGGTGTGGGCGGTGCCGCTCGGAAAGCTCATACAGGAAACGCGGGATCGCATCTCGGCCATTCCCGCTGCCTGGACGCAACGTGTTGACGTGCAGGGCAAGAGCTATCACCTGGATGCGGTTCGGGACGAGGACTCGGGCGAATACAGCGTTCAGTGTCGCGAGTTGCCGGGCGCCATAGAGCAGGGCCACACGCTGCCTCAAGCCGTTGCCAATGGCCGCGAGGCGATCGAAGCCGTCCTGTCATATCTGGAGCGTCGAAAACGAACCGCTGCTGCGGGAGGGCGGCATGTCCAGGTTGGGTAATGCCAACTCGCGGGCCAAAGTGATTCGGGCGCTTCGCCGACTGGGCTTCACGCAAACGCAGGGCGCCAGGCACACGATCATGGAGCGCGCCGATGGCCGGTACACCACCATCCCGCGGCACGCGCGCATCAACGTGCTCACGCTCAGGAGCATCCTCAAACAATGTGGCCTTACGGAAGACCAGTTTCTGGAGCAATACTGACCGCGCCGCTACTCGACCAGCGATTTCGCATGCTCCACGACGCTCTTTCCCAGCGTCGGCATGTGATAGCCGCCTTCCAGGACGCTGACCAGCCGCCCGCCGCAGTGGCGATTGGCCGATTCCATCAGCATTCGTGTCATCCAGTAGAACGATTCGCTCTTCAGGTCCAGCCGCGCCAGGCTTTCCGGCGTAACGGCGTCGAACCCGGCCGAGAGCAGCAGGAACTGCGGCGCGAAACGGTCCAGCGCGGGCATGACCTTCATCTCAAACGCCTCGCGGTAATCCTCATCCTTGGCGCCGGGAGGCATGGGAATGTTCACGGTGAAGCCCACGCCGGCCCCTTTGCCTTTCTCGGATTTGTAGCCGGTGCCGGGATAGCCCAGGCGCGGATGCTGGTGCAGGCTGATGTAGAGCACGTCGCCACGATCGTAGAAGATTTCCTGCGTGCCATTTCCATGGTGAGCGTCGAAATCGACGATGGCGACGCGTTCCAGCGAGTGGCGGCGGATCAGGTGCTCAGCGCCGATGGCGACGTTGTTCAGCAGGCAAAAACCCCCAGCCTGGTCGCGCGTCGCGTGATGGCCGGGCGGGCGAATGGCGCAGAATGCCCGTTCGGCCCGGCTGTCAACGACAGCGTCACAGCCGGCCAGAACCGCCCCGACGGCGAGCATCGCCGCATCGTGGCTGCGCGGGCAGATGTGGGTTTCCTGCGAGCCGATGAAGGTGAATCCCTCGCCGCAGACAATCCGCAGCAGCTCGACGTAAGCCTCGCTGTGGACGAGTGATGCATCCGCCAGGGTTGCCTTGCTGAACGGAATGCTGATGAACTTCTTCAGCAGGCCGGCACCGTCGATAGCGCTGAGGATATGCAGCAGTCGATGTGTGTTTTCGGGGTGGTCGGGGCCGGTGTCGTGGAGGAGCAGGTCGGGGTGGGTGAGGAATGCCGAAGCCATAAAAAGCCCGAAAATAATGCGGTTTCTGCGGTTTCTGCCATTTTGCACGATTGCGTGTTTCTGCGGGCGCGTATCGTCGCGCCCTTGCCTTCCGTCGCGCGAATCATACCATTACCTCACTTTTTGTACCCCCCGAGGGCACCTTCCGCTGAGAAAGGCGTGCTGAATTCATGAGTCTGGAACTATTCTTCAAACCTAAGTCGGTCGCCATCGTCGGCGCTTCGCGTGAAAAAGGGAAAGTCGGCTACGAGATCATGGTCAACCTGACACAGGGCGGCTATGAGGGCAAGCTATATCCTGTTAACCCCAACGCCGAGGAAATCCTCGGCGTCAAGTGTTGGCCCGACCTGAAAGCCATCAACAAGAGCATCGACCTGTGCGTGGTGGTCGTTCCCGCCAAGCACGTGGGCAAGGTCATGCAGCAGTGCGGGACCCTGGGCATCAAGGCCGTGGTGGTCATCACCGCCGGCTTCAAGGAAGTCGGCCCCGACGGCCTGAAGATGGAGCAGGAGATTGTGCAGATCGCCAAGGCCAACGGCATCCGCGTCGTCGGGCCCAATTGCCTCGGCGTCATGATTCCCGCCCACAAGTTCAACGCCAGCTTCGGCGGCAGCCTCCCCGGCGCCGGCGCCATCGGCTACATCAGCCAGTCGGGCGCATTGCTGGCCGCCATCCTCGACATGGCCAAGGCGCAGAAGATCGGTTTCAGCGCGCTGTTCAGCATTGGCAACAAGGCGGACGTCAACGAGATGGATGTGATCACCGCGCTGGGCGACGACGCCGAGACGCGCGTGATCGCGGGCTACCTGGAAAACATCACCGACGGCAACGCATTCGTGCGCGAGGCCGAGGCCATCTCGCACAACAAGCCCATCCTGCTGATGAAATCGGGCGGCACGAGTGCCGGCGCCAAGGCGGCCAGCTCGCACACGGGCAGCCTGGCCGGCGGCGACGTGGTCTATGAGAGCGCCTTCATCCGCTCGGGCGTCATTCGCTGCGACTCGATCATGACGCAGTTCGACTACGCCCAGGCGTTCGCTTATCAGCCGCTGCCAGTCGGTGAGAGCGTGGTGGTGCTGACCAACGCCGGCGGCCCGGGCATCATGGCGGCCGACGCCATCGAGCGCCAGGGGCTCACCTTCGCGCAATTATCCGAAGAGACGCTCAAGGAACTCGGGCCCAAGCTGCCCGCCGCGGCGAACATCCACAACCCGGTGGACGTGCTGGGCGATGCGCTGGCCGACCGCTACGAGTTCGCGCTGAACAAGCTGCTGGACGACCCCAACATCAACATCGTGCTGGTGCTGCTGACGCCGCAGGCGATGACCCAGGCGACGGAGACGGCCCAGGCGATCATCAAGGTTGCCAAGTCCAAGCCGGCCAAGCCGATCCTCGCGTGCTTCCTGGGCGCATCGCTGGTCAACGAGGGCATTCGCATTCTCCGCGAGGGGCACATCCCCTGCTACGACTCGCCGGAGTCGGCGGTGAAGACCATCAAGGCCATGACCGATTACGTGCGGTGGCGCAGCCGCCCCAAGCGCATCGTGCGGCTGTTCCCGGTGAACCGCCATCGCGTCGAGCGCATCATCGAGCGGCACCTCCGCCGCGGCATGCGCGAGATCGGCGAGATGGAAGCCAAGGACATCCTGGAGGCCTATGGCTTCGTGACGCCGCGCGGCTCGATCGCGACGACGGCCGAGCAGGCGGTGAGCATCGCCGATCAGCTCGGCTATCCGGTGGTGCTGAAGATCTGGTCGCCGGACATCATTCACAAGAGCGATGTCGGCGGCGTGAAGGTGGGACTGAGCAACCGCCAGGAGATTCGCGACGCCTTTGACCTGATGATGTACCGCATCCCGCAGCAGGTCTCGGAAGATGCCGAGATCCTCGGCGTGCTCGTGCAGGAGATGGTCCGCAAGGGGCGCGAGGTCATCCTGGGCATGAACCGCGACCCGCACTTCGGCCCGCTGATGATGTTCGGCATGGGCGGGATTTTCGTCGAGGTGCTCAAGGATGTCGCCTTCCACCTGGCGCCGCTGACCAACGACGAGGCGCGTCAAATGCTGGAGAGCACCCGCACGTATAAGATGCTCAAGGGCGTGCGCGGGCAGGAAGGCGTGGACCTGGAAGCCATTGCCGAATGCCTGCAGCGCGTCTCGCAGCTTGTGACGGAGTTCCCCGAAATCAAGGAAATGGACATCAACCCGCTGATGGTCGGCCCGCAGGGCACGACCCCGGTGGCGGTAGATGCCCGCATGAGCGTCGAACCGACCAAGAAGTGATCGGTGATCGGTGATCGGTGATCGGTGATCGGTGATCGGTGATCGGTGGCGCGGCAGCGGCTGCAACTGACCACCTGACCACTGACCCGACCACGGACAACGGACAACTAACGACTGACAACCCACCACGGATGCACTATGGCCCGCAATAAAGCGCAAGATTTCAACTGGCAGGAAAAGTACCAGGACCGCCTCGGCGCGGCCGACGCCGCCATCAAGCTCATCAAGCCCGGCGACCACATTTTCATCGGCTCAGGCTGCTCGGCGCCGCAGCACCTGATCAAGGCGCTGGTCGAGTATTCGCAGCACATCTACGATGCCCACATCGTTCACATCCTCACGCGCGGCGAGGCGCCGTACGTGCAGGACAAGTATCGAGACAAGTTCAAGGTCAACACGTACTACATCTCCGACAACGTGCGCGAGGCGGTCCAGAAGGGCATCGCCGACTACACGCCGATCTTTCTGTCGGAGGTGCCGCTGGAGTTCGAGGAAGGCCGCTGCGCCATCGACGTGGCGCTGATCTCGGTCTCGCCGCCGGATGCGCGGGCTGTGCAGCCTCGGCGTGTCGGTGGACGTGGTCAAGTCGGCCGCTTCCAACGCCAAGTACGTCATCGCGCAGGTCAACCCGCTCATGCCGCGCACGCTGGGCGATGCCTTCCTGCACGTCAACGGCATCGACATGCTCGTGCCGTTCGAGGAGCCGGTGCTGGAGCGGCCGATGGGCGAGCTGGATGATCGCATCCGGCGCATCGCGGAGAACGTGGCGCACCTGATCGAGGACGGCAGCACCATCGAGTGCGGCATCGGGCACGTGCCCCAGGCCATGGCCGAATATCTCAAGCACAAGAAGGACCTGGGCGTACACACCGAGATGTTCTCGGACTGGATCATCGACCTGATCGAGTGCGGCGCCATCACCTGCAACAAGAAGAGCATCAATCGCGGCCGTGTCGTCGCGAGCTTCTGCATGGGGACGCGCAAGCTCTACGACTACGTCAACAACAACGCCTTCTTCGAGTTCCATCCCACCGAGTACGTCAATGACCCGTTCATCGTCTCACAGCACGACAAGATGGTGGCCATCAACGGCTGCGTCGAGGTCGATCTCACCGGGCAGGTGTGCTCCGACTCGATCGGGGCGAATTTCTACAGCGGCGTGGGCGGGCAGGTGGATTTCACGCGTCGGCGCCGCGCGCAGCCGGGGAGGCAAGGCGATCATCGCGCTGTCGTTGACCACCAAGGGCGACGCGGCGTCGCGCATCGTGGCGCGGCTCAGCGACGGGGCGGGCGTCGTCACCAGCCGGGCCGACATCCATTACATCGTCACCGAATACGGCATCGCCTACGTCCATGGCAAGAGCATCCGCGAACGGGCGCTGTCGCTGATGAACATCGCCCATCCCAAGTTCCGCAACCAGCTCATCCAGGAGGCCAAGGGCCTGAAATACGTGCTGGAAGACCAGATCGAGATGGCCTGGGACAAGGTGCGCTATCCCGAGGAACTGGAGCGCGACGAGGCGCTGCGCGATGGCTCGCAAATCCGCTTCCGCCCGGTGAAGCCCACCGACGAGCCGATGCTGTCGGCCATGCTCTATTCGCTCAGCGCCGAATCGGTCCACAAGCGATTTTTCACCCACACGATGACCTTCCCGCACAAGAACGTCCAGCAGCTCACCAACATCGACTACCAGCAGAACCTGGCCATCGTGGGCGTCGTGCCGGGACCCGGCGGCGAGGAGATCGTCGCCATCGGCCAATACTTCCTCGACCCCAAGACGCAGACGGCCAAGGTCGCGTTCATCGTGCAGGACAACTGGCAGCAGCGCGGCATGGGCACGTTCCTCTTCGAATACCTGACGAAGATCGCGGCCAGCCGCGGCGTGAAACGATTCGACGCCAAGGTCATGCCGGACAACAAGGCCATGCTGGCGGTGTTCCAGAACAGCGGCCTGCCGGTGCGGATGGAGTTCGACGGGGATGCGTACAGCATCGTCATGCCGCTGCAGACGTAATTCGTGGAGCGTGCCGCCCCGGCCGCGGTCTTTCCCCGCACGGCGGAGGGCCGCTCCACCTGCGGTTCGCCATCGTTTTGTTCTGGATGGGTCGCCTGGGCCGTAGTAGGCGACCGTGCCGACCGGGAACTGCGGCCTGGCAAGATCGTTGCGAAGCGAACTGCTGACCCAAGCGAGCGGCGAGGATCAGTGAGAGGACTGACACCAATGTCCCGAGCACCCGACTACGAAAACATGAGCGTCTTCGAGCAGATCAAGTCCGGTCTGCAGGACAGTCTCGCACATGCCCGTGGGCAACTGAGCCTGCGAACAACGGTCCTTCCCGCTCCGCCACCCGCCGCCTCGCCTCGGCGGGTGCTCTCGCTGCGCAGAAAGTTGAAGATGTCGCAGGCCGTCTTTGCGGCCACGCTGAATGTCTCGCCAAGGCTTGTGCAGAGTTGGGAGCAGGGCGTGCGTTGACCAGGCCGCGGGGAGCTCCGGCTGATCCAGATCATCGAGACGGCGCCGGGCCTTGTCACTCGCCTGTTCTCTACCAAGGCGCCACTGCGCAGGGGCACGGTTGGACGTTGATAGATCCGAATCCTGACCGCAATCACCGCGTATTCGACCCCATCGGCGTCACCACGTTCCCGCTCCCGCGTTTGATCGAGATCTGCACCGGCCGCAGCGAACTCTCCACCCCCAACCGCCGCGCCGTCGTCCCGACCCAACTCGCCTCGCCGTACGGCTGGCCACGGTCCCGCGAACAGCGCAGCGCCATCAACTCCTTCGGATCCTCCCGCTCATTGACCCATTCCACCCAATCCCGCGGCCGGTCCACCGGCCAATCCCGGGCGCCTCCCTGGCACACGATCGACCACGGGCAACGGACCAGAGACAACGGACTAATCACCAACATGCCATCCGGTCTACTCGCTCTTGTCGTGGCGCTGTCCATCTCGACATGCATGGCCGCCGATCCTGATCCGCTGCAGTCGCTGCACAAGGAGCATCCGCGGCTGTTCTGGCACAAGGCCGATGTCGCGAGCCTGCGCGAGTCGATCAAGTCGGATGAGCTGCTGGGGCGGTGGCACAAGTCGCTGACGGCCGACGCCGAGAAGATGCTCAAGGACAAGCCGGTGGCGCACGTGCTGATCGGCCCGCGCCTGCTCGACAAGAGCCGCACCGCCCTTCGGCGCATCTCAACGCTGTCGGCGCTGTATCTGCTCGACGGCGACAAGCGATTCGCCGAGCGCGCCAAGCAGGAGATGATGACGGTCGTCGCGTTTCCCGACTGGAACCCATCGCATTTCCTGGATGTGGCCGAGATGAGCAATGCGGTCGGCATCGGCTACGACTGGCTCTTCGATTATCTGTCGGCCGACGAGCGCAAGACCATCCGCGAAGGGCTCATCCGCAACGGCGTGCAGGAGGGCTTGAGCGGCTTTGAGAAGGGTGCGTGGTGGACCAAGGCCACGCACAACTGGAGCCAGGTGTGCAACGGCGGGCTGACGGTGGGCGCGCTGGCCATTGCGGATGAGGAGCCGGCGCTGGCCGGGAAACTCGTGGATTTCTGCCGGGTGGCCATCAAGCCATCGATGAAGGCCTTCGCGCCGGATGGCGGTTGCCCCGAAGGCCCGGGGTATTGGAATTACGCGACGGATTACAATGTCTTCTACCTCGCCGCCACGGAGAGCGCGCTGGGCACGGATTTCGGGTTGAAGGCGATGCCAGGCTTCGCCGAGACGGGCTTCTTCCGCATCCAGTTCACCGGGCCGCTGGGCAAGACATTCAACTATGCCGACGCCGGCGATGGCGCGGGCACGGCGGCGCAGATGTTCTGGCTGGCGGCCGCTTTCAATCAGCTTCCATTCGCGGCACACGAGCTGCAGATGGCCGAGAGGCGGCCGTCGATCTTCCACCTGATCTGGTATCCGCGGATCGCCGCCGTCCGAACCAAGGATCTCGCCGCCAATCCCCTCGACGCCGTTTTCCGCGGCGTCAACGTGGCCTTCTTCCGCAGCAACTGGGACGCCAACGGGATCTTCGTCGGCATCAAGGGCGGCGATAACCGCGCCAACCACTCCCACCTCGACCTGGGCTGCTTCGTGCTCGATGCGCTGGGCCAGCGCTGGGCCGTCGATCTCGGCGGCGATGACTACAACCTGCCCGGCTATTTCGGCAACAAGCGATGGACCTACTACCGCCTGCGCACCGAGTCGCACAACACGCTGACGCTCGATGGCGAGAACCAGGATCCCGCCGGCAAGGCGCCGATCGTCGCGTACCTTTCCACGCCGAATCGCGCGCATGTCGTTGTCAACCTGAGCGGCGGATACCGCAAGCAGGCCACGAAGGTGATGCGCGGGCTGGCGATGCTTGAACGCAACTCAATCGTCGTGCAGGATGAGATCCAGGCGAAGCAGCCGGTGGATATCCGCTGGAAGTTCCTCACGGGCGCGAAGATTCAGATCGATGGCCGAAGCGCCGTGCTCTCGCAGGGGCAGGCGAAACTGCGAGTGCAGATCATCGAGCCGCCGGGCGCCAGTTTCGAGGTCATCTCGGCCAATCCGCCGCCGCCTCAGAAGCAGCAGCCCAATATCCAGAACCTCACGGTGAAGCTGGCGGAGAAGTCGGCCAATGCCCGGATCGTGGTGCTGATCGCGCCGGGCGATGCGACGATCAAATCGCCGAAGATCGAGCCACTGGAGAAATGGGAAGGAAAATGAGACCTGTCTACGCATCCATGAAGAGCGCTGGCGACACATCGAAGTGCCGCGCGAGTTTCAGGATCTGCGCCTTGCTCATGAATCGCTTCCCGTGCAGGATCAACGAAGCATTGGGCTGGCTTCCGATCCATTTCCCTCGGGTATACGCCTGATGCGTCATCACATCGACGATCACGACCCGCTGCGCGTCAGAACTCGCTGAGCTCACCAGGTGACACGCTGAGGCGCCGGGCAATGAGTGCCAGCGTATCCGACCGGGGCTTGGCAACCTCGCCCCGTTCGATGCGGGCGAGTGTCTTCGGGTCCAGACCGGCGAAATCCGTCCGAGTAAGCTGCCGCTGCTTTCGCAGCCGTCGAATGGAAGCGCCGAGCGTCCGCTCGGAGGCGATGCGCATTTTCCTCAGCCGGCGCCGGAACTCCGGGTCGTATTCATAGAGCACCGCATCCGCGGCGGCCTCATACTCGCCGAATCGAAGCGTATGACCGTAGTCGGCGACGGCAAAGCGGTCCCATGCGGGCCGAGTCCCGTTGGCAGTGGGTTCAAACGCCGAGAACGGCACTACGAAGCTCGTGAAATCGCCCCGCCAGAGCGTGACGATCCTCGCCGCCTTGTCAATCATCCCGCCGATGAACCGGTCCTGGCGGTCCGGTGACTTCAACACCGCTGCAAGTTCGCTCTTGGGGAGAATACCATCAGGATTCGCGGCGAACACCACCCGCATGAATCGCCGCTCGAGTGCCGGAAGAACCTCGGGACGCGGACTACCGAGCAGCACAAAGAAGCCGGCCTTTCGGCTGGGCCACAGGATTTCCCGGATCACGCGGTTGGCCAGACGCGCCTTACGGATGATCCAGACGGCCTGAGCGTCACGGCTCCGTGCCGCCCTGATGGCTTGCGGTTCCTGCTCGACCCAATGGGGGGCGAGGGGCTGCATGATCTCTCGGTGCGGCTTGTTGAGTGCTTCAGTTACCATCGTCATCGTTCTCCGGGGCAACCGGATTCCTCGGGAAGCGAGCATCCCACTGCTGACGTAGCTCCTGGTAGTTCCGGTCAATCAACTCGGTGGCCTCTTCCGGGACTTCGCCCGGATCCGGCTTGGGATCAAGGAAATCGCGGCTACGTAGCCCATACCGCCACCTCTGGCCCTTGCGCCAGATCGTGACATGCGGCTCCTTGTCCTGTATCTTGATCTTCCAGAGCTTCTGGAGTCTCCGCGGAAGCGGCAAGTCGTATGGCATAGTATATGCCCTTTTTGGCACCACGTCAAAAAGGGGCTTTCCCGAGGAGACGCCCCCCGCTATTCAACACTCCGCCGAAGCTCACAGCGCCACGAGTTTCCTCACCTTCCCCGGCACCCGCGGCTGGTGCGTCTCGGCCGCCGCAATCGCCGCGAAACACACCGCCAGGCTCTTGAGGTTGTTTTCGGCGCTGTTGCTGGGCTGGCGCTTCTCCTCGATCGACCGCAGCAGCTCGCCCATCGTCCCGTGAAAACCATCGGGGAACCACTGGCCCTTGAGCTCGGGCGTGGCTTGCCCACGCGGCGTGAAGAGCGTCACCTTCGGCGGGCCGCCGTGCGCCAGGCTCGTCAGCGTGCCCTTGGTACCGCCCACGTAAACGCGGTCCTGGCCGCCATATTTCACATCGGCATCAAACACGAGCGTCGCCTGCGCCTTGTCATACTCCAGCATCACCTGGCCGAGCATCGTGCGCTTGCACCGTTGCGTGGGGCTGAACGCCGTCGATGCGAACACGCGCTTGGCCATCGTGCCGCCCATGAACGTCGTCAGGATGTCGAACCAGTGGATCGCGAAGTCGTAGAGGATCACGTGCTTCAGCCGCTCGAACGGCGTGCCCGTCACCCAGTTGTGGTCCCAGTGGACCGACAGGTGCGCGCCAATGACCTCGCCGATCAGCCCCGCGTCGATCGCGTGGCGGATATAGCTGAAATTCGGCGACCACCGGCCATTCTGGTTGACCGCGAACTTCACCTTCTGCTTCTTCGCCAGATCGACCAGCTTCCGGCCCACCTCCAGGTCCAGCACAAACGGCTTCTGGCTCAGCACGTGTTTCCCGGCCAGCAGCGCATCGCGGATCAGCGGCACGCGCTCCTGCGGGTGCGTGGCGATATCGACGACCTCGATGTCGTCGCGCTCCAGTACCTTGCGATAGTCGGTGTAGATTTCGGCTTTCGGGAAGAACTCCTCCCGGCGTTTTTCAGCGCGCTCCTTGATCAGGTCGCACAGGGCCACGACCTTGTATCCGGCCGCACGATACGCCGTGAGGTGGCTGTGGGTGATGCCGCCGCAGGCAATCATGCCGATGTTTGGCCGGTATTTCTTCGGATCGCGCGGCTCATAGGGCAGCTTGGGCGCGGGGATGATGCGGTCTTCGGGCTTCGTCTTCTTGGCCATCCAATGCTCCTTCCATAGAAATCGAGCTGCGGCCGGTCGTCGGCGGCAGCGGTGTGATTGGCTCTTTGCTGAAGGGCTGCTCGTAGCGCAATCGCCGTCCGATGTCGGCCAGGATTCGCACGTCGCACACCGCGCCCAGATGCGCATCTTCCAGCGGCAGCCCGGCCAGCCAGAGCGGGTTCTGCCCTGCCGGCGCGGAATACTCCTCGCCTACCAGGTGGTCGTGCAGCCGGGCGTAGGCGTAAAGCTCATACGCCGCCGGCGCGCTGTTCGAGTCGATGTACTTGATGAACTCCGACCCCGGCCGCAGGTCGATGTGCAGTTGATTGAGATGCCCGACCTTGGCCAGCGATGCCCCGCTCAGCGGGCTGGCGATAGTGAAGAGCCGCGCAATGCGCAGCCGGCGGGGATGCCGCGGATCGCGCGAGGGCGTGGCGGCGTATCGCGCCGACCAGCCCGCCCAGCGATGCGCCGATGACATCCACTTCCGTCGTCCAGACGGGGTCGCTGCTGGGGTAAGCCCCATCGACGGTCTCGATGGCCTTGCGCCGGCACGACTCGAAGTTGTCGTAGAAGCCGACGACGGCCGTCGCGACGTGGTCATCGCCGGTGAGCTGGTGGATCCGGCCGCGGAAATAGAGGCACGAGACGTTGGGATCGTTGTAGCCGCCGAGGACCAACAGCGGGCGCTTGAGTGGCCGGGGATTCTGCGACATGTCGCGCAGGGCCGCGTGCGCCTGATCGAATGTGATGGGGAAGGACGGGTTGACCGGCGTGGGCGAGCATGAGAGCAGCGCGCTGGCCGGCAAAGCGGCCAGAAGCACCAGCAGTCGAAGGCGGACGCTGCTGCCCATGGCGTGATCTCTATCTGACGGAGCCCGGCCGCGCACCGATGAACGCCGGCAGCCAGCTCAGCGCCAACAGCACCAGGATCACCAGCACCATCAGCACCTCCGCGGCGATCAGCAGCCGGCGCTTTGTGTTGGAAAAGTCGCTCACGGATATGGTTCTACTTCGGCGTGAAGGCAAGTCAAGGGTTCGTCAGTTGTCCGTAGTCAGTGGTCCGTGGTTGGGTCAGCTGTCATTGGTCAGTCGCGCGACGGCCAACGGAATGCGGTACGCAATACGCAATACGCAGTACGTGTCAGGTTCGCAATCCCAAATATCACTCGTTATTCTGGCCGCCATGTGGGACACCTTCTACTACGGTTGCTGCTACTACCCCGAGCATTGGGATGAGAAACGCCACGCTTCCGATATCGCGCGGATGGCGAGGTGCGGCTTCAACGTCGTGCGTCTGGGCGAAGGCGCGTGGGCCTACTGGGAGCCGGACGAGGGCCGCTTCCAGTTCGACATGTTCGATCGCGTGATCGACTTGTGCCGCAAGCACGGGCTCAAGGTCATCATGGGCACACCGACCTATTGCGCCCCGGCGTGGGTGGCCAGCAAGTACCCCGAGGTGCTTCGGTGGAACTACCAGCGCATCCCCATGGCCCACGGCAGCCGGCGGAATTTCAACTACACATCTCCAAAATACTACGAATTGTCCGATCGCCTCGTGACGGCCTTGGCCGAGCACTATGCCGGCGAGAAACAGATCATCGCGTGGCAGCTCGACAACGAGTTCAACTGCCACATGGATGTCAGCTACGCGCCATCCGACACCATCGCGTTCCGCAAATGGCTCAAGGAAAAGTACAAGACGCTGGCGCGGCTCAATGACGCCTGGGGCACGCGGTTCTGGTCGCAGACCTACAGTGACTGGGACCAGATCGACCTGCCCCACCCCACACCGACCTATCCGAACCCGACGCACCTGCTGGATGAGACGAGGTTCATCAGCGACTGTGTCGTGCGCTTCGCCCGCCGGCAGGCCGAGATCCTTCGCACGCACAACCCGCGATGGCTGATCACCCACAACGGCCTGTTCGCCAACATCAACGGGCCGGACCTGGTCGGCGTGCTGGATTTCTTCGGCCACGACCAATATCCCCTCTTCTCGCAGAACCCGCAGGATACGGCCAGCGCCCTGGTCCAGGCGCGCAGCCTTGGCTTCCCCTATGGCATCCTCGAACAGCAATCCGGGCCGGGCGGGCAGGTGGTCTATCTGCAGCGCACGCCGCGCCCAGGCGAGATGCGCCTTTGGGCGTGGCAGAGCATCATGCACGGCGCCAAGCTCCTGAGCTATTTCCGCTGGCGAACGTGCCCCTACGGCGCTGAGCAGCACTGGCATGGCCTGCTCGACCAGGACGACCGCGATAACCGCCGAATCGCCGAAGCCAGGAAGATTGGCCGGGAGATCGCGGCCGTGCCCAAGGCGTTCTTCGATGCGCCGGTGGTTCGCGCGGCCGCCGTGCTGCGGGATTTCGATAACGAGGCCAACGACCGCCGCATCAACATCTACACGCAGGAAGGCAGCCGCGAGCAGTTGGCTTGGTGCGCCGAACTGCTCCGCCAGCATGTCCCGGTCGACATGGCTTGGCCGACATCCGATCTGAAAGGCTATCGGCTGCTCATCGCCCCTCACCTGAAGATCGTCACACGCGAGCTGGCGAAGAAACTCACGCGCTTCGTCGAATCCGGCGGCACGCTGGTCCTCGGCGGCGAATCGGGCCTGAAGGACATCAACTGCCACATCGTCGAGATGCCATTGCCGGGGCCATGGCGCAAGCTCGCCGGTGTCGAAGTGGAGGATTGGACGACCGTGCCGCTGGGTCAGACCTACACTGCTCGGCTTGAGAACGGCACCGCCATCAACATGAGTACCTTTGTCGAGCGGCTCAAGCCAATCGACGCCGAGGTGATCGGTCGCTGGATCAGCGATGATCCTCTGCTCCATGGCGCTGCGGCCATCACGCGCAATCGAATTGGCAAAGGCACCGTTTACTACATCGGCGGCTACCTGTCGCAGCCCGCGATTTCCGCCATGCTGTCGTACCTCGCCAATGGGCCAAAACTCCGGCCATTGGCGCAGGCCTCGGGCGATGTCAACATCCTCTGCCGTTCGGCCGGCAAGCGGAAATGGTTCTGCCTGACGAACCACACCGCCACTCAGCAGCGCATCACCGGGCTGCCGCCCGGCCAGGTGGTCATGGGCGACGCTACTGCATCGGGCGATGACTGGGTCCTGCCGGGTTTCGGCGTGGCGATCATACAAAGCAAGTGCCAGGTGGCGCGGACCAGATAGAATACAAGCAAGGTGGCCATGTTTCTGTGCGCCGGATATGGATCGCTCCGCGACGTCACGCGCCAAGGAAATCCCGTATCCCTGCCGCCACCGCCTTGATCTCCTGCTGCGTCAGGGCCGGGAACATCGGCAGGCTCAGGATGCGCCGGGTGTAGTCCTCGGTCCTGGGCAGGGGCGGGAGCTGGCCATACAGCTCCGCGATGGCCGGCTGGAGGTGGTTGGGCACGGGGTAATGCACGCCCGTCTCGATGCCCTTTTCCTTGAGGTGTTTCGCCAGGCCCTCGCGCGTGTCGTGGTCGGGAAGGCGGATGACGAACATGTGGTAGACGCTCTCGGTCTCGCCGGCCTTGTCTTCCGGCGGCAGAGTCAGCCTCTTCACGCCGGTGAGTTCCTGCCGATACCACTGGGCGGCCCGGCGGCGGTTGGCGTTCAGTTCATCGAGCACTTTGAGCTGCTCGCGGCCGACGGCGGCTTGGATTTCGTTGAAGCGCAGGTTGTAGCCCACTTTCTCGTGCAGGTATTTGTCCTTCCGGCCGTGGTTGCGGAGCATGATGACCTTGCGAGCGATCTCATCATCGCAGGTCGCGATGGCCCCGCCGTCGCCGTAGACGGTGAGGTTCTTGGAGGGATAGAAGCTGAAGGCCGCGTGGGCGGTGAGGCCGCCGACGCGCTGGCCTTTCCATTTGGCGCCGTGGGATTGGGCACAATCCTCGATGATCCAGAGGCCGTGGTCGGCGGCCAGCTTCTGCATGGCATCCATGTTGGCCGGCCGGCCGTAGAGGTGAACCGGGAGGATGCCCACCGTGCGGTTGGTGATGCGCTTGCGGGCATCTTCGGGATCGATGGTGTAGGTATCGTCGATGTCGCAGAAGACCGGCCGGGCGCCGGCGTGGATCATCGGCTCGATGCTGGGGAAGGCCGTGAGGGATGGGACGAGGATCTCATCGCCGCTCTTGAGGCCTTGCGCCAGGTGCAGCAGGTGGACGCCGGCCGTCCAGGATGAGCTGAGCACCATGTGCTTCACGCCGAAGTACGCGGCGAGCTCCTGCTCGAAGGCCTTGCATTCGGGGCCGAGGATGTAGTTGCCGCCTTTGACGACCTGGAGGATGCGCTGATCGATCAGGTCGCTGTGATACACGCGGGATAGTGGGATTCTGGCCATGGTTTTCGCTTGCCTGGTTATGGACGGCGGATAAGGATAGTGGACGCCGCGCATGAGGCAAGGGCCGCAGCAGAGGACGCAGACCGGCTAAAGCCGGAACTCCGAACGTAGCGGGATCACGGCAAGATCACAGGCGGGACGCCTGTGCTACGCAGGCGCCTTCGATGGCGTGCTGAAGTTCCTCAATGGCGATCGGCTTGATGAGATGCTGGGCAAACCCGGCTTCGCGGCTGCGCTGGATGTCGCTTTCCATGCCCAGGCCGCTCAGAGCGATGCCCGGCACGGCCGAGTGCTCGTGCAGACGCTGCATGAGCTCCATGCCGCTGCCGTCGGGCAGGCAGAGGTCGCTGAGCACAAGGTCGAACTCGGATTTCTCGGCGGCCGCCAATGCGGATCGCAGCGACTCGGCCGACTTCACCTGGTGGCCCATGCTCGACAGCAGGCGCGACAGGATTCGCCGGGTGTCGTCGTGATCCTCAAGCAGAAGGATGCGCAGGCCACGAGTTGCCAGTTGCGAGTTGCCGGTTGCCGGCTGCAAGTTGCCGGTTGCCAGTGAAGGCTCAGGGGCTCCTGCTGGCAACTGGCAACTGGCAACTGGCAACTTCACTGTGAAGGTGGCGCCTTTGCCCTTGCCTTCACTCGTCGCCGTGACGGTTGCGCCGTGCATCGCCAGCAGCGCCTTGCTGATCGCCAGGCCCAGACCCAGGCCGCCAAACTGGCGCGTGATGTCGGCTTCGCCCTGCTCGAAAGCGTCGAAGATGCGCGGGAGGACCTGCGGGTCGATGCCGATGCCGGTGTCGGCGACTTCGATGATGATGCGCTCGCCTGCCGCGGCGTCGTGGCTGCGGACGGTGATCCGGCCGCCGGCCGGCGTGAACTTGATGGCGTTCTTGACCAGATTCCAGAAAGCCTGCTGAAGCCGCGCGGGATCGCCGTGTACGAGCGTCGCCGACGCCTTCAGCTCGCTGTCGAGGGTCAACTGCTTGGCAGTCAGGTCGGCGGCGAGCATCTCCAGCACCCGCCCCACCAGCACGTGAACATCCACATCCTGCATCAGCAGTTTCAGTTTGCCCCGGCTGATGCGCGTGAGGTCGAGCAGATCGTCGATGAGCCGCGCGGCCAGGTCCACATTGCGGTGGATCATCTCCATCATCTGCCGTGTTTCGGCCGGCAGGCTGGCATCGCGCTCCAGGATGCTGGCAGCCATGACGGCCGGCGTCAGCGGCGTGCGCAGCTCGTGGCTGAGCACCGCCAGGAAATGGTCCTTGGCTCGGTTGGCCGACTCGGCCGCCTCCTTGGCCTGGCGGATCGCCGCCTCCTGCTGCTTGCGCTGGGTAATGTCGTGCATGATGCCGGTGAAGATTCGCCGCTGGCCAACAAACGTCTCGCTCACCGACAAGTGTACCGGGATGATCGCGCCATCCTTGCGTTGCGCCACGACCTCGCGGCCGATGCCGATGATCTGCGCCTGGCCGGTCTGTATGTATTGGCCGATGTGCCTGCCGTGATCGGCCCGGTATTGCGCGGGCATGAGCACGGTGACGTTTTTCCCGGTCACCTCGGCCGAGCTGTATCCGAGCAACTGCTCGGCGGCGCGGTTGAACGTCTCGATGGCGCCTCTCTCGTCGATGGTGATGATGGCGTCAACCGCGGCCTCGACGATGCCGCGCATGCGCGCTTCGCTCTCGGCCAGCGCTGAGCGGCTGTGCTCCAGCGCGGCATTGGAGGCGCGGGCGCGATGGCTGTTCACGCGCGCCCTCCTCACGATCAGCATGAGCAATGAGCCCATGATCGCAAGCAACGTCAGGGCGTACACTTCGTATGCCATAGCCAAACTCCAAAACCACCCGAAACCCGCACTCTGTCAACGGCGCTCAATATAGTATCATTTAAGTCTAGTATCGGTTGAGTCTGAAGGCCAGTGGAAATCCCGAAGCTGGTCTTCAGGGCTGGGTTGCGGCGGAGACGTGGCTAAATGCAGCGGATGTCATCGGTTGCGCGCCTTGGTGGCCGAATCGCAGCTCCACTTGCGCCTCGCGAGCGGGCTCGAAGCGCACGCGAAGGTGGTGCAATCCGGCGGCCAGCGATACCGGCACGAATCGCCAGCCGGCAGCGCCGCCGACCTCTTGTGCAACTCCATCCACCGCCAGCTCGACTTTGCCGTCAAAGCGGATCTGGAACTGGTGGAGATCGGCCGCAGTCACCTGGAAATATCCCTCCAATGAGAACGGCTCGCTACTCTTGAGCTTCGCCTTGGCAATCGCTTGGCCGACGTCGCCGGTATCAAGCACGATCCGCCGATCGCCGCTGAGCAGGAGCAGACCCTTGGCCAGTGACTTGCCATCAATCCGCTGTGCTGGCAGCGCGGCTGGCGGCGTGACGGTGACGGCCAGCGGCTTGTACATCGAGGCGGTACCGCTCAGCGTGCGAAACGACGTCGGCTGAATGCGGACGGGACCCATCCCAAGCCGCCGCGAGTCGATCGGGAGACTGGCTTTGCCGCCCTCGATCGCGCCCAGGTATACGTCGTTGCAGCGGAATTCGATCCGACCGGGTCCGACCATGTCGGCCCGGATCTCAAGGGGCTTGCCCCATTCCACGAATGGCGGCGATGAAGGCGGAAGACGCGCCGCCCGGCCGACAAAGATCTCCACCGTGGATGTGCCTTGGGTCTGCGCATCATCGGCCGCGGTGGCCACGACGCGCAACTCGTGATATCCATCGCGCAGTGGTCGCGTATCCAGCTTGAGCATCTCGCCTTCGCCGCATGTCGCCGATCGCACGCCATCGACGAAAAGCTCATACCGCGCAATGCGCGGGTCGTCCGCCTTGACCGCTGGCTTGAGCGTGACGTCGCCGCTCACGACAGCGCCGGACGTCACGCCCGCGACGCTCACCGTCGGCGGCTTGGCCCATGGCCGGCAGAGCGGATCGCCGATGATCAGGAGCTGATATGGCCCGCTGACCGACTGATAGAACCCCTCGGCCAGTGTCGCGCCCTGCGCGTAGTAGACGTGGATGAACGGCGTAGGGAACTTGGCCTGGATGGCGTACGGCTCGGTAACGGTGCCGCTGGAGCCGCCAGCGCCGGCGCGGATGAACGCGCTGATGGGCGTCTGGCCGCCGTTGTTGACCATCACGCCGCCAAGGCTGGTGAGGTGTTCGGCGATGGCGCCGGGGAGCATCGTGCTGCCGCTGGCCGGCCAGTTGAAATCGGCGATGCCGACCATCGCGCCGGCCACGTCGTTCTTGTCCTTGGGGAGGATGCCGTTGACGATCTCCGCGCCGATGCCCATCTCGCGCAGCTTGTCGGCGGCCGCCTTGAAGCCCCACTGGCGCGTGGTCGAGCGGATGTCGCCGTTGACCATGTAGTAGATCGTGCCCTTCGGTCGCGAGGCATCGGCGCCGGCGCAGCGGCGGATCATGTCGCACGCCTCGGCCACCGAGTTGCCCCGGCCGCTGGTGACGGCGAACATCGTCGAGAGAAGGTATCTCTCGCCGCCGTGATCAGTCGCGTGCGAGAACGCACGCGTCGGTTTCAGCACGATCGGTGGCCGTTTGATGCGCGACACCAAGTCCTTGAAGTCCTCGCGTTTCCTGACATTGTTCAGATCATCGTCATCCTTCATCAGTCCCGCGTTCCAGAAGCCGCCATTGACCGCCTTGTTGAGCGCGGCCATCGCCTCATCCAGCTTGCCGCACCGCGACAGGCAGCACCCCAGGTCGTAATACACCTCGTAGGCCTTGGGATGCGCTTTGGCGACCTCGGCCAGCATCGCGCCGGCCTCGGCCCATTTGTTCTCGCGCCAGCCCGCCGGCCTTGCCGATCTGCTCTTCCTCGGCCTTGCTGAAGACCTCCGGCGGCAGATCGATCACGCGCTGGGCGTACTTGTTGGCGTCGAGCTTGAGATACGCGGTGTCCTTCGCCAGGACCTTCTGGTAGAGGAACGTCAGGCCATTCACCGACGCCGTCGGCGTGATGACAAGCGGCAGCTTCTGTTTGCCGACATCGCCGCTGACATGGACGGCATACGGAACATCGCTGGAATAGGCAATGCAGTCGATCTGGTCGGCCAAGCCGTGCGCTTTGATCTGATCCAGCACGGGGATGAGGATGAGCTTGCGGAAATCATCGACGCTGACCCGCTCGAAATCGGCCAGGGAATTGAGGGGCAGCTCGATGACGTTGATCGGCGGGATGTTGCGGCTTTGGATGTACTGGTTGGCGACGGCTTTGGATGCCCAGCTATCGCCATTGACGATGACGGCGGTGTTTTCCGGGCCGAAAGCGTCGATGCACGATGCGCTCAGCAGCAGGAAGATCGTGGCGATGCGTTTCATGATGGATGGAGTTGTAACGTGGCGGACCGGGGGAAGCCATCGCAGACAGTGCCGCCGGTGCCCTCAGCGGCGGTGCTGGTGTCTGCCCAGGAACGCGGTGCTCTTGTGCCCCACCGTCAGCTCGCGCACCGGCGTGAGCCGCGCGCTTTCCGCCCGTTGCCGCGTGTGGCATTGGCGGGTTGATCGCCTTGTGCCCGGCTGTCAAGAAAGACCTGCCGGAGCAGCGCCGCTATCTCAGGAAGGTCGTTGCGCGATGCCCTGGGGTATACGTCGAGCAGACAGTCGAAAGCCTCTCGGTATCGCGCGCGTTCCATCAAGACCGTCCACAGCATCTGAAGGCGCGTCATGAAGTCGTGCTCATCGGAATGCGTTGCGGCCAGCGCGGCCCGAAATGAATCGGCCGCCGCGTCGTAATCCGCCCGTTCGATTTGCACGAGTCCCATGATCTGAAAACGGTCCTGCGGTTGAGAAAGCGTTGCCGAGAAGTCCTCAAACGCCTGCAGCAACGCTTCTCGTTCGCGTGCGGCCTTCGGCAATAGCGCAAAGTACGCGTGATGGAACACGAGCAGAAGGGTGTCCATCAGCAACGCGTACTGCTCCTCGGGCACATCGTCCCGAAACTCGTCGATTTGTCTTGAGACACTCGACAGCAGCCAAGCGACGATTCTGGTCCTCCGGGCATTCGCGGCGCTGCTTGTGGCTCGATGAGTAGGCGACCGATCGGCCCGCAACAGATTCACCCAGCGTCGCCTGCCGCCGGATGCCACGCGAATCGCCAGCCGCGCGGCAGCATCGAGCGAAGCGACGGACTCGTCGGCAGTCAGGAGCTGTTGATATTGGGAAACGAAATCTGGCATGGCACTAATGATGCTGTGCTTTCCGTGACGGCGGCCGCGAGATATTCACGGCACGGTTCAACTTCCGCCTGGCATCCTTGGGCCTTGCGGCCTTTCGGTCGCGTTCGGCTTGCTCGCGCAAGCTCCGCTCGAGTCCGTCCTTTTCCTCTCTCGGAAGTTGATGGGCGGGGTCGTCACCGCCAATCGTTGTTCGTGGCACCAATCCTCCATTCCCAACTGATTATACACCGACTACAGATGCGGCCAAGCGACTCACCCGCCCGTTCCTGCTACACTGGCGCCATGCGATGGGCCGCTGCACTGGTGTTCATTTCATTTCCCTGGGTCGCCGCGCTCGCGGATACCCAGCCACGGGCCTTCTGCCCCACCTCATGGGATTCCAGCCTCATCTACTACAATTCGTTCGAGAACGATAAACCAGAGATCCTGGGCGATAAGCTACAGGTCCGCGCCGGCATCCCCAGCGCCCCCGGCGGCATCCGCGGCCGGTGCGGCATGCCCGCCACCCGCAGCGCCATCATCGACATCGTCGCATCCGACGACACGCTCAGCCCCCATCGTCCGCTGACAATCATGCTCTGGTGGGCGCCCTGGAGGATGTACACGTTAATGCCGGGTTTGGCCTGATCCACCTGGGCGGGCGCGGGTTCATCAGCACATTCGGCCGGGGCGGGCCTTGGTGCGGCCTGAAAGACACGGCGGGCGTTGTGCAGGTCTACAGCCTGCCGGGCATCACCAATGTCAACGGCATCTACGACACGCAACTTCGAGCGAGCCTCGACCTGCGCAAGGGCCAATGGCACCACTGCGCCATGGTCATCAACGCCGCCTCGTTGGTCAGCGTCTACACCGACGGCAGGCTGGCATTCGAGACGCGCGCGGCCGGCCGGGCGTTCAGTGCCGATGACGCATTCAAGACGCTGTATCTTGGCGGCGGCGTGGCGCTGGATGAGGTCATGGTATTGCGCACGCCGCTGACGGCCGGGGAGATCGAGCAGTACGTCACGGCCATGCGGCAGGTGAAGGTGGCGTATCCGTCGGCCAAATGAGGCCTGCATTCACTCAGCGATCGCGCCCGACCTCCAAAGATACCACGTCGCGATCGTGCGCCATGGCCGCCATTTCTCGCCGAGCTCCATCACCTGCGAACTCTCCGGTATCTTCGGCAGTCGATACGCACTTTGCACCGCCTTGCGTATCCCCAGGTCGTCAACCGGCAGGATATCCGGCCGATTCAGCACGAAGATCAGGAACATCTCGCACGACCAGCGGCCGATTCCCTTGATCGGGAGCAGCGTCTCGACGATCTGGTCGTCGGTCATCCTCCTGAAGCGCCGGCTCGGCACCTGGCCCGACTGCCATCGCGCGGCGAGGGCCTTCAGATACGCCGTCTTCTGGCGCGAAAGCCCGGCCTTGCGGAAATCGTCGTCGCCAAGCTGCAGGACGAGCGGCGCCGTTGGCCGTCGGTTCGGAAAGAGCTTGCTGAACCTGGCGAACAGCGCGGTGGCCACTGCCATCGAAAGCTGCTGCGTGAAGATGATCTCGCACAACGAGATGAAACGATCGCGCCCAGGGGAGAGCGTACACCGGCCAACGCGCTCGATGATCTGCGCCATGGCGGGATTGCGCGCGGCGAGATGGCGGCACGCGGCCGACCAGTCGGGGATGTTGCCGCGCTCGATGAACCACATCAGGCGGGAAGCCCTTCGCCGTAGATGATATACCAGTTGTCCTGGGCGTTCTTCCGCAGGCGCTCTTCGCCCATGAACGCGCCGGCCGATGATTTCAATCGATCGATCAGCGTCGGCCTGTCGATCTTCTGCGCCAGCGCCCGCAGATCGTCACGATCCTTCTCCCGCGCCTGAAGAGCTTGCCCAGGAGGATGTCATACGAATCGACGGCGTCCACTTCGATCCGGCCGAAGACACCCAGCGACCGCACGCGCTGCTCCCATCCAGCCGGCAGATAGTGCGACTGGAAATGCGCGAGGCGCAGGCCGTATCGCTGCGCAAGCTGGTCGAGTAGTTCATGCTGCGAGCGCATCTCCACGGGCACTTCATCCACGATGTCGATGTCCTCGGTTCTCCGGCTGAGCTGCCCGGCGAGGATCAAGGCGCCCGATCCGCCGATGGTGATGCGCAGCGGCCTGTCGATGCTCATCCCCAGCTCGCGCAGGAACTGCTGCACGGTCTCAACCCGCGTCGGTTCCATGATTCGCTCCACCAATGAACCAAAGCCCTCGGGACCGATCTGTGACTCAAGCAACCCCACAATCTGCCGCGAGGACCCGGTTGACTGCACCCACTGCTGGAATCTCGCCTCGCCCCATTTTCGCCGCAGAGCCAGCAGACTTTCGTGGATCAACAGCCGCGTGCGAAAATCCGGCGCGGGCTCATCCATCGCCTCGACGATGGCCGCCGCCATCGCCTGGGGATCGATCCACGTGCCGCCGAGTGCCAGGTCCCACAGCGACTCGGATCCTCGGACTGTGTCTGTGGCATTCGGCACGACAGGTAGATTGTAGCACAACCAACGCGCTCAAGCCATCGCCAGAACCGACTGCAACTTCGAGACCGGCTGGCCGGCCGACTCGGCCTGGGCGGCGGCCCGATCGTTGTGCTCGTAGTAGGTGGGTGGCTCATGAGGCATGCCGGCTCGCAATCGCTTGTCCTCGCGATTGATCGCCATCAGGAGAATGCGGCCAAGCACCGGCGCGATCAGCCGCGAGCGGATGCCGAACTCGCGATAGATATCCTTCAGCGATGCATCGAGTTTGCCGGCGACCACGGGATTGTCCCGGAACCATCGCCGTCCCGCCCAGAGAGCGGCGGCCACGGTTGTGGAGCAGCCGCGAATCGCCCGCGCGTAACGATCGCGAATCCGGGGGTTGGGGTGGTCCTTGTGCCGCCGCCAGCCCGCCAGCGTGGTCCGGGCCAGCCGCAGAACGCTGGGGCCGTTCACCTCAAAATCACGCCGGAAGGCCCGCAACAGCAGTTCGGTTTCCTCGCCCGCGGGGATGTGCGGATGCCGGTAGTTGAACCGCCACTGCCCATGCGCATCCGCGTGCGCGAACTCTTCCGGCGCCAGCAGAACGCCCTTTTTCGAGAGCTCCGCGTGCAGCGGCGTGCCGGGCGTTGGCGTGTAAAGCATGAACTGGTGGAACTCGGTCGCATGGCTGATGGCATGGTCGATGGCCTGATCAATGTTCTGCGGCGTGTGCTCCTCCAGGCCGATGATGCTCGAACCCAGTACGTGGATGCCATGCGAGTGCAAGTCGCGGACGAGTGCGTGCGTGTCGGTATTGCGCAGCTTGGTGTATTGGCTCGCCTGGCCCTCCAGGCCGATCCATACCCAGCTCACGCCCAGAGCTACGAGTTGCTCCATCGTGTAGCTCTTGAGGGCATTGGCCGAGCTGAAGACAAACAACTGCCAGGACTTGTCGTGCTCCTCCATCAGCTCCAGCAGGCGCAGCGCGCGGGCGCGGTGCAGGAGGAAATTTTCGTCCATGATGAAGAACGACTTCACCTTCATGGCCGACTCCAACTGGCACATGATGGAGAAGATTTCCTCGCCGGTTTCGTAGAAGTTCACGAACTGGCCCTTGCCGCCGAACATGTGGGATGTCGAGCAGAAGTTGCAGCCGATGGGGCATCCGACGGAAGGAATCAGCGCCGCGGTGCCGCTGTTGACGCCGGCCGGCAGGGAAATGCCCATGGTCCGGTGGTGCGAGCCGCTCCAGAGCAGCGGGTGCCGGATGCACTGCTCTTCATCCTCGCCAAGGAACCGGCGGAACCACCGGATGCCCTCGCCGCGGACGATGTGATCGGCGTCAATCATCTCATCCAGGTCGGGCAGATTGGCGATGTGGCCGCCGACCACGATCGTCGCCCGCGGCAGGTATTGGCGGACCAGCCGGCACATTTCGCGGACCTTGCCGACATTGGAGATGATCGAGCTGATGCCGACGATGTCGTAGCTGTGGCTGCGGATCTCCTCGGTGAATCGCTCCAGACTCGGGAAATCCAGGCTCGTGCAGGGCGCGGAGATGTTGGCCTGGATGAACAGCAGGCCCCAGCTTCGGTGAAACATCCGCAGCGAAAACGGCCCCTGCCGCGGGTCACTTGGTTGTGGTGCAGTTCCATGGGGTTGACGGCCCGGCTGCCGTATTCGTCGTCCTGTGCATAGGGCCCAAAGACGCTGCTCAAGAGGACCTTGGCGCGTGCCAAGGGGATGAACGGGATGCTGGCTGATGCTGGCGGCTTGACGGTCGATGCAAAGCGTCATGCAGGATTCCTTATGTGTCTTGCGCTATCACCGATACGAAAACGAGACAGCGGCCACGTTCGAGGAGCTAGAATGGCGAGGAGGAAAGAGATTGTCGGCAGGAGGCTGTCGCGTAATCTGATTCGGTTCGGCAAACTAACCGGGGATAGTGTACTTCCTCCACGCATCCGCGTCCAGCATGGAACAAACCAGCATACCGGCCTGGGTCGCGACGGATTCGTGGCTGCGCAAGTCGGCTTGAACCGTCCGCTTCCCTTCCTCAGCGCGCCCGGCAATAATCCCCGCAACCATGGATCTCAACGCAATCAAGGCCCAGTTCGCCGGCACCTTTGGCCCCGACGGCACCGTCCGCATCATCCGCGCCGGGGCGCGTAAACCTCATCGGGGAGCACACCGACTACAACGACGGCTTCGTGCTGCCGATGGCCATCGAGCCCGAGGTGCGCATCGCCTGCCGCGCCCGCGACGATGGCCGGGTGCGCCTTGGTTCCACCCAGTTCCCCGGCAAGGTGGTGGAGTTCTCCGTCGAGGAGAAGATCCAGCGCGCTGAGCCGAAGTGGGCCAACTATTCGCGCGGCGTCGCCGCCAAGCTCATGGCGGCCGGAATCCCCGTGAGCGGCATGGATGCGCTGATCTCCAACACGCTGCCGGTGGGCGGCGGGCTGTCCAGCAGCGCGGCCATCGAGGTGGGCACGGCGTATGCCTTCCTCGTTCTGGGCGGCATCGAGATCGACGCCTCGCGCCTGGCCTTGCTGTGCCAGAAGGCCGAGCACGACTACGCGCTGGTCCCCTGCGGCATCATGGACCAGACCATCGTGATCAGCGGCCGGGCCGGCCACGCGATGCTGATGGACTGCCGCGACCTGTCCAAGCAATTCGTTCCCCTGGACGCCAACGAGCTGCGCGTGGTCATCGTCAACAGCATGGTGCGCCACGAGCTTTCCGGCGGCGAATATGCCGAGCGCCGCAGGCAGTGCGAAGAGGGCGTGGCGTTCTTCGCCAGGGAACATCCCTGGGTTCGGGCGCTGCGCGATGTCACGCTGACGCAACTCGAAGCCGCCGAGGGCCGGTTGCCCGACCTCGTCTATCGCCGCTGCCGCCACGTCATCACCGAGAACGCCCGCGCCACGCAGGCGGCCACGCTGCTCGGCCGCAAGGACTACGAGGAGGCCGGCCTGCTCATGATCCAGAGCCACGCCTCGCTCCGCGATGACTACCAGGTGAGCTGCGAGGAGCTGGACTATCTCTCCGAGCAGGCGATGAAGGTCAAGGGCGTCTACGGCGCTCGCATGACCGGCGGCGGCTTCGGCGGGTGCATCGTCGCCCTGGCCCAGCCGCGCGCGGTGGCCAACCTGACCGAGCATCTCACCAAGACCTATCAGGCGAAGTACAGCCTCACGCCGGCCGTGTACGTGACGACGGCGACGGCCGGGGCGAGCGTGATCGAGTGACCTGGATTAGAACGGCGATGGCAGGACGTTGCAGCGAGTGGCACGTGCGGCCCTCCGCCGTGCGCACAAACCGCGGCCGGGGCGGCACGCTCCACGCTCGCTTGCAATCGAAAGTCTAAAACCGAAAATCAAAAATCATGTCCACCGCACCTCTCCGCGACATCCTCCTCAAGCTCTGCCGCCGCGAGGATCTCACGCGCCGCAGAGGCGCGCGAGGCGTTCCTGCACATCATGTCCGGCGAAGCCACTGACGCGCAGATCGGCGGGTTGCTGGTTGGCCTGGCCGCCAAGGGCACGACCGTCGAGGAACTCGTCGGCGCGGCCACCGTCATGCGCGAGAAGGCCATCCCCATCGACTGCCCCGGCGAGGGCGTCATCATCGACACCTGCGGCACAGGCGGCGACGTGCGCGGGACCTTCAACATCTCCACCGCCGCCGCCCTGATCGTGGCGGCCGCCGGCGTGCGCGTCGTCAAGCATGGCAATCGCTCGGCCACCAGCAAGGCCGGCTCGGCGGATGTGCTGGAGAAGCTCGGGGTGAAACTGGAGCTCACACCCGAGGACCACCAGCGGTGCCTGCGGGCCGCCAACATCTGTTTCGCGTTCGCGCGCTATCACCACCCGGCCATGAAATTCGTCGGCAACGCGCAGCTCCCTGGGCATCCCGACGATCTTCAACGTGCTGGGGCCGCTGACCAACCCCGCCCGCGCGCGGCACCAGCTCCTGGGCGTCTTCACGCCGGAACTGACGGATCGGCTGGCCACCGTGCTGCGCGAACTGGGCAGCGCCCGCGCCTGGGTCGTCCACGCCGAAGATGGCTTGGATGAACTCTCAACCCTCGGGCCCACGCGCATCAGCGAACTGAAGGATGGCGAGGTGCGCACCTGGCGGCTCGATCCGGCATCGCTGGGCCTGCCCTACGCCCGCCTCTCGGACCTTCGCTCGAAGGATGTTGATGAAGGCGCTGCGATCCTGCGTCGCGTGCTCGCTGGCGAGAAGTTCCCCCGCGCAACATCGCGCTGCTCAACGCGGCCGCGGCATTGGTGGTCGCGGAGAAGCAACCGGACCTGGCCTCCGCGCTCAAAGTCGCGGCCGACGCCGTCAACAGCGGCGCTGCGCGCTCTACCCTCGACCGGCTCATCGCGTCATCGCAAGGAAAGTAGTGCCGCCAGTGCCCTCACTGGCGGAATTACAGCGGCGAGACGCCGCTGCCACTTTCCGCCAGTGAGGGCACTGGCGGCACTCACCGCCGGAGACCGTGCGCGATCTGCCCTTCGTCAGAGGCGGTATTCGCGCTGATCGCTCAGAAATCCGGGAAACAACTGCGTGGCCATGGCTTCATCCTCTTGTCAACCGCGATCAATGATATACTCCGCCCAACGACTTTGCGGCATGTGGCACGAGCGGCCCCCGCCGTGCGCTTTGCACAGCGGATCGCGGCCGGGGCGGCACGCTCCACGAAATGCGCAACAATGTGGCACTCTGTAAAGCACGTGTAACCGATGTCCTCACGCGCAGCGTAGAACCGTCGAATGCACAAACCTTCACCCTCACGAGGAGCCGCCATGAAACGCATGATTCCCGCCGTCGCCACGCTGGCATTGCTGTTGATCGGTGTTCCCCGCGCCTCGGCCGGCCCGGCAAACGCCGCACATATCCCGGCCGACGCCAAATGGTACGTCCACCTGGACATGGACATTGCCCGGACCACGGAGATCTTCAAGATCGTCCGCGAGGAGATAAACGCCCACGTTCCGCTGGAAGACACCCTGGCGCAGCTCCGCCAGCTCCTGGGCTTCGACCCGATCCAGGAGATCAAGGGCATCTCGCTCTTCGCCACCACCTTCGATCCGGGCAATGCCACCATCCTGGTCTACGGCAAGCTCGACCAGGCTTCGCTTCGCGGGCTGCTGGCCAACAACCCCGACTTCCAGGAGACCACGCGCGACAAGCACGTCATCCTCACCTGGAGCGACAAGGGCAAGACGCCCGCCGGCTGTTTCTACAAACCCGACCTGATTGTCATCGGCGAGCGGGCCGACGTCGTCCTCACGGCCCTGGACGCCCTCGACAGCGGCAAGAACGCCTGCCCGCTGGTGAGGCAGCCAACCGATGGCATGTTCCTCTCCGGCGGCGCCACCGATCTCAAGGGAATCAAGGACAAGGGCCTTTCGCAATTCGCCGAGGCGGCCGACGGATTAACGCTCGCGGCCGGCGAGCGCGAGGGTAAAATCCAGGTGAACGTCGCCGTGAACTTCAAGACCCCCGAGGTGGCGACGCAAATGAAGCAGCTTGCCGACGGGCTCAAGGCGCTGGTGATGCTCAGCGCCAAGAAGTCGCCGGTGACGGCCCAGACGGTCGGCAGCATTCTCACCAGCCAGGACGGCTCGCGCGTGAGCGTCAGTTTCGAGCATGAAACCAAAACGCTTCTCCAGACCATCAAGAGCATGGTGCAGGAGAAACAGAATCAGGACAAAGCGACTGAAGCGGCCAAGACCGAGCCGGCCAAGTAATGCGACGCGGGAAGGCCGCGGCCGGGGCGGCTCGCGCCACGATGCGGGCAAGACCGACCCGGCCAAGTAGATGCGACTGCCATGTCCGTGATCGACACAACATCCTCCGACGAGCTGCTCGCCGCTGCGGCGCAGGCCGGCCAGGCCGCCGCGATCGGGCAGCTCGTCGGCCGTTTTGAGCGGCGATTGCTGCGGTTCCTCGCCCACCGCTGCTCGAACCGCGCCGACGCGGAGGATGCGCTGCAGGAGACGTTCGCCAAGGCCTTCCGCAACCTCGACCGCTACGACAGCCGCTGGCGCTTCAGCACGTGGATCTTCACCATCGCCATCCGCGAGCTGCGCAGCCTCCAGCGCCGTATGCGGCCCTGGGCGAGCCTGGATGATGCCGCGCCAGCGGCGACCATGGCGGAGCCTCGCGCGCACATCGGGCCAACCTGGGAAACGGCCCGGCGAGTCCTGGGCGATGAGCAGTTCCTGGCGATGTGGCTCTACTACGGCGAAGAGATGGCGACGCGCGACATCGCCCGTGTCATGGACCGGACACGCGTATGGGTGAAGGTGACGTTGATGCGGGCGAGACGAACGCTGGCGGCCGAGCTCTCGGCGGAAGGCTCGCAGCCGGCCTTGGCAGGGAATGAGGGAGGTGCATCATGATGAATCGAATCGAACGAAAACTGTGCGAAGAGGCGGCGGCGTATGAGGTCGATGTTTCGCGTGAGCTGCACGAGCGGCTTGTACGTGCGGCCGGCGAGGCGTCCTGTCAGCATCGCGCCGACAACATCCCGCGTTTGGTCCTGCATCCATGGCTCATGCGGGATGATGCTCGCTGCGGCGGCCGCCATCATCGTCGGGCTGCTCTGGCCGCTGGTCGCCACGCATCGCACATCGGTTCCCAAGCCGCCGATCGTCAAGGGCAAGTTCCCGCCGATCCCCTGGATACAGGCATCGACGCTCGTGCAGCAACTGGACCCCTCGCCGCTGGAATGGGAACTCGACAAACTGCAGACCGACGCGGCGCGAACTGCCCGTGCGCTGCTCGACTCGATCCCGCCGCTGCCGCAAAAGTCTGCCGGGCCACCGCCGCCGCAGGGCTGACTGCTTGCCGCCGAGCTTCGATCAGCAAGATGACGGATGATTCAGAACTACGCAAGGCGACGCTTGCCCCATACCACAAGGCCCAGTCCGATCAGTAGTCCCGAAGTCAGGGCCGCGGGCGTGGGCGTAGGGACGGCCGTGTAACTGACGGTCAACGTCGGCCGAAGGGAGGAGTCCGGGTAAGAGCTGGTCAAGAAATGGAGTTTTTCTCCCAGCGTGCCCGACAGCAGCATACCGTAATCAGGTATCGCGCCAGACTTCCAGGCCGAGACAAGATTCGCGACATCCCATGACACGGGGGAGCCTGCGCCGTTCGGGTGAAGGATCAGGTCGACGTCCGGAATGTACTGTGAATTAGATGCATAAGGCGTGCCTGCGACGCCGGTGAAATCGCCGCCCGGCGTGGTCCAAGGGGTGCCGCTGGTTGCGTTATTCCAACTGGCGTTGACATCCCAAGGCCTTGCCGCGGCCCAAACGTCGGACTCGGTACCTGACGGCTGGCCAAAAGTCCATTGAACCAGGGTCAGCGTGGCGGAGTTGATCGCCGCCCCGGCCGGGATCGAAGACAGATCAAACTTCAGCAGCGAATGCTGTACGGTCGAACCATCGTTCCAGACCGCCATAAGATCCGTGTTGCCGTATGAGGTGGGACTCGCGGACAGAACGCGGAGATCCAACGTCGGCGTCAGCACCACCGAATCCGCGCGCCGGATTACTGACGGACAACAACGAAACGCACACCGCCAACCAGCCAGCCTGCCTGGCGACATTGCCCAATTGGGTTTTCATTTGTTCTCACCTGTTATCGAGTGAACCTGTCCGATAACCACCACCCCCCATTATGGTCCAATAATCCGGACCTGGCAAATCCTATTTCCGTTATTCTTGAGTTGGTCAATCCCTCCAACCTCACACAGCTCCAGCCCTCCCGCGGCCAAGACGGGCCCCCTCCGACTTGAAATCTGCAATCTGGAATCTCCTCCGCGTCCTCCGCGCCCCTGCGGTGAAACTGACTCGCCTACTTCCCCCGCCCGAACATGATCCGCCGCGCCGCCTCCGGCGAGCCATCCTGCAGCCACACCTGCGCCTCAAGTCCCGGCACGGGCTTGGCGCCGTCGAGCGGAACATTGTTGTAGACAATCTTCGTCTTCGCGTCGATGGTGATCGCGACCTCGGTTGGCGCTTCGCCCTTCTGTTTGCCCGGCCGGAGCATGGTGATGACCTTGCCGTCGGCCGAGACATCGCGCACCGGTCCCGAGATATCCGGGCCGGACTTGGTCGCCGGAGCCATGAACCGCACCATGCTCGGCGTGCGCTTTCCCTCATCCTGCCACACCATCACGTCGTAGCCGACAGTCGGCTTGGCCCCGTCGCGCCCGACATTCTGGAAGCCGATCCGCGTCTCATCGGCCAGCGACACGTCCATGCGATCCGGCGGCGCCATCTTGTCTTTGGTCTTGTTTGGCAGTTCGATCGTCAGCATTTTGCCATCCACCGCGACGACCCGGCCTTGCTGGGTCGGCTGTTTGCCCATGAAGCCCTTCTTGCCCCCGGCCACCTCGTTCTCGCCGGTGAACTGCACGCTGGCGGCCGCATCTTTGGAATCTTCGATGAGGAAGACCGCGGCCTGATATCCCTGGGCCACCCGGGCCTCGCCGGGGCCGACCGCGGTGAATGTCACGATGGCGTCATCGGGGATAGTGACTTCAACCGACCTCGCCTCCGTACCCGGCGCAACCTGCTCGCCCTTCTTCCCCTTGGCCGGGATCGCGGCGATCTCAACGGTGATCTTGTGCCCATCATCCGCGACGGCAGTCACCCGGCCGGTAACGTCCGGGATTGGCTTGAAGCTCTCGTTGCCGGAAATCGCGACACTCGCGGCCGCGTCCGCCGAGCCGGCCTCCAGCCACACCTGCGCCGTGTACCCCTCCACCAGGCGCGCCGCCCGTCGGCACATTCGAGAAGCTCAGCTTCGTGTTGTCGCTCAGCTTGATGTCGGCCCGCCGAGTCTCTTCGCCTTTGGCCTTGGCCGAAATCTCCACCGTGATCGACTTGCCATCCGCGGCCACGGCGACGATCCGGGCATTGATATCCGGCGCCTTCCACTCGCCTTTGCCAGACGGATCGCCCTTGACCGCCGTTTTCTGCCCCATGGCATAGTGGGTCAGCACGCCGGCGCCGCTGCCGGCCAGCGTCACGGCGACGACCACGATGGCCGCGATCTTGATCTTGGCGATGAACATGGCTTTGAGCACTCCTTGGGCCAGTAAAGAAACGTTGGTTGAGACCGCGCCAGTGGCGACGGAACCTGTACCGACGGCCAGCGCCCCTGATTGCAGAATGGTGGCCAGCAGCGATGCCGGAAGGGCGGCCGAGGCGCTGTCGGCCGCCATCGCCCACACGAGCGCCCCGGCCGAGACCGCAATGCCGCGCCGCGCCAGCCGTGCCGCCAGCATCTCCCGCCCGCGGTTAAGCCGGCTGGAGAGCGTCCCCTCCGGGCAGCGCAGATCGGCCGCCGCCTGCTGGCGCGAGCGCCCTGCATGTCACACGCGATGATCGGCAGCCGATAGCGCTCGGGCAGTCGCAAAAGCTCCCGATCGAGAACCGGCCGGAGATCATCCATCATTGGCTGCGACGAGCTGGTGGTTGGGGGATTCATGGCGGCATGCTCGGATTCTCTTTGCTTGCGCTTGATCTGATCGGCGCGGGCCCGCACCGCCACTCGATGCGCCACGCCATGCAGCCAATTGGGCAGATACTCGGGCGGCCGGATCGAAGCGGCCTTGCGGACCAGGACCAGGAACGTCGCCTGAAACGCATCGTCGGCATCATGACTGCTGCCCAAAACCCGCCGGCACACCCCCAGGACCATCGGCCCATGCCGGCGGACGATCTGCTCGAAAGCACGCTGGTCGCGCCGGGCCAAGAACCCGGCCAACAGCAGGGCATCGGTCCCCGGGGCGGGCGCATTCCCGGCCGGCGCGGCGGATGGCGGAATCTGTGAGGCGAGGCTGCTCATGGTCTGCACATTGATATTGCCCCGACGGGGGTGGCGCGTCCAACAAAATCGGGATCGGCAGGTCGAGCGACCTTCCTCTGGCACCACGGGAGACATGCCCGGCGTTTACTGCAGACTGGTGAGAGTCCCCTTGAGATTTCGGCCGCCGTCGGGCTGCACCCAGACGACGAAGCTCAGTCTCATCAGCGAATCCGACGTGCCGTCGTTCCAGCACAGCGCGGCTTTGCCGTACTTCCCATTGCGCGCGCAGCCAGAAGAATTCCCAGGCGCCGATGTTCTGGTTGTTGCGGGTGTTCCTGTCGCTGCCTTTGGCCAGCTTTCGCATTTCCCTCAGGCGCGGCGTGTCGAGGGTCAGGCCGCTCTGGTAGCCGTCGGCCGGGGCCTCGGTCATCTGCTCGATGGGGCCGCAGCCGAGCTGGGGAGTGAACCTCAGCAGGCCGCTCTCTGGCCCGGAGATGCGCAGCGTGATGCGCCTGGGCAGGCCGACATCGAGCGGGTCCACCCGGTTGTCGGGGCCGTGGGTCTGCAACGGCTGGGTCTCGACCTCGACATAGAGCGTGCCGGCGGGAATGGAGGCCGGGTTGCCCAGATCGATGGTTGACATCTCCGCGCTGCTGGCCCGAGCGAGATCGATCGCCCGTTCCTTGGGCAATTGGTCGTAGGTGATCGTATCGCGGAGATAGCGCAGCTCGGTCTTTTTGGCGGAGGGCCGGCGGAGCACGACCCGCGCCTGCTGTGTCGGCGGCCAGATGAAGCCATTGCTGCGGATGTCGTCCATCGTGATCTCGATCTCGCGGTCGGCGTAGCCCCGCTTGTGGAACTGCAACTGGAGCCGATGAGATCGCAGGAAGTCGAAGCTGAAGTTCTGGCTGACGGCGACAGTCTTGTTGTGAGGGACATCGTCGGTGCCGCCCGAGGACGACCAGACGGTGTGCTCGCGCTTGACGTCGACGAGGACCTCGTCCAGCGGCTGGCCCTCATCATCGACGACGGTGCCGCGCAGGATCATCTGCTTGTTGCTGGCGACGGCTACGGGCACGGAGACGGGCGCGGTGAAGATGCCGCAGGCGCCGAGCATCGCCAGCGCTGCGCCGAGGATTATCCCGCCGAACAGGAGGACGATGACCGCTTTGTGAGATTGTTTGCTTCCCATGGCGGGATATTGTCGCGCGCGGTGGCCCTCGTCCGCAATCAAAAATCGAAGACTGAAAATGTGACGGATGGCATGCTCACGCCGGCCGCGCGAGACGCTCATTCGCTCAACGACCTGGCTCGGCCGGCGTGGGCATGCGTGTCGGAGGCTCGCCGCACGCCCATGCCCACGCCCGGCGAGCAGGCCTTCGCGGCAAAATAGCGTCATTAGCGCCGGGCGTGGGCATGGCACTCATTCGCTAGACAATGGAAGATCACAAATCGAAAATCGAAAACGCCTTCACGGCAGCGGCAGATCCTTGAACTCAAACGGCACCGCGATCTCTTTCGTCGCGGTGGTGATGTCCCAGATCAACGTCGTCGGCTCGGAGATCGGGGCCGCGTCGCGGGCCTGGGCCTGGAAACGGAAGGAGACCTTGGCCTCATATTCATCGCCCAGGTTCTGGGCCGGATTGGGGCCGCCCCACGGGTTGCCCGGGCCGGGGTTGACGATGATCTGGCCGCCGCCCTGGCCGGGGTTGACCATGATGGGGCCGCCGCGCTGCTGGTTGGTGTTCACCCGCCCGCCGCCCGCGCCGCCGCCACCCACTGGACCGCCCACGGCTCCCGGGCCGCCGAAGTTCCAGACTCCGCCGCCGCCCCACGGGTTGCTCGTGAAGCCCTGGCCCTCTTCATTGATCAGCCGCATGCCGTGGTTGTTGACCACATCGCGGAACTGATCGGCCGTCATCTCGCCGCGATAGAAGACGATGGTGGCGCGGTATTCGCGGTCGTTGAGCTTGGTGATGTCCTTCAGCGTGATCTTTCGGCCGGCCACCGTCTTGGTCAGGTCGCGCGCCTTGAGCACATCCGGCACCTGGAGCGAGTCGTTGGCCGCCTCGATCGTCACGCGCACTTTGCCGCGCAGGCTGGCGATCTTCTTGCCAGCGCCGTCGGGATAGATAAGTGGCAGGCTGAAGCCGATCGGACCCGGATAGCCCACGCGCATCGGGCCATAGGTCGTACGGGCGGCGTTCGCCGCCGCGGCGGGGTCGGCCGGGCGAAGCAGCGATTTGCCGTTCTCATCGACCGCCTCGTCCATGTCGGCCATGTAGCTGCTGGAGAGCACCTTGATCTTGGGCTCGACGCAGACCTGGAGCATCACCATGAGATTGTGAGTGACGGTGGGGGGGTTGGCCAGGTCGGCCGTGCTGGTGTGCGAGAGCATCGTGAGCATGGTCATGAACGCGCCGTGCATGAAGACTGGGAACTTCATGATGTTGTAGCCGCCGCGCCCGCCGCCCATGATCGTCATCTTGCCGCCGGGCGCACCGGTGTTGTAGATCCACAGGCCGCCCTGGCCGCACACGTCGCGCATGACGGCCCAGAAGGGCTGCTTGTTGGCCGTGACGGAGACCGGCCCCAGCTTGGCCGTGTCCCAGAAGCGGTTGTCCATCGGCGCGATGTCGTAGAGCGTCTGCTTGCGAATCTCGTCGATGACGGCCTTGGCCGCGGCGTCTTTCATGTCGAGCGAGATGAGCGTGGGTGCGATGAGCTTCTCCACGGCGGCATCCGAGGGCTGGGTGGTCTGCGCGGACGTGGCCGAGAGAGCAAGCAGAAGCAACACCGGCGCGAGATAGGCGAAAGCGCGAAGCATCGATGCCTCCTTGTTCCATGGTTCACTACAGGAGATAAAATGCGCCACGGCGGAGTTAGTTGCGGGGGTTTGGAGAAAGGAAGAGGCCATGGGAATCCTCGACAGGTTGCGGCAGAAGCAGGAAACCGATCCATTCAAGGCATGGTGGATTGGGCACGTGAGAAGGATCTATCAGGAGGAGCGGATACCCTTCACCGAGGAATCACTGGCCCGCGAGGCCGGGGAGATGCCCCGGCTGCGTTTGTACAAGTGCGTGCAATGCCATCAATTGCTGATGCATGCTGGCGAGACCATGCCGGCGGCGTGCCCCGAGTGCGGCCGGCCGCTCCAGGAAGTGCCCGCCACGGGAGGCGACGTGCCATTGGACCCGCGGGCCCGCAGCCCGATCGCTGCGCAGGGCCATTACGGCCATGCGTTGGAATGCTTCAAGCGGAACGACCCGCCGGGGGCGGCGGCCGCGCTGACGCGAGCTGTCGAGCTGCAGCCCGATTTTGTGGATGCCTGGCACAACCGCAGCGAGGCGCGCATCGCCATGGGCGACCTCAAGGGCGCCATCGAGGACTGCGATCAGGTCATCCGCCTCAGCCCCAAGGATGCGGGCGCATACGTCAACCGCGGCTCGGCCAAGGCCCAGGCCGGCGACTTCGCCGGCTGCGTCGCCGACACCAGCGCGGCCCTCTCGCTCGGCTATGACAAGCCCATCGCCTACTTCAACCGGGGCGCGGCGTTGTTCCGCCTGAGGGACCCCGATGCGCACGCCGATCTGCGGCGATTCCTCGAACTGTCGCCCAACGACGGGCGAGCGGATGCGGCGCGGGCGATGCTGAAGATGCTGGGGGAGACCTGATCTCCTACCGGTACCACCCGCGATACTTCTCCAGCGCCGTACACACTGCCTCGATATTCTCCAGCGGCACGTCCGGGCCGATTTCGGCCAGCAGCCAGAGGCCGCCCTGCGGCATGCCCAGCACCTCGACGGCGCGCCGCACGTGCTCGTCGATCTGCTTTGGCGTGGCGAACGGGAAGAGCTGCCTGTCCAGGTCCAGCCGCACGCAGACCTTGCCTTTGCACACGGCCGCGAGGTTCTCCAGGCCGTTGGCGCGAATCTGCGGGTTGATCACATTCACGCCGCACTCGATCAGGTCAGGGATGATCTCCCAGCAGTGCCCATCCGTGTGCATAAACACCCAGAAGCCCGCCTGTCGCACGCGCTGGTAGATGCGCATGAATGGCATCTTGAGATATTGCCGCCACTTGTCCGGGCCCATCGGCAGGCAGGTCTGCATGCCCAGGTCGTCGCCGAAGTAGATCAGCTCCGGGGGCTGTTTGCTCGCCAGCAGCTTCTCCAGCTTCTGAAGATTGTGATGCAGCACCAGGTCGATGAGCAATTGCAGCTCCGGCGCATCCTCGGCGAAGTCGATCATGAGCTCTTCAAATCCGCGCAGGTCGGCCAGCCGCAGATACATGAATCCGTGCTTGAGATCCGGCGTGACTTCTTTGGGCGCCTTGAGGCGGCGGCACATCGCCGCGCGAGGGAACCGGATGGCCGGTGACGATCGACTCCATGCCCTGGTGGATGTTGCTCCAGACGCAGCCCCACTCATCGACATGCCGGCCTTCGCCGTAGGTGGGCGACCAGATCTCGTCGTAATTGCGGCTCTTGTAGTCGCGGAAAATGATCGGATGGCGCCGCGCGATGGCGTCGAGGTCGTCGCGGTATTTGGCCCAGGCGGCCGGGAGAATGCCAATGTCCACGGGGATGTATTCCGGCCGCTTGAAGAGCATCGCTTTCTGATAGTCGTCGTTGATCATCATGGTTGCCTCTCGCCTCGTAGCACAGGCGTCTCGCCTGTGGACTGAAGAACACAGGCGGGACGCCTGTGCTACGGCGCCATTGTGGGGCCGGCCGGTTAACTTTCAATGACAAAACCGGTAGGATGGGTTTGAGTGCAGGGCAATCGCATTTGAGTTGTAGGGGCGGCTTTAGCCGCCGTAGGAGCCGTTTCCGGCGGCTAAAGCCGCCCCTACGAACGACGTGTGATGCAAATGCGATTGCCCTCGGTTTGAGTGCCGCTGGTGCCTTCACCGGCGGACGGTCGGATTCCGCCAGTGAGGGCACTGGCGGCACCTGGAGGAATCACGATGAAGTATGCCATCCCGCTGATCATGCTCGTGAGCCTGGTGCAGCTTGCCTGGGCCCAGTCGCCGTTCGCGTTTAAGGAAGTTGGCACGACGGGCCTGGAGCTCTCAGAGAATGGCAAGCCGGTCTTTGTCTACATCTATGGCATGACCCTCGCCGATGGCTTCCCCGAGGCCATGCGGCGGTCAAGCTATCTGCATCCGGTCTACGCGCCGGATGGCACGATGCTCACCGATGATTTCAACAAGGACCACCCGCACCATCGCGGCATCTCGTGGATGTGGCCGGAGATTACGGTGGATGGCAAGAAGGGCGACATCTGGACGGTCAAGGGCTACAAGCAGCGCTTCGTCGCGTGGAAGGCCAAGGACACCGAAGGCAAGACGGCGCGGCTGGCCGTCGAAAATGGCTGGTACGACGGCGAGCGTAAGTTCGTCAAGGAGAACGTCGAGATCATCGCGCATCCGGCCGCCAACGACACGCGCGTGATGGATCTCCACATTGACATTCGAGGCCGTTAACAAGCCCGTGGAAGTGGTGGGCACGCCCGAGGGCAAGAAGGGCTACGGCGGCCTGTGCGTTCGCCTCGCCCCGCGCGACGGTGGGGCGGCCAAGACGGAGATTCGCACCGACAAGGGGCTGAGCAAGGAGGATGGGGTGTACTCGCGTCATCCCTGGGCCGAGATCACCGGCGTCTTCCAGGGCAAGCCGGCCGGCATTCGCGTCGATGACGATGCGAGCAATCCCGGGTATCCGAACAACGGCTGGCTGCTGCGTCACGGTTTTGGCTTCCTGAACCCCTCGTATCCCGGGCTCCAGCCGATCACGCTGGAGGCGGGCAAGCCGCTGGTGCTCAAGTATCGCATCACGCTGTATTGTGGCGAGGCGGCGAAGCGGTGAGCGCATTTTCGATTTGGAATTTTCGATTTTCGATTTGGGATGCAATCGAAAATAGAAAATTGAAAGTCGAAAATCCTCGCACTCAGTGCCCCGGCTTTCAGTTGACGTATCAGCGGGGTCGTCTAAACTAAACTGCCACGCATGAGGCGGCCCGCCGAGGGCCGCGGGTTGTGCGGCAAGTCTTGACGGACCATTGATGGCAGCACCGATACCCCTATCGCGCCCGGATATCAGCCCCGCTGAGATCGAGGCCGTGGTGGAGGTGATGGCGACGCCCACGCTGTCGATCGGCCCGAAACTCGAGGAATTCGAGCAGCTCTGCGCCAAGGTTGCCGGGCGGCGACATGGCGTGGGCGTTTCGTCGGGCACGGCGGGGCTGCATTGCACGATGATCGCGGCCGGCGTGGGGAGCGGCGATGAGGTCATCACGACGCCGTTCTCGTTCGTGGCATCCACCAACTGCATTCTCTATGTGGGGGCCAAACCGGTTTTCATCGACATCGACCCCAAGACGCTGAACATGGACCTCAGCAAGGTCGAGGGGGCGATCACGCCGAAAACCAAGGCCATCCTGCCGGTGGAGGTGTTCGGGCATCCCGGCGGCATGCCGGAGCTGGAGCAGATCGCCCAGCGGCACGAGCTGTCGATGATCGAGGATTCCTGCGAAGGCTTCGGCGGCAAGGCGGGCAAGCGCGCCATCGGGTCCTTCGGCCGGGCGTCGGTGTTCGGGTTTTATCCCAACAAGCAGATCACCACCGGCGAGGGCGGGATGATCGTGACCGATGATGAAAACTTCGCCAACGTCTGCCGCGCTCTGCGCAACCAGGGCCGCGAGGGCATGGCGTGGCTGTCGCACGAGCGGCTGGGGTACAACTATCGGCTGTCGGAGGTGAACGCGGCCATCGGCGTGGCGCAGGTGCAGCGGCTGGAGCAGCTTCTGGATGCGCGGAGGCGGGTGGCGCACTGGTACATCGACCGGCTGATGACCAGCCGCTATGTCATCCTGCCCACGATCCACGAAGACACGCAGATGAGCTGGTTTGTGTTCGTGGTGAGGCTCAGCGATCTTTTCGACCCAGGGAAGCGCGACGAGGTGATCACCGAGCTGCGTAGCGCGGGGATCGGGTGCAGCAACTATTTTCCGCCGATCCATCTTCAGCCGTACATCGCAAAGCAGTTTGGATTCAAGCCGGGCGATTTTCCGGTGTGCGAGTACGTGGCCGCGCGAACGCTGGCGCTGCCGTTCTATTCCAGGCTCACCGAGGCGCAGGTGGATCGGGTCTGCCAGACGCTGGAAAGCGCGGTGGAGAAAGTGCTCATGGGAAGCAAGAGCAGGTTCTAGATTGCGGATTGCGGATTGCGAATTTCAGATTTGAAATTTGAAATTTGAAATTTGAAATTTCAGATTTGAAATCTGAGATTTGAGATTTCAGTGACGGGAATGGGACCTATGCGCAAGAAGAAGATGCCGGTGTCGCGTGCAGCGCGAAGCCTGATCGAGTTGCTGGAGGTGCGAACGCTCCTGTCGTCGGAGATCGTCGGCCCTCCGGCGCTGTTCGAGAACACATACACGCAGGCGATCGGGGGGTTCGACTCGATGGTCTCGGCGGATTTCAACGGTGATGGCAAGGCAGACCTGGCCGGCGCCATGTACGACAGCGAGGCCGACGAGGGAAGCATCGTCCTTTTCGACGGCACGGGTGACGCCAAGGGCAGTTTTGAGGCGCCGGTGACCATCCTGCCCGCGGGCGAGGTGCTCAATATCCATCCGCAATCGCTGGTGACCGCGGACTTCAATGGCGATGGCAAGGCCGATCTGGCGTTCATCGATCAGCAGACACACAGCGTCATGGTGCTGATGGGAAACGGCAATGGGACGTTTGTCCCGCCTCAGTTGTATATCGTGGATTTCTACGCGAACCTTCTGGTGGCGGGGAATACCGGCGGCGGAGGCATCGACCTGATTACGGGCGGCCAGATGGGCGGAGCGCTGCAGGTGCTCGAAAACACGGGGGGAACGTTCAACCGCAGGACCCTCTCGTTTTCGGCGTCGATCAGCGCAATCGCCGTGGGCGATGTGATCGGCGATTCAACGCCGGAGATCATCGTGGCGAATTCGGAGGGCGGGCTGACGCTCTATTCGCGCAGCGTTGACGGCTTCTACTCCATCGGGACTGTAAGCGGCCCGCCGGGTATCAAGGGCCTGGCGGTGGGAGACTTCAACGAGGATGGGAACAACGAGGTCGCGGTCGTGGCGCAGGGCGGCGGCGAGTCGCCTGGCGCGCTCCTGCTCTACGGGCAGGGCGTCACCGACGCGGCCGCGAAGGCCGGGCGCAGTTTGTGGAGCCGCTGGATCTGCTCAACAGCATGGATATCACCGCCTATCCGGGAAGCCTGCACGCCGGCGACTTCAACAATGACGGGCACCTCGATCTGGCATACACCAACGATGTGTCGGGACGGGTGGAGCTTGCGCTCGGCGACGGCGCGGGATCGTTTTCCCTCGTGGACATCTCCGACCCGAGCGCGCCGAACTCCATGGCGACCGGCCGGTTCAACGGCGATTCTCTGACGGATTTTGCGACGGGCGAGTCATCGCCGGACGGCAACCTGAATGTCTTCCTTCAGAGGGGCGCACTTGGTGAGATCACTGCGACGGCGATGTCACTGAGCGGCCAGCAGAACGTCCCGCTCGGGCCAACGGCGGTGGCGCAGTTTGACGATCCGGCGTCGATCTACAGCGCCAGCGACTATAGCGCGACCATCGACTGGGGCGATGGCTCGACGATGCCGGGGAACATCGCCTTAAGCAACGGGCACTGGTACGTCAGCGGTTGGCACACCTACGGGCTGCCGGGAACCTACGCCGTGCAGGTGGTCTTCACCAATACTCAGGATGACCGATCCGCCACCGCGTTGTCATCGGCGGTCATCTCGCCGGGCGCGCTGCGCCCGGTGGCAGAAACATCAACGGCGTCGCGACGATTCCACTCACGTCGGTGCTGCTCGGCACCATCGGCAACCCGGTCCCAGGGACGACGGCCGGCCAGTTCACCATCAGCATCGACTGGGGCGATGGCAGCGGCACGGACACCAGCAGCGGCGCGGTGAGTTCGGCCGGGACACAGATCTTCAACGTGTCCGGCACGCACACCTACGCGGTCCCGGGCCTGTACACGATCCAGGCCACCGTGCGCCACGCCGATGGACGCAGCGCCGTCATCGCCAGTTCGGCGGATATCGTCGGCAACGCGCTGGTCGCATCGGGCAGCGCATTCCCCGCGAAACAGAACGTCGCGCTGGCCGGGCAGCTCGTCGCCAGCTTCACGGACCCCGAGGGCAACGTTAATCCGGCGGCCTATACCGCCAGCATCCACTGGGGCGACGGGAGCACATCCGGCGGCGCGATCACGTATTCGGCCGGCGCATTCGCCGTTCGCGGGGACCACACGTACGTGGTCGCGGGCAATCAGGCACTCAGCGTCGATATCACCTGCCCGGCCGATGGGCGAACGGCTCAAGTGGCGTATACGGTCAACGTGGCGCCGGGGGACCTGAGCGCAACCGCGTACAACATCAGCGGGACGGCCCATATCTCGATCGACGCCGTGCGCATCGCGAGCTTCCACGACCCCGATCTGCGGTCGTCTTTGGCACAGTTCACGGCCGGGATTGGCTGGGGCGACGGCGCGGTCTCGCCAGGCACGATCGTTGCGATGGGCAATGGTGACTTCGACGTTTACGGCTCGCACATGTATCTTTCGGGCGGTGTGCTGACGGTGACGATTGCGATCGCGCACACCGATGGGCGCACCGCCAGCGCCAGTGCCACCGCCAACATCGCCGGCGAGATAATCGCGGTATCGGCGGCCGATTTCAGCGGGCTGTCGGGGTCGCCCGCGATCTTCGGCGGCTCATTCTCCCTCGGCGATGCCAGCGCGGTTTCGGGCGATTTTCAGGCGACGGTGCAGTGGGGCGATGGAAATGTGAGCGGCGGGACGATCACGCAGAGCGGCCCCGGCAGCTTCGGCGTGTTGGCCAATCACACCTACACCTTGTTCGGAGTGTATCCGGTGCAGCTTGATGTCCATCGAATCGGCGAGGCGACATTCTCCGCCGACGCGACGGGTACCATCCGCAGCCCCATCGTCGCCAGCGCGGCCGCCAGCATCGACGCCGTGGCGAACGTGCCTTTCGACGGCGTGGTGCTCGCCACCTTCTCGGTGGCGGAAACCAACTCCTCGGCCGGCGATTTCCAGGCGGCGATCACGTGGGGTGATGGCGGCTCCGGCGCAGGCGTGATCGACAGCCTCGGCGGGGGCAACTACCAGGTTCTCGGTTCCCACACCTATACGCAGGTCGCCGACCAGGTCGTCGGCGTCACGATCACGACTGCCGATGGCCGGCAGGCCGACGTGTTCGACCACCGCGCACGTGCGCTCCGCCCAGATCACGATATGGTCGGGCACGCAGCTCATCGCGGGCACGAACTTGCCGACGGGCAATATCGAGCTGGCACGATTCGTGGACGAGCGGCCTTCGTCGGCCGCCGACTACACAGTCAGCATCGACTGGGGTGACGGCTCGCCGTTGGACGACAGCGCCACGCTGACGCAGGATCCGTCGGGGTATTTCATCATCGACGGTTCGCACACCTATGCCACGCCGGGCAATCGGACGATCGGGATCAGCGTGACGCACGGCGATGGCCGCTCGGGCAGCACTTCCCGCAGCGTCAGCGTCATCGACTCGACACTTCAGCTTACAGTCGATTCGCTCAGCGGCTTCACGGGCATGCAAGTCAGCGGGACCATCGGGCAGTTGACCGACCCGATGCCCTCTTCCACCATCGCGGATTTCACAGTGACTATCGACTGGGGCGATGGCACGAGCAGTCCGGGCACACTCAGCCAGACTACGCCGTGGTCGATACTGGGATCGCACACCTACGCCCAGCAAGGCGAGTACACGATAGCGGCTTCCGTGCAGGCGGTGGATGGGCGCAATGCCACGGCGTCGAATACGGCGACGATATCGGCTGCGAGTCTTGTCCTGCAAGCCCACGCCATCAGCGCCTACCGAGGCGCGCCGACGATGCCGGATGACGTGGCGGATTTCGCGGATACGGATGTCGCCTATCCGGCCGGCAACCCCAGCGACTACAACGCCACCATTGACTGGGGCGATGGCTCGTTGTCGCCGGGGCAGATCACCGTCTCCGGGCCGGTCTTCCCGTTCCTCCGCTTTCACATCGGCGCCATCCACACCTATGCCGCCTCGGGGCAATACACCGTAACTGTTACGCTGATCACCGCCGACGGCACGCGGTCGGCCGAGGATAGCGCCCCGGCCAACATCTTGGTGCCGCAGCTCAGCGGGACCGGCGTTGACACGGCGCTGCTGGCGTTCGTCCAGCACACGGGGATCAAGGTGGCGAGCTTCACCGACCAGATGCTTGCGACGCTCGCCAGCGACTACACCGTCTCCATTCAATGGGGCGATGGCTCGACCAGCGATGGAGTGGTCGTGGCGACCGCGAGCGGCTTTGACGTCCGCGGCGATCACCAATACCCGGCCGCCGGGCAGTTCAACACCCGCATCACCATCACCAGCGCCGATGACCGTTCGATCACGCTCACCGGAACGGCCAGCGTGCAGTTGCCGCCCATCGCCATGTTGCCGGTGGCGGTCTATGGCGTCGCGGGCAAGACGTTGCGCATAACCTGGCGACAATCAACGACACCAACAACACGACCACCGCGGAGAGTTATTCCTCCATGATCGACTGGGGCGATGGCTCCTTCTCCGAGAGCGGCACGGTGCGGCAGGTGGACACAGGCCAGTTCGCCGTGGCCGGCACGCACACATATGCCAGGCCCGGCATCTACACCGCCCGCGTCAGCGCGAGCGTGGATGATGGCCGAAACGTCGGGACGAACGTGATCGTGCGGATCGCCGGAGGCGATTACCGTCTGGCCGGGCAGAACCTGCTGGCCATCGAAGGATTCCACACGCCCGTGCAAAAGCTGGCGTCGTTTACGCTGGCGCCTGGAACAACACTGGCGCAATACTCAGCGACGGTGAGATGGGGCGATGGCGGCGTATCGCCGGCCCAGATCGGCAGTTCGCTCGATGGCCGGCCAATCGTGACCGGAGCGCACACCTACGCTCGTGCGGGCATCTACGTGATGAACGTCGTTCTCCGCGGCCCGCACGGGGGCCTTGCCGAGTGCTTCGCCACGGCGCAGGTGGCCAACGCCGCACTGGTGGCCCGGCCACGGCAGGTGCTCGTCAAGCCGGGAAAATCGTTCAACGCCGCGGTGTTCTCGTTCATCGACACCAACCCGCTCGCCCGCGCCTCGGACTACGTGGCGTACATCGAATGGGGCGACGGGAACGCCGACACCGGCGTGGTTCGAGCTGGCCCGCAAGGGCGCTTCGACATCTTCGGCAAGCACACCTATGCCCAGCGCGGCCTCTACGAAGTCACCGTACACATCTATGACAACACGATCGGCTCGGACATGGGCGATTACCTTCGCGGAACGGGCCGGGTCATCGTGACATGAGCTCGCGCCGTGCCGCCAGTGCCCCTACTGGCGGGGCGGAGGCAACGAGCCCCGGCGAGGGGCCGCTGTAACCTTTGCGGCTCCCGCGGATCGAAAGCCCCAGGTTGCACTACCCTTGGCTTGCGGCATTTCGCTTCGGCTCAAGTGGACAGGCGGAGGCATCATCATGATTCGTTCCAACGCAATTCGTCGCTGGGTGCGATGGCTTGTCACCCCTTTGGTGTTTCTGGTCTTCGCGGCCGGAGTGGTCGTGCTCCTGCTTTGGCTCGCGGGCAAATTCACGGCCAAAGTGCCGGCGGCCAGCGCATCGGAGAGTCCGCAAACCCGGCCTGTTTCCGGCCAGATCGTCAAGGCCTGGATGCAGACTGTCCCCATGTCCGAGTCGGCCGTGGGGACCATCCGCGCCGTTCACGAGACGAGCATCGCCTCGCGCATCCTGGCCCGCGTGGTCGAGGTCAACCTCAAGGCCGGCCAGGCCGTCACGGCAAACCAGGTCCTCGTGCGCCTGGACGATGTGGATTTCAAGGCCCGGCTTCAGCAGGCCAGGGCAGCACTGGCGGCCGCCGAGGCGGCGTATGGCCAGGCCGTCATTGATGAGGGGCGACTGCGCGAGATGGCCAAGACTGGCGCGGCCAGCCGACAGGAGGATGACAAGGCGGCGCTTTCGCTGAAGTCCACGGCCGCCGACGTCACTCGCTTCAAGGAGAGCATCAACGAGGTCCAGGCGATGCTGGACTACGCCACGATCAAGTCGCCCATGGACGGCATCGTGATCGACAAGAAGGTGGATGTCGGCGACACCGTCATGCCGGGCCAGGTGCTGCTCACGATGTTCAACCCGAGCAAGATGCAGCTCATCGCCAGCGTGCGGGAATCGCTGGCGCACAAACTGGAAATCGGCCAGACGATCGGCGTGAAGATCGACCTGCTCAACAAGCTCTGCAGCGGCACTATCAGCGAGATCGTCCCCGAGCGCAATCGGCCAGCCGGTCGTTCCAGGTGAAAGTCACCGGTCCGTGCCCGCCGGGCATCTACACAGGCATGTTCGGGCGCATCCTCATCCCGCTCGATGATGAGCAGGTGCTGGCGATCCCCAGGCGCGCGGTGAAATATGTCGGGCAGCTCGAGCTGGTTGACGTGATCGAGAATGGCCAGCCCGGCCAGCGCGCCATTCGAACCGGCCGGGTGCTGGGGGAGAATATCGAGGTGCTCTCGGGATTGCAGGACGGCGAGCAGGTCATCCTGCCGGTGGCATCGCCAGCGACGCGGGAGGCGAGCCATGGCTGAACGCGATGAACTGCCGCTGGCTCAGGAACACCGTTTTACCAACAAGATCGTCAAGGTCTTCCTGGAGTCCAAGCTGTCGCTGATCCTGATCCTGCTGGCGACGGTGGTGGGCCTGGCCGCGCTGAAGCTCACGCCGCGCGAGGAAGACCCGCAGATCGTCGTGCCGCTGGCGGATGTCTACGTCAGTTTCCCCGGCCACTCGGCCGCCGAGGTGGAGCAGCTCGTCGCCACGCCGCTGGAAAAGATTCTCTATCAGATCGATGGCGTCGAGTACGTCTATTCGATGAGCCGGGAAGACCAGGCCATCATCACGGTGCGCTACTACGTCGGCGAGGACCGCGAGCGCAGCCTCGTCAAGCTCTACAAGAAGATCGATGAGCACCGGGACATCGTCCCGCCGGGCGTGAGCGGATGGGTGGTCAAGCCGGTGGAGATCGACGATGTGCCGGTTGTGACGCTGACGCTGGCCAGCCAGTCGGCGGACGACATGACGCTGCGCCGGGTGGCCGAGGAGCTGACCCAGCGGCTGGCTGGCGTGAAGGATGTCTCGCGAGCCTACGTGGTCGGCGGCCGGCCGCGGGTTGTGCAGATCTACATGGACCCGGATCGGATGGCGGCGCATCACGTCTCGCCGCTGGAGCTGCAGCGCGCGATCCAGGGGGCCAACGTGCAGAAGACGGCCGGCGAGTTCCGCAGCAACGACCAGGTGATCCGGGTGACGGCCGGTCAGCCGTTTGAGAGCGCCCGCAGGCTGAGCGACCTTGTCGTGGGCGTGTTCGACGGCCGGCCGGTTTCGCTGAAGGATGTGGCCCGCGTCGAGGATGGCCCGGAGGAAGTCGCCAGCTACGTTCGCCACGGCTGGGGACCCGCGCGGGGATTTACGAAACACGAGTTCTTCCCCGGAACGGTGCTGGGGGGTTTTCAATTTTTGGGTTTTGATTCTCGATTGGAGGACCAATCGAAAATCGAAAATCAAAAATCGAAAATGCCATCCCCCGCCGTCACCATCGCCATCGCCAAGAAGAAAGGCTCCAACGCCGTCTGGGTTGCCGAGGCAGTGTTGAAACAGGCGGAGGATCTGCGCAAGACCATCGTGCCTTCCGACATGGAGCTGGTCATCACCCGCAACTACGGCCTGACGGCCGACGAGAAGGTCAACGATCTGGTCGAAGGGTTGGCCGTCGCCATCGTCATCGTCGTGGCGCTGTTGACGTTGAGCCTGGGATGGCGCGAGGCGTTCATTGTGGCGGTGGCCGTGCCGGTGGTCTTCGGCTTGACGCTGGCCGTGAACCTCCTGCTCGGCTTCACGATCAACCGCGTGACGCTCTTCGCGCTGATCCTGGCGCTGGGCCTGTTGGTCGACGACCCGATCGTGGATGTCGAGAACATCACCCGGCATTTCGCTCTCCGAAAGAAGGCCACGCGCCGCATCGTCCTGGAAGCCGTGGCCGAAATCCGCCCGCCGCTGATCACGGCGACGCTGGCCGTCATCGTCAGCTTCCTGCCGATGTTCTTCATTACCGGCATGATGGGCCCGTACATGCGCCCGATGGCGCTCAACGTGCCGGTGACGATGATCATGTCGATGGTCGTGGCGTTCACCATCACGCCGTGGCTGGCGTATCACATGCTGAAGAAGAGGTATCGGAGCGACGAAGCCACCAAGCGACGGAGCGACGAAGGGGAGCATGGGCACGGGGAGCTGTCACTCGATGCCCTCAAGCAGTCGCGTTTGTACAAGCTGTTCTACCCGCTGATGGCGCCGCTGCTGCATTCGCGCTGGCGCGCATGGACCTTCCTGCTGGTCATCGGCCTGCTCACGCTCGGCGCCATGGGGCTGGCCGCAACACGCAGTGTGCCGCTGAAGATGCTGCCGTTTGACAACAAGAACGAGCTGCTGCTCGTCCTGGATTTCGACGAGGGAACGACCCTGGAACGATCCGACGCGGCCGTGCGGGATTTCGAGAGATACCTGGCCACGGTGCCCGAGGTCGCGGATTACACGAGCTACGTCGGGCTTGCCTCGCCCATGGATTTCAACGGCCTGGTGCGCCACTACTACCTGCGGCAGGGCGACAACGTCGCCGAGCTGCGCATCAACATGGCCGGCAAGAAGAACCGCGCTCTGCAGAGCCACGTGATTGGGCTGCGCATGCGCGAGCACCTCCAGCCCATTGCCGACCGGCACAACGTGAGAATGAAGCTGGTCGAGACGCCGCCCGGCCCGCCTGTGATCGCCAGCGTCGTGGCCGAGGTCTATGGCCAGCCGGACAATGCCTACGAGGATCTGCTTCGGGCGGCCGACACGGTGCGCGATCGGCTGAGAGCCGAGCCGGGCGTGGTGGATGTGGATGACATTCGCGAGGCGCCGGAATCGAAGCTCACGTTCGTGACCGACAAGGAAAAGGCGGCGATCAGCGGCATCTCGACCGACCAGATTGCCAGCACGCTCACCGCAATCCTCGGTGGCGACACCGTCGGACTGCTGCGCAGCGAGACCGAGCGTAATCCGCTGCGCATCGAGCTGCGGCTGCCCATGGCCAGCCGCACCAGCGCGGCCGACCTGGCGCGCATTCATGTTAAGGGTGCCGACGGCCACCTGGTTCCGCTCAGCGAGTTGGGCCGCTGGGAGAAATCCCGCGTGGACCAACTGGTCTATCACAAGAACCTCCATCGCGTGGCGTACGTGTTCGCCGAGACGGCCGGCCGGCCGCCGGCGGATGTGGTTGTCGATGTGCAGGCGGACAGGATAGTTGCCAGTGACCAGTTGCCAGTTGCCAGCAATGCGACCACTGGCAACTGGCAACTGACAACTGGCAACTCGAATCCTCGTCCCGTCGGCAAGCGCACCTTCTTCCACAACGGCAGCGGCATCAAGTGGGCCGTGCCGGCCGGCTTCACCGTGGATTTCGCGGGCGAAGGCGAATGGAAGATCACGCTGGATGTCTTCCGCGACCTCGGCCTGGCATTCGGCGCGGCGATGATCGCCATCTACATCCTGCTCGTCGCCCAGACCGGTTCGTTCGCCGTCCCGGTCATCGTCATGCTGGCGATTCCGCTGACGATCCTGGGCGTGATGCCCGGCTTCTGGCTGCTCAACGCGCTGAGCACGCAGCGCGTCGGCGGTTTCCTCGATCCGGTCTACTTCACGGCCACCGGCATGATCGGCATGATCGCGCTGGCCGGCATCGTCACGCGCGACTCGATCATCCTCGTGGATTTCATCCACCTGTCGCTGGCCCGCGGCCGGACGCTCTTCGAGGCCATCATGGAGAGCCGCGTGGTGCGCCTGCGGCCAATCCTGCTGACGGCCGGCGCGGCCATGCTCGGCGCGGTGCCGATCATCATCGACCCGATCTTCTCCGGCCTGGCATGGTCGCTGATCTTCGGGCTGTTCGCCTCGACGCTGTTCACGCTGTTCGTCATCCCTATCGCTTATTGGCTGATCTACTCCAACAAGCCGGGACATGGGTTGCCGACATCCATGATGGCGATGGAAGAGGCGCAGACGGCGTCCCTTGCGGAGTCCCATTGATGCGCGGGAAGGCGCAGCCTGGACTTTGCCAGGTCACCTCAGCATAATCCTTCAAACACGTTGAAGGACTGTGCATCTTCCCGACCCCGTCAATCACTACTCTCCGCCCAGCGCCAAGATCGCCCTGTTTCGCTCGCTCTTTCGCGGGCGAGACGACGTCTATCCCCGCCGCTTCGAAAGCCGCAAGACCGGCAAGTCCGGCTATCAGCCCGCCTGCGCCAACGAATGGGCCCGCGGCGTCTGCGAGAAGCCCAAGGTCAAGTGCGCCGAATGCCCGAACCGCCGCTTCCTTCCCGTTACCGATGAGGTGATCCGCTGGCACCTCTCCGGCCAGGACGATCGCGGCCGGGATTTCGTCATGGGCGTCTATCCGATGCTCCTGGACGAAACCTGCTTCTTTCTGGCGGCCGATTTCGACAAGGCGCAGCTGGCGAGAGGATGCCGGAGCGTTCCTGGAGACATGTCGCACGCATGAATGTGCCGGCCGCTTTGGAGCGATCGCGCTCCGGCAATGGCGGGCACGTCTGGCTGTTCTTCGATCAGGCCGTTCCCGGCCGCCTTGGCGCGCAAGCTCGGCTCGCACATCCTGACCGAGACGATGGAACGCCGCCCGGACATCGGCCTGGATTCCTACGACCGTTTCTTCCCCAACCAGGACACGCTGCCCCAGGGCGGCTTCGGGAATCTCATCGCGCTGCCGCTGCAGAAACAGCCGCGCGAGCGCGGCAACAGCGTCTTTCTCGACGACCAGTTCGTTCCTTATCCCGACCAGTGGGCATTCCTGTCGACCGTCCGAAGAATCAACCGGCCGCGGGTCGAGGCGATTGTCCGTGACGCCGAAGCGCAAAGGCCGAATCGTCGGCGTGCGTCTTGCCTCTGGCCGAGGAAGACGATGCCGAGCCGTGGACCGCGCCGCCGTCGCGCCGCCGCAAGAGAGCCGCCCATTGTCGGGCCGCTGCCTGCAACGCTCTGGAACTGGTCCTTGGCAACGAGATCTACATCGCCAAGGAGCGATTGCCCCCAGGCCTTCGCAATCGCTGCTCCGCCTGGCGGCATTTCAGAACCCGGAGTTCTACAAGGCCCAGGCGATGCGGCTGCCGACCTACGACAAGCCGCGCATCATCGCCTGTGCCGAGGACCATCCGCAGCACATCGGCCTGCCGCGCGGCTGCCTGGAGGACGTGCGAGCAGCTGCTGTCGGACCTGAAGCATCAAGCCGGTCATCCGGGATGAGCGCTGCGCGGGCAAGCCGCTGGCGGTCACGTTTCACGGTGAGTTGCGGCCGGAGCAGAAGGCCGCCGCCGACGCCATGCTCGCCCACGACACGGGCGTGCTGTCGGCCACCACCGCTTTCGGCAAGACCGTGGTGGCCGCATGGCTGATCGCCCAGCGCGGCGTCAACACGCTGGTCCTCGTGCATCGCCGGCAGTTGCTGGAGCAATGGGTGGAGCGACTTGTCGACTTTCCTGGGCGTGCCGGCCAAAGACCATCGGCCGGATCGGCGGCGGGCGAAAGAAGCCGACCGGCATGCTGGACGTGGCGCTCATCCAGAGCCTGGTGCGCAAGGGCGTGGTGGATGATCGGGTCGGCGAGTACGGCCACTTGATCGTGGATGAATGCCACCATCTGTCCGCCCAGAGTTTCGAGCAGGTGGCCCGGCGGGCGAAGGCGAAGTTCGTCACGGGCCTGTCGGCCACCGTCACGCGCAAGGACGGCCACCATCCGATCATCTTCATGCAGTGCGGCCCGGTGCGCTATCGCGTCGATGCCAAGGCAGCAGGCGGCCGCGCGTCCGTTTGCGCACACCGTGCTCGTCCGCCCGACCGGATTTCGTCCGCTGCGAGCCCGCCGATCCCGGATGTGCGGATGCCAGTTTCACGACCTGTACGATGAACTGATCGCCGACGAGGCCCGCAATCAGCTCATCTGCGAGGATGTCGTGCAGGCCGTCCGCGAAGGCCGGTCGCCCGTGGTCCTGACCGAGCGCACCGAGCACCTCGAACGTCTGGCCGACCGATTGTCGCCCGACATCCGCCACCTGGTCGTTCTTCGCGGCGGCATGGGCAAGAAGGAACTTGCAGGCGATCGCCGCTCGACTGGCGGCCATCCCCGAGAACGAGGAACGGGTGCTGCTGGCAACCGGGCGGTACATCGGCGAAGGCTTCGACGATGCCCGGCTGGACACGCTGTTCCTGACGCTGCCCGTGTCCTGGCGCGGAACCATCGCGCAGTATGTCGGCCGGCTGCACCGCCTGCACGACGGCAAGCGCGAAGTGCGCGTGTACGACTACGCCGACCTGAACGTGCCGATGCTGGCGCGGATGTTCGACCGGCGCTGCCGAGGATACGAGGCGGTCGGCTATACGATCCTGCTGCCGGCCAGCGCCGTGCCGGGCTGGCCGGCCGATGTTCCGCTGCCGGTCGATCCCGCAGTGGAAAAGGACTACGCCGCCAGCGTGCAGCGGCTGGTCCGTGATGGCGTGGACGCGCCGCTGGCGAACCTGTTTGTTCATGTGGCCACGGATCGTGCCGCCCGACGCCGAAGGCGCCGATCGAGCGCGCAGCGCGACCGAGGCATTCCTGTATCGTCGGCTGGAGACGCTGCCGGAGACCGCCGGCCGGTTTCGCCTGAATGCCGAACTGCCGATTCCCTTCGACGGCTGGGGCAGGATGGAAGTGGACCTGCTCTGTGCGGAGGCGCGGCTGGCCGTCGAACTGGACGGCGCGCAACACCTGGCCGACCCCGACGCCTACCGCCGCGACCGGCGCAAGGACCATCTGCTGCAGGAGAACGGCTACTTCGTGCTGCGGTTCCTGGCCGAGGATGTCGGCAAGCGACTCGATGAAGTTCTTGATGCCGTGCTTCGAACACTGACGCACCAGTCGGCGCGAACGTGCGGATGATGAGAACCGGTCGTCAGGCAGTCACGCCTCGCTGCACCGCATCACGAATGCCCGACTCGATCTGCCCACCCTTCGCGTTGCACTGCTGCTGCACCCATGGGGGCAAGATGGCGGCTCTGGTTCAAGACCTGTGTTCAAGACTACTTACACTCACGGGCTTGCCATGTTATACTTTGTGGTATCGTGTGATTCGTCTGGCCCAATGCGTGCCCGGCCGAGCCGTTTAGCCCAAGTAGGCGGCAGGAAGCAACGACAGTGTGCGACCCTTTGGAGGACATCGCGTGGCTGTATCGAGGAGTGCCTCGCGAGTCGCCAGAAGTGGAAGATGTGCGAGCGATCGCCGAGGTCAGACCGTCCCGGACGGACCGGAGAGGGGAGTTTTGGCGACAGGCACATATTGCGGGTGATACGGAGACTGCTTATACGAGTTGGACAAGTAACCGCAGTCTAGCAGAAGCTGCCGCCGAGGATTCCAGCAATGGCTGCGGGCTGAGCGGCGAAGTAATCATTTTTCGAATACGCGTGGCATCTCTGTCGCACGAACGTGTCTTTCCTGGCCGGGATGACGAAGACGAATGGCTTATTGAAGGAACGATCGAAGAGGTGGCCATATCCGAATCTGCCACAGATGAGGAAGAGGACGACTATGACTAGCCCACCGCAAAAGCTTTCTTGGCTGAAAGCGATCAATGAAGCTGCAAGCAAAGAGCATATCCAGCTTCCTCCGTTCACTGAAGCCGGAATGGGTACCGCGATCTGCCGCGAGATGAGCAGCGGCCGCTTCGTGTCATTCAAACGCCGGCTCGTTTCCGCGACCGAGGCTCAACGGGACGGCGTCGAGTGGAGTCTCTGGCTCAACGACAGCGAACAGCCGAGGCCGATCGTAACGTTTCGCGAGCCGATCACCCCTACGCCACAAGATGTCACCAGCATTCTGTCGGTCCTGCATGGCTGGCTGCTCGCCCAATGGCCAATTGGACAAGCAAGAGAGATAGCTGCCAAGCATGCAAACGCCCGGGTGGAGAGCAACGATCCAGTTGCCGACAAACAGCGGGAGTATTGGTTGTCGAGCGACTGCGCCTTCGGAATTACGGTCGAGGATGACCGATGGTCTATCCGATCGCGCGGGCGATCTTTATCCGCGTGGCGATTGAAGAGCGACGCGAGTCCGGGCGATTACTTGCCGATGAGCAGTTTGGACCGCTTGTGTCTTTGGCTCGCCCGACAATGGTTCGTGATCGCTTACGGTGGCGATGTCCGGCCGGGCGCGCTTCGAGAACTTCGGGCAGCGGCGAGTCGCGCCTACGAGGCGGCGCAGTTGATGCGCCAAGCTGAAGCGCAGGGGGAAGTTCTTGCTTGGTGGGCGCGACACGCAATTCGCGCCGCCGACGAGGATTTACCAAATGCCTTCTTCGAACGCCAAGCGGACGAACTGGTCGTGTCGTGGGACGCATTGCCTTCAAGCAGGCGATTCTACAGCATCCCGAATGGCGAGGAGGTTCTCTCGGTCAGTTTTGCCGTTCCGATTCTTCGTGAGTTGGTGCGCAGCCGTTTGAGATCGATGCCGCTCGACGAAGCCGAGCGGTCACGCTTGTTGACCGCCACATCGAGTGATGCCGCGGAGGGCTATGCCGCACTCTCCCAGTACAAACCATCGATTGGCAAAGACTGGTTGAGCCGCCACGGCTTTTCCGACGATGATGCTCGATACTTTGGGATAGCCGGGACTTCGCGACACCCCGTTGTGGGCCTTCTCAGAACCAGTCAGGGGAGCTCGATTGCCGCCGAAGACTACGAGCAGGTTCTGCGGCTGCTGGCACCGAGTACGCCGCAGAGTTATCAACGCTTGCTGGACGTTGCGAAAGGCATCAGTGCTGCGGTGGATGTCCGCGAGCCATATGAGTCAGGATATCGTCTCGCTGCGCTCGTGCGCGAAAAATTAGGAAGATCCGAGCACGAACCCTTTGATGTAGAGGCGGAGGTCCCCCATCTCGGTATAGGAGTGTCTGACGTGCGGTTGACCGACAACTTGATCCTTGGCGCATGTGTCGGTTCCCCTGCATATATCCCGATGATCGTGCTGAATCCGCTATGTCCAGACGCCAGCGGTCCCAGCGGTTGCAGAATCACTCTTGCTCACGAATTGTGCCACCTTCTCTTCGACCGGTCGAGAATGCTGAGTCTCGCTCGCTTTGAAGGCGGTGGCGCAATCAGCGATCGGCTGGTTGAAATGCGTGCCAATGCCTTTGCCGTGGAACTCCTGGTGCCGATGTCAACACTAATCAAGGAAGGCGGGGCGGTCCTCACCGACGAAGAATTGACGCCGGTCTCCATCGATCGCCAAGTGAGTCTGGCGGCATTGACTCGCCATGCCGCAAATCTGCGAGATCGACTGCTGAAGCGATAGGCAAGAGGGTGCAGTGCCGAAAGAGGAAGTCTCCAGCAGGTATCCCGCGCTTGTGCCCGCCGCAGTGGATCGCGGTATCATCCAGATAGCCGCACCGAAAGGACAGAGATGGCATGGATACTCCTCGCGGTATTGCTCACAATCCAGGCCGAGATGGTCCTGGGCGCATCGACCACTCCGCCGACGAATCCGGCCGATACTCCGCGCAAGCTCGCGCCGATCGACAAGGCCTTCCCCGACGTCTTCCTCTGGACCGACACCTGCAACGTCTACGTCATTCGCGATGGCGACGCGGCCATTCTGATCGACCTCGGCGATGGCAGCGTCCTGGACCATCTCGCGGAGATTGGCGTCAAGCGCGTCGAGTGGGTCCTCTTCACGCACCACCATCGCGAGCAGTGCCAGGGCTATCCGAAGCTCAAAGGCCACGATGTGAAACTCGCCGGGCCCGAAGCCGAGCGGGCGCTGTTTGAGCGGCCGGCGTCGTTCCGCAAGATGAAGCCCACGCTGGGAGATCAGTATACCGTGCATGGGTCCAGCTACGTTCGGCCGGCGATCCAGCCGATTCCATACGACCGCAGTTTCAGCGGCATGGATGAGTTCACGTGGCATGGGCGCGACATCCGAGCCTTGCAGACGCGCGGGAACAGCCCCGGCGCCATGTCGTATCTTCTCAAGCACGGGGAAAAGTGGCTGGCGTTCTCCGGCGATGTGATGCTCGACGGCGCGGATGCACAACTGGTTCGACACCGAGTGGGACTATGGCTTCGCGGCCGGGATTTACGCGATGCACGAGTCGGCGGGGCTGGTCGAGAGTTTCGATCCCGCGCTGGTCCTTCCATCGCACGGGCCGGTGATTCGTGATGCCAAGCCGCAGCTTCGCGAATATCGCGACAAGCTGCGCCGCCTCGAACGCGCGCTGTTACGCGGTTATCCCGTGAACACGTTCGCGGCGGCCGATCAGGATCGGGTCTCGAAGCCCACCGCCGTGCCGAACGTCTGGCAGATCACGCCGCACATGTACAAGTTCAAGGGCCCGAATTTCTGGCCTAATTTCACGCTGATCCTCGCCGACAGCGGGCGCGGGCTGGTCGTCGACTGCGGGTTGCTCGACAAGAAATTCCTCGACCGCTCGCTGGAGCTGATGCAGCAGCGCCTGGGCCTGAAACAGATCGACGCAACCATCGTCACGCACATGCACGGCGACCATATCCTGGAGGCGCCGCACCTGCGCGAGAAATGGGGCGCGCAGATCTGGACGCTGGATCGGACGGCCGACCAGTTCGAGCGGCCGAATCGCTACAACTACGCCGCGCCCGTCCAGACCTACGGCGCGGGACTCGACTCGGTCCACATCGACCGAACCTTCAAATCCGGCGAGAAGTTCAAGTGGGAGGGCTACGAGTTCACGGTCGACTGGATGCCCGGCCAGACGGAGTTCGCGCTCTGCCTGCACGGGATGATCGACGGCAAGAAGGTCGCCTTCACCGGCGACAATATCTTCGCCAATCCGGCCGATCCGACCCAGAGTGGCCACGAGGCCGTCGTCGCCCGCAACAGCGGCATCCTTGAGGAAGGCTACATCTATGGCGCGGATTACCTGCGGAAACTCCGGCCGGACCTGATCGTCGGCGGCCACTCGTTCGTGATGGATTCTCCCTCAGCGCTGATCGACCGGTTCTATGCGTGGTCGCTGGAAATGCGCTCGGCGTTCCAGGCGCTCAGCACGGATGAGGACTACCGCTACTGGTTCGATCCCTTCTGGGTGCGCGCCGACCCGTATCGCGTGACGGTCAAGCGAGGCGAGTCGGCCGACATGCTCATACACGTGCGCAACTTCCGCACGCGCGAGCAGAGCCATCGCATCGAGATTCACGCCGGCCCTGCGCTGGCGGCCGATCCGCCGGTGCTGGTGGGAAAGGTCTTGGCCGAGTCGAGGGAGAAATTCGCGGTGCGACTCAGTGCTGCGAAGGACGCTCAGCCGGGAGTGAGGATCGTGGCACTGGATGTCACCATCGATGGCCGGCGGCTGGGCGAATGGTTCGACTTCATTGTACAGGTGGAGTAGCTATCGGCCGGTGCGCGACTCCTCACAACAACCCAAGGAACTCATCTTCGCTCAGACCGGCCTGCTTGACGATTGCTCTCAGAGTTCCCATTTTCAGATCGCCCGGATGCTGCGGCACGGTTGTCATACGACGGGACTGCGGGTTCCAGAGAAACAGATGACTGCCTTTCTGATGATGCTCGACAAATCCGATCCGCCTGAGAGCCGTGACCACTTGCCGCGGCTTGAGAGCGGGCAGCCGACTCATGCCGCCACCTGCGCCTTGATCTGAACCAGCGCATCGATGGGATGAGTGGGCGCCGCCTCGATGGGTATCGGCTGCCCCGCCTTGACCAGCGCCTCGACAAAACCCTCGATCGCCTCGTGTGCGTTGGCGATGGCTTGTTCGTAGGTGTCGCCTTCGGTCACACAGCCGCCCAGCGCGGGAACCGTGACGACGTACCCACCCTCTTCGGCCGGTTCAATGTGGATGGTGTAGGTGAAGCTCCGCATGATGGTCATTCTAGCGATGGCTCTGGTGGAATGCACCGGACAGACCCAGCATAGGCATACCCGATTCGGCCAGCGAAAACGATCCGTTCTGGCGGAGTCAAGCTCGCGCCCCTTATGATCGTTGAAATGCCGTTGCCGCCCCAAGCCATGTTCGACCGGAGTATTCGCGAGCAGATCGCAATCAATCTCGCTCGCACGCCCACCGAGCGTTTCCTGGCGATGTGTGACATGCTCGACGCCATTCGCGCCATGGCGCCTCGTACCCCAGAGGCCGCCGAACGGCGACTGCGGGCGTTGGCGGCGCGAGAAAGAACGGGAGGAATTCCGTGCCCAGATTGAACGATGGGCTGCCGCCGAGCGGTCCAATTCTTCAGCAGGCCTTTGAGGCCCTGGTCTCCATCTGATCGTGACGAAGCTGATCGCGATGCGGCCGCAGGACCAATCCGATATCCGAGAGCTGCTGGCGGTGTGCGCCGGGAACCTCGACCTCGAATTCATCCGCGCTGAGATGGAAAGCTTCACCGATGCAGGCGATCCCCGTCGGGCTCTCTTCGAGGAGTGGGTGCGGGCGACTTCAACATGCGGCAGAACGGCCACGTGGCCGAGTTCACCGGCCGGTATGACAACACGGCCAGGGACTACGCCCGCACACCGATCAAGCCCGTGATTGACGGCGAGCCGATCTACGAGGATCTCGATCTCAACTGATCGCCTTCACTCGCGGCCGAACACCCGCTTGCCACCCAGATACGTCGCCAGCACCTGCGCATCCTTGATCTGGTCCACATCGCACGTCAGCAGATCGCGGTCCAGCACGACCATGTCGGCCAGCTTGCCCGTCTCCAGCGATCCCACCTGCTTCTCGCGGAACAGCACAAATGCGCTGTTGGTCGTGTACAGCCGGATGGCCTGCTCGCGGCTGATTGCCTCCTCGGGATGGAGCTGGCCCTCGTACCACCTGGCCTGGCGCGTGATGACGGTCCACATCGCCAGGAACGGGTTGTACGGATTGATCGACCGCATCGACCCCACCTTCTGCATGTGGTCCGACCCGCCAGCCGCAATGGCGCCCGCGTCGAACAGCGTCTTGTACGGCTGGAAATACCGCAGCCGGTCGTAGCCGAACTGCTTGACCAGCGTGCGCGTGTCCAGGTACAGCCACGCCGGCTGCATGTCCACCACCGCGCCAATCTTCGCCAGGCGCTGGGCCGTGTCGGGACCCTGGAAATTAGCATGCGCCAGGCACGGCCGGGTCGGCCGCACCGGCAGGGACTTGTTGACCTCCTCATATGCCCCCAGCAGTGTCTCGACCGCGCCGTCGCCCACGCAGTGCGCGTTGAACTGCATGCCCTCTTCCACCACCGCCCGCACGATCTGCACCAGCTTCTCCTTCGGAATGAACAGCAGCCCGCGATAGTCGGGATCGCCGATCCCGTAGATCGTGCTCACGCCCCACGGCTTGAGCATGTACGCGCTGCCCGTCAGCATGCCGCCGTCGAGATAGACCTTGGTGCCGACAATCCTGAGCATCTCATCGTCCTTGCGCAGCGGGTGCTTCGCCACGGCCCGCACCTTCTCCAGGACCGTCTCGACCGGCGAACTGGCGTTGATGTACTGGCACGCCGAGATTCGCACCGTAAGCTGATTGGCGTCGCGCAGGGTGGCGAATCGCGCAAACTCCTCGGGCTCGGATGAGCGGTCGGAGATGCTCGTCAGCCCCACCGAGTTGTAGTCCTTGAAAAGCTCGATCAGCCGGCGCTCGTAATCGGCCTTCGATGCCGGCCGATCCGTTTCCTTGCACTTCACGAACCGCGTGCAGTTGCGCAGGATGCCGGTGGGCTCGCCGGTGGCCGGGTCCTTCTCGATATATCCCGCACCGCCATCGCTGACCTTGAAGTCCCTATCAATGCCGCTCAGCTTCAGCGCCAGCGTGTTCACCGATGCATCCGGCCCGGTGGCGAACAGCACGGGGTTCTTCGGCGCGGCCGCATCCAGCTCCGCGCGAGTGGGGTAGCGCTGCTCGCGCAGCCGCGTGATGAACACCTGCCGCACGGCGATCCATTTTCCCTCGCCCAGGGCGGCCGCCCGGGCCTTCACATAATCCAGGACATCGCCGACCAACTGCATGTCGGGGATCGGATGATCGAACTCGATCATGGCCGCCTCGGTCGGGTGCATGTGCGAGTCGATCAAGCCCGGCAAGACCATCTTTCCGCCGAGATCGACGACGGTGGTCTTTGCCCCGCGCGTCTTGAGGATGTCCTCATCCGAGCCGACGGCCACGATACGGTTGCCCTCAACTGCGATGGCTTGCTGGATGGAGAACTTCGCATCGACGGTGACGATCCTGCCGTGGTGCAGGATGAGATCGCTCTCAGCGCCGAGCGACAGGCTGCGAAAGCAAAAGATTGCCAGAAGAAGCGCACCCGTGATCCAGACGGTATGGCTGTACATGTTATCCTCCACAATCGCTATAGCGGAAAGAAGACTATCGAATTGTCCCATTCGGATGGCTCGCTGCACTCAACGATAATGATGAGGTCGTCGATAGCAGCGCAGCGCGAGGCGCCGGATCGCAGCACCAGCATTCCTGGCATGCGCAGGGCCCTGCGTATGCGCGATGCCGCCTCAGTAATCATGGTGCTCACATCCCGCGTCAGCATGATACGGCCTTCCACCGCTGCCCATTCGAGGACGGCCGGATCCAGCGCTCTGCGAGGCCCACGTCCTGCACGCGCACTGCGTCCAAGCCAGGCATCCGGCGCAGAAGGCCGCGCAGGATCACGTTGTCGAAGTCCTCGTCAGTCAGGAATCGAAACCCATTCATGCCTTGCCCGCTCGACGCGCCATCAGCCTCTCGCGAATTCCCGCTGGCGGAAACCGCGCCTCAATCTCCTGCCGCGTCTTCTCCGCCGCGCCGTGCCGCTCGGCGACGTACGCATCGATCTCCCGTTGATGCCATTGGTAATAAGCGAGGACCGAGTAGATGTCCTTGAGCGCGAGCGACGGATACCGCAGCAGGATCTCCTCCGCCGTGCTGCCTTCATTGAAAGCGTCGATCACCGTTTCGAGCTGAACGCGCGTCCCGCCAACGCGAGCAACGCCGTGTTCGTCGATGGCAATCGGCGCCGGCTCGGGCGATAGGTCGTTCAGCAGGAACATGGTTGCGTCTCCTGAAGCAGAGTATACGCGATTGATGCCCCCCCGTCACTCTTTGACCCCCGTCCTCCCGCATGGTATCCCACTCCCATGCTCTCGCGCCTGCTCATCCTCTCGTTCGGTCTCACTGCCGCCGCCTTCGCCGCTCCCGCCCAGCTCGAAGTCAACTGCGCCAAGCCCCTCGGCCAGATTCGCCCTCTCCACGGCGGCAACTGCGGCCCGATCCACTTCGGCAACCTCATCGATCTCTCCGACTATTTCCGCGAGATCGGCTTTCCCCTCATCCGACTCCACGACTGCCACTGGCCCAACGTCAACGTCGTCGATATCCACACGATCTTCCGCAACCTGTCGGCCGACCCCGAAAATGCCGAGAGCTACGACTTCCGCCGCACCGATGACTACCTCCAGTCCATCGTCGCCACCGGCTGCGGCATCGTCTATCGCCTCGGCGAGAGCATCGAGCACACCAAGCGGCAAATACTACGTCCATCCGCCGGCCGACTATGACCGCTGGGCGGCCGTGTGCCTCGGCATCGTCCGCCACTACAACGACGGCTGGGCCGCCGGCTTGCGCCACAACATCCGCTACTGGGAAATCTGGAACGAGCCGGACATCCGCCCGTCGATGTGGAGCGGCTCGGATGAGGACTATCTGCGTATGTACGAAACCACCGCGCGCCTGCTCAAGAGCAAGTACCCCGACCTGAAAGTCGGCGGCCCCGCCATCGGAAACTCCGGCCAGCTCAAGAGCGGCCGCTTCGAGCCCTCCGCCTTCCTCCTGAAGTTCCTCGGCTTCTGCAAGGATCGCTCCATTCCGCTCGACTTCGTCTCGTGGCACCTCTACACCAACAATCCCGCCGAGTGCCTCGCCCGCGCCAAGGGCGTGCGCGAAACCCTCGACCGCTTCGGCTTCACGAAAACCGAGCTTCACCTCAACGAATGGAACTACCTGCCGGACATGGACTGGTCCGCGTGCATGTCGCCGAAAAAGCAGGGCGCACCGCGCGAGCGTTTCTACGACCGCGTCGGCAACACCGAAGGCGCTGCGTTCATCGCCGCCTGCCTGATCAACTTCCAGGACACGAGCCTCGACGTGGCCAACTACTACACGACCGACACCCAGGGCTTCGGCCTGTTCACGTTCCACGGCGCACCCCGCAAGAACTACCAGACGTTCAAGGCATTCAAGCTCCTGCTCGATACGCCCCATCGCGTGCAGGCGACGGGCGGCGACCCGGCGCATCTGGCCATCGCGGCCGGCCTGAATGCCGACAAATCCGCGCTCGGCATCCTCATCAGCAACTACAACTCTCAATCCGAGAGCATCCAGATCAACGTCAAGGGTCTTCCGTGGCAGGGCGAGGCGATATGCCAGATTCTCATCCTCGACTCCGCGCGACCTGGCCAAGACCGAATCCCGCGTACCGGCGGCGAAGCTGCTGATCACACAGGATCTCAAGGCACCATCGGTCTGTTTCATCAGAGTGAGCAAGCCGTAGCCCGAGCACTTTGCACCAACCCGCATGAGTGCTTACACTCACCACGAGTTCGGGAACCTTTCGTGGAACAGCAGCATCGCAGTCTCTCGCTTTCTCAGGCGCGGCAGGGCAAGCGTTCTCCGCTCAAGCAGCGACCGCTGCCACAGGCAGGAGGTGGCATCCGCCAGGATATCTTCGGGCGCAGAGAAGCGGCTGAATCGAGGAACCGACGATGACCCTCACCGACCTTCGGCGACATATTCTCCCGACCGATTCCATCCTGTGCTCATCACCGAACTCACACGGATGAAGCAAGGACATTTCTGCGTCGCCGGCTGGGATCTGCACGAGCAGCGGATGGTGCGCCCAATCCCGGCGTCAGGTGAGAACTGGCAGGGCCGAAGCAACGCTCTGAATCTTGCGCCGGGAAACCTGATCGACTGCCGTTCCGGTCCCAGGAAACGTGGGATGCCGCCGCACGCCACTGAGGACTATCCATTGCTCGGCAGCCCTCAACTGCTGCACCAGTTTGATCAGGCGGCTACGCATGCGGTCCTCGTCGAGACTCTGGACAGGAGCGTGGCAGCTATTTTCGGCCGGAATCTGACTGACTACAGGTACGTGCTGGAGGGTGCCCAGACGCGATCATTGGGCGGGATCTCAGCCGCACGCAGGAATCTTGAGTTCAGCAGCTCGTTTGGCCGATTGCGCCTGATCTTCCGCGACCAGGAAGGCATCTTCTACGAACTGCCCATGACAGCGGAAGACGTGCTGGTGGCCTTCAAATCAGCAGATGCCGACCCGCCGTTGTTGGCCGAGGCCAACAAATGGATCGCGAGTGGCGCTGGCAGAGACGTGATACTTCGCATCGGGCTCGCGCGGGTGGGATGGACCGGAGAAGAACTGGAGCCCGAAGCGCTGCTACGCCCAAGTGAACGGCATCGTTTGTCCGCAAGGCGAGTGGGGAATCTGTCCAGCATGAAGGCTGGCCGGATCATGCCGCGCTGACGCGAGCATCGCGTGCCGCACCCGCCAGGAGCGCATCTACCTCGGCTTCCTCGCGGGCTTCCCGTTTCAGCCGCTCGATCTCGCCGCCAAGCCCCACAGCCTCAAGCACGTGCTCCGTCGGAATCCGCTTCATGCCCTTCTTCGGCGGCTCGTTGCGCTTCCATTCGGCGAACTCGTGCGTCAATTGCGACAATTCATGGTCATCGACCCACCAGTACCGCTGCACGAGTTCGTCCAGTTTGGCTAACTCGACTTTGGACAGCTTGCCCACGCCCGGATCCGCAACCAGCTTGTGCGTGTAGGGCGCGACCTGCTGGATGAACCGGCTCCAGAACTCGATCCCCGTCGCCTCGCCCTTCAGAAGATCGTACGTGTGCGCGAGTACCGGGCCGAAGTCCATCGCCACCGGCTCATCGCCAGTCAGTGGCCGCCGGATCTGCGCCAGCAGTTCCCGGTCGGCGATGTAGAGCAGCTTGAGGAGCCTGATTCGCGTGATGAATCCGTTGTGCCGCCTGAGCACAAACGCCGCGGCCTGAGTCAGCTTCGTGATGTCCAGCCGGATCAACATGCATCGCTCCTGATGGCCGCTTCAATTATACCATTGCCAAGCTCGTCGCGCAATACCCCGTGACGATCACAACGTCGCCAGATACTGCACCAGCTTGTGTACCATCGCCTCCGCCCCCTCAAAAAGCTCCCCGATCTTCTCTTTCGAGTCCGCGCTGGCGTTGCCGAACCGGGCGTTCACCTGCTTGCTGTTCATATTCAGCGACACGACGAAGCCCGATCGGCTCCGGTACTGCATGGCGATCGACTCATCCTTGGCCGGGTCAGTCTGGCGCATTGCGCGGTTCATGGTGCTCAAGGCGCTCTCCACGTCCTTCAGCTCATCCACATCCAGCAGGTGACTGGCCCGCTGTTCGCCGCGTCCGGCCGGCTGCGCAAGATATTCGATGCGCCCGCCCAGCCGACGATCATTCACGCGCACTACGTCCTTGATAATGATCGCGGTGGGCGACATCGCTGTGGTGCTGTCGATCTTCCACGCGGCTTCGGGCAGTTCCTTCTCGCGACGCTCCAGCAGTCGGTTGTTCGACGCCGCGAATCGCTCCAGCGCCGTCCCCAGCTCGAACTCGCGCAGAATGCGAACAGGCACGATCTTCTGCCGATCCGGCACGGCGAAGCCCGTCGTCGAAGTGTACAACTCGCTGAGAAACCCGCCCTCGGCCGGCTGTTCCTGAGCCAGAGCCGACCCACACGCGCCCAACACCATCATCAGACCCGCTCGAATCAGAGTCCGTGTATTCATGATGCTTCCTCTCGTCTGCAAATCAGCCTCGACCCGAGCCCCGAGCCGTGAACCCTGAACCCTGAACCCTCCCCCCTACACCTTCCACGGCGCCCGATACGCCCGCGACAGATACCGATCCGCCTCCGCATCATCGACCAACCGTTCCTTCTCCGGATCCCACTTCAGCTTCCGCCCAACCTGCATCGCGATGTTCCCAAGATGCGCCGGCGTGATGCTGCGGTGCGCCACATCAACAGGCGCGGCCGTCTGCGCGGCTCTTCACGCACTCGATGAAATTCCCGTGATGATCGTTGCTCTCGTAGAGGTGTACCTCGCCCGATGTGATGTTCTCGTGGACGAGCGCCGCCGGGCTGGTGGCGCCCTCCAGATCCACCCAGCCATCCGTGCCTTCGAACTTGCAGCCCGTCCCGCCGCTCTTGACGATCAGCGTCACGCCATTGGCGTACTTGCAGGTAAACTCGAAACTCGTGGCCGCATTCCAGAGCTTGCTGCGCGGCGGGAACGTGCCCTTGCCTTCGATCTCGACGGGGCCGGTCTGCTCCGTGCCCATGCCCCAGTGCGCCATGTCGATCATGTGCGCGCCCCAGTCGGTGACATTCCCGCCGGAATAATCGAGGTTCCACCGGAAGTTCCAGTGGCAGCGGTTGTACGTGTACGGCGCTTCCGGCGCTGGCCCGAGCCACAGATCGTAGCTGAACCCCTGCGGCACCGGCTCGGCCTCTTCGGTGTCATGAATGCCCTTGCGCACCCAGTATCCGCCCGGCAAACCGACGCGCACCGTCTGCAGCTTGCCAATCCGGCCATTGCGCACCAGCTCGCACGAGAATCGGCATTTCGCGCTCGATCGCCTCTGGCTTCCGCACTGGAAAATCCGGCCATACCGCTTCACCGCCTCCACCATCGCCCGGCCATCGGCCACCGTCAGGCACAGCGGCTTCTCGCAGTAGATATCCTTCCCCGCCTTGGCCGCCGCGACAGCGATGCCCGCGTGCCAATGGTCCGGCGTGGCGATGGTCACCGCATCAATGTCCTTGCGCTCCAGCACCTCGCGAAAATCGGCGTATCCCGCAACCGTCGGCTCCATCCCTTTGCGTGCAGCGTAATGCTTCTTCACTGAATCCATGGCCGGCGCCAGTCCGCGCGCCCATTCATCCTCGTAGCGGTTGCTCCCCGCATCGACATCGCACAGCGCCACGATCTGCACGTCAGCGCGCCCGAGCATCGCCTGCATGTCCACCGTCCCCCGGCCGCCCAGGCCGATGCAGCCCATCACGATCCGATTGCTCGGCGCCACCTGCCCATCGGCCCCGAATACCGACGATGGCACGATCCACGGCGCAGCGACCATCGCGCCCAGTCCTGCCGATGCCCTGCCGAGGAATGCCCGCCGCGACGTGCCGCTGCTTTGGATTCTCATGCCCGGCAATATGCGCCTCCGGCGACTTCCATGCAAGCGCACCCGCCGGCCGGCAAACCGCTGGGCAAGGACCCCTCCGGATTCTGCATGATCAAAGTCACCGAGAATCGCATCGAACAGAGCTATCTCCCCGCAGCCCAGTCTGTCTGAAGCGGAAGCGTCAGCGCCCGCCCTGATCCCCGATCCCTGAAATCTGAAATCTGAAATCTGATATCTCTCAGCTCAGCACATCCTCGATCTTCCTCGCGCTCCACGCCTGCTCGCGTTTCGCCCCCGTCGGCGGCTGCCGCACATAGCGCGGTCAATCAGGTAGAAATCATCGGCCGAGATCCCGCCGAGATAATCCACATCGCCATTGCCCCACCCGACGTGCTGCCCATCGCCCTGCAACCGATACGCCACATCCATCCGGTAATAATCATCCGCGTCGATGATGCCATCCGGGTCCGCGCGATAGCTCGTTCGCTCCATATACCCAATTCGACAATTGTATTTTCTCAGAAAATTATGCTTGACAATACAAATACCACCTCGCTAGAGTGCCGCTCGTTCGGTCAGTTCTTAATTGCTTGTGGGCTCGAAGACAGGGGAACGGTTTCACTCCTGCCGCGGGCCGGTTCCCTTAGGGAAGGAGTCGGTCATGTCGTTATTCTCGAATTGGCGGCGCACTGCGCGCGCCGGTAACCCGTCGGGCAGGTCCCGTTACAAGCAGCGCCCGATCTCGCGCGCTGTGTTCGAGGCGCTGGAGCAGCGGCAACTGCTCTCCGGCCTGACGGTCAACACCATCAACGACGCCGGCGTCAGCCTGCTGTGGGACTCGCCGCCGCCCGAGGATGCCGTCACCGGTTTCATCGTTCAATCCAGCACCGACGGTGCCACCTGGAGCCAGATCGCCACGCCCGCCGGCGAAGATACATCCGCCTGGGTCAACTCCACCTTCGCGCCGACCACGACGTACTATTTCCGCATCGCGGCCGTGAACGAGTCGGGCCAGTTGCCCTGGAGCAACCCGCCGGCCTCGGTCACCACGCTGGCCGTCCCGTCCGCTCCCGATACGCTTGTCGTGTCCGCCATTGACTCCGGCGACCACGCCGATGTGGCCTTCGCCGACAACGCCACGAACGAAGACGGCTTTGTCCTGGAATGGAGCCTGGCCGATAGCCCATTCGCGGCTGACGGCTCCGCCTGCGCCCCGGCCAATACGGGCACCGGCACTGTCAGCTTCATCGGGGCCGGCAGCTTCGTGCCAGACACCGACTACTACTTCCGCGTCTGCGCCTACAACAGCTTCACCAGTTCCGCCTGGTCCAGCATCGCCGGCCCGATCACCACGGCCGACTATCCCGATGCGCCGAGCGACCTGGAAGCCACCACGATCAGCACCAGCGAGATCGACCTCGTCTGGACGGACAACTCCGACAACGAGACGGGTTTCCACCTTTGGCGCAGCGCCGATGGCCAGACCTGGACGGCCTGCCCCGGTACCATCGCCGCCAGCCCGTATTCCGACACGTCGCTGCCGGCCGGGATGACCTACTACTACCGCGTGGCGGCATACAGCGACGACGGGACGTTGGATTACGCCTACACCCAGGCCGCCACCGTGCCCGATGCCCCGGCCAATGTCGCGGCAACGGTCGTCAGCGCCTCCGAGATCGACCTGGCCTGGGACACTCCCACCGGCAACAGCAGCCTGCTTTACTGCGTCTACGGCGACACCAGCAGCGCCGGCTTCACGCCGTCCACCGGCAATCTGCTGTTGCTGGACGTCGTCGATCCCAACTTCGCCGCGTTCGGCCTGGACCCCTCCACCAC